>CAVVXS010000017.1:0-18354 GCA_963752225.1 uncultured Alphaproteobacteria bacterium | reverse complement strand
CCATGAAATGGCGGTAGCCGTCCTTGCCGACCACGGCGCCGGTCTGCACCGTCACCCGGATCGGCCGGTTGACCGCCTCGCCGCTGGCGTTGAACACCGCGGCGCCGCTGCCCGACAGCACGGTCCAGTCGCCGTCCTGCAAGTAGGCGATGCGCCTTGTCATCGGCGCCAGGGCCAGGCTGTCGCTGCCGAGATACATGGCAGTGTCGCCGAAGCCGATCGCCAGCGGCGCGCCGTGCTGGGCGCCGATCATCAGCCCAGGCTGGTTGGCGAACACCACGGCCAGCGCGTAGGCGCCTTCCAGCCGGGCAAACGCCGTCCGCGCCGCATCCACCGGCGCCTGGCCTTGGCGAAGATGAAGGTCCACCAGCTGCGCCACCGTCTCGGTGTCGGTTTCGGTTTCGAACACCTGGCCGGCCGCTTCCAGCTCGGCGCGCAGCTCGGCGTGGTTCTCGATGATGCCGTTATGCACGACGCTGACGAGCGGCGTGCCATGCGGATGCGCGTTGCGCTGCGTCGGCGCGCCATGGGTGGCCCAGCGGGTATGACCGATGCCGGTGCTGCCGGGTAGCGGGTCCTGCTCCAGCACTGCCGCGAGGTTCACGAGCTTGCCGGCCGCCCGGCGCCGCTCGATGCGGTCTTCCACCAGGGTCGCGATCCCCGCGCTGTCATAGCCGCGATACTCGAGCCGCCGCAGCGCCTCCAGCAGCACCGGCGCCGCGGGCTCCGAACCAATCACGCCGACGATGCCGCACATCCTGCTCGCCCCTTTGTCTCTCGCTGCCGTCACGTCCGAAGGTTGTGGCGCGTAACCCCCTGTATCCCTACCGCACAGACCGGAGATGCTGCAGCGTAAATACATCCTTTGCTGAACGAGCAGTGCCGGACGGGGCGAGCCCATCACCCGGATCGTTCTCTTGTGCCTGTAAAGGAACAAGCACCGACGCGCTTTTTACGTTCGCCGCGCGGCCTTTCGGGACAATCTGATTGACCGCGCGTTGCCGACCCGAAGACAAGGAACCTAAATCAGCAAGCGGAGGTAAGCTTTCAGTCATTTCCGACGTAGTGGTCAGCAGCCGTCCTTTGAGTGCAGCTTCGGTTCGATTGCGAACCCCCAGCTTCGAGATCACACTATGTACATGGGCCTTCACTGTGCTTTGCGACAGACCAAGGCGATAGGCGATCACCTTATTTGGGATACCGTCTCTGAGCAGATCCAATACTGAGCGTTCTCGTGGGGTCAGCCCGTTCACTAGCTTGACTGGTTCAACACTGACGCAACCTTTCCCATCAAACTGTGCAGCTTGAGGCTGTTCCTCCGATAGCTTCGGTCGATAGTGCTCTCCGGCAGCGATCAATTGCAACGCAGCTGCCGCGGCCCGCGGACTACTGGTCGTTGGGACATAGCTTACGATGCCGACGTGACTGAGATGTATTAGACCTGATGGACCGACCCCACCATCGATGATGGCCGCCATGGGCAAATCCTGACGCATGGTTCGCAATGCAGCAGTCTGCTGTCTCAACCACGCTAGGCCACCCTCAAGGAATTGCACTCCAATTACGACTAACTCAAGACATGAAGCTGTTGGGATCTGAAATGAAGAGCTGATTTCGGACAGACTAACAACATTTATATCTGGACATGATGTGGTTAACCACGTCGTAATCAAAAAACGGGTTAGGTCACGCTGATCAAGTACGATGATTGATGTTTTTCTGCTGAAGCCACGGAATGAATTACTCATTCCGGACGGACATCGACCCTTTCGAGAACGATCATCGACCGGCATCGTCCGTTCACTCGCCGCTCGAGTCATAGCCTCCCCCGTTTTGAAGCAAGGTTGACACCCCGACAAGCCGCCGGATCTCGGGCACATACCTAGCATGGCAATTTTGTTACGAAAATGCCACTTTAGCGATTCTAAACTAATTTTTACACAGTGTGCCGCGCTTGCCGGGCCATGGCGAGCGGCCGTGATACTCTTGCACTCCCGGCGCGAGCACGGACGTCGCCACCTCTTCGAGCTTGGCCGCTCGGTCTGACCTCTTTGGGAGCGGTTCTCGCGGCGGGGCACGAAGCCCGGGCGCCTACGTCATATATTCTAGACCGCGCCTAATCTGTCCGCCTTGCAGCCGCTCCTGCCACCATGCAATCGTTGCGGTTAGACCAGCTCGCAGGCTGGTCTGCGGCCGCCACGACGTCGCGTCCGTCAGCAGCGTGCTATCGGCCAGCAAGGCCCGCACTTCGGATCGATCCGGGCGCATCCGCTCCAGGTCGCACTCTACCGGCTTGCCGGATCCGGTGATCTCAATCGCAAGGTCGATCAGGTCTCGCACCGAAACCGCCGACCCGCTTCCCGCATTGTAAGGCTGGCCAAAGACAATGCCTTCGGCAGTACCTATCGCCAAGAATGCCGCTGCCGTGTCGGCTACAAAAGTGAAGTCCCGCAGGGTCGAAACATCGCCGACCCGAACCGCCCGGCAGGCAGGGTCGAGCAGTTGGCGCACGACGGTCGGGATCACGGCGCGTTCGCTTTGGCGCGGGCCAAATGTGTTGAACGGTCGAAGGATCGCAATTGGCATGCCGAACGACCGCACGTAGGCTTCCGCCATCATATCGGCGCCAATCTTGGTGGCCGAATAAGGCGATTGACCCTGCAACGGATGACGTTCCGAAATCGGCATGGTGATTGCCGAGCCGTACACCTCACTGGTCGAGGTTTGCACCACCCGCCTTACGCCCGCACTGCGCGCGGCCTCCAGCACGTTCAACGTGCCCAGGATGTTGGTCTCGACGTAGGACTGCGCGGCAACATAGGAAAATGGGATTGCGATCAACGCGGCCAGGTGGAAAATGATGTCCTGCCCTTGCGCAAGTTGCCGCATCATTGACGCGTCTCGGACGTCCCCGCGAACCATTGTCATCCGACTCAGAACCGTGGGCAGAAGATCGTCGAGCCAGCCATGGGTATCGAACGAGTTATAAAGTGACAGCGCCGTGACATGCGCGCCCTCACGCACGAGCCGATCCGCCAAATGTGAGCCGATAAACCCGTCGGCACCGGTGACGAGGACATTCAGCCCTTCATAGGATTTTGGATCTCCCGGCTGTGGTGTGAGACTGATCATGCCCGGCTCCGTCCAGACAGAAAGACGGCACCTTCGATGTCGGCCTCCATCGGGAGAATGCGGCACGACAGTGACGACAGCCCCACTACCGCGAACAGTCCGAGGACAATCCAACGGAGATCGGAAGTGAAGCTTCTACGGCGAAAATAGTCGAGGTCGATGCGAGCTTTCAGCGGAAACAGGACACTCCGGTAGTATGTCTCAGCCTCGATTGCCTCTCTGTAGAGCGCACCCTCGTTGCGAAAGATGACCTGACAGGGCCCGAAAAGACCTGGCTTATGGTCAAGGACCGCATAGAACCCCCGAGCGAAGCAGTCGGCGAAGGCCAGCGACTCGGGCCGTGGCCCCACCACTGCCATATCGCCACGCAGGATGTTCCAAAGCTGCGGCAACTCGTCCAGTTTCGTTCGCTCTAGCAAACGGCCGACCCGCGTCATGCGTGGATCACTTCGCACCGTGACCGCACTGCCCGGGGCTGACTTGGCCGCAAACTTCCTGAACTTCAACAACCTGAACTGTTGTCCGCCCATCCCTAGCCTGGTCTGGCAGAACAAGACTGGCCGGCCGCTTTCAAGCAGGATTGCCAATGACACGAGCAGCATCAACGGCAAGAGAACCAACAACGCCAAGATGGCTGCTACGATGTCGAAGACCCGGCGGGCCAGATCGGCGCCTACGGCCTCGGCGACAAGGAAATCCGCAGTCGTCAACAGGGTGCAGCATGGGACGAGTTTCCATCGCTCGGGTCAGTGTGTTGGCCGGGCTTCCCGTCGACTGAGAACGCTCGCCAGGCTTTTGACCACGTGCCTGACTTGCGCGCCGGTCAACTTCGGATGGAGCGGCAGCGTCAACTCGCGTCCGGCGAACTCCTCAGTTACAGGAAGGATCGTTTCGGGAAAGCGCGCCCGATACCAGGAGAACCAATGGATCGGTGGATAATGGTTGGTGGTTTGCACGCCACGGGCGCGCATGCCGTCAACTACAATCTGCCGGTCCGCCTCACGGGGCAGCAACACTGGCATGATATGGTTGCACGACGGGCGCGGCGGGCCGAACGGGACTTGGACGCCGGGGCAGAACTCGTCGAGCAGGACGCGATAAGTGGTCGTGATCGCTTGCCGCCGTTCGTTCCAGTCGTTGAGGTGACGGAGTTGACACAGGCCGATTGCCGCGTGCAGTTCGTCCATGCGGTAGTTGAAGCCAAGCATGGTCACGTCGTAGGTGATCATATTGCCGAACAAGCGCTCCATCGTCCCCGACGTCATGCCGTGGCCGCGGGCCTGACGGACGCGACCGAGCACCTGGGGATCGAGCGACACCACCATGCCGCCTTCGGCGGTGGTCATGTTCTTGTTGCCGAAGAAGCTGAACACGGCGAGATCGCCGAAAATCCGCTCTCGGTTGGTGCCGACGGCGTGGGCTGAGTCCTCGATCAGGAACAGGCCATGCTCGTCGGCGAAGTCGCGCCAGGCAGCCGCATCGGCGAGGTAACCGCCAAAATGCATGACGACCACGGCGCGGGTGCGTGGCGTCAGCTTCCGCCTGGCCTCGGCGACGGACAGGATCGGCACATCGAGGGACTCGATGTCAGCGAACACCGGGATAGCGCCGGTGTAGAGCACGGCGTTGGACGTCGCGACGAAGCTGAGCGAGGGAACCAGCACCTCATCGCCGGGACCGATGCCGATCGCATGCAGCGCGAGATGCAGCCCGGCCGTGCAGGAGCAAACCGCAACCGCATCCTCAACTCCGTGCATCAGTGCGAATGCCTGCTCGAAAGCTCGCACCGTTCTGCCCATGGTGATCCAGCCGCTGTCGATCACCTCGACCAGCGCGGCTTTCTCCTCGGGGCCCAGGCTCGGCTCCGCGACCAAAAGCATCTTGTCCGCCATGGCCTTCGCATCTCCGCCAGGTGCATGCTGTCCGGGGTGATCCGGCGTGACCGCCCCGGCGCCTGTGCGCGACGGCGTCATGGCACGCGTTCCAGAACCATCGCGCCGGCCTCATAGGACGGGACGCCCTCATCCCAGGGCAACTCCTGCGCCTTCTGGAAATCCTCGGCCCGGCCGATGTCGAGCCAGCAGCCGCGGTGCAGAAAGGTGTGCACCGGCATGTTCTTCGCCAGCATGCATACCATCAGGTCGTCGAACCCGAACGGCACGCCATCCGGAATCTCGTCCAGCAACTCCGGCTCCATGCAGTAGATGCCCATGCTGACGGTGTTGAACAGGCTGGGCTTTTCACGGAACCGGGTGACCCGGCCGTCATCCTCCTCGATCACCCCGTATTCCATGTGCAGCGGCCGGATGGTGGTGGCGATGGTCAGCAGGCCGCCATGGGCGCGGTGCGCCGCAACAAAGGCAGCCAGGTTCAGATCGGTCAGCACGTCGCCGTTGAGCGAGATAAAGGTGCCGTCAAGGCGCTTGCGCAGCATGCCCAACGCGCCGACCGTCCCCATCGGCTCTGACTCTTCGGTGTAGGCGATGTCGAGCCCCCACTGCCGCCCGTCGCCGCATACCGTCCGGATCAGGTGGCCGAGATAGCCGGTGGTGATGAACACCTCGTCGGTGTTGTTGCGCCGCAACCATTTCAGCAGCAGTTCCAGCACCGGTTTCGAGCGCACCGGCATCAGCGGCTTCGGCAACACCATCGTATAGGGACGCAGCCGAGTACCCTTGCCTCCTGACTGAATGACGGCTTGCATCTTCTGTCCCTCCCCGGCCGATGTTCGTGCGGCAGCATGTGGCGAGCTTGCGGGATCAGTAAGATGACAAAACGATCTACGCCTTTGTTGCGCAAGGCGTGCATGCCGCCGCCGGCACGAACAGGCGCGGGCGCGCCAACCGCCTCATTGCGTTGTTTATAAGGCTTGGGGCCGCGGATCGATGCTGTCCGGCCTGATCACACCCTTCCTGGGCTGCGATCTAGATCCAAAGATAATGTTACAGCGCAACAACGCATGCGTATGGTCGGGCCCCTTTATGCAGCGTTTTACGCGGCAGCGCGACTGGAAGCTGTCCGTCACGTCGAAAGCGGAGTCACGCAATGGCGCGCACAATCACCACCAAGCTGACCGGCCCGCTGACGCTCAAGCCGAGCGATAACCCGTTGACGATTACCGCCTCAGGCAGCGTCACATCGACCGGCGCCGGCCAGGACGCGATCGACGGCGGCACCAACGCGACTTGGTCGGTCACCAACCGCGGCAGCATCAACTCGTCCAGCGGCATAGGGCTATCGCTGCTCGGCAGCGCTGGGGTCGGCAACTACGGCGGCATCGGCGGCAAGCAGGGCGTCTCGCTGCGGGCCGGCGGCACCCTGACAAACTTCGGCGGCGGCAGCATTACCGCGAGCGGGTCGGTCGGCGGCGGCTTCTCCTCGGGCGCCGGGGTCTACGTCACCGGCGCGTCCGGTACAGTGACCAACAACGGCACCCTGACCGGTGCCGCCTATGGCGTCGCGATGGCGCGCGGTGGCACGGTGACCAACACCAGCAAGATCAATGGCGGCGAGGACGGCATCATCGTCCAGGGCGGCACCGGCAAGGTGACCAACTCGGGCGCCATCCTGGCCACCGTCGACGACGGGATTGCGTTGGACGGTGGCGGCACGGTGACGAACCAGGCCGGAGCGTCGATCTCCGGCCAGGGCGGGAGCGGCGCCGGGGTGTTCGTGACAGGCGGTCTCGCCACCATCAACAATAGCGGCAGCATCACTGGGGCAAACCATCACGGCGTCCTGATTGCCGCGGGCGGCACGCTGACGAACAACGGCGGCGGAAGCATTTCCGGTAACAACACCGGCGTATTCAGCCAGAACCTTTCGGCCAGCGTCAGCAACGCCGGCACCATCAGCTCCACCGGAGCGGACGGCGCCGCGGTCTATCTCGAGAACAGCGGCTCCATCACCAACCTTTCGGGCGGACTGATCAACGGCAGCAAGTTCGGCGCCTTTATCGAGCAGGGGGGCACCGTCACCAACAGCGGCCAGATCACCGCTGCCACCTACGACGGCGTCATCCTCGGCCTCGGCGGCACCGTTACCAACAACGCTAGCGGTTTGATCTCGGCCAACAGCATCGGCATCTACGTCAAGTACCGTACCCCGGCCACGGTCACCAACGCTGGCATTGTGCGCGGCACCGGTCTCAATGGCACCGGGGTCGACCTGGCCGATGGGGGCAGCCTGTCGAACGCGGTCGCTGCCACTATCGCCGGGACTGTGTTCGGTGTGTTCATCACCGGCGGCTCGGCGACCGTGGGCAACAGCGGCAGCATCACGGGGGGAAAGTATGACGGCGTGGCGCTGGAGGCCGGCGGCTCCGTCACCAACCAGGCCAACGCGACCATCATCGGCGGCAGCAACGGCGTCTACACCAGGGCCGGCGGCGGCCTGACCAACAGCGGCAGCATCACTGCGCAGATCGCCGGTGCCGACCTCGGCCAGGGCGGCACGCTGACCAACAACGTCGGCGGCACCATCAGTGGCAACAGCTTCGGTGTGTTCACCTCCGGGGCCACCGGCACCGTGAACAACAGCGGCACCTTGTCGGGTGGGCATGGCGTGGCGCTCGAGGCCGGCGGTAGCCTCACCAACAACGGCGGCGCCAGCGTTACCGGCACCACCTCCGGCCTGTTCACTCAAGGTGGTGCCGCGACCGTGGTCAACGCCGGCAGCATCACCGGCACCGCTGCCGGCTCGACCGGGGCCGACGTCGAAGCTGGCGGCAGCATCACCAACAACTCGGGCGGCAGCATCACTGGTACGTCCTACGGCGTGTTCCTGACCGGCGGCGGCGGCACCGTGTCGAACAACGGCACCATCGGCGGCGCCAACTACGCGGTGAAGTTCGCCGACGGCGTGACCAACCGGCTGGTGGTCGGCGCCGGCGCCGTGTTCAACGGCGCGGTCGGCGGCGGCAGCGGCTCACAAAGCACGTTGGAGTTGGGCGGCGGCACCGGCAGCATCGCCGGGCTGTCGGGCGGGTCGGGCACCGCAACCGAGAACAGTGCGAGCTGGTTCTTCCTGCACTTCAACAACCTGGCCATCGACGCCGGCGCCAACTGGACCCTAACCGGGACCGACCAGGCGGCGACCATCACCAACAACGGCACCGTCAACGTCGCCGGCTCGCTCGACGTCACGTCGGCGATCGACCCGACGAGCAACGGCGTGTTTCTGCTGAATGGGGGGGCCAGCTTGGAGGTGGCGGCGGCATTGGGGACCGCGACCCGGTTCAGCTTCGCTACCGGCAGCAAGCTGACGGTGGACGCGGCCGGGTCGTTCGGGACCGGCGTCGGCACCTCCGGCTATGCCGGGCCAAATTTGCAGAACTTTGCCAGCGGCGACACGATCGACCTGCTCAATTTCGGCAACGCCGGGGCGTCGTTCACCTACAACGCGCAGAACGGACTCCTGCAGCTCAACAACGGCGCCGCGCAGAGTGCCAGCCTCGACTTCCAAACGTCGTCGCTGAGCGGCAGCAGCTTCCAATTGGCATCCGACGGTGGCAACGGCACGCTGGTGACCCGGGTCTAATGCATCCGCGTTCCAGCCAGTTGACGGCTGAGGCGCGGCCAGGCCTTTGCCCTTGCGGCACCGGCCTCAGCCGTGCGCGGTGCTGCGACTTGGAACCAACGCGCGCCCTGTCGGCCGCCGCCATGCCGCCGGTGATGGCCATGTTCGATGCCGGTGACGCCGTAGCTGCCGAGCGGGCATGCCTCGACGCACTCGAGCACGACCCCCGGCATCCTCAGGCGCTGCGGATCCTGCTGCGGCTGCGCCGGGCCGCCGGGCCGGGCACCGCGGTGACGACACTGCTGCGCCGCCTTGTCCAGCTCGATCCCAACGACTTCGTGGCAACAAGCGACCTCGCGCTGGATCTGCTGGCGCAGGGCAACCTCGCCGAGGCCGAGGTGCACGCGCGCAACGCTGTGCGGATCGCGCCGGAGAACCCGCAGGCGCACAACGTGCTCGGCATGGCACTGACGGAGTTGCACCGGCCGCAGCACGGCGAGTTCCATTACCGGCGATCGCTGGCGCTGTCCGGCGACCGCGACCCAGTGCTGCTGGCGAACCTGGCCTGGTCGCTGAAGCTGCAGGGCCGCATGGACGAGGCCCGGGCGCTGTACCGGGAATTGCTGCAGGCCGCGCCGGACGTGCCGCAGACTTGGCTCGGCTGGGTCCGGTTGGAGGAGGCGGACCGGCAGCTCGAGCAGGCCGCAGCACTGCTCGACCAGGCCGAGGCGCGGTTTCCTGACGACCCGCGCTTCCTGGTGATCCGCGCTGTGCTGCAGGGCCGCCAGCGCAAGTACCGAGGCGGCGCTGGCGACGCTCGACCGCACCGCTGGCGCAGACGGTCGGCTCGGGCCGGACGAGCTGCTGGAGAAGGGCGCCCTGCTCGACCGAATGGGGCGCTTCGACGACGCTTTTGCCGCCTTTACCGAGGGCAAGCGGCAAATGCGAGCACTGACCGGCGACGCCTACCTGGCCGACCACGCGGCGCGGCTCGCTTCGCAGCTGGAGCGCTTCTTCGTGGCCGGTCGGCTCGCCCTGCTGCCGCAGGCGCCGACGCTCGAGCAGGCGCCGCAGCCGCTGTTCATCCTCGGCTTCCCGCGCTCCGGCACGACGCTGATGGAGCAGATGCTGACCGCTCATCCATGCATCGCGGCCGGAGACGAACTGCCGTTCATCGCCGAGCTCACCGACCTGCTGCCCCGCATGCTCGGCAGCCCGCTTACCTACCCCGACGCGCTGTCGGAGTTGTGGATGTCCGACCACCGCGACGACCTCGGCACACTACGCGACCATTACCTGCAGCGGGTGCGGCAGCGGAACGTCGTCACCCCTGGCGCAACCCGGTTCACCGACAAGATGCCGCTCAACGAGATGCATCTGGGCCTGATCGCTCTGATGTTCCCGCGGGCGCCGCTGGTGCACCTGATCCGGCATCCGCTCGATGTCGTGCTGTCGACCTTCTCCAACAGTCTCACGCACGGCTTCTTTTGTTCCTACGCGCTCGAGACAGCGGCCCGGCACTACGTGCTGGTGATGGACCTGGTGGAGCACTACCGCCGCGAGATGACGCTGTGCTACCTGCAAATCCGCTACGAGGACCTTGTCGAGCATCCGGAGGCGGCGGTGCGGCGGGTGCTGGCCTATGTCGGCGAACCGTTCGACCCGGCCTGCTTGCGGTTCGAGGAAAACCGCCGCTATGCCCGGACTGCCAGCTACGCGCAGGTGACCGAACGGCTCTACCGGCGCTCGCTTTATCGGTATCGCAACTACGCCGAGCACCTGCGGCCGGTGCTGCCGATCCTGCAACCGGTGATCGAGCGCCTCGGCTACCGCATCGACTGAACCCGGGAATATCCCGCGCCGGCCAACTCCGGCGACAGCCTGGCGTCACGCAGCAGCCGGCGCTGTCGGGTCGCCGAGATCGCTTGCATCCCGGAGTTGAGGTCGATCCGCTCCACGGCGTAGCCGACGTCGCGGCCATAGAACACGTGGGTGACGTTCGGCAACGGCAGTGACCGTGAAGCGGCCCTCGTGCCGGCGCAACCCATGCTCAATCCGGGCGCGCACGTCGTCGAACGCGAACGGGTTGTCGTCGTCCAGCCCGGCGGTATTACGTATCGCCACGCAAGCCTGGCCGACCCGGCGCAGCCCTTCCTCGATCAGCGCCCGGTGGCCGTCATGGAACGGCTGGAACCGGCCGATGAAAAGCGCGGTCGGGCGCTGCGGGTCGAACACCGGCCGCAAGCGCGCCGCGACCTGCTCCGACCAGTATTCCACGCTGCCCTCGGCACCGACCCGCACGTCATACTCGGTCGGCGGCACGAACAGCCGGTTGGTGTCGGCGAAACGTCCATGCTGGATGCGGTCGGCCCAGACCACGAAGGCGGAACCGCCGGCGGCGAACGCGGCGCGGGTTTCGGGCGTAGGACAAACGAAGTCGGCCACCGCGTAGCCGCCGGCCTCGACCACCCGGTCGCACAGCCAACCCATGCGGCGCGCCTGCTCCACCCGGTCGGCGGGCGAAAAGCCCAGGTCGCGGTTGATCTCGCGCCGCACTGCATCAGCGTTGAAGTGGACGGCATTGATGCGCCGCAGCAGCGCCGTTGCGAGCGTTGTCTTGCCAGCGCCCGGCAGCCCCATGATCAGGATTTTGCGCGTCATTGCCAGCCTCCATGCGGCGTAACTATGACCGGCATCGATACGGTGCTGAACCAGTCCCAACGATCTAGACCGTTCCTTAATCGTAGCAGACCGGTCTAGATCCATTGAGGGGGGACTTTGGCTCCGTTGTGGTCGTTTTGACGGGTGGTCGGACCATGTCCGGAATGGCTCTACTCGGCCCCGACATCCGGCTGGTCCGGCACGATGGAAAGGTGGGCGATGACGGGCGACATGCGCCGCACGATGGTTCGGCACCACGCGACGACCTGCTGCCCATGAGCCCCCATGTACTTTTCGTGGGCGGCGAGGACCATGCCCTTCGCATCCCTTTCCTGCTCGCCTTGCAGCAGCGCGGCATACGGGTTTCGGTGGCCGCCAGCGGTGATCCGGCCCCATTCGCACAGGCCGGGCTCGATTGCCACGCGTTTGGGTTCGGCCGCTTCGCCAGCCCGCGGGAGGATTTGCGGGCCACGGCGGCACTGGCGCGGCTGATCCGCTCGATCGGCCCCGATCTCGTGCAATGCTTCGACACCAAGCCGAACTTCCTTGTTCCCTTGGCGGCGCGGTGGGCCGGGCATGCCGGCGTCGTGCGGACCATCAACGGCATGGGCTGGGTGTTCTCCTCGCGAAGCGCCGCCGCGTTGGCGCTGCGGCCGGTTTATTGCGGGCTGCATCGCTTGGTCGCCGGGGCGGCGGACGCGACCATCTTCCAGAACCGCGAGGACTTGGCGTTCTTCGAGCGCCATCATCTGCTCGGCGCTCGGCGCGGCCGCCTGATCCCCGGATCCGGGGTCGATGTCGCCGCCTTCGACCGGGCGCGCGGCTCGCGTCCCGCGGCCGCGGCGCTGCGGGTGCAACTCGGCCTCGGCTCTGCCCCGGTTGTGCTTACCGTCACTCGGCTGACCCGACAGAAAGGCATCCCGACCCTGCTGCAGGCCGCGGCGCTGGTTCACGCGGCCCGGCCCGACGTGCGCTTCCTGCTGGTCGGCCCGCGCGAGGGCGAAGGGCCGTTCGCGGTCACTGAGCGCGAAATCGAAGCGCATGCGCCCTACGTCGTCGCCACCGGCCGGCGCACGGACGTGCCGGACCTCCTCGGTCTAGCCGACGCGTTCGCCTTCCCGACCGAATACCGCGAGGGCGTGCCGCGCGCCGTGCTCGAGGCGGCGCTGGCCGGTCTGCCGATCATCGCCACCCGCATGCCCGGATGCACCGACGTCGTCCGGCATGGACAGACAGGCTTCCTGGTGCCGCCGCGCTCGCCGGCGAGCATGGCGGCACGCATCCTCGATACGCTTGCCGACCCGGTTGCCGCAGCTGCAATGGGAGCGCGAGCGGCCGCGCTGGTCCGCGAGGAGTTCGCGCTCGATTTGACCGTAGGCCGCTACGTAGCTCTTTACAACGAGCTCATGGCCGCGCCGCGCCGGCCGAACGCCGCGCCCACCGCCGGTCTCGACGCGGTTCCCGCGATGCGCTCCGATGCTGTCTGACCTGATCCTCGCCCTCGGCCTGCTGCTGTCCACGGCGACACAGTTGCGTCCGCTGGCCGGCGTGGTCGGACCAGGCGAGTGCCTGCTGCTTGTATGGCTGCTGCTGGCGACGGGTCGGGCAATCAACCGCACCGACTTGCAGCCCACACCGGTGCTGTGGACTTTGGTGGTGTTCTGGATCGTGTTCGGGCTGGCCGAGGCGCTTGGGGCGCTTGTGGGGATGGCGACCGAGGAAATCCGCGATGATCCGTCGATGCTGCACGACGCACTCAGCTACGTGCTGCTGGCGGCAGTCAGTTGCCTGTCGGTCGCGGAACCCGAAGCGGCACTTCGATTGCGCCGGACCGCCTGGCTGTTCATCGTATTCGGTAGCCTCGCCTTGCTGCTGATCGTCGCCAACGCGATCTCTCTCATCACCCTTCCGAGCGTCCGGCCGTGGTTCTTCGAACGGCTGCAGGGGTGGTCGGAGAACCCAAACCAGCTCGCGCTGCTGTGCGCGGCGCTTGGCCTACTCAGCCTGCATCTTGCCGAGACTTCGACCCGCAAGTCCGCCGCATTGCTCGCCCTGCTGTGTTGCGTGCTGCCGGTCATCGTGGGCCGGATGACCGGCAGCGACACCTTCATCATCATCGTAGTGGTGACCGGCCCGGTGTTCGCGGCACTCACGTTGCGAAGCTGGCTGCTGCCGATCGAGGGCAGGCTTACGATCCGGTCGGCGGCCGCCTGGCTGATCGTCATGGCGATCCCACTGCTGCTGGTGTCCACCGCGCTGGTCGGCACCGCCGTCGTGATCCAAACCGAGGACGTCGCCACCCAGGTACTCAAGAACGGCGGCAAGGAGAGTGAGGGCGAGTCGAAGCTGCGCTTCGCACTGTGGGATGAGGCGTTCAACCGCGGCCTCGACTCCGGCCTGATGGGACTTGGCCCCGGCGCGCATCTTGTCAGCACGCCGTACAAGCGCGTGCCGCCGCCCAACTTCGAGGCGCATAACACGCCGCTCGACTTATTCACCCAAGGCGGCGTGTTGGCGGTCGGCTGCTTCGCGCTGCTAGTCGGCACCGCCGTCGTGCGCAGCTACCGCGCCAACCTGACCGGGCTGACCGTGCTGCTCGGCGGGCTGACGGTGTTCAGCATGTTTCACCTGATCGTCCGTCACCCGACCGTTTGGTTTGTCCTAGCGCTGTGCCTCGTCACCGGCACCGAGCAGGCGGCCGTCACGTTGCGGAGGATATGAGATAATGTGCGGCATCGCCGGCCTCCTACTCGACCCGTCGATCACCCCGGTCGACCGTCTGGATGCGATCGAGGCGATGACGACGTCGCTGCGGCATCGCGGGCCGGACGGGTCCGGATTCTGGTCCGACCCGGTCGCCGGCGTCGCGCTGGGGCACCGTCGCCTGGCCATCGTCGACCTGACCGAGGCCGGGCACCAGCCGATGGTCTCGCATGGCGGCGGCTTGGTCACGACCTACAACGGCGAGATCTACAACCTCGCCGGGCAGCGCGCGGCGCTCGCGGCCAAGGGCGTCCGCTTTCGCGGCCACAGCGATACGGAGGTGATGCTGGCGGCGTTCGCCGATCGCGGCCTCGCGGCGTCGCTGCCGGGCTTTGCTGGCATGTTCGCGCTGGCGGTGTGGGATCGCGGCGCACGCACCTTGCACCTGGCGCGCGACTGCATGGGCAAGAAGCCTCTCTATATCGCCCTGGTGGACGGCGTGCTGGCCTTCGCCTCCGAGCTACGGGCGTTCGCGGCGCTGCCCGATTTCCGCGCTGCAGTGGATCCCGACGCGGTGGCGCTGCTGCTCCGCCACGGCTTCGTGCCCGACGACCGCTGCATCTATCGCGACGTGTTCAAGCTACCGCCGGGCACGATGCTGTCGGTGCGGGCGACGGACCTCGCGACCGCTTCGGCCGCCTCACTGCGCGGCATGGTTCGCCGCTGGTGGTCGCTCGACGCGGTGGCGGCAGCGGGCCAGCGCCGGCCTCCGCGGCAGTCGCCGGCCGACTTCGCCGCCGAGCTTGAGGCGGTGCTGTCGGTCGCTGTCGCCGAGAGGATGGTAGCCGACGTGCCACTCGGCGCCTTCCTGTCCGGCGGCATCGACAGCTCGATCGTGGTGGCGTTGATGCAGGCCCAGGCGCCGCGCCCGGTCCGCACCTTCACCATCGGCTTTGACGAAGACGGCTACGACGAGGCTGCCGCTGCCGCCGCGATCGCCCGGCACATCGGCACCGACCACACCGAGTTCCGGGTCACCGCGGCCGCAGCGCGCGACGTGATCCCGGACCTGCCGACGATCTGGGACGAGCCGTTCGCCGATGAGTTGCAGATCCCGACCTTTCTGGTGTCGCGGCTGGCGCGAGAAAGCGTGACCGTGGCGCTGTCCGGCGACGGCGGTGACGAGTGTTTCGGCGGCTATGCCCGGCACCTCCTGGCGGCACGGATGGGCTCGCTATTCTCTGTTCCGGCGCCGCTACGGGCCGGTGCCGGCGCTGGCTTGGCGCTGCTCGGTGCGGAGGTGGCGAATGGCTGGCTGCGCACCTTGCCGCTGCCAATCGGCCTGCGCCGCACGCTGGGCGGCACCGCCGTGCAGAAGCTGGCGCGGGTGCTGGGCGCCGCCGACGACGCGGCGCTTTACGCAAGGCTCACCCGGCTCGGCACGAGGTCGCTTGCCCTCAACGCGGAGCCCGGCTCGGCAATCCCGGACGCGCCGCCGCTGCCGGACGTGGCCGCCCGTTGCATGGCGCGCGACATGGCGTTCTATCTGCCAGGCGACATCCTGGCCAAGCTTGATCGCGCCAGCATGGCGGTCAGCCTCGAGACGCGCTGCCCGCTGCTCGACCGCCGGGTGGTCGAGTTCGCTTGGAGCGTGCCGACGGCGTGGAAAATCCGCGGCGGCACCGGCAAGTGGCTGCTGCGGCAGGTGCTCGCCCGCCACGTCCCATGCGACCTGTTCGAGCGGCCGAAGCACGGCTTCAACGTGCCGATCGGCGCTTGGCTGCGCGGGCCATTGCGCGACTGGGCGGCGGACCTGCTGGCCGAACCGCAACTGCGCAGCGGCGGCCTGCTCGACCCGCCCGCAGTCGCGGCCTGCTGGCGCGAGCACCGCGGCGGCCGCCGTGACCGGGCCGCCGAGCTGTGGCCGGTGCTGATGCTGCAGGCGTGGCTGCAAAACAGGCCGTCCCATCACGCGCGGCCGATCAGACCCGCTCGCCAATCCTACCACGTGATGCACGAGCAGGAAGGAACCGGCTGACATGGCGACCGAGCTGCAGCTCCACCAACTGACGGCCCTACTACGCCGGCGCAAGCGGCTCGTGCTGTCGCTGACCCTGGCCGGCACCCTGCTTGGCTGTGCCGGAACGCTGCTGCTGCCGGACCGCTATACCGCCAAAGCGCAGATCGTGTTCGAGCCGCATTACGCCACGCCGGCCGGAACCACCGCCGCGCCGATCAGCCAGGCTGCCGAGGATGCGCTGATTGCGACGCAGGTCACGACCCTGCTGTCCTGGGGCCACCTGGACCGCGTCCGCACTGGTTTGGCCAACGACCCCGCTTTCGCCGCCGCCGCGGCAGCCGCCGCTGCCCGCGCGTCGGCGACCGACACCGCGGTGCGCGAGGCGATCAGGTCGGCTTGGAGCACCGTCGCCGGCTGGTTCGTTGGTGACACTGGCGGTCTGAGTCCGGCCCCTCTCGCCGAACCAGGAAGCGGCCGGGCGTTCGAGCCGGCCATCCCCGACCCGGAGCAGTTCCAACGCCGCCTGCGCGCCTTTCAAGAGGCCGGATCACACGTCATCGCCGTGCTTTATACCGATCGCAGCCCCGAGGTCGCCGCCTTGGTCGCGAACCGGACGATCGACAGCTTCATTGAAAGCGAGAACGAGCAGAAGCGGGCGGCGATTACCCGCGAGTTGGCGTGGCTGGGTGAACGCGTGCCGGCGTTGCGCGCCGAGCTGGAGCGGATCGAGGGCGCCATCCAGCGATACGAAGCCGCCAACGGCTTGGCCGACATCAATCCAGGCGTGGCAATGGAGCAGTACGGCGCCGACCTGGTCAGGCAGTTGCACAACGCCGAGGCCGACCTGGCCGCCAGGCAGGCGCGGCTGGCCTACGTGAACCAGCTCCGCGCTGGGAAGGCCGACAGCGGAATGCTCGGCGAGTATTTGCAATCCGCCACCCTGACCGATCTCTATCGCCAGCTCACGTTGCAGCAGCAATCCGAAAGCGAAGTCGCGGCTCAGGTCGGGCCGCAGCATCCGCGGTTGCGGCAAATCCACGGCACGCTCGCAGAACTGCGCGGCAAGATCGCCAGCGAAACCGACCGTGCCGTGCGCAACCTGCAGACCGACGCCGAGGTGGCCGCGGCCGCCGTGGCCACGTTGCGGACCCGCGTCGCGTCGCCGCATCTGTCCGGCAGCGACGGCCGGCTGCGCGATCTGAAGAACGACGCGGCAGTCAAGCGCGAATTGTACGGCACCCTCGTGCAGCGTCAGGAGCAGCTATCGGGGCAGCAGAACATCACCCGGGCCGACGTGCGCCTCCTATCGTTGGCCTCGGTGCCGAACCGGCCCAGCTCACCGCCGGCGTGGCTGTTCGTGCTGCCCGGCGCGATCGTTTGCCTGATCAGCAGCTGCATGCTGGCCGTGCTGGCCGATCGGCTCGACCTACGGCTGCGCAGCGCGCGCGACATTCGCGAGGCGCTCGGCCTTCCCTGCCTCGCGGCGGTGCCGTTGCTGCAGCGGGTCGGGCATAGCCGGCCGCACGAGCGGCTGATGGCCAAGCCGTTCGGCGGTTACACCGAAGCGATCCGATCGCTGGTAGCCTCGCTCGGCCTCGCCTCCTCGCAGGATCCGCCAAAGACGGTGCTGGTCACCTCCAGCCTGCCCGGCGAAGGCAAGACCACGCTGGCGGTCAGCCTGGCCACCTACATGGCGAGCCTGGGGCGCCGCGTGCTGCTGGTCGACCTCGATTTCCGCCATTCCAGCGCTCAGCGCGAGCTGGGGCGGGAAACCGGAGCCGGGGTCCTCGACCTGCTGCTGCACGAGCGTCCGGCGTCCGAAGTGATCCAGCACCTGGCGGATCTCCAGCTCGACTACCTGCCGGTGTCACGTCGTCCCGCCGATCCGTTCGCCTTGTTCGCCAGCAATCAGATGCGGCAACTGCTCGGCGTGCTGCGCGATCGCTACGACTGCGTGATCGTGGACGGGCCGCCGCTGCTGATCATTACCGAGGCGCGGCTGCTGGCGTCGATGGTGGACAAGGTGGTCATGGCGGTGAAATGGGGCAGCACGCGGCGGGATACCGCCCAGACTGCGCTGGAGCTGCTGGGCGGCGCCGATATGCCGACCCAGCTGCACGTGGCCCTAGCGTCCGGGACGGCTTCGACCCGAGCCGCCGCCCGCGACCGCATCGACGTAGCCGGCGCCGTGCTCACTCAAGTCGACACGAGACGCCAAGGGCTCGGCCATTACGGCGAAAGCGCGTCGGCGATGCGCCACTACCGGCAGGCCTATCTCGGCAGCGAGTAGCACGCCGCAGCAGCCCAGCAGGAGCGCCCGG
>CAVVXS010000016.1:0-295782 GCA_963752225.1 uncultured Alphaproteobacteria bacterium | reverse complement strand
CCGGCCGACTTGGCTTCGG
Organism: uncultured Alphaproteobacteria bacterium; assembly: GCA_963752225.1. Taxonomy (GTDB): domain Bacteria; phylum Pseudomonadota; class Alphaproteobacteria; order Acetobacterales; family Acetobacteraceae; genus JBBROS01. The sequence goes on along the minus strand of CAVVXS010000016.1, from coordinate 295,763 downwards.
CGAAGATGTCCTTGATGTCGGACCCGAGCGCCTTGCGTTCCTCCTCGAGTCGCTCGATGCGCTCGATCAGGCTGCGGAGCCGGTCGGCCGCGACGCCACCGACCTTCGCATCATCGGACTTGCCGAGATTGTCCAGGGCGTCGTCGTCGGACTCGATCACATCGGTATTGGCCATGCCGCAGCCCCAGTTTTTGGAAGGGGTCGGGGCTTACCTTTACCGCCGGGGCGGGTCAATCGGGCGCCGGCGGCCAACCACCGCCTCAGTGCCCCGGATTGGCTGTCGCGAATGCCGCCTTCTGCTCAGCGCTCGCTTCGCGCTGATGCTTGGCCTGCCAATCCTTATAGGGCATGCCGTAGATGGTTTCGCGCGCCTGCGGGTCCGTCATCGTGACCCCCTGCTGCTCGGCGGCTTCGCGATACCAGCGGCTGAGGCAATTGCGGCAGAAGCCGGCCAGGTTCATCAGGTCGATGTTCTGCACGTCGGTCCGTTCGCGCAGGTGCTCGACGAGGCGACGGAATGCGGCCGCCTCCAATTCGGTGCGGGCGGCGGGATCGAGTTGCGGTTGCGTCGAGTTCGGGCATGGTTTGCTCCTCCATGCACCCAAGGTGGCGGCAGGCGGGGCCTGGATCAACCGCCCGCCTGCCACCATAGTGCCCGCCAAGCAGGGAGGCGTCATGAGTTGGACCGACCAGAACGCGCGGGCCGCGCTGCGGGCAATGTTCGGCGCCGCGGTGGCGAGCGCCGACCCGCACGCCGTGCTGGCCGCGCACCTGCCGGAGCGTCCGCCGGGCCGGGTGGTCGTGGTCGGCGCCGGCAAGTCGGCCGCCTCGATGGCCGCCGCGCTGGAGGCGGCCTGGCCCGGCGCCGAGGGGGTCGTTGTCACCCGCTACGGCCATGAATGCTCGACGCAGCGGATCCGTGTGCTGCAATCCAGCCACCCCGTGCCCGACGCCAACAGCGCCGAGGCCGCGCGGCAGATCCTGGCCGCGGTCGCCGGACTCGGTCCCGACGACATGGTGGTGGCGCTGATGTCGGGCGGCGCGTCGGCCTTGCTGGAATTGCCGGCCGACGGGCTGACGCTCGACGACCTGCAAGCGGTCAACGCCGCCTTGCTCGCGTCGGGCGCGCCGATCGGGGCGATGAACGCGGTCCGCAAGCATCTCTCGGCCATCAAGGGCGGCCGCCTCGCCGCCGCCGCCGCGCCGGCCCGCGTCGTCACACTCGCAATCAGCGACGTTCCCGGCGACGACCCGGCAACCATCGGCAGCGGCCCGACCGTCCCGGACGCCTCCACCTGGGCCGACGTGCGCGCCATCGCCGCCCGGTATCGTCTCGACCTGCCGCGCACCGACGGCGCCGAGACGCCGAAGCCGGGCGAACTGCACTGCGACGTCCGCATGATCGCCACCCCTGCCATGGCGCTCGCCGCGGCGGCGGACGCGGCCCGTGCTAACGGCCTGACGCCGATGATCCTCGGCGATGCGATCGAGGGGAACAGCCGCGAGGTCGGAACCGTCATGGCGGGCATCGCCGCCAGCGTGCGCCGGCACCATCAGCCGCTGCCGCCGCCGTGCGTGCTGCTGTCCGGCGGCGAGACGACGGTCGAGCTGCCGCCGGGCCATCGCGGCAAGGGCGGGCGCAACACCGAGTTCCTGCTGAGCCTGGCTGTTGGCCTGGGCGGGGCGCCGGACATCTGGGCCATCGCCGGCGACACGGACGGCATCGACGGCAACCAAGATGCGGCCGGCGCCATCATTGGCCCCGACACGCTGACGCGGGCCCGCGCCCGCGGCGTCGATCCGGGTGCAGCCCTCGCCGCACACGACAGCTACGCCCTGTTCAGCGCCCTGGACGACCTTGTCGTCACCGGCCCGACGCTGACCAACGTCAACGATATCCGCGCGATCCTGCTCGCGACGCCCTCCGGGCGATCGTGATCGCGACGCCGTTTGCGCGATCGATCGCGACGCCGTTTGCGCGACCAATCGCGACGTCGTTTGCGCGATCGATCGCGACGTCAATCGCGCGACACTGAAGGAGCCGAAATCCATGGCCGCCCGCATCAAGCTGCGCCGCCGGCGCCGCACCAAAATCGTCGCCACCTTGGGACCGGCGAGCAGCACGCCCGAAGTGTTGTCGCGCTTGTTCCACGCCGGCGCCGACGTGTTCCGGCTGAACTTCAGCCACGGCACGCACGAGGATCACCTGCAGCGGATCATCATGATCCGTGCGCTGGAGGAGCATGCCGGCCGGCCGATCGGCATCCTGGCCGACGTGCAAGGACCGAAGCTGCGGGTCGGCCGTTTCCAAGCGGGGCGCGTGGTGTTGCAAACCGGGCAGGCGTTCCGGGTCGATCTGTCGTCGGTGCCCGGTGACACGCGCCGGGTCGCACTGCCGCATCCCGAGATCATCCAGGCGGCCGGCATCGGCACGTCGCTTCTGCTCGACGATGGCAAGCTGCGCCTGCGGGTGACGCGGGTGCGTGAGGACCATCTCGAGACCGAGGTCGTGACCGGCGGCCCGTTGAGCGACCGCAAGGGCGTCAACGTGCCGGACGTGGCGCTGCCGATCCCGGCGCTGACGGCGAAGGACCGCATCGACCTGCAGTTCGCGCTCGAGCACGGGGTGGATTTCATCGGCCTGAGCTTCGTGCAGCGGGCGGAGGACGTGGCCGAAGCCAAGACCATCGCGGCCGGCCGGGCCTGGATCATGACCAAGATGGAAAAGCCGCAATCGCTCGAGAACCTCGACGCGATCCTCGACGAGTTGGATGCGGTGATGGTGGCGCGCGGCGACCTGGGGGTCGAGCTGCCGCCGGAAGAGGTGCCGCTGGCGCAAAAGCGGATCGTCCGCGCCGCCTGGCAGCGCGGCATCCCGGTCGTGGTGGCGACACAAATGCTGGAAAGCATGATCAGCGCCCCGGCGCCGACCCGTGCCGAAGCCTCCGACGTGGCCACCGCGGTGTTCGACGGCGCCGACGCCGTGATGCTCAGCGCCGAGACGGCGGCCGGGCAATATCCGTTCGAGGCCGTCAACATGATGGATCGCATTGTCGAGCGGGTCGAACGTGACCCGGGTTGGCGCAACGTGATCGAGGCCGGACGGCCGGCGCCCGAACGCCTGTCCGCCAGCGCCATCGCCACCGCAAGCCGGCAGATCGCCCACACGATCGGGGTCGCGGCGATCGCCGCATTCACCGAGGGCGGCAGCACCGCCTTGCGGATCGCCCGCGAACGGCCCGACGTTCCGGTGCTGGGCTTGACCAGCAACTTGGCCACCTCGCGCCGGCTGGCGGTCGTTTGGGGCGTGCACGCCGTGCAATGCGCCGAGGTTCATTCCATGACGGAAGCCGTGACCCGGGCCGCGCGCATTGCCCGGACCGAAGGCTTCGCCAGCCCCGGAGAAGAGATCGTCGTGACAGCCGGCGTTCCGTTCAATCAGCCGGGCACCACCAACGCGCTTCGCGTGGTGAACGTGAAGTAGGCGGACACCGTCCGCCGGACCTTATCGCGCCACCGAATGGCCGAGCGAGCGGGCTGGTGCAAACGGGCCCTCATCTCCACCGGCCCCGCGGACCCGGCCTGAACAGGCGTTGCGAAACGAGGCGGGCAGGCGGCCGAGCGTCGCTCGGAGCGGCCGGCTCCGAGCCGGGGCTACCTCGGCTGGACGGGGAGGCGGCAGTATGCCGGCGCCTCTCCCACCGTCGGGGGCATCGGTGGCGCGGCCTTCGGAGCAGCGGTGGCGCCCGCGCCGATGCGCTGGCCAGAGACGGACTTCAACTGGCCGATGACGCTTCGCGCTGCCGAGCCCTCGGGGCTGGCGCACACAAGAATACTCCGAATTGCCGAAGTGGCGGAGGCGTAGAACCGCTTCATTGCCGAAGTCCCATCGAGTGAGCCTGATCTATACCGCAGTTTGCCGAGTGTTCTGTGCTTTGATTGGTCCGGGTTTGTCGGCTGTCCTGTCCGTTCTTCATTCAACGTGACGTTGCTTGACGCCAGGCGGCGAGATGGCTCCTCGACCCGGCGATCGATGGGTAGCCTGCCGCCTGCCTCGGCCTCAATCTTGATGGCTGGCCCGCCATGTTCGTCGTTTCGGCTGCCGCGGGCCGTGACAGCGAGGCTGGCGGGTGCGTCCAGCCAGCCTCGCCCCGCCCAGCCTGCAAGGCGGTGAGATCAGGCCGCCCTGACCTCCGACACGAAGGTCGATACCTCGTTCGAGATCTGCTCCGCCTGGCTCGACACCGAGCCCGCCGCTCCCAGGACTTGGGTGGCCGCGCTCCCCGTATCGTTTGCGGCGTCCCGCACGCTGCCGATATTCGACGTGACCTGCAGCGCCGCCCGGGCCGTGTCCTGCACCGTTCGGGCGATCTCCGCCGTGGCCGCTCCCTGCTGCTCTACCGCGGACGCGATGGAGGTCGCAATTTCGTTAATCGACCCGATCGTCTGGGTGATGTCGTGGATCGCCTGCACCGCCTCCTTGGTCGCCGCCTGAACCGCGCTGATCTGCTCGGCGATTTCTTCCGTGGCACGAGCAGTCTGGCCGGCAAGGTTCTTCACCTCCGACGCCACCACGGCAAACCCCTTGCCGGCGTCGCCGGCACGGGCCGCCTCGATGGTGGCGTTCAAGGCGAGCAGATTCGTTTGCCCGGCGATGCTGCTGATCATCTCGACCACCTTGCCGATCCGGTCCGCACCTTCGGCCAAGGCGTGCACGATCTCGTCCGTGCGCTTCGCGTCACCGACCGCCCGGTCGGCGACCTCGGCCGACATCACGACCTGCCGGCTGATCTCGCCGATGGACGCCGCGAGTTGCTCGGCCGCTGCCGCCGCGGTCTGCACGCTGTTCGACGCCTGAGTCGACGCGTCCGCCACGACGCCGGCCTGATCATGCGCCCGCCCGGCGGTGTCGCTCATCAGCCGTGCGGTCGCTTCGAGTTCGGTCGAGCCGGACGCCAGCACGCCGACCATTGTCTCCACCCGGCTTTCGAACCGCTTGACCGTGTCCTCGATCAGCTTGCTCCGCTGGTCCCGAGCGGCCCGCGCCTGCTCCTGCTCGGCCGTCAAGCGCTTGGCCTCCATGCCGCTCCGCTTGAACACCGCCAGGGAACGCGTCAGCCGGCCAATCTCGTCGGCCGCGGCGCTGTCCTCGATCGCGACGTCCAAATCTCCCGCCGCCAGCCGATCCAAGATAGCAATCGCACGGCCGAGCGGCTTGACGACGCCGTAGACCACCATCACGCCGGCAGCGGCACACAAGCAGGCGCACAAAGCAAGGGTCACCGCCACCAGCACTTTGGCCGTGCCGAAGGCGTTCTCGGCCAGGGTCGCTTCGCGATCACCCTCGGCCGCGTTGAAAGCGACGTCCTTCATCACGCTGTCGACTGCTTCACGGAAGTGAGCCCGTGACGGGCCACGGAACATCGGCAGCACGGCGTCGATCGCTCCGGCCCGCAGCAGGGCGGTGGTGGACGCGTCGACCTTCTTGAGTTCCGACCAGGAGTTGTCGAAACGCTGCATCAACTGAGCGTCGTCGGTTCCAGGTGTGATCAAACGCTTGTAATTCGCGAACTCCCGGTCGACCGCTGCCTGGGCACCCGCAGCTTCGGTGAAGTGTGATTCCACCGCCACTTGGTCCTGCGCCATCTCCGCCAGGATCAATCGGTTATAGGTCAGCCGGTAGTCCTTCAGCGCGGATACGACCTTGCCCAGCTGAACCGTCGACGGCAGCCAATTCGCGTTGATTTCGGCGGTATGCTGCTGAATGGCCCGCATCTGCACGAGGCTGATCGCGCCAAGCGCGACGATCAGCACGAACACGGAGCCGAATGCCGCAGCCAGCTTGCCGGAGACTGAAATGTTTCGCCATACGCGCATGATCAAACCTCGTTCCGTCACCCGCGAGGCTTTACGCTCCAGACCTTTGCGCACGGTTAACAGCCGGGAGGGTTGACCCTGGCAGCCGAAGCTTTATTGCTGCCGGACTCTGCTGGAATGGCGCCTTGGGTCTACCCTGGATTACTAAAGCTCGAAATGCTCCTTATTTCTGCGACGATCGTGGACAGTCCTGGACACCCATAGGCCAGAACGACTCAATAAGCTGGCATGAATTTCGGGGTTTGGCCGATCGGAGCGATCTGCCTGCGATGCAGCGTCACTTCGAATGGCTTGCCAGCCGCGGGGTGACGTGCTTGCGCCTCATGCTCGAATACGCCGAAACCGGCCTGCACTTCTTCGAGCAGCCGGCCGGCACGTTCAATCCCGCGGTCGTGCAGATGTGGGACGATTTGTTTGGCCTCGCCGAAGCAGCCGGGCTGCGGCTGCTGCTGACCCCGCTCGACACCTACTTTCAATATGTCCGCTGGGACCTGCATCCGTTCAACATGGCCAATGGCGGCCCCTGTCCGGCCCGCACCCAATTGATGACGCATCCGGGCGTGCGCACGTTGATCAAGGCGCGGCTCGAGTTCGCCACCCGCCGGTGGGGCGGCAGCGGGACGCTGTTCGCGTGGGATCTGTGGAACGAGATGCATCCCGTCCAAGGCGAGGACCGGCTCGACTGCTTCGAGTCCTACATCGACGACGTCGGTTCGTTCCTGCGCGATGTGGAAACGCGCGTGCATGGCCGAGCCCACTTGCAAACCGTCAGCATCTTCGGACCCGAACTGCATTGGAAGCCGTGGCTCAACGCGCCGGTGTTCCGCCATCCGGCGCTCGATTTCGCCAACAACCACTTCTACGAGGAAGGCACCATCGACCACCCCGCCGATACGGTGGCGCCGGCCCTTGCGGCAGCGAAGCTGGTGCAGGAGGCGCTGGCGGAGATCGAGGATGGGCGGCCGTTCTTCGAGACGGAGCACGGTCCGATCCATACCTTCAAGGACCATGGCGTCACCCTGCCGGCCGCGTTCGACGACGAGTATTTCCGCCATATGCAATGGGCGCATCTCGCGGCCGGGGGCGCGGGCGGCGGCATGCGGTGGCCGAACCGCAACCCGCACAGCCTGACGCCTGGGATGCGGGACGCGCAGCGGGCGTTGGCCGGGTTCCTGCCGTTGATCGACTGGTCGAGCTTTCGCCGCCGCCCGGCGCCCGGCGCCTGCCACGACCCGGCGATCGCCTGCATCGCCTGCGCCGACGGGCGGCAAGCCGTGCTGTTCCTGCTGCGGACCGGCCCCTTGCGGCCGGACGGGAGGGTCGATCCGGCAAGCCGCCCGGGCACGACCCTCACCCCGCCGGTGCGCGGCACCGCCACCTTCTACGACCCGGTCAGCGGCTGCGTCCTTGGCCGCGCGGCTGCGTCCGACGTGCTGACGACGCCCGATTTCGGCGCCTGCCTGGCCGTCGCAATCCGGTGAGGGCGGGCCTTGCGAGCAGTCACCCCGTGTGGTCCAATTCCTGCAACGGTGGCGGTTCCCGAGACCGCCCGCAACGATGGCGTCCGTGAAGGTCGCCCGAACGGCTTAGGGAGAACACGATGCCCACCATTTCGATCACCCGGCGCACGCTCGCGTTGGGCACGGTGGCCGCGCTGGCGGCGCCGCGCCTGGCTCGCGCCGCCGATCCCATCCGGATCGGCTGCGTGTTCCCCTCGACCGGCCCGGCGGCCGAAGCAGGCCGCTTCCAGTTGAACGGCGCCAAGCTCGCGCTCGAGGGCGTCAACGAGAAGGGCGTGCTGGGCCGCAAGATCGAGCTGGTGGTGGAGGACGACCAGACCACCAATCCCGGCGCCGTGCTCGCCTTCAGCCGCCTGGCCGCGCAGACCGACATCCCCGCCTTCATCGGCTCGATCCGCTCCACCCAGGTCGAGGCGATGGCGCCCGACGTGCTCAAGGTGGGCAAGCCGATGATGATCGGCGGCACCTCGCCGACGCTGACCCGGCTGGGCAACAAGTGGCTGTTCCGCTGCCGCCCGAGCGACCTTTACTCGGGCAAGGTGATCGCCGAGTTCGGCGTCACCGACCTCAAGAAGCAGAAGTGGGCCGTCGTGCACTCGAGCGACGCCTTCGGCACCAACGGCGCGAAGGCGCTGGAGGAATCGCTCAAGGCCAAGGGCGTGACGCCGGTGCTGATCCAGCCCTACACCAACAATGCGTCGGACTTCTCCGCCGTCGTGCTGGCGGTGCGGCAATCCGGCGCCGACATCCTCAGCAGCTACTTCACGTTCGAGAGCGATCTCGGCATCTTTGCCCGGCAATTGCGGCAACTCGGCGTGCGCGTCCCGTGGGTCGGGTCGCCCTCGATCGTCAACACCACGGCGCTGAACCTGGCCGGCGCCGCGCTCTACGGGACCTATGGCGTGGCCGACTACGCCGTCGACGCGACCCCGGCCAGCAAGGCGTTCGGCGCCGCCTACCAGGCCGCCTACAAGCTGGTGCCCGACAACCAGTCCTCCTGGACGTTCGACGCGGTCAACCTGCTTGGCCGCGCGATCAACGATGCCGGCAGCCTCGATCCGGAAAAGATCCGCGCGGCGCTGGCAGGGATCAAGGGCTTCCCCGGCGCCGAGGGCGAATACAATTTCGACGACAAGGGCGACGGCTTGCGCGGCTACAACATCGTCAGGAACGACAGCGGCAAGATCGTGTTCGACCGCCGGATCGACGTGAAGGAATGACCCGCCTGCGCGCGGAAGCCTGATCGTCGTGCTGGAAATCGTCCCGCAGCTGCTGTTCACCGGCCTGGGCATCGGCGCCATCTATGCGCTGGTGGCGTTGGGCTTCGTGTTGCTGATCCGCGCCGCCAACGTGGTGAACTTCGCCCAGGGCGAGTTCAGCATGCTCGGCGCCTACCTGATGGTGATCCTGTTCACCGGGTTTGGCCTGCCATACGTGGTGGCACTCCCGATCGCGGTGATCGTCATGGCGGGGTTCGGCGTGCTGTTCGCCGGCGTCACCTACTGGCCGCTGCGGCACCGCGGGCAGCTGCCGGTGATCATCAGCACGATCGGCGCCAGCATCTTCCTCGCCAACATCGTGCTGACGCTTTACGGGCCCAGCCCCGAGGTGCTGCCTGGCCTCTTCGACAACCCAGGCTTCGAAGTCGGCGGCGTGTTCATGGATTCTCAATATCTGGCCATTATCGTTGTGGCTGCGGCGATGGTGCTGCTGCAGTTTTTGATCTTTGAAAAGACCTTGCTGGGCAAGAAGCTCCAGGCGACGAGCCAGGACAAGGAGATGGCGAGCCTGCTCGGCATCCCCGTCGCGGTCATGATCCTGATCACCTTCGGCTACAGCGCCGCCCTCGGCGGCTTGGCGGGCGTCCTGGTCGCCCCGGTGCTGTTCGTTTCGGTCGGAATGGGGGCGCTGATCTCGTTGAAGGCATTCGCGGCCAACATCATCGGCGGTTTCGGCAATATTCCGGGCGCCATCCTGGGCGGGCTGGCCCTCGGCCTCGTCGAGACCTTCGGCGCCGCGTTCATCTCCGTCCCCTACAAGGATGCGATCGCCTTCGCCCTGCTGCTGCTGTTCCTGCTGATCCGGCCGCAGGGCCTGTTCGGGGAAAAGATTGCGGAGAAGGCATGACGACACTTCCCGTCGCCGCACCGGTCACGCTGCAAGTGCCGCAGGCGAGGTCCTGGCGCGGGCTGCCGTCGCTCGCTCTCGCGGTGGTGGCCGTGCTGCTGGCGTCGACCCTGGCGCCCACGTCCGGCTACATCCTCAACATCGTCATGCAGGCCGCCACCTACGCGATCGGCGTGGCCGGCCTCGTGGTGGTGCTGGGCTATTGCGGGCAGATCTCGCTGGCGCAGGCGGCGTTCTTCGGGCTCGGCGCTTACGGCGTCGGCCTGGGCGCCACCGATTTCGGCCTGCCGTTCGTCGTGGCGCTGCTGCTCGGGGTTGCGGTCGCGACGGCGTTCGGGGTGGCGCTCGGCCTCGCCTCGCTGCGGCTGGGCGGCCACTACTTGGCGATGGTGACGATCAGCTTCCAGCAGATCCTGACCTTGGTGCTGAACAACTGGGGCAGTCTCACGCACGGGCCGGATGGGGTGAAATCGATCCCCCGCCCAAGCCTGCCGGGGATCGATCTGCAGCGCGGCGACCATTACCTCGCGCTCTGCCTGGTCGCGCTGATGGTCGTCACCTGGTATGCGTGGCGCCTCAAGACCAGCCGGCTCGGCCGCGCCATGCAGGCGGTGCGCGACAACGAGATCGCCGCCAGCACCTGCGGCATCGACATCTTCCGCACCAAGGTGCTGGCGTTCGGCATCAGCGCGCTATTGGGCGGCCTCGGCGGAGGGCTGTTCGCCGGCGCGTTCGCCTATGTGAGCCCGGATCAGTTCACCTTCGGCGAAAGCATCGTGTTGCTGACGATGGCGCTGCTGGGCGGGGTGCAGTCGCCATTCGGTTCGCTGCTCGGCACCACGCTGCTGGTGCTGCTGCCGGAGTGGCTGCGGTTCCTGCGCCAAGTCTATCTCGCGGTCTACGGGGCCGCGGTGATCCTGATCATGGTGTTCCTGCCCGATGGCGTTTGGGGCTACATCGCCAATCGCCTGCGCCGCGCCAAGCCGATCGATGCGGCCGTTCCGCCGCTGCCGTTGCTGGCGCAGACCGGCGCCCCCTCCACCGAGGTCGCGCTCGACATCAAGGGGCTGGCCAAGCATTTCGGCGGGCTCAAGGCGCTCGACGGCGTCGACATGGCGGTGCGGCGCGGCACGGTGCACGCGCTGATCGGCCCCAACGGCTCGGGCAAGACCACCTTCATCAACGTCACGACCGGTTTGTATCGGCCGACCGCCGGGCAGATCACGCTGGCGGGCCGCGACGTCACGCCGACGGCCCCGCACGAGCGGACGCAGCAGGGGCTGGCGCGCACCTACCAGAACATCCGCGTGTTCAAGGGCATGACCGTGCTGGAGAACGTCATGGTCGGCGCCGAGCGACCCGGCAACGACATCATGGCGGAGGGCGGCACCGAGGCTGCGGCCAAGGTGGTGGCGCGGGCGCTGGCGGCGCTCGACTTCGTCGGCCTGCGCGGCGACGCGAACCGCATGGTCGGCACCTTGTCGTACGGGCACCAGCGCTACGTCGAGATCGCCCGCGCCCTGGCCGGCAGCCCGCACGTCTTGCTGCTGGACGAGCCGGCGGCCGGGCTCAACATGACCGAGAAGCACGAACTCGGCCTGCTGCTGCGCCGGCTCAAGGGCCATGGCCTGACGATCCTGATCGTCGACCATGACATGAACCTGGTCGAGCAAGTGGCGGACCATATCACCGTGCTGAACTTCGGCCGCCGCATCGCCGACGGCGCGCCGCGGGACGTGCTGTCCCACCCCGACGTCATCGCCGCCTATCTGGGGGAGCCGAGGCAAGATGCCGCTGCTTGAATTGGCCGGGCTGACCGCCCGCTACGGCGCGGCCGACGTGCTGAAAGGCCTCGACCTCGTTGTCGAGGAAGGCGAGATCGTCGCCCTGCTCGGCAGCAACGGCGCCGGCAAGAGCACGACCTTGCGCGCCATCAGCGGCCTCGTGCCGAACCTGGCCGGCACGCTGACCTTTGCCGGGCACAAGCTGGTGGGCATGAAGCCGGAGGCGATCGTCCGCCTGGGCGTCGCCCATGTGCCGGAAGGGCGCCGCGTGTTCCCCGGCCTGACGGTGCGGGAGAACATCCTGCTCGGCGGCTCCAACCGGCGCGGAGTGGCCCGGCGCGAGCTCGAGCGCGAAACCGACGACATGTTCGGCTTCTTCCCCGATCTCAAGCGGCTCGAACATGCGCTCGGCTGGACCTTGTCGGGCGGGCAGTTGCAGATGGTGGCGGTTGCCCGCGGCATGATGGCCAAGCCCAGGCTGCTGCTGCTGGACGAGCCGAGCCTCGGCCTCGCGCCGCTGATCGTGCAGCAGGTGTTCCGCATCGTCGCCGACATCCGCGCGCGCGGCACCACGGTGCTGCTGGTCGAGCAGAACGCGCACATGGCGTTGTCGGTCGCCGACCGCGGCTACGTGCTCGAGACCGGGTCGCTGCTGGTGAGCGGCAAGCCCGCCGAGCTGTGGAGCAATCCCGATGTTCGGGCCGCTTATCTGGGCGGCAAGACCGTGGCCGCGGCGGTCTGATAAGCTCCGAGGGCGCTGCCCTCGACCCGTTGGGGCCAGGGGCCCCAAACCCCCGCTTCAAAGGATCGGTTTTCAACGGCTCGTTGGGGTCGAGGGGCAAAGCCCCTCGTCTTCACTCACACCGGCGCAAACCCGCCCGACTGCCGCGCCCAGGCGCGCGCATAGGCGCCCCCCTGCGCCAGCAGGGCCGCATGCGTCCCCTGCTCCACGATCCGCCCGGCATCCAGCAGGACCAAGCGGTCCATCTTGGCAATGGTCGACAGGCGGTGGGCGATGGCGATCACCGTCCGGCCCTGCATCAGGTCGTCGAGCTGGTCCTGGATCGCCGCCTCGACCTCACTGTCGAGCGCCGAGGTCGCCTCGTCCAGCACCAGGATCGGCGCGTCCTTCAGCACCACGCGGGCGATCGCGATCCGCTGCCGTTGTCCGCCTGACAGCTTCACGCCGCGCTCGCCGACATGGGCGTCGTAGCCACGGCGGCCATGCCAATCCTCGAGCTGTCCGATGAACTCGTGCGCATGCGCCCGCCGCGCCGCCGCCTCCACCTCGGCCTGGCTCGCCTGCGGCCGGCCATAGCGGATGTTGTCGCGGATCGAGCGGTGCAGCAGGCTGGTGTCCTGCGTTACCATCGCGATCTGCGCCCGCAAGCTTTCCTGGGTCACGCCGGCGATGTCCTCGCCGTCGATCAGGATGCGACCAGACTCGGGGCGGTAGAACCCGAGCAGCAGGTTGACCAAGGTGGACTTGCCGGCGCCGGACGGGCCGACCAGACCGACCCGTTCGCCCGGGCGGATGGCCAGGTCGATGCCGTGCAGCACGCCGCGTTCCGAGCCGTAGCCGAACGCCAGGCCCTCGAAGCGCAGCGCGCCGCCGGTGACCTGCAGCTCGCGCGCGTCCGGGGCGTCCGGCATGGTGCGCGGCACCGCGATGGAGCGCATGCCGTCCTGCACCATGCCGAGGTTCTCGAAGATCGCCGTGACGCTGCGCCCGACCCAACCCGCCATGTTGGTGAGCTGCCACGCCAACGGCAGCGCCGTCGTGACGGCGGCGAGCGGGATGCGGTCCGCCGACCAGAGATGGATCGCCAGGCTCGCCATGACCGCGAGCAGGCTGGCGTTGAGGGCCGCGAGGCACATCACCCAGGCCGTCATCATCCGCGTCTGCGCCCGATACGCGACGGTGTGCTCGTCCACCGCTTCCTGCACGAAATCGTCCTCGTCGCGGGCGCGGGCGAACAGCTTGACGGTGAGGATATTGGTGTAGGCGTCGACGACGCGCCCGGTCAGCAGCGACCGCATCTCCGACACGCCGATCGAGCGAGCGCGCAGGCGCGGGACGAACACAAGCAGCAGCAGCGCATAGGCGAAGAGCCACGCCACCACCGGCACCGCCAGGACCGCATCGATGCGGAACAGCGCGATGCTGGCGCTGGTGCCGTAGACGACGATGTACCAGGCGGCGTCGGCGCCGAACACGATCGCCTCGCGCACCGCCGGCCCGGACTGCATCACGCGGTTCGCGATCCGGCCGGCGAAATCGTGCTGGAAGTAGGCCCAGGACTGGCGAACCACATGGAAGTGGCTCTGCCAGCGGATCAGGTTCGACATGCCTGGGCTGATGGCTTGGTTGATCGTCAGCACCTGCAGCAGCAGCACGCCGGGCCGGGCCACGAACACGACGAGCCCCATCAGCAGGAACTCGGGCCAGGTCTCGGCCAGCATCGTCGACGGCGCGTGTGTCGCGAGCAGCCCAGTGACCCGGCCGATGCAGAGCGGGATCGCTGTGTCGAGCACCGCCACCAGGAACCCGCCCAGGAACAGCCGGACGATCAGGCCGCGCATCTGGCGGGTGAAGTAGCGGACGAAGCCGCCCAGGGTGGCGGGCGGGGTCGCGTCCGGCACGGGTCCGGTCGGCTCCACCAAGGTCTCGAAATGCCGGAACAGTTCGCCCGCGATCATGCTGCTGGCCTGCACCCGGCGTCCGGTCCGGTCAACCGCTGATTAGCACGACTTGACGCCAACGATGTCGCGCCTGCCAGCGTTCAAGCGGCCATTTCCGCCGCCACATGCTGCAGTATGCCGCGCAAGCGCTCGGCTGGCGTGCGCCGCGCGACTTGGATCAGCACGCGGCGCTCCTTGGCCGAGGCGTCCGGCAGCTGCCGGGCCAACGCGCCGGCAGCGTCGGGGTCGGCGAGGGTGAAGGCGGTCGCTTTCGGGCCCGCATCGACCTGGCTCACGCCGGCCGCCACGCACCACGCCCGCAGTCTTGCCTCGTCCAGCAGGCACTGGGTGGCGGGCGGGGGTTCGCCGAACCGGTCCGCCAGTTCGGCGGCGAAATCCTCGGCGTCGTCGGGCGCCGTGATCCGCGCCAGCCGCCGATACAAGTGCAGCCGCAGGTTGCTTTCCGGCACGTAATCGTCGGGGATGCGCCCCTCGATTTCGAGATGCAGCGTGGGCGGCGCCGGTTCGGGCGGCCGCCCTTCGATCCGCCCCAGCTCGCGCGCCAGGATGCGTTGGTACAGCTCCGTGCCGATCGCATGCACATGCCCGGCCTGCACGTCGCCGAACAGATCGCCGGCGCCGCGCGCGTCCAGGTCGGCGGCGGCGATGCTGACGCCGGCGCCCAAGCCCTCCATCGTTTCGAGCGTGCGAAGCCGGCGCGCGGTCGGGCCGCCAAGCTGCAAGCCGGGGTCCGTCAGCACATAGGCCATGCCGCGCCGTACGCCGCGCCCGACCCGCCCGCGCATCTGGTGCAGCTGCGCCAGCCCGAACCGATGCGGCCCGGTGATCAGGATCGTGTTGGCACGCGGGATGTCCAACCCGGCTTCGATGATGTTGGTGGCAAGCAGCACGTCCGTTTCACCGCCGGTGAAGCCCGCGACCAGCGCCTCCAGCCGCTCCGGCTTCAACTTGCCGTGGGCCACGGCCAGCGAGATGTCCGGCAGCCAGCGGCGGATCTGCGCCTCGAGCGGTGCGAGATCCTCGATCCGCGGGGCGACCACGAAGCTCTGCCCGCCGCGACCGTGCTCGCGGCCGAGCGCCTCGCGCACGATCGTCTCGCTCCACGGCAGCACGACGGTGCGGGTCGGCTGCCGTCGCACCGGCGGCGTGGCGATGACGCTGACGTCGCGCAGCCCGACCATGGCCGCTTGCAGCGTGCGCGGGATCGGCGTCGCCGTCATGACCAGGGTGTGTACGGTGCCCCGGCCGGATTTCAGCGCCGCCAGCTTGCGCTTGTCCGCGTCGCCGAAACGCTGCTCCTCGTCGATTACGACCAGGCCAAGCCGCTTGAAGCGCACCTTGTCGGACGCGATCGCCTGCGTGCCGACCACGACGCCGATCGTGCCGTCGGCGAGTCCCTCGCGGACGGCCGCCGCGCCGGCGCCGGCTGCGCCACGCAGCAGCGGCTCCACCCGCACCCCGGTTCCGGCCAGGCGCCGGCGGAACGTTTCGAGGTGCTGCCGCGCCAGCACGGTGGTGGGCGCCACGATCGCCACCTGGTAGCCAGCCAGCGCCGCGGCCGCGGCCGCACGCAGCGCGACCTCCGTCTTGCCAAAGCCAACGTCGCCGCACACCAGACGATCCATCGGCCGGCCGGCCGCCAAGTCGGCCAGCACCGCCTCGATGGAAGCAGCCTGGTCGGGGGTCGGCGGGTAGGGGAAGCGCTCGACCACGCGGGTGAAGGTCGGCGGCGGCTCGATCCTCGGTGCCTTTGTGCTCGCGCGCCGGGTCGCGGCCGCGGCAAGCGCCTCGGCCGTTTCGATTACCTGCGCCTCGATCTCGTCCCGGCGCCGATGCCACGCATCCCCGTGCAGCCGGTCGAGCGGCACGTGCCCGGCCTCGCTGCCATACCGCCAAAGCTGCGCTAGGTCGGCGGTGGGAACCAGCAGCTCGGTGCCCTCATGGAACTCCAGCGCCAGCCGCTCCTCCTCGCCGACCATCCGCAGCGCCTTGAGGCGGCACACGCCATGCTCGGCATGCACGACGATGTCGGACAAGCGCGGCGGCTCCTCCAGCAGCAAGCCGGAGGGATGCGCCGAGCCGGCCGGGCGCAGCAGCGGCGCCGGCGCCGACAGCACATGAACCTGCTCGCTGACAAAGCCCGCCCCTTGCAGCTCCACCGGCAGACAGGCGACCCCACCCTTCACGCCGCGGCGTTTCAGCGCCGCCGTGACCTCCGCCACTTGGCTGCCAGCGGCCAACAGGACACGCGCCTCGCCGGCCCGGATCTGCTTGATCAGCTCGCCCAAGTCACGCGCCGGCGGCATCGGCTTGGCGTCAAGCGCGCCGAACTCGACCGTGGCCCGCTCCGCCAACGCGGCCGGCATCGAAGCGGCTCGCCAATACAGCGTGTCCGGCTTCGGAATCGCGGCGCCCTGCCCGGTGACGCGGCCGGCCGCAACGGCCGCCTGATACGCGTCGGCGACCTCGGCCTCAATATCGAGCATGCGGTCGGCGGCGTCCGGATGCACCACGACCGGCATGTCGCCGAGGTAGTCGAACAAGCTGGCTTCGAGCTGGCCGGCCAGCGGCGGCGCGGCCGGCACGGCTTCGTGATCCTGCTCGGCCTGATCGGGGTTGGCGATTCGGTCGGCCGCAGCTTCCACCTGCTCGGGCGGCGGTTCCCCTTCGACGACGGGCCGAACGAGGAGCCGGTCCAGGTCGTTCAACCGGCGCTGGCTGACCGGGTCGAAATGGTGCAGCCCGGCAACCCGGCCATCCTCGAGTTCGATCCGGGCCGGCAACGCGGCATCGCCGGGGAACAGGTCGACCACCTGGCCGCGCATCGCCACCTCGCCGGGCCGGTCCACGTGCTCGTCGACCGTGTAGCCGAACTCGGCCAGCCGGGTGCGGACGTCCTCCTCGACCAACACGTCGCCGACCGCGAAGCTCATGGCCGCGTTGCCCCAATGTGCCGGGGCGGGGACACGCTGCAGCAATGCGCGAGCGCTGGTCAGCACGAGCCGCGACAGGCCAGGCGCCTCGGCGAGGCGGGCGAGCGCATGGACGCGTTGCCCGACCACCGCCGGCGAGGGGGCGATCCGGTCGTAGGGCAGCGCGTCCCAAGCCGGCAGGGTCAGCACTTCAAGATCCGGACGGAACGCCGCCGCCATCGCCGCAAGCTGGTCGAGCCGCGATCCGGTCGCGTCCACGAACAGCAACGGGCGGGCGGCCGCGGCCTCGGCCAAGACATAGGCCAGGGCTGAATTCGGCTTGTCGGGCAGCGCCGCCGGTTTGGGGCGGGCGGTTCGTTTCGCTTCGGCGGTCGACACGGCGGGTTATTTCCGGCTTCAGTGCACGGTTTAATCGCCGCCGCAACGGCTACGTTGCCTGGCGTCCGCTTGACATCATTCTGACTTGGCGCGGCCCTTGCCAAACGCCGGGACGCACGGGGTCGGTCCCACCAGAGCAGGCACGCCCAGAGCGAGAGGCGCCGGGCCGCTACTCGATCAGGCCGGCCGCCTTCATCGCCTTCTGCAACAAGGCACCCGGCCCCGGAACCGCCGCCAGCGCCGGCGCGATCGCCGCGCGCTTGGCCGCCGGTTTCGCGCTCGCCGGCCGCGGCGCCTGGGTCAGCAACCCCCACGACCGCGCCAGGTGCCAGGTCGAGGCGACCGCGCCCGCCAGCATGAACGCGCCAGCCGCGCCGACCGATACGTCGGCGTCGTCGCCGCCCACCACGATCGGCGTGCCATGACCCATGCCGGGCACGGTCCACACGTCCAACACCGGATGCGTTCCGCGCAGCCAGACCAGGTGCTGCGCACCGTCCCGGGTCTCGGTCACGTCCGGGCGCTCCGGCAAGCCGAGGACATCGCGCCACTGCGCCGTCAGCTGATCGGCATTGGCGGCGCTGACGGTTTCGTCGGCACTGCCTTGCCACACCTGCACCGCGGGCCAGGGGCCGCGAAACGGCGTCGCCGCCCGCACCAGGCCACCCCAGGCGGACGCCGACCGCGCGCGCGGCTGATGCATCGCCGACATCGCCTCCATCATGTTCGACGCGGCGCCATACGGCAGGCCGGCGATGATGCCGCCGCCGGCATAAAGGTCAGGCGCGGTCGCCAGCATCGCCGCCGTCATCGCGCCCCCCGCCGACAGGCCGGTGATGAACACCCGGCGGCGGTCGATGCCGTGCGCCGCGATCACCTGCTCCGTCAGCTGCCGGATCGACTCCACCTCGCCATGGCCGGCGGTCACGTCCTCGCGGTTGAACCAGTTGAAGCAGAGATTGCCATTATTGGCCCGCTGCTGCTCCGGGAACAGCAGCGCGAAGCCGTGCCGTTCGGCCAAGGTGGACCAGCCGGAGCCGTAGTCGAAGCCCGCCGCGTTCTGGGTGCAGCCGTGCAGCACGACCACCAGCGGCGCGCCGGGCGGGAGGCCCGGGGGCAAGTAGGTCAACGCCCGCAATTCGCCCGGATTGCTGCCGGACGGGGCGATCACCTTGAGGCGCATCGACTCGGCGATGTTGACCATGGCGCTGTCCCGCATCTGGCGGAGACGGTTCAGGTTCAGGATGTTTTCGCCGAGACTGGGCAAAGGATCGCCCTCCATGTCGCTGAACTGATTGAATGGTGCGGTGCAGCATACAGCGCAAGTAGAGGCCGACAGTTCCTACCCGAGTTGCGCCCGGGCCGCCGCGTATTCGCGCGCGAGGCGCTCCACCACGGTCGCGGCCGGGACGACCGCGTCAACGGCGCCGATCCCCTGGCCGGAGCCCCAGATATCCTTCCACGCCTTCGGCTTGTCGCCGCCGAAATCCATCGCCGCGGGCGAGGATTGCGGCAGGTTGTCTGGGTCGAGCCCGGCATTGGCGAGGCTCGCGCGCAGGTAGTTGCCGTGCACCCCGGTGATCAGGTTGGTGTAGACGATCGAGGCGGCGGACCCATCGACGATCGCCTGCTTGTAGGCGTCGGGCGCATTGGCCTCCGCGGTGGCGATAAAGGCCGAGCCGACATAAGCGAGGTCGGCGCCCATTGCCTGCGCCGCCAGCACCGCGCGCCCGGTGGCGATGCTGCCCGACAGCGCGAGCGGCCCGTCGAACCAGGCGCGGATCTCCCCCACCAGCGCGAACGGCGACAAGGTCCCGGCATGGCCGCCGGCGCCCGCGGCCACGGCGATCAGCCCGTCGGCGCCCTTCTCGATCGCCTTGCGCGCGAACCGGTCGTCGATCACGTCGTGGAACACTACGCCGCCGGCCGCGTGCACGGCGTCGTTCAGCTCCGGCCGGGCGCCGAGCGAGGTGATGAACAACGGCACCCGGTGGTCGAGGCAGACCTGCAGGTCATGCTCGAGCCGGGCGTTGCTGCGGTGGACGATCTGGTTGACCGCGAACGGCGCCGCCGGCCGGTCGGGATGGTGCGCGTCCCAATCGGCGAGCGCGTCCTGGATGCGGCGCAGCCACACGCCGAGCTGCTCGGCCGGCCGTGCGTTCAACGCCGGGAAGCTGCCGACCACGCCGGCCGTGCATTGGGCGATCACCAGCTCGGGGTTGGAGATGATGAACAGCGGCGAACCGATCACTGGAATCCGCAATCGCTGCAGAGAAGGAGGAAGCGCCATCGGCTGAGAGTGGCAGGCTGCGGCGGGACGTCAACTTTCCGATGCCCGGCCTGCAGCCGCGGCCGCGCCAGGCGGGATGGTGGCAGCCCCATGAAGAAGCGTTGACGCCCGACCCGGCGCCATCGAGACTTCGGCCAGAACAGGCCGGCAATGGCCAGACCGTCCGGAGGAAACCATGAAATCCTATGCCGTGGCCGCCTTGGCCGTGCTGTCCGCCGCCTCGCCGGCGCGGGCGGACGAGACCGTGCGGATCGCCTACATCGACCCGCTCAGCGGCTCGCTCGCCGCCACCGGGCAGCTGGGCGAGCAGCATTTCCGCTTCGCCATCGACAGCGTCAACGCCCGCGAAGCCGCCGGCAAGGGACGCAAGCTCGAGCTGGTGGCGATGGACAACGAGGTCAGTCCGGACAAGTCGCTGACCCTGCTGCGCAAAGCGATCGACGACGGCATCCATTACGTGACGCAGGGCAACGGCTCCTCGGTCGCGTTTGCGCTGTCCGACGCGATCGCCAAGAACAACCGGCGGGCGCCGAATCAGGCCGTCATGTACCTGAACTACGCCGCCGTGGATCCCGGCCTGACCAACGAGAAGTGCAACTGGTGGCATTTCCGCTTCGACGCCGACGTCGACATGAAGATGCGGGCGTTGACCGACTACGTGGTCAGCCAGCCGCAGGTGAAGAAGGTGTACCTCTTCAACCCCGACTACTCGTTCGGCCAGTCGGTCGAGAAGGCGGCGCAGGCGATGCTGGCCAACCGGCGGCCCGACTTGCAGGTGGTCGGCGCCGAGCGCGTGCCGCTGGGCAAGGTCAAGGACTTCACCCCATACGTGCAGAAGATGCAGGCCGCCGGCGCCGACGCCGTTATCACCGGCAACTGGGGCGCCGACATGACGCTGCTGGCCAAGGCGGCCGCCGACAGCGGCTACAAGGGGGTGTTCTACACCTACTACCTCGGCAGCGCCGACGTGATCGCCGGGCTGGGCAAGGGCGGCCAGGACGACGCGCAGATCAGCTCCTGGCACGCCAATGTCGGCGCCAAGGACGTCGAAGCGATCGCCGCGGCATTCGAAGCCAAGTATCCCACCCGTTACTATTATTGGAACATCAGCGAGCTGATCGAGATGTGGGCCGCCGCCATGAAGCAGGCCGACAGCAGCGACCCGGCCAAGGTCGGCGCCGCCTTGGCCGGCATGACCTGGACGGGTCCGATGGGCCCGGTGACGATGCGCGCCGACAATCACCAGCTGCTGCAGCCGATGTTCGTGTCGGTGCTGGAGCCCGGCATGCCGTTCACCTTCGACGAGAACAAGCTGGGCTTCAAAACCGTCAGCCGGATCGAACCCGAGGCGCAGCGGCTGCCGACCACCTGCAAGTTCGCGCCGCCGTCGTGAGGGCATCCGCACCCGGGACCGCGACCAAAGCCCGACACGTCATGGCCGGGCTCGACCCGGCCATCTCGTCGCGGCGCTGACCGGCGCGACACGGGCGCATGGAGCAGCTTCTCCTCATCCTGCTGAACGGGGCCGTCTACGGCTTGCTGCTGTTCATGCTCAGCAGCGGGCTGACGCTGATCTACGGCATGATGGGCGTGCTCAACCTGGCCCATGCCAGCTTCTACATGCTCGGCGCGTTCCTCGCCTTCTCCATCAGCATCCGCATCGGCTTCTGGCCGGCGCTGGTCCTCGCCCCGCTGCTGGTCGGCGTGCTCGGCGCCGCGGTCGAGCGCTGGGGTTTGCGCGCCGTGCACCGGCATGGCCACGTCGCCGAACTGCTTTTCACCTTCGGCCTGGCCTTCATCATCAACGAGATCGTACCGCTCGTTTGGGGCCGGGTGCCGGTGCCGTACCGGGTGCCGGCCGCCCTCGACGTGCCGCTGTTCCACATCGCCGGCAACGCCTACCCCGCCTACCGCCTGTTCATGATGGGCGTCGCCATCGCCATGTTCGTCGCCCTGTTCGCGACCTTGGCGCGCACCCGGCTCGGCCTCATCATCCGGGCGGCGCTGACCCATCCGGAGATGGTCGGCATGCTCGGGCACGACGTCCCGCGGGTGTTCACGCTGGTGTTCGGCGCCGGCTGCGCGCTGGCGGGGCTCGCGGGCGTGATTGCCGGCAACGCCTACACCACCGAGCCCGGCATGGCGCGCGCGCTCGGCGCCATCGTGTTCGCCGTTGTCGTCATGGGCGGGCTGGGCTCCATCTGGGGTGCCCTGGTCGCCTCGTTGCTGATCGGCATGGTGCAGACCGCCAGCATCGCGCTGGATCTCCCGCTCGGTGCGGCGCTCGCCCGGCTCGGGGTGGCGGTGCCGACCGACCAGCTGGCCGACCTTTGGAACATCAGCATCGGACGGGTGGCGCCGGTGGTGCCGTATGCGCTGCTGATCCTGGTGCTCGCGGTCCGTCCGCGCGGGCTGATGGGCCGGCGCAGTGCGTGACATGAGGCGCCGCGCATGAGCCAGGCCGCGCTCCTGCCCCGCGCCGTGGCGGTGCCGGCCTGGCAGTTGGCGATCCCGTGGGTCGCGGCGGCGCTTCTGGCCGCGGCGGCGCCGTCGCTGCTGCCGGGCGGGTTCGCCTTGTCGCTGCTGTGCCGCATCGCCATCGCGGTCGTGTTCGCGCTGTCGTTCAATATGCTGCTCGGCCAAGGCGGCATGCTCGATTTCGGCCATGCCGTGTTCCTCGGCTTCGGCGGCTTCCTCGCGCTGCATGTCATGCGGCTGGCCGACGCCGGCTGGTGGATCCCGGCGCCCGCCTTGCCGCTGGTCGGCGCCGCGGGCGGCCTCGTCGCCGCATTGCTCGCCGGCTGGGTGGCCACGCGCCGCGCCGGGACGGCGTTCGCCATGATCACCCTCGGCGTCGCCGAGCTCGCGGTGGCACTGGTGCTGCTGTTCCCCGGCACGTTCGGCGGCGAGGAAGGATTGTCGGCCGACCGTTCCGGCGGCCCGGCGCTGCTCGGCTTCGATTTCGGGCCGCAGCTGCAGGCCTACGCGGTGATCGCCGCCTGGGCCTGGGCGGCGGCCTTGCTGATGTGGCTCTACACCCGTACCCCGCTGGGGCGGCTCGCCAACGCGGTGCGCGACAACCCCGAACGCGTGTCCTTCCTCGGCTACGACCCGGCCCGCATCCGCTTGCTCGTGTTCGCCTTGTCGGGCGTGTTCGCCGGGCTGGCCGGCGGCTTGGTTGCGATCAACGACGAGATCGCCACCTCGGCCAACATGAGCGCCGACGCGTCGAGCGCGGTGCTGCTGATGACGTTCATCGGCGGGCTCGGCAGTTTCTGGGGCCCGGTGCTCGGCGCCGTGCTGATCACCCTGCTGTCGGTCGCGCTCAGCACGGTGACGGATGCCTGGCAGCTTTATTCCGGCCTGCTGTTCGTCGCCATGGTGATCTGGGCGCCGGGCGGCCTTGCCGGCATCCTGACCGCCCATGCGCCGATCGTGCGGCAGGGGCGGCTCGGCCCGCTGCTGCCGTCCTACGCCGCCGCCCTGCCGGGCCTGCTGCTGGCGCTGGCCGGCGTGGTCGGGCTGTCCGAGCTGGCGTTCCGGTTGCAGGCGGTGCGCAATGGCGGGGCGCCGCGGCCGCTGGTGGGCTTGACCGCCGACCCGCTGGCGGCCTGGCCTTGGCTGATCGCTGTAACGTTGCTGGCCGGCGGCGCGCTGCTGCTGCGCCGCACCGGCCCGGGCGCTCGGGCCGCGTGGCAGGCGGCGGCCCAAGGTGCGGCCCCGGGTGCGGCCCCGGGTGCGCAATCGTCGTGACGGCCCCGTCCCTCACCGTCAGCGGGCTGCAGAAGGCGTTCGGCCCCACCCGCATCATCCAGGGCGTCGACTTCGCCATCCGACCCGGCGAACGTCACGCGGTGATCGGACCGAACGGCGCCGGCAAGAGCACGCTGTTCCACCTCGTCAGCGGCCGGCTGCAGCCGGACGCCGGCCGGGTGCTGCTGGGCGAGCACGACATCACCGGCCTGCCGCCCGGCCGCATCTTCAACCTCGGGCTGGCGCGCAGCTTCCAGGTCACCAGCCTGTTCCCGCGCTTGTCGGTGTTCGAGAACCTGCGCTGCGGGGCCATGCGCAGCCACGGCTGCGGCCACGCCTTCTGGCGCCGGCTCGACGGCTACGCCCCGCTTCGCCGCCGCACCGAGCAGATGCTGGAGCTGATCGGCCTCGAGCGTCGCCGTGACGTCCTGGCCGGCAGCCTCGCCTACGCCGAGCAACGCGCGCTCGAGATCGGCGTCACGGTCGCCGCGGGCGCCACCGCCATCCTGCTGGATGAGCCGACCGCCGGGATGAGCCGCGCCGAAACGGAGCGTGCGGTGACGCTGATCCGCCGGGTCAGCGAGGGACGCACCCTGGTGATGATCGAGCACGATCTGGGCGTGGTGTTCGAGCTGGCCGACCGCATCTCGGTGCTGGCGGAAGGGCGCGTGATCGCCACCGGGCTGCCGGCCGAGGTGCGGGCGAACCGGGCGGTGCAGACGGCCTATCTCGGCGCCGCGGCCGCGGATCCGACGCATGCGTCTCGCGAGGTCGCCGCGCGTGCTTAGCGTCGCGAACCTCGAAGCTTGGTACGGCAAGAGCCAAGTGCTGCGCGGGGTGGACCTTTCGGTCGGGCGTGGCGAAATCGTGGCATTGCTGGGCCGCAATGGCGCCGGGCGCAGCACCACCCTGAAGGCGATCATGGGAGCCGTGACCCGGACCGGCGACATCCGTTTCGACGGCAAGCCGATCGGCGGCCTCGCGCCGCACCAGGTGGCGCGGCTCGGCCTCGGCTACGTGGACGAGCACCGCGCCATCTTCCCCGACCTGACCACGCGCCAGAACCTGCTGCTCGGCGAGAAGCGCGGGCCCGGCGGCGCGTTCGGCCTCGCCGACGCCTACGCGCTATTCCCGCGCCTCGCCGAGCGCGCCGACGCGCCGGCCGGGGCGTTGTCGGGCGGCGAGCAGCAGATGCTGGCGATCTGCCGCACGCTGATGGGCGCGCCGGCGCTGCTGATGGTGGACGAGCCGACCGAGGGGTTGGCGCCGATGATGGTGCAGACCGTGCGCCACCTGCTTGAACAAGTGGCCGAGCGGGGCGTTACCATCCTCCTGGTGGAGCAGAAGCTCGACATCGCCCTGGCCATCAGCCAGCGGCTTTACGTGCTGGGCCACGGCCGCATCGTATTCGAGGGCAGCCCAGCGGGACTGGCCGCGGCGCCGGACGTGCGGCGCGAATGGCTCGAAGTGTGAATGGGAGAACGCAGCAACATGACCGACCCGGTGACCCTGACCCAGCACGGCGCCATCGCCGTGATCGCCATGGACAACCCGCCGGTCAACGCGCTCGGCTTTGCGCTGCGTGACGGCATCATGCGGGCGCTGGGGGCGGTGCCGCCGGACGCGAAGGCGGTGGTGCTGCACGGCACCGCCCGTGCCTTCAGCGGCGGCGCCGACATCACCGAGTTCGGCAAGCCGGGCCGCGAGCCGAACCTGCGCCAGGTGATCGCGGCCATCGAGGCGATGCCGATGCCGGTGGTCGCCGCGATCCAGGGCGTGGCGCTCGGCGGCGGGCTCGAGCTGGCGCTCGGCTGCCACGCCCGGGTGGCCTGGGCCGGCGCCAGGCTCGGCCTGCCCGAGGTAAAGCTCGGCCTGCTGCCGGGCGGCGGCGGCACCCAGCGGCTGCCGCGCATCGCCGGCGTCGAGAAGGCGCTGCAGATGATCCTGAGCGGCACCCCGGTCGGCACCGAGGAAGCCGCCCGCATGGGCCTGGTCGATGCCGTGCTGGACGGCGACTACCCTGGCGCGGCCGTCGAGTGGGCGCACGGCACCGTGCCTCGCACCCGGGTGCGGGACCGGGAGGACGCGCTGCAGCCGGCCAAGGAC
Organism: uncultured Alphaproteobacteria bacterium; assembly: GCA_963752225.1. GTDB lineage: Bacteria > Pseudomonadota > Alphaproteobacteria > Acetobacterales > Acetobacteraceae > JBBROS01. Next base: position 270,292 of record CAVVXS010000016.1, on the reverse strand, counting down.
GACCCGGGTCTGATCGACCGCGTCGCCGCACCCTTGCTGAAGGCGTCGGGGGCCGAGGCGCCGCGCTTGTGCGTCGAGGCGGTGCGTGGCGCTGTGACGATGCCGTTCGACGAGGGTGCGGCCAACGAGCGGCGGCTGTTCGAGCAGCTCGTCGCCGGCGACGAGAGCCGCGCCCAGCGCCACGCCTTCTTTGCCGAGCGGGAAGCGCAGAAGGCGCGGCTGCCGGCCGGGACCACGCCGCGCCCGGTGGCCCGCGCCGCAGTGATCGGCGCCGGCACCATGGGCGGCGGCATCGCCATGTGCTTCGCCAATGCCGGCATCCCAGTGACGGTGATCGAAACCGAGCAGGCGGCACTCGACCGCGGCCTCGCCCGCATCAAGGAGCTGTATGCCGGCAGCGCCAAGCGCGGCAGCATCACCGCGCTTCAGGCCGAGGAGCGCGGCGCCCGCATCAGCGGCCAAGTGGGCCTGACCGACCTGCACGACGCCGACATCGTGGTCGAGGCGGTGTTCGAGGAGATGGGCGTCAAGCAGGACGTGTTCCGCAAGCTCGACGCGCTGGCCAAGCCGGGCGCGGTGTTGGCCACCAACACCAGCTACCTCGACATCGACCAGATCGCCTCCGCGACTTCGCGGTCCGGCGACGTGCTGGGCATGCACTTCTTCAGCCCGGCCAACGTCATGAAGCTGCTGGAGATCGTGCGGGGCAAGCAGACCAGCCCCGAGGTGATCGCCACCGCGTCGGCCGTCGGCAAGGCGCTCGCCAAGGTGGGCATCGTCGTCGGCAATTGCTTCGGCTTCGTCGGTAACCGCATGCTGTCGCAGCGCACCAACGCGGCCGAGCGGCTGCTGCTGGACGGCGCCAGCCCCAAGGAGGTCGACGACGCGTTGCAGCAGTTCGGCTTCCGCATGGGACCGTTCGCCATGGCCGACCTCGCCGGGCTCGATATCGGCATGCGCATCCGCAAGGCGTTCGGCAAGCGGGCGCCGGTCGCCGACGCGCTCTGCGAGGCCGGGCGTTACGGCCAGAAAACCGGCAGCGGCTATTACGTCTACGACGGCCGCAAGGCGACGCCCGACCCGGCGGTGGACGCCATCATCGCCGCGGAGTCGGAGAAGCTGGGCATCACCCGCCACCCGATCACCGCCGAAGAGATCATCGAGCGGCTGGTCTACCCGATGATCAACGAAGGCGCCCGCATCCTCGAGGAAGGCATCGCCGAGCGGCCCGGCGACATCGATGCGATCTGGCTGCACGGCTACAACTGGCCGGCCTGGCGCGGCGGCCCGATGTTCTACGCCGACCTGGTCGGCTTGCCGCGCATCCGCGACCGCCTGGCCGACTTCGCCGCCGCGACCGGGGACGCGTCGCTGCAGCCGGCGCCGCTGCTGAGCCGCCTCGCCGAACAGGGCCGCGGCTTTGCCGACGCCGGGGCGAAGCACGCGGCGTGAGCCACGCCCCCTCACGCTCGGCGTCGTGGTCGGGCTCGACCCGATCATGGACGCGGTCCGTTTCGCAATGTGGTCGGATCAAGTCCGGCCATGACGATCGTGTCGCGACGGGGATGGGTGGATGACGCCCACTGGCTCTCGTCCGTTCGCCTGGGAAGCGCTTTACCCGCCTGGCTTGTCCTGGGACGTGCCGCTCGGGATCACCACCTTGCCGGCGATGCTGGACGACGCGGTCGCGCGCTTTGCCGACCGTCCGGCGCTCACCTTCCGGCAGCACACGCTGCGCTTCGCCGAGCTCGGGGCGCGGGTCGACCGCCTCGCTCGCGGGCTCCATGCCCAAGGCGTGCGGCCCGGCGACGCCGTCGCCTTGCTGCTGCCCAATACGCCGGCCCACCCCATCGCCTTTTTCGCGACCCTCCGGCTCGGCGCCCGGGTCGTGCACCTGACCCCGCTCGACCCCGCGCGCGCCGTGATCCGCAAGCTCGAGGACAGCCGGGCGCGGACGCTGATCACCACCAACCTGGCCGGCGTGCTGCCGCAAGCGGTCGCGGCACAGCCGCATCTGGACCGCCTCGTGGTTGCCGACGACGCCGATTGGGGACCGGGCGGCGACGGCGTGGCAATGCCGGCGGGAGCGCTGGCGCTGGGCTCGCTCGATGGCCCCGACCTGGCCCTGCCCGCGCTCGGTCCCGACGACGTTGCCCTGTTGCAATACACCGGCGGCACCACCGGGCAGCCGCGGGCGGCGCAGCTCACCCACGCGAACCTGACCGCCACCGTGTCGATCTACGAGGCCTGGAATAATGGGTTCGGCCGTCACTTCCAGCCGAACGACCGCATGATCTGCGTGCTGCCGCTGTTCCATATCTACGCCCTGACCGCGATCCTGCTGCGCGGCATCGCCAGCGGGGTCGAGATGGTGCTGCACCCGCGCTTCCAGCTCGACGCCATCCTGGACGCGATCGAGCACGGGCGCTGCACTCACTTCTTCGGCGTGCCGACCATGTGGATCGCCCTGGTGAACGCGCCCGGCATCGAGCGGCGCGACCTGTCCAGCTTGCGCGTCGTCAGCTCTGGCGGCGCCGCGCTGCCGCACGAGGTGGGCGAACGATTCTTCAGGCTGACCGGGCAGCGGCTGGGCGGCGGCTGGGGCATGACCGAGACCTCGCCCGCCGGCACCAACCTGCTCACCGACCGCGCGGCGATCCCCGGCGAGATCGGCGTGCCGTTGCCCGGCGTCGAGATGGACGTGGTGTCGCTCGATGACCCCGCTCGCGTGCTGCCGCCCGGCGAGGTGGGCGAGGTGCGGATCCGCGGCCCGAACGTCACGCCGGGCTACTGGAACCGTCCGGAGGAGAATGCGCGGGCGTTCGTGGACGGCTGGTTCCTGACCGGCGATGTGGGCCGGATGGAGCCGGATGGGCGGTTCGTGCTGGTCGACCGCAAGAAGGACATGATCATCAGCGGCGGCTTCAACGTCTACCCGCGGGCGATCGAGGAAGCGATCCACGAGCATCCGGACGTGCAGGAAGCGGCCGTGATCGGCGTGCCGGACGAGTATCGCGGCCAAGCCGCCAAGGCGTTCGTGGTCATGCGCGACGGCGCCGAGCCGCTCAGCCTGGACACGTTGCGGGCGTTCCTCGCCGAGCGTCTCGGCCGCCACGAACTGCCGGCCGCCCTTGAGGTCCGGGACAGCCTGCCGCATACGCCGGTCGGGAAATTGGCCAAGCGCGAGCTGCTGGCCGAGGGAGGAACGCCATGAACGAAGCCGTCATCGTCAGCACCGCGCGCACGCCGATCGGCCGGGCCGGGCGCGGCGCGTTCAATCTCACCCATGGCGCCGACATGGGCGGCCACGTGATCCGCCACGCCGTCGAGCGCGCCGGGATCGAGCCCGGCGAAGTCGAGGAAGTGGTGCTGGGCTGCGCCAATCCGGAAGGTGCGACGGGCGGCAACATCGCCCGCCAGGCGGCGCTGCGGGCCGGGCTGCCGCCGTCCGCGGCGGCGATGACGGTGAACCGGTTCTGCTCGTCCGGCCTGCAGGCGATCGCCATCGCCGCCAACCGGGTGGTGTGCGACGGGGTGAAGGCGGCCGTCGCCGGCGGGCTCGAAAGCATCAGCCTGGTGCAATCGACGCTCAACCGGAACCATTACCGCGACGCCTGGCTCGAGCAGCACATCCCGGCCGTCTACATGCCCATGATCGAGACGGCCGACATCGTCGCCCGCCGCTACGGCATCGGCCGCGACCGGCAGGACGAGTATGCGCTGGAAAGCCAGCGCCGCACCGCCGCCGGGCAGCAAGCCGGGCGGTTCGACGCCGAGATCGTACCGCTGGAAACGACGAAGGCGGTGGTCGGAAAAGGTCGCGACGAGGTGCGGCACGAGCAGGTCACGCTGCGCCAGGACGAAGGCAACCGCCCCGAAACGACGCGGGAGGGGCTTGCCAAGCTGAAGCCGGTGCGCGGTGAGACCGAATTCATCACCGCGGGCAATGCGAGCCAGTTGAGCGACGGCGCCAGCGCCTGCGTGGTGATGTCGGCGCGCGAGGCGGCGGCGCGAGGCATCCAGCCGATGGCCGTGTTCCGCGGCCTGGCGGTCGCCGGCTGCGAGCCGGACGAAATGGGCATCGGCCCCGTTTATGCGGTGCCGCGTTTGCTGGAACGGCATGGGCTCACGGTCGACGACATCGACTTGTGGGAGCTGAACGAGGCGTTTGCCAGCCAGGTGCTGTACTGCGCCGACCGGCTCGGATTGCCGCACGACCGGTTGAACGTCGATGGCGGGGCGATCTCGATCGGCCACCCCTACGGCATGAGCGGCGCCCGCATGACCGGCCACGCGCTGATCGAAGGCAAGCGCCGGGGCGCCAAACGCGTGGTCGTCACCATGTGCATCGGTGGAGGCCAGGGCGCCGCCGGACTGTTCGAGCTGATGTAGACACGCACCCCAACCCACATCCACGTCATCCCCGGGCTTGACCCGGGGATCTCTCCCCCGCGGATACTCCATGTGCCCGCAAGGACGAGAGGACCGGGTCGAACCCGGCCCTGACGTGACTGACGACGTTCAAAGAAAAGACCGGAGACGACCATGGACCTGAGCTTCACCCCCGAGGAAACGGCGTTCCGCGAGCGGATGCGCTCGTTCTTCCAAACCGAGATCCCCGCCGCCATCCGCGAGCAGGTCAAGCGCGGTGAGCACGTCCCGCGCGAAAGCCAGGTCGAGACACAGCGGATCCTGAACGCCAACGGCCTCGCCGTGCCGCATTGGCCGGCCGAGTGGGGCGGCCAGGGCTGGTCGCCGGTGCAGCTCTACATCTACCAGGACGAGATGCAGCAAGCCTGCGTGCCGCCGCCGCTCGGCTTCAACGCCAACATGGTCGGCCCGGTGATCGCCCAGTTCTCCAACGAGGAGCAGAAGAAGCGCTTCCTGCCGGCCACCGCCAACCTCGACATCTGGTGGTGCCAGGGCTTCTCCGAGCCCGGCGCCGGCTCCGACCTCGCCAGCCTGCGCACGACCGCAGTGCGCGACGGCGACCACTACGTGGTCAACGGCCAGAAGACCTGGACCACGCTCGCGCAATACGCGGACTGGATCTTCTGCCTGTGCCGCACCGACCCGGCGGCCAAGAAGCAGCAGGGCATCAGCTTCATCCTGATCGACATGAAAACCCCGGGCGTCAGCGTGCGGCCGATCGTTACCATCGATGGCGGGCGCGAGGTCAACGAGGTCTGGTTCGACGACGTCCGGGTGCCGTTGGAGAACCTGGTTGGCGAGGAGAACAAGGGCTGGGACTACGCCAAGTTCCTGCTCGGCAACGAGCGCACCGGCATCGCCCGCGTCGGCGTCTCGAAGGCGCGGGTGCGGCGGATCAAGCAGCTCGCCGCATTGGAGCGGGTCGGCGACCGACCGCTGCTCGAGGAGCCGCATTTCCGCGAAAAGCTGGCGCAGGTGGAGGTCGAGCTGAAGGCGCTCGAGATGACCCAGCTCCGGGTGGTGGCCGATGAGCGGCATCGCGAACGCGGCAAGCCCAACCCGGCCAGCTCGATCCTGAAGCTGAAAGGCAGCGAGCTGCAGCAGGCGACCACCGAGCTGCTGATGGACGTGGTCGGCCCCTACGTGCTGCCCTACGACCCGCACGAGGAAGGCAGCAACGAGCCGCCGATCGGCCCCGACTTCGCCGCCGAAGCGGCGCCGACCTATTTCAATTGGCGCAAGATCTCGATCTACGGCGGCTCCAACGAGATCCAGCGCAACATCGTGGCCAAAGCGATCCTTGGGTTCTGAGGCAAGGGGCTTTGCCCCTTGACCCCATCAAAGGCGTAGCCTTTGAAATCCAATCAATGGCGGGTCCTCGAATGACAAGAATGGGCCGTCGGCTGTTTTGCGGCTGCGCGGCCGCGGCATTCTCATCTCGTGTCGTCCGCGCGCAGCCCGGCCCCGCCTCCGCCGGGCCGCCGGATCCCACGCTGCTCGACGAGCTGGTCGCCGCCAACCGCATCCTGTTCGATCAGGGCGTGGTGGACGGCTTCGGCCATGTCAGCGCCCGACACGACAAGGACCCGAACCGCTACCTGCTGTCCCGCAGCATGGCGCCAGCGCTGGTAACGGCGACCGACATCATGGAATTCGACCTCGACGGCACCCCGGTCGATCCGCAAGGCCGCGCGGTCTACCTCGAGCGGTTCATCCACGGCGAGATCTACCGTGCGCATCCGGGCGTGCAGGCGATCGTGCACAGCCACTCGCCGGGCGTAATCCCGTTCAGCGTCAGCAAGGTGCCGCTCCGCCCGTTGTTCCACATGAGCAGCTTTCTGGGCGCCGGCGCGCCGGTGTTCGAAATCCGCGACGCCGGCGGCCCCGCCACCGACATGCTGATCCGCAACGCCGAGCTCGGGCGGGCGCTGGCGGCGGCGCTCGGCGACCACCCGGTGATGCTGATGCGCGGCCACGGCTCGGTGGCGACCGGACCGTCGATCCGGCAGGCGGTGTTCCGGGCGGTCTACACCGAGCAGAACGCACGCATGGAAAGCGACGCTTTGCGGCTGGGCGAAGTCTCATTTTTGAGCGAGGGTGAGGCCGCCAGCGCGATGAAAACCACCGCGACCCTGGTGGACCGTCCGTGGGAGATGTGGCGAAAGAAGGCGGTGGACGGCCGCTGACCTGGAATTTAGATTGCTCTTGCAACGACAGTATTTGATAAATGCAAATTAACGCCCGCCCGGTCCCTAGGGCTCCCCCTGCGTCCGAGTCCATGACCGGAGAGTTGATGATTCGTGTGCTGTCGATTCCGGGTCGAACCCATGAAAACCCGTTTTTCAGATTGGTCGGGGACGCATTGGAGGCGGAGGGCCTGTGCACGGTGATGGCGACCGCCGGCAATGCGATGCGCTTCCGCTACGACGTCCTGCATCTCAACTTCCCAACCCACTACATCACCGAGAACGGATGGGCCAAGGCGCTCGGGACGTCGGTCGTGCTCGGCTCATACCTCCTGTTGGCGCGGCTGCTCGGCCGCAAGATCATCTACACGGTGCACGATGTGGTGCCGTTCCGCAGCCGCCATCATGCCCTCGCGCAGGCGTTCCTGTGGCTGACGCACAAGCTCACGAGCGCGTTCGTGTTCCTCAGCCTGTCGTCGCGTACCGAGTTCGTGCGGATCTACCCGGCCGACCGTGACACGCCTTGGATCCTGACCCGGCACGGCCCTTACCCGGTCGATCGCCTCACCGATTGCGAGCGTCGGCGCCTGCGGGTCGAGCTGGCCGGTTCGGACGACGTCCTCCTGGTCGGGTTCCTCGGCGCGATCAAGCCTTACAAGAACTTCGCCGCCTTGGCCGAACTCCCCGAACGTCTCGCCGACGGCCGCCCGGTGCATACCCTCGTCGCGGGCCAGGTCGAGCGCGGCTACGAGGCCGAAACGGCTGCGGTGATGGCACGGCGCCCGCCCGGGTCGGTGATCCGTCGTGACGAGCGGCTCAGCGACGGCGTGCTGAACAATCTGATCCAGGCGGTCGACTTCGTGCTGCTGCCTTACCTGAAGGGATCGAACTCCGGCGTCGCCCTGCTGGTGCTCAGCAATGGCGGACGGGTGCTCGGCTCGGACATGCCGATCTTCCGCGAGCTGGCCGCCGACGTCGGGCCGCCCTGGGCCTACAGCGTGACGCCGCGCGCGGCCGGCGGCCCGGGGCTCGCCGCGGTGCTGCAGCAGGCCGCGGCCGACCCGGTCGACGACACGGCACGGGACCGGTTGCGTCTTTACCTCGAAGCCGTGTCGTTCAGGGAAGCCGCGCGCCAGGTCAGGGTGCTGTGCGAGCGCCTGGTTCGTCCGAAGCTGTGACGGCAGCTGTGACGGCCGGGGTGGGCTGACCCGGCGCCGCTCCGTCGCGGCAGCGCGCCCAAACCCGGTCGGCGGTGAACGGGGTCGCGGTAAAGCGCAGCCCGGTTGCATCGGCGAGGGCGTTGGCGAGCGCCGGCGCCACCGGGTCGAACGGGCTTTCGCTCATCGACTTGGCGCCGAGCGGCCCGATCGCGTCGTGCGTGTCGGCGAACAGCACCTCGATCGGGGGCAGGTCGGCCCAGGCCGGAACGTGGTAGGTGCGGAATGCCGGATTGCCCACCACGCCCCGCTCGTCGATGCGCACCACCTCATGCAGCGCCGCCCCCAGCGCCTGCGCCACGCCGCCCTCGACCTGGCCACGGCACTGCATCGGGTTGAGCACGCGCCCGGCGTCGGCCGCGTGGACGTTGCGCAGGATGCGGATCTCGCCGGTGCCGGTGTTCACCGCCAGCCGGATGCCGTGCACGTTGAAGGCGAGCGAGCGCGGCGTTGCGTCGGCGCGGCGCATCACCGCCATGCCCGGCCCGGCCAGGTCTCTCAGCGGCACCCGTTCCCCGTTGCACGACACCGCGCCCGGCAGCAGGCGGCACGCCTCGACCGGCGCGCCCGTCCGGGCCGCTGCCGCCGCAATTACCCGGCGAGCGAGTGCGGCGGCCGCCAGCACCGTCGCCTGCACCGCAACGACCACGCCGGTGCTGCCGTAGGCGCCGGTGTCGTGCCCGACCAGGTCGGTGTCGGCGCGGCGCAGGCGGATGTGCTCCGGCGTCGTGCCCAACAGTTCGGCGGCGACCTGCCGGTGCACCGTGGAGGTGCCGTTGCCGAACTCCGCCGTGCCCACCAGGACCTCGAAATCCCCATCGGCGGCCAGCGCCAGGCGCACCTCGCCGCGATGGCCGCCGGGCGGCGCGGTGTCGATCATCGTCATCGCCATGCCCTCGCCGACCCGCCAGCCGGGCCCGTCCGGTGGCGCCACCCCGCCCGGCCCGCGCATCGCCGCCTCGACCAAGTCGAGGCATTGGTCGAGGCCGTAGCTGCCGAACTCCACGTCGTCGGCGCCGGCATGGGCGCCGACCAGCGCATCGCCGGGCCGGACCATGTTGCGGCGGCGCATCGCGTAGGGGTCGATCCCGAGGCCTCGCGCCAAGGCGTCGATGGCCTGCTCGACCGCGAACAGCGTTTGGCTCAGCCCGTAGCCGCGAAACGCGCCGGCCGGGACGGTATTGGTGTATGCGGCGATGGCGTCGACCTGTTTGTTTGGGCACCGATACATCGCCATGGCCGGTCCGCAAGCGTTCTCCAGCACCGCCGCACTATGGTTGCCATAGGCGCCGGCGTTGGCGACGACCTGCAGCGAAAGCGCGGTCAGGGTGCCGTCGCTCCGCGCCCCGGCGCGGGCGGTGACGCGCATAGGATGGCGGGTGGTGGTAGCGGCGAACTGCTCGGCGCGGGTCAGCTCGAGCTGCACCGGGCGGCGCAACGTCCAAGCGGCCAGCGCGCAGATATCCTCGACCAGCATCTCCTGCTTGCCGCCGAAGCCGCCGCCAACCCGGCCGCACAGCACCCGAACCCGGCTCCGGTCCAGCCCGAGCAGGTCGGCCAGCGCGTCACGCAGGAGGAACGGCACCTGCGTGCTGGAGCGGACCAGCAAGCGGTCGTCCTCGACCCAAGCAATGGCGGCGTGGGTTTCGAGCGCGGCGTGCTGCACCCGCTGCACGTCGACGGTGATCTCCTCCACGCGGTCGGCGGCGGCAAAGCCCGCGCCGGGGTCGCCGTGCCGTCCCGCAACCCGTCCGACCACGTTGCGGGCCGGGTCCGGGATGCGGCTGTGCGGCTTGTCGTGCAGCACCGGGGCGCCCGGCCGCATTGCCGCATCGGGCTCGAACACCGCCGGCAGCACCTCGGTACTCGACCCGCAGCGCCGCGCAGCCGGCTTCGGCCGCGGCGACGTCGACCGCAACGACCGCGGCCACGCGCTGACCGACGAACCGCATCACGTCATCCAGCAGGCGCGTGTCGTCGGGATCGGTGCGCGGATCCTCATGCCGCGCCGTCGAGTAAAGCCGCGCCGGCGCATCCTCGTGGGTGAACACCGCGACCACGCCGGGCACCGCAAGCGCGGCGGCGCGGTCGATGCGGCGGATGCGGGCATGGGCGTGCGGCGAGCGCAGCAGCCGCATGTGCAGCAGGCCCGGCACGGCCACGTCCAAGGTGAAGCGGGCGGTGCCAGAGACGACATCGGCCGCATCCGGGGCGGCGACGCTGCGCGGGTCGGCGCCGACATGGCGCACGCCGCCGATCGCGTCGGCGATCGCGCGATAGCCGGTGCAGCGGCACAGATTGCCCTTCATCGCCCGCGGCAGGTCGGTGCGCTGCGCCTGCGTCAGCGCCGCCGCGGTGACGACCATGCCCCCGGTGCAGAAGCCGCACTGGAATCCTTGGGCGTCGGCGAAGTGCCGCTGCATCGGGTGGAGCGCCTCCGGCGTTCCCAACCCCTCGACGGTGGTGACGCGGCGGCCGGCGGCGCGCCAGGCCGGGACCACGCAGCTATGCACCGCCGTCCCGTCCAGCAGCACCGTGCAGGCGCCGCAATCGCCGGTGTCGCAGCCCTTCTTGACGCCGAACCGGCCGAGCTCGCGCAGCAGGGTGCGCAGGCACTGGCCCGGCGCCGGGGCGGCGTCGACGGCGACCCCGTCCACGTGCAGGATCACGGCACCAAGTCTTGCAGCAACTCGGCCGCCAGGCGCCGGGTCATGTGCCGGCGCCAATCCGGAGCGCCGTGCACGTCGTCGAGCCAAACCGCGGCCGGCAATCCGGCCACGTGGTCGTCGAGCCGGCCGGGCGGTGGCGGCGACGGCCAGGCGGCATGCACCGGCCGGGTTGTGCTGGCGGTGATCGTCAGCGTGAAGCCGCCATCGGCGTCGAGCGTCGCGAGCAGCAGCGCCGCCGAGCGCCCGAGCGCGGTCAGCGACGCCTGCCGCAGCGCCACGCGCCGCCGCAACGCCGGTTCCGGCAGGTCGATGGCACGCAGCACCTCGCCGGGCCGGAGCACCGTTTGCTGCACCCCGGTCGCGAACCCGGCCATCGGCGCCGTTCGCTCGGACCCGTCGGCCGGCCAGATCCGGGCGACGCCATCGAGCGCGACCGTGAGCGCCAGCATCGGCGCGGCGGGCAAGGCCAGGCATACGTTGCCGCCGACGGTCGCGGTGTTCCAGATCTTGAACGAGCCGAGCAGCGCGTTGCAGCAGGCCGCAAACGCCGGGGCGGCGCGCCAGGACGCGGGCGCCTCGAACGCCGCCAGCTCGGCAATGGTGCAGGTGGCGCCGATCCGCAGGCCGGCTGCGGATGGTTCCAAGGCCGGCCAGCCCAGCGCCTGCAGATCGACCAGCGTGCGCAGGCCGGGTTGCGGCTCGGAAAACAGCCACGTGCCGCCGGCCAGGAAGGCGGCGCCTTCGCTAGGAGCAGGCAGCTCGGCCCGGCAGCCCGGGGCAACGACGCGTTCGACGTGAAGGAGGTCCATGCGCGGCTCAGCGACCGCCCTTACGCCCGATCGGCCCATGCCTTCTGGCGCTCGCGACGTGGTGGATGGGCGGCACGGATGCTCCTTCGGCGAGGCCGGACAACGCCGGCATGGCATCTTGCGGGACGGGTGCGGCGGAAGGGAAGTGGCCGGCGCACGATTTAGCTTGCCAGGTCGCCGCCGGCGGCATCGCATGCGGCGGTGATGGACGCTTCGCCCCGGCTTTGGCTGCGCAACCCGCTCGCCATCCTGGCCGAGGCGCCCGGGGGTGTGGTGATCGAGTCCGGCCGCATCGTCGAGTTGGTGCCGGCCGGCGGCGGCCCGGCCCAGCCGGCGGCGACGTTCGACGCATCGAACCACGTGGTGCTGCCCGGCCTCGTGAACACGCACCACCATTTCTACCAGACCCTCACCCGCTGTCATCCGCCGGCGATGGACCGGACGCTGTTCGGCTGGCTCCAAGCGCTCTACCCGGTCTGGGCGCGGCTGACGCCCGAGGCCTTGGACGCAGCGGCGACGCTCGCCTTGGCCGAACTGCTGCTGTCCGGCTGCACCACCACCACCGACCACCACTATGTGTTCCCCGCCGGGCTCGAGGATGCGGTCGGCATCGAGGCAGCCGCCGCGCGGCGGCTCGGCATGCGTGCCGTGCTGACCCGCGGCTCGATGGACCTGTCGCAGCGCCACGGCGGATTACCGCCCGACAGCGTGGTGCAGGATGCCGACACCATCCTTGCCGACAGCGAGGCCGTCATCGACCGGCTGCACGACCCGGCGCCTTACGCGATGCTGCAGATCGCGCTCGCCCCGTGCTCGCCGTTCTCGGTGACGACCCGGCTGATGCGCGACAGCGCCGCCTTGGCGGACCGGCGCGGCGTGCGCCTGCACACGCATTTGGCTGAGACCGCGGACGAGGCGGCGTTCTGCCAGGCGCGGTTCGGCTGCTCGCCGCTCGACTACCTCGACGCCTGCGGCTGGCTGAGACCCGGCACCTGGCTGGCCCACGGCATCCACTTTTCAGCGGCCGAGATCGCGCGGTTGGGACGCGCCCGGGTCGGCGTGACCCATTGCCCTTGCAGCAACCAGCTGCTGGCGTCGGGAACGTGTCCGGTGTGCGCGCTGGAACGGGCCGGCGTGGCGGTCGGGCTCGGCGTCGACGGATCGGCGTCCAACGACGGCTCGAACCTCATGCAGGAGGTGCGGGCGGCGTTCCTGCTGCAGCGCGGCGCGAACGGGATCGAGGCGGTCAGCCACCGCGACGCCCTGCGCTGGGCCACCACCGGCTCGGCCGACTGCCTCGGACGGCCGGAGCTCGGCCGCATCGAAGTCGGCGCGGCCGCCGACTTCGCGCTGTTCCGGCTCGACGAGCTGCGGTTCTCGGGCGCCGGCGACCCGCTCGCAGCGCTGGTGCTGTGCGGCGCCAGCCGGGCCGACCGGGTCATGGTCGCTGGACGCTGGGTGGTGGAAGGGGGCGCCGTGCCGGGGCTCGATCTCCCCGCACTGATGCGGCGCCACGGCACCGCGGCCGCTGCGCTGGCGGCACGGTCGTGAGCGGCGACCCCGGCCCGGCGGTGGACATCCGGCAGGCGACGCAGCTACGTTCATCGCAACTGGGGCGTGCCGCGAGTGCGCGACAGGCCCCTCGGGGCAACGGAAACAGAAAGGCTGCCGATGTCCGACCCGAATGACAAGCGGGCCGGTTCACGTCAACCGGTTCTCAAGACTGCCAAGCTGCACATCGGCAACGGCGTGGTGGACTGCCTCGTGCTGGATACCTCGCCCACCGGCTTGCGGGTGAGCACCGAGGTGCTGGTCCGGTTTCCCACGGACCTCGTCGTCGAGCTCCGCAGCGGCGGCATGTTCAATGTCGTGTGCCGGTGGCAGCGCGGCACCGAGGCGGGGCTGGAGTTCACGTCGTTTGCCGGGCTGAACGACCTCGCCGGCCGGCAAGCGCTCAATGCTTACCAAGCCCTCAGCAGCTCGGGCTTGCGTGAGGTGGTGGGCCGGCTGGAGTCCGAGCGATACTTCGATTACCCGGAGCTCAAGTCGGCGGCCGAGAAGCTCGAGGCCGCCTATTCCGAGCTGTTCAACCTGCTGCAGACGGTTACCCGCCTGCGCAAGGTTTAACCGACGGCGCCGTTCAGAGGGCGGAGGCGCTCTGCCAGGCGGCCGGCGCCATGAACATCAGGCTTTCGTCCAGCCGGTCGTAGAAATCCAGCAAGTCCGGCAACGCCCGCTCCGGATAGCCGATCAGGTAGCCCTGCACCTCGTCGCAGCCATAAGCCTGCAGGATCGAGAGCTGGTCCGGCCGCTCCACACCCTCGGCGCAGACCGTCATGCCGAGCCCGGCGCCGAGTTGCAGCACGGCGCGGACGATCGCCTCCGTCCGCCGGCACTCGCCGAGGCGGCGGACAAAGGACTGGTCGAGCTTCAGCTTGTCGAACGGCATTTCCTGCAGGTAGCCGAGCGACGCATAGCCGGTGCCGAAATCGTCCAACGAGATGCGCACGCCCAGCGACTTGATGCGGGCGAGTTCGGCGGCCGCGGCATTCTTGCTGGCGATCACGACCGCCTCTGACACCTCGAATTCGAGCCGGCCCGGGTCGATCTTGCTTTCCTCCAGCGCCGCCGCGATGGTCGAGGTGAGCCCGGACCCATCGAACCAGCAGGCCGAAACGTTGATGGCAGCACGCAGGTGCGCCGGCCAGCGGGCCGCGGCGTCACAGGCCTGCCGCAACACCCACTTGTCGAGTTTACGGAACAAGCCGAGCTTTTCCAGCAGCGGGACGAACACCGCGGGCGGCACCTCGCCGTGTCCGGGGCGGGTCCAACGCAGCAAGGCCTCAAAGCCGCGCAGTTCACCAGACGAGCAGGCGACGATCGGCTGCCAATGGATGCGGAACGTGCCGGCATCCAAGGCCTGCCGCAATTCACGCTCGAGCGCCGGCTCGTGCAGCGAGACGTTGGGCCGGTCGTCTTCTTCCATGAGTGAATATGACGACATCTGACATCCTCGCCGCGCCTCGGTGGGCGGTACGCTTTCCGCTATGACCGCGACCGGATTTCAGCACGTCCCGCTCGATCCTATGTGTCATTATATGATCGGATTAGTAAAGGCATCGATAACGCTACGCGGTAAGCGTTGGCTCTCGAGCGGTCCGATTATTTCAACCCGAACCCGAGCGCCTCGATCGCCTGGCGCAGCCGATCCCGCCCATTCAGCGACTTCACCGACCCGAGCCGTCCGCGGATGAGCTCGGTCCAGCCCTGCTGCGCCATGCCTTGCTCCGTTTGGAATGCCCGCAGCGTCGCGTCATATCCGCCCAGCACCGCAGGTTCCGCCGCCGCGGCGTAGGTTTCGCGATGCAGGACCGCCTCCTGCGGCAAGCGCGGCTTGACGGCGGCCAACGGGGCATCCGGGTCGACGAACCCGACGCATAGACCGAACACCGCCATCACGCCGGGCGGCAGCGCCAATTCCCGCGCCACGGCTTCGGGGTCATTGCGCAGGGCGCCGATGTAAACCGTGCCGAGCCCCAGCGACTCGGCGGCAACGGTCGCGTTCTGCGCCGCCAACGCCGCATCGATCACCGCGACCATGAATGGTTCGAGGAACGGCAGCGCGTCCATCACCTGCCCGGCCGCGTCGCCGATCCGCGCCGCCCGCGACAGGTCGGCGAGCCAAACCAGGAACAGCGGCGCCTGGCGGATATGCCGCTGCCCGCCAGCGATGACGGACAGCCGCTCCTTGCGGCCGGCATCCTCGACGGCGACGACGCTCCAGGCTTGCAGGTTGCTCGAGGTCGAGGCGGATTGCGCCGCCGCAACCAGCGCCTCCAAGGTGCCGTCCGGCAACGGGTCGGCGCGATAGGCACGCACCGACCGGTGCTGCAGCATCACGTCCACCACCGGACTCCAGGCAGCCGACGCCGGCATCGCGTCGCGATACCGGTCTCGGAGGCGGGCCGCCGGATCCGCCGGCGGCGCGCTGTCGGGCATCAAGCCGCCTGCAGCGACTGCCACACCCGCTCGGGCGTTGCCGGCATGTCGATCGCCTTGCCGTTCAGCGCGTCCACCAAAGCGTTGATCACCGCCGGCGGGCTGCCGACCGCGCCCGCCTCGCCGGCGCCCTTGACGCCCAGCGGATTGCTGGCGCAGGGCACCTCGATCAGGTCCACCTCGATGTCCGGCAGATCGGACGCGCGCGGCAGGGCGTAGTCCATCAGGCTGCCGGACAGCAGCTGGCCGGACGCCGGGTCATACGAGGTGCGCTCCATCACCGCTTGGCCGAAGCCTTGCGCCACGCCGCCATGCACCTGGCCGCGCACGATCATGGGGTTCACCGCCTTGCCCACGTCGTCGCAGACGATGTAGCGCAGCACGTCCACCGAGCCGGTGTCGGGATCGATCTCGACCTCGGCCATGTGGCAGCCGTTCGGGAAGGTGTGGACGCCGATCGCCGCGATCTCGGCTGCGTCGAGCTGGGTCGCGCCCTCCCCGCGGCCTCGCTGGTGTGCGGCCAGCGCGAGGATGTCCATGCCGCGGTCCGTGCCGGTGACGCTGAACTTACCGTCGGCGAAGACGATGTCGGCGACCGCCGCCTCCAGCGCTTCGGACGCGGCTTGCTTGCCCTTCTCGATCACGCTCGCCGCGGTCACCAGAATGGCCTGCCCTTCGGAATACAGGCTGCGGGCGCCGCCCGTGCCGCCTCCGGTCGGGATCGCGTCGGTGTCGCCCTGACGGATCCGGATCTTGTCGCCGTCGATGCCGAGCTGGTCGACGGTGAGCTGCACATAGGCGGTCTCGTGGCCTTGCCCGGTGCTTTGGGTGCCGACATACACGTCCACGAACCCGTCATCGGCGAAGCGGATCTCCGCCCGCTCGCTGTCGGCGCCGCCGGTTGCCTCGAGGTAATAGGCCATGCCGATGCCGCGCTTCTTGCCCCGCCGCTCGCTTTGGGCGCGGCGGGTTTCGAAGCCGGCCCAGTCCATCTTGGCCAGTGCCGCGTCGAGCACACGGCCGAAATCGCCGCTGTCGTAGGTCTGGTTCATTGCCGTGCGGAACGGCATCGAGGACGGCTGCACCATGTTCTTCTTGCGGAAGGCGATGCGGTCCATGCCGATCTCGCGCGCCGCGGCGTCGATCAGCCGCTCGACCAGGTAATTGCTTTCCGGGCGCCCGGCGCCGCGATACGCGTCGACCGGCACGGTATTGGTGAACACGCCGATGACGTTGGCGTGGATCGCCTGGAACCCGTAGACGCTGGCTAGCACCTTGGTGCCGGCGCCAGTCGGGATGAATGGGGCGTAGTTGCTGAGATACGCGCCCATGTTGGCGACGTTACGGGTGCGCATCGCGAGCAAGGTGCCGTCCTTGGTCAGCGCCACCTCGCCCAGGGTGATGTTGTCGCGGCCGTGCGTGTCGGACAGGAAGGCTTCCGACCGCTCGCTGGTCCACTTCACCGCGCGGCCGAGCTTGCGGGCGGCGTAGCAGACCATGACGTGCTCGGCATACAGGAACAGCTTCATGCCGAAGCCGCCGCCGACGTCGGGCGTCACCACGCGGAAGCTCTCGGCCGGGACCTTGAAGACATTCTCGGCCAGCATCTGCTTGATGCCCCAGCCGCCCTGGGTGTTGGTGGTCAGCGTCCAGCGTTGCGACCCGGCGTCGTAGGTCGCGGCCGCCGCGCGGGCTTCCATCGAGTTCACCACGATCCGGTTGTTGACCACCGTCAGCCGGGTCACGTGCTCGGCGCTGGCGAACAGCTCGTCGGTGCGCGCCTTGTCGCCGGTCTCCCAATCGAAGCAGATGTTCTTCTGCACGTCCGGCCACACCAGCGGCTGACCCGGCTCCATCGCCATGGCAAGGTCGGTGACGCTCGGCAGGGTATCGTAGTCGACGGTGATCGCCTCGGCGGCGTCGCGCGCGGCCTGCGTGGTTTCGGCCACGATCATCGCCACCGGGTCGCCCACGTGGCGCACGGCGGCCACCGCAAGCACCGGGTGCGGCACGTCGGCGCGGTTGCTGCCGTCGCGGTTCTGCAGCGGGATGCCGCACGGGTTCGGGCCGATTCCGTCCGCCTCAAAGTCGGCGCCGGTGTAGATGCCGAGCACGCCGGGCAGCGCCTTCGCGGCCTCGGTGTCGATCGACAGGATCTTGGCCGCCGCGTGCGGGCTGCGCAGGACGACGACATGGGCTTCATCGGCGACCGCGATGTCGTCGGTGTAGCGGCCGTGGCCGAGCAGCAGGCGGGGGTCTTCGACCCGGCGGACGGGTTGTGCGACACCGAACTTGGTCATGGGCGTGTCTCCTCGAAAGGCGATTGCGGCGTTGACGCAGGATGTGCGGGGCCGCCGGGAAAGGTCAATGTGCGGCCGGGGGCGCAGCAGGGGGTGCAGAAGACGGCGCGGCCGGCTTAGCACCGAACCGGGCCTTCACCCGCTCGCGCATAGTTTGGAACACGACATACAGCATCGGGATCAGGAAGATACCGATGGAGCTCGCCGCCAGCATGCCGGCGAACACCGGGGTGCCGACCGCCCGACGGCTGACCTGCGCGGCGCCGTTCGCGGTCACCAGCGGCACCAGGCCGAGGATGAACGCGATCGACGTCATCATCACCGCGCGGAACCGGGTCCGCGCGCCGAGCTGGGCGGCCTCCCGGATCGACTTGCCTTGCTCGCGCTGGTCCTTCGCGAACTCGACGATCAAGATGCCGTTCTTGGCCGCCAGCGCAATCAGCACCACGAGCCCGATCTGCGCGTAAAGATCGAGCGCCAGCCCCGTCACCAGCAGGCCGATGAACGAGCCCAGGATGCCGACCGTCACCGACAGCAGCACCGGGATCGGGATCACCCAGCTTTCATACAGCGCCACCAGGAACAGGTAGGCGAACAGGATGGCGAGCCCGAGGATCGTGCCGGTCTGCCCCGAGGCCGCCCGTTCCTGATAGGCGGTGCCGGTCCACTCGAACGAGTAACCTGGCGGCAGCGTGCTGCGGCTGACCGCTTCCATCGCGTTCAGCGCGTCGCCCGACGAGACGCCAGGCTTCGGCGTGCCCTGGATGGTGATGGAGCGGTAGTTGTTGTAGCGGCTGATGGTCTGTGGCCCCAGCACGATACGCGCGTCGGCGATGGAGCGCAGCGGCACCATCGTCCCGGTCTTGTTGCGCACGTAGATGCGCCAGATCGACGGGATGTCAGTGCGGTCGGCCGCCTCGCCCTGGATGTTGACCTGCCAGATGCGGCCGAACAGGTTGAAGTCGTTGACGTAGATGCCGCCCAACGTCGCTTGCAGCGCGGTGAACACGTCGCTGATCGCCAAACCGAGCGCCTGCGCCTTCTCGCGATCGATGTCGAGGTAGATCGACGGCGTGGTCGGGCTGAAGGTGCTGAACACCCGGGCGAGCTTCGGATCCTGGTTGGCGGCCGCCAGCAGCCCGTTCAGCACACCGCCCATCTCAGCGGGCTCGCGCCCCTCGAGGTTCTGCAGCTGGTACTCGAAGCCGCCGCCGGTCGACAGGCCGATGATCGGCGGCAAGTTGAACGGAAAGATCACCGCCGAGCGGATCTGCGACACGCCGGCGAACATGCGGCCGATCAGCGCCTGCACCTTGTCGGCGATCGCCGGCCGCTGCTCGAACGGCTTCATGCGCAAGACGATGAAGGCGGCGTTGGACTGGTTGCCGCTGTCGAGCAAGGAGAAGCCGACGATCGACAGGATGTTCTGGATTTGCGGGATGCCGCGGGCGACCTCCTCGACGCGTTTGACCACGTCGCGGGTGCGGGTGACGCTGGCGCCGTCCGGCAACTGGACCGCGGTGAAGAAGGCGCCCTGGTCCTCCTCCGGCAGGAACCCGGTCGGCGTGCGCAGGCTGAGGCCGTACACCCCGGCGCCGATCGCCACCACCAGCACGACCGCGATGATCGCCAGCCGCAGCAGCCGGATCACCAGCCAGGCGTAGCCGTCGCGCACGTGGTCGATGCCGCGCATGATGCCGCCCATGATGCCGCGCTTGGGGCCGGTGTTGCGCAGGAACACCGCGCACAAAGCGGGCGACAGGCTCAGCGCATTGATCGCCGAAATCACCATTGCGACCGAGATCGTCACCGCGAACTGCTTGAACAGCGTGCCGGAGATGCCGGGGATGAAGCCGATCGGCACGAACACCGACAGCAGCACGAGCGTGATGGCGATGATTGGCGCGGTGATCTGCCCCATTGCCTTCTTCGTCGCCTCGGCCGGGGTCAGCTCCGGCTCCTCCTCGATGACGCGCTCGACATTCTCCACCACCACGATCGCGTCATCGACCACGATGCCGATCGCGAGCACCATCGCCAGCAAGGAGACGGTGTTGGCCGAATAGCCGATCGCGAGCAGGACGGCGAAAGTGGCGATCAGGCTGACCGGCACCGCGATGGTCGGGATGATGGTGGCGCGGAAGCTCCCGAGGAAGAAGAACACCACGATCACGACCAGCACGAAGGCTTCGCCGAGGGTCTTGATCACCTCGCTGATGGTGTCGCTGACGAAGGTCGAGCTGTTGTAGAACACCGTCGATTTCAGGCCCGGCGGGTAGCGGGTGCTCAATTCGTCCAGCGCCGCCTGCACCCGGGCGCTGGTCTGCACGGCATTGGCGCCCGGGGCGAGGTAGATGCCCATGGTGACGGCCGGGTCGCCGTTCAGCCGGCTTTCGCTGTCCTGGGTGGCGGCGCCGAGCTCGACCCGCGCCACGTCGCGCACCCGCAGCACCGAACCGTCCGGGTTGGCGCGGACGATGATGTTGCCGAACTCCTCGGCCGTGGTGAGCCGGCCCTTGGTTTGCAGGTTGATCTGGAACTGGGTGTCGTCGCTGGTCGGCCGCGCGCCCACCCGCCCGACCGGCGCCTGCACGTTCTGCTGCTGGATGGCGAGGATGATGTCGCTCGGCGCAAGGCTGAGGCTGATGAGCCGGTTGGTGTCGAACCAGACCCGCATGGAGTAGTCGAGCGCCCCGAACAAGGAGGCCTGGCCGACGCCGCTGACCCGGCTCAGCGTATCGAGGATGTTGATGGTCACGTAGTTCGAGATGAACAGCGGGTCCTGCTTGGCGCCTTCGGACGAGAAGGCGAGGAACTCCAGGATCGCCGAGGAGCGCTTCTGCACGGTCACACCCTGGCGCTGCACCTCGGACGGCAGGCGCGAGAGGGCGGCTTGCACCCGGTTGTTGACGTTGACGGTGTTGATGTCGGGGTTGGTGCCGAGCGCGAACGAGACCGTCAGGCCGTAGCTGCCATCATTGCCCGAGTTCGACTTCATGTAGATCATCTGGTCGGCGCCGTTGACCTGCGCCTCCAGCGGCTGGGCCACGGTCGCCTCCACCACGGAGGCCGAGGCGCCGGGGTAGCGGGTCGTGACCTGGACCTGGGGCGGCACGATGTCCGGGAACTGCGCCACCGGGATGCGCAGCATCGCCAGGGCGCCTGCGATGGTGAGCACGATGGCGATGACGACCGCGAGCCGCGGCCGGTCGACGAAGACGGCCGAGATCACGGTGCGAGTGTCCGATGCTCTGTCATGTCATGCCTGCGCATTGCTGGACCGGACCCCTAGTTGCGCGGCGCCTGCGGCGGCACGGCGGGGGTCGGCGTGATCGGCGCCGGCGCCACCGTCGCGCCGGGGCGGACCCGCTGCACGCCGTCCACCACCACGGTCTCGCCCTCCTTGAGGCCGGACGAGATCACCGCCGTCTCCGGCGTGCTTTGGCCGAGCTGCACCCGGCGCTGCTCGGCCTTGTTGCCCTCGCCGATCACCCAAACGTAGTTGCCCTGCTGGTCCGACAGGATGGCCGCGCGCGGGATGCCGATCGCCTGGATCGGCTGCACGCCTTGCAAGGTGACGGTGACGAACTCGCCGTCGCTCAGCTCGCGTGAGCCCGGGTCGCCGCTCTTGCCGCCGGCGCGGATCGGGTTGGGGATGCGGGCGCGGAACGTGAGCGTGTCGGTGTTGGGCGCGACCGAGGGGTCGATGTAGTCGAGCGTCCCATCCTGGTCATACACCTTGCCGCTCGGCAGGCGCAGCTTGACCGTCACCGCCTTGTAGCCGCCCTTGTCGGCGTAGCGGTCGCGCAGGTCGATCGCCGCCCGCACCGAGACCGGGAACAGCACGTACATCGGATCCTGGCTGACGATGGTCGCCAGTACGCCGGAGCTGGGGGTGACCACGTTGCCCTCGGTCACGGTAGTGCGGCTGATCTCGCCGTCGATCGGCGCCTTGATCTCGGTATAGTCGAGGTTGATCTGCGCTTGGCGCAGCTGCGCCTGCGCGTTGGCGAGCTGGGCGGCCTGGCTGCGCTGCGCCGCCTGCGCGTCGTCGACCCGGCTGCGCTGCCCGGCCGGCGTGTTGAGCAGCTGCTCGGCCCGGTTGAGGGTCAGCTGGTTGTTCTGCAGCACCGCATCGGCTTGCGCCACGTTGGCCGCCTGGGCGGCGACCTGCGCTTCGAACGGCCCCCGCTCCAGCCGATACAGCGTGTCGCCGGCATGCACCTCGCTGCCCTCGATGAACAACCGCTGCACCAGGAACGCCGTCACCCGGGCAACAAGATCGACGCGGTTGATCGACTGGATGCGGCCGACGAACTCGCTGGTCTCGATCACCGGGCGCAGCTTGGCTTGCGTGACGCCGACCGATGGCGGCCCGGCCGGCCCCGGCTGCGCCGACGCCGGGGCGGCCAGCAGCAAAGACGGGATCAGGCCTGCGAGGAACGCACGACGCATCGATGTACCTTGCATGGTTTCAACGACCATAGACGGTCGGGATCGTCTTTAATAGAAGGCGGCACGGGGACGCTACCCGCCCCCGCAGGGTTGCACGCCGAACAGCGGCGACGCACCCTGTCCATCGAGGGAGGGCCAGCATGGGCGAGCGCGTGACGGTATGCGAGGTCGGCCCGCGCGACGGGCTGCAGATGGCGCAGAGCCGGATGGCGACAGCGACCAAGATCCGCTGGATCGAGGCGCTGGCGGCTGCCGGCGTGCCGGAGATCGAGGTCGGCAGCTTCGTGCCGGCGCGGGTGATCCCGCAGATGGCCGACACCGGCGAGGTGGTCCGCGCGGTGCGTGACCTCCCCAGCGTGATCGTGGCATTGGCGCCGAACCTCAAGGGCGCGCAGCTTGCGGCCGAGGCCGGGGCGCGACGGATCTCGGTGCCCGTCTCCGTCAGCGAGGGGCACAGCCGGGCCAACACCAACCGCACGACCGCCGAAGCAATCGCCGAGGTCGGCCGCATCGCCGCCTGGGTGCGCGACACCGGCGCCGCGCTCGAGGTCGAGGGTGCGTTGAGCACGGCGTTCGGCTGCTCGATCGACGGCGTGGTGCCGGAACGCCGCGTGGTCGAGGTGGCGGCCGGGCTGATCGAGGCGGGCGCGCATTTCGTCGCCCTCGCCGACACGGTCGGCTACGCCCACCCGGCGCAGATCCGCGCCACCGTGCGCGCAGTGCGGGCCGAGGTCGGCGACCGGCTCGAGGGCTTGCACCTGCACGACACCATGGGCCTCGGCCTCGCCAACGCGCTCGCCGGGCTGGAGGAAGGGGTGCGCAGCTTCGACAGCAGCCTGGCCGGGCTCGGCGGCTGCCCTTATGCGCCGGGGGCGTCCGGCAACATCGTCACCGAGGATTTGGTGTTCATGCTGGAAAGCATGGGCCTGGACACCGGCGTCGACCTCGACCGGCTGCTGGCGGCGCGGGAGATCCTGGCCGAGGGGTTGCCGGACGAGCCGCGCCATGGCGGGCTGGCCCGGGCCGGCATCCCGCGCACCTTCAAGGCGGCCCCCAGGATCGCGGCGTGAGCCAAACGCCGCTCGCCGGCCTCCGGGTCGTCGAGTTCGCCCACATGGTGATGGGCCCGACCTGCGGCTTGGCGCTCGCCGATCTCGGCGCCGACGTGGTCAAGGTCGAGCCGGCGGCCGAGGGCGACAAGCCGGCCGGCGACAACACCCGGCGGCTGCAAGGCGCCGGCACCGGCTTCTTCGCCATGCTGAACCGCAACAAGCGGAGCGTGACGCTCGACCTGAAATCCGCCGACGGGCTGGCCTTCGCCAAGCGGCTGATTGCCGAAGCCGACGTGCTGATCGAGAACTTCCGGCCCGGCGCGCTCGACAAGCTGGGCTTGTCCTACGAGGCGCTGCGGGCGGAAAACCCGCGGCTCATCTATTGCAGCTGCAAGGGGTTCCTGCCCGGTCCCTACGACCACCGCGTCGCCTTGGACGAGGTGGTGCAGATGATGGGCGGCCTCGCTTACATGACCGGGCTTCCGGGCAAGCCGATGCGCGCCGGGTCGAGCATCAACGACATCCTGGGCGGCACCTTCGCAGCACTCGGCATCCTGGCCGCGGTGCAGGAACGCCACCGCACCGGCGTCGGCGCGCATGTGCAAAGCGGGCTGTTCGAGACCAATGCGGTGCTGGTGGCGCAGCACATGGCGCAGGCGTTCATCAGCGGCGAGGCGCCGCCGCCCATGGGCGTCCGCCGGCCGGCCTGGCCGGTGTATGACATTTTCGATACGGCCGATGGCGGACAGGTGTTCGTCGGCGTCGTCACCGACACGCAATGGCGGCTGTTCTGCCAAAGCTTCGGACTCGACGGGCTGGCCGCCGACCCCGCCTTGGCCAACCAGCAGCAGCGGACCGCGTCGCGCGACCGTACCATCCCCGTCATCGCCGCGGCGCTCGGACGCTTCGAGCGGGACGCGCTGATGGCCCGCTGCGAGGAGCTCGGGCTGCCGTTCGCGCCGATCGCCAAGCCCGCCGACCTGTTCGAGGACCCGCATCTGAACGCGTCGGGCGGCCTGGTTCCGCTCACTCTGCCGGACGGGCGCACCGTCCGCCTTCCGGCGCTGCCGCTGTCATTCGACGGGCAGCGCTTGGCGCAACGTCACGATCTGCCGGCTCCCGGCGAACACAACGAAGCGATCCTGCAGGAACTCGGGTGAAGCCGGGGATGAGAGCCGTCGACGCAACCCCTCACGCCACGGAGCGCTTTTGACCATGGACACGTATTGGAGGGCGGCCGTGCCGAAAAATGACATTCTCGAGCCGATCCGCGTCCGCGCCTATTACCTGTGGGAGCAGGCGGGCCGGCCCGAGGGCGGCGACCTGATGTTCTGGGACCAGGCGCGCAAGGAGATCGAAACCGAGGAGGAACAGAAAACCTCCCTCGCCAGCGAAGGCTAGCCCGCCTGGGCGCCGCGCAAGTGGTCAGCCCGGCAGTGAGGCCGTTCGCGCGTTACGGTCGGGTGCCGATGACATAGGTCGATGGCCAGATGAAGCGAGCGATGCCGGCCGCGATGAACGCCTTCAACATCGATGCGTGCCGGGCGTAAAGGCGCAGGTAATAGGTCTCCGACACCTCGTGACCCGGGCCGATCTCGGTGCAGATGGCGGCGAGTTCACGGGCGGTGTAGCCCGCATGGGCGCCGTACTCGTTCCTGAACCGGCCGACGACCCGCTGCCGCCAATCACGCAGGTTCATCCGCAGCTTCTGAGCAAACGGCAACGCGGGAACCCCGACATAGCCGACCAGCCTCGCCCGATTTGGCGTGCCGATACAGTAGATCCCGCCGGGGCGAAGAACGCGGCGCATTTCCGCCACGGCACGGCGATAGTCCGGGATGTGTTCGAGAGCGTGAAACGAAAAAACGAGGTCGAAGCTCGCATCCGGGAAGTCGAGCGCGCAGGCGTCCATGGTGCGGAAGTCCACCCGATGGCTGTATCGGCGGTCGAAGTAGTCTTCCAGATCGACCCCGATGACGGTCCGGCCAAAATACTCACCGAGCGCCCAAGCATCGTTGCCCGAGCCACATCCAACCGCAAGGATATCGCGGATGGACGGGTTGCTCGCTTGCTCCACGATGATCGTCGCAAGCACCAACGTCTTTCGGTCGGCCCCGGTATCGCCGCGGAAGTACTCGTGCTGCATCTGCTGCATCGTCGTCGAGCATCCTCCCCGGCATGCGAGCGGCGCGGCGTGCCATCACGACCTCGCATCGACCGCACGCAGCAGACCTGTATAAGGCGCGTGTTCGTGCCGGTAAAGAATTGGCTTTAGGCCCACAGTCCTAGACGACGGATATAGCGGGTCTGGGGCCGCCGGCCCCAGCGGGTGCAGGGCAGAGCCCTGCGTCGCCACTACGGGCAGCGATAATAGGAGAGCAGAGCGATCGGCAGCATGTCGGTCACGTCGGTCTGCAGCAGGCGCGGCCGTGCCGCCGCCTCGGTGAGGCCGTGCGCCTTGGCGCCCTCCGCCACGAACCGATCGACCAGGGCCGCGAAGTCCGGGCGGCTTTCCTCGTCGTAATTGCAGATGAACGTCGCGCCCATGCGCGCGAAGGCGGCCTGCTGCGTGGTGATCACGGTTTCCTCGACCGCGTGCGCCAGCATGAGCACGGCATGCGCCCGCTGCAGCTCGGCTTCGTGCGTCGCCCGCCAGGCCCGCCAATCGGTGTCGCTCATGCCCGGCGGCACCGTCAGCGCCGCTTGGGCCGCTAGCACGTCGGCGACGCTGGTCGCCTCCGCCGGACGGATCGTCACGATGCCGACATTGACCAGGAACAGCAGCGCACCATAGCGTGACGCCGCCCGACCTTTGTCACGGAACCACTGCCGCATGCGCATCGCCGCCCTTTGCCTGCTGCCCGTCCTGCTGGCGACGCCCCTGCTGGCGACGCCCCTGCTGGCGACGACAGCGCTCGCCCAAACCTCTAACGCCATCCCGCCGCCCGGCGCGCAGGACCTGGCCGCCCGCTCGCCGCGGCTCGAACCCGACGACCCGTTGCGCCGGATCGGCCACGTCGTCGTCATCTTCGAGGAGAACCGCAGCTTCGACAACATGTTCGGCACGTTTCCAGGCGCCAACGGGCTGAGCCAGGCAGGGCCGCATGCGATCCAGACCGGCCCGAACGGCAACGCCTATGCGATGCTGCCCCCGGTCAAGAACACCAACATGCGCCCGGCCGCGGTGGATATGCGTTTCCCCGCCGAGATCCCCAACGGTCCGTTCCGCATCGACCAGAGCGTGCCCGCCAACGTCGCCACCGGCGACCTCGTGCACCGCTTCTACCAAGAGCAGGACCAGATCCATGGCGGCCGGATGGACCGTTTCGCCGCGATCTCCGACGCCGGCGGGCTGGTGATGGGATACTACGACCTGTCGAGCTCCGAGCATTGGAAGCTCGCCCGCGAGTACACCCTGGGCGACAACATGTTTCACTCGGCGTTCGGCGGCTCGTTCCTCAACCACTCCTTCCTGGTCTGCGCCCAGGCGTTCCAGTGGCCGAACGCGCCGGAGAAGATCGTCGCCAAGGTGGACGACCAGGGGCACCTGCTGCGCGACGGCCAGGTGTCGCCGGACGGGTTCGCGATCAACACCAGCCGGTCCGTCTACCTGCACGCCCCGTCCGACACCGACCAAAGCCTGCTGGTGCCGCCACAGGACATGCCGCACATCGGCGACCGGCTGGACGCGGCGGGGGTCGATTGGGCGTGGTATTCGGGCGGCTACGACAACGCCATGGCCGGCAAGCCGGACCCGTTGTTCCAGTACCATCACCAGCCGCTCGCCTTCTTCCGCGACCTCGCGCCGGGCACGGAGGGGCAGAAGAAGCACCTGAAGGACCTGAAGGACCTCTACGCCGCGATCGCCTCGGGCACGTTGCCGCCGGTGGTGTTCTACAAGCCGATCGGCGAACTCAACCTGCACCCCGGCTATGCCAACATCACCGACGGCGACGAGCACCTGGCCGACCTCGTCGCCAAACTGCAGGCGAGCCCGCAATACGCCGACATGCTGATCATCGTCACCTATGACGAGCATGGCGGCTTCTGGGACCACGTGGCCCCGCCGGTGCGCGACCGCTGGGGCCCGGGCATCCGGGTCCCGCTGATCGCCATTGGCCCGACCGTGCGGCGCGGCTTCGTGGACCACACGCAGTATGATTTCGGCAGCATCCTGCGCACGATCGAAGACCGCTTCGAGGTGCAGCCGCTCGGGCTGCTGGACGGCAGGAACGCCAACTTCCGCAACCTGCTGCAGTAGACGGGGCGGCTCCCGGCCGCCTCAGGTCACCTCGGCGCCCGGCATCATCGGGTGCTGCCCGGCCAGCCGCATCGCCGTGCTGACGAGGGCGACGTGGCTGAACGCCTGCGGGAAGTTGCCGAGGAACCGGTGGCCGGCCGGGTCGTACTCCTCGCTGAGCAGGCCGACGTCGTTGCACAGGCCGATCAGGCGGTCGAACAAGGCCAGCGCCTCGTCGCGCCGTCCCTGCATGTGCAGCACCGAGGCCAGCCAGAACGAGCAGGCCAGGAACGCGCCCTCCCCGTCCGGCAAGCCGTCCGCGTGGTCCTCCGCCCGGTAGCGCAGGACGAAGCCGTTCTGCATCAGGCTGCCCTCGATGGCGGCGACGGTGCCCACCATGCGCGGGTCGTCGGCCGGCAGGAATCCGGTGCTCGGGATCAGCAGCAGGCTGGCGTCGAGCGCGGTGTCGCCGAAGCTCTGGGTGAAGCTGTTGAGCTCCGCGTTGAAACCCTCGCGGCAAACCCGCTCGTGGATGGTGTCGCGCAGCGCGCGCCAGCGTTCGACGTCGCCTTCGAAGCCGTATTTCTCGACGTCGCGGATGCCGCGGTCGAACGCCGTCCAGGCCATGACCTTGCTGAAGGTGAAGTGCCGCGGGCCGCCGCGGGTTTCCCACATGCCCTCGTCGGGCTGGATCCAGACGGTCTCGAGGTGCTCGAGCATGCCGCGTTGCATCGACCAGGCCTCGCCGTCCAGCACGCCGATGCTGCGGGCGGCATGCAACGCGCCCATCACCTCGCCATAGACGTCGAGCTGCAGCTGCGCCGCGGCGGCGTTGCCGGTGCGCACGGGGGTGGCGCCGCCATAGCCCGGCAGCCACGGCAGCTCCATCTCGTCCAGCCGCCGCTCGCCGCCGAGGCCATACATGATCTGCAGCTGCGCCGGGCTGCCGGCGACGCTGCGGTGCAGCCATTGCGCCCAGAACTGCGCTTCCGACTTGAAGCCGGCTCCCATGAAGGCGAACAAGGTGATGACCGCATCCCGCAGCCAGCAGAACCGGTAATCCCAGTTGCGCGTGCCGCCCGCCTGTTCCGGCAAGGACGTGGTGGCCGCCGCGACGATGCCGCCGGTCGGCGCGTAGGTCAGGCCTTTCAGCGTGACGAGCGACCGCAGCACCATCTCGCGCGCCGGGCCGTCATAGTCGAGCTGGCTCGACCACTGCTGCCAGTATTGCTCGGTGTCGTACAACGCGTCGTCCGGATCGGGACTGAGCGGCAGCTTCAAGTGCGACGGACCGTGGGTCAGGGTGAACAGCACCCGCTCGCCGGCGCCGACGGTGAAATTGCCGACCGTTTTCATGTCCTCGCCGCGCAGCGGCACGTCGGTGCGGAGAACCACCATCTCTGGCCCGGCAATGGCGATGATGCCGTTGCCGCCGCGGCGTTGCGTCACCCAGGGGATGGTGACGCCGTAATCGAACCGCATCACCAGCTCGAGCCGCATGTCGACCTGCCCGCTGCGGCCCTCGACGATGCGGACGATGCTGGAATTGGTGCTGCCCGGCACCATGAAGTCGATCAGTGCCACGGTGCCGGCTGCGGTCTCGAACACCGTCTCCAGGATCAGACTGGGGCCGCGGTAGCTGCGCTTGGCCGGTGGTCCGGGCTCGGCCGGGGCGATCAGAAAGCGGCCATGCTCCGGCGCGCCGAGCAGGGCGGCGAAGCAGGCGGCGCTGTCGAATCGCGGCAGG
Source organism: uncultured Alphaproteobacteria bacterium (assembly GCA_963752225.1). Taxonomy (GTDB): domain Bacteria; phylum Pseudomonadota; class Alphaproteobacteria; order Acetobacterales; family Acetobacteraceae; genus JBBROS01. The sequence goes on along the minus strand of CAVVXS010000016.1, from coordinate 241,187 downwards.
CACAGCCAGTCGATGCTGCCGTTGCGCCCGACCAGGGCGCCGGTCAGGCAATCGCCGATGAGCGCATAGTCTTCGATCGGCTGGGTGGCCTGCGCGGGCACGTCTGCCTCCGTAACCGGCTCGCTCAAGCTGTCGTTCATCGGCGCAGTGACGCCAACGGGTGAACCACGACCCCGTCCGGCCCCGGCCAGACCGGGAGGACGGCCCCATGCCGGTCGACGTCTACTCGGCCATGATGAGCCGAAATGGTTGACTTTCCGGGTTCGTTTCCCGATATGCGCGCTGTGAGCCCGGCCCAGTGCTGCGCCCGCCCGGCATCGACACGCCGTGCGCACCGAGAACCCCTCGCTGAAACGAGACCCTGCGTTTGATCGAACATTCCACCGCCCCCGCGGACGAGACCCTGCACGCGGCCCCGGACTCTGCGCAAGGGGGCGGATCCGAACCCATGACAACTGAGCCGGTGGCACCCGAGGAAATCGGCCCGGGCGCCACGGATGCCACGCCCGACGCTTCGGCCGCCGACCGTCCGGCCAACTCGCTCGAGGTCGCCGAAGCGGCGCCGAGCGACGCCCCGATCCCGTCCGAAGACGACGATGCCGACACGCCGTCTGCCGCCGCGGCCGAGACGGCAGCCGTAGCCGAAGCCGAAGCGCCGGCAACCGAGCCGGTGGAGGAGCCGAACGGCTTCGCCGACCTCGGACTGTCGCCAGAGATCCAGCGCGCCTTGCTTGAGAAGGGCTACCGCCAGCCGACGCCCATCCAGGCCCAGGCGATCCCGTCCGTGTTGATGGGCCGCGACGTGCTCGGCTGCGCGCAGACCGGCACCGGCAAGACCGCCGGCTTCGTGCTGCCGATGCTGGACATCCTATCCGGCAGCCGGTCCCGCGCGCGCATGCCGCGCAGCCTGATCCTGGAGCCGACCCGCGAGCTGGCGCTGCAGGTCGCGGAGAATTTCGTCCAGTACGGCAAACACCTGAAGCTCACCCACGCTCTGTTGATCGGCGGCGAAAGCCTCAACGATCAGAAGGACGTGCTGATGAAGGGCGTCGACGTGCTGATCGCGACGCCGGGCCGGCTGATGGATCTGTTCGAGCGCGGCGGCCTGCTGCTGACCGACACGGCGCTGCTGGTGATCGACGAAGCCGACCGCATGCTCGACATGGGCTTCATCCCCGACGTCGAGAAGATCGTTGGCTTCTTGCCGCGCACCCGGCAGACGCTGTTCTTTTCGGCGACCATGGCGCCGGAAATCCGCCGCCTGGCCGACGCCTTCCTGACCAACCCCAAGGAAATCACCGTCAGCCGCCCGGCGAGCGTCGCGACCACGATCGTCGCCGGCCTCACGGTGGTGGACGACCTCGATAAGCGCGAGGCGCTGCGCCGGTTGCTGAAGGCGGAGCCGGTGCAGAACGCGCTGATCTTCTGCAACCGCAAGCGCGACGTGGACATCCTTTACAAGTCGCTCAAGCGGCACGGCTTCAGCGTCGGCCAGCTGCACGGCGACATGAGCCAGCCCGAGCGGTTCGCCACCCTGTCGCGCTTCAAGGCCAACGAGGTGCAGCTGCTGTGCTGCAGCGACGTGGCGGCGCGCGGCATCGACATCGGCGGTCTGAGCCACGTGTTCAACTTCGACGTGCCGATTCATGCCGAGGACTACGTTCACCGAATTGGCCGCACCGGCCGCGCCGGGCTGACCGGGCATGCTTTCACCCTGGCCACCCCCGACGATGCCGGCTTCGTGCACGCGATCGAGAAGCTGGTCGGCGCCGAGATCCCGCGCTTCGCGGTCGAAGGCATGGACATCCTGCCGTTCAACGAGGATGACGGGAAGCGTCGCGGTCGTGGCCGCGCCCGCGGCAAACCGGCTGGCAAGCCGGTGGCCAAGCCCGGCCCGGAAAAGGCGAAGCTCCCGGTGCGCGAGGCCGCTCGCGACGGCGACGCGCCGATCCGCAAGCCGCGCCGGAGCCGCGGCAAGGCCGCGGCGGCCGAGGTGACAACGTTGCCGGCGGCGGCTCCGATGCCGGTCGATGCGCCGCAGCCGGCGCTGGACGACGCGCCGCTGCCGCGCCGGCGGGGCGACGGGCGGCGCCGCATCGAAGAGGAAACCCGCGCCGCGCCGCGCGACGACTTCCGCGCCCCCCGCGACGACCGCGCGCCTCGGTTCGACGACCGGGTGCGGGCGCGCGAGGAGCCGCGGCGGCACTATCGCCGAGATGATGACCTCGGCCCGTCGGTGGTGGGCTTCGGCGACGACGTGCCCGCGTTCATGCTGCTACGCTCGCGGTCGGCTCGGATGCCGGACCCGGCCGCCGACGCCGAATAAGCCACCCGGGAGGTCAGCATGAATGTCGTTACGCCGGTCCAGGCGCCCGAAGCGGTTGCGGAATTGATGGCCGGCCCGAAGGCCCGCAAGATGGGACCGTTCCGATGGGACGATGCCCTGCTGCTCGACGGCCAGCTCACCGAGGATGAGCGGGCGATGCGCGACGCGGCGCACGCCTATTGCCAGGACAAGCTGTTCCCGCGCGCGCTGATGGCCAACCGCCATGAGACGTTCGACCGCGAGATCATGAACGAGATGGGCGAGATGGGCTTTCTCGGCGCCACCCTCGACAGCCATGGCTGCGCCGGCGTCGGCTACGTCGCCTACGGCCTGATCGCCCGGGAAGTGGAACGCGTCGACAGCGGCTACCGGAGCGCCTTCAGCGTGCAGTCCTCGCTGGTGATGTACCCGATCTGGGCCTACGGCTCGGACGAGCTCAAAGACCGGGTGCTGCCGAAGCTGCGGACCGGCGAGTTCGTCGGCTGCTTCGGCCTGACCGAGCCCGACGCCGGCTCCGACCCGGCCAGTATGCGCACCCGCGCCAAGTCGGTCGACGGCGGCTTCGTGGTGAACGGGTCGAAAACCTGGATCACCAACTCGCCGCTGGCCGACGTGTTCGTGGTCTGGGCCAAGAACGACGCCGGCGAGATCAAGGGATACGTGCTCGAGCGCGGCATGAAGGGCCTCGAAGCGCCGAAGATCGAGGGCAAGTTCTCGCTCCGGGCGTCGACCACCGGCATGATCATGATGCAGGACGTGTTCGTCCCGGCCGGCAACGAGCTGAACGTGAAGGGGCTGCGCGGCCCGTTCTCCTGCCTCAACAACGCCCGCTACGGTATCGCCTGGGGCTCGCTGGGCGCGGCCGAGTTCTGCTGGCACGCGGCCCGCGACTACACCATGCAGCGCATGATGTTCGGCCGCCCGCTGGCGGCGACGCAGCTCATCCAAAAGAAGCTCGCCGACATGCAGACCGAGATCACCCTCGGGCTGCAGGGCGCGCTGCGGCTCGGGCGACTCATGGATGAGGGCCAAGCGGCGCCGGAGATGATCAGCCTGATGAAGCGCAACAATTGCGGCAAGGCGCTCGATATCGCCCGGGTCGCACGCGACATGCACGGCGGCAACGGCATCGCCGACGAGTACCACGTCATCCGTCACGTCATGAACCTCGAGGCGGTCAACACCTACGAGGGCACGCACGACGTGCATGCGCTGATCCTTGGCCGCGCCCAGACCGGCCTTTCCGCCTTCGGCGCCTGAACCGGTCCGCGTCGGCGCGCTAGGCGCCGATGGGGACGGGGTTGCGGCGCTGCCGGACGGCACGCCGCTGTTCCTCGCCGGCACGTTGCCGGGCGAAACCGTTCAGCCCGGGCCACTTGCCCGTCGTGGCCAGGCCTGGGCCGCCGACGCCACGGTGCTGGACCCGTCGGCCGACCGGGTCAGTCCGCCCTGCCCGCATTTCGGCGCATGCGGCGGTTGCTCGCTGCAACACATGGCCGATGCGGGCTACGCCGCCTGGAAGCGGGGGCTGGTGGCGGACGTCGTGCGCCGGCTCGGATTCACGGGCGAACTGCCGCCGCTGATCCGGACGCCCCCTTCGGCGCGCCGGCGGATGGATTTGGCAATCCGCCGCGAGCGGTCCGGCGCCGTCCTGATTGGCCTCAATGCCAAGCGCTCCGCCGACATCGTCGACATGACCGCCTGCCCGGTGCTGCATCCGGCATTGTTCGCATTGGTCCAGGCGCTGCGGCCGGTGCTGCGCAGCTTGGACGGGCTGAAGCGTGAAGCATCGGCGGCGGTGAACCTGCTCGACGGCGGCCCCGACCTGCTGCTGCGCACCGACGCGCCGATCACAGCCCGTGACCGGCAACGTTTGGCGGAGCTGGCCGGCAACCAACGCGTGTCCCGCATTGCCTGGGCGTTGGGCCCACGGGGCTTGGCCGAGCCCGCTTGCCTGCTCAAGCCGTCGATGGCGGCATTCTCCGGCCGGGCCACGCCGGTTCCGCCCGGCGCTTTCCTGCAAGCCTCGCTCGAGGGCGAGGCCGCGATCCGGGAGGCCACGGTCGAGGCACTGCCGACGACAAGCGGCAAAGCGCGCATCGTCGAGCTGTTCGCCGGCTGCGGCACGCTGAGCCACGCTCTGGCCGAGCGGGGCCGGGTGCAGGCGTTCGAAGGCGACGCGGACGCGCTGGCGGCGCTCAAGGCTGCCGGCAATCCACGGGTTGCCGTGGTGGCTCGCGACCTCGCGCGACAGCCGCTGCAGCCAGCAGAGCTGAAGGGCGCGGCGGCAGTCGTGCTCGACCCGCCTTACGGTGGTGCCGCGGCGCAGATGCCGGCGCTTGCCGCATCCGGCGTGCCGATCGTCTACGTCAGCTGCAACCCGGCGGCCTTGCTGCGCGACGGGCGCGTGCTGCTCGCAGCCGGCTACCGCGTTGCGAGCGCGGTTGCGATCGACCAATTCCTGTGGTCGGCCCGGGTGGAAAGCGTGGTCGCGTTTCGCCGGCCATAACGCATTTTGGCGGACCCGCGCCCGCCTATTTCACGAGCGGGCAGCCGCCCTGGTCGAGCGGGCGGAACGCCGCCTCGGCGGGGATGGTGGCGATGAGCGCGTAAAGGTCCCATCGCGACTTCGATTCCGCCGGCGTCTTCACCCGGAACACATACATCGGATGGATCGCCCGCCCGTCGGCGCGGACCGTCACCGGGCCGAACAGCTTGTCCTCGATCGGATGCGCCCGCATCGCCTCGATCACCCGCTCGCCCTCGATGCTGCCGGCGGCCTTGGCGGCGCGCAGATAGGCCAGCACCGAGGAGTACACCCCGGCCTGGTTCTCCGTCGGCACCCGGCCCGGCATCTTCTCGGCGAACCGGCGGGCGAAGGCCCGGGTGTCGTCGTTCAGGTCCCAGTAGAACGCTTCCGTCAGCGTCAGCCCCTGTGCCGCCTGAGCGCCAAGCGACTCCACGTCCACGATCTGCGTGAACAGGCCCGTCAGCGTCGCCGTGCGGTTCACCCCGAACTCGGCGGCCTGCTTGACCGCGTTGATGAAGTCGGTCCCGGTCGAAGCGAACGCAATCACCTTGGCGCCCGACGACTGCGCCTGCAGCAGGTAGGAGGAGAAATCGGTGGTCCCGAGCGGGTGCTTGATCGACCCGGCGACCTTGCCCCCGAGGCTCGTCAGCACCGACGTCGTGTCCCGCTCCAATGCCGCGCCCAACGCGTAGTCGAAGCCGACGAAATAGAACGGACCCTTGTCGTGCAGCGCCCGGGCGGCGGAGTTGCCGAACGCCCAGGTGTCGAACGTCCACTGCACCGTGGTCGGGGCGCAGTTCTTGCCCGTGAGATCGGACGTGCCGACGTTGCTCGCGATGAAGGTGCGGTGCCGCTCCCGCATGACGTCGTTGACGGCGAGCCCCACCGCCGAGTTCACCGCGTCGGCGACGGCGACCACGTTGTCGCGGTCCACCCAGGCGCGGACGATGCCGCTGCCGATGTCGGGCTTGTTCTGGTGGTCGCCGTAAAGGATCTCGACCGTGGTGTCGGGCGAGTCCGCCTTGAAGTCGTCGGCGGCGAGTTGGGCGGCGACCACGCTGCCGCGCCCGCTCTGGTCGGCAAACGGGCCGGAGGCGTCGTTCAGCACGCCGATGCGGATCGTGCCGGGCAATTCGGCACGGGCGACAGGCGGCAGCGCCACCGGCAGAACGAGGCTCATGGCGAGCAAGGCAAAGCGCATCGGGGATCGGTCCTCCAGGCCTGCGCTTGGCCGCGCGGTTGCGGCCTTATACGAGCAGGTGCCGCGGGATGGATAGGCCGAGCCGGGTGGGGACGTCCCACACCTCGTGCAGCTGCCGCACCGGCTGAAACCCCGCGCGGATATAGCCGGGCAGCGCCCGGGGATGGTCGGCGGTGCAGGTATTGACCGTCAGCGCGCGGGCGGGCGGCTCGAAGTCCCACGCCGCCTGGATCGCGGCCGACAGAAAGGCGCTCCCGAGCCCTTGCCCGACCGCGTGCGGCATCAAGCCGAAATAGCCCAGGTTGACCGTCGGCCGGGTGCGCCGATCGAGTTCGAAGAACCCGGCCGGCTCGCCGCCGCGATACAGCACGTGGATTGCAACCCCGGGGTCCCGCAGCAACGCGTCCAGCGCATGGTCGGCCAAGGTGCGGCGCAGCCACCAAACGTAAGCGGCCCCGACCGTGCCGTAGAGGTAGCGGTAGAACGAGACCGAGCAGCATTCGACCCGCACGAGGGTCGCGTCGGGCGGCAGCGCCGGGCCGGGCGCCGGACGCGCGTCCATCCGCAGGAAGGTCACGGTCACGCCGACGCGTTGCGCCTGCATCAGCACGGAAAAGTCGCGGGCGTCATCGAGCCTAGGGGTGGCACGAAGGAGTGGGCCGATCAAGCACCGCGGCGCGCCGCCGCGGGCCGGATCGCACCCTTGCCGATCAATCGTCGAGGAAGCTCCGCAGCTTGCGGCTCCGGCTCGGGTGCTTGAGCTTGCGCAGCGCCTTGGCCTCGATCTGACGGATGCGCTCGCGGGTCACGTTGAACTGCTGGCCCACCTCTTCGAGGGTGTGGTCGGTGTTCATGCCGATGCCGAACCGCATCCGCAGCACACGCTCCTCGCGCGGCGTCAGGCTGCTCAGAACCCGGGTCGTCGCCTCGCGCAGGTTGGCCTGGATCGCCGCGTCGAGCGGGATCACGGCCGCCTTGTCCTCGATGAAGTCGCCGAGGTGGCTGTCCTCCTCGTCGCCGATCGGCGTCTCGAGGCTGATCGGCTCCTTGGCGATCTTCAGGACCTTGCGGACCTTTTCCAAGGGCATGCCGAGCTTCTCGGCCAACTCCTCCGGCGCCGGCTCGCGGCCGATCTCGTGCAGCATCTGCCGGCTGGTGCGGACCAGCTTGTTGATCGTCTCGATCATGTGCACCGGAATGCGGATCGTGCGCGCCTGGTCGGCGATCGAGCGGGTGATCGCCTGGCGGATCCACCACGTCGCATAGGTGCTGAACTTGTAGCCGCGGCGATACTCGAACTTATCGACCGCCTTCATGAGGCCGATATTGCCCTCCTGGATCAAATCCAGGAATTGCAGCCCGCGATTGGTGTATTTCTTGGCGATCGAGATCACCAGGCGCAGGTTCGCCTCGATCATCTCCTTCTTGGCACGCGCGCTGTCACGCTCGCCGCGGCTGACGATCTGATAGACCCGGCGGAACTCGCCGATCGGCAGCCCGCCCTCCTGCGCCAGCTCGGCGATCCGCGCACGCACATCGGCGACCGGCTCGGCATGCTTGGCCGTGAACGCCTTCCAGGACTTGCCTGGCAAGGCCGCGACCCGTTCCATCCAGTTTGGATCGAGCTCGTGCCCGCGATACTCGCGCAGGAAGTCGTCGCGCCCGACCTTGGCGCTCTCGGCCATCCGCAGCAACTGGCCTTCGAGCTGGTTCAGCCGCTGATTGATCTGCTTGAGCTGGATGACCAGCTCCTCGATGCGGTTGTTGTGCAGCCGGACCTGCTCGACCTTGCCGACCAGTTCTTCGCGCTGCTTCTCGTAGGTTTTTTCCGAGCGGGCATTCACTTCCTCGCCCGACGTCATGGTGTCGAGCCGGCGCGACTGCACCTTGCTCAGACGCTTATAGAGCGCCTCGATCTCCTCGAACGTCGCCAGGACTTCCGGCTTCAGCTTCTCTTCGAGCGCGCTCAGCGACAGGCCCGGGCCCTCGCCCTCGGCGTCCTCGTCCATGTCCTCGGGCGCCTCGAAGGCAACCGGTGCCGCGGCTTCAGCGGTTTCCCCGCCCTCGGTGGCTGCGGCCGGATCGGCGGCGTCCTTGGGGCCGCCCTGCGTTGCCTCGAGGTCGACGATGTCCCGCAGCAGCATCCGCCCGGCCTTCAGCGCGTCGTGCCACTGGATGATGGCGCGGAACGTCAGCGGGCTTTCGCACAAGCCGCCGATCATCATGTCGCGGCCGGCCTCGATGCGCTTGGCGATCGCGATCTCGCCTTCGCGCGACAGCAGCTCGACGCTGCCCATCTCGCGCAGGTACATCCGCACCGGGTCGTCGGTGCGGCCGAGGCTCGCCTCGTCGACGTTGCCGCCGGCCTTTTCTTCCTCTTCCTCGTCCTCAGCCTTTTCGGGCTTGGCGGCGGCCTCGCCGTCCTCCTGCTCCTCGCTCTCGACCACCTGGATGCCCATCTCGCTGAGCATCGCCATCACGTCCTCGATCTGCTCGGAGCTGTTCTGCTCGCTCGGCAGAACGGCGTTGAGCTCGTCGAACGTGATGTAGCCGCGTTCCTTGCCCTTTGCGATCAGCCGCTTGACGGCGACCGTGTTGACGTCGAGCAGGGTGGTATCGCCGTCGGCGTCCGGGGTCGCCGCTTCGGCAGTCACGGCTTGTTTCGTGGCCATGGATAGAACTACTCCGATAACAGTCCCGCACGGCGTCCCGGGCGGGGGTGATTTCAGTCGTGCGGTGTGGCGCCGCGGTCAGCCGTCAAAGTCGGTCGCGACAAGATCGAGCCGTGCCGTCCTGAGGCCGATCAGGCGGCGCTGTGCCGCCTCGGTCTGCTGCTCGGCAAAGGCCCGCCTGGCGTGCTCGACCTCCTCGTCCAGGCGCGACAGGCCGCGCAACAGTCCGAACAAGTGCCACCATTCCCCCTCCGCCTCTGCCGGCATCGCCTCGGGCCGGGCGCTGGGCGGCAGGGGCATGGCGGCGGACAAGACAAATGCAACGTCTTCAGCAAATCCAGAGGCGTTCAGGTGGGCAATCAGCCGGTCGGAGTCAAGCACGCCCAAGTCTTCGGTGTGCAGGATTGCGTCGCGCAGGCGATGCAACGGCGGCGGCACGGCCAATCCGCACCAGGCTTCCTCGACGTCGTGCACCAGGCCGGGATGGCGCAGCAGGATGGCAGTCAGGCAGCGGGCGCGTTCCTGCGTGGTCTGATCCGCCTGGGCCGGGGCACGGGCGACCCGTGCGGCCCGTGGCGGCAGTGTCTTTCCGCCCTTCCCCGCCGGCCGCCGGCTGGAAAAGAACCGGTCCCGCAAAGCCGTGCGGTATTCCGCCGCCAGGCCCTTGTCGGCAATGCGCGCCGCGGCCGCATCCAGCCGGGCGCGGAACGCGGCCCGTTGCTCGGGCGTCTCACCGCCACCCTCGCGCAGCACATCGAACAGGGCGTCCACCAGCGGCCGCGCGCCGTCCAGCACCGCCTGGAACGCCGCCGGCCCGCCACGCCGGACGAGGTCGTCGGGATCCTGACCCGGCGGCAACGTGGCCAGCCGCAGCGAGCGCTCGGGCGTCAGCAACGGCAAGCACAGCTCCGCCACCCGGGCCGCGGCGCGGGCGCCGGCGGCGTCGCCGTCGAAGCACAGAACCGGCATCGGCCCGAGATGCCATAGCGCTTCGAGCTGCTCGCCGGTCAGCGCGGTGCCGAGCGGCGCCACCGCGCTCGCGAAGCCGGCCTGGTGCAGGGCGATGACGTCCATGTAACCCTCGACCACCACGGGCGCCGCCCGGCGGGCCGCTTCACGCGCGAGGTCGAGGGCGTAAAGCGTGCCCTTCTTGGAAAACAGCCGGGTTTCCGGGCCGTTGATGTATTTCGGCTTCGCGTCGCCCAGGGTGCGGCCGCCGAAGCTGATCGTTCGCCCGCGCCGGTCGCGGATCGGGAAGGTGATCCGTCCCCAATACAGCTCGCGCGCCGGGCCGCCGCCTTCGGGTGGCCGCAGCAGGCCGGCCTCCGCCAGCCGCGCCGGCTCGATGCCCGCCTTGCCCAGCGCCGAGACCAGGCTGCCGCGCCCGTCACCGCTCCAGCCGAGGCCGAAGCGGGCGATGGTGGCGTCGGTCAGCCCGCGGCTGCGCAGGTAGCCGAGGCCTGCCGCACCGGCCGGAGTGCGCAGCAGCCGCGTGAACTCGGCCTGGGCGGCTTCGAGCACGTCGTGCAGGCCCATCCGCTCCTGCTCGGCCTCGGCCATGCGCGGCGAGGGTTTCGGCACCTCGAGGCCGGCCGCCGAGGCGAGGCTCTCCACGGCGTCGATGAACGACGCCCCCTCGGTCTGCATTACGAACGAGATCGCGTCGCCGTGCGCGCCGCAGCCGAAGCAATGGAAGCCGTCGTCATAGACGTAGAAGCTGGGCGACTTCTCGCTGTGGAACGGGCAGCAGCCGGTCCAGTTCTTGCCGGACTTCTTGAGCTGCACGCGACGCGACACCAGGCCGTGCAGCGGGGTGCGCGCGCGGAGCTCGTCGAGGAAGGCGGCGGGCAGCGCCATTAGCTGTTGAGCCGCGCTTTCACCAGCGGCCCGGCCCGGCCCATGTCGATGGCGGCGCCGTGCTTCGCTTTCAGGGCGGCCATCACCTTGCCCATGTCCTTGGGCGTCGCCGCACCGCTCGCGGCGACCGCCTCGTCCACCGCGGCCGCCAGCGCCGCCGCATCCATCTCCTGCGGCAGGAAGCCCTCGATGACGGCAATCTCGGCGGCTTCCTTGGCCGCCAGTTCCGGCCGGTTGCCTTGCTCATACAGGGCCACCGACTCCCGCCGCGATTTCACCATGCCGCGCAGCATGCCGACGATCTCGTCGTCCGGCACAGCGGTGACGCCCTTCGGCCGGGCCGCGATATCGGTGTCCTTGAGCTTGGCGAGGATCATGCGGACGGTCGACGTGCGCGCGGCGTCGCCGGCCTTCATCGAGGCTTTCAGGGATTGGCTCAGATCGTCGCGAAGCGGCATGGCAGGTCCTGGTAAGTTTTTTCCCAGCTTAGGCGGTGTTGCTTGATCCGGGAAGTTTCCTCTCGTATGGTCGAGGCATGGCCAGCATCGACGATATCATAGACCGGCTCGGCGGACCCGAGTCGGCGGCTAAACTGACCGGCGTGGGGCTGGAAGCCATCCGCAAGTGGCGGCAAGCGCGGGCGATCCCGTCGAAGCATTGGTCCACCATCATGGCCGCGACCGGCTTGCCGGTCGAGGCCTTGTCGGACGCGCCGGCCGTCGACACCGACGTGCCGCCCGGCGCGACCGCCGTCTTGGTGCTGGCCGATGGCAGCGCGTTCTGGGGCCGCGGCTTTGGCGCCCATACCGCGGGCCGGGTCGGCGAGGTGTGCTTCAACACCGGGATGACCGGCTACCAGGAAACCATCACCGACCCCTCCTATGCCGGGCAGCACATCGTCTTCACCTTCCCGCATATCGGCAATGTCGGCACCAATCTCGAGGATCATGAGGCGACCAACATCGCCGCGCTCGGCGTCGTGGTGAAGCAGGACGTGACGGAGCCGAGCAACTGGCGCTCGGCGCAGACGCTCGGCGCCTGGATGCGGGCGAAGGACCTGCCGGGCATCGCCGGCATCGACACGCGCGCGCTCACCGTCCGGGTGCGCGACGGCGGCCCGCCGACCGGGGTGCTCGCCTTTCCGGCCGACGGCCGCTTCGATCTGCCGGCGCTCGTGGCGCGGGCGAAGGCCTGGCCGGGCCTGGAAGGCATGGACCTTGCCCGCGAGGTGAGCTGCACCCAAACCTATGGCTGGACCGAGGGCACCTGGTCCTGGCCCGGCATCCACGCCGAGACGGCGCCCCGGCATCACGTGGTCGCGGTCGATTACGGCGCCAAGCGCAACATCCTGCGCAACCTGGCCGCCACCGGTTGCCGGGTCACGGTGGTGCCGGCGACGTCCACCGCCGAGGAGATCCTGCGGCACCGGCCCGATGGCGTGTTCCTGTCCAACGGCCCCGGCGACCCGGCGGCCACAGCCGCCTATGCGGTGCCGGCGATCCAGGGCGTGCTGGACGCGGCGGTGCCGGTGTTCGGCATCTGCCTCGGCCATCAGCTGCTGGCGTTGGCGCTGGGCGCCAAGACCTACAAGCTGGACCGCGGCCATCGCGGCGCCAACCAGCCGGTTAAGGAACTCGCGACCGGAAAGGTCGAGATCACCAGCCAGAACCATGGCTTCGCGGTGGACGACAAGAGCCTGCCGCCCGGGGTGGAGATCACCCATGTCAGCCTGTTCGACGGCAGCAACGAAGGCATTGCCTGCACTGCCAAGCGGGCGTTCAGCGTCCAGTATCACCCGGAAGCGAGCCCCGGCCCGGCGGACAGCCAGCATTTGTTCCGGCGCTTTGTCGCAACCATGGACAATGTGTGATAGCATCGCTATCATGGCGCTATCACACCGGAGATTGTGCCATGCCCGCCGTTTCAGTTCGCAACATCCCTGCCGAAACGTACCGTGCCCTCAAGCTGCGGGCTGCTCAGCATGGCCGCAGCACCGAGGCGGAGATTCGCATGATCCTCGACCAAGCCGTGCGGCCGGTTCGCGCCGGCAAGCTGGGTAGCTTCCTGGCCGAGCTCGGGCAGAAGGCCGGCGGCGTCGATCTCGAGGTCGAGCGGGATCGAACCCCGGCCGGCTCCAGCGTCGACTTTGAATGATCATTCTGGACACGAACGTCATTTCCGAGCCGCTCAAGCTACGCCCATCGCCTGAGGTCCTGGACTGGTTCGATCGCCAGGCGGATGCGACGCTCTACCTGACGGCTCCCGGCCTGAGCGAAGTGCTGGCCGGCGTTGCCCTGCTTCCGGCGGGCCGGAAGCGGACCGTGCTGCAGGAGGGGTTCGACGAACTCGTCCGTAACCGGATCGGAACGCCAGTCCTGCCGTTCGACGCCGAGTCCGCCGTCGCCTACGCGGCCACAGTCGCGAAGGTGCGGGCCGCTGGGCAATCCGTGTCGGTCCTGGACGGCCAGATTGCCGCCATCGCCCTTGTGCACAGCTTCACCGTCGCCACAAGGGACGCCGCCCCGTTCGAACATGCCGGCGTGCCGACCATCGATCCTTGGCACGCCATCGCCGCCTGAAGTCTGGAGCATCATGCCCAAGCGCACCGACATCCACTCCATCCTGATCATCGGCGCCGGGCCGATCGTCATCGGCCAGGCCTGCGAGTTCGACTACTCCGGCGCCCAGGCCTGCAAGGCGCTGCGCGCCGAGGGCTACCGGGTGATCCTGGTCAACTCCAACCCGGCCACCATCATGACCGACCCCGGCCTCGCCGACGCCACCTACGTCGAGCCGATCACCCCGGACATGGTCGAGAAGATCATCATTCGAGAAAAGCCCGACGCACTGCTGCCGACCATGGGCGGTCAGACGGCGTTGAACGTGGCGATGCGGCTCGACGCGTCGGGCGCCTTGAAACGACACGGCGTGGAGCTGATCGGCGCGAAGGCCGACGTGATCGACCGCGCCGAGGACCGGCTGAAGTTCCGCGACGCCATGACCGAGATCGGCATCGAGAGCCCGCGCTCCGGCATCGCCCACTCCTTGGCGGAGGCCCGGGCGGTGCTGGCCGAGGTCGGGCTGCCGACCGTCATCCGCCCGTCCTTCACCATGGGCGGCACCGGCGGCGGCATCGCCTACAACCGGCAGGAATTCGAACAGATCGTCACCTCCGGCCTCGACGCCAGCCCGACCACCGAGGTGCTGATCGAGGAAAGCGTGCTCGGCTGGAAGGAGTACGAGATGGAGGTGGTCCGCGACAGCGCCGACAATTGCATCATCATCTGCTCCATCGAGAACATCGACCCGATGGGCGTCCACACCGGCGACAGCGTGACGGTCGCGCCGGCGCTGACCTTGACCGACAAGGAATACCAGATGATGCGGGACGCGAGCATCGCGTGCCTCCGCCGCATCGGTGTCGAGACGGGCGGCTCCAACGTGCAGTTCGCCGTCAACCCGGCCGATGGCCGCCTGGTGGTGATCGAGATGAACCCTCGCGTCAGCCGTTCGTCCGCTTTGGCGAGCAAGGCGACCGGATTTCCCATCGCTAAGATCGCGGCGAAGCTGGCCGTCGGCTACACGCTCGATGAGCTTGCCAACGACATCACGAAAACCACGCCGGCGAGCTTCGAGCCGACCATCGACTACGTGGTCGTGAAAATTCCCCGGTTCACGTTCGAGAAATTCCCTGGCACGCCGGCGCTGCTGTCCACCAGCATGAAGTCGGTCGGCGAGGCAATGGCGGTCGGCCGCAGCTTTGCCGAGGCGCTGCAGAAGGGGCTGCGCAGCACCGAGACCGGGCTGCACGGGCTCGACCCGGTGGAGGCACCCGGCGACGGCGGCCGGGACGCGTTCCGTGCCGCCCTGTCCGCGCCGCGGCCGGACCGCGTGCTGATGGCCGCGGAGGCGCTGCGGGCCGGGCTGTCAGTGGAGGACATCCACGACGCCTGCAAGTTCGACCCGTGGTTCCTGCGCGAGTTGGCGCGGATCGTCGATGCCGAGCGACAGGTGGCGAGCAGCGGCCTGCCCGGCGACGCCACGGCGCTGCGCCGGCTGAAGGCGCTCGGCTTCTCCGACCACCGCCTCGCCGAGCTCACCGGCCGCCGCGAAACGGACGTGGCCGCACTCCGCGCCAAGCTGGGCGTGATGCCCGTCTACAAGCGCATCGACACCTGCGCCGCCGAGTTCCATTCGGCGACGCCCTACATGTACTCGACGTACGAGGGCGGCTTCGGCGCCCCCGCGTGCGAGGCCGAGCCGACCGCGCGGGACAAGGTCGTGATCCTCGGCGGCGGCCCCAACCGCATCGGCCAAGGCATCGAGTTCGATTACTGCTGCGTCCACGCCGCCTATGCGCTGCGCGACGCCGGCTTCGAGACGATCATGGTCAACTGCAACCCGGAGACGGTCAGCACCGATTACGACACCTCCGACCGGCTGTATTTCGAGCCGCTGACCGCCGAGGATGTCATCGCGTTGATCCGCAAGGAGCAATCGAACGGCACCGTGCTCGGCTGCATCGTCCAATACGGCGGGCAAACGCCCTTGAAACTCAGCCAGGCGCTCGCCGCGGCCGGCATCCCGATCCTCGGCACCTCGGCCGACGCGATCGACGCCGCCGAGGACCGGGAGCGGTTCCAGGCGCTGCTGCAGAAGCTCGGGCTGCGGCAGCCGGAGAACGGCATCGCCCGCTCGACCGCGGAGGCGGAAGCCGTCGCGGCGCGGGTCGGCTTCCCCGTGGTGATGCGGCCCAGCTACGTGCTCGGCGGCCGGGCCATGGAGATCGTCTACGACGCGGGCGGCATGACCCGCTACATGCGGGCGCAGCAGGCGGCGCTGTCGAACGGCCCGATCCTGATCGACCGCTACCTCAACGACGCGATCGAGGTGGATGTCGACTGCATCTGCGACGGCCATGACGTCTACGTCGCCGGCGTCATGGAGCACATCGAGGAAGCGGGCATCCATTCCGGCGACTCTGCCTGCTCGCTGCCGCCCTACTCGCTGAGCCCCTCTTTGGTGACCGAGCTCAAGGCGCAGACCGAGGAGATGGCGCGCGCCCTCGGCGTGGTCGGGCTGATGAATGTGCAGTTCGCGATCAAGGACGACCTCGTCTACGTGCTCGAGGTGAACCCGCGCGCCAGCCGCACCGTCCCGTTCGTGGCCAAGGCGACCGGGGTGCCGGTGGCCAAGATCGGCGCCCGGGTTATGGCCGGGGCGAAGCTGCGTGATTTCCGGCTCGACGACGACGCCATCGCGCCGCACGTGGCGGTCAAGGAGGCGGTGTTCCCGTTCGCCCGCTTCACCGGCGTCGACACCATCCTCGGCCCGGAGATGAAATCGACCGGCGAGGTCATGGGCCTCGACGCCAGCTTCGAGCGGGCGTTCCTCAAGGCCCAGCTCGGCGCCGGGGTGAAGCTGCCGGAGAAGGGGACGGTGTTCCTGTCGGTCCGGGACGGCGACAAGGGCGGCCTCGTGCCGATGGCAAGACGCCTGCACGACATGGGCTTCGGCATCATGGCGACGAAAGGTACGGCCGCGCGCATCCGCGACTCCGGGCTGCCGGTAAAAGTTGTGAACAAGGTGCTGGAAGGCCGGCCGCATTGCGTCGACAGCATTTCCTCGGGCGAGGTGCAGATGGTGATCAACACCGCCGGCGGCGCACAGTCGGTCGCCGACAGCTTCGACATCCGCCGCTCGGCGCTGACGCACGGGGTGCCGCACTACACGACCATCGCTGGCGCGCGGGCGGCGGTGCATGCGATCGTGGCCATGAAAGCCGGGACGCTTGAAGTCGCGCCCTTACAGTCGTATTTTCGCGGATCGTTCTGACCTGCTTCGGCGCCCGGGATTGCCCGGGCGCCGCGCACGTGTCTCCACCCTATCAATTTGAGGACGGTCGCGTTGCAGAAGTTTCCGATGACAGCGCCAGGCCTGCAGCGGCTCGAAGAGGAGCTGCGACACCTCAAATCGGTCGAGCGGCCAGCCATCATCCGTGCCATCGCCGAAGCCCGCAGCCATGGCGACCTGAGCGAGAACGCCGAATACCACGCCGCGCGCGAACGCCAGTCGTTCATCGAGGGCCGGGTGATCGAGCTCGAAGAAATCGTCTCGGCCGCCGAGGTGATCGACCCGGCCAGCCTGTCGGGCGAGCGGGTGATGTTCGGCGCTCATGTCCGCTTGGTGGACGAGGAAAGCGAAAAGGAGTCGAGCTACCAGATCGTCGGCGTGCACGAGGCCGACATCAAGCATGCCCGGCTCAGCATCTCCTCGCCGCTGGCCAAGGCGCTGATCGGCAAGTCGGTCGGCAACACCGTCTCGGTGCCGGCGCCGGGCGGCGATCGCACCTACGAGATCCTGGAGATCAAGTTCGGCTAGGACCGGTGCCGGTCTGGCGTCAATGATCACCTTCGCCGACATCGAAGCCGCCGCCGGGCGTATCGCCGGCCGGGTGCTGCGGACGCCGTCGCTCGCGAGCCAAGCCGTCAGCCGCGCGACCGGCGCCGACGTCACGCTGAAGCTCGAGAACTTGCAGGCGATCGGTTCCTTCAAGGAGCGCGGCGCGGCCAACCGCCTGGCACTGCTGACCGGCGCGGAGCGCCGCGCCGGCGTCGTCGCCATGTCCGCCGGCAACCACGCCCAGGCTGTCGCCCGCCATGCCAGCCTGCACGGCATCGAGGCGGTGATCGTGATGCCGCAATTCACCCCGTCCACCAAGGTGATGCGCACCCGCGGCTGGGGCGCCACCGTCGTGCTGCACGGCGACACGCTGGCCGAAGCCGCCGCCCACGCCCACGCCCTGGCCGATCAGCGCGGCCTCGTGTTCGTCCACCCCTACAACGACCCGGCCGTGATGGCCGGGCAAGGCACGCTGGCGCTGGAGCTGCTCACCGACGTGCCGGACCTGGACGTGCTGCTGGTGCCGGTCGGCGGCGGCGGCATGATCGCCGGCTGCGCGGTGGCGGCCAAGGCGCTGCGGCCCGGCATCGAGGTGGTAGGCGTCGAGGTCGCCGCCTACGCCTCGCTGCACCAGACGCTGGCCGGGCGCACCGTCGAAACCGGCGGTCCCACCATCGCCGAAGGCATCGCCGTGCACCATATCGGCCCCGCCTGCCTGCCGATGATCCGCGCCCACGTGAACGACGTCCTGGTGGTGCCGGAGCGGGTGGTGGAGGACGCCATCGCGCTGCTGGCCGAGGGCGCGAAGCAGGTCGCCGAGGGCGCCGGGGCGGTGGGCGTCGCCGCCTTGCTCGCCCATCCCGAGCGGTTCGCCGGCAAGCGCGTCGGCACGCCGGTCTGCGGCGGCAACATCGACGGGCGCATCCTCGCCAACGTGCTGCTGCGCGGCTTGCTGCGCGACGGCCGGCTGCTGCGCCTCACGATGGACATCCCCGACCGGCCCGGCGTGCTGGCCGACATCGCCGGCATCATCGGCACGTCAGGCGGCAACATCATCGAGGTCGTGCACCAGCGCCTGTTCGACGCGCCGAGCGTTCAGGCCGCCGAGCTCGAGCTGATGATCGAGGCGCGCGACCCGGTGCACGCGCAGGCGATCGTGGCCGCGCTCGAGGACCGATACGTGGTGCGCCGGGTTTAGGCTTGCGTGAGCGGGCGCGGCTGCGCTTGGCTTGCGGCCATGAACCGACGCACGCTGCTGGCCGCTTCCGGCGCTTCCCTGCTGCTCCCGTCCGCCCTCCATGCCCAGAGCCAGCCCGTGGACCTGCTGCTGGTGCTGGCGATCGATGTCAGCCGGTCGATCAGCGAAAGCGACGCCGAGCTGCAGCGCAACGGCTACCGGGCGGCGATGACCGACCCGCAAGTGCTGGCGGCGATCGGCGGCGGCCCGGTCGGTGCCATCGCCGTCGCCTACGTGCAATGGGCCGCCTACGACCGGCAGGAGCTGCTGCTGCCTTGGACGCGTATCGCCACCGCGGCGGACGCCGCGTCATGGGGCGACGCGCTCGCGGCCAAGCCGTGGTCGAGCATGTCGTGGACCAGCCTGTCGGGCGCGCTGCGCTTCAGCCGTGAGGTGCTGGCTGCGTCGCCGTTCGAGGGCACGCGGCGGGTGATCGATGTGTCCGGCGACGGCGTCAACAACAACGGCCCGCCCGCGGAGGACGAGCGCGACCGCCTGGTGGCCGAGGGCGTCGTGATCAACGGCCTGCCGATCATCAACGACCGGCCGCGCTACGGCATGGCGTCGGGCCGCGAGCTGGTGCCTTACTACACCGAGGCCGTGGTCGGCGGCACCGGGCATTTCGTGGTGGTGGCGGAGAACTTCGACAGCTTCGCCGCAGCGATCCGCCGCAAGCTGATCCAGGAGATCGCCTAGGAGCACCATCCGCCCGAACCGATTCGGTTCGGGCTCGCGAAGTGCTCTAATCGCTCAGCCGGCTTCCGGCTCCAGGATTGCGTTCCGCGTGAGGTGGTCGAGGACGGCCTCGAGCGGCGGCGCCCCAGGGAGCCCCGCCAGTGCGGCCCGCAGCGCCGGCTTATCGTTGCTGCCGTCCAGCAGCGGCAGCAAGGCCGCGAGTTCGGGCGTCAGCGGCAGCCCGGCATGGTGCAGGCCGGTGATCCAGGGCTGCTTGGCGGCGGCCTCCACGCGCGCGACCGGCCAGGCGCGCGGGCGCTCGGCCGCGGCACGACCCAGCCGCAGCGGCGCCGATGCGATGCTGACCCGGCCCGCCAGCACCAGCGCCAGCACCGCCTGCCGGATGCGGGCGCGCAGCTCGGGCGGCGTATCGGCGTCGCCCAGGTCCGGCAACGCGACCGTTTCCGGATAGGCGGCGGCGATGCGGTCGAACGCCCGGGCGATCGACGGCTCCTTGACCGTGATGGGCCGTTGGCGCGCGTCGGTGAACACGGCCGGCTCCTTGCCCGCTTCGCGCCGCAGCGCGCCGCTCACGTGCAAGGCCTCGAGCGCCTCGGGCTGCACCGCGCCGGGCACGGCCCCGGACGGGCCTTGCCGGACCAGCACCGAGCGGCGGAACAGCCGCCCGGTCAGGAAGTCGATCTGCTGCTCCAGCGCGGGGCGGCCGCTGCCGTAGGTGGTCAGGCGCGCATGCAGGGCCGTGTCCAGCGTGGTCGGCACGGCGGCGCAGAGGTCGACCTCGGCCAGGTAGTCGAGCCCATGCGCTGCAGCCCGGTCGATGAACTCGCCGACTTGGCACGGCGCATTATCCCGCGCCAGGAACTCGCCCATCACGTAAGCCGCGGGCACTGTCCGCAGCCGCCGCGCCTCGGTCCGCAGCAGCATGCCATAGGGGTCGGCGGGGTCCGCCGCGGCAGCCACCTGATCGAGCGCCGCCCGCGCGCGGGCCACCCGGCGCTGCGGCGGCTCGTCGGCGTCGGCCCCGGCGTAATGCAGGCAGAGGTCGCGCACCACCATGCGGAGATGCCAACCGGGCAGCACGTTGTAGCTGATGGTCGCGACCCCGGACGGCGCCAGCGCGTCGCGGCAGATCCGCAGGATCGCGTCCTGCACGGTGCGCGGCACCCAGCTGAACACGCCCTGGCAGATCACGTAGTCGAACGTCGCCCCGGCCAGGTCGTAGGTGGCGAGGTCGGCTTGTTGCAGCTCGACGTTGCCGAGGCCTAGCGCGGCGATGCGGGCGCGGCCGTCCTCGACCTGGCGCGGCGAAAGGTCGACGCCGGTGAACCGTGCGCCGGGGAAGCGGGCGGCGAGCGGGATGATGTTGCCGCCGGCAGCGCAGCCGAGTTCGAGCACCCGGGCCCGCTCCGCCGCCGGCGCGGCGATGCCGAACAGCGCCGCCACCGCCGCCAGCCGGGCCGGCTGGGTGTCGGGAAATGGCATCGACGGGTAAGGCAGGCGGTCGTAGTCGCCGGCGACGGTCGCGGCGCCGGCGGCCGGCCGGGTCATGCCTTGATCAGCGTGCCCACGCCGCCATCACGGAACAGCTCCAGCAGGCAGGCATGCGGCATGCGCCCGTCGAGGATCACCGCCCCCTTCACGCCGGCCCGCACCGCTTCGACGCAATTCTCGACCTTCGGGATCATGCCGCCCGAGATCATGCCGTCGGCGATCCCGGCCTGCACGTCGGCAACGGTCAAGGCGGGAATGAGCTGCTTGTCGGCATTCAGCACGCCCGCGACGTCGGTCAGCATCAGCAGCCGCCGGGCGCCCAGCGCTCCGGCCACGGCGCCGGCCACCGTGTCGGCATTGAGGTTATAGGTCTGGCCGTCCTCGCCCACCCCCACCGGGGCGATCACCGGGATCAGCCCGGCGCCGGTCAGCGCATGGATCACCCGGACGTCCACGTGCTCCACCTCGCCGACGAAGCCGAGGTCCAGGGCGCGCTCGATGTGGCTGTCCGGGTCGCGCACCGTGCGCTGCAGCTTGCGGGCACGGATCAGCCCGCCATCCTTGCCGCAAATGCCGACCGCCAGCGCCCCGGCTTGGTTGATCAGCCCAGCGACATGCTTGTTGACGCTGCCGGCGAGCACCATCTCGACCACCTCGACCATGGCGGAGTCGGTGACGCGCAAACCGTCCACGAAAGTGGACTGGATCGCCAGCCGCTTCAGCATGGCATTGATCTGCGGCCCGCCGCCATGCACCACGACCGGGTTCACGCCGACCTGCTTCAACAGGGCGATGTCGCGGCCGAAGGTGCGGGCGAGGTCGTCATCGCCCATCGCGTGGCCGCCGTACTTGACCACCACCGTGACCCCGGCGTAGCGGCGCAGGAACGGCAAGGCCTGGACCAAAATGTCGGCCTGCTCCTCGGCTGCGCGGAGCTGCTCGGTGTTGAGGGCCATGGACGCGCCTTCGCTCGGTGATGAACCGGGTTAGCGGCGCGAACGCGGCGCGGTCAAGCGGCCAGCCCGGCCACCGCGGCGCGCAGCTCCTCGATCCCGGCGCCGGTCTCGCTGCTGGTCGTCAGCACGTGCGGAAACGCGGCGGGGTGCTTGGCGGCGACGGCCACGATTTCGGCCTGCTTGCGGGCCAACGCGCCAGGACGGACGCCGTCGGCCTTGGTCAGCACGAGCTGGTAAATGACGGCCGCCTGGTCGAGCAGGTCCATGACGGCGCCGTCCGACGCCTTTAGCTCGATCCGGCTGTCGAGCAGCAGGATCACCCGCTGCAAGGTCGGGCGGCCGCGCAGGTAGTCGAACATCAGCCCCTGCCAGTCCTCCTTGATCTCCTTGCTGGCCTGCGCGTAGCCGTATCCCGGCATGTCCACCAGCGTCAGCCGGCCAGCCAGGTCGAAGAAGTTGAGCTGACGCGTCCGCCCCGGCGTGTTGGACGCGCGGGCCAGCGCCCGGCGTCCGGTCAGGGCGTTGATCAGGCTGCTCTTGCCGACGTTGGAGCGGCCGGCAAAGGCCAGCTCCGGTAAGCCCGGCGGCGGCAACTGATCGATCCGCTGGGCGGCGAAGAAGAACCGGCACTCGGCGGCAAACAGCAGCCGCCCCGCTTCGACGGCCGCCGCATCAGCTGTGTCCGGCCCGGTGCTCAGGTGCGGACCGGGATCGCCTTTTTGGCCAGTCGGCTGCGCCGCATGATCGTCCATTGCTGTGCAATCGTGAGAAGGTTGTTCCAGCTCCAATAGATCACCAACCCGGCTGGAAAGCTCGCCAGCATGAAGGTGAAGATGATCGGCATGTACTGGAAGATGCGGGCCTGCACCGGATCGGGCGGCGGCGGGTTCAGCTTCTGCTGCAGGAACATGGTGACGCCCATGATCAGCGGCCACACGCCCAGATGCAGGAAGTGCGAGTACTGGCTCGGGTCGAACGGCAGCAGCCCGAACAGGTTGAACACGTTGGTCGGATCGACCGCCGACAGGTCGTGGATCCAGCCGAAGAACGGCGCGTGCCGCATCTCGATGGTGACGAAAATCACCTTGTAGAGCGAGAAGAACACCGGGATCTGGATCACCATCGGCAGGCAGCCGCTGGCCGGATTGACGCCCGAGGTCTTGTAGACCTGCATCACCTCGGCCTGCATCTTCTGCGGATCATCCTTCAGCCGCTCCCGCACCTCCTGGATGCGCGGGTTCAGTTCCTTCATCCGGCTCATGGATTTGTAGGACTTGTTCGCGAGCGGGAAGAACAGCGCCTTGACGAATACGGTGAACACCAGGATCGCCACGCCGAAATTGCCCGTAACGGTGAACAGCCAGTCGATCGCGTAGAAGATCCACTTGGTGAACGGGTAAAACCAGCCGAAGTCGACCGCCTTGTCGAAGAACGGCAGCTTGAGCTGCGCTTCGTAGCGGTCCAGCAGGTGAACCTCCTTGGCGCCCGCAAACAACCGCGTGGTGCTGCTCGCGGTCGCACCGGCCGCGACGTTCAGCGCCGTCGTCGGCGTGAAATCCACCTGGTAGCGGTCCGCGTCGTTCTCGGTGACGTGGCGGAACGCCGCCTGTACCGGCACCGCCTGGTCCGGGATCAACGCCGTCAGCCAGTACTTGTCGGTAATTCCCGCCCAGCCGCCGGTTGTCGTCATATCCAGCGACGGGGCGCCCGGGCGCTTGGCGGCCTCTTTCTTGGCGGTGTCGTAGGTCTGCTCCTGCAAGCGGTCACCGAGGATGCCGAGCATGCCCTCGTGCAGGATGTAGTAGCCGGCCACTTGCGGCGTGTAGTCGCGCCGGATCCGCGCCCAAGGATAGACCTTGACGTCGGCGTCGGTGGTGTTGCGCACGCGCTGCTCGGCGGTGAACATGTAGTCGGCGTCCACCGACAGCAGGATCTCGTAAACCACGCCGCTGCCGTTGTCCCAGGACAGCGTCACCGGGGTGGCCATCGTCAACTGCGGCGCCGACGCCGTCCATTGCACGTCGGGGCCCGGCGTTGCGACGCCGTTCTCCGCACTCCATCCGAACTGCACGTAGTAAGGCTGCGGATCGGCACGCGGCTCCAGCAGCCGCACCAGCGGGCTGTCGGCACTGACCGCCTCGCGGTAGTCACGCAGTACCAGGTCGTCGAGCCGGGCACCGAGCAGGTTGATGCTGCCCTGGACACGCGGCGCGGCGATCGGCAGGCGCGGCACGTCACGCTGCGCCACGGGCGGGGCCACGGCGACCGGCTGGGTGCCGGGGGCGGCCGGGTTGCCGGTCGGGCGCGGCGTGGCGGTCGTCGGCGTGGTCTGCGAGACGGGGGCGGCTGGCCGGGGCGGCGGCTTCGGCCCGAGCAGCTGGAAGCCGAGCAGGATCGCGATCGAGATCGCGATCGCGGTGAACAGGCGCTTCTGGTCCATCAGGTCGGGTCCATCGCGTGAAAGCCACTCGGGCGTGGCTGCCGGCAGGGACATGGGTCCCAGCCGCCGGCGTTCCAGGGATTGCACCGCAGCACGCGCCGGGTCGCCAGCGCAGTGCCGCGCAGCGGGCCGTGCAAGCGCAGCGCGTCGACGGCGTAGTGGCTGCAGCTCGGCTCGAACCGGCAATGCGCTCCGATGAACGGCCGCAGCGTCCATTGATAGAGCCGCACGACCATCACGAGCGCTTCGGCCGCAACACGCATCAAATGACGCCCAGCTTGGCCAGCGCGCGGCGGAAATCGTCCACCAACAGCGTGAAGCGGCGTCCGCGGGTGCTGTCGCGGCCGATCAGCACGAGATCGACCCCACGCACCTCCGTCGTGCTCAGCACGGCCCGGGCGGCTTCCCGCAGGCGGCGGCGAGTGCGGTTGCGGATGACGGCATTGCCTACTTTCTTGGTGACGGTGAAGCCCAGCCGCGCCGGGCCGTCATCACCGCGGTCGAGCGCCTGGACGACGACGCCCGAGGACGGCGTCTTGCGTCCCTTCCCGGCCACGCGCAGGAACTCAGCCCGCCGCTTGAGGCGTCCGGCGGCCTGGCGAAGCTCCGTCACCGTCCGACCATGCGGTCGCTGCGCGTGCCGCCGGCCCGCGCGGCGGCTCAGGCCGACAGTTTATGCCGGCCCTTGGCCCGGCGGCTGGCGAGCACCTTGCGGCCGCCCACGGTCGCCATGCGGGCACGGAAGCCGTGGCGGCGCTTGCGGACCAGCTTCGACGGTTGATAGGTGCGCTTCACGTTATGTCTCCGAATAGCGGACGTGGCCGAGCCACGGCGAACCGACGCGAGGTTCGATGCAGGGGCGGCTTATAGGCGCGCCGCACCGCCGCCGTCAATGTAGCGCTGCCATCCGACAAAGATGATTGATTTTGTGACCTTTGTCACTCCGCCAACCAAACGGTTGCCGCCGCACGCTTGCGGGAACTAGCTCGGGCTCGGCATGTTCGCATACGGAACGCGGGGGGGACGGTAACGAGAATGCTGGGGCCAGTGGGGCAGGCGACGCTGGCAGGAGGCTTGGCCTTCGGAGCGGTGGGGTTGACGATCGCGTTGGGCGGTCTCGGGGTTCCGTTCCTCCTCGCGGCAGCCCTGGCCGCGGCTGCGGCCGGCTTGGTGCACTTCGCGGCGGTGCGGCGGCCGATGGCCGGCAACGGCGGCGCGCCGAACCTCCAGCCGGGCAATGCCGCGAAGATCACCGAGGATGCGATGCAGGAGCAGCTCAAGGCCTACCGGGCGCATACCTCGGCGCTGCGCCACGACCTGCGCGGCGTGTTGTCGCCGGCGCTGATGATGTCGGACCGGCTGCTGAACCATCCGGACCCGGCGGTGCAGCGGGCGGGAACGGCCGTCGTGCGCTCTATCGACCGCGCCACGGCGCTGCTGACGGAAAGCAAGGAGCTGATGACGCCGGACGTGCTCGCCAATCGATCGGCGCCAGCAGCCAAAGCCGAGCCGGCCGTTCCCGAGCTACCACGACAATAGCCGCCTGACCGAAGCGCCGGGCGAGCACGGCCGCGCGCCCGGGCGGCAGCGCTGCCAAGACGTGCGGCTCCGACCAGGACCGGCCGCGCCCGTCCCCCTCGGCGTGCGGCACCTGGCGCAAACGCGCCAGCAGGGCGGCATGGCGGCGCCGGTTCCAGCCCGCCGGCCGGCGCCGGCTGCCGGGATTGGCAGCGCCGATGAACGCCGCCGTGCGGACGCCCCAGCCGCGCAACAGCCGATCGATCGCCGCACTGCGCCGGCCGATGCACGCCTCGGCGCCGGCGGCCTCGTACTCGGTCGCACGGTAGGCACGCAGCAGCGCCGCCCGGCCCAACCCGGCCTCCGTCATTCCTCGGACCCGGCGAACTCGGTGTCACGGTGCACATAGGCCGACATCAAGAGCCCGAAACCGAACATCGTCGTCAGCATCGCCGAGCCGCCATGCGACACCAGCGGCAGCGGCACCCCGCCCACCGGGATCGCGCCCATGACCATGGCGACGTTGACGAACACATAAAGAAAGAAATTGGTCGCGACACCGAGCCCCAACAATCGGCCGTACTGGTTGCGGCAGCGCAGCGCGATCGCCACCCCCCCGGCCACGATCAGCCCGAGCAAGATCAGCAACGCCAAGCCGCCGACGAAGCCGAACTCCTCGCCGAGCACGGTGAAGATGAAGTCGGTCTGCTTTTCGGGCAGAAAGTTGAGGTGTCCCTGCGTGCCTTGCAGGAAGCCCTTGCCCCACAAGCCGCCGGAGCCGAGCGCGATCTTGGATTGGATGATGTTGTAGCCGGCGCCCAGCGGGTCGCTTTCGGGATGCAGGAACGTAGTGATGCGGGCACGCTGGTAGTCGTGCAGGTGGTCAAACGCGATACGCCCGGCCAAGGGCAGCGGCGCGGCCGCAAGCAGCAGCATCCACCAGCGCAGGCCGGCCGCCAAAACCACCGCGCCGCCCACCAGCGCGGTGATGACCGCGGTGCCGAGGTTCGGCTCCTTCAGGATCAGACCGACCGGCACGACGATCATCACCGCCGGCGGCAGCAGGAACAGCGGGTTGCCCACCCGCTCCCACGACGCCTTGTGGAACCACGCGGCGAGCGCCATCACCAGCCCGATCTTGGCCAGTTCGCTCGGCTGCAGCTGCAATCCGCCCAGCTCGATCCAGCGCTGCGCCCCCTTGCCGACATGGCCCATGCGCAGCACCAGGATCAGCAGCGCGACCGAGCCGCCATAAACCACGTAGGACAGCCGGGCGATCCAGCGGATGTCGACGGTGGCAATGGCGAGCATCATCAGCAGCGCCACGCCGAACCGCATCAGGTGGCGCGCCGCGTAGGGCTCCGGGCTGCCGCCCGCGGCGGAATACAGCGCGACCGTGCCGACGCCGGCCAGCAAGCACAGC
Source organism: uncultured Alphaproteobacteria bacterium (assembly GCA_963752225.1). Classification (GTDB taxonomy): domain Bacteria; phylum Pseudomonadota; class Alphaproteobacteria; order Acetobacterales; family Acetobacteraceae; genus JBBROS01. Next base: position 214,438 of record CAVVXS010000016.1, on the reverse strand, counting down.
AGCAGCACGTAGCTCCAGCTCACCTGCCAAAGCTTGCCGGCGATGCCGAAGGATGGCTCGGCCCGGATCAGGCGGCGGGCGGTCAGCACCGGGGTGCGGCGACGCTGGACGGGATGGATCGCAGGGCCGATCGCACGCGATCCCCTTGAAACAGCACGGCGGGCCTCATGTGCGCTCCGCCAGCCGCGGCGGGGCGGTCCGGTCGGGATGCCCGGCCGGGTCCCGCGTCAGCACGTCCAGCATGATGTCACGCCCCAGCGGCGCCGCCGCGGCAGCGCCGGCATTGCCATGCTCGACCACCACGGCAACCGCGTAGCGCGGCGCGTCGAACGGCGCGTAGCACACGAACAGCGCGTGCGGCCGAAACTCCCACGGCAAGGTGTCGGAGCGGAAGCCGTGCTCGCGCTGCTCGCGGCTGACCCGGCGCACCTGGGTGGAGCCGGTCTTGCCCGCCATCTGCACCCCCGGCAGCGGCAGCCGGGCCGCGGGCGCGGTGCCGCCGGCCTCGTTCACCACCGCGAACATGCCGTCCCGCAGCAACCGCAGATACCGCTCCGGCAGCTCGAGCGGCGCGTATTCCTCGGCCGTGCCGCCCGGCTGCTGCACCCCGCCCAGGCTGCGGGTCAAATGCGGGCGGACCATGCGCCCGCCAGCCAGCCGCGACACGTAGGTGCACAGCGCCAGCGGCGTCGTCTGCACGTAGCCTTGGCCGATGCCGCAGCTGATGGTGTCGCCGATGTTCCACGCCTTGCCTTGGCCGATGCGCCAAGCCCGGGTCGGCATCAGCCCGGTGCGGGCGCCGGGCAGGTCGAGCTCGAGGTCGGCGCCGATGCCGAACCGGGTCGCCGTCGCCGCTACCCGGTCGATGCCGGTGCGGCGCGCCACCTCGTAGAAGAACACGTCGCAGCTGTGCTTGAGCGCCCCGCGCAGGTCCAGCGCGCCGTGCCCGCTCTTGCTCCAGCAATGGAACCGGGTGTCGCCCAGGTCGAGGAAGCCGGGGCAGCTGATGCGGTCGCCCGGCGTGATCGCGCCGGACTCGAGCCCCGCGGCGCCGACCGCCATCTTGAACGTGCTGCCAGGCGAGTAGAGTCCGGCCGTCGCCTTGTTGATCAGCGGCGCCCGGCGATTGCGGGTCCACTCCACCCATTGCGCCTGGCTGACGCCCGAGTTGAACAGCGCCGGGTCGAAGGACGGCGTGGTGGTCATCGCCAGCACTTCGCCGTTGCGGCAGTCCATCAGCACGGCGGACGCGCTCTCGTCGCCCAGCCGCTTCAGCACCGCGTTCTGCAGCCCGGCGTCGATCGTCAGGCCGAGATCCTGGCCCGCAACGCCTTCCTGCCGGTCGAGCTCGCGGATCACCCGCCCGACCGCGTTGACCTCGAGCTGTACCGCGCCGGCCCGCCCGCGCAAGGCGGCATCGTGCGCCCGCTCCATCCCGGCACGGCCGACGCGCACCCCGGGCAAGCCCAGCATCGGCTCGTCGCCCATGTCGGCCTCGCTCGGCGGCGCCACGTAGCCGACCACATGCGCCAGCGCCGGCCCTTCCGGGTAGATGCGGGTGGTGCCGACGTCGACGAGGATGCCGGGCAGGTCGGGGGCGTTGGCCTCGATCCGCGCCATGTCCTCCCAGCTCAGGAATTCGCGCACCGTCACCGGGATGAAGCGACGCCGGCGCCGCAGCTCGCGGTCGATGCGGGCGCGCTCGTGGTCGGCCAGCGGCACCACTTGGCTGAACGCATCGAGGGTGCGGTTCACGTCATCGGTCTGCTCGGCGGTGAGCAGCGCGCGCCAGTTCGAGCGGCTGCCGGCCAGCACGGCGCCGGCGCGGTCGAGCACGCGCCCGCGCTGCGGCGCCGTCAGCCGGGCGCTGATGCGGTTGCTGTCGGCAAGCGTCGCGTAGCGGGCGCCGTCCGCCACCTGCACCTGGTACAGCCGCGCGCCGAGCAGCCCGAGCACCGTGACCTGCCCGGCGCCCAGCAGCAGCGCGCGCCGGGTGAACACGCCGGAGCGCTTGTTCTCGCGCCTGAACGAGCTCATGCCGGCCGCCTAAGCACGCTGCGGGTCGGCCAGGCCGCGATGGGCGCGGGTGAACAGCGTCGCCAGCGCGGGATACAGTCCGGCCGCCATGGCGAACTGGAACAGCGCCGGGCCCGGCGGCAGCACCCGCCAGGCGAGCAGGCTGCATAAAGCCCAACCGAGCGCCGACGCGCCGGCCGCCGCGGCGACGAAAGCGAGCCAGACCTCGCCGAAGCCGGAGCGGACCAGGGTCCGGAGCCGGGCCGCGACGCCATGCACGGCCAGCAGCACCAGAACGAACACGCCCGGCGGACCAAGCCCGAGCAGGTCCGCCAGCAGGCCGAGCAGGAACACGAGCGGCGGCGACATGCTGGCTGGCCGGAACAGCGACCAGAAGAACACGCAGGCGAGCGCCGCCGCGGGCTGCAGCTCCGCCTGCGCCGGCAGATGCAGCGGCGAGGCGAGCAGCAGGAGCAGCAGCGCCGCGCAGGCGCACGGAAAGGCGGCGCGGCTGGCCGCGTCGAGGCGCGACCACACTGTCGGGCGCGGCCGAATGCCGGGGCGGCGCTGGCTCATCGGCGTGTCCGCTCGCTGCCGGCGCGGTCGCCGGCACGGATCGCCGCTTCCGGCGCGACCAGGCCGCCCAGGCCGTAGTCGAACAACCGCACCACTTCGAGCCGGTCGACCCGCGCCGCCAGCTCTACGTCGGGCGCGTTGCCGGCCGAGTAGTGCACCACGCCCACCGGCAATCCGGCCGGCAGCGCCCCGGCCTCGGCGTTGCTCACGACCCGTTCGCCTTCGAGCGGCACCACGCCGTCCGGCCAATACATCAGGCGCGGCCGCGGTCCGTTCGTGCCGACCAGGATGGCCCGCGCCCGGCTGTTCTCCAGCGTGACCGGGATGCGGCTGTTGAGGTCGGTCAGCAGCAGCACCCGGGCGCTGCGGGCGCCGACCTCGGTCACGCGGCCGACCAGTCCGCGCTCGTCCACGGCGACCTGGCCCTTGGACACGCCATGGCTGGGGGCAAGCCCGAGCAGCACGGCACGCGCATAAGTGCCGCCGGCGTCGGCGACGACCCGCGCGGTGATGAAGGCGGGCGCCGGGTCGGGCACCCAACGGAGGTTCGCTTTCAGAGTGGCATTCTCGGCCTCCAGCGCCAGCGCCACGCCCTGCCATCGCCGCAGCGCCTCGTTCTCTTCGCGCAGGCGGGCATTGTCGGCGCGCAGACGACCGAGCCGCCGGAGGTCCTCGATGCCTTGCCGCACCCCGTCCATCGGTTCGGCGACCAGCCCGAACACCGGCGCCAGCGCATCCGCCAGCGCCACCCGCGCCCGCTCCGCCGCCCTCGGCTCTGCCTTGCCGAGCAGGATCAGCCCGAGCGCGGCCGCGACCAGCACCGGCAGCATCAGCTTGGCGATCGCTTCGCGGACCGGAATGGACAGGCGGATCACGCAGGTTCCCCCGCCGTTGTTAATACATACTGGACAGCACGTTCCGCAACCGCTTCATCTCCTCGAGCGCCCGCCCGGTGCCGACCGCGACGCAGCTCAGCGGGTTCTCGGCGACCACGACCGGCAGCCCGGTGGCGGTCCGCAGCACGTGGTCCAGCCGATGCAGCAGCGCCCCGCCGCCGGTCAGCACGATGCCCTTGTCGACGATGTCGGCGGCAAGCTCCGGCGGCGTGTTCTCGAGCGCCACCTTGACCGCCTCGAGGATGGCGGACACTGGCTCATACAGGCTTTCGGCGATCTGCCGCTGGCAGACCTGGATCTCGCGCGGCACCCCGTTCATCAGGTCGCGGCCCTTCACCTCGCGCCAGGGCCCATCCTCGCCGTCCTCGGCCGGGCTTGCGGCGCCGACGTCGATCTTGATCCGCTCGGCCGAACTTTCGCCGATCAGAAGATTATGGGTGCGGCGAATGTAGCTGATGATCGCCTCGTCCATCTTGTCGCCGCCGACCCGAACGCTGCGTGCGAACACGATGCCGCCGAGGCTGATAATGGCGACCTCGGTGGTGCCGCCGCCGACGTCCACGATCATGCTGCCCGACGGCTCCGTGACCGGCAGCCCGGCGCCGATCGCGGCCGCCATCGGCTCCTCGATCAGCAGCACCTTGCGGGCGCCCGCGCTTTCGGCGCTTTCCTGGATCGCCCGCCGCTCGACCGCGGTGCTGCCGCTCGGCACGCAGACGATGATCAGCGGGCTCGCGAGGCGCCGGCGGCCATGCACCTTGCGGATGAAATGCTTGATCATTTCTTCCGCCACCTCGAAATCGGCGATGACGCCGTCGCGCAGCGGGCGGATCGCCTGGATGTTGCCCGGCGTGCGGCCGAGCATCATCTTGGCTTCCTCGCCGACCGCCAGCACCTGCTTCTTGCCGCGCACCTCGGCGATGGCGACCACGCTGGGCTCGGCCAGCACGATCCCGCGGCCCTTCACGTAGACCAGCGTGTTGGCTGTGCCGAGGTCGATGGCCATGTCGGCGGACATGACCCCGAGCAGACGTCCGAACATCGATCCCCCTTGGTCACGCGGTGCCGAGCGGCGGGTCGTGAGAGCTTCGGCAAGATGCGCTTAACGGGGTCCCCGGACCTCGGCAAGGCCGCCGCACTGGCTCCGTCAGGCTTTGTCACGTTGGCGTGAGACATAGTCCGGCCGCAGTCCGGCCATGGCCGCGCCGCAGTGTCGCGCGTTTCTACAACCTAAGCGTTGAATGGGAGCGAACGACATGAAAGTCATCATCACCACGGCCCTGCTGCTCGGGTTGGCGTCGGCCTTGGCCGCATGCGGCGAGCAGCCCGGCACGCGGGCCGTCACCGGCGGCCTGCTCGGCGCCGGCACCGGCGCAGCGGTGGGTGCGGCGACCGGCGGCAATGCCGGGACCGGTGCCCTGATCGGCGGCGGCGTCGGCGCAGTCGGCGGCGCGGTGACGGCGCCGCGCCGGTATTGAGCTGCGGCCGGCGCGACATTTCGTTACAAATTTGGCCGGATATTTCCGCCATTGGCGGCGTTCTGGCAGTATCGAACCCGGCGATCGCGCGCTAACCCGCGCCCGGACCGGCCCAACAGGAGAACCGCAATGAACGTCAAACCGATCCTCAGTCTCGCGCTCGTGGCCGGGCTGGGCCTGACCGCATGCTCGAACCCGTATGACCCCGGCCAGCGCGCGGTCGGCGGCGGCCTGCTCGGTGCCGGTGCCGGTGCCGGGCTCGGCGCCATTGCCGGTGGCGGCCGTGGTGCCGCGATCGGCGCCCTGGCGGGCGGCGCGCTCGGTGCCGCGGGCGGCGCGGCGACCACGCCGAATGCCCCCCGCGAGCGCTACTACGAGCAGCCGGCGCCGGGCTACTACCAGCGCCCCGCTTACGGCTACTAAGCGCCTCACGTCCATGCGGAAAGCCGGCCCGGCGTTCGGGCCGGCTTTTCGCGTTCAGGCCATCCGGATGCCGGTACTGAGCCGGCGTGTCGCTCATGATATTGGCGGCCGTGTTGGATTGGTGCTCGGCGCTTTCGGAGAAGCCGACCACGACCTGGGCCCGGCTCATCCCATTGCCGAGCGCGTTGACCCAGAAATCCGTCCCTTGCGCGTCGGCGGCGCGATGCAGCGTTTTTCCGTAGACGGCCTGGACGAAGCCGCGGTCGTCGAGCGCCGCATAGGTGGCGATGAACTCCGGCGTGCCCACGAACCCGTTTGCCACATCCAGCAGCGTGGCGCCGTGGTCGATCGACGACGTCCAGAATGCCAGCCCTCCGGCGTCCGGCAACCGGCCCAGGGCCGTGTCGTAGAGCCGCGCCACCTCGGCCGCCGATGCGCTCGGGCTCCAGATCCCTGCCGCCACGACCGGCGCCGTCACCGCTCTGTTCTCGGCGCTTTCCGAGATCGCGACCAGCGTTTGCGCCCGGCTGGCCTTGCCGGAGTCGAGGTCGCCGGTGAAGAAGGCGAGGCCGCCCGCGTCCGGCGCGCGACCCAGCACGTTCAGGTACAGGCGCGTCACATAATCGGCGCTTGCAAGTCCCGACCCGAACCGGCCGGTGAACTCCGCACTCGACACGAATGCGTCGGCAAGCGTGACCAGCGGCGTGCCGGCCTTGATCGAGGCGGTCCAGAATGTCAGCCCGCCCTCGTCCGGCGAGCGTCCGAGCGCTGCCTGGTAAAGCCGGGTGACCGAGGCGGCCGGATCGGCCGGATCGAACACCATGCGGCCATCGATGAACTTGATCTCCTGCACCCCGCTCACGGTGTCGACCTGGCCGCCATGGCCGATCTGCACACTGCCGTCCGAGCCCAGCACGAAGGTGTCGCCGCGGCGGCCCTCGTTGATCGTCAAGGTGTTGTGGTCGCCGGTGCCGGCATAAGTCTGGTTGCCCGGCGTGTCGGTGAAGTCGTCGTTGAAGCTGGGCAGCACCGCGGCGTCGGTGCCGATCCCGCCAACCAAGGCAAGGTTGGAGCGGAGCGCCTTCGTGCCCGCCGCGGTCCCGTCGGAGATGAACAGCGTCCGGGCGCCGGTGCTGTCGACGCCGTCGAACACGACGCGGTCACCCAGGGTCATGACGGCGTTCGGGAACAACCCGGCCGGATTGGCACCCGGCACCGGGATCTGCACCGTGCTGGAGAAGCCGTCGGTCAGCCAGACGCCGAACCGGCCGCTCGCATCCGCGGCGACGAAGGCGAGCCGGCCGTCCGGCAGCGCGGCCATCGGCGTGCCGGCCGTCAGGCTGTTGAGGCCCGGCAGCGCGAAGGTGCCGGCCCCGGTGCCGTCGGTGACCCAGATCCGCTGCACGCCGGCTGCATCGCCGGCCACGAAGGCCGCACGCGCGCCGAACGCCAGCAGCCCGGCCGGGGCGCCGCCGAAGCCGTTGGACGGGTTCATCCCCGGCACCGCAAGCTTCGCCGTCCCGGCGGCGGTGCCGTCGGACACAAACAAGGCGCGCTGGTTGGCGGGCGTGTTAGCGATGAACAGGAAGCGGCTGCCGAGCGACGCGATGCCGTGCGGCGGCACGAAGGGCACCGCCGAGACAGTCCCGGACAGCGCCAGCTTGTTGGTCCCGGGGGTGGTCGCGTCCGACACGAACACGCCTTCGACGTCGGCTGCGGTCGCGTCGAACACCAGCCGGCCGGCAAACGCGGTGATGTCGGCCGGAAACAGGCTGCCGCCGCCCTTGGCGGTCAGCAGCTCCGACGTGCCGGCGGCGGTGCCGTCGGACGCGAACAGTGCGCGGGCGCCGTTGGCGTCGGTGCCGGCCATGTAGACGCCGTGGTTCACCGTCACCAACCCGTCCGGATTGAGCCCCCCCGCGGCGTCGCTGCCGGCCACCGTCAACTCGGTGATCGCGCTGCTGCGGCCGTCAAGCGCGAACAGGCCCGACTTACCCCCGCTGTCGGACCCGGCGAACAGGACGGTCTGGTCGACCGAAGCGAAGCTCGACGGGTTCCAGCCGTTCGCCGCCGCCGTCGCCGGGGCGGTGATCTGGACCGTGCCGGCCGCGGTGCCGTCGGTCTGCCAAACGCCGCGCTTGCCCGTCGTATCGGTGGCCGCAAAGACCAGCCGCGCTCTGCTCATGCCCGCTCTCCGGTTGCCGGGCGGCACGGGCCGCCCATGCTCGGAGACATACCGGGATCATTACGTAACTCAACAGAGTTGGATCAGCCGTTCTGATTACCCGCGGGATACGCCGGGGCCGCCAGCATCGCCGGCAGCCCCCAACCCACTCCGACCGCGCGACTACCCGAGCAAATCAGCGCGGGGCGCGGGCTACGCGCTGAGCGCTTCGGGCTCCGTCCGCGCCCGCTTCACCAGCAGCTTGTTCAGCGCGTGCACATAGGCCCGCGCCGACGCCACGATCGTGTCGGTGTCGGCGCCCTGCCCGTCCACCATCTTGCCGCCTTCCTCGAGCCGCACCGTCACCTTGGCCTGGGCGTCGGTCCCTTCGGTCACCGCGCCGACCGAGAACAGCAGCAGCGTCGCCTCATGCGGGAACACCGCGCGGATGGCGCGGAACGTGGCGTCGACCGGCCCGTCGCCGCTTTCGACCGCGGCATGAACCACGCCGTCCACCTCAAGCTCGAGCTCGGCCCGCGGCGGCGCCTTCGACCCGGCATGCAGGTCGAGCGACACGAACCGGATGCGTCGGTTGTCGCGCCCGACCTCGTCGTCCACGAGGGCCGAGATGTCCTCGTCGTAGACGACCTTCTTGCGGTCGGCGAGGTCCTTGAAGCGGCGGAACGCATCGTTGAGCTGGTTGTCGCCGATCTCGCCGTAGCCCAGCGTCCGCAGCTTGTCGCGGAACGCGGCGCGGCCGGAGTGCTTGCCCAGCACCAGGCTGTTCTTGGTCCAGCCGACGCTTTCCGGCGTCATGATCTCGTAGGTGGCGGCGTTCTTCAGCACGCCGTCCTGATGGATGCCGCTCTCATGCGCAAACGCGTTGCGGCCGACGATGGCCTTGTTCGGCTGCACGTCGAACCCGGTGATGGTGCTCAGCAGCTTGCTGGTGCGCAGGATCTGCGTCGTGTCGATGGCATGCTCGTACGGGGCGGCGTCGGGGCGGGTGCGGATCGCCATCACCGTTTCCTCGAGCGCCGCATTGCCGGCCCGCTCGCCGATGCCATTGATGGTGCACTCGATCTGCCGCACCCCGGCGCGCACGGCGGCCAGCGTGTTGGCGACCGCGAGGCCGAGGTCGTTGTGGTTGTGGGTGGACAGGATCACCCCGTCGGCGCCCGGCACCCGCTCCCGCAGCATGCCGAAGATGCGGGTCATGTCGTCGGGCACGGCGTAGCCGACGGTGTCGGGGATGTTGATCGTGGTGGCGCCCGCCTTGATCGCGGCCTCGACGCAGCGGCACAGGAACTCGGGATCGGTGCGGCTGCCGTCCTCGGCCGACCACTCGACATCGTCGGCGTGGTTGCGCGCCAGGGTCACGCTGTCGGTGGTGATCTGCAGCACCTGGTCCGGCTCCATCCGCAGCTTGTATTTCATGTGCAGCGCGGACGTGCTGATGAAGATGTGGATGCGCTTGCGGGCGGCCGTCCGTACCGCCTCGGCGGCGCGCAGGATGTCGGCCTGGCCGGTGCGGGCCAAACCGCAGATCACCGGTCCGCCGCGGGCGAACAGCTCGGCGATGGACTGGACGCTTTCGAAATCGCCGGGCGAGGCGATCGGGAACCCGGCCTCCATGACGTCGACGCCGAGCGACGCCAAGGCCTCGGCCATGCGCAGCTTCTCGGCGAGGTTCATGGAGAAGCCGGGCGACTGCTCGCCGTCGCGCAGAGTCGTGTCGAAGATGATGACGCGGTTGTCGGCCAGGCGGCCGAAACTGGGATGGTCGATACTCATGGCGCGGACCTCGGTTGGTTGGACAAACGGCTCGCCTCAGGACCCCCTGAGCGTGCCGGCCATCAGCCGGGCTGTGCGCTCAGGGGCGGATAAGTCGGAGAATAAGGGCGAGGCCGAGCGCACTGCCGAACGTATGGACGAGGCTGCGCAGGAACCCGCGCATCATGCAGCCCAGCAACGGCAGCGCCATGACCATAGTGCGGGACGCTACCCGTTCGCCGGGGTCGGTGCAAGCCGGCGGGCCAGATCGGCCATGAGCCAGGGCGGGCTCACCAAGGCCGGTTTGCCGAATGCGGCGATCTGGCCGCGCAGATGCGCCATCTCGGGGTTGCCGAGCACGAGCACATCCGCTCGCGGCGCCGCCGCGCGCGCCGCGTCCAGGATGGTCTGGTCATGCCGGGCCTGGTCGCCGGCGAACAAGGCGGTGAAGGCCTCGGGCCGCACCACCGTCTCGACCAGCACCTCGCGCCCCTGCGCGGCCGCATGCTGCCGCATCAGCGCCGCACTGGGGCCGGCGCCGCTGGCTCGGGTGCAGAATACGGCGATCCGGCCACCGAGGCGCACCGCCTCGGCCGCCATCGGGTCGTCGATCTTGAGCACCGGCACCGGGCAAACCTGGCGGGCGATGTCGACTGCCGGGGCGGTGCTGCTGCAGGTCATGATCACCAGGTCGGCCATCGTGTCGGCTGCGATCAGGATCTGCCGCACCGTGCGGCGATACACGGCCGACCGCTCCTCGCCGCGCGTCAGATCCTGCAACAGGCCTTCGTTCAGCAGGTGGAAGCAATCGACGTGGGGGTGGTGGACGACCATCTCGTCCCGGAACAGATCCAGGAGTTGCGCATCCGTGTGCACGAATCCAATACGCATTCGCCGCCCCCGGACCGTTAAACCGTACTTGGTGCGCGTGACAGGGTGGTCATGCAAGAGACTATTGTTACACTAAATCGCTATAAAGCCGGGGTTGACAAGCTCGTGTAATATCTTCACCCGCATGGAGGCAACAATGGCCAAGGGTTTTATTTTGGCACTGGTCGAGATTCCCGACGCCGAAGCCTACGCGGCTTCGGGCTACATGCGCATGGCCGAGGACGCGGTGGCCGCGCATGGCGGACGGTTCCTGATCCGCGGCGGCGACCCGCTGCTGCTGGAAGGGACAGGCCTTCCGGGGCGGATCGTCGTCCTGGAGTTCCCGTCGCGTGAGGCAGCGGCTGCCTTCCATGCCAGCCAAGCCTACGCCCCGGCCATCGCCTTGCGGCAGTCGCTCTCGACCGGCCGGTTGGTGCTGCTGAGTGAGTACGAGCCCTGAGCGGGGACTACCGGATCGTGCCGTAGGAGGGCGCGCCCAGCCCCGGGCAGGCGCAGGGCGAGCCGACCGGGCCGGCTTCGGCGAGGCGGCACTGGTAGAATCCGGCCAGACAGGACTCGCTCATCAGCACCGAGCCGGGCGGCACCGCCGGCGGCGGCGCGACGCAGCCGGCCAGGCCGAGCGCCGCGGCGGCAAGGAGAACGACGGGACGGGACAGACGCGAGATGGACACGGCGAGGCTCCTGTGATGGCCGACACCGTGTCCAACGGTTTGACCGATCGCTAGTTCTTCGCCTTATCAACCAGCGCGTTCTTGCTGATCCACGGCATCATCGCCCGCAACTTCTCGCCGACCTGCTCGATTGGATGTTCTGCCAGGCGGCGGCGCGTCGCCTTGAAGGAGGACTGGTTGACCCGGTTCTCCAGCATCCAGTCGCGGGCGAACCGGCCGCTCTGGATGTCGGCCAGTACCCGGCGCATCTCCGCCTTGGTCTCGTCGGTGATGATGCGCGGCCCGGTCACATACTCGCCGTACTCGGCGGTATTGCTGATCGAGTAGTTCATGTTGGCAATGCCGCCTTCGTAGATCAGGTCGACGATCAGCTTCACCTCGTGCAGGCACTCGAAATACGCCATTTCCGGCGCGTACCCGGCCTCGACCAGCGTCTCGTAGCCGCCCTTGATCAGCTCGACCAGGCCGCCGCACAGCACCACCTGCTCGCCGAACAGGTCGGTTTCGCACTCCTCCTTGAAGGTCGTCTCGATGATCCCGGCCCGGCCGCCGCCGATCGCGCTGGCATAGGAGAGCGCGATCTCGAGCGCGTTGCCGGACGGGTCCTGCGCGACCGCGACCAGGCAAGGCACGCCGCCGCCGCGCTGGTATTCGGAGCGCACCGTATGGCCGGGGCCCTTCGGCGCGATCATGAACACGTCGATGTCGGGCCGCGGATCGAGCAGGTTGAAGTGCACGTTGAGGCCGTGCGCGAAGGCGAGTGCGGCGCCGGGCTTCATGTTCGGGCCGAGCTTCTCACGATACAGGTCGCCCTGCCCTTCGTCCGGGGTGAGCACCATGATGACGTCGGCCCACTTCGCGCATTCGGCCGGGTCCATCACCTTGAGGCCCGCGTTCTCTGCCTTGGCGACGCCGGCCGAGCCGGGGCGCAGGCCGACGGCGAGCTCGGTGACGCCGCTGTCCTTGAGGTTGTTGGCGTGGGCATGGCCCTGGCTGCCATAGCCGATGATCGCGACCTTCTTGCCTTTGATCAGGTTCACGTCGGCATCGCGATCGTAATACACGCGCATTGGTTATATTCTCCTTTGATGAAGGCGAGGGCGCTGCCCTCGACCCGCTGGGGCCGCGGGCCCCAGACCGCGATTACAGGACCCGCACGCCCCTTGCGATGGCGGCAATGCCTGTCCGGCTCACTTCCTGCAAGCCGATCGGCCGCATCAGGGCGATGAAGGCGTCCAGCTTTTCGGTCGCCCCGGTCAGCTCGAACACGAAGCTTTCGGTCGTCGCGTCGATCACCCGGGCGCGGAACGCGTCGGCCAGGCGCAGCGCCTCGGCCCGGTCGCCGCCGGCGCCCGCGACCTTGATCATCGCCAGCTCGCGCGCCAAATGCGGCCCCTCCTGCGACAGGTCGGCCACCCGGTGCACCGGCACCAGGCGGTCGAGCTGCGCCTTGATCTGGTTGATCACCATGTCGGTGCCCGAGGTCACCACGTTGATCCGGCTCAGCTTCCGGGTGTCGTCCACCGGCGCCACCGTCAGGCTGTCGATGTTGTAGCCGCGGCCCGAGAACAACCCGATCACCCGCGCCAGCACGCCGGCCTCGTTCTCCACCAAGACGGAGATCGTGGCCGAGCGCTGCCCCGCATTGCCGCGCCCGACGTCGTATCGGCCGCGGTCGGCTTTGGCCGTGTCAGACAAGCATCATCCCCTCGTTGGTGATGCTGGCGGTCCGCCCCTGGTGCTCCGGACCCAGGATCATCTCGTTATGCGCCGCCCCCGACGGGATCATCGGGAAGCAGTTCTCCTTCTCGTCGACGCAGATATCGGCGATCACCGGCCGGTCCGTCGCCAGCATCTCGGCGATCACGTCGTCGAGCTGGCCGACGTGGGTGGCGCGCAGCCCCACGCCATGGAACGCCTCGGCGAGCTTGACGAAGTCGGGCAGCGCTTCCGAGTAGCTTTCGGAGTAGCGGCCGCCATGCAGCAGCTCCTGCCACTGCCGCACCATGCCCATATACTGGTTGTTGAGGATGAAGATCTTCACCGGCAGCCGGTACTGCGCCAGCGTCGCCATTTCCTGGATGTTCATCAGGATGCTGGCCTCGCCGGCAACGTCGATCACCAGCGCGTCGGGATGCGCGACCTGCACCCCCATCGCCGATGGCAGGCCGTAGCCCATCGTGCCGAGCCCACCCGACGTCATCCAGCGATTGGGCTTGTCGAACCGGTAGTGCTGGGCCGCCCACATTTGGTGCTGCCCGACCTCGGTGGTGATGAACGTGTCGCGGCCGGTGGCACGGGTCATCTCGTACAGCCGCTCGATCGCGTATTGCGGCTTGATGATGCCCGACGGCTCGGCGGTCTGGGTGAACTTGAGGCTGTCCACCTCGCGCCAGGCGTCGATCTGCCGCCACCACGCCGTCAGCGGCCCGGTGCGTCCGCCCTGCGCCTCCCACTCCGCCAGCATCGCCTGCAGCACGGCGCCGGCGTCGCCCAGGATGGGGATGTCGACGGCGACGTTCTTGTTGATGCTGCTGGGGTCGATGTCGGCGTGGATTTTCTTGCTGCCGGGGCTGAACGCGTCCAACCGGCCGGTGACGCGGTCGTCGAACCGGGCGCCGATGTTGAACATCACGTCGCAGCCATGCATGGCCATATTGGCTTCGTAGGTGCCATGCATGCCAAGCATGCCAAGGAACTGCGGGTCGTTCGACGGATAGGCGCCGAGCCCCATCAGCGTGCTGGTGCAGGGCATGCCGGTCGTGCGGACGAACTCGATCAGCGCGGCGCTGGCGGCGTCGCCGGCGTTGATCACGCCACCACCGGAGTAGACGATCGGCCGCTTGGCCGCGCGCAGCAGCTCGACCGCCGCCTTGATCGCGGCCGGGTCGGGCTGGGTGATCGGGCGGTAGCTGCGATGCGGGTGCTTCGACTCCGGGGTGTACGGCGCACGGCCGATCAGGATGTCCTTCGGCAGATCGATCACCACCGGGCCGGGCCGGCCGCTGCGGGCGACGTAGAACGCCTCGTGCACGACCCGCGCCAGGTCCTCGCCGCGCTTGACCAGGTAGTTGTGCTTGGTTGCCGGCCGGGTGATGCCGGTCGTGTCGGCTTCCTGGAACGCGTCGTTGCCGATCAGGTGCGTCGGCACCTGGCCGGTCAGGCACACCACCGGCACGCTGTCCATCAGCGCATCCACCAGGCCGGTGACCGCATTGGTCGCACCCGGGCCGCTCGTCACCAGCACGCAGCCGACCCGGCCCGTGCTGCGCGCATAGCCCTCGGCGGCATGCACCGCGGCCTGCTCGTGCCGCACCAGGATGTGGCGGATGGAATTCTGTTGGTACAGGGCGTCGTAGATCGGCAGGACGGCGCCGCCGGGGTAGCCGAAGATCACGTCCACACCCTGCTCGCGCAGTGCACGCAGCAGGATTTCGGCGCCGGTCTGGGTTCCGGCCTGGGGATCGATCGCGGTCATGCGCAAACCTCCGGCGCGGCTATTCACCGCGCGTGATAACGAAACTCTCTATATCGGTCCATTCTCTTTCTGAAAATTGCTCCGGACCTGCAAATCGCGCATGCATCATATGCGTATCGTCCGACGGCACCGGCGCGCGATGCCGGAACCAGGTTGCCTGCCGCTTTGTGTATTGCCCGGTGGCCAGCACCGCCCGGCGTTCGGCTTCGCCCAGGGTGATCTCGCCGCGCAGAAACGCCGCCAGTTCCGGCACCCCGTGCGCGCGCATGGCCGGCAGCGTGGGCGCAAGCCCGAGCCGGAGCAAGGCCCGGACCTCGTCCAGCGCGCCGGCCTCGAGCATCGCGCTGAAACGGGCGGCGATCGCCCCGCGCAGTTCGGCCCGCGGCGGGTCGAGCAGGATCATGCGAAACCGCGCCCCCGCCTGCGGCGCCGTCATCGCCTGCCAGGCGGCGAGGCCGCTTCCGGTGCCTCGCCATACCTCCCAGCCGCGGGCGAGCCGCTGGCCATCGCCGGGGCGCAGGCCGGCCGCGGTCGCCGGATCGGCCGCCGCAAGCCGGGCGTGCAGGGCCGCAGGGCCGATCGCCGCCAGCAACGCCCGCGCTTCCATTCGCGCCGCCGGGCCGGGGTCGGGGATCGGCGCGATGCCGCCGGTGAGCGCAGCCAAGTACATCCCGGTGCCGCCGCACAGGATCGGCACGCGCCCCTCCGCCTGAGCCGCCGCGATCGCCTGCAGCGCCTCGTCGCGCCACCAGGCGACGCTGCCGGGCTCGGCGGCGGCGCGGATGCCGTACAGGCGATGCGGCACCAGCGCCTCCTCGGCCGGGCCGGGGCGGGCGGTGACGACGCGCAACTCGCGGTAGACCTGCATCGAATCGGCGTTGACGACGGTGCCGCGCAGCCGCCGGGCCAGCGCCAAGGCCAGCGACGACTTGCCGCTGCAGGTCGGCCCGGCGACGATCAGGACCGGTGGCGGCCTCAGGCGTCCAGCCGGGCGCGGCCCTCGGCGGTGAGCACGACGCGCGCCGCCGCCTGCCGCGCGTCGTCGGCCGCTTCCTGCCTGACGAGGCCCTCCTCGAGCGCATCCTCCCACACCGACAACCTCGGGCAGGAGGTACGCCACGCGTCCATCGTCTCGCCATAGCTGCGCGGCCGCATCGCCACCCAGGACAGGAATTGAAGCATCAGCCCCGGCGCACCGCGCTCGTGTCCCGACATCCAAGCCACCCCAAGTTCGTTTCGCCCCGTTCTCCTCCCGGGCGGCCCCGGCGCGCAAGGGGCGACTTGCCGGCGGGCGCGAACCGGGCCATGAGCCGCGCCGATGTCGCACATGCTGATCCTGGTGGCGCCGCACGGCTCGGGCGCCGTGACCGCCGCCTTGCAGGCGCGGGTCGCCGCGGCGGCCGGCGCCGGTCCGGTCCGCACCTTGGCGCCCGGCGACGCGGTCGAGATGCCCTGCCCCGCCGCGCCCGACCCGGCGGCGCTCGCCGCGGCACTCGGCGACGCCCCGGTCGACGCGGCGGTCACGGGAACCGAACGCCGGCGCAAGCGGCTGCTGATCGCCGACATGGACAGCACGATCGTGACCGGCGAGACCCTGGACGAGCTGGCCGCCTTCGCCGGCGTCGGCGACCGCGTCGCGGCGATCACCCGGCGCAGCATGAACGGCGAGCTGGACTTCGCCGCCGCCCTGCGCGAGCGGGTGGCGTTGCTCGAGGGGCTGCAGCTCGACGCCTTGGAGCGGACCTGGGCCGGCGTACGGCTCACCCCGGGTGCGCGTACGCTGGTGCAGACGATGCGGGCGCACGGGGCGGCCACGGCGCTCGTCAGCGGCGGGTTCACCTGGTTCACCGCCCGGGTGGCGGCGCTGTGCGGCTTCGACGTGCATCGGGCCAACACGCTGCTGGACGACGGCCGGGTCTTGCTGGGCCGGGTCGGCGAACCGGTGCTGGGCCGCGAAGCCAAGCTCGCGACCATGCTGGAGCTGGCTGCGGCGGCCGCCCTCTCCCCGGCGGATTGCCTGGCCGTCGGCGACGGGGCAAATGACGCGGCGATGATCACCGCGGCCGGGCTGGGCGTGGCGTTCCATGCCAAGCCGGTGGTCGCCGCCGTAGCGCCGGTGCGCGTGCGGTTTTCGGACTTGCGGGCGTTGTTGTACGTCCAGGGTTACGCGGCCGACGAGTTCGTGGCGTGATGGCGTTCCTGGCGGGGAGAGATGGCCGGATCAAGTCCGGCCATGACGTTGGAGGGTTCGGCCGTGGGCCGTTGCCCCCAAGCACGTCATCCGCGGACTTGATCCGCGGATCCCTCCCCAGGGACCCACCAGGCTCAGAACAGCCGCTCGAACAGATCCGCCCAATCCGGATTGTCCCGCTCGATCAGCGCCACTTTCCACGCCCGCGGCCAATGCTTCATCGTCTTCTCCCGCTGGATCGCGGCCAGCATGGAGGCGTGCTCTTCTACGTAGACCAGCTTGTCGAGGTTATACCGCGTGCTGAACCCGGGGACGGCGCCGGTCCGGTGCTGGTGCGCCCGTTGCGCGATGTTGCTGGTGACGCCGATGTAGATCGTGCCGCCGGGTTTGTTGGTGACAATGTAAACCCAAGACGGCTCCATCGCGTGACGGCAGCATGGGGGGCACGCCGGAGCAAGCCGGCAGGAGATGGCCGGATCAAGTCCGGCCATGACGTGCTCGCTTTTCGCACCAGCACGTCATCTCGTACCAGCACGTCATCCGCGGACTTGATCCGCGGATCCCTGCCCGGGGACGCACGGCCGTGATCCGCACCGCGGCCGGACTCGCCGAAGCGGGCCTCATCGCGCCGGAGCAGCGCGCCACCATCGACGCCGTCGAGGCTCGCTATGCCGTCGCCATCACCCCGGCGGTGCGCGACCTCATCGAAACCCCGGACGACCCGATCGGGCGGCAGTTCGTCCCCGACGCCGCCGAGCTCGACACACGCCCGCACGAACGCGCGGACCCGATCGGCGACGACGCGCTGTCGCCGCTGCCCGGCGTCGTCCACCGCTACCCGGACCGGGTGCTGCTGAAGCCGCTGCTGCTCTGCCCCGTCTACTGCCGCTTTTGCTTCCGCCGCGAGCATGTCGGACCCGGCGGCGGCGTTCTGAGCGAGGCGGATACGGCGGCGGCGCTCGACTACATCCGCGCCCGGCCGGCGATCCGCGAGGTGATCCTGACCGGCGGCGACCCGCTGATGCTGTCGCCGCGCCGCCTCGCCGCCCTGCTGCGGGCGCTCGCCGCCATCCCGCACGTCGAGCTGCTGCGCGTCCACACCCGCGTCCCCGTCGCCGAGCCGTCGCGCGTCACCCCGGCGCTCGCGGCCGCCTTGGCGACCGACACCCCGCTCTGGCTCGTCGTCCACGCCAACCATGCCCGGGAGTTCACGCCGGCAGCCGTGGCGGCGCTGCGCCGGGTCGGCGCCGAAGGCGTGCCGCTGCTGGGCCAATCGGTGCTGCTGCGCGGCGTCAACGACAGCGCTACGGCGCTGGAAGCCCTGTTCCGCGCCATGCTGCGGGCTCGGGTCAAGCCCTACTACCTGCATCAGCTCGACCCGGCGCCGGGTACGGCGCGGTTCCATGTGCCGATCGACGAGGGCCGGGCGCTGCTGGCGTCGTTGCGCGGCCGGGTCACCGGGCTGGCCTGGCCGACCTATGTGCTGGACATTCCGGGCGGGCACGGCAAGGTGCCGATCGGGCCGGAGTATCTGGACGACGACGCGGTGCGCGACCCTTGGGGCGGGCGGCACGCGCTTGCCGGGCCGGACCCCGCGGGCTAGAAACCGGGCACTCTTTCTCATTGTGTCCGGGTTCGTTTCATGAAGCAGCAGGCCAACCTCATCCGCGCCGGTCAGGTGCTCGACCACGGCGGCAACCGCTGGACCGTCCTCAAGCAGCAGATCATCACGCCGGGCAAAGGTGGCGCCTTCATCCAGGTCGAGATGCGCAATCTCAAGACCGGCAACAAGACCAACGAGCGCTGGCGCACCGCCGACACGGTCGAGCGGCTGCAGACGTCGGAAGCCGACTTCACCTATTCCTACACCGACGGCGACAACATCGTGCTGATGGATCCCGAGACCTTCGAGCAGACCATGATTCCGGTCGATCTGCTGGGCGACCTCGCGCCGTTCCTGCAGGACAACATGACCGTCACCGTGGACATGGTCGAGAGCGAGCCGGTCGCCGTCCGCCTGCCGTCCACCGTCGTGCTCGAAGTGGTCGAGGCCGACCCGGTGGTGAAGGGCCAGACCGCCACCAGCTCGTATAAGCCCGCCAAGCTGTCGAACGGGGTCAAGACCCAGGTGCCGCCCTTCGTCGAGGCCGGCGAAAAGATCGTGGTCCGCACCGAGGACGGCAGCTACGTGGAGCGGTCGAAAGGCTAGGGACCCCGCCGATGGCCCTGCGCCTGTCGCCGCACATGACGGTGATGCAGAACGCGGCGCAGAAGGCCTCGCGGCGGCTGCTGCGGGACTTCAACGAGGTCGAGCAGCTGCAGGTCAGCATCAAGGGCCCGTCCGACTTCGTCAGCCAGGCCGACCTGCGCTCCGAGGCGACCTTGCGCGAGGAACTGGGCAAGGCGCGGCCCGGCTACGCGTTCCTGATGGAGGAAAGCGGCCACAGCGGCAGCGACGCCTGGGCCTGGCGTTGGATCGTCGACCCGCTGGACGGCACCACCAACTTCCTGCACGGCGTGCCGCAATGGTGCATCTCGATCGCGCTGCAGCGGCGCCTTCCGGACGGCGGGACCGAGATCGCGGCCGGGATGATCTACAATCCGGTGCATGACGAGATGTTCTGGGCCGAGCGCGGTGCCGGCGCCTTCCTCAACGAAAAGCGCCTGCGGGTTTCGGCCCGGCGCGAGTTCTCGACCGCCCTGCTCGCGACCGGCATCCCGTTCGCCGCGGTGTCGGCGCAGCGCCGCCTCGCCTTCGCCCGCACGCTCGGCACGCTGATGCCGCAAGTGGCCGGGATTCGGCGGTTCGGCGCCGCCGCGCTCGACCTCGCCTGGGTCGCGGCCGGGCGCTACGACGGCTATTGGGAGCTCGGGCTGAAGCCCTGGGATATGGCGGCCGGCGCCCTGATCGTGCGCGAGGCGGGCGGCTTCGTGACCGACGCCACCGGCGCCGAAAGCCGGGTGCAGGACAGCGGCGGCAACGACGTGGTCGCCGCGAACCCGCACATGCACAAGCCGCTGCTCGAAGTGGTGGCGCAGGGCGTCCAGGCCGCCGAGGGCCGCGCCGCCTGATGCGGACGCTGGCACCGGCCGTCGTGCTGGGGTTTGGCCTGGCCGTGGCCGGCCGTCCTGCCGCGGCCCAGGTGACGGTCAACCCGGGTGCGCTGGACCTGTTGCCGCAACGCCCGGCGCCGCGTCCGCGGGCCGCGCCGTCACGGCCCGCGGCGCCGCCCGCCAAGGAGGCGGCCCGCCCGGCCGCTCCGGACAAGCCCGCGCCGCCAGCCGCGCCGTCAGCTCAGGGAACGCCCGCCTCGCCGCCCGCGGCCGTGGCGAAGCCGACCTTGCCGACGGTGGCGCCCGCCGTCGCCGCACTGCCGCCGCCCTCGCCGGTGCCGCCGCCCCGAACCCAGGCCGCGCCCGCCGTGCCGGTCGCCGCCGACGCTCCCGGCACCGCGTCCCCGTTCGGCGACGGCCTGCGGGTCACGTTCGGGCCGGACCGGCAGGAGCTGAACCCCGGCACCGAGGAAGCGCTGCAGGCGCTGGCGCGGCGGCTGCTCGCCACGCCGCAGCCGATCACCATCAATGCCTACGCCGCCGGCACCGCCGAGGATCCGTCCACGGCCCGGCGCTTGTCGCTGGCCCGGGCGCTGGCGGCGCGCGCGGTGCTGATCAACGAGGGCGTATCCTCGACCCGGATCTACCCGCGCGCGCTTGGGGCGGCCGGCGGCGACGCCGGGCGGGACCGCGTGGACGTGGTCCCGGGCCCGGCCGGGCCCCCGGTGTCGAGCCCGCCCGTCGCGAGCGCCCCGGCCGCCGAGCCGGCGCCGGCCGCGAAGGCGCCGGAGCGATGACCCGGCCCACCGTCTATCTGCTTCGCATGCTCGCCTTTCTGCTGGCGGTGCTGGTGGTGGCCGGGCTGCTGGCGCCGGCGCTGATCACTGCGTTCAGCAGCAACCCGTTGCTGAACCTGCTGATTGCCGCGGTGCTGCTGATCGGGATCGGCTGGAACCTGGCGCAGGTGGTCCGGCTGACGCCCGAGGTACACTGGCTCGAAACCTTCCAGAAGCAACGGGCGCAGCTCGCCGCACTCCCGGCGCCGCGCCTGCTGGCGCCGATGGCGAGCATGCTTGCCGTGCGCCAGGCCAAGGGCCGCGACGGGCAGGACCGCTTCACCATCTCGGCCCCGGCCATGCGCAGCCTACTCGACGGGCTGTCGAGCCGGCTTGACGAGGGCCGCGAGCTCAGCCGCTACATGACCGGCCTGCTGATTTTCCTCGGCCTGCTCGGCACCTTCTGGGGTCTGCTGCTGACGGTCGGCGCGGTGTCGGACGTGATCGCCGGCATGTCGGTCGGCAGCGGCGACCTGAATGCCCTGTTCGACCAATTGAAATCCGGGCTGGGACGGCCGCTGAAGGGCATGGGCACGGCGTTCAGCAGCAGCATGTTCGGCTTGGCTGGGGCGCTGGTGCTCGGCTTCCTCGATCTCACCGCCGGGCAGGCGCAGAACCGCTTCTTCAACGAGCTCGAGGAATGGCTCGCCGGGCTGACCCGGCTGTCCTCCGGCGCCCTCGGCGGCGACGGCGAGTCGTCGATCCCGGTCTATGTGCAGGCGCTGCTCGAGACGACCGCCGAGAACATGGAGAACCTGCAAACCATCCTCGTGCGCGGCGAGGATGGGCGCGTGCAAGCCAACAACGCCATCCTCGCTTTGTCGGACCGGATCGGCACGCTGTCGGACACCATGCGCACCAACCAGCAGCTGATGCTCCGGATTGCCGAAACCCAGGCGCAACTGGCCCCGGCCCTCACCCGCCTCGGCGAGCGCCGGCCGGAGGCGGGCGACGAGGTCGCGCGCGTCCACCTGCGCAACATCGACCACTACATCCAACGCCTGCTGCATGACGGCGAACAGGGCCGGATCCAGAGCACGCAGGAGCTGCGCAACGACATCCGGGTGCTGACCCGGACCATCGCTGCGCTGGCCGACGGGCAAGCGGGCTGATGACCCGGCATGGCTAGACGCCGGCGGGGCGGCGAGGACGCGCTGAACCCCTGGCCGGGCTACGTCGACGCGCTGTCGACGCTGCTGATGGTCATCATCTTCGTGCTGCTGGTGTTCGTGCTGGCGCAGGCGTTCCTGTCGGTGGCGCTGACCGGGCGCGACCGCGCGCTGGACCGGCTGAACCGGCAGGTGGCCGAGCTGACCGACATGCTGAGCCTCGAGCGCGGCCGCGCCGGCGACCTGCAGCTTTCGGTGGCCGGGCTGAACCGTGACCTGGCCGCGGCGACGGCGGCGCGCGAGGGCCTGACGCGGGAGCTGGCGGGGGTGCGCGAGGAAGCCGGACGGACGCAGGCGGAGCGCGACGCGCTGCGGGCCGAGCGCGACGGGCTGTCGGCACGGCTGGCCGACGCGGCGCTACAGGCGCAGTCGGCCGCGGCGCGCAACGAGCAGCTGCAGGCGCGAGTGGCGGAAACGGCCGGCCGCACCGACCAGGCCGGGCAGGAAGCGGCCGGTCTCGCGGGCCAGCTGGCCGACAGCCGGCGGCAACTCGCGCAGCAGGCGACGCAGCTTGAGCAGCAGAGGGCGCAGCTTGCCCAGGTGCAGGCCGAGTTGGACCGCACCGTCAGGGCCGACAAGGCGACGATCGACGCCAAGCTGGCCGATCTCGCCCGCATGACCGAGCAGGTCCGCTCACTGGCCGCGCTGCGGGACGAGTTGGAGAAGCAGGCGCAGGACGCCGCGGCCCGCGCGGTCACCGACGAGCAGCGGCGCCAGGCGGTGGCCGCGCAACTTGCCGACGAGCAGAAGCTCAGCTCAAGCGCCCGCGCGCAGGTCGCGCTGCTGACGCAGCAGATGGACCAGTTGCGGGCGCAGATGGCGCAGGTGGCGACCGCCCTGGACGTGGCCGAACGCGGCGGCCGCGACAAGGACGCGCAGATCGCCAACCTCGGCAGCCGGCTCAACACCGCGCTCGCCTCCAAGGTCGAGGAGCTGCAGCGCTATCGCAGCGAGTTCTTCGGCCGGCTGCGCGACGTGCTCTCGAACCGGCCCGGCATCCAGGTCGTCGGCGACCGCTTCGTGTTCCAAAGCGAGGTGCTGTTCCCGGTCGGCAGCGCCGACCTCACCGGGGCCGGGCAAGACCAGATCCGCCAGCTTGCCACCACCCTGAAGCAGATCGCGGCCGAGATCCCGGCCGACATCAACTGGCTGCTGCGGGTGGACGGGCATGCCGACCGGCAGCCGACCGCGGGCACCAATTTCCCCAGCAACTGGGAGCTGTCGTCGCAGCGGGCGATCAACGTCGTCAAGCTGCTGGTGGCCGAAGGCGTGCCGGCCGCGCGCCTAGCTGCCACCGGCTTCGGCGAATACCAACCGCTCGACAGCGGCGACACCCCGGCGGCGTTCGCCCGCAACCGGCGGATTGAGATCAGGTTGACGGACCGTTAGGTTCATCCTGACATCGTAAAGAGTCCGTGACAGGCACTTCCTGACATTTGATGACGTTTGACGACGTATTCGTTTGCGCAACGAACCGGTTTTGCTGTCCAGTCCGCCCCGGTCAGCTTGCGCCATCCCCGACAGAAATCACGCACCGTCGGGAGGTGATCGCCAAGCCAATAAGGCCAGGACAACGGCCAGCCGTCGCTGAGGCGGCTTGTGCCTGGTCAACGAACCGGAGGTGAAACATGCCCATGGACGTCACGCCTGGCCTGATGGCCAAGTCTGGAGAGTCGGCCGCGCCGGCCAAGCCCGCGCAAAGCTTCTCCCACGGCTCCAACATTCGCGGCCTGGCCGCAGGCGCCAATCCCGGCCAGCCGTTCGGCCGCTTCGGACCCATGTTCGACTTGCCGAAATGCCCGGTGCTGGACGATGACGGCCTGCGCGAGCTGGCCAAGGTGATCGTCAAGATCGACGAGGGCGCCCCGATCGTCGAAACCGAGCCGGTGGACGAGAACAACACGATCCCGGCCGGCTACACCTATTTCGGCCAGTTCGTCGACCACGACATCACCTTCGACCCGACGCCGCTTTCGGTGCAGCGAGTGGACCGCGATGCGCTCGTCGACTTCCGCACCCCGGCGCTCGACCTGGACAACATGTACGGCCGCGGCCCGGCCGATCAGCCGTACATGTATGAGACCGACGGCCTGCGTCTCCGGGTCGGGACGGAGATGAACACGACGGCCGCGCCGATCTCAGCCGCGGTGGGGACCAAGCACGACCTGCTGCGGCTCGGCGGCAAGGACGACGACCCCCACACCCGCTTCGCCATCCTGGGCGACAAGCGGAATGACGAGAACAAGATCGTCAGCCAGCTGCACGGCGCGATGATCGCCTTCCACAACAAGGTCGTCACCAGCGACGCCGTCATCGACCAGTTCGGCGGCGACCGCAGCACCAAGGAAGCCCGCTTCCAATCGGCCACCACGATCGTCCGCTGGCACTACCAATACGTCGTGCTGAACGACTTCCTGCAGCGCATCTGCGAGCCCGGCATGGTCGACGAGGTGCTGAACCGAGGCGGCACGCCGCGGCTGCAGAACTACCTCAAGCAGGAAGCCGAGTACGCCTACATGCCGCTCGAGTTCGCCGGCGCCGCCTACCGGCTGGGCCATTCGATGGTGCGGCCGAGCTACTCGCTGAACGGCGTCGTGCTGACCCGCAAGGGCGATCCCGAGGCCAATCCGCCGGTTCCGGGCGGCAAGCCGGAGAAGGAACGCATCCCGACCTTCAGCCGGGCCGCGCAAGGGACGGAGAACCTGAACGGCTTTCCCGGCACGCTGCCGCCGTTCTGGGGCATCGACTGGTCGTTCTTCCTCGACGACGTGGAACCGAAGGCGGGCGGCACCACCGTCGACGTCCCGGGCGAGGGCAAGAAGCCGGTCGTCATCCCGCAGCCGTCGTACCGGATCGACGCGCAGATCGTGGAACCGCTGGCCGACCTGCCGGAGTTCTTCGACCCCGCGGTCCCGCCGGGCTCCGGCCTGTCGATCGCCGGCAACCTCGCCTTCCGCAATCTCAAGCGCGGGCAGCTGCTCGGCCTACCCTCGGGCCAGGCGATCGCCCATAAGCTCGGCATCACGCCGCTGCCGGACGATATTGTGTGGGGCACCGGTTCGCGCATCCCGCTCCCGGAGAATGCCGACCAGGCGTCGAAGGATGCGTTCAAGACCACCAACGACAAGCGCCAGGCGTTCAAGGCGAAGTTCGTCGACCCGGCCGGTGCGCCGCTGAAGAACAACGCGCCGCTCTGGTACTACATCCTGCGGGAAGCTGAGTACTACGGCGTGAGCAACCTACAGCAGGAGGGCGTGTCGTTCGGCGGCCAGCACCTCGGCCCGGTCGGCAGCCGGATCGTGGCCGAGACCTTTGTCGGCTTGCTGTGGCTCGACCCGACCTCGTTCCTGCATAGCGGGCGCGGGTTCCAGCCGCTGCCGATGATCACCGGCGGCCAGAAGCTCACGCTAGGCCGGCTGATCACCTGGGCGCTGACGTGAGCGCAACCGCGGCCGAGGGGGGTGGGGCGTTCGCGCCCCGCCTGCCTCCCTCCGCCGGGTGGTCCCTCGCCGGCGCGCTCTGCCTGGCGGTGGGGGCGGCAGTGCTGCTGAACCGGCACCCGGAACCTGGCTTCGGCCGGGTTGCCGCAGCGGTGAACGTGATCACCCTCGCTGCGGCGTTCGGCGCCGTCAGCCGCGCCTTAACCGGCTCCGCGCTCGGCTTCGCGCTCAGCGGGCAGAACCGCTACAGCCTGTCGCGGGCGCAAGTCACGGCCTGGACGATCGTCGTGTTCGGGACCTTGCTCGGCTTTGCCGAGTGGAACCTGATCGCCCATCCGGGGGAGGCGCTGTCGATCGACATCCCGAACCCGGTGCTTGCGATGCTGGGCATCTCGATCTTCGCCGCCGTGGCCGCGCCCGCCATCACCTCGGTCAAGGCGCAGGCGACCCAAGCGACCGACGACCAGCTTGCCACCGCGAAGGCACGCTCCGCCGTCGCCGGCCAGCCCGAGCCCACGCTGCGAGCGGTCGGCCCGGTGGTCGCCAACGAGCACCCGAGCAATGCGTCGTGGCGCGACCTGTTCACCGGCGACGACGTCAGCGTGGCCGGCCTGGTCGACATTTCCAAGCTGCAGCAAGCGGCGCTGACGGTAATCATCCTGGCGATCTACTTCGCCATGGCGATGCGCAGCTTCAACTCCGGGAAAGCCATTTCGACGTTGCCGGAGGTGGGCGAGAGCGCCGCCTATCTGCTGGCCATCAGCAACGCCGGCTACCTCGCCTACAAGGCCGTCCCGAAAGCGGGCGTGACACCGCCGGCGGCGTGATGGACTACCCCGCCATGTCGAACGGCGGCTTCAGGCCGGGCGGCAGCGGGCTTTCGAACGGGGTGCGCGACAGCCGGGCCTGATGCTCGGCTTTCGCCGCCGCCAGCAGCGCCGGGTCGCCGAGCACCTCCACCGCGGTGCCGGCCATCGCCTTGGCCGCGTGCACCATGCCCTTGTGCGCCAGCGGGCTTTGCCCCTGAGCCGTCAACTGCCACGAATGGCCCGGCGTACCGATCGCGTAGGTGGCCCCCCGGGCCTGCACGGTCGGCACCTTCCAGCTCACGTCGCCGAAGTCGGTGCTGCCGACCATCCGCGCCCCGCGCGCTTCGAGCGGCACGATCCGGTCGGCGAGCGGCGCGTCGGTGACGGGAATGCCGAACCGGCGATGCGCGCTGACGACGTCGTCGGGGCGGACGGTGGCGCGGATCCGCTCGGCAAACGCCCGGTCCTCGGCGTCGAACGGCGGCGGCCCGAGCCGCTCGAGGTTGGCATGCAGCGTGCGCTCCAGCGGCGTGTTGCCGAGCAGGTTGCTCATCCCGCTGATCACCTGGATCTCGACCCGGGTCTGCGTCATCAACGCGGCACCGCGGGCGATGTCGTCCACCCGGGCGGCAAGCTCCTTGAGGTCGGACAGTTCGGCGGCGCGGATGATGTAGCGAGACTTGGCATGCGCCTGCACCACGTTCGGCGCGATGCCGCCGGCGTCGAGCGTCGCATAATGGATGCGGGCGTCGTCCGGCGTGTGCTCGCGCAGGTAGTTGACGCCGACGTTCATCAGCTCGACCGCGTCGAGCGCGCTGCGGCCGAGTTCCGGGCTGCCGGCGGCGTGCGCGGCACGGCCGGTGAAGCTGTAATCCACCTGCAGGATGGCCAGCGAGTAAGCCTCGTTGACGCCGGCGAACGGCGCCGGGTGCCAGGAGATGGCGACGTCGACATCATCGAACGCGCCGTCCCGCACCATGAACGTCTTGGCGGCACCACCTTCTTCGGCCGGGCAGCCGTAGTAGCGCACCCGGCCCTCGATGCCCTGCTCGGCCAGCCAGTCCTTCACCGCGGCCGCGGCCAGCAGCGCGCCGGCGCCCAGCAGGTTGTGGCCGCAGCCATGCCCGGCCGCCTGTCCTTCGATGGGCCGGTGTTCGGCCACGCCCGCCTCGTTGCTCAGCCCCGGCAGGGCGTCGTACTCACCCAGGATGGCGATCACCGGCCCGCCTTCCCCGGCCTCGCCGACCACCGCCGTCGGGATGCCGACCACGCCCTCGGTGACGCGGAACCCCTTCTCGCGCAGCATCGCCACGTGCTCGGCGGCGGACCGGGATTCCTGGAAGTTCAGCTCCGGCATGGTCCAGACCCGGTCACTGAGGCCGATCAGGTCGTCCTGGTGGGTCTCGACAATTTGCCAGATCCGGTCGGTATTCTGCATGCAGTCTCTCCTGTCGCCGACAGTAGAGACTGGATCTGTCATCCTGTCATGTTGGCGGACCTACGCCCCCGCGACATAAGCCTTCAGGCTGTCGACCTCCTGCGCCTGCTGGTCGATGCGGGTCTTGACCACGTCGCCGATGCTGACGATGCCGACCAGCCGCCCATGGTCCAGGACCGGAAGGTGGCGAACGCGGCGGTTCGTCATCTGCTCCATGGCCTCGGCCACGCTGGTTTGCGGGGTCGTGGTGTGCAGGGCCTGGGTCATCAGCTGCGCCGCGGTGAGGTCCAGGACGCGGGTGCCGTGCGCCGGCAGGGCGCGGACGATGTCGCGCTCGCTGAGGATGCCCAGCACCTGATCCGCCGCGTCCATCACCAGGATGGCGCCGATGCGCAGCTCGTCCAGGCGTTCGGCAACCTCGCGGATGGTCGCGGTCGGCGGCACCCGGGCGACGTCGCTCCCTTTGTGCTTGAGGATGGCTGCAATCGTCACCGCCTGTCTCCGTCCGAGTTAAGCAACGGAAACAGGCTGCGCCTTCCAACGCCGCACCTGCAACCGGTGGGTTCGCAGGTGCAGCATCGAACTACTCGGCGGCGACCAACTGCGGCGAAAGCTGCGTTTCCACAAGCTCTGCAAACTTCCCGCGCATCCGCAGCAGCTCGTCGAAATTGCCCCGCTCCACCACGCGGCCCTGCTCGAACACCAGGATTTCGTCGGCGTCGCGCACCGTGCTCAACCGGTGGGCAATGATGAAGGTGGTGCGACCGCGCATCAGCGTCTGCATCGCCCGGCTCACCCGCGCCTCAGTCGCGGCATCCAGCGCGCTGGTCGCCTCGTCGAGGATCAGGATCGGCGGGTCCTTCAACAGCGCGCGAGCGATTGCCAGGCGCTGCCGCTGCCCGCCCGACAAGGTCGAGCCGCGCTCGCCCACGACCGTGTCGTAGCCCTGCGGCTGGCGGATGATGAACTCGTGCGCGTCGGCCAGCCGGCACGCCCGCTCCAGCTCGTCGTCGGTCGCGCCGGGGCGGCCGATGCGCAGGTTCTCGCGGATCGAGCGGTTGAACAGCATGCTTTCCTGGAACACCACGCCGATCGACCGGCGTAGGCTTTCGAGGCTCACGTCGCGCAGATCCTGCCCATCGACCCGAATCGCCCCGCTGACCGGGTCCCAGAGCCGCTGCAGCAGGTTCATCGCCGTGCTCTTGCCGGCGCCGGTCTGCCCGACCAGCGCCACGGAGGTGCCGGGCTTGGCAGTGAACGACACGTCTGTGAGGATGTTGGGACCGCCGGGGTAGGCGAACGACACGTTCTCGAACGTGACCTCGCCCGCCTGCGACACCAGCTCACGCGCCTCGACCTTCTCCGGCACCGAGCTCTTGGCATCGAGCACGGCGAAGAAGTCTTCGAGCACCGGGAGCTGGAAGAACACCTTGGACGCGAATTGCACGCCGCTTTCGAGGCGGCCGATCAGCAGCGTCGCGAACCCCATGAACGACACGATCTCGCCGATGCTGGCCTGACCCTGCAGGTGCAGGATGGTGCCGATCACCACGATGGAGATCACCGCGATGGTGCTGGCGCCACGGGTCAGCACGTTTACCACCGCCCACCAGTTCAGCACCGGGAACTGGTTGCGGATCACGTCGTCGATGATCTGCCCGAACAACCGGCTCTCGGCCGACAGTCGCGTGAAAGACTGCACGACCATCACGTTGGCCAGCGCGTCCTGCGCGGTGCCAGCGAGGTGGTTCTGGAAATGCTCGACCCGGCGCTGCCCGGCTTCGGTCCGGCGCACCACGATCAAGGTCAGCACGATGAACAGCGCCACCAGCACCACCAGTGTGGAGGCCAGCCGCCAGTTCATGAAGAAAGTGATCGGCAGCAGCACAACGACCGCGACGTAGGTCGAGAGCTGGTCGCGGAAGAACACCAGCCAAAGCCCGAACAAGCTGTCCGAGCCGCCCAGCATCACCTTCATCAACCGGCCGGAGTGGATGTCGCCGTGGAACGACAGCGGCAGCGACAGCACGTGGCCGAAATACCGGTTCATGATGGCCAGGCGGTTGCGGTGCGCCATGCGCTCGGCATGCAGCGCGGTCGCGATGTTGGCGCCGATCGACGCCGCACCGACCGCAAACCAGATGCCGAGCAGCTGGGCCGACTGCGACCACAGCGCGTCGGTGCTCATGTTGTCGGACTGGGTCAGCATGCCGATCACGCGCCCGAACAGCAGCGGATCGAGAAATTGCAGCCCGGCCACGATCAGGTTGGCGACGCCGAGCATGACGGCCAAGCGCTTGTCGTTGCCAAGCGAGCCCAGCACCCGGCCGTAAATCTTGAAGAACCGCATTGAGCCACCCATCGCAACCCGGTCCTGGCCGTTGCCCTGACCACACCGGGATCATCTACGCGGGGATCGCGGCAGGATCAGGGCAGGACCGGCTCCAACCGTGAAAAATTCACGTGCGCTGCGCCGAGAACCACTGGCTCGGGTGCTCGAACTCGTCCTGTGCGGCCACCAGCAGCAGCTCGTCCGCCCCCGCCGCGACGGTCCGGCGCAGCACGCCGGCAACCGCGCTGCCGGCCGCCTCCAGCGCCGAGGCAGTGGCACGGGTGCGCAGAATATGCAGCAGGAACAGCGCCGCGATCGCATCCCCGGCGCCGTTCGGGGCGATCGGGAGCAGCGGCACCTGCAACAGGAACGTGCCATCCGGCCCCGCTGCCAGCAAATCGAGCCGGCCGTCCGGGGTCTCGGCCGTTCGCAAGCTTGTGACCAGCACCGTACGCCGCCCGGACGGCGCCATCCGGTCCTGCAACGCCGAGATTGCCGCGAGCGCCTCGGGACGGGTGCCGCACGGCAAGCCGGTCAGGTGCTCGAGCTCGAACCGGTTGGGCGTCAGGATGTCGGCCAGCGGCACCGCCGACGCGGCCAGCAGCTCCGGGATGCCTGGCCGGACGAACACGCCGGGCCCGCTGTCGCCGATCACCGGATCGCAGCAATACAGCGCCGCCGGGTTCGCATCCCGCACCGCACGAGCCGCATGCAGGACCGCCTCGCCGATCCCGGCATCGCCCATATAGCCCGACAGCACCGCGTCGCACCGCGGCAGCAGCCCGCGCGCCGCGATCCCGTCCACCAGCGACCGCACCGCCTCGCCGGTGAACACCTGGCCAGTGAAGGTGCCGTGGCCCGGGTGGTTGCTGAACTGCACGGTGTGCACGGCCCAGACCTCCGCACCCAGCCGCTGCAACGGGAACATCGCTGCGGCATTGCCGACATGGCCGGTGGCGACCCAGGACTGGATCGAGAGGATGGTTGTCATGGTTCGGCTCTAGCCTGCAATCGTCCGTGCTGGGAACAGCCGGACGCCGATTGCCAGGCCCACAAAGCGCTAGACGCCGCCGCCGCCTGGGACAACGTTGCGCCAACCCCGACCGAGGAACCCGCCGATGCGCACCCCTGCCCTGTTCACCCCCATCAGCTTCCGCGACGTCACGCTGGCGAACCGCATCGTGGTCTCGCCGATGTGCCAGTACAGCGCCCATGACGGCGTCGGCACCGATTGGCACATCCAGAATCTCGGGGCCAAGGCGATGGGCGGCGCCGGGCTCGTGTTCACCGAGGCGACGCATATCTCGGCCCACGCCCGCATCACGCCGGGCTGCCTGGGCCTGTGGACCGACGAACAGGAAGCGTTCATGCGCCGGCTGGTGGCGCTGGTGGAGTACGCGGGCGGCGTGGCCGGGGTGCAGCTCGCCCATGCCGGGCGCAAGGCGAGCAGCCAGCGGCCGTGGGAGGGTGGCAAGGCGTTGCTCCCGGAGGACGGCGGCTGGGTGCCGGACGCGATGTCGGCGATCCCGTTCCACGACAACGCCGTCACCCCGCATGCGATGTCCACCGAAGAGCTGCACGCGGTCGCCACCGGCTTCGCCGACACGGCCCGGCGCTGCCTCGCGGCCGGCGTCAAGGTGCTCGAGGTGCACGGGGCGCACGGCTACCTGATCCACTCGGCGCTGTCGCCCATCGCCAACACCCGCAACGACGGCTACGGCGGTGACCTCAAGGGCCGCGCGCGGCTGCTGATGGAAACGCTGGACGCGGTGCGCGGGGTGTGGCCGGCGCACCTGCCGTTGTTCGTGCGGCTGTCCTGCAGCGACTACGCCGAGGGCGGGCTCACGATCGACGACACGATCGAGCTGTCCCGCTGGCTGCGCGAGCGCGGCGACGTGGACCTGGTGGACTGCTCGGCCGGCGGCATCCTGCCGACGGTCAAGATCCCGTCGTTGCACGCGGGGTATCAGGTGCCCTTCGCCGAGCGGATCCGCGCCGAGGCGGGCATCGCCACCGGCGCCGTCGGGCTGATCCGGTCGCCGGAGCTGGCGAACGAGATCGTGGCCAATGGCCGGGCCGATCTGGTGTTCATGGCCCGCGCGCTGCTGGCCGACCCGGGCTGGCCGCTGCGGGCGGCGACGGCGCTGGGGGTGAAGCCGCATCTGGTGCCGCAATACGAGCGGGCGGCGGTCTAAGGCTAGGGCGCCGGCGACGCACCCCAACCTTCACCCTCCTGACAAGAAACGTCCAAGAATGGAGGCTTCACTTGCGCGCAGTCGTGCTCCTCGCCGCCGGCGTCCTACTCGCCGCGCCCGTTGCCGCCCAGCCCACGGTTCAGACCCCGACCCCGCTCAGCGACGCCGCGACGAAGCGCGCTTCGGAACGGATCGAGAGCCACATCGCCGACCTGCACCGCCGCCTCGCGATCACGCCGGCCCAGGAGCCGCTCTGGGCCGCCTTCGCCGATGTGATGCGCGCGAACGGCAAGGCGGTTGAGCAGAACTTCCGTGACAGCCAGGCGCGTGGCGGCGCGCCGACCGCGGTCGAGGACATGCGCAACTACGCCGCCGCCACCCGGCTGCACGCCGACAACGTGGACCGGCTGCTGCCGCCATTCGAACGGCTCTATGATGCCATGAGCCCGGACCAGCGCCGGGTCACCGACCAGACCCTGCAGATGTTCAAGCGCGGGGCGGCCAAGCCCGGCCGCATGTAGCGGCTGCTTGCCCCGCCGGACTGCCGCCGCTATATGCCCCGCTTCGCCGCCGGTCGGTATCGGCGGACCCGCGACCAAGGACATGCCATGAAGCCCGGTATCCATCCGCAATACCACGAGATCAATGTCGTCATGACGGACGGCTCGACCTACAAAACCCGCTCCTGCATGGGCAAGGCGGGCGACACCATCCGCCTCGACATCGACCCCAAGAGCCATCCGGCCTGGACCGGCGTGCAGCGCATGATGGACACCGGCGGCCAGGTGGCCAAGTTCAACAAGAAGTTCGCGGGTCTCGGCAACCGGAAGTAGCGGCCGCAACCGCACGCGGCCGGGGCAGCGGGAGGCGTTCGGCCGCCAGCACCGCGACCCCGGCCAGCAATCCCCAGAACGCGCCGCTCAACCCGAGCAGCACCACACCCGACGCGGTGACGGCAAACGCAGTTACCGCGGCGAACCGCTCATCCGCACGTGCCATGCTGACGGTCAGTGCATTCGTCAGCGGCCCGACTAGCGCCGTGCCGGCCACGGTCGTCACCAGCAGCGGCGGCAGCCCGCCCAGCATCGTCGCGAAGCCGGCGCCGAACAACGCCAGCACCAGGTAGATCGCCCCGTAGATCACGCCGGTCGGCCAGCGCCGCGCCGGGTCCGGGTGCACGTCCGGACCGGTGCAGATGGCGGCCGTGACCGAGGCGATATTGACCGAATACGCGCCGAACGGCGCCAGCAGCAGGCTGATAGCCCCGGTAACCAGCAGCGCCGGGCGCATCGGCGGCTCGTAACCGGCGGCGCGCAGCACGGCCGCCCCCGGTACCTGCTGCGTCGCCATGTTGACCAGGAACAACGGCAGGCCGAGGCCGATCAGCGTGCCCGGATGCAGCGCCGGGGTGGTCCAGACCGGGGCGGACAGCGCGAAGGACGGCGCCGGGATCGCCTCGCCCAGCAGCGCCGCCAGCGGCAACCCGGCCGCGATCACCACCAGCGGCGCCGAGGCCGCGTGCAGCCGGCGCGCCACCAGGAACACCAGGAGCAGCGGCAGCACCAGCAGCGGCTCGGTTTGCGCCGCCCGGAACAGCGCCAGCACGAAGCGCAGCAGCAATCCGGCCAGCATCGCCGCCCCGACCGAGGCGGGCAGCCGGGCGAAGGCGGCGCCCACGGCCGGGATCGCGCCGGCGACGATCATCAGAGCCGCCGTCAAGGCGAACGCCCCGACCGCCTCCGGCATCCGCGTGCCGGGCGGCAGGGCGGTGATCAGCACGGCGCCCGCCAGCGACCAGGCGGTGATGACCGGCTGCCGCGTCGTCACGCTCAGCAGGATGGAGCTGACGCCGATGCCGAAGCACAGCACGGCGACCCACGACCCGGTTTCGGCCGCATCGGCCCCCAGATTGGCGGCGGCCGCGGCGATGAGCGCCAGCGTGCTGCCGAAGCCCACGATCGCGGCGACCAGCGCCGCCGCGACGACCGAAGGGCGCATTCAGCCGAGCTCGGTTCCCGCCAAAGTCTCCGGCAGCTTGGCCGCCGCGGTGTGGTCCTGGCCCGGCCCCAGCATCGCCTGCGCCGCCGCCCACATCTCCCGCACCATCGCCGAGAGCGGCGCCGGCGTCGCGGTGTCGCGGGCGACGCCGAGGGCAATCCCGAGGTCCTTCACCATCAGGTCGAGCCCGAACCCGGCATTGAACTCGCGGCTCAGCACGAACTGCTTGAACTTTTTCTGGCTGCTGTTGCTCATGCCGGTGGACGCGTTCAGCACGTCCACCATCAGCGCCGGGTCGAGGCCGAAACGCTGGCCGATCAGCAGCGCCTCGATCCCGAGCAGGAAGCTGCCGGCGCTGGCAAGATTGTTCAGCGCCTTCATGGCATGGGCGCTGCCGACCGGGCCGGTGCGCATGATCGACGTCCCCATGCTGCGCAGCAGCGGTTCAGCGCGGTCGATGGCGGCCGGGTCGCCGCCGGCCATGATCGCCAGCTCGCCGGTGCGGGCGCGCGGCACGCCGCCAGACACCGGGCAGTCGATCAGCGTCCCCCCGGCGGCGGCCACGCGGGCAGCCAGCGCCTGGGTTTCGGCCGGCACGCCGCTGGTCATGTCCACGACGATCGCGCCGGGCCGCAACCCGGCGAGCACGCCGTCCTCGCCGCCCAACACGTCGGCGACCGAGGCGCTGGTCGGCAGGATCGTCACGATCAGGTCCGAAGCGCGGGCCAGCTCGGCGCCGCTCCTGCCCCACTGCGCCCCGCACTCCGCGGCCACCGCGCCCGCACGCTGCGTGTCGCGGTCCAGCACCGACAACGCGAACCCGGCGCCGGCGACGCGGGCGGCCATCGGGCGACCCATCGCGCCCAAACCGATGAAGCCGATCGCCATCCCGTCGCTCATGCCGCGTTCCCTGCCCGTCCGCCCGCACTACAGACCCGGCGCCGCCGCGGCGCAATCGCCGGGACCGCCGCACGGGGCGTAAACCACGGGGCATGAACAAAAACTCACGATTGCGCTATTGTTCCGGCATGGGACAGGCGCAACTGTGCCGTCCGGCTGTCACGTGAAAGAACAACCTCCATGTCCGCCCTGATCGTCCTCGCCGTGCTGGCCTTCGTCGTCATCCTGACCGTGGGCCAGGGCGTGCGCACCGTGCCGCAGGGCCAGGTCTGGACGGTGGAGCGGTTCGGCGCCTTCACCCGGCTGCTGAACCCCGGGCTGAACCTGATGGTGCCGTTCGTCGAGCGGGTCGGGCACAAGATGAACGTGCAGGAGATCGTGCTCGACATCCCCGAGCAAGCGGTCATCACCCGCGACAACGCCGCCGTCACCGTGGACGGCATCATGTATTACCGCGTGCTCGACGCCCCCAAGGCCGCCTATGGCGCGCAGAACCTGGTGCAGGCGCTGACCAGCATGGCCATGACCAACATCCGCAGCGTGATCGGCGCGATGGACCTGGACGGCGCGCTGTCGGGCCGCGAGGAGATCAACGCCAAGCTGCTGACGACGCTCGATCACGCGACCGCGCCGTGGGGTGTGAAGGTGAGCCGGGTCGAGCTGCGCAAGATCGAGCCGCCGGCCAACCTGGTCATGGCGATGAACCTGCAGATGACGGCCGAGCGGGAGCGGCGCGCCACCGTCGCCCGCGCCATGGGCGAGCGCGAGGCGGCCGTCGCCCGCGCCGAGGGCGCCAAGCAGGCGACCGTGCTGCAAGCCGAAGCCCGGCTCGAGGCGGCGATGAAGGACGCTGAAGCCCGCGAGCGGCTGGCCCAGGCCGAGGCCCGCGCCACCCAGTCGGTGGCCGCCGCCGCAACGGGCGCCGGGGCCGAGGCGCTGCGCTACTTCGTGGCGCAGAAATACGTGGACGCGATCCGGGCGCTGGCCGCCAACCCGAGCGGCCGCACCCTGGTGATCCCGATCGAGAGCGCTGGCCTCGCCGGCGGCATCACCCAGGCGCTCGAGGCGATGCGGCTGGGCAAGGCGCCGGAGTAGCGAGCGTGACCGGCGGCGCCGTCTGGATGGTCGGCGGGCTTGCGGTCGCCGCGCTGGAGCTGCTGGCGCCGGGCGTGTTCCTGCTGTGGATCGGCTTGGCGGCACTCGGCACCGGCGTGGTCGCGGAACTCGCGGCGCTCGGCGGCGAAGGCCAACTCGCCGTCTTCGTCGGGCTGACCGCGGTGCTGGTGGGCGCGGCGTGGCAGCGGGTGCGCCGCCGGGTCTCGACCGACGCCGTCAACGCCCCGGCGGCCGGGTTAATCGGCCAGACCTGCCGCGCGGTGGCATTCCGCGACGGCGAGGGCCGGGTCGCGCTGGGGGACGGCACCTGGAACGCACGGCTTGCCGAGGGCGGCGAACCGGCCGAGGGTGCGGCGCTGAAAGTCGTCGGCCTGGATGGAACCACGCTCCTGGTCGCGGCGAAACGGTGATGCGACCCTGGGGAGCAATGCGATGATCAAGTTCTTCTACAGCCTGGCGCCGAACCCGATGAAGGTGGCGCTGTTTCTCGAAGAAGCCGGACTCGAATACGAAGCCATCCCGGTCGACACCCGCAAGGGCGACCAGTTCGGCGCCGAGTTCTCCAAATACAACCCAAACAACAAGGTGCCGGTCATCGTCGATGGCGACACCCCGGTATTCGACAGCAGCGCCATCCTTCTTTACTTGGCCGAGAAATCAGGGAAATTCCTGCCGAAGGACCGGGCTGCGACGCTGCAATGGATGTTCTTCATCTCCAGCGGCATCGGCCCCTACTCCGGGCAATGCGTCCACTTCCGCCATTTCGCGCCGAAGCCGCAGGAGTATGGCGAAACGCGCTACCTGTTCGAGGCCAAGCGGCATTGGGGCATCCTCGATGCGCACCTGGCCGGGCGCGAGTGGATGGTCGGCGACGCGTATAGCGTGGTCGACATGAATGTCTGGGGCTGGGCGCGCATGGTACCGTTCGTGCTCGGCGCCGGGGCGACCGATATGTCGGTCTGGGAGGCGCTGCCGAACGTGAAGCGCCTGCTCGACGCGGTCAGCGCCCGCCCGGCCGCGCAACGCGCCGCCGCAATCAAGGACAAGCACACGTTCAAGGCGGAGATGGACGACGAAGCCCGCCGCGTGATGTTCCGCCACATGGTCCAGGCCGCGTAATCCGACGAGACCGGGGCCGCCGGCCCCGGCCTCGTCACGGTCCAAAGATCTTCGCCAGCGGCACCTGGTAGTTGACGAAGATCGCCTCCGTTCCCGGGTTGCGCCGGGTGATCCCGGCGTCGCTCATGTGGCTGATGCCGAGCGCCACCCGCGAGCCGTCCTCGAACTTGTAGGCCAGCTCCACGCCGGTGCGGAACTGCAACGAGGAGCCGAGGTCCCTGCCGTTGCCCATCTCATAGCCACCCACACCGACCTGCGGCACCAGCGCGAACCGGCCGATGCCGATGTCCAGCAGCACGCCACCCCCGGCCCACAGCGAGCCGCGCGTGGTGACCTCGCCACCGACCCAGGGCCGCAACGACGCCACCGGCTCGATCGCCGGCAGCAGCGCCCAGTCCGGCCGGTATTCGAAGCGGACCTCGGGCGCCGACTTCGTGCCTCGGATGGCGTCGCTGCCGCCGACGCCGCCGACGACCAGGCTCTGCGCGCACACCGGCAACGGCGCCAGGAGCATGACCAGGAGCAGTCGCCGCACTATCCCGCACCCTTTCCCCATTTAGCGTGAGTAACATTAATCAGGCACGAACGTCGTGTCAGTTATGACAATGCAGCGAATTGTAAAGCCGCCAGCCGGGCATAGAGCCCGCCTTCACGGACCAGTGCGTCGTGGGTGCCGGTCGCGACCACCCGGCCGCCATCCATCACCACGATCCGGTCGGCCCGGCGCACCGTCGCGAGCCGATGCGCGATGACGATCGTGGTGCGGCCCTCGGCCAGGCGCGCCAGGGCCTGCTGCACCGCCGCTTCGCTTTCGGCGTCAAGCGCGCTGGTGGCCTCGTCCAGCAACAGCAGCGGGCTGTCGCGCAGGATGGCGCGGGCGATGGCGACCCGCTGCCGCTGCCCGCCGGACAGGCGCAGGCCGCGCTCGCCGAGAAAGGTGGACAAGCCCTGTGGCAGGTCCTCGAGGAACCCGGCCGAGGCGGCGTGGGCGGCCGCCAACACCTCGACGTCGCTTGCGTCGGGCCGGCCGTAGCGGATGTTGTCCCACACGTCGGCGCCGAAGATCACCGGGTCCTGCGACACCAGCGCCATCCGGCGGCGCACCGCGTCGGGGTCCGCCGCCCGCAGGTCGGCGCCATCGAGCCTGATGCCGCCCGACGCCGGGTCGTAGAACCGCAGCAGGAGTTGGAACACGGTAGACTTGCCGGCCCCGCTCGGGCCGACCAAAGCGACGGTCTCGCCAGGCTCGACCTGGAGGTCGAAGCCTTCCAGCGCCGCCTGATCCGGACGCGACGGGTAATGGAAACGCACCCGGTCGAACACGACGCGGGAGCCGCCCGGCGCCGGCGGCGGCAAGCGGACCGGGGTTGCGGGCGCGGCGACGGTGGGCGCCTCGTCCAGCAGCTCGGCGATGCGCGACGCGGACCCGGCCGCACGCTGCACCTCGCCCCATAGCTCGCTCATGGAGGTGGCCGAGGTGGCCACCAGCACCGCGTAGAACACGAACGACGACAGCGCGCCGCCCGACAGCCGGCCATGCACCACTTCGAGCCCACCGACCCAGAGGCTGAAGGTGATGGCGCCGAAGCCGAGCATGATCACCGCCAGGATCAGGCCCGACCGCACGGTAATGCGCCGCAGCGACGCGGCGACACTCGCCTCAAGCCGCTGCCCGAACCGGCTCCGGTCCACCGCCTCGTGGGTGTAGGCCTGCACCGTGCGCAGCGCGTTCACCGTCTCCTCCGCGTAAGCGCCGAGGTCGGCGACCCGGTCCTGCGCCGCCCGCGACAAGGCCCGCTCGCGCCGCCCGAACAGCACCAGCGGCACCACCACCAGCGGCACCACCGCCACCACGATCAACGCCAGCTTCGGGCTGGTCACCACCAGCATCGCCAGCGCGCCCGACGCAGTCAGCGCGCTGCGCAGCCAGACCGACACCGCACTGCCGATCAGCGTCTGGAGCAGGGCCGTGTCGGTCGTCAGCCGGGTCAGCACGTCGCCGGTGCGCAACGTCTCGAACGTCGAGGGGCCGAGGCCCAGCACGCGGTCGAACACCGCCCGCCGCATGTCCGCCGCCACCCGCTCGCCCAGCCAGGACACCAGGTAGAAGCGCGAGGCGGTGGTGACCCCCAGTGCCGCGACCACGGCCGCCATCGCCGCGGCGGCCTGGTTCAGCCGTCCGGTGTCGCCCGCGGCGAAGCCGGAGTCGATCAGCGCCCGCACCCCTTGCCCCAGCCCGAGCACCAGCGCCGACGCCAGCACGAGCACGAGCGATGACGCCAGCACCCGGCCGCGGTATGGGCGCAGGAACGGCAGCAGCAGGCGAAGCGCGGTGAGGCTGGAGCGCGGCGTCACCGGTCCGATGTGGGGCGTCGCCGCCATCGCTCGCCCTCCCCGGACAGGGAGGACGCTCATTGCGCGTTGGCGCTGGCTTCGCTGCGGGTTGCGCCGACGCGGGCCGCCAGGGCCGCGGCCATGAACTCGTCCAGCTCGCCGTCGAGCACCGCGTCCGGGTTGCCCTTCTCCACCCCGGTGCGGAGATCTTTCACCATCTGATACGGGGCCAGCACGTAGGAGCGGATCTGGTGGCCCCAGCCGATGTCGGTCTTGGCGGCCTCCTGCGCGCTGGCGGCGGCCTCGCGCCGCTGCAGCTCCGCTTCGTACAGCCGCGCCTTCAGCATCGTCATCGCGGTGGCGCGGTTGCGGTGTTGCGAGCGGTCGGTCTGGCAAGCGACGATGATGCCGGTCGGCACGTGGGTGATGCGGATCGCGGATTCGGTCTTGTTCACGTGCTGGCCGCCGGCGCCGCTGGCCCGGAACGTGTCCACCTTCAGGTCGGCCTCGTTGACCTCGATCTCGATCGTGTCGTCCACCACCGGATAGACCCACACGCTGGCGAAGCTGGTCTGCCGGCGGGCGGCCGAGTCGAACGGGCTGATCCGCACCAGCCGGTGCACCCCGGCTTCGGTCTTGAGCCAGCCATAAGCGTTGGGGCCGCTCACCTGCAGCGTCGCCGACTTGATGCCGGCCTGCTCGCCCTCGCTCTGCTCCAGCAGCTGCACCTTGTAGCCGTGCTTCTCGGCCCAGCGGTTGTACATGCGGGACAGCATCTCGGCCCAATCCTGCGCCTCGGTGCCGCCGGCGCCCGAGTTCACCTCCAGGAACGCGTCGCGCCCGTCGGCCTCGCCGGACAGCAGGCTCTCGATCTCGAGCCGCTTGGCTTCCTCCAGCAGGCCGTTGAGCGTGCGGATGCAATCGGCGACCATGGCCGCGTCACCCTCGCTCTCGGCCATGGCGATAAGGTCCACCGCATCGGCGGCTTCGCTTTCGAGCCTGCGCAGCCCGTCGATGCCGGTCGCGAGGCGGTTGCGCTCCCGCATCACTTCCTGCGCCGCGGCGGCGTCGTTCCACAAGGACGGGTCCTCGGAGCGGGCGTTCAGCTCCTCGAGCCGGGCAGTGGCGACATCCCAGTCAAAGATGCCTCCTCAGCAGCGCGAAGGTCTGCTTGAGTTGAGCATTGAGTGCGTCGGATTCGGTGGACATCGCGTGTTCTCTGTTAGAAAGGCAAAGGCGGCGGCGCCCCTTTGAACCCCACCAAAGGCGTAGCCTTTGACTTCCGTTTAATCAAATCGGGGTCTGGGGCCCGCGGCCCCAGCGAGGTGCAGGAGCAGAGCTCCTGGCCTCAGTAAAGTCCACCCACCCCGCTATCGATGCCCACGCCCGGCCCGCCCGCTGAGACGGCCATGTCGTCGGACGTCTCGCCGCCGCCGATGGTGCCCTGGCTCACGCCCGGCTGCTGGTCGAGCTTGAACGCGTCGACACGGCCGCCACTGCCGTCCCAGGTGGCCATCTTGATGCCCTCCGGCACCCGGAACACCAGGTTCGGCCGGTTCTTGAGTGCCACCGCCATGAAGTCGTGCCAGATCGGGGCCGATACCGCCGAGCCCGTCTCCTTCTCGCCCAGGCTGGTGTTGTCGTCGAACCCGACCCACACCGCCGTCACCAGGTCCGGCGTGAAGCCGACGAACCAGGCGTCGTTGTAGTCCTGGCTGGTCCCGGTCTTGCCGGCGATGGCGCGGTTGAGCCCGGCCCCGGCCGCGGTGCCGCTGCCCTTGGTGACGACGCCCTGCATCATCGTCACCAGCTGGAACGTGCTTTGCGGGTCGGCGATCTGGCGGCGGTTGTCGACCAGCATCGGCGGCCGTGTCGGGTCGCTGCAGCCCTGGCACTCGACCCCGCTGGTGTGCCAAATCACCTTGCCATCACGGTCCTGGATGCTGTCAACCAGCGACGGCAGCACCTCCTTGCCACCCATCGCGAACCCGGCATAGGCCGAGGCTTGGCGCAGCACCGTCGTTTCCACCGCGCCGAGCGAAGCCGGCAGCACCTTCGGCATCCCGTCCACGACGTGGAAGGCGATCGCGTTCTGCGCCACTGCATCCATCCCGACCTTTTCCGCCAGGCGCACGGTGACGAGGTTGAGCGACTGCTCCAGCGCGATCCGCATCGACGTCGGGCCGCGGAACGTGAGGCCGTAATTGTTCGGCCGCCACTGCCCCTGCGCGCCCAGGTTCTGCACGAACGGCGCGTCGAGCACCCGCTGCGACGGCGCGAACCCGGCTTCGAGCGCGGTCAGGTAGACGATCGGCTTGAACGAGCTGCCCGGCTGCCGCTGCGCCTGCGTCGCGCGGTTGAACTGGCTGCCCTCGAAGTGCCAGCCGCCCGACATCGCCAGCACGCGGCCGGTCATCGGATCGAGCGACACCAGCGCGCCCTGCACCTGCGGGATCTGCCGCAGCATGATGCGCTCGGGCCGGGCCGGCGTCTTGCCTTGCGCCGGGGTCGCCGGCAGCGGCTCGACCATGACGACGTCGCCGGGCTGCAGCACTTCGGACATCTTCCGCGGCGCCGGGCCGAGGCCGTTGGAGCGGACCGTCTTGGCCCAGGCCAGGTCCGACAAGAACAATGAGCCGCCGCGGGCGGTCAGGACGGTGGACGCCGGGCCGGCGCCGCGTTCGGTCCAGCCGACCTTGGCCTCGTCGTTGGTGGTCTCGAGCACGGTCGCGAGCCGCCACTCGGCCAGCATGCCGCCCGGGCGCGGGATGGCGGGCAGCTTGGTCGCCCAGCTCTGTTTCAGCGCCGGACCGGCATCGAGCCGGGCGACCGGGCCGCGCCAGCCGCCGTGGATCTTGTCGTAGGAGATCAATCCTTTGCGCAACGCTTCGTCGGCCGCGGTCTGCAGCGCCGGGTCGAGGCTGGTGCGGATGACGTAGCCGCCCTGGGTGGTGGCGTCGGCGCCGAAGCGGTCGATCATCTGCCGCCGCACCTCCTCGCCGAACCACTCGGCGCCGGCGATGGTCTCGGGCCGGCGGAACGCGGAGGGCTGGATCGGCGTCGCCTTCGCTTCGGCCGCCTGCTCGGGGGTGATGGCGTGGTCGTCCGCCATGCGGTCCAGCACCCAATCGCGCCGGGCCTTGGCCGCTTCCGGGTAGCGGAACGGGTTGTAGTTGTTGGGCGCCTTGGGCAAGGCGGCGAGGAACGCCGCTTCGGGCAAGGTCAGCTCGTCGAGCGACTTGTTGAAATACGCCTGGGCCGCCGCGGCCACGCCATAGGATTGCAGGCCGAGGAAGATCTCGTTGAGGTAAAGCTCGAGCACCTTCTCCTTCGGCATCGTCTGGTCGATGCGGACGGCGAGGATCAGCTCCTTGACCTTGCGGGCGACCGAGACCTCGTTGCCCAGCAGCATGTTCTTGGCGACCTGCTGGGTGATGGTGGAGGCGCCGATCGGCCGCCGCCCCTGGCCGTAATTCATCAGGTCGGTCCAGGCGGCGCGGGCGATGGCGACCGGATCGACGCCGCGATGGCTCCAGAACTTCTGGTCCTCGGCCGACAAGAAGGCCTGCTTGACCATGTCGGGGATGGCGCTGACCGGCATGAAGATGCGGCGCTCGGTGGCGAGCTCGGCCACCAGCCGGTTGTCGCCGGCGTAAATGCGGCTCATCACCCGCGGCTGGTAATTGCGCAGGCTGTCGAGCGTCGGCAGGTCCTCGGCATAGCGCTGATAGGTGTGCCAGCCGAACGCTGCGCCGCCGAGCCCGCCGAGCAGGCCCACCGCGAGCAGCGTGCCGCCGACGATGCGGACGGCGCGGAACCGCGGCTTGCGCGCCGGCTTGGCGGCGGCGCGGGCGGCCGGGATCGCGCTGTCGCGCGCCAGCCGGTCCCGCGCGGTCGGGCCGGGAGGCCGGTTCATGTCATTCATTCGATCCATCCCGCGGCCACCCGGACCGCATGATTGCCTGCTGCAAGATAAGTCTCGATCGCCCGGCGCAAGGCCGCCGCGATGCGGGTCCGGTGTTCCGCCTTGCGCAACGCGACCTCATCGTATTGGTTCGACATGAAACCCATCTCAACCAGCACGCTCGGCACGTCGGCCGCCTTGAGCACCGCGAAGCGGGCGTGCCGCGACGGGTTGACCAGCAGGCCGACGTCCGGATGCATGGCCGAAACCAGCGTCCGCGCCACCCGGGCCGAGCCTTGCCGTGTTTCCTGCCGCACCAGGCTGGCGAGGATGTTGGCGACATCCGGCGGCAGGTTGCGCAGCGACGGGCCGAACCGGTCGGCACTGTTTTCCCGTTGCGCCAAGGCGGCGGTCTGCGCGTCGGACGCGGTGTCGGACAAGGTGTACACGCTGGCGCCGCGCACCGAATGATCGGGCAACGCGTCGGCGTGCAGCGACACGAACAGCGTCGCCCCGTGCCCCTGCGCGATGCCGACACGATCGGCGAGCGGGATGAACACGTCCCGCGACCGGGTCAGCTTGACCCTGCAACGGCCTCCCGCCTCGAGCTGCCGCGCCAACTCCTGCGCGGCGGCAAAGGCGATGTGCTTCTCGTACGTGCCGGATATCCCGATGGCGCCGGGGTCCTTGCCGCCATGGCCGGGGTCGAGCATCACCAACGGCAGCGGCGGCGCCGCCCGGCCCGGCCGCACGGTCGCGGCCGCTGCCGGCCCCACCGTGGCCGTCAAGGCAGCGGGCATGGCTGCGGCAGCCAGCAAGGCGCGGCGCGTG
Source organism: uncultured Alphaproteobacteria bacterium (assembly GCA_963752225.1). Classification (GTDB taxonomy): domain Bacteria; phylum Pseudomonadota; class Alphaproteobacteria; order Acetobacterales; family Acetobacteraceae; genus JBBROS01. The sequence continues at coordinate 170,406 of CAVVXS010000016.1, read as the reverse complement.
ATGACGGCGGGGTCGGCCATGCCGGTGCACGTAACACATAAGGAGCGGCAATGCACATTCCGAGACGTTCCGCGCCCGTCCCGGACGCTGTCACCGGCGTCCTGTCGCGGCAGCGGGCGGCCGCTTCGCGACGCCCTTGCAGCCAATGGCGGTTTACGTCATCTTTGGGTCCGTTCCGGTGATGCAGAGCCGGGTTAGTCCGTGCCGGCCAGCCTGTCCGAGGACAGGGCCGAGTCATCTCCGGACCCAAGCCGCTGCATCGCTGCCCGCGCCGCGCCCTCGCGCGCCGGGGTCCGATCGCCTCACCTGGGCGGTGTCGCGCGGCTTCGGCCAGCGGCGCCTCCCGCCTTGCCAGGGTTTTTATGCCAAGCGTCGCGCCCGACTTCCCCCTCTCCGGACCCGGCCCGCACGCAACCCCTGGTGGAACGTCTTCACATCATGTCCGCCGCCACAGCAGCGCCAGCGAGCCTGGCTCGCGCGTGCCCGCGGACGCCAGGAGTTCCCCGACCCATGACGAAGCGTATGTTGATCGACAGCACCCACGCGGAAGAAACCCGCGTGGTGGTCCTGGACGGTAACCGCCTCGAAGACTTCGACGTCGAAACCTCGACCAAGCAGCAGCTTAAAGGCAACATCTACCTCGCCAAGATCGTCCGCGTGGAGCCGAGCCTCCAGGCGGCGTTCGTCGAGTTCGGCGGCGGCCGCCACGGCTTCCTGGCCTTCAGCGAGATCCACCCCGACTACTACCAAATCCCTGTCGCCGACCGGAAACGCCTGCTCGAGATGCAGGAAGCCGAAGCGCGCGAGGAGGAAGAGGAAGAAGAGCGCGAAGCGACCCGGCAGGAGCGCGGCGGCGCCCCGCGGCGGAACGGCGCCGCAACCCCCGCGGCGAGCGCCAACGGCCACGCGGACGACCTCCACGGGGACGAGATCCAGGTCCCGGACGAGCCGGAACATGGCCCCGGCGACGAGCCGTCCGCCGCCGCCGCCGAAGCCGACGCGGCGACCGGCCCGGCCATGCCCGAGACGCCCGCCGATGAGCCGGCCGCAGCCGATGCGCTGACCGAGGCCGGCTACGCCGCCCAAGCCGATCCCGAGCGGGTCGAATCGGAGCAGGCCGACCCCGAACGCGCCGAACCGGCCGAGCCGGTCCCGATGCCGGAGCCGCGCCAGGTCGCCCAACCGGCCGCCATTGCCCAGGACATAATCGTCGCGCCCGAAGACGCGCAGGCGATGTTCCCCGCGGCGGACGCGTCGTCGGCTCCCTCCGCCGGCGCCGACCTCGCGCCCGAGTTGACGGCCGATCTGGCCGAAGCGACGGTGGCGCCCGCGTCAAGCGACGGCGATGGCGATGCTGAGATCCCGGCTGCCGCCGACCCCGGCCACAACGACACCGAAGCGGACAGTGACGCCGCCGCGGACGGCGACCTGGCAGCCGCTGAGCAGCCCGAAACCAACGGCCATGACCCGCACGGGCACATCGACCTCGTCCCGCCCACCCCGGCGCCCGAGCACATCGGCGGCGAGCTCGACACCGACGACCGGCCCGACCGGCGGCAGCCGTCCCGCTTCCTGCGCAACTACAAGATCCAGGAGGTGATGCGCCGCCGGCAGATCCTGCTGGTGCAGGTCGTCAAGGAGGAGCGCGGCACCAAGGGCGCCGCCCTCACCACCTATATCTCGCTCGCCGGCCGCTTCTCCGTGCTGATGCCCAACTCGCCCCGCGGCGGCGGCATTTCCCGGAAGATCACCTCGGCCGCCGACCGCCGGCGGTTGAAAGAGATCACCGCCGAGCTCGACCTGCCGCGCGGCATGGGCCTGATTGTCCGCACGGCCGGCGCCGCCCGGCCGAAGCCCGAGATCCTGCGCGACTGCGAGTACCTGCTGAACCAGTGGGACCAGATCCGCGACCTGACCATGCGCTCGATGGCCCCGGCGCTGATCTACGAGGAGGCGAGCCTCATCAAGCGCGCCATCCGCGACGTCTATTCGCGCGACGTGGACGAGATCCTGGTCGACGGCGAGGAAGGCTGGCGCGCGGCGCGCGACTTCATGCGCATGCTGATGCCGGCCCACGCCAAGAAGGTGCAGCTGTGGCGCGACCCGCAGCCGCTGTTCGCCAAGGCGCAGGTCGAAAGCCAGCTCGACGCCATGCTGCAGCCGACGGTGCAGCTCCGCTCCGGCGGCTACCTGGTGATCAATCAGACCGAGGCGCTGGTCGCGATCGACGTCAACTCGGGCCGCTCCACGCGTGAGCGCGGCATCGAGGAAACGGCGCTCAGGACCAACATGGAGGCGGCCGAAGAGGCGGCGCGGCAGTTGCGGCTGCGCGACCTGGCCGGGCTGATCGTGATCGACTTCATCGACATGGAAAGCCGGCGCAACAACGCCGCCGTCGAGAAGCGGCTGAAGGACGCGCTGAAGAACGACCGGGCGCGAATCCAGGTCGGCTCCATCAGCCATTTCGGCCTGCTCGAGATGAGCCGGCAGCGGCTGCGCCCGTCCCTGGCCGAAACCAGCTTCGTGTCCTGCCCGCATTGCGGCGGCACCGGCCACATGCGCTCCACCGAAAGCGCCGCCTTGTCCGTGCTGCGCGCCATCGAGGATGAGGGCGGGCGCCGCCGCGCCGCCGAGATCGTGGTGCACGTGCACGGCTCGATCGCGCTCTACATCCTCAACCACAAGCGCGTGCGGCTGAGCGAGATCGAGCAGCGGTTCGGGCTGCACGTGGTGTTCCAGGCCGACGAGACCATGATCCCGCCCTCCATGCGGGTCGAGAAGGTGCGGGCGCTGCTGCCGTCCGAGCTGCCGCCGCCGATCAGCCAATCGGTGCCGGTCGAGACGGTGGAGGACCCCGACGACGCGGTGATGGAAGCCGACGACGTCGAGACCGAGAGCGACGCCGACATCGCGGCCGCCGCGGACGACGACGAGGACGCGCCGCAACCCGGCGAAACGGCCGAGGAAGGCGAGCAGCGGCAACGCAAGCGCCGCCGCCGCCGCCGGGGTGGCCGGCGTGAGGACGCCGTCGCCGCCGACGCCGCCTCCTCCGACGCAACCGGCTCCGAGCCCGGCGACGTCGCCGAGTCCGGCGAAACCGAGGACGCGCCTGCCGGCGAGGACGAGGCGGACGGGTCCGAGGCGCAAACAGCCGCCGAGCCGGTCGACGGCGCCTCGGCAGCCGAGGGCGCCCCGGCGGCAGATGGCGAGCGCAAGCGCCGCGGCCGCCGCGGGGGCCGCCGCCGCCGCCGCGAGCCGGGCGCCGATGGCGTGGTCGTGGCCGACGGCGAGGATGCCGACGGGATCGAGGCAGCCGAGCCGGACGCCGAGTTGCCGGCCGCTTACGCGCCGCCCGCTTACTCGCCGCCGGTCTATTCCGGGCCGACCCCGGCCAACCCATTCGGCGGCGACAGCAACGCCTTCGCCTTCTTCGACGCGGTCGAGGAGCCGGCGCCGGTGACCCGCCCGCTGCCCGCGACCCCGCCGGCGCCAGAGCCGGCGCCCGAGCCCGAGCCGGAGCCGCCGGTGCAGCACGCGGCGCCCGCGGACGACGCCGACCTCGCGATCCCGCCCGTTCCGGACGCGCCCGCCCAGTCGGTGCCGCCCCCGGTTGCGGCCGTGGCCGAGATCGAGGCGGCGGCCGCGGAAGCGACGGTGCCGCATGACGCCGGCTCGTCGTCGCCCGCCGAAGCGGCAGCCGAGCCGCCCATGGCGCAACAGCCAGCCGAGCCGCTGCCGGTCGAACCGACGGGTCGTGACGAGGCCCTGCAGGACGCGGCCGCCGCTCCGGTCGAGGCGGCGCCACCCCCGTCGCGTGAACCGGTGATCGGCCCCGCCATCGTCCCGATCGTGCTTGGCACGCCGGACGCCGTGGTGGCCGAGAAGAAGCGGGGCTGGTGGCGCAAGTAGCGCCTCGGCTGCTCCGCTCCATCCGATGTGACTGTGCAGGCTCGGCCGATCGCCGGGCCTGCTCGAACCTCCTCGATGCCGCGCCGTTCAGCCGAAAGGAGGAATGGTCATGGCATCGAACGACACCAACGACATGAAGCCCGGCGACGAAGCGCCCGCCGGAACCGTGGGCACGGGCGACGACGTCTGCCCGGACTGCGAAGGGCGCGGCACCGTCGACTCGAAGCCCTGTCCGACCTGCGCCGGCACCGGGGTGATCACCCGCGCCATCGGCGGCGGCTGACGCTTTTCGGCGTCGGCGCGTCCCCGCGCGTCCTGGCGCGTCAGCGTTCCACGCGCTTGGCGATGCGGCGCAGGACCGCGGTCAGGCGGGAAAACTCGAGCCAGAACTGGGTGTGGCCCGGGGCGAACTCGGCCCGCCCGGGCTTGCCGTTGAGCTGCGGCTCGGCCCGGCGCAGCACCGTAAGCCGCGCTTCGAACCGGCCCGACATGTTCTCGAGGAACGCCTCGGTCATCGCCAGGTATTGCTCCAGCAATTCGTAGCCGAGCTTGATCTCACTCACCCCGGCGCCGCTGGCGCTGAACGCCTTCAAGCCTTGCGTGTCGGTCGCCAGCACCACGTGCAGCTTCTGCAGCTCGGCCAAGTGGCGCGCCATGGTCGCACGCGCTTCAGCGATATCCGGCGGCGAGATCGTGTCCTGTTGCATCCCCGGCTCCCACGCCGCCCGCAAGTCGGGCGGTCCGGGCGCAATCTAGGGCCAAGCTCTTGCCGCCGGGTTAACGCCGGTCAGCCGAATCCAAGGAAGCCCGGCCGTTGCGCGATCGGCGGCGCCGAGGCCAGCCCCCGCAAGTCGGGCACCGGGCGTGCCGTGCGCGGGTCGCCGGCCAAGTGCGCCTCGAGCGCTGCGGCGACCGCCAGCACCAGCGCGTCGCCGCCGCGCGGGCCGACGATCTGCAGCCCGAACGGCATGCCGTTGCGGTCGAGGCCGACCGGCAGCGAGAGCGACGGGTGGCCGATCAGCGAGCTGCAATAGGCCAGCGACAGCCAATGGAAGTAGGTCCGCGTCGGCTTGCCGTCGATCTCGGCCGGGTAGAGCTCGGTCCAGGGCCGCGGACTGATGGTGATGGCGGGCGACAGCACCACGTCGAAGCGGTCGAAGAACGCTTGCCAGCGCCGGTACATGTCGGCCTGCAGTCCCATTGCGCGCGACACGTCGGCGGCGGTGTAGCGCAGCCCTTCTTCGTAGTTGGCGTGGATGTTGGGGCCGAAATCCTGCGGCCGGGTGCGCATGTTGTCCGCGTGCTTGCGCAGGAAGCCGAGCGAGCGCAACACCTCGAACGACTCGTCGGCGCCGCTGCAATCGGGCGCGGTGTCCTCGTCCACGGCAAAAGCGCCGCGGAACAACCCGGCCTTGTCCGCGAACACCTCGGCGATGTGCCGTTCCGTCGGCGCGAAGCCGAAATCGGGCGTGAGCGCCACGCGCAAGCTGGACAGGTCGCAACGGCCCGGCACCGCGAACTCCGCGGCCGAGCGGACCGCGCGCCCATGGATGGTGGTCGCCTGCGGGTCCCGCTTGTCGTCGCTGACCATGGCCGACAGCAGCAGGGCCGCGTCGCCCACCGTGCGGCCCATCGGCCCGAGCACGCTGAGCGGGGAGAACGGCGCCTTCTCGTTGGCGACCAGGCCGGGCGTCGGGCGGAAGCCGACCACGCCGTTGAACGCCGCCGGGTTGCGCAGCGAGCCGCCTGTGTCGGACCCGGTCGCGATCGGCACCATGCCGCAGGCCAGCGCCACCGCCGAGCCGCCCGACGACCCGGCCGCCGATTTCGCCGGGTCGAAGGCGTTGCCGGTCGCGCCATAAACGGCGTTGCGGGTGTTCGCCCCGGCGCCGAACTCCGGCACGTTGCTTTTGCCCACGATGATCGCGCCGGCCGCGCGGATCGCGGCCACGGTGCGCTGGTCCTGCTCGACGACGATGCCGGCATGGATCGGGCTGCCGTGGCTGGTGACGAACCCGGCCGCATCCTCGAGGTCTTTCACCGCCAGCGGCAGTCCGTGCAACGCGCCCAACGCGTCGCCCCGCATCACCGCCGCCTCCGCCTGCTTGGCCTGGGCGCGGGCGCCGGCAAGGTCACGGGCCGGCAGCGCGTTGACCGCCGGGTCGATCGCCTCGATCCGGGCGATGCAGCTTTCGGTCAGCTCGACCGGCGACAGGCGCTTGCTGCCGATCAGGCGGCGCGCCTCGGTAGCCGGAAGGTCGCAAGGCTCCATCGTCTAGTACCCCAACGCCATGCCGTCCTTGCGCGGCTCGGAGCCGCCGACCAGCACTCCGCGCGTCTCGTCGATCCAGATCGCCTGGCCGCCGCCATGCGGCCGGTCGGCGGCGACGATCTCGTGCCCCATCGCCGCCAAGGCCCGCACCGCACTGTCCGGCACGCCCCGCTCGACTTCGACTTTCCCCTGGTAAGGAAACACCCGCGGCAGGTCGAGCGCCTGTTGGATGTCGAGCCCGTGGTCGAACATGTTGGCCAGGAACCAGCTCTGTCCCATCGGCTGGAAATGACCGCCCATCACGCCATAGGGCATCAGCGCGCGGCCGTTCTTCGTCACCATGCCGGGGATGATGGTGTGCATCGGCCGCTTGTTCGGCGCGATGCAGTTCGGATGCCCGCGCTGCACCCGGAAGCCGAAGCCGCGATTCTGGAGCATGACCCCCGAGTTCGCCGCCAGGATCCCCGACCCGAAGCCCTGGAATAGGGAGTTGATGAAGCTGCAGGCATTGCCGTCGCGATCCACGACGCAGAGGTAGGTCGTGTCCTTGTGCGCCGGCAGCATCGCCTCACCCGGTGCCGGCATGTGCGCCATCGCCACGTCGTCGCGGATCAGCCGGCGCAGCCCGGCCAGGTATTCCGGGCTGGTCAGGTGCGCCACCGGCACGTCGGCCTGCGCCGGGTCCGCCAGGAACGCGTCGCGGTCCCGATAGACCAGCCGCGCCGCCTCCAGATGCCGGTGCAGCCGCAGCGGATCGAGCGGCCCGCCGGGCGCCGGCTCCCAGCCATCCAGAATGCCGAGCAGCATCAGCACCATCAGCCCGGAGCCGTTCGGCGGGCACTGCCAGACCTCGTGGCCGCGGAACTGCCCCCGGATCGGCGTCACGAACTCGGCGACGCTGCGGCCGCCGGCGAAATCCGCCTCGGTGTGCAGCCCGCCATGGGCGCGCAAGGTCGCCACCATGTCGGCCGCAACCGCGCCCTCGTAGAAGCCGCGGCTGCCCTGCTTGGCGATCGTGCGCAGCGTTTCCGCGAGCGGGCGCTGCACGAACAGGTCGCCCGGCCGAGGTGCCGCGCCCTGCGGCAGGAACGCTTCGGCGCCGTTCTTCCGCAGCTTGTCCTCGAGCTTGGCCCAGTCCGACGCCACCCGGCTATGCACCGGCCAGCCCTCCTCGGCGAAGCGGATCGCCGGCTGCAACAGCTCGTCCAGGCCCTTGGTGCCATGCCCGGCCAGCAGCTTTTCCCAGGCCGAGACGGCGCCCGGAACCGTCACGGTATGCGGCGAGGTGTTCTCCAGCGCGTCGATGCCGCGATCCTCGAACCAGTCGATGCTGGCCGCTGCCGGCGCTCGCCCGGAGCCGTTCAGCGCGACGATCGCGTCCGAGCCCTTCGGCGCATACAGGCAGAAGCAGTCGCCGCCGATCCCGGTGGATTGCGGCTCGATCACGCCCAGCACGGCCACGGCCGCGACCGCCGCGTCCATCGCGTTGCCGCCGGCGCGCAGCACGTCGAGCGCCGTCAGCGTCGCCGCCGGCATCGCCGTCGCCGCCATGCCGTGCGTGGAATAGACCGGGCTGCGCCCGGGAAAATGGAAGTCTCGCATAGGCAAAATCCGCTCGCGCTCGCTGTTTCGCGCGGCTGCTCGCCCGGGATCGCTTCGCGATTCCGCCCCGGACGAAGCCGCTTAGTGTGCCGTCATCCCGCCATCGACCAGCATCGGCGAGCCGGTCACCATCGCCGCCGCCGGCGAGGCCAGGAACACGATCACCCCCATCAGGTCCTCGACCTCGCCGACCCGGCCGATCGGCAAGCGGGACTTCATCATCGCTGCCGTCGCCGGGTCGTCCAGCAACGGCCGCACCAACGGGGTTGCGATCCAGGTCGGGCATACCGTCACGACGCGGATGCCATGCGGGCCGAGCTCGAGCGCCATGCCCTTCGTCAGCCCTTCGATCGCATGCTTGGTCGCGGTGTAGGCGGTGATCGTCTCACGCGCGACGTGGCCGTTCATGGAGCCCATGTTGATGATGACGCCGCCGCGCCCGGCCGCGACCATCCCTTGCGCCACGGCCTGCGCCACCGTGAAGGCCGCGCGCACGTTGAGGTCGAGCATGGCGTCGAGCGCCGCATCGCTGATCTCGAGGAACGGCTCCCGCGTGTTGCGGCCGGCATTGTTGACCAGGATGTCGAACGGTCCGTGAGCGGCGATCGCGGCGCGCGTGGCCGCGCGGTCGGTCACATCCATCGCCACCGCCTCGGCCTTCAACCCGGCGCCGCGCAGCGCCTCGACCGTCGCCTGCATCGCATCGAGCCGCCGCGCCGCCAGCAGAACGTCCGCGCCGGCCTGCGCCAGCGCCACCGCCGCCGCCTCGCCGATGCCGGAGCTGGCGCCGGTCACCAAAGCGCGCTTGCCATCGAGGCGGAATGGCGGCGTTTGCGGCAAGGCTGCAGCGGTCATGCAAGAACTCCCGGCGGAGGAAAACGCATTGCATGGGGGTGAAGGGTTGGCAACCCGCGCGCCCGCCCCGATGATGGGCCATGCAGATCACCTACGAGGACTTCGAGCGGGTCGACATCCGGGTGGGCACGGTGGTGGACGCGCAACCCTTTCCGCAAGCGCGCAAGCCGGCCTTCAAGCTGTGGATCGATTTCGGCGACCCGCTCGGGGTCAAGCGCTCCTCGGCGCAGATCACCACGCACTACGATGCGGAACAGCTTGTCGGCCGCCAAGTCTGCGCCGTGGTGAACTTCGCGCCGCGCCAAATCGGCCCGTTCATGAGCGAAGTGTTGACGCTCGGCCTGCCGGATGGCGACGGCGCCGTGGTGCTGATCGCGCCCACCTTGCCGGTGCCGAACGGGGGCAAGCTGTTTTGAGCGGCGCTCGCGCCTACGCCACCGTCACCTGGGATCAGCTGCATCGCGACGCCCGCAGCTTGGCGTCGGTGCTGCTGCCGATGGGACCCTGGACCGGCCTGGTCGCCATCAGCCGCGGCGGCCTGATCCCGACCGCGATCGTCGCCCGCGAGCTCGATTGCCGGCTGGTCGAGTGCGTCAGCGTCGCCAGCTACGAGGAGGAGTCGCAGGGCGAGGCGAAGGTGCTGAAGGCGCCGCTGGCCGCGGGCGACGGCACCGGCTTCGCCATCATCGACGACCTGGTGGATAGCGGGGCGACCGCCAAGCTGGTGCGATCGATGCTGCCGCGCGCTTATTTCGCGTGCCTCTACGCCAAGCCCGCCGGCGCCGGGGTGGCCGACACCTGGGTGGTGGAAGTGCCGCAGGACACCTGGGTGCTGTTCCCCTGGGACACCGCGCCCCTGTTCGTGCCGCCGATCGCCCGCGGCCCCGCCTGAGCCGGCGGCCCTGCCGTCGGCGCCCCCTTGCACCGCCAAGGTCGCTGGGCTAAACCGCCGCCTCCGTCGCGGCGCCCGTAGCTCAATTGGATAGAGCACCAGACTACGAATTTGGGGGTTGGAAGTTCGAAGTCTTTCCGGGCGCGCCACCGTCTCAAGAAGTTATCGGGATTTGGTTACGGCTGCGCTTTAATTTTCTCAATGTGCGGACTCTGTGCGGACTAGCTGCTGATCACACTCTGTTTGAGAGCGTCTCGTCATGAGTGAAGGGCCAGTCACGCCCGCTGAGACCCGTGCCGAGCGAGTTGTCCGGCTTCTTGCGAAGAAGCCAATGCAGCCGTGTCCAGTGTGTAGCAGTAACCGTTGGACCCTGGCGTTCGCTCACATCGAACCTCCTGCAACACCGTTTGCCTCTATAAGGGATGTGTCCGACAGAACCGTCAAAGGTGCATTTAATTGCACGATGCTGTATTGCATCGTCTGTGGCCATCTACGCTGGCAAGATGGGCCCACGTTCGAAAAATACCTCCAGACAATCGAGACTGGCGCCGCTTAGATGGCCGAATACTCGGATAATGTTGTACCGTTCATATCCACTGCAGGCGGCGAGCCAGGCCAGCCGGTGACTGGAAATGTTGCCTTGAGCGGTGACGATCCCCATGATCCGGAGATGGATCCCTTCACGCAATATCGATTGGACCAGAACGAGAAGCAGATTGAGGCGGTTCACTCGCAACTCACTGCCATAAGCGCCGCCTTGGCTGACATCAAGACGACGATGGCTGGCCAACCCACGAAGGCGGAACTTCGTAACAGCACTTTGACCATAGCCGGCGTGACAATCGCCGTGGTAATCGGCGTCGCAGCGATGCTTTTAGCATCGTCAGCGAACCAGCTAAGTGCCTTCCAAGCGGGATTATCGGCGGTCCAGACAGGAATTGCTGTTCATCCTGCAAAGCCGTGATGCTGCCGCGGTCTTGCTAGTAGACGGAATTACGCTCTGCTCGCCTCTTGCTCACGCCGCCCGAGCCTGCTGCGCAATCTCCCGCCGAAGCAGCCGCACCTCATCCTGCAGCGCGCTGATGGCATCGACCGTCTTGGCCGTTGCTTCCTGCTGGATTTGCCGCAGCGCCGACGTCGTCAGTGCATCGCTGGCCGTCGAGACATTGCCCAGCGCATCGAGCACCCGGGCGACGTCTTGGCTGTAGCCGACACCGGAGCCGTTCACCGCCCTCGAGCTTGAGATCAGCGCGTCAGCGTAGGTCGTCAGCTTTGAGGCCGAACTGTAATCGCCGGCGGCCGCGGCGCCCGACACCGCGTTGAACTGGCTTGAAGCAGCCGCATACTGGTCAAGCGGCGATAGCGGGCTGTCGGCGCCAACTTTGAGCTTTTGCGCGTAGCTGGTCAGGTTGTCGAACAGCGACGAGACGTTGTTTTGCGCCTGCGACAAGGCCTGGGCTTGCTGCTGCGCCGCCGCTTGCACCGCCTGTGTGGCCTGGTCGGCGTATTTCTTAACGATGCCGGCGCGCTCTTCCTGCTGGATCGTCTCAAGGTCGACCAGCGCCTGCTGGTAGTCGGCCGTCTGAGCGTAAGAATCGCCATAAGTGGCGATCAGCTGCTGGGTGTAGGTGTACTGCTCCTGCAGCGCCTTGGCATCGAAGTTGATCAGGTCAGCCGCTTGCTGGTCACCCTGCGCCGCGGCGCCGCGTGCGTGCACGCTCGCCACGCTGACACCGGTTGCCAACTGCTGGCTGATTTGTTGAGCCTGCGCGGCAATCTGCTGAGCAAGGGTCGCTTGTGCCTGCGCCGCGGTTTGCACCGCCTGGGTGCCGGCCTGAGCATACCTCGTGACGATGTTCGCCCGCTCTTCCTGCTGCACCGTCTCAAGGTCGACCAGGGCCTGCTGATAATCAGCGGTTTGGGCGTAAGCGCTCCCGAAAGCCGACGTCAGCTGGTTCGCGTAGCTGTCGCGCTCCTGTGCCGCCTTGGCGTCGAAGTTGATGAGGTCCGATGTCTGCTGATCGCCCTGCGCCGCGTAGCCTCGAGCATGGACGCTGGCCACGGTCGCTTGGATCGACAGCGCGTTAGTCTGCTGCTGCCGGTTGAACGCGTCGATTGACGACTGAGCCTCGTTGAACAGCGCGCCGTTCAGCGTCGAGACGCTATCCAAGAAATACTGGGTCGATTTGACGCTGTCGCCATAGACGTCCGTGAGCGACTTAATGAACGCGTCCCGCTCCTGGTCGCGCTTGATCTGGTCGACCGCGAAGGTGGCTTGGAACGCCGTCGTCGGATCGACGCCGCTGGCCACGATGGCGCGGCTCTGGAATCCCGACACCTGCTGGTCAAGCTGTTTGCGGCCGTCCGCCAGAATCAGGTTGTCGGCCTTGGTCTGAGCATCGATCAGCGCCTGCGTCTCAAGCCCATATTTTTGAGCCTGGATGATGGCCTGACCGTAAGTCTGGTTGGTGTCAGCGATCTGCTGCTGCAGTTGGCTGGTCGACTTCAGGATGGGGTTCAGCAGCCCCGGGATGGTGCCGTTGACGAACTGGTTGACCTTGTCGATTTCGGCCGACAGCGCGTCCACGTTGGCGAACGACTGACCCGGCAGATCATGCGCCAAGGCGATGCGCAACTGGCTCTGCGGGGTCGAGGGGTCATAGGCCGTGCCACCCACCGCAGTGGTGCCATCAGCGCTTGTAGCCGCCGCCTGCTCCTGCAGAGCCCCGGTCAGGCTCACGCTCGCAACTGAGATGTTTGTCAGGTCGGTGCCGACCGAGTTGAGCTTAATGCCCAGCGCCGACATCGAATCGCTGAACGCCGCGATCTTCGCGAGCTCGGTGTTCAGGTCACCGATGCTGTTGAAGTTCATCCCGACCAGCGCACCCTTGGCCACGCCAAAGTTGCTGGTGTCGTTGGGATCGTTGGCGAAGTTCAGGGTCTTGAACAGCGCGCCGACGTTGTCGACCTGGGTGAGCCCTTTGATATGGTCGCCGACGTGACCGATCGTGCTGTCGGCGTTGGTGATGACGATGCCGACCTTCGACATATAGTCGTCAAGCTGCTTGCCGAACTCATCGACGCTGGCTTGCGCGGCATCAGAGTTTTCAAGCTGGCTCACGACCTTGCCAGACCTGACGTGGCCTCCGACGACGTCGACCTCGGTGTCCTGATAGGGGTTTTTCGGGTGCTGCGGGAAGACCGCATCGATCAGGCCGCCCACGACGGCGCCGACGGCCGCGCCGATCGCCGTGCCGATCCCAGGCACGATGGATCCGATTGCCGCGCCCACAGCCGTGCCGCCGGCGACTAGGCCAGCGCCGCGGTAGTTGCCTTGGATCAGGTCAGACACCACCGTAATGCCGGCGCCGATCAGCGGCAACGCCGTGGCAATGGTGCTTGTGGCCGTGCCGATAGCGGCGGTCGCTGCAGCCTCAGTGCCCGCTGCGCCGGCGCCCGATGCCGCTGCCGACACCGCGGCATCGGTTGCAGCACCGGTGAGGCCTGCGGCAGACGCTTCGGTCACCCCCACGCCGGCAGCAAACTGGCCGGCCGTCTCGACGCCGTAGATCCCAGGTCCGGCCGCGTTCAACGCTAGATTTGTGGCCGTGCTCGCCACGGTGCTACCGACTAAATTCGACAAGGCACCGGCGGCGTAATTGGCGATCGTGTTGCCAATGCTGCTGACGAAGTTGGATAGGCCCGATGTCAAGCTGGAGCCGCCCAGCAGTTTCGATCCGACACCCAGCAGGCCCACGCCAGCACTCAGACCGCTGCCACCGCCGCCTCCAGCCGCTGCAACCTGATCGGCGGTGGCCACACCGTAGGTCCCGGTGTTACCGAGAGCCGCATTGGTAGCAGCGCTTCTGTCGAAGGCGCCTGCCAGCGTCGCCACCGATCCGCCAGTCGCTGCAGCCGCCGTTACGAGATCACCACCCGCGCTGTTGCCGAACAGATTTCCGAGGATCCCGCCCACGCTTGCAAATGTGCTGCGCGAACCGCCATCCAAGGCGTTCAGGAGCGGGTTGACGATAAGCAGCTTGGCAATCAGCCCAGCAATCTGGCTTTCGATGCCTTGGATAATGTTGCCCCAGTTCACCGCGGCGCCGTTGCCGTTGATGAACGCTTGGGTGATGTCGTTTGTGATCGTGTCGGCCACGCTGCCGATCGCGCTCGTCAGGTCGTTTAGCGCCTGCTGCTGGTGCTGATAGGTGGCGGTTGCATCGGCCGTCCGCGCCGTCAAATCGATGTAGTCTTGAGCCTCTTGCGGCAGAACGTCACCGAACTTACGGTGCATGTCTTGCTCGGCGCGCATTACCGCGATCAGCTTGGTCCGCTGATCGGCATTCTGCCCAAGCGTCGCACTCTCGGCCGCAAGGATGTCCAGATTGTCGCGCGCCGCCGCGTTCTGCTGAGCAACCCCGACCTCTGCGGCCGACCGGGCAAGCGCCTCGTATTTGGCCGTCAGGTCCGGCAGAGCTGCCTGAATGGCCGCGCTGTCTTGCGGAAACTTCTGCAGCAAGACTTGGTAGGCCTGCTGCGTTGCCGTCGCCGTCAGAACAGCTTGGTCACCGTGATCGTAAGCTGCCGCCAGGGCGGTCTGATTGGCCGTCTGGCGTGTCAGGTCGGCTTCAGTGGCGCGAAGCGACGCAGACAGGTTGTCGATCGCTTGCGCTTCAGCCTGTGCCCGCTCAGCCGGCGTGACTGCCACACCGGTGCTGCGCTCGAGCTCCGCTAGGTGCTGCCGCACGTCAGCCAGCGCCTTGTCGCCAGCCGTTTCAGCCGCTGCGGCTGCGCCTTGATCCTTGAGCGACCGGATATAGGCCTGAGCCGGCGTGATGGCGTCGTTCAGCTTGCCATTCAGATCGGCGATCGCTGCCTTGTAGGCAGTCACCTGTTCAGCGGAGAGATGCGCGTTCGGATCGTCCAGCGCCGACTGAAACTTGTCCCGGCTCTCGATCAGCTTCTGTCGCGCATCGGCCAGCAGGTTGAGCGCCGCTCGTTCTTTGTCAGCCGCATCGACGTTGGCCGAGGTGTCGTTCCGAATGCCGCCAGCAAAGCCGCCACCGATTGGTGCGCTGAGAAGATCCCCGCCGGCGCCGACCGTCGCAGACGTCACATTCGGATTGACGCCTGAACCACGACCCGTGCCAGAATAGCCCTTTGTAACCCGCTGTGCTTCGTCCAAAGCCGCTTGTGACGGCGCATATGGCTCGCCAGTCGTCCGGTTCGTGTCACCGTTCAGCACGTGATCGACCAACGTCTCACCATCGTGGTAGGCCACCACGGCGAGAACGACGTCCCCGTATTTGTCAAGCAGCTTGCTGAACAGGCTTAAACCGGCATTCGCATTGACTTGGTTGTCGCGAATGTTCTGCCCAGCAAAATCCGGCATTTGGTTGAAGGTGGTCCGCGCCACCTGGAACGGGCCAATTGGGCCGGTCGGGCTGTCCTTGTAGGAACCGTCAGGGTTGAGAACCGCTTCGGCACCGTAAAGCCGCGCGGCCAAGTTGGGGTCGACCCGGTATTGACTGGCGGCGCTGCCGATGAAGCCCTGAGCCGACGCAGGAAGGTCAGCAAACGACGTGATCCGGCCAGCCGATACCGTCGAGCTACCACCGCGGTTCATCACTCCGGCCAAAGCCGCGTTTTGTGCAGCAATTTCCGCGTCGATTGACGGCTGAACCGCCTTGCTGGCTTTGGCGAGCGCATCGATCGCGACATTCAGCTTATTCAAGACGCCAGTTAGCGCCTCGACAGCCAGTGTGGCGGCCGACGTGACAACCGAGCCGATTGAGTTGGCGAACCCTTTCCCATCGGTCTCGGCGCCCGAAAATGCCAACGAGAGGTCGTGCAGCGCTTTCTGCAGCGGCGTGCCGTCGTCCGCAGCACCCTTGAATTTGCTTTGCAGGGTCGTGAGAACGGCTTGCAGCGCCTCGCTGCCACGGCCGCTCGCCTGCAATGCAGTCACAGTGCGGGTCAGCGCATCGTTGAACCCAGGCAACCCCTCATCGGCGAACTTCTTAGCCGCTGCCGCCGGGTCGTTGATAGCGTCCCGCAGTTTGCCGGCCGCCGTAGCGACATCCGTGTTCCACACCCGGGCCAAATCTGCCGAAAGCTTGGTGAGCCGCTCAATGTCATCGGACGTGCCGGAAAAGTAGCGAGCGCTCGAGATCGCTTGAGCGGCTTGTCGCGCCGCGGTGGCAGTCAACGTGCTGCTGGCTGCCGCGCGCCGGGCCGCATCCTCAGTGGCTACAGCAAGCGCCTGATAGCCGTCATGCGTGGCGCGGAGCTGCTCCTGAAGGTCGACAAGCCGGCGCCCTTGGCTCTCGGCCGCGACACCAACCGCCACGATGCCGCCGACTACACCGACCGTCAGCAGCGTCGGCAAGCCACCGACCGCGGTGAACAGGCCAGCCGCAGCCGTGCCGATGCCGCGCAAGCCAGTGCCAGTGCTCAGCGCAACGTCACCGATCTGGTGACCTTGCTGCACAAAGGCCGTGATGATCGACTGCCCGCCCTCGACCGAGCTGAAAAACTGAACCAACTGCACGCCAAGCTGGCGCTGGGCGAAAGCCGCATTGCCGGCCGAGACTGCGCTATCGCGCAACGCGTCGCTGTTCGCCTTCGTCGCCGCAGTGCCAGCAACCAGCGGCGCATTGGATTGTGCGTAGCTGGCAGTCACCCGATCACGCGCCGCAGCGGCCTCGGCCGCCGAAATCGCACCGACCTTTTCGGCTTGGCCGATCTCGGCAAGTGTCGTCTCATACTGCTTGCTGGCGGCAAACAATGGGTTGAACTTGGCCCGGAGCGCGTCGAGCTGGGCGCCGTAGGCCTGCACGTCGGCAGCGCGCTTGCTGTAGTCGTCGACGCTTGAGGGGCCTTGCACGCCCGCGAACTGGTTCGCCGCGGCCTGCCCCGTCGCGGCCTGCGCGGCCTGCGCCGCCCTCGTGATACGCTCAAGCGCTCCGACGATCGCGCTTGAGTTGGTTGCGCCTAATTTCTGTAGCCCGGCCGACAGTCGATCGAACGTCGCAGATCCTGTTGCGCCCAGGCTTTCGAGGCCGGCCTTGACCTCGGCTGCCTGCTCAAGGCCTAGCCGAAGGCTGATGGTGCGCTGGGCTGCCATTTACGCGGCGCGCCGGCCGTTCAAACGGGCGTAGACGTTGCGGATCTCGCCACCATCAAGCGACGGTCGCAGCCCGACCGGGATCGGCGATACCGCAGCAGGCGTGCGGTTGAAGCGAGTGTAGACGCCGGCGAGCTCGGCGCCGCTAAGCGTCGGTGGTACCACGGCCGGCGGCGGAGGATCAGCATAGCACGCTCTCTGTTCGGCCGCGGCCGCGATCGTCGCGTGCACGGCTTCCAACATCGCCCCATCGCCAATCAGGTTCGGGGCGAGGTCCGGATTGCCAGCAGCTTGGCAGGCAATGGCAACATCGACGGGAGCGGCCGGACCGGCCGAGGCTTGGGGCAGTCCCTGCGAGAGCCGGGTCGCAAGCGCGAAACGCGCGCCGTTCTCTGCGGTGATTTGAACTACTGCCACCCGTTCCTCCTGCTGGCTGTCATCGCGACGCTAGCAATCACTGATATAAGGATAGCCTTTTTATTCACCTTGACAAAGAGTTTTCATCCTCCCCTTCGAATCATCCAATGTGAGTGGCTGGCTGTTCTGACTCTCTGCCGCTCGCCTTCTGCTTCTTGGCCAGATTGCCTTCCACAACGACGAACTCGGTCTGGGAGAGGCGGTCGAGAGCCTCATAAACCAGCGTCGTAAGAACCCGCAGAATCTCGCCGGCAGAAGTGCTGCCAACCAGCAAGCTCACCGCACGGGTGGGCAACGCAAGGAATGCCGCCCGGGACGCGGCGAGACAGGCGCCAAACACTTCCTCGACTAACTCCATATCGATGAGTTCGCCCCGCTTGGTCGCGTTCCGCATCGCTTGCGCGTCGGCCTGCTCCGTCAACAGCCGGATCCTGGCCGCATCGAAGTTTACCAAGCCAGCCACGCCTCCTGCGGCAGCCCGTCCCGTCGCCGGCCGGCAGCTCGCATAGTAGGCACGCCCAGCAGCGACCAGGTTGTAACGGCCATCGGGTTGGCCGGGAATGCTGCCTTGATCGCGAAGCTCGCGGACCCGTCGCTCGCTGATGCCGAACACCCGGCCCAGGCCGGCCGCTGACAAGGTGATTGTGTCCACGTTCATTTCGGATGTGTCGCTCACTGGTCTGGATGTGGCGGCGGAACCTCTGGGCATTGTTTTCACCTAGCTACCTGCTGCGGCCCGGCCACCCGTAGGTCCTGCCATGCGCTGGGGGGCCCCCCAGCGTCCAACGTGCGCGACAGACGCATAGCTTTGGTCGCCAAGGTCATTCGGGCACCCGCGCCTCGCGGATCGCCGTTCGCCACTCGGCCGCAACCTGGTCGTCGAGACTGACGATCGCTGGATGCTGATTGATGCGGGGGTCGTCGATCGCGCGCTGAAATGCCCGCGCCTGCTTGATCTGAAGCATGCGACGGGCCTGGTAGAGGCCATCGGCGATCTCGTTGGATTCGCCGATGAGCTTGAGCAACTCGGGTCCACGCGACTGCCAGAACGAGTTTGCGCGCTCGTGCAGCGCGCCGATTTGCGAGACCTGTTCGTGCACGGCCGAGACCGCCTCATCACGAATGGCCTGATCCAGCCGGGCGGATAGCTGCTTCTCGATGGCAGCGAGCGCCTCGAGATCGTCTCGAGCGTCGACCAGTCGGGCCTGTGCCTGTGCCCGCTCTTTCGCGCTGCCGTCGATCAACAGCGCGTCGCGCTGCTCGAGCGCGGCCTCGGTACTGCGCCTTGACCTCGCCCTCGGCCGTATGTGCGAGGGCGATCGCCGCCTTGATCGCGTCGGACGTCTTGCTGCGGGGGCGGAACTTCGAAGTGTCGATCATGGTTGATCCTTCATTGCTGTTGTTGAGTGCTGGCCGTGCCGGCGCACGGACCGCGCATAGGTTAAGCGCTGGTTCGTGGTGCGCTGATCGGGACGACGATGCCGCCTGCGGATTGCGGCCGACTCGTAGCCTCGGCTTGTGCAAGCGTGGCGGCGGCCGCGGCGGCCTTGGCCATCAGCTCGAGTCCGCACGTGATCTGCGCGCAGAGGCCGGCGCCCTCGCCTTGCCACCATGCAGCGAAAGCCGCGATCGACGACACGGCCTGAACCTGCTGCTGCAGTCGGGTGGGCGACAACTGAGTTCAGCCGGCAGATGCTCGACCAGATGCTGCAGATGATCGTGAAGCGCAGACACCCGGGCCCCGATATCGGCCGCCTGTTTCAGTCGTGCCTCGGCCACCGTGATGCGTTCGTTCGTGCCGGCGAGCAGCGCCTGGTCGCGTTGCTGCCGGGCGCTGGCGATATCGGCGGCGCATTCACTGCAGGCGAGGTTGGTGCGGACGAGGGCCGCGCGCAGTTCGGCTGGCGTGTTGTCGGCCGGACGCAGCCGGGTCACGTCGATCATGCTGGTCTCCATGCGTGAAGCGCGGTTTGCGCGGTTTGCGCGGTTTGTTTCAGCCGGCGCTCCGGCCTGGGCGCTGTGATTTCGTCTAATCTCTCTCGAAAACACCTCGGGGGGGCGCGCGTAACGGCTGAAACAAACCGCTGAAACCGCGCAAACCGCGCTTTGGTCATAGGGTGCTGATCCCGAACCAGAGCGCTTGCTTCCGCTGCTGCTGGTTTCTGGGAGCGATCCGGTCGAGCCGCATGGTCGACCCGCCTACGGAAACAGGCGCTCCCGTCATCGCTACCAATCGCTTGCCAATGGCCCGGGGTGAAACCTGCCCGCCAGCCCGCCGTCCGTTCGGTTCGAAGAATGCGCTGAGCGTGGCCGCGTCGTGCGCCTCGTCCTGCATCGGCTCGTTAATGAAGCGTGCGACGTCCGCGGCCTGGAAGCACTTGCCGCTCCAGACCCGGTTGAGAATGTCGACCACGTCTGCGAGGACCGCGCCTTCCTCGTCGTCATCCTCGACCATCGCGAAGAGCCGGCCGAAATCGATCTCGGTGGCTGCGCCAGCCCCGGCAGCCTGGTCAGCTTGCCGTTTGGCCAGGGTGGCAGCGGCACTCTCGACGCCGGCGCCGACAAGGTGCCACCAGGTTTTGAAGCGTGTCCGCGGCTGCTGCCGCGTGTCGGCGCGGAGCTGAGGGCTGGCGAGCAGGATGGTGTAGAGCGCCCGAAGGATGGCGCCGCGGTTCTCGAGCGTCCAGGCGACGGGGTCGGAGTGCGTGAAGCGCCGGTTCTCCGGGTCGATCCGATCGACCTCGAGGCGCGTGATCAGCGACCGGGAGGCCATGTCACCCTTCGGGCCGATGTTGTTGCCGGTGAACGCCATGACGGTGAACGATGGGACGGTGATGGTCGTCGACTGGCCAAGCACCCGGTCGGAGTAGCTTTCCGCGGTGAGCACCTTTTCCAGCGTCGGGCAGGCGATCGTGGTGCCGAGCGGGATGTTGTCCCAGACCATCGCGGCCAGGCCCTCGGCCAGATATGCGAGAATCGCCTTGCGCCGCTCTTCTTCGTTCGGCGACCAAGCGGCGGCGGCCGGCTTCTTTCCGGTGACCGCCAAGATCACCATCATGATCGCCGTGGTCTTGCCGCCGCCGCGCTTGCCGGCCGTGACGAAGAACGCCGGCCGCTCGGGAAGCAGCACGCGTTCAATGATGGTGAGCGCCATTGCGATCAAGACGCATTTGCCGGCGAAGTCCGCAGCCACGTCGCAGAGCCACTGGTTCGCGAGGAAGTTGAGCGCGTCGGCCGCGGCGTCATCGGTCGCGAGCAGCGGATCCGGCAGCAGCGGTATCAGCTGCGGCTCGATTTGAAACACCAGCTTGCGATCTCGATCGAGGCCCCTCGGCGCCAGCAGCGTGCCGTCCATGAGCACAAGCGGGGTGGTGACGATCGCACCGACCCGCGGCAGCTTTGAGTTGCGATACGCAATGAAGTGGTCGATGAACGTGCCCGGCAGAGCGACCGTGCGCGTGCCGGCAGATTCGGTTTCGACAGTGAACTCGAGGTGCTGCTCAATCTCGTGCGCGAGGCTGTACCGGTCGTGCCGGGTGAGCAGCGGCAGCGCCGGCGGCGGCAAGCGCGTCTTGGTCGGCTCATTCTGGTTAGAGCCTTCCGAAGTCAGCTCGTGCAGCATCATGGGAGGTCGGCAGCGGACTTCGACGGGGTGACCATCCAGATCCCGGATCGGCGGCACGGCCCGGTCGGCCTCGGTCAGCGCCTCGTCGAGCAGCCGCATCACCGGCAGGCGTTCCGCATCGGGCAAGGGCGCCGGCACTGAGAGCCGGCCGTCGGCGCGGTGCGCGGCGCGGTGTTCGCGCTCGGCAGTCACCAGCTGCGCTGCTTGTTCCTTGCGTGCGGCCTTCACCTTGGCGTCGAGCGGCCGCGCCTTCACGCCGGAAATGCTGCGGACCAGATCGCGGAGGCGGGTTTCTTCATCGGCGGCCAGGTCGGAGGCGAGCAGCAGGCTGACGAACAGGTTGTTGACCGCGGCGGGCTCGGCTTTGACGATCTGCTTCTCAATCGAGGTGAAGTCGTGCCGCAACTCATAGGTTGTGCGGCCGTGGGCAAATGAGTTGATCCAGATCGCGCCATCCGGTCGGCGCATGATCTTCGCCTTGCATGAGCCGTAGTCCGGCCCCTCCAGCGGGTCGGCAAGCGTGAGCCCGACGAACCGGTCTGGGTCGTTCAGGACGTCGGCGACGGTCGTGCCGTGCAGCTCGTCTGCATCGAACGGCAGGATTACGTTCGGCAGCAGAATGCCGGCACACTGGCGCTCGATGGTCCGCTTGGCTTCCTCGACAGCGCACCCGGTGCGCTCGACGATGCGGTTGGCCTGAGCGGTGACGAACGCGCGCCGGGCCTCCGTTGCAGGCCGGGCGAGCCGTTCGCGCTCTGCTGCTTTCGCATCCCGCAACCGTGCCTGCTCGGCGGCAGAGAGGTTACGGCAGATGTTCCGGGTGTCGGCAGGCTCGCCCTCAATGACGCTCGGCGCCCGGCGCGCGCGATCCTGACGAAGCGGCTCGTCCAGGATTGGCGCCGCTTCGAAGACGAGCCGCTCGGCGGCGTACACTGTGCGGTCGATCAGCGAGCGCTCGAGCAACTGGCCGCCGGCGCCGACCATCAGCCACCCGAACCCGGCAAGCCAGCAACGGTCGTGAAGGGTGCGGAGGAAGCGCTCG
The DNA here is from genome assembly GCA_963752225.1 of uncultured Alphaproteobacteria bacterium. Taxonomy (GTDB): domain Bacteria; phylum Pseudomonadota; class Alphaproteobacteria; order Acetobacterales; family Acetobacteraceae; genus JBBROS01. Next base: position 148,663 of record CAVVXS010000016.1, on the reverse strand, counting down.
ACGTCTCCACCGTCCCGCACGAGCAAGAAGACGTGGACGCCGTTCGAACCCCGGAGAGCCTCGCCGGTATCAGCCCGAGAGATGCCAGAGCTGGTTGACGTGCGCACGGCGCGGGCAACGTAGTCGAGATCCGGCACGACACTGGCCAGCGCGGCCCAGTATCCGCCGACCCGCCTGATCCGCTCGGCGACCGCGGGCGGCATGCCCTTGGTGTCGATGTCGATCAGCGCCAGAGCCGGCCGATCAGGGCGGTAGGTGATGTGCCCGGCGGTCCGGGCGATGAGGTTGCTCGGCGCGTGCCCGTTTAGCGCGGCAAGCTTCTTCTGCGTTGTGATCTCGACTTCGTCGGGCAGTTCGGCTGCGAGGGCGCCGAGTGCGATGGCTTCGTTGGTCTCGAGCGTCTCGAGCAGGCTGGCGAACGCTCCTAGGCCGGCGAACCGGAGCCGCCTGGCCTCCCCGCGTCCCATCAGGCATGCGGACCCGTCGCTGATCAGGGCGCCGTCGTCGGAGAGACGGATGCGCTTGGTCAGCGGGCCAGTGGCGCTGGCCAGGCGCGTGATCTCGACGGTCTGCAGGTCGGCCGGGCAGTCGCGGTTGAAGGGCGGCAGATTGCTCAATGCAGACCGCCGCTTCCAGGTGTTACCGAGACTGCCGGCATCTCGGGCGTGCCGCCCCCCAATGCCGTTACCAATGCTTTCACGCGGTCGCGCTGCAGTTTGGTCCTGGTCATGAGAAGAACAGTCCCGCCGGTTCGGACCGTGGCCACTAGGGCATCCAGGATCTCCGTTGGCGGATCATCGTTCTGGTCATCGGGCTTCACGTAGACAGCGTCGATCTTGCCAGCGAGCGGGTTGTCGACCACGACGTGCGTCCCGATCACCGTCCGGAACACGCATAGCTTCCAGGCCGTCTCCAGGTTGAGGTTCCGTGCCGAGGGAGCGTTCATGCGAACACCTCGGGGTGCGACGCTCGCATCGCCTCGATGACGCCGACGCTCCAGCGATCGCGGATCTCCTTGGACGCGAACTCGATGACCGGCGAATAGCGGATCTTGCCCTTGTCGTCCGTGAGCGCGACGCCGTCCTTGCCCATCATCGGTTTGCTTGGTGGCGAGGCCCATGGCCCCCGCTCGCCGACGAGGATCGTCACGTCGGCTATGATCATTCCGGAAGGCAACTCGACCCGGGCGAACCCAAGAAGCGAGTTCTTCCGCATCGGCCGCCAGTCTCGGATCGTCACGGCGCGGGTCATCGGGCTTGCTCCCGCATCTCGGCCGCCTGGTGCGCCAAGCGCTCGGCGCGGTGGTGAAACCCTTGCTGCAGCTCCATGTCGGCCAGCCGGTCCAACAGCGCTGCGCGGGCTGCCCGGTAGTTCAGTATAGCGACGGGAGTTTGGGCCTGCCGCGTCCTACGCTTGGGCTGTCCAGAACGCTTACGTTTTGACTTTTGGGGCTCGGTCCGCATCTCTGCGCTCCTAAAGGAGGCGCTTTGGGGCTTGCAGGCGGCTCGGATACCAACTAACTGGCTAGTGCGACTTAGCCTTCAGCGTGTGCCCGTTCCGCCCTGGTGCTTCCCAAAGCGCCAGGGTTTTTTCGTTCAGGCGGCTTTCGCGAGTTCGGCAGCGCGTCCCTTGTGGACCCGCTCTGCCAAATACTGGTCCGTCATCTCAGGATCGAACAGAATGCTGCGGCCCAAACGGATGTAGGGCAGGCCATTCTTGCACTCACGCTCCAGCGTCCGATCGCTTAGGCGCAAGCGCTTCGCTTCGTCTTTGAGACGGTTGTATTGCCTCGGCTGCAAAGTCGTCATCCTTTCGTCAGCGTCACCGCTAGGCGGCTACTGACGTCAGAATTTCAAACAGATACCCGAAACACTAATCCTGCGAAGATGCCGCCAACACGCCGCTACCGACGACCGCGAGGCCCCGGTTTTCGCCACTCTGGGCGCGCCTTATCCCGCCTAATCCTGCGGATCTCGCCGCGCGTCACGATCGATCCGAAGTGCTTCAGTGCGGCTGCGTGATCGCCTGCCTCAGTGGGCCCTGGCTGGTTGGAAGGCCACGTATGCACTCGCAGGAGGTACCAAGCGGCGAGCGCCTCGGGTGAGTAGGAGGCGTTCGGGTCGGCAGCCTCATCGTCCGTGATAGTGTTGCGACCTGGAGCAAGGCTATCGCCTGAAACCCGAACGGCATCGAACGCCGGAGGGGGTTGCCGCCATTCTGCGCTCGGCCACACGCTGACGGAATGAAAGGTCAAGCCAGCTGCTTGCAGAGAGTTGTTGTCGTAGTCCGGTCGGCTGCCACGTAGAAGCGCGGGGTCAATTTTGGCCGGCTTGTCGCTTCCATCTCTAACGCCTTGCAGAACGACTTCGCCCTTGGTCGCCCGGATCACAAGCAGGATCCAGAGGTGGTGCTGTGCCTCCGCGGCATCGTCCTTGTTCCGAGTATAGCTGAACTCGTACATCTCGACCCACGAGGTGTGGCTGTCGGGAGCAAGGGCCGTCACAGCATGACGCATCGGGAACCCGCCCGGCGGTGTCTCTTCTGTCACTAGCGCCTCCGCGCATCCTCCGAAGGGAAGTCGGCGGGGCGGTCCAGCTCGGAGGCGCCAGATTTTCGAGGGCCAGTCTAGCCCCACCGATTCGCATGATAGCAGGGGGCCCGGCCGCCAGGCGACCGCCTCGACGTCGGCCCCGGTCATGTCGCACCGCCAAGGGCCAGCAGATCGCCAAAGACAGCCCGCGCCATCTCGGCCCCGGTGCCGACTTCTCGATCCTCGCGCAATAACTCCAAGTCCCACCCGACAAGGCTGCGAGCGCGGGCCGCGACGCCCTCCAGCGTCGTTGCTTGAATTTCTGCGATGCGATCGACGAGCGGATCCTGAGCCTTCTCGAGCCGGTCCCGCTCGGCTTCTGCTGCCAAGTCGGCCGGGCTGCCGGTGTCGCAATCGAAGTCGGTTGCCAGATATTGCCGCTGCAGCTCGTCGAACGTCCTGCACAGCGCCAGCAGCTCGGCATCGGGGTGTGCTGGCCGCGTCGTCGCCGAGGCGCCGATCGGCACGGTGACTGCGGCCGCGGTGCCGAACACAGCGCGGCGAGAAAGGGGCCTCATACCCGGCCCTCGATTTGCATCGCTCGGTCAATTCCGCCGCCTGGCTTGCATGCCGCCGCCATGCACAAGCCACTTTCCAGCCAGTCGGAGAACAGGTCTCCTGGCAGGGCAGCCTTCACCTCCAAGATGGCGTGCATCTGCGACTCACCCCGGTCGCGGATTCCGTCCAGCAGCGGATGGCCGGACAGCCCAGCCGCCTTGAGCGCGTCCAGGCTCGACGCGGGGAGCAACTTGGGCGGCAAGATCAAGGTGGGGGTCGCAGCCGTGGCCCGCTGAACAAGGCCGGCAACCAGGGCGCCTCCGACCACAGCGAGGAAGCCGCGGCGGGCGCGCGGCGACTGCCCCGGCTGCAGACAGGGTTCGGGCGTGGTAAGGGTGTGAGTAGCCATGACGTGCTGATCCCTTCAGCTTCGTTGCGGTCAGGCCGGGCGAGTGGGTTCCAGCCACACGCTCGGCCGCAATGTTCCTTGTGGAACGGCACCATTAGTGACACTATGCCCGGCATGGACGCAAGCGGAAACGTCACTTTAAGTGCAATTCGTCCGGAGCAGTCTCGGGCGGCACGTGGCCTGTTAGATTGGTCCCGCGATCAACTTGCCGAGCGCTGCGGCGTAGCTAAGCGCACGCTGGTCAGGTTTGAGGCTGGTGAAGGAGATACGCGGCCCGCTACCCTCGCTGCCATCCGCACCGCCCTTGAGCAGGCCGGCGTCGAGTTCATCGAGCAGAACGGTGGCGGCCCCGGGGTCCGGGTGCGTAGTTCGACAGACCCAGGATGAAGGGGCGGTCGCCTTGTCATCTGAGCCCCGCGGCGCAGCTTGAACGTCTTCCAAACTGGCCAGCCGTGCTGCACGAGGCATGGGCTGCAGCCTACCTCTCACTGTCAGCCGCGACCTTTCGAACGCAGGTGGCGCCTCAGGTTCCACCGATCCGCCTAACGGCGCGCCGGATTGGCTGGCTTCGCACCGACCTAGATAACTGGCTTGCTCGGCGGGCAGGGGAGACGGCATCGTCGCCGTTCAGAAATCCGTGGCACGACATTTGATCCCTTTGTTGGCCAACGCTGAGTGCGGCCCGAGAGCGGGGTCAGAATGAGCGAGAGTGCTCAGATGAATGCCGGGCAGAATGACTACCAGTCTTGTCGAGTAGTCGACGACGGCGCTGGGGCGAACGGCTGCGGGCCGATGCCGAGTGAGTTTAGGTCCGTCGGAACTGCCGAGACTACGATAGATGTCTGACACCTTGCGACGCGGCTGCTGACTGTTTTCGAGGTTGCCGAGCAACTAAGGGTGCATCCGGAGACAATCCGGTGCGCCATCCGAAGCAAGCGCTTGGCGTGCTACAGACTGAACGGCAGCGTCAGGATCTCACCTGAGCAGTTGGCGGCATACCTTGCAGACAATTTCTACCGTGCGGATGAGACCAGGAGTGCAATCGAGCCGGGCATCAGTTTCAGGCGGGCGAATTTCACCCGGTGAGCGGCCAAGCAGTGAGATCAGCAAGCTCAAGGGGCGGTGATGCCAGATCGTCGGATGTCGGTGGCGCAGCTCGCTGACCTGTGGGGTTGCTCCCGTCAGCACGTCTACAATCTTGTGGCTCGCAACGAAGTCTCAGTCGTTCGGGTTGGCAGCCTACTGCGTTTCCGCATGGAAGACGTCCGTGCGTACGAGGAGGCTCGGGCAACCGCAGCTAAGCCCAGCCCGGTTGACCCGCCACCCGCGGCGCCACGGCCGCGATACGAAGCCACATACGGGTCGGCAGGCTTTCTTGCTGGTCAAGCTGCGAGAAGAGCTCTGGAGCGTCGGGCCGGCAAGAAAATATGAAAGCCTGGCCGCGCGCTCGGAGCAACAAGACCTGACCTGAGTGACGTTCCTTATCAGGCTATGCTGTGGGCATGATCCGGGCCCTTGTCGTCCTCGCCCTGTTGCTTTCCGCCGGCCGAGTGTCGGCACAGACGCATGCCCAGGCCGACGTCGCTGCATGCTTCGTTCCGGCCGAGCGGTGCACGGGACAGATTGTGGCCGCCCTGGACGGCGCCCAAAGCGAGATCCGAGTGCAGGCTTTCGCCTTCAGCTCGCGGCCGATCGCCGGCGCCCTGGTTGCCGCCCACCGGCGCGGCGTCGACGTGCAGCTCGTACTCGATCGCAGCAACCAGCGCTTCCGCGGCGGCGTGTCGGAGAGTGTCGTTACGGCGGGGATCCCAGTGTTTGTCGACTGGCAGCCGGCGATCGCCCATTCCAAGGTTATGATCATTGACCGCCATCTCGTGATTGGCGGGTCATTTAATTACAGCGCATCGGCCGACAAACGGAACGCCGAGAACGTGACGTTCATCGACTCTCCCGAGGTCGCCCGCTGGTTCCTTGCGAATTGGCTGGCCCGCTGGGCCGTCTCACAGCCGTGGCAGGTAGAGTAGGCGCACACCGGGTCCGCTCGCCCTCAGCCTGGTCGATGTTCTTAACTCGTTCTCATAGGCATGGCGTCCTAGTTCCGTTCACCGGAGCCGCTCATGACCGATCGACCACTCACGCCCGCTGATCCCGCCGAGCTACGCGCAGCGCTGTCGCATGCACTACGCTATGACCGCTCCGGCCGGCGCACGCAGGACCGGGCGACCATTATGGCCGACGTTGCGGCTGAGCACTTGGTCGAGGCGCTGCGCCTGTCTGGCTTCGTCATCATGCGCGGCCCGCCGGCGCCGCAGCATACCGGTACGGATCCTGAGCACTCGCTTTTGCCGCGGCGTTGATGCCGAACCTAGCCGAGCGCATTGCGCAACTCGAGACGGTGCTGGCGGCGCTTATCGATTACCTCGACGCAGTCGGCTGCTACGACGCGCAAGGCGAGCGGCTGAGCGACCAGGTACCGGTTGTGAAACAGGCGCGGATGGTTCTGGGTGATGAGGCGTCGCGGCGGATGATCAGATAGCTGCCGTGGGGGCTGAGGGTAGTAAGTCGCACGACCTCTTAGGCGCTATCCGTCGGTAACTAAGCCGCCAAACGACAGTGCGATGAGCGCACCTGCAAAAATGCGTACGCGCGAGGTGCTCCTACTCGACCATTGATCCGAGCTACCCAGCAGTTCACCTCTCGCGCGGTCAGCCACTCGCCAATTGCATGTGCTTGCAGCCGGTTCACATAACCGATGGTCCGCTTAGTCGCGAGCACCTGGATGGCCAGCGGATCCCTAGGATTGCCCGGCTCTTTACAGAGCTCGAGACGGTCTCCTAATGCCATTGTAGCGCCAGCTTCCTGGTAGTGCCGAAAACCAGCGATTTCGAACACCAAATCGACACACTCACTGCCCTCGTCGAGTGGATCGATCAGTGAAAAGCCATCACTTGGCAGGCGAGCCTCCGTGATTGCAAGCAGCGCTAATGGCGACAAGGGGGTAGTCTTCTTCACATGGTAATGTTCAAGGTAGCTCGAAAAATCGGCACGAGTGGATGCGGGGAGGCGGCGCAGGAAAGCCTCGACGACGCGATCCCGGTATGGCCCTTGTGCACGCTTTCTAAGGTCAAATGCAGGATACCCGGAGTAGCCGGCCGATTTGAGGTCCTCGAAAGAGCGACCGGCGTTGAACCTGATAAACTCCTCGCCCATGAGGTATTCAAACGAGGCGGCGGCGCCAGCCTCTGAAATGCGCCCCACAACCCATCTAAGCCGATCCTCGTGTGCGTGCGGCGCTTGCCAAACGAGAAGGAGCTGTGTTGGGCGAGGTGGATGTTCAATCCAGCGCATGACGTTCATACCCCCAGGGCAGCAGCTAACGCATTCCGTCGTGCCCGCAGCTGTGCGGCCACGAATTCTCCACGTCGTTCGGAGAACGGTAGCGGAAAACTGAATCTGCAACACCACTCAACGATCCGCTCGATCCTATGATCCCTTAGGTTGATGGCATCCAGCATAGAGTTGCCGATCAAGGATACTCGGTCGCGATAGATTGAACAGAGCCGAGCATGTTGGGAGCCGCGCGCGTCTCCTCCGACCCAGCCAAAATGGTGTGAACCCTTCTCAACCAAACGACGCAGACGTGCGGGTTCCATATAGTTTGCTAGATCTTCTTCTCTGATTATGTGGCCCAAGCTAGTTCCGTTATCAAAAGCTGGAGCGAGAGAGTATCGAGATGCAGATGATCTTGCGTCGATGAGGAACCCCCAGTTTTCTGTATGTCGATCTGAGTTGCCTATGACAGCATCAAATACAAGTGTCTTAGCCCACCACTTGTTCCACCCTTGGATACGATGAGGTCGGCACACGGTAATATTGTCTTTCAAACTTCCTCGATTAAAATCGATTGGCAGATTTAGGCCTTGCATGCGCTCGATGGCGTGTACGAACCGGACCAACGGATCCTGCGAGTAGCCATAAAAGAACTCGACCAATACGCCTGGGCTGCCATTTCCCGGACCCAACGCTAAGAAGGCTGGTGGCACAGGTAGGCCCAAATCCCGAGACAACTCGTAGGCAATCACCTCGCTCCAGATCTGCTGCGCCCGGGCTCCGGTTGGTTCTTTAAAGATGTAACGGTGGCCACCTATCAAGAACCCGTGGGGAGGTGGGTTTGGGCATCGGAATATGCGCTTGGGCTTCGCTCCCTGTGGGCCATAGGGAAATTCTTCGTCCAGGTCCCATCCCTCAAGGGAGACTACCTCGGCTGGGTGCTGCTCAAGACGAGGCGACGTCAGCATATCTTCAGCCTGGCGAGTACAGGGGGGAACTTGGCCATCTCCGCATGATCCGGCGCAAGAACACACCGGACGGAGTCGATGCTAGCGGGGTGTCATATCGACGGTGCACGCCCAAGCCTCCAGCGCCGCCTTTCGCTCCGCCAGGAACTCCGCCCGCTGGTAAATTGCCGCGACTCCCCAAATCGTCCCGCTCACATGGTTGAGCAGCCGATCGCAAACGTGCGGCGCAAACCCGAGCCCCGCGAGGGCCGTCACGCCTGCCCGACGAAAGTCATGCAGCACCCATGGCGGCACTGGGACCGCCTCCCTGTCCTCTTGGGCGGCCGCGGCCGCCTCAGTTGACGCGAGCTGCGCATCAAGGTCTCGCTTGATCACCGAGAACGAGGACAGCTGCTTGCCTCCGGGTAGCGCGAATACCAGCGACGCCCCCTTACCCCGTGGCATCTGCTGGAGCACGGTGCGCGCGGTCGGCGCCAGGTGCACGACGTGAGCGCGCCCGTTCTTCGCCCGCTCCTTAGGGATCGTCCACGTCTCCATGTCGGTGCTGATCTCCGACCACGTCGCGCCAGCTACTTCGGTGCGTCGCTGCAGGGTCAGCAGCAGAAAACGGACGAACCCACGCTGGAAGGGCTGAAGCGCCTCGGCTGCCTCCCAGATCCTCTGAACCTCGTCGACCGTCAGAACGCGATCCCGTGCGTTCTCGCGACCGGGGGCGGCAAGTGCAGCGAATGGGTTCGACTCGACCAGGTTCGCCTTCGCTGCCCATCCGTAGCAAGCCCGGGCGTAAGCCATGACGCGGTTGGCCGTGATTGCTCCCCGGCTGGTCGCTAGCTCCTCGAGGGCGGCTGCAGCGTCGGTTCTGGCTAAGCTGGCAGCCGGGCGATCAAGAAGGGCTGCAAGGCCCTGCCGAACGCGTGCGGTTGCCTCTTTCCGGTAGCCTTCCCGACGGAGAGACAGGGCGCGAGTTTCCCAAGCCTGGACGAGCTTGCGGAGGGTGAAGGCATCGGCCTCGGCCGCGCGCTTGGCCTGCTGCTCAGAGGCTCGAGCGGCAGCCTCGGCCGCCTTCCGCTCTCCTACCGGATCGCGATGGTCGCGAACCTTGCCCCGGATGACGTCCGCCTTTTTGCGGGCCTGGGCCGCCGTTAGCTCCGAGAACCAGTCGCCCAGCTTCTCGCGTCTGACTTTCCCGGCGGCGCGATACTGAACCAGAAACACCTTCCGAGGCCGGCCGTCAGGCCTATCAGGCATAACCCGGACACCGAACCCCTTGATGGTGTCGTCGAAGACGAGCATGTCCTTTCTACCTTCAGGACAGCGAAGCTCAGCGATGGTTGCGTCGGTAAGTTTCAAGCACCAGATGCCCCGGTTGGCCAGCCGCTGCGGACTCTAAGCGGACTCATTCGCCTGGATAGCTTCTGACACTTCCTGGCGCCTCGTGGCAACATCGCCCGAGCCGTATCGCGGCAGAACAATCTGTTAAGGCTGTCCCTGGTGCCTCCTGGCGTCTCCTGGCAAGGTTCTACACAGGACTACGAATCTGGGGGTTGGAAGTTCGAGTCTTTCCGGGCGCGCCACCGTCTGCTTCAGCGCAGGCCCCAAGTCATTGCCTCGATGCAGTTGCCACGGCCGCAGGGCCAAAGCCGCGTGCGGGCCGCCGGGTAGCGGGCGTCCACGGACGCCAACTCCGCCTCGTCCATCGTGTTCGCCAGCAGAACCACCTTCTCCCCGCCGGCGATCGCCGACAGGATCTGCTCGCGGCTGATCAGGTCGATGTGCAGCAGCCTCGCTGCCTCGGTCGAGGAGGTCGGGCGCAAATGCCCGTCCCACAACCGGAAACGGTCCGGGCCCGGCCCGTAATACAAGCTATGCAGCGGGTTGGCGTGCGGGCCGAGCACGATGAGGTCGGCCTGCCGCAAGTCGGGCGCGAGTTCGGCGTAAGCCTCACGCCACGGCTCCCGTCCGCCATTGGGCGACGTCATTTCGAAGAACAGGCCGGCGCCGCACGCCAGCGCCGCCACGGCGATCACGACGGCGCGGGCCCGGCCGCCATGCAGCATCTGACGCCCGGTCAGCACGCAAAGAGGGATGATCGTCCAGCACATCACCCGCGGCAGCAGGATCGGCCGCACGAGGCTGACGGCGACAAGGAGGCCGAGGAACACCACCGGTATCACGACCAACACGGCCAGCATCGGCGCCGGCGGCCGGTTGCGCCACATCGACCAGGCCAGCGCACCGAGCAGCAGAGCGCAAATCGGCGCCGCCGCCCAGGACAGCGGCGTCTGCACGCCGGTCGTCGCTGCGGCCACCGCCGCGACCACGTCGCGCGCCCGCAGCGGGCTGATCCAGTCGAGTCCGCCGCCTTGGCTCGCGCCCACGAGGTTCACCAGATAGGGCGATGCCAGCAGCGCCGTCGCCACATTCAGCGCAAGCCAGTGCAGCACGTTGCGCTGCCACCCGTCCCGCCGCTGCAGCATGATGAAGCCAGCCACCGTCAGCGCGGCGGCCGCCACGAAGAAGACCATCGTGGCATGCAAATAAAGGCAGACCGTGGCACTCGGCACATAGAGCCAGCCGGCCAAGCGCATCCGGCGCCCGTCCAGGAACGCCGCGCAGCCCCACAGCACCAGGGTCGCCGGCAGCAGCATCAAGGTATAGGTGCGAACCTCCTGGGCGAAATGGAGGCCGAACGGCGAAAGCGCGAACAGAAAGGCGGCCAGCACCGCGTCGGGCGCCGGCCCGAACGCCCGCGCCAGCCGATAGACCGCCGGCACCGCCGCGGCATACGCCACCACCGACAACGACCGCAACGCAACCTCGCTGTCGCCGAACAGCGCCATCCAGCCGCGCAACACGATGAAATAGGTGGGCGGCGTCGGCTCACGCTGCAGCCCGTCCGTCAGCATGGAATGCAGGCCGAACAGGTCGTAATAGTATCGCGAGAAGAATTCGTCGTTCCACAAGGACGGCCGGCCGAGATGGAACCCGTCCAGCACCACCGCGGCCAGCATGGCCAGAGTAACCCAAGCGAGGCCGGGCACCGACCACGCCGACGCCGTCCACGGCCGATCGCCGCCGCGGGGGCTCTCGCCCGGTTCGAGCAATCGGTCGTGGAGTGCGCGTTCGCTCATAGTGCCTCGAGGAGTGATCGTCTGGTGTTGCTGTCAGCAAGCGCAACCCCGCGACGGCTGCATCGGATGCAGCGTATTGGGGACGGAGCGAACAACTCAACGCTGCCGGGCCCCGGTTTGTTTTCACGATCCGGTTCGGCGACGGGACACAATGGGTGGGTGACCGTCGGGGCACGCCGGTGAGGGACATGGACCTTGCCGTCATGGGCGCCGGGGCGGCGGGACTGTCCGTCGCCTATGTCGCCGCCCGGCTCGGCCTACGCGTCGCGCTGATCGAGCGCGGCACGATGGGTGGCGATTGCCTCAACGCCGGCTGCGTGCCCAGCAAGGCGCTGCTCGCCGCGGCGCATGCGGCGATGGCCGTGCGCGGCGCCGGGCGGTTCGGCGTGCGTGCCGCCGAGCCGGAGATCGCCTGGGACGCGGTGCGGGCCCATATGCGGCGGGCGATCGACACCATTGCCCCGACCGACTCCGCCGAGCGCTACGAGGGGCTCGGCGCCACCGTGCTGCGCGGCCACGCCCGCTTTGTCGCCCCGGACGCGCTCGAGGTGGACGGGCGCCGCCTGTCCGCGGGCCGGATCGTGGTCGCCGCCGGCAGCCGGCCCGCCGTGCCGGACCTCCCCGGCCTCGACCGCGTCCCGTTCCTCACCAACGAGACGCTGTTCGACTTGCCGCAGCGGCCGGAGCACCTGCTGATCCTGGGCGGCGGGCCGGTCGGGCTGGAGATGGCGCAAGCTCATGCCGGGCTCGGCTGCCGGGTCACGGTGGTGCAGCGCGGCCGGATCGCGCCAAAGGACGAGCCCGAGCTCGTCGACGCCCTGCGCGCCGTGCTCCGATCGCAAGGCGTCACCCTGCACGAGAACGCCACCGTTACCAGGGTGGAGGCTGACGGCGCGGGCGGCCCGGTGCTGGTCCTGGCGGACGGCAGCCGCATCGCCGGCAGCCACCTGCTGGTCGCCGCTGGGCGGGTGCCGAGCCTCGACGGTCTCGACCTCGCTGCCGGGCGGGTGCAGATCACCGAACGCGGGGTCTCGACCGACGCCGGCCTGCGCAGCCCGACCAACCACCGCGTGTTCGCCGCCGGCGACATCGCCGACCCGGCCGGCATCGGCCCGCGCAATTTCACCCACGTCGGCAGCTATCACGCCTCGATCATCGTGCGCCGGGCGCTGTTCCGCTTGCCGGCGCGGATCAGCTACGCCGCCCTGCCGCGCGTCACCTACACCGCGCCCGAGCTGGCGCAGGTCGGGCTGACCGAAGCCGAGGCGCGTGCCGCCGGGCATCGTGTCGAGATCCTCATTTGGCCGCTTGCTGAGAACGATCGCGCCATTGCCGAAGCGGACACCGCCGGGCTGGTCAAGCTGGTCGTGGCACGCGGGCGGGTGCTCGGCGCCGGCATCCTCGCGCCACATGCCGGCGAGATGGCCGGGCTCTGGACGCTGGCAATCCAGCAGCGGACCAAGCTGTCGACGCTCGCCGGCTTGGTCGTGCCCTACCCGACCCGCGCCGAAGCCGGCAAGCGGGCCGCCGGATCGGCCTTTACGGCCTCGCTGTTCGCGCCGCGCACTCGCCGCCTGGTCCGACTGCTTGCTCGGTTGCCGTGACGAGGGCGTTGCCCTCGACCCATTGGGCCTGGGGCCCCAAACCCCCGCTTGTCAGAGATCCTTGGCTAGGCGGAGGCCGTCGAATATTGCCGCGTGGATGTTCCGGCTCGCCACTGCGTCGCCGATCCGGAACAGTTGGAACGCGCCACCGGGGTTGCGAACCGCCGTCTGCAGGCGTCCGCCGAGCAGCGCGCGGTAATCCACCTCGCCGCCGTTGCGCGCGCCGGGCTTCAGCGCCTCGTACAACTCGTCCACCGGCAGCGTGCCGTGCTCCACCACCACGTGATCGACCCGGCGCTCCTCCCGCCCGGCGCCGTAATCGCTGCCCAGCACCGCCACGAGCTCATTGCCGGCCCGGCGCACCGACATGAGCCGCGTGTTGACCGTGACCCGCACGCCCCGCCGATGGAAAATGCGGGCATAGGCGGCGTGGTTGAGGCCGCCGATTTCCGGCGCCACCATCCGCTCCGGCGTCACCAGCTCGACCTCGGCGCCCGCCTCGGCCAGCACCTCGGCCGCCTGCATGCCGGGATGGTTGCCGTTGTCGTCGTACACCATCACCCGGCCCGATAGCGTGGCATTGCCGCCGACCACGTCCCAGGACGAGGTGACGAGGTCGTTGCCCTCCTCCAGCACCTCGGTGTCCGGCACACCCCCGGTCGCGACGAACACCACGTCCGGCTCCAGCGCCGCAACGTCCGCCGCCTCCGCATAGCACTCGTACCGGATCTCGGCGCCGAGCCGCGCGAGTTCCGCCACCCGCCACTCGACAATGCCGATCAGCTCCCGCCGCCGCGGCGTCCGTGCCGCCAGCAGGATCTGCCCGCCGGCCCGGCCCGTCGCCTCCAGCACGGTCACCCGGTGGCCGCGCTCGGCCGCCACCCGCGCCGCTTCCAACCCGGCCGGGCCGGCGCCCACCACCACCACGTGCCGCGGCGCGCCGGTGGTGCGCGGGATCTCGTGCGGCATGGTGGCCTCGCGGCCAGTGGCGGCGTTGTGCACGCACAGCGCCTCGTTGCCTTCGTAGATGCGGTCCAGGCAGTAGGTCGCACCGACGCAGGGCCGGATGCGGTCTTCCCGCCCTTCCGCCACTTTCCGCGCGATATGCGGGTCGGCGATGTGGGCCCGGGTCATGCCGACCATGTCGAGCTTGCCCTCGGCGATCGCGTGCCGGGCGGTGGCGACGTCGTTGATGCGGGCGGCATGGAACACCGGGAACCGCGTCGCGGCCCGCACCTCCCCCGCGAAATCGAGGTGCGGCGCCGCCGGCATCCCGTGGATCGGGATCACCTGCGACAGCGCGTTGTCGGTGTCCATGTGGCCGCGCACGATGTTGAGGAAATCCACCACGCCGCCTTGCGCGAACCGCCGCGCGATCTCGACCCCGTCCTCGCGCGTCAGGCCGATATCCCAGTCCTCGTCGGCCACCATGCGCACGCCGATCAGGAAATCCGGCCCGACCGCCGCCCGCATCGCTTCAAGCACGCGCACCGAAAAGCGCATGCGGTTGTCGAGGCTGCCGCCATACTCGTCGTCGCGCTGGTTGGTGGCCGGCGACCAGAACTGATCCGGGAAGTGCCCGTAGGCGTCGATCTCGAACCCATCGAGCCCGGCCGCCTGCATGCGCTGCGCCGCCGCCGCGTAATCAGCCACGACCCGGTCGATATCCCACTCCTCTGCCGCCTTCGGGAACCCGCGATGCGCCGCCTCCCGCACCCGCGACGGCGCCAGGATCGGCAGCCAATCCGCCTTGTTCCACGCCGTGCGCCGGCCGAGATGCGTCAGTTGGATCATCACCGCCGAACCGAGCTCATGGCACTCATCCGCCAGCCGCTTCATCCAAGGAACGATTTCGTCCTTGTAGGCCAGCAGATTGCCGAACACCGGCGGGCTGTCCGGCGAAACCACCGCGGAGCCGGCCGTCATCGTCAAAGCCAGGCCGCCGCGCGCCTTCTCCACGTGGTACAGGCGATACCGGTCCTTCGGCATGCCGTCCTCGGAATAGGACGGTTCGTGCGACGTGCTCATGAACCGGTTGCGCAGCGTCAGATGCCGCAGCTGATACGGCTGCAGCAGCGGATCGCGGCTCTGCCCGGCGTCAGGCGGGGTGGGGCTGATGTGCATGGGGGACCCTTCCGGGAGTGGTGCGCCGCTCATCACGCGGCAGCCGGCCGAACCGGCCGCGATAGGCGGCGCTGAAACGCGACGGCGTGGCGTAGCCGCAGGCCGCCGCGACCGCGGTGATCGGCATTGCGGTCTCGTGCAGCAGCGTGCGCGCCCGCTCCAGCCGGAGCCCCGCGGCAAACGCGGCCGGCGTCTGCCCGAGATGGCGGCGGAACAGCCGCTCCAATTGCCGCGGCGACAGCCCGACCGCGCGCGCGACGTCGGCCGCCAGCATCGGCAGCTCGATCGCCCCTTCCATCACCCGCACCGCCTGGCCAAGCTTGCCGTGCCCTGCCGGGCCGGGCGGGGTGCGCTGCCGCTCGGTGCCGGCGCGCACCCGGTCCACCAGGAACTGCTCCGCGATCGCCTGCGCCAAGCCCGGCCCCAGCCGGGCCTCGACGATCGCCAGCATCAGGCTCAACGGCGCCACCCCGCCAGTGCAGGTCACCCGGTCGCGGTCGATGGCGTAGAGGTCGCCGACGAACTCGATCTCGCGGAACTCCTCCTCGATCGGCGCCAGGTTCTCCCAATGGATGGCGCAGCGGCGGCCGCGCAGCAGCCCGGCCTCGGCTAAGGCGAAGGCGCCGGTGCACAGGCTGCCGAGCGGCACGCTTTCCCGTGCCAGCCGCCGCAGCGCCGCCGTCACCCGCCCGTCCACCGCCTCCCGCACATCGACCCCGCCGCAGGTCAGCAGCAGGTCGGGCCGCCCCATCGCCGGCAGCGCCACGGTCGGATGCAGCGCCAACCCGTTGCTGGCCGCCGCCGGCACGCCGTCGGGCGTCACCACCTGCCACGCATAAACCGTCCCGTTGCTCAGCCGGTTGGCCATGCGCAGCACCTCGATGGCGTTGGCGCAAGCGATCATGGAGTAGTTGGGGAGCGTCAGGAACGCGAAACGGCGGAGAGCGGCCAGGTCCATCTAGCGGTCCACGACGAGGTCGCTGGTCGGCCGGGCGCAGCAAAGCAAGGTCATCCCGGCGTCGATCTCGCGCTGCCGGATGCCGCCGCCGTGGCGCAGTTCGACGCTGCCGGACAGCAACGTGCTCTTGCAGGTGCCGCACACGCCCTTGGCGCACGCCGACGGCAGCCGCACCCCGGCCGCCCGGGCCGCCGCCAGCACGGTGGAGCCGGACGGGCACTCGATGGCCCGGTCCTGCCGCGCGAACCGCACCGTATACGCGCCGACATCGAGCGGGGAGGCAGCCGGCGCCACCTCCGTCTCGGGCGGGGCGGCAAACGCAAAACTCTCCTCGTGGTAGCGCGCCGGGTCGTGCCCGGCGTCGCGCAGCAGCGTCCGCACCGCCGCCATGTACGGCGCCGGGCCGCAGCAGAACACCTCCCGCTCGAGCAGGTCGGGCGCCACCGTCGCCAGCACCGCCGGCGACAGCCGCCCGCGGAACCCGTTCCAGCGCGCTTCGGGCGCATCCCCCTCGACGATCCCCACCCAGCGAAAGCCGGGCCGCCGGCTCATGGCGTCGAGCTCGGCCGCGAACGGGATGTCGGCCGGGCTGCGCGCGCTGTGCAGGAACAGCACATCGCTGTCCGAGCCCAGGTCGTGCAACGTCCGCGCCATGCTCATCACCGGCGTCACCCCGCTGCCGGCCGACAGGAACAGCAGCTTGCGGCCGGGCTCCGGCACGTGCACGAACTCGCCCATCGGCCCGGTTGCCCGCACCCGCATGCCGGGCCGCAGCGCCCGATGCAGCCAGCCCGAGCCCGGCCCGGCCGGCGCCCGCTTGGCGGTGATCTCGATCCGGAACGGCCGCGTCGGCGCCGATGCGATCGTGTAGCAGCGCTGCACCCCCGCCGAGTCCAGATCGAAGGTCATGAACTGCCCGGGCAGGAACCGGAACAGCCGCGGGTCCGGCGCCGCGAACACAAATGTGGAGATATCGTGCGTTTCGGCGCGCACGGCGACGCAAACCAGCGTGTCGTCCCGTTCCGGGTCCCATGCGGGCGGCAGCGGCTCGATCACCCGGCCAGCCCCGCTTGCAGGCGCTCGATGTACCACTTGGAAAAATCCTCGACCAACCCCTCGGTGTGCGGCGAATAAGGACCGGGCGAGTAGGCCGGGCTGCTGACGCCCGCCTGGGTCATCTCCACCAGGTCGGAGTCCTGCCGGTTGGTGGCTTCCCACACCGCGGTCAGGTTCGCCGGGTCGTAATCCACCCCCTCGACCGCGTCGCGGTGCACCAGCCAGGTGGTGCGCAGCAGCGTCCGCTCCGGCCCGAGCGGCAGCACGCAGAACGTCACCGCATGGTCGCTCATGAAGTGGTGCCAGGAGTTCGGCTGCGTCCACACGCTGAGCCCGCCCAGCCGCGGATCGGTGAACCCGCCCAGCAGCCGGCGGCAAGCGACCCGCGTATCCCTGGTGTGGCTTTCCCCGGCGCGGTCCAGCGGCAGCCGCTCGACACGATAGCCGGTGGCGCGCCCGTGCAGCTGCTCGAGCCGGCGCGACGGCAGCCCGGCCGCCTCCCAGCGCGCATGCAGGTCGTCCACCATGCCATCGTAGCGCGCCGCCAGCGCCAGCTCGTTCTCGTCGAGCGACTCCGGCGCGAACCCGAATCCGTAGGCGAATAGCGGCACCGTCAGCTCGGGGTGGTTGGCCGCGCAATGGTAGCACTCGCGGTTGTTCTCCATCGTGAGCTTCCAATTGCCGTGCTCGACGATGTCGATCTGCTTTGCCACCCGCGTTTCGGCGATCCGGTGCGGCAGGACGTACGGCTCGATCGCCGCCGCCATCGCGTCGATGTCGGCCGGCGGCTCGTCGGCCAGGCACACGAACAGCAACCCGGCGACCGAGCGCAGCGCCACCGGCCGCAGCCCACGGCACGACCCGTCGAAACCAGCCCCCATGTGGTCGGCAAACAGCAGCCGCCCGTCGAGCCCGTAGGTCCAGGTATGGTAGCGGCAGACGAGATTGCCGACCTGCCCGCGCCCCTCCGGCACAAGCTGCGCGCCGCGGTGGCGGCACACGTTATGGAAGGCCCGCACCTGCCCGTCATCGTCGCGCAGGATGAGCACCGGCGCCTCGCCGACATGGATCGCCATCACGTCGCCGGGCTCGGGCACGTCCGGCTCGTGGCCGACGAAGATCCAGTGGCGGCCGAAGATGAGCGACAGATCGGCGCGGAAAACCTCGTCCGACCGATAGAACGGTGCCTCGAGCGTGTGGCCCGGGCGACGGCGCAGGATCAGGTTGGAGAGATTATCGGGCATCTGCCACCTCTGTACGCAACATCGCGCAGCGGCGGCGGCAATGCTAACCACAAACCGACACGTTCTGCACGTTTTCCGCCACGGGTGAAAAACGACTCAAAAAGTCCTTTCCCCGACGGGTTTCACGGGTGTTACGGTTTTGTCAGCAATCATGAGGCTTTGTCATGACGGGACGCTCCCTCTGACCGACGCACCGATGATCCTCGCCGAGGGCGTAAGCTGCGTGTTCGGCGCAAACGAACGCGAAGCGCTCGACATGGCCCGCGCCGGGGAAAGCCGGGCCACGATCCTGTCCCGCACCGGCACGGTGATCGCCTTGAACGACGTCGGGCTGCGGGTCGACGAGGGCGAGTTGCTGGTGGTGATGGGCCTGTCCGGCAGCGGCAAGTCGACCTTGCTGCGCTGCCTCAACCGCCTCGTCGAGCCGACCCGCGGCAGCATCAAGGTGATGGGCCGCGAAGTCACGGCCATGGGCACGCGCGAGCTGCGCGAGTTCCGCCGCCAGGCCTTCGGCATGGTGTTCCAGCACTTCGCACTGTTCCCGCACCGCTCGGTGCTGGAAAACGTGGAGTTCGGGCTCGAGGTCCAGGGCATGGGCCGCACCGAGCGGCGCCGCGCGGCGGAGAACGCGCTGGGCCTCGTGGGCCTGGCCGGCTGGGAAGAGAAGCGGCTCGGTCAGTTGTCCGGCGGCATGAAGCAGCGCGCCGGGCTCGCGCGGGCGCTGGCCGCCGATGCCAGCATCCTGCTGATGGACGAGGCGTTCAGCGCCCTCGACCCGCTGATCCGCCGCGACATGCAGGTCGAACTGGTGACGCTGCAGAAGCGGCTGCGCAAGACGATCGTGTTCGTCAGCCACGACCTCGACGAGGCCATCGCGCTCGGCGGCCGCATCGCGCTGATGATGGACGGCGCCGTGGTGCAGGACGGCTCGGCCGAAAGCATCCTCGCCGCCCCCGCCACCCCCTACGTCGCCCGCTTCGTCGAGCATATCGACGTTTCCGGCGTGCTCCGCGTCGGCACCCTCGCAGACCCGGCCGTACCGGCGTCGCATGATCGCACCGACGCGTTCCTGCGTGCTGACATGACGCTCCGCGAAGCGCTGCCGCTGCTGGCGGCCGAGCCGGACGGCATCCCGGTGCGGGACGAAAACGGCCACCACGTGGGCGTGCTGTGGCGCGCCGCCGCACTCGCCGCCCTGGCCCGGCAACCCCCGAGCGAGGACAAGCCATGGCATTCGACATCCCCCGTTTCCCGCTCGACGAGCTCTGCGACGGCGCTCTCGACTGGCTCACGGCCAAAGGCGCCGGTACTACCCGCATCCTGAGCCACACCGTCTCGGCCTGGGTCAGCGGCCTGACCGACGCGCTGCAAGCGGTGCCGCCCTGGGCCTTCATCATCGTCGCCGGCATCCTCGCCTGGCGGGCGACGAACTGGCGGCTCGGCGTGCTGACCGCGGTGGGCCTCTGCTTCCTGTGGAACCTCGGCCTGTGGCTGCCGATGATTGCGACCCTGGTGCTGGTGGTGTTCTCAACGGCGGCCGCCGTGCTGATCGGGCTGCCGATCGGCATCATTGCCGCGCTGAACAATCGCACCTGGAAGACGGTCGCCCCCTGCATGGACGTGATGCAGACCATGCCGAGCTTCGTTTACCTGATCCCGGCAATCCCGTTCTTCGGCCTCGGCGCGGTGTCGGCCTGCTTCGCGACCATCATCTTCGCCGCACCTCCCACCATCCGCCTGACCGCGCTCGGCATCCTGCAGGTGCCGCACGAGATGGTCGAAGCCGCCGACGCCTTCGGCTGCACGCCCTGGCAGAAGCTGGTCAAGGTGCAGTTGCCGCAAGCGCTGCCGACCATCATGGCCGGGATCAACCAAACCATCATGCTGGCCCTCTCGATGGTGGTGATCGCGGCGATGATCGGCGCCGGCGGGCTCGGCCGCGAGGTGTGGAGCGCGATCCAGCGGCTCGAGGCCGGGCGCGGCTTCCAGGCCGGCATCGCCATCGCCGTGCTCGCGGTGATCCTCGACCGCGTGACGCAAGGCATCTCACGCCGCGCCCGTACCGCTTGAACATCGGAGACAGACAGCATGAAGCGTAGAACTATCCTCCTCGGCGCCGCCGCGGTCGCGGCCGCCCCCCTGGCCGCCGCACGCCAGGTGCGAGCTGCCGGCAAGGGCCCGGTCCGAATCGCCTACGTCGAATGGTCGGACGCGGTGGTCGCGACGAACATCCTGTCCAAGGTGCTGCAGGACATGGGCCACCAAACGACACTGACCCCGGTGTCGGGCGCGGCCATGTGGCAGGCGGTCGCGACCGGCGATGCCGACTGCATGGTGGCCGCCTGGCTCCCCGGCACCCATGCCGCCTATTACTCGAAGCTCAAGGACCAGGTGGACCTGATCGGCCCGAACGTCACCGGGGCGCGGCTGGGCTGGGCGACGCCGGACTACTCGCCGATCAACTCGATCGCCGACCTCAAGTCGAACGGCGCGGTCGTGGACAACAAGGTGATCGGCATCGACCCCGGCGCCGGGCTGATGCGCGCTTCGGAAAAGGCGATCAAGGAATACGGCCTGTCCAACATCACGCTGGTCGAAGGGAGCGACGCCACCATGGTTGCCGCGCTGAAGGACTCGATCACCCGCAAGCAGCCGGTGGTCGTGACCGCCTGGACGCCGCACTGGATGTTCGCGGCGTTCAAGCTGAAATATCTCGAGGACCCGAAAAAGGCGCTCGGCGGCGAGGAAACCGTGAACACGGTCGCCCGCAAGGGCCTCAAGCAGGACATGCCGGACGTCTACGCCGTGCTGCAGAAGTTCAAGCTGAGCCTCGATGACGAGCAAGCGGTGATGCTGCAGAACCAGGCGTCCGGCACCGACCCGGTCAAGACCGCTGCGGAGTGGGTGGCCAAGAACGGCTCCGAGGTGAAGACCTGGACCAGCTGATCGGCTGACCGCCCGCCCGCGATCACTTCGCGGGCGGGCGTGCATCCCCCTCGTGCCTGCCGGCGTTCATCGCGCTCGAACCTCGGATTGGAAGACGAACATGGTGGATGCGGCAGCGATCAAGGAGCACATGGAGGTGGTCGGATCCGACGGCGGACATGTCGGCACGGTGGACCACATGGACGGCCAGCGCATCCAGCTGACCAAGAACGACATCGCGGCCGGCGGGCAGCACCACTATTTGCACATCGACACCGTGGACGCCGTCGATGGCGGCAAGGTCGTCCTGAACCGCACGACCGCTGAGGCGCACGACGAGTGGGGCGTCAAAGAGATCGGCTAACTTTCGCGGGTCTGGGGCCGCTGGCCCCAGCTCTTCGCTCGCTTCAAACGCGTCAGTGTATCTCCTGCAACCGCGCCAGCAGGAAGTCCCGGAACACCGCCACGCGCTTGCTGTTCCGCAGCTCCTCCGGATAGACAAAGAACACGTCCACCTTCGGGCTTTTCAGCTCCGGCAGCAGCCGCGTCAGACCCTCGAGGTCGCCGCTCATCCAGTCCGGCAGCACCCCGATCCCCATCCCCGAGCGGATTGCCAGCGCCATCGCGTGCAGCGAGTTCACCTCCAGCAGCGGCCGCCGCGGCGACCCGGCACGCCGTCCCACCTCGGCCAGCCAGTTGATGTCCGGAACCGGCGGCCGGTAGTCGCCGAACAAGATCAGCTTGTGGTCGTCGAGATCCTCGGGCCGCGCCGGCGTGCCGTTCGCCTCGAGGTAGGCGGGCGACGCCACCACCAGCCAGGTCAGCTGCATCAGATGCCGCTGCACCAGGTCGGGCTGCTTCGGCGGATGCATGCGGATCGCGACGTCGGCCTCGCGCATCGCGAGGTCCAGGTCGGCGTCGTCCAGCAGCAGCGTCATCGTCACGTCCGGGTACTGCTCGAGGAACTGCGCCAGCCGCGGCGCCAGCCAGGTCGCGCCGAAGCCGACCGTCGTCGTCACCTTCAGCCGCCCGGCCGGCTTCTCCTTGCTTTCCGTCAGCAGCGCCTCGGTCATCGCCAGCTTGGCGAAGACCTCCCGCACCGTGCGGTTCAGGCTCTCGCCTTGCTCCGTCAGGATCAGGCCGCGCGCGTGCCGGTGAAACAGCGGCACCTGCAGGTTGTCCTCCAGCGCAGAGATCTGCCGCGATACCGCCGACTGGCTGAGGTTCAGCGTCTCCCCCGCATGGGTGAAGCTGCCGGCCTCCGCCACCGCGTGGAACACCCGGAGCTTGTCCCAATCCATCTGCCCGCCTGCCTTTCCCGCAACCCTGTGCCGCGAGTCATGCACAGTGCCGTGCCCGGCGCGCCCTGCAAAGACCGGATTACGCCGCCATGTCGGGACATTACTCGGCGGCGGCCCGCTCCCCGGCCGTTCGGGTGCGCGAGCGCATGGTCACGAACTCCTCGGCGCTGGTCGGATGAATGCCGATCGTGCGGTCAAAATCGGCCTTGGTGGCGCCTGCCGTCAGCGCCACGCCGATGCCCTGCATCATCTCCGGCACGTCGTCACCCAGCATGTGCACGCCCAGCACGCGCTGGCTCGCCTGGTCCACGATCATCTTCATCAGCGTCTTCTGCCCGCGCCCGCTCATGACGTGGCGCATCGGCGTGAACCGGGCGACATAAACGTCCACCGGCCCGTGCGTGGCGGCCGCGTCCTCGCTGAGGCCCACGGTCGCGATCGGCGGCTGGCTGAACACGGCCGTCGGCACCGCCGCGAATGACCAGGAGCGCGGCGGCGGCGGCCCGAACAGCCGGTCGGCCAGATGATGCCCCTCGGCGATCGCCACCGGCGTCAGGTTCAGCCGGTTCGACACGTCGCCGAGCGCGAAGATGTTCGGCTGGCTGGTCGCGTTGTGCGCGTCCACGATGACCGCACCGCGCTCATTGGCCGCGACCCCGGCCGCCTCCAACCCCAGGCCTTTGGTGCGGGGCTTGCGCCCGACCGCAAAGAACACGAGGTCGACCTCCACCACATGCCCGCCCGAGAGCGTGACCCGGCGCGCCTCGCCGTCCGTCTCCACCTTGTGCACCGTCTGGCTCGGATGCAGCCGGATCCCCTGCCGCTGCATCGCCGCCGCCAAATCCTCCCGCAGCTCAAGGTCGAACCCCCGCAGCGGCAGATGCTGGCGGAACACCAGGTCCACTTCGGCGCCCAGCCCGCGCAGCATGCCGGCGAACTCGACCGCGATGTAGCCGCCGCCCACCATCAGCACGCGCCGCGGCAGCGCCGGCAAGTGGAACGCTTGGTCCGAGGTGATCCCCAGCTCCATACCTTCGATCGCCGGCTCGATGGACGGCGTGCCGCCGGTCGCGATCACGATCCGCTCGGCGGTTACGGTCTTGCCGCCGACGTCGAGCGTATGCGGATCGACGAACCGCGCGTGCGCGTCGTGCAGCACGACGCCGGGGCCGCCCAGCAGCGTCCGGTAGATCCCGTTCAGCCGCGTGATCTCCCGGTCCTTGTGGGCGATCAGCGCCGCCCAGTCGTGCCGCGGCGGCTCGCCCGACCAGCCGAAGCCGTGGCTGTCGTCGGCGAGCTGTCCGTACTCGCTCGCCTGCACCATGATCTTCTTCGGAACGCAGCCGACGTTGACGCAGGTGCCGCCCCAATGCGTGTCCTCGGCGATCCCGACCTTCGCCCCGTGCCCGGCCGCGATCCGGGCGCAGCGCACGCCGCCCGAACCGCCGCCGATGACGAACAGGTCGAAGTCGTAGCCGTGGCTCATCCGCCGATGCCGCCCAGCGCCAGGTACTTGATCTCGAGGTAGTCCTCGATCCCGTACTTGCTGCCCTCGCGCCCTAAACCGCTCGCCTTGACGCCGCCGAACGGCGCCACTTCGGTGGAGATGATGCCTTCGTTGATGCCGATGATGCCGCTCTCGAGCGCTTCCGCCACCCGGAAGATGCGGCCGACATCGCGCGCGTAGAAGTAGGCGGCCAGGCCGAACTCGGTGTCGTTGGCGAGCTCGATCGCCTCCGCCTCGGTCTTGAAGCGGAACAGCGGCGCCACCGGGCCGAACGTCTCCTCGTGGAACACAACCGCGTCGCGCGGCACATCGGCCAGGATGGTCGGCTCGAAGAAGTTGCCGCCCCGCTCGTGCCGTGCCCCGCCGGTGACGATCGTCGCCCCCTTGGACAGCGCATCGGCGATATGCGCCTCCACTTTCTCCACCGCGGCGGCGTTGATCAGCGGCCCTTGGGTCACCCCTTCTTCGGTTCCGGGCCCGACCTTCAACGCCTCCACCGCCGCCTTCAGCTTGGCCGCGAAGGCGTCGTACACCCCGTCCTGCACCAGGATGCGGTTGGCGCATACGCAGGTCTGGCCGGTGTTGCGGTACTTGCTCGCCATCGCCCCCTTCA
The DNA here is from genome assembly GCA_963752225.1 of uncultured Alphaproteobacteria bacterium. Classification (GTDB taxonomy): domain Bacteria; phylum Pseudomonadota; class Alphaproteobacteria; order Acetobacterales; family Acetobacteraceae; genus JBBROS01. The sequence goes on along the minus strand of CAVVXS010000016.1, from coordinate 124,405 downwards.
CCGCCTCGTCGAGGTCAGCATCGTCGAAAACGATGAACGGCGCGTTACCGCCCAGCTCCATGCTGGTCTTCTTGATGGTCGGCGCGCATTGCGCCAGCAGCTTCGCCCCCACCTCGGTGCTGCCGGTGAAGCTCAGCTTGCGCACCGCCGGGTTGGCCGTCAGCTCGCCGCCGACCTCGCCGGCCGGGCCGGTGACGATGTTGCACACCCCGGCCGGCATGCCGGCCCGCTCCGCGAGCACGCCCAGAGCAAGCGCCGAGAACGGCGTCTGGCTCGCCGGCCGGATCACCCCGGTGCAGCCGGCGGCCCAGCCCGGCCCGGCCTTCCGCGTGATCATCGCCGCCGGGAAGTTCCACGGCGTGATCGCCGCGAACACGCCGATCGGCTCCTTGGTCACGATGATCCGCCGCCCCGGCAGCGGCGCCGGGATGGTGTCGCCGTAGATCCGCTTGCCTTCCTCAGCGAACCACTCAATGAAGCTTGCCGCATAGACGATCTCGCCGCGGCTCTCCGCCAGCGGCTTGCCCTGCTCGGCGGTCATGATCAGCGCGAGGTCGTCGGCGTTCTCGAGCATCAGGTTAAACAGCTTGCGGAGCACCGCCGCGCGCTCCTTGGCCAGCATCTTGCGCCAAGCGGGGAACGCCGCGCGTGCCGCCTCGATCGCCTGGCGCGTTTCGGCGGCGCCGAGCGCCGGCACGGTGCCGACCGCCTCCCCGGTCGCCGGGTTGCTGACGGTCAGCGTCTTGCCCGACGCGGCCTCGATCCATTTGCCGCCGACCAGGCAGGCTTGGCGGAACAGGCTGGGGTCGCGCAGTGGCAGCGGGGCAGTGGCGTTCAGCATGGCATGTCCTCCGGGGCTTTCCGTTAGAATGGGCAGGCACGGCGCCGCTGTCAGCCCTCCTTGCCCGCCGGCGTGCCGCGCAGCAGGCGCCGGGCCAGCCCGGCCCAGTGCCGCGCCAGCTCCACCGCCCCGCGAAGGCGCCAGGGCGTGGCCAGCACCACCCCGATGCGCTGCCGCCGGGCCGTCGTCCAGGTACTCTTATACGGATCGTCGCCGCGCCCGAAATCCAGCGCCTGCACCCCTTCCCCGTCGATCAGCCGCTCGATCACGTGCGCCGTCAACAACGACCCCGGCGACAGCGCCTTGTGTGCCTCGTCGTGCGCGAGCTTCAGCACCGTCGCGACCCCGTCCACCACCGTCCAGTACTGCGCTGCCAACGGCGTCTCGCCCTGCCACATCACCCCCATCCGCAGCACGCCGAGCTCGGCCGCGCGCGGCAGCAGTGTCGCGTTGAACCGGGGGAACGGCTCCGGCACCTTCCAGCTCCGCGTGTAGATGTCCTCGTACGCCAACATCGCCGGCACCAGCCGCTCGCCGCCCGTCAGCGTCTCGAACCGGATCGCCTCGTCCTTGGCCGCCGCCCGCCCCCGCCGCCGGATCGTCTCGCGCAAGGCGCCGGGCCGCGCCGCGAGGTATTCCGCCCAGCTGCGCCCGGCCAGATCCTCGTGCCAATTGCCGAAATGGTCGAAACGCTGCGCCAGCATCCCCGCGCCCCGCATCCCGGCCAGCAGCGGCGCGAGCCCGGGCCAGGCCGGGTCGAGCGCTTCCAGCCGCACCAGGTCGAACCGCCGCAGATGCCGCCCCAGCGCCCGCCCCACCGCTGCCGCGTCGGCGCCCGGCGCCAGCAGCGGCTGGAACAGCACGGTATAGGGCGATGTCAGGCTGAGCATCCGCCCCGCCGCCGTGCGCTGCAGCGGCAGCACGGCCAGGGGCCGCCCCTCCTCCCGCGCCGCGACCACGTATGGCTCGGCGCCCGCCGGCAGCGCCGCTTGCTCGGTCACTTCGAACCAGGCCCGGCGCGATTGCAGCCCCGGCCCGGCCGCGAACAGCGGGTCCCACTCCGGCCCCAGCCGCCCGACGCCGCGGACGGCCTCCACCCGGATCACGAGCGCAGCCGATACTGCAGGTACCCTGCCCACTCATGCAGCGCATAGTAGGACCGCAGCCATGCCGAGGTGCGCGGCACCAGTTCGTCGGCCACCCAGCGCGGCCCCGGGTCGTGCCGCACCGGCGCCGGCACCACCTCCAGCCCCGCCCGCGCAAACGCCAGCACCGCCCGCCGCATGTGCCACCCATGCGTCACCAGATAGACCCGCCGCACCCCGCCTTCGCGCAGCAACGGCGCACTGAATTGGGCGTTCTCCCACGTCGTTCCCGACCGGTTTTCCACCCAGCGCACCGTTACCCCGAAATCGGCCGCGAGACTTGCCGCCATCAGTTCCGCCACCGGCGGCGGCGCCGTCACCAGCCCGCCCGTCACCAGCACCGGCAGCCCGGTCCGCCGCGCCAGCGCCGCCCCGGCCCGCTCCCGCTCCAGCGTGAGCGGCCCGACCTCCGCGCCGCCACCCGCCACCCGCTCCACATCGCCCGACAGGATCACGATCGCCTCGGGCGCCGGACGGCCTTCCGCCGCCCTGTCCGGCAGATCGAGCGAGGCCAGCAACGACAACGCCACCAGCGGCATCGACAGCAGCACGAGCGGCACCAGCAACACCAGCGCCGTCACGCGGCCGACCCGGCCCGGTATCAACACCGCCACGAGGGCAAAAACCCCCAGAGTCACCGGCGGCAACAGCAGATCGAGGGTGGAACCGGACAACGACACGCCTTGAGCAGCGTCGACGACCCTGCCAGCCTTCGCCGCCAGCGGAAAGTGCGAACCGGCGACGCCCGGCCTATAAATCCCTCGATGCTTCTCCGACCGCAGCTGGACGACCCGGCGCTGCACCGCCGCTGGCAGGCGCTCGCCGCCGCCGCCGCCGCCCCCCCGTTCCTATCCTGGACCTGGGTCGGCTGCCTCGCCGCCGAACGGTTCACCGACCCGGTGCTGGTCGAGCAGCCCGGCGCCCTCGCCTTGTTCAACCGCCGCCGCGGCGCCTGGCGCCGCCGCACCTGGCACCTGCACGAAAGCGGCGACCCTCGTCTGGACGCGGTGTTCACCGAACACAACGGCGCCCTCGGCGGCCCCGACGCCCTGCCCGCCATCCTGGCTGCGATCCGAACGGATGCGCCGCGGGTCGTGCTGTCCGGCATCGACGATGCGGCCCTCGCCGCCGTTCGTGCCACCGGCGGCCTCGTGACCGGCCTGCGCACCCGCGCCGCGCCGTTTGCCTTGCTCGACCCGGCGACGCCGTTCGCAGCACAGCTCAGCCGCAACACCCGCGCCCAGCTTCGCCGGTCCGACCGGTCCTATGCCGAAGCCGGGCCGCTGCGCGTCGAGCGCGCCGAGAGCGTCGCCGAGGCGCTCGACTGGTTCGATCGCCTGCTGCAGCTGCACCAGACGGCCTGGGCGGCTCGCAATGTCGCCACCGCCTTTGCGGCGGCGCCGGTCCAGCGGTTCCACCGCGCCCTGCTCACCCGCGGCGTGCCGACCGGCGAGGTGGACGTGCTGCGCATCGCCGCCGGGCCGCGGGTGATCGGCTACTTGCTTAACCTGCGCGCCCACGGCCGCGTGCACGCGTATCAGAGCGGCTTCGACTACGCGGGCGCCGGGCCGCACGAAAAGCCCGGCCTGTCCTGCCACGGCGCCGCCATTGAGCGCGCCCGGTCGATGGGCGACCGCGAATATGACTTCCTGGCCGGCGACGCCCGCTACAAGCGCAGCCTGTCGACCGGGTCGCGCGACCTCCACTGGCTGACCTGGACGCCACAGCCCAGCTTGCCCGAACTCGCCCTGTTCCACGCCGAAGCCGCGTTGCGTCGCATCTTGCGGCGGTGAACCTGCCCAACGAAGCATCATCCGCCCCGCCAGGATGCAGCAGGTTGTGCCCAGCTTTGCAGCAGCCATACCGCCTTAACGCCCGCCGGCCCGCGCCGACCCGACTCGCCGCAGATCCGCCGCGCTCGCGACTTTGTTACGCATGGCACGCAAGTTGCAGAGCTTGCCCCAGGCCGCAACCGCGGTGCTCATGGGGGAGAGATCAAGCATGGCTTCTGTTCGAAACTGGTTGCGCGGAGCCGGGTTGGCCGCGATGGCCGTCGCCGGCCTGGCCGGCGCCGCGCCGGCCGCCCACGCCCAATCCGAGCCGATCAAGATCGGCATCCTGCACAGCCTGTCCGGCACCATGGCCATCAGCGAGACCACGCTGAAGGATGTCATGCTGATGCTGATCGACGAGCAGAACAAGAAGGGCGGCGTGCTCGGCCGCAAGCTCGAAGCCGTCGTCGTCGACCCGGCCAGCAACTGGCCGCTGTTCGCCGAGAAGGCCCGCGAGCTGATCACCGTCAACAAGGTTGCCGCCGTGTTCGGCTGCTGGACCTCGGTCAGCCGCAAGTCCGTGCTGCCGGTGTTCGAGGAAACCGGCAATATCCTGTTCTACCCCGTCCAGTATGAGGGCGAGGAAAGCAGCAAGAACGTGTTCTACACCGGCGCCGCCCCGAACCAGCAAGCGATCCCGGCGGTCGACTACCTGATGAGCCAGGAGAAGGTGCAGCGCTGGGTGCTTGCCGGCACCGACTACGTCTACCCGCGCACCACCAACAAGATCCTGGAAGCCTACCTGAAGGCCAAGGGCGTGAAGCAGGACGACATCCTGATCAACTACACCCCGTTCGGCCACAGCGACTGGCAGACGATCGTCGCCGACATCAAGAAGTTCGGCAGCGCCGGCAAGAAGACCGCGGTCGTGTCGACCATCAACGGCGACGCCAACGTGCCGTTCTACAAGGAGCTCGGCAACCAGGGCATCAAGGCGACCGACATCCCGGTCGTCGCCTTCAGCGTCGGCGAGGAAGAACTGGCCGGCGTCGATACCAAGCCGCTGCTGGGCCACCTGGCCGCATGGAACTACTTCATGAGCGAGGACAACGCCGACAACAAGGCGTTCATCCAGAAGTGGCAGGCCTTCACCAAGAACCCCAAGCGCGTCACCAACGACCCGATGGAAGCGCACTACATCGGCTTCGCCATGTGGGTGAAAGCGGTCGAGAAGGCCGGCACCGTCGAGCCCGCCAAGGTGATCGACGCCATGATCGGCGTCACCGCGCCCAACCTGTCGGGCGGCTATTCGGCCATGATGCCGAACCATCACATCACCAAGCCTGTCCTGATCGGTGAGATCGAGGAGAACGGCCAGTTCAACATCGTCAGCCAGACTCCCGGCACCATCGTCGCCCAGGAATGGTCGCCCTACCTCGAGGGCAGCCGTGACCTGATCGCCGATTGGCGGGCACCGCTGTCCTGCGGCAACTTCAACGTGAAGACCGGCAAATGCGGCGGGGCGAGCAAGTAGCGCCGTCGCGTCGCGCGAAAACTGTCCACGTTCCGATAACGTCATGGCCGGGCTCGACCCGGCCATTTCGTCCCGGGTTGCCGCCGCATCACGCGGATACCCGGCGGCGCGGGATCCGCGGCTCAAGTCCGCGGATGACGTCGTCGGTTCGATGGAATGACATGCCGCATCAGGCTTAGGAACCCGACCACATGCGCCTGATCGCCTTTCTCCTCCTGCTTCTCGCGACCGCGGCCCACGCGGAGACGCCCGGGATCGCCCAACTCGGCGGCGGCTTCGATGACGTCCGCCGCGGCATCGAGGCGCTCGCCACTTCCGGCTCGCCGCGTGCCGCCCCGGTGCTCGACGCGCTGACCGCCGGCCGCCTGTTCACCCGCAGCAATGGCGGCTTGGTGCTGAAAGCCACGGACGGCGAGGTGCAGGACGCCGAAACCGGCGCCGCCATCACCGACGCCGCCGGGCTCCGCCCCGTTCGCCTCAACAACGCGGTCCGCCGCACGCTCGAGGCCGCGCAAGGCGCGCTCCAACTGTTTGCTCCCGACCCAGGCACCCGCGCCGAGGCCGCCGCCGCCGTGTTCCGGTCGCGCGACGCCGCCGCCCTGCCGGCGCTCGACCGCGCCATCGCCGCCGAGCCCGATGCCGGGGTGCGCTCCACCATGCAGCAAGCCCGCGCCGCCGCCCTGCTCGCCGGCGCCGACGCGTCCGAGCCGGACCGGCTCGCCGCCGTCGCCACCTTGCGCGCCCGCGGCGACCTCGATGCCCGCGCCGTGCTGGCCTCGTTGCCGCCCAATCAGCCGCCTGCCGTGGCCGACGCCGCGGCCGACGCCGTCGCCCACATCGACCGCCTGCTGCAGTTGTGGAACCTGCTGCAAGGCGCGTTCTACGGCCTCAGCCTCGGCTCGGTGCTGCTGCTCGCCGCGACCGGGCTTGCGATCACCTTCGGCGTCATGGGCGTGATCAACATGGCCCATGGCGAGATGGTCATGATCGGCGCCTACGTGACCTTCATGGTGCAGGAAGCGATCCGCGCCCACGCACCGGGACTGTTCGGCGCCAGCCTGTTCATCGCCATCCCGCTCGCCTTCCTGGTGTCGGGCGGCCTCGGCGTGCTGATCGAGCGCGGCCTGATCCGCTTCCTCTACGGCCGACCGCTCGAAACGCTGCTCGCCACCTTCGGCCTCAGCCTCGTCCTGCAGCAGGCGGTGCGTTCGATCTTCGGCCCGACCAACCGCGAGGTCGGCACCCCCGCCTGGATGAGCGGCGCCGGCAAGCTCGGTCAGGTGACGCTGACCTACAACCGGGTCGCGATCGTGGTCTTCGCCGTCGCGGTGCTGTTCTCGCTGATGGCGGTGCTGCGCTATACGCCTCTGGGCTTGCGCATGCGGGCCGTCACCCAGAATCGCCGCATGGCCGCCGCCATGGGCATCCGCACCCCATGGATCGACGCGCTGACCTTCGGCCTCGGTTCCGGCGTGGCGGGGATGGCCGGGGTTGCCCTGAGCCAGATCGACAACGTCAGCCCCAACCTCGGCCAGGGCTACATCATCGACAGCTTCATGGTCGTGGTGTTCGGCGGCGTCGGGAACCTTTGGGGCACCGCCTTGGGCGCGCTCACCCTGGGCGTGGTCAACAAGTTCCTCGAGCCGGTCGCCGGCGCCGTCCTGGGCAAGATCGTGGTGCTGGTGCTCTTGATCCTGTTCATCCAGCGCAAACCCCGCGGCATGTTCCCCCTCAAAGGCCGGGCGGTGGAAGCATGAAGCTCGCCACCCCCCTCACCCTCACGCTGATCCTCGGCGGCGCCGTCCTGCTCGTGGCGCTCAATCTCGGCACGCCGCCGGGCAGCGCCGTGCACGTCCCCACCTACGTCGTTTCGCTGGTCGGGAAATACCTGTCTTTCGCGATCCTCGCGCTGGCGGTCGATCTCGTCTGGGGCTTCGGCGGCATCCTGAGCCTCGGCCATGCCGCCTTCTTCGCCCTCGGCGGCTACGGCATGGGCATGTACCTGCTCCGCCAGATCGGCACCCGGGGTCAGTATGGCAACGTGCTGCCCGACTTCATGGTGTTCCTGAACTACAAGCAACTGCCCTGGTTCTGGCTCGGCTTCGACTGGTTCCCGTTTGCGATGCTGATGGCCCTTCTCGTGCCGGGCCTGCTGGCCGCGGTATTCGGCTGGCTCGCGTTCCGCAGCCGCGTCACCGGCGTCTACCTGTCCATCATCACCCAGGCGCTCACCTACGCCTTGCTGCTCGCGTTCTTTCGCAACGACATGGGCTTTGGCGGCAATAACGGCCTGACCGACTTCAAGGAGCTGCTCGGCTTCCCGCTCGCCGCCGACGGCACCCGCTGCGGCCTGCTGCTCGCGACCGCCGCCGTCCTCGCCGCCCTCTACCTCGCCGCCCGCTGGCTGACCCGCTCGCGATTCGGCATGGTGCTGATCGCGGTGCGCGACACCGAAGCGCGCACCCGCTTCCTCGGCTACCGGCCCGAGCACTACAAGCTGGTCGTCTGGACCGTGTCGGCCGTGATGGCGGCGATCGGCGGCGCCCTTTACGTGCCGCAGGTCGGCATCATCAACCCCGGCGAGTTCGCCCCGCAGAACTCGATCGAGGCGGTCATCTGGGTCGCCGTCGGTGGCCGCGGCACCCTCTACGGCGCCATCCTCGGCGCCGTCCTGGTCAACGCGGCCAAAACCATCTTCACCGGCCAGTTGCCGGACCTCTGGCTGTTCGCGCTCGGCGGGCTGTTCATCGCCGTCACCCTGTTCCTGCCGCGCGGCCTGGTCGGTTTGGTGCGGCCGCCGCGCCCGACCGAGCCCGCCCTCCCCGTCGTGTCCGAGGAATCGAGCGTGCAGGTATGACCCCGTCCGGCATCATCGGCGCTGCGACCGACACCCTGCTCTACCTTGATGGCGTGAGCGTCAGCTTCGACGGCTTCCGCGCGCTGAACAACCTCGCCCTCGTGCTCGCGCCCGGGGAGATGCGCGCCGTCATCGGCCCTAACGGCGCCGGCAAGACCACCATGATGGACGTCATCACCGGCAAGACCCGGCCCGACACCGGCCAGGTCGTCTACGGCGCCAACACCGACCTCACCCGGCTCGACGAGCCGCGCATCGCCAGCCTCGGCATCGGCCGGAAGTTCCAAAAGCCCACCGTGTTCGAACCGCACACCGTCTGGGACAATCTCCTTCTCGCGCTGGCCGGCGACCGCCGCCCGTGGTTCACCCTGGGCGCCCGCCAGACCGCCGCCGAGCGCGACCGCATCGACGAGATCCTCGCCACCACCCGCCTGCAGGATCACCGCCACCGCCGCGCCGGCGATCTCAGCCACGGTCAGAAGCAATGGCTCGAGATTGGCATGCTGCTGGCGCAGAATCCGAAGCTGCTGCTGGTGGACGAACCCGTTGCCGGCATGACCGACGCCGAGACCGAGCAAACGGCCGAGCTGCTGGTCGACATAAACCGCACCCGCAGCGTCGTGGTGGTTGAGCACGACATGGCCTTCGTCCGCGCTCTCGGCGTAAAGGTGACGGTGCTGCACGAGGGCAGCGTGCTCAGCGAGGGCAGCATCGACCACGTCAGCGCCGACCCCAAAGTGATCGAGGTTTATCTTGGCCGCTGAGACCGTGCCGGTCGGGCCCAACACGCTCGTCGTTCAGGACGTGTCGCTGCACTACGGCGCCGCTATCGCCTTGCGCCAGGTCTCCGTCAGCGTCGACGTGGGCCGGGTCACCTGCCTGCTCGGTCGCAACGGCGTCGGCAAGACGAGCTTGCTCCGCGCCATCACCGGCGCCCACCCCATCAGCCGCGGCTCCATCACCTGGAACGGCGAGGATATCACGAAGCTGCCGACCTACGCCCGCGCCCAGCGCGGCATCGCCTGGGTGCCGCAGGGCCGCGACATTTTCCCCTTACTGACCGTCCGCGAAAACCTGGAAACCGGCTTCGCCGTCCTGCCCCGCCGCGAGCGCCGCATCGACGACGAGATCTTCGAACTGTTCCCGATCCTGCGCACCATGCTCCGCCGCCGCGGTGGCGACCTGTCCGGCGGCCAGCAGCAGCAGCTCGCCATCGCCCGCGCCCTGATCATGAAACCCCGCCTGCTGGTGCTGGACGAACCGACCGAGGGCATCCAGCCCAGCATCATCAAGGACATCGGCCGCGTCATCGCCCTGCTGCGCAGTCGCGGCACCATGGCCATCCTGCTGGTGGAACAATATTACGACTTCGCCCGCGAGCTTGCCGACACGCTCTGCATCATGGACCGCGGCGACATCGTCCTGAACGGCCCCCCGGCCAGCCTCGACGAAGCCGAGGTGCGGCGCCGCCTCTCCGTGTAGTTTCTTCTTGTATCTACGTCGTCTATACATTATACCATGAGCACTGCCACGGGAGGCTGGATCATGCACGTCGTCGTCAAGAAGTGGGGCAACAGCGCCTCCGTCCGCCTGCCGACCGCCGTCATGCAGGCCGCCCATCTCCGCCTCGACCAACCCGTCGACGTGCGGGCGGAGGACGGCCGCGTCATCATCGAGCCGGTCGAGCCCGAAACCTTTGACCTCGCCGCCCTGCTCGCCGGCATCACCGACGAGAACCGCCACGAGCCCATCGACACCGGCGACGCGGTCGGCCGCGAGATCTGGTAGTGGCCTCCGCCTATGTCCCCGACGCTGGGGACATCGTGTGGCTGCAATTCAAACCGCAAGCCGGCCATGAGCAGGCCGGTCACCGCCCGGCGGTCGTGCTGAGCCCCGCGACCTATAATGGCCGCACCGGGATGATGCTCTGCTGCCCGACCACCACCCGCATCAAGAACTACCCGTTCGAAGTGGCGTTGGGAGGCCAGCCGCCCAGCGTGGCATTGTCCGACCAGGTGAAAAGCCTCGACTGGCGCGCTCGGGCCGCCACCCGCAAGGGCCACGTGACGGTCTCCGAGCTCACCCGCATCCGCGCCAAGCTGAAAGCCTTGATCGGCTGATCAGCCCGGCCGCCTCTCCCGCAGGAACGCCGCCATCGCCGCCCCGTCCTGCGTCGTCTGCGCCAGGGCCACATACCCGTCCGGCCGCACAAGGTAGGCTGCATCCCGCCGCAGCCCCGCCTCCTGCGCGCCCTCGCTCCACGCGAACCCATGCACCGGCGCGCGGGCCGCTGCGCACGCCGCCACGAACCCTGGTGCCGCCGCTCCATACACGTGCACCTGCCAATCGAGCGATTGCAGCGGCGCGAAATTGTCCGCCGCCGCCACCCAAGGCAGCCGGTCGCCGCCCGCCACGTGCCCGGCCTTTCCCGCCGCCAAGGCGCCGTCCGCATAGCTGATGTGGATCTGCGACAGCGTGCGGAAGAATGCGTGCCGCCCGGCCGGGATGCGGCTGCCGATCGCCAGCACCGCGGGCGCGAGCAGCCGCCGGGTCAACTCCCCGCGCCAGCCCCGCGCCACCATCGGCGTGAACGCCCGGTCCGTGGTCGCCACCAGCGCCCTCGCAAAGCCGATCCGCTCCGCCTCGTAGCTGTCCAGCAGCGTGGCCGGCGCCCGTCCCTGCACCACGTCCGCCAGCTTCCAGGCCAGGTTGATCGCATCGCCGATGCCGGTGTTCATCCCCTGCCCACCCGCCGGGCTATGAATGTGCCCGGCGTCGCCCAGCAGGAACGCGCGGCCGATCCGGAACCGGTCCGCCACCCGGTGATGCACGTGGTAGGTGGAGAACCAGTTCACCTCCGCCACCGTGATGCCCAGCAGCCGTTCCGCCTCCGTCCTCACGTCGTCGAACGACACCTCCCGCCCCGCCGGCACCGCGCCGTCCGGCACCAGCCCGATCAGCCGCTGCACCCCTCGCGACCGCACCGGCAGCAGCAGCGCCAAAGCATGCGCGCCGAGCCCGACCGAGAGGTCGCGCCGGAACTCGCCTTCCAGCGTCACGTCCGCAACATAGAACAATTGGTCGTAGCTGCCGCCCGGGAACCCCACCCCGGCGGCCTGCCGCACCGCGCTGTGCGCTCCGTCGCAGCCGCACAGAAACGGGGTCCGCACCGTGTCGCGATCGCCGCCGTCCCGCTCGATCGTGGCCGCCACCCCGTCCGCGTCCTCGGTGAACCCGGTCAGCGTCGTCTTCCACTCGACCTGGACGCCCGCCGCTTCCAGCTTGCCCAACAGGAACCGCTCGTGATCGTCCTGCGGGTAGCAGAGCGGGAACGGGTAGGGGCTCTGTCCCGCCCCGATATCGGCGATGTCGACCGACAGCACCTCGTGCGTACCGCCCTCACGCAGCTGCACCGCCTCGACTGGGATGCCCTCGGCAACGACCTCGTCGCCGAAGCCGAACTGACGGTAGAACTCCAGCGTCCGCGCTTGCAGCACCATCGCGCGCGAGTGCTCGCCGGGGCCGCCGGCCTTCGAGATGATCCGGCAGGGCACCCCGCGACGCGCGAGGCCAAGCGCGAGCACCAGGCCGGTCGGGCCGGCGCCTGCGATCAGGATCGGTTGGTCGCTCATGGCGTTCACTCCTTTGCGGATCGGGCGAGGTCGGACAGCACCGCCCGGGCATGGGCCAGCACGGCGTCGCGCACCGCCTCGGTCTCGGCGGCGCCCGTCGCCGTCCACCCGGTCGCCGCCAGCAGCGTCGCGCGGGCAAAGCGGAACCCGATCGCCCCGCCGAGCAGCGCGATCGCTCGGATGCGCGCCTCGGTCGGGTCCAAGCCGCCGCCCGCCACGACCGTCAGCAGGTCGGCGACGCGGCCCAGCATGCGGCCGATCAAGCCCTCGTACAGCACCGCGAAGGCCGGCGTCGGCGCCATCTGCTCGCGGACCACGAACCGGGCCATCGCCGCAACCTCGTCGTTCATCATGACCGTCACGAACCGCGACAGGACCGCCAGCACGCCCGCAGCCGCGCCCTCCGGATCGTCGGCCGCCACGCCGTCGCTTTCGGCCAGCGCCGGCAGCAGCCGCTCGCCCATCCGCTCCGCGATGTCGCGGGCGCAGGCGAGGTAAAGACCGCTCTTGCCGCCATGGTAGTAGGTGATCGCCGACATCTGCGCGCCCGCCGCCTCGGCCAGGGCCCGCGTGCCGACCCCTTCCAGCCCGTGCAAGCCGAACAGGTCGATCCCGGCCGCTATCAGGCGACGTTCGAGCGAAGGAGGTCCGTCCATGCCCGAACATTAGTTCGATCGATCGAACTGTCAACCAAAGCCGCCGCCAGACCCTTGCCGCGAGACGACCCTTCAAGGGTCGCGTATACCTTTGCCGTGGATTCCCTTGCCGCCCCCGACCTTCACCACGCCCCGGCCGGCGCCCCGCATCAGCGTGCCCGGGGTGCACTCACGGTGTCGTTCAAGCGCCGCGGCGACGCTTCCGTGCTCGACGGTCTGCACCAGGACGGCTGCCTCAAGGCCCGCTTCCCCCGCCCGGAGCCCGGCCCCTGGGCCAACGCCGTCACCCTCAATTCCGCCGGCGGCGTTGCCGGCGGCGACATGCTCACCACGGCCGTCGCCGCCGGCCCCGGCACCTCGGCCACCGTCGCCAGCCAGGCTGCCGAGCGCATCTACCGCGCCCTGCCCGGCGCCACCTCCCGCATCGCCACCACGCTCCGGGTGGCCGAAGGCGCCGCCCTCGAATGGCTGCCGCAGGACACGATCCTGTTCGACCGCTGCGCCCTGCGCCGCACCCTCGACATCGAGCTCGCCCCCGACGCCTGGTTCCTGGGCGTCGAGAGCCTGGTGTTCGGCCGCATCGCCATGGACGAGCAGGTGCGCACCGGCCGCATCCACGACCGCATCGCCCTGCGCCGCGGCGGCCGCCTGGTGCTGCACGATGCGATCCGCCTCCATGGTCCGGTCGCGTCCCTGCTCGACCGCCGGGCAGTGGCCGGTGGCGCCCGCGCCGTCGCCACCCTGCTGCACGCCGGGCCCGGCGTCGCCGCCCTACTCGACCCGCTCCGCGCGGCGCTGGCCGGCGCCGAGGCGGGCGTTTCGGTTGTGGACGGCGTGCTCATCGCCCGCCTCGTTGCGCCGACCGGCGCCGCGTTGCGCAAATCCCTCGTTACGGGCTTGAACATCTTGCGCGGGGGCCGCACGCTGCCCCGGGTATGGCTATGCTGAGGATCGCATGAACCTGACTCCGCGCGAGAAGGACAAGCTGCTGATCGCCATGGCCGCCAACGTCGCCCGCCGCCGGCTCGAGCGCGGGGTCAAGCTCAACCACCCCGAGGCGGTCGCGCTGATCACCGATTTCGTCGTCGAGGGCGCCCGCGACGGCCGCTCGGTCGCCGACCTCATGGCCGCCGGCGCCGGCGTCATCACCCGCGAGCAGGTCATGGACGGGATCGCTGAGATGATCCACGACGTCCAGGTCGAAGCCACCTTCCCCGACGGCACCAAGCTCGTCACCGTGCACGAGCCGATCCGTTGATCCCCGGCGAGGTCGTCACCCGCCCCGGCACCATCCCCCTGAACGAGGGCCTGGTCCGCACCACGCTGACGGTGGAGAACACCGGCGACCGCCCGATCCAGGTCGGCAGCCACTACCACTTCGCCGAAACCAACCCGGCGCTGCGCTTCGACCGTGCGCAGGCCCGCGGCCAACGCCTCGACATCGCCGCCGGCACCGCCGTCCGCTTCGAGCCCGGCCAGTCCCGCGAGGTGACGCTTATCCCCTACCGCGGCGCCCGCGTCGTGCACGGCTTCCGCGGCGAAATCGGCGGACCGCTATGATGCCCGCCGCGTTGGCCACCCCGAACAAGCACGTCATCCCCGGCCTTGACCCGGGGATCTCTCCCCCGCCGAGCCTCCAAACCAACCGACCCCGAGACGGCCGAACCCGGTCCGGCCATGACGGGGGCACCCTATGATTTCCCGCCGCGCCTATGCCGACATGTATGGTCCCACCACCGGCGACCGCGTCCGCCTCGCCGACACCGACCTGTTCGCCGAGGTCGAGCACGACCACACGGTCTACGGCGAGGAAGTCAAATTCGGCGGCGGCAAGGTCATTCGCGACGGCATGGGCCAATCGCAACGCGCCCAGGCCGAAGGCGCCGTCGACACCGTCATCACGAACGCCCTCATCATCGATCACTGGGGCATCGTGAAGGCCGACGTCGCCATCCTCGGCGGCCGCATCCACGCGATCGGCAAGGCCGGCAACCCCGACGTGCAGCCCGGCGTCACGATCGTGATCGGCCCCGGCACCGAGATCATCGCCGGCGAAGGCAAGATCCTGACCGCGGGCGGCATCGACGCCCACATCCACTTCATCTGCCCGCAGCAGGTCGAGGAGGCGCTGGCGTCCGGCATCACCACCCTGGTCGGCGGCGGCACCGGCCCCGCAACCGGCACCTCGGCCACCACCTGCACCCCGGGACCATGGCACCTCGCCCGGATGCTGCAGGCGGCCGAGGGCTTGCCGGTGAACTTGTCGTTCAGCGGCAAGGGCAATGCCTCGCAGCCGCAAGCCCTGGAAGAGATGCTGCGCGCCGGTGCGTCATGCCTCAAGCTGCACGAGGATTGGGGCACCACCCCCGCCTCGATCCGCTGCGCCCTCGACGTGGCCGACCGCTTCGACGTGCAGGTGATGATCCACACCGACACGCTGAACGAATCGGGCTTCGTCGAGGACACCATCGCCGCCTTCGAGGGCCGCACCATCCACGCCTTCCACACCGAAGGTGCCGGCGGCGGCCATGCGCCCGACATCATCAAGGTCGCCGGCCTGCCCAACGTGCTGCCGTCCAGCACCAACCCGACCCGGCCCTACACGTCGAACACGCTCGACGAGCACCTCGACATGCTGATGGTCTGCCATCACCTCGACCCGGCCATTCCCGAAGACGTCGCCTTCGCCGAAAGCCGCATCCGCCGCGAAACCATCGCCGCCGAGGATATCCTGCACGACCTCGGTGCACTGAGCATGATCTCGTCGGACAGCCAGGCGATGGGCCGGGTCGGCGAGGTCGTCATCCGCACCTGGCAGACCGCGCACAAGATGAAGCAGCAGCGGGGCGCCTTGCCCGGTGACGCCGCCGCCGACAATGCCCGCATCAAGCGCTACGTCGCCAAGTACACGATCAACCCGGCCATCGCCCAAGGCCTCAGCCACGAGGTCGGCAGCGTCGAGCCGGGCAAGCTGGCCGACCTCGTGCTCTGGTCACCGGCTTTTTTCGGCGTCAAGCCCGACCTCGTGCTGAAGGGCGGCAGCATTGCGGTCGCACCCATGGGCGACCCCAACGCCTCCATCCCGACGCCGCAGCCGGTGCATTACCGGCCGATGTTCGCCCAGTTCGGCCGCGCCATGCCGGCCAGCTGCATCACCTTCACGAGCCAGGCGGCGCTCGACGACGGCATCGGCGAACGGCTCGGCTTGCAGCGCGCGCTCTCGGCCGTGCGCGACACCCGCGGCGGCATCGGCAAGCGCAGCATGGTGCTGAACGACGCGACGCCGCGCATCGAGGTCGACCCCGAAACCTACGAAGTCCGCGCCGACGGCGTGCTGCTGACCTGCGAGCCCGCCGTGCTGCTGCCGATGGCGCAACGCTACTTCCTGTTCTAACCAAGAGGGAGCCGAAAACCCCATGCGAGCCGTCCTGCTGTTCTCCGCCGTCCTGCACATCGCTGCAATCGGCTGCCTCGCCGCCTTTGCCACCCGCTGGTGGTTCGCGTCCCGCCGCTCCGACGAGCCGACCTTCCCGGAATACGTGAAAACCGCCTTCACGCTGGGCGGCCTGGTGTTCATCGTCGGCACGATCGTCATGTGGCTCGGCCGCGGCTTCGGCACCGCCGTGACCGCCGGGCTCGGCGGCGGCGTGATCGCCGCGGCGTCGTTCCTGCTCGCGCTGGGCGTGCTGCCCAACCCCTGGGTCACCTCCACCGAGCCGCCCTCCATCCATACCCGCATCAGCAACGCCAGCCTGGTCGCCGCCCTGGTGCTGACCGAGGTGATCGCCTTCTGCCTGCTGGTTGCGAGCGCCGGCACCGCGGCGCCGTTCTCCTGACGGTGCGCGCCGGCGCCGTCCTCCCCGCCGGCACCTGGGACGGGTTGCCGGCCGACACGGTGCGGATCGACTTCGACCGCCGCCACCGCCGGCGCATCAAGCTCCGCACCGAGGCCGGCGCCGAGCTGCTGCTCGACCTGCCGCAGGCCGCGCGGCTGCGCCACGGGGATGGCTTGCAGTTGGACGATGGCCGCGTCGTGCGCGTCGAGGCCCGGCCCGAGCCGCTGCTCGACATCCACGCCCACGACGCTGCCGGGCTGGTGCGCATCGCCTGGCACCTCGGCAACCGGCACTTGCCGGTGCAGATGCTGGGCGACCACATTCGCATCCGCGCCGATCACGTCATCGCCGACATGATCCGTGGACTGGGCGGCCACGTGCACGCGATCGAGGCGCCGTTCGATCCGGAAGCCGGCGCTTATGCCGGCGGCCACCATCATCACCACGACGACGACGAGCACGACCATTGACGCGGACGCCCACCGACGCCGCCTTGTCGCTGACGAAGCTGCTCACCTGGCTGTCGCCGGCCTTCCCGACCGGCGCCTTCGCTTATAGTCACGGGCTCGAATGGGCGGTCGAGGCCAGCGACGTCACCGACGAGGCCACACTGCTTGCCTGGCTCGAGGACGTGCTGCGCCATGGCGCCGGGCGCACCGACGCGATCCTGCTTCGCCACGCCCACCGCGCCGCCGACCCGGCCGCCCTCGCCGCGGTCGCCGAGCTGGCCGAAGCCACCGCCGCCGGCCAAGAGCGCCGCGCCGAAACGCTCGGTCAAGGCGACGCATTTGCCATCGCCGCCCGCGTCTGGGGTGCGCCGCTGCTGGATGCGCTCGACCGTCCGGTCCCCTACGCGGTCGCGGTCGGCGCCGTCGCCCGCGCCCATGCCGTGCCCGAGGACGCAGCCGCCCTCGGCCTGCTGCACGCCTTCGCTGCCAACCTGGTCGGCGCCGCCGTCCGCCTGGTGCCGCTCGGCCAAACCGCCGGCCTCCGCGTCCTGGCCGCGCTCGAAACGACGCTGCACGAGATCACGGCCGCCACCCGGGCGTCCGAGTTGGACGAGATCGGCGGCGCCTGCTTCCGGTCCGACATCGCCGCAATGCGCCACGAAACCCAATACACGAGGCTGTTCCGCACATGACCATCAACGGCTCCGGCCCCGTCAACGGCCCCTTGCGCGTCGGCGTCGGCGGCCCGGTCGGCACCGGCAAGACCGCGCTGATGGACGCGCTCTGCAAGCGGTTCTCGCCGCGCTACGACATCGCCGCCATCACCAACGACATCTACACCAAAGAGGACGCCGAATTCCTCACCCGCGCCGGCTCGCTGCCGCCCGAGCGCATCATGGGCATCGAGACCGGGGGCTGCCCGCACACCGCCATCCGCGAGGACGCCAGCATCAACCTGGCCGGCGTCGCCACCATGCGCCGCCGCTTCCCCGGGCTCGACGTGATCCTGATCGAGTTCGGGCGGCGACAACCTCGCCGCCACCTTCAGCCCCGAGCTCGCCGATCTCACGATCTACGTCATCGACGTCTCCGCCGGCGATAAGATCCCGCGCAAGGGCGGACCCGGCATCACCCGCAGCGACCTGCTGGTGATCAACAAGATCGACCTTGCCCCCCATGTCGGCGCCAGCCTCGAGGTAATGGACCGAGACAGCCGCCGCATGCGCGGCGACCGCCCGTTCGTGTTCACCAATATCCGCGCCGGGCATGGCGTCGCCGACGTCGCCGCTTTCATCGAGCAAGCCGGCGGACTCAGCCCCGCTTAACCCGACTCCCTACAACAACCGGCAGCACGCCTCGATCGCCATCTCCGACAAATGAATTAACGAGTTCAACCCGGACATCAACGCGCCCGCCGCCAACGCCCGCGCCAGCCAACGCTCCGCCCACTCCTTCCGCCCAACCCCGGGGCTCGTCTGTTGCGACGACATTGCGCACTCCATCCCGCCAAGCAGGGCAAACTAGGACTGGAGTCCGGTACACACAAGACCATTATCCTAAGTTGGCGTCACTCCGGCGCGATTTTGGCAATCGTCTCGCACGCTAAGGTGACTTGAACAAAGCTTGAACGAACTGCGGCCCGTGAGACGCCTTACCCCGGCACACGCCACACGAGGACTCCCCGGACATGAAGGCACTCTGTTGGCACGGCAAGGGCGATATCCGCTGCGACACCGTGCCCGACCCCAAGATCGAGCACCCCCGCGACGCCATCATCAAAGTCACCGCGTGCGCCATTTGCGGCTCCGACCTCCATCTCATGAACGGCTTCATGCCGGGCATGCAGAGCGGCGACATCATGGGCCACGAGACCATGGGCGAGGTCGTCGAGGTCGGCTCCGAAAACAAGAAGCTCAAGGTCGGCGACAAGGTTGTCGTGCCCTTCACCATCAGCTGCGGCGAGTGCTTCTTCTGTCAGCGCGGCCTGTTCTCCGGCTGCGAGCGCAGCAACCCGAGCCCCAACCGCGACGTGGCGGCGACGCTTTGGGGCCACTCCCCGGCCGGCTTGTTCGGCTACACCCATCTGCTCGGCGGCTACGCCGGTGGCCAAGCCGAGTACCTCCGCGTCCCCTACGCCGATTTTGGCCCGATCAAGGTCCCCGAGGGCATGACCGACGACCAGGTCCTGTTCCTGTCGGACATCTTTCCGACCGGCTACATGGGCGCTGACATGTGCGACATCCAACCCGGTGACACCATCGCCGTGTTCGGCTGCGGCCCGGTCGGCCAGTTCTCCATCCGCTCCGCCTTCCTGCTCGGCGCCGAGACCGTGATCGCCATCGACACCGTTCCCGAACGCCTGGCCTTGGCCCGCCAGTCCGGCGCCGTCACCGTCGACTTCATGGCCGAGGACGTGCACGAGCGTATCAACCAGATGACCCACGGCCGCGGTGCCGACGCTTGCATCGACGCCGTCGGCACCGAAGCCAGCCCGGGCGCCAGTTTCGATAGCGTGCTCGACCGTGCCAAGCAGGTCGCCTGGATGGGCACCGACCGCCCGCACGTGCTGCGCCAGGCCATCAACAACACCCGCAACGGCGGCATCGTCTCGATCATCGGCGTCTACGGCGGCCTCGTGGACAAGGTGCCGATGGGCTCCGCCATCAACCGCGGCCTCACCTTCCGCATGGCGCAAACGCCGGTCCAGCGCTACCTCGGCCCGCTGATGGAGCGCATCCAGAAGGGCGAGATCGACCCCTCCTTCGTCATCACCCACCAGGGCAAGCTCGAGGACGGCCCCGACCTCTACAAGGTGTTCCGCGACAAACAGGACGGCTGCATGAAGGTGGTGCTGAAGCCATGAACGAGATCCAACTCTCCAAGGGCCTCGGCCTGTTCAGCCTGTTCCTCGGCACCGTCGAGCTGGTCGCCGGCAAGCAGATCAAGCAGGCGCTCGGCTTGCCGATGCCCACCAGCTTCGTGCGTGCCTTCGGGGCGCGCGAGCTGCTGTCCGGCTTCGTGGCACTCGCTCACCCTGACAATGCCGGGCCAGCGGGCCTGCGCATCGCCGGCGACGCGGCTGACCTCGCCGTCCTTGGCGTTGCGCTGCTGCCGAGCAACCGTCAGCGCCACCTGGCCGCCCTGGCCACCGCGGCGGTGATCGGCATAACGGTGCTCGACTTCGCCGCCGCCGCCGCGCTCACCCACCGCGAAACCAAGGCGCTGGCCACCGCCAAGCGCACGAGGGTCAAGCGGATCCTCGCTTAACTCCGGGGGGTTTGGGGCCCCTGGCCCCAAGCCTTCGCCTTTCCCCACCGCCGAGCGGCCACCAGAGCCCAAATCGCCTCCACCACCCCAAACGGCCAAGCTCCCTGCAGGAACCCGTAGGCGGACCCGGCGAGGCACGACGCCGCGAAGCCCAGCACCCAGCCGGGCCCGCGGTGCTCGTTCGCATAGGTCAGCAGCATCGCGCTCACCGCCGCCAGCCCGAATAGTGTCAGCCCGTCCACGCCCTTCCTTTCTCTGCCGCCGCGTTCCACCATGACGCCCGTCAGGGGAGTTTAACGCCGATGGCGAAGCGTGGCATGCAGTTCGGTATCTTTCTCGCGCCCTTCCACCGGCGCGGCGACAACCCCACCCTCGCCATCACCCGCGATATCGAGATGCTCGAGCACCTCGACCGCCTCGGCTATGACGAAGCCTGGATCGGCGAGCACCATTCCGCGGGCTGGGAGGTGATCGCTTCCCCCGAACTCATCATCGCCGCCGCCGCCGAGCGCACCAAGCATATCCGCCTCGGCTCCGGCGTCACCAGCCTGCCCTACCATCACCCGTTCCTCGTGGCGCAGCGCTTCGTGCAGCTTGACCACATGACCCGCGGCCGGGCCATGCTCGGCTGCGGCCCCGGCGCCCTGGTGTCCGACGCCTACATGCTCGGCATCGACGCCGCCACCCAGCGCCGCCGCATGGATGAGAGCCTCGACGCCATCATGGCCCTGCTGCGCTGCGAGGAGCCGGTCACGCGCAAGACCGACTGGTTCGAGATGCGCGAAGCACGCCTCCATCTCCGCCCCTACAGCGACCCGCATTTCCCGATCGCGGTGGCCAGCACCCTGACCCCGTCCGGCCCCACCGTCGCCGGCAAGCACGGCGTTGGTATTCTATCCCTCGGCGCCGGCATGCCCGGCGGCCCGCAGGCCATCGCCGGGCAGTGGCGCATTGCCGAGGAGGCTGCGGCCAAGCACGGCAAGACGATGGACCGCCGCGACTGGCGCATGGTGATGAACGTCCACGTCGCCGAAACCGACGCCCAAGCGCTCGAGGACGTGCGGGTCGGCGAACGCCTCGAGACCGTGAACTACTTCGAGGACGCCTTGGGCCGCCCGCCGGGCCGGAGCGAGAACCCACTGGTGGACGGCGTCGCCGCCGGCACCACCCTCGTCGGCTCCCCCGAGACCGTCGCGCGGGGGATCGAGAACCTCGTCGCCCACAGCGAAGGCGGCTTCGGCGGCTTCATGTTCCGCGCCCATGACTGGGCCAACCGCGAAGCCACCTGGCGCAGCTACGAGCTGTTCGCCCGCTGGGTCATGCCCCGCTTCCAGCAATCCCTCGACACCATCGAGGCGAGCTATGCCTGGTGCGTCGAGAACCGCAAGACCATCTTCGGCCCCAATGTCGACGCCCTCAAGCAAGCCTTCACCGACGCCGGCAAGGCCGTCCCCGAGAACTGGACCGCGCGCGCCACCGGCGCCCGCGACGTCGCCGCAGAGTAGCGTCCGCGGTCACCCTGCCCGGGTCGCCTCCCCCGAACCGTCAGGCCGGAACGTCCCGCCAAGGACGTCATCCCCGGACTTGATCCGGGGATCCCGTCGGTATGGTTCCCCGCCGCCTACTGCCCCGGAACGGATACCACCTCCACCTTGACGGCCGCATAATACGCGGTGACGTCGGCGATCTGCTGCGGCGTGAGCGTCTTGACGATCGCGCTCATCTGCTCGTTCTTGCGCGACCCGGCACGGAACGCAGTAAGTTGCCGCGCCAGATACCCGGCATCCTGGCCGGCCAGGTTCGCCGCCTCCGGCACCTTCGCAATCCCGTCCACCCCGTGGCAGCCGGAGCATATCCGGGCGGCCACCCGCCGCCCGGCTGCCACGTCCTGCGCCGACGCAGGCGCCGCGACGGCCAGGACCAGCCCGGCCGCCGCGAACAACCCTCGCCTCACTGCTTGTAGCTGATGCGGTAGATTGCGCCCGCGAAGTCGTCCGACACCAGCAGGCTGCCATCGGCAAGCTCGGCCACGTCCACCGGACGCCCGCTATACTCGCCCGTCTCGTCGTTCAGCCACCCGAACGCGAACGGCTCGCTCTTGTCCACGGTCCCGTCCGGCTTGAACGTCGTCACCATCACCCGCGCGCCCACCGGATCGGTGCGGTTCCACGAGCCGTGCTGCGCACTGAAGATCGCGCCGCGATACTGCTCGGGAAACATTTTGCCCCGGTAGAAATGCAGGCCCAGGTCGGCCGCGTGGGCCGCCATCTCCACATCCGGGAACGTCACGTCCGCGGGGGGCGTCTTGTCCTTATACTCCACCGTCCGCGTGTGCCCGCCGCCGTAATACGGGAAGCCGAAGTTCATTCCCGCCCGTGGTGCATGGTTCAGCTCACCCGGCGGGATCGTGTCGCCCATCCCGTCCACCTGGTTGTCGGTGAACCAGAGCTCCTTCGTTTTCGGGTTCCAATCCTGCCCGACCGAGTTCCGGATCCCGCGCGCGAACACCTCGCGGTGCTTGCCGTTGCGGTCCATGCGGATGATCCCGCCGATGCCTTCCCGCGCATACAGGTCCATCTTGGCCGGCGGCGGCACATTATATGGCTGCCCAAGCGTCACGTATAGCTTGTCGTCCGGCCCGATGGTGCAGGTGCGGGCGCCGTGGTTGAAGCTCTCCTCGCTCTTGGGAACCAGTTGCTCGGCGACCACGTCCACCGCCACGTCCGGCCCTTCGTAAAAGAACTCGGCGGCCGGGAACACCAGCACCCGGTTATGCTCGGCGACGAACAGCTGCCCGTCCTTGCTGAAGCAAACCCCGTTCGGCTGCCTGAACGACACCGACGGCGCGAACTGCTTCACCTCCTCGGCCACCCGCGCCCGGGTGCGGTCCGTCACGGCCCAGATCTTGGTCTTGCGCGTGCCCACGAACACCACGCCGGCATTGGTGCCGACCGCCATGTGCCGCGCATCCGGCACCACCGCGTATAGGTCGATGCTGAATCCCTCCGGCAGCTTGATGTCGGCCAGGTTCTTGCGAAGCTGATCCGCCTTGCGGCCGGTCTGCGGCACCGTTTCCATCTCGAGCGACGCCCCGGTCGACTGCATCCCCCGCAGCCGCTCGAGATTGCCGCCGGCCTCATTGGCGCCTTGGCCGGCGCCCGCCTGGCTCGCCCGGTTCTGGCTGACCACGCTCTGATTGGCCGCACTCGGCCCGGCCGCGCCGCCCGGCCCGGCTCCCGGCACCGGCGGTTGCGCCACGGCCACGGACGCAAACGCCGCCACGGTCGTGGCGGCGAGAAGAAGATTTCGCATGCACATTCCCCCAAGCAGTGCCCGGCTGATGCAGGCCGCCGAACTCCGGCAAAAGTGAACAATCCGGATCGTTCGCGCAAGCGACCGAACCGCGAAATTTTGCCTCGGCGCCAGTCCTCCCCATATCCGGCTGATGCCGTTCAGCCCTGCCTTCCGCCCCGCCGCCAACCACGCCGCCCTCGGCTCCGAATTCTTCGACCCGGTCGAGCCCGCCCGCTTCCCCGCCCACATCCTTCGCCACCGCGACAACCGCTGGGCCGCCCGCATCGGCCTCGACACCCTGTCCGACGCCGAATGGCTCGGCCATTTCGGCGGCTTCGAACCCCTTCCCGGCAGCTTCGAGCAGCCTCTCGCGCTGCGCTATCACGGCCACCAATTCCGCTCCTACAACCCCGACCTCGGCGACGGCCGCGGCTTCTTGTTCGCACAACTGCATGACCTCGAAGACGGCCGACTGCTCGACCTCGGCACCAAGGGCAGCGGCACCACCCCTTGGTCCCGCATGGGCGACGGACGCCTCACTTTGAAGGGCGGCGTCCGCGAAGTCCTCGCCACCGCCATGCTGGAAGCGCTCGGCGTCTACACCAGCAAGTCGCTCAGCCTCGTCGAGACCGGCGAAGACCTCGTCCGCCACGACGAGCCCTCCCCCACCCGCAGCGCGGTCCTCGTCCGCCTCAGCCACTCCCACATCCGCATCGGCTCGTTCCAGCGCTTCCGCGCGCTGGATCAGCCGCACAACGTCCAGCGCCTGCTCGACCACACGATCCGCACCTACATGCCGCACCTCTGGCACGACGATGTCGCCGCCCGGGCCACCGCTTTCCTCGCCGAAGTCACCGCCAACTGCGCCACCCTCGCCGCCTCCTGGATGGCCGCCGGCTTCGTCCACGGCGTGCTCAACACCGACAACATCAACGTCACCGGCGAGAGCTTCGACTACGGCCCCTGGCGGTTCCTGCCGGAGTACAACCCCGAGTTCACCGCCGCCTACTTCGACCACCAAGGACTTTACGCCTACGGCCGCCAGCCCGACACCTTGCTGTGGAACCTGGTCCGCCTTGCCGAGTGCCTGCTCCCGCTTACGGAAAAGGAACCGCTGCAAGCCGCGATCGAGACCTTTCCGCCGCTCTTCCACGCCGCCCTCGACGCCGCCGTCCTCCGCCGCCTCGGCCTTGCCGCTGCCAGCCCCACCCAGGACCACGCCCTCGCCAGCGCCTGGTGGACTTACCTGTCCGAAACCCGCGCCCCGTTCGAACAAACCTTCTTCGACGTCGCCGCCCGCCGCCCGCCCCGCGACCCGGCCTTCGCCGCCGACTTCGCCCCCGTGCAGGACCTGCTCGACGCCTACGCCACCGCCCCTGGCTTCAACCCCGCCCACCCCTATTTCCAGCAGCCCGACCCCGCCACCCTGCTGATCGACGAGGTCGAAGCGCTCTGGACCCCGATCGCCGAAAACGACGACTGGTCCGCCTTCGCGGAGAAACTCGCCGCGATCGAGCAAGCGCGGTTGGCTTACGGGGGCGTGTGACGAAGGCCAGGGCGCTGCCCTGGACCCGCTGGGGCCGCGGGCCCCAGACCCCGATCCTAGTTGGCCGACCCGGTGCCGCCACGGCAGGTGGTGACTCATCGGCCGGTTTGGACGGAGCGGGGGGGGGGGAACTACTCCGCCATTTCCCAGATCATCGACAGCACCCGCTCCCGCTCGGTGACGAAATCCGGCCGTGACTTCACCGCCCGGATGCCCTCCGCCGCATGCCCGCGCGCGAACGGCATCGGCAGCCGCGCGACGATCCGCCCCGGCCGCGGCGACATCACCACCACCTCCGTGCCGAGATAACAGGCCTCCTCCACGCTGTGCGTGATGAACACCACCGTCATCCCGGTCCGCCGCCACACCGCATGCAGCTCCTCCTGCATCCGCTCCCGCGTCAGCGCATCGAGCGCCCCGAACGGCTCGTCCATCAGCAGCACTTTCGGCTCGTTGCACAGCGCCCGCGCAATCGCCAGCCGCTGCTGCATCCCCCCCGACAGCTCGTACGGATACCGGTCCCGGAACTCCCACAGGCCCGTGGTCCGCAGCCACTGCTCCACCCGCGCCTGCATCGCCGCCTTCGCCTCGTGCCGCATCCGCGGCCCGAACCCGGCATTGTCGGCGACCGTCATCCACGGGAACAAAGCCGGCTGCTGGAACACCACCCCCCGCTCCGGCCCCGGCCCCGTCACCACAGCGCCATCCAGCCGAACCACCCCCGACGTCGGCGGCAGGAACCCGGCCAGCGTCTGCATCATCGTCGTCTTGCCGCAGCCGGACGGCCCGACGATGCATACGAAATCCCCGCGCTCGAACCCGAGCTCCGCCCGTTCCAGCGCGCGGACCGCCGACGCCCCGGTCCCGTAGGTGACCGAGACGTCGGCGAATTCCACGAAATCAGGCAACGGCTTTGCGGATGAACTCGGTGTTGATCGCCTTCTGGAACACATCGAGTCCCGGCGCCGTCTTGATCGACCGCTGCTCCACCAGGAAGTCGGCGGTGTTCTTCAGCACGCCGGCGAACTTGCCCGGCGTGCCGGGTGCGCCCAGCCACGCGGCGCTCGCCTGCTCCTTGAACGGCACGAAGTCGTATTCCTTCATGTCCGCCGTCGCGACCGCCGGCGTCACCCCGGCTTCCTTGGCGACGATCGTGGCCGCCTCCTCCGGCTTCTCCCGCCACATCGTCAAGGCCCGGTCATAGGCCTTGAGGAACCCCACCACTGCGTCCGGATACTGCTCGGCGAACGCGGTCCGCACCACGATCAGATCGGCGATCACGTAGCCGGCCTTCTCCAGCGTGTCCCAGGTCTTGAACGGGGTGCCGCCGTTCTCGGCGATCTTGCTCCGCGCCGGCGGCCACACATAGGCCGCGTCGATCTCGCCCCGCGACCACGCCGCCTGGATCGCGGCCGCCTTCATGTCCAGCACCGTCACGTCCCGTTGCGTCAGCCCGTTGGTCTTGAGGAAGCCCAGCAGCCGGAAATGGCTGGTCGAGCCGAACGGCGTCGCCACCTTCTTGCCCTTGAAGTCGGCCGGCGTCTTGATGTTCGCCGCCGTCCGCACCGTCATGTCCTCGCCGGGTCCGATGTTGTCCACGATCCCGATCAGCTGGAACGGCAGCCCCTGGCTTATCCCGGCCGCCGTTGCCACCGACCCGGTCGCGAGCCCGATGTCGCAGCTCCCCGCCGTGATCGCCGTGTTGATGTCCGCCCCGCTGCCCATCTCGGTCCAGGACAGCTTCGCCCCCGCACCCTGCTCGAACCAGCCGAGCCCCTTGGCGATCATCGTCGGCTTGGTTTCGGTGAAGAAGCCGATATTCATCCCGCCCGGCGCCGCCGCCCGCGCCCGCCCGATCGCGAACGGCACCGCCCCCGCCCCGGCCAGCACCCCACGCCGTGTCAGTCCCGAAAACACCATGTCACTCCCCCTCCTTCAACGTCCCGCCCAATGCACGACCCGCCGCTCGACCAAGACCAGCAGCCGATCGATCACCACCCCCGCCAGCCCGATCATCAGGATGCCGACGAACACGTAATCCGAGCGCAGGAACCGCCCGGCATCCAGGATCATCCAGCCGATCCCGTTCGCCCCCGAGATGATCTCAGCCGCAATCAGCGTCCCATACACGATCCCCGCGGCCAGCCGGGCGCCGACCAGCACCTCCGGCAGCGCTGACGGCAGCACCACGTGAACGAACACCTGCCACTGGCTCGCCCCCAGTGCCCGGGCGACGCTGAGCCGCTCGGCCGGCACGTTGCGCACCCCGTCCCGCGCCGCCACGGCCGCGACCGGCAGTGCCGCCAGGAACAGCATGGTGATCTTGCTCGTCTCGCCGATCCCGAGCCACACGATCAGCAGCACGAGATAGGCCAGCTGCGGCAATGGCCGCAGGAACTCGATGAACGGCGCCGCCGCCGCATCCACCCGGCGCCAATAGCCCATCGCCAGTCCAAGCCCGGTGCCCACCACCGCTCCGCTCACGAAGCCGGCCCCCACCCGCATCAGGCTGACGCCCATGTGCTCCAGCAGGGTGCGGCCCTTGTAGCCCTCCTCCATCAGCTCCTCGAAGCCCTGCCACACGTCCACCGGGCCCGGCAGAAACAGGTCGCGGATCAGCCCGCCCCCGGTCACCCCCACCCAGATGGCGGCAACGGCGAAGCCGCTGAGCAGGGTGATGGCCGAGGACGGCACCCGCTCCGGCGACACCCTCACGCGTCCCGCCCGCGCCAATGCACCAGCCGCCGATCCAGCACCCGCAGCGACCACGCCAACAGCACGCCCAGCCCTCCAAGCACCAGGATGACGAGCACGATGATGTCGTTGCGCAGGAACGTGCTGGCTGAGATCACCATCCACCCGAGCCCGTCCGTCGCCGCCAGCAACTCCGCCGACACCACCGTCGAGAACGCCGCCGCCAGCGCCACTTGCAACCCCGTCAGCACCATCGGCGCCGCCGACGGCAGGATCACATGCCGGAACACCTGGCTCTCGCTCGCCCCCAACGCCCGCGCCGCCTGCACCCGCTGCCGCTTCACCCCCCGCACCCCGGCCGCACTTGACGCGACCACGATCGGGAACGCCGTCAGGAACAGCAGCGCCGCCTTCGACCCGTTCCCTGTCCCCAGCCACAGGATCAGCAAGATCATGTACGACAACGGCGGCAGCGGCCGCATGAACTGCACGATCCAGTCGAGCGCCGCATGCGCCACCCGGCTGCCGCCCATCCACAGCCCGAGCGGCACCCCGGCGGCCACCGCCAGCCCGAACCCGGCCCCGAGCCGCCCCAGCGTGGACAGCGCGTTGCCCCACAGCGTCGTCCCGCGGTAGCCCTCGCCCACCACCTCGAGAAACGCCTCGAGCACGTCCGCCGGCGTCGGCAGCAGGTCGCGTGACACTGCGCCGGATCCCGAAAGCGCCCACCATGTCACGACCATGATCCCGACCGATGCGGCGCCGTAAGCGCCCGCCGGCCACTCGCGCCGCCGAAGCGTTCTGCCCGCCGGCTGCGTGGCCGCCCCGGACGGCGCGACCACCCCGTCGATCATGCCGCCGCCAACGCCCGCTCGGCCACTCGCGCATACAGCCCGGCGCCATAGGGAATAGCCGCGTCCTCGAAGGCGTAGCCGGGGTGGTGCGGCGAGAAGCCCGGCCCGTTGCCTATGTTGAGATAGGCGCCCGGCACCCGCTCCAGCATGAAGGCGAAGTCCTCCGACCCCATCACCGGCGGCTTGTCGGTGTAGAGCGGCGCGCCCAGGTCGCCGACCGCCGCCTCCACCACTGCCACCGGCTCCGCCGCATTGACGGTCGGCGCAAAGATCAGCCGCCAATCCACCGCCGCCGTCGCGCCGAACCCGGCCGCCACACCCTCGCTCAGCCGCCGCAGCGCCGTCTCGATCTCGTCGCCCACCTCACGCCGGAAGAACCGCGCCGTCCCCGAAAGCGTCGCGCTTTGCGGGATGACATTGTAGGCGTCCCCGCCCGTCACCTTGGTCACGCTCACCACTGCCGGGTCACGCGGCGAGATGTTGCGCGACACGATGGATTGCAGCGCGGTCGCCAGATGGCATGCCGTCAGCACCGGGTCCACGCTCATCTCCGGTCGCGCTCCGTGCGATCCCTTGCCGCCCACGGTGATGTCGAAAAACGCACCGCCGGCCATCACCGCGCCTTCCCGAACCGCATACGTGCCGACATCCATGCCGGTGCGGTTGTGCATGCCGTAGATCGCGTCGCACGGGAACCGCTCGAACAGCCCGTCCTCCAGCATCGCCAACGCGCCGCCACATCCCTCCTCGCCGGGCTGGAATATGAAGACGACCGTCCCGCTGAACCGCCGCGTTTCCGCGAGATACCGCGCGGCCCTCAGCAACATCGTCGTATGCCCATCATGCCCGCAGGCGTGCATCTTGCCCGGCACGGTGGAGGCCCAAGGCAGCCCCGTCATCTCCGTCATCGGCAGCGCGTCCATGTCGGCCCGCAGCCCGATCGCACCATGCTTCGAATTGGTATTGCCGGGTCCGTTGCGCAGCACGCCGACGACGCCGGTTTTGCCGACGCCTCGGTGCACCTCGATCCCCCACGCCTCGAGCCGGTCGGCGACCAGTGCCGCCGTCCGGTGTTCCTCCATGCCCAGCTCCGGGTGCGCGTGGATGTCACGCCTTATGGCCACCAGCTCGTCCTGCCACGGCCGGATGCTTTCGATCGGGTTGCTCAAAATCGCGTCTCTCCGCACAACGGCAGGGCAGCTTGCACCTGCCGGGCCATGATGCAAACGTCCGGCCAACCCGGAGCCGTCCCATGAACCTCGCCCAATTTCCCCGCGTGAAGCTCTGCCAGGCGCCGACCCCGCTCGAGCATCTGCCCAACCTCAGCAAGGCCCTGGGCGGCCCGGCGATCTGGATGAAGCGCGACGACCTCACCGGCATGGGCGGCGGCGGCAACAAGGTCCGCAAGCTGGAATACCTGGCCGGCGACGCCCTCGCGAAAGGCGCCGACCACCTCGTGACGCAAGGCGCGGTGCAATCCAACCATGTCCGCCAGACCGCGGCCGTCGCCGCCAAGCTCGGCTTGCGCTGCACCGCGGTGCTCGAGCATCGCATCGACACCAACGACCACGAGTATCTCAATTCAGGCAACGTCCTGCTCGACCGCCTGATGGGCATCGACATTGAATACCGCCCCGGCGGCGCCGACATGCAGGCCGCCATCGAGGAGGTCGGCGCCAAGCTCGAGCGTGACGGCGCCAAGCCGTACCTGATCCCTGGCGGCGGCTCCAACGCGACCGGTGCGCTCGGCTACGTCCACGTCGCCGCCGAGCTGGTCGCGCAGTTGAATGAGTTGGGCCTCAACGTCGACCGCCTCGTCCACGCCACCGGCAGCGCCGGCACCCAAGCCGGCCTGGTCGCCGGCCTGCACGCCTTGAACTCGCCCATCCGCACGCTGGGCATCGGCGTGCGCAACCCCCGGGACAAGCAGGAAGCCAACGTCCGCAAGCTGGCCGAGGCCACGCTCGCCCATCTCGGCATCAAGCAACCTTTACCGGCCGACGCCGTCGAGGCCAATTGCGACTATGTCGGCCCCGGCTATGGCCACCCCACCCCCGGCATGGTCGAAGCGGTGCAGATGGTTGCCCGCACCGAGGGCATCTTCCTCGACCCCGTCTACTCCGGCAAAGGCATGGCCGGCCTGATCGACCTCATCCGCAATGGGACGTTCAAGAGCGGCCAGACCGTCGTCTTCCTTCACACCGGCGGCTCGACCGGCCTGTTCGGCTACACGGACGCCCTGACCGCCGCCTGATTCAGAACACGACGAGGTCCTTGATCTTGTCGTAAGCGTCCTTCGTCAGGATGTTCTTGCGCACCAGGTCGTCCGGCGCCTTGTAGGGCCGCCCCGCCACGATCGCCCGCGAGCGCACGTCGCCGATCCCCGGGAGCGTCCGTGCCAGGTCGGCGGCGCTGGCGGTGTTGATGTTCGCGAGCGCCATGCGCGACTTGGCGCCGTCGAACACGCTTTGGCTGAGCACGCTCTTCTTCACCAGGTCATCGAGGTCCGAATAGGGCCGTCCGGCGACGATCGCTTTAGCGCGGGCCGGCCCGACGCCGGGCAGGGCGTCGAGCTGCTGCTCGTTGGCGGCGTTGATGTCGACCTTGCCGCCAGCCGCCGCCGGGCTGGGCGTGGTGTTGAGCACCGGGGTCTTGGCCGGCGCGGGGGCGGCCGCCGACGGCGCGGGCACCGCCGGCGCGCCGGGCGCCGGCCTCTGCGTCGGTGCGGGCGCCTGGGCCAGGACGGGCGCTGCGGAGAGCGCCAGCAGCATGGCGGCCAGGCGGAACGGGCTGATCATCGGCGACCTCCGGTTGAACGAGAACATAGCTAGGGCCAACCCACCGCGGGCGGCAAGCTCATCAGGATGGCCTCGACGTTGCCGCCGGTCTTGAGGCCGAACAATGTGCCCCGGTCGTGCAGCAGGTTGAACTCCACGTAACGGCCGCGCCGGACGAGCTGGTGCTGCCGGTCCGCATCCGACCACGGATCGCGCATGCGACGGCGAATGATGGCCGGATAAGACTGCAGGAAGGCGCGGCCGACGTCCTGGGTGAAGGCGAAATCGGCCCGGGCGTCGCCGGAGAAGACGTGGTCGTAGAAGATACCGCCGGCCCCGCGCGGCTCGTTGCGATGCGGCAGCCAGAAATACTCGTCGCACCACTTCTTAAAGGCCGGGTAGTCGCCGGGACCGGCGCCACCGTGGGCGTGCCGGTCGCAGGCGTCGCGATAGGCGGCGTGGAACGTGGCCGCGTCCTCCTGCGCCTCGGGCGTCTCGAGCCGCATCGGCGTCAGGTCGCCGCCGCCGCCGAACCAGCCGCGGGTGGTGACCAGCATGCGGGTGTTCATGTGCGCGGCCGGCACGAGCGGGCTCTGCATGTGGGCGACGAGGCTGATGCCGCTGGCCCAGAAGCGCGGGTCCTGCTCGGCACCGGGGATGGAGCGGCGGAACTCGGGGCTGAACTCGCCCCAAACGGTGGACACGTTCACGCCCACCTTCTCGAACACCCGGCCGCCGCGCAGCAGGCTGATGACGCCGCCCCCTTGCAGGCTGGCGCCGGGATCGTCCGGGCGGGACCACGGCTTGCGCTCGAAACGGCCCGCTGCCCGGCCGGCGATCGCGCCGTCCGCTTCGTCCTCGATCGCCTCGAACGCGTCGCAGATCTGGTCGCGCAGCGATTCGAACCACTGCTTGGCCTCCGGCTTCAACGCCTCATGCGGCGGCGGCGGCGGCGCCGTTTGCTGGGACCCTTGCGACATGTTCAACCCGTCCAATGTGCGTGACCAGCATAAAGCCTTCGTGCCGCGATTGCAGGGGGCTGAACCCGCCTTTATGGTGCGCCGCACTGCTGGATCGGGTTCATTCAGCGCGTTTCTGCCCGGGCCGCGTGGCGCGGGGATGAGTTCAAGAGGGATAGAATGGCCGACACTGCCAGCGCCACCGCCCGCGACGCGATCACCACCGTCGGCAATCCGGACGGAAGCAAGCGCGACTTTCTGAAGTTGGTGACCGGCAGCGTCGCCGCGATCGGCGTCGCCTCGATCGTGTGGCCGTTCATCGACAGCATGAACCCGGCCGGCGACGTGCTCGCCCTGTCGAGCATCGACGTGGACCTCGCACCGGTGCCGGAAGGCCAGGCGATCACCGTAGTGTGGCGCGGCAAGCCGATCTTCGTGCGCTCCCGCAGCGCGGACGAGATCAAGACGGCCGAGACAACGCCGCTGCGCGACATGATCGACCCGCAACCCGACAGCGAGCGGGTCAAGGCCGGGCACGAGAAATACCTCGTGGTGATCGGCATCTGCACGCATCTCGGCTGCGTGCCACTGGGCAACAAGTCGACCGACCCGCGCGGCGATTACGGCGGCTGGTTCTGCCCGTGCCATGGCAGCCAGTACCGACGTTTCCGGGCGTGTGCGGCATGGCCCGGCGCCGGCAAACCTGGGCGTTCCCCCTTACGTGTTTGCCAACGATACCAAGATCAAGATCGGCTGAGGAGAACAGCGATGGCCGGCCTGCATCAGAGCGAGATCAAGAATCCAGTGATCAACTGGATTGACACCCGTATGCCCATCTTCACGATGATGCAGAAGGAATACGGCACGTTCCCGACGCCAAAGAACTTCAACTATTTTTGGAACTTCGGCGCGCTCGCTATCATCAACCTCGTGATCATGATCGCCACGGGCATTTTCCTGGCGATGAACTACGACCCGAACAAGGCCAATGCCTTCGAAAGCGTCCAGCGCATCATGCGCGACGTGAACTACGGCTGGCTGCTGCGCTACGTGCACGCCAACGGCGCATCGATGTTCTTTATCGTGGTCTACATCCACATTTTCCGTAACCTGTATTACGGATCATACAAGAAGCCGCGCGAGCTGCTGTTCATGCTCGGCGTTGTCATCCTGTTGTTGATGATGGCGACCGCGTTCATGGGCTACGTGCTGCCGTGGGGCCAGATGAGCTACTGGGGTGCGACGGTCATCACCAACCTGTTCTCGGCCATCCCACTGGTCGGCGATTACATTGTGACGCTGCTGTGGGGCGGGTTCAGCGTGGATAATCCCACCCTCAACCGGTTCTTCAGCCTGCACTACCTGCTGCCGTTCATGATCACCGGCGTGGTGTTCCTGCACATCGTGGCCTTGCACATCACCGGGTCGAACAACCCGCTCGGCATCGATGTGAAGTCGCCGCAGGATACGATCCCGTTCCACCCGTACTACACGATCAAGGACAGCGTGGGGATCTGCGTCTACCTGCTCGTATTCGCGCTGATCGTGTTCTTCTATCCGTACTACCTCGGGGACGCCGCCAACTTCATTCCGGCGAACCCCTTGGCGACGCCCGCGCATATCGAGCCGGAATGGTACTTCCTGCCCTTCTACGCCATCCTGCGTTCGGTGCCGAACAAGCTCGGCGGCGTCATCCTGATGTTCAGCTCGATCCTCGTGCTGTTCGTGCTGCCATGGCTCGACACGTCGCCCGTCCGCAGCGCCCGGTTCCGGCCGATCTACCGGCAGTTGATGTTCGTGTTCGTCGCTGTTGTCGTGTTGCTCGGCGTGGTCGGCGGCAAGCCGCCGGAGGGGATCTGGGTCGTGATCGGCCGCGTGGCGACGGCCTACTACTTCCTGCACTTCCTGGTCCTGATCCCATTGCTGGGCAAGCTCGAGCGCCCGCTGCCGCTGCCCGAAAGCATCTCGAGCCCGGTCATGAAGCGTCCGATGGGCCCGCCCGGCGGAGGCGGCGGCCCGCTGCCTGCCCATGCCACGGCCAAGCCGATGGAGAAGCCGTAATGCGGTTCACGTCCACGCTCCTCGTCCTCGGCGCCATGCTCGGCGCCGGGTTCGCGGCTCCGGCTTTTGCGGAGGACCAACCCGAGCCGCCGAAGATTCCGTGGAGCTTTAACGGCCCGTTCGGCACCTTCGACCGTGCCGCCGCACAGCGCGGCTTCCAGGTTTACAGCGAGGTCTGCTCCAACTGCCACTCAATGAACCTGCTGTCGTACCGCAACCTGTCCGGCATCGGGCTGAGCGAGGAGCAGATCAAGGCGGTTGCCGCGTCGAAGCAGATCGGCGGTGACACGGACGACTCCGGTCAACCGATCGAGCGGCCCGGCCTGCCGGCGGACCGGTTCAAGCCGCCGTTCGCCAATGACAAGGCCGCTCGGGCCGCCAACGGCGGCGCGCTGCCGCCCGATCAGTCGCTGATCGTGAACGCCCGAGAGGATGGCTCCAACTACATCCACGCCTTGCTGAACGGCTACAAGGACGCGCCTCCCGATGTGAAGGTGCAGTCGGGTCAGTATTACAACGAGTACTTTCCTGGCCACCTGCTGGCGATGCCGCCGCCGTTGAACGACGGGCAGGTGACCTATGCCGACGGCACCAAGGCGTCGGTCGAGCAGATGTCGTCCGACGTGGTGCAGTTCCTGACCTGGGCCTCGAACCCCGAGATGGAGACACGCAAGCGGATGGGCGTGAAGATCACGCTCGTGCTGTGCCTGATGACCGGCCTGACCTACGCGGTAAAGAAGAAGGTCTGGAAGGACCTCCACTGAGCGGGTCCTCGCCGGTGACTCCGGTAATCGGGATCATCGGCGGATCCGGCGTCTATGGCGTTGCCGGGTTGGAGGGGGCGGAATGGCGCCGGGTCGCTTCGCCCTGGGGTGAGCCGTCCGACGAGCTCCTGTTCGGCACGCTGGACGGCGTGGCTTGCGTGTTCCTGCCCCGGCATGGCCGTGGCCATAAGCTCAGCCCGACCCACCTCAACTACCGCGCCAACATCGACGCGTTGAAGCGCTCGGGCGTCACCGACGTTATCTCGCTGTCCGCGGTCGGCAGCCTCAAGGAGGAACTGTCGCCGGGTCACTTTGTGATCGTTGACCAGTTCATCGACCGCAGCTTCGCCCGGGAGAAAAGCTTCTTCGGCGAGGGCTGCGTCGCCCACGTGTCGATGGCGGATCCGGTTTGTCCGCGGCTCGGCAATGCGCTGTTCGCCGCCTGCACGGATCTCTCGCTCCCGGTCCACCGCGGCGGCACCTACCTCGTGATGGAAGGGCCGCAATTCTCGACCCGGGCCGAAAGCGAGCTGTATCGGAGCTGGGGATGCAGCGTGATCGGCATGACCAACATGCCGGAAGCCAAGCTCGCCCGCGAAGCCGAGCTCTGCTACGCGACGGTGGCCATGGTCACCGACTTCGACTGCTGGCACGACGACCACGAAGCAGTCACGGTGGACGCAGTCATCGCGGTGATGAACGCCAATGCCGAACATGCGCGAGCGCTCGTCCGGGCCGTGGTGCCGACCCTCGGGACGCCCCGTGATCCCTGCCCCGCCAAGTGCGACCGTGCGTTGGAGTTCGCCCTCGTGACCCCTCCGGAGCACCGCGACCCGGCTCTGATGGCCAAGCTCGATGCGGTTGCGGGACGCGTGCTGCCGCGCTGAGAGCCAACCCGATGGCAGAAGCTTGAACCACCCCGTCCGGCTCGACCATCTGCGGGGCCGAGGCGGCCCTCCCGACCGTCAGAGATGCGCGGCCATAAACGCCATTGTCCGCTCGCGCGCCAAGGCCGCAGCGTCCGGGTTGAAGCTGCCGCGGTCGTCGCAGCCGAAGCCGTGGCCGGCGCCGGGGTAGATGAAGATCTCGACACCCGGCTGCGCTTCGCGGATCAGCTCCACATCGCTGAGCGGGATGCCGCTGTCGGTCTCGCCGAAATGGAGCTGCACCGGGCAGTGCGGCGTTTCGGCCCGGGTTCCGGCGATGCCGCCGCCATACCAGCCGACCGCCGCCTTGAAGCTGCTGCTGCGGGTGCTGCCCCACCAGGCGACGGTGCCGCCCCAGCAATAGCCAACGATGCCGCGCACCCCGGACAGCGTGGCCGCGGCCGCTTCGACGTCGCGCATCACCGCGGCGTCGTCGATCTTGCCGCGCAGCTCGCGACCCTTCGCCACATCGTCGGGCTGATAGCCGAGCTCGATCCCCGGGCTGACGCGGTCGAACAGCGCCGGCGCCACCACGGCGTAGCCGTCGGCGGCGAAGGCTTCGCACACCCGGCGCATGTGGCCGTTGACGCCGAAGATCTCCTGCACCACGACCAGGCTCTTGGCTGCATCGTCCGGACCCGCGCGGTATGCCTGCAGCGCGTGGCCATCCGCCGCCTTGAGATTGATCGTGCTGCCCATGTTGTCCCCGCCGGTCGTGTCGTGGCACGATGCGCCCATGGCCGAGATCGTCAACCTCCGCCGGGTGAAGAAGGCGCGAGCCCGCGCCGAAGCGGAAGCCGAGGCCGCCGCCAAGCGGGCCAGCCATGGCCGCACGCCAACGGAGCGGGATCGGGCAGCCGCAGACGCGAAGCGGCGCGACCGCGAACTCGACGGCGCGAAGCTAGAGCAGCGGGACGGCGAACCGGGCGAATGACACGGCGAGCACGTCGTAGATCGGCCGCTTGAAGCCCACCGCGAGGCTCGGCAGCTCGGCCAGGTCCGCCCAGCGCCAGGCGTCGAACTCGGGATGCGGGTCGAGGTCGAGACGAATGTCGCTATCTTCGCCGGTGAAGCGCAAGGCGAACCAGCGCTGCCGCTGCCCGCGGTAGCGGCCGCCGAGCGCTTTGCCGAGCAGTTCGGGCGGCAGATCGTAGGTCAGCCAGGCGTCGTGCTCGCCGATGATGGTGGCGCGGCCGGTGCCGATCTCCTCCTCGAGCTCGCGCAGCACCGCGGCGCGCGGGTCTTCGTGCTCGTCGATGCCGCCTTGCGGCAGCTGCCAGCCGCCGGGCGCCCCTTCGGCGTTCGGCAGGTCGGCGCGTCGCGCGACGAAAATGCGGCCGGTCCGGTTGAACAGCACGGCGCCGACGTTGGGCCGATAGGGAAGGTTGGTCATTGCACCACCAGCGCGCTCACCGGAACCAGGGTAATGCCGCGTTCGCCGAGCCCCTTGGACCATGCCGAGATGCGCTCGATCGTCGCCGGGCGCAGCGGTCCGGCAAGGCCCAGCGCGTTGCCGCGCTCGCGCGCGGTGCGTTCGAGCGACTGCAGCTTGGCGTCGATCTCGGCCCGGCCGATCGGGTCGTCGAGCACCACGTCCACGGCCCGGGCCGGCAGGTCGGGCCGGGTTGGCGCCCGGCCCGGCCGCGGATCGATGTAGAGGAGTCCGCGGCGCCCGATCTCGTCCAGCACGGGGTTGAACACGCCGGCAACTTCGGCGAACCGCTCCCCGCGCAACCCGTCCGACGCCGCCGTGGCGCCGACGACCCCTGCCGTCCGGCTCAGCGCCCAGGCAAGGTCACGGCTGTTCTCGGTGGCGGAATGGCCGGTCATCAGACTGTGCGGTCCCTCGTCGTCTTGGGGATAGGCCTGCGGCTCCATCGGGATCGACGCGAACAGCTCGTGTCCCGCGGCCCGGGCGGCCTCGAGCAGCTTGTCCACGTCGCCGGCATAGGCGGACACGGCGAACGCCACCGGCCCCGGCAGCTGCGCCAGCGCGGATCGGCTGTCGCGCTCGGACAAGCCGAACCCGCAAAGCAGCAGGGCGATGCGCGGCATTCCCGGCGCCGCCGGCGGGACCGGGCCGGCGTAGAAGACGCGCGACACGCGGCCATCGGCAGCCACCCGGGGAAGCTCCGCGCCCGAAACGAGCGAGGACGGCTCCAGCAAGGCCGGATCAGGCCCGGCCACCCGTGTCGGCGGCGCGGGCGCGGGGTGCTCCGGCTCGGCGCCCGGGGCAGGCCCGGCATGGGCCGGCGCCGCTTGGGCGGGCACGTCATGACGGCCGGCGGACGGCGCGGGATGCGGCGACGAGGTCCGCGGCAGCGGGCCCAGGACCTGCAGCGTTGCCAAGCCCGCGCCGCCGATCAGCAGCAGCGCGGCCCAGAACAGCCCCAACGTGCGCCATGTCCGGCGGGGCCAAGCCAGCGCCATGGCGCCGCGTTGTCGTTGACCCTAGCGTGCAGCGCGCCGTTGCTGCGCCATCGACTGCAGCACGGCAACTGCCTGCTTGAGCTGGAAGTCGGTGTCGGGCTTCGACGCATCGAAGGCCGGAGCGCCTTCGGGCGGCAGCTTCGGGATGTCGCGGGCGATCGGCGGCAGGTCGTTGCGTGCCGGCGCGCCGGCCGGCGGGGTCGTGCCGCCCTGGTTGCGCAGTGCCCGGTTCAGGTCCGCTTCCCGTTCCGGACCGAAATGCGGCGCCTCGGTGCGCGACGACGCGACCTCGACGTCGGGGGCGATGCCCAGGCCCTGGATGCTGCGGCCGGACGGGGTGTAGTAGCGGGCCGTGGTCAGGCGCATGGCGCCGTTCCCGGCCGGCAACGGCATCACCGTCTGCACCGAACCCTTGCCGAAGCTGCGCATGCCCACAATGATCGCGCGGTGGTGGTCTTGCAGTGCGCCTGCGACGATCTCGCTGGCGGACGCCGAACCGCCGTTGATCAGCACCACAAGCGGCAGGCCGCCGGTGATGTCGCCGCGCTTGACGAACCAGCGCTGGCTTTCCTCGGCATGCCGGGCACGGGTGCTGACGATCTCGCCCTCGCGCAGGAAGTCGTCGCTCACGCTGACCGCCTGGTCGAGCAGACCGCCCGGGTTGTTGCGCAGGTCGAGCAGGTAGCCCTTGAGGTTCGGGTTGGCGCGCTTGAGGTCGGCGATCGCCTTGCGCAGCCCGTCATCGGTCTTTTCGGTAAAGCTGGTCAGGCGGATATAGCCGATATCGCCTTCCAGCCGCGACTTCACGGACTGGATCTTGATCACCTCGCGCTGCATCGACAGCTCGACCGGGGTATTGACGTTCTCGCGCTTGATCGTGAGCCGGATGCTGCTGCCCGGCGTGCCGCGCATCTTGTCCACCGCCTCGTTCAAGGTAAGGCCCTGCACGGTCTGTCCGTCCAGCATGGTGATCAGGTCACCGGCCTTGACCCCGGCACGCGCCGCCGGCGTGTCGTCGATCGGGCTGACCACCTTGATCAAGCCGTTCTCCGCCGAAACCTCGAGCCCGAGGCCGCCGAACTCGCCGCGGGTCTGCACTTGCATGTCGCGGAAGCTTTTGGCGTTCATGTAGCTGCTGTGCGGGTCAAGACCGGTCAGCATGCCGTTGATGGCGTTCTCGATCAGCTCCCGGTCGTTCACCGGCTCGACATATTCGGCGCGGATGCGCTCGACCACGTCGCTGAACAGGTCGAGCATGCGATACATCTCGGCGCTGCGATTGTCCTGGGCGCGCGCATGCGCCACCGGCCAGCCAATGGTCCGATCCAGAAAGCCCGTCGCCGGGCCAACGGCCACGCCGGCCGCAAAGGCTGCACCCACAAACAAGCCGGTCCGAAACTTCATGCCTGATCTTCCCTTCCGCGCCCCCATCGAGGCCCGCAGCCGCATCCAACGTTAGCTAGCACAACTACGCCATCGTTTATCACTGAAGCCTTTGTAACAAAGTAAACGCAATATCATGCCGAGCGCACGCCCTTCTCGCGACATGGCTATCCGCGGCCGCGCAGGAAGGGGGCCGGGTTGAGCGCCTGCCCATCGCGCCGCAGCTCCACGTACAGCGCCGGGCGTGGTCCGGGATTGGTCGCGTCCCAGGCCGGCATCGCCCCGACCGGCTCCCCGGCCAGCACGGAAGCGCCGACCGCGACGTCCAGCCGCTCGAGGCCTGCGAGCACGAATGCGTAGCCGCCGCCGCAATCGACGATCAAGAGTGCGCCATAGCTGCGGAACGGGCCGGAGAACCGCACCCGCCCGGCGCAGGGCGACACCACCCGGGCCTGCGGCGCCGGGCGATAGGAGATGCCGGTGGACGGCCCGGCGTCGGTCGGCTCGCCCCAGGCCCGCACGATGCTCCCGGCCACCGGCGACACCAGCTGCCCGTGCGGCTCCGGCCCGGGACCCGGCGGGCGGGCCAGCGCCACCTCGCGCCGCCGCGCCTCGCCGGCCGCCTGCTCGCGGCGTTGCCGCTCGGCCCGCGCCGCATCGTCACGCGCCTGCATCTCGGCCTTGGCCCGCGCCGCTTCCAGCGAAGCCAGCGCTGCCCGAAGCGTGTCCGCCTGGGCAGCCTCCGCGGCGGCGCGCCGCTGCGCTTCGGCGCCGGCCTGCTCCATCCGCTCGCGCAGCGCACGCACGGTGGCGAGCTGCCGGTCGAGCGCCTGCGCCTGCTCGGCCTGGGATGCCTGCACCGCGCGCAGCCGGGGCAGCGCCTCGTCGAGCGCCTGCGATTGCCGGGCCAGTTCGTTTCCCTCGGCGCGCAGCCCCGCCGCTTCCTGCTCCAGCTGCCGCGCCATGCCGCGCAGCACGCCCAATCCGAGCAACGCCTCCTCGGGCGGCGCGGGAACGGCGAGCAGGGTCTCGGCCGGGAACAAGGCCAGCCGCTCCACCAGGGGCAGCAGCGGCGCCAGCGAGGCCGCGTGCTGCTTCAGCCGCGCTTCCGTCGCGGCCCGGCGGGCGGCGAGCTCGGACACCTCGGCGGCACGGGCGGCGGCCTCGGTTTCGATGTCGCGCAGCCGGGCGGCCGCCGCAACCCGTCCCGCGGCCAGGCGCTGCTCCTCGGCTTCCGCGGCACGGGCGCGCTCGCCCGCCTCGCGCGCTTCCGCTTCGGCCTGCACCCGGCCGCGCTCGGCGTTCTGGACGGACCGGCTTTGCGCCCAGACGACGTCCGCGGAAGCCGCGAGCAGCAGGCTAGCGAGCAGCAGCCGCCGCATCGCTCCCGGCGCCCATGGGCCCGGCGAGCAGCGAATGGCCGGTCATCTCCGCCGGCTGCTCGATGCCCATCAGCGCCAGCAGGGTCGGCGCGAGATCGGCGAGCCGCCCGTCCACGAGCCCGGGGGCGCCGCCCGGGGCGGCCAGCATCACCGGGACCGGGTTGGTGGTGTGCGCGGTGTGCGGGCCGCCGGTGGCCGGGTCGCGCATCAACTCGCAATTGCCGTGGTCGGCCGTCACCAGCAGCGCGCCGCCCGCCTCCGCCACCGCCTCGGCGATGCGGCCCAGGCCCGCGTCCACCGTTTCCACGGCGCGGATCGCCGCCGGCAAGCTGCCGGTATGGCCCACCATGTCGGGGTTGGCGAAGTTCAGCACGATCAGGTCGTAGCCGCCGCCGCGGATCGCCTCGACCGCCTTGTCGGTCAGCTCCGGCGCCGACATCTCCGGCTGCAGGTCGTAGGTGGCGACCTTGGGTGACGGCACCATCGTGCGCTCCTCGCCGGGATAGGGCTCCTCGCGGCCGCCGTTCAGGAAGTAGGTGACGTGCGGGTACTTCTCGGTCTCGGCCATGCGCAGCTGACGGCGGCCGGCATCGGACACGACCTCGCCCAGGATGCGGTCCATGGTTTGCGGCGGGAACAGCGCCTGCATGAACGGCGCCAGGGCGTCGCTGTAGCGGGTCATGCCGACGGCGGCGGCCAGTTTCGGCGGCTGCGGACGGGCGAACCCGTCGAAGGCCGGGTCGAGCAAGGGCGCCAGGATCTCGCGGATGCGGTCGGCGCGAAAGTTGAAGCAGAGGACGGCGTCGCCGTCGCGCATGCCGTCATAGCCACCGATGCAAGCGGGAACGACGAATTCGTCGGTGACGCCCTTGCCGTATGCGTCGTCCATGGCGCTGGCGGCGTCGGCGAAGGCGGCGCCCTGCCCCTTGGCGACGGCGCGGTATGCACGCTCGACCCGATCCCAGCGGTGGTCGCGGTCCATGGCGTAGTAGCGGCCGCTGACAGTGGCGATGCGGACGCCCTCGGGGAGCGCGGCCTGCAGCCGCTGCAGATCCTCGGCACCGGATTGCGGCGGCGTGTCGCGGCCGTCGGTGAAGGCGTGGACCCGGACCGCGACGCCCGCGCGCGCCACGATGCCGGCCAGCGCCGCGGCGTGGTTCTGGTGCGCGTGCACGCCGCCGGGGGACACGAGCCCCATCAAATGGCACGTGCCGCCCGAGCGGCGCAGCGCGTCGATGAGGCCGGTCAGCACGGGGTTGCGGGCCAGGCTGCCGTCGGCGACGGCGCTGCCGATGCGCGGCAGGTCCTGCATTACCACCCGGCCGGCGCCGATGTTGAGATGGCCGACCTCGGAGTTCCCCATCTGCCCTTCCGGCAGCCCGACATCGAGGCCGAAGGTGCGCAGAAAGGCGTGCGGCCCCCGCATCAGCCGGTCGAAAGTCGGTGTCGCCGCCTGGCGCACGGCATTGTCCCCGTCATCGTCGCGCCAGCCCCAGCCGTCGAGGATGACGAGCATGACGGGACGGGGCGGCGAGGCGGCCATGCAAAGCTCCGGGTTGGTGCGAGTGGTATGGCGTCGGCGGTTCCGGGGTGCAAGCTGGACCGCACGAGGGCGGCGGGAGCGAGCAGGACGCCCGGTCCGGCGCTCACGGCCGGCCGGCGCGGTGGTAGGGGTGCCCGGCCAGGATGGCCTGGGCGCGGTAGAGCTGCTCGGCCAGCATCGGCCGCACCAGCAGATGCGGCCACGTCATCGGGCCGAGCGACAGGGCGTGGTCGGCCCGCGCCAGGACCGACGCGTCCAGGCCCTCGGCGCCGCCGACCAGGAAGCAGGGCTCGCGGCCGGTGGCGAGCCAGCGTTCGAGCAGGCGGGCCAGCCCGTCGCTACCTGGGCAAGCGGCGCCGAGGTCGAGCGCCACCGCCCAAGCGGCCGCGGGCA
This sequence comes from uncultured Alphaproteobacteria bacterium, assembly GCA_963752225.1. Taxonomy (GTDB): domain Bacteria; phylum Pseudomonadota; class Alphaproteobacteria; order Acetobacterales; family Acetobacteraceae; genus JBBROS01. The sequence goes on along the minus strand of CAVVXS010000016.1, from coordinate 81,410 downwards.
AGGCGGCCAGCAGCGCCTCGCTTTCCCGCCGCTTGATTTCCGCCGGGGCGCCGCGGCCGTCCGGCACCTCGGTCAGCGCCAGCCGCGGACGCAGCCGGGCATTGTAGCGGTCGAACAGTGCCTGTTCCGGCCCGGCCCGTTGCTTGCCGACCGCAATCAGGCGCATGGCCGCGCAAGGCGTGACGTGGTACCTGGATGCGACGGCGCCGCCGCGCCAGCCTGTTCGGGATCGACCATGCGCCTGCCTGTGCTCCTCGCCGCCGCCGTGTTGCTCGCCGCCGCCGCGCCTCCGCCGCGCGACAAAGCGGTGGCGGGTGGAACGCCGGTTGCGCTGGCCGCTCACCCGGGCGCCGCACTCGAGACCACCGCGCGGGAGCTTGTGGCCGACGACCTGGCGGAGTCGAGGCGGGCCGGGGATCGGCCGCTGGTGCTGGTTGGAACCGCCCCGCTCGGGACCGCATCGGACCGGCCGGCGGTGTTCGTGCAGCTGCAATCGGCGCGGCAGTGCGGCTCGGCCGGGTGCAGCACCTCCGCCTTCCTTTGGCGGCACGGCGCCTGGAAGCGGGTGCTGGACGGCGCGGGCGGCAAGCTCGCGGTCCTGCCAAGCCGCACGCGCGGCATGGCCGACCTGGCGACGGATACGATCCGTTACGTCTGGACCGGCCAGGAATACCGCAACCCGCACCCGTCGCCGGCCATCGATCTGAGGCCCCGGCGGCGGCACTAAGCGCACAGCCTACCGCGAACCGAGTATTCACAAGGCTCTCGCGTATCAAGAACCGAGCCACTGGACGGTTTATAGAAGAACCGTCCAGGAGTGTGCGGCATGTCTATTTATCGGTGGATCGCGACGAGCGGTCAGTTCGGCATCGGCTCCTCCTGGGCCAATACCACGCTGCGCATCAACCCGGCACGGACCCCGCCCGGCCTCGCCGACACGGCCGAGTTCGTCACCGGAGGGGGCACGGTCGGCGGCAGCGGCGCGGTCGCCAGCCTGGGCGTGCTGGGCGGCAACACCACGACCTGGTCGTTCACGGCGCAGCTGCAGGCGGGCAGCAGCTTGTTCGACGGCGCCGCCGACATCGCCCGGGGCGGATCGCTGGACGGCGGCGCCACCTCGATCGGCGCGGCGGCGGCGCTGACGGTCCAGAACGGCGGCGCGTGGCACGCCAGCAGCCTTGTCCTTTCGGCCGGTGCCACGCTGACCGTGGCCGAGGCGGGGGTCGCCACGATCGGCAAGGCGGCGGGCACAGCGGGTGCGTTGACGGTCGATGGCAGCCTGAGCGGCGATGGCACGGTGAACGCGGCGGGCGGCATCGTCGACCTCGGCACCGTCTCCGCCGCCGGCGGCACGCTGACCCTGAACGGTCCGGTGTCGGGCGGCGGCAGCCTGCAGATCGGCGCTGGCGCGACCTTGGCGCTCAACGGCGTCAGCACCGCGCCGGTCATGTTCAACGGCGCCGGCGGCACGCTGCAGCTCGGCGCCACCCCGTCCGGCTTGGCCGAGCAGGCGGTGATCACCGGCTTCGCCGTGGGCGATACCATCGTCTATGCCGGGGCGGGCGGGCCATTGACCGCGACGCTGACGGCCGGGTCGACGGCGCAATCGACGCTCGCGCTGTTCTCGGGCGCGGTTCGGCTTGGATCGCTGACCTTGGCCGGCGACTACGGCGGCTTCGGCGTCACCGTCGCACCGCAAGCCGGGGCAGGGATGGCGCTCGCGTTGAGCGCCTCGCCGCCACCATCGCCGCCGACCACGCCGCCGCCGACCTTGCCGACCACCCCGACGATACCGGTCGATGTCCGGGTGCCGCCCGTCAGCGCAACCGAGGTCAATCACGTGACCGGCTCCCCGGGCCATGACGTCATCGACGTGTCCGGCAGCTCCGTGCGCGGCAGCCTGTTCAGCTTCGACGGCACCGCGACGGTGCGGCAGCACGGCAACCAGACCGACACCTACGAGGGCGTCCGCGAACTCCGCTTCCTCGACGGCCGGATCGTGCTCGACCCCGACGACCCGGCGGCGCAAGCGCTCCGGATGTATCGGGCCGCCTTTGGCCGCATCCCCGACCAGGATGGTCTCAATGGCTGGATCGATCGCATCGAAAACGGCGCCAGCCTCGGCGAGGTCGGCACCGTCTTCGCCGGCAGCGCCGAGTTCGCCGCCCGGTTCGGCGCGCTCGACGACGCCGGCTACGTGGACCGCCTGTATCAAAATGTGCTCGGCCATCCCGGCGACGCGGCCGGCCGGGCATTCTGGCTCGACCGGCTCGGCGCCGGCACCGACCGCGGCGCGGTGCTCGCCGGCTTCTCCGAAAGCGCCGAGAACCGGGCGCAAACCGCCTCGATCGTCGGCAGCGGCGTCTGGGACCGCAGCGAAACCGCCGAGCAGGTCGCGCGCCTCTACGACACCGTGCTCGGACGGCTGCCGGACGCGGCGGGCTTGTCGTTCTGGCGCGGCATGCTCGATGCCGGCACGGCCAGCCTGCAAAGCGTCGCCGGCGCGTTCAGCGCGTCGCCGGAGTTCGCGGCGCGGTTCGGCGGCCTCGGCAACCGCGACTTCGTCGAGGCGCTCTACCGCAACACCCTGGGCCGGGCGAGCGACGCTGCGGGCGCGCAATATTGGACCGGCATGCTCGACGAAGGTTCGGCCGCGCGCGGCGCCGTGGTGGTCGGATTTTCGGAAAGCGCCGAGCACGTGGCCCGCACCGCCCCGCAATTCGGTGGCGCCGACCCGAGCCAGTTCGGCATAGCGCTGGCCGGATAACTGGGCGGGGCTCCCCGAATGCGCGAGCGTCTGCTCATATAGGCGGCATGAAGCCGCTCTCCGTCCTATCCGGCCTCCTCCTTGGCGCCTGCTCGGTCGTCGGCGTGCGCAGCGGCACCGAGGAGCCGAGCTATGGGGTGCTCGCCCAGACCGGGCCGGCCGAGATCCGCGAGTACGGCCCCCGCATCGCCGCCGAAACGACGGTGACGGGCGACGAGATCGCTGCCCGCAGTGCCGGGTTCCGCCGGCTGGCCGGCTTTATCTTCGGCGACAACACGACCAAGGGCTCGATCGCCATGACGGCGCCGGTGGCCCAAGCGGCGAACCGGCCGGCGGACGAGACGATCGCCATGACCGCGCCCGTTGCGCAGGACCGCACCCCGGCCGGCGAATGGACCATCCGCTTCTTCATGCCCGCGCACTATACGCTCGACAGCTTGCCGCGGCCGAACGACCCGGCCGTGCGCATCGTGCCGGTCCCGCCGCAGACCTTCGCAGTGCTGCGGTTTTCCGGCTCGATCGGCCCCGACGCGGTGGCGCGGCGCCAGGCGGAGCTCACGCAGGCGCTCGCCGGCACGGCGTGGCGGGTCACCGGTCCGCCGCTCGCCTGGTTCTACGACCCGCCCTGGACGATCCCCTTCCTTCGCCGCAACGAAGCGGCGGTGCCCGTCGAACGCGCCGCCTGAGCCGGCGCCCACGCGCGAGCCCGGAGCGGAGCGCCCGACCATGTTCCTCCTCGCGTCCCGGCGGCTTGCGCCCTTGTTCGTCACGCAGCTGCTCGGCGCGCTGAACGACAACCTGTTCAAGAACGCGCTCGTGGTGCTCGTGCTGTTCCAGGCGGCTGGCTCGAGCGGTCCGGCGCTGGTGGCCGCGGCCGGCGGAGTGTTCATCCTACCCTATATGTTGCTGTCCGCGACCGCCGGGCAGATCGCCGACCGGTTCGAGAAGTCGCGCACCCTCCGCCTCGTGAAATGGGCCGAGGTGGCGCTGATGGTGGTGGCGGCGGCCGGTTTCGGGCTGGGCAGCGTGACGCTGCTGTTCGCCGTCCTGTTCGGCTTGGGCGTGCAGGCGACGTTCTTCGGGCCGCTCAAATACGCCGTCCTGCCCAGCCACCTGGCCGAAGACGAACTGGTTGCCGGCAACGGCCTGGTCGAGGCCGGGACCTTCGGCGGCATCCTGGCTGGAACCATCGCCGGCGGCGCGCTGATGGGCTTGGAGAACGGCGCCACGATCGTGGCGGCGGCGGGGCTGGTCGTCGCGGCCGCCGGGGTGGTGGCGGCCCGCTTCGTCCCGCCCGCCGCCGCCGCCGCGCCCGGGCTGCCGATCGGCTGGAACATCGCCCGGGCGACGACCGGCCTGCTTGCCGCCGCGCGCGCCAACCGGCCGGTCTGGCAATGCGTGCTGGGCTTGTCCTGGTTCTGGGTGATCGGCGCCACCGTGCTGGCCGAGCTGCCCTCCATCGTCCGCGACGACCTCGGCGGGCGCGAAGGCAGCGTGACGCTGCTGCTGGCGTTCTTCTCGGTCGGGGTCGGGGCCGGGTCGCTCCTGTGCTCGCGGCTGCTGCGGGGCGAGGTGTCGGCGCGGCTGGTGCCGTTCGCGGCGGTTGGGCTGTCGGTGTTCCTGGGCGATTTCGCCCTGGCGGCCGGGCGCGGCGGCGGGCTGACCGATCCCACCCTCTTGCTGCACGATCCGCGCGGGTGGCGGATGCTGGCCGACCTCGCTTTGCTCGCGGCTTGCGGCGGCCTCTACTCCGTGCCGCTTTACGCCGTGATGCAGGACCGGTCGGCGGCGGCGCAGCGGGCCCGCATGGTTGCGGCGAACAACGTCGTCAACGCCGCCGCCATGACCGCCGCGGCCGTGCTCACCGCGGTGCTTGCCCTGCTGCAGGTGGCGCCGACCGTCGTGTTGATGCTGGCGGCCGCCGCCAATTTGGCCATCGCCGGGTGGATGGGGCGTTGGTGGGCCCGGTGGGGATCGAACCCACGACAATCCGATTAAAAGTCGGACGCTCTACCAACTGAGCTACAGGCCCGGCCGCCCGGTGTTACAATGTTGACGGGGGTGGGCGCCAGGGGGCATGGGCGCCAGCCCACACCCGCCGGCTTGCGCCGGAGCGCTTTACTTGGCGTCCGCCGCGACCTGCATCTTGATGATCTTGTCGGGGCTCTGGACCGAGCCGCTGCCGCCGGAACCGCGCTTGATCTTGTCCACCACGTCCATGCCGGAGATGACCTGGCCCCAGATGGTATACTGGCCGTCAAGGTGCGGCGCCGGGGCGAACATGATGTAGAACTGGCTGTTGGCGCTGTTCGGGTTGCCGGTGCGGGCGGCGCCGACGGTGCCGCGCAGGAAGTGCGCCGACTTGGAGAATTCGGCCGGCAGGTCCGGCAGCTTGCTGCCGCCGCTCCCGGTGCCGGTCGGGTCGCCGCCCTGCGCCATGAAGCCTTCGATCACCCGGTGGAACGGGGTGCCGTTGTAGAAGCCCTCGCGGGTGAGCTCCTTGACCCGCTCGACATGCTTGGGCGCCAGGTCGGGGCGCAGCTTGATCACCACCCGCCCGTCCTTGAGGTCCATGAACAGGGTGTTCTCGGGGTCTTCGACTTGGGTCTGTGCGTCAGACATGGTGGTTCCGATCAGGGTCAATGCGATGGTTGTTGAAAGCAGGTGACGGCGAAGCATTGGTCAATCCTTTTTGGCTCGCCCGACCCGGGCCATGGTCCGGTTCAGCGTTAACGGCGGGACGAAGCTGGTCACGTCGCCCCCGAGCGTCGCGATTTCCTTGACAAAGCGGGACGAAATGAACTGGTGATGCTCGCTGGCCATCAAAAAGACTGTCTCGACTTCGCTGTCCAGCCGGTAATTCATCCCCGCCATCTGAAACTCGTAGTCGAAGTCCGAAACCGCCCGGAGCCCGCGGACGATCACTCCGGCGTTGACGGTCCGGGCGAAGTCGATCAGCAGGCCGGAGAACGGCCGCACCACGATCTCGGTTCCGGTCCGGGCGGCCAACACCACGGTTTCGGCGGTCACCAGCTCGACCCGCTCCGATAGCGGGAACAGCGGCCCTTTGCCGGCATTCTCGGCGACGCCGACCACCAGCCGGTCGAACATGCGCGCTGCCCGGGCGATGATGTCCATGTGGCCGTTGGTGATGGGATCGAAGGTTCCCGGATACATGCCGACACGCCACCGGTCCGGCGCACCGGCGCCAGCCGGGTCCGGCGCACCGGCGCCGGCTGGGTCCGGCGCACCGGCGCCGGCCGAGTCAGGCGTCGCCACGCGGTTCGTCCTCGGGCGGGACACCGTTCTCGTCGCCCGCGTCGGTCTCGATCACCGGGAACACGCTCGTCACCCGCTCGCCGTCGGCGACCCGCAGCAGGCGCACGCCCATGCTGGTCCGCCCGGTCACCCGCACCTGGTCCACCGGCACGCGGATCAACTGCCCGCCATCGGTCACCAGCATCACTCCGTCGCCATGGCGCACCGGGAAGCTCGCCACCACGGCCGATCCGGTCCGCTCGCCGAGGGTGATGTTGGCGATCCCCATCCCGCCCCGCCCGGCAACGCGATATTGGAACGAGGAGGAGCGCTTGCCGAACCCGGTGTCGGTGACGGTCAGCAGCACCTCCTCGGCATCGAGGGCAGCCTGGTCCACCGGTGCGGCCTCGGCCGCCGCCGGCGCTTCCTCGGCGGTCTCGGCAGACGCGTCCACCTCCTCGCCGGCCGAGCGGCGCCGGGCCGAGGACGCCTTCAGCAGCGCGTCCCGCTCCTCCGAGGTCGCTTCGAGGTGGCGCAGGATGGACAGGCCGATCACCTCGTCGCCGCGGCCGAGCCGGATGCCGCGAACGCCCGAGCTGTCGCGGCCGGAAAACACCCGCAGCGTCTCGTCGGTGATCTGGAAGCGGATGCAGCGGCCGAGCCGGGTCGCGAGGAACACGTCGTCGCCGTCGCGGCAGGTGGCGACGCCGATCAGGTGGTCGCCCTCATCGAGCTTCATCGCGATGATGCCGGACGAGCGAATGCGCCCGAAATCCGACAGCTTGTTGCGCCGCACCCCGCCGCTCGCGGTGGCGAACACCAGATGCAGGTTCTCCCACAGCCCCTCATCTTGCGGCAGAGGCAGGACGGCGGTGATGCCGTCGCCGCCGAGCTCCGGCAGCAGGTTGACCAATGCCCGTCCCTTCGCGGTAGGCGACGCTTCCGGCAACCGCCAAACCTTCTCCCGGAACGCCTTGCCGCCGGTGGAGAAGAACAGCACCCATTGATGGGTGTGGGCGTTGAAGCTGCGGGTGACGATGTCGTCGCCGCGGGTGGATGCGCCGCTGCGCCCGCGGCCGCCGCGGTTCTGCTGCCTGAACGTCTCCAGCGGCGTGCGCTTGATGAAGCCGTCGCGGGTGATGGTCACCACCATCTGACCCGGCTCGATCAGGCTCTCGTCGTCCTGGTCGGCAGCCGCGTCCACGATCGAGGTCATCCGCGGCGACTTGATCTCCTCGCGGCAGGCCAGCAGCTCGTCCCGCATCACCTCGAGCCGGCGTGGCCGGCTTTCCAGGATCAGCAGCAGCTCGCGGATGCGCTCGCTGACCTCGGTCAGCTCGGCCTGGATCTTGTCCCGCTCGAGCCCGGTCAGCCGGGCCAGACGCAGCTCGAGGATGCCGCGCGCCTGCGCCTCCGTCAGCCGAACCTGGCCGGCGACGATCTGGTTGCCGTGGTCGTCGATCAGGTCGAGCAGCGGCTGGATGTCGGTCGCCGGCCAATCCCGCTGCATTAACGCCGCACGGGCCGCGGCCGCGTCGGGGCTGCTGCGGATGAGCTGGATCACGTCGTCGATGTTGGCGACCGCGATCGCGAGGCCGACCAGCAGGTGCGCCCGCTCCCGAGCCTTGTCCAGCTCGAACCGGCTGCGGCGGAGGATGACGTCCTCGCGGAACACCATGAAGGTCTGCAGCGCGTCCTTCAGCCCCATCAGCCGTGGCCGGCCGCCGTCCAGCGCCAGGAAGTTGACGCCGAAGCTCGTCTGCAGCGCGGTGAACCGGTACAGGTGGTTCAGCACCACCTCGGGCGTCGCGTCGCGCTTCAGCTCGAGCACGATCCGCATGCCGTCGCGGTCGCTCTCGTCGCGCATGTCGCCGATGCCCTCGATCTGCTTGGCGCGGATCAGCTCGGCGATCTTTTCCAGCAGGGTCGACTTGTTGACCTGATAGGGGATCTCGGTGACGACGATCGCGGTGCGGTTGCCGCGCAGCTCCTCGAACTCCGCCTTGGCGCGCACTACCAGGCTGCCGCGGCCGCCCTCGAAGGCCGCCCGGATGCCGGCACGGCCCAGGATCATGCCCCCCGTGGGGAAGTCGGGGCCGGGCACGATCTGCATCAGGTCGTCGAGCGTCGCCTCGGGATGCTCGATCAGGTGCAGCACCGCGTCGATGATCTCGGTCGGGTTGTGCGGCGGGATGTTGGTTGCCATGCCGACGGCGATGCCGTTGGCCCCGTTCACCAGCAGGTTCGGGTATCGCGCGGGCAGCACCCGCGGCTCCTTGTCGCTCTCGTCGTAGGTCGGCTGGAAGTCGACCGTGTCCTTGTCGAAATCCTGCAGCAGGAAGGTCGCCGAGCGCGCCAGCCGGATTTCGGTGTAGCGCATCGCCGCCGGCGGGTCCCCGTCGACGCTGCCGAAATTGCCCTGCCCGTCCACCAGCGGCACCCGCATGCTGAACGACTGCGCCATCCGCACCAGCGCGTCGTAGATCGCGCTGTCGCCGTGCGGGTGGAAGTTGCCCATCACTTCGCCGACCACCTTGGCCGACTTGCGGTACGGCTTGTCCGCCGTGTAGCCGCCCACCTGCATCGCATACAGGATGCGCCGGTGCACCGGCTTCAGCCCGTCGCGCGCATCCGGCAGCGCCCGGCTGACGATGACCGACATGGCATAGTCGAGGTACGACCGCCGCATCTCCTCTTCGAGGGTGACGGGCGGCGAGGCGGGGCCGGGCGTGTCGGGCGTGTCGCTCAATCAGGGTTCCGTTCGTGTGTGGATGGCAGGTCGTGTATGGATGGCGAGAACGAAGCACCCACCCTGCCGGAGACGCCCCGAGCCCCGCGAAGGCTCGATGAAGGGTGGCAGGGACTGGACCGTCTCGATCGTCTCAGGACGAACGCGACGGACAGCCGGGCGTGGTCACCCGCTATTCAACCATGCTCACCTTTCGCATCGCCGCCAGCCGCGGCCGGCTCCGGTCTACAAGCGGAGTTTACAGGTGCACAAACACGCTGTCACGGGGCCTGATTTCGCTTGATCGGAGATTGCGCCAGAACTGGCATTCATTCGCGCCAGTCCTGCCGCGGCCGGCCACGCGGATCGCCTCCGGCCGGGCGACGCCACCCGAGATGCCGGAGGCGCACGCTTCTGCATAAGTCTCACGTCTGCTCCCAACCGTGGGAGTTGGTGCATCCGTCGTGCCCGGTCATGCCGGCAAGGACGCTCGCCTCGCCGGCACGTCGGCGGTCGCGATCAGCTCAGCTTGCGGCGGAGGGTCCCGACGCCGGCCAACCCCAGCCCGAGCAGCGCGATCGATGCCGGTTCGGGGACGGCCATCGGATCGGTGAACGAGAACGAGTAGCTGTCGGGGGCTAACTGCAGCCGGGTCCCACCCGCCGAAAAACTGCCGATGACCACGTTGTCCGCCGAGGACAAGGTGAACGGGTTGTCGAACGAGCCAGGGCTCGTTCCCGGACGTCCGGAGAACTCTGTGAACAGGGAAAACGCCCCGTCATCGACTTCGGCCTGCGAGATTCCGGTGCCGCCGGAGCGGTATTGGTAGAACGATCCCACATCGGCACCCGGCAAAGCGAAGACGTGCTGGCCGATCGTGATGCTCGCCCCAAGCGAAGGTGTTGGGGTGCCATTCCATGCACCGCCGTAAACGCTCGAGTCGAAGGGACCGACCGAAACTATGCCGAGCGCGGTGTCGAACTTGAACTGCGCGACGTAACTTGCACCGGCCAGATCCGTCAACGCCGTCCCGAACAGGCCGCTACCATCCACCCCGGACGCCACGGTGCCGGACGTGCTGATATAGCCGACGGTTGCCATGGCCGGGGACACCAACCCGGACAAACCCATACCGACCGCCAACACCGCCGCGGTCATCGAGAAACGCTTGCTCATAACAACCCCACACGTCGAACCCCGACGTGTATGTCACGATCAAGCAACGAAATCGTGCTAGGATTCGTTCAGTTTACCTTGCCTTTCATGAATTTTAACGCGGACTGCGGGCCGATCTAAAAAGGGATCTCATCGTCAAGATCGCTCCCGCCGCCCTTGCCGGGGCTGTCCCAGGACGGGGCGTTGCCGCCGCCCGAGCGCGCCGGGGTCGAACGTGAGCTCGGTCGGCCGCCGCCACCCTCGTAGTCGCCCCCGCCGCCGCCCGAGTAGCCGCCGCCGCCGCCCTCGTCGGCACGCCCGCCAAGCAGCGTCAGTTCGCCGCGGAACCGGTCGATGACCACCTCGGTAGTGTATTTCTCCTGCCCCGACTGGTCGGTCCATTTGCGGGTCTGAAGGCTGCCCTCGACGTAAACTTGGCGGCCCTTCTTCACGAACCGCTCGACCACGTCGCCGATGCGCTCGTTGAACACCACGACCCGGTGCCACTCGGTGCGCTCCTTGCGCTCGCCCGACGCCTTGTCGTTCCACGTCTCGCTGGTCGCGAGGGTGAAGTTGACGATCTTGCTGCCATTCTGCGCATTGCGCACCTCGGGGTCGCGGCCGACGTTGCCGACCAGGATCACCTTGTTCACGCTACCGGCCATGACTGTCCCCGCTTTCGTCCCGCATCATACTGCGGCGCCGGAGCACAGGCAAAGCGCCGCCCCACGTCACGCAGTCCCCGTCAGACGATCACCCACAAATCGGTCGCCTCCGTCCGCTCCCCCGCCGCGGTGATCAGCGCATGCGCCTGGCCGCGGTGATGCGTCTGGTGGTTGAAGAAGTGGCTTACCAGCACCGCGACCGGCTTGCGCATCTCCCGGCGAGCCGCGCCGCTGAACCAGGTCAGCTCGCCCTCGAGCCACGCCGGCGTCACTCGCCCCGCCCAATCCTCCAGGCGCCGGTCGATCGCCTGCCGCTCCGCCCGAAGCTCCCCGAACGGACGCGGATCCGTCCCGCTCTCGGCCAGCACGCGGTCGTTCTGGTCCCAGCCGTCGAACCGGCTCATCCATTGCCGGTCAGCCCACAGAAGATGCGCGAAAGTGCCGTGGATCGAACCCCAGAACGCGCCGCGGTCGGCGTGCCGGGCCGCGTGGTCAAGGCGGCCCGCCGCGTCGTAGAGACGCCGGTTCATCTCCGCATTGTAGCGCGCCATCATCCGCACATAACCGGTCGTGATCGTCATGCAGCGGCTCCTTCCGCCCGAACCGGCACCATCCTAGGATGGCCGCAACCGCGAGGACCAGGCATGACCGACGAGACCGCCTTGCTGCTGCGCGACGACCGGGACGGCGTCGCCTGGCTGACGATGAACCGGCCCGGCGCCCGCAATGCCCTGTCCATGCCGCTGATGACGGCGCTCGAGGACGCGCTCGCCGTGATCGAGTCCGACTGCAGCGTCAAGGTCGCCGTGATCGCCGGCGCCGGGCCGGGGTTCTGCGCCGGGCACGACCTGCGCGAGGTGCGGGGGGCCGACCCGGCGACGCTCGAGACGTTGTTCGCGCAGTGCAGCCGGCTGATGCAGCGCATCACCACGCTGCGAGTCCCGGTGATCGCCCGGGTGCACGGCATCGCGACGGCCGCCGGATGCCAGCTCGTCGCCACCTGCGACCTCGCCGTTGCCGCCGACAGCGCCCGGTTCGCGACGCCGGGCGTCAACATCGGCCTGTTCTGCTCCACGCCGATGGTGGCCTTGAGCCGCGCGGTGGGCCGCAAGCAGGCGATGGAGATGCTGCTGCTGGGAGACATGATCGGCGCCGACGATGCGCTCCGCCACGGCCTGATCAACCGGGCCGTGCCGGAGGCGGCGCTCGACGAGGCCGTGCGCGACCTCGCCGCCCGCATCGCCAGCAAAAGCCCGGCCATCCTCGCCATCGGCAAGCCCGCCTTCTACAGGCAGGCCGAGCTGCCTTTGGCCGAGGCCTACGACTACGCCGCCGCGGTCATGGTGCGGAACATGGCCGAGCGGGACGCGGCCGAGGGGATCGACGCCTTCCTGCAGAAGCGCGCGCCGGTCTGGGCCGCCGCCGAGTAGCCCGTCAGGCCGGAAGCAGCCCCTCGCAGAAGGCGACGATCCGGGCGCAGGCCGCCTCCAGCGCCGCATCGCCGGTCGCGTACGAGATCCGCACGTAGGGCGACATGCCGAAGTTGCGCCCGGCGACCAGCGCCACGTGCGCTTCCTCCAGCAGGGCCATCGCGAAGTCCTCGTCGGTGTCGAGCCGGCGCCCGCCGGGCGTCACCTTGCCGAGGCAGCCGGCCACACTTGGAAAAACGTAGAAGGCGCCGGCCGGGCGGTGGCACTGAATGCCCGGCGCCCGATTCAGCGCATCGACCACGAGGTCGCGCCGCCGCCGATAGGCCGCCTGCATCTCCGGCACGCCGTCCTGCGGCCCGTCCAGCGCCGCCGCGGCCGCGGCCTGCCCCACCGTCGACACGCCGGCCGACACCTGGCCCTGCATGTTGACCATCGCCTTGATCAGCCCGGCCGGCCCGGCGGCGAAGCCGATCCGCCAGCCGGTCATGGCATAGGTCTTGGACACCCCCGACACCGTCAGCACCCGGTCGCGCAACGCCGGCACCGCGGCCGCCATCGTCGCATGGGCGCCATCGAACACGAGGTGCTCATACATGTCGTCCGACATGATCCATACGTGCGGATGCCGCAGCAGCACCTCGCCGAGCGCCCGCAGGTCGTCCGCCGTCATCGCCGCGCCGGTCGGGTTGTTCGGGGAATTGAGGATCACCCACTTGGTCCGGGGCGTAATCGCCGCCTCCAAATCCTCCGGGCGAAGTTGGAAGAAATTGTTCTGCGGGCAGGTGACGATCACCGGCTCGCCGCCGACCACCTTCGTCATCAGCGGATAAGCGCCCCAGTACGGCGCCGGCACGATCACCTCGTCGCCCGCGTCCATCGTCGCCAGCAGGGCGTCGAAGATCACCCCCTTGCCGCCATTGCCGACCATGATCTCGTCGGCTGCGAAGTCGAGGCCGGAGTTGCGCGCGAACTTGCGCTGGATCGCCTGCTTCAACGCCGGCGCGCCGTCCTGCGGCGGGTACTTGGTCTCACCCCGCAGCGCCGCCTGGTGCGCCGCCTCGATCGCATGGACGGGACTCGCGAAATCGGGCTCGCCGATCGTCAGCGGGATCACCTCGATGCCCTCGGCGCGCATGGCCCGGGCCTTGATCGTCATTGCCACCGTGCCGGCGACCGGCACCCGGCTCAGCCGGCTCGCAAGCTCGGGCATGCTACTTGAGTCCCGCGCAGAACCTCTGGATGCGGGCGCACGCTTCGCGCAGGCTGGCGGTGTCGGTCGCGTAGCTGATGCGGAAATGCCCGGGATACATGAAGGCGGCGCCGTGCACCGCGGCCACACCGGCCTCCTCCAACAAGGCGATGACGAAATCCTCGTCCGTGGCGATCGCCTTGCCCCCCGCGGTGGTCTTGCCGATGCAGCCGTGCACGCTTGGAAAGACGTAGAACGCGCCCTCCGGTGTGTGGCAGTGGATCCCCGGCGCCTCGTTCAGCATCGACACCACCAGATCCCGCCGCTCCTTGTAAGCAGCCACCATCTCGCCGATGAACTCCTGCGGCCCGTTCAGCGCCTCGACCGCCGCCGCCTGGCTCACGCTCGATGGATTGCTGGTGCTTTGGCTCTGCAGCTTGTCCATCGCCTTGATCAACGCCAGCGGCGCGCCCGCGAAGCCGATCCGCCAGCCGGTCATGGCGTAGGCCTTGCTGCAGCCGTTCATCGTCAGCGTGCGGTCGCGCAGCCGCGGCTCGACCTCCACGATCGTCGCCGGCTTGAACCCGTCATAGGTCAGCTTGTCGTAGATGTCGTCGGTGAACACCCACACGTTTGGATGCCGCAGCAGCACGTCGCACAATCCCCGCAACTCGTCGGCCGAATAGGCGGCGCCGGTCGGGTTGCAGGGCGAGTTCAGCATCAGCCACTTGGTGCGCGGCGTGATCGCCGCCTCGAGGTCCTCGGGCCGCATCTTGAACGCGTTGTTCTGCCCGCATGGCACGAACACCGGGGTGCCGTCGGCGAGGCTGACGATGTCGGGGTAGCTGACCCAGCAGGGCGTCGGGATGACCGCCTCGTCGCCCGCATCCATCGTCGCCAGCATGGCATTGAAAATGACCTGCTTGCCCCCCGTGGAGACGATGATCTCTTCTGGCTTGTAGTCGAGCCCGCTGTCCCGCTTGAATTTGTCCGCCACCGCCTGGCGCAACGCCTTGGTGCCGGCGACGTCGGTGTACTTGGTCTCGCCTGCCTGAATGGCGCGGATGGCCGCGTCCTTGACGTTCTGCGGCGTGTCAAAGTCGGGCTCCCCGGCGCTGAGGCTGATCACGTCCCGCCCCGCCGCCTGCATTGCCCGGGCCTTGCTGCTGATGGCGATGGTCTGGCTGGGGCTGATCTTGTCGAGACGCGCGGCGGTGAGGGACATCGAGGGGGCTCTCTGGGGTGTGAAAACAGCGGCGGACACTAGGCGTGGGGGCGTTGTTTCACAACTGGGGCTCTGCCCCAGACCCCGCTGGGGCGAGCCGCCCCAGACCGGCGAAAAGGCCCGATGTCGGATCAGAGCTTCATGAAGAGTGCTCTCGGAAATCGAAGGTTGAGAGCGTCGGGCCGTTCTACCCAAGCTTAAGGGCCGACCATGGAACCCGCGCGTCATCTCGATCTGCATAGGGTTTGATGGTCAACCGCACTATGTCGATTGATGCCTTGTTAAGCGTCACCTTACGGGCATCATACGCCTTCAAAACTGAAGGATTTGGGAGCGATGGAGCCTCCTTGGTGGTTAAACTGGTTGGCAGACTTGGCAGGTGTCACCGGTATAACCTTTGTAGCAATTGTTCCGACCGGAACTTCAATCATCGGTTGGATCTTGGGATATATTCCACCAACCCCCGCATTGACGAAGCCATCGCGGGCCACGCGTAAAGCTCGATTAGACGATTCGCGTCGTATAAGCGTCTTCGATGAAATCAAAAGCGCAGCGTACCGCGCCATTGTCGGCGCTCAGACATCAATAGCATATCAGTTGAAAAAGGTTGCTGCAGGGATATTCTTCCTGATTGTTAGCTGTGGTCTATACCTTTCACAGGATCCTAGAGAAATAGTTCGTCTCCCCATCGTGCCGGTTCTACACATCATCTCTTTCTACTGCATCGTCGCGATGGGACTTGCCACGATCGGTCTAATTCTCCGGCTTCACCTCAGGATCAGGTACGAAAATGCCCTCTTAGCCCAAGAGTATAACTCATGATCGGGCGGTGTTCGCTTCTAACCGGGTAGCAATCGGAACTCATTTAAACAGGCGGTCCCTTGGCGTCTCCACCCTGCGGATGAATTGTTTCATTTAGCAACGTTTCACCACGTAGAAAGGTCTTTAAAATCCTCGGTACGTCTTGTGCCAGCAAATTACAAGTCAGCTTACCTCATAAGCTCGGAGAGTGTTTCACGCTGCAAAACCGTCGCGCAGTTTATTGCCGTTTACGATGTTGATTGCTCTCCGGCGGGTCCGGGGGCGCTCGCCCCCGGCGGGGTGCGGGGCAGAGCCCCGCCCTGGTACCCGCCCTTTCCTCCCCCTCCCCCTTCCCCATATACTCAGGTGAACGATTCCAGAACGCACCGGGGCCTCTGCATGACCGCCAACATCCGTGTCCGCGGCGCCCGCGAGCACAATCTGAAGAACATCGACGTCGAGATCCCGCGCGACTCGCTCACCGTCATCACCGGCCTGTCCGGCTCCGGCAAATCCTCGCTCGCCTTCGACACCATCTATGCCGAAGGGCAGCGGCGCTACGTCGAATCGCTGTCGGCTTATGCCCGCCAGTTCCTCGAGCTGATGGGCAAGCCCGACGTGGACAGCATCGAGGGTCTGTCGCCGGCGATCTCGATCGAGCAGAAGACCACCAGCCGCAACCCGCGCTCGACGGTCGGGACGGTGACGGAGATCCACGACTACATGCGCCTGTTATGGGCGCGCGCCGGCATCCCGTACTCGCCCGTGACCGGCGAGCCGATCGAGGCGCAGTCGGTGGCGCAGATGGTGGACCGGGTGTTGGCGATGCCGGAGGGCACGCGCCTGCTGCTGCTGGCGCCGGTCATCCGCGACCGCAAAGGCGAGTACCGTAAGGAGCTGGCCGAGCTGCAGCGCCGGGGCTTCACCCGCGCCAAGGTGGACGGCACGCTCTACGAGCTGGCCGACATCCCGCCGCTGAACCGCAAGACCAAGCACGACATCGAGGCGGTGGTGGACCGCATCGTGGTGCGCGACGGCATCCAGCCGCGCCTGGCTGACAGCTTCGAGACCGCACTCGGGCTCGCGGACGGCGTCGTTTACGCCGAGGACGCCACCACCGGCGCGCGGACCGTGTTCTCGTCGCGCTTCGCGTGCCCGGTGTCCGGCTTCACCATCGAGGAGATCGAGCCGCGGCTGTTCTCGTTCAACTCGCCGCACGGCGCCTGCCCGGCCTGCGACGGGCTTGGCCTCGAGAGCTTCTTCGACCCGGCGCTCGTGGTGCCGGACGAGCGCGTCACCTTGGCCGACGGCGCCGTGGCGCCCTGGGCCGGGGCGCAGACGCCGTACTACGACCAGACGTTGCAAGGCATCGCCAAGCACTTCAAGCAAAGCACGCGCACCCCCTGGACCGACCTGCCGGAAGCGATGCGCGACGCCATCCTGAACGGATCGGGCGCCACCCCGATCACCCTTACTTATAAGGACGGGGTTCGGGCGTACGAGGTGAAGAAGCCGTTCGAGGGGGTGCTGCGCAATCTGGAGCGGCGGTTGCGCGAGACCGACAGCGCCTGGGTGCGGGAGGAGATGAGCCGTTACCAGGCGGAAAAGCCTTGCTCGGTGTGCGGCGGCGCCCGGCTCAAGCCGGAGGCGCTGGCGGTGAAGATCGCCGGGCTGAACATCGCCCAGGCGAGCGAGCTGTCGATCCGACGGGCGCTGGATTGGTTCTCGGGGGTGGCCGCGCAGCTCACGCCGCAGCGGCTGGAGATCGCGCGCCGCATCCTGCGCGAAATCGAGGATCGGCTGCAATTCCTGGTCGACGTCGGCCTCGATTACCTGACGCTCGCGCGCGGCAGCACGACGTTGTCGGGCGGCGAAAGCCAGCGCATCCGGCTCGCGAGCCAGATCGGCTCCGGCCTGACCGGGGTGCTGTACGTGCTGGACGAGCCCAGCATCGGCTTGCACCAACGGGACAACGAGCGGCTGCTCGGCACGCTGCGGCGGCTGAAGGCGCTCGGCAACACGGTGCTGGTGGTGGAGCACGACGAGGACGCGATCCGCGCCGCGGACCACCTGATCGACATGGGCCCGGCGGCCGGTGTCAATGGCGGCCACATCATCGCCCAAGGCACGCCGGCCGAGGTGATGGCCAACCCGGCCAGCCTGACCGGCGCCTATTTGTCCGGCAAGTCGTTCATCCCGGTGCCGAAGCGGCGCAAGACGGACCCGAAGCGGGCTATCCGCGTCGTCGGCGCGCGGGCCAACAACCTGAAGAACGTCACCGCCAGCATTCCGATGGGCGTGTTCACCGCGATCACCGGCGTGTCGGGCGGCGGCAAGAGCACGCTGATCATCGACACGCTGTATAAGGCGGCGAGCCGGCGGCTGATGGGGTCGGGCGAGGTGCCGGCGCCGCATGACCGGATCGACGGGCTCGAGCTGCTGGACAAGATCATCGACATCGACCAGTCGCCGATCGGCCGCACGCCGCGCTCCAACCCGGCCACCTACACCGACCTGTTCGCCCCCATCCGCGACTGGTTCGCGGAGCTGCCGGAGGCGCGTGCCCGCGGCTATAAATCCGGGCGCTTCTCGTTCAACGTGAAGGGCGGCCGCTGCGAGGCGTGCCAGGGCGACGGGCTGCTGAAGATTGAGATGCACTTCCTGCCGGACGTGTTCGTCACTTGCGACACGTGCAAGGGCGCCCGCTACAACCGCGAAACGCTGGAGATCAAGTTCCGCGGCAAGTCGATCGCCGACGTGCTCAACATGACGGTGGACGAGGCGGTGCCGTTCTTCAGCGCGCAGACCCGCATCAACGACCGGCTGACGATCCTGCAGAAGGTCGGGCTCGGCTATATCAGCCTGGGCCAGCAGGCGACCACGCTGTCGGGCGGGGAGGCGCAGCGCATCAAGCTCAGCAAGGAGCTGGCCAAGCGGGCCACCGGGCGCACGCTCTATATATTGGACGAGCCGACCACCGGCCTGCACTTCGAGGACGTGCGCAAGCTGCTCGAAGTGCTGCATGCGCTGGTCGACCACGGCAACACCGTCGTGGTGATCGAGCACAATCTGGAGGTGATCAAGACCGCGGACTGGGTGCTGGATCTGGGGCCGGAAGGCGGCGAGGGGGGCGGCCGGGTGGTGGCGCAGGGCACGCCGGAGACCATCGCCGCGACCGAGGAAAGCCACACCGGCCGGTTCCTCAAGGCGCTTCTGCCGGTACAGAGGCTGAAGCGCAGCGCCTGACGGCCGCCAAGCGGGGCAGCTTGATAAGTGATGACATTTCGAAATTTTTAACGGTGACGTGACCGCGATATATCTCCGACCACAGCCGCACCTCCCGAACGGGTGAGCGCGATCAGTCGGAGAGTTCTTGATGCCCCGCGTCTTTCCCGTCCTTCTTGCCGGCCTAGCCTTGCTCGGCACGGCGTCCGCGGCACAAGCGGTGGTCATCACGACGCCGACGCAGACGATCACCTTCGCTCAAACCCCGACCGATTGGGACCAGAGCGGCACAATTCAGCTTTTCGACCGGTCGCTCGGCACGCTGCTGTCGGTCAGCCTTTCCGCCCGCTTTGCCGAAAGCTCCACGGTCACGGTCAGCAATAGCCCAAGCGCCCTCAAGGCCTCGACCGGCTCTGCCCGGACCGAGTCGATCCTGCAGCTCTCGTCGGACGTCAGCGGGATCACCGACGCAATCCAGTCTGTGCTCGGCAGCGGGACGCCGGACACGCTGGATCTGCTCGGCACCAAGTTCTTCTACAGCAGGCTTGCCGCCGGCGCCTCAGCCAGTGGCCCATCGAACGGCAGCATCGCCAGCGGCATCGTGCTCGACACGGACCCTGCGCACCTTGCGGCGTTCGAAGCGGCCGGCCCGGTCTTCGCGACCATTTTCGCCAGCACGAACACGCTGACCGTCCTCAGCAACACCGGCGGCAACGCCAGCGCCAGCCAGGTGACCTCGGCCAGCGGCAACTTCACGGTCGCCTACACCTATCGGCAAGCCGTTCCCGAGCCCGGCTCGATCGTGCTGGTCGGTGTTGGTCTGGTCGGCGCCGGGTTCATTCGGCGGCGCGGCAGCCGCTAACGCCTGAGAAGAGGTCAGCCCTACCCGGCGCGGCCTCGGGTCGCTGCCAGGATCACGGTAACCTTGTCCGACCAGGGCCGGGTGGGCGTCACCCGTGGCCGCGCGAGGTCGCGGCGAGCGAACACCGCGGGAAGGGCTGCGGCCAGGGCCGAACGAGGGACCTCAGGACGACCCGCCAACCATCGTTCGGCGGTCGCTCGGACCCGATCACGCACCGGCGCCAGCGCCGGAGAGCGCGGGTCGGCGATCACCGCTCCCTCGCTCAACCCCGCTTCCGCGACGAGGTCGAGAGGCAACAGGCAGCGTCCCTGCCGGGCATGTGCCTCGATGCTGCGCAGCACGCCGGCCGCGCCATAGGCGGCACCCCAGGGCCGCAACGGCTCCGGCACCGCCATGCCTAACGCCCGGCCGGCCGACACCATCACACCGCCAGCCGAACCGAGCAGGTATGCCTCGAATGCCGCCATCGTTTCGAACGGTTCCGCCTCGGCCTCGCGTGCCGCGATCATCCGCTCCAGTTCGGCCGGGCGGAGCCAGCCCGCATCCAGCGCCTCACCCACCGGCCCGGCCACCTCGTGCCGCCGACGCGCGCCTTCGACCACCTCGCGCCACCATTGCAGGCGGATCAACGCGGCGAACGGCTCCCGCGCGGCCTCGCGCGCTCGCGCCAGCTCGTGGTTGAACGCATACAGCACGAACAGCGCCTCCCGACGGTCCGCCCGGGCGAACAACGCCGTGAAGAACCGGTCCGGATCGGCCCGCCGAACGAGCTCGCCGGCCGGCGAGAGCAGGCCCTTTTTCTCCATGCGCTTCAGATGTCGGCGTCGTGCACGATCCGCAACCACCGCAGGGTTGACGCTCCGCCCGGGCCGCCCCCACTCTCCGGCCCATCCCACCGCGCCAAGGAGCAACCATGGCCTTCGAACTCCCCAACCTCCCGTATTCCCATGCCGCCCTGGCCGAGCGCGGCATGCAGCAGGAGACGCTGGAGCTGCACCACGACAAGCACCACCAGGCTTATGTCACGGCGCTGAACGGCTTCGTCGAGAAGGACTCGAACCTCCAGGGCAAGTCGCTCGAGGAGATCGTCAAGCTCAGCTACAACAAGCCCGAGATGGCGCCGGTGTTCAACAACGCCGGGCAGCATTGGAACCATATCCTGTTCTGGGAGAACATGGCGCCGAATGGCGGCTCCATACCCGGCAGCCTCGAGTTCAAGATCACGTCCGACTTCGGCAGCGTGCAGGCGTTCAAGGACGCGTTCAAGGCGGCCGCCGTCGGCCAATTCGGCAGCGGCTGGGCCTGGCTGGTGCAGGGCTCGGACGGCAAGCTGAAGGTCACCAAGACGCCGAACGGCTCCAACCCGCTCGCCACCGGCGAGGGCACGGCGCTGCTCGGCTGCGACGTTTGGGAGCACAGCTACTACCTGGACTTCCGCAATCGCCGGCCGGACTACGTGAGCAACTGGCTTGACAAGCTGGCCAATTACGAGTTCGCCGCGTCCAAGCTCAAGTAGGTTCGGCTTCCCCGTCCAGCAGACGTCATCCCCGGACTTGATCCGGGGATCGTTTGCCTGCCGGGAAGTTGGCGCACGTCGGAGCCCACGCGGCCCCCGGATCAAGTCCGGGGGCGGCCGTCGCCAACGTCACTTCGTGTCGTTGGCGACGGCCGGCTTCACCACGCTCGAGATGGTGTCCCGCAGCACCGTCACCCGCACGTTCGGCGCGATCTCGACTTCGATCTCGTCCGAGCCGTCCTTGACCCGCTGCACGACGCCGAGGATGCCGCCGGCCGTCACGACGCGGTCGCCGCGGCGCAGCGCGGCCAACATGGTCTTCATCTCTTTGGCGCGGGTCTGCTGCGGGCGGATCAGCAGGAAGTAGAACACGCCGAAGATCAGCACGAGCGGCAGGAACTGGACCAAGGTCGACGACATCGCCGCGGCGTCCTGGGCATAGGCGGGAGAGATCAGCATCGGGGTTCCTTGATTGAGAGCGCCGGGATTGAGAGCGCCGGCGCGCCGCCGCACGGGCTTGCCGCTGTGAGGGCCGGACCATAGTTTGGCCGGCACCCCCGTCAATCCACCGGATCCCATGCCAGACACCGCCGCCCTGCTTGCCCGCATCGCCGACGCCCTCGAACGGCTCGCGCCCCCACCACCGGCGCCGTTGGACCTGCGCGCCGCCGACGCCTTCGTTTGGGATCCCGCGCCGGGCCGCCTGGTTCCGGTTGCACGGGTCAACCGAGTGGAGATTGGCCTGCTCCAAGGCGTCGAGCGGCAGAAGCGGTTGGTGCTCGACAACACGCTGCGCTTCGCGGCCGGGCTGCCGGCCAACAACGCCATGCTGTGGGGCGCGCGCGGCATGGGCAAGTCGTCGCTGGTCAAGGCTGCGCATGCGGCCGCCAACGCCGCCCGGCCTGGCTCGCTGGCGCTGATCGAGATCCACCGCGAGGACCTGCGCAGCCTGCCGGACCTGCTGAACCTGCTCCGCCCCGAGGCGCGGCGCTGCTTGATCCTGTGCGACGACCTGTCGTTCGAGCGCGAGGACGCCGACTACAAGGCGCTGAAGTCGGTGCTGGACGGCGGCATCGAGGGGCGGCCGGACAACGTCCTGTTCTATGCCACCAGCAACCGCCGCCACCTAATGCCGCGCGAGATGATCGACAACGAGCGCGGCTCGGCGATCAACCCGGGCGAGGCGGTCGAGGAGAAGGTGTCGCTGTCCGACCGCTTCGGCCTGTGGATCGGGTTTCACAATTGCGACCAGGACGCCTTCTTCGCGATGGTCGACGGTTACGCCGACGCCCTGCAATTGCCGATCGCCCGCGAGCCGCTGCATGCTGCGGCGGTCGAGTGGTCGGTGACCCGTGGCTCCCGCTCGGGCCGGGTCGCGTGGCAGTTCATCCAGGATCTGGCCGGCCGCTTGGGCGAGACGAAGGAGGCTGCGGAATGAGCACACCCTCGCACGACACCCACACGATCCAACGCCGGACCGTGGGCGACCTCGTCGTGACGGCCATCAGCGACGGCTACATCGACATCGGCGCCGACAGGCTGCGCAATATCGAGCCGGCCGAGGCCGAACGCCGGCTCGCGGCCGCGACCGGAAGCCCGGCCATCCGCAGCAGCGTCAACGCGTTCCTGGTGCAGGGCGGCGGGCGCACGGTGCTGATCGACACCGGCAGCGGCACCTCGATGGGCCCGACCATGGGCCGGCTGCTGGACAACCTGGCCGCCGCCGGCGTGCAGCCCGGCGACATCGACACCGTGATCATGACGCACATGCACCCGGACCACTCGGGCGGTCTCGCCACGCCGGACGGCGCCGCCGTGTTCCCCAACGCCGACCTGGCCCTCGACGCGGCGGAGGCCGGTTTCTGGTTCTCGGCGGAAACGCTGGCGCGGGCTCCGGCCGCGATGAGGCCCTACGTGCAGGGCGCGCAGGATGCGGCGGCGCCCTATGGCGAGCGCACCGTGACCGCGGACAGCCCGGCCCATGGCATCGCGCGGGTGGCGCTGCCGGGCCACACGCCGGGTCATTGCGGCTACCGCATCGACAGCGCCGGCCACTCGCTGCTGATCTGGGGCGACATCATGCACGTCCCGGACCTGCAAGCGGCCGATCCCGGCGTCAGCATGGCGTTCGACGTCGATCCGGCCGCCGCCGAGGCGAGCCGGCGCCGCATGCTGGACATGGTCAGCGCCGACCGCACGCCGATCGCCGGCATGCACCTGCATTTCCCGTCCTTCTCCACCGTCGAGCGCGCCGGCGCCGGCTACCGGCTCGTGTCTGCGGGGTAGGGCCGCCGTCCCGCGCCGGTCATGGCGGCTGGCCGCCTAGCGAGAGCATTTCCCGAGCCATTCGGCGCGGGAGGCGTGCTCCAAAACTGAGCCTATAGAGCAACTCAATCCGACTAAATGGTCCGGTTCGGTCGGATGATACTCTAGGTTCGAACCGTGCGACGCCCCGCCGCCATCCGGCGCAGGCGCCGCAGTCCGGCCAGTTGCTGCTGCAGCCATGACCCGGTTGCCAGCGCCTCCTCGGCCGAAGGGTCGCCGGTCCGCACATAGGCGCGGTCGAAGTCCGCCGTGCCGAACAGCATGTCCCACCAGGGCAGGATGGCGCCGTAGTTGGCGCTGCGCTGCCCGGCGGCCAGAACGCCGTGATGCGCCCGGTGAAAGCGCGGCGAGATCAGCAGCCGGTCACCGAGCCAGCCGAACGAGACGCGCGCATTGGCGTGGCTGAGGCTTTCGAGGAAGCGCAGCAGCAGCACCAGCAGCGGGAATTGCAGCGGCGGGATGCCGATCAGCAGCCCGATGGCCATGAACCAAACGGTGCCAATCAGCTCGTCGAGGAGGTGGTTGCGGTCGTCCGACCAGAACGTCATTTGCCGCTGCGCGTGATGCAGCGAATGCAGCGCCCACCACCAGCGGAAGCGGTGGCTCAGGCGGTGCCGCCAATACTCGGCAAAGTCGAGGATCACCGCGTAGCACAGGAACGTCAGCACCTGGTGACCCATCAGCGCCGGTACCGCGCGCTCGAGCGTCGGCGGCACCCAGCCCTGGTCCGTCAGCCAACCCGTCAGCCGCACCTGCAGCGCATAGAACAGCACGAACGTCACCAGCGGCAGCACGCCGATGCGGGACAGCAGCGTGTAGAACACGTCCACCACCACCGCCTGCTGGTCGGGCCAGCGCTCCACCGGGCGCCACCGTTCCAGCGGCACGCACACCACTAGGGTCAGCAGCACTTGCGCCACGCCGTAGCAAGCGAACAGCGCCCAGTTGAGCGACACGTCTTCCCACTCCATGGCGTCCACGGCGTACAGCACCGGCAGCAACGCATGCTCCTGCAGCCAGCCGGCGACGGCGTAGAACGGGTCGGTCACGGCTCAGGTCCCGGGGCCGTGCGGGGCCGGGGCGGCGGACAGGAAGATGCCGTGCGGCGAGCGTCCGACCGGAAAGGTCTGCGTCGCGCCGCTGACCGGGTCGAGCACGGCGACTTTCTGGGCGAACCGCAAGGTGATCCAAAGCTTGCCGTCCGGGGCGAAGTCGATGCAGTCCGGGCCGCCGCCGATCTTGAAGCTGCGGCCGGGCTCGAGCGTCTTGGCGTCCACCGCCACCGTCGTGCCGTCGACCCGATTGTTCACCCACAAGATCTTGCCGTCCGGCGACGGAAAGATCTGGTGCGCGCCGCGCCCGGTATGCACGCGGCGCTCGACATGCCCGTCGGTCGGATCGACCACGGCGAAGTGGTCGCTGCCCATGTTGGCGACCAGCAGCTTGCCCCCGCCGTTCCCAGTATCATGCCAGATGATCCCGGCCGGCGTGCTGCCAACCTCGGCGTTCCACAGCACCGCCATCCGCTTCAGATCGAACGCGGCCACCCGGTTGGCGCCTTGCAGCGTCACGTAAACGACGCTGCTGTCCGGTGCGTAGGCGAGATGGCTGGGCATGGAGGCGATCGGGAAACGGTGGGCAAGCTGCATCGAGGCGGCGTCGTAGACGTCGACCTGATTGCGGGCCAAGCCGGTCACCACCAGCCAGCGCGCGTTGGGGCTGAAGCCGAGCTGGTAGGGGTCGGCCACGGGCATGCGGTGCTTGATCTCGCCGGTGGACGGATCGAGGAACAGCATCTCGTTGCCGCCGGCGTCGCCGACCAGCAGCTCGCGGCCGCCCGGGGCGAGCGCCACGTGGTGCGGTTCGCGCAGGACGGGGATGCGCCGGATTTCGGTGCCATTCGCGGTGTCGAGCAGGCTGAGCGTCGCCTCGCCGGAGTTGACAACGACCGCAATGCCTGCAGCGTGGCCCGAGGAGAGCGGCGCGGCGGCCAGGGCAAGGCCGAGCAACCCGAAGAACGATCGACGCATGGTACGGTATCTCGTTGAGAGTTGGCCTGAACTAACACATCCAAGGCGGTGCCGGGCAACGCATTTCCGCGCTGCCCGGCGGGTGCGGGATCGCGACGCTAAAGCCATTGTGACAGTGACCGAGGACTCAAACCGCTGTTCAATTATGTGTGAAAGTGGTATGCCTTGCCCTCGCCACTCGGGTTAGCGAGGCTCTGTTCATGGCGTTAGATAGCCCGCATCATTCGACGCGGATCCTGGTTGTTGAAGATGAGTTCCTGATCCGTCTCACCTTGGTCGAAGCCTTGGGAGACGAGGGGTTCGACGTGCTTGAGGCCGAGAGCGGTGACGACGCGCTGCCGATGCTGCAGGCCGACCCCGGCATCAGCTTGCTGCTGACGGATATCCAGCTGCCGGGGTCACTCGATGGCCGCAGCTTGGCGCTGCGTGCGCGTGAGGACCGGCCGAGCTTGCCGGTGCTGTACATGACCGGGCGTCCCGACCCGGCGGCCGAGGCCGCCGGTTCCGCCAACGACCGCTATATCAGCAAGCCCTACACCCTGACCGACATCTGCGCCGCGGTCCGCAGTCTGACCGGTCCCGCTCCGGGCTAAGCCCCGGGGAGCGTCCTCACGCTCAATCGCTGCATCGGTCGCCCAGGCCGGCCGATTGCGACCAAATCGTGCCGGCCCTTACGCAATCCGGCCACACCGCCAACGTATCTGCTTCGGAGACATTCGAGGAGGTCGACGATGCCCACCCGCTTGCTGCACCGCGCGCTGCTTGGCGTGCTGCTGGTCGCGACCGCCGCACTCGGCGGATGCTATGTGGCGCCGTATCCCTATTACCCCCGCTACGCCCGGGCTTACGGGCCGGGGCCCGTGGTGGTCGCGCCGGCGCCGGGCTACTACCGGCCTTACTACCGCTGGTAGCGTCTACGACGGACCGGTGCGGGGCAGGGCCGGCCAGCCCTCGCCCCGGCTGAGGGCCGACGCGCCGGCGAGCAGCCAGCCGCGCACGTCGTCCGGCGTGCCGAACCAGTCATCGACGCGCAAACCGGCGCCACCCAAGCCACGGGCGGCCGCCATGCCGTCCTCGTCGGTCACGTCATCGCCAATAAAGATCGGCAGCCGCCCGGCAAACGGCCCCTCCGACGCCAGCGCCAGCACCGCGCTCCCTTTATCGGCCCCACGCGGGCGGATCTCCCAGGCCATCAGCGCGGACATCAGCTGAAATCGGTCACCCTGCGGCGCGATCAGCCGCTCCGCCGCTTCCCGGAGGGCTGGACCGAGCGCGGGGTTGGCCCGGTAGTGCAGCACGAAGCCGCGCTGCTTCTGCTCGAGCAGCGCGCCCGGATGCGCCTCGACGATGCGGGCAGCTTTCACCACCCACTCGACCGGCGGGTCCGGCAGTTGCGCGCGCGTCACCGCGGCCGCCGGCTCATGCCGGATCGCCCCCCCATGCTCGCCCGCGATCGCGTGGGCGACGCCGGGCAGCAGTGCGTCGACCTGATCGATCGGACGCCCGGTCACGAAGGCCAGCGCCCCGCCCAACGAGGCGCGCAGCGACCGCAACCCCTCGGGCAGCCCGGCGGCGACGCGCACCGAGTCCGGCGTCGGGGCGATGTCGAGCAGCGTTCCGTCCAGGTCCAGCATCAGCGCCGCACGCTCGGGCGGCGGCAGCGCCGCGGTCATTTGCAGCCCACCAGGCGGAGGTCATACAGCGGGTGCTCGTATTGCGACACCGACGGCGTGTTGGACAGCAGCCAGCCATGAAACGCGGGAACGCTGCCGCGGCCGTCGGTGACGTCCAGGAAGGCGGCCGAATTCTGCGGCATGTCGGGCGGCCGCGCCAAGCAGCTGCGGACGGCGAGCGTCAGCGAACCGAAGCTCGACTGCTGCCCGCTGCGCACGGTCAGGGTGGTCGGCTGTGCCCGTATCTTGTCCAGCATCACGATCTCCGCCGTCTGCTTCGGCAGCCAAGTATCGGGCGCGGGCGCCTGTGCCATGACCGCCAGCGCCAGCGGCAACGCCCAACGACGCGTCATCACCGGCGGCGCGGGCTTTGCAGGCCGTCGACCACGCCCGCCAGGATGCGGCGCATCGCCGCCTCGTCGACGCCCATCAACACGGCGTCCTCGAACGCGTCCTGCAGCACTTGGCGCACCTCGGCGTGGTTGTCGTCCAGCGTCTTCACCTTCTCGCGGCAGGACACCGGCGCGCCATCCGCGCCTGGCCAAACGACGCCGCTCACGGCTTGCCGGTTTCCGCCGGGTCGTGCCCGTTCTGCTTGAGGCTTTTCTGCGTCGCGTCGGCCAGGCTGCCGACGTTGAAGATGAACTTGCCGAGCAGGTCCTCGAGATTGGTGGCGCTTTGGGTGATGGTGATGGTGCTGTTCTCCTTCAGCACGTCGTCGGCGCCGCCGGGGCTGAGGGTGATGAACGGGCTGCCGAGCAACCCGCCGGTCGAGATCACCGCGCTGCTGTCGGTCGGCAGCTTCAGCTCGGGCTGCACCGTCAGGTGCACCACCGCTTGGAAGCTCTTTGGATCGATCTCGGTGTTGACCACCCGCCCGACGTTGACGCCGCTCAGCCGGACGTCGGCGCCCGCGGCGAGCGTGCCGACATTGTCGAACTTCGCCGTCAAGGCCAGCCCGGTCGCCGCCGAGCGGCCGGTGTTGGCAAGCGCGTAGGCCAGGAACCCGGCTGTGACGGCCAGCACGACAACTCCCGTTGCGACCTCGGCAACGCTGCGCTTGGCCAAGGCGCTAGCTCCCCGGTGTCCAGGAACTCGTAGTCGCCGGTCGACTTGGCCCGGTTGCCGCCGCTGTAATCGTGGCCGGCCGGACGATAGCTGCCGGCGGTTCCGGTCAAGTTCGGCTGATGCGGCGTCTGCCACGGCTGGCGGGCCGCAAGCGGCAGCGGCGCGTCGGTGGTGTAATGCAGCCAGGCGTGCCATTCGGGCGGCACCTTGCTGGCCTCGGCCTCGCCTGCATACATCACCCAGCGCCGGCCGCGGGCGCCGCGGCGAACCCGCTTTTCCACGAAGTAGCGGTTGCCTTCGGGGTCGCTGCCGAGCAGCCGGCCATGAAAGAAGGTGAAAAGGCGCGTGCCGATGGTCATAGCGTGCATATACGGAACGCCGGCCGGTTGCGCCATCCCGCCAAGCCATGCTTGACCGAACGTGCGCCGCGTGAGCGTGGCGGTGCGCGCCATCCGTTGCACCTGGCCGGGCCGCCGCCTACGATCGGGCAATGACCACGACTCGGATCTGGCGCGGCGTGCGCATGCGCGAGACCCAGGCCGGCGCCGACGCTGACGCGCCGACGCGGCCGCTCAGCTTGCCGGCGGCCTGGGACGACCGCGCCGCCGCCGCCCTGGCCGAGTTGGCCCCGGGCGAAGGGCGCGCCACGCTGCCGCGCGCGGCCGATGCGTGGATCCGCCCGGTCGCGCTGCGGGCGCGCGAGGCCGGCGACGACGCCTTGGCCGATCGGCTGCACGCGCTGCTGCTGCATCGCCGGGGTGCGCCGACGTTGCCGGTCTGGACCGGGACGGTGGGGGCGCCTCCCGGGTTCGTGCTCAACCTCCCGGCGTTTGCCGACGGCGCCACCGGCTTCGATGTGCCGGCCTTCATCGCGGCGATCCGCACCGCCGCGACCGCGCTGCGGCTCGGCCATCCCGACGCGCCGCGCTACGCCATCGGTTTCACCGATCTCGACGGCCTGCTGGCGGCGGTCGGCCTCGACTACGACAGCGCCGCGGCACGGGACGTTGCCGCCTGCCTGGCGGCGTTGCTGCGCGCCACCGCCGACCTCGCCTTTGCCGGCGACCAGCCGGACCTGTTGTCCCGCCTGCCGAACTGGCCGGCGCCGCCCGCGCGCTGCGCCCTGCCGGCGCTGGCCGAGGCGGCTGCCGAGGCGCGGCAGGCGGCACTGCGCGGATCCGCCGGCCTGCCCGGCACCGCCATCCTGCCGCCGGGCCCGGCCGACGCGCTGCTCGGCGCCGAGACCGGCGGCGTGGCGCCGGCGTTCTCCCCGGTCGGCCCGAACGGCACCCTGACCCGCGCCGCCCGCGCCCGGCTGGCTGCCCTGGGATTGGGCCCCGACGAAGCGCTGGCCCGGGTGCTGGGCGGAGACGAGTTGTTGATACCACCGGGCTTGGCCGCGCATCAGGCGATGCACGACGCGGTTGCCGCCAGCCTGCACGCCATGCCGGCCCGCCCGGTGGCTGGCGCCCGCCCGGCCGCCCCGCCGCAGCGCCGTGAGCTGCCGGCCCGGCGCCGCGGCTACACCCAGAAGGCGTCGATCGGCGGCCACCGCATCTACATCCGCACCGGCGAGTATAGCGACGGCAGCCTGGGCGAGCTGCAGATCGCGTTGCCGCGCGAGAGCGGCCCCTTGCGCGGCATGCTCGACAGCGTCGCCGCCGCCGTCAGCCTCGGGCTGCAGCACGGGGTGGCGCTCGACGAGTATGTCGACGCCTTCACGCTGACCCGGTTCGGCCCGGCCGGCCGGGTCGAGGGCGACGCCGACGTCAGCCACGCCACCAGCCCGCTCGACTACGTGTTTCGAAATCTCGCCATCAATTATCTCGGCCACTGCACTGTGCCAGAAGGCGTGCCGGACCCCGCCGAGGCGGACCCGCTGCCGCTGCTGCCGCTCGATCTGCCCACCCAGCATCGCGGCCGCCGGCTGCGCCTTGTCAGCAACGGATAGGAGCACGGCATGGTCGGACGCATCGACGCACGCTTGGCGGAACTCGGGCTTGCCTTGCCGAGCGCGATGGCGCCGATGGCGAACTACGTGCCGTTCGTGCGCTCCGGGAACCTGGTCGTGGTGTCGGGCCAGGTGCCGGCGCAGGACGGGACAATTGCCGTCACCGGCAAGCTGACGGAGGACGTCACCGTCGAGCAGGGACAGGCGGCGGCGCGGCTGTGCTTCCTCAATGTGCTCACGCACCTGCGCAGCGCCTGCGAGGGCGACCTCGACCGGGTGGTGCGCGTCGTGCGCCTCGGCGGCTTCATCGCGGCGCCGCCCGGATTCACCCAGCATGCCCTGGTGATGAACGGCGCCTCGGACTTGGCGGTCGCGGTGTTCGGGGAGGCCGGGCGCCACGCCCGCAGCACGATCGGCGTGCCGTCGCTACCGGGCAATGCGGCGGTCGAGGTCGAGGGCATGTTCGAGGTCGGCTGAATTCGCGGAACTTTCAAGCATTTGAACGCCGAAACCCGTCGCGGTCCGTCATGATCGGTGCAGTGCGGACCCCTCGGAGGCTCGGTGTTCTGGCCGCTCAAGTCGCTGCTGCGCCGTCACGTGCCGGGAGGCGGTTCACCAAACGCCGTCACGCGCTATATCCCCTGTATGCCCGACGGCCTTCCTAGCCTCAGCCTCTCGCTTCATCCCCGCATCGCCGACATCCCAGCCGATGACTGGGACGCCTGCGCCGGCACGCTGGAGGGCGGCGGCAACCCGTTCGTGTCGCACGCCTTCTTGGCGGCGCTCGAGGACAGCGGCTCGGCCAGCAACCGCACTGGTTGGCTGCCGCAGCACGCGGCGCTGCGCGAAGGCGACCGGGTCGTGGGCGTGGCGCCGATGTATGCGAAGTCGCACAGCTACGGCGAGTACGTGTTCGACCATGGCTGGGCCAACGCCTTCGATCGCGCCGGCGGCAGCTACTACCCGAAGCTGCAAGTGGCGGTGCCGTTCAGCCCGGTGCCCGGGCCGCGTTTGCTGGTGCGCGACGGCGTCTCACCGGCAGCGATGGGCCATGCTCTGGCCCAGGCCTGCCGCGAACTCGACCTGTCGTCGGTGCACGCGACGTTCTGCACCGAGGCCGAGCAGGCGGCGCTGGTTGAGGCCGGGTGGCTGGCCCGGCTGGGCAAGCAGTTCCATTGGGAGAACGCGGGCTACACGACGTTCGACGACTTTTTGGGGGCGCTGGCGTCGCGCAAGCGGAAGGTGCTGAAGCGGGAGCGGCGGGACGCGAACGCGGCCGGGCTCGACTTCGTGGCATTGCGCGGCGCCGACATCAAGCCGCACCACTGGGCGGCGTTCTTCCGGTTCTACACCTCGACCGTGGACCGCAAGTGGGGCAGCGCCTATCTGACCAAGCGGTTCTTTCCCTTGCTGTCGGAGCGGCTCGGCGACCGGGTGGTGCTGATGCTGGCCGAGAACAACGGAACGCCGGTGGCGGGCGCGCTGAACCTGATGGGCGGCGGCGCCTTGTATGGCCGCAACTGGGGCTGCACCGGCGACTGGCCGTTCCTGCATTTCGAGCTGTGCTATTACCGTGCCATCGAGTTCGCGATCGAGCATGGCCTCGACCGGGTCGAGGCCGGGGCGCAGGGCGAGCACAAGATCCAGCGCGGCTACCTGCCCAAGCCCACCTACTCGGCGCACTGGATCGCCAACCCGGGCCTCCGCCGCGCGATCGGCGACTACCTCAAGCAGGAGCGCCCGGCCGTTCAGGAAGAATTGGCCGACCTCGCCACCCTCTCCCCCTACCGCAAGACCGGCGAGGACTAACTCCGGCGGGTCTGGGGGCGCCCGCCCCCAGCGCTTAACCTTCCGGTCACCCTTTCCTGATCTACTGCGCTGCGTGCGCATGCTCACCGACATCGAACTGACGCGCCTGGGTCGCCGGGTCGACGCCGTGGGCGTGACCGATCGCGCGGTCCTGGTGTTCGCCGGAACCGCCGCCGCTGCCGAAGCGGCCGCGATCGACCTTGCCGATTTCCACGAAGGCTGCCGCGGCGTGCCGGTGCTGCCGGTCGTGATGGTGTCGGGTGAGTTGGTGGCGGCGCAGCGGCCGCTGCCGTTCGCCGGCGCCGCGCGGCCCATCCGCTGCACGCGCTTGCAGCTGCCGGGCTTGCTCGCGCAGGTGGCGGCGTTCCCGCCGGTGCCGGGGTTCGACCCCGAACGGTGGGAGTTGGCCGCCTACAAGCCGGTGCCGGGCCTGCTGGACGCCGCGTGCCGGCTTTGGGCGCGGCACGATGTCGGGGCGTTGCTGGCCAGCACCTCGGCCCGGGGCGACTTGGCCTGGACCCGGCACGCCGTCGTCACGGCGCTCTCGGCCGCGCGGCAATCGAACGAGAAGATCATGGTGTTCGTGACCGGGGCGCCGGGCGCGGGCAAGACGCTGTGCGGCCTGGACCTGGCCTTCACGCCGGAGGCCGGGGCGGTGTTCCTGACCGGCAACCCGGCGCTGCTGCATGTACTGCGTGCGGCGCTGGTGCGCGATGCCGGGCAACGCGGGCTGGCGGCGCGGGCGGCGCGGCAGCGGGTCGAGGCGTGCGTCCAAGCGCTGCACCATTTCCGCGACGCTGCCGCCGCGACCGGCGCCGCTCCGGCCGAACGGTTGGTGGTGATCGACGAGGCGCAGCGCTGCTGGACAGCGGACTACGCTCGCCGCAAGTCGCAGAACCGGCCGCGGCCGCTCGTGGACTCCGAACCGGGCATCGTGCTCGACGCCATGGCCCGGCACGACGGCTTCGCCGCCGTCGTGTGCCTGCTGGGCGGCGGCCAGGAGATCCACGCCGGCGAGGGCGGACTCGCGGCCTGGGGCGAGGCACTCGCGGCCCGGCCGGCGTGGCGGGCTGTCGCACCCCCGGACGCCCTCACAGCCGACGACAAGCGCCAACGACTACCGGGGCGGCCGGGCTTGTCGCTCGACCCCGCCCTGCATCTCGGCGCCGCAGTGCGTGCCTGGCGCGCGCCGCAGGTGGTGCAGTGGGTGGACGCGGTGTTGGCAGGCGACGCCGAGGCGGCGCGGCTTCTGGCCGGGCCGACGCTGCCAATTCGGCTGACCCGGTCCTTGGCAGCGATGCAGGCCGACCTGCGAGCTCGATCAGCCTTACCGGGCCGCCGCGTCGGGCTGGTCGCCAGCAGCGGCGCGCGGCGCTTGCGGGCGGAAGGGCTGGGCGGGCTGTTGTGGCATCAGGACGAGGATGCGGTGGCGCGCTGGTTCCTCGAGACCTGGCCCGACATCCGCAGCGCCGACGCGCTCGAGGTCGCTGCAACGGAGTTCGGCGCGCAAGGGCTCGAGCTGGACCATGTGGGGCTGTGCTGGGACGCTGACCTGGTCCGTCATCACGAGGCATGGCAGGCGCGTGCCTTCCGCGGCGCCGCCTGGACGTTGCCGCGCGACCCCGAGGTGCGGTCCAACCGTCTGAACGCCTACCGCGTCCTGCTCACGCGCGCACGCCACTCGACGGTCGTGTGGGTGCCGCGCGGCGACGCGCGCGATCCGACGCGGGATCCGGACCGCTACGAGGCCATCGCCGCATTCCTGCTCCGGTGCGGTGCGATCCCGCTGGACGCGGCCGCCATCGCTCCCGTTAATACGGACATGCCGGAGCCGGTGTTGCTATGATACGCTGCCTCGTTGCGCCCCTGCTCTGGATGGTGCTGGCTTGGATGGCGCCGGCGTGGCTGTCGCAGGCTTGGGTCACGCAGGCTTGCGCGGCCGAGCTGAAGGTCGCGACCTGGAACCTGGAATGGCTGACGCTGCGGCCGGCGGGCGATCCGGCGCTGCCGGAGAACGTGGTGCCCAAGCGGGCCGAGGATCGCGCCCTGCTGCGCCGCTATGCGCTGCTGCTCGACGCCGACATCGTGGCGTTCCAGGAAGTCGACGGCGTCGAAGCCGCCCGCGAGGTGTTTCCGCCAGACCGCTACGCGCTGTTCACAACCGGCGATGACGTCGTGCAGCAGACCGGGTTCGCGGTCCGCCGAGGGCTGCAGGTGGAGCGGAACCCCGACCTGGTCGGGCTCGACGTGGTGCCGGACGCGCCGCATCGGCTCCGCTCCGGCGCCGACATCACCGTCGTGACCCCGGGAGGCCGTCTGCGCCTGCTGAACGTCCACCTCAAGACGGGCTGCCATGAGGCGCGCCTGTCGGCAACGAGCCGGAACTGCCGCACGCTGCGGCAGCAGGTGCCGGCGCTGCAGGGGTGGATCGCGCAACGCCGGGCGGACGGCGTGCCGTTCGTGGTGCTGGGCGACTTCAACCGGGTGATGGACGGCCGCGACGACCTGCTGACGGCGTTGCTGGCCGCGGCGCCGCTGGTTCGCGCGACCGAGGGGCAGGCCACGCCGTGCTGGGGCGGCAACGCGTTCATCGACCACATCCTGGCCGGCGGCGCCGCAAGGAGCTGGGTCGAGCCGGCGACGATGCGCGTGCTGGTGTACCGGGAAACCGACCCCGCGGCCAAGGAACGGCTGTCGGACCATTGTCCGGTCTCGGTGCGCTTCCGCCTGCCGGACTGAGGGGTTAGTGTCCCCGCCATGAGGTCCGCCGGACTTCAGGTTCAACGTAGGGCACGAGCAACAAGACCTCAGCGCAACGTGTTGTCCCGGACACCCGGCTGCGCGTTGCCGGGCCAGGACACTCGGTTGCCGCGCCCGAAGCATGGAGAAAGCTGTGAAGAAGACTGTTCTGGTCACCGGCGCCAGCGCCGGGTTCGGCGACGCCATCGCCCGCCGCATGGTCAAGGACGGCCACCGCGTGATCGCCACGGCCCGGCGCAAGGACCGTCTCGAGGCGTTGCAGAATGAGCTCGGCGCCGACCTGCTGCCGTTCGCGCTCGACGTGACCGACAAGGCGGCCGTGACCGGCCTTCCCGGCAGCCTACCGGAGGGTTGGCGCGAGGTGGACGTGCTGGTGAACAATGCCGGGCTGGCGCTCGGCGTCGCCCCGGCACAGGTCAGCAAGCTCGACGATTGGGAGACGATGATCGCCACGAACGTCGTCGGGCTGGTGCAGGTCACGCACGCGCTGCTGCCGGGCATGGTGGAGCGCGACCGCGGCCACATCATCAACCTCAGCAGCACGGCCGCGACCTACCCCTACCCCGGCGGCAACGTCTACGGCGCCAGCAAAGCGTTCGTCACCCAGTTCAGCCTGAACCTGAAGGCCGACGTCGTCGGCACCGGCGTTCGCATCACCGACCTCGAGCCCGGCCTGGTCGGAGGCAGCGAGTTCAGCACGATCCGGCTCGGCGATCCCGAAAAGGCGGCCGCCGTCTACGCCGGCACAACGCCGCTCAACCCGCAAGATATCGCCGAAGCGGTGGCTTGGGTCGTGGGATTGCCGGCGCACGTCAACATCAACCGGCTCGAGATGATGCCGACCTGCCAGGCCGCCGGGCCGCTGGCGATCAAGCGCAAGCAGTAGGAGCCCGCGCGGCTACCGGCGTCCAAGCCGCTTCAACTGGACGTCGGTGACGCACCGGCTGTCGGACGCGACACCGCTCAGCAGGCCGTCCACGATCTCGCCTTGCATCAGGGTGAAGTTGTGGAAGCCATGCGGGCTTTTCCACAGGCCCGAGGCGCGCAGCTTGCCATCGGCGCCCACGGTGCCCGTCATCTTGGTGCCGGGATTGAACAGCTCCATCGTGAGCTTGCCGCCGGCAACGTTGGCCGCGGTGCGCCCGGTCGTCGCGGCGATCCCGCACGCCTCGCTCAGGTTCGACTTGCGTGTTCCGACGTAGCGGCCGTCGAAGGCGGGGGACGGGTCCGGGTTGGCGGTTTGGGCACAGGCAGAGAGGGCCAGGGTTCCAAAGCCGAGCCAGATAAGGGCAAGGGCTCTGGCCTTGACCCGCTGGGGCCGGCGGCCCCAGACCCGCATTAATTGAATCGAGGAGCTTTCGTGCACGCTGCTTCGTTGCGCGAGTTGTTGTCCGACCGCCGGCTCGCCGCGATGCTGGGCCTCGGCTTCAGCTCCGGCATCCCGTTCCTGCTCGTCTACATCACCCAATCGGCCTGGTTGTCCGAGGCCCGCGTGCCGATCGAGCTGCTCGGGCTGATGAGCGAGATGACGATCGCCTACAAGCTCAAGTTCGTGTGGGCGCCGTTCCTCGACCGCTACGACGCGCCGCTGCTCGGGCGGCTGCTGGGGCGGCGGCGCGGCTGGATCGTCGCCTCGCAGATCGGCGTCGCGCTGACCCTGGCCGGCGTCGCGTTCGGCGACCCGGCGCATTGGCTCGCCTGGACCATCGCCTTCTCGCTCTGCCTCGGCTTCGCCGGCGCCACGCAGGACGTGGTGATCGACGGCTGGCGCATCACCGTCGCACCGCCCGAACGGCAAGCGCTGATGTCGTCCTGGTCCGAAGTCGGCTGGCGGGTGGGCAACCTCGCCGCCGGCGCCGGAGCCTTGTACCTGGCGGATGGGTTCGGCTGGCGCGCCGCCTATCTGTGCATGGCCGCGCTGATGGCGCCCGGCACCATCGCCGCCCTGCTGGCGCCCGAACCGCCGCTGGACCGGGCCGCGCCGACCGACCGACGGAGTCTCCTCGCCACGATCGCCGACCCGATCCGTGAGCTGATCGGCCGGCTCGGACCGATGGCCGTCCCGGTGCTGTTGCTGATCGCCGGGTTCCGCATGCCCGGCTACGTATCGAACGCGATGGCTGTGCCGCTGTTCAAGGCGCTGCACTACTCCAACTCCGACATCGCCACCGTCACCAAGCTGTTCGGGTTCGGCGTCGGCATTGCCGGCACCTTCACGGCGAGCATCGTCGTGCCGCGCGCCGGGATCATGCCGAGCCTGCTGGCCGGCACGGTGTTCGCCTCCGCCTCGCATTTGGCGCTCGCCTATCTCGCGGTCCACGGCGATCATGGCGGCGGCGAGTTCTGGCTGTTCGCCACCGCCGTCGGCATCGACAGCTTTGCATACGCCTTCGCCTCCATCGTGCTGATCACCTACATGTCGTCGCTGAGCTCGGCCAGGCACGCGGCCAGCCAATATGCGTTGCTGACCTCGTTGTGCGCCCTGCCGGGCAGCGTTCTCGCGGGCGGCTCGGGCTTCCTGATCGAACGCCTGGGCTTCGAATGGTTCTTCGTGGGAACGTCGCTCATCGGCGCGCCGGTGGCGATCCTGTGCTGGTACGTGATGCGGCTGCAGCGCCGCGGCAGCTTGCAGCCGGCAGTCTGAGCCGCGACACGGCCACGCCAGACTGGCTACACTCGCTTCCATGCCGCATCCTGTTCCGCCCGACGCCGCCCGCCACCCCGTCACCATCGAGCAGCTCGACCGCAGCCGCACCGACGATTACGCCTGGTTGAAGGACCCAAACTGGCAGGCGGTGCTGCGCGACCCGTCCGCGCTGCGGCCCGACATCCGCAGCCACCTCGAGGCCGAGAACGCCTACACCGAAGCGGTGCTGGCCGAGACGGCCGGGCTGCAGGAGGTGCTGTTCGAGGAGATGGTCGGGCGCATCCGCAGCGACGACAGCACCGTCCCGTCGCCCGACGGTCCTTGGGCCTACTACCGCCGCTACGCCCCCGGGGCGCAGCATCCGCTGCTGGTGCGGGTGCCGCGGACCGGCGGGGCGGAGGAGGTGCTGCTCGACGTCGACGCGATGGCCAAGCCGCACGCTTATTTCCGGCTCGGCGGCGCCGGACACAGCGCCGACCATCGGCGGTTCGCCTGGGCGGAGGACCGGCAGGGCTCGGAGGTTTACACCGTCCACACCATCGACATCGAAACC
This sequence comes from uncultured Alphaproteobacteria bacterium, assembly GCA_963752225.1. Classification (GTDB taxonomy): domain Bacteria; phylum Pseudomonadota; class Alphaproteobacteria; order Acetobacterales; family Acetobacteraceae; genus JBBROS01. Next base: position 43,773 of record CAVVXS010000016.1, on the reverse strand, counting down.
CGGGCCACGCTGGGCGAGCCGATCGAGAGTTGCACCGCCAATTTCACCTTCTCGCCGTGCGGCACGCACCTGTTCTGGACACTGCGCGACGACAATGGCCGCCCCAGCGCGGTGTTCCGCCGGCCGGTCGGCGGTGGACCGGCCGACGATGTCGAAGTGTATCGGGAAGCGGACCCGGGCTTCTTTCTCGGCGTGAACGTCGCCGCCTCCAGGCAGTGGATCGTACTCTCGCTCGGCAACCAGGAAACCAGCGAGGCCTGGGTCATCCCCGCCGCCGACCCGGTCGCTTCACCGCGCCTGGTGGCGGCGCGTGAGGCCGGGGTGCGCTACGACGTCGATCACTGGGGCGACCGCTTCGTCCTTCGCACGAATGCCGAGGGCGCCACCGACTACAAGCTGGTGACGGCGCCGGAGCATGACCTGTCGCGCGCCGCCTGGCAGGATCTGGTGCCGCATCGGCCGGGCCGCTTCATCACCGGCTTCGTGCTGTTCGCCGGACATTTGGTGCATGTGGAGCGGGTCGACGCGCTCGATCGCATCGTCGTCACTGAACGAACGACCGGTGAAGCGCGGCCGCTGGCGGTCGAGGAGGAGGCGTATTGCCTGTCGCTGGTCGGCGGCTACGAATACGACACCAGCCTCCTGCGCTACGCCTACGACAGCCCGCGCGAGCCACGCCAGGTGTTCGACTTCGACATGGCAACCGGCGAGCGCGTGCTGCGAAAGACGCAGGAGATCCCGTCCGGCCACGACCCGGCCGTCTACATCGTGCGGCGGATGCATGCGACGGCGCCTGATGGTGAGACCGTGCCGCTCACCGTGTTGGCCCGGCGCGAGGCGTTCGAGGCCGGCACCTGCCCGGTCCTGCTGTACGGCTACGGCGCTTATGGGCACTCGACGATGCCGCACTTCTCCATCCAGGCGCTCAACCTGGTCAACCGCGGCTGGATCTGGGCGACGGCGCATGTGCGCGGCGGGTCCGAGAAAGGCTGGGGCTGGTTTCTCGACGGGCGCGGGCCGGCCAAGCCGAACACGTTCTCGGATTTCGTCGCTTGCGCCGATCATCTGGTGGCAGCCGGGCATGCCGCGCCGGGGCGGATCGTGGCCTATGGCGGCTCGGCCGGCGGGCTGCTGGTGGGCGCCGTGCTCAACATGCGGCCGGAGCTGTGGGCCGGCGTCGCGGCGGCGGTGCCGTTCGTGGACGCGCTGAACACGATGTCGGATACGACGCTGCCGCTGACCCCGCCGGAATGGCCGGAATGGGGCAACCCGCTGACCGACGCCGCGGCATACGACGTCATTGCGAGCTACTCGCCCTACGACCAGGTCGCGGCCCGGCCGTACCCGCCGGTGCTGGCGTTGGGCGGCTTGTCGGACCCGCGCGTCACCTATTGGGAGCCGGCCAAGTGGGTGGCGAAGCTGCGGGCGCATACCACCGGGACGGCGCCGATCCTGCTGCGGATCAACATGACGGCCGGCCATGGCGGGCGGTCGGGCCGCTACGAGTACCTGCGGGAGCCGGCGCTGATCCATGCCTTCGCCCTGTGGGCGATGGCGCGGGCCGGGGCGTGACCACGCCCGGGATCGGCCATAATGGCGGCCCGCCGCTGGAGCCGCCCGATCCCGACGCGTCGTGGCGACTGTGGTGCTGGCGCCGGGCCAAGAAACGGGCCTGGGCGGCGCCGCGCGAGGTGATGCTGCGCCGGCTGGCGCGGGCGGAGGAGCTGGGGATGGGCTACCGCGAGTACACGCTCGAGATCCTCGAACGCGGCCGCTATTTGTGAGCGGGCCGGGGCCGGCGATCTTCGTCGAGGCGAACGGCTTAAGGTTCGAGGTGCTCGAGTCCGGCGCCGGCGATCGGCTTGCCTTGTGCCTGCACGGCTTCCCGGAGCACGCCGTCTCGTGGCGCGAGCAGATGCCGGTGCTGACCGGGCTTGGCTACCGGGTCTGGGCGGTGAACCAGCGCGGCTACGGCGGCACCACACGGCCCGGCGCGGTTGCCGACTACGCGTTGCCCAACCTGCTCGACGATGTGGCGGCGCTGATCGATGCGTCGGGCGCGCGGACCGTGACGCTGATCGGGCACGACTGGGGGGCGATGGTCGCGTGGTGCTTCGCCGCGGGGCGGATGCGGCCGCTGGAGCGGCTGGTGATCATGAACGTGCCGCACCCGCTGTGCTTCCGGGCGGCGCTGAAGCATTGGCGGCAAAAGCGCAAATCCTGGTACATCACCTTCTTCCAGCTCCCGTTCCTGCCGGAGCAATTCCTGGCGGCCGGGAACGGCGCCACGATCCGGCGCATGTTCGGCGTCTTGAAGCTGCCGCAAGACGTGATGGACACCTACGTGCGCCAGGTGACCGAGCCCGGCGCCGCGACCGCGATGATCAACTGGTATCGCGCGATGCGCCGGCCAGGGCCCCGGATGCCGGACCTCGCCACGCCGATCGAGGTCCCAACGTTGGTCGTTTGGGGCGAGAACGACGTGGCGTTGGACCTGATCTGCCTCGACGGTACCGAGCGTTACGTCCGCAATCTCACGCTGCGGCGGCTGCCGGGCGTGTCGCACTGGGTGCAGCAGGACGCGCCCGAGGCGGTCAACGCGCTGTTGCGCGAGTTCCTCACGGCCGAACCGCGGGCGTCTCCACCGTGAGGCCGTTCGAGCGGTAGCCGAGGTAGAATTGCAGCGCCGCCATCTCCGGGCTGTCGGGGGGCAGCGGCTCGGCGCGCACGCCGGTCATGCAGTTGCGTAAGCGGCGGTCGAGCGAGCCCATCGACTGCCATTCGAGCCGATACAGCGGGTAGCCGTTCGGCTGCCCTTGCGGCACGCGCGCGCCGCCCAGCCGCTGCCCGGCGAGCTGGTCGTGGCACTGCGCGCAGGACAGGTTGAGCTGACCCTCGCGCTGGTCGAACAAGGCGCGGCCCTGCTCGATGAACGGCGCCGCCGGGCCGCCGCCGTCGATGGCGACCGGCAGCCCACGCGATTGCAGGCCGAGCAGCGCGGTCACGGACAGCATCTCGTCGCTGTCGGGGCTCCAGGCGGTCTTGCCGGCGCGGTCGGTGCGGCATTGGTTGACCCGGCCCGCCAGCGTGACCGGGCGGCTGAGACGCTTGTCGTATTCGGGGTAGCGGGCGCTCGTGCCGCGCATCGTCTCGGGCTTGCCGTGGCAGGTGGCGCAATCGCGGTCCCACAGGGTGGCGCCCTGCTGCACCCACAGCATGGCGGGGTTTGCGGTGTCGTCGTCCTGCATTGCCCGGGTGGCGGGGCTGGCGTCGTCGCGGCCGCTCCGGGGCGGGGCGGCGCCGAGGAGGAGGAGGCTGAGGGCCGCCATTCCTCTCTTGCGCCACGTCATCGCCGGGCTCGACCCGGCCATCTCGTGACGTCGGGATCGTATGGCGGCAACCGGCCAGAGATCCCCGGATCAAGTCCGGGGATGACGTGTGTTGTGGCGGCGGCGGGAAAGGCGCCGGGGTTGCTGCTCACGTAACCTCAACATGCGCCGTTTCGGTCTGCGACGCCCCGCTGTCGTCCTTCCAGGAAAACTCAAGCGTTCCCGAAACGTCGGCCCGGGCCGCGAATGACAGGAACGGGTTGGCGGCGATGGCGGGGAACAAGGACAGGTGCACCACCTCGGTGCCGTTATAGGTGCAGCGGAAGTCGTTGATCACCATGCGCGGCACCAGCTGACCCATCTCGTCGCGGCGTTGGCCGCTCTCCATCGGGTGGCTGATGAGGATCTTGACCTCGATCGCCTCCCCTTTCTTCGCCGTCTTGGGCACGTTCAGCAGCACGCGCATCCGGGCTTACTCCAGGCAGGCGGCGAGGGTGACGATGACCGAAACGCTGTCGGTCCAGCACGAGCCGTCGTCCAGCACGCCGACCGCGACCACGGTCTGCGAGGTCGCGAGCCGCATCCGGGTGGACAGTTTCGGCGCGAAGGAGGCCGGGCCGAAGGTGGCGTGCAGCACTTCCGGGTTCGGGTTTCCTTCGGCGAACACGTGAAGGCTTTGGACGGTGCGGCCCTCGGGCGGCGCGGCCGAGACGATGATGCCGACCGCGTTGCCGTTCTCCACCATCTGCGCCAGGTCCAGCGTCACGTGGCCCTGCTGCGGGGTCTTGCCGCCCGTCACCTTGGCGATCTCGAGTTCCACTTCGCGCGGAGTGGCGATTGCCGGGCCGGCGACGACGGTGAGGCCCACCCCCAGCAGCACGTGCCGCCGGCGGATCACTTCAGCCCGGCGAGGTAGGCGGTGGCGTCCTCGATCTCCTGCGGCGTCAGGATGGGCTTGCCTTGCCATGGCGCACCGACCCGGGTTCGGCCGCCGACCGTGCCGAAGGACGGCATGACGGTGTCCGGATTCAGCTCGGAGGCGTCCACCAGCCGCGCGCGGATTGCGTCCGCGTCGAGCCGCGCTCCGACACCGTGCAGGTCGGGGCCGATCGTGCCCTGCAGATGCGGGTTCGGGAACGGGCCGGCATGGCACAGCGTGCAGGTGCTGGTTTGGCGGATCACCACGGCATAACCCCTCTGCGCATCGCCGGGAGCAGGTCCGGCGGCCATGGCGACAAGACTAGCCGAACACAGCGCCAGTGATCGTGCGATACCAGACATCCGCGTAAGCCGCCTCCTGCGCCCTGACATCCGGCCCGGCGTCGAGCGCGCTGGTGCCGCCGGCGCCGTCGATGTCGGTCAGCTGCCCGTTGACCGGCCGGTACACCCCGGCCACCGAAATCCCATATTGGGGCGCGACCAAGCTGTAGCAGGTGTTGATCAGCCGCGGCTCGGCCGGCGGCCGGCCTGCCAGCAGATTAGTGATGGCCAGCGCGCACACCTTGGCCTGCGCGTTGGCGGCGAAGGCGGATTTCGGCATCGCCCCCATGATCGCCGCGTCGCCGATCACGTGGATGCCGGCGACCCTGGTGCTTTCGAAGGATTGCGGATCGACCGGACACCACCCGGTGCGGTCGGCGACACCGGCGGCGACCGCGATGGCGCCGGCGCGCTGCGGCGGGATCACGTTGACGACGTCGCCGTGCTGGGTGGCGAAATCGGTGGTGACGGTCATGGCGGCCGGGTCGACGGACGTGACCTTTCCGCCATCGGACAAGGAAACCCATTCGAGCAGGCCGGGGTAAAGCTTGGCCCAGGCTTGCTGGAACAGCTTCTGCTTGCTGAACACGTCCTTTGCGTCGAGCACGATCAGCTTGCTGCGCGGCTTGTTCTGCTTCAAGTACCAGGCGATCAGGCTGGCGCGCTCGTAGGGGCCGGGCGGGCAACGGTAGGGGTTGTTCGGCACCACCATGACGACGGTGCCGCCGTCGGGCATGGCCTCGAGCTGCGAGCGCAGCAGCGTCGTTTGCAGCCCGGCCTTCCAAGCGTGCGGCATCAGCGCCGTTGCGGCCTGATCGTATCCCGGCAGCGCCCCTGCATCGGCGCCGAGCCGCAGGTCGATGCCGGGCGCCAGCACCAGCCGGTCGTACTCCGCCGCGGACCCGTCCAGCAGCACCCGCTTGGCGGCCACGTCGACGCCGGTGGCCCGGGCCCGCACCAGCTTGACGCCGGCTGCAGTGACCTTTTCCCAGCCGAACTGCTGGTCCTCCAGGTCGCGCAGCCCGGCCACGACCGGGTTGCTGAACGGGCAGGACACGTATTGCGCGTCCGCCTCGATCATCGTGACTTGGTGCCCGGCGGCGGCCAGCGCCCGCGCCGCGGTGGCGCCGGCGAAACCGCCGCCCACCACGACCAGCTTGGCCGCCCCCTGCGCGCGGGCCACGAACGGCGCCGTCAGCGCGCCCGCCAGGACGGTGCGGCGCTTCATGGGGCGGCGCCTCATTGGCCGGCGAACCAGACGGCGAGCTGCGTGACTTCGTCCGGGGTGAAGCCCTTGACGATGCGGTTCATCAGCGTCGCCGGGCGCTGGCCGCTGCGGTAGGCTTCCATCTCGCGCACCGTGTCCTGCGCCGGGCGGCCCAGCAGCAGGCCGACGCCGCCGCCCTTCACGTGGCAGCCGGTGCAGCTTTCCGCACCGGGCGGCGGCCCCGCGGCGGCCAGCAGCACTGCCCCGCCCAGCAGCCAAGCCCGCAAGGTCAAGCCTTCGCCAGGTCGGTGTGCTTGAGCGGCAGGCTGCGTACCCGCTTGCCGGTCGCCGCGAAGATGGCATTGATCACGGCGGGTGTCGCCACCGCGATGGTCGGCTCGCCGACGCCGCCCCAGAACCCGTATGAGGGCGCCATGACAGTCTCGACCTTCGGCATGTGCTCCATGCGCATCACCTCGTAGGTGTCGAAGTTGCCCTGCACCACGCGGCCTTTTTCCACCGTGATCTCGGAAAACAGGCAGGCGCTGAGGCCGAACACGAAGGAGCCCTCGACCTGGGCCGTCACCATCTCCGGGTTGACCACATGCCCGGGGTCGGTGCCGGCGACGATGCGGTGGATGCGCAACTGGCCCTTGTCGCTGACCGAAACCTCGGCGACGGCGGCGGTGTAGCTGCCATAGCCGTAGTTCTGCGCGATGCCGCGGAACACGCCGGGCGGGAGCGGCTTGCCCCACTCCGCTTTGGCGGCAGTGGCGTTCAGCACCGCCAAGTGCAGGGGGTTCTTGGCCATCAGCGACTGCCGGAACTCCAGCGGGTCGCGCCCCGCTTCATGCGCCAACTCGTCGATGAAGCATTCGAGATAGAACGCGTTCTGGTTCAGGTTCACCCCGCGCCACGGGCCGACCGGCACGTGCGTGTTGCGCATGGCGTAGTCGATCAGCAGGTTGGGGATGGCGTTGTAGCCGAACTCCTCCGGCACCACGCCCTGCATCTGCCGCAGGTCGGTGCCGGGCAGGTTGCCGTCGGGGCGCAGCCAGGCGTTGATGCTCTGGCCGCTGATGCGCATGTGCAGCGCGGTGAGATTGCCCTTGTCGTCGAGGCCACCCACGAACTTCGCCTGGCTGATCGGGCGGTAGAAGCAGTGCTGCATGTCCTCCTCGCGGGACCACAGCACCTTGACCGGCCGGCCCGGCACCTGCTTGGCGACCGCGACCGCGAGGCGCACGTAGTCCTGCTGCCCGCGCCGGCCGAAGCCGCCGCCGAGGGTGTATTTGTTGACCCGCACCTTCTCGAGCGGCACGCCCGCCACCTCGGCCGCGGCGGCCAGGGTGGCGTCGCCGTTCTGGGTGCCGACCCAGACCTCGACGCCGCCATCGGCGACGCGGGCGGTGCAGTTCATCGGCTCCATCGTCGCATGGTTGAGGAACGGCGCGGCGTAGCTGGCCTCGATCCGCTTGGCCGCGCCGCCGAGCGCCGTCTTGGCGTCGCCGATCACGTTGCCGGCGCCCGCGTCGCTGGCATCGAGGCCTTGCGCGAGGTGCTCGGCGATCTGCCGGCTGTCCACGCCGGCGTTCTTGGCGTCGTCCCAGCGGACCGGCAGCGCCTCGAGTGCGGTTTTTGCCTGCCACCAGGTGTCGGCGACCACGGCGACGGCGTTGTCGAACACCGGCACGACCTGGCGCACGCCGGACCGTTTCAGCACCTCGGCCGCGTCGAAGCCGGCGAGCTTGCCGCCGAACACCGGGCATTGCGCAATCGCCGCCGAGAGCATGCCCGGCACCTGCACGTCGATGCCGTAGAGCAGCGAGCCGTTCAGCTTCGGCGCGGTGTCGAGGCGCGGTAGCGGCTGGCCGATCACGGTCCAGTCCTCGCGGCGCTTCAGCGGCACGTCCTTCGGCACCGGCACTGCGGACGCCGCCTGCGCCAGCTCGCCGTAGCGCAGCGAACGTCCGCTGCCCGGGTGCGACACCACGCCGAGCTTGGCGCGGCACTCGCCGGCCGGCACCTTCCACTGGTCGGCGGCGGCCTGGATCAGCATGGTGCGGGCCGCGGCACCGCCCTGGCGCACGTAATCGACCGAAGTGCGCAGGCCGCGGCTGCCGCCAGTGGACATGTCGCCCCAGGCGCGCTTGGCGGCCAGGTTCTCGTGCGGGGGCACCAGCTCGGCGCGGACGTGGCGCCAGTCGGCTTCCAGCTCCTCGGTCACGAGCTGAGCCAGTCCGGTGAGCGTGCCCTGACCCATCTCGGACCGGGCGATGCGCACAACGACCGTGTCGTCCGGGTGGATCGCCACCCAGATCCCGACGTCGGCGGCCTTGCCCGGCGCTTCCGCCGCGGCAGCGCGCAAGACGCCGCCGGGCACGGTCCAGCCGAGGGTGAAGACGCCGGCGAGGCCGGCCAGGACGCCGCGCCGGCTGAGCCCGGCCACTCCGACGTCGCCCATCACGCGTGACTCAGGTCGACGTTCTTCAAGGGCAGCGATCGGACCCGCTTTCCGGTCGCGGCGTAGATCGCGTTCAGCACCGCCGGCGCAGCGACCGCGATGGTAGGCTCGCCGACGCCGCCCCAGAAGCCACCCGAGGGGGCCAGCACGGTCTCGATCTTCGGCGTGTCTGACATGCGAGCCACCTGGTAGGTGTCGAAATTGCTTTCCACGGCACGCCCCTTGTCGATGGTGGTTTCCGAGTAGAGCAGCGCGCTCAAGCCGTAGGTGAAACTGCCCTCGACCTGGGCGGTGATCTGATCGGGATTGACGGCGTAGCCGGGGTCGGTGGCGGCGACGATGCGGTGGATCTTGAGCTCGCCCGCCTTGCTGACCGACACCTCGGCCACCGCGGCCGTGTAACTACCAAAACCGCAATTCTGGCACAGGCCGCGGAAAACGCCCTCAGGCAGCGGCGTGCCCCAGCCGGCCTTCGCCGCCGCGGCGTTGAGCACGGCCAGGTGCTTCGGGCTTTTCGCCAGCAGGCTGCGGCGGAACTCGAGCGGGTCCTTGCCGGCAGCCGCGGCCAGCTCGTCGATGAAGCACTCGACATAGATGGCGTTCTGGTTGTGGTTGACCCCGCGCCAGAACCCGACCGGCACCGACGTATTGCGCATGGCGTAGTCGATCAGCAGGTTCGGAATCGTCTTGTAGCCGAACTCGGACGGGATCAGCCCCTGCATCGACAGCGTGTCGACGCCGTTCTCGAGCCGGGTGGGCGCCAGGGAGGCGATGATGCTTTGGCCGCTCAGCCGGACATGCAGCGCGTCCACGTTGCCGGCGTCGTCCATCGCCGCCGTCAGCTTGCATTGCGTGATCGGACGATAGTAGCCGTGCTGCATGTCCTCCTCGCGCGACCAGATCAACTTGATCGGCCGCCCCGGAACCTGCTTGGCCAGCAGCACCGCTTGCCGGGTGAAGTCCTGCTGCCCGCGCCGGCCGAAGCCGCCGCCGAGCAGGAACTTGTTCACGCGCACCTTCTCCAGCGGCACGCCGCCCGCCTCGGCCGCCGCGGCCAGCGAAGCGTCACCGTTCTGGGTGCCGACCCAGACCTCCAGCGTGTCGCCGTCCAGCTTGGCGGTGCAGTTCATCGGCTCGAGCGTGGCGTGGTTCAGGAACGGCGTGCCGTAGGTGGCGGTGATGACCTTCTTGGCCGCAGCCAGCGCGCCCGGCGCGTCGCCCGCCTTGTTGCCGACGCCGGCCTCCTTGGCGTCCAGGCCTTCGGCGAGACGGGCCGCGATGGCGGCGTTGTCGAGCCCGGCGTCCTTGCCCTCGTCCCAGGTGATCGGCAATTTTTCAAGTGCCGTCTTGGCCTGCCACCAGGTGTCGGCGACCACGGCGACGGCGTTGTCGCCGACTGGCAGCACGTAGCGGACGCCCGGCATGGAGGTGACGGCCTTGGCGTCAAAGGATGAAAACTTGCCGCCGAACACCGGGCATTGCGCGATCGCCGCCAGCAGCATGCCGGGCAGCTTCACGTCGATGGCGAACTGTGCGCTGCCATTGGTCTTTTCCGCGGTATCCAGGCGCGGCAGGGGCTTGCCGATGATGGTCCAGTCGGCCGGCGCCTTCAGCGGCACATCCTTCGGCACCGGCAGGGCAGCGGCGGCTTGTGCCAGCTCGCCATAGCGGAGGGTACGCCCGGTTCCGGCATGGGTCACCGTGCCCTTCTGCGCCCGGCACTCACTGGCCGGCACGTTCCATTTTTCGGCGGCGGCCTGCACCAGCATGGTACGCGCCGCGGCGCCGCCTTGGCGCACGTAGTCCACCGATTGACGGATGCCCTGGCTGCCGCCGGTCAGCATCTCGCCCCAGGCGCGCTTGCTGATGTGGTTCTGCTCAGGCGGGACGTATTCGGTGGTGACCTTGGACCAGTCCGCCTCGAGCTCGTCGGCGACGAGTTGCGCGAGGCCGGTCAACGTGCCCTGCCCCATCTCGGAACGGGCAATGCGGATCACGGTCGTGTCGTCCGGCTTGATCACCACCCAAATGCCGACCGGGGTGCCGCCGGCCGAGGCGGGGGTGAGCGGGGCGGCTGCCTGCTGAGCCGCTGCCTCGATGGCGCCGCCGGGCAGCATCCAGCCGAGCGCGAAGGCGCCGCCCGCAGCCGAGGCAAGAAAGCGGCGCCGCTGCATCACGGCGCCCACCCTAGGCCTTCCCGCCGGAGACCGAATGGATCGCGGTGCGGATACGCTGGTAGGTGCCGCAGCGGCAGATGTTGCTCATCGCCTCGTTGATGTCGGCGTCGGTCGGCTGCGGCTTCTCGTTCAGCAGCGCGACGGCGGCCATGATCTGCCCGCTCTGGCAGTAGCCGCATTGCGGCACCTGGTGCGCCAGCCAGGCGACCTGGACCGGGTGGCTGCTATCGGGCGAAAGACCCTCGATGGTGGTGATCTTGCCGCTGACGGTGCCGACAGGGAGCTGGCAGGAGCGCATCACCTGGCCGTCCACGTGCACCGAGCAGGCGCCGCACTGGGCGATGCCGCAGCCATACTTGGTCCCGGTCATGCCGAGCTGCTCGCGGATCACCCACAGGAGTGGAGTCTCCGGATCGACGTCGAGTTCGTGCGCGCGTCCGTTGATGTCCAGCTTGACCATGCGGCAGTTCCCCCGAGAGTCTACGATGCAGCGTTAAACGACGTTGGCGCAGCAGACCATGGCAGCGCAAGGCACAATAGGGAGACAGCATGGGAACCCTTACGGGCGCGGCCAGAGTGGCGGGCGTGATCGGCTGGCCGGTCGCGCATTCCCGCTCGCCGCGCTTGCACGGCCATTGGCTGGCCCGGCATGGCGTGGATGGCGCCTACGTGCCGCTCGCGGTGGCGCCGGAGCGGCTGGAGGTCGCGGTTCACGGCCTGCGCGCGGCCGGGTTCCGGGGCTGCAACGTGACGATCCCGCACAAGGAGGCGGTGATGGCGCTGTGCGACCGGGTCGATGCGACCGCGCGGCGGGCCGGGGCGGTCAACACGCTGGTGTTTGGCGCGGACGGCATCGAAGGCAGCAACACCGACGGGGCGGGGTTCCTCGCCAACCTGCGGGCGCACGGGGTGGACCCGGCGTCCGGCCCCGCGCTGCTGCTCGGCGCCGGGGGCGGTGCGCGAGCAATCGCGGCGGCGCTGCTGGAGTGCGGGGTCGCGGTCAGCGTCGCCAACCGGAGCCCGGGCCGGGCCGAGGCGTTGGCGGCGGCATTGCCCGGGGTGCGGCCGGTGCCCTGGGAGGCGCGCGAGGCGGCGGTGGCGGAGCACGCGCTGCTGGTCAACACGACGCAGCTCGGCATGCAGGGGCAAGATGCGCTGGTGATGGCGCTGGACCGTGCGGCGCCGGGGCTGGTGGTGTCGGACATCGTTTATGCCCCGCTCGAGACCGCGCTGCTGGCGGACGCCGCGGCACGCGGCCTGCGCACGGTGGGCGGCCTCGGCATGCTGCTGCATCAGGCCGTGCCGGGCTTTGCGGCGTGGTTCGGGGTGACTCCGGTCGTGGATGATGCGCTCGCACGCGCCGTGCTGACGTGAAGACAATCGGGCTCACCGGCGGGATCGGCATGGGCAAGTCCACCGCCGCGGCGGCGTTCCGGCGAGCCCGGCTGCCGGTGTTCGATGCGGATGCGGAGGTGCACCGGCTGCAGGCGCGCGGCGGGGCGGCGGTGCCGGCGATCGAGGCGGCGTTCCCGGGCGTGGTGGTGGGGGGCGCCGTCGACCGCGGACGGCTGCGTGCGGCCGCGGTGCAGGATCCGGCGGCGATGGCGACGCTGGAGCGGATTCTGCATCCGCTGGTGCGGGTTGCCGAGCACCGGTTCGTCCTGGCCGCTCGGCGGGCCGGGGCGCGGGCGGTGGTGCTCGACATTCCACTGCTGCTGGAGACCGGGGGTGACCGGCGGGTGGACCTCGTGGTCGTGGTCAGCGCACCGGCCTCGGTGCAGCGGGCGCGGGTGCGGGCGCGGCGGCGCATGACGGAGGCGCAGATCGCGGCGATCGTGGCGCGGCAGATGCCGGACCGGGAGAAGCGCCGGCGCGCCGACGTGGTGGTGCGGACCGGGCTGTCGCGCTATCACGCCCATCGCATGTTGCATCGCCTGATTCGCAGCCTCCGGCCATGAGCCGTTCCGTGCTGTTCGACACCGAGACCACCGGGCTCGACCCGCACGGGGGCGATCGGGTGATCGAGATCGCTTGCCTGGAGCTGGAGCGGGACCTGCCGACCGGGCGGGTGTTCCATGTGCTGGTGGACCCGGACCGCGACGTGCCGGCCGAGGCGACGCGGGTGCATGGGTTCACCCGGGCGGACCTGGTGGGCAAGCCGCGCTTTTCAGAGGTGGTGGACGAGCTGCTGGCGTTTATCGGGGACAGCCCGCTGGTGGCGCACAATGCCACGTTCGACTTCGCCTTCGTCGATGCGGAGCTGGGGCGGCTCGGGCTGCCGCCGCTCGGCTCGCATCGGATGGTCGATACGCTGGCGCTGGCGAAGGCGCGGTTTCCCGGCTTGCCGAACAGCCTCGACGCGCTGTGCCGGCGGTTCGGGATCGATCTCAGCGAGCGCACCAGCCACAATGCGTTGCTGGATTGCCGGTTGCTGGCCGACGTCTACGTGGAACTCACCGGGGGGCGGCAGCGGGGGTTGCTGCTGGCCGACGAGGGCGAGTTTGCCGTCCCGGCGGTATCCTATGCGGCGGTGGCCGGGCCGCGGACGATCCGGCTGCTGGTGCCGTCGGCGGCGGTGCTGGCTCGGCACGCCGCCTTCGTGGCGCGGTTGAAGGACCCGGTCTGGCTTGGAGCCTGATGCTCAGGCTTGCGCGACGGCGCCCTCGGCCTGGGCGCGGCGGCTTTGCCACAGGGACACGAAGTCGATCGGCTGCAGCAGGACGGGCGGGAAGCCGCCGTCGCGGGTGATGTCGGCGAGGATGTTGCGGGCGTAGGGGAACAGCAGGCGCGGGCATTCCACGAGCAGCACCGGCTCGACGGTGTTCTCTGGGACGCCGTTGAGGGTGAAGACGCCGCAATAGGCGAGCTCGGCGATGAACACCGGGGCGGGCTCGGCGCCGTTGGGGGCGGCGGCGGGCTCGGTCGCCTCGGCCTTGATCTGCAGCGTGACCTCGAAGACGTCCTGCCCGTCCTGGATGCGGCGAGCCTGGACGTCGAGGTTGATGTTGACGTTCGGCTGCGAGCGCAGGGTGCTGTAGATCGCCGGGGCGTTCGGCACTTCGAACGACAGGTCCTTGACGTATTGGATGTTGACGGCCAGCGGCGGGGCCGCGGGCTGGGCCGGCGGGGTGGTCGGGGCGGTCTCGGACATGGCGGTTCCTTAAACTCTCGTTTGGCGGCTGTCGTTTGGTGGGCGCGGTAACACGTCGGCGGTGGAAAGGCTACACGAACCGGGTCAGGGCCTGACCCAGAGGCGGCCGCCTGCGGCGTCCTCGCGGGCGAGGCGCCAGGCGTGGCTGGTGGCGTAGGCGGCGAGCGGGGCGTCCATCGGGGTGCGCCAGGCGCCGGCGTAGCGTCCGGCGTAGATGGCTCGGGGCGGGTCGGCGTCGAAGGCCGCGGCGAGGGTCGCGGGCGAGATTGCGTGCAGGCGGGACAGGCGGGCCGGCTCGGCACCGGCGCCGGAGCGGAACACGAAGGGGCCGGTGGAGAACTCGGGCCGCACCGGGTTGGCGTCGATCACCAGCATGGGGAACAGAGTGGCGACGTCGCCGATCGGGTCGGCCACGGCGTCGCGGATGGCCTCGGCGTTGCGGTGCACGGCGACGCCGGCCCAGCGTTCGGGGTCGAGCAGGCGGGGCAGCTCGGCGAGTTGGGGGAGAATGGCGGAGAGGCTCGCCAAGGTGGTGACTGCCACCAGGATGCGCTTGCGAGCGACGCCGGCGACCTCGGTGGTGATGCGGTCGAGATGGGCGATGCAGCAGGCCAGCAAGACCGCGACGGGGGCGAAGTTGGCGGCGCGGCCGGGCGCCGGGACCAGCGCGAGGGCGAAGGCGCCGGCGGCCAAGGCCAGCAGCAAGCGGCCCGGGTGCTGCCATCGCCGGCGGCGCGCGATGGCGAGCAGCGACAAGGCGATGGACAGTACCAGCAAGGTGAGATTGCCGCCCACAACGGCGTCGTCGGCGACCGCCTGCAGCCGGGCCCAGACGGCGAACCAGCCGTCGAGGCCCGCCGAGGCGGACCAGGCGGACGGTGCGATCAGGTGGTATTCGATCACGCCGAACCAGAAGCCTTCCGGCGCTTCGGACCAGCAATAGGCGACCGGCAGGGCGGCCAGGCTGAGGCCGAGGAGCACCGGGCCGAGCCGGCGCAATGGCCGGGCCAAGGCGTGGAGCAGCAGGATCGCCGGGCCGAACAGGAAGGGGAGCTTGGTGGCGGCGGCCAGGCCGAACAGGAGCGCCGCGAGCAGGCGGGCGGTGAGCTCGTGCCGGGTGCGGTCGATCCAAAGCTGCGCCGCCAGCCCGGCCAGCAGCAGCGTGAGGGCCAGGCCGGTATCGGGCGCATCGGCGAGCGTTGCCGTCACGTAGGGCGAGGCGAGGCAGGCGGTCAGCAGCACCACCGACAGGACCGGCCCGGCGCCCAAGCGGCGCAGCACGTGCCACAGCATCGCCCCGGAGGTGGCCGCGAGACCGAAGCCGAACAGCCGGGCGGCGAGGGTGAACCAGCCCTGGGCGAATTCGAACGCCAGCGACAGGACGAGGGGGTAGAGGGGCGGCTGCAAGTAGACGAAGTCGCGGTAGGGCAGCATGGGCCGGACCATCACGCCGGCGGCAATGAACGGGTCCTGGTCGAAGCCGACCGGCCCCGTCATGGCGGCGCAGAACAGGAGCAGCAGGCAGAGCACGGCCCAAGCGGCGATGCCGACCGGCGCGAGCGCGGCCGGCGGCCGGGCCGAGAGGCCGGCCCGTGGGACCGCATACGGGTTCGTGTCGGGCATGGGACTGCGTGATGCACCATGGCTCACGCGAACGTCAACATGCTCCGGTCTTCGAAACGATCAGCTGCGCCAGCGGAGCGCCTGGGGGCGGAGCGGGTTGTTGAAGGCGCGGTTCTCGGCGGCGGCCTCGAGGTATTCGCGCTTGAGGCGGAGGTACCAGCGGACCTGGGTGTCGGCGCCGCCGACGAACATGGGCGGGGGCAGGCGCGGGTTATCCATCATGCGGACGGCGACGACGCGGTCCTGGTCGAGGAAGTCGCGGGCCATCCAGGCGGCGAAGGGCTTGAGCGGGGCCAGCCATTTCGGCGTCCAGTAGACGCAGTAATGGACGTCGGTTTCGGTTTCGGAGACCGGGGTGGCGGCGGCGAGGACGCAGGCGGAGTGGGCGCTGCCCTCGATGTGCTCGATGCGGATGCCGGGCAGGGTGATGCCGATGTCGATGTGCACGTCGCGGCCGAGCAGGCGGTAGGGGTTCGCACCGTGCTTGAGGTGATGGCGGAGCATGCGGAAGCCCATGCCGGCGGGCTCGAAGTGCTTTTCCTTGAGGCGGAGGTTGAGGGCCGACTTCGATTTCCACCAGCGCGAGGTGTGGACGAAGGCGGGGTGGGCGGGGTCGAAGAAGCCCATGGCGGCGAGGTCGACGCCGCAGGGGAAGCGCATGGTGGTGGTGACCTGGGGGGCCTGGTTCTCGAAGCCGGGGACGGTCGGCACCTCGCCCGGGGGGCCGTCGCCGACGAAGACCCAGATGTTGCCTTGGACGTCGCGGCAGGGCCAGGTCTTCAGCTTGAATCGGGCCGGGTCGGTGGCGTCGTCGGGCGGCAATGCGGGGATCTCGGTGCAGATGCCGTCGGTGCTGCGGAAGGCCCAGCCGTGGTAGCAGCAGCGGAGGGTGTCGCCGTCGAAGCTGCCGTGGCGCATGGGCATGCCGCGGTGCGGGCAGACGTCGCCGACGGCGAAGACGCTGCCGTCGTGGCGGCGGCCGAGCAGCATTTGCTCGCCGAGCAGGGTCATGGCCCGGGTCTTGCCGGGTTTCAGGGCACGGCCGGAGAGCGCCAGGTACCAAAAATTGCGGAGCATGGTTTGCATGCGCCGGATGTAGCGTATCGGCGCCGGTTTGGCAGCGGGCGCGGCGATGCGGGCGCGGTCCGCTAGGGCGGGCGGGCGGCGTAGCGCAGGAGGGTGGCGACGGCGGCGGCCGGGTCCCGGGGCAGGTTTTCCGCCCCGGTCGGGGGTGGGTCGGTGGCGGGCCGAGGCGGGCGCGGGCCGGCGGGAATGGCGCGCGGGGCCGGCGGCTTCGGGCGTGCCGGCGCCGGGGTTGCGGCCCCGGGTGGGTTGGCGGGCGCGGCGGCGCGGGCGCAGAGCGCCCCGATGTCGGCGGGGGTGCGACGTTTCCAGGGCTTGGCGCCGCCGGCGGCGGCGATGCCGAGGTCGCGGCAGATGTCGGCGACGATGTCGGCGACGGGGCGGCGGCGGATGTCGTCGTCGAGCTCGGGGGCGTCGAGCCGGTCGTGCAGTTCGGCGTTGAGGGCGCCGGCGTCGGCCGATTTGGGTGCGGCTTGGGCAGCGCGGCCGATGGCGTCCTCGACGTCGCGGATGATTTTCCTCCGCGCGGCGACACGGTGGCCGGCGGCGGCTTCGGCGGGGCCGGCCGGCATCGGCTCGGCGATGCGGCGCGCGAGGAGGACGGTGCGGCGGACGCAGCGGGCGATGCGGTCGAAGGCGAGGGTGAGGTCGGGGGTGGTGGCGGCGAGGGTGGGGGTTGATTGTGGGTTTTGGGGTGAGTTTGAGAGCGACGCGTCCGGGGGCGGGGTGATGGTGGGTTGCGCTTCGCTTACCCACCCTACGGTCGTGGCTTGCTTGTGGAGGAGGCGCGCGAGGTCGGCGCCCATGTCGATCAGCTCGTTCAGGACCTCGCGGTGATGCCGGGCGTCGGCGGCGTATGCGCCGGGGTCGATGGTGGGCTCGGCCGGGGTGGCGTGGGTGGACATGAACATAAGAGGAACATTTGCGAGGGGGGGACGTCAATGGCGGCTTAGCGTCGACGACGGCCGGCGATGACAGGAATGGGTGGACAACCGTGGGTCCGGCTTAGGAGACATCGGCTGCCGAGCTCAACCGGACCGCTCGCAATTTATCTTGGGATTTGCAATATTCCCGGCTGAATGGACCCTTCAAGAGAGCGCGCACCCGCCGACAGCCATGGGCATGCACGCCACGCCGATGTGTGGCTGAGACGTGCGCTGATGGCTTCTGTCGTGGTTCCGCTCGCCCTGTTCGGACTTGCTGCGTGGTTCGATCGAGCGCGGCTCCTCGAGGACGCCTTTGGCAATGCCGAAAGAACCGTTGCTTTGCTGCGGGAGCACACGCTCAAGGCGGTCGAAACCAACGAGCTTCTCGTCCGGCAACTCGACCAGCGCACACGGGGGCTGACCTGGAGCGAGATTCGCGATCAGGGGGCCGCATTGTTGGCCGAGATGTACAAGATGCACGAGGAGCTTCCTCAGATCTCGGCGCTCGCGCTCACCGATGCGGAGGGCCGGCTCTGGGCCGCGAGTATCCCCCTCAGCGTTTCGGCCGGCGGATACACTTTGATCTCCGACCGGGAATTGTGGGCTGCCCAGCGCGCAGCCGATCGGGGAACATTCATCAGCACCCCCTATAAAGGGTCTGCAACAGGACGGCAGAATTTCGGCATCAGTCGCCGACGGAGCAGCGCGGACGGTTCATTCGATGGGACGGTCCATGCGGCGGTGGCGGTGTCCTACTTCACCGATTTCTGGAAACAGGTGACCGTTGGGCAATCCGGCGGCAGCGTGACCCTGGTGCGGACCGATGGTGAGATGCTGGCACGCCTTCCGGAACTGACGGGATCCTTGCCGCGGCTGATCGCTTCCAGCAGCCCGCTCATGCAAGCGCTTGACCGACAGCCGCAGAGCGGCAGTTATCGCAGCGCTTCCTCGGTCGACGGTGTCGATCGGGTGTATGCCTACGCCCGGGTTGGCCAGTACCCGGTCGTGGTCGGCTATGGCATTGCCACAGCGTCCGTGCTGACCGTTTGGAGGCAGCACGTCCTGCTGCTCGGGTCGGCGAGCGTGTTGGCAGCCGCAGCGTTGTCGATGCTCGTGCTGCTGGCCATGCGGCAAACCCGGGCGCTGGCCGAGGCGCAAGCGCGCCAATTCGCCGCCGAAGCGGCGGCACGGCAAGCGCAGCGTATGGAGTTGCTGGGGCAGCTCGCGGCGAGCGTCGCCCACGATTTTGCCAATGTGGCGCAAGCTGTCTGCTCCGGCGCGGCCATGATCGAGCGAAGCTCCGATCCCGATCGTATGCAGTCGTTTGCGGGCCTGGTCAGGCAGGCCGGCGAGCGAGGCGGGGCCATCGCCCGTCGCATGCTCGACTTCTCGCGCAAGAACGATGCAGCGGAGCCGGAAGCCGAAGCCACCGATATTGCCGGGACCGTGGCCGACTTGTGCAATCTTTTATCGGGTACATCCGGTCCACTGCACTCGCTCGACTGCAACATCCAGAGAGAAGGGCTGCCTGCAACGGTTCGCGGGTCTCGACGCGACGTGGAGGCCGCCCTGATGAACCTCGCCGCCAATGCACGCGACGCAATGCCTACGGGAGGCAAGATAACAGTCGGGGTCGCCCCGGACATTGTCGAGGTCGGCGGCCGCATTCCGGGGCTTGCGCCTGGCCTTTACGCTCGAATTTCCATCACCGATACCGGCGAGGGCATGCCGCCGCACGTCCTCGAGCGGGCGAGCGAAGCCTTCTTCACAACGAAGCCGCGGGGCAAAGGAACCGGACTGGGCCTGTCCGGCGCGCGAGGGTTTGCAGAGCAGGCCGGCGGGCGCCTGCAGATTGAAAGCGAATTGGGACAGGGGACCACGGTGACGCTCTGGTTACCGGATAACGCAACGGCGTTGGCCGTTGACTTAGGAGGCAACGTGACCCCGCTCCGCCTGAGGAAGGTCGGAGACGACCCGAACGGTTGAGCCTCAAGCGCCAAGTCCGCCCGTTAATCGTTGCGGCGATAGCGCGGCGCGCTCAATCCGAAACCTCGCCGGAGCGTGCGCTTCTATTGCGGGCCTGGGGGCGCTCGCCCCCAGCGGGTCAAGGGCGGAGCCCTTGCACTCCTCCTAACGCCCTCGCCTCAGTTCCCCGGTAGCGTGGCGGCTTCGGGGAAGAAGAAGTCGGTCCAGGTGGCGGGTTGGGTTTTCAGGACCTTGGTGACGGCCATGTGGGTGGCGACGGTCATCATGCCGAAGGGGGCGGTGGAGAAGCTGACCTTGGGGTCGCCGATCTGGCTCAGCAGCATATCGACGGAGCCTTTCTCGCCGGTGGCCTTGAGGTAGAGCTCGCAGGCTTCGCGGGGGTGGGCGGCGATGTAGTCGGAGGCGTCCTGGGCGGCCTGCATGAAGGCGAGGATGACGGTGGGGTTGGCGTCGTGGAACTTGGCGTGGGCGAAGTAGACGGCGTTGCTGTAGGGGCCGCCGAGGATGGCGTCGCTGGTGGTGACGACGTGGACGCCGGGCGCTTCGGCTTCGGCGGCCTGGTAGGGGGCGCCGGAGAAGTGACCGGTGAGGCCGCCGCCCTGGGTGAGTGCGGCGGCGGCGTCGGGGTGGCCGAGGGTGGTGGTCATGCTGTCGAAGTGGGCGTAGTCGGCGTCGCCGTAGAGCTTGCGGGCAGCGATCTGCAGGATGATGGCCTGGCTCGAGACCTTGACCGTGGGCACCGCGATCTTGTCGGTGGGCTTGAGGTCGGCGAGGGTTTTCTCGGCCGGGTCCTTGCTCAGCAGCCACATCGGCGTGGCCGACGAGCCGGCGAGGCCTTTCACCTGGCCTTTCGTGCGGTCCCAGAGCAGGAGCATGTTGCTGGCGCCGGTGGTGACGATGTCGACGTTGCCGGAGAGCAGGGCGTCGGTCGCGGCGCCGCCGCCGCCGAAGGTGACGTATTTGGCCGTGAGGGTGATGCCGAGCTTTTCGGCGGCCCGCTCGAGCAAATGCTGCTGCTCCATCACGATCGGGGCGAGGTAGATGATGCCGGGCTGCTTGGTGATGCGGACCTCGCTCACCTCGGCCCGGGCCGGGGTGGGCCGGACCGGCGCGGCGAGCAGGAGTGCCGCTGCGAGGCCCAGGAGTGTGCGCCGGGAGGTCATGGGGGGTCCGCTTTCGAGGTTCGTGCTGAGGGCGCCGGGCGTCAGGGGCTGATGATTTCGGCTTCGCAGGGCTCGGGGACGATCGCGGCGACGGGGGCCTTGCCGGCGGCGTAGTCATCGAGGCGGCTGCGGACGGCGCGGTAGGTGTCGCTGCTGCGCTGCTCGTGGCAGGTCTGGGTCATGCCGTCGAGGCGGTTGGGCAGGCCGCCATTCTCCTCGATCATGGCGTTGATGGCGCCGGAGGCCTTACGCCGCTGCATGGTGGCGCGCTCGCGAAAGCGGGCCTTGGCGGCGTCGCTGAAGGGGCACTGACCGAGCCGGGCGGACAGGGCTTGGCGGTAGATGCGGCCGGCGACGCCGTCGCCGCAGGCGTCGAAGGCGTAGAACGAGGTCGCGTAGGCGCGCTCGAACGCGTCGGTGTGGTCCGGGGGCGCCGCTTGGGCCGGGATGGTCAGGGCGAGCAGGGCGACGACGGCAAAACGCATGGTAACTCCTTGGACGAAGGCGAGGGCGTTCCCTCCGTGCTCTTTCCACCTGCCCAAGCGGCAGGCGGACCCTTGGATCACTCCCCCTAGGCCGGTATTCCATCTGCCCGGAGCCTCGCCCTCGACCCACCGGGGCCGGCGGCCCCGGACCCGCACAGGTTCAGAGGGAGCCGAGGTAGTGGGCCAGGGCTTTGATGTCGTCGTCGGACAGGCCGGAGGCGGCCTCGGTCATGGCGGCGACGCCGGTGCTGGGGCGGGCGGAGGAGCGGTAGTCGGCGAGGGCCTTGACGAGGTAATCCTCGCGTTGGCGGGCGATGTTGGCGGCCGCGCCTTTTCCGTGGAAATCGTCCATGTGGCAGTTGCTGCAGTGGTGCTGCTCGGCGACCTCTTGGCCGTGGGCGCGGAGGGCGTCGTCCGGCTGCTCGACGGGCGGGGTGCCGGGCTTGGGCAGGCTGGCGAAGTAGGCGCCGAGGTTGCGGACGTCCTCGTCGGAGAGTTCGGCGGCCATGGGGCTCATGAGCTCGTTCTTGCGGCGGCCGGAGCGGAAGAAGACGAGCTGCCATTGCAGAAAGGAGTTGGTCTGGCCGGCGAGCGAGGGCACGCCGGGCATCTCCGACACGCCATGGGCGCCGTGGCAGGCGAGGCACTGCTCCGCCCGCGCCTGCCCGGCGGCGACGTCGCCGCTGGCGCCCTCGGCGGGCGCGAGCGGCAGCAGCACGGCGCCGATGAGGGCGGCGTGCAGCGGCCAGCGGCGTGAAGCCGGTCGGCGGACGACAGGGTCCGCCATTGTCCGCCGACCTTTACTCACTTCGCGTAGCTGATGCGGTAGACGGCACCGACCCAGTCGTCGGCGACCAGGATGGAGCCGTCCTTGGCGATGATGATGTCGTCGGGCCGGCCGGAGTATTCCTGGTTGCCGGTGATCCAGCCTTCGGCGAAGACTTCCTGCTTGGCGTTCTTGCCGTCGGGATCGACCGTGACCCGCATGATGCGGCCGCCCTGATAGTTGTGGCGGTTCCAGGAGCCGTGCTCGGCGATGAGAATGTTGTTCTTGTATTCGGCCGGGAACATGTTGCCGGTGTAGAACTTCATCCCGAGCGGTGCGACGTGCGCGCCGAGGTTCACCACGGGCGGGGTGAATTCGGAGCATTTATGGCCGCGGGCGAACTTCGGGTCGGGCGTGTCGCCCTGGTGGCAGTACGGGTAGCCGAAGTGCTCGCCGATCTTGGTGATGTGGTTGAGCTTGTCGGACGGCATGTCGTCGCTCATCCAGTCACGCGCGTTCTCGGTAAACCAGTAGTCGCCGGTGCGGGGGTCGACGTCGCCACCGACGCTGTTGCGGACGCCGAGGGCGACGATTTCGGCCAGGCCGGTCTTGGGGTCGACCCGGCGCACCTGCGACACGCTGGTGGGCGGGATGCCGATGTTGAAGGGCGGTCCGAAGGGGAGGTACATCTCGCCCTCCTTGCCGACGGCGATGTATTTCCAGCCGTGCGCCACGTAGGACGGCATGTCGTCATAGACGACCGTCGGCTCCGGCATCTTGTCGAGGTTGGCTTCCGGGTGGTCGTAGCGCATCAGCTTGTCGATGGCGACGACGTAGAGGGCGCCGTTCTGGTAGGCGATGCCGGTGGGCATGTTGAGGCCCTTGAGGATCGTCTTGACGGTGCGCTTGCCGTCCTTGTCGGTGACGGCATAGACGTTGGTCGCGTTGTAGGAGCCCACGTAAAGGGTGCCGTCGTCGCCCCAGGCCATTTGGCGGGCTTCGGGGATGCCGCTGGCGTAGACCTCGATCTTGAAGCCGGCGGGCAGCTTGATCTTCTTGAGGTTGTCCTGCAGCTCGTTCAGCGTCGCCGGGGTGGCGGGGCCGGTGGGCGGGGCGAGGCCCTTCTGTTGCTCGGTCTCGTCACCGAGGAACCAGTCGGCCGGCGGGTGGGCCCAGAACGAGGGCTTGTCGGATTCGTAGTGCTTGAGATCGGCCGCGGACGCGCCGGCCAGCGGCCAAGCCGCCAACAGCGCGATCCCCCATCGCATACGCTGAACGCTTCTGGTCATGAGTTGTCCTCCCCTCCCCAGCCGCCATGGCGCGTGCTGCGCTTCCGGGCGAGCCAGGTGGAGGAAGTGTGCCGAGAATCCGGGCGGGATCAACGGCAAAGATTCCCGTGGTCGCGCAAGCTTCAGCAATCCGCTCTGGCGGAAGCGGACAGAAGCGGGCACTTTGCCGGCAATCAACGACCACGATAATCTGGGAGCGAAATGGATCAGTCCGTTTCCATGACTGCATTGGACGAGCCGTTGCTGGACGTTCGCGGCGTCACGCTGCAGTACCCGGACCAGCGAGCGGATCGTGACTGCGACCCACCGGGTCAGCTTCCAGGTGTTCCCGGGCGACCGGTTCGTGCTGCTGGGGCCGTCGGGGTGCGGGAAGTCGTCGCTGCTGAAGGCGGTGGCGGGGTATCTGGACCCGGTCGAGGGCGAGTTCCACCTGCGCGGGCGGGCGATCCATGGGCCGGGGCCGGACCGGATGATGGTGTTCCAGGAGTTCGACCAACTGCTGCCGTGGAAGAGCGTGCGGGACAACATCATGTTCCCGTTGCTGGCGACCAAGCGGCTGCCGCGGGCGAAGGCGCGGGAGCGGGCCGATTATTACATCGACAAGGTGGGGCTGAACCGGTTCGGGGACGCCTACCCGCACACCCTGTCGGGCGGCATGAAACAGCGGGTGGCGATTGCGCGGGGGATGGCGATGGAGCCGCAGATCCTGCTGATGGATGAGCCGTTTGCGGCGCTCGACGCGCTGACCCGGCGGACCATGCAGGACGAGCTGCTGCGGCTGTGGGACGAGACGCAGTTCACCGTGCTGTTCGTCACGCACAGCATCAACGAGGCGATCAAGGTGGGAAACCGTATCCTGTTGCTCAGCCCGCATCCCGGGCAGGTCCGCGCCGAGATGGACAGCCTGCCGCGGGACACCGCCGACGGGGAGGCGCAGATCGGGCTCGAGCGGCGCATCCACGATCTGCTGTTCGCATGAGCCTTTCGAGCCCAACAGCGCCGGTGCGGCGAGCGCCCTATGTCGAGCACGAGGTGGTCGCGTTCAGCGGCGCGGACGCGGCGTCGCGGCCGATTCCGGCCTGGCAGCGGGTGTGGAACCTGGGCTGGGTGCGCAAGATCGTCTTAATAGTGGCGCTTTGCGCCGTGTGGCAGGCGTATGCGACTTACCTCGATAACGACCTGCTGTTCCCGACGTTCAGCGACACGATGCGGGCGTTCTGGGCCAACATCGTGAACGGGGTGCTGCCGAACCGGGCGTGGTCGTCGGTGAAGGTGCTGCTGATGGGGTATGCGATCGGGGTCTCGCTCGCGACAATCCTGTCGGTGGCGGCGATCAACACGCGGATCGGCAACGACCTGCTGGAAACGCTGACGAGCATGTTCAATCCGCTGCCGGCGATCGCGCTGCTGCCTTTGGCGCTGCTGTGGTTCGGGTTGGGCAATGGCAGCCTGGTGTTCGTGCTGATCCATTCGGTGTTGTGGGTGGTGGCGTTGAACATGCACGCCGGGTTCCTGGGCGTGTCGACGACGTTGCGGATGGTGGGGCGGAACTACGACCTGCGCGGGTTCCGGTATGTGCGGGCGATCCTGATCCCGGCGGCGTTCCCGTCGATCCTGACAGGGCTGAAGGTCGGTTGGGCGTTTGCTTGGCGCACCTTGATCGCAGCCGAGCTAGTGTTCGGGGTGGCGTCGGGGGCTGGCGGGCTCGGGTGGTTCATTTTCGAGAACAAGAACCAGCTCGAGATCCCGAGCGTGTTCGCCGGGTTGTTCTCGGTGATCCTGATCGGCCTCGTGGTGGAGAACGTCGTGTTCCGGACGCTCGAGCGGCGGACGGTGCGGCGGTGGGGGATGCAGAACTAGCGGCGGCGGCGTTGACCCAGCAAGGGCAGCAGGCCCGCCGCGGCGGCGAGCGAGGCGAGGCCGAGCGCATCGAACACGCGGGACGCCGACCCGGCGTCGATCAATGGTGCGAACAGCAGCGGGGCGGCTGCCTGGGCCAGGATCACCGGCAAGGCGAGCTGGCCGATGCGGGTGGCGTAGCCGGCGGGGCCGAACAGGTGGAGCGGCAGCGTGCCGCGGGCGATGGTCAGGATGCCGTTGCTGGCGCCGTAGCCGAGCACGAAGACCAGGGCCGCGGTGCCGAGCCAGGTCTGGCCCGATGACCAGGCCAGCGGGAACGCCACAACCGGGAACAGGGCGGCGCCGATCCAGGCGATCGCCACCGGGCTCCAGCGCCGGCCCATGGCGGCTTGCAGGATGCGCATCGCGACCTGGGCCGGGCCGATCAGCGAGACCAGGCCGATCGCCGTCACCTCACCCAGCCCGAGGCCGACCAGCAGCACCGGGGCGCTGACGGAGATCACGGTGCTGATGGCGGCGCGGAGGGTGAAGAAGGCGGCAATGCAGACGAACAGCGCCCGGCCGCCGGTGGGTGGCGGCCCGTCGCCGACCGGGGCCGGACGCGGCGGCTCCGGCGGGACTCCGCGCGGCAGCAGGGCGATGGCCGGCAGGTTCACCAGCAGCAGGATCGCGGCGTAGGTCAGCAGGGTGGCGCGCCAGCCCAGCAACGGCACCAGCCAGGCGCCGAGCGGCCAGCCCATCGAGCTGGCGAAGCCGCCGATCAGGGTGATGCCGGTGATGGCGGGTCGAGCGGCGGCGCCGAGCGTGCGGCCGGCGGTGGCGAAGGCGGCGTCGTAGAGGCCGCCGGCCATGCCGAGCCCGGTGACGGCCCAGCCGAGATACCAGACCAGCATGCCGGGGCTGGTTGCCATGATGGCGAGGCCGAGTGCCTGCAGCAGCGTGCCGGCGGCCATCACGGTGCGGCCGCCGGCCCGGTCGATGCGGCGGCAGGCCCAAGGCGAGGCGACGCCGGTCACGAGCAGGGCGAGGGAGAAGCCGCCCAGGACGGATGCGGTGCTGGCGCCGAGCCCGGCGGCCACCGGCGCCGTCATCACCGACGGCACGTAGTAGGTCAGGCCCCAGGTCACCAGCTGGGTGACGCCGAGGACGATGGTGAGCCGCCGGGCCGGGGTCACGCCCCCGGGGCGGGCGGCTGGGTGGGCGGTGGGGCGCCGGCGGCCATCAAGGCCTCGAGCTGCCGGGCCAAGGCGGGGGCGCAGGCCAGGATGGGGGCGCCGCCGACCAAGCCCTGGGGCAGGAAGTCGCTCACATGGGCGCCCGCTTCGGCCAGGATGGCGAGGGCGGCGCAGCAATCCCACAGGTTGATGTGACGCTCAAGGTAGGCGTCCATTTGCCCGGTGGCGACTTCGGCCAGCCCCATCGCGCCGGAGCCGCCGGAGCGGAACATCGCGCCGGCTTGCAGGACGCGGCCGCAGAGGGCGCCGTAGACGTCGTTGGGCACGCGGGGCGACCAGCCGCACTCGACGATCGCGCGGCTGAGTTCGGTGGTCGCCGCGGCGCGGATCGGGGTGCCGTTCAGGGTCGCGCCGCCGCCGCGGGCCGCGGCGTAGGTTTCGCGGAGCGCCGGCGCTTCCAGCACGCCGAGCACGGCGGCGTCGCCGTCCAGCAGGCCGAGCGAGACGCACCAGCGGGAGCCGCCGCGGGCGAAGTTGCTGGTGCCGTCGATCGGGTCCACGACCCAGCGCAGGGAGCCGGGCCGGGCCTCGCCGCCCTCCTCGCCCTGGAAGCCATCCTCGGGGAAGGCCTGCAGCAAGGCGTCGGACAGGAAGCGCTCGACGGCGCCGTCGGCCTCGGTCAGCCAGTCTTGCGGCGCTTTGAGGCTGGCCTGCGCGGCGCCCGATTGTGGGCGCATGCGCATGGCGAGGCGGCCGGCGTTGGCGGCGAGCGCGAGCGCGGTGTCGAGCCGCCTTGACAGGGACACCGGGACGGGTTGGATGGCGGGCATGCGTTGGACGATCCTCGTTGTTGCGGCTGGCGTCGGCGCTTGCGGCTATTCGCCGCCTGCCGGGACCGGAACCGACACCCCGACATACCGGGCCGACCTCGATGCGTGTCAAGCCTCGGTGCCGGATGCGGTGGACAAGAACAACGCCAAGCGCGGGCTGTCGTGGTTCGGCGGACCGGTGACGCGGTGGAGCCGGATCGGCGACGGGATGAATGCCTGCATGGCGGGCAAAGGTTGGGGCCATGCGCGGAGCTGCACGGCGGAGGAGTTGCGCAGCGGCAAGGGGTTGGTGACCCGGACCGGGGTGCAGTGTTCGGAGCCGAACAAGGCCTCTTAAGCCAGAAGCGCTCTCTCCATGGTCATTCCACATGTCCGAAGCCGGACAGGTGGAACCTTGGACCACTCCGCTCCTGGACCTCGCCGGGGCCGGCGGCCCCGGATCCGCATTCGACTTAGGTTAGGACGTCGATGCGGTATTTCTCGGCGCGGTCGGAATGGGTTACTTGCAGCGTCGCAGCAACCGCGGCGATGAAGCGGTCGGCGGCTTCGTCGCCGGTGCAGGCGCCGTCGGTGGGGCCGTGCCAGTTGACCAGAACGACGGCGCCGCCGGGCTCGAGGCTGTCGAGCGTGCGGCGGGCGGCGGCGTGGATGCCGTCGAGGCCGAGGTAGTAGAGCACCTCGGAGAACACGATCAGGTCGAAGCGGCCCGGCGGCCAGGCGTCGGGGACGGCCATGCGCTCGAGCTGGACGGCCGGAAGATCGTCGCAGCGCACCCTCGCCTGCTCCAACGCGGTCTCGGACACGTCGACGCCGAGCAGCGCGTCGCATTGCGCGGCGAGTTGGCGGGTGAACACGCCGATGCTGCAGCCGACCTCGAAGCAGTGGCGGAAGCGGCGCATCGGCAGCGCGGCGATGGTGGCGGCGTATTTCTGCCGCTCGTAGTCGCTGGACGCGAAGCGCCACGGATCGGCGTCGCGCTGGTAGAGGTTCTCGAAGTAGTCGGGATCGGCGTAGCTCATGGCGGAGCAACGCCGCCCGCAGGCCTAAGTTGTGCGGGGCTTGGGCCGCCGGCCCCAGCCTTCCCGCTTAAGCCGCCGCCTTGATCGCCACCGCCTTCACGTCCTCACTGGCGTCCTCGGCAAAGGTCGCGAAGTTCTTCTCGAACCGCGCCACGAGATCCCTTGCAGCCGTGTCGTAAGCAGCCTTGTCCGGCCAGGATTGGCGCGGGTCGAGCACGTCGTTCGGGATGCCCGGCACGTCCTGCGGCATCATCAGGCCGAAGAACGGGTCGCGCACGTAGCGGGCGTCGCGCAGGGAGCCGTCGAGCACGGCGGCGAGCAGCGCGCGGGTGTGCGCAATGCTCATGCGCTGGCCGGTGCCGTAGGCGCCACCGGTCCAGCCGGTGTTGACGAGCCAGCAATCGGCGCCGTGCTGCTTGATGAGGTCGGCCAGCATGCGGCCGTAGACCTGGGGGCGGCGCGGGATGAAGGGAGCACCGAAGCAGGTGCTGAAGGTGGCCTGGGGCTCGTTGCCCATGCCCTTCTCGGTGCCGGCGACCTTGGCGGTGTAGCCGGACATGAAGTGGTACATGGCCTGCGCGTCGGACAGCTTGCTGATGGGCGGAAGCACGCCGAACGCGTCGGCGGTAAGCATGACGACGTTCTTCGGCTGGCCGCCGCGGCCCGACAGGTCGCAGTTGGGGATGAACTCGATCGGGTAGCAGGAGCGGGTATTCTCCGTCAGCCGGTTGTCGGACAGGTCGAGGTGGCCGTGCTCGTCAGCGATCACGTTTTCCAGAACGGTTCCGAAACGGTGCGTTGCCGCATAGATCTCGGGCTCGGCGTCGGCGCTGAGGTGAATGACCTTGGCGTAGCAGCCGCCTTCGAAGTTGAACACGCCATTGGGCCCCCAACCGTGCTCGTCGTCGCCGATCAGCGGACGGTTGGGGTCGCTGCTGAGCGTCGTTTTGCCGGTGCCGGACAGGCCGAAGAACAGCGCGACGTCGCCGTGCTCGCGGCCGACATTGGCGCTGCAGTGCATCGGCAGCACGCCCTCGGCCGGCAGCTTCCAGTTCATCACGCCGAAGATGGACTTCTTGATCTCGCCGCCGTACTCGCTGCCAGCGACGACGATCATCTTCTGCGTGAGGGAGACGGCGATGGCGGTCGAGGAGCGGACGCCATCGACCGCCGGGTCGGCCTGGAACTTCGGCGCGTGCAGGATGACGTAGTCGGGCTCGAAGCCGGCCAGCTCCTGCTCAGGGGGACGGATGAACATGTTGCGGGCGAACAGGGTCTGCCAGGCTTCGCTGCTGACGAGGCGGACCTTGATGCGGTGCGCCGGGTCGGCGCCGGCATAGAGGTCCTGGGTGAACAGCTCGCGGCCTTGCAGGTAGGCCTGTACGCGCGCCTTCAGGATCTCGAAGCGGGCGGGAGGAAGCTTCTGGTTGCCCATGCGCCACCACACGTCCGCGCTGACTTCGGGGTCGTCCACGGTGAACTTGTCCTGCACCGAGCGGCCGGTGTGGACGCCGGTCTCGACGATCAGGCCGCCATCGGCGGCGAGCCGGCCTTCGCCGCGGCGCAGGGCATGGGCCACGAGTCCGGCCGCTTGAAGGTTGGCGTGAACGGGGCCGCCCGGCACGACGCCTGACCCCTTGACGGCTGACATAGCGGCGGCGTCGGTGGCCTTCTGGTGCGGACTCATTGGCGTTCTCCCTCGGTCTTGCTTGCTTAGGACCGTATCGTCGTTCAACGCGGCAGGACGAGGGCAAGCCCGTCCGGTGCCGGTCACGATCGTTCAGATGCTCCGGCGGCGCGAGTCAATTCAACCATTGCCGCGCGGATGGCACCGGGCCCGCCGAGCGGCGCCGGCCAGGCGATCCGGCGCACGGCGTCGTCGAGGGCAAGGTCGAAGCCGTCCGCGTCGCACGCCACCATGCGCCAGCCGCTTCCCGCCCCGCCGTGGGCGGCGGCGATGGCGTCGAGGGCGGCGGCGTGGTCGTCGTTGCAATGGGCGAGCACGCCCGCCTCGGCGGCGGCGATCTCGGTTGCGTCCACCACGAGGTCGGCCCGGCGCAGGCGATGGGCACGCGCGAAGCCGCCGACGAACAGGCCGCCCGCGGGTTGAATGCGCCACAGGTGGAAGTCGCCGAACCCGGCGTAGAAGGCAGCGTAGGGGTGGATCGCCACCCAGCGCGGCTTCCAATCCGGCTCGATCGCGGCGAGGCCGGTGACGGTGACGCGGGGTGCGGTCTGCGCGTTCGGGCCGTCGGCCGTGCCCTGAACCATGACGGCGCAGCGACCATCCGCGCGCAGGTGCCGGGTGTGTTCGGACAGGTCAGACAGCAGCAGCAGGATGCTGCCGTCGGGCGCCGTGGCGGGTGTCACGAGGGAGGCGAAGGGTTGGCCGTCGATGCTGGTGGCCAGGGTGCCGGCGCGAGCGGCACGCAGCAGCTTGCGCGCGGCCCAGGCCGGGTCGTCTTGCGTTTCGGGCTCGGGTTGGCTGTTCATTCCGGTATTCCGCCACAATTCAGTGGTGAAACGTGCCCGCGCACGGAAGGCTGCAAGGATCCGAACAATGAAGCAAACGATCGCGCTGGTCGATGACGATCGCAACATCCTGACGTCGGTGTCGATGACGCTGGAAGCGGAAGGCTTCATCGTGCGCACCTACACCGACGGCGAAAGTGCGCTGCAGGGCATCACCAGCAAGCCGGTGGATCTCGCCGTGCTGGACATCAAGATGCCGCGGATGGACGGGATGGAGCTGCTGCAGCGGCTGCGGGCGCGCAGT
This sequence comes from uncultured Alphaproteobacteria bacterium, assembly GCA_963752225.1. Lineage (GTDB taxonomy): Bacteria > Pseudomonadota > Alphaproteobacteria > Acetobacterales > Acetobacteraceae > JBBROS01. Next base: position 13,204 of record CAVVXS010000016.1, on the reverse strand, counting down.
GCGCTGCCGGTCATCTTCCTGACCAGCAAGGACGAGGAGCTCGACGAGCTGATGGGGCTGCGTCTGGGCGCGGACGACTACATCACCAAGCCGTTCAGCCAGCGGCTGCTGATCGAGCGGATCCGGGCGCTGCTGCGGCGGAACGAGGCGGGGCGGCTCGAGGGGTCGGGTGCGACGCCGGGCGGGCTGATGGTTCGGGGCGACCTGCAGCTCGACGACACGAAGCACCAGTGCTTGTGGAAGGGCGGCGACATCCAGCTCACGGTGACGGAGTTCCTGCTGGTGAAGGCGCTGGCGGCGCGGCCCGGCATGGTGAAGTCGCGCGACCAGCTGATCGACGCCGCCTATGGTGAAAACATCTACGTGGACGACCGGACCATCGACAGCCACATTAAGCGGGTGCGGAAGAAGTTCCGGACGACGGACGACAGCTTCGACCACATCGAGACGCTGTATGGCATCGGCTACCGTTACAAAGAGCAATGAGCGTCGTCCGCACCCGTTCGTTGCTGCCGGGCGTCGCCCGGGTGTCGACGCCGGCGGACGCTCGATTGCGGGCGCCCAGCGTCGAGTGGCGCATGCCCGATAGCGGGGTCCTGCCGCGGCTGCAGCCGGAGGCGCGGGCGCGTGAGCTGCGCGACCGGTTCGTGTCGCCGCTGCTGCGCCGCATCCTGCTGGTCAATGCGTTGCCGCTGGCGCTGCTGGTGGCCGCGTTGCTTTACCTCGATCAGTACCAGAACGGCTTGCTGGAAGCCGAGGTGCAGGCGTTGCGCGAGCAGGCGCGGATCTATGCCGGGGCGCTGGGTGAGAGCGCGGTGCGGGAGGCGGATCCGGAGAACCCGGTATTGCAGGTCGATACGGCGCGGTCGCTGCTGCGCCGGCTGACGGAGCCGACGCCCAATGCGCAGGCGCGGCTGTATGCGCCGGACGGGCAGCTGATTGCCGACAGCCGGGTGCGGGAGGGCACGGGCGGCGCCATCGTGACGACGCCGTTGCCGCCCGCGGTGGATCACGGGCGGTTCGTGGGCATCATCGGCGCCGCTTATGACAAGCTGCTGGCGATCCTGCCGCATCGGGGCAGCGGGCCGGTGGTGGAGCTGAGCCCGGCGGATGGCGGCGTCGAGTGGCAGCCGGACGTGAAGGAGGAGCTGCGGATTGCCGGGTCGGACAAGGGGCGGGAGATGCCGCCCTATATCCGGCGCACCCCGGACAATTTGCTGCTGGTGACGGTGGCGGAGCCGGTGCAGCGCAACCGGCATACGGTCGGGATCGTGCTGGTGACACGCGAGGCGCGGGAGGTGGACAACAGCCTGTTCACGGTGCGGATGAGCATCCTGGGGCTGTTCGCGCTGGCCTTGGTGCTGACGGTCGCCCTGTCCTGGTATTTGTCGCTGACGATTGCGCGGCCGATCCTGCGGCTGGCGCGGGCGGCGCATGCGATGCGCGAGGGGCAAGGGCGGAGCGGCACGGTGCCGGACGTGCTGATGCGGCGCAACGACGAGGTTGGAGAGCTGGCGTTCGCCTTGCGGTCGAGTTCGACGGCGCTGTGGGCGCGGATGGATGCGACCGAGCGGTTTGCGGCCGATGTGGCGCATGAGATCAAGAACCCGCTGAGCTCGATCCGCAGCGCGATCGAGACGCTGCGGCGGATCGAGGATCCGGGGCAGCAGCGGCGGCTGCTGGCGATCATCGGCGACGATGTGAGCCGGCTGGACCGGCTGATCTCCGATATCAGCGACGCGAGCCGGGTGGATGCGGAGCTGTCGCGGACTGCGACCGAGAGCGTGGATGTGACGCCGATCCTGCAGACGCTGGCAGAGATCGACGATGCGACCCGGGCCGAGGGGGATCCGGTGATGACGCTCGATCTGCCGGGCGGGCCGCTGGTGGTTGCCGCAGTGGAGCGGCGGCTGGTGCAGGTGTTGCGGAACCTGATCGGCAATGCGCGGAGCTTCTCGCCGCGCGGCGGGCGGATCGTGCTGCGGGCGCGTGAGGCGTCGCCGTATATCGAGATCGCGGTGGACGACGAAGGACCGGGCATTCCGCCGGCCAAGCTCGAGCATATCTTCGACCGGTTCTATTCGGAGCGGCCGGCGGGCGAGGCGTTCGGCAAGCACTCCGGCCTTGGGCTGTCGATCAGCCGGCAGATCGTAGAGGCGTTGAAAGGCCGCATTGCGGCGGAGAACCGCAGCGACGCCGAGGGTAACATCATCGGCGCGCGCTTCGTGATCCGGCTGCCGCAGGCCTGAGCGGGCCAGCGTTTCACGTGAAACATCGTTGATTCCAGGCGATATTCCTGCCCTGGCTTACAGGCCGAGGTAGATCCGCTGCACCTCGGGGTCGGCGGCGAGCGCAGCGGCGGGGCCGTTCAGCACGGTGCGGCCGGTTTGCAGGACGTAGGCGTGCTGCGCGATCTCGAGCGCGAGTTCGACGGATTGCTCGGCCAGTAGCAGGGTGAGGCCGTCGGCGTGCAGGCGGCCCAACGTCTCGTACATGGTCTCCACCACCGCGGGGGCGAGGCCGAGGCTTGGTTCGTCCAGCAGCAGCAGCTTCGGGTCCGACATCATCGCCCGGCCCATCGCCAGCATCTGCCGCTCGCCGCCGGACAGGGTGCCGGCGCGCTGCCGGCGGCGTTCGGCGAGGCGGGGGAACAGGGTGAAGACGCGCTCCAACACGGATGGGAGGCGGGAGCGGTTGCCGAGCGCGGTGGCGCCGAGCCGCAGGTTCTGCTCGACGGTTTGGCCGACGAACAGCCGCCAGCCTTCGGGCGAGAGGGCGACGCCGCGGCGGACGACGGCGTAGGCGGGCTGGCCGGTGAGGTCGGCGCCGTGCGCGGTGATCCGGCCCGAGGCGACGGGCACGAGGCCGGCGATGGCGTTGAGGGTGGTCGTCTTGCCGGCGCCGTTGGAGCCGATGAGTGCCACGACGCCGCCGTCCGGTACCTCGAGCGAAACGTCGGCGACGCCGACGAGGTCGCCGTAGCGCACCATGAGGTTCTGCACGGTCAAGGCGGCGGTCATCGTGCTGCCTTGCGGCTCATGCTGCGGCCGAGATAGGCGGAGATGACGGCCGGATCCTGCACGACGTCGCGCGGCGGACCGGAGGCGATGACCCGGCCCTGATGGAACACCACCGCGCGGTGGGCCAGGGTCAGGATCACCTCCATGATGTGCTCGACGATCACGAGAGTGATGCCGCGGGTGTGGATGCGGCGGACGAGCTCGATTGCGGCGCGGACCTCGACCGGAGTGAGGCCGGCCAGGGCTTCGTCGAGCAGCAGCAGGCGCGGACCGGTGGCGAGCGCGCGGGCGATCTCGAGCCGCTTGCGGCCGGGTGTGCCGAGGCTGCGGGCGCGGCTGTTGGCTTGGGGGGCGAGGCCGGTGAAGTCGAGCACCTCGGCCGCGGCGGCTTCGGCGGCGGCGCGTCCGGGATGGCGCAGGAAGGCGCCGACGAGCACGTTCTCGGCGACCGACATGTCCTCGAACGTCACCGGCACCTGGAAGCTGCGGGCGATGCCGAGCCGCGCATGGGCTTCGGGGCTGGCGCGGGTGACGTCGTGGCCGTCGAAGGCGATGGTGCCGGCGGTGGGCGTGGTGTCGCCGGACAGGGTGTTGAAGAAGGTGCTCTTGCCGGCGCCGTTGGGCCCGATCAGGCCGACGATGTCACCGGCGGCGATGTCGAGGTCCGCACCATCCACGGCGCGGAAGGCGCCGAACGCCTTGACGATGCCGCGGGCCTCAAGCAGCACGGCGCACGCGGCGGAGCAGCAGGTGCCAGAGCTCGGCGAGGCCGCCGGGGCGGAAGCGGGCGATCAGCAGGATCACGCCGCCGTAGACGACGTAGGTGATGCCGGTGCCGGCGCCGCCGAAGCGGGCGTTGGTGGCTTCTTCGAGCGGGATCAGGATGGCCGCACCCAGCAGCGGGCCGAGCAAGGTGCCGGCGCCGCCGAGGGCGGCGATGATGACCATCTTCACCGAGACCAAGACGCCGAGCACGCTGTCAGGGTCGGCGAAGCCCACCATCACGGCGTAGAGGCTGCCGGCGAGCGAGGTGAAGGCGGCCGAGCCGAGCAGCGCCCAGAGCTTGTAGCGGCGGACCGGGACGCCGAGGCTGCGCGCGGCGCGCTCGCTGCCGTTGATGGCGCGCAGGTAGTAGCCCATGCGGCTGCGCTGCATCCACCAGGTGAGCGCCAGCAGCACGGCCAGAACGCCGAGGAAGATCCAGTAGTAGGTGCGAGGGTCGATGAATTGCAGGTCGGCGATGCTGCGCGGCACGGCCGGGCCCATCAGGCCGACGGCGGCGCCCAGCAACTCCCAGTTCGTGACCAGAAGGCGGACGAGTTCGGCCGCGGCGATGGTGGCCATGGAGAAGTAGTGGCCGCTGAGGCGGAAGGTCGGCAGGCCGATGACGGTGGCGAGCAACAGGCTGGCGGCGACGCCAATGGGGGCGCCGGCGATGGGCGGCCAGCCGAAGCGGTTGAAGGCCACCAAGGCGGCGTACGCGCCGGCGCCGAAGTAGACGGCGTGGCCGACCGAGACCTGGCCGGCGAACCCGCCGATCAGGTTCCAGGCGGAGGCGGAGATGGCGCCGAGCAGCACGAGGGCGGCGACCCGCTGGACGAACACGTCCTGGAGGCCGAGCGGCAGCAGCGCCAAGGCGAGCAGCAGCGCCGCGTAGGCCAGGAGTTGCTTCATGCGCGGCCCAACAGGCCTTGCGGGCGGACCCAGAGCAGAGCGAGGAACAGCGCGTAGATCACGACGTCCTGGTAGGCGGCGCCGGCCCAGAAGGCCGACAGAGCCTGGATGACGCCGATCAGCAGGCCGGCGATCAAGGCGCCGGGCACGCTGCCGAAGCCGCCGAGGCAGACGGTGATGAAGGCGATCAGGGTCAGCGCCTCGCCCACGGTCGGCGCGATGTAGAAGAACAGGGCGATCAAAGCGCCGGCGATGCCGGTGCTGGCGCCGGCCAAGGCCCAGGCCAGCGCCTGCATCGGTTCCGGGCGGATGCCGACGAGCATCGCCGCCGAACGATCCTCGGACACGGCGAGCAGGCGGCTGCCGAGCATGGTGCGGGTGAGCATCAGATGCATGGCCAGGGTCAGCAGCAAGGCGACGGCGCCGGCGAGCAGGCGCGCCGCCTCGATCCGCAGGCCGCCGAGCGCGAAGGTGCCGCCGACCAGCGTATCCGGCAAGGTGACGAAGTTGGAGCTGAAGGCCCAGAACGCGCCGTAGCGCAGCAGCAAGGCGAGGCCGAAGGTGGACAGGATCTGGCCGAGCATCGGCCCGCGCATGACGTGGCGGATCAGGCCGAAATAGACGGCGACGCCCACGGCGGCCAAGGCGAGTGCCGCCAGCGGCGCCGACGCCAAGGGGCCGAGGCCCAGCAGCGTGTAGGTGAAGAAGGCGACGTACATGCCGAGCATGACGAAGTCGCCGTGGGCGAAGTTGACGACGTTCATCATGCCCCAGATCAGCGTCAGGCCGGAGGAGAACAGCGCATATACCGCCCCCATCAGCAGCCCGCTGACGATCACCTGCAGGAGGATCAAGGCGGGGCGCTTATGGGACCCAGCCCTTGAACGGCAATTCTGCCGGGCTCACGGCCGCCTTGTCGGGCCAGACCGGGACGTAAGCGCGGTGGCGAAGCTGCACCAGCAGGGTGGCCGCGCGCTCGTTCTGCCCGTCGTCCGCGAACTTCACGCCGTCATAACCGATCATGAGCTGGTCGGCCTTGAGGTCGGTGGCGCGCAAGGCGGCCTGGATCTTGGAGGGCTCGGTGGCACCGGCGCGGTTGATCGCCTCACACAGCACAAGGAAGCCTTGCAGGCCGCGCGCGCTGGTGTCGTCGAGGTCGTGGCCGGCCTTCTTCTTGTAGATTTCGTTGACCAGGAACGGGACGGTGCCGGGCTTGCCGATGTCGTAGGAGCTGCGGTTGACGGCACCCTCGGCGAGGTCGCCGACCGCGGCGATGAAGGCGGTGTCGGAGAAGCCGCTGTCGTCGCCGATCAGCACCGGCGGCTTCCAGTCGAGCGACTTCATCGTTTTCATGAACAGGATCGAGTTGGACGTGTAGCTGACGAAGATGACCACGTCGGGGTTGGCCTGTTTGAGTTGCAGCACTTGCGCGCTGACGTCGCTGCTGTTGGCGGAGTAGGCGATGCGGAGGGCGGGCTTGAGGCCCTTGGCGTCGAGCGCCCTGCTGATCGCGTCGCCGGTCGAGGTGCCGTATTCGGTGTTCTCGTTGACCATGGCGACGGATTTCACCGTGCGCCCCTTCGCCCCCAGGCCGGACAGGAAGTCGGCGTAGGCGGCGCCGAAATCGGTGCCGATCGGGGTCGGGCGGAAGAACCACTTGAAGCCGCGCACGGTGAGGCTGGGGGCGCTCGCCTCGCCGGCGACGTAGGGAATGCCGTAGCGCTCGGCGACCGCGCTCGCGGTCAGGGTGGCGCTGGACTGGTAGGCGCCGACCATGGCGACGACCTTGTCCTGGGTGATGAGGCGGAGCGCCTGGTTCTGCGCGGTGGCCGGGTTGCCCTGGTGGTCGGCGAATACCGGCTCGACCTTGCGGCCACCTAGGCCCGGCAGGCCGGCGGTGGCGGCCAAGGGCAAGGCGGCGAGTTCGGGGTGCGGGGTGTTGATGATCTCGGCGGCGATCTCGACCGCGTCGCGCAACGCGGTGCCGGCCGAGGCGGTGCCGCCGGTGAGCGGGTAGATGGCGCCGATCTTCACCGCCTCCGCGGCTTGCGCCCGAGCCATGCCGGCCGGCGCCAGCATCGTGGCAGCCGAACCCGTCAGCAGCAACCGCTTCGAAATCATCCCGTTCCCCCGGTGCGGATCGTGCGCCCGCCATGGCCAGCTTCACATGAAGCCCCGACCGGCAGCAAGGTGGCGGCCCGCGTCACGAAGGACCGCTTCCGCATGCAAACATCCCTCCCCGCTTGCTGGCCCAGTGGATGGCCCACGGGCAAAAGCCTGGCCGTCTCCGTCAGCGTCATGCTCGAAGGCTGGAGCGACGGCGCCGCGCCCGGCGTCGGGCCGATGGGCAATGTGCTGAAGCCCGGCGTGCTCGACCTGCAAGCGCGGTCCTGGGCCGAGTATGGCCCGAATGCGGGCGCGTGGCGGCTGCTGGACGTGCTGGACGCCGCCGGGGTGCAAGCGGTGTTCTACGTCAGCGGCATCCTGGCCGGGCGCTACCCCGAGCTGATGCAGGCGATCGCGCGCGCCGGGCATCCGATCGCTGCCCATGGCTGGGCTCAGGAGATCATCCCCGCCACCCAGGACGCGGCGGCGGAAGCGGCGGACCTCGAGCGCTGCCTCGAGGCACTGGAAGCGGCGAGCGGGCAGCGGCCGCGCGGCTGGATCAGCCCCCGCTGCACGCCGTCCGCGCGCACGACCACGCTGCTGGCGGCGGCCGAGCTGTCATGGCACGCGGACTTCTTCGACCACGACCTGCCGCGGACGATAGAGACGGCGAGCGGGCCGATCACCGCGGTGCCGTTCACCATGGAAGTGAACGACATGCCGCTGAGTGTTCGTTACGGCAACGAGCCGGAGGCGTTCACCCGCACGCTCGCGCGCATCCTGGAGGGCTGGCCGGCGCTGCGTCGGCGTCCGGCGTGCCTCGATGTGACGGTGCATGCGCATGTGTTCGGGCGGCCATTCGGGGCCATCGAGTTCGCGCGGTGCTTGGCGCTGGTCCATGGGGATGGAGAGGCGTTTTTGACGGAGCATGATGCGTTGGGGTGCGGTCGTTTAGGCCAGGGGCTTCCCGCCGCCTAGTCGAATGCCCCCTCCGGCACCACGACCGGCGGCTTGGTCCGGCGGAGCGCGGCGTAGATTTGCGCCAGGATCAGCACCGCGCTCATGGCCACGAAGACGGCGCTGATCGGGCGGTCCACGAAGGTCTGTAGGCTGCCGCGGGAGAGCAGCACGGCGCGGCGGAAGTTTTCTTCCAGGCGGGGGCCGAGGACGAAGCCGAGCAGGATCGGGGCCGGTTCGAAGCCGAGCTGGAGGAGGAGGTAGCCGACGGCGCCGAACAGCAGGGTGGCGCCGACGTCGAACATCTCGTTGCGGGCGGCGAATACGCCGATGCAGACGAAGAACAGCGCCGCCGGGTAGAGGAAGCGGTAAGGCACGCTCAGCAGACGGACCCAGAGCCCGATCATCGGCACGTTCAGCACGACCAGGATCAGGTTGCCGATCCAGAAGCTAGCGATCAGGCCCCAGAAGATGTCGGGCTGCTCGACGATCAGCCGCGGGCCCGGCTGGATGCCGTGGATCATCAAGGCGCCGAGCAGCAGCGCCATGACGGCGTCGCCCGGGATGCCCAGGCTCATTGTAGGAATAAAGTCTCCTTGAACGGCCGAGTGGGTCGAGGCTTCGGGGCTGGCGACGCCTTCGACGGCGCCGCGGCCGAAGTGCTGCGGGGTTTTGGACAGCTTCTTTTCGGTGGCGTAGGCGATGAAGGAGGCGATCGTCGGGCCGGTGCCGGGGATCAGCGAGCAGAGGCTGCCGATGATCGTGCCGCGGAAGATGGCCGGCAGGGCGCGCTTGACGTCGTCCCGCTGCGGGCGGAGGTCGCGGAAGCCGAGCCGCACCGAGCGGGTCACCACCGGGGCGACGGCGTTGACGCTTTTGAGGAATTCGGCGATGCCGAACAGGCCGAGCGAGAGGGCGACGAGCTCGACCCCGTCGGACAGTTGCACGAGGCCGAAGGTGAAGCGTTCATTGCCGGTGTTGACGTCGGTGCCGACCAGGCTGAGCAGGATGCCGAGCAGGGTCATGGCGACGCCCTTGACCGGCGAGCCTTTCGCCAGCGTGGAGCCGGCCAGCAGGCCGAGCAGCATGAGGGTGCAGATCTCCTGCGGGCCGAACTGGAAGGCGATGTTGGCGATGAACGGCGCCAGCACGATCATCTGCACGATGCCGAAGGCGGCGCCGATGACGGCGGCCAGCATGGTGATGCCGAGCGCTACGCCGCCGCGTCCGGCCTTGGTCATCGGGTAGCCGTCGAGGCAGGTGACGGCGTGGGGCGGGTGGCAGGGCAGGTTGAGCAGGATGGAGCAGATCGCGCCGCCGTATTGGGCGCCGTAGTAGATGCCGGCCAGCATCAGCAAGGCGCCGACCGGGTGCATCGAGAAGGTCAGCGGCAGCAGGATGGAGATGGTGGACAGCACGCCCATGCCGGGCAGCACGCCGACCAGGTTGCCGACCATGACGCCGATGAAGCACCACATCAGGTTGTGCGGCAGCAGCGCCACCGAGAAGCCGTGCACCAGCCCCAGGAACCCGGTCTCGATCACGGCAGCACTCCGCGGATGATGGGGAATTGCACCTTCAAGCCCAGGGAGAACAGCAGCACGCCGAACACGGTGACGCCGAGCGCGAGCAGTGCGGCTTCGCGGGCCGTGGTGGTTCGGGTACCGAGGGCGCCGGCGAACACGCAGGCGAAGGTGGCGGGTGCCAAGCCGGCGGCGTTGGCGAGCGCGATGAACAACGCCACTGCCGCGGTGATGGCGACGGTGCCGCGCCAATCCGGGGCGGATGCGGCGGCGTGGTCACCGGCGGTGCGGCCGGCGGTTGCGGCCATCAGCGCGCCCATGGCGACGAGGCCGGCGCCGAGCATGACGGGGAAGAAGCCGGAGCCGATGTTGCCGAGCGTGCCGAAGCCGTAGCTCTGGCCCTCGACGATGGCGCCGGCACCGATCAGCGCCATCAGCAAGCCGGCCAAGGTGTCGCGGCGACGGAGGAAGTTCACTCGGGCGGCGTCCCCGGCTGCTGAAAACCGATATGGGGCCGGTGGCTGGGGGACGTTTCGTGCATCGGAGTACCAGCGTAGCGCTCGGTCAGTGGGGGCCACAACGGGCGGTGCCGCCCAAGGGCGCCGCCCTCGGCCCGCTGGGGACGGCGTCCCCAGGCCCGCTACACCGGGGTGATGCCGGCTTTCTGCACCAGCGCGCGCCATTTCGGAACCTCGGTGTCGATGCGTTGCTTCATGCCGTCGGGGCCGCGGGCGATCACCTCGAACCCGTTGGCTTGAAGCTGTGCGCGGACGGGCGGGTCGTTCAGGATGGCCAGGGCGGCGCCGGTCAGGGCGGCGACGATGGGCGGCGGTGTTCCGGCCGGCGCCAGGAAGCCCTGGAACGTGTCGGTGACGAAGCCGGGGTAGCCGAGCTCGACCATGGTGGGCACGTCCGGCAGGTCGGGCCAGCGCGCCGTGCCGGTCACCGCCAAGCCGCGCAGCGACCCGGCGGCGACCAGCGCGCGGGCCGGCGGCAGCGACACGCAGCAGATCGGCGTGGTCGATCCCATGATCGCCTGGATGGCCGGGCCGGCGCCGCCGAACGGCACGTGCGTCATGGTGATGCCGGCGTCGGCCTTCAGCAGCTCGCCCGACAGATGCGGCGTGGTGCCGATGCCGGCGCTGGCGTAGCTGAGCGCCGCCGGGTCGGCCTTGGCCTTGGCAATGAGCCCGGCGATCGAGGTGATGCCGCTTTTCGGGTCGGCCAGGAAGATGTTGGGGGAGGTGCCGAGCTCGGCGACGGGCGCGAAATCCCGGGCGGGGTCGTAGGGGACGCGCTTGTAGAGCCCGGGGTTGACGACGAGGGCGCTCGAGGTGAGCAGCAGGGTGTAGCCGTCGGGGTCGGCGTAGGCGACGACGCCGGCGCCGATGTTGCCGCCGGCGCCGGGGCGGTTCTCGACGATGAAGGAGCCGTCCAGGCGTTCGCCGAGATGGGCGGCGAGCACGCGCGCCATGATGTCGGTCGGGCCGGCCGGGGCGAACGGCACGATGATCTTCACCGGCCGGTCCGGGTAGCGGGCCGCCCGTGCCCGGGCCGCGAGGAGCGCTCCGGCGCTGCCGAGAACGGCGCTCCGCCGCGTCAGCTTGTTCATGCACGTCCTCCGTTGCGGCGTCTGGCTGCGCCGCGTTCCGCGCAGCGTATCACGACCGGGTTGGCGGGCGAGCCCCGGGGGGGGGCTGGGACGGCGGCCCGGCAACCCGCTAACGTCGGGGCAAACAGAACCAAGACGGGAGGGCACGCCATGTTCACACGAAGGGGATTGCTTGCGAGCGCGGGGCTTGCGTTCTGCTCCTGCTGCATGCTGGACGCCGCGCGTGGGCAAACGGCCGGGGGAGCGGGCGGGCAAGCGGCGCGGCTGCCGGTGAGCGTCGGCGGCCGGCGGGTGCGCACCGTCGACGCCCACGCGCATTGCATCTTCGCCGACGCGCTCGAGCTGCTGGGGACCGGCGCGCAGGCGGTGGTGCCTGCGACCAAGGGCGTCGCCGAGCATTTCCTCGCCGTGCCGGACGTGGTCGCCGGACGGCTGCAGGCGATGGACGAGATGGGGATCGACCTGGAGGTGCTGTCGATCAACCCGTTCTGGTATGCCGCCGAGCGCGACCGCGCGGCCCGCATCGTCGAGCTGAACAACCAGCATTTGGCCGAGCTGGTCGCCGCCCATCCCGACCGCTTCGGCGCCTTTGCCGCGCTGACGATGCAGTTCCCCGATTTGGCCGTGAAGCAGCTCGAGGATGCGGTGCGCAAGCAGGGCCTGAAAGGGGCGGCGATCGGCGGCAGCGTGCTGGGCGATAGTTTCTCCGAGCCGAAATACCGCCCCATCCTGGCCAAGGCGGAGGAGCTCGGTGCGGTGCTGTTCATCCATCCGCAGAGCACGCCCGAGCTGGCCAAGCGGTTCGCCGGCAATGGCTGGCTTTCGAACCTGATCGGCAATCCGCTGGACACCACGATCGCGCTGCAGCATCTGATCTTCGAGGGGACGCTGGACCGCTTTCCCGGATTGAAGGTGCTGGCGGCCCATGGCGGCGGTTATCTTGGGTCCTATGCGCCGCGCAACGATCATGCCTGCTTCGTGTCGCCGCAGAACTGCAACCCCGGCGTGGCGCTGAAGAAGCAGCCGACCGAGTACTTGAACCAGTTGTATTTCGATTCGCTGGTGTTCACGCCCGAGGCGCTGCGCCATCTCGCGGCGCAGGTCGGCGCCGGGCAGATCGTGCTGGGCACCGACTTCCCGATCCCGTGGGAGCTGCATCCGGTGGATCACGTGATGAACACGACCACCCTCGGGGACGAGGAGAAGGCGGCGATCCTCGGCGGCAATGCGGCCCGGCTGTTCGGGCTGCCGGCCTGACGTCAGTCGAAACCGGCGTTGCGGCAGGAGTTTGCGTGAGCCGCGCGGAGACGGCCGTGAGTCGGGCAGTAACTTGTGATTAAAGTCGGTGCAGCGCCGCCGTCTGATTTTGTCTTCGTCCGCCATGTTCGCCGACAAAACAGCACGGTTGCGCTCGCAGCCTGACCACCTGCCCGGTCAACGTACATGTCTTAATTCATCTTCATTTCTTGCACAGACCATTCCTTGCGATGAACGGCTTACTGACTTGCCGCATTGCAGATGGATTTGAACCGATGAACGTGATCGCACCGAAGGCCGATTTGGCGCCGCCGCTGGTGTCGAGAGGTCAGGCGGACGACAGCCAGGACGCGGCGCGCGGCCCCGAGCAGAGCCTGGCCGGCAGCCAGGCTTACGGCAAGGTCTCGGTTTCCAGCACCTCCAACAGCTTCGCTTCGCTCGCCGCCATGATCCCCGGCGTGGTTTACCAGCGGATCGTCACGCCCGCGGGGCAGATCTACTACACCTACATCAGCGAGGGCGCTTACGACCTGTTCGGCTTGTCGCCGTCGGCCATCGTCGAGAATCCGGAGGCGCTGTTCTCTTGCTACAGCCCGGAATACCGGGCCGCGTTTCGCGAGAAGCTGATCGAGGCGTCGCGCAAGCTGACGATCTGGGACGTGGAAGCCTCGTTCGTCCGCGCCGACGGCAGCCGCCGCTACACCCACGCCATCGCCCGCCCGTCGCTCAACCCGGACGGGTCCGTGCTGTGGACCGGCGTGATCCTGGACGCGACCCGCATCAAGGACGCCGAGGCGCGGGCGACGGAGATGGAAAGCCGGACGCGCGGGGTGATCGTGGAAAGCCTGAGCCAGGGTTTCCTGATGTACGGTCCCGACGACCGGCTGGTGATCCGCAACTCGCACCTGCTCGCGCTCTACCCGTTCCTCGAGGTGATCGCGCAGCCGGGTGCGAGGTACGAGGACATCGTGCGGGCCGAACTGAGCTGCGGCGAGGTGCTGTCCGCCGAATTGCCCGACCGCGAGGCAGCCATCGAGGCGCGCCTGGCCGGCCAC
>CAVVXS010000015.1:20000-108192 GCA_963752225.1 uncultured Alphaproteobacteria bacterium | reverse complement strand
GTTCGACGTGAAGGTGCTGCGGCAGATCATCCGCATCCGCAAGCAGGAGCCGGCCGAGGTCGAAGAGCAGGAGACGTTGCTGGACGTCTACCGTCGCGCGCTCGGGATGTAGCCGCCTGCGAGCTGCCCGGGGCGATGGCCGCCGGGCCTCGCTTGACTGGTGCCGGGGGGCGGGTTAGCCGGTCAATTAAGACCGCATCCCCACTTCCCGAGACACGGATCGTGAAACACTCCCGTCGCACGATCCCTCCGCCCCAGCCGCAACCGGTCCGGCGCGGATCCGTCGAAACGGTCGCCGATGGCGTCGCCAAAGGTTGGGCGATCGACACCTCGCGCGACGGCCGACCCGCAAGCCTGTTCCTGTTCATCGACGACGCGCCGGTCAGCAACTTCTTCTGCAGCCTCGAGCGGCTGGATATCGACGGCGCCGCGCCCGGCGATGCCGTGGCCGGCTTCGAGGTCGCGATCCCACCGGTCTTTCTCGACGGCAACCCGCACCGGTTGTCGATCCGCTTCGACAGCGGCGAGTTCCTGCCGATTCCCGACGGGTCCGGCGGCTGGAGCCAACGGGTCGAATTCCGCCAGCAGCCGCGCCGGCGGACCATCAGCCACGTGGACGGATTGACCGACGGCGCGCTGCGGGGATGGATCGTGCAGCGAAACGACCGGACAAACGGGCCGATGCGGGGCGGCGTCGACCTTCGTATCCTGTCGAACGGGGTCGAGCTTGCTTTGGTCAAGGCCGACAAGTACCGGCCCGACGTCGCCGGTGCGCTCGATTGCGACGCCCATTGCGGCTTCGCCTTCGTGCCGCCGGCGCGTTTTCGCGACGGGCGGTCGCACACCGTGGACGTCGTGATCGCGGCCACCGGAGAGCACCTGGTCCGCAGCCCGGTCACGTTCGCCTACCCGACCCATCTCGCCGAAACGCAATTGGCCCGGCTGTATCAGACGATGGACGCCATGAGCACGGAGCTCTGGCGGTTGAAGCGCGAACTGAAGGAGATGCTGTCCACGACAATGCTGACGCTGGACGACTATGACCAGTGGTCGCGTCAGTACCAGGGCGTGCTGCGTCAAAGCCGCCCGCGGCACGGCTGGCCGGCGGACCGGCCGCAGCCGCTCGTGAGCATCCTGTGCCCGGTCTATCGGCCGCGGCTGGCGGATTTCCGCGCCGCGGTCGGCTCCGTCCTGGCCCAAAGCTATGCCAACTGGGAGCTGATCCTGGTCGACGACAATGGCGGGCGGCAGGACGTGACCGACGCCATCGCCGAATTCTGTGCCGCCGACAGCCGCATCCGCGCGTTGCCGCAGCCGAGGAACATCGGCATCAGCGCGGCGACGAACGTGGCGATCGAGGCAGCGCGGGGCGATTACATCGCGTTGTTCGATCACGACGATCTGCTGATCGACGTCGCGGTCGAGATCATGATGCAGGCCGCGGCAGAAACCGGGGCCAAGATCCTGTATTCCGACGAAGACAAGGTCGATGATTTCGGGCGTTTCTCCGACCCCAACTTCAAGTCGAGCTGGAACTACCGGCTCCTGCTTTGCCAGAACTACGTGTGCCACTTCCTCGTCCTGGACGCGGCGACGCTCCGGCGTGCCGGGCCGTTGCGCAAGAAGTATGATGGTGCGCAGGACCACGACCTCATGCTCCGCCTGTCCGAGTTCGTCGCGCCGGCCGACATCGTGCACGTGCCGGAGGTCGTCTATCATTGGCGCAAGACGCCGGGCTCGACCGCGACCCGGATCTCCGCCAAGTCGTACTCGGTCAAGGCGGGCGTCGCGGCGGTGACAGACCACCTGCAGCGCCGGGGCTTGGAGGCGGTTGTTCGCTCCATGCTCGGCGTCACCGTGTACGACGTCGAGTGGCGCTTCGCGGCGGAGCCGACGGTGACGGTGGTGATCCCGTTCCGCGAGCAAGTCGCGCTCACCCGCCGCTGCCTCGAGACGCTGCTGCGGGTCACGCAATACGGAAAGCTCGACGTGCTGCTGGTCGATAATTGGTCGACCAGTCCCGCCGCACAGGAGTTCGTGTGCGAGGCGGCGCAGTTGGACCGCGTTTCGGTGCTGAGGGTCGAGGAGCCGTTCAACTACGCGCGGCTCAACAACCTCGCGTGCGCCGGCGCCACTGCCGAGCTGTTCGTGTTCATGAACAACGACGTGTTCGTCGAGCAGCCGGATTGGCTCCGCCGCATGGTCAACGAAGCCCTGGCAAATCCCGACGTCGGCGCCGTCGGCGCCAAGCTGGTCTACCCCGACCGGACGGTGCAGCACGCCGGGGTCGTCCTCGGCGTCGGCGGGGTTGGCGACCACGCGTTTCGCGGCCGCGCCGCCGACGACCCGTTCTTCGTCGGCCGCGGCATTTCGGCGCAGGAGCTCTCGGCCGTCACGGCGGCGCTGATGCTGTGCCGGGCCAGCGCGTTCCGGGAGGTCGGCGGGTTCGACGAGGCCGAGCTGCCGGTCGCCTACAACGACGTGGACCTGTGCCTCAAGCTGCGCCGCGCCGGTTACCGCATCATCTTCTGCCCGGCGGTGGTCGCCGAGCACCATGAATCCGTCAGCCGCGGCAGCGACATGGACGACGGACGGCTCGGCCGCTTCGTGTCCGAGGAGCAAGTCATGCTGACCCGCTGGGCGGCGGAGCTGGCAGCCGATCCCTGCTACAACCCCAACTTCTCCCGCGAGGGCGGCATCTTCCACCGCCTCGCCGAAGAGCCGCTGCGGCCGCAGGCCGAGCGTCCGTTGCGCACCCGGCCGGGTCCGGCGGCCCGGACGCGCAGCGACGCCGGCCACGGCCCCGGGGCGGCCGCGCCCGACGGCGGCTGAAACCCTGGCGCGCTTCAAATCCAGCGGCCCGGCGGCGCTTTACGCCGATGGCGGATTCTACGAAGCGCCCGATCTGCTGGCGTCGCTCGACGGCCTGGGATCCGCCGCCACCACCCTCGGACCGCTCTTCCCCGGCTATGGCTACACGCGCCCGGTCGAGCCGGATTTGCTGTCGGGTGGCCCCGAGTTCATCGCCCGCCTGCTGGCCCATTACGCTTGGATCAACGAAGCCTATCGGCGGGGTGCGGCGAGCCACGTGATCCGGCTCCGCGACGTGTTCATCCACTATCACACCATCCTGCACGTGGCGGCCGACGGCGAGGTCTTGACGCTCTACGAGACGGCACGGGCCATCGACCGGCCCTACAATCCGCAACCGGATTGGACTGCGGCCGAACTTCGGCGCCAGGCGATCCGGATGGGCGGCGACCGCCCGAGCCTCTACCTCGGGTCGGCCGGCGCCGCGAATTACGGGCACTGGCTGGTGGACGACCTTGCCCGCGCCGAGGCGGTCGGCATTATCGCCGAGGCGGCCGGATCGGGCGTGGTCGATCTGGTCATCCCGGGGTTCGGCGCCACGCTGGACGGGGTCAAGCAGCAGTCGCTGCGCGCCATGCAGGCGGGCGGCGCGGAGCACGCGGCCTGCTTCGTTCCCCATGGCAGCGTGCTGCACTTCGACGAGCTGCACTACGTCACACCTATCACCTTCCATCCCACGTTGAAGTCGCCGCAAGCCCGGCGGCTGCTGCGCGACCGGGCCAGCGCCTATCCGTTCGTCTTCCCCGCCCTGCGGTCGGCCAAGCGCCTGTTCGTCCTGCGCAACAAGGCCTATGGCCGCACGGTCGCCAATCCCGACGAGGTGGTCCGGGTGTTCAGCCGCCACGGGTTCGTGGCGATGGACGTGGACGGGCTGACGTTCGGGCAGCAGGTGGCCTTGTTCAAAGATGCCGAGATCGTGGCCGGCTGCATGGGGGCGGCAATGACGACCGCCTTGTTCTGCGCCGACGGAACGACCGTGCTGCACCTCGCGCCCGAAGGCTGGATGGAGCCGTTCTATTGGGACCTCGCGGCGGTCTGCGGCCATCGCTACGCCGCGCTGTACGGAACCCCGATCGATCCCGCGGTCGAGCCGCATCGCTCGTCGTTCACGATCGACCCGGCCCGGCTGCAGGACATGCTGGCGCGGCTGCTGGCCTGATCTGCCGCGAGCGGCCGTGGTTCAGGCGCCGACCAGCGCGCCGCGATGGATCTGCAGCGCCGCCGTGCGCTTGATCTTTTGGCTGGGCGTCAGCAACCCGTTCTCGATCGTGAACGGCGGCACCAGCGCGTGACGGCGGATCCGCTCGGTGCTGGACAGGGATCGGTTCACCCGGGCGACCGCGGCGCCGACCGTGCTCGCATCCTGCCCCTCGGCCGGCACCAGCAACGCACCGAGCCCCGACCGGCCTTCGCCGGTCACCACCGCCTGCTGGATCTCGGGCTCGGCCATCAGGAGGCCCTCGATCCGGGCCGGGCTGACGTTCTCGCCGCCGGACAGCACGATGATGTCCTTCTTGCGGTCGGTGATGGTGAGGTAGCCGGCGTCGTCGAGCACGCCGACGTCACCGGTATGCAGCCAGCCGTCCCGCAGCACGGCCTCCGTGGCGGCGGGCTGGTTCCAATAGCCGTCCATGACCAGGCCGCCGCGCACCATGACCTCGCCATCCTCGGCAATCCGCACGTCGACCCCCTTGAGCGCCACGCCCACCGAGCTGTTGCGGGGCCGCCACGGCGGGTTGACGCTGATCACCGGCCCGGCTTCGGTCTGGCCGTAGCCTTGCAGCACCGGCAATCCGAGCGCCTCGAAGAAGCGTCCCAGGTCGGGGTCGAGCCGGGCGCCGCCGGACACCAGGGCGACGAGGTCGCCGCCGAACCGGCTCCGGATCTGGCGGCGGACCAGGGCGTCGAGCGCCGGGTCGGCCAAGCGGTCGGCGAGCGTCCGCGTACCGTCGATACGGCGCAATCCGGCCGCCAGCGCGCGCTCGAACAGCCGCCGCTTCCATGGCTTCTCGCGCCCGATCTGCAGCATGATCCGCGACCGGATCACGTCCAGCACGCGCGGCACCACGGTCAGGATGGTCGGGCGGATCGTCAAAAGGTCGGCCGGCAGATGCTCGACGCCGCGCCCGTAGACAATGGTGGCGCCGAACGCCGGTAGGATGAACTGGCCGACCGTGTGCTCGTAGCTATGCGACAGCGGCAGGTAGGAGAGGTAGGTCGTGGTCTCGAGCCGGAGTGGCGCGGCCAAGGTGGCGATGCCCTGGATGTTGGACAGGATCGCCCGGTGCGGCAGCATCACGCCACGCGGCAGGCCCGACGTGCCGCTGGTGTAGACCAGGCAGGCGAGCGCGCCGGGGGCGATGGTGGCCGCTTCGGCGACGATGTCGTCCGGGGCAGCCGGGTCGTCCTGCAGCGGTCCGAACGGGGTGCCGTAGCCTGCGTCCATGCAGAACATGCCGTCGAGGCCGCCGACCAGGGCCGCGCCGGCGCGAACCCGCGCGCCAAGGGCGGCCGAGGAGACGATCGCCGTCCGCGCCCCGCTGTCCAGCAGCAGGTGGGCGTGGTCCTCGGGGGTGTTGGTGGTGTAGCCCGGCACCGGCACGGCGCGGATCGCCATCATCGCGACTTCGGCGATCGTCGCTTCCGGCCGGCTGTCGCTGACGAGCAGCACGCGGTCGCCGGGCGCGACGCCGGCGGCGCGCAGGCCGCGCGCGACCGAGGCGGTGCGGCGGGCGAACTCGGCCCAGCTGATGGTTTGCCAGGCGCCGTGCTGGAAGTGCCGCAGCATCGGCCGCCGACCCCAGCGCCGAGCGCGGTCGAACATCATGGTGGCCAGGTTCGGCCACTCCGGCATCCGCGTCACACTCGTCTCCCGCCCGTCTACCGTCCTGGGGCCGCCCAACCCGACACGCCCGCCGGGCCCGGCCGTTCCTGGCCAGACTGTTCCGGCTTGCCCTTCATGGGCCGCGCCCCACCTTAATGATCACGCACCTACCAGCACGACAGGACCGGCACCAGATGCTTACCGCCCCCGACCTCGCCGCCGACGGCGCCCTCGCCCATGCCTCCGCGCCGGACGCCGCGTTGCCGAATTGGGACCTGTCCGACCTTTACCCGGGGATCAAGTCGGCCGAGATCGAGGGCGATTTCGCCGAAGCCGACCGCGCCGCGCGGGCGTTCCAAGCGCGGTTCGCGGGCACGCTGGCCGCGATCGACGGCGCCTCGATGGCGGCCGCGTTGCTGGAGTATCAGCGGATCGAGGAGATCCAGGGGCGGCTGATGTCCTACGCCCAGCTCCAATTCAGCACGGACGGCACTGACCCGGTGGTCGGCCAGTTCTACCAGTCCGTCAGCGAGCGGGTGACGGCGATCAGCAGCCACATGCTGTTCTTCACCTTGGAGCTCAACCGGCTCGACGACGCGGCGCTCGAAACGAAGATGAGCGACCCGGCCCTGGCGCGCTGGCGGCCCTGGCTGCGCGACCTGCGCGTGTTCCGCCCGCACCAGCTCAGCGACGAGGTAGAGAAGCTTTTGCACGAGAAGGAGGTGACCGGGCGCAGCGCCTGGAGCCGCCTGTTCGACGAAACCATCGCCGGTCTGCGCGTGCCGGTGCGGGGCGAGCCGCTTACGGTCTCGTCGGCGCTGAACAAGCTGTCCGACCGCGACCGCTCGGTGCGTGCCGACGCCGCGGCGGGGATCAGCACGGTGTTCGGCGACAACGTCCGCCTGTTCAGCCTCATCACCAACACCTTGGCCAAGGACAAGGAGGTGATCGACACCTGGCGCCGGTATCCGCGCCCGACCAGCTTCCGCAATCGCGCCAACATGGTCGAGGACGAGGTTGTGGACGCGCTGGCGACGGCGGTCACCGGCGATTACCGCCGCTTGTCGCACCGCTATTACGCGTTGAAGGCCAAGTGGCTCGGGCTCGAGAAGCTGCAGCATTGGGACCGCAACGCGCCCTTGCCGGACGATCAGGACAGCCGCATCGAGTGGGACGAGGCGCGGGACCGGGTATTGTCGGCCTATGGCGCGTTCTCGCCGGAGCTGGCGCGGATCGGGCGACGATTCTTCGACAATGCCTGGATCGATGCCGGGCTGCGGCCGGGCAAGTCGGGCGGCGCCTTCGCCCATCCGACGGTGCCGTCGGTGCACCCCTACCTTCTGGTCAACTATCACGGCAAAACCCGCGACGTCATGACGCTGGCGCACGAGCTGGGGCATGGCGTGCACCAGATGCTGGCCGCCGAGCAGGGCTATTTGATGAGCGGCACCCCGCTGACGCTGGCGGAAACGGCCAGCGTGTTCGGCGAGATGATGACGTTCCGGGCGTTGCTGGACGCCGAAACCAACCCGGCGCGGCGCCGGATCATGCTCGCCAACAAGGTCGAGGACATGCTGAACACGGTGGTGCGCCAGGTGGCGTTCTACCAGTTCGAGACGAGGCTGCACGACGAGCGGCGCGGCGGCGAGTTGCTGGCCGACCGGATCGGCGAGATCTGGCTGGACGTGCAGACCGAGAGCCTGGGGCCGGCATTTGAGTTTTCCCCCGACTACAAGGTCTATTGGGCCTATGTGCCGCACTTCATTCATTCGCCGTTCTATGTTTACGCGTATGCCTTCGGGGACTGCCTGGTGAATGCGCTGTATAGCGTGTTCCAGGGCGGCCATCCTGGGTTCGAGCAGAAATACCTCGAGATGCTGAAGGCCGGCGGAACCAAGCGGCACAAGGAGCTGCTGGCCCCGTTCGGCCTCGATGCCTCCGACCCGGCGTTCTGGCGGCGGGGGCTCGACGTCATCGCCGGTTTCATCGACGAGTTGGAGCGCGCGTAGATGGCCGAGGGCGGATCGAACCTGTTCGGCGAGCTGCGCCGCTTTGCCCGCACCTCGGGCGCGGTCGGCGGCATTGCGGCGCGGGTGGCCGGCAACAAGGTGTTCGGGATCAAGACCGACAAGGCGGCCCATGCCGAGGACCTGAAGGCGGTGCTGGGCGGGCTGAAGGGCCCGCTGATGAAGGTGGCGCAGATCCTGTCGACGATCCCGGACGCGTTGCCGCCGGAATACGCCGACGAGCTGGCGCAGCTGCAGGCCAATGCCCCGGCGATGGGGTGGAACTTCGTCCGCCGGCGCATGGCCGGTGAGCTCGGCGCCGATTGGCAAGGCCAGTTTGCGAGCTTCGGCCAGACCGCGAGTGCTGCCGCCAGCCTGGGCCAGGTGCATCGCGCGACCTTGCCGGACGGCACCGACGTCGCCTGCAAGCTGCAATATCCGGACATGCCGAGCATCGTCGACGCCGACCTGCGCCAGCTTCGGGTGGCGATGCAGCTCTACAAGCGCATCGACAGCGTGATCCAGGGAGACGACATCTACACCGAGATCGCCGAACGGCTGCGCGAAGAGCTCGATTACGAGCGCGAGGCGGCACAGATGCGGCTGTATGCGGCGATGCTGCGGGACACGCCGACCGTGAGCGTGCCGCGCTCAATCCCGGAGCTCACGACCAAGCGCCTGCTGACGATGACTTGGCTGGACGGTGAGCCGATGCAGCGCCGCATCGACGAGGACCCCCCGCTGGAGGTCCGCAACGACATCGCCCGCGCCATGTTCCACGCCTGGTATGTGCCGTTCTACCAGTTCGGGGTGATCCACGGCGACCCGCACCTTGGCAACTACCAGGTCCGGGCGGACCACGGCATCAACCTGCTCGATTTCGGCGCGATCCGGGTGTTCCCGCCCAAGTTCGTGCGCGGCGTGATCGACCTGTACGAGGCGATCCGCGACGGGGACAACGCCAAGGCGCGCGAGGCGTACGAGGGTTGGGGCTTCCGCGGGCTGACCAACGAGCAGATGGAGGTGCTCAACCAGTGGGCGCGCTTCGTGTACGAGCCGCTGCTGGATGACCGGGTGCGGCGGATCCAGGAGAACGGCGACTCGCAATATGGGCGCAGCGTTGCCGAGAAGGTCCATGCCGGGCTGCGCCAGACCGGCGGGGTGCGGCCGCCGCGCGAGTTCGTGCTGATGGACCGCTCGGCGCTGGGCCTCGGCAGCGTGTTCCTCCGGCTGCGGGCCGAACATAATTGGTGCCGGATGTTCCATGAGCTGATCGAAGGGTTCAACACCGAGGCGGTGGCGGCGCGGCAGGCGGCGGCGCTGGCCGAGGCGGGGGTTCCGGCCGCCGGCTGACGCACGGCTCGGGGCCGCCGCCGGCCTCTTGTGTTTTCTCCCCTGTCGCGCATTTTAGGCCGGCCTTGGGAGGAACGAACGAATGCGCCTTGCGGTGCTGAAGGAACGGGCCGCGGCGGAAACGCGCGTGGCGGCCACGCCGGACACGGTCAAGAAGCTGGTGGCGCTTGGGCTGACGGTCGCGATCGAAGCCGGAGCGGGGGTATCGAGCGCCATCCTTGACGCCGATTACACCGCCGCCGGTGCCGAAATTGTGCCCGACGCTGCCGCGGCACTCGCCGGGGCCGGGGTGGTGTTCGCGGTGCAGTTGCCCGACGAGCAGACCCGGGCGCAGATCCCGCGCGGCGCCCTGGTGCTGTGCACGAGCAGCGCCAGCGGCAACACCGAGCTAGTCGCGTCATTGGCAGCGGCCGGGCTCGATGTGGGCGCCATGGAGCTGCTGCCGCGCATCACCCGGGCGCAAAGCATGGACGTGTTGAGCAGCCAGGCCAACCTGGCCGGCTATCGCGCGGTGATCGAGGGCGCCGGGGCGTTCGAACGCGGTTTCCCGATGATGATGACCGCCGCCGGCACCGTGCCGCCGGCCCGTGTGCTGGTGATCGGTGCCGGCGTGGCCGGGCTGCAGGCGATCGCCACGGCCCGGCGCCTCGGCGCCATCGTGTCGGCGACCGACGTCCGGCCCGCCGCCAAGGAGGAGATCCGCTCGCTCGGCGCCACCTATGTCGGCGTGGACGACGAGGAGAGCGCGGGGCAAACCGGCGCCTACGCCAAGGAGATGACCGACGCGTTCCGGCAGAAGCAGGCCGATCTGATGGCGACGACGGTTGCCAAGAACGATCTGGTGATCTGCACCGCACTGGTGCAGGGCCGCACCGCCCCGGTCATCGTGACCCAGGCGATGGTCGACAGCATGCGACCCGGCAGCGTCGTCGTGGACATCGCGGCCGATAACGGCGGCAATTGCGCGGCGACCAAGCCCGGCGAGGCCACCACCACCGGCAACGGCGTCAAGGTGCTCGGCTACCGCAACTGGCCCGGCCGCATCCCGGTCGCTGCCAGCTCCCTCTATTCCCGCAACCTGCTGACGTTTTTGACGACGTTCTGGGACAAGGAGGCCAAGGCGCCGAAGCTGCCGGCCGACGACGAGATCGTGCGCGGCACCATGCTGACCCGCGGCGGCCAGGTCGTGCACGCCAATTTCCAGCCCGCGCAAGCCGCGTAGAGCCGAGAGGGACGCCATGAACCCCAACATGTATGCGGACGAGGCGATGCGTATCGCCGAGCGCGCCGCAGCACTCGCCGACCAACTCCGCGCGGCCACCGTTGCCGTCGAGCCGGTGGCCCAAGCGGTCGAGCCGTTCATCTTCCTGCTCGCGATCTTCTTGATGGCGTGCTTCGTCGGCTATTACGTCGTTTGGAACGTGACCCCGGCGCTGCACTCGCCGCTGATGGGCGTCACCAACGCGATCTCGTCGGTGATCGTGGTCGGTGCCATGCTGGCCGCCGGCCTGTCGTTCGATGGCTGGGCGCGGTTCTTCGGCTTCCTCGCGGTGCTGCTGGCGAGCGTGAACATCTTCGGCGGTTTCACCGTGACCCAACGCATGCTGGGAATGTTCCAGGCCAATAAGCGGCCGGCGGCGGCGGGGGCGCGCAAGTGAACGCTTCGCTGACCTCGCTCGCCTACCTCGTCGCGGCGGTCCTGTTCGTCCTGGCCCTGCGCGGCCTGTCCAGCCCGGTGACGGCGCGCCAGGGCAACCTGTTCGGCATGATCGGCATGGGGGTGGCGGTTGCCGCGACCCTGCTGCAGCGGGGCATGTCCGGCACCGGCTTCCTGCTGATCATCGTTGCGATCGCGATCGGCGGCACGGTGGGGACGGTGGTCGCGCGGCGGATCCAGATGACGGCGCTGCCGCAGCTTGTCGCGGCGTTCCACTCGCTGGTCGGCTTGGCCGCAGTGTTCGTGGCGGCGGCGGCTCTGAACGCGCCGGCCGCATTCGGGATCGGCGTGCCGGGCCACATCCACACCCAATCGCTGGTCGAGATGTCGCTGGGCCTGGCGATCGGCGCCATCACCTTCTCCGGTTCGCTGATCGCGTTCGCCAAGCTGCAAGGCACGATGAAGGGTGCCCCGATCATCTTCCCGCGTCAGCACCAGTTGAACTTGGCGCTCGGCATTCTGCTGCTCGTGCTGATCGTGCTGTTCTGCAATGGCGGCAGCCAGGCGCTTTTCTGGCTGATCGCGCTGCTGGCGTTGGGGCTCGGGTTCCTGATCATCATCCCGATCGGCGGCGCGGACATGCCGGTCGTAGTTTCGATGCTGAACAGCTATTCCGGCTGGGCGGCTTGCGGCATCGGCTTCACCATCCAGAACCTCGCCCTGATCATCACCGGCGCGCTGGTCGGCGCCTCGGGCGCCATCCTGTCCTACATCATGTGCAAAGGCATGAACCGCAGCATCTTCAACGTGCTGCTGGGTGGTTGGGGCACCGACTCCGGCGGCGCGGCGGCCGCGGCGGCGGGGGGCGAGGCGCGGTCGGTGCGGTCCGGCAATGCCGAGGACGCCGGATTCATCATGAAGAACGCCTCCAAAGTGATCATCGTACCGGGCTACGGCATGGCGGTGGCGCAGGCGCAGCATGCCCTGCGCGAGATGGCGGATACGCTCAAGAAGGAGGGCGTCGAGGTCAAATACGCCATCCATCCCGTGGCCGGCCGTATGCCGGGCCACATGAACGTGCTGCTCGCCGAGGCGAACGTGCCCTACGACGAGGTGTTCGAGCTCGAGGAGATCAACAACGAGTTCAGCACCGCCGACGTCGTCTACGTGATCGGTGCCAACGACGTCACCAACCCGGCGGCCAAGACCGACAAATCCTCGACCATTTACGGCATGCCGATCCTGGACGTGGAGAAGGCGCGGACGGTGCTGTTCATCAAGCGGAGCATGGCGTCCGGGTATGCCGGCGTGGAGAACGAGCTGTTCTTCCGGCCCAACACCATGATGCTGTTCGGCGACGCCAAGAAGATGACGGAAGAGGTGGTGCAATCGCTCGGCCATTGAGAGGCGGGTTGGTCGAACTTATGTTTCGGGGCAGGCGCCAAATCGGGTATGATGGCGCCATGGAGGGTTCGATGTCGGTTTCGACGCTGCCAAAGCGAAAGCCGTCGCCCGGACGGGCGACGGGGGACATGCGGCCGGGCCGGTCCACGCCGGCCGACAAGGCTTCCTACAAGTCGAAGCACCAACGCCTGCATACGATGATTCAGGAGCTTCGGCACGACTCCGACAAATTGCTGCAGAATGCGAACAAGCTGCTCGCCCGTTTGACCTGAGCATTGACCAAGACGTCTGTCGATGAACTGCTCGCGGCGATCGCAGCGGTTCGGGTGCTTCAGGACGTTGTGCGCAAGCAGGAAGAGGCCATCACCATTATACTTGACCGGCTCGACGCGCTGGAACGCCGGGGCGTGACGCCGATGCCGGGCCGTGGCGAGTGAGCGCCGCGCCGGGCTGGCCCGCCGGGGTCGAGCCGATCGGGCTCGAGGATCTCGGGCGGCTCGGGATCAGCCCCACCGACGAGTTGTTCTGGGACGGCCGCCGTATCGAGGTCCGCCGTTCGCTCGTCCTGACCCGCTTCCAGAAGGTCGTCACCGGCGTCGTCACGGTTTTCGCTATTCTGGGCGGCCTGGGCGGTTTCGTGACGGGCTTGAACAATGCATCGATCTTCCTGTGCTCGCGCAACATCGCCTGGCTGACTTGCCCTCCGGCGCACCCGTGAGGTCATAGCGTCGCAACCGTCCGGATGCGGGCGCGCGGGAAGATCTCGGCTTGCGACAGGACCGGCGTCGACGGGCGAAGCCGCTCGACGATGGCGCGGACATGGGCCCGAATCGGGCCGGAGCACAGCAGTACGGCGCCGTCGCTGCCCGGCGCCTCGAACACGGTGCGGAAGCGCTGCATGAATTCGCCGAGCCGCGACGGCGGGATGGCAAGCTGCCGGTCCTCCAGCGGCCCGACCAGGCTTTCGGTGAAGATCGCCTCCCACTCCGCCGACAGCGTGACGAGCGGGATAAAGCCGGCGGGCCCCGTGTGCGCATTGCTGAGCTGTCGCGCCAGCCGGGTCCGGACGTGGCCGGTGAGCGCGGGGATCGCGCGGATGCCCTGGGCGCAGGCTTCGTGGATGCCTTCGAGGATGGTCGGCAGGTCACGCAGGCTGACGCGTTCGGCGAGCAATGCCTGCAGGACCCGCTGCACGCCGCCAACCGAGATCTGCGAGGGGATCAGTTCGGCCACCAGCTTCTGCTGCTCCCGCGGCAGCTCCTCCAGCAGCTTGGCGGTTTCGGCATAGGACAGCAGCTCGGCCATCGAGTCGCGGACCACCTCGGTCAGGTGGGTCGTGAGCACGCTGGCGGGGTCGACGACGGTGCAGCCGCGCAGCGTCGCCTCGTCGCGCCGCTCCTGGTCGATCCAGAGCGCCGGCAAGCCGAAGGCCGGTTCCGTGGTTCGCTCGCCGGGCAGGTCCGGCAGACCACCGCTCGGGTCCATCGTCAGCAGCTTCGCCGGGCGCAGCTCGCCGTGCCCGGCCTCGATCTCCTTGACCCGGATCGAATAGGCGTCGGCGTCGAGCTGCATGTTGTCCTGGATCCGCACCGGCGGCAGCACGAAGCCCATCTCGGCGGCGATGCTGCGGCGCAGCCCCTTGATCTGCTCGGTCAGCCGTGGTGCGTCGCCGCCCGCGAGGGTCAGCAAGCCGTAGCCGAGCTCGAGCCGGATCGTGTCGATTCGCAGCGAGTCGGAAATCGGCGGCTCGCTCGGGACCGTGGCGACCGCTTCCTCGACCGGGCTCGCGGTTCCCGGATGCTTGTGGCGATAGTAAGCGCCGCCGCCGGCAAGCCCAGCCAAGGCGAGGAACGGCAGGGTGGGCAGACCCGGCAGCAACGCCAGGATCATCGCCACCCCACCGGCGATCGCCAAGGGCTTCGGACGGCCGCCGAGCTGCCGCATCAGCGCCGCGTCGGCCGAGCCCTCGACCCCGCCCTTGGTCACGACGATGCCGGCGGCGGTGCTGACGAGCAGCGCCGGGATTTGGCTGACGAGCCCGTCGCCGACCGTGAGCGTGGTGAACGTCGAGGCCGCGTCGGCGAACGGCATGCCGTGCCGCACGAGCCCGATCGCGAGTCCGCCGAACACGTTGATTACGGTGATCAGCAGCCCGGCAATCGCGTCGCCGCGGACAAACTTCGCGGCGCCGTCCATGGCGCCGTAGAAGCCGCTCTCCTCCTCGAGCTCCTTGCGGCGCAGGCGGGCGGCCTTCTCGTCGATCAGGCCGGACGACAGGTCGGCGTCGATGGCCATCTGCTTGCCGGGCATCGCGTCCAAGCTGAACCGGGCGGCGACCTCGGCGATGCGGCCCGAGCCCTTGGTGATGACCATGAAGTTCACCACCAGCAGGATGGCGAACAGGATGACGCCGATCACCACGTCGCCGCCCATCAGGAAGCCGCCGAACGCCTGTACCACGTGTCCGGCCGCTTGCGCGCCCTCGTTGCCGTGCGACAGGATCAGCCGGGTGGTCGCGACGTTGAGCGACAAGCGCAGCAGCGTCGTCAGCAGCAGCAAGGTCGGGAAGCTCGTGAAGTCGAGCGGCCGGCCGAGGAACATCGCCACCATCAGCACCAAGACGGAAGCGGTGATCGACAGCGCCAAGCCGAGGTCCAGCAGGATGGTCGGCAGCGGCAGCACGAGCACGGCGAGCAGGGCGATCATGCCCAGCGCCAAGCCCACGTCGGTGCCGGGCAGCCAGGGCGCCGCCCGGTCGCGCCAGAACGCGAGCATCAGGCGGCCGCGCCGGTGGGCGGCGGCACCGCGACTCCGGCCTGGGCGTAGTCGCGAAGCTTGTTGCGCAGCGCGCGGATCGAGATCCCGAGGATGGTCGCCGCATGGGTGCGGTTGCCGAGCGTATGGCCGAGCGTCTCGATGATCAGGTCGCGCTCGACCTCGTCCATGGTGCGGCCGACCAGGGCGGCGATGGGGGTTCCGAACGCCGCCGCTGCTGCGGGGGCAGGTGCGCTGCTGCCCGAAAGCTCGATGGCGTCGGCCTCGATCTCCGGGCCACTGGCCAGCAGCACGGCGCGGTGCACGATATTTTCCAGCTCGCGCACGTTGCCGCGCCAGCCATGACCGGTTAGCCGCACCAGTGCCGTGCGCGACAGGGGGCGATACGGCATGCCGTTCACCTCGGCATAGCGGCGCGCATAGTGCTCGGCCAGGGCGGGAATGTCGCCGGGGCGGTCCCGCAAGGCCGGCAAGCGCAGGCCGACCACGTTGAGACGGAAGTACAAGTCTTCGCGGAAGCGGCCGACGTTCACCTCGGCGGTGAGGTCACGGTTGCTGGTGGCGAGTATGCGCACGTCCACCCGCACCGGCGCCGTGCCGCCGAGCCGGTCGATCTCGCGCTCCTGGATCGCACGCAGCAGCTTGGCTTGCAGGCGCACGTCCATCTCGGTGATCTCGTCGAGCAGCAGCGTGCCGCCGTCGGCCGCCTCGAACTTGCCGATGCGGCGGGCAACGGCGCCGCTGAAGGCGCCGCGCTCGTGGCCGAACAGCTCGGTCTCGAGCAGGTTCTCCGGAATCGCGGCGCAGTTGAGCGCGACGAACGGCCCCGAAGCCCGGCGCGAGCGGCGGTGGATGTGCCGGGCCAGGACCTCCTTGCCGGTGCCGCTCTCGCCGGTGATGAGGACGCTCGCCTCGGCGGCGGCCACCTGCTCGGCGCGGCGAATGGTGCCGAGCATGATCGGGTCGCGGGCGACCAGCGCGTGGCTGTCACCCGACGCCGCTTCCAGGATGGCCGCAATCAGCTCTGGATCGGGCGGCAGCGGCAGGAACTCGCGCGCGCCCGCGACAATGGCGGCCGCGGCCTCGTCGGGGCCGGTTTCGACGCCGCACGCGACCACCGGGACGGATAGGCGCTCGGCCGCCATCGCCGTTACCAGGGCGCGGACGTCGTGCGGCAGTTCGACCAGCACGAGGTCGACCCGAGCGTCGGCACGCAGCCGGGCCAGCGCCGTGCGGTCGTCATCGGCCTGCTGCAGCTTGGCGCCTCGCGCCACTGCGATGCGCGCCGCCTGGCCAAGCTCGCCGCCAAGCGAGCCGATGATGAGCACCTGCATCATGCCGACCGGTCGCCCTTGACGATTTCCGTCATCGTCACGCCGAGCCGGGTCTCGTCCACCATCACCACCTCGCCGCGGGCGACCAGGCGGTTGTTGACGTAGATGTCGATCGCTTCGCCGAGCTTGCGGTCCAGCTCGACCACGGCGCCGCGTCCGAGCTTCAGCAGCTGGCTGACCTGCATGGTCGCGTTGCCCAGCACGGCGCTGACAGTGACGGGGATGTCGTAGACCGCATCGAGGCTGCGCGGGGTGCGCTGCTCGACGGGTTCGGAGGGCGTGCCGGCGAGGTCGGCGAGATCGATACTATTGGGCATGGGCGAGGCTCCCGGTCATGGCTTCAGAAAGGTCGTGCGTTGGGTCGGCAAGCAGGCCGAACTGGGCGAGGCCGTCCGTGATGGCAGTGCAGATCGCCGCCGCGTCGCGGCTGAAGCTGCCATCTTCCCAGGCGATCCGGACGTCGCCGGGCGCGAGGTTCGCGGGCCGCAGCTCGATGTTCGCCGCCAGCGGCTCGTCGAGGGCGGCGATGTCGCCGGCAAGCTGTTCCAGCAGGCCAGGATGGCCGCGCACGACAAGCCGGCGGCTGCGGGCGAGCAGCGGTGCCAAGTGGTCGACCAGCGCCCGCACCTCGGCATCACCATGGTTGCGGCAGAAATGCGGCAGAACGCCGGCCACCATGCTGAGCACGGTGCGCGCGACCTCCTCGATGACGGCTTCGGTCTGGGCAGCCGCCTCGTTTCGGGCCTGCGCCAAGCCCTCGGCGATCGCGGCCAGCGCCTCGGCACGCCGTTCGGCGGCGCTGGCAGACCAGGCGCGTTCGGCGGCCTGCACGGCCCGGACGCAGGCGGAGTCGATGTCGGCCTGGGAGAGCGAGGGCGGCGCCGGCGGTTGCGGCGGCGGCGGCGGCGCGGCGGCGGGGTCGATGCCGAAATCCTCGGCATACAGGATGCCGAGCGCGGCGGGGCGGAAATCGCGCATGGCCCTACTCCAACATCTCGTCGGCGGCGCCACCTTCGCCGATCTCGATTTCGCCGGTGCTGGCGAGCTGCTTGGCCAAGGCGACGATGTTGGCTTGAGCCTCGTCGACGTCGCGCAGCTTCACCGGACCGAGCGAGGCGATGTCGTCCTGCAGCATGCGGCCGGCACGCTCGCTGAGGTTGGCGAAGAACATCTCGCGCAAGCTTTCCGACGCGCCCTTCAGCGCCAGCGGCAACTTGTCCTTCTCGGCATTGCGCAGCAGCACTTGGATGTGCTGCGGCGTAAGGCGGCGCAGATCGGCGAAGGTGAACATCAGCGATTTGATCTTCTCGGCCGCCTCCCGATTGCGCTCCTCGAGCGCGGACACGAACCGGTTCTCGGTCTGCCGGTCCAGGCTGTTGAAAATCTCGGCCATCATCTCGTGGCTGTCGCGGCGGCTGGTCCGGGACAGGTTCGACATGAACTCGGACCGCAACGTGCGCTCGACCCCGTCGAGCACGTCGCGCTGGACGCTTTCCATGCGGAGCATGCGCATGACCACTTCGATCGAGAAGCTCTCCGGCAGCAGGCCCAGCACGCGTCCGGCATGGTCGGGCTTGACCTTGGACAGCACGACGGCGACGGTCTGCGGGTATTCGTTTTTCAGATAGTTCGCGAGCACCGCCTCGTTCACGTTGCCCAGCTTGTCCCACATCGTGCGGACCGCGGGGCCACGGATCTCGTCCATAATCTGGGCGGCGCGATCTTTCGGCAGCGACGCCAGCAACAGGCGCTCGGTCGTCTCGAAGGTGCCGATCAGGCTGCCCTGCGAGCCGAGGTCGCGGCTGAACTCGGTGCAAAGCTGCTCGACGATGTTCGCTTGAACGTTGCCGAGCTGCGCGATTGCTGCCGAGATCTCCTTGATCTCATCCTCGTGCATGCGGCTGAACAGCTTGGCGCACTGTTCCTCGCCGATGGTGAGCATCAGGATCGCGGCTTTGTCGCGCCCGTTCAGCCTGGCATAATCCTGCTTTACCGCCATGAGATTGCTCCATTCATCGGCTGTCTTCCGGAGTGATCCAGTTGCGCACCATTGCCAGGGTCTCTTCCGGATGCGCCGCCACGAGGTCGGCGACCCGGCGCAGCAACTCGACCTTCAACTCGCCTTCGACGTTCGCGAGCCGGGTGACGCCGCCGTCGGGGCCTTCCAGGGCCGGGGCGCCGGCGCCGTTCGTCAGGGCGGTGCCGTCGGTGGGCCCGTCGAGCGAGACGTCGGCTTCGCCGCCGGCGGCGCCGGCCAGGGCGCCGCCCAGGCGAGGCTGGGCGAGGGCGATGCGCAGCACCATCGGCCGGAACACCAGCAGCAAGCAGAGGATCACGGCGAGAGCCAGCAACCCGGCTTCGGTCAGGCGGATCAGATCGCCCTTGTCCAGCTGCGCCCAGATGGGGAGCGCGGCGGCATCGGCGGCGTCGTCGGGCACGGTGAAGCGCATGGACACGATCTCGACCCGATCGCCACGCCGCTCGTCATAGCCGACGGCGCTGCGCACCAGGCTGGCGATGCGGGCCAACTCGTCCTCGGGCCGCGCGGCCCAGACCGGCTTGCCGTCGGGACCGGGCGTCACGAGCCCGTCGACCATCACGGCCAAGCTCAGGCGGCGCATCTGCGGCTGCTCGCGCACAACCGTGCGGACGGTCTTGCTGATCTCGTAGTTGGTGGTTTCGTCCGATTTCTGCTCCTGCGACCCGGCCGCGCTGGCGGCGGGGTCGGCGTTGGGCAGGTTGTTCTGCACGGAAACGTTCTGCGCCTGCTCGGTGCTCCGGCTGTTGCCGGTGCTGCTCTGCTGACTGCGGACCACCTGGCCGTCGGGATCGAACTTTTCCTGGGTTTCCCGCACCTGGTCGAAGTCGAGCTCGACCGTGGCTTCCGCGCGGACCCGGCCCGGGCCGACCGTCCGCTCGAGCATCTCCTCGACGGCACGGGCGATCCGCAGCTCCGACGCGCGCTTCAGCTCCTCGCCGGTCTGCGCCGCGGCGAGGCCAGCCGTCGGCTGCCCGGACCGGGCGAGCAGGTTGCCGCGGCTGTCGACGATGGCGATATTCTGCGCCTTCAGTCCGGGAACGGCGGCGGCGATCAGGTTCAGCACGGCCTGGGTGGCGTCGCGGTCCATGCGGGCGGCGCCGGCCATGGTGATGACGATGCTGGCCTGCGCTTCCTGGCGTTCCCGGGCAAACGGCTCGCGCCTCGGCAGGACGAGGTGAACCCGGGCGGCGCGAACGCCTTGGAGGCTGCGGATGGTGCGTGACAGCTCGCCCTCAAGGGCGCGGGTCTGGCTGATGCCCTGCTGGAAGGCGCTGGCGGTCAGTCCGTCGGCACGGTCGAAGATCTCGTAG
This sequence comes from uncultured Alphaproteobacteria bacterium, assembly GCA_963752225.1. GTDB lineage: Bacteria > Pseudomonadota > Alphaproteobacteria > Acetobacterales > Acetobacteraceae > JBBROS01. Next base: position 88,617 of record CAVVXS010000015.1, on the reverse strand, counting down.
CCGATCGAGCCACCGGACGGCAGCCCGTCCTTGGCGAGCAGCATGCGCGCCCGGGCCACCTGGTCCTCGGGCACCAGGATGCGGCTGCCGCCCAACTCGACGTGGTGAGGAATGTGGGCCCGGTCCAATCCGTCGACGACCTGCCCGGCTTCGCGCAAGTCGAGGTCGGCGTAGAGCAGGGCCATCGGCGCCCTGTTGCCACGGACCGCCAGCAAGCCGACGAGCGCCAACGACAGCACGGCCACCAACGCCAAGGCCCCGAGCTTGACCGGCCCGAGGGCACGCAGGCCCGCCAGCAACGCCATCATGGTCTCGTCCCGTTTTGGAAGCGCGTCATGCAGCGGAGTGTGGCGGGAGAACCTTTACGAGCGGTTAAGGGGTGGGCAGAAGATGCCTACTTGGCGCCGACCGACTGCACGGCGTTGAGATCGACCGAGAGCCCACCGAGCGCGACCTGCATCGTGTCGCCGTTGCGCTGCACGCCCGTCGCGATGCCGAGCGGGTCGAACTGGCACGTCCGATCCGTCGGCCGCCTTGACGACCACCTTGTAAGCGCCGTCCGGCATCGTGCGGCCAGTCGCGTCCTTGCCGTCCCAGGTCCAGCTTTTGCTGCCGGCTTGCGGCACCACCGTCGCTTCCTGAAGCTTCGCACCGGATTGGGCGTAGACGCCGATCTTGACCGGCTGCGCGATCGATCCGGTGATGTGCAGCGACGCCTGGCCATTCTGCAAGCTGAGCTGGTCGCCCGACACTTCGACCATCTGCCCGACCAAGGCGGACGCTTGCAGCAAGTTGCTGCCCTGGGTGGCCTGGATCAGCTTCGTCAGGCTGCTGTTGGTGTTGATCTGCTGTTCAACACTGGTGAACTGGACCAGCTGGCTGGTGAACTGGTTGGTGTCCATCGGGCTGGTCGGGTCCTGGTTCTGCAGCTGGGTCATCAGCAGCTTGAGGAAGTCGTCGAAGTTGCCGGCGAGCTTGGTGAGCGAGTTGCCCGAGGCGGTCGTGGCGGGGGCGGCGCCGGCGGTCGCGGTGACGGTCATGGTCGGTCCTTGTTCGAGAGGGTCAAGCGGTGATGTCGACGCCGGCACGCAGCCAGTTCGGGCGTGGCGGTGCCCGGCGGGGCGTGTCGCCGCCGCGTCCGCCGTCGCCCGCGAAGCCGCCGGATTGGGTCCAGCCGCCATTCGAGCCGGCCGCAGAGCCGCCGCCGCCAGCACCGTCCGAAAGTGAGCTGCCATCGGACTGGCCGAGCGCGAACTGCAGCGTCCGCCCATCGGGCGGCACGCCGGCCGCGTCGAGGGCGCGATTGAGCTGCGGCTGATCCTGCATCAGCAGCATCAGCGTATAGGGCCGCTCGACCGCGAGCACCACGCGCGCCGGTGCGTCGGCCGGGCGCTCGATGCGGACCTGCACGTGTCCGAGTTCGGTCGGGGCGAGCCGGATCACGACCGGCTGGGCGTCGCCGGGGCGGGCAGCCGCGGCGAGGCTGAAGGCCGGCGCGAGCTGGGCGGCCGGCGCGCCCGGATGCGGCGCCGGTGTTCCTGGAGGTGGAGCCGCCGGCGCGGCCGATGCGGGCGGCGGCAATGCGGCAGCTGCGGCCGGAGCCGGGGGCTGAAGGATGGGCACCGGCGGCGGGCCGGCGGCCGGTGCGTCTGGCTCCGCGGCGGCCGCGGGTGCTTCGAGCCGGTTCGCGGGGGTGGCAGGCGACCGGTCGGACGCGGCGGTGCTGCGTCCGGCCACGGCGGCAACGGCGTTGGCCCGCGCTTGTTGCGCGGTCGGTGCCGCCGGTCCACCCGGGTGCTGGAAGGCGAACGTCGCGTCCGGGTTGGGCCGGCTGCTGCCGCCGACCCCCGTCGTGCCGGACGGAGTGACGGCTTGCGCTCTGCGCTCGGTCCGGCCTTCCCCGCCCGTCACCGCGGGATCGGAAGCGGGTTCGTTGCTGCCGGTCGATCCGCTGCCGAGGGGCGCTCCGGGGCTGGGCGGCGCCGGGATAGTGATGGCCGGCGGCAAGGCGGGCAGGTTCGTTGTCGGGGGGCTGTGCGGCCACCCCGCGGCCGACGCAGGGGAAGCTTCGGATCCGAGCGGCGCTTCGGCCGTGTCGTCCATCTCGTCCGAGCCGGGGTCATCGGCCTCTTTCGACGGCGTGCCGGCGGTGCCGGCGGTGGCGGCGGCAGGGTCGGCAGCGGCGTCGGCGGGATCGGGCAGGCGCGAAGGCGCTTGGTCCGGGGCCGGGGTTGGCGCGGCCGCGGAGGCGGCGGCTGGCGACGTGGCCTCCGGGATGGGAGCGGAACCGGCCGCTGCTGCGCCGGGCGCCTGGTTGCCGCTTGCCGCGGAACCCGGCTGGGATGCCGTCCCGCCCCGGGGCGGGACGGCCGCGGCCGAGTTGCCGGCGTGTCGTGGCAATGCGTGCGGGCGAGGAGTGCCGGGCAGGCCGTCGGCTGATGGCGCTGACCGCCCGGCAGTTGTCGACGCGCCGCTGCCGGCGGGGGGCGGCGCGGGTGCCGGAGCGCGGTCGGTGTCCAGCGCCTCGTTCAGTTGTCCGACGAAGCCGGCGCCGTTCACCGGGTCGCCGGAGGACGACGTGGCGGACGGGGAGCGCGGTCCGGCGCCGGTCGGGCGGGCGGGGGGGCTGGTCGGGGAGGGGGGCGAGGTTGACATCGAGGGGGATAAGGCAAGCGGCGGGCCAGAGCGGAAATGGCTGCCGACAAGGGCGCGGGGCGGGCGGATCGGCGGTCGGCCGGTAGGAATTGCCCGGCGCACGATGTCGGGCCGGCAAATCCGGCCGGGTCAGACGGGACGCAAACACAATGAAACCGGGGCCTGAGGGCTGGCACAAAAGATGCGCTACCCGCAGCAGCAGTTTACAGGAGCCCACCCATGTCCCTTTTCGGTGCGATGAACACCGCCATCAGTGGTTTGTCTGCCCAGTCGGGCGCGTTCGGCAATATCGGCGACAATGTCGCCAACAGCCAAACCGTCGGCTACAAGCGGGTCGACACCAACTTCCAGGACTACCTGACCACCAGCAACGCGACGACCAACCAGTCCGGCGCGGTGGTCGCCCGGCCCGACTACGTCAACACGGTCGAGGGCACGATCACCCAGACCGATAACGGGCTGGACCTCGCGATTGCCGGCGCCGGCTTCTTCAATGTCAGCCGGCCGGTTGGCGAAACCAACGGCACGATCCAGTTCCGCACCCAGCCCGAATATACCCGGGCCGGCGACTTCACGCTGAACAAGGACGGATTTCTCGTGAACGGCAGCGGCGACTACCTGAACGGCTGGGTGGCCGACAGCACCGGCACGCTGGACCAGACCAAGACCCAGCCGATCCAGATCGGCCAGTCCGGCTACAGCCCGCAGCCGACCAGCAAGGCGACCCTGGCCGCGAACCTGCCGGCGTCCCCCTCCGGCACGGCCGCGATCAACACGCAGATCCCCATCACCGACGCGCTCGGCCGGTCGCAGACGTTGAACCTGGCTTGGACGCAAGTCGCCGCCCCGACCAACACTTGGTCGGTCGCGATCACGCAAGGCGACGGCACATCGCTCGGGACGGCCACCATCACATTCGGTCCCAACGGCGATCCGGCTGCGCCCGAGGGCACGATCGGCAGCATCAGCCCTTCCGCCGCGGGAACATACGGCGCGCTGACTGCTACCACGTTCTCGACCGGAGGGTCGGCGACGCTCGGGATGTCCGCCAATTTCGGCGCGGGGCCGCAGGCGATCTCGCTCAACCTCGGCCATTTCGGCCAGGCAGACGGGCTCACCCAGTATGCCGGGACCACCTATAGCCTGCGGGCGCTGTCGCAGGACGGCGTGGCGCCGGGCAGCTACAGCGGCGTCGTCATGCACGCGAACGGCGACGTGGTGGTGAATTACGACAACGGGCAGTCCCGCGTCGTAGCCCGGGTGCCGGTCGTGACGTTCGCGAACGCGAATGCCTTGCAGCGCGAGGACGGCCAGGCGTTCGAAACGACGCGGGAAAGCGGCGCGGCGCAAACGGTGCAGTCCGGCACCAACGGCGCCGGCTCGCTGGTCACGAGCTCGGTCGAGAGCAGCAACGTCGACATCGCCCGCGAATTCACCAAGCTGATCGTCGCGCAGCGGGCCTATTCCGCCAACACCAAGCTGGTGACCACGGCGGACGAGCTGCTGCAATCGACGCTCGACATGAAGCGGTAATCGGCCATGCGCCTGGACGGTATCATCAGCCAGGCGGCGTCGGGCCTGGATAGCATCAACCGGCGGCTGGCGACGATCTCGCAGAACGTCGCCAACGCCAACACGCCGGGCTACGTGCGGGAAACGGTGCCGGTCGAGAGCATGACGGCCGGCGGCGAAGGCGTCGGCGTGCGCACCGGGGTCGTGACCCGGGCGATCGATACGGCGCTGCAAACCGAGCTGTTTTCCAGCGGCGCCGACGTGGCCGACGGCCAGGCGCGGCAGACGACCCTGTCGGCGATCGATGGGGCGTCGGGCGTGCCCGGAAGCGGGCAAGACATTGCCAGCCTGGTCGGACGCTTGCGCGACGCCTTCTCGGCTCTGGCGACCGACCCGTCGAACGAAACGCAGCAGCGGCTGGTGGTGCAGCAGGCGGCGGGGCTGGCGTCCGGCGTCAACGGGTTAGGCAACGCCGTCACCACCCAGCGGCAGGCGCTGCAGGACAGCCTGCAGACCGACGTCGCCGACGCCAACGCGGCATTGGCGTCGGTCGGGCAGTTCAGCACCTTGATCATCGCGGCCCGGTCGGCGGGGCAGAGCACGGCACAATTGGAAGATCAGCGGGACGCCGCCGCGGCCCGGGTCACGGAGCTGACCGGGGCGAAGTTCGTCACCCAGGCCAACGGCGACCTGCTGGCGGTGAGCGGCGGCACGGTATTGTCGACGCACGACCCGAGCGGGCCGCTGGCGATCGGCACGGCGACTTTGGGCCCCGGTTCGATCGGACCGGCCTTGACCGTCGGCGGCGCCCCGGTTTCGCTCGGCACGACCAATTCGAGCGGCGCCATCCACGGCGGCGGCAAGATCGGCGCCGAGCTGGACCTGCGTGACCGGGTGCTGCCCGGCGTGCAGACCAGTATCGACGCTTTTTCTCAGGCGCTCGCGACGGGGTTCTCCAACGCCGGGCTGTTGCTGTTCACCGATGGGTCCGGCACCTCGATCCCGGCCGCGGGCACGCCGGGCTTCGCGCAAACCCTGCAGGTCGGCACGGCGGTTGCCGCCACGCCCAGCATGGTTCGCGACGGCACCGCGCCAACCGGCCACCTCGGCAGCACGGTGCTGATCAACGCCGTGCTGGGCGGCGTGCTGACCAGCGGATTGGGCTCGGTGGCGTCGCAGGCAGCCGATCTCGTCGCCAACAATGCCAGCCTGTCGCAAGGAGCCGCGGCCACGCTCACCGCGAACCAGGCGTTGCAGACCGGCTTGCAAACCAAGCTGACCGCGCAAAGCGGGGTGTCGGTCGACACCGAGATGAGCTCCATGATCGCGCTGCAGAACAGTTATGGCGCGAATGCCAAGGTGATCGCGGCCGTGCAGTCGATGTGGGACAAGCTTCTGGGGGCGGTGCAATGAGGATTGAGCCATGAGCGTCGTGGGCGCCGGCACGCTGGATGGCGGCTTGCTGAGCCGGCTGACGGCGAACAGCCAGGCGGTGAAGAAGCAGCTCGACACCGCGCTGCAGCAGGAGTCGACGGGGCGCATTTCCGACGACTATGCCGGGCTCGGCGCCGGCAGCCGCACCAGCCTCGATCTCGGGCCGAGCATCAAGCACCTGCAGACCTGGCAAACCAACATCGATCTCGCGACCAACCGGCTGGACGTGTCGCAATCGGTGCTGACGAGCATCGGCGCGATCGCCAACGACTTCCTGGCGCAGACCAACAATGTCAACAATGTCGGCTATTCCCAGGCCGACAGCATCGCCACGCGGGCCAGCCAGGCACTGGAACAGGTCGGGCAATTGCTGAATACAAAGGTCGGGAACGTCTACCTGTTCTCCGGCGACGATACCGGCAACCCGCCGGTTCCGGACACCACGCCGGCCACCATCATGAGCGGGATCCTGAGCGGCAGTTCAGGGGCGCCGTTCTCGGGGACGATCGGGACGGTGCCGACGGTGGAGGTGGGCGAAGGGCAGCGGGTGCAGATCGGGGTGCTGGCGAACCAGAACACGCTCGTCAGCAGCGCGGGGTCGCCGACCGGGTCGTACATGCGTGACGTGCTGCTGGGGCTGACGACGCTGGCGGGAATGACATCCGGGTCGACGGCGCCGGCCACGGCGGCGACGGCGCGCGCGCAGCTCCAAAGCGCGGCGTCCGGACTGTCCGACGAGCAAGGCGCGCTAGGCAACATCCAGGCGTCGCTGAAAACCCGGCAGGCGACCATGGCCAGCACGCAGTTGTCGCTTACGGCGCAGGTGTCGAACGTGCAGGACGTGGACATGGCGGAGACGATCACCCGCATCCAAGCGCTGCAGACGCAGCTGCAAGCGTCCTACCAGCTCATTGCCGGCGTGAAGGGCCTGTCGTTGGTCAACTTCCTATGACGGGCGGGCCGGCTTGTCCGGGGTGAAGCGCCACGGCACCGCACTGCCCTCGTTCGGGTCGATCACCAAGCGATGCTGCAGCGGTGGAAAGGCGCGGCTGCGGCAATCGCTGCGGTCGCACAGGCGGCAGGACAAGCCGATGCCGACCCGGCGCGCGAGGTCGAGCCCGTCGGAGTAGACCACCTCCGAGGCCCGGTCGATGTCGCAGCCGAGGGCCACCACGTGGCGCGGCGGCGGCTCACCCCAACGCGATGGCGTGCCGGTCAGCACCCGGCCGAAGCACAGGAACGCGGCGCCGTCGGGCAGCTCGGCCGCCTGCACCGAGAGGCGGTCCGGCGCGGTGAAGGCAGTGTGGATCAGCCAGCGCGAGCAGGAGCCGCCGAACCGGGCGAATGGGAAGCCGGACGCGGAGAATCGCTTGTCGACGTTGCCGGCCGGGTCCACCCGCACGAAGAAGAACGGGATGCCGCGGGCGCCGTCGCGCTGCAAGGTGCTGAGCCGGTGGGCGATCTGCTCGAAGCTGACGCCGAACCGCGCGGCCAGCGTGTCGACGTCGTAGCGCAGGGTGCGTGCCGCCTCCAGCATCGCCGCGTACGGCAGCAGCAAGGCGCCGGCGGCGTAGTTGAGCAGGCCGACGCGGATCAGGTCGGCCGCTTCTTGCGTCGAGGGCGACGCGGCGGCCACCAGCGTTTCCACGAGGTCGCGCGCCTCGAGCAACATCAGCTGGAACGCCAGATGGAAGGCGCGGGTCTCGCGTCGCATCGTTTCCGACAGGTCCAGCACCCGGGTTTCGGGCTCGTAACGGCGGAGGGTGTCGAGCGGGCCGACCCGGACCCGAACGGCGTGGGTGCGGGCCAGCCGCTCGGCGATGGCGCGGTCGAGCCCCGCGGAGGAGGCGTCGCACTGGGCCGCGACCTGCTCGGCGAGCGCTTCGAGGGTCGGGAAATGGTTGCCGCTGTCCTGGAAGAAGTCGCGGGTTTCCTCGGTCGGCAGCAGGATGCGGCGGCCGCTCGGCAAGGCGATGCCGCTCGCGTCCTCCTGCGCCACCCGCCAGGCCCGATACAGCGCGATCATCGCCCGCGCCGCCCCCGGCGCGCTGCCGGCCAGCGCCTGCAGTTCCGCGTCGGGCACCGGCTCGAGGCCGAGCGCTGCGTCGGCGATGACCTCGCGCAGGCTGCTTTCGAGCTGCCGCTCGGCGCTGCCGGACAGGGCGGCAAGGTCCGCCTGCAGCACGGCGCCCAGCTTCAGCAGCAGCGAGGCGGTGACTGCGCGCTGGTCGTGCTCGATCAGGTTGAGGTAGCTGGCCGAGATGCCGAGCCGGGCCGCCAAAGCCTGCTGCGACAATGTCCGCTCGGTGCGGAGCCGGCGGATGGTGCGGCCAATCAGTGGGCGAGACATTTACAAACTTTTCTCCGCAATACTGCCGTCTGTGAATCCGGTGACGTGCTTGCGCTGTTCTGTCTCTATCGCCGCTTTCTTTTCATGCTGCAACTGCGTTGATTGTCGCAATGGGCGATGAAGACCCCAACGCCAGGAGAACAAGTCGAGATGAGCAGCTTCCCCCAACCTAGCTTCGCCCCCGATGGCGGCGCCGGGTCGTCGCCAACCCCGGACCGCTTCGAAGGCATCCGCCGCGACTATAGCCCGGCCGACGTGGAGCGTCTGTCGGGATCGTTCCGCATCAAGCATACGCTGGCCGAGATGGGAGCTCGGCGCCTATGGCAGCTGCTGAAGTCTGAGCCGTATGTGAACACGCTCGGCGCGCTCACCGGTAATCAGGCACTGCAGCAAGTGAAAGCGGGGCTGAAAGCCATCTATCTTTCGGGGTGGCAGGTCGCGGCGGACGCCAACACGGCGGGGACGATGTACCCGGACCAGTCGCTGTATCCGGTGAACTCGGTGCCGGACGTGGTCAAGCGCATCAACAACGCGCTGCGCCGGGCCGACCAGATTGCTGCCATGGAGAATGCCGGCGACCAGACCTATTGGATGGCGCCGATCGTCGCCGACGCGGAGGCCGGGTTCGGCGGCGCGCTGAACGCCTATGAGCTGATGCGGCACATGATCGAGGCCGGCGCCGCGGGCGTGCACTTCGAGGACCAGCTCGCCAGCGAGAAGAAGTGCGGCCATCTCGGCGGCAAGGTGCTGGTGCCGATCAGCCAGCACATCCGCACCCTCAACGCCGCCCGCCTCGCCGCCGACGTCGAGGGGGTCAGCACCGTGCTGCTGTGCCGTACCGACGCCGAAAGCGCGCAACTGCTGACCAGCGACATCGACGAGCGGGACCGGCCGTTCCTGTCCGGCGAGCGGACCGCGGAAGGCTTCTTCCGCATCAAGGAAGGGGTCGGCAAGGACTACGCCATCGCGCGCGGCCTGGCTTATGCGCCCTATGCCGACCTGCTGTGGTGGGAAACGTCGGAACCGGACCTGGACGATGCGCGGGCCTTCGCCGAGGCCATCCACAAGCAATTCCCGGGCAAGATGCTGGCCTATAACTGCTCGCCCTCGTTCAACTGGAAGCGGAAGATGGGCGAGGCCCAAGCCGAGGCGTTCCAGCGCGAGATCGGCGCCATGGGCTACAAGTTCCAGTTCATCACCCTGGCCGGGTTCCACAACCTCAACCACGGCATGTTCGAGCTCGCGCGCGCCTACAAGGCCCGCGGCATGGCCGCCTATTCCGAGCTGCAACAAGCGGAGTTCGCGTCCGAGCAGTTCGGCTACACCGCGACCAAGCATCAGCGCGAGGTTGGCGTCAGCTACTTCGACGCGGTGGCGACGGCGGCCTCGGGCGGCCGCAGCAGCACGACGGCGATGGCGCACAGCACGGAAACCGCCCAGTTCCACGACCAGGCGCCTGGAGCGGCGAGCAAGCAGACCATCCCCGCTTAACTAAGCAAAAAGGAAACCGATTATGTCATACGATGAATTCGACGACGGGTTGGTTCACGGCCACGACTGGGCAATGGACGGCGGCGACCGGACCGACATGCCCACCGTTGCCGACGCGTCGAGCGTGAACACGCCGAGCAGCGTGTTCCACGACGACATTCACCACGCGGACTGACGTTCAAGCTGGATGGACCAGGGCCGGAGCGGCGACGCTTCGGCCCTGTTCTATTCCAGCGGCTCCAGCGTCAACTCGATCGTGATGCAGACCGGGTTGCGCCCGCGAACGAAGCGGCCGGCATAGACCCGAGCCTCCGGGTCGGCGACCGCGCCGTGCAGGCTGGCGCCCTCGGGCCCGACTTCGCCATAAAGGCTGAGCATCTCGGCACCGGGGCCGGCGACCTCGACGGGATCGCCGCCGGCCTGGACGCAGCCGGAGTCGAGGCTGCCGGGGCCGCAGCGGACGATGGCGCGAATGAGGCCATGCTGGCGTACCAGCGACTCGATACCGGCGACGAGGTCGTCGCCGCGGACCAGGCGAGCAAGGATCAAGGCCATGGCGCGGGGCTCAGCAGGTTGAAGCCCGAGGAGTCGCGGGTGATGCGGAACCCGGCGTCCGAGCCCGACACGGCGTGGGCGACGAGGCCGGCGGCGCCGATCACGCTTTCCTCCGGAACCAGGTGGCCGCCCTGCGGAACGGCGTCGGTGCCGGCCAGCATGGCGTGGCAGTGCATCGCCGGCCCACCGTCGAGCGCGACGCCGAAGGTGGCGGAGCCGAACACCAGCCAGCAGGCGCCAGCGTCGCGGCGCGGGCCGTAGTCGATCCAGCGCGGCCCGCCCGGCGTCAGCACCGAGCAGGTGAACACCGCCCGCGCCATAGGGCCGCCGAGCAGTTGCAGGGTTGCCGAACGCCAGCCGAGCGCGTCCATCGCCTCGCCGGCGGCATCGAGCATGCGACGCCCGGGTGCCAGGGCCACCCGGGCCTGGCGCAAGCGGCCAGCAGCGGCCGCGATCATGAACGCAGAGGCCGGCGGCTCACCCGAACACCGCGCCCTCGGCTTCGAGCCGGCGCTTGATGTCCATCTTTGCCACCTTGCCGTAGCCGGATTTCGGCAGTTCCTGCCAGAACCGGTACTCGGCCGGATGCTTGTAGCGGGCCAGGCGCGGCTCGAGATGCGCGCGCAACTCGGCGGCCGACGCCCCGGCGCCCGGATGCAGCACCAGCACCGCAACCCCGCTCTCCCCCCATTTCGGGTGCGGCAGGCCGACGATGCAGGCTTCGGCCACGGCGGGATGCAGCAGCAGCGCTTCCTCGATCTCGCGCGGATAGACGTTGCTGCCGCCGGAGATGAACATGTCGCTGGCCCGGCCGGTGATATAAAGGAAGCCGTGCCGGTCGAGGTGGCCGAGGTCGCCGGTGTGGAACCAGCCATGGGCGAAGGTCTTCGCCGTCGCCTCCGGATTGTCGTGGTAGCCGGCGAACACCGCCGGGCCGCGGACGCAGATCTCGCCCGTCTCGCTGGCGCCCAAACGCGTCCCCCCCGGCGACAGGATGGCGATGTCCATGCCGGTGCGCGGCAGACCGCAACTGCCGATCGGGAAGGCCGGGTCGTCGTCGGCGCTGTGCAAATGCGGCGGCAGCACGGTGATGTTGCCGGTCACCTCGCCGAGCCCGAAATACTGCACCAGCACCGGTCCGAGCTTGCGAAGCGCATGCTGCTGATCGGCGCGATACATCGGCGCCCCGGCATAGATCACGTAGCGCAAGGAGGAATGGTCGTGCGTGTCCACCTCCGGCGCGCGGGTCAGCAAGGTCAGGATGGTGGGGACAGTGAAGATGTTGGTCACGCGGTGCCGCTCGACCAGACGCCAGGCCTCGGCGCAATCGAGCCGATCGCCGTCCGGCAGGATGCTGGCGGCGGCGCGGGCGACGTTCACCACCGCATGCACGCCGGCGCCATGGGACAGGGGTGCGACCACCAACGACACGTCCCGCTCGGTGGTGCCGGGCATCAGGTCGCACAGGTGGTTGGTGACGACGAAGGCCATCTGGCCGTGGGTGAGCACGCCAGCCTTGGGGCGTCCGGTGGTGCCCGAGGTGTAGAAGAACCAGCACGGATCGTCGCGATCCACGTCCACCGGATGCTCGATGCTGCCGTGGGTTTGCAAGCTGTCCCAGCCCGGGCCGAGGTCCAGTTCGAGGCGGCAGGCCGGGTTGGCGTCGCGGGCGGCCGCCGCGTGGCCCTCGAAGCCGTGGTCGAACACATGCACGGCGGCGCCGGAGGACTGGGCGAGATAGGCCGTCTCGGCCGGCGTCAGCCGCACGTTGGTCGGCACCCAGACGGCACCCAGCATCCAGGCGGCCCACATCGACTCGAACAGCGCCGGGCCGTTGCGGCCATGCACCAGGATGCGGTCCCCATGCCGCACCCCCGCCGCGCGCAGCCCGGCCGCCGCAGTGCGGACGCGGGTCGCGAGCGTGTGCCAGGTCCAGGCCGTGTCGCCGCGGATCAGCCCGGGGCGGTCCGGATGCCGGGTCGCCGCCTGCAGCAGGAGCGTCGCGAGGTTGGTGGTCGGGATCACGCCCGGCAGCCGGGGCTAACGGACGGGTTCGAGGATGCTGACGTAGTTGGCGACGGCGGCGCCGCCCATGTTGAACACGCCGGCCAGCTCGGCCTTCGGGAGTTGCATCGCGCCGGCCTCCCCCGCGAGCTGCATCGCCGCGATCGCGTGCATGCTGACGCCGGTGGCGCCGACCGGGTGCCCCTTGGCTTTCAGCCCGCCGCTGCGATTGACCGGTAGCCGGCCGCCCGCCGCGGTGGTGCCGTCGAGCACGGCGCGGGCGCCCTGGCCGGGCTTTGCCAATCCCATCGCCTCGTAAGCCAGCAACTCGGCAATGGTGAAGCAGTCGTGCACCTCGGCGAACGACAGGTCCTCGAGCGACACCCCGGCGTCCGCGAAGGCGCGGGTCCAGGCGTGCTGTGCCCCCTCGAACCGGGTCGGGTCGCGGCGGGACAGCGGCAAAAAATCGTTGACGTGCACGGCGGCGCGGAAGCGGACCGCCTTGCCCAGGGTGCGCGCGGTCTCCTCGTCGGTGATGACCAGGGCAGCGGCGCCGTCCGACACCAGCGAGCAGTCGGTGCGCTTCAAGGGCGGCGCCACGTAGGGGTTCTTCTCGCTGACGGTGCGGCAGAACTCGTAGCCGAGGTCCTTGCGCATCTGCGCGTACGGGTTGTCGACGCCGTTCTTATGGTTCTTGGCGGCGATCGCGGCGAGTGCGTCGGATTGGTCGCCGTTGGCCTGGAAATAGCGCTCGGCAATACGGCCGAACACGCCGGCGAACCCGGCCTGGATGTCCCCCTCCTCGCGGCGGTAGCAAGCGCCGAGCAGGTTGTCGCCGACCTGGGCATTGGGCAGCCCGGTCATCTTCTCCGCACCGACCACCAGGGTAAAGCGGCCGCGCCCGGCGGACAGGAAGTCGCGCGCGCCATGGATCGCGGCGGAGCCGGACGCGCAGGCATTCTCGTAGCGGGTGGCGGGCTTGAAGCGGAGCGCGTCCAGCGACTGCATCGGCAGCGAGCTCGGGAAGTCCTGCCGGGAAAAGCCGTTGTTGAACAGGCCGACGAAGGTCGCGTCGATGTCCTCGGCGCCGATGCCGGCATCGGCGATGGCCGCGCCCGCGACCTGGTCGATCAGGCCCTCGACATCGACGCCCTCGTGCTTGCCGAACGTCGTGTGGGCCCAGCCCACGATGCAATGGTTCATGGGTGCGGTCCTCCTGTTGGCGGCGAGACTCGGACGGAACGGCGGTGCTTGCAAGGGCTCGCTTGACATGGCGGACCCGCTGCCCTCCAGTCCGAGCAAGCAACAAACCCAGAGGAAACACCATGCGCATCCTGATCGCCGCGGCCACCTTCGCCGCGCTCGCCCTGCCGGCATTGGCGGTGGAGGTGAATGAGACGGTCAACACGAGCGCGCCGCCGGATCGGGTCTGGGCGCTGATCGGCCACTTCGACGCCATCCACGCCTGGTTGCCCGGCGCCGTCAGCAGCCCGGCGGATCGGCTGGATGCGGTGGGCTCGGTGCGGGTCATCACGCTCAAGGCGCCGGGCAATCCGAAGGTGACGGAGCGGCTGACCGCCCATGGCGAGCACAGCTATAGCTACGCGATCGCCCAGGTCGATCCGAAGGTGCTGCCGGTGACGGCCTACACGTCGACCATCAGCGTGGCGCCGGCCGGGGGCGGTTCGCTGGTGACCTGGCACGGCACCTTCAAGCCGGCCGGCGGCGCCGACGACGAGGCCTCCAGCAAGGCGGTCAGCGGCCTGTATCGGAGCGGGTTGGACAACATCAAGGCGTTGGCGGAGAAATAGCGTCACGCGCCTCGTGGGAGCGCGCGCCAACTGATGGGGAGATCGAGGTCATGCTGAAAGCGTTGCGGCCCAAGATCCGTGCGGTTGTCCTGATGGGCGTTGTCGGCCTGCTCGGCCTGTCCGGCTGCGCGGCCGAGAAACCGCAATCGTCGGAGTCCCGCAACCTCAACAGCGGGGTCACGTCGAACAACGGCGGCGGCATGGCGCCGGCCAACTTCGGCACCGTGACCACCAAGGTGAGATAGCTGGCGCCGACGGACCGCCGGCGCGGCACCTCCGAGCCGGCCGGCGGCGCCGACGCCGCGACATTTGGGCAGAGCGCCGCTACCGAACGACCCCGAAGCGCTTTTGGACAACATCTATGCGCTGATCGACGACCAGGAGGTTTGTGCTCTGAGTTAGGAGCTACGCCTAGTCGAACCCAAAAACCCGTTCCCACAAATCAGCTTCTGGCGTGGTACGTTTCGTCCTGTGGATGATAAGTTGCGCCTCCTCCCAATCCTCAACTTCAGTAGTAGACAGACAACCCTTTTTCCTCCAAAGCCTTTCAGCTTCCAGAGTTACAAGGTGGTGCCAGTCGCGGTCTATTACGAAGTTATACTCAACCGCGAGCCGTTGGCTTGATTTGAGTGCCTTACCCATGTTGTCGAGTGCTCTAATTGTAAAGTACACTCCGGACAGAAAAGATGCCCACCTCAGATGAAGAATGATACCGGGAAGATTGACAATAAAAATGTCATGGAGAACCGTGCGATCTCCGATGACGGCATAGATGGTTAGCAACAATCCAACCATTAACTCGATCAAACTGTAAAGCATGCGCCGTCTTTGGCGTAGGAGAAACCCTAAGCAGGCTGCCGCCATTATTGAGATGATCAGCGGAGTTGTAAACGGGTCACGACGAAGATCTGCATTAAGCGAAATTAGGACGATCCCAAGTGCGGCAATGGCCACTCCAATGATGAGCATTTTTTGCGGCAGAGACAGTCGTCTTTTGGGAGGGCTAAAAGCCACGTGTCCCGAACCCCCCGGCCGTGGAGCACGACGTTAGTGTGATACTTACAACTCGGCAAGTGCGACTGATTGCTTAGCTGGGTTAATTCCCCAGCCATTTCGCCGCCGCGCTGGCGCGCTCGCCCGACGTGCCCTGCACCTCGAGCCAGGTGTTGACGAATTGCTGGAGCACGAGGTCGCGGGGCAGCATGTAGGCGAGCTCGGAGTGGTCGAACGGCTCGTCCGGGTGGATCGCGCAGAGCTCCGGGTGCAGCTTCTGCTGCAGCCGGGTTTCGACGCCGTCGGTCATCATGACGTCGGCGTGCCCGGCAATGATCTCCTCGAAGATGACGGCGTTGTTGGGGAACTCGACCAGCTGCGCTTGGTGGATGTTGGCGTGGGCGAAGCGGTCGTTGGTGCCGCCGGGGTTGTAGATGACGCGGACGCCGGGCTTGTCGATGTCGGCGAGCGTCTGGAACTTGGCCTTGTCGGTGCAGCGGGCGATGGGCGTTTTGCCGCTGCGCATCACGGGCGTCGAGAACAGCGCCGTTTTCGCGCGCTCGGTGGTGACGGTGATGCCGCCCATGGCGATGTCGTAGGCGCCGGATTGCAGCCCTTGCATTAGGGTCGGCCAGGTGGTCGGCACGATCTCGAGTTTGGCTCCGAGCGCCTTGGCCAGGCTGCCGGCCATGTCGACGTCGAGGCCCTCGAAGCCGCCGCCTTCCTTGATGCTGAACGGCTTGTAGTCGCCGGTCAGCCCGACCCGCAGCGTGCCGCGCGCCATGATCCCGTCCAGCACCGCCTGTGCCCGGGCGGGCAACGCGGCAAGCAGCAAGGCCATCAGCGTGATCAGGACGCGCATTGGGGGGTTAATCCTTCAGGATGGGTTCGATCGCCTGGGCCAGGGCGAACAGCCTCGCGTCGCCCATGGTCTCGCCGGCCAGCATCAGCCCGGCGGGCGCCTCGCCGGAGCGCCCGGCCGGCAGGCTGATGGCGCAGCGGTCGAAGAAGTTGAACAGCGAGCAGTTGCGCAGCACCAGCGTGTTGACCCGGCCGTACTCCGCGTCGTCATCGAGGCTGTCCAGACGCGGCGGCGCGATCGGCGACGTCGGCATCGCGAGCGCGTCGTAGGGCGCCGTCGCCTCGTCGAAAGCGGCGATCAGCCGGGCCCGCTCCTGCTGCAGCTTGATGTACTCGCCCGCGCTCATCGCCTCGCCGCGCTCGATCCGGCTGCGGACGCGGGGGTCGTACACCTCGCCCTGGTCGGCCATCAGCGCGCGGTGCCAGACATGCGCCTCGGCCGCCGCAAAGCCGCCCGACTTGTTGGCGCGCATCGCGTCCTCGAATTGCGGGAAGCTCATGTGGGTGATGCGGACGCCGAGATTGTCGAGCCGGTTGAGCGCACGGCCGAACGCCTCGGTGGTGCTGGGGTCCATGCCTTCCATGACGATGTTGCCCGGCACCGCCAAGCGTAAGCCACGCAAGGCGCGGGGCGGCACGGTGCGCGGCGCCTCGCCGGCCAGCACGGCGTCGACGGTGGCGCAGCACTGCACCGAGCGGGCCAGCGGGCCGACGCTGTCGAGCGAGGGGCTGAGCGGCAGCACGCCGGTGATCGGCACCCGGCGCGCGGTGGGCTTGTAGCCGACCACGCCGCAGAATGCCGCCGGGATGCGGCAGGAGCCGCCGGTGTCGGTGCCGAGGCCCATGAACGCCATGCCGTCGGCGACCGAGACGGCGGCGCCGGAGCTGCTGCCGCCGGGCACGTGGCCCTTCGTTTCGTCTTTGGGGTCGCGGCCCCAGGGGCTGCGCGGGGTGCCGTGGTGCGGGTTGATGCCGATGCCGGAGAAGGCGAACTCGGTCATATTGGTGCGCCCGACCGGCACGAACCCGGCCGCCAGCAGGCGCTGCACGACCGGAGCATGCTCGTCGGCCATGTCGGCCTGGTTGCGCGCCTTGCTGCCCGCCGCCGTCATCTCGCCGGCGACGTCGAACAGGTCCTTCAAGCTGATCGGGATGCCGGCGAAGCGGCTGGGGTGGCGATTGACCTTTCGCAGCCCGTCCATCGCATCGGCGCTGGCGCGAGCCTCGTCGCCGTAGACGCGCAGAAAGGTGCGGCCGCCCTCGCCGGCCGGGTCCTCGATCCGCTCGAGGCAGGCTTCGACCAGCTTGCGCGCGGTGGTCGCGCCGTTGGCGAGGTCGGCGGCGGCTTGGGCGATCGTTTGCATGGCGCAAACCTGCCGCCCCGTTGACCCGAGGGCAAGCCCCGGTCACAAGCACGCAAGGCCAGGGGCGTCGCCCCTGGACCCTGTCAAAGGCAAGCCTTTGAAATCGAATTATGCGGGTCTGGGGCCGCCGGCCCCGGCGGGTCCAGGGCAGAGCCCTGGCCTTCCAAGGGAGATCAAACATGCCGCAACCCCGTCCGATTCTCCTGACCGGAGCCAGCGGCAACCTCGGCCGCGCCATGGCGCCGAAGCTGGCCGCGAACGGCTGGACGCTGCGCCTGACCGACATCGCGCCGTTCCCCGACGCGCTGCCGCCCGGCGCCAGCTTCACCAAGGTCGACCTGAACGACGCCCTGCCGCTGCTGCGCCTGGCCGAGGGCTGCGGCACGATCCTGCATTTCGGCGGCATCTCGGTCGCGCGGCCGTTCGAGGAGGTAATGGGGCCGAACCTCAAGGGCCTCTACCACGTCTACGAGGCGGCACGGCGCGAGCGGGCCCGGGTGGTGTTCGCCAGTTCCAACCACTCGATCGGCTTCCACGAGCGGACCACCGTGCTCGACGGGGACTGCGACTTCCGGCCGGACAGTTTCTATGGCCTGTCGAAGGCGTTCGGCGAACTCATGGGCCGCCTTTACTGGGACAAGCATGGGGTGGAGAACGTGAACGTCCGCATCGGCTCGTGCTTCCCCGAGCCGGTCGATGCGCGGATGCTGGCGACGTGGCTGTCGTTTGACGACCTGACCCGACTGATGGAGCGCTGCGTGCTGGCCGACGCCGTGGGGCATACCGTGATCTGGGGCGCGTCCAAGAACAGCCGCATGACCTGGTGGCGGCGTGACGGCCGGGAGCGGCTGGGCTGGGCGCCGCAGGACAGCGCCGACGGGTTCGCCGGCCAGCTCGAGGGCGTCGTCAGCGGCAACCCGGTGCAGGAACGTTACCAGGGCGGCGGCTACACGATCGAGGGCTATTCGCGCGACACGCCGTCCCCCGCCGACCCGTTCGCCGACTAGCGTTTCCGCCGTGATCGCCGTTGTCGGCGGCGGCCCGGCCGGGCTCATGGCGGCGGAGGTGCTGGCCGGGGCCGGGCAGGCGGTGACGGTGTTCGACCGCATGCCGAGCCTCGGCCGCAAGCTGCTGATCGCCGGGCGCGGCGGCCTCAACCTCACCCACACCGAGCCGCTCGACCGCTTCCTCGCCCGCTATGGCCGGGCCCGCGGGGCGATCGAGCCAGCCGTGGCCGCGTTCCCGCCCGCGGCGCTGCGTGCCTGGTGCGAAGCGCTGGGAGAGCAGACCGTGGTCGGCAGCAGCGGCCGGGTGTTCCCCCGCTCGTGGAAGGCGTCGCCGCTGCTGCGCGCCTGGCTGCAGCGGTTGGGGAGGATGGGCGTGCAGGTGCGCACCGGGCATCGCTGGACCGGTTGGGACGGGGATCGGCTGCGGTTCGAGACTGCAGCCGGCCCGGCCGTGGTCGAGGCGGACGCCGCCGTGCTGGCGTTGGGCGGCGCGTCCTGGCCGCGGCTCGGCTCGGACGGGGCTTGGGTGCCGCTGCTGGAAGGTGCGGGCGTCGTCGTCTCGCCGTTGCGGGCGGCCAATGCCGGGGTGCTGTGCGCCTGGTCGGCGCCGTTCCGCCGCTTCGAGGGTGAGCCGCTGAAGCGCATCGCCGCCACCTTCGCCGGAACCACGGTGCGGGGCGAGGCGGTCGTCACCGCGGACGGGCTCGAGGGCGGAGCGATCTACGCGCACGCCGCCGCCTTGCGCGACGCGATCGAGGCGCGCGGCGAAGCGGTGCTGCAACTCGATCTCCGGCCGGACCTCGAGGTGGCGGCGGTCGCGGCGCGGCTGGGCGGCGCGGGCGTGTCGACCAGCAACGCGCTGCGCCGGGCCGGGCTGTCGCCAGCAGCGGCGTCGCTGGTGCGCGAAGTGCCGAGCGCGTTGCCGCTGGCGGAGCGGATCAAGGCGGTGCAGCTCCGGCTGACCGGGATGCGGCCGATCGAGCGGGCGATCTCGACCGCCGGCGGGGTGCGGTTCGCGAGCCTGGACGGGGCGATGCTGCGCGCCCGCCCCGGCGTCTTTCTGGCGGGCGAGATGCTGGACTGGGAAGCGCCGACCGGCGGCTACCTGCTGCAGGCGTGCTTCGCCACGGGCCGGGCGGCAGGCCTGCAGGCGCTGCACTGGCTCGGCGCGGCCTGAGCCGCTCGTGACTGCGGTCGCCGGCAGCCGGGCGCCGGCAATGCTCCGGCAGGATGCTTGTCGCGTTCCGGAACCTTGGCTACCATTCGTGACAAGGCCAAAATGGCCGTCGGGAGGCGTCAATGCGGCAGGGTTCGCGCAGCTTGGTTGCGTCGGGGCGGCGCGCGGCGTCGGTCGCGACGGGGATCGGCGTGATTGCGCTGTCCGTGTTGCAGGCGTCGCCCGCGGCGGCTTCGCCGACCTACTCGTATCTGCAAACGCTGCAAATTCCGGGCGCGACCCCCACCAAGCAGTTCACCGGGTACGACTTGGCGACGTTCGACGACACGAACCAGCTTTATTACCTGACGGATCGGTCGTTCAACGGCATCGACGTCTTCTCAGCCAAGACGAACAGCTTCGTCGAGCAGATCGGCAGCGGCCTGTTTGCCGGCGCGCAGGGCGGCAACAACGACATCGCCGGGCCGAACGGCATCAGCCTGACGAGCACCGCCACGGGCAAGCTGCTGGTGGCCGGCAACGGCGCGAGCAACTTTCTGACGTTCAACCTCGACTCGACCGGGCTCAGCGTCGTCGGTGCGCCGCGCAGCACCCCGACCGCGGTGGCCGGAACGCCGGTTCCGCCCAACCGGGTGGACGGGGTCGCCTATGCCCCCGCGGCCAACACGATCCTGGCTGCGAACAATGCGTCCAACCCGGGCTTCCTGACGCTGGTCAACAACGCGACCGGCGCGGTGATCAAGTCGATTCCGCTGAACGGCGGCGGCGGGCTTCCGAACGTCGGCGGAAACGGCGTCGAAGCGACCATCTTCAACACCGCGCGGGGCACGTTCTTCGTCGCCGTGCCGGCGCTCAACGTCGACCGCACCGGGGCCGGCACCGGCGCCGGCGGGCTGATCGAGCTCGACGCCCGGACCGGCGCGCTGCTGCACACCTACGACTTCGCGGCGCTCGGGTTGACCGGCGGCGTTTGCAGCCCGACCGGGCTGTCGCAAGGCGCGGGCGCGGCCATGTTCGTCGCCTGCAGCGACCCGACGGCCGGCAAGAGCCTGATCGTCGATCCCACCGGCACCGGCACCCTGCGAGAGGTCGCCGGCATCAGCGGCGGTGACCAAACGGCGTATGACCCGACCAACAACACCTTCTTCGAAGCCGCCCGGTTCCAATCCGGCGGCCCCGTCCTGGGCGTGGTCGATGCCGCGACCCTGGCGCTGCAGACTTTGCCCGTCGGCGGCAACGACCACTCGGTGGCGGTCGACCCGGTCTCGGGCGAGGTATTCGTCGCGACCGGTCCCACGACCGCGTTCGCCGGGTGCAGCAACGGCTGCATCGGCGTGTTCGCGGCTAACGGCACGCCGGTGCCGGAGCCATCCTCGCTGCCGATGCTCGGGGTGGCTCTGGTGACGTTCGGCACGGTGGCGGGGCTGCGCCGCCGCCGCTGACGCGACGGTTCCCGCCGGCGCCGGTCAAAGCTTGTAGTCGGTACTTGATGAAGCCCTGGTTCACCGCGATCTTGTCGTAGAGGCCACGGGCGGCGGTGTTGCTGGCGTTGGTGAGCCAATACATCCGGTCGGCGCCCCCCGCACGCGCGGCCGCAGCGACTGCTTCGATCAGTGCGCGGCCGGCGCCAGTGCCGCGGACGGCGGGATCGACGAACAGGTCCTGCAGGTAGCAGGTCTTCGCCAAGGTCCAGCCGTGCGGGTGGAACATGAAATGAGTGATGCCGATGATGCCGCTGCCCTGTCGGGCTGCCAGCCCGCGCAGCTCGGTTCCGGCGAGGATGCGCGACCACGTGTGGTCGTAGACGGAGTCGGGCAGGACCGTGTGGTAAAAGTCGAGGTAGGCGCGCCACAACTCCGTCCAACGCGGGCGATCACCCGGCTCGAAGCCGGTGATCTCGACACTCACGGCCGCTCGCCCCCTTCGGGCCCGTAGAAGATCATCCAGGCGCCGAAATCGGCACTCATCGCCTCGAACCGATGCTCGGTGCCGGCCGGCACGAACAACGCGTCGCCCATTTGCACGGTGACCCGCTCGTCCCCCCGCACGGGCACAACGGGTTCGTCGCCGAAAGCGGTGGTTTCCTCGGCGCGAACGAACACCGCGGTGCCGCCGACGATGACGTACAGCTCGTCCCGGTCATGCGGCACTTGCGGGTCGATGTTGCGCGGCTGATACCAGCGGACCTCCATCGACCCGTACTGCATCAGCTTCGCGCTCAGATGCCCGGGAAGAACGGCGGCGCGCCGGGCTTCTTCCGGCGTGACGCGCAGTTTGGGTATCGACGGCTGGTCCGCGCTATCCAAGTCCCGCTCCGGCTACGACACAAGGCGTGTAGATGGGGTGTCTACCCCCCGCGCAAGGTGCATCCTGCCAAATGGCAACAAACTGCCGCAAACGCCTGACTTTACGCATCGGCGCCGGTCCCGTCCGCCTTCAGCACCTCGCCCGCGAGGTAAAGGCTGCCGCAGACCAGGACCCGCGCCGGCGGCCCCGGCGGCAACTGGCGCAAGGCGTCGGCGACGGTCGGGCCCGGCCGGGCGACGCCGCCCGACGCCTCGACGATCGCCTCGATCGGCAAGGCGAGGTGCTGGCCCGGCTCCTGCACCGCCCACACGGTGGCGGCGAGCGGCAGCAAGGGACGCAGGAACGCGGCAGTGTCCTTGGCCTGTTTCATGCCGACCACGAGGTGAAGCGGCCGGTCGCGCCAGCCGGCGGCATGGTGCGCGAGCACGACGCCCGCACCGGGGTTGTGGCCGCCATCGAGCCATAACTCCCAATCCTGCGGCAGCAGCCGCGCCAGGGCGCCATGCAGCGGCTGCAGCCGCGCCGGCCAACGCGCGGCGGCGATGCCGGCATAGGCCGCGTCGGGCAGCCGGGCGCCGAACGCGGCGCGCAGGGCGGCCAGCGCAATGCCGGCATTGTCCACCTGGTGCTCGCCCGGCAGCGCCGGCGCCGGCAACTCGACGCTGCCGGCGGAGTCGGTGAAGCGCAGGCCGGAGGCGGTGCGGCCGATCTCCCAGGCGTCACCCCGGGCGAGGAACGGGCTGCCGCACGCCGCCGCCGCGGCGCGCAACACCGGCAGCGATTCGGCCGACTGGGAGCCGGTCGCAACCGGCACGCCGGGCTTGATGATGCCAGCCTTTTCCGCGGCGATGGCGGCCAGCGTGTCGCCGAGGAACTCGCGGTGATCGAGCGACAGGGCGGTGATGGCGGACGCCGCCGGGCGTTCGATCACGTTCGTCGCGTCGCCGCGTCCGCCGAGCCCGACTTCCAGCACGCAGAGATCGGCCGGCACGGCGGCGAACAAGTGGAACGCGGTCGCGGTGATGACCTCGAACACGGTGATCGGCGCGCCGTCGTTGACGCGCTCGATGTGCTCCAGCGCGTCGGCCAGCGCCGCATCCGAGACCAGGCGGCCGGCCACGCGGAATCGCTCGTTGAAGCGTACGAGATGGGGCGAGGTGAAGACGTGGACGCGCCAGCCGGCCGCTTCGCCCATGGCGCGCAGCATCGCGCAGGTGCTGCCTTTGCCGTTGGTGCCGGCGACGTGGACGATCGACGGCAGCCGGCGTTCGGGGTGGCCGAGCTGCGCCAGCAAGCGCTGCAACCGCTCGAGGCTGAGGTCGATCAGCCGCGGATGCAGCGCGTGCAGCCGATCGATGATCGGCTCGATGCGTGACGGCGGCGGCGGCCGCGCAGGAGGCGAGGCGACGTTCACGCTGCGGCTTCGGCCGGGGCGCGGCGCAGCAGGCCGATCAAGCGGGCGAGCGTGTCGCGCAGCTCGCCACGCTTGACGACCATGTCGAGGATGCCGTGCTCCAGCAGGTACTCGGCGCGCTGGAACCCCTCGGGCAGCGTTTCGCGGACGGTCTGCTCGATGACGCGGGCGCCGGCGAAGCCGATCAGCGCGCCGGGCTCGGCGATCTGGATGTCGCCCAGCATGGCAAAGCTCGCGGTGACGCCACCGGTGGTGGGGTCGGTCAGCACGGTGATGAACGGCAGGCCGCGCTCCTTGACGAGGCGGCTGGCGATGGTGGTGCGCGGCATCTGCATCAGGCTGACGGCACCCTCCTGCATGCGGGCGCCGCCGCTGGCGGTGAACACGATCAGCGGCGCGTCCTGCAGCACCGCCAGGCGTGCGGCCGCGACCAGCGCCTCGCCCACCGCTGCACCCATGCTGCCGCCCATGAACTCGAACGCCATCGCGGCGACCACCGCGTTGTGGCCGCCGATGCTGCCGTGCGCGACCACGCAAGCGTCGTCGAGCCCGGTGTTCTCGCGGGCGTCCTTCAGCCGGTCGGTGTAGCGCTTGCCATCGCGGAACTTCAGCGGGTCGGCGGGCACCTTCGGCAGCTCGATCCGGGTGTAGCTGTCCTCGTCGAAAGTATAGGCGAGCCGTTCGAGTGCGGTCGGCCGCATGTGGTGGCCGCAGTTGGGGCAGACCTTCAGATTGCGGTCGAGGTCCTTGGTGAACAGCATCTGCTGGCAGCTCGGGCATTGCAGCCAGAGATTGTCCGGCACCTCGCGGCGGCCCAACAGGGTGCGGATCTTGGGGCGGACGTATTCCGTAAGCCAGCTCATGGCCGAACGCACCCTGGAAGGTCATGCCCGGGCTTGACCCGGCCGTCTCTCGTCGTTCCCCCGACGGCGTGCAGGCAAGCGAGGGATCCCCGGATCGAGTCCAGGAATGGCCTGGAGGGAGAGGGGCGTGGATGCGACACTAGGCCATCGCTCGGGCGTTGCGCACGCCGTCCGCCAAGGCGCGCACCTGGGCCAGCACCCGCGCGGCCGTGTCGTCGGCGGCGCGGCCGTCGGCGTCGAGGCTCGCGGCCAGCGTGTCGATCAGCGCCGAGCCGACCACGGCGGCGTCGGCGAGGCGGACCGCTTCGGCCGCCTGCTGCGGCGTGCGCACCCCGAAGCCGATCGCCACCGGCAGGTCGGTGACGGCGCGGATGCGCGGCAGGGCGACGGACAGGCTGTCGGCGGTCGCGCTCCGGGTCCCGGTGATGCCGGTGATGCTGACGTAGTAGACGAAGCCGGAACTGCCCTCGAGCACGATCGGCAGCCGGGCGTCGTCGGTGGTCGGCGCCACGAGGCGGATGATGTCGAGCCCGTGCGCGGCCGCGTGCGGGGCGACCATCGCGGCCTCCTCTGTCGGCAGGTCGACGATGATCAGCCCATCCACGCCGACCCGGGCCGCCTCGGCGCAGAACCGCTCCGGGCCGAACGAGGCGATCGGGTTCAGGTAGCCCATCAGGATCACCGGCGTGTGCTGGTCGTCCTCGCGGAACGCCTCGACCATGCCGAGCGTGCGGGCGAGCGTCGCCCCGGCGCGCAGGCCGCGCAGCCCGGCCGCCTGCACGGCGGGGCCGTCGGCCATCGGGTCGGTGAACGGCATGCCGATCTCGATCAGGTCGGCGCCGGCGCCGGGCATGCCGCGCAGGATCTGCATGCTGGTGATCGCGTCGGGGTCGTAGGCCTCGACGAACGGGATGAGCGCGCCGCGGCCTTCTTGCTTCAGCGCGGCAAAGCGGGCGGCGATGCGGCTCAAAGCTTGACCCCGAGATGTTCGGCCACCGTGAAGATGTCCTTGTCGCCGCGGCCGCACATGTTCATCAGGATCAGCCCGTCCTTCCCGAGTGCGGGTGCGAGCTTGGCGACATGGGCGATGGCGTGGGCCGGCTCCAGCGCCGGGATGATGCCCTCGGTGCGGGTGCAGAGCTGGAACGCGTCGAGCGCATCTTGGTCGGTCGCCGCCACATACTCGACCCGGCCGATCTCGTGCAGCCAGGAATGCTCCGGCCCGATCCCGGGGTAGTCCAATCCGGCGCTGATGCTGTGCGCCTCGGTGATCTGCCCGTCCGCGTCCTGCAGCAGGTAGGTGCGGTTGCCGTGCAGGATGCCGGGGCGGCCGCGGCTGAGGCTTGCGGCATGCGCCTCGGTGTCGAGCCCGTGCCCGGCTGCCTCGACGCCGATCAGGCGCACGTCCGGATCGTCGAGGAAGGGGTGGAACAGGCCCATCGCGTTGCTGCCGCCGCCGATCGCCGCCACCGCCGCATCCGGCAGCCGGCCTTCCGCGTCCTGGATCTGCGCACGCGCTTCGGTGCCGATCACGCTCTGGAAGTCGCGCACCATGGCCGGGTAAGGGTGCGGCCCGGCGACGGTGCCGATCAGGTAGTAGGTGTTCTCGACGTTGGCGACCCAGTCGCGCATCGCCTCGTTCATCGCGTCCTTCAGCGTGCCGGCGCCGGAGGTGACCGGGTTGATCTCGGCGCCGAGCAGCTTCATGCGGAACACGTTGGGCTTTTGCCGCTCGACGTCGGTGGCGCCCATGTAGATCGTGCAGGGCAGGCCGAACAGCGCGCATACGGTGGCCGTGGCGACGCCATGCTGGCCAGCGCCGGTTTCGGCGATGATGCGGGTCTTGCCCATGCGCCGGGCCAGCAGGATCTGGCCCATGCAGTTGTTGATCTTGTGGCTGCCGGTGTGGTTGAGCTCGTCGCGCTTCATGTAGATGCGCGCCCCGCCCAGCGCGGCCGTTAGCCGTTCGGCGAACCACAACGGGCTCGGGCGGCCGACGTAATGGGTCAGGTAGCGGTCGAGCTCGGGCTGGAACTCGGGGTCGCGCTTGGCATCCTCGTAGGCCTGCTCGACCGCAAGGATCAGCGGCATCAAGGTTTCCGCAACAAAGCGGCCGCCAAAGCCGCCGAACCGGCCCTGCGCATCCGGGCCGGAGCGCAGCGTGTTGGGGCGGGCGCCAGTGTCGGCGATGGGGTTGCCGGGGCGGTCGCCCGTGCGGCGCGGCGCGGTGATCTCGTTCACAAACACTCTCCTGCGGGGGCGTCGCGCGCCCGGCGGATGGTTCTAGCGCAGGCCGCCAAAGCGGTCACGTCTCGCCGTGGCCATCCGGTTCGCGTAGGAAGGCAGAGTAGATGGGCGGAGGTGGAATGCTGCTGTTGAGCAACGGCGCGTCGGCGCGCGTGACGGCCGCGCCCGAGACGCATCCGGTCGAGCAGGTCGGACATTCGGTCTGGCTCGACCTGCTCAACCCGACGGACGCGGAGCGGTCGCTGGTCGAGCGCGGCACCGGCTTGCGGGTGCCGGCGCTGGCCGACCTGTCGGAAATCGAAACCAGCAGCCGGCTGAGCATGGAGAACAAGGCGCTCTATCTCAGCACCCCGATGGGATACCTGGACAAGGACGGGCTCGCGCAATCCAGGCCGCTGGGTTTCGTCCTGTCCGAGAAATACCTGCTGACGATCCGCTTCGCCGAAGCGCCGGTGTTCGACCAGTTCGCCGCCCGCATGTCGACCCGCGACGAAACGCCCTGCAGCGTGAACGCCTTTCTCGGCCTGCTCGAGGCCATCGTGGACCGGCTGGCCGACATTCTGGAGACGATCCGGGGCGAGCTCGACGCGATCTCGCACCGGGTGTTCCGGCCCGATTCGATGCGCGGCAGCGCGGCGAAGACCGACCTGCAGCTGCGGGCGACGTTGCGGACCATCGGGCGGGCGGGCGACCGGCTGTCCAACCTGCGCGACAGCCTGTTGGGCGTGCAGCGGATCGTGCAGTTCGCCGCCGAGAACGCGGCGAGCTTCCTGGAGGCGGAGCAGCGGCCGCGACTGAAGACGCTCCGCGTCGACATCGCCTCGCTCGCCGACTACGACGTGCAGCTGTCCAACAAGGTGCAGTTCCTGCTGGACGCGACGCTGGGCTTCATCAACATCGAGCAGAACAACAGCATCAAGATCCTGACCGTCGTCTCGGTCGTCGGCGTGCCGCCGACCTTGGTGGCCAGCATCTACGGCATGAACTTCAAGTGGATCCCTGAGCTGGAGTGGGCATACGGATACTTCTACGGACTGACACTGATCGTGCTGTCGGCGATCGTGCCCTATGTGTGGTTCAAGAAGCGGGGGTGGATCTAGCGATCCACGTCCAAGCTTCGCGGGCCGCGCAACACGCGTAGGAATGCAACGCAACCGGTGCGTTGCATTCTGCGTTGAGGTCACCATCTGCAATCCGTCCAAGAGGTGAACCCATGGTCCAACTTCACGCCCGTCGCTTGCGTCAGATCACCGTCCGCATTGCCGCTGCCGTCGGCCTGTGCATCGCCCTGTCGGGGTGCATCGTCGTGCCGGTCGGACATTACCACCCGCACCGCTACTGGTATTGATCCAGGCCGCGGAAAGCCGGGCGAGCGGACGGCCCAAGGCAGCCGATGCCGCTCTGCTCGGCCGGCGGATCGCCGACGCCGCCGCGACGCTATTCCTTCGCGACGGCTACGCGGCCACCTCGGTCGAGGCGATCGCCAGCGCGGCCGGGGTGTCGAAGCGGACCTTCTACGCACGCTTCCCCGACAAGGCGGCCGTGTTCCTCGCGGTCGTCGCCGATCTCATCCATGACTGGCTGCAGGGCTTCGACGAGGCGGTTGGGGTCGCTCGTGGCGTCGAGGAGGCGTTGCTCACCGTTGCCCGCAAGATGATCGACGTCGCGCTGACCCCGGCCGCCTTGTCGCTGCATGTGCTGATCACGGCCGAATCCGTGCGCTTCCCTGAGATCAGCCAGGCGTTGCACCGCAGCGGCGCCGATACCGGGACCGCCCGCGTCGCCGCCGTGCTGCGCTCCCATGACCCGGCACTCACGGCGGAGGCGGCCGCCATCGCCGCCCGGCAATTCCAGGGCATGGTGATCCATATTCCCCAGGCCGCCGCCATCGCCGGCGGGCCGCCCATGGACGACGACGCTCGCGACCGCTGGTGCCGCAGCGCGGTGTCGATCCTGCTGCACGGGCTTTCCGCCGTTTAGGGCCGAACACCGGCGACGGATGCGGTCTCGATCAGCCCGCGGCCGGATGGTCCAAAAACGCCCGCAGCGGCGCCAGTGACACCTCGGGCGCCTCCTCCTGCGGCACGTGGCCCAGCCCGGGCAGCGCGGCCAAGGTCGCGTCCGGCAGCGCCCGCATGTAATCGGCGGCGTTCGAGAATGGGATCAGCCGATCCTGCTCACCCCAGATCAGCAGCACCGGGATGTGCAGCGTCGCCAGCAGCGGCGCCGGGTCGGGGCGGCGCATCTGCACCATGCGGCCGAGGATCGCGTCGCGGTTGCCCGGCACCAGCAGCATGTCACGGTAGCGGGCCATGGTTGCGGGCGTGAGCCGGGACGGGTCGGCGTAGGACGCGGCGGTGTAGCTGCGCAGCAACGGGGTCGGCAGCACGTAGCGCATCAGCCGCAGAGTGAACGGGATCGTGCGTGGCTTGGCGTCGGGCGGCGGCTCGCCGGGCGGCCGGAAGCCTTCGGGGGAGATCAGCACGAGGCGCTCGACCCGGTCCGGGTGGGCAGCGGCGAAGCGCCAGGCGATGCCGCCACCCATCGAGTTGCCGACCAAGGTCGCGCGGGCGAGGCCGAGCCGGTCCATCAACCCGGCGATGATGGCGTAGCTGCGCTGCTCGGAATAGTCGCCAGAGGGATCGGGGCCGGTCAGGCCGAACGATGGCAGGTCGAACCGCACCACCCGGGTCCTGCCCCTGCAACGCCTGCGCCCAGGCTTCCCAGGTGTGCAGGCTGGAGCCGAACCCATGCAGCATCACCAAGGCGGGCGCATCGCGCGGGCCGGTGTCCCGCAGATGGAGGCGCACCCCGGCCACGTCGAGGAACACCGAAGGGGCCGGCGCATACTGTGCTTCCAGCGCCGCCCGGTCCTTGTCCGGGGTGTAGAGCCAAGCCGCCGCCGCCAACAGCAGGGCGACAACGACGCCGAGGCCGATCAGCACGGGGCGGGACCGCAGGACGCTGCCTCTAATTGGACGACAGCACCGCGGGGGCCAGCGCCTCGGTCTTGGCGGCGGGGTGGGCGGGGTTGCGGAAACGCAGCTCGCCTTCCGGCTCGGCGTCCGGCGCGGCCATGCCGAACAGCTCGAGCCGGCTGGTGCAGGTGACGGCGACCACGTTGCGCGCTTCGGGATGGGTCATGAACTGCCGGGTCTCGCCCTCGAGCTCCATGCGCTCGCGCAGCAGCCGCCACTCGTTGCGGTCGGTGTCCTCGATGAACATGGCCAGGATGCCCGGCCGCGTGCCGCTGAGCCGCGCCGGCGCCACCACGTCGAGCCGCCGGCGCACCGCGATCGCGACCTCGTTCTCTTGCCCGGCCCGCGCCGCCATCACGAACACGCCGCCCCCCGCGGTGGTAACGGACAGGTGCGCTTCCGGCCCGAACTCCTGCCGCAGCCGCGGCATCAGGCCGAGCTCGTCGGCCTGGGCGGCGGCCAGCATCAGCGGGTCGAGCCGCAGCATCGCTGCCTCGTCCCCGTCCGCATGCCGCCGCGTTTTCAGCATCTCGGTGATGCGGGTGTGCAATGTCGCCAGCAGATCGCAATCGCCCTCGGAGCGCAGTCCCTTCGGCAGCGTCATCTTCAGGAGGTAGCGGCCGGGATGGGCACGCAGCCAGGTTTGCAGTTCCGGATCGACGCGGTCCATCAGCCGGAACCAGGCGCCACGATGCACGCCGCGCCCGTCCTCGGCCGAGATCAGGTCGCACGCCACCTCAGCCTCGACGCCGTTGCGCTCGATCAGCAGGTCGAACGGGGCGCCGTCCTCGAGCGCGGCGAAGCGGACCTTGAACCCCCGCGCGCGCTGCATCGCGGCGACGCGGAACAGGTGGAACGGCGCCACCAGGCTGGCCCGCCCGGTCAGCGCGTCCCGCAACTTCTGCAGCAGCGCGTCGCGTCCGGCCGGTGACAGGCTGCCGAGCGTCTCCACCGTGCCGCCTACGTAGCTGGCGATCCAGCGTTCGGCGACGCTCGGCGGCCGCGAGGGCGGGCGGCTGCGCAGGCGCTCGATCGTCAGCTCGATGCAGTGCCGCTGCAGCGTGTCGCGGCCGGCGCGGGTGTGCTGGGTTCCGGCCGCGGTGAGTGACGCGAGCCGCTCGCGCCAGAACTTCGTCCCAACCGCCTTCACGAAGGCATCGAGCGCCTTTGGCTCGATCATGGTCCCGGCAGGTTGCATCTAGTTGCGGGGCAGGCGTGCATAAGCCGGCGCATCAGGGTTCTGTGCCCGGTGCCGCAGCAAGTGATCGGCCAGCACGCAGGCGACCATAGCCTCTCCAACAGGGACGGCACGGATGCCGACGCAGGGATCATGGCGGCCCTTGGTCATGATGTCCACGTCGGCGCCATGGCGGTCGACGCTCTGCCGGGTCACGAGAATGGAACTGGTGGGCTTGACGGCGAAACGGGCGACGATGGACTGCCCGGTGCTGATACCGCCCAGGATGCCGCCGGCGTGGTTGGCGAGGAAGCGGATTGTGCCGCCCTCGCTGCGCATCTCGTCGGCATTGTCCTCGCCGCGCAAGGCCGCGGCTGCGAAGCCGTCGCCGATTTCCACGCCCTTCACCGCGTTGATCCCCATCAGGCCCGACGCGAGATCCGCATCCAGTTTACCATATATGGGCGCGCCGAGACCGGGCGGAGCACCCTCGGCGACGATTTCGATGACGGCGCCGAGGCTCGACCCCTCCTTGCGGACCGCTGCCAGCATGGTTTCCCAGGACGCGGCCGCGATCGGGTCCGGGCAGAAGAACGGGTTGCGGCCGACCTCCGCCCAATCCCAGCGGGAGCGGTCGATGCGGTCTGGCCCCATCTGCACCAGCGCGCCGCGAATGCTGACGTCGGGGCCGAGCACCTTGCGGGCGATGGCGCCGGCGGCGACCCGCGTCGCCGTTTCGCGCGCCGAGCTACGGCCGCCGCCGCGATGGTCGCGGATGCCGTATTTCAGCTCATACGTGACATCGGCGTGGCCCGGGCGCATCTGCTCGGCGATGGCGCCGTAGTCGCGGCTCCGCTGGTCCACGTTCTGGATCTGCAGCGCGATCGGCGTGCCCGTGGTCAGCCCGTCCAGCGTTCCGGACAGGATCCGCACCTCGTCCGGCTCCTGCCGCTGGGTGGTGAACTGCGATTGGCCGGGGCGGCGGCGGTCGAGCCAGGGCTGGATATCGGCCTCGGAAAGCGGAAGGCGCGGCGGGCAGCCATCGACCACGCAGCCGATCGCCGGCCCGTGGCTTTCGCCCCAGGTGGTGACGCGGAACAGATGGCCGAAGCTGTTGTGGCTCACCTAACGCTCATGCGCCGTCTCTCGCCCTCGGTGCTCACGCGCCGTCGCCGGCGACGTTGATGTCCGGCGCCTTGGGGTTTTTCATGCCGACGATGTGATAGCCGCTGTCGACGTGGTGCACCTCGCCGGTGACGCCGGCCGCCAAGGGGCTGACGAGATACATGCCCGCGCCGCCCACGTCGGTCATGGAGGTGTTGCGCTCGAGCGGCGAGTTGTACTCGTTCCAGCGCAGGATGTAGCGGAAGTCGCCGATGCCGCCCGACGCGGCCAAGGTCTTCATCGGCCCGGCAGAAAGCGCGTTGACGCGGATGCCCTGCCCGCCGAGGTCGGCCGCGAGGTAGCGCACCGAGCTTTCCAGCGCCGCCTTGGCCACGCCCATGACGTTGTAATGCGGCATCACCCGCTCGGCGCCGAGATAGGTCAGGGTCAGCAGGGCGCCGCCGGGCCGCATCATCGGCACCGCGCGCTGAGCGACGGCGGTGAACGAGAAGCAGGAGATGTCGAGCGCCTCACGAAACGCCTCGCGCGGCGTTTCGAGGTATTTGCCGCGCAGATAGGCCTTGTTGGCATAGCCGATGGCGTGGACCACGAAGTCGAGCCCGTCCCAGTGCTTGCCGACGGCGGCGAAGGCGCTGTCGAGGCTCGCATCGTCGGTGACCTCGCACGGCACCACCAGCGAGCCCCCGACGCTTTCGGCCAGCGGCCGCACCCGCTTGCCGAGCGAGTCGCCCTGATAGGTGAAGGCCAGCTCCGCACCTTGCGCGGCACAGGAGGCGGCGATCGCCCAGCCGAGCGAACGGTCATTGGCGACGCCCATGATCAGCCCGCGCCGCCCCTGCATCAGGGTGCCGCGCGGCAGTAGGCCGCTGGCGGGCGTGGAAGGAGCGTCGGACATAGGCTGGCCTCGGGTTCCGTGGGCGGGTCGGCGGATCGTCCTGACACAACCGACGGGGGAGGGGCAAGGTGGGCGCCGCAACGTTTCCGTCACGGTCGGAGCGGGTTCGAACGCAGAACGCTTGACCCCTCGCCGGGGCGACGCACTTTATCGTCATGCCCGATACAATCCCCAGCCCCGCGCCCGGCATCCCGGATCTTGCCGATCCATTGCAGCTGTTCGACCGATGGTTTGCCGAGGCCCAAGCCAGCGAACCGAACGATCCCAATGCCATGTCGGTGGCGACCAGCACGCCCGGCGGCCGGCCGTCGGTGCGGATCGTGCTGCTGAAGGACCACGACGCAAGTGGGTTCGTGTTCTACACCAACCACCAAAGCCGCAAGGGGGAGGAGTTGCACGCCAACCCTCATGCGGCGCTGCTGTTCCATTGGAAGACGCTGCGCCGGCAGGTGCGGATCGAGGGCGCGGTCGGGTCGGTGACCGACGCGGAGGCGGACGAGTATTTCAACACACGGGCGCGGGTGTCGCGGCTGGGCGCCGGCGCCTCCGACCAGTCGCGCCCTTTGCCGTCGCGCGCCGAGCTGGAGCGGCGCGTGGCGGAGCTGGATGCCAAGTATCCCGGCGACAGCATCCCCCGCCCGCCGCACTGGTCGGGGTTCCGGGTGGTGCCGGAGACGATCGAGTTCTGGCAGGACATGCCGTTCCGCCTGCACGACCGCCGCGTCTACACGCGGTCGGGCGCGGGATGGACGGTGGGCGCGCTCTATCCTTGATCTGAGCCTGCCGCGGGAGCGCCCTCGATGAGCGTTCCCGCCGAGCAGGCTGACACCGCCGCCTTCCTCTCCGCCCTGGCCGGCGCCCCACCGATTGAGACGCACATCTCCGCCATCTTCCGCGGCGCCGACACGGTGTGGAAGCTGAAGAAGGCGGTGCGGCTCGGCTTTCTCGACTTCTCCGCGCTCGACGCCAGGCGGCACTTCCTCGAGCGCGAGCTGGCGGTCAACGCCGCTGTTGTGGCGGGTCTGTATCGCGACGTCGTGCCGGTCACGCGCGAGGCGCACGGGCTTGCGCTGGCCGGGAACGGTCCGGTCGTGGATTGGGTGCTGCGGATGGCGCCGGTGCCGGACGGCGATTTCCTGGATGCGATGGCGGCGGCGGGCCGCTTGGACGCACCCCTGCTGACGGCCGTCGCGGATGCGGTCGCGGCGATGCACGCGGCGCAGACCCCGGTCGCGGTGGCGGATCCGGTCGGGCGGATGCGCCGGGTCGTCGATGGCAACGCCGCGGCGGCGCGGGCGGCCGGCATCGCCGAGGCGGACGTCGCCGCGTGGGAGCGCGGGATCGGCGCCGCGCTCGACCGCGCGGCGCCGCTGCTGCGGGCCCGGGCGCCGCTGATCCGCCGGGCGCATGGCGACCTGCATCTCGGCAACATGCTGATGTGGCACGGCCGGCCGGCGCCGTTCGACGCGCTCGAGTTCGACGAGGAGCTCGCCACGATCGATCCCGGCTACGACCTGGCGTTCCTGCTGATGGACCTCGAGCAGCTTCTGTCGCGGGCGGCGGCGAACCTGGTGCTGAACCGCTATGTCGCCCGCACCGGGGATGCCGGGCTGGTCGGCGCGCTGCCGCTGTTCCTGTCGCTGCGGGCGATGGTGCGGGCGCATGTCGGGGCGGCAAGCGGCCATGGCTACGGGGGGCTGCTGCGGGCCGCGTTCGAGCTGCTGCGGCCGGGGCGGGCCGCCGTGGTGGCGATCGGCGGGCTGATGGGCAGCGGCAAAAGCACCCTGGCCCGTGCGGTGGCGCCCATGTTCGGCCCGGCGCCGGGGGCGTTGATCCTGCGCGCCGACGAGATCCGCAAGCGGCTGTTCGGGGTGCTGCCGGAGCAGCGGCTGCCGGACGCCGCCTACACGCCCGAGGCGCACCGGCGCACGGATGCGGCGCTGCTGCAGGCGATGACCGACGCGACAGCGGGCGGCCATACCGTGGTGGTGGATGCGAGCTTCGTCGACCCGGCGCGGCGTGCGGCCGTGTCCGCCGCCGCAGCCGCCGCCAGCGTGCCGTTCCTCGGCGTATGGCTCGATGCGCCGCTGGCCGTGCTCGAGGCGCGCATCGCCGGCCGGCGCGGCGACGCGTCCGACGCCACCGTGGCCGTGCTGCACGAGGCAGCACGCGGATTGCAGCCGCCCGGCGAATGGCGCTGGCTGGACGCGACCGCGCCCGACCTCCAAGAAATGATGCACGCGGCCGTGCGGATGGTATGATCGCCTGACACCCTAGTTCGGAACGACTCAGCCATGCCGATCCGCCGCATTCTGCTTCCTCTGACCGGCACCGCCGCGGGCGAGGCCGCGCTCACCACCGGGCTGATGGTGGCCCGGCTTTGGGACGCCCACCTGACCTGCCTCCACGTGCGGGTGGACAGCCGCGACGTGGCGCCCTTGGCCGGCGAAGGCCTGTCGGGCGCCATGATCGAGGAGATGATGTCGGCCACCGAAAAGGAGAGCAGCGAGCGCAGCAACGCCGTGCGCGCCTTGTTCGACCGCTTCGTGGGCCAGCACGGCGTGACCGTCGCCGAGCCGCACCGTGGCGCCGGCGCCACCGCCAACTTCGCCAGCGTCACCGGGCGCGAGGAGGATCTGGTGGCCCAGCTCGCGCGGCTCACCGACCTCACGATCGTGCCGCACCCGGAGGCCGGCGACGACGTCAGCAGCAGCGACGCCCTGCATGCCGTGCTGTTCGACAGCGGCCGCCCGGTGATGATCGCGCCGCAGCTGCCGCTGCCGACAATCGGCACGCGGATCTGCATCGCCTGGAACGGCACGGCCGAGAGCGCCGCCGCGGTGCAGGCGGCGATCCCCTGGATGCAGCGGGCGCAATCGGTGCGGATCCTGTCGGCCGACGAGTACCACCGCCGCGGCCCCGGCGCGATGGAGCTGGCGAGCTATCTCGCGCTGCATGGCATCGAGTGCGAGACGGCGCAGTTCCGCCCGGTCGAACGCGACGTCGGCCGCGGGCTGCTGGAAGGCGCGCGGGCTTTCGACGCCGACATGCTGGCCATGGGCGCCTACTCGCATTCCCGGCTGCGGCAGCTGATCCTGGGCGGGGTGACCCGGCATGTGCTCGAGCATGCCAAGATTCCGGTGCTGATGAACCGGTGAGGTACTGGGCCGGTCCGCGCCTGAACCAAACCGCTTGGCGCCGCGTTGCTGCTTCAACGAATGTGGGAGGACACGATGCGGATTTTAACGGTGGCAGCTCTTGGTCTCTGCCTCGGTGCCGGGCTCGCGCCGGTCCGGGCGCAAAACCTGGGCGACGTGGGTCGGCAACTGAAGGATCAGCTCCTGCCGGGACAGAACCAGTCCCAGGACCGCGACCGCAACGCCTACGAGCAGGGGCGGCGCGACCAGGAAGAGCAGGCCCGGCGGCAGCGCGACTCCGCACGCGGCAGCGACAGCCGGGGCTACGACGACCGGCGGCGGGCCGACGACCGCAACCGCCGCGGGGTCGAAGAAGCCGACCGGGACCGGCGCGGCTCCGACTACAACCGCAACTCCGATAACGGCCGGCCGCGCTCGCAGTACGACGACCCGCCGCCGCGCAGCCGCTACTGACCTTTGCCCGGCTCCGGCGGCAGCAACCGCAGGAGCCGGGTTGTGCGCAGGGTCCGGTCCTCGAGTTCGAGCGAGGTGGCGACCTCGTAGCTCGCGAATGCCTCTGTGCCGGTGGCGGGCAGGTAGTTCCGGCCGGGGTCGGCGATCCACACCTCGACCGTTCGGGACAGCCGGCCGAGCCACGGCATGATGTGGCCGGTCATCGGCGCCTCGTAGCAGACGTCGCCGCAGACGATCAGATCCCAGCGTCCTGACTCGCCGACGACGTCACGGGCGGCCACGGCGACGGACACCCCGTTCAGGCTGGCGTTCAACCGGATCGCCTCGGCAGCCAGCGGGTCGATCTCGGCGGCCTCGACTGCGGCCGCGCCGGCCAGCGCGCAGGCGATCGCAGCCAGCCCGCCGCCGGCCGCGAAGTCGAGCACGCGGCGTCCGGCGACCAGGCCCGGATGGTCCAGCACGTGCCGAGCGAGCGCCTGGCTGCCGGGCCAGGCGAAGGCCCAGAACGGCGGGCTGAGACCTTCCCGCTCCAGCCACGCTTCGCTGGCCTGCCAGATCGGAGTGATCTCCGTCGCCAACTGCAAGGCGATCTCGGGGACCAGCGGCGCGTGGCCGAGCGTGGTGTTGGCCTGGATGAAAACGCCGGCCGGGTAACTCATCCGGCCAGGATCGCCGCCGCCACCAGCAGGCCGACTTCGCGGTTCAGCTTGAAGCGGCGCAGGCAACCCGCGGGGTCGTCGACATCGAGCGTCCGGACCTGCCACGCGAGCAGCGCCGCCGGCGCCGTCAACGCGAGAAAGAAGCCTGGCCCGGCTCCGGCCAGCAGCCCGGCCAGGGCCAGCAGCATCACCGCCGCGCCGTAGCAAGCGGCCAGGAACGGGCGCGTATGGGCGGCAAACAG
The DNA here is from genome assembly GCA_963752225.1 of uncultured Alphaproteobacteria bacterium. GTDB lineage: Bacteria > Pseudomonadota > Alphaproteobacteria > Acetobacterales > Acetobacteraceae > JBBROS01. The sequence continues at coordinate 51,885 of CAVVXS010000015.1, read as the reverse complement.
CCGGGCCGTGCTGCGCACGCCGATCAGCGCGTCGTCCTCGCGATCCTGGTGGGCGTAAACCGTGTCGTAGCCGAGGATCCAAGCGAACGCCGCCGCATAGAGCGCGACCGCCGCCGGGTCGAGCCGGCCGGTCGCGGCCGCGAAACCCATCGGCGCGCCCCAGCTGAAGGTGATCCCGAGCACAGCTTGCGGCCACCAAGTGACCCGCTTGGCCAACGGGTAAAGCGCCACCAGCACCAGAGACAGGACGCCCAACGCCTGCGCCAACGGCTCGAGCTGCAGCAGGATGCCGAGTCCGATCACCAGCAGCAGCACGAGGAACGCCGCCGCCTGCCGCATCCGCAACGCGCCGCTGGCAAGCGGCCGGCCGGCCGTGCGGGTGACGCGCCGGTCCATGTCGCGGTCCCACATGTCGTTGACGACGCAGCCGGCGCCGCGCATCACGACGCTGCCGAGCGCGAACAGCGCGATCAGGCGAAGAGTGCCGGCGGCGTCGATGCGGGCGAGCAGGATGCTCCACAGTCCCGGCAGGAACAGCAGCCAAGCGCCGATCGGCCGATCCAGCCGGGCCAGCACCGCATAGGCGCGGAGGGCGGCGGGGAGCCGGGCCACCCAGCCGGTGTTGGCGATGTCGGTGTAGCCCTGCATGCCGCCTGCATAGGCGGACGCGTCGGTGCACGCCAGCCCAGCTGCTTCCGGCGGGTGCCAGCTTGACGATGCGAGTGCGCGGCCCTTTGTTCAGCTTTCACGTTGACGGGCCCCACGATGTCCAACCCCGGAGACACCGACGACACGCCTATCGCGTCGGTGAGGCAACTGGCTGACCACATCGCGGCCGGGGGCAAGCCGCGGTCCGAGTACCGGATCGGCACCGAGCACGAGAAGTTCGGGTTCGTCCGCGCCACCGGCCGGCCGCCGCCCTATGCGCCCGACGGCATCGGCGCCCTGCTCGAGGGCCTGGCGGAGCCGGGCGCCTGGGAGCCGATCCTCGACCGCGAGCAGATCATCGGGTTGAAGGGGCGGGGCGCCAACCGGTCCGCCTCGGTATCGCTCGAGCCGGCCGGACAGCTCGAGCTGTCGGGTGCGCCGCTGCGGACTCTGCACGAGACCGCGGCCGAGCTGCACGCGCATTTCGACCGCGTGCGGTCGGTGGCGGACCGGCTCGGGATCGGCTTCGCGCCGCTCGGCCATCACCCGACGATGCGGCGGGACGAGATGCCGTGGATGCCCAAGAGCCGCTACGCGATCATGCGGCGCTACATGCCGAAGGTGGGATCGCTCGGGCTCGACATGATGACGCGGACCTGCACGGTGCAGGTCAACCTCGACTATTCCGACGAAGCCGACATGGCGCGCAAGCTGCGCGTCGCGTTGGCGCTGCAACCGGTGGCGACCGCGTTGTTCGCCAACTCGCCCTTCGTCGAAGGGCGGCCGAGCGGGTTCCTGTCGAGCCGCGCCCAGGTTTGGACCGACACCGACAACGCCCGCAGCGGCATGCCGCCACTGTTCTTCGAGGAGGGGTTCGGCTTCGAGCGCTACGTCGAGTGGCTGCTGGACGTGCCGATGTATTTCATCATGCGCGATGGCCAGTATGTCGATTGCGCCGGCCAATCGTTCCGCGCCTTCATGGCCGGCGACGCGACCATCTCCGGCGGCCCTGCGACGATGGGCGACTTCGACGACCACATGACGACGGCGTTCACCGACGTGCGAATCAAGCGCTTCCTCGAGATGCGCGGCGCCGATGCGGGACGTCCGGACATGATGGTTGCGCAAAGCGCGCTTTGGACCGGGCTGCTGTACGACGAGGCCGCGCTGCATGCGGCCGAGGCGTTGGTGCGCCGGCACGATTGGGCCGAGTACGTGGCCCTGCGCGGCGAGGTCCCGCGGCGAGCGCTTGACGCCCCGTTCGCGAGCGGAACGGCGCGTGACCTGGCACGCGACATGGTCGCGATCGCCGCCGACGGCCTGCGTGCGCGGGCGATGCCGGACAGCGATGGCCACGACGAGCGAGTGCTCCTGCAACCGTTGCTGCCGCTGTTGGAGCAAGGTCCAACTCAAGCAGAATATTGGCTGGCCAGGTATTCAAGTGACTGGTTTGGAGACGTGTCTAAAATTTGGGACGAAGCTGACGTTTGACGGGGTATGACAATTTCATCACACCCTTGTGTTCTCGGGAGGAAAGTGCGGGCGCAACCGTGAACGATGTCATATTCAACTTGCCACCATTCGTTAAGTCCGCGGTAATGTAGGTATGATGATTCGCTCCCAGCCGGCCGTCCAGGCCCGCACCCTTGGGCCGATGACCGAAACGGTCGCGGTCCGGCTGCGGCTGATCGGCCAAATGGAAGCCTGGACGATCAACAGCGAAAGCGTGCTGCCGCCGGGCCGCAAGACCCGCGCGCTGCTGGCCATCGCCGCACTTTCTCAGCCTCGTCCGGTGCTGCGCTCGCGCCTTGCGGAACTGCTCTGGAGCCGGCGCCCGGAAGAACAGGCGCGTGCCTCGCTGCGACAGGAGATCCATCGCCTGCTGGAAGTGCTGCAGCCGGCCGAGCAGGAGATCTTGTCAATCAACCGTGATAGTCTGGCACTCCGTCCAGGTATCGTCTGGGTTGACGTTGAGGAGGTCCTGCGCGCTACCACGACTCATCCAGGCTCGCTGGCCTTGCTGGACAGCGAACTGCTGGAGGAGCTCGACGGCGTCGACCCGGCCTTCGACGTTTGGTTGCACGCGGAGCGGGAGCGGCTGCGTGACCGTGCCCGAGGAGTGGCCGAGGCGCTGCTGAACGAGGCCAAGTCGCCGGACACGCTGATCCCGGTGGCGCAGCAACTGCTGACGATCGATCGCGCGCATGAGGGCGCCTGGCGCGCCTTGATGCGGGCGCACTCCGAACGCGGCGAACGCGGCATGGCGATCCAGTCCTACGACCGGTGCCGGGCGGTGCTGGCCGATCTGATGGACGCGGTGCCGTCCCCCGAAACCCAGGCGTTGCTCGCCGAGATCCGCAGCGGCAAGGCCGTGCGCAGCTCGCCGCCGCCTGCCCCCGTCGAGCCGCGCTTCGAGCCACGGCCGAGCACGATCCGCGGCGGCGCCAAGCTCGGGGTGCTGCCGTTGACGCTGGTCGGCACGGACGAGACCGAGGCGCATTTGGCGCTGGGCCTGGCCGAGGAGATCACGTCGGCCTTGGCCCGGTTCCGCTGGATCTTCCTCGTGTCCAGCTCCTCGATTGCTCAGTTCGTGAACGAATCGCGCGACGACGCGGCGCTGCGGCGCACGCTGGGGCTTGACTACTTGCTCGACGGCTCGGTGCAGCGGGTGGCCAAGCGGCTGCGCATCACGGTGCGGCTGGTGGACCTGCAGGACGGCAGCCAGATCGTCTGGGCGCGCCGGTTCGACCGCCAGGTGGATGACCTGCTGACGTTGCAGGACGAGGTTGCTGCCGAAGTGGTGGCGCAGATCGACCCGGAAATCCTGCTGATCGAAAGCCGCCGGGCGGCGCACCGGCCGCCGCAGCACGCGACCGCCTACGACATGGTGCTGCGCGCCATCCCGAGCATGACCCGGCTGGAGCGTGCCAACTTCCTCGCCGCCGGAGACTTGCTGCGGCGGGCTTTGGCGCTCGAGCCCGAATACGCGTCCGCCCACGCCTGGTATGCGTTCTGGCTGCACTTCCTCGTCATCCACAACTGGGCCGACGACGAGCCCGGGGCACAGGCCGAGGCGGCGTTCCACGCCGAACGCGCCATCACGCTCGACCCGCAGGATGCGAAAGGCTTCACGATCGCCGGGCACGTGCGGGCGGTGCTGCATCACCGGCTGCGGGAAGCGGTCGCGCTGCACGATCGGGCGTTGGCGCTGAACCCGAACCTGGCGATGGCTTGGGCGCTGTCCGGCCTCACCCACATCTACCTCGGCGAGTTGGACGAGGCCGAGCGCCGGCTGCAGCGCTACAAGATCCTGTCGCCCATGGACCCGGGCGCATTCCACTACGACGTCGGCTTCTGCCTGGCGGCGCTGCTGCGGCGCGACTACGAAACGGCGGTGTCCGCCGGCCGCACGGTGGGCGAGCTGAACCCGGCGTTCACCGCGGCCGCCGTTCCCTACATTGCCGCGCTGGGTCATCTGGGCCAGGAGCGCGAGGCGTCGGTCGTGCTGCGGCGGATGATGGCGCTCGATCCGCAATTCTCCGTCGAGCGGTTCTTCCGCACCACGCCGCTGGAGCGGCCGCAGGACCGCGAGCACGTGGCCCAAGGGCTGCGCCTGGCCGGCGCCCCCGAGTAGGCCACCTGCGCGGCGGCGGCGCGCGTTACCGCTTCGCCGCCGTCCGGGTCGGCAGCGTCTGGGTCAGGCCATCGACGATCGCCGCAGTCAGCGCGCTGGCCACGCATCGATACCCGAAGTCGTTGTGGTGCACGCCGTCGTCCGAAACGAAGCGCTCGTACGGGTAGCCGGCAACACGCCACTGATCCATCAGCGCGCCGCGCGCGAACAGCCCGGCGCCGGTCGCGACCGCGACGTCCGCCATCACCTGGTCGATCTGCACGTGCTCCGGCGAGGCCAGGATGGCGGGCGCGCGCTGGTTGTCCATCAGGACGACGTCGACCTTGGCCTCCTGCATGCGGCGGACGCCGTTGGTGAGCAGACGTTTGAACAGGTCGAGCGCGATATGCTTCATCGCCCCGTTCGCGCCGACCTGCCAGATCACCACCGTGGGGTGGGGCGAAAGCGCGTCGGATTCCAAGCGCGGCAGCATCTCCAGCACGTCCTGGCCGCCGACGCCGCGGTTCAGCACGGCGACGTGGGCGGTCGGCAGCGCGCTGTTGAGTTCAGCCTGCAGCACGGCCGGGTAGCTGTGGGCGATATCGGTCGAATGCCAGCCCTGGGTGGACGACGACCCGAGGGCGACGATCGTCACCTCGCGGTTGGCGGCGATCGCTTCGCGCATCCGCGGCAGCACGATCGGTGGCGCCTTGCCCGCCGGGCACGCCTGCGCGTCGGGCGCCTCGGCTTGGGCGGCTGAGCCGGCCTGGACAGCCAGCAGCAGGGCCGAAAGGCCCAAGGCACGGCAAAGACGGCGCGACATGCTAGGTGGCGGTCCCGCCGATCGTCAGTCCCGACAGCTTCAACGTGGGCTGGCCGACGCCCACCGGAACGCCCTGGCCGTTCTTGCCGCAGGTGCCGATGCCGGGGTCGAGGCCGGGATCGTTGCCCACCATCTCGATCTTGGTCAGCGCGTCCGGGCCGTTGCCGATCAGCGTGGCGCCCTTGACCGGAGCGGTGACCCGTCCGTCCTCGATCAGATAGGCCTCGCTGGCCGAGAAGACGAACTTGCCGGACGTGATGTCGACGGAGCCGCCGCCGAAGTTCACCGCATACAGGCCTTTCTTGACCGAGCGGATCATCTCGTCGGCGGTGGCGGCGCCGCCCAGCATGATGGTGTTGGTCATGCGCGGCATCGGCACGTGGGCGTAGCTTTGACGCCGGCCATTGCCGGTCGGCGCCCCCCCCATCAGCCGGGCGTTCATGCGGTCCTGGATGAAGCCGGTCAGGATGCCGTCCTCGATCATCACGGTGCGGCCAGATGGCGTGCCCTCGTCATCGACGGTGATGCTGCCGCGGCGGTCGGGCAGGGTGCCGTCGTCGACCACCGTGACGCCCGGGCTCGCGATCCGCTGTCCCATCAGGCCGGAGAACGCCGACGTCTTCTTGCGGTTGAAATCGCCCTCCAGGCCGTGGCCGATGGCCTCGTGCAGCAGGATGCCGGGCCAGCCCGGGCCAAGCACCACCGGCACCTCGCCGGCTGGCGCCGGGCGGGTCTCGAGGTTCAGCAAGGCCTGGCGCAGCGCCTCGTCGACCGCCGCCATCAGGAAGGCGTCGTCGATCATACGGTCGTAGCCGAACCGGCCGCCGGCGCCGTGATGGCCGCTTTCGCGCCGCCCGTCCTGCTCCACGACCACGTTGACGCCGAGCCGCACCAGCGGCCGCAGGTCGGCGACCCGGGTGCCGTCGGCGCGCATGATCTGCACCGCCTGCCACTCGCCGGAGAGCGACGCCATCACCTGCTTGACCCGCTTGTCCTTGCCGCGGGCGTAGGCGTCGATCCGGGCGAGCGCCTCGGTGCGGTCGGCGAAGCTGGTGCCGTGCAAGGGGTTGGCGTCGCTGTAAAGCCTCGTGTTGGTGGCGCGAGGGGGTGCTGCCAGGGTTCCGGAGCGGCCGGCGCGCACCGCCGACACGGTCGCGGCGGCCCGGCCGAGGGCGTCGGCTGACACCTCGCCGGCATGGGCGTAGCCGGCCTCTTCGCCGAGTACCGCCCGCAAGCCGAAGCCCATGGACGTGTCGAATCCGGCGCTGCGGATGCGGCCTTCCTCCAGCGACAGCGACTCGCTTTCGCGGTATTCCAGGAACAGCTCGCCGTCGTCGACCCCGTCCAGGGCGCTGCCGACAATGCGGGCTGCGTCGTCCCGATCGAGCCCCGACTGCGGACGGCCGAAGAACAGCGCATCGGTCGCTGCCAGAGGGGAAAGTGCGTCCATAATGCCATCCTGCAGGTCGGCCCGGCCGGTGGCCGCGCGACATTGTTCAAGCCGAGATGCCCATGTGAGGCAAAGCCGGCGACCGGCGCAATATGCCGGCTGCGTTTAGGTGGGATCGAGCGCGTCGTCTTGCAGCACCCGGTCCGCCGGAAGGTGCAGCGTCGCGGCCGTGCCCTGGCCGACCGTGCTGCGCAACGTCAACTCGCCGCCATGCGCGCGCATGAGGATGCGGCCGACATACAGGCCCAGACCGGCGCTGGTTCCGTGGCCGGCGCCGTGGCCGAGCTGAACGAACGGCTCGAACACCCGATCCAGCTCGGCGTCCGGGATGCCGGGCCCGGTGTCCCTGACTTGCAGCAGCAGGCCGCCCTGGGTCCAGTCGCGGCGAGCGCTGATGGTGACGCTGCCGCCGGCGCCGGTGAACTTGACCGCGTTCGACACGATGCCGGCAAGCGCCTGGGACACGCGGCGTTCGTCGACGCGCAAAGCGGGGAGGTGCTCGGGAAGGTCGGCAATTAGCGCAACCTCCGCCGCAGCCGCCGCGGCATCGAACCGCCGCAGCACCGAGCGGACCAGTTGCGATACGTCGGCGCGGTCCTCGGCCAGGTCGAACCGCCCCGTTTCCAGCCGCGTCAAGTCCAACACGGTGTCGATCAGGCCGAGCAGCGTGCGGGCCGACCCGGCGATGGTCGCGGTCGACGCGACGACCCGGCTCTGATCCAGCACGCGCGCGGCGCCGCGCGTCAGCGCGTCGGTCTCACTCAGGATCGTCGTCAGCGGGGTCCGCAGCTCGGTGCTCATGGAGGCGAGAAAGCGCGACTTGGCGGCGTTGGCGGCCTCGGCCGCGGTTTTCGACAGCAGCAGCGCTTCCTCGGCCTCCCGCACGTGGGTGACGTCGGTGTAGGTGGTCACGAACCCGCCCGCCGACGTCGGGTCCGAGCGGACTTCCAGCACGCGGCCGCCGCGGGTCAGGCGCTGGTCGATGTGCGGCACCGTGCGGTCCTGCTCCAGCAGCCATTTGGCGCGGGCTTGGCCGGTCGGGCCGTCGCCGAGGTTGCCGCGTTCGAGCGCGCTGTCCGTCACCTCCTGCAACGTGCGTCCCGGCACAAGCAGACCCGGCGGCGCATGCAGCAGCCGTGCAGCCACAGGGTTGGCCGCGACGATGCGGCGATCCCGGTCCCACAGGACGATGCCGTGGCGGATATGGGCCAGCATGGTATCGAGCGTTTCAGCCCGGCGCGCGAGCTCCGCCTCGGCCGCGACGATGCCGGTGATGTCGAACACCACGCTGACGTGCCCGCCATCCGGGAGCGGTGCGGTGCGGCTGTCGATCGTGGTGCCGTTCGGGCGCTGCATCCGGCGGACCTGCGGCTTGGTCCTGTCGTAGCGGTACTGCGCGGCGGCGAGCTCGGCCGGGTCGCCGGGCCCATATTCGCCGTTCCGGGCGCGCCGCTCGATGATGTCGTCGAGATGCTCGCCGATGGCGACCGGCGCGCCGCCCATGATCACGTTAAAGGCGGCGTTGCACAGGCGCAGCCGCCGGTCCGGGCCGTAGACGCTGATGCCGCAGGGCACGTGGCCGACGATGGTGGTCAGCAGCTCCATGAGCGCTGCCTGGTTCTCGGCCGCGTCCACCGCGGTTGCCGCAGCCGTCGCCGTCAGGCTCCAGCCGCCGCCCGGCAGCCGCTCGGACTGCAGCTCGAAGGCGCGGCCACCCTTGTCGCGATGTCGGAACGCGGCCGGCCGGCCGCCTTCGTCGTCGCCGCCCTCGTCGGGCAGCAAGGTGCGACCGTCGAGTCCGCGGAAGATCTGCCGCGCGTGCAGCCGCTCGAGCAGCGCGTCGACCGGGCTGCCGGCGGCGGCGGCGGGCTCGAGATCCAGCACGAGGTTGAAGGTCGCGTTGGCCAGCACGAGGCAGCGGTCCTCGTCGAACACCGCAACGCCGACCGGCGCGCCGGCCGGGAGGTCCCGCCCGTGCTCCGCCCAGTGTTCCGCCCCAGGTTCCGCCCCAGGTTCCGTGTCGTGCAGGATCAGTCCGGTCACGGGTGGGCCGGCGCGCGGCGGACGCCGCCCTGGAGGTGTAGGGCGGTCAGGGCGGCCGTCAGCACCAGCATCGCCGTCGCCTGGTGCGCGGTCGCCAGCGGCACCGGGACCACCCAGAGCAGGGTTGTCACGCCGAGCGCATACTGCACCGCCACGGCGGCACCCAAGGCCAGCACGGCCGAGCGGATCGGGCCGCTCGACTGGCGCAGGCCGACCAGCACGCAGGAAGCGGCCAGTAGAGCCGTCAACGTCGCAAGCACGCGGTGGTCAAATTGCACGGCAGCGACATTCTCAAACAAATTAAGATGAAACGGTCGAAGCATAGAATACTCGGCAGGCACCAATCGTCCATCCATGAACGGAAAGGAATTGTAAACAAGGCCGGCATGCAGTCCAGAAACAAAGCCGCCGGCGATGATTGTCGTCGCAACCGCGACGCATGTCGCGACCGTCAAGCGACGCACGGAGCGGCTGCTCGTGCCCGCATGCGGCCCAGCCGCCTGCCGCCACACGCCGAGCGCGGTCCACAGCAGGGCGGCATACAGCGCGACCGCCAAGGCCAGGTGCATCACCAGGCGATACGGGGACACGGCGGTGCGGTCGGCTTCGAACCCGCTCGCGACCATGAACCAGCCGACCGCGCCCTGCAGCCCGCCCAGCAGCAGCAGCCCGGCCATGCGCCAGCCGAGCCCGCGTCCGATCCGGCCACGAACCGCGAACCAGACGAGCGGCCCAAGGAGCGCTACGCCCATCAGCCGGCCCCACAGCCGATGCAGCCATTCCAGCCAGAAGATGTGCTTGAACCCGTCGAGGCCGAAGCCTTGGTTGACCAGGTCGTATTGCGGGATCTGCTGGTAGAGGGCGTAGAGCCGGTTCCATTCGGCGTCGGACAGCGGCGGCAGGGTGCCGAGGATGGGCGCCCATTCCATGATCGACAGCCCGGAGCCGGTCAGCCGGGTGGCGCCGCCGAGCGTCACCATGACCAGCACCATGCCGCACAGGAGGAACAGCCAAGCCGCAACAGGGCGCAGTTCGGGCCTCGAAGCGGCGGCGGGGCGGAGAACGAGCGGATCGAACGGCATGCGGGACTTCCGGTTGCGGCGGGGTACGTCTGGGACCAGTAGATAGACCGCAGGCGTGCCCTTGCGACCCCGCCGCGCGGGGTGCTACCGCCCGCGCCATGTCGGACAACCCGCCCGAGCTCTCGGTCGTCGTGCCTGTGCGCAACGAGGCGGCGAACATCGCCCCGCTGGTGGCGGAGATTCGGGCGGCGTTGCAGGGGATCGACCACGAGATCGTTTACGTCGACGACGGCAGCACCGACACGACGCTCGAGGAGCTGCAGGGCGCCGGCGTGGTGGTGCGGCGGCACCGGTCCAGCTGCGGACAGAGTGCCGCGATCGTCACCGGGGTGCGGGCGGCGCGGGCGCCCTGGATCGCGACGCTGGATGGCGACGGCCAGAACGACCCGGCGGATATCCCGGCGTTGTTCGCTCGGGCGCGGGCCGACGCGGGGAGCCCGTCATGCCGCGCCGCCGGGCCGCTGCTGATCGCCGGGCACCGGACGCGGCGGCAGGATAGCTGGACCAAGCGGCAATCGTCGCGGCTGGCCAACTCGATCCGCGCCGCGCTGCTGCACGACGCGACCCCCGATACCGGCTGCGGGCTCAAGCTGTTCCGGCGCCAGGCGTTCCTGGAATTGCCGCACTTCGATCACATGCACCGCTATTTGCCGGCCTTGTTCATCCGGGCGGGCGGGCGGGTCGTCTCGGTGCCGGTGAACCACCGGCCGCGCACCCGGGGGACGTCCAGGTACGGGACGCTCGACCGGCTCTGGGTCGGGCTGTTCGACTTGGTCGGCGTGTTCTGGCTGCAGCGGCGCTGGCGGCGGCCGGAGGTCGAGCAGCCGTGAAGCGGTGGCTTGGGATGGCGGCGCGGCCGGCGCTGCTGCTGCTGGGCCTCGTCGCGGCCGGGTTCGTGCTGCGCCGGTTCGGCCTGGATGGCGCCATCGAGCACGCCGGCGAACGCGGCCCGGCAGTGTTCACGCTGCTGGCCGCGGTCGCCTGCGCGGTCGGCGTGCCGCGGCAAGTGGTGGCCTATGCGGCGGGGCTCGCCTTCGGGTTCTGGCCCGGGCTCGGCTTGGCGCTGGCCGCGGAGCTCGCCGGCTGCGCGGCCGACTTCTTCTGGGCCCGGCTGGCGGCCCGGCGCTGGGCGGCCGCTTTCATCGCGCGGTCGATGGCGCGCGGCGGCCGGGTTGCGCGGGTCGAGCGATTCCTGGTTGACAATGCGTTCAGCGCGACCTTGACGCTGCGGCTGCTGCCGGTCGGCAGCAACATCGTGCTGAACCTGCTGGCCGGCGTGTCAGCGGTGGCCGCGGGGCCGTTCCTGGCCGCCTCCCTGTTGGGCTACGTGCCGCAGACGGTCGTGTTCGTGCTGCTGGGCGGCGGCGTGCGCGTGGCGGAAGGCGTCCAGATGGGCCTGGCGGTCGGCTTGTTCGCCGCGTCGGTCGGGCTCGGCGTGCTTCTCCTCCGGCGCCGCCCGGTGCCCGGCCTGGCTTCGTGAGGCGGCCCGCTACTGCAGCGTCATGACGTGGTCCGCGTGGCGCATCCGGGCGGGCTGGATCAGCTTGGCGCCGGCGATGGTGATGGAATGCAGCTTGCCGTCCAGTTCGCGGGCCCAGAAATCGAGGAACCGGTGCAGGACCGGGAAGCGGGGGGCGATATCGAGGTCCTGCCAGATGTAAGTCTGCAGCAGGCCGGGATGGTCGGGCAGGTGATAAAGGATCTCGGCGGTGGTCAGGCGATAGTCCCGCATCTGCAAAGCAATCGTCATCAAGCAGGCTCCGGTCTACACTCTCCAAATCGCACAACGCATGTGCTGGACGATGGTGCGATTGCCGGCGAGCCGCTGGGAAGAAAAAACTGTGCCTTGCCAGCACTTTAGCACTCTCGCACGGGGAGTGCTGCCGAGGCTTGACTTCGGCGGCCCATCCGACTAACTCCCTGGCACTCGCACCGCCCGAGTGCCAACAGCGTGGGCTCCGGCAAAGGCGGGTAAGCAACGAAGCGCCCCTGATGGGGGCCAGCGCATGGAGCGTTCCGAATGAAGTTCCGTCCTTTGCATGACCGCATTGTGGTCAAGCGGATTACCGCCGAGGAGAAGACTGCCGGCGGGATCATCATCCCCGACACCGCCAAGGAAAAGCCGATGGAGGGCGAGGTCGTCGCCGTCGGGCCGGGCGCCCGCAACGAGCAGGGCGCGATCGTGGCGCTCGACGTCAAGGCCGGTGACCGCGTGCTGTTCGGCAAGTGGTCGGGCACCGAGGTGAAGCTCGATGGCGAGGAGCTCCTGATCATGAAGGAGACCGACATCATGGGCGTGATCGAGGGTGGGGTCGAGCAGAAGAAGGCTGCGTAAGCAGTCGCCTGCCGATCTGATCGCAACACAGGAAGAAGGAACAATACATGGCAGCCAAGGACGTACGATTCGGTGGTGACGCGCGCCAGCGCATGCTGCGCGGCGTGGATATCCTCGCCGACGCGGTGAAGGTGACCCTGGGCCCCAAGGGCCGCAACGTGGTCATCGACAAGAGCTTCGGCGCACCGCGGATCACCAAGGACGGCGTGACCGTCGCCAAGGAGATCGAGCTCAGCGACAAGTTCGAAAACATGGGCGCGCAGATGCTGCGCGAGGTCGCGACCAAGACCAACGACGTCGCCGGTGACGGCACCACGACGGCGACGGTGCTGGCGCAGGCGATCGTCCGTGAGGGCTCGAAGGGCGTGGCCGCCGGGTTGAACCCGATGGACCTGAAGCGCGGCGTCGACAGCGCGGTGACGGCGATCGTCAACGAGCTCAAGACCCGCACCCGCAAGATCACCACCGAGGCCGAGACGGCCCAGGTCGGCACGATCTCGGCGAACGGCGAGAGCGAGATCGGCCGCATGATCTCGGAAGCGATGCAGAAGGTCGGCAACGAGGGTGTCATCACCGTCGAGGAAGCCAAGGGCATCCAGACCGAGCTCGACGTGGTCGAGGGCATGCAGTTCGACCGCGGCTACATCTCCCCGTACTTCATCACGAACGCGGAGAAGATGGTCGCCGAGCTGGATCAGCCGTACATCCTGATCCACGAAAAGAAGCTGTCGGGGCTGCAGGCGATGCTGCCGCTGCTCGAGAGCGTGGTGCAGAGCGGGCGTCCGCTGCTGATCATCGCCGAGGACATCGAGGGCGAGGCGCTGGCCACGCTCGTGGTGAACAAGCTGCGCGGCGGCCTGAAGGTCGCGGCAGTCAAGGCGCCGGGCTTCGGTGATCGCCGCAAGGCGATGCTGGAAGACATCGCGATCCTGACCGGTGGCCAAGTCATCAGCGAGGATCTCGGGATCAAGCTCGAGACCGTGACGCTGGCGATGCTGGGCCGGGCCAAGCGGGTTCTCATCGAGAAGGAGAACACGACGGTGGTCGAGGGCGCCGGCTCGGGCGAGGACATCAAGGGCCGCTGCAACCAGATCCGCGCGCAGGTCGAGGAGACCACCAGCGACTACGACCGCGAGAAGCTGCAGGAGCGGCTGGCCAAGCTCGCCGGCGGCGTGGCGGTGATCCGCGTCGGCGGCTCGACCGAGGTCGAGGTGAAGGAGCGCAAGGACCGCGTCGATGACGCGCTGCATGCGACCCGTGCCGCGGTCGAGGAAGGCATCGTTCCGGGCGGCGGCGTCGCCCTGGCGCGGGCAAGCCTGATCCTGGCGCAGTTGAAGCCGGAGAACGAGGACCAGCGGTTCGGCATCGAGATCGTGCGCAAGGCGGTGCAGACCCCGCTGCGGCAGATCGCCGAGAACGCGGGCGAGGACGGTGCCGTCATCGCCGGCAAGGTGCTGGAAAGCGGCGACTACAACTACGGCTTCGACGCTCAGAGCGCGGAGTTCAAGGACATGGTCGCGGCTGGCATCATCGACCCGACCAAGGTGGTCCGCACCGCGCTGCAGGATGCGGCGTCGGTCGCCAGCCTGCTGATCACGACCGAGGCGATGATCGCCGAGCGTCCTGAGAAGAAGGCGCCGATGGGCGGCGGCGGTGCGCCGGGCATGGGCGGCATGGGCGACATGGACTTCTAAGTCCTTCGGCACCCAAGTCGTATCCACGGCAAAGCAGGAGGCGGTCCTTTCGGGGGCCGCCTTTTGTTTGTCAGGCGCAGTCAGGTTTTTGTCAGGAGATGTTTGACTTCGGGAACCGTTTCTGCGTCCATGTCCGTCACAATCGCGTTTTTGCCTAGGCTTGCTGCGCTGCCCCAGCACCAGAAGACGACCAAAGCCGGTTGATTGGAGCTTCGCGATCGTGCGGAGGTCCTCGACAGGGGAGCAACGGCGCCATGGCGACGGGTACGGTGAAGTGGTTCAACGCGACGAAGGGTTTCGGCTTCATCATGCCGCAGGACGGCGGCAAGGACGTGTTCGTCCATATCACCGCCGTTCAAGCGGCCGGGCTGCGTGGCCTCAACGAGGGCCAGGCGCTCAGCTATGAAGTGGTGATGGAGCGCGGCAAGGCTGCTGCGGTCAACCTCAAAGTGGCCTGACCGCGGCGACACCGGCGTGTGCGCTCGCCGGGTTTAAGCGGCGCACGGCTTGGCGGAGATCGAGACGATGGCGACGGGCACCGTGAAGTGGTTCAACGCAACCAAAGGCTACGGCTTCATCATGCCGTCGGACGGCACGAAAGACGTATTCGTTCACATCACCGCCGTGCAGGCGGCCGGGCTGAACGGCTTGAACGATGGGCAGAAGGTCAACTACGAGGTCGCGATGGAACGGGGCAAAGCCGCGGCCATCAACCTCAAGCTGGCCTGAGCAAGGGCGGCCGAAGCGGCCGCCCTCACCATAGTCCGCCGCCGATTATTCGCCGGTCCACGAGGCGGCGCTCACCCCGGACGTCTTCAGATCACCGCCGCGGGACACCGGCGTCACTGTCGTCGCACCCGATTTGTTCATGATCTCCGACACCTGAGCGACCTGCTGCGGCTGCCCGATGCGGACCGCAAGGATCAGGCTGCCGGCCTCCCCACGCTCGTCTCGCTCGTTCGTGCCGGCCTTGTCGGCGGCACGCCCCGCCGCATTGGCCGTCAACGCGCTGCCGGCACCCAAGGCCGCCGCAGCGGCCAAGGCCACCCCGGCCGCGCCGCCCGTCGCCAGCGTCACGCCCGCCGCCGCCGCCGCGCCGGCATAGCCGGCCATCCCCGTACCCATAGTACGCAACTGGCTCTTATCGATCTGGTCGACCGGGTTATCGGCGCCCTCGTTGGGGGTCTGCAACTGGCCGGCCTGCTCGTGCGGCAGGCTGAGGTCCGCCCGGTCGAAGCCGTTCAGCGTCAATTGGCCCATTGCAAGCTGCAGCGAGGCGTCGTCGGGGAACACGCCCTGAACCTCCTGGACCGCTTCGGCCAAGGCCGGACCTTCCTTGCCCGTCCCAGTATCGTCGCGCCCGGTTCCGTCGCTCATAGTGATTCTCCTGTAATGACAGGACAAACGCGCGACGGAACTGCCTGTTCCCGCTGCTCGCGGTCCGCGTGCGGGCGGCTCGCCTACTGCGCGCGACGCCCGAACGAGATCACATATGACTGCACCCGGGCGCTGATCAACGGGTCGTCCGACGGCTCGATGCCCGGGGTCAGCCGGGTGGGCAGGTATTGCAGGTGCTTCTCCACCTCGGCGCTGTTCGCCACCGCCTTCGTCAGCGTCACCGTGCCGAGGTCCACCATGCGCCGGTCGGCCGGCCACGCCTTGGTGGCATCCTTGGTCGAATCGCCGGGGCCGGCGAGTTGCGCCAGCATGCGGAACGCGACCGGGCCCTTGCCCAGCCGCTCCGGCAGCTCGGTCATGAGATAATCGGCGGGCCACTTGGCGGTGTCGGGCGGGTTCACGTGCTCGGTGCCGGCGACCGGGTCGAACTTGAACCGGAACGGCTGCCGCTTGCCGTCCGCGTCGACGAAGACGAAGGCGTCGACCCCGTTATAGGTCTCGCGCGCCAGGCTCGACGGGGTGCCGACCCCTGTCGTGGCCGCAGCGACCGACGGGTGCGCGGCGACGAACTGCTCGATCTTGGTGGGCTTGGGGGCGTCCTTCGGGCTCGCCGCGGCCGCTTGCAGCAGGTCGCGGAACTCCTCGCCGGTTGCCACCGGGAAGATGATCAACGAGTTCGTCACCACGTCGACGTCGCCGCCCGAGAGATGGAACTTCAACGACATGCCGTGCGGGTTGGCCGCCTCCTCGCCATCCGGCAGGGTCGGCAGGCCGGTCGCGTCCGAGAAGCGCACCGTGACCGGCACCGGCGGCCCGGCGAACAGCGCCGCGGTGCTGAGCGCGCGGCCTTCGGCGGTGGGGGTGAATGTCCCTTCGGTCACGACGCCCTTGGCGTGGTTGGCGCGCAGCCCGGCGTGCTTGCCCCATAGCTGGTTCATGACGTCGACCGTCTGCACCGCGGTCGAGCCTCCCTGCGCCAGCGCCCCGCCAGCAGGCAGCGCCAGGATGGCGGCAAGGGCGGTCGCCCGCCGGGTCCAGTTTACGGTCATGACGGCTCCGTTCAGTCGGGTTGCGCTAAGCGTGGATCAGGCGAGCTGACGGTATCGGGCCCGGGTGCCGCGTTCGATCGCGGTGGCGACGAGCGGGTCGAGTTCGAGCTCGTTCTTCACGAACTCCAGCATGCGCAGCAAGGTCTGGCTCGCATGCGGTTCGGCCGCAAACACGTCGCAGGCCACGACGTAGGCGGTTTCACGCAAGCGCGGGGTGAGCGCGTCGCGGATCAGCTGCCCGGCATGGGCCAGCCCCTCATCTTCCTCGAGCAGCCCCACGGCCAGGTTGGTCGCGACCTGCAGCCGTTCGGTGCTGAAATCCTGGAACACCGGCAACGTCTGCACCAGGCCGGCCATGACGCCGATCTCGCGGTCGGTGATGCCGCCATCGCCCGCGGCGATGAGGACCATGGTGCAGACCAGCGCCTCGTGCGGATCCAGGCCGGTGCGGGCGAGCATGGGAGCCTCTGCTTCTGTTGCCATGATACCTGACCCTAGACGCTCCTCGGAGGCGGGTAAAGCACGGGTCCGTGATGCCGGGCGGTCGTGCTATACCGCGGCGGTCGAGGTCGACGGTGCCAGGAACGCGTGGGTTTCGGCAACCGCCTCGGCCAAGCCGACCCGGCGGACGGCGACGCCGGGAGGAAAGGCGGACAGCAGCCGGGTCGGCGTGCGGCGGTCGAGCAGCACGAACACGCCGCGGTCCGATGACGAGCGCACGAGGCGGCCGAAGGCTTGCCGCAAGCGCAGCCGGGCTTTGCTGTCGTCGTAGCCCTTCGGATCGCCGCCCGAGAGATGAACGCGCCGCTCACGGTGCAGCAGGTCGGGGCGCGGCCACGGCACCCGGTCGAACACCACCAGGCGCAACGCGCGGCCCGGCACGTCCACCCCGTCGCGCATGGCGTCGGTGCCGAGCAGGCAGCTATCCAGCTCGGTGCGGAACACGTCCACCAGCGTCGAATTGTCCATCGCGTCCACGTGCTGCGCGAGCAGCATGGTGCCCGCCTCGGCCAGTGCGGGGGCGATGCGGCGATGCACGTCCTGCAACCGGCGAATGGCGGTGAACAGGCCGAGCCCGCCGCCGCCCGACGCGGTGAACAGCGCGCGGTAGGCGCCGGCGAGCGCCGCCGGCTCCGGCCCGACGTCGGTGACCACGTAGGCGCGGGTTTGCGCCGCATAGTCGAACGGGCTCGCGACCGAGACGCGCAACGCGGGCGAGGGCAGGTGCCCGGCGCCGACCCGCGCCTCGGCCAGGGACCACGCCGCCTCCGCATCGGCAATGCCGGTGTCGCGCAAGGTGGCCGACGTGATCAGCAGGCCGTGCGCCGGCCGCGCCAGGGTGGCGGCGAACGGGATCGTCGGATCGAGCCAATGCCGCGTCAGGCTCGCGTCCACGTCGCGGTCGTCGCGCCGGTCGAGCCGCAGCAGGAACAGGTGCTCCGGCCGTGTGCCGGGTTCCGGCGGCGGCTCGGCGACGCTGCGCAGCATCGCCTGCCAGGCGGTCAGCCGGTCGATGGCGCGGCGCTTGAGCATGCTGGACGCGGCCTCGATGCGGCGGCGCGCGTCGGTGTCGAGCGTGTCGGCGTCGGCCTCGAGCGCCTCGTCGAGCTGGGCCCGCAAGGCGCGCAGCGGCAGCAGGATCGCGGCCATGGCGTTGGCCAGCACGAGCGCGGTCTCGATCAGCTCCGGGGTGGCCGGCAGCATGTCGCAGGCCAGGTCGGCGAAGCCCGGCTCATCCTGCGCCGAGCGGGCGAGCACCTGCGTGCGCACCGCCTGCAGGAAGCGTTCGGTCGGGTTGTTCGGCTCGGCGCCGAGCCGGCTGGCAAACCCGGCCGCCGGCAGCGCCCGGGCGGCGGCCAGCGCGTCCATCAGATGCGGCAGCACCGCGACATGCTCGCCGACCATCGCCTCGAGCCGCGGCCGCAGGCCCTTCGCGCGGGTGCGGGTCTCCTCGGCGCCGAGCAGCCAGCGGCGCAGCAGGCTGGTCTCGATCCCCGACAGCTCGGCGCTGAACGCGCTGTCGGCGGCGTCGAACAGATGGTGACCCTCGTCGAACACGTAGCGGGTCGGCACGCTGCCGTCGTCGATCCCGCCCCAGCTCGCCTGCGCCATCACCAGGGCGTGGTTGGCCACCACCAGCTCGGCGCGGCGGGCGCGGCGGACGACGTGCTCGACGAAGCACCTACTATAGTGGTTGCAGGCGCCGTGGACGCACTCGCCGCGGCGGTCGGCGATGCCGGGGATCAGGCGCGGACCGAACAGCTCCGGCATCCAGCCCGGCAAGTCGCCGCCCAGCACGTCGCCGTCCGCGGTGGCCGCGGCCCAGCGCGCGACCAGGCCGAGCGGCACGGCGATCGGGTTGCCCTGCGGCATGGTGCCGACCTGCTCCTGCAGGTTCAGCAGGCACAGGTAGTTCTCCCGCCCCTTGCGGACCACGACGCGGCGTCGGCGCTCGGCCGGGTCGGGATAGAGCCGGGCCAGCTCGGCATCCACTTGCCGCTGCAGGTGCTTCGTAAACGTGCTCACCCACACGGCGCCGCCGTTGCGCTCGGCCCAGAGGCTGGCGGGCGCCACATAGCCGAGCGTCTTGCCGGTGCCGGTGCCGGCTTCGGCCAGCACGACGGCCGGGTCGCCGGGGGCGGCGCGGGGGGCGAAGGCGGCTGCGGCGGCGTCGGCATAGTCGCCCTGGCCGGGCCGCTGCTCGGCGTCGGGTCCCAGCATGCGGGCCAGCCGCGCGCGGGCCTCCGACGCAGGCACCGGACGCGAGCCGGGCGGCGGCGGCGGCGCTTCGTCCTCCCATTTCGGCAGGTCCTCCCACACCCGCAGGCCGCGCAGCGAGGGGCGAGCGGCCGGCTGGGCGAGGGCGGCGAGCACGGCGCGGCTCCAGGGCCATCCGGCGGCGCCCATCAAGGCGGCCAGCGACGCCGCCTGCGCCTGGCGCGGCAGGGTGGCGCCGGCTGCCAGCCGGGTCAGCAGCGCGGCCGCGATGTCCGGCAGCAGCCCGGCGGCGTCCTCGAGCCCGGCCGGCGGCGGCAGGTCCAGCGCCAGCGCCAGGCCGCGCGGGGTGGGCGGCACCGGACGCGCCGGCAGCACGAAGGCGAACAGCTCGAGCAGATCGAGCGCCGGCACCGTGCGCAAGCCGAGCCGCTTCAGCGTGGCCGGGGCATGCACCAGCAGCGGCGGCGGCTCGGACCGCAACGCCGCGGCGGCCTCGGCGGAGGGCAGCAGCAGCAACTCGCCGTCGCGGGTGAGCAACGCCGCCCGTCCGTGTCCGGCGACCACGGCGGGCGCGTCGGGCAGGACGATCGGGGCGGGCGCGGCCATCGCCTTTGTATGGCAGTGCCAGGGTTTGCGGCCAAGGCGCGGCGGGGCGGGCGCAATGCTTTGCTGCGTCAGCCGGCGTCGGAAAGTGTTTCTGACCGGGCCGCCCCGAAGCCATTGACCCGTGGCACCCCCATTTCTAGCTTGCAGCCATGCCGGACACAGTTGCCAGGATGGAGATACCGAAGGCGTGGCCCTTCGAGGAGGCCGCCAAGGTGGCGGCACGCCTCGCCGCGTCCGGGAAGGGGTCGGCGCTGTTCGAGACCGGTTACGGCCCATCCGGCCTGCCGCATATCGGCACGTTCGGCGAAGTCGCGCGCACCACCTGGGTGCGACGGGCGTTCACCGCCCTGACCGGGCTGCCGTCGCGGCTGCTGGCGTTCTCCGACGACATGGACGGGCTGCGCAAGGTCCCCGACAACGTGCCGAACCGCGACATGCTGGCGGGCTATCTCGGCCTGCCGCTGACCCGGGTGCCGGATCCGTTCGGCACCCATGACAGCTTCGGCGCTCACAACAACGCCCGGCTGCGGGCGTTTCTCGACGGCTTCGGCTTCGACTACGAGTTCGCGTCCAGCACCGACTACTACACGTCCGGCCGGTTCGACGATGCGCTGATGACGGTGGCCGCCCGGCACGAGCAGATCGTCGCCACCATCCTGCCGACGCTGGGGCCAGACCGGCGCGCCACCTACTCGCCGTTCCTGCCGATCCACCCAGGGACCGGCCGGGTCATGCAGGTGAAGATCGACCGGGTCGACGCCGATGCCGGCACGCTGTTCTGGCAGGACCCGGACAGCGGCGAGCGGTTCGAGACGCCGGTGCGCGGCGGCGCCTGCAAGCTGCAATGGAAGGCCGATTGGGCGATGCGCTGGCACGCGCTCGACGTCGACTACGAGATGTCGGGCAAGGACCTGATCGACAGCGTGCGGCTGTCGGGCCGGGTGTGCCAGGTGCTGGGCAGCAAGCCGCCGGTCGGCTTCACCTACGAGCTGTTCCTCGACGAGCACCACCAGAAGATCAGCAAGAGCAAGGGCAACGGCCTGAGCGTCGAGCAATGGCTGGCCTATGCGCCGCCGGAAAGCCTGGCGCAGTTCATGTATAACCAGCCGGGCCGGGCCAAGCGGCTGTTCTTCGATGTGATCCCGCGCGCGGTGGACGAGTTCATCGCCAATGCCGCCAAGCTGCCGGCGCAGGACGAGGCGGCGCGCCGCACCAACCCGGCGTTTCACGTGCTGGGCGGTTCGAACACCGGAGCGGCGAGCCCGGTGCCGTTCGGCATGCTGCTGAACCTGGCGAGCGTGGTGAACGCCGATACACCGGACATGCTGTGGGGGTTCTTGCAGCGCTACAGCCCCGGCGCCAAGCCGGGCGCCTCCCCGTTCTTCGACGGCCTGGTGCTGCGCGCGATCCGCTTCTACCAGGACTTCGTGCGTCCCGCGAAGCGGTTCCGCGCCCCGGACGCGACCGAGCGGGCGGCGCTCGAGGACTTGGCCGGGGCGCTGCGCGCCATGCCGCCGGGCTCGACGCCGGAAGCGATCCAGGACGTCGTGTACGAGGTCGGCAAGCGGCACCCGTTCCCGGAGCTTAAGGCCTGGTTCGCGTGCTTGTACCAGGTCCTGCTTGGGCAGCAGGAGGGGCCGCGCTTCGGCGGCTTCGTCGCGCTGTACGGCGTCGAGGAGACGATCCGGCTGATCCGGCAACGGCTGGACGCAGCCGAGCCCGCCGCCGACGCCGCTTGATGCTTCCAGTGTTGAAGCGCGCGGCCCGGCAGTTGCCGGCCTTGCTGGGATTGATCCTGCTGGTCGGCGCCGTCTACGTCGTTTGGAAGGAGTTCCGCCACCTCAAGATCGCCGATATCACCGTCGCCCTGCAGGCGATCCCGACGCAGTCGCTGGCTATCGCCTTCCTGTGGACCATCCTGTCCTACGGCATCCTGACCTTCTACGACCGGCTCGGCACCATCTTCGCCGGCCACAAGGTCAGCTACGGCAGGGTCTCGTTCGCGTCGTTCTGCGCATACGCCTTGTCGCACAATTTGGGCTTCGCCGCGGTGTCGGGCGCCGCCGTGCGCTACCGGCTCTACGCCCATTGGGGGCTGACGCCGTTTCAGATCGCGAAGGTGGTGGCGTTCTGCAGCGTCACCTTTGCGCTCGGCGGCATGGTGCTGGGCGGCGCCATCCTGTTCACCGAACCGGACGCGATCCCGTTCTTCGGCAACCTGGTGCCCGCCTGGGGCATGTACCTGATCGGCGCCGCGCTGTGGAGCATCGTCGGCGCCTACATCGTGCTGTCGCGCTACATGGGTTCGATCCGCATTTTCGGCCACGAGGTCGGTTTGCCCGGCTGGCGCATGGCGTTCGTCCAGGTGCTGCTGGCGACGGTGGACGTCGCGTTCACGGCGGGCATCTTTTACCAGTTGCTGCCGGCGGCGCCGGGCCTGAGCTACATGCGGTTCCTCGGCGTGTATGTCGCCTCCTACACCGCCGGCCTGGCGGCGAACCTGCCGGGCGGATTGGGCGTGTTCGACACGGCGATGCTGCTGGGCCTCGAGCCCTATTTGCAGCCGCCGCAGATCCTGGGTGCGATCGTCGTCTTCCGCTTATATTACTACATCATCCCGCTGTTCGTGGCCGGGTCGCTGTTCGCCGGCAACGAGCTGCTGCTGCGCGGCGGCGCCATCCTGCACAACAAGACGCTCGAGCAGCGGGCGCAGGGTCCGTCGCGTTGGAGCGGGCCCGCCTTTGCGACGGTCGCCGCCACCGGCACGGTCGCGATGTGCGGAGCCATGCTGCTTGGCATCGGGCTGCTGGACCAGCGGCCGGACTTCTCCTGGATCGACCCCGACTATGCCGACCTCGCGGCGCGGGCGGGCGAGTACGTGCCCTCGCTGATCGGCGCGGCGCTGATCGTGCTGTCGATCGGGTTGTCGCAGCGGGTGACGCTGGCCTGGGGCGCCACCATCGTGCTGCTGTTCATCGCGGCGGGATTCACCGGGGCGCAGTCCTCGACTTGGTGGGTGCCGGCGGTGCTGGTGATGGCAGCGCTGCTGCTGGTGCCGTTCCGCGACGCCTATTACCGGCATGCCCGGCTGCTGAGCGGA
Organism: uncultured Alphaproteobacteria bacterium; assembly: GCA_963752225.1. Classification (GTDB taxonomy): domain Bacteria; phylum Pseudomonadota; class Alphaproteobacteria; order Acetobacterales; family Acetobacteraceae; genus JBBROS01. Next base: position 29,326 of record CAVVXS010000015.1, on the reverse strand, counting down.
CCGCTGCAGACCGGGACGATCGTGCCGCTGCTGGCGCTGGTGCTGTGCGTACTGACGCTCGCCGGGTTCGAGCCGCGGGTGCGCGGCATGTCGGAGAACTCGCTGTTCGACATCGTCCTGTCGCAGGACATCCCGAACGGGGTGCGGGTGGCGGTCGGCCTGGCGGTGCTGGTGTCGCTGATCGCGATCTGGCGGCTGATCCGGCCGGGGCGGGTCCGGGCGCTGGCCTGGGCTGGCGACGGGCGGCTGCGCTATGCGGCACTCGGCGCGGTGCCGCCGGCCGAGGCGGATGGGATCGTGCTCGGCGAAACCGGCCGGGCCGGCATGCCGTTCCTGCGGCTTGGCCGGGTCATGCTCGGTTTGGGCGACCCGGCCGGATCGATCTCGGACCGGGTGTCGGCAATCTGGAACCTACGCGACCTCGCTGTGCAGGAAGGCCTCGACCCCGCGGTCTGGCGCGCTGGACCGGGCTTGCTGAAAGTGTATGCCGACCTCGGGCTGACCGCCTTCCCACTGGGGATCGACGGACTGCCGATGCCCGAAAGCGCCGGCGACGGCGTTCCCGCCAGCCAGTACCTGTGCTGCATCGCCGAGCGCGACGTGCAGGCGCTGTTGCCGCTGCTGCCGAGCCTCGTCGCGCGCGAGGACCTGCCGGACGCGGCGGAGTAGGACGCCGCCCCCTATTGCAGGTAACCCCAGCGATCCACGTTGGGTTCGGCGGCGGCCCATTTCCAGCCGCTGTCCCCATGGCACACGGCCGTGGTGAACGCGCCGTCATCGTCGGCGGTGAACAGCACCTCGCGGCAGGTGGCGACCGGCGTCTGGATCTCCCGGATCGGCATCAGCAGGCCCTTGGTGTTGCCGATCGGGATGGTGTGCCGGATCTCCCAGGGACGGATCTTGTCGAGCGGCTGGTCGCCGGCGGCCTCGGCCAGCGCGTCCTGCTCGCCGCGATGGCGGCTGCGCACCACGTAGCGGCGCAGCTCGTCCACCCCGGCGCGGACGCCGATGCCGACGACGTAGGCCACGACCGGGTTCCCCGTCACAGCCCCGGTGGCGCCGCCGACCGCAAGCCCGGAGATGTCCGACACGACCGCACAGCCGCCCAGCACCGGCAGCAGGAGCAGCCAGGACAGCCTCACTGCAGGCTGCCCCAGCGCTCCGTCGCCGGTTCGGCCGCCGCCCAGTGCCACTCGTCGCCGCGGCGGCAGATGGTGGTCAGGTAGAAGGCGCGGTCGGTTACCACTTCTCGCCGGGTTCGCTCGACCGAGAACACCACTTCCTTGCACTGCACCGACCCGGCGCCGAAGCTGCGGCTGACGGATACCTGGCCGGCCTCGTCCTCTTCGATCGGGACGCGGTGCACCACCGACCAGGTCCCGACCGCGCCGGGCTCGAGCGGGCCGGCCGCATCGGCGATCGCCTGCTGCTCGGAGCGGTGAACGCCGCGCTCGGCGTATTTCAGGCCCTCCGACGCCAGCGACTGCACGCCGAGGCCGATGGCCGCGGCGGCTGCAGCGCTTTTCGTGACCGATGAGGCGGCGCCGGCGCCGGCGATGCCGGCCAGGTCGGCCGTGCCTGCCGTCAGCAGGCTGCCGCAGCCGGGCAGTAGGAAGGCGGAAGCGAGCAGGGCAAGGGGAAGCAGGCGCATCGAGGCGACCGTGCGGCAACACGGGCCGGCGCGCAACCGGGGTTCATGCCTCGCCGGCAGCAGCGGCCGAGGCCCTGCGCCGCGGCACCAGCACGGCGCCGTCCATCTCCTGCACCGTCTCGCCGTGCTGGTTCAGTGTCGTGGTGTGCAGCGACGCCAGGCCGCTGTTCGGCCGGGAGCGGCTGTCGCGGAGGGCGCGGACCTCGATCACGATGCTCAGCGTGTCGCCCGGCAGCACCGGACGGCGCCAGGCCAGCGTGTCGATCTGGGCGCCGAGGCCGCCGCCTGGGAAGCGGGAAAACAACGTCTCGACCTGCAGCCGCATCGTCAGCGCCGCCGTGTGCCAGCCACTGGCGACCAGGGTGCCGAACTGGCTGCCGCGTGCCGCTTCCTCGCTGGTGTGCTGCGGCTGCGGATCGAACTCGGCCGCGAAGGCGAGCAGGCGGTCGCGCTCCATCGGCGCCGCCCTAGCGGATGTGAACTGCTGTCCGACGTGGAGGTCTTCGAAGTGGAGCGGGGTCATGGGCAGGTCTCCGAACGCATGCCGGGTCTCAACGTGCGGGCTTGAACCAGGTCCCCGCGGCGACGGCGATGCCGTTGGCGGCGGCGAACACCACCATCGCGGCGCCGAGCGCCAGGAACATGAGCGGGAGCGAGCCGGTCAGCCGCAGGGCCAGCCAGGCGCCGCCGACCGCGACGGCGGTGCGCAGCACGGCGGCGAGCAACGGAAACGCCATCCGCCCGGCGCCTTGCGACGCGAAGTAGAGCGCCATGCCGAAGCCGAAGCAGCCGTAGAACGGCCCGGTGCTGCGCAGGTAGGCGCTGCCGGTTTCGAGCATGCCGGGGTCGGCGCCGAACAAGCCGAGCCAGGCGCGCGGCCATGCCGCGGCCAGCACGCCGATCGCCTCGGTCATGACGAAGGCGAGCCCGGCGCCGGTCCAGGCGGCGCGCAACGCCCGGTCGCGTTGCCCGGCGCCGAGGTTGGTGCCGACGATCGCCACCAGCGGCGCGCCCAGGCCGAACACCAGCGGCACGAGCAGGTATTCGAGCCGCGTTCCGGTGCCGAAGCCGGCGATCGCGGCCGGGCCGAAGGCGCCCGCCTGGGCGGTGGTGAAGCTGACGATGATGTTGGTTTGCAGCGACACCAGCGAGGCGACCAGGCCAACCCGCAGGATGCTCCACAACGGCGCGCGGCGGAGCGGCACCAGGCGCAGCCGCACCGGCGAGCGGCCGCCGAGCAGGAACCAGGCCAGCACGCCGCCGCCCACCAGATAGTACAGCAGCAGCGCGACCCCGCCGCCGACGATGCCGAGCGCCGGCAGCGGTCCGACGCCGAAGATCAGGCACGGCGACAGCGGGATCAGCACGACCGCCCCGCCGCAGGTGACCAACGCCGGGACCAGCATATTGCCGGTGCCACGGATGCAACTCGCCAGGGCGTTGAACAGCCAGGCCAGGATGGCGCCGCCGAACACCACGTTCGAATAGAGCACCGCCGCCTCGAGCGACGCGCCCTCGGCGCCCATGGCGCGATACAGGCCAGGTCCGGCGAGCAGACCGCCCACCGTGAACAGCAGGCCGAGCGCGCCGTTGATCGCCAGCGCGTGCAGCACCAGCTCGTCGGCGTCCGCGCGTTGGCCGGCACCCAACGCGCGGGCAATCGCCGCCGAGATGCCTCCGCCCATGGCGCCCGCCGACATCATCTGCATCAGCATGAAGCCGGGAAACACCAGCGCCATGCCAGCCAGCGCGTCGGTGCCGAGCCGGCCGATCCACGCCGCCTCGATCAGCCCGGTGGCCGATTGCGCGAGCATCACCAGCACGTTAGGCCAGGCGAGGTCCAGCAAGGTCCGCACGATGGGGCCGTGCAGCAGCCGCAAGGTACGCGGGGCATGGACCGGGATCGGCGCCTCGGCGGGGGCGGCAGTCGACACATCGTGCGTGGACAGAACGTGCATATGCACGTATTATGGGAGCATGAGCATTGACGGCGCAAGTGGGGAAGTGCCGCGCATCCTGTGCCACTGCCACGCATTGCGGCAGGCGGCGCGGCGCGCGACGGCGTTGTACGATACGGCGATGGCGCCGTTCGGGCTGCGCATCTCGCAATTCACCATCCTCGTGCGGCTGCGCCGGCTCGGCCCGCTCAGTCTGCACGCCCTGGCGGCGGAGCTGGTGCTGGACCGGACCACGCTGGGCCGCAACCTCCGCCCGCTCGAGCGCGACGGGCTGGTCGCGAGCGAGGCCGACCCGGCGGACAAGCGCGTGCGGCGATTGCTGCTGACGGAAGCGGGGCTCGACCTGATGCGCCGGGCGATGCCCGCCTGGCAGGCGGCGCAGGCAGAGTTTGAGGCCCAGCTCGGCGCCGCCTCGGCCGCCGCGTTGCGGGCGGAGTTGCACAGGACAACCGCGGTGTTGCGGGTTCCTCCCGAGGGCGCGCCCACGGAATAGACGCCGGGTGTTCTGGGTTGCGGCAAGCTTGTGGTAACCAGTTTGCCGCTAACATCCTGCCAGCAGCTCCGAGGGTTGTTTGTCCGAAGCCAGAGTCTCGCGCATTGCCGAAGGGCTGCCGCATCCGCTTGGCGCCACCTGGGATGGGGTGGGCGTCAACTTCGCCCTGTTCAGCGCCAACGCCACCAAGGTCGAGCTGTGCCTGTTCGACCAGGAAGGCAACACCGAGCTCGAGCGGATCGAGCTGCCGGAGTATACGGACGAGATCTGGCACGGCTACCTGCCGGACGCGCGGCCGGGCACCGTCTACGGCTACCGCGTGCATGGCCCTTGGGCGCCGCGCGAGGGCCATCGCTTCAACCCCAACAAGCTGCTGCTCGATCCCTACGCCAAGGGCCATGTCGGGCAGCTCAAATGGGGGCCGGAGGTGTTCGGCTACCAGTTCGAGAGTCACGACGACCGCGTGTTCGACGGCCGCGACAGCGCCGGCAACATGCCCAAATGCGTCGTCATCGACCCGGCGTTCACCTGGCTGCGCGACCGCCGCCCGAATGTGAGCTGGGAGCGGACGATCGTCTACGAGACGCACGTCCGCGGCTACACCAAGCGGCACCCGGCGGTCCCGGAGGAGCTGCGCGGCACGTTCAGCGGGATGGCGGTCAAGGAGGTGGTCGATCACCTGCGCTCGCTGGGCGTGACCAGCGTCGAATTGCTGCCGATCCACACTTTCATCAACGACAGCACCTTGATCGAGCAGGGGCTGGTGAATTTTTGGGGCTACAACACCATCGGCTTCTTCGCGCCCGACCCGCGCTACAGCAGCAAGCCGGCCTTCGCCCATGCCGAGTTCAAGGAGATGGTCGCGCACCTGCACGACGCCGGGCTCGAGGTGCTGCTGGACGTGGTCTACAACCACACGGCCGAGGGCAACGAGCGCGGCCCGACCTTGAGCTTCAAGGGCATCGACAACGCCAGCTACTACCGGCTGCTGCCGCACGAGAAGCGGTTCTACATCAACGACACTGGCACCGGGAACACGCTTAACATCGGCCACCCGCGGGTGCTGCAGATGGTGACTGACAGCTTGCGCTATTGGGTGCAGGAGATGCACGTCGACGGCTTCCGCTTCGACTTGGGCACCATTCTGGCGCGCGAGCCGCACGGCTTCGACCAGGAAAGCGGCTTCCTCCACGCTTGCGGCCAGGACCCGGTGCTGAACGGGGTCAAGCTGATCGCCGAACCCTGGGATTGCGGTCCGGGCGGCTACCAGGTCGGCGGCTTTCCGCCGGGGTGGGCGGAGTGGAACGACAAGTTCCGCGACGACGTGCGCGCGTTTTGGAAGGGTGACGAGGGCATGGCGCCCGACCTCGCCCGGCGCTTGTCGGCCAGCGCCGACATGTTCAACAAGCGGGGCCGCAAGCCGTGGGCGACGGTGAATTTCGTCACCGCCCATGACGGCTTCACCCTCCGCGACGTGGTGTCCTACAACGCCAAGCACAACGAGGCCAACGGCGAAGGCAACCGCGACGGTACCGACAACAATCACAGCTGGAACCACGGCGTCGAGGGCGAGACGACCAATGCGGCGATTAACAAGATGCGCCGCCGCACCATGCGCAACATGCTGGCGACCTTGCTGCTGAGCCAAGGCACGCCGATGCTGCTGGCCGGCGACGAGTTCGGACGCACGCAGCGCGGCAACAACAACGCGTATTGCCAGGACAACGAGACCAGCTGGGTCGATTGGAGCATCCCCGACTGGGGCTTGGCGCAGATGGCGCTGGTCAAGCGGCTGATCGCGCTCCGCCAGCAATACCCGATCCTGCACCGGGGCCGCTTCTTCACCGGGCACGAGATCGATGGGCTCGGGGTCCGCGACGTCACCTGGATCAACGCGTCCGGAGAAAGCATGCAGGACGAGGAGTGGCGCGACGCCCGCATGAAATGCTTCGGCATGCTGATCGACGGCCGCGCCCAGGCGACCGGCATCCGACGCCCCGGGCAGGACACCACCATGCTGATCGTGGTCAACGCCCACCACGACTTGGTGACGTTCACCTTGCCGGATTGCACCAACGGGACCGGGTGGGAGCTGATGATCGACACCAATGTGCCGGAGCGCGAGGACGCTCAGCAGTTCCGCATCGGCGAGGAGTACCACGTCACCGGGCGCTCGCTGCTGTTGTTCGCATTGCGGTCGGCGCGGTCGGGCCACGGCGCGATCGGAGCGGGGCATTGAGCATCACCGTCGTGCATGGCGGGGCGGACCTGCCGTCGGTTTCGGTCGACGACTACAATGCCGAGCTTCGCGACGACGAAGGCTTCATCGGCGACCGGGCCAGCAAGCGCGCGTTCCGGTCGCTGCTGGACGACGTGCGTGAGCGCCTGTCCGTGCACGGCCACGATCCTTTCGGCGACCGCGACTCGGAGGAGCTGTCCAAGACCGAGATCGACCGGCTGCTGAAGGATGGCGCGCCCGAACTGGCCGGCGTGATCCACACCGCGGTCGAGGATTTCGCCCAGGAGTTCGCAACCGTGGTGCGCCGCTTCATGCGGCTGCCGAACTGGGACAAGACGGAGCGGATCGTGATCGGCGGCGGCTTGCGCGACAGCCGGGTCGGCGAACTCGCGGTGGGTCGGGCGAGCGTGCTGCTGAACGGCGATGGGCTCGACATCGAACTCTGTCCGGTCCGCAACGATCCCGACGAAGCCGGGCTGATCGGCGGCGCGCACCTGGCGCCGAGCTGGATCTTCCAAGGGCACGACAGCATCCTGTCGATCGACATCGGCGGCACCAATGCGCGCGCCGGGCTGGTGCTGCTGAACCAGAAGCGGGCGCCGGACCTTGCGAAGGCCAAGGTGGTCGACATGGAGCACTGGCGCCACGCCGACGACAAGCCGTCGCGCGACGAAGCGGTGGCGCGGCTGGTGGCGATGCTGCAAGGGCTGATCAAGCGCGCCGGCAAGGAGGGGCACGGACTGGCCCCGTTCATCGCCGTCGGCTGCCCCGGCTTGATCGCTGCCGACGGCCACATCGAGCGCGGCGGCCAGAACCTGCCCGGCAATTGGGAGCATGCCAACTTCAACCTGCCCCGCCGGTTCGCCGAGGCGATCCCGACCATCGGCGACCATCAGACCCAGGTGGTGATGCACAACGACGCGGTCGTGCAAGGGCTGAGCGAGGTGCCGTTCATGCAGGACGTGCGGCGCTGGGGCGTGATGACGATCGGCACCGGACTGGGCAATGCCCGCTTCAGCAACAAAAACGAGCGGGCCGGCTAGCAAGACTGAGCTCGGGCCTGGATCTCAGTCCAGCGTCACCCCGCGCAGCCGGATCAGCCCGTCCGGCACTTGCTTGAAGCCCTTGATGCCGCGCTTGAGGCCGACGACGTTCTTCGACGTCCATAGGTAAATGAGCGGCAGGTCTTCGCGCTCGATCGCCCAGAACTTCTCATACAGCGCGCGGCGGGCGGCCTCGTCGGCCTCGACCCGTGCCTGGTCCAGCAGATCGTCCACGCCCTTGTTGCTCCAATGCCCGTAGTTGAACGTGCCGCCGGTATGCAGCAGCTGCCAGATGTTGCCGTCGGGATCGACCCGGCCCGACCAGCCGATCATGTAGGCCTGGAAATCACCGGCGTAGCCCGCCTGCAGCGAGGAGGCGAACTCCATCGTCTTCAGTTTCACGTCGAACCCAGCCTCGCCGGCCATCGACTGGATGATCTCGGCGACCTGCGCCTGGTCGGGCTCGTTGGTCAGCGTCAGCGTGACCGGGACCGGCACCGGCACACCTGCCTGTTTCAGCAGCGCGCGCGCCTTGGCGACGTCTTGGCCCGGCGGCGCCAGATTTTTCAGGAAAAACGGCGAGCTCGGCGGATTGGCCTGCAGCGTCGGCGCGTAGAGTCCGTCGTAGACGACCTGGTTGATGGCGGCGCGGTCAAGCGCCGCTTCGAAGGCGGCGCGCACCAGGCGGCTCTGCCCCGTGCCGGTGGCCGCCAACGGGCCGTTGGCAAGGTTGAAATTGATGCCTGTATAAGCCAGCCCGTCGCCGATCGCGAGTGCCAGGCGTGGATCGCGGCGGACCACGGCAACGTCGCTCGGCAGGATCTGCTCGACGATGTCGACGCTGCCGGCTTGCAGGTTGGCCAACCGCACGGCGGCGTTCGGCATGGGCCGGAACACCACCCGGTCGAAGTGATACTGCGCCGCGTCCCAGTAGGCGGGGAACCGCTTGAGGACGATGCTGTCCTGGACCACCCGGCTTTCGAACGCATACGGGCCGGCGCACACCGGATGCTCGCCGAACTTGGTACCTGCCACCTCGGCCGCCTTCGGCGAGACCATCATGCCGGCCCGGTCGGCGAGCATGCTCAGCAACGGCGTGTTCGGCGCCTTCAGCACAAGCCGGATGTGCAGCGGGTCGATCACCTCGGTCGACGCGATGGCGTTTACCTCTCCGACCCGCATCGATCCCTTGATCGTCTGGTCGCGGTTAATCTTGTATTGGACCGCGGCGGCGTCGAACGGCTCCCCGTCATGGAAGGTGACGCCGGACCGGAGCGTCAGCACGAGGTGGGTCGGATCCTCGTAGTCCCACTTGGTCGCAAGCTGCGGCACGAAGTTGAGATGCTCGTCGATGTCGATCAGCTTGTCGCACAAGGAGGCGTACACGATCCGGCTGACGTAAGCGGAGCCCAGCGTGGGATCGAGCACGTCCGGATCCTGCCGCAGGGCGATCGTGAGCGTGGATTGCGCCATCGCCGGCCACGCCAGCATGCAAAACAGGGCGGCGGAGCGCGCCAGCGTTCGTTGCCGCATGTCAGCGTCCCCCGCCATTGGGCGGCTGCCCGTCGCGGGCCACGGCGGCCTCGATCTCGGCGCGGTCCAAGACGCCCCAGCCGGTGCCGCGGCCGGCCATCATGCGCCGGAACACCGCGAACCGCTCGAGGCTGACCCGGTGCAGACGCCGCAGTTCGGCCAGCGGGTCGGGGTGGTCGTCGGCGCGGATGTCGAGATCCGGCACCGGGCCGTCGGTGTGGACGCGGACGGCGGCACTCTGCCGGCCCCGTTTGTCGCCGCCGGCAGCTTCTCCCGCCTGCAGCGCAGTGATGAGACGAAGCGCCAGCGGACCAGTGGCGCCGGCGAACCCGTCCAGCATGGCGTCGAGCACCGGCGCCCCGGCCAGCATGTTCCCGGCCACCGAAACGTGCCGGCCATGCCGCTGCCC
>CAVVXS010000015.1:0-15000 GCA_963752225.1 uncultured Alphaproteobacteria bacterium | reverse complement strand
GGATGAGCTGTGGCTAGGGGTGAAAGGCCAATCAAACTCGGAGATAGCTGGTTCTCCGCGAAATCTATTGAGGTAGATCGTCGAGTGTTTACCCCGGGGGGTAGAGCACTGGATGGGCTAGGGGGCCCCAAAGGCTTACCAAACCCAACCAAACTCCGAATACCCGGAAGTATAGCTCGGCAGACAGACGGTGGGTGCTAAGGTCCATTGTCGAGAGGGAAACAGCCCAGACCACCAGCTAAGGTCCCCAAATCGTGGCTAAGTGGGAAAGGATGTGGGAATTCCAAAACAACCAGGAGGTTGGCTTAGAAGCAGCCATCCTTTAAAGAAAGCGTAATAGCTCACTGGTCTAATAGAAATCCTGCGCCGAAGATGTAACGGGGCTCAAGCCACGTACCGAAGCTGTGGGTGTAGAGTGATCTACGCGGTAGCGGAGCGTTCCGTAGGCCTGTGAAGGTGTGGGGGTGACCCCTGCTGGAGGTATCGGAAGTGCGAATGCTGACATGAGTAGCGACAAACAGGGTGAGAAACCCTGTCGCCGAAAGTCCAAGGGTTCCTGCGCAAGGTTAATCCGCGCAGGGTGAGCCGGCCCCTAAGGCGAGGGCGAGAGCCGTAGTCGATGGGAACCAGGTGAATAATCCTGGGCCTGCTAGAAGTGACGAATGCGATGTGTTGTCAGGGCTTATTGGATTGTCCTGGCTTTCGAAGTATTCCGGGAAACAGCTCTAGCGTATAGACCGTACCCTAAACCGACACAGGTGGACTGGTAGAGCATACCAAGGCGCTTGGGAGAACCATGCCGAAGGAACTAGGCAAATTGCTTGCGTAACTTCGGGATAAGCAAGACCCGCGTCCGGGCAACCGGGTTCGGGTGGCACAGAGCAGGGGGTAGCGACTGTTTAGTAAAAACACAGGGCTGTGCGAAGTCGAGAGACGACGTATACGGTCTGACGCCTGCCCGGTGCCGGAAGGTTAAGAGGAGGGGTGCAAGCTCTGAATCGAAGCCCCGGTAAACGGCGGCCGTAACTATAACGGTCCTAAGGTAGCGAAATTCCTTGTCGGGTAAGTTCCGACCTGCACGAATGGCGTAACGACTTCCCCACTGTCTCCGGCATGGGCTCAGCGAAATTGAATTCCCCGTGAAGATGCGGGGTACCCGCGGTCAGACGGAAAGACCCTATGAACCTTTACTGCAGCTTTACAGTGGCATGAGAGAGAAACTGTGTAGGATAGGCGGGAGGCTTTGAAGCGTGGGCGCTAGCTTGCGTGGAGCCATCCTTGAAATACCGCCCTGTTTGTTTCTGATGTCTAACCGCGTCCGGTCAGCCCGGACCGGGACCCTGTATGGTGGGCAGTTTGACTGGGGCGGTCGCCTCCCAAAGTGTAACGGAGGCGCGCGATGGTGGGCTCAGGCCGGTCGGACATCGGCTGCTGAGTGCAATGGCATAAGCCCGCCTGACTGCGAGAGCGACAGCTCGAGCAGAGACGAAAGTCGGCCATAGTGATCCGGTGGTCCCGCGTGGAAGGGCCATCGCTCAACGGATAAAAGGTACTCTAGGGATAACAGGCTGATCTCCCCCAAGAGTCCACATCGACGGGGAGGTTTGGCACCTCGATGTCGGCTCATCACATCCTGGGGCTGGAGCAGGTCCCAAGGGTTCGGCTGTTCGCCGATTAAAGTGGTACGTGAGCTGGGTTTAGAACGTCGTGAGACAGTTCGGTCCCTATCTGCCGTGGGTGAAGGAGACTTGAGAGGAGCTGTCCCTAGTACGAGAGGACCGGGATGGACGCACCTCTGGTGAACCGGTTGTCGCGCCAGCGGCACGGCCGGGTAGCTATGTGCGGAACGGATAACCGCTGAAAGCATCTAAGCGGGAAACCGACCTCAAAACCAGGTCTCCCCGAGGGCCGTGATAGACCATCACGTCGATAGGTCGGGTGTGGAAGCGCGGCAACGTGCGAAGCTAACCGATCCTAATCGCCCGAACGGCTCCATCTATCCCATGCACAGTACCAACCCGGCGCAAAACCCGGCACAGATCCCCAACACAACCCACACACACAAAGCAAGCACGTAACCACGCACCAGTTCCTCACCACATGTCGGGCCATTGGCTTGGACGACCTGGTGGCCATGGCGGAGTGACAACACCCGATCCCATCCCGAACTCGGACGTGAAAACCTCCAGCGCCCATGATACTGCCGCTCAAGCGGCGGGAAAGTCGGTCGCCGCCAGGTCTTCCAAACCAATCAAACCCGAATAAACAAACACACCAAACACCAACGCGGGGTGGAGCAGCCCGGTAGCTCGTCAGGCTCATAACCTGAAGGTCACAGGTTCAAATCCTGTCCCCGCAACCAAATCAACAACCAATGCAAACTCATCCGCCACTGGCGCCCACACGGGCGCCGTCGGCGTTTGGGGCACCGCAAAGCAAGAGCCATAAACCAACGTGTCCCTGTTGCACCGCTGGTCTGACCGCTGACGGCAAAGTCGCGCGCTCAGCCGATGGGCGGATCTGCATTTCGAACAATGCCGCTAATGCCGTCCAGGAACCGGGTGAACGCCGGCCAGCGTTTCAGAGGTAGTCGCGATGACGCGGGCAGCGCCGTTGCCGCGTGACAGCCTCGTGCGCTGCTCGCCGAATCACCGATGCAGTTCAACGACCAGTGGTGCCGACACGGCTTGTCGGATCACGTGACGCGCGTCAGCAGCGTGGCCATTGATGTCGCGCTCGATGTCGAACAGGGCGTCGATGCGCTGCACGGCCAGGCAGATCGGCGACAGCACCGCCAGAGCCTTGCCCTGCGCGGCCCGGCGCGCGCTGCCCTCGATGTCGGCCAGCACGAAGAACTTCCGCTGTGCATGCCCCTCCGCCGTAACCGCCCGGCGGGCACCGCCTACCAGGATTGAAGCCGGGCCGAGCTCGAGCATTCCGGTGCCTCTGAGCGCGCCATCCCCGCCGCAGCCTGACCGGCCGTGGTGCTCGCCGAAGCTCACCGGTCGGTTACAAACCAAATCGATAGCGCTGCTAAGGCGGCGTAGGAGCAGCGATGGCAGAAGGGCGCAATAAGTATCAATCTCGGGAAAACCGGGCTCGCGTGCGTCGGATTCTGCTTCACGACTGGGACCCGATCGGGATTCATGATGTCCCAGAGGCAAGCGACGAATACGACAGATATGCAGACAAAGCCTACGTCATGCTGATGGACGAAAAAGCGACAGCCGATGTGATCGCGGCTTGTCTGTACTACGTCGCCGCCGAGCACATGGGGCTAGTGGATCGAGTCTAACGTTTGATGCCCTCGCCGGACAGCGGCGATGATCTTGTCCGGATCATTGATCCAACGGAACGGACGTGGGTCTTCGTTGGTCTGGCTGACGTATCGGTTGATCGCCTCTTGAAGCGAGACGAGGGAGTGGAACACGCCGCGCCGGAGCCGCTGCTTGGTCAACTTGGCGAAAAAGCCCTCGACCGCGTTGACCCACGACGCCGAGGTCGGGGTGAAATGGAACGTGATCCGCGGGTGGCGGCCGAGCCACTCGATGACCTTGGGATGCTTATGCGCCGCATAGTTATCCAGGATCACGTGGATCAGCTTGCCGGCCGGAACATCACGCTCAATGGCGTTGAGGAAACGGATGAACTCCTGATGGCGATGGCGCTGCATGCAGCGGCCGATGACCTTGCCTTCGAGCACGTTCAGGGCGGCAAACAGAGTGGTGGTGCCGTTTCGCTTGTAGTCGTGCGTCATCGTGCCGCACCGTCCGCGCTTGAGCGGCAGACCCGGCTGCGTCCGGTCGAGCGCTTGGATCTGGCTTTTCTCGTCCACCGACAGGACAACGGCATGTGCCGGTGGGTCAACGTAGAGGCCGACGATGTCGCGCAGCTTGGCGGCGAACTGCGGGTCGTTGGACAGCTTGAACTGGCGCAGCCGGTGCGGCTGCAGGCCATGGGCACGCCAGATGCGCTGCACCGAACTGACGCTGATGCCGATCACGTTGGCCATCGCCGAGGCGGTCCAGTACGTCGTCTCGCCCGGCGGCGGCTCGATCGTGAGCGCCACGACGCGCTCGGCGATCTCCGGCGCGAGTGGCGGAATGCGCGACGGGCGCGTCTTGTCGCGCAGCAGCCCGTCCACGCCCTGCTGCATGAACCGCTCCTGCCAGCGCCAGACCGCGGTCTTGGCCACACCAGCCTCTCGCATGATCTCCGCCGTCCCGCAGCCTTCGCCGGTCAGCAGAATGATCCGAGCCCGCCAGGCATGCTTCTGCGGGCTGTTACGATCGGTCGCGATGGCGGCAAGACGCTCGCGGTCGGCGGGAGAGACTTCGACAATGACACCGGTGCGCATGCACCCGACTCGCACACCGCGCCGAGCCGTGGGAATCCCAAATAAACTCAAGCGTCGGATTTCATCCACTAGGACGTCACCCGCGCCTCGCAGAGCGCAGCAAAGGCGTAGCTGAAATACTCGTCGCGCTACGCCCAGAGTTTGAAACACACTGATCGCATCCGACATGGTTCGCCGCCACGCGGCCTTCGGCGGACGGATACCCTCCGCCGCCATTCCCCACGCTGCGCGCGCGGAACTTTGGTTAGCTTCGCCCAGCATGCCGCGTCCAGAACCGGGCCTGGCTTGCGTCCGGGCTCGTGGAGCTGGTCGTAGCCGCCACGGGCGTCGACCTGGAGCAGCCCGGGATACCCATCCAGATGGCTTTGACCTGCTCGGCCTTGAACGCCGACAGCGGCCAACCAAGTCCGGAGCTACGACTTCGTGTTCGACACCTGCGCCAACGGTCGGCGGTGAAGTGCCTGACGTAACCGATGAGTTCACCCGCGCGGTTTGGCGATCGATGTGGGCGCGAGCATCCGCTCCGCCCGCATGGTCGAGGTGTTGTCGCGCCTGGTCAGCGAACGCGGTGCGCCCGCCTTCCTGCGTTCCAACAATGGTCAGGAGTTCGTCTCGCGCACGTTGCTGAGGTGGATCACGGCGCAAGGCATCAGCGCCGCGCTGATCGATCCTGGCCAGCCTTGGCAGAACGGCATCGGCGAGAGTTTCAACCGCAAGTTCCGCGAGGAATGCCTCAGCGTCGAATGGTTCCGCTCGCGCGCGGATGCGAAGGTGGTGATCGAGACCTGGCGGCAGCACTTCAACGAAGCCCGCTCGCATTCGAGCTTGGGTTACCAGACACCCGGCCTCGGCCACGCAATGATGCAACGATCGACGGGCGGCTTGGACACAACAGGGTTCGACGAGCGCTGCCATCGGCTCGACGTTCTTTTGCGTGTTAGACAGTTAAAGGCCTGTGCAGTAGGACTGGAACGGTGCGGCCCGGTCAGCGTGGCCAAGTGAGCGGGTCAGCGCCTCGACATAGGCGACGAGGCGTGATTTGCTCCCCGACTAAGCGGCTGCCTGGTAGAGAGTTTCCAAGGGGCTTATTGTCGTGGGATCTACATCGAAGTTGATGTAAACGCTGCCGCAACCGACATTACCGTCTCGATTGACCAAAAGTTCGCGCCGCTGTCTGACGACATGTATTCCGGATAGAAGTTGTCCGACCCTTGACGTTTTTAGGCTCTTCTCAAGGACCATCTTGTTTGTATTGGACGAGAACTTAAAGCGCTCGTGGTCTCCGTGCCGAATGACATCACCCCAAAGGCGATGTGGTATCTTTGTAGCTTTAAGATTGATCTCACGGGAGCGCAGCCCGAAGTCAATGTCTTCTCCGCCTGAACCGGAAAACCCGCTTTCATCGTAGCCACGCAACCGTTCAAAGTCTGTCCGCCGGATCGCAATTCGCCCGGCTAGTCCGTGCGTCGGTAGCCTCTTTCGCAGAAGGCGCCACAAGATCTTCTGTTCTAATTCTCGGCCAAGCGTGACAGGCATATTTAAGACAATTGTCTCAGGCGTATCAGAAAATGTCTGGGCGAGCCACCTTGAGAAATTGGGCGCAATGAAATTGTCGGCATCTACGTTACAAAGAATATCTCCCGTCGCGAGGCGGTGGACCATGTTCTTGGCATGCGCGTGCTCGAAGGTGGGCGCTGATTCATAGCGGGCGCACTTCAACCGTCCGGACTCGATTTCGGGACCAAATGTCTGCTTTAGCCAGTCAAACGTTCCATCGGGACAGCCGTAGTCCAAGACAACGAACTGGACGTTTACGTTGCTCCGCTCTGCTGCCATATTTGCAAGCAACGACTCTTTCAGGTGCTTGAGCCGGCCCTTACAGGTCGTGCAGTAGGACACTGTCTCGGGGTGGGTTTTAAGTTCCCGCGTCATCACACGTCTCCGAAAACGGCTCAATGTTGCCCGTCTCTATCATCGGTAAAGATTGCATGTGTTTGTTAGAGCATAGATAGTCCAGGGCTGACTATTGCGAGCTCGGTTGCGATTAAGCACGACAAGGTAAGTCTCGAAGGGTGAAAGGCCCTCATGGTGCTCTTTCCTACCACATTACCGAACCGAAATGGAAGCAGATTGTGCCTTGGTGAACGCCTGGTCTGTCTCAATTAGTAGCTAGTGATTGGGGGCGCCAAATCGACGAGGTGGGTCATTGGCCATAATCAACAAGCTGGGCCGCGTGGAGCAGGTAACCGTCTCATCGTCCCAAATAGCCCCCGTGCGTATCAGGCTGGCCGCATGCGCAGGCGGCGCACGGCCCGTCCGGCGAGCCGTGCGACGGGGAAGCGCTGCAGCAGCTCGCGGAGCACATCGGGCACGCACAGGCGCAACGCCGCCGCATACGCAAACGGACTGGCGCCGAGGATGAGGAGGAGCTGCCCGAGCGGGTGCTCGGGCGCGACCAGCAGCTGGGCGACTGCGTAGCAGGCGCCGATCCCGAGCCCGGCCACCAGGAACGGCTGCACGAACAATCGCAGGGCGTCGCCGCGGCGCATCCCCGGCTGAAACATGAGCCACGCGTTCACCGGCTTGACGAGCGCATAGTAGAGCGACGCGCCCACGGCGACGCCCAGCGACGAGCCGAGCAGCGCGCCGACGAACACGAGCGCGAAGAACGGCGGGGCGAACATCAGCAGGTAGACGAGGTCGAGCCGGAACTGCTTGCGCGCCACCAGCAAGGCGCCGCCGATCCATGCGACCGCGTCGCCGGGCAGCCCCAGGCTGAGGATCTGCATCAGCGGGATGGCGCCGTCCCATCGGGTTCCGAACATGAGATGCAGCGTCGGCGCGGCCAGGGCGGCTTGCAGGAAGCAGACGGGGGTGACGACGTAGACCAGGATGCGGGCGGCCTGCAGCGCCGCCGACCGTTGCCGCGCCGGGTCGGCGCCGAGCTGGGTCAGCGCCGGGAACAGGACCGCGCCGAAGTTCCCGGCGAGCATGCGCAGCGGCTGGGCGGCCAGGCGGAACGCGAAGAAGTAGACGCCGACCACGGCGTCGGTCGTCATGATGCCGAGGATGATGTAGTCGCCCTGGTTGACCGTCTCGTTGATGATCCGCGTCGCCAGGATCAGCAAGCCGCTGCGCAGGAGGTGCGCGAGTTGCGCCACGCGGTAGCGCCAGGTGATCCGCGTCGGCGCCTTGCGCCAGAACACGACCAGCTTGACGGCGGCGGCGACCGGCAGCGGCAGCACGAAGCTGTAGGCGTCGAACCCGGCGGCGGCCAGCAGCACGGACGCGAGCTGCACGCCGACGATCTCGAGGCTCGAATAGGCGGCGATGAAGCGGAAATCCATTGCCGCGCGGAGCTTGACGGTCGGCACCGTCGCCAACGCGCCCAGCGGCAGGGTGAGGGCCACCACGGCGATGAGCCCGGTCAGGCCGGGGCTGCCGTACATGTGCGCGGCGAGCGGGGCGGCTGCGAGCAACAGTGCCGTGCCGACGACCGAGAGTCCCAGGCTGCACCAGAACGCCGGCGCGAGCCAATGCTGCAGCCGCGCCGACCGCTGCAGGACGACGTCGTCGACGCCGAAGCTGATCAAGGCGCCGACCAGTCCGGTGACCGTGTAGGCGAGGCCGACTTGGCCGAACGCTTCGGGCAGCAACAGCCGGGCCAGCACGAGTTGGCTGACGAACCCGGCGGCCCGCCCGCTCAGGCTTTGCAGCAGCAACCAGAGCACGCCGGCCGTGGTTCGCCGCCCCAACGCGCCGGGGGCTTCTGCGCCGGGCACCGGCGGTGCCTCCTGCACGACGCCGTAGTCGCCCGGCACCGGAGTGGGCAGCGCTGTCAGCTTTGCACCCAGGACGAGAGCTGCCGCTTGATGCGAGGCACCACCCGAAGATGCAGCGGCGGCCGATCGATGTTTCTCAACCGCCTGACCTTGGTAAGACGCATGCTCCAATGACCGGCAATGCAACGCAGATCACAAGCACAGGGACCGCTACGACGGTTACGAGGAACATGACTCATCCGTTTCTAATTCGGAGTGCCGACTTGACGCCGAGGGGCACCGGACCACGAGATTTTCTTAAGCTGTGGAGTTTGCGTAACCTCTATCCAAGGATGAGCAGTGAAGGCCACTCCCTCCGCAGCCTACGTCAGCGGCCTGTCACTACAAGCGCTACATTGTCCAACATTGCACATGTAAAGCAACAATCTCAGCATCGAATTGTATAGACTTGTCAGGGCAGCGTATTTCTTGAGGGTGACCTATCTTCCTAAGAACGTGCAGCGCTCGAAGTCGCCGAGAAGGATCGCGCCGACACAAAGGCAACGAAGACATGCGGGCGCGACGTCTGCTTGTCACGGCGCGGATGGCTTTCCCGCAATGGGGAACGCAGGCTTAGAGCCCATTTCGGAATCAAGTGCGGAACGTCCGCCGAGAGGGGTTGGATGGCCGTGCCAGATATGATTCCGGGCAGGTGTTCGAAGCCTTGCCGGAGACCTCATGTGGACGCCGACCACCCGCGCACAGCATAGCCGTGCGGGGCTACGCTATGGAAGTGACGTGACCGATGCGGAGTGGCTGATCCTCTCTCCGTTCCTACCGCCGCCCAGCGGCCGCGGCTGCCCGCGCAAGTGGCAGATGCGGGAGATCGTGAACGCCATCTTCTACGTCCTGCGCGGCGGCATTGCCTGGAGCCTGCTGCCCAAGGACTTCCCGCCGTGGGCCACGGCGTATCGCTGGTTCGCCCGGTTCCGCGACGACGGCACCTGGGAGCGGATCAACCATCACCTGGTGATGCTCGACCGCGAGCGTGTGGGCCGTGAGGCCAGCCCGACGGCGTCTGTGATCGATAGCCAGAGCGTCAAGACGACCGAGAGCGGCGGCATCCGCGGCTACGACGCCGGCAAGAAGATCAAGGGCCGCAAGCGCCACGCCATGGTGGACACGGACGGTCGGGCGCTCAAGCTGCAGGCCCATTCCGCGGATATTCAGGACCGTGACGGAGCCGGGCCGCTGCTGCGGGCCTCGCGCCCGAGCTGGCCGTTCGTGGCACTCGGCTACGCGGATGGCGGATACGCCGGCCCTCGCGTGGCTGAGGCCAGCCCGATCCGCATCGAGGTGGTGCGAAAGGCCGACAACCAAGTCGGCTTCGCCGTCATCTGCCCGGCGCTGGGTCGTCGAGCGGTTCTTCGCCTGGATCAACCGGAATAGGCGACTGGCAACAAGACTTCGAGGCGACCATCGAGAGCGTCGAAGCCCTTCCTCTGTCTACGCCGCTTACCAGCGTCATCCTGCTACGAAGACTGGCTCGTTGATGAGCCGATCCGAAATGGGAACTCTCTTAGACGCCAGTCTGCGAAGCCCGTCACGCGCCGGACGCTCAATCAGGACGTACGTCGCCATCGACAAACCAATGGTAGGAACCAGCAGCAGGAGCCCGCCGACGGTGTAACCGTGAGGAATGTGAAAGCTGCTCAGCAGATCTGTAAGTCGAGACCTGAATAACCCGTTGACCAAAGTGTGGACCAGATAGATCGAGTAAGACACCGTCCCGAGCCAGTGCAGCAGCGGTGTGCCTAGAACAACACCCGTGATTGACTTCCCCTCCGCAAGGCAGATGATCAAGGGAATCATCAGAATGACCACCAGGATATCGATGTTCTGAATCGAGAGGCAGATCAGCACCGCCACCGTCACCGCGTCGCCAGCATAGGGGATCCGCTTTATCAACCCCACCCAGCTCTTGCTCAGGCGGTAGGAGACCGCTCCTAAACCGAATCCAGCTAGGCAGCGCAGCAAGGGATAAAATGTGTCGGTGCTAAAAACGTCCAACGGACCGTTCCGTATGGACACGTCGTGCACCACCTCATGAATTTCTTCTGTCGCCAGCCGTCCAATGGAAAACAGCGTTGTGAGTGCGACGATGGTTAGTATTAAAGGTCCTGTAGATCGCTTGCCCGCGGTTAGATACACAAACACAGGAAAGAGTATGTAGGCGGCGAACTCGGTGCTGATTGACCAAGTCGGACCAGCGACGCTTTGCGCTGTTCCCCAGCCATGAATGAGAAGCAGATTAAGCGTGATCTCTTTCAAGCTGGCAGGATCAAATCCTGGCATCAGGTCAAAGTGCAGGCAAATGACAAAAGACAACGTAATTGCTGCATAAAGCGGGTATATCCGCCCAAAGCGCTTATAGAGGAAATTGGCATAGGCGTTGGCGCTGAAGCCGGAGCGAAACTGCCCCTCGTAGGTCAACATCATCACAAAGCCACTTAAGACAAAGAACAGGTCCACGGACAAATAGCCATGGTGAATGAATGTCCCCGGATAGCTTGCAGTGATCACTGTTTGAAAGAAGTGGTATAGCATGATGAAGCATGCAGCCACGCCTCGAAGTCCCGTCAGGGACCGTATCTCGGATCTGCTTGACCCGCGGTTCATAGTGTCCAACTTAACCCCATCGAGTAGTCGTGAACTCGCACCGGCAGAGCTCATGGGTAAAGAGCGTCATGGTTGTGTTTTGTCGTCGGGCTGCGATTGAGTGAACACAGTAGACTCGAGAGCATGCACAAGACCGCCGCCAGATGTTGTTCGGTGATGGATTTAACCAGATACTAATTTCGTCAGCCTGTGACCAATACATACCACCGGCGCTCGGGTAGCATGGAAGATGCAAACATGCAACAAAAACTGACGTGGACAGTCACCGACGACGCTACCCGCGTCCGCTGAACCGTCCGCTGTGGTTAACACCTCGCCGAGGGCTTCGGTCACCGGAGCCGGTGACGTCCATAACCGCCCAAGCGAAAGCGGTCCTGAGCGCTGGCTCATGTCCGAGGAGACCTTGTCTGACCAGGTCCTCCACGGCTCCCGGGCACCGATGGGGGACGTCGGCAACTCGGCCACTCATGCGCTACGCAGAACCGGCCGGGTGGGCGGAGGAGGGGGGGCGCCGTCGCAGTCGCGTCTCGGCTCACGACAGGAAAAGCCAGCGGGCCTCGCCGCCGACCCCATAGCCGCGCAGTGATGCCGGGAGCAGGTCGATGATGCGAACGGTGGCAGGCTCAGTCGATCGTCTGACCAGGCTTTACCCATCGGAGCAGCGGTGGATCTCTCGGCGGCGGGTCGCGGCCGAGATGTTGCCAGGATAGGCATTGGAAGGTGGCGAAGTCGCGACCGTAAAGCCAGGCTTTGAAGCGGTGCCGACTGGTCGGACATGGCGGTGAGTTAAAACCGCATGACGTGTCGATACCGCAAGTAGGTGAACCGGGTAAGTTCGGCAATTTATGGCTTACTGACTGATCACGTTTAGGCTGGATCAGGCGTGTTCCGCCGTGATGGGTCTTGCGGTCCGTCGCTGGTTCGGGATGATTTTGCCTCTCACCCCCCTTGCCGAACCGGCTCCGTTAGGCGGCCCGCGTGAGGCGCGCAGATTGGACGTTGAACATACGCCCGGCTAGACAGCATAGGACGGCTGACCTGCCATCAAGGATGACGACGTGCGAGTACTCATTGACGCGTATTTCCTGGGGCGCCCGTTCGGGTATGGCCGGGTCGTTGGCGAGTTGTGCCGGGCCCTCGGACGCGGCGTCGGCTCGCATGAGTTCATTGCGGCGGTGACGCAGGACGTCGAGCTGAGCGACCTGCCGAATTATTCCAACGTCACCTACGTCCAGATCCCGAAGACGAACTTCGTAAATTGGGAGCAGCAACGCATCCCGCGCTTGGCAAAACGCCTGGGCTGCGACGTTATCCACTTTCCCTACAACACCTGCGCCGCGTTCACCCACAAAATACCGAAGGTCGTCACTGTTCACGACCTTCTATTCCTGAGCCAAGCGGTCCCACTCAGGAACATCAAGGGCAGGATCGCCCTATCTTACTGGAAGAACAATTTTCGATACCTGTCCCGCTACGCAGATGAGGTCATTTCCGTCAGTGAGACCACAGCTCAGGACCTTCAGCGCGATTTCCGGCTGAAATCGACCGTCATCTACAACACTGTCGACGGTTTCACGTCCTTGCCGGTCCACCGCAGCGAAGGTCCGCGCTACCTGCTTCACCGTGGCAGCACCCAGGAATACCGCAATACCGGCCGAGTTATCGAGGCGTATCGGCAGGTGGCCGCGCTCGCGCCGGACGTCGAGCTTCGCATCATTGGCGTGCCGACCGGCGCCGACATCTGGAACGTCTCCGACCTCCCGCTGGTGCGCTTCCTCGATCGGGTGACGGATCTCGAACTGGCCAACCTGTATGCGAACGCCAGTTGCGTGATCGCGGTCAGCACGACCGAAGGGTTCTGCTTGCCGATCATCGAGGCGTTCGGGTTCGACGTTCCGGTCGTGGCGTCCGGCGCCAACCCGATGAACGAGATCGCCGGCGGTGCGGCGCTGATTGCCGATCCGGACAGCGTCGACGAGATCGCCGACCGGGTCGCGCAGGTGGTGACGGTCGATGGCGTCGCCCAAAGCTTGGTGGAGAAGGGGCGGGACCGCCGCACCGCCTTTGCAAGCGACCTGATCGCCAGGCAGCATGTCGAGGTGTACCAGCGTGCCGCCGCGGTCAGGGCTGAGGCCTCGGAGGTGGCCGGCCCGCGGATCGATCCGACGAACGTCGTGAACGAAGCCAACAGACCGGTGTCGACCGGTCGCTCCTGACTTCGGTCCGCCCCGCCCCGCCCCGCCCCTGATAAAACGAACCCGGCGGCGCCCCGCGAAGGCGCCGCCGGGGGTATGCTCAGGCGAACAGGACGTTGGCGGGCACCAGCGCCGCGGCGTTGGTCAGCTTGATCACGTCGTGGATGGCGCCCGAGGCCGAGTTGGCGGTCCAGGTGGTGGTGTCGACCTGGGTCAACGTCGCCCCGGTGCCGTAGCCCTTCAGCTCCAGGAAGTCGCCCGCGGTCAGGCTGGGCTTGAAGTTGGTGATCGTGTCCCCGTTCGACGTGCCGGCATGCAGCACGAACACGTCCCGCGCCGTGCCGCCGGTCAGCGTCTTGCCCGCCGCCGTGCCGCCGTCGATCGTGACTGCCTTGGCCGCCGTCACGAAGGCCAGCGTCGGGTTGCTCCCCAAGGTCGCCGGGCCGATCACCGCAGGCGTGGTGAAGCTCTGGCTGCCGGGCGCCATCAGCGCCAGGCCGACCGGCTTGGTCACGCCGCCTGCGGTGAAGCTGTCGACATACAGGTTGCGGTCGGTCGCCGCGGTGCCGCCCCAGGCGTCGTTGAGGAAGTTGACGCTGACGCTGTGCGGCCCGGCGCCGAACGCGCCCAGCACGTTGAACACCTGGCTCTTGCCCGCGGCATGCGACGCGGTCGCCGTCTGGGTGCCGCCGATCTGGGTGCCGTCCACCGAGACGGTGAACTGCGCGTCGCCCTGGTAGGCGTCTTCGGAGACGCCGAGGGTGATGCTGCCGGCGCCGCTGCCGATCGTGGTCACGCTCGACGTGAGCGTCGCCGTGAAGCTCTGGGTGCCGTTGCCGTAGAGCGGCGCGCCCGGCACGGTGGTGCCGCCCGCGGTGACGCCGTCGACATACAGGTTGCGGTCGGCGGTGCCGCCGCCGCCATAGAGGTCGTTGAGGAAGCTGACCGCCACGGTATGCGCGCCCGCCGCCCAGTTGCCGAGCAGGGTGAACGCCTGACTCTTGCCCGCGGCGTGCGAGGCGGTGGCGGTCTGGGTGCCGCCGACCTGGGTGCCGTCCACCGAGACGGTGAACTGCGCGTCGCCCTGGTAGGCGTCCTCGGACACGCCGACGACGATGCTGCTGCTGCCCGAGCCCAACGTCATCACCATCGGCGGGGGCGGTGGCACCACCACGACCGGGGGCGGCGGCAGCGTCGCCGTGAAGCTCTGGGTGCCGTTGCCGTAGAGCGGCGCGCCCGGCACCGTGGTGCCGCCCGCGGTGACGCCGTCGACATACAGGTTGCGGTCGGCGGTGCCACCGCCGCCATAGAGATCATTGAGGAAGCTGACGGCCACGGTATGCGCGCCCGTCGCCCAGTTGCCCTTGAGGGTGAAGGCCTGGCTGTTACCCGCGGCATGCGAGGCGGTGGCGGTCTGGGTGCCGCCGACCTGGGTGCCGTCGACCGAGACGGTGAACTGGGCGTTACCTTGGAACGCGTCCTCGGACACGCCGACGACGATGCTGCTGCTGCCCGAGCCCAAGGTCATCACCGTCGGCGGGGGCGGTGGCGCCACCACGACCGGGGGCGGCGGCAGCGTCGCCGTGAAGCTCTGGGTGCCGTTGCCGTAGAGCGGCGCGCCCGGCACCGTGGTGCCCCCGGCGGTGACGCCGTCGACATACAGGTTGCGGTCGGCGGTGCCGCCGCCGCCGTAGAGGTCGTTGAGGAAGCTGACGGCCACGGTATGTGCGCCCGCCGCCCAGTTGCCGAGCAGGGTGAACGCCTGGCTCTTGCCCGCGGCATGCGAGGCAGTCGCGGTCTGGGTGTCGCCGACCTGGGTGCCGTCGACCGAGACGGTGAACTGGGCGTTACCTTGGAACGCGTCCTCGGACACGCCGACGACGATGCTGCTGCTGCCCGAGCCCAGCGTCACCGCCGCCGATGTGGTCGTGGTGATCGGCGGCAGCGGAGTGACCCCCGTTGTCACGGGCGGGACCGTGATCGGCGTCGTGATCGGGGTTGTTGTGCC
>CAVVXS010000014.1:0-87728 GCA_963752225.1 uncultured Alphaproteobacteria bacterium | reverse complement strand
GCTGCACCCACTCCAGCACCCACAAGGGCGCCTGTTCCAGCGCTCCCTCCAGTTGCGCCGCCCACGGCAGCTCCTGCACCGGCCCCTAGCAGACCGCCGCTTACGGCACGTGTTCCAGGGCTCTCGCCACATCCCGACAGCGCCAATGAGATCCCGCAGATAACCACCAAACTCATGATTGACCGCATGGCGCTTCTCCCACCGCCCTCTCTGCCTCAGTGCAAATTGAGGGCGCCCTTGACAAACGTTCGTTGCGATTTTGAGATCCATTGACTGCTTAGAAATGTAGCTAAATCGCGCCCGGCAACCGAACGTGCGGAGATCGACCAGGTTGAAGTGGGGTCTTAAGAACATAGAGGGGGGGACACCGCTACTGAATTTCAACGGCGAAGTTGGACGCTACCTTCCTTGCAGATCTGGAATACCCTGAAAGGAACGGCTCGTGCAGAAAGATCTCAACATCACACTTCAAAACAAGACATGACCCAATTTTAAAACTCGAAACGCGTATTTCAATCTGTGCGGGGTATAAGGAACTGAGGAAAGGTCGCAATCTCAGCTGAATTCTTCATTTCACAGGCTCTCCCGTGGACCCCTCCTGCTGAGGAGTCGACCGAGGTAATTGACGTAGGGACTCCGGGGGCAAAATGGCCTATATTCTTACAAAATTTCCCATGTCGGCCGATCGCACTACGACCCGCTCTAAGCTTCGGACTTAAGGGCGGATCAGAACCGATGATCAGAAAGATGACGCCCGCCCCCGGTGCGACTGCGCGTGAGAGGCTTTCAAAGCTGCTTGCCGCAGTCGTGATGGCGTTCTTATCACCAACGTCCGCCAAGGCGGACGTTACGGTTCGAGATCTTCAGATTGTTGGTCGTACGATCGCGTTTACCGCCCCACCCCCTAGCGGAGACATCGTTGTCGGCCTTGCGTTCGACTCCAATGATGCGAAGGGAGTTCAAGACGCGCAGGCGCTCACCAGTCAAGTAGGCGCCGGAATGGTGGAAGGGCGGATAACGATAAGGGTTATCATGATGCGAGACGGAACACCGTCTTCTCCTAATCAGGTAAGTGGCATCCTTTTCCTATCGGCAACCAAACCGGTTCTGGAAGCGGCGGTTACTTACGCGAAACAGTCCCATATCCCAACCCTTTCGCTAGACCCATCTTGCCTACGGATGGATTTCTGCGCGGTCGCGGTTCGTAGTCTTCCGACTGTGCAAATCGTAATACACCGGTCCATGGTCAAATCACTCGATGTTACATTCCAGCAGGCCTTCATGATGTTAGTGAAGGAGTATTGAGGGTGAACGTGTTCCTACGAACTTCGCTGCTTTCGCTTGTCACTCTTGGATCTACGATATGGATCACGGAAACACCTAGTATCGCGCAAGGTCTCGACTACAGCCAAATGGAGCAGCTGTTTGGGGAACCCGTGACTACTTCTGTCACCGGAAAGCCTCAACGCGTCTCCGACGCCGCCGCCAATGTTACGATTATCACCGCAGATGACATTCGGAGGTCAGGTGCGGATAACCTGCCTGACATCCTAAACTTCGTGGCCGGTCTTGATGTCAGACGATACGGGTTCGCTGCGGCGGATGTGGCGGTTCGTGGCTACAATGAACCCTCAAATCCTCGACTGCTAGTCCTTCTAAATGGTCAACAGGTTTACCTCGACGATCTTGGCCGGACACAGTGGTATACGATCCCTGTACAGTTACCGGAGATACGCCAGATTGAGGTGATCAAAGGTCCTAACACAGCCCTCTTTGGCTTCAACGCTGCATCAGGCGTCGTTAATATCATCACCTACGACCCTCTCCGTGATGATGTGAATAATATTACGACTAGGGTAGGTACCCAGTCATATGGCTCTCTCTCTGCCGTCGGCACTGCACGCGTTGACGACCGTTACGGGATTCGTGTCTCTGCCGGGGGCTTTCGCGCGCGGGACTTTGCTCCGTCTACCTTCAAGGGAGAGGACCTGCAATATCGCCGGTCGCCACAAGTTGGCTCGGTCAGCTTCGATGGACGTGCAAGACTAGGGACCTCGACAGAGATAACCCTTGCGGGATCCGCGCTGAATAACCGAATTTGGGAAGCAACGGCCTCACCCTTCTATGGCACTGACTTTCAGAGGACAAACGCCCTGAAACTTGGACTGACTGCCGAGACGGGTCTTGGACAAGTTGGCCTGACGGTATATCGGAACGAGCTACGTTACACGTATGCGGGCGCCACTGAGAGGTCCGATCTCCACGACACCGTCAACGTTGTTCAGCTGAACGACGTGTTCCATGTGGGAACGAAACATTGGGTTCGATTTGAGCTTGGATACCGAAAGAACGAAGCCAGCTCGTCAGCTATACTGCCCGGACATTTTGGCTACCAGGTTTTCTCCGGGTCGGCGATGTGGGACTGGCAAATACTTGAACAGGTCACAGCAACTAACGCAGTACGGATAGATCGATTTTCTCTTTCCCAATACGGTCCTGTCCCAGCTGCGTCGCCATTCTCGGCTCGGAGCTACAACGACCGTGTAATTTACGAGCCCAGCTTCAATTCCGGTATAGCTTGGAAGGCGACGGACTTCGATACGTTCAGGATCACCGGTTCACGTGGCGTTCAATTGCCAAGTATCTATGACCTCGCTTTACAGGATCGGGAGCCATCCGTGGGGTCGTACCCAGCCTACTACTACTTGGGAAATCCAAGGCTCAGTGCAGTGTCGATTTGGAACATCGAAACGGGCTGGGACCGGAAAATTCCTGATCTGAATTCGACCACGCGCGTTTCGGTCTTTGCGCAGCGTACCGACAATATCATCACAAATCCGTATGAGGCGGCGCCAGTTGCTAACGGCAATGAGTTGGTTGCCACTGCCAGTAACGTCGGCCATAGTAGCGCCGTGGGCACCGAATTGGAGCTTAACGGGCACTCGGATACCGGATGGCGCTGGGGTGCAAGCTACTCATACATCTCTGTTGCAGACCATTTAACCGTGAATCGAGACGGCCTTTTCAGCCCGCAGGATTTTCAACACGCCACTCCTACCCACGTTGTTGTCCTAAGGGGAGGCTATACTCTTGGGAGGGCTGAGTTTGACGTGCAAACCAGATGGCAATCGAGGTTTCGTGATTATCGTGCTGATCCGACGCTTGTGCAGCTTCAACCAATTGACGTGAAAAACTACATCACTGCGAACGCCAGACTTGCTTATCGCATAACGGACAAGATCACCGCAGCCTTCACGGCTCAGCAGCTAAATGCCCCCCGGCTAGTCCGCTCGGCCGGACCGCCCGTCGAGCGGCGCTTCTTTCTGACACTTAGTATAACACTTTGACTTTGCGCTCTCTGGACCTCTGCTAAGTTGAATTTCGTTCTCGCCCGTTCTCTGGAGTATCCAGAAGTGCCTCCCACTGATACTTTGAGTGCCGTAAAGCGGGCAAGGCGCGTCGCCGATTGGCCGTTTGCCGTGAAAATGGCCGTGTGCCCTTTAATCGCGGCTGTCGCTCTCCTGGCTATGGCGAACTACAGTCTCGAGGTTACCTCAAACCAGGCAAGCCTCATAAAAAACGTCGTTTACGAAGACACGGCTGCAACAGCACATCTCACGACTATCGCCGCGCACTTTCAGAGCCTAAACGCTCGCCTATATAGATTGGTCCTTTTGCAGGCCGTCAACGAGGCTAAGGATGACGTTGGCACTAGACTTGAGCAGCTCATTGGGGAGGCGAGCAGCTTAGCACAAGAGCTTCGGGAATATGGCGCCGTCGTAACGGGCGAAGAGAGGCGGCAACAGATTAAGTTGCTAGCTGAGCGTATTACAACCTATGGCAACACGGCCGCGGTTCTTGGTTCCATGCTCGAGATTGATTTCTCGAGTGCGGTTGAGCTTGTCAAGCCATTCGACGAGAACGCCCGGTTCGTAGTACAGGAACTTTCAGCTTTGGCTGAGAGCGCCCAAAAGAACGGTTCGGCTCGGGCAGCGGCGTCGGCTCTCCTCGCCTCTCGCGCCCGAGCGACCACTATCATCGCCATTGTAACCGTCTTGGGCGCCATGATAGTGTTTACTGGCGTAATCACAACCGCAACAACTCGCTCGGTCGTCGAGATTGCGCGAGCAACGGGAAAAATAGCTAACGGTGACCACAAGCTGGACATCTCCCAGTTGAGGAGGGGTGACGAGTTAGGAACCATAGTTCGCTCCCTCCGCACATTCCAAAGTAATATCGCTCAAGTTGCTTTTCTGGCCCATCACGATCCACTGACTGGCTTGCCTAACCGCGCGCTGTTCCAGCAAGAGATTGAAATCGCGCTGCGTGAGCAGTCAGGATCTGGACAAAATGTGTCGCTTTTCTGCCTCGATCTTGATCACTTCAAGGAGGTAAATGATACGCTCGGCCATCCCGTTGGCGACGCGCTGCTTAAGATGGTTGCCGAACGCATAACCTCTTGTCTGTCTGAGCAGGATACGCTGGCCCGCCTTGGAGGCGATGAGTTCGCGATAATCGTGCCAAATGTGCAGTCAGACCTTCAAGTCGGCGAAATGGCTGGTCGAGTTATAGCAGCCGTCAGCCTGCCTTACATGATAGGCGGCGACGAGGTGAACGTTGGTGCGAGTATTGGAATCTCGAACGCACCTCAGGACGGGCACACACCCGAAGCACTGTTGCAAAACGCCGACACAGCCCTTTACCGGTCGAAGTTCAGCGGTCGAGGGAAATTCTGCTTCTTTGAATCGAGCATGAACCTGGAACTAACGGTTCGCCGGCAGCTGGAGTTGGATCTTCGACAGGCCATGCAGCTCGGCGAGCTTGAGGTGCATTATCAGCCACTCGTCGGCGCTAGATCCCGACAGATTGTCGGCTTCGAAGCGCTGGTGAGATGGCGCTCGCCAACTCGCGGACTAGTCGGTCCTGACCAATTCATACCCTTGGCGGAACAGACCGGCTTGATCGTCTCGATGGGTGAGTGGGTTCTCGGCCAGGCTTGCAAGGACGCAACAAGCTGGCCCGGATGTCTTAAAGTAGCTGTAAATCTGTCTGCCCTGCAATTCAAAGAACCGGGTCTGGTCCAGGTGGTTCGCAATTGTTTGGAGAATGCGGGACTTCCAGCGCAGCGGCTCGAGCTCGAGATAACAGAGTCTATCTTGCTGAAAGAGAGCGGAAACGTGCGTGCGATGCTTCATGAAATCCGCGGCATGGGCGTCCGCATATGCATGGACGATTTTGGTACGGGCTACTCCTCACTCAGTTATTTGAGGAGCTTTCCCTTCGACAAGATCAAGATCGATCGCTCATTCGTGCGCGGTCTTGTCGAAGAACAAGACGCGCTAGCGATCGTTCGTGCCATTGTCGGTCTAAGCCAGAACCTCGGCATGTCCGTAACGGCTGAAGGTGTAGAGGTCGCGGAACAAGCACACATTCTTACCGGTGAGGAATGTACTGAGCTGCAGGGGTATCTTTTTAGCAAGCCAGTGAAAGCGGCGGATGTAGCAGAAGTCCTCTCGCGAGTAAATGACAGCCGCTTAGCTGAGGTGGTTGAGTTAATCGTTGATAACAGAAAAGTCGCATAGTGAACTAATGTCAGCTCTTACAACGCCCTGCGACGTCGTCCAAACTCGCGACAAGCGCTCCATCTTATTGTCCCGTCGTCCCCTGGAGACTCACATGTCACCTGATAATCGTCACCGCCATGTTGTTATTAGGGCGGAAGTAGCAAAGCCGCCAATTGGAAAGACAAGACTGGATCGTCTTACGAACCGTCATTGTGCATTTGTTTGTAGTTGGATGAAAGAACTTATCGGTAACATCGGCATGAAAATCATGTTCGGACCCAGGGCAATGTACTGCGCGAACCCCGGAAACCGTGGCCTGACTGCGTTTGCCATCATTGAAACCTCACATGTTGTCATGCACACGTGGGACGAATGCGTTCCTGGTATTGTTCAGCTCGACGTCTACACGTGCTCAGACCTTGATCTCACTGTCGTGTTCGACGCGCTAGATGTGTTCGAACCGTCTAAGATAGAGTGGAAGTTCCTGGACCGCGAGGGTAGTCTTACTTTGCAGGCAGAGGGTGCGACGACCAGGTCCTTTCAAGAAGTTCCTCAAAGGTCGACGCGATTTTGGGGCGGATGGGCCGCAAGAGGCACGAAGGTCAGTATGCCTTCAAGTGACGTGTTCCGCGATCCGACGCTCAGTTCGGGTCAGCCGGCGGCAAACGACAAAGAGCTTTCGATTATTCCGCAAGAAGAGACCGCTGCATGAGCACCTCATTGACCGTCGAGACGTTGGCTGATGCGCTTGGAGTGTGTGGGGCTTGTCTTGTCGTTGTTATGTATCACGCTTCGCAGCAAGACGCTGCGTTGGTCTCGAGATTTTGGTATCAGGCTGGTAACATTGTTGGGTCTTTTTTCATCTTGCTGTCGCTTGTGCATGCCCCAAATGCTGCAGCTATTCTCATTGAGGTGTTCTGGCTCGGAATTAGTGTGTATGGTCTCCGGACGCACGTGGGTTTAGGACGTCATCGGGTGGGGGGCCTTAGCAACTCGAGAATTGAATGAAGTGGAACTTTCTTCGACAATCTGCAATCGAAGTTAGTTTGCTCTTAACGCTGTAATTGCGAGGTCAAAACGCCAGTCGCTCAAGGCATGTTGGCCGAATTCTGACCACAGCCAGTCTTCGCCCTGCTCGTCCGACGTGCCACGAGCGTCTCGATGGCCACTCGGGCCTCCCGAACATGCCGGGTCATCCTTGTTCCGTTACGAAACCAAAATCAGAAGGGGCGCTTCCCTTTGGCGAGGCCCGTAAGTTTATGCGTCGCCTTACGGATGAATAGGATCCGTCGCGCTACACGAACCGAAGAACTCAACGGCGATTGCGTGAGACGCGAGATTATGGCCCTTCTGGAAATCATTCAGCCAGTGGCGCTGACCGCCTGCGGCCGGTAGACGCCCGAGCACCGAGTGAAAGCCAGGCTACACTAGCGAACCACGCGGCGAGGCGACCCTCCGTCCTCCGCCCCACGGTTGATTGAGAATCCCGCAAGCGGACGGCATCCGCGACAGGGATGACGAATATGATAGAAGAGACGACGACAGGGGCGGGGGTGGGCCCATGTCAAGGCGACGCAAACGCGACGCGGTGCTGCGGCTGCTTCGGGGCGAGGGCCTTGAGCTGGTTTCACGGGTGCTCTGTGTGACGGCGGCGACGCTCAGCGGCTGGCGCGACACCTTCCTGGCCGTGGGCGAGGCGAGCCTGGCAACCCGCCCATCGACGGCGAGGCATGTCGCTGCGCGAGTTCCTGCGCCTCGGCGAGCGCCAGCCGGTCCCTGATTATTCCTGGCTGAGCCGCACCCGCTCGCGCCTGCCGCTCGAGTTGCACGACAAGTCTCACCTGGGTCCTGCAACGCCTGGCCGAGCATGGCTTGATCAAGGGCGAGCGGATCGGCGTCGACAGCTCCACGATGGAGGCCAACGCGGCGCTGCGCACGATCGTGCGGCGCGATGGCGGCGAGACCTACCGGGAGATGCTGCGGCGCATGGCCGCCGAGAGCGGCATCGAGACCCCGACGGCGGACGATCTGATCCGGCTGGATCGCCGCCGCAAAGACAAGAAGCTGTCCAACGCGGACTGGGAAAGCCCCACCGACCCGGATGCGCGGATCGCCAGGATGAATTACGGCCGCACGCATCTGGCCTACAAGCCCGAGCATGCGATGGACCTGGACACCGGCGCGGTGATTGCGGTCGAGATGCACCAAGCCGACCAGGGCGACACCACCAGCCTGCCGGACACGCTGGCAAGTGCGGCCACACACCTGGCCGAAGTCGATGCGGCACCGACACCCGAGGACCCGGCCGAAGTGGTGGCTGACAAAGGCTACCACTCCCGTGCCGGTCTGAAGGAACTTGAGGACGGGCCGTGGAAGAGCCGCGTCGCCGAACCCCGGCGTGATGGCTTCCTGCGTTGGCACGGCGATGATGCCGCACGCCGCGCCGTCTACAACAATCGCGCACGGTTGCTCTCCGAGGTGGCCCGACAGGCGTTCAAGCTCCGCGCCGAACTGGTCGAGCGCGGCTTCGCGCTGATCCTGGATCGCGGCGGCACGCGAAGGGCTTGGCTGCGCGGCCGCGAGAACCTCCACAAGCGATACCTGATCCACGTCGCCGGGTACAACTTGGGGTTGATCATGCGCCTGCTGACCGGTGCCGGAACCCCTCGGGGCTCTCTCGCGCGGGTTTCGCTCTGGCTTGGCGCCATCGGGACATCCGATGACGGATCCATTTTGCTCCTCGTCGCCATCGCCGGGGATCAGATCAGAGCGCTGGCGGTCAGCCTTCAATCACACCCGGTCGCCTGAAAGCAGACTTCTTCAACGCGCTGTTAAGGCAGCGAGTAGGCGCCCAACGCCGCGCGCGCGCGGTCAAACCCATTCGCGAAGCTTCAATCAAATGGATGACCTAATGCGACCTAAAGCCTCTCGCTACCCAAGCTCCGACATGGCCGGCCGCTAGGACGAGGAGCGGAGCCAATAAACCAACAGCAACGAATTGACGCAACCAAACACGCGCCTCGCGCGGGCTCAGTCCTGTAGTGACGGGATCATCGAAGCAGTCAAAGCCGTTCCTTCCCGGCCGACCGCTATGATCCAGTGAAACACTGATCTATCCCGCCTGGGTAAGCCGTCAAGGAGACCGTGGGAAAACCGTCTAAAGCAACCCCGATAATCGTCTGCCCGCCCGAGAAGTGGCCAAACCCCGCCAACCAAAGCAGCCCGCCTGCGATCCACACCCTGAGCAACCCGCGCCTGAGGCTCACTTTCCGGTGCCCGCGTGGTCAAGCGGCGGCTAAGGCATCTCTGAGCCAAACTCAACGTCGCCCGAGTTCACCTGCTCAACGATGCGCGCGAGCGTCATTTGCAGTGATCTCCTAGGTGGTCGGCGATCCAGCAGGTCCGCTCGGGGTCCGCTCCGCTTTCCTCACAAATCCGGAAGTCCGCGTTCAGTTATCTAACCCACTGAAAATTATGATGCCGGCTCGCGGGATTGAACCGCGGACCTACTGATTACGAATCAGTTGCTCTACCACTGAGCTAAGCCGGCACACGCGGCGCGTATACAGAAGACCTATCCGGCCCGCAACCGCGCGCCCGGTTACGCCCGGCGGGCGGCGAGCAGGAACTCCCGGTTTCCCTCAGGGCCGGTGATCGGGCTCGGCTCGATCCCCAGCACCGTCCATCCCGGCAAGCCCGACCACCAAGCCGCGATCCGCTCACAGACTGCGGCATGCACCGCCGGGTCGCGGACGACACCGCCCTTGCCGACCTGTTCCGGGCCGGCTTCGAATTGCGGCTTGATGAGCGCCACCGCCCAGGCATCGGCGGCGCATAGGCCGATCGCCGCCGGCAGCACGGTTTGCAGGCCGATGAAGCTTGCGTCGCACACCAGCGCCCGCGGCGGCTCCGGGATCTGCGCCGCGGTCAAATGCCGGGCGTTGGTCCGCTCCAGCACCACCACGCGCGGGTCCGAACGCAGTGACCAAGCCAGCTGCCCGTGTCCGACGTCCACCGCGTAGACCCGGACGGCGCCGTGATGCAGCAGGACGCTGGTAAAGCCGCCGGTGCTGGCGCCAACGTCCAGGCACACACGCCCGGCCGGCGACAGCCCGAAATGGCCAAGCGCGTGATCCAGCTTCAGGCCGCCGCGGGACGCCCAGGGATGGTCCTGACCCTTGACCAGCAGCGGCGCGTCCGCGGGCAGGGTCTCGCCCGCCTTCCTGATCGGCCGGTCGCCGGAGAACACCTTGCCGGCCATGATCAGCGCTTGCGCCCGGGTCCGGCTTTCGGCCAGGCCGCGGTCCACCAGCGCCTGGTCGGCGCGCTGCTTCAGTGTTGTCGCTGCACGACGTAGCCGGCCAGCGCCCGTAGCCGGTCCGCTTCGGGGCCGAACGCCTCGAGGTGGCGCACCGCTTGCCGGGCCAGCATGTCGGCCTGGGTCTGCGCCCGCTCGACGCCCAGCAGCGCGACCAGCGTCGCCTTGCCGGCAGCCTGGTCCTTGCCGGCTGTCTTGCCGATCCCCTCCGTTGTGCCGACGGCGTCCAAAACGTCGTCGGCGATCTGGAAGGCTGCGCCGAGATCCCGCCCATAAGCCATCACCTGGGTGCGCAGCGGCGGCGCCGCACGGCCCAGGATGGCGCCCGCCTCGGCGCTGTACTGGATCAGCCGCCCGGTCTTCAACGCCTGCAGCCGGCCGACTTCGGCCGCGGTCAGCGTCATGCCCTCGGTCGCCATGTCGATCATCTGCCCGGCCGCCATGCCGCGCCCGCCGCTCGCCAGGCCCAGCGCTTGCACCAGTTCGCAGCGCGCCAGCGGGTCGGCGTGGGTGTCGGGCTCGGCCAGAACCTCGAAGCTGCGAGCCTGGAGCGCGTCGCCGGCCAGGATTGCAGTCGCCTCGTCGAACTGCTTGTGCGTGCTCGGCTGACCGCGGCGGAGGTCGTCATCGTCCATCGCCGGCAGGTCGTCGTGCACCAGCGAATAGGCGTGCATCATCTCGACCGACGCGGCCACCCGCGCGGCGCAGGTCACCGCCACGCCGAACAACGACGACACCTCCATCACCAGGAATCCGCGCAGCCGCTTGCCGCCGCCGAGTGCCGCGTAGCGCATCGCCTCGATGAGCCGCCGCTCGTGCCCGTCGGGCAGCGGCAGCAGCGCGTCGAGCGCCTGCTCCACCAGGCGTCCCTGCTCGGCCAAGGCGGCCGGCACGTCCACGCGCACCAGGGCGACGCTCATTCCATGCCCTTCACGGCCAACGACCCGTCGGCACGTTCCACGATCGCCTGCACCCGCGCTTCGGCCTCGGCCAGCTTGGCTTCGCAATGCCGGCGCAGCACGGCGCCGCGCTCATAGGCGGTGATGGCGTCCTCCAGCTTCTGCTGCCCGCCCTCGAGCCCGCGCACGATCCGTTCCAGCTCGGCCAGCGCGTCCTCGAACGACAAGCCGGCGATTTCATCCACTCGTTGGATCCCGTCGGCCATGCGGCCTCCATCCATGCCAAGCGCCCCTATTGCCGCATCAGCCGGCGGACGTGCAAGGCGACCGAGGCGCCAAGCGCCTGAAGGTCGTAGCCGCCCTCCAGGATCGAGACGATGCGGCCGCCGCAATGCCGCTCGGCCACCTCCAGCAGACGGTCGGTGATCCAGCCGAAATCGTCGGTCTCGAGTCGCAAGTTGGCCAGCGGGTCCGCCCTGTGCGCGTCGAACCCGGCGCTGACGATCAGCAGCTCCGGCGCAAAGGCGTCGAGCGCCGGCAGTCCGGTGCCGTCCCACGCCTGGCGGAACCCGGCGCCGTCGGTGCCGGGCCGCAGCGGCATGTTGACGACGTTGTCCGCCACCCCCCGCTCCGACGCGGCGCCGGTGCCGGGGTAGCAGGGCGATTGGTGCGAACTGGTGTAGAACAGGTCGGGGTCGCGTTCGAAGATGTCCTGGGTGCCATTGCCGTGGTGGACGTCGAAGTCCACGACCGCAATCCGCTTCAGGCCCCAGCGCTGGCGGGCGTGATAGGCGGCGATGGCGGCGCCGTTGAACAAGCAGAAGCCCATCGCCCGGGTGCGCTCGGCATGGTGGCCCGGCGGCCGCACCGCGACAAAGGCGGCCCGCGCCCAGCCCTCCATGACCGCGTCCACGCCGGCGACGCAGCCGCCGACCTGGTGCCGGATGGCGGCCGGGCTGCCGTGGCTCATGAGCGTGTCGCCGTCGATGTGCTGGCTCTCGCCCTGCCCCGGCCGGATCGACAGGATCTCCCGCACATAACTGGCGGGGTGAGCCAGCTCCAGCATCTCCACGGTCGCTTCCGGCGCCTGCTCGCGCAGCAGGGGCACGAAGTCGGGGTGCTCCAGCGCCTGCAGCACGGCGCGCAGCCGGTCGGGGCACTCCGGGTGCCAGGGCCCGGTGTCGTGCTCCAGCCCGGACAGGTGGGTGATCATCGCCACCCCTTGCGAGGCGGGCTTCATGCGCCGGCCTGTTCGGGCTGGTCGGCGCGCTTGCGAATGGTGAAGGAGAACACCCCGGCCTCCTCGCCCTGAGCGATCAATGCGTGGCCGGTCTCGCGGCAGAACGCCTGGAAATCGGCCACGGCGGCGCGGTCGGTCGCCAGCACTCGCAGCCGGTCGCCGGCCTCGAGCGAGCGAAGCGCCCGGTTCGCACGCAGCACCGGCAACGGGCAGGACATGCCTTTGACATCCAACGTGGTCTCGGTCATGCGCGGCGTTCCTCCTGCTCCCACCGCCTACCTTACCGTGGCTGGCCGGCGCTGCCGAGATGCCGTGATCGCCGCCAGCGTGACCGGCGTGAAGTCCCACACATCAACTCCGGCGTCGGCTTGGCGCGGCAGCGGCTTCAAGCGGCCGTGGCTGTGCCCGTGCAGGTTCCAGGCCCCCTTTCCCATGCCGGACCAGGTTCGGAACGCGTAGTGGCACAGCACCAGCGCGACGCCGTCGACGACCAGCTCGAGGTAGGGCTGCACGCTCGCCCAGCCCGGCAGCGTGGTGACCGCGGCCGGGTCGTTGTTGCCGGTCAACAGGTGCTTCAGTCCGTGCAGCCGGTCGAGCAGTCCGCCGGGGTCGGGGTGCCACACGGCAAAATCGCCGAGATGGAACACCGTGTCGCCCGGCGCGACCGCTGCGTTCCAGCGGGTGAGCATGGCCGCGTCCATGGCCGCCACGCTGGCGAACGGCCTTCGATACAGCGAGCGGGCGCCGGCGTGGCCGAAATGCGTGTCCGCGGTGAAGAAGGTCGGCATGGGGAATGAACGTCCGCGACAGGCCGGCGTTGAGCCTGCAGGAGGACCGTCATGTCTCTTTTCTTTCCCTTCATCGGCGCCGCCATCGCGGTGGCCGGCGGCGACAAGCTGTCCGGCAACAAGGCTTACGGGACCATGTTCCGCCAAATTGGCTGGTCGACGTTCGACATGCGGGCGGCCGCGGCGGCGGAGGTTGCGGGCGGCATGCTGCTGCTGGCGCCGGGCACGCGGCGGATCGGCGGCATCGTGCTCGCCGCGGCGTCGGCGGCCGTTCTGGCCGGCGAGGTCAAGGCCAACGCCCCCAAGCTTGCTTTGCCCCGCGCCGCGTTGCTGCTGACGGCGTTGGCTGCGGTGGCGATGCCCGGCCGAGCGTCAAGGCAGGCCGGCTAACCCGCCCTTCGTTACCGCCCGGCGAACGCTGCCGGGCCGGTAGCGGACGCGGTCTTGAGCCGCGGCGCGCGTCCGGGAAGCGCGGTGCGCAGGGTCGCGAGCATCGTGTCGACCTCGGCGGTCAGCTTGGCGACGACGTCGACCTGGGCGTCGACCTGCAGCTCCTCCGAGCGATGGCCCGAGCCGACCGCCGGCACGAACCCGGTCTGCGCCGACGTCGCCGACACCGTGCCGTAGGTGTAGCCGTTGCGCACGTCGAACAGGAGTCCGCTCGCCGTCGCAGTGCCGTCCACCCGGCGCGAAGGCACGAGGTACGCGCCGATGATCGTCAGATCGAGCACTGACAGCATCGACGCCTTGTCGCGGTTTTCCCCGCCCACCGCATAGACCAGCACGGCGTCGACGTGCTGCCGCGCGGCCGCGAGCCGGATCGGCACGATGGGGCTGCTGCCAGGGTTGGCGATCCCCGCCGACGCGGTCGTGAGGTCACCGATCAGTGGGCTGATCGGCACCAGTTCGCCGTATTGGCCGTGGGTTTCGGCGAAGGCGATCCAGGCGTCGGCTTCACGCGGCGGCACCGGCACGAAGCGCCCGCCGCTGATCCGGGCCAGGCCGAGCCGGGCCGGAAAGCGCAGCAGCGGCTCCACATTGGCCGCCCGCTCGACCGCGCGGTCGAGATCGGTCCCGCTCGCGGCCGCATATTCCGGGCGTGCGCCCAGGTAGTCGGCACCCGAGCTGACCTGCGTGGCCGTACAACCACCGAGCAGCGCCAGAACCAGCACCGCAACGAATAGACGCACCTTGATCTCCGAAATCGTTGAGAGATCGTAATCGACGCCGGCGGGTTGGGCAAGCCCTGCCGGCGTTGTTCCCCCTCCGTCGCTGCGCTATTCAGACGGGATGGCGCATCGGATCGGCATTGACCTCGGCGGAACCAAGATCGAAGCGGCGGTGCTCGATCCCTCCGGCGTGGTGGCCTGGCGACAGCGCGTGTCGACGCCGCTTGGCTACAGCGACATCATCCGCGCCATGGCCGCCCTCGTGCAGGCGGCCGATGGCCATGTCGGGGTCACCGCGACGGTGGGAGTCGGCATCCCCGGCACGCTCAGCCCGGCCAGCGGCCTGGTCAAGAACGCCAACAGCCAATCGCTGATCGGGCACCCGCTCGACCGCGACCTCGCCGCCGCCATCGGCCGCGCCGTGCGGGTCGAGAACGACGCCAACTGCTTTGCGCTGAGCGAGGCCACCGATGGGGCCGGCGCCGGCTACCAGAACGTGTTCGGCGTCATCATCGGCACCGGCTGCGGCGGCGGCATCGTGTTGAACGGCCGCATCGTCGAAGGCCGCAACCGCATCGCCGGCGAATGGGGCCATACCCCCCTGCCCTGGCCCGAGCCGGACGAGCTCCCACAGCCGACTTGCTGGTGCGGGCAACGCGGCTGTCTGGAGCTGTATCTGGCCGGCCCGGCCCTCGCCCGGTCCGGCAACGCCGCGTCCGGGCAGGAGCTGGTGCAACGGGCGGCCGCCGGCGACGCCGCCGCGCAGCACGCGCTCGACCGCCACGTCGACCGTCTCGCCCGCGGCCTGGCCGTGATCACGAACGTGCTCGACCCCGACGTTGTGGTGCTCGGCGGCGGCCTCAGCAACATGGCGCACCTGTACGCGCAGGTGCCGGAGCGGATGGCGCGCTACGTGTTCAGCGACGTCACCGCGACACCGGTGGTGCGCAACGTCCACGGCGACAGCAGCGGCGTGCGCGGCGCGGCCTGGTTGTGGCCGACCGGCTGACAACGGCACGCGGGGCGGAGGGCCGCCGTCCTTTGCCGGCGTCCGGGGCGGTGTTCCAGTGATGCCAAGTCTCTGCCGCGACTGCTTGGCGCGCCCCGACGGCCCGGTCTGCCAAGCCTGCGGCGGCGGCCGCATCGTCCGCCATCCCGAGCTGTTCCACCTCGCCATCGCCCATGTCGACTGCGACGCCTTTTACGCCAGCGTCGAGAAGCGCGACCGGCCGGAGCTGGCCGGGCAGCCGGTGGTGGTGGGCGGCGGCGTGCGCGGGGTCGTGACCGCCGCCTGCTACATCGCCCGCATCTACGGCGTGCGCAGCGCGATGCCGATGTGGAAGGCGCTGAAAGCCTGCCCGGACGCGGTGGTGATCCGCCCCGACTTCGCCAAATACGTCGCCGCCGCCCGCCACATCCGCACGCTGATGGCCGACCTCACGCCGCTGATGCAGCCGCTGTCGATCGACGAGGCGGTGCTCGACCTGCGCGGCACCGAAGCGCTGCACGGCGCGCCGCCGGCCGCCGTGCTGGCCCGGTTCGCCCGCCGGGTCGAGGCGGAGGTGGGCGTCACGGTCTCGATCGGGTTGGCGCCGAACCGGCTGCTGGGAAAGCTCGCCGCCGGGCGCGACAAGCCGCGCGGCTTCGCGGTGCTCGGCACCGACGCGGCCGCCGTCCTGGCGCCGGAGCCGGTGCGGCTGCTGCCGGGCGTCGGGCCGGCGCTCGAGCGACGGCTGCACGCGCTCGGCCTCCTGCGCCTCGCCGACCTGCAAGTGCTGGACGACAAGACGGCACGGGCGAAGCTGGGCGATGACGGGCCGCATCTGGTGCGCCGGGCCCGCGGCGAGGACTCGCGCCGCATCACGCCGCACGAGCCGTCCAAGTCGATCAGCGCCGAAACCACCTTCGACAGCGACATCGCCGACCAGGCGGCGCTGGAGAAGCACCTGTGGCGCATGGCGGAAAAGCTGGCGCGACGGCTGCGCGAGCAGGAGTTCTCCGCCGGCGGCGTGGTGCTGAAGCTCAAGACGGCGCGCTTTGCCGGCCGCACCCGCGCGCAACGGCTGCCCGGCCCCACCGCGCTGCCGGACCGGCTGTTCGCCGCCGGGCGCGACCTGCTGACGCGCGAAGCCGACGGCACCGCATTCCGGCTGATCGGGCTCGGCGCCAGCCCGCTGATGCCGGCGGCCGACGCCGACCGGGCCGACCTCGCCGATCCCGACATGCCGCGCCGGGTCGCGGCGCAACGGGCGGTCGACGCGTTGCGCGCGCGGTTCGGCGCCGGCGTGATCTATCGCGGGCGGGGCATCAGTTGACCTCCAGCACCCGGCCGCGCCGGCACACATGGCCCGGCCGGTGCTCGGCCTCGCAGCCGGGCAGGTTCGGCAGCACAAGCTGCGCCGCCTGCATCGCCCCGGCGGCATTCACCGACCACACGGGCGCCGCCTCGGCGTCGCCGGGCCGGACCGCGAAGGCGAGGCCCCCGGTGCGCGCCGAGACGTAGCCGTCGCCGGGCCCGGCACCTTCGGCCAGGAACGCGAACCGGCCGGCGTTGCGGGCGTGAAAGCCGACGTCCCAATTGCCGCGGGCGATGTGGGCGGAGCTCGCCCGGTCGTGGCCGAGGTTCACCGCGTCGAAGCCCCAGCTGTATCCGGCCGGGTCGGCAAGGCCGCGCCAGCTTTGGTCCCGCCCGGTGTTGTTGAACATGCCGAGTTCGTAGCCGGCGCAGCTTCTCGGCGCGAACGATCCGGTCCGGTGCCCGGCGGTGTCGACGCCGAGAAAGCAGTTCGCGTTTTCCAGCCAGACTTTCGTCAGTGGCGCGAACGCCACCTGCACCGCGGCGCCATCCGGCGGCGGCGGCCCGGCGGCCGGGTTCTGCCCCGGCGCACTCGACCCGGCCAGATGGGCAAACCCGCCGATCAGCTTGACCCAGCGCCCGTCCGGATCCCACGAGTTCGAGCCAGCCGGTCCAGGCCGGGCGGTGGTTGGTCAGGATCTGCATCCCCGGAAACAGCTGCGCCAGCTCGTTCTTGCCGAGCGGCCGGTCGGCCGGCATCACGACGCGGGCACCCTCGCTCGTCACCTCGAGCGACGCACCGCCAACGACGAACAATGGATCGCGCCCGGTGTTCTCGATGTAGGTGGTGACGCTGTCGATGTTGCCGTAGGGCGCCGCGCCGAGCCCGGGCTTGTAGCCGAGCACCCCGGCCGGGCCGCCATGCCCGAGACGGCTGCTGTTGGCGATGAAGCTCGCCGCAACCGCGCGGTCGCCCTGGCCGGCGGTCGGCCGCCCGACCTTCAGCGTGCCGTCCACCAGAAAGCGCG
The DNA here is from genome assembly GCA_963752225.1 of uncultured Alphaproteobacteria bacterium. Classification (GTDB taxonomy): domain Bacteria; phylum Pseudomonadota; class Alphaproteobacteria; order Acetobacterales; family Acetobacteraceae; genus JBBROS01. The sequence goes on along the minus strand of CAVVXS010000014.1, from coordinate 70,426 downwards.
TCGATACCGCCCGCAAGTCGCCGCCGGCCACGCGGCCGTCGCCGCCGATGCCGACCAGCCGCGAATCGTAGTCGAGCCCGGCCGTCCCCGAGCTGTGGAAGTCGACGTAAGGGGTGGCCTTGTCGTGGTCGGGACCGAGCTCGATCCCGGCCCCCACGACGAGCGCGCCGACCCGGACCTGCTGCGTGCTGTCGGTGAGCGGGCCGGATGGCTGCGTTTCCGCCCGCGCCGGCGCGCCGCGCCATTCGACCCGCAGTCCGGACCCGAACGCCAGGCCCAGCAAGCCCAGCAGCAGCACCAGATACCGCATCGCTCTCTCCGTCACGCCGCGAACCGTTCGACCGAACCATAGGCGATGCCGGCCTCGATCGCTTGCAGGATCGGCACGCCGCGGCCGATGTGCAACAGGCAGCGGATCGGCCCGGCATGGGTGACGACCAGCGTGTTCGCCTCGCTGCTGGCGATCCCGGTCCAGGCGCGGCGCACCCGCCGCAGCACCTGCTCCACACTTTCGCCGCCGCCCGGCCGGTAGCGCAGCGGATCGGCCGCCCAGGCGTCGATCTCTGCCCGCGGCAGGGCGGACCAGAGCCGGCCTTCCCACGCGGCGAAGTCCATCTCCGTCAGCCGGTCGTCGGTGTGCAGCGGCGCACCGGTCGAGCGGGCAACGGCCTGCGCCACCAGCAGGGCGCGGCTGAGCGGGCTGCTGACGATGCGTTCGACCGGGTCCTCGCCGATCGCGGCCAGCAGGGCGTCGGCGCCGGTTTCGGGCGGCTCGGCCAGCGGCACGTCGGTGCGGCCGTAGCAGATCCGCCCGGCAATGCGCGGCCTCGGGTGCCGCGCGACGAAGATCAGGCCGCGTGCCACGCCGTGCCGTTCAGCCCGGACGCCAAGCCGACACCAGCAGCACCGTGAGCTCGGTCAGCACCGCGGTGGCGCCGAGCACGTCGCCGGTGTAGCCGCCGAGGCGCTGCCGCGACCAGGCGCCGACGCCGAGCGCGGCCAGGCCTGACAGGAGCAGCGCCGCGCTGGCCTGATACCCGGGCAGCAGCAGCAAGGGCACCAGCCCGAACAGGGCCGCCAGCGCCAGATCCGTGCGCGACGGCCCGGCAACGCCCGCCGCCATGCCGTCCGTCCGCGCATAAGGCAGCACGCTGGGCGGCAGCACGGCCCAGAACCGGCCAGCCGCATGCGCAGCAACGAGCGCCGGCGCCGGGTCGCGGAGCGATGCGGTGACGGCAAGCTTGGCCGCCAGCACGACGAACAGCGCCAGCACTCCGAACGTGCCCAGCCGGCTGTCGCGCATGATGCGCAGCGCATCGTCTCGGGTGCGGCCCCCGAACAGGCCGTCGGCAGCGTCGGCCAGCCCGTCCTCGTGCATCGCCCCGGTCAGCAGCAGCGTCGCCGCGAGCGACAGCGCCGCGGCGGCCAGCGGCGGAAGCCCGATGCGCGCCGCCCCGAACACGAGACCCGCCAGGAGGCCGACGCCAAGACCCACCAGCGGGAAATACCGCGTTGCCCGGCGCAGCGAGTCCGGGTGGAACGGCGCCTTAACCGGCACCCGCGTCAGCGCCTGCACGGCCACCAGCAGCAGACCCCACTGGATCTGTATGCCACGTGCACGCGTCGCGAACGTCACTGCACGGCCCCGAGCCTGAACCTATCCGAGGTGACGCCGCTGAACGTCATCCCCGGACTTGTTCCGGGGATCTGCTGCCCGTGTGCGGTACGGCGGCTCCACGGGCGAGGGATGGCCGGATCAAGTCCGGCAATGACGTCCGTGAGCACGTTGACATGGAAGGCAAAGCGGGGCTGGCCACGCGGGACTTCACCCGAGCTCCGCGAGATCTGCCAACTCGACCAACACAAGCGCCGCGGTGCGGAGCAGCGGGATGGCCAGCGCGGCGCCGGTTCCCTCGCCCAGGCGCAGGTCGAGGTCGAGCAGCGGACGAGCGCCGAGATGGGCCAGCATCGCGTCATGACCGGGCTCGGCCGAGCGATGCGCGAACACGCAGGCGCGCAGGCAGGCAGGATCGAGCGCATGCGCCAGCACGGCAGCGGCCGTCACGATCAGCCCGTCGATCACGACCGCCACCCGGCGCTCGGCCGCGCCCACGATCGCGCCGGCCAGCATCGCGATCTCGAAGCCGCCGAACGCCGCCAACGCCGCCGCCGGGTCGAGCCGGGCGGCGGTCCGGGCACTCGCCGCGTCGACCAGGTCCTGCTTGCGCCGCAGCCCGGCGTCGTCCAGCCCGGCACCGCGCCCGACCTGCAGCGGCAGGCCCGCGACCTTATGCGCCAGCAAGGCGGCGCTGGCGGTGTTGCCGATGCCCATCTCGCCCAAGCCCAGCACGGTGCTGCCGGCGTCGGCCAGCCGCTCCACGATCGCTGCCCCGGCGTTCAGCGCCGCCCGCACCTGGGCGGCAGTCATGGCCGGCTCGCCACCGGTCCAATCCCGCGTGCCGAAGCCGATCTTCGCCGCCACGAGCCCGTCTTGCGGCGGCAGCTCGGCCGCGACACCGGCATCGACCACGAGCAGCCGGGCGCCGGCTTCGCGGGCGAACACGTTGATCGCGGCCCGCCCGGCCAGATAGGCGCCGACCATTGCCGCCGTCACCGCCGAGGGGTAGGCCGACACGCCCGACGCCGCGGCGCCGTGATCGCCGGCGAACACCAGCATCACCGGGTCGGTCACAACCGGCCGCCGCGTGTTCTGCAGCAGGCCGAGTTGCACCGCGAGATCCTCGAGCCGGCCGAGCGCGCCGACCGGCTTGGCCTTGCGGTCGAGCGCCTGCCGCAGCTCCGCCTCGAGCGTCATCGTCCCGCCAGACGCTGCCAGAAGCTGCGCGGCGCCGGCTGCCTTTGGGTGACGTGCGGGCGCTGCGCCGGCGGGCGAAGTGCACTCGACAGCAGATGCCGGCCGCCGTCCTTGCGCTCGATCAGGCCGTGCTGGAAGCGCAGCAGCGCAGTGTCGGCCTCCTCGAGCCCGGGCCGGCGCAGCAATGCCGCAACCCGGTCGCCGGCGGCGGCGAACTCACCGGCGCGGCGCAGCACGTCGACCAGCCGCAATCCGTCCTGCATCGTCGCCGGCTCCCCCCACAGCGCCGCGGCCCGGCGGCGCAGCGGCGCTGCGTCGGCGCCGGCGTCGTCCAGCACCCAGGCCGCTTCCAGCACCGCCTGCGCCGCCGCCGCCGGCCCGTCCACCGCCTCGGCGATCAGCGCCCAGCGCAGGAACCGTTGCTCCGGCCCGGTCCCGGCCAGCGCGCGGTAGGCGTCGCTGTCCACCACCGGCCGCGCCGCCGCTGGCAAATGCGGCAGGTCCGGCGCGGTGGCGCCGCACCCGCGGCACGTCGCGACCCAGTGCCGCAGGGTCGACCGTGTGGGCTCACCGGGGCGGAAATCGAGGTCGGGCGCGGTTTCGGCCGGCGGTGCCGCGAACGGCGTCCGGCACGCCGTGCCGCACAGCGCGCAGGCCGGCGCCCCCGTCACGACGCCCCCCTCACGCCGCCCGCAACCGGTCGGCGCGGAGTCCGTCCTGCAGCCGTTGCATCGCCCGCTCGATCCGTGGCGCCGATTGCGCGAAGCACAGGCGCAGGAAGCCCTCCCCCGCCGCGCCGAACGCGCTGCCGGGGGCCAGCGCCACGCCATGCTCGTGCACCAGGCGCAGCGCGAGGGCCAGGCTGTCGGTCAGTCCGTCGACGCCGATGAAGGCGTAGAACGCGCCGTCCGGGGCGGCCAGGCGCACGCCATTCAGCCCGGCCAAGGCGTCCACCACCAGGCGCCTGCCCTCGGCGCAATGAGCGCGGAAGCCACGCACGAACGGCTCCTCCGGCAACGCCGCCAGCGCGCCGGCCTGGGCGAACGGCGCAGTGCCGGAATGCGTTACCTCCACGACCTCGGCGACCCGGTCGCGGGCGCCCGCAGGCAGCACCATCCAGCCGATGCGCCACCCGGTCATCGCCCAGGTTTTGGAAAAGGAGTTGCAGACGATCACCCGGTCGTCGGGCTCGGCCAGATCCAGCAGCGACGGCGCGGCGTCCTGCCCGTCATACACCAGGCGCGAATACACTTCGTCGGAGATCAGCCACACGCCGTGCCGCCGGCATAGCGCCAGGATGGCGGCGAGCTCGTCCGCGGTCGCCGTCCAGCCGGTCGGGTTGTTGGGCGAGTTCAGCACGAAAGCGCGGGCGCCCGGCAGCATCGCCGCCAGCCGGTCGAGATCGAGCCGGAACCGTCCGTCGGATCCCGCGTCGAGCGGCAGCACGTCCACCACGGCCCCGCGCAGCAGCACGGCATTGGCCGGGTTGGGCCAGGCGGGCGTGTGCAGCACGACGCGCTCGCCGGCCTGCACCGTACTCTGCAGCGCCACGCTGACCGCGGTCATGCCGGAGCCGGTGACCTGGATGCGCCCCTCGTCCACCGGCTTTCTGTGCAACGTCGTCAGGTGCGCCGCCAACGCCTCGCGCAGCGCCGGCATCCCGCGGACGTCGGTGTAGCGGGCCGGCCCCGCCGCCATCGACGCCGCCAACGCGGCGGCCGCGGCCGGCGGCGGCGCTTGGTCGCTTTCGCCGAAGCACAGGAACTCGGTGTCGGGCCGGGCATAGGCGGCGCGGGCGACGGCGACGATGCGCGACGGCATGATCTGAACCAGCTCGGTCATGGCGCTACGATGCCTCGCTTTCGAGCCGGTCGAGCGCCGAAAGCTTGCCGTCGCAATTCTCCTTGGTCTGGGTCGACGCGCTGGGGGGCGTGAACATCAGCCCGATCAGCGCATCCCGCTGATCGTTCGGCTGCCCGGCGGTGGCGCGGATCAGCACCTTGATGATCACTGCGAACACCCGGCGATTGTCGGCGCCGCACGCCGCGGCGCCAGCGATGATGTCGACAGCGTCGCGCACGTAGTCGCTGCTTTGGGCAATGCTCATCGCCTGCGCCTGCCCGCTCAGCACCGCGTTGGCGGAGGGCGGCACCACCTTCTTCAGCGTGTCCAGCCGGATCACGAAGTCGGGCGTCGACATCGTCGCCATGATGTCGCGCCCGGTTTCCTTGAAGCAGTCGTCGGCGCCTTGCAGCAAGGTGCCGCTGAACTGCACCCGGTCGCCGACCGCGAGCACCGCGGCATACGCGAACAGCGGCGCGCGGACGTCGATCAGAGTCTTGTCCTTGTCGTCGGCCGCCTCGGTCCGGTTGGTGGACAGGAACACTTTCGGCGCGATCTCGATCGACACCACGCCGCGGCCGCCGGGGCTGGAGCCGAGCACCGCGAGCTTGCCCACCCAATTCTCCGCCCGCCCGCGTGGCAGGATGCGGCACACCGCCTCGGCCCGGCGCGGCCTCGCAACGCCGCGCACGAGGTCGTTGAGGCCGCCGACATAGGTGGAGCGGGCGTCCTCGACCGCCTTGATGAAAGCGTCCTCGGTCGGCGGGTTCGGCACCAGCGTGGACCCGGCGCCGGCACCCGCGCCGGCTTGGGGCGGCGTTTGCGCGGCGGCCGGCGCCAGCGGCAGGAGCGCCGCGAGCACCGCGACCAGGCTGGGGATGAGAAGGCGGTGCATGAACTCTCCGACCCGGAACCGAACGCGGCGGATAGGGACATGACGTCCGGCGAGGGTCAACAATCCGGCCGGCCGCCGCCGTTCGCAACCCGTTGCAACGGTGCTACTCTGCTCGACCGATATGGAGAGCCCGCGCATGAGCCTGACCCGTAAACGCGTGCTGGTGACCGGCGGGGCCGGCTTCCTGGGCTCGCATCTGTGCGAGCGGCTGGTGGCACAAGGCCACGACGTGCTGTGCGTCGACAACTATTTCACCGGCCGCAAGGACAATATCAGCCACCTGCTGCCGCTGCCGCAATTCGAGGCGATGCGGCACGACGTGACCTTCCCGCTCTATGTCGAGGTGGACGAGATCTACAACCTCGCCTGCCCGGCCTCCCCGATCCACTACCAGTTCGACCCGGTGCAAACGACCAAGACCTCGGTCATCGGCGCCATCAACATGCTGGGCATCGCGAAACGGGTGAAGGCCAAGGTGCTGCAGGCCAGCACGTCGGAGGTGTATGGCGACCCCACCATCCATCCGCAAACCGAGGACTACCGCGGCAACGTCAATCCGCTCGGTCCCCGCGCCTGCTACGACGAAGGCAAGCGCGCCGCCGAAACGCTGTTCTTCGACTACAACCGGCAGCATGGCGTGCGCATCAAGGTCGTGCGCATCTTCAACACCTATGGACCGCGCATGCACCCCAACGACGGCCGGGTGGTGTCGAACTTCATCGTCCAGGCGCTGCGCGGCGAGCCGATCACGTTGTACGGCGACGGATTGCAGACCCGCGCCTTCTGCTTCGTGTCCGACCTGGTCGAGGGCTTCATCCGCCTGATGGACACGCCCGACGACGTCACCGGCCCGGTCAACATGGGCAATCCGCACGAGATCCCGGTGCGTGAGCTCGCCGAGCGGATCGTGCGCCTGACCGGCTCGAAGTCCGAGATCGTTTACCGGCCCTTGCCGCAGGACGACCCGACCCAGCGCTGCCCCGACATCACGCTCGCGCGCAAGCTGCTGGGCTGGGAGCCGACGGTGGCGCTCGATGACGGGTTGCAGCGCACGATCGCCTACTTCGCCAGCCTGCTGGCGCGCGGCGGCGCCGAAGGGGTGCGGCCGGTGACGGCGGTGGCGTGACGGGCAGCCGGCTTCCAGCGCAGCGCGGGGCGTTCGACGACGAACCATGACAGGGCGGCAAGCCCGATGATCGCCGGCGCCGCGGCCGCGGTCAGCCCGACCCAGCCGGCGCCAGCACCGACCAGCGACAATGTCGCCTGCTGCACCGGGCCACCCCACAAATAGATGCCGTAGGACAGGTCCGCCCGCCGATCGAGCCAACCGAACAGCGGCCGCGGCGCCAAGCAAATAGCGAGCACCGCATAGGGCAGCGTTACGGCACCCAGCAGCGCCGCGCCGACCGGTGCCGCGGACGCGGTCTGCGTGACCGCCAGCGCCAGCAGCGCCGCCTGCACCGACAGCAACCGTTCGAGCCGCCAAAGCCGCACCCCGGCGCCCAGCACGAAGTCGGCGGCAAAGCGCAGGCCGAACGGGATGCTGGTCGCATACACCACCGGCTGCACTTGGTCCGGCCAGACGACCGTGAAGGCGAAAGCCGCGGCGAGTGCGGCCGCGGCCACCACCGGCACCAGCCAGCGCCGGGCGTAGAGCGGCAGCAGCAGATACATCGCGACCTCGACCGGGAGCGACCACAGCGAGCCGTTCACGGCCGTGAACGCCCGGCCGACGTCGAACACGCCGGGCAGCGCGAAGCGCGGGGCCAGTCCGAGGTTCCACAGGTAGTCGGCGGTCAACGGGTGGCGGAGGTAGTCCGCCAGCGGGAGCGTCGTCAGCGCCGGGCCGAGCACGGCGACGGTCGCGAGCACCACCACCCACAACGCCGGCACGATCCGCAGCGTCCGGCGGCGCAGGAACCGCGGCAGGTTCGGATCGCTAGCCCAGCTGCCGCACACGAGGTAGCCGCTGACGACGAAGAACACGCGCACCGCCAGCACGTGGATGGGCGTCGCCAGCAGCGATGGCGGCGCGGCGCCGGTCAACACGAAGCTATGCCCGAGCACCACCGCCGACGCGGCCAGGAGCCGGACGGCTGCGAAATTCGTTTGCCCCGTCGTTCCGGACCCACCCACGTGGCTCAGCTACAAGCCGGGCCCAGCCGGGGCAAGCCGGACGGCGCGGGCAGGCACTTGATCCCGGGCCGCACGACCGGTTGGATGCGGCGCCGCGGGCTCTTCCGCCAGGTGCACCGATGCAGCAAGCCGCGACCAGGATCCACGCCGTTACCGTGCCGAACGGCTTCACGATCAGTGACGAGCGCAGCCGCCTCGATATGGATTTCGTGCTTCGGTCGCTTGCGGGCGCATACTGGGCCGTCGGCCGGCCGCAAGCCGTCACCGAGCGAAGCTGGGCCAACTGCCTGTGTCTCGGCGTGTATGCGCCGGACGGCACCCAGGTCGGCTTCGCTCGCGTGCTCACCGACTATGCGATGCGCGCCCATCTCGGCGACGTGTTCATCCATCCGGACGTGCGCGGTCAGGGGCTCGGCAAGGCGTTGGTCGAGACGATCCTCGCCCACCCGGAACTCGAAACGGTGGGCCACTGGACCTTGGTGACCGCGGATGCGCACGGGCTATATGCGCGGCACGGCTTCCGGTTGGGCGAAGCAGACGGGAAATGGATGGTGCTCGACCGCACGCCGGCCTGACCGTCGAGGGGTGTTCGTCCTGGCTTCGTCGCCCCGGGAAACCTCGCGAAGCCGCCGCGTTCTCCTTGCAGCGGCAGGGAGGCCACCTTGGAACAGAAGCATACCGAGCAGTCGATCAAGCACACCGACGACGAGCAGAATACCGGCAACCACAAGGTGCCCGGCCGGCCGGACGCGGGCGGCGCCGACAAATTCGGCGGCACCCGCACCGGCGCGAGCAACCTGGAAGAAACCGCCGCGGAACCCGACAAAGGCTCAGCGGCCTAAGGCGCCACCATCAGCCGGCCAGTTGACGGGCGATATAGGGCGGCAGCTTGAACGCTGCCGCCTGCACCTCGGGCGACCAGTAGAGGGTGGTCCTAAGAAAGCCGGCGGTAGTGGCACGGGACCGTAGAAGGTCCTCTGGAATCGCATCGATGTCCTGGCGATCGGACGCGATGGCCAGGGTCATGAAACCGCCGACGTAGGTGGGGACGGCAACCACGTAAGCGGACGCCGAGCGGAAAGAGTGGGCCTGGCGCTGCCGGGTCTGGCGCAATTCATCGGGCTGCATGAACGGCACGCCGCATTGGCTGACGAGGATACCCGCCGGCCCCAGGATGCGCCGGCAATCGGCATAGAATTCGGTCGTGAACAGCACCTCGCCGACGCCGACTGGATCGGTGCTGTCCACGATGATGACATCGTAGGCACCGGCCTGCGCTTCGGCGACGTGCTTGATCCCGTCCCCCTCGATGATCGTCGCCCGCGCGTCGGACCAGGACTCGCCGCCGATCGAGGGGATATGCTGACGGGCAAGCCGCATCACCGCGCCGTCGATCTCCACCATGACGGCCTTTTCGACAGCCGGATGCTGCAGCACCCGGCGCAGCACGCCGCCATCGCCGGCGCCGATGATCAGCACGCGCCGGGCGCTGCCATGGGCCAGCAACGGCACATGCGCGATCATCTCATGGTAGATGAACTCATCCGCCTCGGTAACCTGGACGGCGCCGTCGAGGAGCAATGCGCGGCCGTGCAACTCAGTCTGAACGACCAAGATCGTTTGGAACGCGCTCTGTTCTTCGGCCAAAACCTCCGTCACATGAAACCGCTGCCCCCAACCGGAGTGCAGCGTTTCGTCGATCCACCGATCGGTCATGTCGTCCGGCAACCCGAGGACATCGCCCGGGTCAAAACCCGGGCGTGGGCCGTGGTCAAACCACGCGGCCGCGTCGTTCCTCGTTCAAGTCGACCCGGCCGGGGCTGAAGGCGCGCCGTAGGACCGGAATCGCATCATGCGGGTCGCACGCGCCGCACATGAAGATATCGATGGCCGCGAAACCCCGCTCGGGCCAGGTGTGGATCGAGATATGGCTTTCCGCGAGCACGACCACGCCCGACACTCCGCCATTCGGGCTGAAGTGATGGAAATGGCTATGCAGGATCGTAGCCCCAGCCGTTACCGCCGCTTCCCGCAACGCCATGTCGATGTGTTCGGGATCCTCAAGATTCCTTGCGTCCCACAGATCCGCAAGCAGATGTGTCCCAGCGAACCGCTCACCGTCCCGCTCAATAAAGTAGTCTTTCCGCGCTGCATCTGCAGCATCGGAACAGTGCGCCATCGTCGTCTGGTTTTCGCTCGGAAGTTCCGAGACCATCCCCAGTTGAGCAAGTGCGTTCATCACGTACCCCCAAACCAGTAGACAGCCTGTTGGGCGGGATCGCCCCCTTGGGCCAAGAGGAGGGGACATAGGAGGTAGGGGGGGGTATGGCAAGGGAAAAATACCCCTCCGCCCAATGTCGTTTCGGTGCCGGACCGAAAATCACCGAAGTCGCCCGAGCGCCCGCCCCTGCCAGCATGGCTAGGAACGGGTGGAGAAGCTACGCGCGAGCTGCAGTTCCTTGGCGGCGCGAGGCAAGTCAGCCGCCGACCTGACCGGCGCCTGGGTCAGGATGCGGAGCTGGTCGGAACGCGCCGGGCTGAGCCGCGTAGCCTGCCGCTCCAGCATCTGCAGCGCGGCCGGGTTCGGGATCCGCGCGGCCGCCTGCGCCTGGCGCAGCACGATCGCCTGGGCGGCGTCCGACAACGCACCGGTCGCCGGCACGAGCTTGGAAGCCAGGTCGGACAGAGCGTCCAAGCTGCCTTGCCACTCGCCGGCGGCGGCGAGCAAGCTGGCCCGGGCCTCGTCGGCTTGCGCAGTGGCCAGCGACTTGAGGTCGGCCACGGCGCCGACGAGATCGCCCTGTGCCGCCATCGTTCGCGCCAACAGGACGTCACGGGTTTCGCGCAAGCCGGTCGATAGATCAGGTGCGGCAGAGGCCAGCAGCGCCGACCTCGCGCCCGCCGCGTCGCCGCCTTCGAGCAGCGCCTGACCGAGCCGCGCCCCGAACTCGGCCCGCGCCGGGCCAGCCGGCGTGCTGAGAACGAGCCCTTGCAGCACCGGGATCGCCCGGGCCGGCAAGTCCAATGCCAGCAGCTTGTCCGCAAGCAGGCCCGCGAGCGGCCCTCCGGCCCGTCCCTGCGGGATGCAGTCGGCGTAGTCGGCAGCGAGCAGCACGACCTCGAGCGGCGCGAGGGCGCCCCCTTCGGCCGACACCATTTGCTCGAACACCGCAGCCTTGCGCGGCCGGATTGCCGGCACTTGATCCGGGAACAGCGTTTCGGTTTCGCGCAGGAAATCGAGCGCCTGGCGCCACTGGCCGGACGCCGCCCGAAGCTCGGCCGCGCGGAGCCGGAGGGCGACCTCGCGCGCGTCGCCGCGCCAGGCGAGCGTCTGCCGCTCGATGAGGTCGCCGGCAACGGCCGGGGTGATGCGTCCCGCCGCAAGGCGCAACTCGGCGACCCGCACGGCGGCCCTTACCCGGTCGAACTGGTCGATGCTGTCCGCCAACGCCTGCCAGGCAGCGATCGCCGCATCGACGTCCCCCTTCTGCTCCAGCTGCATCGCCGCGGCGAATGGCGTGAGCTGCTCCGCCGGGAGCGTCGCACCGGCCGAGACGACCGCCTCGGCAACGTCCGGCCAGATCAGCCGAAGCAGCGGCTCCGGATAAGACCGCGCCAATGCGACCAGGGCCGGCAGCTTCGCCAAGGCGTCCGACTCCCGGCCCAGACGACGGTCGCGAACACCACGCCAAAGGGCGATTTCCGGCACGTCGGCCAAACGCGGGTCGTCGAGCGCGGCCGCCTCGTCCAGCCGCCCGGACGCAACCGCGGCAATCGCCGAGAGTGCCGCCACCGAGGCGTCGGCGGCCGCTTGCGGATCCTGATCGATGACCGTCTGCATGAGCGCATGGGCCTCGATCGCCATCCCGAGCGACAGCATCGCCTGCGCGGCGGCTCCGCGCGCCGCCGACCGTGCGCGGGGCGGCGCCGTTGCAGCACTGACCATGTGCGCCTTCAGGCGGTTCATCAGGTTGGGGATGGGCTCGGAGGGGAAGTCGAACCGCTTTGCCGCCGCCTCGGCGGTGATCGGCTTGAGCCCGGTTCGCGCACCCCGCAGCGTGAAGCCCGTCGTCGTCCGGTGCAGGTCGACACTGTCCGACATCGGCTCGACCACCACGCCGAGGTGTGTCGGCAGCACGGTATACTCGGGCGCATGCCGCTCAGGACCGACCGCTGCCGCATCGTCGGCGGCCAGGCTGGTGCCGACGAGCAGCCCGGCGCCCGTCGCCGGATCGAGCACCGACACGACCCGGCCCGGATGCGGCAGGGAAAAGCTCATCCCGTCGGCTGCCGGCTCGCCGGTCATGCCGGAAGCGGCCGGGCGATCGGCGACGTCGACCGACCAACCGGCCGGGGTTCGCGCCAGGTGAAGCTCCATCTCCGGCGGCAGCGGCACTTCGACGACGGTGGTGACGGAGCCAGGCGAGACGACGACGTCGCTGCCGGGCGGCAATTCGACGGGCAGCCGCCGGTCGAGCACGACAACTTCCTTCCCGTCGCGCCGGAACGCCGCTGCACCGACCGTGACGTCGGCGGGGATGACGAACGGCACCGGGCGCTTGACGATCACAGGGTCTTTGCGGCGGACCGGCTCCGCATCCGGCTCGGCGGTTGGTTCGGGCTCGGACGCTGCCGGCGCAGCGGCTTTGGCCGCGGTTTCGGACACGTGATCGGGCTCCACGGCTGCCGGCGGCTTGGCCGGCACCTGGCCGTCGCCGGCCTGCGGCGTGGCGGGGAGCGTCGCGCCCCGCAGCGAAGCGGCACGCTGGTTGGCGGCCGCCGGCGGAGGGTCGAGCACGTCGAAGATCTGCCGGGTGCCGAACCGCATGGGCCGCAAGCGGGCGCCGGGCACCAAGACGAGGGTGACGCTGGCCTCGTCCAGATCGAGCGCGACGACGTTCCGCAGCGTCGGACCGGACCGCCGCAGCACGCCGGCGTCGCGCAAGGCGATCCGGGTTCGCGGACCCTCGGTGGTCGTTTCGGCCGACGCTTGCGGCGGCAGGTCGATGATGACGCGCCCGAACCCCGGCGGATTGCTGACCCGGACGAAGGTGGTGGCGGTGTCCGCCGCGCGGGCGGCGCCGATGCAGAGGCCGGCAGCGGCCAGCATCGCCAGGGTGAAGCGAACAAGCGTCATGGCGCGGTCTCCCCCGGGGTACGATTTCGCCATTTCGCGAGCTCGGTCGTGGCCAGCCGGGCGCGATCGGGCTGCATCGCCGCGAGCACCGGCGCGGCCTTCGCCTCCTTCATGCGGTCCAGCACCTGGATCAGCACGGCCTGGTCGAGATCGTTGAAAATCGTGGCGGCGTCGCGCGGGCGCATCGTCTCGTAAGTCTTGACCATGCTGCGCCAATTGGCCTCGTCGCGCTCGCGGCGGCTGTTCTCGAGCGCCTCCAAACGGGTCTGCAGTGCGCCCAGCTGATCGAGGCGTTCGGCCATACGCCGCTCGGCTGCTGCAAGCAGGGCTTCGCGCTGCTCGATCGAGTCCGCCTTGGCCTCCAACTCCTTCCGACGTGAGCGCAGATCCTGCAGAAGGGCGCGCTCCGCTTCGCTCGGCGCCGGCTCGGCCGGAACCACCAGGCCAGGAACGGCCTCGGCCGCCGGCGCGGGCGGCTTGGGCGCCGCGGCCGGCTTCGCCTCGTGGCCCTTGGCCTCGTGGCTGGATGCGGCGCTGGCTGTCGGCAGCACCGCCCGGCCCGCCGTCTGCAATGCCGACGGCGCACCCGGCCCCTGCATCAGGGACGCGAGCTTGCAGACGATCAGCAATGCCATCACGCCGATCGAAAGCGGGAGCGGGCGGAGCAGTCTGATGAACGACGCGATCATCGGACACCTCGCAAGGCTTGCAGCAGGTCGCGCTCGGCCTGACTGCGCACGGGTGCCGCGGGCGGCGCCGGCACGGGCGGCCCCGCCGGCGTCGGCATCGGCTCGAGCGGGCGCGCTGCCCGGACCGCGTGGTCGAGGCGATCGGCAACCTGGGTGCCGCGCTCGCACAGGAACGACAGGTCGTCGCGCAGGGCCGTTGCCGCCTCGAGCCGGCCACCGAGCGTCTGCGCCGCGTCGCGCATGCGGGTCATGCTCAGCTCCGCCTGCCGAGCGCCGCTGTCGAAGCCGGCGACGGCTTCGTCGAGGCTGGCCCGGTCCTTGCGCAGGGCGTCGATGGCACGTTGCAGGCGAACGGCATGCACCAGGGTGATGCCGAGCAAGACGACCAACGCGAACTCCAACGCAGTTTCAAATCCACCCATTTTGGGCTCCCTTGGGGCAAGCCGTCGGCAGACGGGTCATTGCACGATGATTTCCGTGAACAGGACCGCCATCACCCGCGCAGGCGGCGCGGCGAGGTTGACGCGGGCCAGCAGCTCCTCACGCAGGCGGTAAGTGCCCGCGGTTCCCCGCAGCTCCTCCGGCCGCATCTCCCGCAGGTAGCCCTGAAACAGGTCGAGCACGCGTGGCATGGCGGCGGTGAGCGCCGCCTGGTCGTCGGCCTTGGCCAGCTCGAGCTTGGCCTTGAGCTTCACGAACGTCGCCCGCCTGGGGCCGGTGTTGAGGTTGGCGATGATGTCGGGCAGGTCCATGAACAGCGGCGAGCCTTTGGGGCTTTCCGCCTTGGCCGCTTCGCCATGGCCGCCCGATGGCTTTTCACCATGCGCCGGCGCGGCAGCGCCATGCGCCGGGGCGGCCGCGCCATGCGCCGGCTTGGCGTCGTGCTCCGACCCTGCGCTCGCCTCGGTTTGTTCGGCGGCCGGACCGCGCCCCAGCAGTTTCGGGATCAGGCCAGAAAACCAGCCGCCCGCGCCGACTCCGACCAGCAGCAACAGCGCGCCGATCAGGATCAGCAGCTTCTTCTTGCCACCGGCCTTCTTGCCTTCGCCCTCGGGTGCGGGTGCTGCGCTCATCCTGTGCCTCCGTGTGGGGGCAGAGTGGCGCCGAGAAGTTAATAAAGGCTTTCGAACGCTCGGCAGAGACGGCTGAGCGGCAAAAAATGCCCAGTTCCGGGTCGGGCGAAACGTAGAAAAACCGGGCTGCGGGCGCTGGCACCGGGTTTGCGGAAGCGGAACGAGATTCGCAACCGGATGCTCCGATGGAACTGACCAGCTACGTCGCCCTGTCCTACCTGTCCGCCCAGCAACGCGCGCTGGACGTCACCGCCGCCAACCTCGCCAATGCCGGCACGTCCGGGTTCAAGGCCGAACGCGTGCTGTTCAGCGATTGGCTCGCCAAGCAGAACGGCACCGACGGCTCCCATGGCACCAAGCCGGTGTCGTTCGTGCAGGACCGCGCAACCTGGCGCGACCAGGCCGAGGGACCGCTGCAGCACACCGGGAACCCGCTCGACCTCGCGATCGGCGGCGAGGGCTTCTTTACGGTCGACACGCCGCGCGGCCCGCGCCTGACCCGAGCCGGACGCTTCACCGCGCAAAGCGACGGAACCATCTCCGACACGCAAGGCAACGCGCTGCTCGACACGGCCGGCCAGAAGCTGCGGATCTCGCCCGCCGACATCAATCTCACCGTCACCGCCGACGGCGCGATCAGCAGCGAGAACGGCACGATCGGCCGCATCGGCGTGGTGCAACCGGCGGACCTCGCCAAGCTGCAAGGCGAAGGCGGCACGGTGCTGAAGGCCGACACGCCGACTAGTCCGGTCGCGCAGCCGAAGGTCGTGCAGGGCGCCATCGAAGACAGCAACGTCCAGCCAATAATGGAAATGAGCCGGATGATGTCCGGCCTGCGCTCGTTCCAATTCACCGCGCAACTCGTCGAGGGCGAGGCGCAGCGGATGCAGGGCGCCATCGACAAACTTACGCAACGGAAGGAGTAGCCCATGCGCTCGCTCGACATCGCCGGGACCGGCATGCAGGCCCAGCAGACCAACGTGGAGGTCATCTCCAACAACATCGCAAACATGACGACGACGGGATTCAAGCGGCGCCGGGCCGAGTTCCAGGACCTCATCTACCAGAACATGCGCCGGGTCGGCTCCAACAGCAGCGACACCGGCACGGTGGTGCCATCGGGCGCGCAGGTGGGCCTCGGCGTGCGCACGGCGGCGATCTACCGCATCAACGAGCAGGGCAACCTGCAGCAGACCAGCAACAGCCACGACGTCGCGATCAAGGGCAACGGCTACTTCCAGGTGACGCTGCCGAGCGGGGAGACCGCCTATTCGCGCGACGGCACCTTCGGCCTGTCGCCGGCCGGGCAGATCGTGACCGCGGACGGCTACCCGGTCGCGCCCGGCATCACCGTCCCGGCGAACGCAACCGACGTCACCATCAATGCCGGCGGCGAGGTTCAGGCAAAGATCGACGGCACCACCAACCCGACCACGGTCGGCACCATCCAGCTCGCAGTGTTCCCAAACGACGCCGGGCTCGAGGCCAAGGGCGACAACCTGCTGATGGCCAGCGCCGCGTCGGGCAACGCCGTCACCGGCAACCCGGGCCAGCCCGGCTTCGGCAGCGTGCTGCAGGGCTTCGTCGAGAGCAGCAACGTCAACATCGTCAGCGAGATCACCAACCTGATCACCGCCCAGCGCGCCTACGAGATGAACAGCCGGGTGATCACCACCAGCGACCAGATGCAATCCACCCTCACGAACCTGCGGTGACATCCATGATCCGACCCCTCCTGCTGGCGCTGTGCGCGCTGCCGATTGCGGCGCACGGCGCGACGCTGAAGCCGTTCACCACACTGGACGGCGCCGTCGTGCGGCTGTCGGACTTGTTCGACGGCGCCGACAGCCGCCCGCTCGGCCCGGCGCCGGCGCCCGGCGCCCGGATTACCGTGGAAGCGCCGCAACTGCTGGCGATCGCCCGCATGTTCAAGGTCGACTGGCATCCGGCGGGACCCGGCGACCGCGCCGTGCTGGAACGGTCGGGACGGGCGCTGACCAAGGAAGACGTCATCGGACGGTTGCGCGAAGCGCTGCTCGGAGCCGGCGCCCCGCGCGACTCCGACATCGACCTGCCGGCGTTCTCGACCGCGCCGTTGCCGGTCGGCGCGCCGCCCGCGATCGACTTCTCGGCGACCGAGTTCGACGCCGCCACCGGACGTTTCACGACGATGCTGCAGGTCGTGGCCGACGGCGTGCCTCCCATGCAATTGCGCCTGTCCGGACGGGTGCAGGAGATGGTTTCGGTCCCGGTGCTGCGCCGGGCGATGCTGCCCGGGGACGTCGTGCTGGCCGGCGACCTGCAATGGACCCGCCTGCGCGTTGGGCTGGCCCGCGGTGACGTGGTACGCGCGGCCGGGCAGGCGGAAGGCCAAGCGCTGCGTCGCCCGATTGCCGCCGGTCAGGCGATTGCGCTGGCCGATCTCGGGCGGCCGGTGCTGGTGACCAAGGGCGCACCCTTGGTGCTGACGCTCGATGGCCCCGGCCTGGCGTTGACGGCGCAAGGCATCGCCAACGAAGCGGGCGGCCTGGGCGAGCGTATCCACGTCACCAACCCCTACACGCGCGCCGTGCTGGAGGCCGACATTATCGGACCGGGGCAAGCGCGCGTGGCGCCCGGCACCCGGACACTGGTCGGCCAGCAGGTGGCGGTGCGATGAGGGCGCTCATTCTCCTGGTGCTGCTGCTGTCCGGCTGCGGCACGCTGGGCAAGCTGTCCGAGGTCGGACGGCCGCCAGCGATGACGCCGTCCGGCGATCCCACCGCCGACCCGTCCTACCGCCCGATCACCCTGCCGATGCCGCGCGCCCAGTCGGAGCCGGCCGAAGCGAACAGCCTGTGGCGAGCCGGCAGCCGCGCCTTCTTCAAGGACCAGCGCGCGGCCCAGGTCGGCGACATCGTGACGGTGCTGGTGAACATCACCGACACGGCTGACCTCAAGACCGAAAGCGCCAGCAACCGCGCCGGCAACGAATCCGCGGGACTGCCGAGCCTGCTCGGGTTTCAGGCGTCATTGCCGAAGATCTTCTCCAAGTCGGACCCGGCCTCACTGGTGTCGACCAACAGCAAGGGCACCGCAGCCGGTAGCGGTTCCATCAAGCGGAACGAGACCGTCACATTGCGCCTTGCCGGCGTGATCACCCAGGTCATGCCGAACGGCAACCTGGGCGTCGCGGCGCGGCAGGAAGTGCGGGTCAACTCGGAGCTGCGCGAGCTGCAAGTCAGCGGCGTGATCCGGCCGCAGGACATCGCCAGCGACAACACGGTCCGTCACGACCGCCTCGCCGAGGCACGCATCGCTTATGGTGGCCGCGGGCAGATCAGCGACGTGCAGCAGCCGCGCTACGGACAGCAGATCCTGGACATCATCCTGCCGTTCTGAACGCAACGCCGCGGCGGCGGCGGCCAACCCCCGAGGGAGCCGCCGCCGCTTGGTGTGGGCTATCGCCGGCTAAGCGAAGCTGACCTTCTGGTTCTCACCCGGGTGCGGCGGCGTGCCGGTCAGCACCGCCTTCACGTAGCCATAAGCGTGGACCATGGTGCTGTTGGGCGCGTCCCAGGTACCTCGGCCGCCTCCACCTTCACCTTCAGCAGGGCGATGTCGGGGTCCTCGACGCCCTTGGGAAACCAGGTCCGCAGCGGCTCGCTCCAATGCTCCTTCACCGAGGCCTTGTCGGTGACGAGCGACGCGGTGCCGGACAGGCTGACGTAGTTCTGCTTGCTCGGGTCGGCGTAGGTTATTCCAACGTGGCGGTCGGATCCGACCTCATCGACCTTGTGGCTGCTGGCCTTGGTGAAGAACCATACCGTGCCATCGAAACCGTTTTGGCTGGCCGCCATCGGCCGAGCGCGTAACCGGCCGCCGTCGTCGGTGGTCAGCATCGCGAACTGCGTGTCCTTCATCATGGACCACAGCTTCTCGCGGACCTCGGGCGTATCGGTGGTGGTGCTCATCAACGTTGCTCCTCGGCGGGTCGGACATCCATCCAAACCCGTCCGGCGGGCACAGGTTTCATGGTAGCGCTCGGCCGAGCAGCAGCACCGTCGGCTCAATCCCGTCCAGCGCGAGGTCGAGCGTGTCGGTCGAGCGCGGGGCGTCGCCGGCGCGCAAGTCGGACAAGGCGGCCGGGGACGGCAAGCGGATGGTGACCTGCGGCGGCGCGCCCCACGGCCGCCCCGCCTGCAGCGCCAGAATCGAGCCCTGCGGGCCACGGAACCACCGCGCCTCCACCCCCGTCGCCTGCTGCCGATCCGGACCGAGCAGACGGACCCTCGGTTCTGCCCCGGCCTCGCGCAGCAGACCGGCCAGCGCATCGAGCGTAGCCGGCGCGGCGTCCTCGGCGTCGGGCCGCGCCGCTTGCGGGTGCGACACGCCAGGCAACGGCGGCGCCGCCCGCCGGCGTCCATGCCCGTCGAACAGCCCGGGCTCGGTGTCCGCCAGCACCGTGCCGCCGGCCGCCCCAAACGACGCCACCGCCGCCACCTCCGCGTCGGACAGCGCGATGGCATGCGGCAGGAACAGCACCTTGATCCCGCGGGCGACCAACTCGCCCGCCTGCAGCATGGCGCCCGACACGAATTGCGGCTGCACCCCGAGTTCCGCCAGACGGCGCAGGAGCACGCGGCGGCTCGCCCGCCAGGCATTGTCGTCGTACTCGCGCTCGGCGTCGCGCGCGGCCCAATCCCGGTCACCGCCTTGGCGGTCCAGCAGCCAGCGGACGCGGAAGCTCGCCGGGCTGTAGAGCACCGCGACCGGATCCGGATCGGGCGCCGCGGCGCGCAACGCGGACGCGACCGGGCCGATCGCGCGCGCCAACGCGGCCAGTTCGAGCCCGCGCGGGCCGGGGCTACCGTCGGCGGCCACGACGTCGTCCGCCTCGTCCCACACGACCTCGCCGCGCCCGCCATGCAGCAGGTTGCGCCACACGGCATGGCGTTCGCGCGGACCGACGGCAAAGCTGGTGCGCAGCGGGATCAGGGCGGGGTTGAACGCCTGGGCCAGGTCCAGCGCCTCGCCATAGTCGTAGATCTCCATCACATCGACCGCCGGCGCCAGCAGCGTGTAATCGTAGCCGCCCCAGCCCGGCACCTGCGCGCCCTCGAGCGCAGCCCACGCACCCGGGTCGGCGGCGTGCACCGCGTCGGTTCCCATCCGAACCGCGCCAGCGAAGGCCACGTCCATCCACGCCTTGAAATCCGACCACTGCGCGAAATTGCCGTCGGTCCGCCGCAGGGCCGCGTCGGTCAGCTCGGGCTCGGCGGCGTCGAAGGACGGGTACTGCGTCCCCCACTCCGCATTCAACGCGTCGAGGCTCGGGTATTGGGTGCGCAGCCAGGCGTGGAAGCCGTCGAGCGAGGCAGGCGCCAGATCGGCGTCCCAGGCCGCGGCGAGGTCGCCGATGCCGGTCTCGTCGCCGAGGTTGTAGAACAGCGGCCGGTTGCCGCGTTGCGACCGCACCACGCGGTCGAGCCGGCTGCGGACCCGCTCCCGCCATGCGGGGTCGGACAGGCTCGGCTCGCGCACGAACACGGACCAGTCGGCCGGGTCGGCCCGGCGCCGCGCCTTGGCCGCGTCGAACAGCGCGGTGACGCTGCGGCCCGGCAGGAAGCGATGGTAGGGGGCGTAGAAGTCGGTCGCGAGGTTCTCGAGGTAGAACGGCAGCCCGAGCGACAGCCGGCGCGCCAGCTCGTCGGCATCCACATCGCCATTGGTGGCGCGCAGCTTGGTGCCGGTGAAGCCGAGAAGCGGCAAGCCGGCGAGTTGGGCGGCGGTCCGGTCCTGCCACAGCAGCAGCTGCCAGCGGTCCCAGCGCTCATCGGCCCGCGCCGCAGCGCCGTGCAGCACCGCCATCAGCACGAGGCAGGCCCGCGCCAGCGCGGTGACCGGCGCCCGCTTCAACGGCCCAGCACTCCTTGCAGCAACCGCTTCGCCCGCCCCGCCGCGGCGCGCGCGTCCCCCAGCACGCGGTGCGCGACAACGCTGGCACGGTGGTGCCACAGACCTTCGCTGGACACGACGCTGTCGCCGGGTCCGACGGTGTTGGCGTCCAGGACCGGACTCGCCGACGTCCAGTCCAGCAGCAGCGCTTGCGGCCGGCCGGTGGTGTTCAGCAGCCGGTTGCCGCGCAGCTCCGCCGCCGCCCCGCTCGCCTGCACGGCGGCGTTTCGCGGTGGCGGCGCCGGGCCGACCGCCACGACGTTGTCGCGCATCAGCAGCGCACCCGCGGACACGACGACCGCTGCGCCGGCGCCGCCTTCGGCCCCGGTTTCGATGCGGCTGCCGGCGAGCTCGGTCCGTTCGGCGCCGCTGCTGATCTGGCCGCCTTTGCTGTCCGCGAAGCTCGACCCTTCGACCAGCAATCGCGAAACCCCGCCGACCCAAAGCGCATAGGCCGGGCGCTCGCCGCCGACGCCGCCGCCGGTGAACGTGCAATCCCGGACCGTTACCGAGCCGGAGCCGCCGGCCGCGGCCAGCACGCCGACCTGGTCGTTCTCGAACCGCACCCGCTCGACCAGCAGGCCCTGCCCTTCGAGCCGGATGCCGGCGCCGTTCATGTCCGGCACCCGAGCCCGCGCCAACACCAGGTCGCGCACCGTGAGCCGGTCGCCTTGCGCGATCAGCAGCGCCTTGCCGGCGCAGGTCCGATCCGTCAGCACCGTCGCCGCCCCGGCGCCCTGCAGCGTCAGATCGGGCACGGTCGTCGCCGCACACTCGTAATACTCGCCCGGCGCCAGCACGATGGTGTCTCCGGCCGCGGCCTGCGCCACCGCCTCGGTCAGAGAATGGAACGCCGCCCCCTCGCCGACCTGCAAGGTGCGGCCGCATGCGGGGCTCGCGAGCACGACGGACGGCAGCACGCCGGCGAGCAGGAGTCCGGCGCGGAGTGCCGCTTCACCGCGACGCAACGACCTTGCCGTCACCGTCGAGCGGCTTGACGCTGCCGGTGATCCGGTTGCCGCGCAGCATGGCCTCGGTCGCGGTCAGGTTGCGCACGAACAGGGTGTTCCAGGGTCCATCGTTGCGGAACGTGTTGTTCTCGACCGTGATCTCCCGCGTCGGCTGCGACACGCCCTCGGCGCCGATCACGATCGCCGCGCTATGGTTCTCGGCCTGCGGGCCCTTTTCCAGCGTCGAGTTGCGCACCACGAGGCTGCCGCCGATCGGCGCCTCGATCTCGTACGAGGCGGTGCCCTCCGGACCGTCGGCGATGTTGCACCCGACCACCTCGGTGCGTTGCGCGCGGCTCTTGATGTGGTGGCCCTGCTTGGTGCCGGTGAAGGTGGTGTTCTCGATGTGCAGCAGGGTGCTCGCGTTGACGTATACGCCATGGGCGCAGCCGCCGGGGTTCACGCAGCCGCCGTTGCGGTCGAACAGGCTGTCCTTGATCGTGACCGTGCCCGGCTCGGCGGGGGTGGACAGGATGCCGTTCTGGTTGTTGACGAACCGGACGCCCTCCACTGTCAGGTCCGGCGCCTCGTTGCGGATACCGGCGCCGTTGCCGTCCGGCACGCGGGCACGGGTGAGCGTCAGGTTGCGGACGGTGATGCCGTTGCCGGTGGTGATCAGCATGCCCTTGCCGGAGCAGGCCTTGTCCGTCAGCACGACCTTGGCGGCGTCGCCCACTCCTTCGATCACCATCCGCGGGGCGCGGGCGGTGGCGCAGTCGAAATATTCGCCCTCGGCAATGCGCACCACGTCCCCCGCCTTGGCGGCGCCGATGGCGTCGGATGGCTGCTTGAACTCCTTGCCGGGCCCGACCTCGAGCGTGCGGGCATGTGCCACGGCGGCGACGGCGACGCCGAGCGCGGCGAACGTCAGGATGGGGCGGATCGGCATGGGCGGCTCCTCTCAGAGGCGCCGGGCCGGCGTCGCGGCGTCGGCCGGCAAGGGTGGCGGACCCTAGCCTAGAGCACCTCCCGAGCCAATCGGCTCGGCAGGTGCACGCGTTCACACGCCCAAGCGGGTGCTCGGCACCAGCGAGCAGCCGGAAATGCGCCAGAGCCCGTCGGCGCCGCGCTCCATCATGTACAGCGCCAGCACCGCATGGCCGTCCGGGCCGACCAGCTCGACTTCCTGTACCAGAGCGCCATCGCGTTCCGCCAAGGCGCTGAACTCGGCCTGCTTCGGACGGTAAACCGGCGCGTAGCTGCGCCGGACCATGTCCATGAATATGCCGGGGTCGGGGAACATGCGCTGGATGGACGGCGCCGCGAACGCATAGGCGCCAGCCGCGTCATCCTGCTGGAACGCCCGTAATTGCTGGTTGATGACGCTTTGGATCGCTGCGCGGTCGTCCGCAGTCACCCCGGGCGGCAAGCCTTGCGCCGCCGCCGCCCCTGCCCCCGCCAGCACCAGCCAGAGCAGGAGGGCGGCGGCGGCCCGCATCAGCCGCCGTCCCCGGCCTGCGGTACCAGGTGCAGCACCGGCACGCTCGGCACCGGCCGCATCGCGGGTGCCGGGGTCAGCATCGCTCGCCCATACGCCCGCAGCACCGGCGCCGGAGCCGTCTCCTCCGGGGTCAGCAGCAGGCGCAGGCGGCGGAAGCGGTCACCGAGCGTGGTGCGGCTGGAGAAGATCGTCATCGGCCATGCCGCGAGCAGCCCGAGCAGCAGCGGCAACGTCCAGGGCTGCACCGCGACCGGCAGGAACGGCAGACAGGCAAGCCAGGCCACGCCGAGCACCGCCGTCGTCCGCATCCGCAGCCAAGCTTCGGACCAGCTCACGCCACGATCGTCGCGGGCCTGCGCCTCCCAACGCACGGTGCGGCCGCGCAGCAGGTCGAGCACGTAGCGGCTGTAGAACACGATCAGCAGCGCCGAGATCACGCACGCCGCCAGCTGCTCGACGCCGGCGCTGCAGATCAGCGCGAGCCGCCCGCCATAGCGGCGCGCTTCGGCCCGGTCGGTCAGCACCGCAAGCAGGCTGAGCGCCTTCCCGGCATAAAGCAGGACCGCGCCAAGCCCGACCAGCCCGGCCGATGCCGGGCCATGGGTCAGCAGCGCCTCCGCGAAACCGCCGCCCATGGCCGCGTCCACCGTCGCAAGCAGCAGGAACAGCAACGCCGTGGGAGCGGCGAGGTAATGCGCGACGCCATAGGCCAGGTGGAACCGGCCGACAGGCCGGAAGCCGGGCAACGGCAGCACGCGGCTATGCTGCAGGTTGCCCTGGCACCAGCGCCGCTCGCGGGCCGCGAAATCGACCATGTTGGCCGGCACCGCCTCGTAGCTTTCGAGCACCTCCGGCAGCACCCACACATCCCATCCGGCGCCGCGCATCAGCCCGGCCTCCACCACGTCGTGGCACAGGATCTCGCCGCCCCAGGGCTCGCGGCCCGGCAGCACCGGCAGGGTGCAATGGGCGCGGAACGGGGCGATGCGGATGATCGCATTGTGGCCCCAGTAATTGCCGTCCGATTGCTGCCAAAAGGTCAGGCCTTCCACCAGCAGCGGCGTGTAGAGCCGGGCCGAGAACTGCTGCAGCCGCGCGAACAGCGTTTCACGGCCGACCGGGTACGGGACCGTCTGGATGATGCCGGCGCCGGGGTTGGCGTCCATCAGGCCGATCAGCCGGGCGATCGCCGACGGACCCATCAGGCTGTCGGCGTCGAGCACCACCATGTAGTCGAACGCGTCGCCGCGGCGCTCGCAGAACTCGGCGAGGTTGCCGACCTTGCGCCCGGCATTGTTCGGACGGCGGCGATAATGCAGCCGCGGCGTCGCCGCCGACCGGCTCGCGATCCGGTCGAACGCGGCTTGTTCCGCTTCCGCCATCGCCGCGTCCTGCGTGTCGGACAGCACGAACAGCTCGACGTTGGCGATCTTCGCCTCGGCAATGGCGCGCGCCATCACCTCGATGGCGGCGAACACCGCGCCCGGGTCCTCGCGATGCACCGGCATCAGGATGGCCGTGCGGGACAGGCCGGAGGGTTGCGCCGCGACGCGCAGCTTGCGGCGGAGCACGTGCAGGAAGTAGCCGATCACCGCCGGCGTCCCGGTCAACGCCATATACAGCAGGTTGAGTGCGAGCAGACCGAGCAGCACGGGACGCAGCGGGCCCGTTGCACCGGCAGTGGCGATCGCGCCGAACGCCGTGCCGAGGATCGTCGCCGACGCGATCGGCCCCCAGAACGACAACCGGCGCGGCCAGACCCGGGTTGGCGCGCGCAGCGGCGGCGCGGCGGACGACATCTCCGTCGGGTAGAGCCGCGTAGAGCCAAGAGCGTGTTCGATTTTCATTGCCGGACGAGCCAGTTCCAACGGGAGGTGGTCGGCAATGAATATACCTCCAAATATGGCCGCGTGATGGCCCGGCCAAGTCAGTCCTGCAGCAACGGAACCCGGGACAGGAACCGTTCCGCCGCCTCGCCTAGCGCCTGGCCCGCTCCCTCGTCCACCGCGAACTGCCGCAGCGCCGCGCCCGCCGCCCCCGCCCCGCCGAACTGGAAGCCGACCTGGCTGGCATAGGCGCACGCGGCGTCAATCTTCCGCTCGAGCCCGCGCGCCACGCCCACGATCACCGGTTCGAGCCGATCGCAAGCGATGGCCGGAACGGAAGCAGGGTTGCGCAGGGCGTACGGCGTATCGCGGTAAAAGGCAAATGGCGCGTCCGGGGCCGCGGCGGTCATGGCCCGGATCATCTGCCGGTGGTCGGCGTGGTTGCCGAGCCCTTGCGGCCCGAACACGACTGCCGGCCGCAACTCGTCGATCAGCGAGGCGATCGTCGGCACCAGCTCGCGCCAGACCGCGTCATCCTCGCGCAACGGCCCGAACAGCGCCGCCGCCGAGTCGTAGCCCCGGTGCGGCGCTTCCGGCAGGTCGAGCCACCGCAGGTCGGCCACGCCGAGGATCGCCGCCGCCGCGCGGTCCTCGTCGCGCCGCAGCGCCATGTAGTCCACGTCGGCGGAAAGACCCTTGTCGAGCTGGCAGGCCAGGGCGAACCCCTGCGCCGGATGGATGCTGCGCGTGAACGCGGTGGCAAGGCAGACGTGCCACCCGGCATCGGCCAGCAGCGCCATCGTGCCGCCGCAAGAGAACGCCGCATCGTCCAGATGCGGCGACAACACCAGCGCCGTTCTCATTCAAAGCAGATGCGGATCGGCGCGGAACCGGCACGCCTCGATCGGCAACGCCGGGTCGACGGCATGCGGCGACTGGCCGGCGATCGCGGCATAGACGTCCATGATTTGCCGCCCCACCTTTTGCCACGAATACACGGTCCGGCACTCGTCGAGCGCCGCGTCCGCCAGCCGGGTCCGCAACGCTCCGTCGCGCAACACGCGCCGCAGTGCCGCGGCGAGCCCGGCGCGGTCGCCGGGTTCGGTCAGCAGCCCGTTCTCGCCGTCGCGGATGCAGTCCACGACGCCGACCGAGCGGCACGACACCACCGCCATCCGGCTCGCCATCGCCTCGAGGATCGTGTTGCTGAAGCCCTCGGCGTAGGTCGGCGACGCAAAGATCGACGCCCGGCGATAGATCGTCGGCACGTCCTCGTAATCGATGTAGCCGGTCATCTCGACGTCGTTGCCGAGACCGAGCCGCTCGATCTCGGCGGCGGTCTCGTCGAAGGTCGGACCGATGCCGGAGATCAGCAGGCGGAACGCGTCGCCGCCCTCGCGCAGCTGGTGGCAGGCATCGAGCAGGTCGAGCACGCCTTTCCGCGCGTCGACCCGGCCGTGATACAGCATCGTCCGCCCGTCCGCAGGCGCCGGCGGCGGCGTGAACCGGGCGGTGTCGACGGCGCCGGGCACGATCGTGAAGCGCGCCGGGTCGGTGCCGAGCCGGTCCACCACCTCGTCGCGGAAGCTGTCGCAGCCGATCAGCACGGCGTTGGCGTGATCCAGCACCCGGATCATCGCCAGCCGATGCGTTTCGCAGCAGCTGCCGACCCAATGGCCGTCGCCGCCCTGGATGCTGACGACGTTGGGCACGCCGATTTGCTGCGACGCCAGCAGCGCCGCCCAGCCGCACGGATAGCCGTACTGGGCGTGCAGCACGTCGAACGGCTCGCGCGCGTGTTCCTGCACGATGGCGGCCACGATCGCGTCGACGTCGCGCTCGAAGTCGCCGCCGTCCTGCTCGCCGAGCTGCTCGATGCCGATCACCTTGACGCCGGGCACCAGGGGCGGCGGGCCGCCGCCATAGACGCGCTTGCCGAACGCGTCGCCGCGGAACTGGCTGATCATGGTCACGTCGTGCCCGGCGCCGACCAGCTCGCGCAGCAGATTGAGCGCGTAGACGCTCATGCCGGAGATGGTCGGGAAGAACCGGCGCGATACGAAGCAGATGCGCATCAGGCGGCCGCCATCGCGTGCTCGCGCAGCGTGCGCAAGCTGGCCGGGATCATGCTGTCGGCGCGGTGACTTTCGCGGCTGAGCTCGACGCAAACGAGCTTGTCGAAGCCGATCTCGTCCAGCGCGCGCAAGATCGCAGGGATGTCCATGTCGCCCTCTCCGAACGGCAGGTGGATGTGCACGCCGCGCTTCATGTCCTCGATGGCGACGGTGCCGAGGTCGGCCGCGAACCGGCGCACCGCCTCGGCCGGATCGGACTCGCCGGTGACGAGGCAGTGGCCGGTGTCGAGCGCCAGTTTCAAACCCGGAATGGCCAGCGCCGCCCAGTCGTGGGCGGTCTCGATCAGCATGCCCGGCTCCGGCTCCAGCGCGGCGACCGTGCCGAGCCGTTCGGCGGTGCGGGCGACCTGCTCGGCCCCGGCGCGGAGCCAGTCAAGCGCGGCCCGGGGGTCCACCCCGGGCTTGGGCACGCCGGCCCAGAACGACATGGCGTCGGCCCCGGTCTCGGCCGCAACCTCCAAAGCGCGGGTCAGGAACTCGATCCGCCGGGCACGGCCCGCTTCGTCGGCCGTGACCAGGGTCGGCTCGTGCTTGGCGCGCGGGTCAAGCAGGAAGCGAGCGCCGGTTTCCACCACGCAGCCCAGGCCCAGTTGGCGCAGCCGGGCCGCCACGCGGCGCCGCTCGGCCGGGAAATCGGGGCCGAACGGGTCGAGGTGGTGGATGTCGAGCGTGAGCGCGACGCCGTCGAAGCCGGCGTCGGCGATCAGCTCGAGCGCGTCGTCCAGCCGGTGGTTCGCGGCTCCGTTGGTGTTGAAGGCGAAGCGGAGCGTCATGCCGCTTGCGTCGTTCTGGAGGAGGCGCGCTGTTCCATGCTGATCGGCGCGCTGTGCACCTCGGGCTCCCGGTAGAGCGGGTAAAGCCGGCCGACGATGCGGTCCACCTCGGCCACGTCCAGCCACGGCGTTCTGGCGAAGGTCGCCGCCTCGTTCGCCGGCAAGCGCACCGGGGCGGCACCCGGCGGCGGCTCGCCAAGCCCGACCAGCGGACTGCCGCGTTCCAGCAGCTTGCGCACGCCGCGGGCGCCGATGCGGTGATAGCTCATGGTCTCGACCTCGAGGCCCGGCACGAAGGCCTTGACCACGTGCACGCCGGGCGCATGCGCCGGCGACCAGTCGAAGTAGAGGATCTCCATCCCTTGGGCCGCGAAGCGCCGGGCCAGCTCCTCGACGAGGCCGGTGCCGGCCAGCGGGCCATCCCAGGTGGGGAGCGCGTCGAACCGCTGGCTGCTGCGGCGGCTCAGCACCGTGTCGGCCAGCATGGCCTTCATCGTGGCCTGGTCGAAGCCGAGCCAGCCGACCATCTCACGCAGCGACCGGCTCTCCTCCCCGTCGAGCGTGTGGTAGCCGCGGAACCGGTCGAGGTAGCCCGGCGGGGCCACGTGCTGGATGGCCGCGAGCGGCGCGTGGCTGAACACCTTGCGCATGCGGGCGGCGGCGAACTCGAACACCGCCTTGCGCAGGGCGTGCTCGCGGTCGAGCGACGCCGCCTCGCCGCAGGCGGTGACCTGGATCGGGAACGCCGCGTCCACCCCGTCCCGCTCGGCGCCGACGCAGTACACGTTGGCGGTGCCGAATTCGGTGCTGGCGAATTTCGGGATCACGTCGATGCCGAGGCCGCGCAGCTTGTCCAGCAGCGCGCGGGTGCGCGGATCGGCCGGGCCGTCGCCCCCGGGGCCAGCGAAATCGAGCGCGATGCCGCGGTCCATGGCGCGGAAGCCCAGCCCGTTGCCGTCGCGCTGCAGCAGCTCGCACAGGCCGTGGCCGATCGCGAAGTCCAGCGTCGGGCCGGCGCCGAGGCCGTTGGTGATGGGCGTCGTGAACGGCACGTAGCCGGGCGAAAGGTCGCCGACCGAGCAGGCGGCGATGTCGATGGGCATCCACACCGTCTCGCCCGAAGGCCAGCGGCGAGCCGGCACCCATTCGAGGGCGGTGTCATGGTCGACCGCGCTGCCGGCCGGCAAACAGAGGGCCAAGGGATCGGCCACGTGCCGTGCGCCGACCTGCGCCCGCAACGCCGCGTAGGTTGCGGTCCGGCGCTCGCTCCGATGGATCTCGACCGCGGAGTGCACGGCTTCGGCCAGCTCGCCGGTGGTGCCGATGATCGCCGACGCGTCATCCACCCCGTAGCCGACGCCGTGCGGCGCAACCCCATGCCAGCGGGTGCCGTCCTGGTTGAGGAAGATCGCGTTCCAGCAGGCAACCCCGGTGCGGTCCAGCGGGCTGAGGGCGAACAGCTCGACCCGGCCTTCCGGCATCGAGCCGACATAGGCCGCCGCGGCGTCCGGCAGGTCGGGCGGCAGAACGTGCTGAGTCATGCGTGGCTTCGCAGGATCGGGATGGGACGGGTGTGCGGCGGCCCCTCGATCACCTCGTCGAGCAGCTTGAGCGCCGCGCGCGTGTCGAGATCGGTGGCGAACTCGAACGGGGTGAAGGCGGAGGTGAAGTCGAGCTGCTCGAATATGCGGCGATAGCGCTGCGCCTCGCCGCGGCTGAGCGGGATCTGCTTGTGATAAGCCTTGTGGCAGCTGATGCGCTGCGCGACGCCCGCGCTATCGAAGTCGATCTTGAGCGCATCGCCGCAGAAGACGGCGCGGCGCTCGGCGTCGTACAGCACCGAGTGTCCCTCGTAATGCCCGCCGGTATGGTGCAGCGTCAGGCCGGGGCGGATCTCGTAGGTCTCGTCGTAGGGGATCGTCACCCGGAACGCCTTGGTCCATTGCAGGTCTTCGCGCTGGATCAGCAGGTCCGGCTTGAACCGGTCCTGCAGCTGATACAGCGCGCCATAGCCGTGCGGATGGCTCGCGCCGAGCCAGCGAATGCCGCCCAACGCCTCGATCTTCTGCAGCGCGGCCTCGGAGTACAGCGGCGCCGCTTCGAACGCGACGTTGCCGTCCGGGTAGCACAGCAGCCAGCCATGCCCGTCGAGGCCGTAGCGCGGGGTCGACCAGAACTCCCACAAGCCCGGCATGACTTCGCGCCAATGATGCTCGAGCTTCGGCAGCACCTGCTCCGGCGTCAGGAACTCCCAGCCGTCGTCCGGCAAGTCGTTGCGTACGTCGGAGCAGATCGGGCAATCCGGCGGCACCGCGAAATAGCGCTGCCAGTGACCGCAGTTCGTGCAAGAATAAGGGCTAAGCGGCATGACCTGTCGGGATGGTTGAAGGTTTCGGGCTCGCCGCCGCCTTGATCTGGCCCTGCGCCTGCAGCAGCAGCGCCATGGTTGCCAAGTCGGCCTCGGGCGGGAACGGGAAGGTGCCGTTGCCAACGATGGCGTCGGCGAACGCCTCGACCTGGTTCAGGAACGGCGAACGCTCGGCACCCGGCACCGGCACCGGCGAGGACACGCCGGTTGCGGCGTCGATGAACTCGAGCGTGCCGCCCGGAGTCTGGCCCATCGTATCGCGGGCGATCGCCTGGCCGGCGGTGCCGACCACCTCGAGCCGCCGCCGCGGCAGGGTTTCCGGGCAGTTATAGGCGACGTGCATCTGCACCATTGTCCCGGACCGGCTGCGCGCCATCAGCATCGCGCCGTCCTCGACCTGGTATTTGTGGATGCGTGCCTGCCCCAACGCGGCGACCTCGACCAGCGGCTCGTTCAGCAGATAGGCGCTGAGATCGAGGCCATGCGGCGCCAGATCGAACAGCGCGCCCCCGCCGGCCCGGCGCGGGTCGATGCGCCAATTGTCCCCGGCCCAGTCGGCCGGCAGCCAACAGGCGTAGACGATGCGGATGGCGGTCACCATGCCGAGCCGGCCTTCGGCCAGCAGCCCGGCCAAAGTTCGGTGCGCCGCGTGGAAGCGCTGGTCGAACGCCGTCGCGTAGCGCACCCCGGCCTGCGCACAGGCCTGTACCATGGCCTGTGCATC
Organism: uncultured Alphaproteobacteria bacterium; assembly: GCA_963752225.1. Lineage (GTDB taxonomy): Bacteria > Pseudomonadota > Alphaproteobacteria > Acetobacterales > Acetobacteraceae > JBBROS01. The sequence goes on along the minus strand of CAVVXS010000014.1, from coordinate 39,625 downwards.
CTCCATGCTGGTCGCCATGGGCTTTTCGCACAGCACGGGCAGCCCGGCGGCAGCCGCAGCTTCGACCAGCGCGCGATGGGCGTGGTTCGGTGCGGCGACGTAGACCGCGCCCAGTCCGGGCGTGGCGAGGAAGGCGCCGAGATCGTGGTGCGTCGGCACATGCAGCAACTCGGCCGCGCGATGCCGCGAGACCGGGTCGGGGTCGAACACTGCGGCAAGGGTGCCGTTGGCGCTGGCCTGGATCGCCGGTCCCACGTAGTCGCGGGCGACCCAGCCGCAGCCGGCGATGCCCCACTTCACCATCGGGCCGGCAAGTCCAGCAGGACGCGACGCCGGGCCAGCGCGTCGATGGCCGGGTCGGCGCCGGCAACCGCCGTCTCCGGGCCGGCCGCTTCGCCCGGATAGGTGGCGAGACTGCCGTACTCCGCCTCGTAACGCGGCGACGGCCAGCGGATGGCGCCGCCCTGGTAGAGCGGGTTGCGCCGCAGTTCCTGGCCCGGCGCCGGCAGTGCGAGGGTCCCGGCCACACGGCGAGGCTGCCCGGCCCCGGCAGCAAGCGAGATCGCCGGCGCCGTCCCGAGCGCGTCGGCGGAGGCGGGACGCGGCGCCCGCTGCTCGACGGCCGCCGCGGTCAACTCGCGGTCGTCATACAGCAACGGCGTGCCGAACAGCGCGGCATACCCGGCCGGCGGCAGCGGGCTGCCGGCGGACAGGTTGTCCACCAGGGCATTATGCGCATGCCCGACCAGCACCGGGCCGGCGGCGACCCGGCGCATCTCGGCCGCAACGTGCGGCTTTGCCGGCAGAAAGTAGAAGGCGTCGTGGCAGAATACGGTGTCGAACGCGCGGTCGGCGAACGGCCACGGATCGGCGGCGTCGAAGCACAGCAGCCGAGCGGCCGGGGCCACGAAGCGGCGGGCCAGCCACAGCTTCGCGAACACGATGTCGGCGCCTGTCACGTTGCCGGCGGACACGCGGGCGAACTCGCGCAGGAAGTGCCCGGCGCCGCAGGCCAGTTCGAGGATGCTCCCAGGGGCGGCATGCGCTTCGGCCAGGGCCAAGCCCGACACGAAGGTGGGGTCGGACCAGCGGTGCGCGAAATAGGTGCCGACCGGGCCGAACGCCAGCAGGTCCATCGCCGCCCGGAACGTCAGCGCATCACCGTGCCGCACCACTTCGCAACGCGCGTCCTCGGAAGGCGGTGGAGTGCGGGCCCAATTATCCTGGTCAGCCAGCAGCAGCACGGCGGCGTCGAGGACCGAACCGCCGTCCAGGGCCGCCAGCGCCGCGTCGGCCAACTCCCGCCGGTCGCGCCGCAGGAACGGGATGCCCTCCACCACCGGCCAGCGCTCGCTCCCGTCGGACAACGAATGCCCGGTGTCGGCGTGCAGCACCAGGCCCGACGCCGGGCTGCGCAGGTCGGCCGCCACGGTCACGGCAGCCCGGCCGCGCGCAGCACCGCCTGGTGGAACGCTTGCGTCGGCCCGGCATGGACGAGGTCCATGTCGTCAAGCGCCTGGTCCACGGTGAAGCGGGCAACGGCGTCGTAGTGCCGCATTTGCAGCACCCGATCGATCACGTCGGCCGCATGGAACGCCCGGCCGACCGGCGTCGAGGCATCCTGGATGTCCGCCAAAGCCGCTTCGGTGCGAAGACGAAGCGGAGCCGGCAGGGTGCCGAGTTCGCGGTCGAACAAGCGCCGGAGGATCGGTATCAGGTGTTCGCCCAGCAGCATCTCGCCAGCGAAGCCGCTGTCCGGCAGCACGGCGTTGTGCAGGTGGTGCGCCATGCCGGCCAGGAACGCCGTTGCCGGATCGGCCGCGAAGCGTGGCGCGACCGCATAAGCCAAGACCGCCACGACGAAGCAGTGATCGCCGTGGCGCTCGGGCGGCTCGAGCATGATCCGCGGCTTGCCGGGACAGGTGGCACCCGCCCGTGGCTGACGAATCAATGCTTCCGCAAAGGCGGGCGCCGGGCCATCGCGGAGCGGCTGGCCCAAGCCGGACCGCAATGCCGCTGCCAAACCGGGCTCGATCGGCCCGGCCACCTCGTCGAAGCTGCGGCCAAGCACCACCGCCGCTTCGGCCGGCGACAGGCCGCACGCGCCCAGCACGGCCGCGTCGATCCCGCCCAGCCGTACCGCCGCCACCGCATCCGCGGTGGCGACCCGTGCTACGAACTCGACTTCCTGCCCGGCCAGCAACGCGCCCCAGGCTCGCCGGAACGCGCGCGACGCCAGGCTGTCGATACTGCTGGCGTCCCGAACCCGCTTCAGGTCGCAGAGTTCGGCCGCCAACGGCACCATTGCCGCCAACTCGGGCATTGCCAACCCGGGCCCCGCCACCTCGGCGGCGCCGGCCAGACCGTCACCCGGCGGCACCGCATCGAGCATGGGTCAGGCCGCCGCGAGCCAATCGAGCAGGGCGCGCTCCTGCACGGGGAAGCTGTGCTCCTCGCGCTTGCCGGCCGGCGTCATCGGCGCCTTGAAGAACAGACCAAGCTGCTCCTGGATGCCGCCTTTGCCGCGCTGCCGCGCAAGGTCGAGCACGCGGGCGATCTCAATCACCAGCGGTGCGGCCAGGATGCTGTCGCGGCAAAGGAAGTTGACCTTGATCTGCATCTTCTGGCCAAGGAAGCCGACCAGATCGATGTTGTCCCACGCTTCCTTGTTGTCGCCGCGCGGCTTGTAGTAGCGGATGTCGACGATGTGGTCCTCGACCGGGTAGCCGAGAATGTCGTCGAGCACCGACCCCTTGGTGTTGAGCTTGCTCTTGAGGCTGTCGGGGTTATCCAGCGCCAAGCCGTCGCGGTTGCCGAGGATATTGGTGCTGAACCAGCCCTCGACGTACAACGAGCGCGACCGGAAAGCGGGGGCCAGTACCGTCTTGATGAAGGTCTGGCCGGTCTTGCCGTCCTTGCCGGCCACCGGCACGTTCTCGCGCTCGGCCATCTTGGTCAGCGCCGGCACGTCCGCGGCCAAGCTCGGCGTAAAGTTGCCGTACGGCACGCCCTCGGCGATCGCGGCATAGGCGTAGAGCATCGCCGGGCTGATGGCCGGGTCGCTGCCGTCGAGCCCGCGCTCGAACCCCTCGACCGTCTTGAGCGCACCGGCGTTCTTGTCCGGCCAACGCTCGACAGAGGCAAGGTTGACCATGACGAGGTTCTCGATCTTCGAGCTCTCGCGATAGGCACGGATGTCCTCGCGGATCTTCTCAACCGCCTCGCGATGGCTCTTGGCGACGACCTTGTTGCCGCCATCGACGTTCTTGCAGAAGTCCAGGCTGCCGACCGCGGGCCAGGGCTTCATGCCGGCCAGCGCCGGGCCTACGAGTTCCGCCTGCTCACGGTCGAGCACGCGATGCTCGCGCACCGCGCTTTCGAGGTTGTCACCGTGCAGATCCCAGCCGGCGAAGTGCAGGTTGCGATAGGCGGCGATCCCGGGTGCCGATGTTCCCGCCAGCGGCAAGCCGGCCATGTCGTTGGAGCCGGCGCGGAGCATCTCAATACCGGCCGCAGCTGTCGTGGCGACCGCCCCGCCCATGCCGACGACCATCACACCAACGCGTCGCCCCGTCAGCGCGGCGTCCAACCCGGAATCAGGCATCAATCGATCTCTTTCGGTTCAAGGCAACGCCGGGATAGCGTGGCCAAAGTGAGCGTGTGCAGAGGTAGTGGCGAAGTCGCAGGAAGTAACCCGTAGGCAGTAGCTAACGAGGCCGTGAGCGAGATCAACACAATCAACGCGCACACTCCGAAGGTATTGCTTCTATGTGGCTGGAATGCGGCTCGGACGCGTTCAACATTAGGCGTCCGACGATGGATGCGCCCTATCGCGCATGTCTGATCCGCGTACGCCATCCTCCTCATCGGTGTCGGACAGCCTGTCCATGTCGACCGTATGATCGCCGCCATGGCTCATGATTTCGTGTTCGCGGCCGCCACTCATCCGGTCCAGCACGTAGACCCGCGACAAGCCTTCCTCACGGGCCACCCGGCCAGCCGCGGCGATCGCCTCGTCGAGCGTCATGGGGCTGCCGTCGGGGCAACGCGGATGGGTGACCTGCTCGGGCTTGCCGGTCAGGATGATTTCGACCGTCGCACGGTCCGGATCATCCTCCTCGAACCGTCGCAGGACGACGATGGTACGGCCCGGCCCGTCAGGCATCGGGTCATGCGGTGCCAGATGGATCGTCTCGGTCATTGAACGGCCTCCGATGATGACAACGCCGCGACGACGGACCGGTTCAATCCCCCAACTGGGCCGCAACTCCGGCCCCGAACCGGTCGGCGCCGAGCCGGTCGGCCCAGCCGTTCAAGGCGCCGATGACGCCGGGATAAAGCTGCACGCCGCCGGCCCGCATCCGGTCGCGCAGTTCGAGCCCGCGAGCACCCGGCAGGCGGGGCGACGACACGCCGGGGCGAGCCGGGTTGCTCGCGACGGCGGTTTCGAGCCATCCGGTCTGGCGCAGGAAGGCGTCGAGCCCGCCGAACGCTGCCGGGTCGATCACCTGGAGGTAGACGGCCGCTCCCCAGCCCTCGCCGGGGTCGGCGCGGCCGAACCCGCCCAGCGCGGCGGTGAGCGCCTCGACCAGCAAGCCGAGGGCGAACCCCTTATGCCCGCTATCGAGGCCGCCGAGCGGCAGGATGGTGCCGGGCGGATCGGTGAACAGCGCGGCCGGGTCGTCGGTGGGCCGCCCGTCGGCGTCGAGCACCCAGGGATGGTCCAACCTGCGGCCCTCGCTGCGCAGGCGCCCGGTGAGGCCGTTGGTGGTAGTGGACGTACTGACATCCATCAGGATCGGCCGGCCCGGCGTCGGAATACCGGCGGCGATCGGGTTGGGCGTGATGAAGGCGCGCGTTCCGCCGAACGGGGCGACGCTCGCCACGCTCGGGTCCGAGCTCATCAGCAGGATCATGCGCCCGGTCGCCGTCACCCGCTCGAGATAGGCGGCGAGGCAGGCGATGTGGTGGCTGCGGCGGATGACGACCGTCACCGTGCCATGCGCTGCCACCCGCTCGAGTGCGAGGCCGATCGCGTGATGCACCAGCCACGGACCCGGCAGGCGTCGCCCGTCGAGCAACAGCGTGCCACCGCGGTCGGACACCACCTCCGGCTCGCCCTCGGCTCGCATCGAACCATCCACCAAGGCGCCCAGGTAGCCCGGCAACTGCGCCAGGCCATGGGTGGTATGACCCAGCATGTCGCCTTCGACCAAAGTCGCCGCGATCACGCCGGCGCGGTCGGCGGCCAATCCCGCCCGCTGCAGCAACATCGCGGCGAACGTGCGCAGGCGGGCTTCGTCGTGCGTCTCGGCATCCATGCCGTTTCCTGCACTCCCCGGCGCGGGCGAGTCAACGTAGACGCCGCCGGGCGGCGTTGTTACTCTCGTGCATCAGACCGACCGACCGGCCCCCGCCGGCTTAGGGACGGCATGGGGGGACGCAATGCGGTTCGGATCATTCCTGGCCCTCGTGGCCGGCGCGCTGTCGGTCGGTGCATTGGCCGGCGGGGCGGCCCCGGCGGTGGCGCAAGTCAAGCATTACAGCTTCGGCTACGATCAACCCAAGAGCACCGGCTTCGGCGTGGCCGGCGACCTGTTCGCTGACAGCCTGGCCAAAAGCAGCAAGGGGACGATGCTGATCGATCAGTTCCCTGGCGCGCAGCTCGGCCAGGAACCGCAGGCGCTGCAGAAGATCCGCACCGGCGACATCGACTTCCTCATCACCAGCACGGCCAACGCCGCGACCCTCGCCCCGGAATCGGGCGTGATGAGCCTGCATTATCTGTTCAAGTCCGAGCAGCATCTGACGAAGTCGCTCGCCGACCCGGCGGTCATCACGGCCATGAAGGCGATGTTCGACGAGAAGGTGACCGGCGTGCACATGCTCGGTCTCGCGACGCTCGGGCTGCGCTACCTTTATGGCAAGAAGGAAATCCACCGCATCGACGACCTCAAGGGCCTCAAGGTCCGGGTGCAGGCGACCGCCACCGAGGACGCCATCTTCCCCGCCTATGGCGCGCAAACCGTGCACATGCCGTTCGGCAGCGTCTACACCAGCCTGCAAACCGGCGTCGTGGACATGGCCGAGAACGGCATCAACGTCTACCAGGCGAACAAGCACTACGAAACGGCGCCGGTGATGTCGCTGACCGCGCACGAGGCCAACAACTCGGTGCTGTGGGTGTCGGACAAGGTGTGGTCGGGCCTCACGGACGAGCAGAAGACGTGGGTCACGGACGCCGCCGACGTGGTGTCCAAGCAGCAGCCGGCCAAGGCGCTGGCGCTGGAGCACGAGAGCCAGGCCAAGCTGCAGAAGCTCGGGGTGAAGTTCGTCACCGACGTCGACACGTCCGGCTTCATCAAGGTGGCGACGCCATTCCAGGACAGCCAGGCCGCCGCGCTCGGGCCGAACGCGGTCAAGATCCTCGGTCTCGTGCGCGCGGACCAGTAAGCGCGTGGAGGCCGGGTCCGCGCCGTTCGAGGTCGTCCAGTCCACCGACCGGCACCTGAAATGGCGGGCGCTCGACGGGCTCGAACGGGTGCTGATGATCCTGTGCGGGGTGTGCCTGGCCGCGTTCTGCTCCTCGGTATTGGCCGACGTGGTGACGCGCGAGATCGGCCACCCGTGGCTGTGGCTGCAGGAGGTGACGAGCGCCTTCTTCACCTATGGCATTTTCATCGGCACGGCGGTCGCGGTGCGGCGCAACGACCATCTGTGCCTGTCGGCGATGGCGGACGCCATGCGCGGCCGGTGGCGCACCGCGGCGGAGGTGTTCAACCGCGGTGTCGTGCTGCTGGTCGGCCTCGGGATGGCGGTGTTCGGGTGGCAGAACTTCCTGTCCGGCTTCAACAGCTTCCGCATGCCGTCGATGACGCCGATCGCCTACCTGTATTGGCCGATCCCGGTGTGCGGTCTGCTGGTGGCGCTGTTCAGCCTCGAGCAGATCGTCAACGGCTGCCGGCACGGCTTCGAGACCGGGCGGCAGCACGCGCAAGGCATGGCGCTGGCGGACTTCCAGCTGAGGTCGGGCAGTTGAGGGCGGGCGGCTAGATGGTCGCCGAGAATGCGCTGATCCTCGGCGTCATGACGGCGCTGTTCCTGACGCTCGGCTACATGGGCGTGCCGGTGGCGTTCAGCCTGATCGCCGGCGTCATGGTCGGCACCGCGCTGACGCCGATCAGCTTCCAGTCGATGGCCGGGCAGTTGTTCAACGGCATCGACTCCGAAAGCCTGATGGCGATCCCGTTCTTTCTGCTGGTCGGCGAGCTGATGACCTCGGCCAACGTGGTCGTCCGCATCGCCGAGCTGTCGCAGGCGCTGGTGGGCCACGTGCGCGGCGGGCTGGCGCAGGTGACGACCGTGTTCAGCATGTTCTTTTCCGGGATGTCGGGTTCGTCCTCGGCCGACGTCGCGGTTCTGTCCCGCACCATGGCGGGGCCGATGGCGCGGGAGGGTTACCGGCCGGAATTCGTCGCCGCCTTGATCGCGGCCGCCAGCACCATCGCCGCCCTGGTGCCGCCGTCCATCATGGCGGTGGTGTACGGGGCGATCGGCAATGTCTCGATCGCCGGCCTGTTCCTGGGTGGCATCGTGCCCGGCTTGCTGATCGGGTTCGGGCTGATGCTGTACTGCTACTTCTTCGGCCCGGTCGGCTTTCGGCGCCCGCGCGCGACCCTGGGCCAACTCGGCACCGCCGGGCGCCGGGCGGCGCTGCCGATGCTGATCCCCGGGATCCTGCTCGGCGGCATCCTGACCGGCTGGTTCACGCCGACCGAGGCCGGCGTGGTCGCAGTCGCCTACATCCTCCTCGTGGTGCTGCCCTTGCTCAAGCCCGGTCATTGGCGGGAGCTGCCGCGGGACTTTATCCAGGCCGGGCTGGTGTTCAGCCTGCCGCTCATCACCATCGCCGCCGCGTCGGCGTTCGGTTGGCTGGTGGCCTATCTGCGCGGCCCGATCGTGGTCGCCGGCTGGATCGGCAGCGTGGCCGGCACCGACCCGATGGCGATCATGTTCCTGCTGGTGCTGGTGTTCGTCATCGTCGGCGACTTCATCGAGCCGATCCCGGCGATCATCATTTTCATGCCCGTGGTCACGCAACTGACCGAGGCCGCCGAGATCAATCCGGTGCACATGGGCGTCGTGCTGATCGTGACGCTGGCCTTCGGGCTGATCACGCCGCCCTATGGGCTCGCCTTGCTGATGGCGTCAAAGTTCGTCGGCACCCGGTTCCCCACCGCGCTGCGGGCGTCGGTGCCGATCTACCTGGTGTTCTTCGCGGTGATCGCGTTCACGATCTTCGTGCCCGGCGCCATTCTATTCCTGCCGAAGGCGCTCTTTCCGGAAAGCGTAGGTTGCTTCAAGGCGCCGGGCGGGACAGGGTACATCTGTCCGTAAGTTAGGCCAGGGCTCCGCCCTGGACCCACTGGGGGCGGCGCCCCCAGACCCGCATCAATGGGATTTCAAAGGCTCCGCCTTTGATGGGGTCCAGGGGCAAAGCCCCTGACCTTGAGGAGGCAAGGCGCATGAGCAACGGCTTCGAGGAACGCTTCCAGGTATTGCACGAGGTAGTGGCCGCCGCCCGCATCAACCTCAACCAGAATATCTGGGACTACCTCGTCGGTGGCACCGCGACCGAAACCACCGTTTGCCGCAACCGTCTCGCCTTCGACCGCATCGGCTTTCGCCCGCGCGTGCTGCAATCGGTCGACGAGGTCGACACCACGACCCAATTTCTCGGCCACACGATCCGCCTGCCGTTGGCGCTCGCCCCGGTCGGCGGGTTGGAGCAGATCGGCGCCGGCGGCGGCGAGGCGGTCGCGCGCGGCGCGGGCATGGCGGGGGTGCCGTTCTTCCTGAGCTCCGTCAGCGAACCGAAGCTGGAGGTGGTGGCCGCCGCCGCAACGGGGCCGAAAGTATTCCAGCTTTACGTACGCGGCGACCATGATTGGATGGACGACTACGTGCGCCGGGTGGTTGACACCGGCTGGGACGCGTTCTGCATCACCGTCGATAGCGCTCTCTACAGCCGGCGCGAGCGCGACATCGCCAAGCGCTTCACCAAACCCTGGCGCGCCCGCTCGCCCGGCATGGAATATCAGGCGCGGCTCGGTTGGGACGACATCGCCCGGTTCCGCGACAAGCACCGCATCAAGCTGTTCCTCAAAGGCATCGCCACCGCCGAGGACGCGGCCCGGGCCTGCGCGCTGGGCGTCGACGGTGTCTATGTCAGCAACCATGGCGGGCGTCAGCTCGATCATGGCGCCGGGTCGATGGAGGTGCTGGGCGAGGTGCTGGAGGCGGTCGCCGGGCGGGCGTTGGTGATCGTCGATGGCGGGGTGAGCCGCGGCAGCGACATCGTGAAGGCGATGGCAATGGGCGCCGACTTGGTTTGCATGGGTCGGCTCTATTGCTACGGCTTGGCGGCCGGCGGCGCCGAGGGGATCGATCGTGTCATCGAGCTGCTGGAATACGAGGTGGTGGAATGCCTGGGCCTGCTCGGGGTCACCAACTTCGCCCAACTCGACCGCAGCTACCTGCGCGCGGTCGAGGCGGTGACGCCGCCGCATGCGTTGAGCGCCTTCCCGCTGCTGGACATCGCCGGTCACCGCTACTGAAGCAACATCCGACCGAACCGGGTCGGTTCGGGCGGATTAAGTTGCTCTATCGACCTCCGTTTCCGATGGGGCGAGCGCCCCGCCGCCGGGCGGCAGGGCGCGGGATGGCTCAGGCCGCGGCCGCCTGGGCGACGGACTGCAGCAACTGATCGTTCGAGTAAGCCTGGCCCTGGATGCCCCACAGACCGTCTACGGCGTAGACCATGTTGACCCAGACATGATCGCGCGGGACCCGGCCCTGGCTGGCGCGGTGCACCGCCTCGGTCGCGTCGGCGACGAACGCCTGTTTCTGCTCGGGCGTGCCGAGCGCGAACGACGGCACCTTCAGCTCGACAATGGCAATGTCGGCTGGCTTGCCTCCCGAAAACGACCTGCCGCGCGGGATGAGGGAGATCTCGCCGATCACATTCGGCGTCAGGAACGTGTTGCCGGACAGGTTGTGGTGCTTAAGGAAAACGTCCGTCAGTTCGGCAAACACCTCACCTTGAGCTGCCTCGTCGAGGACGCCTTCGGTCGCATAAAGGATGATGGGCATGTCGCTCTCCTTCTCAGGCCTGCCCGGGGGCGGGACCATCCCGCTTGAAGGGGCCAGACACGGCCGCTACATAACGGTCGTGATGCAGAAGATAGATAACGACCGTTATCCCGTCAAGGGATGACATAGAGGTCGTTATGCGAAAGCGGGTGAATGATGAGCGGGCGAGCGGAACGCAAGGAAGAAAGCAGGGCACGCATCCTTGCCAGCGCCGGCCGGGGCTTTCGCAGCCGCGGCTTCGGCGGCCTGGGCGTGGACGAGTTGGCCAAGCAAGCCGGGGTGACCTCCGGCGCGTTCTACACCCACTTCAAGTCCAAGGCGGCGGCGTTCCGAGCGGCAGTGGCCGCCGGCATGCTCGACTTGCGAGCCGGCATCGAGCAGACGCGTGCAGCGGGCTCGGGTTGGCGGCAGCGCTTCGTCGATTTCTACCTCGGCGACCGCCGGACCTGCGACCTTGCCGAGAGCTGCGCCCTTCAGAGCTTGACCGGCGAGGTTGCGCGGGCGGACGACGACGCACGCGCGGCGTACGAGGCGGGGCTGCGGGACGTGATCGAAGCCGCGGCGGCGGGCATGGCGTCCGGCACCGCGGCCGACCGGCGCGCCGACGCGACCGCGCTGCTGGCATTGCTGGCAGGCGGGGTGTCGATGGCGCGCGCCGTCAAGGACCCGGCGCTGAGCGACGAGATCGCGGCGGCCGTGCGCCGCGCGGCGTCAATGCTCGAGGCGGCTGCGACGCCTACGACCGAGCCGGTGGCACGGGCAGCGGCGGCAATTGAACTGCGGGCGAAGTCGCTCTAGGGAGTTTCGATGCGCATCACCGACGTCCGCGAGATCACCCGGCCGATCAGCTCGCCGATCCGCAACGCCTACATCGATTTTACAAAAATGACGACGAGCCTGGTCGCCGTCGTCACCGACGAGATACGCGACGGCAAGACCGTCGTCGGCTACGGCTTCAACAGCAATGGCCGCTACGGCCAGGGCGGGCTGATCCGCGAGCGGTTCGCGCCGCGTTTGATGGAGGCGCCCCCGGCCTCGCTGCTGGACGAGGACGGCGTGCTCGATCCGCATCGCGCCTGGGCGGCGATGATGAGCAACGAGAAGCCCGGCGGCCACGGCGAACGCTCGGTCGCAGTCGGCACGATCGACATGGCGCTGTGGGACGCCCGCGCCAAGCTGGAGCGCAAGCCGCTGTTCCGCCTTCTGGCCGAACGCGAGGGCCGCGCCGCCAATCCGCGCGTGTTCGTCTATGCGGCCGGCGGCTACTACTACCCCGGCAAGGATCTGGGCGCGCTGTGCGGCGAGATGCGCTCCTACCTCGACCGCGGCTACTCGGTGGTGAAGATGAAGATCGGCGGCGCCTCGATCGAGGAAGACAGGTCGCGCATCGAGGCGGTGCTGACCGAGATCGGCTCGGACGCGCAACTCGCGGTCGACGCCAATGGCCGCTTCGACCTCGAAACGGCCATCGCCTACGCGAAGATGCTGCGGGATTACCCGCTGTTCTGGTACGAGGAAGCCGGCGACCCGCTCGACTACCAGCTGCAGGCGGCACTGGCCGAGTTCTACCCGGGGCCGATGGCAACCGGCGAGAACCTGTTCAGCCACCAGGATGCCCGCAACCTGCTTCGCTACGGCGCCATGCGGCCGGACCGCGACTGGCTGCAATTCGACTGCGCGCTGTCGTATGGATTGTGCGAATACCTTCGCACGATCGACGTGATCCGCGGCGCCGGCTGGTCGCCCGCGCGCTGTATCCCGCATGGGGGCCACCAAATGTCGCTCAACATCGCCGCCGGGTTGGGGCTAGGCGGCAATGAAAGCTACCCGGACCTGTTCCAGCCCTATGGCGGGTTCCCCGACACGGTGCGGGTCGAGGACGGCCATATCGTCATGCCGGACCTGCCGGGCATCGGGTTCGAGGGTAAGTCGGACCTCTATGCGCAGATGCGCGCACTGGCGGCATAGGGGCCGGGCGGCCGAGACGCCCCGCACCAGGAGCACCCTTTACGTCATGGCCGGGCTTGACCCGGCCATCCCTCGCGTTTGCGGACGTAACCGAAGCGGCGTATCGGCCGCGTCAGCGTGGCGACAGCACCATGATCATCTGCCGGTTTTCCATTCGCGGCATCTGCTCCACCTTGGTTGTCACCTCGAGCTCGGCGCGGATGCGCTCGAGCACCTTGATGCCAATATCCTGGTGCGCCATCTCGCGGCCGCGGAAGCGGAGGGTGACCTTGACCTTGTCGCCTTCCTCGATGAATTTCTTCATCGCCCGCATCTTCACTTCGTAATCGTTCTCGTCGATGTTCGGGCGGACCTTGATCTCCTTGATCTCGATCACGCGCTGGCGCTTCTTCGCCTCATTCTTCTTTTTCTGCAGCTCGTACTTGTACTTGCCGTAGTCCAGGATCTTGCAAACCGGCGGATCCGCGTTCGGGCTGATCTCCAGCAGGTCCATGCCCACCGCATAGGCGCGCAGCAACGCGTCGCGGGCGGACATGACGCCCTGCATCTCGCCTTCGGCGTCGATCAGGCGCACCTGGGGCACGCGAATATCCTCGTTCACGCGCGGTCCGTCGCGGGACGGCGTGGAGTTGGGCATTGGACCTCGGGGTATCGGACTCTCCTATGGACGTTTGGATTTGGCGTAGTCTTGAACCGGCCCGGCGCCAGATTCAACACGAATGAGATCGGGAGGCATCGCCTCCTGTGCAAGACGGACGACAACGTCGTCGAGCGACGCCGTTTCCTGCCCGTCGCTGCCGAGCCGGCGGATGGCGACCGTCCGGGCCTCGGCCTCGCGCCGGCCCACCACCAGCAGCACCGGGACATGCGCCAAGCTATGCTCGCGCACCTTGGCGTTGATCTTCTCGTTGCGGATGTCGGCGCGGACGGCAAGGCCGCGGGCGCGCAAGGCCGCGGCGACCTCGTCGGCATATCCGGCCGCGTCGGTCACGATCGAGGCAACCACCACCTGCACCGGCGCCAGCCACATCGGAAAGCGCCCGGCATATTGCTCGATCAGGATGCCGAGAAACCGCTCGAAGCTGCCGAGGATCGCCCGGTGCAGCATCACCGGGCGCTGCCGGCTGCTGTCCTCGGCGATGTAGGTGGCGTCCAGCCGCTCCGGCAGCACGAAATCCACCTGCAAGGTGCCGCACTGCCAATCCCGCCCGATCGCGTCGCGCAGCACGAACTCGAGCTTCGGGCCGTAGAACGCGCCCTCGCCCGGGTTCAGCTCGTACTCGACTCCGGCGATCGAGCAAGCCGCCTTCAGCGCCCCCTCGGCCCGGTCCCAGACCTCGTCCGACCCGGCGCGCGCCGCCGGCCGGTCAGAGAACTTCACCCGGAAACTGTCGAAGCCGAAATCGCGGTAGACGCTCGACAGCAGCTCCACGAACGCCACCGTTTCCGGCGCGATCTGGTCCTCGGTGCAGAAGATGTGGGCGTCGTCCTGCGTGAAGGCGCGCACCCGCATGATGCCGTGCAGCGCGCCGCTCGGCTCATAGCGATGGCAGGCGCCGAACTCCGCCATCCGCAGCGGCAGCTCGCGGTAGGAGCGCAGCCGATCGCGGAAGATCAGCACGTGGCACGGGCAGTTCATCGGCTTCAGGGCGAGCGTGGTGTCCTCGTCCTCCACCCGGGCGATGAACATGTTTTCCTTGTAGTTGTCCCAATGGCCGCTCGCTTCCCACAAGCGACGGTCTACCAATTGCGGCGAGCGCACCTCCTGGTAGCCGTTCGCTTCAAGCCGGCGCCGCATATAATCCTCGGCGGCGCGATACAGGCGCCAGCCCTTGGGGTGCCAGAACACCGAGCCGGTGGCCTCTTCCTGGATATGGAACAGGTCCATCTCGCGGCCGATGCGGCGATGGTCGCGACGCTCCGCCTCCTCCAACTGATGCAGGTAAGCGTCGAGTTCCTTCGCGTCGCGCCAGGCGGTGCCGTAGATGCGGCTCAGCATGGCGTTGCGGTGGTCGCCCCGCCAATACGCGCCGGCCACCTTCATCAGCTTGAACGCGGTGCCGACGTCGCCGGTGCCGCGCATGTGCGGGCCGCGGCAGAGGTCGATCCAGTCGCCCTGCTTATAAAGGGTGATGACCTGGTCGGCCGGCAGGTCGCGGATCAGCTCGGCCTTGTATCGCTCGCCGCGCTGCTCGAAGAAGGCGATCGCCTCGTCCCGGTCCCAGACCTCGCGCTCGAACGGGCTGTTGCGGGCCACGATCTCGCGCATCTTGGCCTCGATGGCGGCGAAGTCGTCCGGCTTGAACGGCTCGTTGCGGGCGAAATCGTAGTAGAAGCCGTTCTCGATCGGCGGCCCGATCGTGACCTGGGTACCGGGGTAAAGCGCCTGCACCGCCTCGGCCAGCACGTGCGCGGCGTCGTGGCGGATCATCTCCAGCGCTTCCGGATCCCGCCTAGTGATGAAACGCAGGCTGGCGTCATGCTCGATCGGCCGCGCCAGGTCCTGCAGCGCGCCGTCCACCTGCATCGCGAGCGCCGCCTTGGCGAGGCCTGGCCCGATCGCCGCCGCCACGTCCGTGCCGGTGACCGGCGCGTCGAAGCGTCGGATCGAACCGTCGGGCAGGGTGATGGCGGGCATGGCGGGTTCCGTGTCGGACGAGTGATTTCAGGGCGGAGTCGTATGGGCCTGCGGCAGCGCCGCCGCAACCCTCGCGAGCGGGAGGTCGGCCAGATGCGCGGCGCGCAGCACCTGCATGCGGCCACGCGGAGCCGTCAGCGCCGGGTCGCTGCCCGCGCCGAACAGCACGACACCGGGGCAGCCGACGGCGGCAGCCAGATGCATCGGCCCGGTGTCGTTGCCGACCGCGAACGCGGCCCCGGCGACCAGGCCCGCCAACTCCGGCAAGCTGGTCCGGCCGGTCAGGTCCACCGCGACCGGACAGGCCCGGCGGATGGCAGCCGCCAGCGGGCGGTCCGGCGCGGCGCCGGCCACCACCGGCGTGACCCCGAGCCCTTCCAGCAACGCGGCCAACTCGCCGAACTGCTCCGCCGGCCAACGCTTCTCCGGCCGGTGCGGGGCGGCGCCGGGCACCAGCACGGCATAGGGCGGGGGGACGAACGGCGCCCGCCGGGTCAGCCAGCCCAGCTCGGCCGGCGGCCCCGGCGGCACCCCTGCCATCGCCAACTGGTCGCGCTGCCGCTCGAGCGTGTGCATCGCGTTGCGGCCCGGGTTGCTGTGCGGCAGGCTGGCGCCGCGGGCGATGCCGGACCAGGCCGGCCGCCCCGCCAAGGCGTGGTAGCGCGACGACCGCCCGCTGGTCTGCAGATCGTAGACAAGGTCGAACCCGCGCAACGCGCGGCGCAGGGCCAGCACCCCGGGCAGGTTCCACCAGGACGGCCGCTTATCCACCCGGACCTCGTCGAACCACGGACTTACCCGCAGCAGCCCCGCGAATGGCGCGGTCGTCAGCAGCGTGATGCGGTCGCCGGCGTGATGGGCGCGGATGTCGGCGAATGGCTGGAACGCCAGCACGACATCCCCCAGCGCCCCGAGCTTGATCACCAGCACGTTCATGTCAGCCCCATGTCAGGCCGAGCACAGCAGCTCGCGGTAGACGTCGAGCGTCGCCGCCTGCATTCGGGCGACGGTGTAGCACTCGAGCACGCCCGCCCGGGCCCGTTCCCCCAGCGCGGCGAGGTCGTCCGGGCGCATCGCCAAGGCATGGTCGAGCACCGCGGCCAAGGCCTGCGGGTCGCCCGGCGGCACGTGCCAGCCGGTGACGAGGTCCTGCACCGTCTCGGCCGCCCCGCCATGGTTGCTGGCGACGACCGCGCACCCCATCGCCTGCGCCTCGATCACCGCCCGGCCGAACCCCTCGGGCGCGGTGGACGCGGACACCGCGACCGTCGCCAGCTTCAGCGCGGCCGGCATGTCGTCGCAGTGACCGACCAGGCGCAGGCGGTCGGCGACGCCCAACCGGTGGGCGTCGCCGGTCAGCTCGCGCACGAAGCCCGGCCGCCCGTCCCCGAGCAACACGCAGACGGCAGTCTTGTGTTCCATCGCCGCCATCGCCCGGATCAGCACGCTTTGGCCTTTCCAGCGGCTGAGCCGGGCCGGCAGCATCACCACCGGCGCCCCGTCCGGCAGGCGCCACGCGCGCGCGAGCCGGGCGATGCGGTCGCCCGACACCGCGGCCGGGTCGAACAGCGCCGGGTCCACACCGCGCGGGATGATGCGGATGCGAGCCGGGTCAACCGCGTGGCGCTCGGCGACGAGTTGGGCGACGTAGCG
Organism: uncultured Alphaproteobacteria bacterium; assembly: GCA_963752225.1. Classification (GTDB taxonomy): domain Bacteria; phylum Pseudomonadota; class Alphaproteobacteria; order Acetobacterales; family Acetobacteraceae; genus JBBROS01. The sequence goes on along the minus strand of CAVVXS010000014.1, from coordinate 23,214 downwards.
GCTGATGGCGATCACCCGCTCGCCGCGCGCCATTACCGCATTATAGGCGCGCTTGCCCGGCCCGTTCTCGGAATACGGCGCGTGGTAGGTGGTCAGGAAATGCGCGCCGGTGCGGCCGGCGGCGAGCCAAGCGGACCAGGCCGGCGCCCGCGACCGGGCATGGACGATGCCGACCCGCTGTGAATGCACGAGCCCGGCCAGCCGGCCGGCGTTGCGCCAGATCGTGAGCGGGTTCTTGCCGGCAAGCGGCATCGTGTGGTGCCGCCCCCCTGCCCGCTCGACGGCGCCGACCAAGCGTCCGCCGGCGCTCGCCACCAGCGCCCGGCCGCCGGCGCCGGCAATCGCCTGCGCCATCTCCACCGTGCCGCGCTCCACCCCGCCGGCCTCGAGCCGCGGCAGCACTTGCAGGATGGTGGTCTCGGGTGGGAGCGGCGCCATCGCGGCGCTATACCATGCAAGCAAACGAGGACCATCCGATGCAGCACGACCGGATCGACCGCGGCGACGGCATCCACCTCGCCTGGGCGCGCACGCCCGGCCGCGGCCCGACCACGGTGTTCCTGCCGGGCTTCCGCAGCGACATGACCGGGTCCAAGGCGTTGGCGGTCGAGGCCTGGTGCGCGGAGCGGGGCACGGCGTGCCTGCGGCTCGACTACTCCGGCCATGGCGCGAGCGATGGCGAGTTCACCGACGGCACCATCGGGCGCTGGGCGGCTGACTCCTTGCTGCTGATCGACCGGCTGACGACGGGGAAGCTGGTGCTGGTCGGCTCCAGCATGGGCGGCTGGATCATGCTGCTGCTGGCGCTGGCGCGGCCCGAGCGGATGGCAGGCCTGCTCGGCGTCGCCGCCGCCCCCGACTTCACCGAGGACCTGATGTGGGATGCGCTGATGCCGGCCGAGCGGGAGCGGCTACAGCGGGACGGCCGCCTGCTGGTGCCGAGCCAGTATGGCGAGCCCACGCCGATCACGCTGCGGCTGATCGAGGAGGGGCGCGACCACCTGCTGCTGCGCGGCCCGCTCCGGATCCGCTGTCCGGTCCGGCTGCTGCACGGGCAGCGGGATCCGGACGTGCCGTGGGAAACGTCGCTGCGGCTGGCGGAGCGGGTCGAGAGCACCGACGTGCAGTTGACGCTGATCAAGGACGCCGAGCACCGGATGTCGCGCGATGCGGACCTGTCGCTGTTGCGGCGGTTGCATGCGGAGCTGTTGAGCTAAGGCCAGGGTACTCCCCCCGTGGTCATTCCACCTGTCTGAAGTCATACAGGCGCGCTGGGGCGCGGCGCCCCGGACCCCCGGTCAGGACTCGGCTTGTCGGATCGCTTGCAGGCCTTCGCGGTAGGTCGGGTATCGCCACGTGATCCCGAGCTGCGCTTGCGTCTTGCGGCTGGCGACGCGGCGGTTTTCGGCCCAGAAGCTGCGGCCCATTGGGCTCATCGCCGCGAGCGCCTCCTCGTAAGGCACCAGCGGCGGTTCCGGCGCACCGAGCAGGCGGGCGGCAAAGGCGGTGACGTCGGCGTTGGCGGCCGGCTCGTCATCGGTCAGGTTCAGCACGCGCACCCCCGGTGCACGCTCCTGCGCCATGGCCGTCAGCACCGCCAGCGCGATGTCGTCGCGGTGAATACGGCCGAACAGGTGGTCGGGCTTGTCCACCCGGCGCGCACTCCCGCCACGGACGTCGTCGAGCACGGAACGGCCCGGGCCATAAATGCCGGCGACACGGAACAAATCCACCCGGGCGCCCGGGAACGCGGCCGCCCATTGCTGCTCGGCGGCGGCCCGGCGCTGTCCGCGCGGCCCGGTCGGCGCCGCCGGCGTGTCCTCATCCACCCAGGCGCCGCCGCGGTCGCCATACACCCCGGTGGTGGACAACATGCCGGCCCAGTTCGGCCGCCCCAGGGCGGCGCCGAAGCGGACGAGCGCCGGATCACCGCCCTCGCCCGGCGGCGCGGTCTGCAGCACGTGCGTTGCCTGCTGCAAGGCAGGGCCGGCGTCATCGAATGCGACCAGCCGGACGCCGGTTGGTGCGGTGCGCCGATCCGGGCTGCGGCTGGTGGCGGTGACCGACGCGCCGGACGCGGCCGCCTGCCGGGCGATCTCGGTTCCGGTGTAGCCGAGGCCGAAAATGAGCAGCTGCATTGCATTCATCTTGTGGGGATCCCTCGTTGCCGGCCGGAGTGGCTGCGTCTAGATTGCCGCCCTCCATGTGGAAACGCACCGCGCTCTTGAGCGGCTTTGCCGTGTTGCTGGCGGGTTCGCCGGCGCATCAATCCGCCGCGGCCGAGCGGGACGTGGGGCGCAACGAGGCGCTGCCGGTGCCGCCGGTTCCACCCCGCATCGCCGATGGCGCGGATTATGACCATTGTCTTGCCATGCTCGGGCCCGACCCGAGCGGCGCCCGCGACTTCGCCGACGCCTGGTTCGCGACCGGCGGCGGTGACGGCGCGCTGCACTGCCTGGGCCTGGCGCATGTCGCACTCGGCAACCCGGCCGTGGGCGCCGACGAGATGGAGCAGCTCGCGCGGAGCAGCCAGGCGCCGCTGGCTGCCAGAGCCAGCATCTACGGCCAGGCGGGGCAGGCCTGGATGATGGCCGGGGCGCCGGACCGGGCGTTGGCGTCCACGACGCTTGCTCTGTCCATGCTGCCCGACGACCCCGATTTGCTGATCGACCGCTCGCTTGCCGAAGCCAACCTCGAGCGCTACGGGGATGTCGTCGACGACCTCGACCATGCGCTTGAGCTGGAGCCGAGGCGGGTGGAGGCGCTGGTGTTCCGGGCGGCGGCGCGGCGGCATCTCGATCAGCTGGAGGCGGCGCGCGACGACATCGACCGCGCCTTCGCGCTGGATCCGGACAACCCCGACGCGCTGCTCGAGCGCGGCATCCTGCGGCAGCGCCGCGGCGACCGCAGCGGCGCCCGGCAAGATTGGGAACAGGCGGTCAAGCTGTCGCCCGACAGCGCGACCGGCGATCTCGCGCAACAGAACCTGGCGCTGCTGGATGCCGGGCCGGAACGGCGTTAGAAGGCACCCCATTATTGATGGAGCAAACAAGGCATGGCCTTGAAGGGTAGTACATTCGAAGACCGGCGCAACGCTGCGGCGGACGCCAAGAAGGCGCTGGTCGAGCGGTTCAAGTCGCGGCCCCCGGCCGATGATCCCCAGGTACTGGCGCGCGCCGCCGAACGCCGGGCGATCGCCGAGGCGCGGGAGGCCCGGCAAGCCGAGCGGGCGCAGCAAAAGGCGCTGGAAGACCAAGCCCGCGCCAAGGAGGACGAGGCGCGCAAGGTGGCCGAAGCCGCCGCCGAAGCCGAAGCCGAAGCGAAGGCAGCCGAGCAAGCCGCTCGCGACGAGGCCATCCGAGCCGAGCGCAAGGCCGCGCGCGACGCAAAATACGCCGCCCGCAAGGCCCGTCGGTAACGGGAGGAGCAATATTCACGGGGCTGGGGGCGCCGCCCCCAGCGGGTCGAGGGCGGAGTGGTCCAAGGTTCCGCCTGTATGACGTGAGACAGGTGGAATGACCACGGAGGGAGCGCCCTTGATCACGTCGAGATTGCGGGGCGCCGCGTCCTCGACTAGAACAAAGCGCGAACATGCCCTACGTCGAACTCCAGCTCGCCACCAATTACAGCTTTCTCCGCGGCGCTTCGCATCCGGAGGAGCTGTTCGCGCAGGCCGCCGCCTACGGGATGGCGGCAATGGGCGTCACCGACCGCAACAGCGTCGCCGGCATCGTCCGCGCCTGGGAAGCGGCGAAAACCACCGGGGTCCACCTGGTTGCCGGCACGCGGCTCGAGCTGGTGGACGGCGCCGCCCTGCTCGCCTACCCGACCGATACCGCGTCCTGGTCGCGGCTGTGCCGGCTGCTGACGCTGGGCAAGGGCCGTGCCGGCAAGGGCGGCTGCTTGCTCGACTGGGACGATCTGGCTGCTGGCGGCGACGGGCTGCTCTACGCACTGGTACCGAACGAGCCCGACGCGCAGCTTGCCGCCTCCCTCGCCCAACTCGCCGCCGATGCGCCCGGGCGCGCCTACCTCGCCGGCAGCTTCCGGTTCCGGCCCGGCGACGCCGTGCGGATGTATCGGCTGGAGGAGATGGGCCAGGCGGCCGGTATCCCGCTGCTGGCGACCGGGGACGTGCTGTACCATCACCCGGACCGCCGCATGCTGCAGGACGTCATGACCTGCATCCGCGAGGGCTGCACCATCGACGCCGCCGGGTTCCGGCTGGAGCACCATGGCGAGCGCTACCTCAACCCGCCGGAGCGGATGGCGCAGCTGTTCGTGCACCACCCGGACGCGATCGCCCGCACGGAGGAGCTGGTGGCGCGCTGCGGCTTCGACCTCGGCGACCTCCGCTACCAATACCCGACCGAAAGCGACGACCCGGCAGAACCCGCCCAGGCCACGCTGGAGCGGCTGACCTGGGCAGGGACGGCGACGCGCTACCCCGCCGGCCTGCCCGACAACGTCGCGGCACAGCTCCGGCATGAGCTGACGCTGATCGGGCAGCTCGACTACGCGCCCTATTTCCTCACGGTGAACAGCATCGTGCAGGAGGCGCGGCGGCGCGGCATCCTGTGCCAGGGCCGCGGCTCGGCGGCGAACTCGGCGGTATGCTGGGTGCTGGGCGTCACCAGCATCGACCCGACCGCGTCCGGCCTGCTGTTCGAGCGCTTTGTCTCGGCCGAGCGGCATGAGCCGCCCGACATCGACGTCGATTTCGAGCACGAGCGGCGCGAGGACGTGATCCAGTGGGTTTACGAGCATTACGGCCGCACCCGCGCCGCGCTATGCGCCACCGTGATCCGCTACCGCGCCCGCGGCGCCATGCGCGAGGTCGGCAAGGTGCTGGGCCTGACCGAGGACGTGACTGGGGCGCTCTCGAGCCAGGTCTGGGGCTGGAGCGAGGACGGCGTCGGCGAGGAGCACGCGGCGGCGCTCAACTTCAACCTCGAGGACCGCCGGCTGCGCCTGGCGCTCCACCTCGCCAAGCAGCTGATCGGCTTTCCCCGCCATCTCGGCACCCACCCCGGCGGCTTTGTGCTGACACGGGCGCCGCTCGCCGATCTGGTGCCGATTGAACCGGCGACGATGCAGGACCGGCAGATCATCGAGTGGGACAAGGACGACATCGACGCACTGCGCTTCATGAAAGTCGATGTGCTGGGGCTCGGCATGCTCGGCTGCATGCGCCGCGCCTTCGACCTGCTGCAGGACCATCGCGGGATCGGCCACGACCTCGCCAGCATCCCGCAGGGCGATGCGGCGACGTTCGCGATGATCCAAAAGGCCGACACGCTCGGCACCTTCCAGATCGAGAGCCGGGCGCAGATGTCGATGCTGCCGCGGATGAAGCCGCGGACGCTCTACGACCTCACCATCCAGGTGGCGATCGTCCGCCCCGGCCCGATCCAGGGCGACATGGTGCATCCCTATCTGCGCCGCCGCGAAGGCAAGGAGCCCGTGGACTATCCGACGCCGGAACTGAAGCGGGTCCTGTCGAAAACGCTCGGCGTGCCGCTGTTCCAGGAGCAGGCGATGCAGGTGGCGATCCAATGCGCCGGCTTCACCCCGGGCGAGGCGGACCAGCTCCGCCGGGCGATGGCGACGTTCAAGCTGACCGGCGGCGTCAGCCATTTCAAGGACAAGCTGATCGGCGGCATGGTGGCGCGCGGCTACACCGCCGAGTTCGCCGAGCGCACCTTCAGCCAGATCGAAGGCTTCGGCAGCTACGGCTTCCCGGAAAGCCACGCCGCCAGCTTCGCCATCATCGCCTACGCCTCGTCATGGCTGAAATGCCACCACCCCGAGGTGTTCTGCGCAGCGCTGCTGAACAGCCAGCCGATGGGGTTCTACGCCCCGGCGCAGATCGTCCGCGACGCCCGCGACCATGGCGTAGAGGTGCGGCCGGTGGACGTGAACCACTCGCGCTGGGACTGCACGCTGGAACCGGCGCGGGGCCAGTACCTGGCCGTCCGCCTCGGCCTCCGGATGGTGAAGGGACTATCGGAGCTGCACGGCGTGGCCTTGGTCGCCTGCCGCGGCGAGCACCCCTATGCGACACTTGAGGAAACCTGGCGCCGGGCGCAGGTGCCGGTGGCGGCGCTGGAGCGGCTGGCCGAGGCGGACGGGTTCGGCTCGATGCGGCTCGACCGGCGCGGCGCGATCTGGGCGATCCGCGCGCTGGCCGACGAGGCGTTGCCCCTGTTCGCCGCCGCCGACCGCGATGGGATGCCGCAGCCGGAGATCGTCGAGCCCCCGGTCGAGCTGGAGCCGATGCGTCCGGGCCGCACGGTGGTGGAGGATTACGGCAGCGTCGGCCTGACGCTGCGGGAACACCCGGTGTGGTTCGTGCGCGAGGACCTGGCCGCCCAAGGGATGATCCGTTGCGCCGACCTCGCCGACATCAAGGACGGTCGCCGGGTGGTGGTGCCCGGCCTGGTGCTGGTGCGGCAGAAGCCGGGATCGGCCAAGGGGGTGATGTTCATCACGATCGAGGACGAGACCGGGATCGCCAACCTGATCATTTGGCCCAGCATCTTCGAGCGCCAGCGCCGCCTGGTGCTGAGCGCCAGCATGATCGCCTGCCACGGCCGGGTGCAGCGCGAAGGCGGGGTGATCCACGTGGTGACGGAGCGGCTCGCCGACCTGTCGGGCCTGCTGCGTCAGGTGGGCGAGCGTGACTTCAACCCGACCACCGGCCGCGGCGATGAGGCCAAGCACGGCGGCACCCCGGACGCGCGGCAGAACCCCAAGCACAAGCCGCGCGACATCTATTGCCCGGAGCGGCTGTCCACCGGGATCAAGGTGCCGACGCGGGATTTCAGGTAGCGGGGCTCTGCCCCACACCCCGCTGGGACCGGCGGTCCCAGACCCGCGTCATTCCCCTAACAGATGGAGCGCGACTTCGCGCCGGTGCGGGCGGTCGCGGTGCTCGAACAAGTAGATGCCTTGCCACGTGCCCAGCACCGGCGCGCCGTCCGCCACCGGGATGGTTAAGCCCGTCTGCGTCAACGCGGTGCGGAGATGCGCCGGCATGTCGTCCGGCCCCTCATCGTCGTGGCGATAGCGCCCACGCGCGTGCGGCGCCAACCCGGCGAAAAAGTCCTGCAGATCCGCCCGCACCTCCGGGCTCGCATTCTCCTGAACCAGCAGCGATGCCGAGGTGTGCCGGCACCAGAGCGTCAGCAGCCCGGCGCCGATCCCCTGCCCCGCCACCCAGCGCCGCACGGAAGCGGTGAACTCCACGAGGCCGGGCCCGCGCGTCTCGACCACTAAGGTATGCTGGGCCTGTCTCACGGCGCCGCGCGCACCGGCACCACGGACACGCTGTTATACGGGCTGCCGCCGGTGCTCAACGCCTGGGTGGACCACACCAGGTAGACCAGCGTCTGCTTCTCCGCGTCCCACATGCGGGTGACGCGGATCTCCTTGAACAGCCAATTGGCCGAGGCGCCGAACACCACTTCGTTTTCCGGCAGCTTGTCGGCAAGCGTCACCGGGCCGGTTGCGCGGCAGGCGATGCTGAACCGGCTCGGGTCGGTGGCCAGGCCGACCGAACCGCGGATGCCTCCGGTTTCGGCGCGTGACAAGTAGCAGCTCACGCCCTGCGCCTTGGGGTCGTCGTAGCGGTCCACCACGATGCGGTCGTTGCGGCCGACCACGCGAAAGGTGGTGCTGACATTGCCGATCCGCTGCGGGTCGTCGGACGCGGCCAACGCGGGGGCCGACAGCAGCAGCAAGCCGGCGAGCAAGGCGCGCATGGAGGAATTCCTTGTTGTTGGTGCGAAGGCGAACGCCCGGCGCATGGCACCGTTCCGGCTGTCGCGCGGCAAATCGGCCCCTCCCCATCCGCCGGATGGTGCACCGCGCCGCATTGCTGCTCATATCCTATGCGAAGGAGCCGCCATGACCCAGTCCCTTAACACGTTGTCCGACGGCCTCGCCGACGTCGTGGCCGCCGCCGCCCCCGGCCTCGTGACCCTCTACCCCGGCACCCGCGCCCAGCGCACCGGCTTCACCTGGCAGCCCGGCGTCGTCGTGACCAGCGAGCAGAACCTGCCGCGGGACACCGAGGTCGCCGTCATCCTGCCCGGCGGCGCCCGAGCGACGGCCACGATGGCCGGGCGCGACCCCGGCACCAACGTCGCCGTGCTGAAGCTTGCGATCGATCCGCCGGGCCTCAATGACGCGCTGCCGCGCACCGGCGGCCTCGCCGTTGCGTTGGGCAGCGCCGAGGGCGAACCGGTCGCGTCCATGGGCATGATCCACCTGGTCGGCCCGGCCTGGGACAGCATGGCTGGCGGCACCATCGACCGGTTGATCCGCCTGGACATGCGCTTGTCGCCCATCGCCGAGGGTGGGCCGGTGCTGGACGCGGCCGGCGGGCTGCTGGGCATGTCCACCTTCGGGCCGCGCCGCCGGGTTCTGGTGATCCCGGCCGCGACGGTGCGCCGGGTGCTGCCGGGCCTGATCGAGGGCCGGGCGGTGCGCGGCTGGCTGGGCCTCGGCTTGCAGCCGGTCGGGCTGCCGGCGGCAATGCAGGCGGCGGCCGGGCGAGAGGCCGGGCTGATGGTCGTGAGCCTCGCCCCACGCGGCCCGGCCGAGCAGGCGGGCGTGTTGCCGGGTGACATCCTGCTCGACGTCAACGGCGCCGCCGCGCCGCACCCGCGCGCGGTTGCCCGGTCGCTGTCCACGACCGCGGTCGGCGCCACGGTGCCATTGCGGCTGCTGCGCGGCGGAGCGCCGATCGACTTGCCCGCCACGGTGGCGGCGAGGCCCGCGGCATGATCGCGCTTGCCACCCGCCACGGCCTCGACGCGCTGTTCGTGGCCGTGCTGGCCGAAGACCCGGTCCGCGCTGCCGACTTGGCCGCCCGCGTGGCGCTCGCCGGGCATACGCTGGTCGAGGAGCCGGAAGAGGCCGAGCTGGTGCTGGCCGACGCCGAGAGCCCAGCGCCGCCGGAGTTGCCGGTGCTGCGCATGGGACCGGGCGGTGCGGTGCCGACCGAGCTGTCCCCGGTGCAGCTCGACGCCGCCTTGCGCGCGGTTGCGGCCGGGCTGCGGGTCAGTCTCCCATCGTCGCCGGACGGTTTCGCCGCAGCCAACGAAGCCCGGCCGCCGCTGACCCCCCGCGAGCTGGAGATCCTGGCCTGCCTCGGCGAAGGGCTCAGCAACAAGGCGGTCGCGCGCCGGCTCGGCATCAGCGCGCATACCGTGAAATTCCATCTCGAGGCGGTGTTCGCCAAGCTCGGCGCCAGCAGCCGGGCCGACGCGGTCGCCCGGGGCTTGCGAGGTGGGCTGATCCTCCTGTAGCCCGAGCTCATGGCAAAGGTGGTCTCGGTCGCGTCCAGCGGCACGCATCGGTTCAGCAAGCAGGTTCAGCCGGCGATCCGGCTGCTGGCCGGGCTAGGGGTGGTGGACGACGCGCATCAAGGGGTTACGGTGAAGCACCGTTCCCGGGTGGCGCGCGACCCGACCCAGCCGAACCTGCGGCAGGTGCACTTGGTCCACGCCGAGCTGTTTGCGGAACTCGCCGCCAAAGGCTTTGAAGTCCGACCCGGCGATGTCGGTGAGAACGTGCTGACCGAAGGGCTCGACCTGCTCGGCCTGCCGCGCGGCGCCCGCTTGCGGCTCGGCGAGGCATTGGTCGAAGTGACCGGGCTGCGCAACCCGTGCCGGCAGCTCGATGAGTTTCAGCCGGGGCTAATGGCGGCCACCCTGGACCGCGACGCCGCCGGCGGCCTGGTGCGGAAGGCCGGGGTGATGGCGGTGGTGATCGAGGGCGGCACGGTCCGCGCCGGCGACCCGATCGGCATCGAATTGCCGGCCCTCCACGAGGCACTAAGCCCCGTTTGACGGCAACTCCCCGTGTGCCGTGGCGCTATGACCGGCAGCCACACGGAGACGAGAGATGAGCGACAACCCGCTGGAAAGTTCACCCGAACGCGACGCCCTGATCGAACAGCGCGCCCGCGAGTTGCATGAAGCGGACGGCGGCGCCGGGTCGATCGAGGATTACCGCGAGCGCGCCGACGAGCTGGTGCGGATGGAGTTGGCCGGCCGCACCGCGCAAATGCCGATCGAACAGCCCGACCGCGTCGAGGAAGCCTCGATCCAGGAAAACCTTGGCGAGTTCCCCGGCGGCAGCTCGGTCGCCGACCAGGGTGACTGGCGCGAGACGCCGATGACGCGGGAGGAACTGAAGCACGACGACGACCGGCAGCCCGGCCACGGCGACGCGCCGTAAGTCGCCTTTTCAGCGGCTTCGCAACGCTGCCTGCGCCAGCGTGTCCAGAGCGGACAGGAACCGGGATCGGTCCGCCTTGGTCATCGGTGCGTTGCCGCCGCCCCCGGCGCCGATCTCGCGCAGGTAGCGCGCCATTTCACATCACAATGCGTTGCCGCCGCCTTCGTTCAGTTACGTATAGTGTGTCAACACACTGGCGGCCAGCTACATCAACGGCACTTCTTTTTCAGTAGCCGTGCCGATGAGGGGGTTCGGTTGATGTCTCCTGGCTTTATGCGCCGCAAACAGGCATCTTGCAGGGTTCAAGGGTCTTTTCAGACGGCTCTGCATTTACCGCGGCGTCCCTTCTTTTGGACACTGCTCTTACCATACCGGCCGGAGCATCGACATTCACCAGCGTCAGTTAGGCAGATACCCATACTGTAACTTCCACCATCCCCGCTGGTTTCTCCGTCGCCTATTCGCTCTGTACCAATTGCACGCAGCATCCAGCGGCGTCCTTTGTAACCGGCTAATCCGCCACAATCCTCATTCCTCCCAATGGCTTCATCGATGTACAGTTCCAATACACCGCTACTGTGGGTATTCCTGTCCTGACTACGGCCAGTCCGCGTATGAATCAGGTAATTACCGGCATGGCTACTTTTTCTGTAACCGGGCCTAATCTTTCGAAGACAGCGTCAGTGGAGTATACCCTCGGTGCTTACCGCATCGGGTTAGTGGCCGCACAAAATGCCAACCCTAACTTTCAGGTCACCTGGAACTCCGCCCTCGCCGCGGACGGCAACAGCCAAGTGGAAGTAACCGCGCGCGATTACCTGGATAACATCATCTTTCAGGACATCCGCCCCATCACTTTGAGTAACTTTGGTAATTCGGCCGCTGCTCCCCTAGCCCCCGCGTTAACGGGACAAGTTCCTTTAGTTCTTTCCGCTTACGACAAAACGCATTTCCCTGCCTACTGGCAGATTTTCCTTGACGGCGAAATCTTACCTGGCGTGAGCGGCCTGCTGTTTTCGGATCAGGACGGAGTGCATTCAAACAGCCGCGCCACCACGCTCGATACCACGCTCTATCCGAACGGCAGGCATGAGTTTCACTTCGCTCTTCATTCAAACGATTACCCCGCGCCCGCTGGCGGCAGTTCCGGCCTCGACTTCCGGGGCATGGTGACTCAGAACGTCAATATCAACAACGGACGTGCGTTGATGGAGATCCTGCCGAATTACCTCTTTGTGTACACTCCCGTCTCCACCGGTGTGCAACTTACTTGCGCCCGCGCTTACACCGATGGCTACCGTGATTCCTGTTCCGCTCCCGCTTATTCAGTGGCTCCCGAAACCAGTTCCCCCGGAGTTCACGTCAGCGCCTCCGGCCTGATATTCGCTTCCCAGGAAGGCTATGGAGATATCCTCGTTGCCGATTCCGGCAAAATCGCCATGGTTCATGTCTGGGTACGAAATACTCCCGGGCTTCCCCAGTTCCAGGACTCCGGGAAGATGGGGACCACCTATCTGCCCGGTAAGTCGCTCTATGTGGTGGCACCATTCCAACTAACTCCTGGTCTCCTCCTCTCAGATCCTCAACTGACTGCCGAAACGAAGCGCGCCGGAGTCAACACCCTGAATCAGGGCATGTTCCAGGAAACCAGCGACATCACAACGCCGTTTGCCACCTGGAAACAAAATTTTGATGTCGCCGCGTTTGCCTCCTCGTACGCATGGTCCGCCGCGAATGGTTTCCGCGTTCTAGGGTCGGGCGACGATATCGTCCGGCGTCCTGGATTTGAAGGAATGTGGATCTCCACCTGGCCCAGCGCTCCCCAAGCCGTGCAATACGCGATGCAGACCTTTGCACAAAGCGGCGCGGGCCTTGCAGTCGACGTGATTGATGAGTCCAGTTTGTTTTGGGGATCAAACCCCTCACCCGTAGGCCTGATCGGCAGCGCGCACTCGTTCCAATCAGCGGCCTGCTCCGGCGCGCAGTGTAGTTTCCAGTGGCCCTCGCTGCTCGGCACGTCCGAGTCTTTATTTCACGATGCCCTAAGCGCCGGCCGTACTTTCGTCCTGGGCGGCTCTTCAGCCTTAGCCACACCGCCTGGCCGTGCCGCCACCATTACCGGCATCACTGGTTCCACCGTCAACGTCACTCTGCCGAATTCGCTGGCAGGAGCCCAAACCTTCACGTCGGCGACTGCCCCAAGCCTGGACTTTCTCTGGTTTTCCGGCCTAACCTCCTGCCCGGGTAGCAACAACGCCATGTGCAACCCGCCGCTCGCAAACTCGCTTCTCACCGATATCGCGTCCTGGCTCAGAACCGCCTCCGCCACGGTTCCCATCAGTTGGCCACCTTTGGGCACCGCTCCTCCTTCTGTCCAGGGCAACTGGATGAAAGCAGGCGGCATTAGCGATTACGCCTCGCACTATTGGGACAGCACTCAGCAGCGCCGCACCTACATCTTCGGCATGGGGGCGCGCGAAACCCAAAGCTCCATGCTTGCCGCGTTCCTCTCCCGACAGTCCCTGGTCAACATAAACCGCCCGCAATTGCTGGAGCAAAGCATGGCGGGAATCGATTACCTGAAGTTTTCCCCCTCGGGTGTCGCCGCCTATACGCCGCCCAAAGACCAGCTGGTCCATGTCGGCGAGACACCCCGAGCGGTTGTAAGCGGGATCATGACGGCCGCCGCGGCTGGAACGGCCGGCGTCAAAGTTTATAAGTTCGACGAATCCTTTCTTGCGCGTTCCAACGATACAGGCACAGGCATTGAGGTGGAATCCGATGGGGGCCCCTCCACCGGAGAAATCCTGAATTGGCGAGCAATGGGGTTCGCCGCTGCCACGCTTACGAAATCGCTTCAGGAATTTGTCTTGGGCCAGCCGGTAAACAGCCCTTATCTTGGACGGAACATCGTCACCGGCGCCCGCCTGGGAACGAACGGCAATCTTCTCTTCGTCGTAAATACCTGGGACAGTTCTAGGAACATACCGGTAAACCTGTCCGCATACCGGACCGGCAACAGTGTTCTGCGGTACCGCGTTACCGATACAGGGATCAAACTCTCAAGCTTGGGCGACGTTACTACCGACGCGCCAACTCTTGCGGCCGGGGAGAGTGCCCTTTACTTGTTCCCCAAGACCACAACAGTAACCGGAATTGATACGGTGAACTTCCAGCCCGATACCGCGGGTACCCGCGCGATTCTTCGCACCAATTATCTGTATAGCCAGAACACAGCGGGTTTTGGTGATTCCGTAGATTGTTCTTCAGGCTGTTCCGTAACTGTGGACCGCAAGTTAGGGGACGCGTTTTATACCTATGCCATCCTCGATTCCTCCGGCGCCGAACAGTGCCGCGCGCTTCCCCAGTTGGTGCCCATGGGGAGATCTGTGACGCTGGCTACAGGCGCGCTCTCCCGCAACCCCGTTTGCCAGTAGGATATTAGGCAGCATGCGCCGAGCCTTTCTTGTTGCCTTATTGCTCACTCCCTCCGGTCTGTTCGGACAAACGCCGAACCACGATCTTGGCTTCCAGGACACGCCCATGCTGCCCGGGCTTCCGTATCACGTTCACGATTCGGCCCGCCCGCATCCCCCGGTTGTCACGCCCGCCCCGAATCTCGGCGGCGCGCCTTCCGACGCCCTCGTTCTTTTCGACGGCCGCGATCTCTCGAATTGGACCGGCCACGCCAGCTCCATCACGAAAGCCGGCGACCCGGCCAAAGTAGAGTGGAAACTCGAGAATGGGTATGTCGAGATCGTTCCACACACCGGCGACCTGGCGACGAAAGAAAAGTTCGGCGATTGCCAGCTGCACATCGAATGGGCCGCGCCCGCCAAAGTAGAGGGCAAGAGTCAAAGCCGCGGGAACAGCGGCGTTCTGATGATGGGTCTATACGAAATTCAAGTTCTCGATTCCTACCAGAACCCGACTTACGCCGATGGCCAGGCCGGTGCGATCTACGGGCAGTGGCCGCCTTTGGTCAATGCAACCCGGCCACCGGGTGAGTGGCAAACTTACGACATTGTTTTCGAAGCCCCGAAGTTCGAAGGCGCGAAACTCATCACCCCCGCTTACATTACCGTCTTCTTAAATGGCGTTTTGCTCCACAACCGAAAAGCGTCGATGGGGCCGATGGTGTACCGGCAGGTAGCCCATTATGAGCCTCAGCCCGCGGAAGGTCCGCTGGTTTTACAGAACCACAACTCACCGGACCGGTATCGCAACATCTGGATCCGGCGTATTCGGCCCTACGATCAGCCGGAACACTAAGTTTCAGGCCGCCAAAGGCAGACGCTGTTTTTTCAGGACTCGGAGAATCCGCCGGAAGCCGCTTTGGAAATCGGGAAAAAGATCCACATACTGCACCACCCGGCTTATCTGGTGAGGCACCGGGCAACCATCCAGGCGCACGGGAACCAGAAAAATCCTGTCGAGCGGAACCCGGGACGCGCAATCCAGCGCATACCGGATTTCGGCCTGAAAACCGCCTTTCTTCCGGACTGAATAAGAGGAGAAGCAAAGCACCACGAAGTCCGCGGTTTCTAAAGCGTCCTGGATCGCCCTCGGCCAATTCTGCCCCGGCAGGAGCTTTCGCCGGTCCAGCCAGGGTTCAAAGCCGGCGCCCAGAAATGAATCATAGAGCCGCTCCGCGATATCGGCGTCTTCATGAACATAGGCGATGAAGACTGTCGGCCTCGTATTGCCCTCGAAGACGAACCCCGTTCTCCCATCCGGCCTGAACGTCCCTAACCCGTCGATCTCAATGGAGGAACCGCTTTCTAAAGCTTCACGAATCACCCGGGCAACCAGTCGCGGAGAAGCCCTAGTCCCCCTTGTCATTGCGCCCCTTTCCAGATTTGGGATCGAACTCGAACTGCCAGGTTACGCCGGGTTGAAACTGGCCCAAACCCGGTAAGGACGCCGGCTTGCCCTTCCGAAGGTTCGTGACGATCTTATGAACAACCTGATCCAATTGGTCCGCCGCTTCGGCCCGCGTGACTCCGGATCGTCGGGCCAGTTTGCTGGCAAATTGAGTCTTTCGCATCCGGTCCGAAGCTATCAGAGAGGTTCCTCGAGATCCGTTAATTATTTTCCAAGTCGTTATAAAGAAGCACCTTAGCGTATTGGTCTTCACGTGACTGGACTTCTTAGCACCAGATTAAGTCAATTTAATTCCTCGTATAGAAACAATTCATGAATCCTTCGCTATGATACAGCCTGAGACGAGTAGCCCTCGTTACAAGTTGTTAAATCCCAAGGAGAAATCACACAAATGAAAAAGTTGATGGTTCTGGCCCTCGGCCTCGGTATCGGACTCGGTTCCTTCGCATTCGCGCAGGACAAGATGGACGACAAGAAGATGGACGATAGCAGCAAGATGGACAAGAAGAAAATGAAGAAAAAGAAGAAGATGGACGATAGCAAGACCACCACTCCTCCTGCCAAGTAGTTTCTTGCCTCCGGGCAAATAAAAGCCGCGTGAGTGCCCCAGTTTTTCAGGGGTAACGCGCGGCTTTTTTATTGCTTTTTTTGCCGCATTGTCTTTTCCTGCCGCTTTGTCCATAATCTCTAGTAGGGTATAGCGGTTTTCAAAGCCATGCATTTTTCCGTAAAGGGAGAGTACGCCGTCAAAGCAATTTTTGATCTGGCTTCGCAGCCCATGGGCGAACCGATCAAGATTGCCGACATCGCCCGCCGCCAGCAGATTCCCCAGAAGTTTCTTGAGTTGATTCTGGCCAGCCTGAAACAAGCGGGATTCGTGGAATCGAAACGAGGCGCGGAAGGCGGTTATCTTCTAGCCCGTCCCGCCGACACCATTACTGTAGGCGGCGTCCTCCGCTTTGTCGATGGCCGGCAAAATGAAAAAGAACAGATCCGCAGGCCTGTTGACTCGCCTTTCGGAGACCTTTGGCAAAGAGTGGAGCAGGCCATTTCGCGCGAACTCGACACCGTGAATTTCGCTACCATCTGCCGCGACTGGTCCGAGAAACGTGCCCGTTTTGTACCGAATTGGGAGATTTGATAAATGATCTACGCAGATAATTCCTTAAGTATTGGCAAGACTCCGCTCGTTAAGCTGAACCGCGTGGTGGATGGGGCGGGAGCAACCGTCCTCGCAAAGATTGAAGGCCGTAACCCGGCATTCTCCGTGAAGTGCCGCATTGGCGCCGCTATGGTTTGGGATGCCGAGAAACGTGGCGTACTCAAGCCCGGCAAAGAAATTCTGGAGCCAACCAGCGGAAATACCGGGATTGCGCTCGCTTTCGTGGGTGCCGCCCGCGGCTATAAGGTCACCCTGACCCTGCCGGATACGATGTCAATGGAACGCCGAAAAGTTCTGAAGGTATTTGGCGCCAACGTGGTCCTCACAGAGGGCGCGAAGGGAATGAATGGCGCTATCGGGACTGCGGAAAAGATGCTGGAAGATGATCCCGGGCGCTACGTCATCCTTCAACAGTTCAAGAATCCCGCCAACCCGGAAATTCATTTTCGCACCACCGGTCCGGAAGTCTGGAACGATACGGAAGGCAAGATTGATGTTTTCGTCAGCGGTGTCGGCACCGGCGGCACGCTCACCGGGGTGGGCCGGTATCTGAAGCACGAGAAAGGCGCGCCGGTCCAGATGGTTGCTGTAGAACCCTCTGCCAGCCCGGTGATTACCCAGACTCTCGAAGGGGAAGCGCTGAAACCCGGGCCGCACAAAATTCAGGGAATCGGAGCGGGGTTCGTTCCTGACAATCTCGACGTTTCGCTGATTGATCGCGTGGAGCAGGTCACCAACGAAGAGTCCATCGAGATGGCCCGCCGCCTGGCGCGGGAAGAAGGCATTCTCTGCGGGATCTCCTGTGGAGCCGCCGCCGCCGCTGCAGTCCGTCTTGCGAAGCAGCCGGAATACAAAGGGAAAACTATCGTTGTAGTGCTTCCCGATGCGGGCGAGCGTTATCTCAGCAGCATCCTCTTCGAAGGGATGTTCGAAAACTGACGATAAGTAAAATTTTAATTCCTGAGTAACCATCGGTGGAACTTGTGTCGTCTTCTCAGCACATCCCCAAGAGAGCGGGCGCGCTCACCCCTATCAAACAATCGCGCCCGCTCGTCCTCCTCTTCCTCATGGCGGCCACTGCCTGGGCTGCTGACCCTTTTCGTCCCTCTTATACCTGCACGGAAGACGACTTACAATGGGCCGGCATGACCTGTTCGGAAGCCGAACCGTGCCCCGTGTATCTGGAAATCTCACACGTCTATCCGCTCGGCCGCAAACTCTTTGTAACGGGGAACATTCACTCTGCCCAAGTCACTCTTTATTCCATTCTTCTGGCCAGTGACGATGGCGGTGCCACCTGGCGCGAAGAGGGGGAGCGTGTCCGCGGGGGCGAACTCGACCGCGTTCAATTCACAAATTTCGATACCGGCTGGGTGAGCGGCCAACGCGTCACCCCGCTTCCCGGCGACCCCTTTCTGCTCCTGACCACCGACGGCGGAAAATCCTGGCGCAAACACGAAGTGCTGCCGGAAGGCAGTATCGGCTCCATCCAGAAGTTCTGGTTCGATTCACCGCGCAGCGGCTCCCTTGTGCTGGATCGCGGCGTGTCCGATGGCGATCAGATGCGCTACTCGCGCTATGAAACCATGACCGGAGGCACCAGTTGGGCCATTCGCCAATCCGCCGAAAAGCCTCTTGATCTTCCGCAATCCACCGCCGCCCCTGAAGAGGAGATTGCGCGCGCGCGGGGCGAGACGGCGCTGAAGAAGTTCGTCATCGAAAAGAAAGCCGCACAGGGCTGGGTTTCCGTAGGCGAAATCGCTTTGGAACTGGCACAGTGCAAAGGCGAGAGTGCCCCCTTGGCTCCGCCGCCCACCGCCGCCGCCCCATCCGCCCCCGCGAAGGATTATGTGGAGGAGTTGAAGCTCGGTCCCGCACCCGGCGAAGCTCCTCCCAAGAAGAAAAAGCCGAAATGAGCGTCCCTTCCGCGCGAAGCCGTTTGCGTATTATGAGACCATCGCGGGGGGCAACCGGAGCAACAGGCCGCACCACTTTGTCCGGCCGAGAGTTGCCCGGAAAAGTTCACTTCGAAGTAAACGTTTCAGACATCCTCCGTATCGAAAGTTCCGGAGGAGACGGCTGGGGCGCAGCACAGGGAAACCAAAATGACTACTGAAAGAGAATTCGGCTTCAACACCAGAGCGCTGCACGCGGGCCAGATCCCCGATAAAGAAACGGGCGCGCGCGCCGTACCCATTTACCAAACCAGCTCCTACGTCTTTGAAGACACCGAACACGCCGCGCATCTCTTCAATCTGCAGCGATTCGGGCACATCTACACACGCATCATGAACCCCACCACCGCGGTTCTCGAAGAACGGATTGCAGCCCTGGAAAGCGGGGTGGGCGCGCTCGCGGTCGGCAGCGGACAAGCCGCGCAATTCCTCGCCATCGCGAACCTGGCCGGCTCAGGCGATGAAATCGTCTCCGCCAGCACCATCTATGGCGGCACCCACACGCAAATGGACGTCAGCCTGCGCCGCCTGGGAATCTCGACTACCTTCGTCGATCCGGACGAACCCGAGAACTTCCGCCGCGCGATCACGCCAAAGACCAAGCTCCTGTACTGCGAAACGCTGGCGAATCCGCGCATGAATGTGGTCGACCTGGAAGCAGTCGCCAGGATCGCGCATGAGGCCAACCTGCCTCTCTTTGTCGACAACACCTTCGCCTCGCCTTATCTCTGCCGCCCCATCGAGCACGGCGCCGATATCGTCCTGCACTCCGCCACGAAGTTCCTGGGCGGCCACGGCACCACCATTGGCGGCCTGATCGTGGATGCCGGCAAGTTTCCTTGGGACAAAGGCAACTTCCCGCAGATGACGGAGCCCAGCCCCGGCTATCACGGCATGAAGTTCCACGAAACATTCGGCAGTTTCGCGTTCATCCTCAAGGCCAGAGTCGAAGGTCTGCGCGATTTCGGTCCCGCCGCCAGCCCGTTTAATTCGTTCCTGCTGCTGCAGGGTGTGGAAACGCTTCCGCTGAGAATGGCGCGCCACTGCCAGAACGCGCAGGCTGTGGCCGAGCACCTGGCCGCCCATGAACAGGTGAAATGGGTGAACTACCCTGGCCTGAAGCAAAGCCCGTACCATGCGCTCGCGCAGAAGTATCTGCCGCTCGGCTCCGGCGCGGTGATGACTTTCGGGATCGAAGGCGGAATGGAAGCCGGCCGCAAGTTCATCGAGAAACTGCAACTCTTCTCCCACTTGGCGAATGTGGGCGATGCCAAAAGCCTGGTCATTCATCCCGCCTCCACCACCCACCAACAGCTGGGTGCGGAAGACCGGATCTCGGGCGGCATCACGGACGATATGGTTCGCCTCTCGATCGGTCTCGAAGATATCGAGGACATCCTATGGGACCTGGACCAAGCGCTCAGCTAAGGCGCGACGTGCTCGCGCTTGGCAAGCGTGTCGCCATGGTGGGCCTTTCGGGCAACACGTCGCGGCCCAGCCACTTCGTCGCGATTTACCTGAAAAGCAGAGGCTTCGAAGTCATCCCGGTCAATCCAAGAGAAAAGGAGATCCTAGGCCAGAAAAGCTACGCGAGCCTCAAAGACATCCCAGACAAGTCGACATCGTGGACATTTTTCGCGACCCCGCAGCGGTCCCGCCCATTGTCGAAGAGGCGATCGCGATCGGCGCGAAAGCCGTCTGGATGCAGCTGGGCATCGTCAACGAACAAGCCGCCGACCGCGCCAAAGCCGCTGGCCTCGAAGTCGTCATGGACCGCTGCATGAAAATCGAACACGCCCGCTTCTTCGGCGGGCTCAACATGCTGGGCCTGAACACCGGGATCATCTCGCCTCGCAAGCGGTAATCCGGTCCGCCACCTGCTGCGCCAGTGCCGCTGTAATCGCAAACCGCGTTCCGCGTTCGGAGTCTTCGCCTCTTGAATCTTTTCTCTCCGTCGCAACGTATAATTAATGAGAGGTTTACGTGTCGCCTAGCACCTTCCTGCGTCTTTTTACTCATATCCAAATGCTCCCCATCCTCGAAAGCGGCGAGGAAACCCTCGTCGGCGGACAAGCCGTTATGGAGGGCGTCATGATGCGCGCTCCCCACAGTTATTGCGTCGCTGTCCGCAAGCCGAACGGCGAAATCATCACCGACGAAATGCCGGTCTCCCGCCTTTCCGAAAAGAACAAAATCTGGAAACTGCCCATCCTGCGCGGCATCGGCACGCTCGGCCAGGCCATGTCCCTGGGCCTCAAAGCCCTGCGCTTCTCCGCCAATGCGGCTCTTGCCGAGGATGCCGCGGAAAAGCCGAAAGAAATCTCGAATTGGGCGCTTGCCTGCAACCTGATCTTCTCGCTCGCGTTTTTCATCGTGATGTACAAGTTGGTGCCGCTTTATCTGGTCACGCAGCTCGGACATGTTTCCCCGCCGTCAACGGCCGGATCGCGTTCAACGCGCTTGATGGCGTCATCCGCCTTGCGATCTTCCTCGGTTTCCTGTTGGTGGTCTCCCGCGCGAAAGATATCCGGCGCGTCTTCGAATATCACGGCGCGGAGCACAAAGTGGTCTTCAACTACGAATCCGGCAAGCCGGTCAACGTCGAAAATGCGCAGTATTTCGTCACGTGGCATCCCCGCTGCGGCACCAGTTTTCTGCTGGTGGTCATGGTGATCTCCATGCTCACCTACATGCTGATTCCGTTCGATTCCTTCGGCGCGAAACTCGCCTCCCGCATCGTCCTGCTTCCCTTCATCACCGGCATCAGCTATGAACTGATCCGCTTTGCCGCCAAGCGGCAGGCTCGGCTCTCGCGCCGCTCACCGCTCCCGGTCTCTGGCTGCAACGCATCACCACCAAGCCGCCTTCCGATGATCAGGCGGAAGTCGCCATCGCCGCGCTTGACCGCGCCATGTCGCTCGAAGCCAAACAAGGCGGCGAACTGGTTATCGCCTAATCGCCATGCAATTTTCCGAACGGCTCGCCGAATCCGAAAAACGTTTCGATGAGCTGACGCGGCAGCTTTCCGATCCCGCCATCATCAGCGATGGCGATCAATACCGCAAAGCCGCCAAATCGCGCAGCGATCTTGAAGAAATCGTCAGCAAGTACCGCGAATGGAAGCGCCTGGATGACGATCTCGCGCAAGCCAAATCCATGCTGACCGAGCCCGATCCCGAACTGAAGCAGATGGCGCAGGACGAAATCGCGCGCATCGAGCCGGCCATCGCGCAAGTGGAAGCCGATCTGAAAGTCCTGCTGCTGCCGAAAGATCCGATCGATGAAAAGAACGTCGTGCTCGAAATCCGCGCCGGCACCGGCGGCGACGAAGCCACGCTCTTCGCCGCGGAAATTTTCCGCATGTACTCCCGCTACGCCGAAACGCAGCACTGGAAAATCGAAATCACTTCCGAAAGCGAAAGCTCCGTGGGCGGTTTGAAGGAAGTCATCGCGCTGATCAGCGGCGATAAGGTGTACAGCAAACTGCAGTACGAAAGCGGCGTGCATCGCGTGCAGCGCGTGCCGGTGACGGAGACGCAGGGCCGCGTCCACACTTCCGCCATCACCGTCGCCGTGCTGCCGGAAGCCGACGAAGTGGAGCTGAAGATCGAAGACAAAGACATCCGGATCGACACGTTCTGCTCTTCCGGCCCGGGCGGTCAATCGGTCAACACCACCTATTCCGCCGTGCGCCTGACGCACCTTCCCACCGGCACGATCGTGTCCTGCCAGGACGAGAAAACGCAGATCAAGAACCGCGCGAAAGCCATGCGCGTCCTGCGTTCCCGCCTCTACGAAATCGAGCTCGAAAAGCAGCAGGCCGAACTGGGCGCCGAGCGCAAGCATGGTCGGCACCGGCGACCGCAGCGAAAAGATCCGCACCTACAACTTCCCCCAAAACCGCCTCACCGATCACCGCATCGGCCTCACGCTGCACCAGCTCGACATGGTGATGGATGGCCGGCTGGAACAAATTGTCGACGCACTCACCGCGCATTACCAAACCGAAAAACTGAAGCAGCAAGGCCAAGCCGCTTAAGGAAAAACCGCAGATGTCTCCGAATCCCCCCTCCAGCTCTGACCGTCAGGGAACGCATTTCCTCCTCACCATCGGCGAAGCCGCAACCAAGGTACAGCTCTTCTCGCCAATCATAATTCCCCGTCCGAAACTCACCGCAGAAGTTCTGCTCTGCCACGCGCTCCATCAGGAACGCGCCTACCTTTTCGCCCACCCCGAGCAACCCCTCACGGAGCTCGAATGGATCCATTACGGCCGCTACCTCCACCAACGCCTGGAGGGGAAACCCACTCAATACATCACGGGCACGCAAGAATTCTACGGCCGCCCCTTCCGCGTTACCCCAGATGTCCTGATTCCGCGCCCCGAAACGGAACACCTGGTCGAAGCCGCGCTGCCCCATTTAGCGGCACCGTAATCGATGTAGGCTGCGGCTCTGGCGCCATCGCCGTGACGCTGCTCTGGAATCGAGAGCCCAAATCCTGACGACCGACATCTCCGAACGTGCCCTGCGAGTAGCTCAAACGAACGCCAACGCACTCAACGCGAAGTCACCTTCCTCCTCTGCGACCTCCTCTCCGCAATCGAAACCAACTCCGCGAATCTGGTCGTCTCCAACCCACCCTACATCCGCGACGACGAACATTCTGCAGCGCGAAGTAGCCGAATGGGAACCCCGCCAGCCCTCTTCGCCGGCCCTGATGGCCTGGATCTCTATCGCCGCCTTATCCCTGAAGCACACCGCGTCCTGAAGCCGGAAGGCCGCTTAGCCCTCGAACTCGGCTTCGACAGTCTTCCCGGAGTCACCGCTCTCCTCGAGGATGGCGCCATCCCGCTACCACTCCCGATTACGCCGGCATTCCCCGCGTACTAGTCTGCCAAAAGCCGTAGAAACTACGGCTGGATGGGGGGAGAAGTTTAACTTTTCCGGTAAAACCGCCGGGTTC
>CAVVXS010000013.1:0-7071 GCA_963752225.1 uncultured Alphaproteobacteria bacterium | reverse complement strand
TCCGAATGGTTTTCGCGCCCGGCGGACGAACGCTTCCTGTCCCTGTCGGAGCTGTTCGCGTCGGTGAACGGCCGCGCCGAGGGGAGCCGGACCCGGACCGTCGAGAGCGCCGCGGTGCGGGTCGAGGCGAGCCGTGACGACGCCGAGCGCCTTGCGCTGGTGCTGCCGGGATCGGACGCGCCGGTTGCCCCCACGCATTGGAGCTTTGGCCAGCTCGCGTCGTTGGTTGGTGCGCCGGCGAGCTACCTGCGCCAGCTCCCTGCCCCGCTGGCCGGCATCAACCTGCAATACGGGCTGACCTCGCATCGCGCCGAGCAGGTCAAGACGCTCGAGACCGGCGATGGGCGGGTCGAACTGCGCGCCGTCACCGGGCCGGATTACGGTCGCATCTACGACCGCGAGCTCGTCGCCGCCGTGCAGCGCATTGCTGGCAACGGCACCGGCGACACCCGCTGGAAAGTGCCGGGCACGCTCGACTGGTCGACCGGCATCTACAACCCGCACGTCGACATCACCAAGGAGACAACCACGCTGTATGCGAGCGACCGCGACGTGTTCCTGTTCCTGGTCGACGATCTCAATCCGATCGAAGCAGGCCGGCTGCCGGACGGCTCGCCCGACCTCTACTTCCGCGGCTTCTACTGCTGGAACAGCGAGGTCGGCGCCAAGACGCTGGGCATGGCGTCGTTCTTCCTGCGGGCGGTGTGCCAGAACCGGAACCTGTGGGGTGTCGAGGATTTCGAGGAGATCACCATCCGGCACTCGAAGTTCGCCGCGTCCCGCTTCGCCCGTGAGGCGGCGCCGGCGCTGACCCGGTTCGCCGAGAGCTCCCCTGCCCCATTCGTCAATGGCATCAAGGCTGCCCGGGCGCAGATCGTCGCCCGCAGCGATGACGACCGCACCGACTTCCTGCGTAAGCGGGGGTTCAGCAAAGGCGAAGCCACCAAGGTGATCGAGACCGTGCTGGCCGAAGAAGGGCGCAAGCCGGAAAGCGTGTTCGACTTCGTCCAGGGCATCACCGCGGTCGCCCGCGGCAAGACGCATCAAGATGCGCGGCTCGAACTGGAAACCCGCGCCAAGCGGCTGCTGGACCGGGCGGCCTAGGTTCGGACAGCTCCCCTCCCCTGCGGTTCCTCGCTCCTGAAGAGGGAGAGAGGGGCCGCAGGCTTCGTGACGAGTGAACGGGTCGAGAGAGGGTCTCGGCGGGCTCGTCGCGGAGAACGACCATGGCTTCTGCGACTTCGAAAATCGCGCTCAGCACCTCGCGCGACATCCCCTTCAACAAGCTGCTGCTCAGCGCCTGCAACGTCCGCCGGGTCAAGGCGGGCGTCTCCATCCAGGAGCTCGCCGACGACATCGCCCGGCGCACGCTGCTGCAGTCGCTGTCCGTGCGGCCGGTGCTGGACGCCGACGGCAACGAGACCGGCTTCTTCGAAATTCCGGCCGGTGGTCGGCGCTTCCGGGCGCTCGAATTGCTGGTCAAGCAGAAGCGCTTGGCCAAGACGGCGCCGATCCCGTGCGTGATCCGCGAAGGCGGCATCGCCGAGGAGGATTCTCTGGCCGAAAACGTCCAGCGCGCGCCGTTGCACCCGCTCGACCAGTTCCGCGCCTTCCTGGCGCTGCGCGAGAAGGGCCAGTCCGAGGAGGAGATCGCGGCGGCGTTCTTCGTGTCGGTCGCGGTGGTCAAGCAGCGGCTGCGGCTGGCGTCGGTGTCGCCGAAGCTGCTGGAGGTCTACGCCGAGGACGGCATGACGCTGGACCAGCTGATGGCCTTCACCGTCTCGGGGGATTGGGAACGCCAGGAGCAGGTCTGGGAGCGGCTCGCGTCGTCCTACAGCAAGGAGCCGTATGTCATCCGCCGCCAGCTCACCGAAGGCGCCGTGCGCGCGTCGGACAAGCGGGCGCGGTTCATCGGCGAGGCGTACGAAGCCGAAGGCGGCACCGTGCTGCGCGACCTGTTCCAGGGCGACGATGGCGGCTGGCTGCAAGACGTGGCGCTGGTCGAGCGGCTGGTGGCCGAACGGCTCGAGCGCGAGGCCAATGCGATCCGCGCGGAAGGCTGGCGCTGGATCGAGGTCGCGGCCGACTTTCCGTATGGCCACCAGTTCGGCCTGCGGCAGTTGCGCGGCGAGGAGGTGCCGTTGACGGCGGCGCAGGACGCCGAGCGGCAGGCGCTGCAGACCGAATACGACCAGCTCGTAGACGAGCATGTCAGTTCCGACGAGCTGCCCGAGGCGGTCGCGCATCGGTTGGAGGAGATCGAGGCGGCCTTGGCCGCGCTCGACAACCGGCCCGAGCTGTTCGATCCGGCGGATATCGCCCGAGCCGGCGTCTTCATCAGCATCGATGCCGACGGCCTTCTCCGGGTGGAGCGCGGATTTGTGCGGCCCGAGGACGAAGCGCCGATCGCGCCCGAGCCGGATACCGATGGTGTGGACTCTACCGACGCTGATCTGGATCGCGCCGAGCGAGCCGTCGCGCTCACGGCTCAGGGCGGCAGCGAGGACGACACCGCCTATGGCGCATCGCCAGACGCTGGCGGAGCCGGAGGAAGACGACGGCCTGAAACCCCTGCCCGACCGGCTGCTGACGGAGCTGACGGCGCACCGGACCCTGGCGCTGCGGGTCGCGCTGGGAGAACACCGGGAGGTGGCGTTCCTGGCGGCGCTCCACGCGCTGTGCCTGCGGGTGTTCTACAGCTACGCGCTGCACTCCTGCCTCGAGCTGGACCTGAAGAGCGTCGCGTTCACCGCGCAGGCGCCGGGTTTGAACGACACGGCGCTGGCGCGGACGCTGACCGATCGGCACCAGTTCTGGCTGGCGACGCTGCCGAAGCAGCCCGAGGATCTCTGGGACGCCCTGTCGCTTCTCGACTTTCCGGAGCGCGAGGCGTTGTTCGCGCATTGCGTCGGGCTGAGCGTCAACGCGGTGCACGAGGTCTACAACCGCCGGCCGCGGGCGTTGGCGCATGCCGACGTGCTGGCGCAGGCGGTCGGGCTCGACATGGCGACGGCCGGTTGGACGGCGACGGTGGACAACTACCTGGGCCGGGTCACCAAAGCCCGCATCGTCGAGGCGGTGCGGGAGGCCAAGGGCGACCCGGCTGCCGAGGCGATCGCGCCGCTGAAGAAGGGCGAGATGGCCGAGAAGGCGCAGGCGCTGCTTGCGGGCACGGGGTGGCTGCCCACGACGCTGCGCACGCCGGGGCAGGTGTCCGCAACGGCAACGCCGGACACGGCCGCCGAATCGTTTGCCGATCCGGAGCAGGCCGCGCCCGACGACCGGCACGACGCCGAGCCGCCGGTCGAGCATTGGCAAGTCGCGGCCGAGTAGACCCTCCCCTTCCCTCTCGTTCCAGGGTTCGCCGTTCGGAGCACGCACGAAGCAGACTTCGTGGGGCCCGGCGGCGAGCCCTGCCTTCTCGGAGGCCATCATGCCGGACACCGTGTCCGACCTGGCGCGCCGTCTGGCAGAGAATGCCGAGGCGGTTTGCCGCCACTATCTCTCCAACGGCCGCCGCGCCGGTGACTACTGGCGCGCCGGCGACGTCCGCAACACACCTGGGCGCAGCCTCTATGTCCGCCTGCGAGGCCCGAGCGCCGGCAAAGGCGCGGCGGGCAAATGGACCGACGCCGCCACCGGCGAGCATGGCGACCTGCTCGACCTGATCCGGGCCGCAAGGGGCCTGCACGCGATGGGTGACGTCTTGGACGAAGCGCATCGGTTTCTGGGGCTGGCCAGGCCGGCAGCAGCGCCCCTGCCCTCCTCGCCGGCACGGACGCCCGACGCCGTGCAGCGCCTCTGGGCGAGATCGAAGCCGATCGCCGGCACGCTGGCCGAAACCTACCTCCAGGCACGCGGCATCGACACCGCCGGGCACGGCTTAACAGCGCTCCGCTTCCACCCGCACTGCTTCTACCGGTCCGAGCCAGACGGCACCGACAAGGCCCGCACCGCCTGGCCCGCCCTGATTGCCGCCGTGACCCATACGGATGGCGAGATTGCCGGATTGCAGAGAAGCTGGCTCGACCCGGCCGGCGGCGGAAAGGCGCCGGTCGCAACGCCGCGGCGGGCGCTGGGTCACCTGCTCGGCAACGCGGTCCGTTTCGGCACGGCCTGCGACGTGATGGCGGCGGGCGAGGGCATCGAGACGGTGCTGTCGCTGCGGCGCATCCTGCCTGCCCTGCCGATGGCCGCCGCGCTCTCGGCCGGGCACCTCGCCGCCTTCCTGCCGCCGCCCGGTTTGCGCCGGCTCTACATCGTCCGCGACAACGACCCGGCCGGGCACTGGGCGGCGGACAGGCTGGTCACCAGGCTGCAGGAGGCCGGGATCGAGGCGATCGTGCTGGTGCCGCGCCTGGGCGACTGCAACGACGATCTGCGGCAGCTTGGACCCAACGCACTGGCGGAGACGGTGCGCGGGCAACTCGCCCCGGAGGACGTGACCCGATTTTGGCGAGCACCGGAGTTTGGCGGACGAAAGCGATGACGATGGCGCCGGCATGGGATCGGGATGGCGAGGGTCGCCATGGCCTGCCCCCGGCCTGAGAGCGCGCCCACGGCCTTCTGAGAGGGCGATCGGACCGGAAGCGGCCCGGGCCGGCAACGGCTGAGGGCAGCTATTTTCCCCTGCTCGACCACCCCACGCGGCAAGCCGCGCGGGGACCCCGGATCAGCGCATTCCTCGCGAAGCAAAATAGCCGCCCCACGCCGTCCTCCGCTGCGCTGCGGCCGCTCGGGTTGCACCCGGCGGTGCAGGCCCCGTCCGCCTCCGGTCTTCGACGCCTACGAAGGCCGCGATGGGCGCGGCCGCAAGCCGGAGGCAGACCAAAATGACCAACCGTCCCGACGCGCTGGGAGAACACCGGGAGGTGGCGTTCCTGGCGGCGCTCCACGCGCTGTGCCTGCGGGTGTTCTACAGCTACGCGCTGCACTCCTGCCTCGAGCTGGACCTGAAGAGCGTCGCGTTCACCGCGCAGGCGCCGGGTTTGAACGACACGGCGCTGGCGCGGACGCTGACCGATCGGCACCAGTTCTGGCTGGCGACGCTACCGAAGCAGCCCGAGGATCTGGACGCCCTGTCGCTTCTCGGCTTTCAGGACGCGAGGCGTTATTCGCGCATTGCGTCGGGCTGAGCGTCAACGCGATGCACGAGGTCTACAATCGCCGGCCGCGAGCGTTGGCGCATGCCGACGTGCTGGCACAGGCGGTCGGGCTCGACATGGCGACGGCGGTTTCTACGGCGACGGTGGCAACTACCTGGGCCGGGTGACCAAAGCCCGCATCGTCGAAGCGGTGCGAGAAGCCAAGGGTGACCCGGCTGCCGAGGCGATCGCGCCGCTGAAGAAGGGCGAGATGGCCGAGAAGGCACAGGCGCTGCTGGCGGGCACGAGGTGGCTGCCCACGTCGCCGCGCACGCCGGGACAGATGTCCGGAACGGGGATGCTGGACCCGGCCGCCGAATCGTTGGCGGATCCGGAGCCGCCCGCGCCCGACCACCGGCACGACGCCGAGCCGCCGGTCGAGCATTGGCAAGTCGCGGCCGAGTACATCTTCTCCTTTCCCTCTCGTTCCAGGGTTCGCCGTTGAGATCACGCACGAATCAGATTTCGTGGGACCTGGTGCGGAGCGCTGCCTTCTCGGAGGCCATCATGCCGGACACCGTGTCCGACCTGGCCCGCCGCCTGGCAGAATATGCCGAGGCGGTTTGCCGTCACTATCTCTCCAACGGCCGTCGTGCCGGTGACTACTGGCACGCCGGCGACGTCCGCAACACACCTGGGCGCAGCCTCTATGTCCGTTTGCGAGGCCCGAGCGCCGGTAAAGGCGCGGCGGGCAAATGGACCGACGCCGCCACCGGCGAGCATGGCGACCCGATCGACCTGATCCGAGCTGCAAAGGGCCTGCACGCGATGGGCGACGTCTTGGACGAAGCGTATCGGTTTCTGGGTCTGGCCAGGCCGGCGGCAGCGCCCCTGCCCTCCTCGCCGGCGCGGATGCCCGACGCCGTGCAGCGCCTCTGGGCGAGATCGAAGCCGATCGCCGGCACGCTGGCCGAAACCTACCTCCAGGCACGCGGCATCGACAGCGCCGGGCAAGGCTTAACAGCGCTCCGCTTCCACCCGCACTGCTTCTACCGGTCCGAGCCACACGGCACCGACAACGCCCTCACCGCCTGGCCCGCGCTGATTGCCGCCGTGACCCATACGGATGGTGAGATTGCCGGATTGCAGCGAAGCTGGCTCGATCCGGCCGGGCAGCGGAAAGGCGCCGGTCGCAACGCCGCGGCGGGCGCTGGGCAACCTGCTCGGCAACGCGGTCCGCTTCGGCACGGCCTGCGACGTGATGGCGGCGGGCGAGGGCATCGAGACGGTGCTGTCGCTGCGACGCGTCCTCCTCGCCCTGCCGATGGCCGCCGCGCTCTCGGCCGGGCACCTCGCCGCCTTCCTGTCGCCGCCGGGTTTGCGCCGGTTCTACATCATCCGCGACAACGACCCGGCCGGGCACTGGGTGGCGGACAGGCTGGTCACCAGGCTGCAGGAGGCCGGGATCGAGGCGATCGTGCTGGTGCCGCGCCTGGGCGACTGCAACGACGATCTGCGGCAGCTTGGACCCAACGCACTGGCGGAGACGGTGCGCGGGCAACTCGCCCCGGAGGACGTGACCCGATTTTGGCGAGCACCGGAGGTTGGCGGACGAAAGCGATGACGATGGCGCCGGCATGGGATCGGGATGGCGAGGGTCGCCATGGCCTGCCCCCGGCCTGAGAGCGCGCCCACGGCCTTCTGAGAGGGCGATCGGACCGGAAGCGGCCCGGGCCGGCAACGGCTGAGGGCAGCTATTTTCCCCTGCTCGACCACCCCACGCGGCAAGCCGCGCGGGGACCCCGGATCAGCGCATTCCTCGCGAAGCAAAATAGCCGCCCCACGCCGTCCTCCGCTGCGCTGCGGCCGCTCGGGTTGCACCCGGCGGTGCAGGCCCCGTCCGCCTCCGGTCTTCGACGCCTACGAAGGCCGCGATGGGCGCGGCCGCAAGCCGGAGGCAGACCAAAATGACCAACCGTCCCGACAC
>CAVVXS010000012.1:0-6793 GCA_963752225.1 uncultured Alphaproteobacteria bacterium | reverse complement strand
AAGTTGATCAACGAGGCAGGGTGCTTGAGCTGGCTGCCGAAATCGGCCCAGCTGGCATAGGCCTTGAGCTGCGTCTCGCCGGTTTCGGCGAACAGCTGGTTGCGGATCAGGTTGAGCGGGGGAGCGCCGGTGTCCCGGCCGCGGGCGATGTTCAGCGCCGCAAGGTCGAGCGGCAAGCCCAGCAGGTTGTTGCGCAGCGACCCGGTGACGAACTCGTCAATCGAGTTGCTGACTTGGCCGACCGTGCCGAGCACGAGGTCGGCCGTCATGTTGGCGCTGCTGTTGAACAGGTCCGGGTTGGTGAAGGCCTGGATCAGGCCGGCCTGGGTCAGCGCCGGCTGGCCCGTTTTCGGGTCGATGACCGCCTTCCCGTCGGTGCCCACCTGATAAATGTTGACGTTCTCGTCCAGCATCGAGTGGCCGAAGCGATAGACGACGTTGGCGAATTCCGACGTGATCGCCGGGTCTATGTGCACGTTGACGCCGCCAAAGACGTGGATCGAGGGCGCCACGTAGCGGGCGAACTCCTCGAACACCATGTGCTGGTATTGAGTTTCGGTGCCGAACTTTGCCGCCTGGAATAGCCGCTCGCCGTTCCACTCGTTGGCTGCGATCGTGTGCGGCGCCAAGCTCGCACCGGGCAGCAGCCAGTTGCCGGCAAAGCCGCTGTCGCCGGCATTGAGTTGGTCCTGGACCGTTTGCTTGATCTGCGCGAGTAGGCGGTCGTGCTCGGTGTGGAAGATGTCCTGCACCGCGGTGAGGCCGACGTTCTCGTTCACCCGGCCGTCGCCGGCGACGTAGTGCCGGTTGAGCAGGTCAGCGTCATAGGAGCCGGCCGGCGGCTGGCCGCCAACAGGCACCCCGGTGGCGGGCTTCAAGGGACGGCCGAAATCATCGGTCGGCGAAGCGCTGTGCGCCATGTCGTTGATGAAGGCGTGGCCGGTGAACAGCACCGTATAGGGCGGCGGAGCGCCTGCCGGGTGCAGGTTGACCGGGTTGGCGGGGTCGCCCTCGACCAAGCTGCTGGTACCGTCGGCCAAACGGACGACGACCTGCGGCAGGCCGCGAGCAGGGCCGGGGATGAAGTTGCCGTAGTCGTCGGTCGCGAGCAGCGGCACGTTGCCCACGTCGGCGTCGGTCAGCAGGATGCCGAACTTGCTGGCGGCCTGCGCCTTCAGCCCGCCCCAGTTCGCCATTCCGTCCTTGCCGTCGGCCTTCGCCTGGCCGAGCAGGGCACCCGAGGAGTGCAGGTGGCCATCAATGCCGGTCATGTAGTCGCGCAAGAAGACTTGGTGCGAAGGATCGGACGCGTAGGTCTGGCTCTGGTCGACAAACGGCGAGGTCTGGTTGGTGAACTTATGCACGTCGTCGGCCGTGCCCAGGACGCCGTCCGGGCCGGGCAGGTCCGTGGCGCGGCTCAGGATCATGAAGTTGGCGGGGCCGCCCTTAACATACAGCGGGTCGTCGGGCGTCAGCGGGATGAACACCGAGCCGTTGCCGCCCTTGTCGATCATGTCGAGGCCGTGGTCGAAGAACTGGCCGAAGAAGGTGAACCAGCTGTTCGACGGGGCCGACAGGCCGTTATCGGGCGTCACGTTGTTGATGAACATGCTCTGCGCCAGGCCGGGGATGGCCTGGCTGCTGGCCGACGCGTCGGTCGGGGTCGCGAGATTGCCGAAGGTGGTGATGTCGTCCTTGGTGCCGAGGATGCCGTCCGGACCCGCGAAGGTGGTGGGCAGGTCATCTTTCGTGCCGAAGATGCCGTCCGGCCCGGCCTGGGTCGAGTTCTGGTAGCCCGCGCCGAGGAAGGAGAGTTCCTGCTGCTGCGCGGCAAGTGCGGCCGGGTTGCCGACCTTCGTTACGGGGTTGTACGTCTGGTCGGAGATCAGGTTGCTGATCAGTCGCGGCTGCGCGTCGGTGACCAACCCAGTCGTGGACTGATACGTCGAGCCCGCCTGCGCAGGCTGCAGCAGCGGGTCGCCGATGGTCGGGAAGGTCTGGTCGGTCGCGCCGAAATTGGTCTGGCCCGGCACCAGGTTGTTGCCGGTGCCGCTCACAGTCCGCAAGCCGAACGACAGCAGCGGGTTCACCGGCGGCTGGCCCGCCTCGGCCATCTTAATCTGGGTCAGGACGTAATTAAGGTCGAGGACGGTGAATTTAACGGCCATTGTCGTTCCCCTCGCAGCCGTAGCTGCCCTTAGATGAGGGTACTTAGATGACAGAATGGGACCAAGATCTGCAACGTGGGCATGTAGCTGCTAAATGGTAATGCGCTTTGATTAATTGAGTCCGGCTAGAGAATTGAATTGTGTATCATTAAAACAGTTCGCATTAGCAAGGTGGCCCAGCTGGCATGGTTGCATTCCGGCGGCCCTGGGTCGCCGTAGCCGGGCAGCCGGGTGGCGGGGCCGATCCCGGCGCCGGCTACCCGGCCGCCTTGCTGAAGATCAGGCTGTCCTCTTCTTCGTCGTTGTCGAACATCTCCTGCAGCGTGCCGAGGAAATCGTCGCGGCCGATATGAATGTTCCGGCCGGGAATGAACAGGCTCGCGAAGTGCGGCGTGATCAGCGCCAGCAGCTGCGCCGGCGTGACCCCGCTCACGTTGCGCAGGTGATGCGGCAAGAACTCGATGAACAAGGTCCGCGCGTCCCGCAGAAGGGTCTGCATGCCCTTGAGGGCGAAATACTCGGAGCCCTCGATGTCCACGACCACGACCGCAAAGGTCTCGCCCTCGAGCAACGTGTCCAGGTCGCACGCCTCGACCGTGATCGTGTCCGGCTCGTCGAACACGTAATCGAACGCACGGACCTTGGGCATGCGCTTCGAGCCGGCAGCGTTGCGCCTGCTCACGAGGAACTCGAGCGTTTCCCGCTTGTCGCTCGCGGCGACGTTGATCGCCCGGACGTTGTCCACCGCGTGCAAGCGGCAGTTGACCTCGAACAGCCGGAACGAGGCGGGGTTGGCCTCGATGCCCACCACCTGCTTGCAGCGCTTGGCGATCGGGATGGCCATCACGCCGATGTTGGTGCCGACGTTGAGCACGGCGTCGTCGGGGCGGACGTGGTGCAGGACGCGCTGCAGTTCCTCGCACCAGAAGGCCGGGTTGTTGCGGAGTTCCTGCCCGACCCCGCGATCGTCCGGCGCCGTCGCATACAGGCCATCGTCGGCCTGGCTGAGAATGGCGACCGCGTTCGGCCCCATCAGCATCAGGCGCGCCCGGGCAAGAGACGACGCCTTCATTTTCCGAAACCAATGTCGCATCTGCACTTACCTTCAATGAATGAGTTCGATTGAGATCGGCCGCCGCTTGGCCGGGCCGGGACATCCGCGAGGCAATCGTCGGCCGCCGGATTTGCTGCGGCCGGGCCGGTGGAGCGGCGGCGGCACGCCTCCGCAACCTTGATTATCGACGACGCATCAAGCGCGTTGCAGCCCCGCCGCATTCGCTGCCATGCTGCAGCATGCACGGTTCTGTGAGCCGCATTGAATGGGCGATCCGCTTCCGCAGGCGAGGCCGGCAATTGGGCTTGCTTCTGGCCTTGCTGGCGCTTGTCCTGCGGCTGCCGGCGCCGGGCCTTGCCGAAGCGGCGGGCGGCCCGAACCGTAACGCCGACCTCGCCGACCTGCTGGACACCGGCTTAGTGGATGCCGGCCTGGTGGGTGAGGTGCCGATCTGTCACGCCGGCGCCGACGGAACGAGCCGGCCGGAACAGCCGGGCCATCCCGCCGGATCCGCGCATGACTGCACCCTGTGTGGCATGTGCCAGGGGGCGGCCGCGCCCGCGCTGCTGCCCGGCGCAGCGTTTGTCACGGCGCCTAGCCCGCTCCGGCGCAGCACCGCGGCGCTGCGGCCGCCCTCGACCGGGCCGCCCCAACCCGGGCGCTATGCCGCCCCGCCCCGAGGACCGCCCGTCTCCAGCGTCTGATCCGCCGCCCCGCAGCCGCGCCCGCTTGGCCCGGCTGTTCCCGCGCGTTCCGACCGGAGAGTTCGCATGCATCCTTCCCCTTCACGGCTCAGCCGCCGTTCCGCCTTGTCGCTCGGCCTGGGTGGCGGTTTCAGTGCCGCCCTGCTGGGCCGGCCGGCTCGGCGCCGCGGCCGCCTTCACCGACGCCCTCGACCGACCCATCGCCCTGCGCGGCCCGGCCGAGCGCATCGTCATCGACTTCAACTACGAGGAGTTCACCGCCGTCGCCGGCGCCGCCGGCTGGGACCGCGTGGTCGGCTTCAACCGCACGCAATGGGCCGACAACCGCGCGGCCTCGTTCCGACGCTACCTGGTGCCGATCCCGCGCCTGGCCGGCCTCCCCGACGTCGGCAGCACCGAGGTCGGCAGCTTCAGCATCGAGCGCGTGCTGTCGCTTCGCCCCGACCTCGTGATCCTCGGCTACTGGTCCTTCGTCGCCCTGACCGAGCCGGTCCGGCAGCTGGAAGCGCTCGGCATCCCAGTGATGGTGGTCGACTACAATGCCGAGCTGCCCGAACGCCACGTCGCCAGCACCCTCGCGCTCGGGCGAGCGACGGGCAACGAGGAGCGGGGCCGGACGCTGGCCGCGCTTTACACCGCCAAGCTGGCCGATATCTGCCGCCGCGTCGCCGATGTGTCGATGCGGCCGAAGGTCTACTTCGAGCTGGGGCAGGCCGGCGCCGATGTGGTGGGCAACAGCTATTGGAAGGGCATGTGGGGGCGGCTGCTGGAGTTCGCCGGCGGCGACAACATCGCCGCCGATCACCTGCCGGGCGCCGGCGCCTGGGGGCCGCTCGACCCCGAATACGTCCTGGCCGCCAACCCGGACGCGGTGTTCATCGCCGGGTCGTCCTGGGCGGGGCGGCCACAGGCGGTCTTGACCGGCTTCGGCGCCGACGCCGCGACCACCCGCGCCCGCCTGGCGCCCTATGCCCGCCGGCCGGGCTGGGCCGGCTTGAACGCCGTGCGCAGCGGCCAGGTGTTCGCCGTGGAACATGGGCTGTGCCGCGCATTGTACGACTTCACGGCGACCCAGTTCATCGCCAAGTCCATCTTCCCGGACCGTTTCGCCGATCTCGACCCGGAGGCCGAGCTGCGCCGCTACCACGAGCAATTTCTGCCGGTGGCGTTCGAGGGCAGTTGGATGACGCGCTTGACCGCGGCCGCGACATGAGCGCCGCGATTTTGGATGCGGGCCGTCTGTGGCGGGCCGCCAATGCGCGCCGGACGGCGTTCTCCGCGACCGGTGCGGTGCTGCTGCTGGGCAGTTTCGCCGCCGACCTCGCGACCGGGCCGGCCATGCTGCCCGTGCCGGCGGTGCTGCGTTCCTTGGCCGGGCTCGGCACCGACCCCATGCTCGACGCGATCGTGCACACGCTGCGGCTGCCGATCGCGCTGATGGCGGCGGTGGTCGGCGCGGCGCTGGGCGTGTCCGGGGCGGTGATGCAGACCGTGCTGAACAACGCCCTGGCCAGCAGCTACACGCTGGGCATCTCGGCCGCCGCCGGCTTCGGCGCCGCGCTCGCGATCCTGGCCGGCGCCGCCTTGCCGGTGCCGCAAGCCTGGGCGATCCCGCTGGCCGCGTTCGCCTTTGCCGGCCTCGCCTGCGCCGCCGTGGCCGCGGTCGGCCGGCTGCGCGGTGCGACGCCCGAGCTGCTGGTGCTGGCGGGCATTGCCTGCCTGTTCCTGTTCCAGGCGCTGTTGTCGCTGCTGCAGTTCCTCGCGTCGCCGGAAGCGCTGCAGCAGATCGTGTTCTGGCTGTTCGGCAGCTTGCAGCGCTCGACCATGCCCAAGGTCGGGATCGTGGCGCTGGTGCTGGCGGTCGCCATGCCGGTCGTGCTGTCGGACGCATGGCGGCTGACCGCCCTGCGGCTGGGCGACGAGCGCGCCCGGGCGCTGGGCGTGCGGGTGGATGCGCTGCGGCTGCGCTGCTTCGTGGTGGTATCGCTGCTGACCGGGGCGGCGGTCGCCTTTGTCGGCACCATCGGCTTCGTCGGCTTGGTGGCCCCCCACATCGCCCGCATGCTGGTCGGCGAAGACCAGCGGCACCTCCTGCCTGCTTCGGCCGTGTTCGGCGCGCTGCTGCTGTCGTCCGCCTCCGTGGTCAGCAAGGTCATCATGCCCGGCACCGTGTTCCCGATCGGGATCGTCACCGCCCTGCTGGGGATCCCGTTCTTCGTCTGGCTGGTGCTGGCGTCGCGGAGCCCGTCATGACCCTGCACGCCGAGGCCGTCACGGTCCGCTACGGCCGCCGCGTCGCGGTCGATGCGGTGTCGCTCGACGCGGCGCCGGGCGAGGTGCTGGCGATCCTGGGCGCCAACGGCTCCGGCAAGTCGTCGCTGCTGCGGGCCATGGCGGGCGTGCAGTCCTGCGGGGGGCGGCTGACCTGGGACGCGGGCGAGACCGCGCCGCCCGGCATCGGCTACATGCCGCAGGACAACATGGTGCGCGCGGCGCTGACGGCGTTCGAGGTCGTGCTGCTCGGCCGCCTGCAATCGCTCACGTTTCGCGTCGGCGATCGCGACCTGGCCGCGGCGCGGGCGGCCATGGCGGAGCTGGGCGTCGCCGAGCTGGCCCGGCGGCGCATCGGCGAGCTGAGCGGCGGGCAGCGGCAGCTCGTGTTCCTGGCCCAAGTGCTGGCCGCCGATCCCGCCGTGCTCCTGCTGGACGAGCCGACCAGCGCCCTCGACATCGCCCACCAGCTCGACGTGCTGGGCCTGCTGCGCGCCGCCACGACCCGGCGCGGGCTGACGACGGTTGCAGTCCTGCATGACCTCAACGCCGCGGCCCGGTTCGCCGACCGGATCGCGCTGATGCGGTCGGGGCGG
>CAVVXS010000011.1:0-73835 GCA_963752225.1 uncultured Alphaproteobacteria bacterium | reverse complement strand
GCTGCAGTTCCTCGCGTCGCCGGAAGCGCTGCAGCAGATCGTGTTCTGGCTGTTCGGCAGCTTGCAGCGCTCGACCATGCCCAAGGTCGGGATCGTGGCGCTGGTGCTGGCGATCGCCATGCCGGTCGTGTTGTCGGACGCGTGGCGGCTGACCGCCCTGCGGCTGGGCGACGAGCGCGCCCGGGCGCTGGGCGTGCGGGTGGATGCGCTGCGGCTGCGCTGCTTCGTAGTGGTGTCGCTGCTGACCGGGGCGGCGGTCGCCTTTGTCGGCACCATCGGCTTCGTCGGCCTGGTGGCTCCCCACATCGCCCGCATGCTGGTCGGCGAGGACCAGCGGCACCTCCTGCCTGCTTCGGCGGTGTTCGGCGCGCTGCTGCTGTCGTCCGCCTCCGTGGTCAGCAAGGTCATCATGCCCGGCACCGTGTTCCCGATCGGGATTGTCACCGCCCTGCTGGGGATCCCGTTCTTCGTCTGGCTGGTGCTGGCGTCGCGGAGCCCGTCATGACCCTGCACGCCGAGGCCGTCACGGTCCGCTACGGCCGCCGCGTCGCGGTCGATGCGGTGTCGCTCGACGCGGCGCCGGGCGAGGTGCTGGCGATCCTGGGCGCCAACGGCTCCGGCAAGTCGTCGCTGCTTCGGGCCATGGCGGGCGTGCAGTCCTGCGGGGGGCGGCTGACCTGGGACGCGGGCGAGACCGCGCCGCCCGGCATCGGCTACATGCCGCAGGACAACATGGTGCGCGCGGCGCTGACGGCGTTCGAGGTCGTGCTGCTCGGCCGCCTGCAATCGCTCACGTTTCGCGTCGGCGATCGCGACCTGGCCGCGGCGCGGGCGGCCATGGCGGAGTTGGGCGTCGCCGAGCTGGCCCGGCGGCGTATCGGCGAGCTGAGCGGCGGGCAGCGGCAGCTCGTGTTCCTGGCCCAAGTGCTGGCCGCCGATCCCGCCGTGCTCCTGCTGGACGAGCCGACCAGCGCCCTCGACATCGCCCACCAGCTCGACGTGCTGGGCCTGCTGCGCGCCGCCACGACCCGGCGCGGGCTGACGACGGTTGCGGTCCTGCATGACCTCAACGCCGCGGCCCGGTTCGCCGACCGGATCGCGCTGATGCGGTCGGGGCGGATCATCGGCCTGGGCCGGCCGGAGCAGGTCCTGACCCCCTCGCTGCTGCGCGCCGCCTACGGCGTGGACGTCTGCGTCCTGTCCGGCCCGGACGGCCACCCGGTCGTCCTGCCGCTGCAAACCGGTTCGCACAGCTGACAACGCCCCAGCGCGCCATGGTCAGTTCGCGTCCGTCCGCGGTGCTCCGGACGATCGGCGCCGGGTAGTCGGGGAACACGCCCGGGAGCGGCGGCATGTTGCCGGCCCGGTCGTGCATCGCCCGATAAAGCTCGCGAATGGCCTGCTGGCTCTTGGTGACGGAGTAAAGATTGACCGATCGGTCCTTCCATCTATTGCGTCCTGCAAGTTCGCGGGCACTCCGCCGAGCTGCTTCGCTCGTCGGCGCCGAACTGGTCAGCCAGGCATGGCGATTGCGGGCCGTATGTAAATGCCGCCCGATACCATCAAGCGCCAGGCAATACGGGCGAATTTGTTGGCCAGGGCCACGGCGACCAGCTTCGGCGCCTTCCGCTCCAGCAACGCAGCAAGCCAGGGCGTGGGCTTGTGGCGACCGGCTCGGACGTGTCTCAGCAGCGCGGTCGCACCGACGATCAGGGTTGATCGCAGTGCTGAGTTCCCGGCCCGGGTCAGCCCGAAGCTGCAGGCTCGCTTGGAAGGCTTGCCAAAGGCCGTGCGGGACATCGCGTGGAAAGCGCAGCTGCGGCTGTGTGGCCGCTACAAAGCGATGATCGGCCGCGGCAAGCCCTGGAATGTCGTGACCACGGCCATCGCGCGCGAGATGGTCGGGTTCATTTGGGCCATCGCCCGAGAGGTCAGCCCGGCGTAACCCGCACCCGCATTCACCGACGCTGCAACCACAACCCTCGCGAAGGAGCAGGTCGACCACGCACAGCGAACACAGGCGTGCAAGGCGGGAGGCGGGGCGCGGAGGGGAACCCTCGTTGCCATTTTGTGGCCGGTCCCGACCGATGCCCGTGACAAGACCGAGGCAGCCCCGAGACGAACCAGCGGTCCTGCGGTAGCCAACCCGCGTATCAGAGCTTGCTCAACCGTCGTTTGTTCGGCCCGCCTTCCACCTTGCACGCCTGTTTTGCCCTTTGTGAACCGGCCGTGTTGCCGGTGACCACTGCTGCCCGCGGCGCTTGAAAGCAGACATGAGAGTGGCACCTGGACGAGGTGTTCGTCCGAATTCGGGGCAAGCTGCATTACCTCTGGCGCGCCGTGGATCAGCACGGCCATGTGCTCGACGTTCTCGTGCAGAGCCGGCGCAATGCCAGGGCGGCCAAGCGGTTCTTCCGCAAGCTCCTGCGCGGTTTGCAATACGTGCCCAGGGTGATCGTGACGGACAAGCTGCGGAGCTACGGCGCGGCGAAGCGCGAGATCCTGTCCGGCGTTGAGCATCGGCAGAGCCGCTACCTCAACAACCGGGCCGAGGTGTCGCACCAACCAACGCGAAGACGAGAACGGCAAATGCAGCGGTTCAAGTCAGCGCGCCAAGCTCAGCACTTCTTGTCCGCTCACAGCCGGATCCACAACCACTTCCAGTTCCGCCGTCACCACCTCACTGCCGCCCAGCACCTTGCCGCTCGCGATCGCGCCTTTCGTAGCTGGCGCGATCTCGCCGAGGTTGCTGCCGCGGCGTGAGCTCGACGTTGCCTTAGGCAGCCGTCGGTCTCTTGCCCTCAACCTGACAACACCCCGTTAGCGTTTCGTCGTTGCTCGAGCGGGGCTTCAGGAAATCTCGGTCGGGTCGGCCCATTGTCGGCCGAAGCTCAAAGGTCGAAATTGGTCGGCAGCATGACGACGTCGCGGATCGTCATGCCGCGTGGCCGGGTCAGCATGAACATCACGACCTCGGCCACTTCGCTCGCCTCGAGCAGGCTTCCCTCCTCGCGGGCTTGCTGCAGCTTCTCCGGCGGCCAGTCCGCGAGCAGGGCGCTGATCACCGGCCCGGGCGAGATCGAGCCGACGCGGATGCCATGCTTGAACACCTGGCGCCGCACGGTCTGGACGAAACAGTTGATCGCCCACTTGGACGACGCATAGACCGGCTCCCAGGGCGTGGGGAAATGCGCGGCGAGCGAGCTCGTGACGATGATGTCGCCGGTCCGCCGCTCGATCATGTGCGGCAGCACGCCGTGCACGTTCTTCATCACCACGTTGACGTTCAGGTGCAGCATGCGGTCGATTGCCGCCGGGTCTGCGTCGACCAGGTCGCCGCCCACGTAGCTTCCGGCGTTGGCATGCAAGATGTCGAGTTGGCCGGCCAGGTCCAGAACCCGCGGCAACAGCGTCGCGCAATCCCCGGGGTCGAGCAGGTCGATGCGCAACGGGATCACCGCGTCCCCGTGCGTGTCGCGGAGCGCCTGCAGCCCGGCGTCGTCGCGGTCGACCGCCACCACGCGCGAACCCGCCGCGACCAGCGCCCCGGTGCTTGCCAAGCCGATGCCCGATGCCGCCCCGGTCACGACCCCGACCTTGCCGCCCAACGGTCCTGCCATCGCTTTCTCCTCCCTCGCTCGATGTCCCGGCACGGGCCTGCTCGCCGACGCGCCCCGATCCTACCTGCCGAACGGTATGCCTTGCTTCCTGTACATGGTTTTTACCAGGCGCAGGATCAGGTCGATTTCGGGTGAGCGGTCGCTGGCGCGCGAACTCATGATGATCGGCGACGCCGCGCCGGGTTCGTCAAGCGACCGGTAGACCACGTTGTCGCGGCGCAGCCGCTCGACGGAGGCGGGAACCACGCACACCCCGGTTTCCGCCGCCACGAGGCCCAGCGCCGTCTGCAGCTCGCGGACTTCGTGCAAGGCGGGCTTCAGCCCACGCTCGCGGAACAGCGCCAGCACCTGGTCCGCGAAGCTCGGGCGCGGCGCCTTCGGGTAGACGACCAGGGCGCTTTCCGCGAGTTCCGCCAGCCGCACGCCGCCGGGCCGCGCGGCCAGCTCGTGCGTCTGCGGCAGGGCGGCGCTGAGCGCCTCGTGGCGGAGCAGGGTCCGTTTGACCGCGGGGTCGTCGAACTCGATGCGGCCGAAGCCCACGTCGATCCGCCCTTCCTTGAGGGCGGCGATCTGCTCCATCGTGGTCAGCTCCACCAGCGTGAGCTCGACGCCAGGCCGGGCGGCGCGATACAGGCGGATCACCTCCGGCAGGTAGCCGTACAGGGTCGAGGCGACGAAGCCGATGCCGAAGCGCAGCTTCTCCGCGTCCAGCAGGCGGCGC
Source organism: uncultured Alphaproteobacteria bacterium (assembly GCA_963752225.1). GTDB lineage: Bacteria > Pseudomonadota > Alphaproteobacteria > Acetobacterales > Acetobacteraceae > JBBROS01. The sequence continues at coordinate 69,494 of CAVVXS010000011.1, read as the reverse complement.
ATCATCGCCTTCATCTCGTCCATGCGGTCCAGGACCTGGATCGCCTGCTCGAACAGCAGCCGCCCCGCATCGGTCAGCATCAGCGGCCGCACGCTGCGGTCGAACAGCGTGACGCCGAACTCCGCTTCCAGCAGCTGGATCTGCCGGCTCAGCGGCGGCTGGGCGATGCGCAGGGTTTCCGCCGCGCGGGTGAAGTTCTGCGCTTGGGCGACCGCGACGAAGTAGCGGAGTTGGCGGGATTCCACACGATACCCCAAAGGTATGATGGGCACCTTTTTAGTGTTGGCGGGGCGGCCGCGAAAGGTGGCATCTCGGCCTTGCGAGGAACGACCATAGCCGCAAAGGCAGGGAGACGAAGATGCTCGATACCGTCCACACCCCCATCGACGCTACCATCGACGCCGCCCTGGAAGACGATGCGGCGCGCGGCATTTACCGCGTCGGACGCTCGGTCTTCACCGACCCGGCCCTGTTCGAACTCGAGATGAAGCACATCTTCGAGGGCAACTGGATCTACATGGCGCACGAGAGCCAGATCCCGAACAACAACGACTATTTCACCACCCATATGGGCCGGCAGCCCGTGTTCATCGCCCGCAACAAGCAGGGCGAGCTGAACGCCTTCATCAACGCCTGCAGCCATCGCGGCGCGATGCTGTGCCGGCACAAGCGCGACAACAAGGCCAACTTCACCTGCCCGTTCCACGGCTGGACGTTCAACAACTCCGGCAAGCTGCTGAAGGTGAAGGACGGCGGCGCCGACGCCGGCTACCCCGAGCAGTTCAACAAGGACGGCAGCCACGACCTGACGCGGGTTGCGCGGTTCGAGAACTACCGCGGCTTCCTGTTCGGCAGCCTCAACCCCGACGTGCTGCCGCTGCGGGAGCACCTGGGCGAGGCGGCCCGGATGATCGACATCATGGTGGACCAGTCGCCGGACGGGTTGGAGGTGCTGCGCGGCTCCTCGAGCTACGTGTACGACGGCAACTGGAAGCTGCAGACCGAGAACGGTGCGGACGGCTACCATGTCAGCGCCGTCCATTGGAACTACGCCGCCACCACCAACCGCCGCAAGGAGCAGGAGCAGGTGGACAACGTCCGGGCCATGAGCGCGGGCGGCTGGGCCAAGCAGGGCGGCGGCTTCTACTCGTTCGAGCACGGCCACCTGCTGCTTTGGACCAATTGGGCCAATCCCGAGGACCGCCCGAACTGGAGCCGCCGGGAGGAACTCGCGGCGCAGTTCGGCGAAGCGCCGGCGCAGTGGATGGTCGGGCGCAGCCGCAACCTCTGCCTTTATCCGAACGTGTACCTGATGGACCAGTTCAGCTCGCAGATCCGGACCTACCGGCCGATCAGCGTCGACAAGACGGAGGTGACGATCTACTGCATCGCGCCCCGCGGCGAGGCGCCCGAGCACCGCGCCCGCCGCATCCGCCAGTACGAGGACTTCTTCAACGCCTCCGGCATGGCGACGCCGGACGACCTCGAGGAGTTCCGCGCCTGCCAGATGGCGATGATGGGCACGTCGGCGAAGTGGAACGATATGTGCCGCGGCGCCAAGCACTGGATCGAAGGCCCGGACGAGGCGGCGGCGTCGATCGGGCTGAAGCCGCTGCGGAGCGGCCGCAAGACGGAGGACGAGGGGCTGTTCGTCGTCCAGCACAAATATTGGCAGGACTGCATGCGGCGCGCCGCCAGCGGGAGGAAATGAGCCATGGGCGTCACCCTGGACATCCCGGCCGTGGCCGCGACCCGCACCCCCTTCACGCAAGCCGACGCCGAGCGGTTCCTATACCGCGAAGCCCGCTACCTCGACGACCGCCTGTGGGACGAATGGCTTGCGCTTTACGCGCCCGACGTCGAGTTCTGGATGCCGGCCTGGGACGACTACGACCGCCTGGTCGAGGACCCGCAGACCGAGATCTCGCTGATCTGGTACGGCCACAAGGGCGGGCTGGAAGACCGCGTGTTCCGCATCCGCACGGAGCGGAGCAGCGCCACCAGCCTGCCGGAGCCGCGCACGTCGCACAACATCGCCAATGTCGAGATCGAGGACGATGCCGGCGGCCTGGTCAAGCTTCGGTTCAACTGGGTGACCTACAGCTTCCGCTACAAGACCACCGACACCTATTTCGGCACGTCCTTCTACACGATCGACAATACCGGCGCCGCGCCGCTGATCCGGCGCAAGAAGGTCGTGCTGAAGAACGACTACATCCACCACGTCGTCGACATCTACCACATCTGAAGCGGAGCGCCGGATCATGACCCATCGCATCGCACTCAACTTCGAGGACGGCGTGACCCGCTTCGTCGACTGCCGCGCGGGGGAGACCGTCGCCGACGCGTCGTACCGCGTCGGCATCAACATCCCGCTCGACTGCCGCGACGGCGCCTGCGGGACGTGCAAGTGCCGGGTCGAATCCGGCCGGTTCGACGCCGGCGACTACATCGAGGACGCGTTGAGTGAGGAAGAAGCAGGGTCCGGGCTCGGCCTGGCCTGCCAGATGCGCCCGCACACCGACCTGGTGCTGTCGATCGCCGCCTCGTCGGAGGTCTGCAAGACCAAGGGCCAGAGCTTCGAGGCGCCGCTCCGCAGCGTGGACCGGCTGTCGGCGACGAGCATCGCCTTCACGGTGGACGCGCCGGACGGGCTCGCCTTCCTGCCGGGCCAGTACGTCAACGTGCTGGTGCCCGGAACCGACCAGCGGCGCTCCTACTCCTTCAGCTCCGCGCCCGGCGACGGCGCGCTGTCGTTCCTGGTGCGCGACATTCCGCGCGGCCTCATGAGCACCTGGCTGCGCGAGGCCGCGGCCCCGGGCACGCCCTTGTCCCTGATCGGTCCTTCCGGCAGCTTCTACCTGCGCGACGTGGCGCGCCCGCTACTGCTCCTTGCGGGCGGCACCGGGCTGGCGCCGTTCCTGTCCATGCTGGGCAAGCTCGCCGCCTCGGGCGCCGCGCATCCGATCCATCTCGTGTACGGCGTGACCAACGACGCCGACCTGGTCGGGCTGGACCGGCTGGACGCCTACGCCGCCGCCATCCCGGGTTTCACCTACGCCACCTGCGTGGCCGCGCCCGGAAGCAGCCACAAGCGGACCGGCTACGTGACCGCCCACGTCGAGCCCGCGCACCTCAACGGCGGCGACGTCGACATCTACCTGTGCGGCCCGCCGCCGATGGTGGACGCGGTCCGGACCTGGCTGGCGGACGGGGGCGTGTTCCCGGCCAACTTCTACTATGAAAAATTCTCGCCCAGCGGCGCCGTCACCGTGACCGGCGAAACGCATCGGGCCGCCGCGTGAGCCGGCCCGTGGCCCACTTCCCCGGCCGGTTCGAGGGCAAGGCCGCCGTCGTAACCGGCGCCGCGCAAGGGATCGGCGCCGACGTCGCCCGCCGCCTGGTGCAGGAAGGCGCCTCGGTGGCGCTGGTCGACCGGTCCGAGCTGGTGCACGAGGTGCAGCGCGAAGCCGGCCCGGCGTCCGTGGCGGTGATCGCCGATCTCGAGACGTTCGACGGCGCGGCGGCGGCCATCGGCGCCGCCCTGGCGGCGTTCGGCCGCATCGACATCCTGATCAACAATGTCGGCGGCACCATCTGGGCCATGCCGTTCGCGGCCTATGCCCCGGACCAGGTCGAGGCCGAGCTGCGGCGGTCGCTGTTCCCGACGCTGTGGTGCAGCCGCGCCGTGCTCCCGCCCATGCTGGAAGCGGGCGGCGGGGTGATCGTGAACGTCTCGTCGGTGGCCACGCGAGGCGTCAACCGCGCGCCCTACGCCGCTGCGAAGGGCGGGGTGAACGCGCTGACCGCCTGCCTGGCCATGGAATACGCGGCCCACGGCATCCGGGTCTGCGGCACCGCGCCGGGCGGCACCGACGCGCCGCCCCGACGCATCCCGCGCAATGCCGCGCACCGCACCGCCCCCCGCACCGCCCAGGAAGACCGCTGGATGGACGAGGTGGTCCAGCAGACCACGCAATCCAGCCTCATGCGGCGCTACGGCACGACCGCGGAGCAGGCGGCGGCGATCCTGTTCCTCGCCTCGGACGACGCCTCCTACATCACCGGCGTCACCGTGCCCGTGGCGGGCGGAGACCTCGGCTGACCATGACAGGGCCAAAACAGGGCCAAAACAGGGAGAAACCGACCATGACCGACAGCTTGCTGGGAACGGAGGAGGTGAAGGACCTGCTGACGAAGGTCAGCGGCCTGGACAATGCGGCGGGGGATTTGCGGCTCAAGCGGATCATCCACCGCCTGATGTCGGACCTGTTCCGCACGATCGAGGATTTCGACGTGCAGCCGGACGAGTTCTGGTCGGCGATGGGCTATCTGACCCGGCTCGGCCAGGCCAACGAAACCGGCCTGCTGGCGCCCGGCCTCGGCATCGAGACGTTTCTCGACCTCCGGATGGACCAGGCGGAGCGGGAAGCCGGCATCGAGGGCGGCACGCCCCGCACCATCGAAGGCCCGCTGTATATCGCCGGCGCGCCGCTTTCGCAGCACGAGGCGCGGCTCGACGACGGCAGCGAGCAAGGCGAGGTGCTGTTCATGGACGGTCAGGTCCGCGACACCGACGGGCGCCCGGTGGCCGGCGCGGTGGTGGACGTGTGGCACGCCAACACGCTGGGCGGCTACTCGCACTTCGATCCCACGCAGCCGAAGTTCAACCTGCGCCGCCGCATCGAGACCGATGGCGAGGGTCGCTACCGGTTCCGCTCGCTGCTGCCGGCCGGCTATGGCTGCCCTCCCGACGGGGTCACGCAGGCGCTGCTGGACCGGCTCGGCCGCCACGGCAGGCGGCCGGCGCACATCCACTTCTTCGTCAGCGCGCCCGGATTTCGCAAGCTGACGACGCAGATCAATATCGATGGCGACGCCTACTTGCACGACGACTTCGCCTTCGCGACCCGCGACGGGCTGATCCCGCCGGTGCGCCGGGTCGAGGACGCGGCCGCGGTGCACGCCAAGGGGCTGAACGCCCCCTATGCCGAGATCACCTTCGATTTCGTGCTCCATCCGGAAGCGGCCCACGCCCCGAGCACGGTGGTCACCCGCGAGCACGCGCCCGCTTGACCGCCGAGCTCGACCGCCGCGGGGCGGCCGGGCGCCCCCGCCTGCCCCGCCTATCTCTGCCGCCCGGAGCTCAACGATGCCCGACACCACCGTTCTTCTGCCTGCCGACCTTCGCGCCGACCTCGGCGTGCATGGCATCACCAGCACCATCGTGGACGTGCCGACGGTGCGGCGGCACAAGCTGTCGAACACCACGGTGTCGGCCCAGAACTACGTCATCGTCGAGCTGCGCCTGGCCAACGGCGTGGTGGGCATCGGCGAAGCCGCCACGCTCGGCGGGCCACGCTGGAGCGAGGAAAGCGTGGAGGGCATCAAGGCCACGGTCGACACCTACCTGGCTCCCGCCATCATCGGCCACTCCGCCGGGCAGCTTGCCGCGGCCGGGTCGCGCATGGACGCCGCGGCCAAGCGCAACAACGCCGCCAAGGCGGCGGTGGAAACGGCGCTGTTCGACGCCGTGGGGCAGACCTTGGGCCTGCCGGCCGCGCAGTTGCTGGGCGGGGTTGTCCGCAGCCGCGTCCCGGTGCTGTGGACGCTCGCGTCCGGCGACCCTGCGCAGGAGATCGACGAAGCCGAACGCAAGCTCGCCGCCCGGCTGCACGACACGTTCAAGGTGAAGATCGGGGCGCAGGCCGCCGACGCCGACCTCGCCCGGCTCCGCCGCCTCGCCACGGCGCTGGATGGGCGCGCCCGCCTGATCGTCGACGCCAACCAGGCCTGGGACGAGGCGACGGCGAACCGCTGCATGCCCCGCCTGGCGGAACTGGGCGTGGTATTGGTGGAGCAGCCGCTGCCGGCCTGGGACCTGGCCGGGATGGCCCGGGTCCGGGCGCGCTCGACGGTGCCGCTGATGGCCGACGAATGCGTGTTCTCGGCCCACGAGATGCTGGCCGTGACGCAGGCCGCGGCCGCGGACGTCGTCTCGCTCAAGCTCGTCAAGCACGGCGGGCTGCTCGGCCTGCACAAGGTCGCCGCGGTCGCCGAGGCGGCCGGGATGGGCCTGTACGGCGGGTGCCTGCTGGAAAGCTCGGTCGGCGCCGCGGCGCACCTGCACGCCTTTGCCGGGCTGCGCACGCTGGAATGGGGCTGCGAGCATTTCGGACCGCAGATCCTGGTCGAGGACCTGGTGACGGAGCCGCTGCGGTTCGAGGATTGCCACATCCACCTGCCCGCGGGTCCGGGCCTCGGCGTCCGCCTCGACCACGACAAGCTCCGCCACTTCGCGCGGAGCTAAGTTTGAGCGCACTACTCCCGAGCCGATTAGCTCGGGAAGTGCTTTAGGAGACACCCATGCTGTACCATGTCCGGATGGACGTGCGCGTGCCGCACGACATCGATCCCGCCGAGTTCGACCGCCTGAAGGCGTTGGAAAAGGACCGCGCGCAAGCACTCCAGCGCGACGGCAAGTGGCGGCATTTGTGGCGCATCGCCGGGGCTTACGCGAACGTCAGCGTGTTCGACGTCGCCGACCATGACGAGCTGCACGCGATCCTGTCCACGCTGCCGCTGTTCCCCTTCATGGACATCGCCGTGACCCCGCTCGCCCGGCATCCTTCGGCGATCGATTGACGCGCCCGACCGGTCACACCACGTCGACCGCCGGCCGCGGCACCGCGAAGCCGCTTGTTCGTTGCGGCGGAGAACGCCATGCTTGGGGCGTGTTCTGCGTCACCGAAGCCGAAGCCGCCGCCATCCGCACCGTCTTCCTCGAACAAGGCGAGCTGACGGCTGCGATCGAGCTGCGCCGGCTGTTCCCCGGCATCACCGACAACGTCCAGGCCAGGATGCACGCGAGGACCATTGCCGGCTGGACGCCGTTGCCGCCGGGCCCGGCAGCCGGCGCCGTGGTGCCGCTGCGCGCGCCGCGGCGGCAATAAGGGCCGTCACGGTTTGCCGCTAGCCCGCGGCCGGCCCGCCAGGGCTACGCCCGCCGCGGTCAGCGCCATGCCGAGCAGGGCCAAGGGGCTCAGCGTCTCGCCGAACAGCGGCCACGCGATCAGGGCGGTGCAGGGCGGGACAAGAAAGAACAGGCTGGCGACCTGTGCCGCCGCGCCGCGCCGGATCAGCACGTAAAGCAGCGACACCGCGCCGAGCGATAGCACCAGCACCAGCCAAAGCAGGGCGAACACGAACTCGCCGGTCCATTCGACACGGAAGCCCTCGAACAGCAGCGCGAGCGGGGCGGTGACGAGGCCCGCGGCGGTGAACTGGACGACGCAGCCGGTGCGCAGGTCCATGCCGGCGCAGAACCGCTTTTGGTAGAGCGTGCCGGCGGTGATGCTGAGCAAGGCGCCGACGCACGCCAGGCCGCCCCATGCGTCGCCGGGTCCCTGGCCGAGCTTGCGGGCCAGGACGAGCGCCATCCCGAGCAGCCCGAGACCAAGCCCGACCCATTGCCGCGGCGCCACCCGTTCACCAAGGAACACGCGGGCGAGCGCGGCGGTCAGCAGCGGCTGGAGGCCGACGATCAGCGCCGAAACGCCGGCCTCGACGCCGAGCGAGATGCCGACGAAGACGCCGCCGAGGTAAGCCCCATGCACGAGAAGCCCGGCCACCGCGTAATGGCCGATCTCGGCCGGCCGGCGCGGCCAGGGCGCCCTCGTCGCCAACGCGGCCAGCACCAGCAGTCCTACGGCAAGGCCGTAGCGCAGCGCCAGGAAGGTGAGCGGCCCGGCATGGGGCAAGCCGAACCTGGCGCCGATGAAGCCCGTGCTCCACAGCAGCACGAACAGCGCCGGCACCCCGGCTCGCTGCAGCAAGGGGGCGGCAGGCCGGGGCCGAACCACCGTCACGCTCGGGCCGCCATGCCCGCTCAAAACCCCGCCAGGACCAGCTTGCCGACGACGCGCCCGGCCTCGATGGCGGCATGCGCGCGGCGCAGGTTGGCGGCGTTGATGGCGCCGAAGCTCTGCGCCGCCGTCGCCCGGACCGCGCCGCGGTCCACCAGGCCCGCCACCTCCGTCAGGATCTCGTGCTGCCGGATCATGTCCGCGGTGCCGAACATCGGCCGGGTGAACATCGCTTCCCAATGGATCGACACGCTTTTCATCTTCATCAAGCGCAGGTCGAGCGGCTCGGGGTCGTCGATCAGGCCGACCCGGCCCTGCGGCGCGACGATGGCGGCGATGCCGGCCCAGCTGCGGCGGTCGGTGTGGGTCGAGAACACGTAGCGCAGCGGCGTCGAGAGCCCGAGCCGTTCGACCTCCTCCTCGAGCGGTTTGCTGTGGTCGACGACATGGTGGGCGCCCAGCTCGCGCACCCAGCGCTCGCTGTCCGGCCGCGAGGCGGTGGCCACCACGGTGAGCGCGGTCAAGGCCCGAGCCAGCTGGATCGCGACGGACGGCACGCCGCCCGCCCCGCCGAGGATCAGCACGGCCGCATCCGCCGCCTCGCCGCCGCCCACCGGGCCTCGGGGAACGCCGAGCCGGTCGAACAGCATCTCGAAGGCGGTCAGCGTGGTCAGCGGCAAGGACGCGGCCGCGGCGTGGTCCAGCGACGCCGGCTTGCGTCCGACGATGCGCTCGTCCACCAGCTGCAGCTCGGCGTTCGAGCCCGGACGGTTCAACACGCCGGCGTAGAACACCGCGTCCCCGGGCCGGAACAGCGTGGCTTCGGGACCGACGGCCTCCACCACCCCCGAGGCGTCGTAACCGAGGACGACCGGCTTGCCCGAAGCCGCGTCGAACGTGTGGCGGCTTTTGGCGTCGCGCGGGTTCACCGACACGGCGTGGACCCGGACCAGCAGGTCGCGTCCCGCGGGCGGCGACGGGTCCGGCAGGTCGAGGTCGAGCAGCGCGTTTTCGTCGGTGATGGGCAGGCCGCGTTCGAGGTAGCCGACGGCTTTCATGACGATCCTTTACAGCAGCGGGCCCGGGAGACTCCCGGATGGACCCAACAAGGCTTAGACGAGCCGCCCGCCGCAACAAACCCACGGGTGCCCGCCGCTTTGTGGTCGGATGACGTCTCCCCTCGCCTCTGCGGCCCGCACTGAAACCACTGCCGTCTTCGCCAAGGCTGTCCAAGCGTTCGACCGCGCCAAGCCGGTCTGGATCCTGGGCCACAACGACGCCGACGGCTTGTCCGCCACCGCCTTGTTCGCACGCGCCTTCGGGCAAGCGGGATGGGCGGTGCGGACCCGCATCGTGGGCCGCGGCGAAAGCCCGTGGTCGGACGCGATGCGGACGGAGTTGGCCCCCGAACCGGCCGGCGGGATCGTCATCACCGACCTCGGCGTGCGCGACGCGCTGCCGAAGCCCGGCGTGCCGACCGTGGTGGTGGACCACCACGTCCCCGGCGCGGCGCCGCCCGGCGCCACCGTGATCAGCGGCCACGGGCAGGACCCGATCCCGACCTCCTCCTTGCTGGCGTTCTGGTGCGCGGAGGCGTTGGCCGAGGCGGAGCCGTGGCTGTGGCTGGCGGCGGTGGGGTTGATCGGCGACATGGCCGAGAAGGCCGGGTTTCCCGAGATGGAGGCGGCGCGGCGGTTCGGCGTCACGGCGCTGCGGGATGCCGCGGCGTTGGTGAACGCACCGCGGCGCAGCGCGTCCGGCGACGCCGCCCCGGCGCTGGCGTTGCTGATGCAGGCGGACGGGCCGAAGGACGTGCTCTCGGACCGGTGGCCGGAAGCGGCCTGCCGTGCTGGCGGCGCGCGCGGAGGTGAAGCGGGAGCTGGACGCGGCCCGCCGGGTCGGGCCGGTGGTGCGGGGCGAGGTGGCGTTGATCCGGTTTGCGTCGCCGACGCAGATCCATCCGCTGATCGCCCAGCAATGGCGGGGGCGGCTGCGGGACAAGATCGTGATGGCGGCCAATACGGGATACCGGCCGGGCTGGGTGCATTTCGCCGTGCGCTCGGGCGCCGACCGCGACCTGGTGGCGTTCCTGGCCGAGCACCGGCCGCCGGGGGCGGACGAGATGTACGGGTCCGGCCACCGCCAGGCGACGGGCGGGGCGCTGCGGCCGGCGGACTGGAACGCGTTCATCGCCGGGCTGGGGTTCGGTCCCGCGGCCGCGGTGCCGGACGCGCCCGTTCCGGACGCGCCCGCTTCGGAGGCCGCCGCATGAACGGGGCGCCGCTGCGGCTCGGCTTTCCCGTGAAGGTGATGGGCCGGACCGACCTCAAAAGCAACGACACACGGCGGTGGCAGCAGAACCCGCATCTGAAGACGTCGCTCGAATACATCGACGGCATCTTGGATTACCTGGCCAAGCGGCGCATCAGCATGTACCGCCTGTCATCGGACCTGGCGCCCTACGCGACCCACCCGGACATGCCGCAATTCCACGGCATGGTCGCCGAAAGCGACGCCGAGCTGCGGGCGATCGGCAAGAAAGCGCGCGAACTCGACATCCGGCTGTCGTTCCATCCCTCGCAATACGTGCTGCTCAACAGTCCCGACCCGGTGCTGACGCAAAAGAGCATCTGGGACCTGGCTTCCCAGGCGGAGATGCTGGACCGGATGGAGCTGGGGCCGGAGGCGGTGATGGTGACGCATGTCGGCGGCGCCTATGGCGACGTGGAAGCGTCGCGGGCCCGCTGGGCCGAGACCTGGCCGACGCTGCCGGAGCACGTGAAGCGGCGCCTGGTGCTGGAACACGACGACATCCGCTTTTCCGCGGCCGACGTGCTGTGGGTGCACGAACAAACGGGCGTGCGGCTGATCTTCGACTACCAGCACCATTGGTGCCTGAACCCGCAGGGGCTCGACACGACCGACGTGCTGCGCCGGATCCTGGCCACCTGGCCGGACGGGGTGCGGCCGAAGATCCATTTCTCGTCGCCCCGCACGGAGCTGCGGGAGATGGTGAAGGTCGACCGCAAGACCAAGAAGAAGGTGAAGACGCTGCGGCCGCCGATCTGGACCGGGCATGCCGATTTCACCAACCCGTTCGAGTTCGCGCGGTTCATGCGGGACGCCGCCGGGCTGGAGTTCGACATCATGCTCGAAGGCAAGTCGAAGGATCTGTCGCTGCTGAAGCTGCGGCCCGATCTGCTGCGCTACGCGCCGGACGTGGCCGCCCGGTTCGGTGTGGTCCCGGCCCAGGCAGCCGCGCTGGAAGCGGAGGAAGCGGCCCTGGAAACCGATCACGACCCGGCCAAGGATCCGGATGTGGACGAAGGCGGCTAATGGTCCGATCCTGGCGGCCGCAATTGGAGGATCGTGTATGAGCACCGAACGCGCTGTTCTGGCCGGAGGTTGTTTCTGGGGGGTGCAGGATCTGATCCGCAAGCAGCCCGGCGTCGTCTCGACCCGGGTCGGCTATTCGGGCGGCGAGGTCCCGAACGCCACCTACCGCAACCACGGCAACCACGCCGAAGCCGTCGAGATCATCTTCGACCCCGCCCGGACCAGCTTCCGCACCCTGCTGGAGTTCTTTTTCCAGATCCACGACCCCACCACGCGCAACCGCCAAGGCAATGATGTCGGCGCGAGCTACCGCTCGGCGATCTTCTTCACGAGCCCCGAGCAGAAGGCGGTCGCGGAGGACACCATCGCCGACGTGGAGGCCTCGGGCCTGTGGCCGGGCAAGGTGGTGACGGAGGTCGCTCCGGTCGGCGATTTCTGGGAAGCGGAACCCGAGCACCAGGACTACCTGGAGCGGATCCCGAACGGCTACACCTGCCATTTCGTCCGGCCCGGCTGGAAGCTTCCCCGCCGAGCCGATGCGGCCTGAGGACGCCGGGACAACCTGACAGTGGCCCGCGGCGGCGCCGCCGCGGCCCTGCTGCTGCTGCTGGCCTGCACGGCGTCGGCGGTGCCGCCGCCGCCCAAGCTGATGGGGGCCGGCACCGAGACCCGGCATTGGCTGCCCAACCGCCCGCAGGTGGAGAACCCGCCGCTCCGCTTTCCGGTCGTGACCCAAGGCGGCATCACCGTCACCGCCCGTGACGGCACCCCGCTCGATGCGCGGCTGTTCCGGCCGACGCTCCCCGCCGGCGCCGCGCCGACGCCCTGCGTGCTGATGGCGGACGGCTACGGCCACGCGTCCGACATCGGCACCGGCACCGACCGGGTGCTGAAGGACCTCGCGTCGCGCGGCTACGCGGTCGTCCACCTCAGCCTGCGCGGCTCCGGCAAGTCGGGCGGCACGGCCACGCTCTACAACCGGTACGGGGACGACGGCTACGACGCCGTCGAGTGGATGGCCAAGCAGGCGTGGTGCAACGGCCGCGTCGGCATGGTGGGATGGTCGCTGGTCGGCGTTTCGCAATGGCTGACCGCCAAGGCAGCGCCGCCGAGCCTGCAGGCGATCGTGCCGCAGGTCGCCTGCGGCGACTGCTACGGGCTGCTCTGGTATCCCGCCGGCATGCTGCCCGGGCCGGGTCGCGAAGCCCGCCGGCAGCTGCCGGACGCGAAGGCCGAGTATGCGGCGGCGATCCAGCACCGCGACCTCGACGGCTGGTGGCGGGAGCGGCTGACCTTGGCGCCCGACGTGGCGGCGATCGCCGGGCGCGGGGTGGCGGCGTTCATTGCCGGCGGGCTCGACGACTACATCACGCCCGCCAACCTGCGCGCCTACGAGCAGTTCACCTCCGGCCGCAAGCGGCTGCTGTTCGCGCCGCACGCCCATAATTGGGGGATCGACGTCCTGCGCGAGCTGCAGGTGCAATGGCTCGATCACTGGCTAAAAGACGCCGACAACGGCGTCGGGCTGAAAAACGCCGACAACGGCGTCGAACTTAAGAACGCCGGCAACGGCGTCGGGCAGGCGCCCAAGGTGATCCTGTTCATCAAGGGGGTCGACCGCTGGCGCACCGAGGCGGATTGGCCGATTCCGGATGCGCGGATGACGACGCTGTTCCTGCAAGCCGGGCCCAGCCAGACGATCGACAGCCTGAACGACGGCGCCCTGGCGGCGCAGCCGGCCGCGGGGCCGCCGGCCACCCTGCCCTACGTGCCGGGCGCGGGCCCTGCCCTGCCGGTTCTGCTGAGCGCCACGCTTGGCCGCTCATACGCCGACCAGCGCGAGGCGGAGCAGCGCGTGCTGACCTGGACCACGGCGCCGCTGCCGGTGGCGACCGAGGTGACGGGCTACCCGCACGTGTCGCTCTGGGCCGCATCCAGCGCGACGGACGGCGACATGGTGTTCAGCCTGAATGACGTGGCGCCGGACGGGAAGTCGACCCAGGTGGTGCAGGGCTACCTCAACGTGCCGCACGGGGCGTCATTGTCGGATCCGACGCCGCTGGTGCCGGGCCAGGCGCGCCGGGTCGAGCTCGACCTGCTGCCGACCGCCTACGTGTTCCAGCCCGGGCACCGGCTGCGTCTGGCCCTGGCCGGCGCCGCCAGCGCGACACCCGGGCTGCCGTTTCCGCAAGGGCCGGGCCCGAACCCGGCCGCCTTCACCTGGACGGTGCTGCAGGACGCCGAGCATCCGGCGACCCTGGCCTTGCCGATCATCGGCACCGCCGGCGAGCAGCTGTCGCGCCTCACGGTGGCGCAGCAGTAGCTACGGCCTCGCTTGGTCCGTCGTGTCGGCGGCCGCTTGTTCGATCGTGTATCGGCCGACCGCCCGGCCCAGTGCGAGCCCGGCCTCGATGTCGCTGCGGAAATGAATCCCCGCCCACAGGCGCGACCAAGCCCCTTCCTCCGCACGCTCCTTGAAGAAGGCGGCGTCGTGCGGGAACAGCTCGCTCAGCACGGCCTCGGCGGCGCCGTCGCCGCAGCCATGTGCCGCCGGGTAGGACGGATGGTTTGGCGCGGGGAACAGCATGTCGACGCTCGGGTCGACCTGGAACGGCCGCGGCGCAAGGTACCTGGTACTTGGCTTCGAAGCAGGCCGTGAAGGAATTGTCGCTGGCCAGCATGACCAGGGCCATTGCCCGGGCGGCAAGGGGCGGGTTGTCGGCGGCGCGTGACTCAAAAAGTTTGAGGTTGGTGATCGCGACCCACTCGCGCAGTTCCGGCACGACCGCCCAGAAGTAGGCGGTCCGTCGGCTGCCAGGCGTGCGTTGGAATTGCATGACTTCGGCCAAGTCGACGGCCATCTGCGGCGACCCGGGCTTGGGCGGCGGCGACGGGCGGAACTGGTCGGTCGAGCGGAGTGCCCAGGGCGTCCAGGCGCCACGGGTAATCCCACCTGGATTGGTCCCTGCCCACAGGTTCGGCCCCGTGGCGATCTTGCCATCCCACGGCAGATCAGAATGGTCCGCCTTGACACGGGCGATGACGGCGGCAGCGACCTGGTGGCCCAGGTCAGCCCCAGCCTCGACGTCGCTGGGATACTGCACGCCAGCGGCGACCCGGCTCTGCCCGGCCTCTTGGGCACGCCGGGTGAGAGCGTCGGCACTGCCGGGAAACACGAACGCCAGGACGTCGGCCGCCGCCGCGGCGACGGCGGCGTGCTCCGACGGGTAGGACGGGCTGCGCGGGACCGCAACGGCGGTCTTGAGCGTCGGGTCGGCCTCGCTCGGGCGTGGGCGAGCGTACTGATACTTCGCGTGCCAGGTGGCGACGGTCGCGTCATGGACGGCGATGCTTAGCATCGCCATCACGTGCCATAGGTTTGCGCGGGGATTGGCTTGCGCTTCGGCGAGCGCGACTTCTTGCCACCGATAGCCCGGCCAGCCGCGGTTCCAGTAGTCGATCCGGTCACGGGCGCTGCTCTCGGCAACCGGTTGCCGTTTCAGCGCCTCGAGTTCGGCCCGGCTTGCTTCAGCACCGGGCGGGAGCGGCACGGTGACGGCGGATCCGGAAGGAATGACCCAGGTACGCCAGGTCCCCGCGGCGGCTTGACCGGCGGCCGCTTGGCCTCTTGCGCCGCAGCGACGCCGAACGTGGCTGCGACAACTCCGGCATATAGAGCTGTCCTCGTTGCAGGCGTGCAGGTCATGACCGCCTCGTTGTTTCGGGTTGCTGCGGGGGCGGCACCAGGTCGGTTCCTGCCGCTCCGCCCCCATGCTCAAGCTGTGAAGGTGAAGGTGCTCCCGGTCGTGCAGAGCACGAGTGCCGTCGATATTTCCCGCTTCGCCGCTTCCAGGAAATTCGTTCCGCTGCAATGCATGGGTAGCACATGATTGATGTCGAGCGTTTTCAGTTCCGCCATGATCTTTGCGAGGTAATCATCGGGAGCCGGGGCGGTGTGGAAGCCGCCGACCAATGCATGGATCTGGTGGATCCCGGTAATCTCGCGTGCACGGCGAACCGTGTTGACGATGCCGCCATGACCGCATGACGTGATCACCACCAGGCCGCGCCCGCGCAGATTGTAGCAGGTCGCGTGCTCATGCAGGTGCTGGTCAGGCTGTGGGGCGCCGGACAACTCTGCTTCGGTGAAATGGTGGCCGGCATATTTCGTGACGTCGCACCCCGCGCCGTCCCGCTGCTTGAATTCGACGTAGCTGTTGGGCAGCACCCGCTCGAAGCTCGTGCGTGGGACCGCCCCGGTTGTGAAAGCGTGGCCCTCAATGACAACCGGCATCTCCGATAGGACGGCCCGAATGCGGGCATTCTCCAGATCCCGGCGATCAAGGTTGCCAAACGATTCGAACTGGTTGGAGCCGACCGGCGAATAGCGGTAGCAAAACACGTCCTCGCCCCCGAGGTAGAGCCGCATATCCTCCCGCATCCCGGCCCGGTGCGCGGCCAGAAAGCCGTTCAGCCCGCCAAAATGGTCCAGATGCGCGTGGCTGAGCACGAGGGCGTCGAGCTTGGTCGTGTCGATGCCGAGCAGCTCGAGGTTGTTGTTCAGCACATCGGGTGTCCAGGCGAAGTCGAGCAGGACGCGCTTCGTTTCGTCGCCTTTCTCCGAGGTGAGGTGCAGCGACAGCCCATGTTCGCTTTGCAGGGCTCGATACTGGCGCCCGCCGCGATAGCCGCGCACTCGGTCGACTTTCACATCCGGCGACTGTGCGCCCGAGATGAACACGTCATGGGTGGCGTCGACCACGATCTGGATCTTGAGGCTGTCAACCTCGGGAGCATGGATCCGCGGCTGCTCGACCCCATCGGCGTCCCGCACCATTGCCGTGCAAGCCAGTGCGGGAGCGAAGGCGGTTGCCTGCAGGAAGCGGCGGCGCAGGAGCGGCATCGGAACCCCCATTACGGCGGTGTTCGGGAAACGCGGCGGCAAGTCTTATCCAATTTCGCTGTTCCTCCGTCACCTGTTCGGGTGACAATGTCAATCCGAAATGCTTGTCTGCCCCGGTAACGGAAGGGCACGGTCCTGCACCCCGCCGTGTCAGCCCGGGAATAAACCGACAGCGTTGCACGTTATCCCTTCGAGGAGGGCCGCATTGCTTGGGACACAGGATTCGAAGCCGGATCGGGACGACGCTGCCCGGCTTGATGCGCTTTGCGCTGACGCTCACGCGTTCGCGGCACGACGCCGAGGACCTGGTACAGATGACCTGCGAGCGCGCCCTCAGCCGCGAAGAGCAATGGTCCCCGGACACCAAGCTCGATAGCTGGGTGTTCCGCATCATGCAATCCATCTGGTATAATGAAGTCCGCGCCCGCCGGGTCCGGGCGCGTCACTTGGAAGAAGAAGGCAAGACCTCGACCGAGATGAACGCCGCCGCCGTCGAGCCGATTCCGAGCACCGGCTGTTCCTAGGCCGGCTGGAAGCCGAGTTGTTTGAAATGCCGGAGGCTGAAGAACGGTCATGCTGCTGGTTTGCGTTGAAGGACTTACCTACAAGGAGGCCGCCGAGGTGATCGGCATTCCGATCGGCACCGTGATGAGCCGGCTGTTCCGGGCCAGGCTTGCGCTCATGGCACGGCTCGATGCCGAGCGGGCGCCGCCGAGCAACGTTGCGCGGCTCTCCAAATGGCGGCGGTAAGCGACGAAACCCTGATGGCCTTCGCCGATGGCGAACTGGACGCCGCACGCGCCCGGGAGGTCGCGCTCGCGGTTGCCGCCGACCCGACCTTGCAGGACACGGTGGAACGCTTGCGGCAGTCCACGCGGTTGCTGCGAGAGGTATTCGACCAGCCCGCCTACAATCACGTGCCACCGGGCGCCGTGCGGCTGCTGGCGCCGCGGACCCGATGGCGGCGGCCTTGGGCGGCCGCCGCGATGGCGGCCACGGTCGTGCTCACGGTCGCGGCCTTTGCCGGCGGCATCCAGTTCGGACGGGCCGCCGCGGTGCCGGACCGGGATTTCAGCGAGCGACTGCTCGACGAGGTCGCCGACTACCACACTGTTTACGCACGGGAAACGGAGCACCAAGTCGAGGTGACTGCCGACCGGCAGGCGCACATCGAAGGCTGGTTCGGCGCCATCCTGCATCGGCCGTTCCATGTTCCGGACCTGTCCAAGCGGGGGCTGGTGTTCGCCGGCGGCCGGCTGCTGGTGGTCGACGGCGTGCCAGTGACGCAGCTGATCTATCGCTGGCCCGGCCGCCCCCATGAACCGTTCGGTCTATGCATCTCGTTCGGCTCCCCGGTCGACCTCGCCGCCAAGACGGACGCCCGCGAAGGGCTGCAGCAGGTGCTTTGGCGGCGCAAGGGCTATACCTACGTTCTGGTCGGCTGGACCAGCCTGGACTTCCTGTCGTCCGTCGAGGCGGAGCTCGCACCGGCATTGGACCCGGCCACATGAATGTCGGTTGCTGCCGAGAGACGAGGATATCGTCAGAATAGGCTGGTGCCGCGGCGTGTTGTCGATCATCATGAAATTCTTCCTCGCGGCCTTCACCTTGGCGGCGGTTGCTCCAATGGGATCAGCCTTTGCTCGCGACGGCGCCGACGATCCGGTCGGACACGACGCCGGCGACGATCACGGCGGCCGCTGACCTGACCGTCAGGCATACCGGAGCCGGCCGGCTCCGGTATGCCGCAAGCGCCTGCGCCGCGTGCGGCCGCGCCTGGCCCGGCATACGGCCGAGGCGGCAACCGACGCGACGCCTGCGCCTTGCTCACTGTCGCCGAGGTCGAGGCGGTGCTGGGTCCGCTCGTCGGACCGCCCTTTCAGGCCATACGCTGGACCCGGTTGGGCGAGGGCCCCGTTTACCCGGCGTCGCCACTATCGCTGCCGTCCCGGCGTCGAGCCGGGGCCGATCTCGCCACCGTTGTCGCAACATCACGCCGCCGTCATGGCAAGCCTGTGTATCGATGAACGGGATGCGGGGAGAACGATGATGGTCAAGCAAAGCGGTCCGACGATCACCCGCCGCCGGCTGGTCGGCGGCAGTTCCGTTGTCCTGGCCGGCGGCGGCCTGTTCACGCCCTCCATCAGCCGGGCCGCGGACCGTCCGCTCATTACGCATGGCTTGCAGTCCGGCGACGTCGGCGCCGATAGCGGCATGGTGTGGGCCCGCGTCAGCCGGCCGTCGCGGGTGAGGGTCGAGTTCGCGACGACCGACAGCTTCAAGGACGTGCTCGGGAGCGTGTTCGCCGATGCCCTGCCGGAAAGCGACCTGACGGCGAAGATGGGAATGCAGGGGCTGCCGCCGGGTCAGGACGTGTTCTACCGCGTCACGCCGCAGGACCTCGCCGAGCCGGCGATCCGCGGTGAAGCCTCCATCGGGCACTTCCGCACCGCGCCGGCCGACAACCGCTCGGTTTCGTTCGTGTGGTCGGGCGACACCGCGGGCCAGGGCTGGGGCATCAACGAGGATTGGGGCGGGATGCGCGCCTATGCCACGATGCTGCGGCACGAGCCCGACTTCTTCATCCATTCCGGCGACACCGTCTACGCCGACGGGCCGATGCAGGCCGAGGTGAAGCTCAAGGACGGGACGATGTGGAAGAACCTCGTGACGGAGGAGAAATCCAAGCCCGCCGAAACGCTGGCCGAGTATCGCGGGCAATGGAAGTACAACCTGCTCGACCGCAACGTACGCGACTTCAACGCGCAAGTGCCGATGTTCGTCCAGTTCGACGACCACGAGGTCACCAACAACTGGTGGCCGGAAGAGGAGCTGACCCGGGCCGAGCACCTGGCCAAGAAATACGCCGCAAAGAACGTCCTGCCGATGGTGGCGCGCGCGCACCGGGCGTTCCACGAGTACAATCCGATCGCCCCCAACCCGTTCGAGCCCGGGCGGGTGTACCGCAAGATCGGCTACGGCCCGCTGGTCGACGTGTTCATGCTCGACATGCGCAGCTACCGCGGGCCGAACGGCGACAACCGCCAAACCAGCTACGGTCCCGACGCCTATTTCCTCGGGCCGCAGCAGATCGCCTGGCTGAAGCGGGAGCTGAAGGCGTCGAAGGCGACGTGGAAGATCATCGCCGCCGACATGCCGATCAGCATCTACGTCGTCTACGACGCGGCCCGCAATTTCGGCACGGAAGCGATCAGCCAGCTCGACAACGGCCCGCCGCTCGGGCGCGAGCTCGAGATCGCCGACCTGCTCGGCTTCATCAAGCGCGAGCGGGTGCGCAACACCGTCTGGCTGACCGCGGATGTGCACTACACGGCCGCGCACTGGTATGACCCGTCGCAAGCAAAGTTCCAGGATTTCGAGCCGTTCTGGGAATTCGTGTCGGGTCCCATCCATTCCGGCACGTTCGGCCCCGGCGAGCTCGACGGGACGTTCGGCCCGCAGCTGCGGTTCGTGAAGGCGCCGACCGCCGAGCAGGGGCAGAACCTGCCGCCGTCGGCCGGGCTGCAGTTTTTCGGCCACGTGCGGGTAGACGGCACGACGCGGCAGCTGACGGTCACGCTGCGCGACGTCGCCGATACGGCGCTGTGGGCGACGACGATCGACCCGGCGGGGGTGTAGGTTCCGGGCCTGGCCCAAGCTCAGGCGGTGCTGAACCGCCGGTAAAAGAACGCCGTCGAGCTGCCGAGCACGGCCCAGCCCAGAAAGCTCACCACCGTCACCGCCACGGTGAACTGGTGCGCCAAGGCTTCAGGCGCGGCGCTGCCGGGTTCGGCGGGCTGCGGTGCGCCCAAAGGGGGCGAGGCGATCAGCAGCACGGCCAGCACCGGCCAGGCTCCACCACAGCCCGGTTCGCCCGGTGACTGCCCTGCAGCGCGAACGCCGCCGCGAGCAGCAGCCTGTAGCCGACCGCGGCAAGGATATCGGCAAGCGCGGTGTAGGCGGTCCGCTCCAAGCCGTCGCACGGCTCCCAGCCGTGGTCCTCGTGCTGGTGCGCCGCCCCGGCCGGTTCCGTAGCGGCTCCCGCCGCGCTCATCGAAACCTCCGGTTGGGCAGCTTTCCGCCCCAGGCATATTGCGTAACCGCGCTCCTTGCCACTGTCCAATAGGCTTGCGCGCGGGGCACTCGGAACGACGCCCGGCCCGGCCCGCTTGCCCGGACGGCGAACCGCCCGCCATTGACGTTGTGATTTAAGACCCGACACTGGGTTCGATTGCAAAACCCGTGTCTTGCGAGCATTGCATCTGAATGGGTCAGGCAGATGACCGCGCCCAACCGACCTTGTATGGTCCTGATTAGTTCTGAAAGGTGCATTATTCTCGTGGCCGACCCGTTTCCGCCGTCCACCCTTTCCCCGCGCGTTTCCGTTGGCATACCGGGGCTCGACAATATTCTCAGTGGTGGGCTGACGCGCGACCGGGTTTACCTGGTCGAGGGCCATCCAGGCACCGGCAAGACCACGTTGTCCCTGCAGTTCCTGCTCGAAGGCGCGCGCCAGGGCGAAGCGGGCCTCTACATCACCCTCTCCGAAACGGAGGCGGAATTGCGCGCCGTCGCCGCGACCCATAACTGGTCGCTGGACGGGCTCACGCTGTACGAACTTGTCAACGAGTTCGGCATGGACCCGGATAGCGAGCAATCCGTGCTGCATCCCTCGGAAGTCGAGCTGGGCGAGACGACGCGCGACGTGATGCGCCGGGTGGAAGAGCTGCGGCCGCGCCGGGTTGTGTTCGACAGCTTGTCGGAGATGCGCCTGCTCGCGCAGAGCCCGCTGCGGTACCGCCGGCAGATCCTGGCGCTGAAGCAGTTCTTCTCGACGCGGGAATGCACGGTGCTGATGCTCGACGACCGGACGGCGGATGCGCACGACCTGCAGCTGCACAGCATCGCGCACGGTGTGATCTCGCTGGAGCAGATCCCGCGGGAGTTCGGAGCGGAACGGCGCCGGCTGCGGGTGATCAAGATGCGCGGCATCAAGTTCCGCGGCGGCTACCATGACGTCACGCTCGACACCGGCGGGCTCACCGTCTACCCGCAACTCGTGGCCTCCGAACACCGGAGCGGGTTCGAGACGACGTTTTCCTCCACCGGCAATGCCGGGCTGGACGCGTTGCTGGGCGGCGGGCTGACGCCGGGCACCAACACTTTGCTGATGGGACCGTCCGGCGTCGGCAAGACCACGACGTCGATCAGCTGCGTGCTGGCTGCGCTGCAGCGGGGCGAGAAGGCGACCTACTACCTGTTCGACGAAGGCATCGGCACCCTGCTGGCGCGCAGCTTGGCACTCGGGCTCGATGTGCAGGGTTACCTGGATAGCGGCCAGCTGAAGCTGCAGCAGATCGATCCGGCCGCTCTGTCGCCGGGCGAGTTTTCCGCCCTGATCCGGATGGCGGTGGAGGAGAACGGCGCCACCACGCTCGTGATCGACAGCCTCAACGCGTATATGCAGTCCATGCCCGGCGAGCAGTTCCTGCTGCTGCAGCTACACGAGTTGCTCAGCTACCTCGGTCAGCGAGGCGTCAAGAGCATCCTCGTGCTGGGCCAGCACGGCTTCGTCGGCGAAGTCCGCTCCGACATCGACCTGAGCTACCTGAGCGATACGGTCATGCTATTCCGCTTCTTCGAAGCGCACGGCACCATCCGCACGGCGGTTTCCGTTCTGAAAAGCCGCAGCAGCGCGCATGAGCGGACGATCCGGGAGCTGCAACTGGGTCGTGGCGGCCTTCGCGTCGGCGACCCGCTGACCGATTTCGAGGGTGTGATGGGGGGCGTCCCCAGCTATCGCGGCCGCATGGAGATGTTGTCCGGCAAGTCCAAGTCGCCCGGCTGAACGCGGCCATAATGACTGAATCCGTCCTGATCCTGGCGCCCAAGGGACGTGACGCCGCGATCATCGAGCAGGTGCTGCAGCGCGGGGGCGTAAGCTGCATGGTCTACGATGGCTTGGCTGCGCTCAATGCGCGGCTGGCCAGAGATGCGGGCGCCATCCTCGTTACCGAGGAAGCGCTCGCCGGCCCCGAGCTGCCGGCCCTGTTCGCCCGGGTCGAGGATCAGCCGCCCTGGTCGGACATCCCGGTGATCGTCCTCGCCACCAAGCAGATCGGCCGGCGGTCGGCGGTTGCCGCGGGCACGCTGGATCGCCTGGGCAATGTCATCATCCTCGAACGGCCGATCAACGCGGAAACCCTGCTGAGCAGCGTCACATCCGCACTGCGCGGCCGGCGCCGCCAATACCAGGCCCGCGCCTACCTGGAGGAACGGCGGAACAACGAGCTCCTGCTGCAGGAGCTCAACGAGACGTTGGAGAAACGCGTGCAGGACCGGGCACGCGAACTGGCGCAGGCGCGCGACAGCCTGGATTTCGCGCTGGAAGCGGCCGGCATGGGGTCGTGGGAGCTCGACCTGTCCAGCCGCCTCATTCGCCGCACGCCCGGCCACGACCGCATCTTCGGCTATGCCGAACCGCTGCCGTCCTGGACCGCCGACACGTTCCTGGACCACGTCATCGAGGAAGACCGCGACCACGCCCAGGCCGCGTTCCGGAAAATGGATGTCATCGGCACGCTCGATCTGGACTGCAAGATCCGCCGTGCCGATGGCGAGTTGCGGTGGATTTCCAAGCGCGGCAAACTTATCGAAGTGGAACCTGATGCCGCGCCGCGCCTGGCCGGCGTGATCATGGACATCACCGAGCGCCGCTTTGCCGAGGAAGCGCTGCGGCAATCGCAGAAGATGCAGGCAGTCGGCCAGCTGACCGGCGGCCTGGCACACGATTTCAACAACCTGCTGACGGGGATCACCGGCAGCCTCGAGCTGCTCGGGGTGCGGGCTGCGCAAGGCCGCACCGGCGACCTCGCCCGCTACATCGACGCGGCGCAGGGTGCGGCGAAGCGCGCAGCCGCGCTGACGCATCGTCTGCTGGCGTTTTCGCGCCAGCAGACGCTGGTGGCCAAGCCGACCGACATCAACCGCCTGGTGGCAGAGATGGAGGAGCTGGTGCGCCGCACCATGGGCCCGGCGATGAGCGTGGAGGTCGTGTCCGACCCCGATTTGTGGACGACCTTCATCGATCCGGGACAACTGGAGAACGCGCTGCTCAACCTGTGCATCAACGCCCGCGACGCGATGCCGCAAGGCGGCACGCTGACCATCGAGACCGCCAACCTGTCGATCGATGCGCGCGCCGCGCAGCAGCGCGACATGAACCCTGGCGAGTACGCGACCTTGAGCGTCCGCGACACCGGCATCGGCATGGAGCCGGAGGTGATCCGCCGTGCCTTCGATCCGTTCTTCACCACCAAGCCCATCGGCTCGGGCACGGGGCTGGGCTTGTCCATGATCTACGGCTTCGTGCGTCAGTCCGGCGGGCAGGCGCGGATCTATTCCGAGCCCGGCCAGGGCACCACGGTGTGCCTTTACTTGCCGCGCCATCAGGGCCCGGCCGATAGCCAGGACGCCGCCGCCCCGGCCGGGGACGTGCCGCGGGCCAACGCCGGCGAGACCGTCCTGGTGGTGGACGACGAGTTGACGGTGCGCATGCTGGTGGTCGAGGTGCTGGGCGATCTGGGCTATGCCGCCATCGAAGCCGCCGACGGCTTCACCGGCGTCGACATCCTGCGCTCGGACCAGCGCATCGACCTGCTGATCACCGACGTCGGCCTGCCGGCCGGGTTGAACGGCCGTCAAGTCGCCGACGCCGGCCGGGCCGTCCGCCCGGAGCTGAAGGTGATCTTCATCACCGGGTTTGCCGAGAACACGGTCTTCCGCAACGGCCAACCGGAACCCGGCATGCACATCCTGACCAAGCCGTTCGCGATGGACACGCTGGCCACCCGCATCCGCGACGTCATCACGGCCAAGTAGGGCTCGTTCTCGGGGCTGCCGCAGCGCGCCTGACTGAGAATGCGGGCATGGAAGACCGGACGACAGGGGCTTGGTGGCCTGCTTGCCAGAATTCGACTACGAGTTTTCTGAGGCAGGACAGCACTCTGCCGCAAATAACCAAGGGGAGAGGAACGCTGGACACTCGCGCATCCTGGGCGCGGCTCGGGCTGCTGCTGCTCGTGAGCTCGATCGGCGGCGTCGGCTTGTGGTCAATCGTGGTCACGCTGCCGGCCGTGCAGGCGGAGTTCGGCGCGCAGCGGGCCGGGGCCGCCCTGCCCTACACGCTGACAATGCTGGGCTTTGCCGCCGGCAACGTCGTGATGGGCCGCGCCACCGACCGCTTCGGCATCGCCCCGGTCGCCGCCGTGGCCGGCGCCACCCTCGCGGCCGGCTACGCCCTGGCCAGCCGCACCGGCGACCTGCTCACCTATGCGCTGATCCATGGCGTGCTGATCGGCGCCCTCGGCTCGGGGGCGCTGTTCGGGCCGGTCATGGCCGACGCCTCGTTGTGGTTCCGCCGCCGGCGCGGCCTTGCCGTGTCGATCGCGGCGGCGGGCAACTACCTGGCCGGCGCGATCTGGCCGCCGATCGTCGCCGCAGCCACGCAATCGGTCGGCTGGCGGTCGACCGAGCTCGGCATCGGCGCCGTGGTGCTGCTCACGGTCCCGCCCCTCGCGTGGCTGCTGCGCGCCGCCCCGCCGAATCAGCAGGCCGCCGCCGGCGCCGCCGCGACGGCGACCTCGCGGGCGCGGCTGGGGCTGGCTCCGGGCATGCTGCTGGCGCTGCTGGTGGCTGCGGGCCTGAGCTGCTGCGTCGCGATGTCGATGCCCCAGGTGCACATCGTCGCCTATTGCGGCGACCTCGGCTACGGCCCGGCGCGCGGCGCCGAGATGCTGTCGCTGATGCTGGGGCTCGGCATCGTCAGTCGCATCGGCTCCGGCTGGATCGCCGACCGCCTCGGCGGTCTGCCGACCCTGCTCGCCGGCTCCTTGCTGCAGATGGCGTCGCTGTCGCTGTTCCTGTTCTTCGACTCGCTGACGTCGCTTTACGTGATCTCCGGCCTGTTCGGGCTGTTCCAGGGCGGCATCGTGCCAAGCTACGCGATCATCGTGCGCGAGTATTTCCCGGCGCAGGGCGCGGGCCTGAAGGTCGGGATGGTGCTGGCGGCGACCATCGTCGGCATGGCGCTGGGCGGCTGGATGACCGGTGCCATCTTCGACCAAGTCGGCTCGTACCGGCTGGCTTTCGCCAACGGGATCGCCTGGAACGCGCTGAACGGCGCCATCGCCCTGACGCTCTGCTGGCGAGCCTACGCCCGGCGGAGCGGGACGGATCGGCGCAAACCGCTCGCCGAGCGGGCGGCCTGATGGCCGGAACCGCTCTCGCCCGGCTTCGGACTGTCCAGAATCAGAGCGCTCAGTACCGAGTTGGTGACGCTTCTCGGCGTTGCCGGCGCCGTCGCGGTGCCCGTCCCGACGAGAGGCTGCTTCTGCGAGGTCACCGGCGCCGGGCCGGATGCCGGGCCCACGCGGGTGTTGATCGAACCAATCGACGAGGTGAACGGCGCGTTCACCTGTGAGCCGAGCGGCAGGCTGTTGGGGGATTGCGGCTGCTGCTCGGGAGGTCCGGCGCCCATGGTTTGGGCCAACGAAACCGGGGGTTCATGGGACAAGCCTGCGCATCCCGTCACGACGAGCAAGCTCAACAGGGTCACGGTCTTCACCATCGTCGTTCCTCCTCCATGCTCGCCAACGCCCCGCACGCCAAGCAGGCCGACGCCTTCTTCTCCGCGGGCGTTGACCCTGTCTTTACGGATTGCCGCAGGAATGGTTCGCCGGGTCCCGCAGGAGATCGCCGCGCGGGCCGTGGCGGCCGAGGCCGTTGGCGGAATTGTGTCCGCCGGTCGGGCGCCGCGTGTTATCGAGGCGAAAACAGAGGGCGCAGCGTGAACACACCGTCAGCTTCCGCAGACGGCTTCCGAAGCAAGCTATGCGGCAACCCGCTGGCTCGGCGCTTCGCGGCACGCTCCATGCCGTCGTCCGAATGCCCGGTCATGCACCGCGATCGCCGCCGCAACGTCGCGGTCGAGAACGCAGCCACACGGGCAGCGGTGCGTCCTCTCGGCGAGCGTCTTTTTGGCGATCGTGCCGCAGTCCGGACACATCTGGCTTGTCCACCTCGGATCGACCTTGACCAACTCGCACCCAGCGTTTGCAGCTTTGTATGCGAGCATGTTGGTCAACATCGACCACGCGGCATCGTTCACGGGCTTGGCGAGCATCCCACCCGCCAGGCCCTTGACGTTCAGATCCTCAATCGCGATCCGCCCGAAGCGAGCCACGATCAAGGCCGACAATTTGTGCAGGCTGTCCCGGCGCGCGTTGGCGATGTGGGCCTGCAGCTTGGCAACGACGGCCTTACGGTGTCGTCTCGACTTCGACCGGCGCTTGCATCGGGCCAGGGCGCGCTGCGCCCGCCGGAGCTGGGCCGCGTTGCGCTTGGTGATGTTCTGCCGGGCGACGGTTTCGCCGTTCGAGAGCGCCACGAGGCTGGCCAGCCCGAGGTCGATACCGACGCTATCGGGGCCGGCGCGCTCGATCGGCTGCACGTCCACATGCAGGACGACGAACCATTTGCCCGCATTGCGGCTCAGGATCGCCGACTTCGGCACGCTCGGCAGCGCGCGGTGCCATTTCACCTTGATCTCGCCGGGCGCGCCGACGAAGCCGATCTTGCCCGACTTCCGCAGCGTCATGCCGTCACCGACCCGGAAGTCAGCCGCGTGGTAGCGAGCGCGCGCCCTGAACCGGGGAAAGCCTGCCGCGCCGCCATGCTTCACTCGCCTGAAGAAGGCCGCATACGCCTTGTCGAGACGGTGGAGCACCTGCTGCTGCGCCGTCGCCGACCATCGCCCCTGGTTGGGAAGCTCGCGCCTGATCTCAGGCAGCGATGCCGACTGGTCGTAGCGCCGGACGGTCGCACCCTTGGCGTAGGCGCTGATCCGATGCTCCAGCGCGCAGTTGTACAACTCGCAGAAATCGGCCAGCATCTCGCCCAGCGCCAGCCCCTGCGCCATGGTCGGATACAGCCGGTATCGGTAGGAGAGGATCACCTATCGCCCCTTCTGCGCTTCGATGTAGCGGCGGATCGTCGTCTCCGACACCGCGCCGACCGTCGAGCAAAAATAGGACCGGGACCAGAGTGTCGGCAGGCGCGACCGAAGATGCGCGAACTCGGCACGCATAACGCGCGACGTGTTGGCCTTGATCTTCGCGACAAACTCGGCCGGGGCCCAACGCGGGTCAGTCTCCAAGAACAGGTGGACGTGATCGGGCATAACCTCGAGGGCGTGAACCGTCATGTCGCGCAACTGAGCGGCTTCGTGGATCAGTTCCTTGAGGCGGACCTCGACAGCACCGACCAGGACTTGCCGACGATACTTCGGACACCAGACGACGTGATACTTGAGGCTGAAAACGGCCCCGGCGTTCCTCGCGTATCTAGCCCCGTCGTCACCCATGCCGCATTATACAACTGCGGCTTACTTAACTCAAACATGAAAGGGCACGCCTTCCGCTGTCAGCTTCCGCAGACAGTCCCCGGCGCGCGGAACTGATGGCTCGGCAGATCGGCATCCTGGTGTTCCCGAACGTCCAGCAGCTTGACCTGACCGGCCCCTACGAGGTGTTCGCCTCGCTGCCGAACACGCAGGTGCACCTGGTGTGGAAAAGCCGCGACCCCGTCGCTTCGGTGACCAAGCTCGTGCTGCAGCCGACCATGACCTTTGCCGACTGCCCGCAGCTCGACGTGCTGTGCGTGCCTGGCGGCGGCGGCATCAATCCGCTGCTGCAGGACGAGGAGACGTTGGGCTTCCTGCGCCGCCAGGCGCTCGGCGCCACGTACGTGACGTCGGTCTGCACCGGGGCGTTGGTGCTAGGGGCGGCCGGGCTGCTGCGCGGCAAGCGGGCCACGACGCATTGGGCGGCGCACGACCTGCTCGCCCGTTTTGGCGCCATCCCGACCCAGGCTCGCGTGGTGCGCGACGGTAACGTCCTGAGCGGCGGCGGCGTCACGGCCGGGATCGACTTCGCCCTGGTCCTGGCTGCCGAGCTGGAAGGCGAGGCGGCGGCGCAGGGGGTGCAGCTGTTCCTTGAATACGCGCCCGAGCCGCCGTTCGATGCGGGTCGCCCGGAAACGGCGCCACCGGCCGTGCTCGACGCGGCGCGGCAGAAGCTCGCGGCGTCGCGGGCGGAGCGGGAACGGCTAATCCCGCGCCAATCAGCTGCGGAATAGCGCCGGCCGGCAGGTGGTCCGACGTTCGGCGATGCGGACCGCGTCGTCAATCACCGCGAGGTGCGCATAGGCGCTGTCGAGCAGCTCCGCATTCTCGAAGTCGGTCGATTTCAGAGATCGAAGCTGTACATTGCCGTACAGCCACAGACCCGCTTGGCGATCCAGCCGGTGGCGCCCGGCTCGCCCAGGATCGGCAAGCGGCACAGCCATGATCTGCCGCGGTGGCTCGGCCGCTTTGTGCGCGTCCGCGTTGCCTTCAACCGCGGCAGATGCCAAGTGCGGAAATCATTTAGGATGCCCGCCCGCCATGCCCGGTCACGCCCGCCCCTATCCCGCTGCCGAGCAGCCCCCGAACTTCCCGGCCATCGAAGACGCCGTGCTGGAGCGGTGGGGGCGCGAGGGCACGTTCCAGCAATCGCTGGCGCTGCGGCCGATCCAGGCGGCAGACGGGTCGAGCAACGAGTTCGTGTTCTATGACGGGCCGCCGTTCGCCAACGGCCTGCCGCATTACGGGCACCTAGCGACGTCGTTCGTGAAGGACATCATCCCGCGCTACCAGACCATGCGCGGTCGCCACGTGGACCGCCGGTTCGGCTGGGATTGCCACGGCCTGCCGGCGGAGCTCGAGGTCGAGAAGCAGCTGCAGATCTTCGGCCGCACCGCCATCCTCGAATACGGCATCGAGCGGTTCAATGCCCGCTGCGCCGCCAGCGTGCAGGCCTACACGCACGAATGGGAATGGTACGTGACCCGCGGTGCCCGCTGGGTCGACTTCGACCGCGCCTACCGCACCATGGACCGCCCGTTCATGGAAAGCGTGATCTGGGCGTTCAAGACGCTATGGGAGAAGGGGCTGATCTACAGCGGCTATCGGGTGGTGCCGTATTCCTGGGCGGTGCAGAGCCCGCTGTCGAACTTCGAAACCCGGCTGGACAACTCCTACCGCGAACGCGACGACCCGGCGCTGACGGTCGGCCTCACCTTGCGGCCGCAGGATGGCGACCCGGGCCCTATGAAGCTGCTGATCTGGACCACGACGCCCTGGACGCTGCCGAGCAACCTCGCGGTCGCGGTCGGCCCGGACATCGAGTACGCGGTCGTGCGCAGCGAGCGGTTCGGCCACGTGATCCTGGCCCGGAGCGCGGTCGAGCGGTATGCGCGCGAGCTGGGCGAGGCCGAGATCGTCGCGACGATGCCGGGTTCGGCGCTGGTCGGGCGGCGCTATGAGCCGCTGTTCCCCTACTTCGCCGACACCCCGAACGCGTTCCGGGTGCTGGCCGGTGATTTCGTGGCGGCCGAGGAAGGTACCGGGCTGATCCACATGGCGCCAGGCTTCGGCGAGGACGACTTGGCCGCTTGCCAGGCGGCCGAGATCCCGGTCGTGGTGCCGGTGGACGAGGCGGGACGGTTCACGGCGGAGGTGCCGGACTTCCAAGGCCTCAACGTGATCCACGAGGGCAACCCGGCGGTCATCGCGGCACTCAAGGCCCGGGGCGGCGTCGTCGTCCGCCACGAGCAGATCAACCACAGCTACCCGCATTGCTGGCGCACCGACGAGCCGCTGATCTACAAGGCGATCACCGGATGGTATGTGGCGGTCAGCACGTTCAGCGCCCGCATGGTGGAGCTGAACCAGGGCATCAACTGGGTGCCGGCGCACGTGCGTGACGGCCAGTTCGGCAAATGGCTGGAGAACGCGCGCGACTGGAACATCTCGCGCAACCGGTTCTGGGGCACGCCGATCCCGGTATGGCAAAGCGACGACCCGGCTTATCCCTGCACCGAGGTGTATGGCTCGGTCGCCGAGCTCGAGGCGGCGTTCGGCGTCGAGGTCGCCGACCTGCACCGCCCGGCGATCGACGCGCTGGTGCGGCCGAACCCGAACGACCCGACCGGGCGGAGCATGCTGCGCCGGGTGCCGGACGTGCTCGATTGCTGGTTCGAAAGCGGGTCGATGCCGTTCGCGCAGCAGCATTACCCGTTCGAGAACAAGGAGCGGTTCCACCGCAACTTCCCCGGCGACTTCATCGTCGAGTACATCGCCCAGACCAGGGGCTGGTTCTACACGCTTATGGTGCTGTCGACGGCGCTGTTCGATCAGGCGCCGTTCCGCAACTGCGTCTGCCACGGCGTCGTGCTGGGCGAGGACCACCAGAAGCAGTCCAAGCGGCTGAAGAACTACCCCGACCCGGTCGAGGTGTTCCGCAGCCAGGGCACCGACGCGCTGCGCTGGTTCATGATGTCGAGCCCGCTGATGAGTGGCGGCGACCTGGCGATGGCGAAAGACGGGTCGGACATCAGCAAGATGTCGCGCGCGGTGATCCTGCGGTTGTGGAACGCCTACGTGTTCTTCACCCTCTACGCCAACATCGACGGCGTCCGGGCCCGCATCTCGAGCGAGAGCACGGACGTGCTCGACCGCTACATCCTGTCCAAGACGCGGGGGCTGATCGAGGCGATCCAGGGACATCTGGACCGGTACGATCTTCAAAAGGCGTACGAATGCGTAAGTCCTTACGTAGATGCGTTAAACAACTGGTTTATCCGCAACCGCCGCGACCGGTTCTGGTCGGACACGACGCCGGACACCGCGGCAGACAAGCAGGCGGCGTACGACACCCTGTTCACCTGCCTGGTGCTGACCTGCCGCGCGCTGGCGCCGATGCTGCCGATGATCACCGAGCGCATCCATTCCGCGCTGTTCGACGGCGAGCCCTCCGTGCGGTCGGTGCATTTGACCGATTGGCCGGATGCGGCGGCGTTGCCGGACGACGCGGCGCTGGTGCGCAGCATGGACCTTGCCCGCGCGGTCTGCTCGGCGGTGCTGACGGTGCGCGAGGTGCACAAGCGGCGAGTGCGGCTGCCGCTGGCGGGGCTTACGGTGGCGCATCCGGACAGCGCGCTGCTCCAGCCGTTCACCGACATCATCGCCAGCGAGGTGAACGTGAAGGCGGTGCGGCTGACGACGGACACGGCGGCGTTCGGCCGGCCGGAGATCAAGGTGGATGCGTCGCTCGGGAAGACCTACGGCGCCCGCATGAAGGCGGTGTTCACGGCGCAGCGAGCAGGCGAGTGGACTGCGCTCGAGGGCGGCCGGATCGAGATCGGCGGCATCGTGCTGGAGCCGGGCCAGTACCAAGTCACGGTTCCGCGGCAGCGGCGATGCGGCCGCCGAGGGATTTGACGCCGGGCGCGGCTTGATCGTGCTCGACATTGCGGTCACCGAGGCGCTGCAGGCGGAGGGCTGGGCGCGCGACGCGGTACGGCTGATCCAGAACGCGCGCAAGCAGGCAGGCTTCGAGCTGACCGACCGCATCCACGTGGCGGTGCAGGCGCATAGCGGGCTGCGTCAGGCGCTTGATGAACCACGCCGGATATATCCAGGAACAGACCTTGGCGACCAAGCTCGACTTCGACGCCGAGTTCTCCAAGGACGATGACGGCGTGGTCGAGGACACGCTGGAGGGGCAGGAGATCCGGCTGTCCGTATCGCGGCGCGGGGTCGATACGTGAAGCGCGGCCTGATCACCCCCGATTGGGCTCCGAGACCCGGCGTGACCGCAGCCAAGCCGCAAACTCCGGTTCGGGCAGGCGCCCGGCCGCGAGCCGGACGACCTGCTCGATGACCTCGGCGGCGGATACGGTCAGCTCGGTGCCGTTGAGCTTCAGGAACAGCACGCAACTGCTCCAGGCCGTGCGTTTGTTGCCGTCGTTGAACGAGTGGTTGCCCGCGAGACCGTAGGCGTAGGCCGCAGCGAGGTCGCACAAGTCCGGTGGGCCGGGGTCGGCGTAAAGGAATTTATTCACCGGTCGGGCAAGAGCGCTGTGCAGCAGGTCGTCGCTTTTGCCCCCCTGGATGCCGCCGTATTCCCGCAGCGCCTGATCGTGCAGGAACAGCACGACATCGGGCTCGAGGAACTCCGGTTGCGTCAACGCTTGGCAAGTTCCTGCAGGGCGTCGGCCTGCTCGCGGAGCACATCGCGGGCCAGCTCCATCTGGCGCTCCAGCTGCACGTTGCGCTTGACCAGCTTCACGCCGTCGGCCAGCTCGATCAGGGTGAGATCCTGCCCGACCTCGAACCCCATGCGGATGCGGGTTTCCGCCGGGAAGGTCACGCCGACCGAGTTGCCTTGCCGCCGCACTGTCACGGTCGTCATCCTGCGCTCCGTGTTACGGTTCGTAATACTGTCAGCGTGAGCGGGCGACCGCAATCCTTGTTACGACGGGTCACGCCACGGAAGGGCAGGATGGCACGGGAGCGGGGCGAACCCGGGAACGCGGCAATGCCTGGATTCTGAGTGGATCTTCCGCCTTTTGGCTGCATACGCCTAGTCTTCAGCGTAACGCATGAGGGGGAGTCGTCTAATGCCTGTCCAAAAACTGCGCGTTGCGGAATGCGATGTTCTCAGCAAAGGCGAGATACGGTCGCAGCAACTAATTTGGCCGAACAACTCGCCCGACGCCCAGGTGACGATCACACATGTGGTCATGGAGCCCGGCTCGCTGTCGAAGCGACACGCCCACACAGCCTCTGAACAGATATGGATCATCGAGCACGGTGAGGGGGTCCTGTTGCTTGCAAACGACCAGACGGAGCCGCTTTCTGCTGGGGACATCATTCGCACTCCAGCGGGCGATATTCATGGAGTAGAAAATACCGGCACGGAAGCGCTGGCCTACCTTGCTGTGACCACGCCACCGCAAAACTTTTCCTACGCCTACAATCCTCCATCGACATTGGGAGAAAATCCACGGCCGAGTTGACTGACGCCCAAATGGACTCTGCCCTTGAGCGCGGCCGTGCCGCCCGCCAGCAGGAGCCGAGGGCTCTGGCCGCATGCTACGACCGCCAGATCGGACGCGTGATGATCGAGCTGGCCAATGGCTGCATGTTTGCCTTCCCGCCGCGTCTGGTCGAAGGGCTGGAGCATGCGACCGAAGAACAACTCGCTGAGGTCGAACTGCTGGGTGCCGGCTCCGGGCTGCACTGGGAGGCACTCGATGCCGACCTGTCGGTCCCCGGCCTCCTGGCCGGCCTGTTCGGCACCCAGGCTCATCTGGCGCGGCAGGCCGGCCAGGTAACCTCCGCGGCCAAGGCCGCCGCAGCACGGGCCAATGGGGCCAAAGGCGGCCGCCCGCGCAAGTCGGCCTGAGCGGCCCGATTCGCAGAAAAGTGGACTCTACTGACGCCCCCGCGGAAAAAAGTTATCCACAGCCTGGGCGGGTTATCCAGTGGACTCTACTGACGCCCCCGGTGGACTCTACTGACGCGACTCCGGGTTATCCCGTGGACTCTACTGACGGTACTAATAACTGAGTCTAATAGCCTGCTATTAGCCTGCGTCAGTAGAGTCCACCTTGCAGCGGGGGATAAAATTATCCCACAACAGCAGCCATGGGTAAGGTTCACCAGTTGATCCTTCGGGACGGCATCGACGTCGCTAAAGCACAGGCCGACAGCAAGGTCGGGCGGCAAGCGGTGGAAGCCGCCGCCCTGGTGCTTGGCGAGGAAGACGGCCGGCTCGGCATCACCCATGCCGGGTTCGCGATGACCTCCTTGCCGCATAAGCGCACCGAGGCGCCGTATTGGCGGCGTCAGGGCAATCGCACGACGCTGCTGGTCGAGTCCGGACGCGACCGCGAGGGCGAGCTGATCGGCGTCCCCTATGGCAGCATTGCCCGGCTTATCCTGCTGTATTTGCAGACGGAAGCGGTCAAGACGGGCAACCCGGACGTCGAGCTGGGGCGGTCGATGAAGGCCTGGATGACGCGGATGTCGCTGTCGGCCGGGGGAAAGACCTACCAACTAGTGAGCGAGCAGGCGCGGCGCATCTCCGGCTGCAAGCTGACCTTCTTTACCGATCTCGCCAGCGCCGAGCTGCGCAGCAACGGCGCCTTCGTGCAAAGCAGCATTTCGCTGGCCGGGCTGGCCGACGAAAGCCAGCCGACGCTGTGGCAAGACAAGGTCCGGCTCGATGACGGCTTCTGGCGCTCATTGAAGGAGCATCCGGTGCCGGTGCGCGAGGAGGCGCTGCGGGCGATCGGCACCCGCTCCTTCGCGATCGACCTCTACATCTGGCTGGCTTACCGGCTGCATTCGCTGACCAAACCGACCCCGATCACCTGGGCTGCGATCCACGCCCAGTTCGGCGCCGGGTTCCGCCTAGTTCGGCAGATCAAGCCGACCTTCCTGGAAGCGCTGCAGATGGCGCTGGCCGTGTATCCGGAAGCGCGAGTGGACGTCGAGGAACAGGGGATCGTGCTGCATCCATCGCTGCCGGCGGTGCCACGGGCGGAGGCGCGCAGGCTCGGTTTGGGGTAGTGGACTCTACTGACGCCCCCCTCCCGGCGTCCCATATTGAGGCCATGCCCGTCCTGCTCCTGCTGTTCGTTGCCGTGGCCATCGCGACCACCGCGTTCGACGTTTTCCTTCGCGCCCGCCAAGCTGCCCACGTGGCCCGGCATCGCGACACCGTCCCGGTGGACTTTACCGACACCGTCAGCTTGACCGAGCACCGGCGCGCAGCCGACTACGAACGGGCGCGGCTTCGGCTCGGCACCGCGTCGTCCCTGTATGGGCTGGTGCTGGCGCTGGGCTGGGCTTGCTTCGGCTACGACGCGCTGTATGGCGGGGTCGCGGAATGCATCGGACCCGGACTTTCGCGCAGCGTCCTGTTCCTGGTCGCGGCCGGGGCGATCTCCTGGCTGCTCCGCCTGCCGTTCGCGATCCTGCGCACCTTCGGCATTGAACAGACATTCGGCTTCAACCGCACTAAGCCCGGCGCCTTCGCGCTCGACCGGCTGAAGAGCGGCGTGCTGTCGCTCGCGATCGGCGTGCCCCTGCTGTACGGGATGATGGCACTGATGCGGCAGCCGGGTCCCTGGTGGGTGTGGGCATGGCTCGGTCTGGTGCTGCTGATGCTGGCGATGATGGATGTGTACCCGCGCTGGATCGCGCCGCTGTTCAACCGCTTCAGCCCGCTCGACGGACCCTTGCGGGCTCGCATCGAGGGGCTGCTGCAGCGCTGCGGCTTCCAGGCGTCGGGGCTGTTCGTGATGGACGCGTCGCGGCGCTCGGCGCACGGCAACGCCTACTTCTCCGGACTGGGCCGCAGCAAGCGCATCGTGCTATTCGACACGCTGATCGCCGGCAACAATGAGGCCGAGCTGGAAGCGGTGCTGGCGCACGAGCTCGGCCACTTCAAGCTGAACCACATCCTGATCGGGCTGCTGCAATCGGCGGTGCTGCTGTTCCTCGGCTGCTTCGCGATCGGCTGGCTGTGCCGGCAGCCCTGGCTGCTGCCGAGCTTCGGCATCGCGCATCAGGACGACGCGCTGGCGCTGGTGGTGTGCGTGCTGGTGGTGCAGATGGCCGGCCCGGCGCTCGGCATCGCCGGCAACTGGCTCAGCCGGCGGCACGAGTACCAGGCCGACGACTTCGCCCGTCGCATGGTCGGCGCGGCGCCGATGGCCTCGGCCCTGCTGCGGCTGTCGCGCGACAATGCCAGCACGCTGACCACGGATCCGCTCTATGCGCTGGTGAACTTCAGCCACCCGCCCGTGCCGGCCCGGGTGGCGCGGCTGCGACAAGCCGGCTGATCCGGAACGGCGCCGTCGCCGGGATCGAGCGGATCCTGGACGACGACGCGGCCGCGCGGAACCCGCTACGCAGCCCGCTGCTGCAGGAACGCGTGCACGAGGTTGGGCAGATGGCTGCCGAGCCAATCGCCCATTTCCTGCTCTT
Source organism: uncultured Alphaproteobacteria bacterium (assembly GCA_963752225.1). Taxonomy (GTDB): domain Bacteria; phylum Pseudomonadota; class Alphaproteobacteria; order Acetobacterales; family Acetobacteraceae; genus JBBROS01. The sequence goes on along the minus strand of CAVVXS010000011.1, from coordinate 33,451 downwards.
CCTGCATGGACTGCTCCAAGACAGCGCGGTCGTCGGTTGCGCCGGCGGCCTCCGCGAGGGTGAGCAGCACCTTGTAGGACCCGATCTCGTAGGCCTTGAAGCCGACCGCTGCGAGGACGTTCTTCAGCACCTCGTCCGCGGCGGCCATGTGGGCGAAGCCCGCCACGGTGGCGACCGCACCGGTCACGACTTCCTTGGTCGCCGACTTGCTGCTGCCGTGCTTGGCCAGCAGGTCGTCCAGCCGCGCGGCTTGGGTGACCGACCGCTCCATTTCCTGCTGCATCCGCGCGTGCAGTTCGGGATAGGGTTCCATCCGGCTCAGTTCGTTCTTGACCGTCCCGATCGCTTGCGTCTCGACGGCGTGCTGGTTCCGAAGACCAGTCATGTAGACGTCCATCGTCGCTGTCGCATCACTCATGTCAGCGCTCCCGTTGTTGACAGGAACTGAACGTGATCTTTTGGCGCGCGGATCTGCATGTCTTGCATCAGGATAGGTTGCACTTGCCGAGAACAGATGTGGCTACATCTGAACGGATTGCCTGACTCGAGCCGGCCACTGAACGGCCGGCCCGGTCTCCGGATCTAACCGTGGTTGTGCATGTAGAGATAGCTGCTGCCGTCGGCCGAGGTGCCGGTGCTGGTGCCCAGCCGCGACTGGGCATCGGTCACGCTCAGCCCGGCAAACGTCACGGAGGCGTCGATCCCGCTGCCGGCCCCGTGGGTTTCGATGTGCATCGTAGCGCCCCGCGCGCCCACGGCGCCTTCGTTCTCCGCCCAGGTGACCTTGCTGACGCCGGGGTTGAAGCCCCACACCGTCACGTCGTCGCCGGTGTGGAAGTTCTGCAGCGTGTTCCACACCACGCCATGGCCGCGGGTGTCGACGAAGAAGGTGTCGCTGCCGCCGTCCGCCCCGGTGCCGCCGGTCAGGAAGTTGGAGCCGTGGCCGCCGTCGAGCACGTTGCGGCCGCCGTGCACGGCGATGGCGTCGTCCCCGTCGCCACCGTGGATGAACACGTTGTCGCCGTCGGCCGAGACGGCCCGGCCGGTCGGGCCGCTGTAGATGTACTGCGCCTGCAGGTAGTTGGGCGCACCGGCCGACATGGCCGTGCCGTCGTCAAGGCCGGAATGGCGCGCGCCGTCGTCCCAGGCGAAGTGATGCGACGCGGCGTGCGCCGCAGTGTCGTCGATGCCTTGGCCGCCAACCAATCCGCCCTTGTCGTCGCCCGCTTCGACCTGTCCGCTGCTGCTCTTGGCCATGATACCCGCTCCCTTGATGCCCGCGCCGCACTCCGGTGCCGCGCTTCTGTTGAGATGACGGAACGGCTCGATGTCATATTCCGTGGGAAAACGTCCCACATAAAATAATTTTGCCGTCGCCGGAAGACTGCCTTGCTTGACGGTCCGTTCACCTTCACCCAAGAGCGGGCGCATCGAACACCGGCGCAACACGTTGATCGGCGCGTCGCCCTCGGATGCGGAGGCCGCGTTGGGCCAGACAACGGCGAAACCCCATGACGTTCCCTTTGCCGACGCCTTGCGCGTCTGGCTGCGGGTGGCGGCCCTGTCGTTCGGGGGACCGGCCGGGCAGATCGCGGTCATGCACCGCATCGTCGTGGACGAGAAGCGCTGGATCGGCGAGGCGCGGTTCCTCCATGCGCTGTCGTACTGCACGCTGCTGCCCGGTCCGGAGGCGCAGCAGCTCGCGACCTATGTCGGCTGGCTGATGCACGGGACCCGCGGCGGGATCGCCGCCGGCACGCTGTTCGTGCTGCCGGGCGTCGTCTGCATCATGGCGCTGAGTTACGTGTACGCTGGCTGGGGCCACGTCGGCGCGGTGGCGGCGCTGTTCTTCGGCCTCAAGGCGGCGGTGCTGGCGGTGGTGCTGCAGGCGGTGGTGCGGCTGGGCGGCCGGGCGCTGCGCAACCGGGCCATGGTCGGCATCGCCGCGGCCGCGTTCGTCGCCATCTTTTTCGCCGGCGTGCCGTTCCCGCTCATTATCCTGGCAGCCGGGCTGCTCGGCTGGTTCGGCACGCGCGCCGGGTCGCCGCTGTTCCAGGCCGGCGGCGGCCATGGCAAGGCGGCCGACCATGCGCTCGCCGACCGCGACAGCCTGCTCGGCGACGGCCAGCCTGCGCACGCCCGCGCCACCGCCGCCACCGCCCGACGCGCGGCGGCGGTGTGGTTGTTGCTATGGCTGCTGCCGGTGGCGGCGCTGCTCGTCACGCTGGGTCCCGGCGCGACGTTCAGCCGCATCGCCCTGTTCTTCAGCGAGATGGCGGTCGTCACCTTCGGCGGCGCCTATGCCGTGCTGGCCTACGTGGCGCAGCAGGCGGTCGGGCACTACGGCTGGCTGCGTCCGGGCGAGATGCTGGACGGGCTTGGCATGGCCGAAACCACGCCGGGTCCGCTCATCATGGTCACCCAGTTCGTCGGCTTCATGGCCGCCTACCGCGACCCGGGCGCCGTGCCGCCGATGCTGGCCGGGACGCTCGGCGGCCTGCTCACCACCTGGGTGACGTTCACGCCCTGCTTCCTGTGGATCTTCCTCGGCGCACCGTTCATCGAGGGGCTGCGCGGCAACAAGGCGCTGAGCGGGGCGCTGTCGGCGATCACCGCGGCGGTGGTGGGCGTGATCCTGAACCTCGCGGTGTGGTTCGCACTGCATACCTGGTTCCGCGACGCACAACCGGTGCGGGTCCTGGGGCTGGAGTTCGACGCGCCGGTGCCGGCGTCGCTCGACCCCTGGGCGCTGACGCTGTCCGTGGTCGCGGTCGTCGCCATTTTCCGGTTCCGGGCGGGCATGATCCCTACCCTGCTCGCCTGTGCGGCGGCAGGCGTCGTGCTGCATTGGGCGGGCGCGGTATGACGAACCGGCTGGGCGGAGTAAAATCCAGTCGAACATCGCAACCCTGAAGCGGTCCGACCGTATTCCTGGGGTGGCTCCGACGCGTGCTTCCGGCGCGCGCTTCTGGCGGCCAGCAGCGATGGGATACTTCGATGAACAGCGACAATGCTGGACCTCCGGCCCAGGTGGCCGGCCGCTCGATCTTTCGGCTTCTGGCCTCGTTTCCGATTGCATGCTTCTGCGCCGCGCTGGCGACGGACATCGCCTATTGGTGGACGGCGCAGATGATGTGGGCGGATTTCTCCGCCTGGCTGCTGGCGATCGGCGGGGTCGCCGGGGCGCTGGCCTTTATCGCGGGGTTCATCGGGGTCGTGGCCGACCGCACCACCCGCCGGCAAGGGGCGGCCTGGCTGCCGTTGATCGGCGGCCTGGTCGTGCTGGTGCTCGCCTTGTTCGACAACCTGGTCCACAGCCGCGACGCCTGGACGTCGGTGGTGCCGACCGGCTTGGCTTTAACCGCCGTCACCGTCGTGGCGACGCTGGTCACCCTTTGGTTCAGCACCGCCCGTGCCGCCCGGCCGGTCCGGCCCGACATGGCTATGCAGTATTCTGGAGCCCATCGATGAAGTCTGCACCTCGCACGCTGATGCCCCGGCTGGCGCTCGCCGGCGTCGCCATCCTGGCGCTCACGGCCGCCGCGCCGGACGAGTTCGACATCAAGACGCAGATCGGGCCGAACCCGGTATTACCGGAACCGCAGCAATACCTGTTCCCGCCGATGCATCTTACCACGGCGGTCGGCTGGAAGAACGGCGAGGTGCCCACGGTGGCTTCGGGCCTGCGCGTCCAGGCGCTGGCGACCGGGCTCGAGCACCCGCGGTCCGTGTATACGCTGCCGAACGGGGACGTGCTGGTGGTTGAATTGATCAGTCCGAACCTCGACCCGGTTACCCGGCCCAAGACGATCGTGATGAAGTGGATCGAATCCGCCGTCACCTCGGCCGGCACGATGGGCGGCAGCAACCGCATCACCCTGCTGCGCGACAGCAAAGGTGACGGCAAGCCGGACGTGCGGACGGTGTTCCTCGACCACCTCAACTCGCCGTTTGGCGTGGCGCTGGTCGGCAACGACCTTTACGTCGCCAACACCGACGGGATCATGCGCTACAATTACACGCCGGGGGCGACCAGCATCACCGAGCCCGGAACCTTGCTGACAGGGCTGCCGGGCGGCCCGATCGACCATCATTGGACGAAAAGCCTGGTCGCCAGCGAGGACGGCACCAAGCTCTATGCCGGCGTCGGCTCCAACAGCAACATCACCGAGAACGGCATCGGCGCCGAGCTCGACCGTGCCTCCATCTGGGAGATCGATCGGGCAACCGGCGCGCATCGCATCTTCGCCGGCGGCCTGCGCAACCCCAACGGGCTGACCTGGGAGCCGCAAAGCCACGCGCTCTGGGCGGTGATCAACGAGCGCGACGAGCTCGGGCCGGACCTGGTGCCGGACTACATGACGTCGGTGAAGGATGGCGGCTTCTACGGCTGGCCGTACAGCTATTACGGGCAGCACGTCGACCCGCGGGTGCAGCCGCAGCGGCCGGACCTGGTGGCGAAGGCGATCCCGCCGGACTACGCGCTGAGCTCGCACGTGGCGCCGCTCGGGATGGTGTTCGATACCGGCAACAGCCTGCCGGAGCACTACAGCGGCGGCGCCTTCGTCGGCGAGCACGGCAGCTGGGATCGGCCAGTGCTCAACGGCTATAGGGTGGTGTTCGTGCCGTTCAGCGGCGGCAAGCCGAACGGCACCGCCGAGGACGTGGTGACCGGCTTCGTGGACGCCGAGGGCCATGCGCATGGCCGTCCCGTGGGGCTGGCGCTGGACAAGACCGGGGCGCTGCTGGTGGCCGACGACGTCGGCAATACCGTTTGGCGGGTGACGTCCGCCAACGCGCCGCAGGCCGCGCGTTAGGAGTTCGAACGCACCCTGATGAGGCTACTCAGAGGCTGTGTCCGTAGCAGGGATCAGGTCGGTCTCTGATAGCAGGCCAGGCTGGCGTCTCAGCGTCAGCCGAGCGAAGTGACCAGCTTCGCTTGCCGCGGCAGGCAGTCCTCCAGCGCGTAATGCGCCAGCACGGTATGCCGGGCGGCTTCGCGGATGGGTCCGAGTTGGGACCGGTCCGCCAGCAGCTCGGCTGCTTGGCCGGCGAGGGCGGCGGGGGAAAAGAAGTCTACCAGGTAGCCGTTGCGCCCGTGCTCGATCACCTCCCTCACCGGCGCCGTGTCGGATGCGACCAGCACGCAGCCGGCTGCCATCGCCTCAAGGCAGGACCAGGACAACACGAACGGCACGGTCAGATAAACGTGCACCGACGACACCTGTAGCAGCGCCAGGTAGCGTATATAGGGAATCTTTCCCAGAAAATGCACCCGCGCGCGGTCGATGCCGGAAACGTCCTGCAGCATCGCCTCGCGCCAGCTGCGGCGGCCGGGCGGCGGCAGGCCGTAGCTCACCTCGTCGCCGCCCACCACCAGCACCTGGGCGGCCGGGCGGCGTCGCAGCAGCTCCGGCAGCGCGCGCATGAAGGTCCGGAAACCGCGGTATGGTTCCAGGTTGCGCGCGACATAGGTGACGACCTCGTCGGCAGCGGTCAGCATCCGGCCATCCGGGAGCCCGAAGCGGGCCTGCGGATCGGGGCGGACGTTGGCGGTGTCGATGCCGTCGAACGCGACGTCGATCTTGCCGTGGAACGGCGCCGGATGAACGCTGCGCTGCCACTCGGTCGGCGTCATCCCGCGGTCGCTGGCTTCGAGCATCAGCAGCAGGTGGGCGTTCTTGACGCGGACCTGGCACAGCGTATCCAGGTCGACCGGGTCCTCAGGGTCGAAGCCGACGTCGGCGCCCTGCCCGTGGTAGAAAAACTCGCAATAGTCCAGCAGCTTGGCGTGGGGGAACTTGTCCTTGAGGAACAGCGGCTCGCCCCAGCCGGGATGTCCCACGATCACGTCCGGCACGAACCCGGCCCCGGCCAGCGACAGCGCCGCGCGCAGCACCGCCTGACCGTGCAGCACGCCGTTCTCGAGCGGGCGCACATAATGATGCGTCGGCGGCGTCGCCGCCCGCAGCGGCTGGTAGGTGACCCGCTGCACGCCGGGCAGCTCGACGCGGTCCTGCCGGGTGACGAACACGACGCGGTGGCCCGGGTCACGGGCAAGGAAAGGCGCCAGATGGCGGAACTGGCCTGGCATGTTCTGATGAACGAACAGGATGTTCATGCGGCGGTCGCTCGCGGGCCCCGGTCAGGCTGTCGGATAGGCCTTTATACGTTCCTGTTCAGGAACAAAAGCGTTATCTGCCTTCTCCGTTGGCGGATGGCCCAGTGCCACCTCCGCTTGCTCCCACTAACCCGCTCAGGGTGCTTTGGTCCGACGCGTTGGCCGCGCCCGCTCCATGGAGGCCGCTTTGCGACGTTCCTCTCGCAACACCTCGATGGTCGGCTGCCACCAACCGCGCTCCTGCTCGGCCGGCTTCGGCACTCGCCGCGCGGGCCAGGTCCGGATCAACTCGTCATGGGTCGGCCTGCGCCGGGTCGCCCAAATCAACGCCGCGGGGCCGGCAGTCACCCCGGGGTAGAAGCGGGCGGCGATCAAGGGATCCACGAGCTCGCCGGTGATCGTCTCGAACACCACGCATCCCGCGTAGGTCGTCAGCACGCGCTCGAGCGGCGGTAGTGCATCCTCGGGCACCGGGTAGCGATTTCGGCGGCGCTCGGCGGCCTGGGCTAGGCTGTCCCTGTGTTCCGGGGAAGCCTTGCGGCGTTCCTCGCGTTTCCGCCGCTCTTCGGGCTCGGCACGGCGGGCCGCGCCCTCGATGTCCGGCCAGCGTCGGCGCAGGTCCTCGAACGACCGGAATGGCACACGCCACGCCTTTGCCGCCGGGTCCCACCGGGCCCAAGGCACCATCCGCAACTCGGCCAGAACGGCGCGGGAGTACGGCGTCCGGACCATCAAGTCGTCGGCAACCTCTAGGTAGGGGCTCGTGATCGGCGCGAACAGGAAAGCGTCGCGACCGCGCTCGTCGGCATAGGCCAGCACGCCCGACCATTCGCGGCTTGACCAAGCCTTCAGACGCCGTTCCGCCGTGGTGCCCGGGACGAACCAGGCGCCCAGATCGTCGCGCCAGCGCGCACGTGGGAACGCCGCGCGGAACCGCTCCACCGTCATCCGATCATACGGAAAGGCCGCCTTCGCACCGGGCACGCCATCGCCGACGTCCTGCTGCATCGCGCTGAACTGCACCGTTTCGTCGGTCACCGATTGCTCTGGATCGGGGATGGAGCAGCGGTTGGACCAAGGCTGACTAGGAATGGCCACTCGGGATAGGGAATGTCTTGCTTTGCTGCCCGGTTTATGGGTGGATTTCGACGCTTTACGCCCCGGGATGAACAAAGCAAATAACCGGGCCTTACCGGGCCGGCCCGCTGGGAGACGGAACGATGGGCGAAGGTGCTGGACTGTCGCGCCGCGCGGCGCTGTCGATTGGCTCGGCCGCGGCGGCGCTGCCGCTGGTTCATATCCGGACCGCCGGCGCAGCCGGAAAGCTGTCGGTGGCGTTTTGGGACCATTGGGTGCCGGCCGGCAACGACATCATGCGTAAGCAGGTCGCCGCCTTCGCCGAGAAGAGCAAGGTCGAGGTGCAGGCTGATTTCATCACCTCGGTAGGCAACAAAAACCTCTTGACCTTGGCGGCGGAGGCGCAGGCCAGCACCGGGCATGACGTACAGGCGTTCCCAAGCTGGGAGGTGAACAACCACGCCAGCAAGCTCGAGCCGATGGACGACCTGATGCAGCAGCTGATGGGCCAGTATGGTCCGGTCAGCGGGTCGGCCTCTTATCTCGGCAAGATAAAGGGCCATTGGATGGCGGTGCCGTCAAGTTCTGGCTCGCAGAACAAGCCGCCTTGCGCGCGGATCAGCCTGATGAAGAGCATGGCCGGCATCGACGTGCAGGCGCTATTTCCGGCCTCAGCCGACACCGGGAGGCAGGACGACTGGACGCTGGACACGTTCCTCGCGGCAGCCGAGGCCTGTCACAAGGGCGGCAAGCCGTTCGCCTTGGGCCTGGGCCAGACTTCCGACTCCGAGGACTTCGCCGGCGCCCTGTTTGCCAGCTTCGGCGCCGAGCTTGTGACCGAGAAAGGCGACATCAACCTCAAGAGCGCCGCCGTCCGGCAAGCGCTCGAATATGGCCAGAAGCTAATGCGGTTCCTGCCCAACGAGGCCGTCAGCTACGACGACGCGTCCAACAACCGGGCGCTGATTTCCGGGCAGAGCGCGTTGATCCTGAACCCTCCATCGGCCTGGGCGGTGGCGCTACGCGACAACCCCACGGTCGCCGAGGACTGCTGGACGTTCAGCATGCCTAAGGGCCCGAAGGGTCGCGTAGTGCCGTCGCTGTTTTATTTCTGGGGCATCTGGAACTTCGCCCGCAACAAGTCGGCGGCACGGGAGCTGATCGCCTTCCTCAGCGAGCGTGCCAACGTCGAGGAGCGCTGCGAGAAGGTTTCGGGATACGACATCCCGCCGTTTGACAGCATGCTCGACTTCAAGGTGTGGGAGGAAGTCGGGCCGCCGAAGGGCACGGTCTACAACTACCCGATCCGCAAGAAGCATAGCGCGGTTCCATGGGTGGCGATGGCGCCCGCCCCACCCGATGTCGCCGTGCAGGCCTACAATCAGGGCACCCACTCGACGATGCTGGCCAAGCTGAAAAGCGGCCAGAGCATCGAGCAGGCGATCGTCTGGGCGCAGAACGAGCTGGAAGGTTTTATTCGCTAACACCGCGAGCCGGGGACGCAGGCCATGGCCGACGGGACACTTGCCACGGTCGTCGCAGGAGGGACCGGCCGCGTCGCCGTCCCTCGCCCGGGCGGGATGCGCCGCTTCGCCCGGCGGCGGTCTACGATCGCCTTCCTGTTATGCTTGCCGCTGATCCTGCTGATCGCAGCACTGGTCATCTACCCGGCGGTTTATGCGATCTATCTGTCGTTGCTGAACAAGCGGATGACCAAGTTCATCGGCCTCGACAACTTCGCCTTCCTGTTCAAGCGCGACACCTTCAAGCTGGTCATCTTCCAGAGCACGTTGTTTGCCGTCTCGTCGGTGCTGCTGAAAGCGCTGCTTGGCTTCGTGCTGGCGCACCTGATGCACAACGTCCCCAGCCGGGCGCAGCGGATCTGGCGCGGCTTGCTGCTGGTGCCGTGGGTGATCCCGCTGGCGCTGTCGTGCCTGGGCTGGTGGTGGCTTTTCGATCCGGCTTACTCGGCGTTCAACTGGATCCTCGGCCAGTTCGGGATCGCGCCGGTGGCTTGGCTCGGCCAAGCCTGGACGGCGCGGTTCTGCATGATTGCGGTTAACGTCTGGTACGGCACGCCGTTCTTCCTGATCATGTACCTGGCGGCGCTCAAATCAGTGCCGGAGGCGCTCTACGAGGCGGCGGCGATTGACGGCGCCAGCGCGGTGCAGAAGCTTCGCTTCGTCACCCTGCCGATGATGCGCAACATCATCAGCATCACCGTGCTGTTCAGCCTGATCGTGACGTTCGCCGACTTCGACATCGTGCGGCTGTTGACTGCCGGCGGCCCGGAGAACATGACGCACGTGTTCGCCACCTACGCCTTCGTCAGCGGCATTCAGTCGGGCGATATCCCGCTCGGTGCCTCGATCAGCCTGTTCATGGTCCCGATCCTGGGCGTCGCCGCCTATTTCGTGCTGCGCGGGGTGACACGGCGCACCCAGGAGACTGGCGCGTGAGCGGTGCCGCGACCTCCACCGAGGCTCCGGTCCGCCGGCGAGCGGCTAGCTTGCACCGGGAACGGCAATGGGCGTTGTGGGGCAGCTACGCGGCGCTGCTGGTGTTCGTGGTGATGTTCCTTGTGCCGCCGTTTTACATGATCATGACCAGCCTGAAGTCATCGGCGGAGATCTCGGCGCAAACCGGCAGTCCGTGGATCGTGCACGCGCCGACCTTGCAGAACTTTACCGAACTGCTGGCCAACGCCAATTTCCAGCACTTCTTCATCAACTCGGTGATGGTTACGGCGCTGACGGTCGCGATCTCGATGGTGATCTCGGTGTTGGCCGCGTTCAGCTTGGCGCGCATGGGATTTTGGGGCAGCGGCGTGCTCGCCACTGGCGTGTTCCTGACCTACCTGATCCCGGCGTCGCTGCTGTTCATTCCCCTTTTTCAGGTAATCGGCTGGCTTGGGTTGATCAACAGCACCTGGTGCCTAGTGCTGGTCTACCCGACGCTCGCGGTGCCGTTCTGCACCTGGATCATGATCGGTTACTTCGGCTCGATCCCGCGTGAGCTGGACGAGGCGGCGCTGATCGACGGTGCCGGCTGGCTGCAGATGCTGTGGCAGATCTTCATCCCGGTAGCGATGCCGGGGATCATTGCGGCGACAATCTTTGCGTTCACCGTGAGCTGGGGCGCGTTCCTGTATCCGCTGGCTTACCTCTACACCAGCGACCAGATGGTGCTGACGGTCGGGATCGTCAGCGACCTCATCCGTGGCGACGTGTTCCAGTGGGGCAAGATCATGGCCGGCTGCGTGATGGCCGCAGCGCCCCCGATCGTCATTTATGCTTTCCTGATGGACTACTACATCGCGGGGCTAACCGCGGGAGCGACCAAGGGATAGCAAAGTCCAATACCAGCCACCTGCCCCGTTCACAGCCGCTCAGGACCGTCTGCCAGGACCCGACAATCCGGACCTTGCAGGGCAAGCGCGCTCGGCGCGGCTGCGCCGAGCGCGCTATGAGTGATTGCCGGCACTGCTCACGGCTCTGCCCCACACCGCTATAGCCGCCCTTTCCTGCTCTACCCCCTACGTTGTCTGCCCTTGAAGGTTCTGGCCGCATTCGGCATCGGCGCCTGACATTGCGACAATGGCCAAGTCACCCCTCGTTCGGCTCTCAAGCCGCGTGTCTATTGCTTGATCGATCCGGCGTGGCCGCGTGCGATTGAACGGACGGATGGGCGTCGCCGCGGGTGGTGACACGGTACGAGCCCTTCGTGATCAAGCGCAGGATTCGGCCTATCTTCGTGTCAGCATGGAAAAGACCGCTGCATGAGCGATAGGCGCCGGAGCGGCTTGAGGGCAGGGCTCGACACGCTGCTGTTCTATGCCGGGCTGGCGCTGTTCGGGATCATGTGCCTGTTGTGGAGCCTGCCGGCCGGGTTGCTGGCCGCGGTGCTGCCGCGCCGGGTCGGCGCGCCGGTCGGGCAATTCGGCATCATGGGCGGGTTTCGCATCTTCCTCGGCGCCATGCGGCTATGCGGCTTGTTCCAGGTGGATTTGCGGGCGCTCGACGCCTTGCGCGACGCCGGGCCGCTGATCATCGCGGCCAACCACCCGTCGCTGCTGGATGCGGTGCTGATCATCTCGCGCTTGCCGGGGGTAGTGTGCATCACCAAGGCGTCGCTGTGGGACAACTGGTTCCTCGGCGGCGGCATCCGGCTGGCCGCCTACATCCGCAACGACGCCCCGCGCGAGCTGACCCGGCTGGCGGTGGCCGAGCTGCGCGCCGGGCGGCAGCTGCTGATCTTCCCCGAGGGCACGCGCACCGAGGGGGGCGGGCCGGTTGGCCCGTTCAAGGGCGGTTTCGTGCTGATGGCGCGCGGCGCCGGGGTGCCGGTGCAGACGGTGTTGCTGGAGGGCGACGCGCGCTACCTCGCCAAGGGATGGCCCCTGTTCCGCCGGCCGGAGGCCCCGCTGGTGTATCGCGCGCGGCTCGGGCGGCGGTTCGCGGTCACCGGCTCGACCAAGGACTTCACCGCCGACCTCGAGCGCTATTTTACCGAGGAGCTGAAGGCAAAAGGGCGTTCCCTCCATGATCATTCCACCTGTCCAAGCAGACAGGCGAAACCTTTGATCATTCCGCCCCTTTGAACCCCATCAAAGGCTTCGCCTTTGAAATCCGTCAGTGGCGGGTCCAGCGAAGTCCAGGAGCGGAGCTCATGGTCGCCGTAGGCTCACCCCTCGTCGCGGTGGAACGAGTTGCTGGCGCCGACGTCGCGGAATACCGGCGCCGGGCCGGGCCGGCGGGCGGGGCGCCACCAGATGTCGTTATGGGCGCCGGTGACCTCGATCAGGCCGCCCGGGGCCATCTGCACGATGATGTCGTTGTGCTCGCCGGCCACGCGGACCGAGCGGCAGCCGCCTTCGGCCTCGATCCGGGTATGGCTGCCGTCGAACGACACCGGCCGCGCATCGCATTGCACCTTGCCGCCGGTGCCGTAGTGCAGGAAGCCGTCCGGGACGCCGGACGCCACGGAAATCGCCGGCCCGCGCGTGGAAGTGTTGCAGGCCGCCAAGCCTAGACCGGCCGCGGCCGATAGCACGATTGGAACAATCCGCATGCCCGTCCTCCCCGAAACCGGCGAAGCCTATCCCGAGCCGATCCGGCCTGTCACCGGCTCGGCGACCCATCTCGTGGTAATCCCGAGCTACAATAGCGGCCCGGCCTTGCGCGCCACGGTGCAGGCGGCGCGCGTGGCGTGGGCGCCGGTGTGGGTGGTGGTCGACGGCAGCGCCGACGGATCCGAGGCCGGGCTCGAGGGCCTGGAGAGCGTGCGGGTGATCCGCCGGGCGCGGAACGGCGGCAAGGGGGCGGCAGTGCTGGATGGGCTGCACCTGGCCGCCGCCGCCGGGTTCACCCATGCGCTGGTGATGGACGCCGACGGCCAGCACCCGGCCGCCGCCATCGCCCCGTTCATGGCGGCGAGCCTGGCACGGCCGGACGCGATGGTGCTGGGCGTGCCGCGATTCGGCCCCGACGCCCCGGCGCTCAGGGTGCGCGGGCGGCGGGTCTCCAATTGGTGGGCGCGGCTCGAGACCGGCGGGGCCATCGGCGACAGCCTGTTCGGCTTCCGGGTTTATCCGATCGTTCCGTTGCTGCGGATCATGCGGCGCTCGGTCTGGATGCGGCGGTTCGACTTCGACCCGGAGGCGGCGGTGCGGCTGAGCTGGGCCGGCGTGCCTGCGATCAACCTGCCGGCGCCGGTGCGTTATCTGCGGCCCGAGGAGGGCGGCGTATCGCATTTCCGCTACGGCCGCGACAACGTGCTGCTGACCACGATGCATATTCGGCTGGTCATCGGAGCGTTGGCGCGGGCGCCGCTGCTCGTGTGGCGGCGGAGTTGAGCAACGACAGGATAGGTTCGGATGGGACACCATAAGCGGCGCCTCGACTCACCAAACTATCTCGCTGCACGGTGGGGGAGTCGTGGCTGGGACGGCTCGCTCGTCGTGCAAAGCTTTTTATCTTACTCCACTTCAAGCGCGATTGGTGAGTAGGTCATCTTCGTCGCCGTCTGAAGCGATAGCCTGCTCCAGGAAGCGTTGCGGGCCCTTCTACGGCGACAAATGAGGGTTGGAGTAACAGGTCGCCAAGGGCGATGTCGCCTCGTGCATGCGCCCGCCGAGCGCCTGCGCCACCGGCACGGAGTGCAGGCCGAGCCGGTGCAGCAGGGGCAGCAGGGCCGCCAGCACGTCGAGCACGACAGGCCGCCCGGACGCGTCGCGGGCGGCGTTGCCGTCGTGCAGCAGCAGAATATCGCCGCCCCGCAGCCCAGGCGACAGCCGCCGCAGCACGGTGTCGGCGCCGGCCGGGCCGGTGTCGAAGCCGCGCCGGGTCCAGGACGCGTGGCGCAGGCCGAGCCGGTGCAGCACCAGGTCGGTCAGCGGGCTGCGAATGCCGGCCGGGGCACGGGCCAGGCGGGGCGCGCGGCCGGCGAGCCGTGCGAGCACGGCCTGCGCCTCGGCCAGCTCCCGCCGCTGCCCGGCGGCGCCCAGCAAGGCGAAGCGGTAGCGGTGGTGCATGGTGTGGTTCTCGACCTCGTGGCCGCGGCGGACCACCTCGCGCACCAGCGCCGGGTGGGCGGCGGCGCGGGCGCCGATCATGAAGAAGCTGGCGCGCGCATGATGCCGATCCAGCAGGTCCAGCACGGCCGGCGTGACCTCCGGGTCCGGCCCGTCGTCGAACGACAAGGCGACCAGGCCCGGCGGCCGACCCGGCAGGCAGGTGACGGTCTTGCCGAGCAGCTGGCTACCGGGGAACAGGCCGGACAGGCCGAGCACCGCGTGCGCGCCGGCGACGGCCGCCAAGGCGAGCGGCCAGTCGGACGGCGCGGCGATGAGCCAGGGCGGGACCGCGGCATGGATCGACATCGCCGCCGCGCTTGCAAGCGGCGGCCGCCAAGCGGGCCGGCATCCGGGGCCGTATTCTTGACCGTCAGGCATTCCGGCACGTTAGATGGATCGATGCGCAGAATGATCAGGCCCAGGCAATAAGTTTTGTCGTCGCCTACGTGACCCGCGCGGCCAAGCGGCGGCTGCGGATCAGCCAGGCCACCACGCGGCCGGTTCCGTACCAATGCAGCAGGAACGCTTCGCGCGGGATGGCCCGCAACCCGTCGGCGTTCAACGCCGGTTCGGCGGCGCAAAGGCGGCAGGCGACGCCCATGCCTCGGGCCATCAGCGCCGCGCGCGCCAGGTGCGGACGGCTGCTGACCAGCGTCGACGGGCCGGCAGTCCCGGCGCCCAGCGCGGCCCGGACCCCGCGCAGGTTCTCCAGTGTGTGGCGGGAGCGCTCCTCCACCTCGATCCGCGCGGCCGGCACGCCAAGCGCCAGCAGCGCCGCCCGGCCGGCCGCCGCCTCGGTCGCCTGCCCCGGCCGGCTGGCGCCGCCCAGCAGCAGCACGCGACGCCCCGGCGCCGCCTTCCACAACGCAGCCGCCCGGGCGAGCCGGGCGCAGAAAATGGTCGAGGGCGTTCCGTCCGACCGCAGCCGGTGCCCCAACACCACGATCGGCCCCTGTCCTATCTCCTCCGTCGCGGTCCGGCGCGCCACGCGCCACACGCCCAGCATGGCGGCGACCCAGCTCAGCCCGGCCGTCCCCACGATGGCCGTCATCGAGATCGCCAGCATGGCGGCGCCGTCGTGACCGATCGGAATGGGGTCGAAAAGGAGGCGGTCCGCCGCACCGCCCGGCGCTACGCCGTGTGCGGCCGGTTCACCCGCCACTACGTCGCCTCCAAGCTGAAGCGCGACCCGGTGCACCGCGCGCTGCTGCGGCGCGCCGGGCCGGACGGGTATGGGGTGGTGGCCGACCTGGGCTGCGGCCGCGGCCAGGTCGGCGTGCTGCTGCTGGAAGCCGGGGCGGCGGCCGCGGTGACGGGACTGGACCGGGCCGGCCCTGCCTTGGCCGATGCGCGCCGGGCCGCCGCCGGGTTGCCGTATGTGGCGCAGATGCGGGATCTGGCGCAGGACCCGTTCCCCGCCGCGTGCGATACGGTGCTGCTGATCGACGTGCTGTACCAGCTCGGGCCGGAACCGGCGCGGCGCCTGCTTGCCGCCGCCGCGGCCGTGGCGCGGCGGCGAATCCTGGTCCGCACGCTCGACCCGGGGCTTGGCTGGCGCAGCCGGCTGGCGGTGGTGCTGGAGCGGCTCGGCCGGCTCGGCTGGCCGCATTCCGGACGTCACGTGGTGCCGCTGCCGGTCGATGCGCTCTGCGCACTGCTGCGGGAGTGCGGCTTCGACACCGAAGTTTCGCCATCTTGGCAAGGCACTCCGTTCGCGAACGTGCTGGTTGACGCCCGCCGGCGCTGAGCGTGCCCCGACTTTTCCTCACTTTGGCGTGCGGGCCGGTTCGGCTTAAAATTGTTACACCCCGTCAAGGCTGACAAGGGACGTGCGTTGACCCATCCAGCAGAGTTCCCGCGCTACGCCGCCCCGGTCGTGGCCGGCTGGGCGGCGCAGCCCGAGCGCGGCGGCCAGCGGATCACCCGGGCGGCGTTGTTCGCGGTGTTGCGCGGCGGCCGGCTGGCCGGGACGCCGCTGGTGTGGGGGGCGACCGCCTGGTACCTGCTCGCCGCCGGCGCGGCGCGGGCGGCGTCGCGCGATTACCTCCGCCGCGTGCTTGGCCGGCCGGCGCGGCTCGCCGACGTGGCCCGGCATTTCCACAGCTTCGCCGGCGCGGTGCTCGACCGGGCGCTGCTGCTTGGCGGCCGCGACGCCAATTTCGCCATCCGCACCGAAGGCGTGGACGCGCTGCTCGCCACCTTGGCGCAAGGCCGCGGTTGCATCCTGCTCGGCGCGCACCTTGGCAGCTTCGAGGTGCTGCGCACGGTGGCGCGGCAGGCGCCGGTGCCGGTCTGGGCGCTGATGTACCGGCACAATGCCGGGGCGATGACGCGGCTGCTGGACCGGTTGGCGCCCGGCTTGCGCGACCGCGTGCTCGAGATCGGCGACGCGGCCAGCATGATCCGGGCGCGCGAATGCCTGGAGCGCGGCGAGATGGTCGGCATCCTCGGCGACCGTGCGCCGCCCGGCGATCGTCTCAGCCATCGGATGGTCAGCGTGCCGTTCCTGGGCGACCCGGCGGCGTTCCCGTCCGGCCCGTTCGTGCTGGCGAGCCTGCTCGGCGCCCCGGTGGTGCTGTTCCGGGCGGTGCGCACCGGGCCGTGCGCCTACCATGTGCGGTTTGAGCCGTTCGCCGACCGCATCGCGCTGCGCCGCGGGGCGCGCGACGAGGATCTGCATGCGGCCATCGCCCGCTACGCGGCGGCGCTAGAAGCAGGCTGCCGGGCGCACCCGCTGCAATGGTTCAATTTCTTCCGGTTCTGGGAGGATCAGGACAAAGCATAAACGTAGGCAAGACGTTAGGACCCGAACAGCCGGGCATCGAGAGCGACGGGAGTTTCCGGCCCGACCGAGATCCGCGCTGCGTCGGGGTGGTCTGGGTTGACCACGACGTTCGTGTCGCGCCCGGCCGTCACGACGGAGGGAACGAACAGCAACGCCGACCGATGACCCTCGATCCAGTCGCGCCCGAACGCCTGTGCGACGGCGATGTCGCGCAAATCGTCCCATCCGGCGAGGGAGGCGGGGTCGAGCACCTCGCGGGAGACGTCGTTCGGGATGACCGCCTCGACGAACCTCGCAGCGATGGGCGGCGTCTTGCGGTTGGCGTGGACCAAGAGTTCCACGAGGCAGAGGGCGAAGCTGGTGCCGGTATAAATCGCCGCCACGCCAGGTGGATTCCAGCGCTGGCCGAAGCGGCGGGCTCCCTCACCGGACCAGATCGGGTGCGGGCCGGTGAGGATGCGCCAAAGCCTCAGACCGCAAGTCCGTATTCGAGTGCGTTGAGCAGCTGTTCGGCCCGGCGGGTGCCGAGATCGGTCTTCGCGGCGTCCACCGGGCTGCGGCCGTCGAGTTCGGGGTGCGGCGTCGTCATGAACGCCCGCGCTTCCTCCGCCGAACCAAGAGCGCGGCGGGCGTGCACGGATAACCGGGCGACTCGCTCGGTCCGCTCGCTTTCCTGAGGCGAGAGCCGGGTGTCGCGGCGCTCGAGGGTCGTTTTTGGCACGACTCCCCACTCCAGGGCAGCGGCCTTGGCCTTGTCGCCGCCGGCCAGCCACTCGGCAACGTGCCGCAATGCGGTCCGCGGCAGCCCCTTCTCGACCGCCTTCTCGATGAAGACCGCGGTCGGCGACGACAGTTGGCGGCTCGTGGGGTGGGCGGAACCGCCGTTCGCCGCCGTGCATTCGATGACCAGCATTGTGGCGTCGTCGGCGACGATTGCGAACCCCACTTCCCCCGGTTCGGCGAGACGTTTCGCGGCTCCCCTTACCTTCGCAACCCGGGCAGCAGGCGCCGCCGCCTCCCTGGCGCTGCGTAGAAAGGCAATGCCCATGATATCGGCGACGGCGATGGCATCGTAGTTCGCGAGCATCCGCCCCCTCCTTGCCCAACTGGGGTGATATTGTCTCCCACATGGGCAAAGGCAAGTGCGGCCTTTAGATCGTTCAGGGCGTCGCCGGTGCGACCGCCCAGCCGGTGAAGCGGGCCGTCGAGCGTAGCGGGATCGAACCCGCGGTTGAGGTCGAGACCGGTCAGCCGCCAATCTGCCCTGACCGAGCACTGGACGGTCAACCGGCCTGGCGTTTCGGAGTAACGGGGCGAGCGCCAGACCCGCGCGATCACGACGGCGCTTCGTCCCGAAGTGCGTCGCCCCATCGCGCCGCCGGCGCCGCCGCCCGGCCGGTGAAGGCGGGGCCGTCGATCATCGCGGGATCGAGCCCGCGGTCGAGGTCGAGCCCGGTCAGCCGCCAATCGTGCACCGGCAGCGGCACGGGGCGCAGCAGACTGCTCGTGGAAGCGGGTGGGCCATTGCACGCCGCGGAACGGCAGGTGGTTGAAGGTGTCGACCTCGGCCACCGCGCCGCGGGTACCGTCCAGCCCCTCCAAGGTGAACCGCACCCGGCGCATCAGCTGGGTCTCGACGTCGATAAACAGCGCCAAGCGGTCGGCATCGGACAAGCCCAGGCCGGGCGCGAGACGGACCAGCAGCACGTCGCATTCGTGCGGCCGGCCATCGAGGGAGATGCGCTCCCGTCCTGCCCGCTCGACCGTCGGGGCACGGTCGGCGGTCCACGCGCCGGTCAGCAGCATCGGGCCGAGCAGAAACAGGCTGTAGCCGTCCGCGACCAGGGCGGCGGCGTGGCGCTGGTCGGGGTCCACGCTTTCCAGCCCGTCGAACCAGACATGCACGTCACCCGGCGACCCGGCCGCGCTCCGGCGGACGACCTGCTTTTGCCCGGCCGGGCCGGTATGGGCCTGGGCCACCAAGCCGTCCCCGAGCAGCAGCCGCTCCTCGGACCGGCCGCGGTGGCCGGCGTCCACCAGCGCCGGCTGCAGCCGGCCGACGAAGCCGCGCCATTGTCCGGCGTAGCTGACGCTGATGTCGGTGATGCCGGCCAGCGCCGCCTGTCCATGCGCCGCGGCGCTGGCGTCCAGCAGGGCGCGCGCCGACGCGGCGGTGTCGCCGGGCTCGGGCGGCGGCAGCGGCGCGGCGCAGCCGGCCAGGGCGGACGCCACCAGCGTGCCGAGCAGCCGGCGGCGGCGGCGGGGCCCGATCATGGGGCGGCTTGCGCCACCTGCGCCCGCATTCCGGCGATGAGCTTGTCCACGTCGCCGCCATTGTGTGACAGATAGGAGGAGTAGTCGCTGCGTTGGGTGATGCGCAGGCTCATGCCTTCGGCGACCACGTCGGCGATGCGCAGCTCGGCCCCCTCCCCTGTCACGAGCCAGGTGATGTTGACCGGCTTGTTGCCGGACCGCTCGACGACCGTCGGTACGTAAGTTCCTTCCGCCCGCATGTACGGCGTGTTGTTGGTGATCTTCACCGACCCGGTCTGGTAGTCGCCCAGCCGGGACACCACGCCGCGCAGCAGCACCTGACGGAACAATGCGGTATAGTCGCCCCGTTGCGCCGGGGTCGCCACGGCCCAGAAGCGGCCGAGGCAGAAGCGGGCGAGCGCGTCCTGGTCCACCACGCGCTCGAGAAAGCGGCGGAGGCGCTCCTGCTTGTCGGCGGGCGAGGCGGTGCCGCCGACCACGGCGGCGAGCTCGACGCCGGATTGCCGCACGAACTCGAGCGCCCGTGCAGCGTCGGGCTCTGCGTGCGCGGCCAGCGGTAGCAGGGCGGGTGCGAACAGAACGAAGCGTCGGAGCATGGCGGGTGGTGCGGAGCCGGGCTGCTGGAGATCCGATGGTGCCATTGACAACGGGGCGAGGCCAGCCCGCCGCCATATTACGTAAACAGTCACGTTCTTACGAAAATACGGCTACGAGGAATGCAGGGAGAGCGATCGTCCGGCCCTCCAGTCCAGATCTATGTCTGTCAGCGGACGTCGTTCAGAGGTTCCTCACGTAAGGAATGACGCACTTACGTAAGGACGGGCCTCCGGGCTTACGGGGAAACGGAGCTACGCTATTCCGTAAGTCCAGCGAGGTAGCGGTCGAGCGCGTCGAGCATGATCGTCTGGTTGGTCAGTCGGCGGCGTGCACCGTGGACTTTTAACCGCTCGTAGCGGTCGGGGTCGAGCCGGACAGTGACGGCAATGGTGCCTTGGAGGCCACGCGGCTGCCGGGCCGGGATCGTTCCGGGAGCGGGCGACGGCGCTGCCGCGGCCGGCGGCGGAGCGTCCTCGTGCGGCGCCGGGGCGGCTTCGCCCTTGCGGGCGATCAGCCCGGCTTCAAGCCGGGACGTGTTGCGGCTTCGCACGGGTCGCCTCCCCTGGCTTGCGGCTAAGCCGCTTATTTACGTAAGTCCACAGTTGCGCAACCTCCCCGGCCGAGTTCGAATTCGGAGCGACTTCTCGCACCGTGCGGCCGTCGATCATGCTGGACGCGAAGTCCACCCGCTGATGCAAGGTCACCGGCGCCACCGTGCCGTGCTGCGACAGCGCGACCGCGGCGTCGCCGTTGATGCGGGCGCGCGGAGCCGCGCCGTTGATGACGAAGATCATAGGCCGGCCGCAGCTTTCGACCAAGTCCACCGTGCCGCCCACCGCGCGCAGGTCATGCGGGCTAGGCCGGGTCGGGATCAGCACGAGGTCGGCGAGGCGGACGACAGCGCGGATGTTGTCCGAGATGGCGGGCGGCGTGTCGACGATCACGAGCTTGATGCGATGCGCCCGCAGCGCCTCGATCTGCTTGGGCAGTTCGGCAATCGTGGCCTGGACGAACAGCGGCGTTTCGGCCATCCGTCCGTTCCACCATGCGGCAAGGCTGCCCTGCGGGTCGGTGTCGATCAGGGCCACGGGTCCGTCTCCGCCGGCGTCCGCCTCCACCGCGAGGTGCCCCGCAATGGTGGTCTTGCCGACTCCGCCTTTCTGGGCGGCCAGGGCGAGAATGCGCACTTACGCGTGTCCTTCCGTGATGACGGACTTACGTAACACGGGCAACTGCGGAGTCACGCAAGGAAGTCCTTACTGTTGGAGGGAAGTCCGTCATTCCGAAGTGGGACCACGCGCCGACGGCATCGCGGCGAGGGAGGGGGCGAGCGACCGCGGCCCACGCTGCCCTGCCCGGCGCTCAGCCGCGCTCGGGCTCGGCAGTCGTCCGCCCCTTGCCGCGCGACGTCTCCAGCCGCCGCAGCAGCTGCACGCCCGGCGCGGTCAGCATCGTGCAGGTCACAGCCATCGCTACCATCCCGGAGAAGATCCGGGTGCCGATCAGCCCGCCGTCATGCAGCGCCGACAGCACCACGACCTCCATCAGCCCCTTGGTCTGCATCATGACGCCGAGCGACAGGCTGTCGGCCCAGGAGAACCCGGCCCGGCGCGCCGGCAGCGCCGTTCCCGCCAGCTTGCCGAGCACCGTCGCTCCGGTCGTGATCGCGAGCACGCCGAGGAAGCTTGCGGCGCCCGGCTCGATCTGCGCCTTCAAGCCGGTCGACATGAAGAAGAACGGTAGCAGGACCGTCGCGGTGACTAGCTCGAGCCGGGTCAGCAGGCTCGTGCGGCACCCGGCCGGCATGATGGCGCCGGCCACGAAGGCGCCGATCAGGTAGCCGGTCCCGAGCGCTTCCGACACGGCCGCCGACAGAATTGCCAGGGCGAGTTCCGACCACCAGCACCGCCCGGTCCCCGGCTTCGGCGAGGGCCGCCCGGTCCCTGCCCCCGGCGAGCCGCAGGAGCAATGGCCGGACCACGGCGAACAGCAGCCCGAACCACAGCAAGGCGCCGCCGAGCGACGGCAGCACGCTGGCGCGGCCACCCGGCCCGGCAAGCGCCAGCAGAACCGCCAGCATCACCCAGAGCGCGGCGTCGTTGATCGCGGCGACGGCAAGGGCAGCCTGGCCGATCCTAGCCTGCAGGAGACCCAACTCCTGCAGCACCGCCGCCAACACCGGCAGCGCGGTGACGGCGACGCAGATCGCAACCGCGGCAATGAAAGCCAGGTCGTTGCCGAGCGGCCCGGCCGCGTCCGGCCCGGCGCGCAGCATCCAAACCCCGGCGCCGGCGCCGAGCAGGAGCGGCACGGTGATGCTGCCGAGCGCGATCCCGCCCAGCCGGCGCCCTTCCTTCCGGAACAGCGCGCCGTCGACGTGCAGCCCGGTGACGAACACGTAGATCAGCACGCCGAGGCTGGACACGCCGTCCAGCGCGCTCAGGACCGGGCGGCCGAACAGCGCCGCTTGCAGGTCCGGCGCGTACCGCCCCAGGCCGGATGGGCCGAGCGCCACCCCCACCAGGATCTGCACGACCGCCAAGGGTGCGACCCGGCGGACCGGCCCGATCCGCCACAGCAACCAGGGCAGCAGCACGATCGCCAGCGAGATGACAAGAAAGCTGACCTTGGTCGACACAGAGGATGGCTCACGTTTGAGGTGGCTCGGACCCGCTCGCGGCGGAGGCGGCGCGCTCGATCTCAGCCTGCGGCGTCGTGATCCCGCAAGGCCCGGACCGCCGGCATTCAGCGGCGCGGCGGCGGCGCGAGCGGCGTGCGCGCGAACAAGGCCGCCGCCCAGTCCACGAAGATCCGCAGCCGCGTGCTGAGGTGCCGGTTGGGCGGGTAGACGACGTGCAGCGGGAAAGGCGGCACGCTCCAGTCGGCCAGCACCGGACGCATCGCCCCGCTCTCGAAATGCGGACGGACCATGAAATAGGGCGCCTGGATCACCCCGTGCCCGGCCAGCCCGGCCGCGAGATACGTCGCCGCCTCGTTCACCGCCGCCCGGTAACGGCCCGAGACCTGCAGCGTCTCGTCGCCGCGCACGAACATCATGGGATGCGGTTCACCGGTCCGTGCCTTCAGAAAGCCGACCGTGAGGTGCTCGCGGCCGAGATCGCCGGGTTCGGCCGGAACGCCATGCCGCTGCAGGTAGGAAGGGGAGGCGCAGGTGGTCATGTGCATCTCGCCGATCCGCCGCGCGATCAGCGACAGGTCGGTGATCGCGCCGGCCCGGATGACGCAGTCCACGTTGTCGGCCAGCAGGTCCGTCGGCCGGTCCGACGCGCCGATATCGAGCTGGATGTCCGGGTATTGCGCAAAGAACCCGTCCAGCGCCGGCACGATGACCTGCTGCGCGATCACCGGCGAGACGTCGATCCGCAGCCGCCCCTTTGGCCGCGCCTGCGACGCCGTGACGCTCGCATCCAGCTCTTCAAGATCGGCCAGCAGCCGCTGCGCCCGCTCGTAATAGGCGGCGCCGTCCGACGTCACCGCCAGCCGCCGCGTGGTGCGGCTGAGCAGCTTGGTCCGCAGGTGCGCTTCGAGCTGCTGCACCAGTTTGCTCACGGTGGGTTTCGGCATCGCCAGGGTGGCGGCGGCGTGGGTGAAGCTGCCGGTTTCGACGATCCGGACGAACGCCCGCAACGCGGCGACCTGGTCGATGGCATCCTCCTCGATTGTCTACGGTAGGAGACAATGTAGTTCCGAAACCCCCATTCATGCCACCCATGGTCAGTGCCAGTTTTGCCCGGCGCAATCCGGACGGCACGCCCATGGCGATCCAACCCACCTTCAACCTGATCGAGATCGGCGGCGGCGCCGCCCCCATCGCGGTGCGGGTCTATCAAGGCTCCGTGGCGCGGCCGGCGCCGCTGGTGCTGCATCTGCCCGGGGGCGCCTTCATGGCGGTTCCCGGCGGCGAGCGCCCGGTCGCGGCCTTGCTCGCCGAGGCGGGCGCCGTTGTCATCTCGGCCGACTACCCGGCCGGCGCCGCGCATCCGTTTCCCGACGCGGTCGAAGCGATGTACGGCCTGCTTTGGCACCTGCACGACCACCGCACCCATTGGGCGGCGCGGGCCTCGAAGCTGTTCGTGGCCGGCGAGGAGGCGGGCGGCAACCTGGCCGCCGCCCTAGCCATGATGGCGCGCGACCGGCTCGGCCCGCCACTGGCCGGGCAGATCCTGCTGTCGCCCATGCTCGACGCCGGCATGGCCACCTGTTCGATCCGCGACGCCGATGCGGGGCCGGTGGGCTGCAAGTGGGCCGATGGCTGGACCACCTATCTCGGCGCACCCGACAAGGCCGCCCACCCCTATGCGGCGCCGGCCTGCGGCACCCGCCTGCATGGCTTGCCACCGGCCCTGGTGCTGACCACGCCCGACGACGCGATGCGGGACGAGGCGCTCGATTACGCCCGCCGGCTGAAGCAGGCCGGGGTCGCGCTGCATGTCCGGGCGTTGGCGGCGCGGGACTGGCCGGACGCGCTGGCCGGACCCGCCGACCCGGATTGGGCCGCCGCCGTGCGGTCCAATTTCACCGATTTCTTTGCCGCCGTGACCCCCAACCTGATCCCGGTCCAAGCCGCCGAGGCGGCCCTCAGGAGCTGCCCATGATCGACTTCAACCCCACCGCCGCTACCGTCGCCGACGCGCCCCGGCAATCCCGCCGCGGCTCACGCCGGATCGGCTGGCTCGCCGGCGTCGGCCTGGTTGCCGTTGTCGCGGCCGGGGCCGCCTGGCAGTACCTGCCGCGCACCGCCGCGCAGGCTCCGGCGGCCGCCGCGGCCGCGCCGGCCGCCGTGCCCGTGTCGGTCGCCACCGTCGAGCAGCGCGACACTGCGATCTGGAGCGACTTCTCCGGCCGGGTCGAAGCGGTCGGCCGGGTCGAGATCCGCCCCCGCGCCGCCGGCGCCATCCTGCAGGCCCATTTCCGCGAGGGCGCGATGGTCAAGCAGGGCGACCTGCTGTTCACCATCGACCCGGCGCCCTACCTCGCCGAGGTGCAGGGCGCCGAGGCCCAGGTCGCGTCCGCCCAGGCCCGCCTGGCACTCGCCGCCAAGGAGCAGCAGCGCGCCCAGCAGCTCGTCGGCAGCGGCTTCACCCCGCAGCGCGACGTGGACCAGCGGGTCAACGAGTTGCGGGCGTCGGAAGCCAACCTTCGCGCCACTCAAGCCGCGCTCGACACCGCGCGCCTCAACCTCGGCTACACCGAGGTGCGGGCGCCGATCGCCGGCCGTGTCGGCCGCATCGAGGTCACCGCCGGCAACCTGGTGCCGGCCGGCCCGACCGCGCCGGTGCTGACCACGCTCGTCAGCGTCAACCCGATCTACGCCAGCTTCGAAGCCGACGAGCAGTCGCTCGCCCGGGCGCTGGCGAGCTTGCCGAACGGCGGCGCCGACCTCGTCGAGCAGATTGGCCGGATTCCGGTCGAGATGGGCACGCTCGCCACCACCGGGACGCCGGTGCAGGGCAAGCTGCAGCTTGTGGACAACGTGGTCGACAGCCGCAGCGGCACCGTCCGGGTGCGCGCGGCCTTCGACAATCCCCACGGCAAGCTGATACCCGGCCAGTTCGCCCGCCTCCGCCTCGGCCTCGCCCACACGGAGCCTGCGCTGGCCGTCGACGAGCGCGCCATCGGCACCGACCAGGACCGCCGCTTCGTCATGGTGGTGGGTGCCGACAACACCGTCGCCTACCGCCAGGTCGCCCTCGGCGGCACCGCCGACGGGCTGCGCCTGATCACCTCCGGGCTCAAGCCCGGCGAGCGCATCGTGGTCAACGGCCTGCAGCGCATCCGCCCCGGCGCCGCCGTCGCTCCACAGCCAGTCGCGATGACCGCCGGCGCGACGCTGGCGGCTCGCTGAGGGAAGGCAAAGGGGCGCTGCCCCTTTGAACCCCGTCGAAGGCAAGCCTTTGAAATCCACGACTTAGCATTCGGGGGTCTGGGGCGCCTCGCCCCAGCGGGGTCCAGGCGCGGCGCTCCTGGCCTACCAACCTGGATTACGGGATCATACCGATGAACATCTCGAAATTCTTCATCGACCGCCCGGTGTTCGCCGGTGTGCTCTCGGTGCTCATCTTCGTGTCCGGCCTGCTCGCACTCCGTGCGCTGCCGATCTCCGAGTATCCGGAGGTGGTGCCTCCGCAGATCGTCGTCCGCGCCAACTATCCCGGCGCCAGCCCGAAGGTGATTGCGGAAACCGTCGCGACCCCGATCGAGGAGCAGATCAACGGCGTCGAGGGCATGCTCTACATGGGCAGCCAGGCGACCACCGACGGCCTGATGACGCTGACCGTCACGTTCAAGCTCGGCACCGACCCCGACAAGGCGCAGCAGCTGGTGCAGAACCGCGTCAGCCAGGCCGAGCCGCGTTTGCCCGACGTCGTCCGCACGTTGGGGATCACGACCATCAAGAGCTCGCCCGACCTGATGATGGTCGTGCACATCCTGTCGCCAACCAACAAGTACGATATTACGTATCTACGCAATTACGCCGTGCTGAACGTGAAGGACCGCCTCGCGCGCATCACCGGCGTAGGCGACGTGCAGCTGTTCGGCTCCGGCGACTACGCCATGCGCGTTTGGCTCGACCCGCAGAAAGTGGCCGAGCACGGGCTGTCCGCCAATGACGTGGTAAACGAGATCCGCGCCCAGAACGTGCAAGCGGCGGCCGGTGTGGTGGGCTCGTCGCCCAACGTGCCAGGCCTCAGCGTGCAGCTTTCGGTCAACGCCCAGGGCCGGCTGCAATCACCGGAAGAGTTCGGCGACATCGTGGTCAAGACCTCGGCCGGGGGCGCCGTGACCCGGCTGCGCGACGTGGCGCGGATCGAGATGGGCGCGGCCGATTACTCACTGCGGTCGCTGCTGAACAACAAGTCCGCGGTGGCCGTCCCGGTGTTCCAGGCGCCGGGCTCGAACGCGATCCAGATCGCCGACGCGGTCCGCGCCACCATGGAGGAGATCAAGCAGACCATGCCGGAAGGCGTGGACTACTCCGTCGTCTACGACACGACGCAGTTCGTCCGCGCCTCGATCGAGGCCGTCGTGCACACCCTGCTCGAGGCCGTGGTGCTGGTGGTGATCGTCGTCGTGCTGTTCCTGCAGACGTGGCGTGCCTCAATCATCCCGCTGGTCGCCGTCCCGGTGTCGATCATCGGCACCTTCGGCGTGATGCACCTGTTCGGCTTTTCCATTAACGCGCTGAGCCTGTTCGGCCTCGTGCTCGCGATCGGCATCGTCGTCGACGACGCGATCGTCGTGGTCGAGAACGTGGAGCGCAACATCGAGGACGGCCTGTCGCCGCTGGAAGCGACCTACCGCGCGATGTCCGAGGTGTCGGGCCCGATCGTCGCGATTGCGCTGGTGCTGGTGGCGGTGTTCGTGCCGCTGGCCTTCATCAGCGGTCTGACTGGGCAGTTCTACCGCCAGTTCGCGCTGACGATCGCTATCTCGACCGTGATCTCGGCGATCAACTCGCTCACTCTGTCACCCGCCTTGGCTGCCCTGCTGCTGCGTGGCCACGACGCACCGAAGGACCTGCCGACGCGGGTGCTCGACCGGTTGCTGGGCTGGTTTTTCCGCCGCTTCAACCGGTTCTTCGCCGCCGGGTCGAACGCCTATGGCGGCGGCGTTAAGCGCGTGATCGGGCGCAAGTCCATCATGATGGTCGTCTACCTCGGCCTGGTCGGCCTGGCCGTCGTGTTGTTCCAGGCCGTCCCCGGCGGCTTCGTGCCGGCGCAGGACAAACAATACTTGGTGGGCTTCGCCCAGCTTCCGGACGGCGCCAGCCTCGACCGCAGCGAGAGCGTCATTCAGCGGATGGGCGACATCGCCGCCAAGCAGCCGGGTGCGGTCAACAACATCGCTTTCCCCGGCCTGTCGATCAACGGTTTCACCAATAGCTCGAATTCCGGGATCGTATTCGTTTCTTTGGACGAATTCCAGAACCGGACCACGCCGGCTTTGTCCGCCGGCGCCATCGCCGGCTCGCTGAATCAGCAGTTCGGCAGCATCCAGGACGCGTTCATTGCCGTATTCCCGCCACCGCCGGTGCAAGGCCTCGGCACCATCGGCGGCTTCAAGCTGCAGATCGAGGATCGCGCCGGCTTGGGCTACGGGGCGCTGGACGAGGCGACCAATGCCTTCCTCGCCGCGGCCCGCAAAGCACCGGAGCTGACCGGGATGTTCACCGGCCTGCGGGTCGACGTGCCGCAGCTCTATGCCGACATCGACCGCGTCCGCGCCCGTCAGCTCGGGGTGGCCGTCACCGACGTGTTCGACACCCTGCAGATCTATTTGGGCTCATTGTATGTGAACGACTTTAACGCGTTCGGCCGCACCTACTCCGTGCGGGTGCAGGCCGACGCGCCGTTCCGTGCCCGGGCCGAGGACATCGGCCGACTAAAGGTCCGCTCGTCGTCGGGTGAGATGGTGCCGCTGGCCGCGGTGCTGTCGGTGAAACAAAGCGCCGGACCGGAACGGGCGATGCGCTACAACGGGTTTCTGAGTGCCGACGTCAACGGCGCCGCGGCGCCCGGCTTTTCCACCGGCCAGGCGCAGGACGCCATTGCCCGCATTGCCAAGGAGACGCTGCCGAAAGGTTTCTCGTACGAGTGGACGGAGCTGACCTACCAGCAGATCATCGCCGGCAACTCGGGCGTGATCGTGTTCCCGATCGCGCTGCTGCTGGTGTTCCTGGTGCTGGCCGCCCAATACGAGAGCCTGACCTTGCCGCTGGCGATCATCATGATCGTGCCGATGGGCCTGCTCGCCGCCATGACCGGCGTCTGGCTGACCCATGGCGACAACAACGTCTTCACCCAGATCGGCCTGATCGTGCTGGTCGGCTTGTCGGCGAAGAACGCCATCCTGATCGTGGAATTCGCTCGCGAGTTGGAATTTGCCGGGCGCACGCCGCGGGCCGCCGCGATCGAGGCCAGCCGGCTGCGGCTGCGGCCGATCCTGATGACGTCGATGGCCTTCATCATGGGCGTGCTGCCGCTGGTGCTGTCCACTGGTGCCGGCGCCGAGATGCGCCACGCGATGGGCGTCGCCGTGTTCGCCGGCATGATCGGCGTCACCGCCTTCGGCCTGTTCCTGACGCCGGTGTTCTACGTCGTGCTGCGCCGGCTGGCGGGGAACCGCCCGCTGAAGCAGCACGGCGCGCCGGCCGTTGCCGAACAGCCCAGGCGCGTCCCCGTGTCGGCTTGATCCGAGCTCGCTGGCGATTGGCGTGCCCCTGCTGTACGGGGTGATGGCACTGATGCGGAACGCCCCCCTCCCGGCGTCCCATATTGAGGCCATGCCCGTTCTGCTCCGGAGCGGGGCCGCCGCGATCAGGCCTTGGCGCCGCGCGTCCGGCGTGCCGGATTCTTCTCCACCGGGGGTTCTACCGGTTCGTCGGCCGGCTTGCGGCCCAGGCCGATCTTCTTAGCCAGCGTGGAGCGATGCGAGGCATAGACCGGGGCGACCATCGGGTAGTCGCGCGGCAGCCCCCACTTCGTGCGGTACTCGTCCGGGGTCATGTTGTAGCTGGTTTTCAGGTGCCGCTTGAGCATCTTCAGCTTCTTGCCGTCTTCCAGGCAGATGATGTACTCGGGAAAGACCGACTTCTTCACGGCAACCGCCGGAGCTTGCGCTTCCGGTTTGACCTCAACGTCGCCGGCTGTCGCCAGGGAGCGATAGACCGATTGGATCAGCGGCGGTAGCGCCTCGGTGGCGACTTGGTTCTTGGCGATATGCGCTGAGACGATCTGCGCCGTCAGCCCGAGAATGTCCGGCCTGGTTTTATCCGACATCGTGTCCGAGTCCTGTCATTTGACTTATACTCACCATAGGTGTCAGCGTCGTTCAAAGCATAACTCGTCATCCATCCTGACGAAAGCATTCAATGCGTTAAGCTGATCGGCCTATCACTGAGGCGCCAGGCCATGGACGGATGGCGGCGCAAACGGGATCGTATGCTGCCCATGGCGGTGCTGGAGTGGCGGGGACTCTGCAACGGCCGCCTGCATGGGGTAGCCTTTGAACAGTATTTCCAGCGATGCTTCGAGTCCTGTCGTGAACTGGGCGATGTCGCCGGCGGTGCTTGCCCAGGCGTCTCCGACGAAGCGACGCTTACAGGCGTTGTAGGCTTGCCGGTCGGTCGCCAGCGTCACAGCGGTTTCGACATACTCGGACACGCTTGTGATGACGCCCTCCGTCGCCTCGGTCAGGCTCAGCAACGAGCCGGCCATGCGGGATGCGAACGAGCGACCGCACAGCGTCAGCAGCGGCAACTGCATCCGGATCGCGTCGCTGGCGATGGTGCCGGCGTTATAGGGGACGTGTCGAGGAACAGGTCGGCCAGTTGAAGCCGGCTCATGTAGAGTTCGGGGCTGGTCCGCTCTGCGAACAGGATCCGCTCCGGGGCGACGCCGGCCCGGGCGGCGGCCTAGCGAAGGTTGGCGTGCGACCACGGATTGTCGGCGGACAGCCAAAGCACCGCCTGGTCGGCCTGGCGAAGGATCGACATTCAGGCGCCGGACATGGTCTCGGTAATTTTGTAATGATTCGAGAAGCAGCACAGGACGAAGCGGTCGTCGGCAGACCGACGTCGTGCATGACCGCCTTTGGCTAGACGACATCAGCAAACATCCTTTTGGTGTAGCCGTGTGCTTCTTGTAAACGGCCGGGAACGGGACACGAGGATCTGCTTCGTAAGGAGCAGATCCAACCCGGTCATCGCTTGGTCCCTGGCGGTGCGGGGTTATCCCGGTCGGAGGAAAAGACGTTGCAATCAATCGCGCCATCGCTGTCTGTTTTGACGGACCTGCTCGACGCCATTTTCCGGGCGCATCGCTGCTCGCCGAAGGTGGCCGGGATCCTGGCGGCGAACTGCGCCGCGGCGGAGCGCGACGGCAGCAAAAGCCACGGCGTCTTCCGGATGCCGGGCTATGTCTCAACCCTCGGAAGCGGCTGGGTCGACGGACGCGCGGAGCCGGTGGTGCACGACGCCGCGCCCGGCGTCGTGCGGGTCGACGCCCGCAACGGTTTTGCCCAGGTGGCGCTGGCGGCGGCGCGAGACTTGGTGCTGGCGAAGGCCCGCAGCCAGGGGATCGCCCTCCTGGCGATCCGCGAGTCGCACCATCTTGCCGCGCTCTACCTCGACGTCGAGCCGTTCGCCGAGCGTGGCTTGGTGGCGCTGTCGGTGGTCAACTCCATCCCGGTGGTCGCGCCGCCCGGCGCGAGCCGCCCGGTCTATGGCACCAACCCGGTCGCCTTCGCGGCGCCACGGGCGGGGTCGCCGCCGCTGATCTTCGACATGGCCACATCCACGATGGCGCATGGCGACGTCCAGGTGGCGGCACGCGAAGGCCGCACGCTGGCGGCAGGGCAGGGCATCGACCGCGCCGGCCAGCCCACGACCGATCCGCAGGCGATCCTGGATGGCGGCGCGCTGTCGGCCTTCGGCGGCCACAAGGGCGCCGCGATCGCCATGATGGTCGAACTGCTATGTGCGGCCCTGGTGGGTGCGAGTTTCTCCCACGAGGTCGATTCCTCCGCCTATCCGGGCGCGCGCACGCCGCGTACCGGGCAGACGGTGATCGTGGTCGATCCCGCCGCCGGCGCGGCCGGCTTGGCGCCGTTTGCCGGGCGCGTGGACAACCTGGTCGAGGCGTTGCGCCGGGCCGGACAGTCGCGACTTCCGGGCGAGCGCCGGCTGTCCGCCCGCGCCCGGGCCGCCGAGGCCGGGATCCCCATCACGCCGGAAGCCTGGGCGGCGCTGGAGGCGCTGCTGCCGGGCGCCTGACCGCGGCCCGTGTCAGAGCCAGACGTCGCCGACCCGGTGGCCGGCCGGGTAGGGGTCGGTCGGGTCGACGCCGTACTGGCCGATCCCGGTGATCCAAGCTTGCCCGGCGACCGTGACGACCACCGCCGGCCGGCCGGCCACCTCGGTGTGGTCGATGATGCGGGCATCGAAATGCGTGCCAGTGATGGAGAAGTGGCGGAACGGCTCGCCTCGGGCGATCAGGCCCTTGGCCGACATCACCGCCAGCCGCCCGGTCGTGCCGGTGCCGCAAGGCGAGCGGTCCAGCCGGCCATGCAGCACGACCGGCGCGTTCCTGCTCTCGACCCCCGCCGCGGTGCGCTGCAGCGGACCTTCGAACAGCACGTTCGACACGCCGCGCAGCTTCGGGTTCTCCGGATGCACCACTGTCAGCTGCTCGTTGACCGCCTGCTTGATCCGTTTGCCGACGGCGCACAACTCGTACGCCTCGTCCGCGGTGACGGCGAAGCCCAGCGCCGCCGCGTCCACGTGCGCGAAGGTCATTCCCCCGTAGGACGTGTCGACGGTCACGGTGCCAAGCCCCGCCACCTCCACCGGGGTGTCGAGGTGGAGGGCGAAGGCAGGCCGGTTGGTGAACTCGACCTGGCGGACCTTGCCGTCGCGGCAGTCGCAGCGGACCTCGATCAAACCGCCTGGCGCTTCGAGACACAGCCGCGTTTCCGGCTCCTGCATGGGCAGGATGCCGGTCTCGAGCGCGACGGTGGCCACACAGATGGTGTTGGAGCCGGACATCGGCGGGTACTCGTTGCTTTCGACGATGACGTAGCCGAGCTGGGCGCGGGGGTCGCAGGGCGGCAGGATGACGTTGGCGTTCACGTACGGCGCCCCGCGCGGCTCGAACAGCAGCAGCCCGCGCAACGCCTCCATCTCGCGCTCGAAATGCTCCTTTTTCTCGAACATCGTCGCCCCGGGAACGTCGATGACGCCGCCAACGACGACGTTGCCTACTTCGCCTTCGGCGTGGCAGCCGACCACCGTGATCGTCTTCTTCCAGCGCATCGGTCCGCCCCCGCTCACACGCGCAGCGCACCCGGGTCGCCCGGTTGCGGCTTAGCGGCAGGGTATCGGGAAACCTCGATCGTTGGCGACAGCATCGACGCCGGCCGGCCCGGCGCCCGTTTAGGTCCGACGGCGGTAGCCGCCGCCGCTCACTCGACTGTCACTGACTTGGCGAGGTTGCGCGGCTGGTCGACGTCGGTGCCGCGCAGCACCGCCGTATGGTAGGCGAGCATCTGCACCGCCACCGCATACAGGATCGGCGCCACGAACGGGTCCACCGCCGGCAGCTTCAAGGCCTCGACCGCGATGCCGCGCAACCGGGCGCAACCGGCCGCGTCGCCCAGCACCACGATTGGCCGCCACGGGCGCCGGCCTCCTGGACGTTGCTGGCGGTTTTCTCGAACAGCGGCCCAGACGGCACGATCGACAGGATCGGCACCTGGCGGTCGATCAGCGCAATCGGCCCGTGCTTCATCTCGCCGGCCGCGTAGCCTTCGGCGTGGATGTAGCAGATCTCCTTCAGCTTCAGCGCCGCCTCGAGCGCGATCGCGTGGCCGGTTCCGCGCCCCAGGCACAGCACGTCGCGCGCCTCGGCCATCCGCTCGGCCAGGCGCTTGATCGGCCCGTCGAGCGCCAGCACGTCGGCCGCCCGGCTCGGCAGCTCCAGCAAATGCTGCACCAGCCGCGCTTCCTCTGCCGCATCGATCGTGTCGCGGTCGCGGGCCGCGGCCAAAGCGAGACACGCCAGCACCGTCAGCTGCGCCGTGAACGCCTTGGTGCTGGCGACGCCGATTTCCGGGCCGGCGACCGTCTCGAGCACCACATCGCTTTCCCGCGCCATGGTGCTTTCCGGCACGTTGAGGATGCTCATCACGTGCTGCCCGGCGCCACGCATGAACCGCAGCGCGGCCAGCGTGTCCGCGGTCTCGCCGCTCTGGCTCACCAGCAGCCCAAGGCCACCCGCCGGCAGCGGCGGCGCGCGGTATCGCAGCTCGCTCGCCACGTCGATGTCGACCGGCAAGCGCGCGAGGTCCTCCAGCCAATGACGCCCCGCCATGCCGGCGTAGTAGGTGCTGCCGCAGCCGCTGACCGACACGCGCGGCACCGCCGCCCACTCGAACGGCAGCGCGGGCAGCGTCACTGCGCGGGTGGCGGGGTCGAGCATGCGGGCGAGCGTCTGGCCGATGGCGG
>CAVVXS010000010.1:0-308753 GCA_963752225.1 uncultured Alphaproteobacteria bacterium | reverse complement strand
GCTGCTGCGCGACAGCGACGTCAACCTCGCGACGCTGCACCGGCTGCGCGACCTCGGCGTCGGCATCTCGATGGACGATTTCGGCACCGGATATTCGTCGCTGAGCAACCTGCGGTCGTTCCCGTTCGACAAGATCAAGGTCGACCGCTCGTTCGTCGCCGAGGTGCGGAAGCCCGGCTCGGCGGCGATCATCAATGCCGTGCTCAACCTCGGCCACGATCTCGGCATGAAGACGACCGTGGAAGGGGTCGAGACCTACGACCAGCTTGCCCGGCTGTGCGCCCTGGGCTGCAGCGAGGTGCAGGGGTTCCTGTACAGCCGCCCGGTGGTCAACGGCACCGCGATCGAACTCC
Source organism: uncultured Alphaproteobacteria bacterium (assembly GCA_963752225.1). Lineage (GTDB taxonomy): Bacteria > Pseudomonadota > Alphaproteobacteria > Acetobacterales > Acetobacteraceae > JBBROS01. The sequence continues at coordinate 308,400 of CAVVXS010000010.1, read as the reverse complement.
TGAACGGGGCCGCCTACCCGATCCCCGACGCACGCCGCGGCGCGCCCGTCGCCGCGTCGCGCAACGCCCGCATCGCCTGACGGCCTGCGGGCTCACACCGACCTCCCCAGCTTAGAGGTGACCCAGTGTCCACTTTGCTCAGCAGCCTGCCCTTCGCGATCGATGACCGCATGTTCCGGCGCTCCACCCGCGCCGACGCGCTGGAACGTCAGGTCTACGAGATGATCGACGGGCTACGGATGGCGGTGATCTATGCCGGCAACAAGCAGCAGCCCGGCGCCGTCATCAACGCGACCGGCAACACGCGGTCGTGGAAGAGCTACGAGGCGGTTGCCGAGGACATTGCCGCGGCGTTGCGGCGGATCGGCGTCGGCCATGTCAGCGTGCTGCCCGAGGACATGAACCTGGGCACCCGGCTGCGCGAAGAGAACATCGAGTTCGCCTGGCTGAACAGCGGTGGCGTGCAGGGCCATTCCTCGGCCGCGCACGGCCCGGCGATGCTGGAAATGCTGGGCATCCCCTATGTCGGGCACTCGCCGCTGGCGGCGGCGACGCTCGACGACAAGCACGCGTTCAAGCGGCAGATGACCGCCATCGGCGTGCCGACGGCGCCGTTCATGGCCTGGCACGCCGCCCAGGGCCCGCTCGACCTGTCGCGCTCGACGCAGTTCCGCCGGGTGTTCGCCGACTGGACCGGCAGCTTCGTGGTCAAGCCGGTGAACGGCCGCGCCTCGCTCAACGTGCACCATGTCGAGTACGCCGACGACCTGCCGGCCTTCGTGCAGGCGATCAGCGAGGCGACCAACAACCAGGTGCTGATCGAGGGCTACCTCGGCGGGCGCGAGTTCTGCGCGGCGGTGTGCGGTCCGGTGACGGCGGTCGGCGGCCGTCTGCGCCGGCAGGCGGATCCGTTCGTGTTCGCCTGCATCGAGCGGGTGCTCGAAACCAACGAGCGGATCTTCACCTCGATGGACGTCAAGCCGATCACCGCCGAGCGGATCAAGCACCTCGACCGGGTCGGCGACGCCCGGATCGTCGGCGAGCTCGAGCGGATCGCGCACGCGCTGTATACCGAGATGGAGCTCGAGACGCTGGTCCGCCTGGACTTGCGCGCCGACGATGAGGGGCGGCTGTTCGTGCTCGAAGCGAACCCGAAGCCCGACCTCAAGGCGCGGCAAGGCCGCACCACCAGCATCATCGGCGAAAGCCTCGACGAATTCGGCATGAGCTACGACGACCTTATCCTGTCGTTGCTGGCCGACCGGATCGACACCCTGTTCCGCCGGCGCCGCGGCAGCCTCGCCCACGTGCTGCCGCGCGCGGACGCGCCGTTGTGAACGGCGACGCGCCCGCAAGCGGGCGACAGCGGGCGGCGGCCGACGCGGTGGCGATGCTGCTGGTTTCGGTGCTGTCGCTGGTGGTGCTGCTGTACGTGGCGTTCGGCACGGCGCGGGAAGGCTACAAGCGCCTGGTGGTCGAGCGCGTCGCCGCACAGGGCCAGATCATCCAGAGCGCCATCGAGACGTTCGTGCGGCCGGGCCTGCCGCTCAACCAGTTCGTCGGCTACAGCCGGCTGGCCGAGCCCACCGCTGGCAGCGGCATTGCGGATTCGAGCGTGTTCGACGCCAACGGCAAGCTGGTCTTCACCGACGGCTCGAGCTCGATCGAGCCGTTGCCGCCGACCCTGGGCATCCCCACCGCCGACGGCACGGCGCAGCTGCGCGAAGACGCCACGCGGCTGCAAGTGGTGCTGCCGTTGCGCAACCGGTTCGAGCAGGTGGGCCAGCTCATCCTGACGATCCCGCGCGACGTGATCGGCGCCCGGGTGCAGAAAAGCCTGGTCTGGGTCGGCGCGGTGGCGGCCGGGTCGGTGCCGGCCTTGCTGCTGGGCGTGCTGTTCCTTGGCCCGGCCGACGAGGCGAGACGGCGGCGTTGGCTCAACGGCGCCTTCGCCGCGACCTACCTGCTGGTGGCCGGCGCGGTGGTGGCGGCGCTCGTGTCGCTCTATTCCGACGGTTCGCAAGCCAAGGGCGAGGCACTGGTCGCGTCCCTCGGGCAGCGGCTTCGTCCGGTGGTCGATTACCGCCTGAACTTCTCCGAGATCGACGGTATCGACCAGGTGTTCACCGATTATCGCCGGGTCAATCCGGAGATCAGCGGGATCGGCCTGTCGGTCAACGGCAAGGTGGTCGTCCACACCGACGAGCAGCAGCTCGGCAAGCCGTGGGCCGGCAGCGCCAGTGCGTACGAGTATGCGGTCCGGCTGACGGCCGAGGCGGATCCGCGGCGGATCGAGGTGCTGCTGTCGGTGCCCAAGCAGGTCGTCTACGCGGCCGTGCTGCACAGCGTGAAGAACTTCGCCGCGCTGTTCGTCGCCTCGGCCCTGTTCGCGACCCTGTTCATGCAGATGGCGCGCTCGATCCGCAGCCGCGCCGGGCGGCATGCCAAGGCGGGCACCAGCGTGGCCGACAACGAGCTGGCGCTGGCGCTGGTGCGCCCGCTGTTCTTCCTGGCGATCTTCATCGAGCACCTCAGCTACGCCTTCCTGCCGCAATTCGTGCAAGGGATCGTGCGGTCGCAGGGCCTGTCGGCCGGCCTCGCCTCGGTGCCGTTCATTGCTTACTACCTTGTCTTCGCCCTGGTGCTGCTGCCGGCCGGGCGGTTCGAAGCCCGGTTCGGGGCCAAGCGGCTGATCGCGTTCGGACTCCTGGTCGCGGCCGCCGGGCTGGCGGCAATGCCGCTGGCGACCGGGCTCGGGCAGCTCGTGCTGGCGCGCATGCTGACCGGCATCGGCCAAGGCACGCTGTTCATCGGGGTGCAGTCGTACATCCTCGCCAACACCGGCGCCGAGCAGCGGACCCGCGGGGCGTCGATCATCGTCGTCGGCTTCCAGGGCGGCATGATCTCCGGCATGGCGATCGGGTCGCTGCTGGTGGGCTACATCGGCGAGGCGGCGATGTTCGGGCTTGCCGCGCTGCTGGCGGGGCTGACGGCGGTCTATGCCGCCTGCGTCATCCCGGCCGCGGTGGCGGTCCCGGCGGGGCAGCGGCTGCAGCCGGCGATGGGCATCGGCGGCCAATCCCTGCGCGTGGTGCTGCGCGACGCCGGGTTCATGAAAACGATCGTGCTGATCGGCATCCCGGCCAAGGCGGTGCTGACCGGCGTCGTGCTGTTCGGGATGCCGCTGCTGCTGACGCAGCTTGGTTACCAGAAGGAAGACATCGGCCAGTTCACCATGGTCTATGCCGGCGCGGTGATCGCGGCGAGCGCCTACGTGGCCAAGCTGGTCGACCAGCGCGGCCGCAGCAACCTGGTGCTGTTCTGGGGATCGACCCTGACGGCGGCCGGCGTGCTGTTCCTGGCGGCGCTCGGCTGGGCGCCGGGCGCGGCGGCGGTGGGCGGCGGCGGGCAGATCGCGCTGATCCTGTTGGCGGTGATCACGATCGGCGTCGCGCATGGCCTGATCAATGCGCCGATCCTGACGCATGTCAGCGAGCTCGGCGTGTCGGCCCGCTATGGGACGAGCACAGTGGCCGCGACCTATCGGTTCCTCGAGCGGATCGGCCACGCGATCGGGCCGATGCTGGTGGGCCAATTGCTGATCTTCAGCGGCAACAGCCCGGCGATCTTTGTCTGGGTGGCGGTCGCGCTGATGCTGTTCGGCCTGATCTTCATCGGCCCGGCGCAGGCCGCGCCGCCGCAGCGGCAGGAAGCCGTGGGATGACCGACATGCCTGCCTCCCTGCCGCGGCGGACGCTGCTGGCAACGTTCACCGCCGCCTGTGCCGCCGCCGCCGCCACCACGGCCGCTGCGGCGCCGGCCGACCCCGCGCGCGAGATCGGCGATGCGGGCCGCCGCTACGCGAGCTGGTTCGCGCTGGCGCCCGGGACGGAGCGGCAATGGCAGGTCACCGAGGTCGGCACGGACGATTACCGCGCCCTGGTGCGCCCGCGGGCGCCGTCCAAGGGCCGGTTGCTCCGCATCCTGGTGCTGTACCCGCGGCAGTCCACCGCCTATGACGTCGCGATGAGCAAGGTGCTCGACGTGTTCGGGGCCAAGGACGTCGCGGCCGAGTTCGCGGTGATCAACTTCCGCAACGACGAGCAGCGCGGCCAGTTCGCGATCGGCGTCGCCGCGACCGGAAAGTTCGACCTGATCCTGTCGATGGGATCGGAATCGACCGCTTGGCTTTGGGCCAACTACCGCAACGGGCGCATCCCCGTGGTGACGCTGTGCTCGAAAGATCCGGTGATCCTGGGGCAGGTCGACGGCTACGACCAGGGATCGAACAGCAACTTCGCCTTCACCTCGCTCAACATCCCGATCGACGTGCAGATGGCCTACGTCGCGCAGCTGCGGCCGAACCTTCGCAACCTCGCGATCGTGGTGGACAGCAACAACGTCAGCGCGGTCGAGACGCAGGCCAAGCCGATCCGGCGATATGCCGAGGCCCGCGGCACCCGCGTGCTGGAGGTCGCCGTGCACGACCCGGCGACGGTGCGGTCCGAGCTCGAGCGGTCGGTCGAGCAAACCATCGCGCAGATGGTCAAGAACGATCCCACGCTGGACAACAGCCTGTTCTACATCACCGGCAGCACCATCGTGTTCGGCGAGATGGCGACCATCAACGCGCGCTCGTCGCGGGTGCCGATCCTGAGCGCCGTGCCCGAGGTGGTCCGGGCCGGTGACGACAGCGCGACGCTTTCGATCGGCGTCAGCTTCGAGTTCGAACGCGCACCTCGCGGCGATCTACGCGGTCGAGATCATGAGCGGCCGGACCCGGCCGGGCGATCTCCGGGTGGGCGTGGTGTCGCCGCCCGACATCGCGATCAGCTTTCGCAAGTCGCGCGACATCGGCATGCATGTCCCGTTCGGCATCTTCGAAAGTGCGAACAACGTGTTCGACTATGACGGAACGCTGGTGCGCTCGGACGTGGTGGTGGAGCTCGCCCGCTAGAGCAACATCCGACCGAACCGGATCAGTTCGCTCGGAGTAAGTTGCTCAATCCATTCGATTCTAGAGCACTACTCCCGAGCCGATCGGCTCGGGACGTGCTCTCGAGCAACGCATGTCGTCCGGTCTTCAGCAATTTCTAACCCTTCGTGGGTAAAAGCTGGCGGCCGGGTGTGGTCTACGGGTGATGCGAATGTCGAAGGACGCGTTCCAACTGTGGCTGCCCCGCCTACCCAAGCCGAATTGCCTTGCCGCGCCGTGCCGCACGTTGCCGGTCGAGCGGTGAACGTGCCCCTCTTTTGCTCGATCGGGCGGGAGCGCCGGATATGACCGCGAAGCTGCTGCATTTCCAGCTGCGGCCCTGGACCCCGCGCCGCTTCCCCGACGACGTGCGGCAGGCGCTGATCGGCCTGTGCTACCAGTTCCCCGTCCTGGTCGAGTTCTTCGAGGACCACAATGCGGACCAGTCGGCCCGGCTGGCGCCGGCCTCCGGGTGCGGCAACGACTGGCTGGTGCTGACGGCGGACAGCCGCGGCGCGGCCGTGCTGTCGGCCGACGCCACGCCGATCGGCGTCTTCCGCACAGGCGAGGAATTGCGGACGGCGTTGCTCCCGGTGGTGGCCGCGATCGCGTCCCGAGCCGCCGGCGCCGCGACGCGGCGGCCGAAGCACGGTGCCGAGCGGCGGACGGGCGGGGGCGACGACGCAGGCCGAGCGGACGGCGCCGCCCAGCCCGTCAGTGTGCTCCGTGTCGCCGACGGCGCTGCCGGCGCCACGGCGATCGACGACTCCAACTTCCCCACCAGCAACTACTGACCGAGGAACATCGATGAATCCGATGTCCTCGACCGGCCACTGCTTCCATGGAACCCTGTATCGTGCCAACCGCCATCCTGCAGGCTTTGAACCATCGCGACCTGGGCCCTCGCTTGCTGGGCGGCGCTGAGGTGGGCGACCTCACCGACACGCGGCGGCAACCCGCGCGGGTCTACCCCCGGCAGGATGGCGAGCAATGGATCGTCGAGCCGCCGGGCGATGTGAGCTGTGACGACGAGGGTTCGACCACATTCACCGGCACGACGGCGATGGTCGTCGCGCTGACCTTCGCATTCGAGCGCTACGGCAGCGTGATCCACCTCTCGCGCTGAGCGGGTTCGACGCCGGGCCGGGCCGGGCCGGGCCGTGTCATTCGGGCGGCACCTGTGCGGCGGTGCGCGGGTCGATGCGGAGCCAGACCGCGTCGCCGACAGCCAGCACGCGTGCGGGCGGCGCCGTCACGCGCAGCGTCGTCGCGGTGCCCGCGAGCCGCACGACATAGTCCCAATGCTCGCCGAGATAGGCCCGTTCGGCCACGACCCCCTCGAAATGCCACCACGCGCCGGGGTCGCCGGATGGGTCGTCCAAGGCGATGGCGCCGGGCCGCACCGAGAACGACACCGGGCCGTCCGGCACCGCGCGGCCCAGCGCTGACGCGGGGACGGTTGCGCCGGGAAAGACGATCTGCCCCGCCGCCGCGGCGCCGTCGAGGAAATTGGTGCGGCCGATGAAGCCCGCCACGAAGCGCGTCTGCGGCCGGGTGTAAAGCGACACCGGGTCGTCCACCTGCTCGATCCGGCCGGCATTCATCACCACGATGCGGTCGGACGTCACCATCGCCTCGCTCTGGTCGTGGGTGACGTAGACGGTGGTGATGCGGAACTCGTCATGCAGGCGGCGGATCTCGAACCGCATCTCTTCGCGCAGGTTGGCGTCCAGGTTCGACAGCGGCTCGTCCAGCAGGAGCACCTCCGGCTCGATCACGATCGCCCGCGCCAGGGACACGCGCTGCTGCTGCCCGCCGGAGAGTTCGGCCGGGTAGCGGTCGATCAGGTGGCGCAGCTGCACGACATCCAGGATCGCGGCGACCCGGCGGCGGATCTCGTCGCCGGGCCGCTTGCGCACCTGCAAGCCGAAGGCGACGTTCTCGCCGACGGTCATGTTCGGCCAGATGGCGTAGCTCTGGAAGATCATGCTCATGCCACGCCGTTCCGGCGGCACCACGCGGCCGGGCTGCGACAGGACGGCGCCGTTCATGGCGATGCGCCCTTCGCTCGGCTCGATGAACCCGGCGATCATGCGCAGGGTGGTGGTCTTGCCGCAGCCCGACGGGCCGAGCAGCGACACGAACTCCCCGTCCCGCAGCGATAGCCGCACGTCCTGGACCGCCTGGGAGGTTCCAAACCGCTTGCCCAGCCCGTCCAGCACCAGCTTCGACAGCCCGGCCTCGGGCGGGATGCCGCCATCAGCTGCCAAAGGTGTCGCGCCATTGTTCGATCACCTCGGGAATGCCTTGGACGATCTCGTTGGTCGACAGGCGGACCACTTTCACGTCCGACAGCGGCCGGTGGCCCGGCACCACCGGCGTGCCGGTCCGCACCGGCACGCGATGCGCCTCGGCCGACAGCTTGGCGTGCGGCTCGCTGAGCAGGAACTCGACATACAGCCGGGCGGCGTTGGGGTGCGGCGCGTTGGCCATCACCGCCGAGGGCGAGACGATGATCGCGGCGCCATCGGACGGGTAGACGAGGCCGATCGGGTTGCCGCGCGCCGCCTGCACCTGGCTGAGCCCCATCGGACCCACGGCCACGATGCGCTCGCCGGAGTTGACCACGCCGACCGCGTCGTTGACCGAGCGGCCGATCAGCGGCTTGTTCGCCTCGAGTTTCTCGAAGTACTCCCAGCCATAGAGCTTGCGCATCGTCAGCACCCAGGTACCGACGGTGCCGCTATAGGCGGGGTGGCCGACGGCAACCTGGTTGCACCATTTCGGGTCGAGGAAGTCCGGCCAGCGCTGCGGCGCCTCGGCCGCCTTGACCCGGCCGGTGTGATAGATCGGCAGCACCAGCTCGGACAGGGTGGCGTAATAGGTGCCGCCGGAATCGAGGTCGCGGAACTGCGGTTGCAGCGAGGCGCCGCCTTCGGGAGTCCAGCGGAGGAACTTGCCGTCTGCCTCGAGCGCGGCGTCGTGGCCCAGATCGGTCGAGCTGAACACGTCGCAATTGGCGATGCCGTTCTTGATGTCCTGCAGCAGCCGCTGGTAGGCGACCTGTGCGGTGGTGCGGATCAAGCTGACCTTGATGCCGGGGTAGGTGCGCTCGAACAGGTCGGCGGTGAGTTGCGCCGTTTCGCCGTCGGTATGGGCGGTGTACCAACTGACCGCACCTTCCTTGCGCGCGGCTTCGGCCAGCGCCGGGATGTCGGCGCGAGCCACGCGCGCGGCCATGGCGCCGGCGGCGATGGTGGGGAACAGCAGGCGTCGGCTCAGCATCGATCTCTCCTATTCGCGCGTCCGGCCCTAGTCACGGCTGCGCCTCAGCATGAAGTCCCGCCCGACCAGCGCCATGCCGATCGCCACGATGGCGAACGTCGCCGCCAGCAGCAGGAACCCCAGTGCGGCCAGCAGCTCGAAATTGCCCTCCTCGCTGAGGTCGAGCAGCATGATCGACATCGGCCGCGTGGTCGGGCCGTAAAGGAACATGGCCGTGCTGAGCTCGCGGCTGGCGGGGATGAACACCAGCAGCCAGGCGCCGACCAGGCTGCGCTGCATCAGCGGCGCGATCACCCGGCGGATCGCGAGGCCGCGGCCGCCGCCCAGGATGCGCACCGCCTCCTCCATCTCCGGGTTGATGCTGCGCATCGACGCCGACACGCTGGAATAGCCGACTGGCAGGAAGCGCGTGGTGAAGGCCAGCACCATGATCAGCCCGGTGCCGTACAGCGAGAACGGCGGCGGGGCGTAGGCGCCGTAGAAAGCGATCGCCAACACGATCCCGGGGATCACGAACGGCGTCATGCACAGCACGCTGAGCACGCTGGAGAACCGCACCAGCTGCCTGCTGACGACATAGGCGATGCCGACCGCGAGCAGCATGGCGATGGTCGCTGCGGCACCGGCATAGGTGAAGGAGTTGACGATCGAGCCGCGGGCACCGGGGTGGCGGAACAGCAAGTAGGCGAAGTTGTCGAGCGTGAGGTTGTCGAGCCGGAATCCCCTGCCCCAAGCCTTGGCGAAGGCCGCCTGCGCCAGCACGAGGCTCGGCAGCACCAGGGCCAGCAGCACGATCCCCGCCGACCACGCCAGCGCCAGCCAGCGCCAGGCGCCCAGGCAGATCATCCGCCGCTCGCCGCCCTTGCCGCCCAAGGTGACGAAGCCTTTCCGCCGCAGCAGACGCTGCTGCAGCAGATAGAGCAGCACCGTCACCGCCAGCAGCGGCACGGTGTAGGCGGCGGCCACCTCGGCGCGGAGCGGCGGGCTGAAGAACTGCATCAACTGCGTGGTGACGACGTTGATCCGAGCCGGCAGCGCGATCAGCGCCGGGGTGCCGACCAGGCTGATGGTTTCGAGGAAGGTGATGATGCCGCCCGCCAGCAGCGCCGGCAGCACCAGCGGCAACGTGACCCGGCGTGCGGTGCGCCAGGTGCCGGCGCCGAGGATGTTGGCGGCGTCCTCCATCTCCGACGACACCACGTCGAGCGCGCCGGACACGAACACGAACAGGAACGGAAAGGTGTAGAGCGCGATGACGAAGGCGAGGCCGCCGAAGCTGTAGATGTTGAACAGCGGGTCGGCGGCGCCGCTCGCCGCGCGCCAGGCGATGTTGAGCCAGCCGGCATTGGGTCCGGCCAGCAGGATCCAGCCGATCGCGCCGAGGTAGGGCGGCATCACGAACGACGCGAGCACCAGCATGCGGACCGTGCCTTTGGCCGGCATGTCGGTGCGCGACACCATCCAGGCGAGCGGCACGGCCAGCACCAGGCAGATCGCGGTCACCGCCGCGCCCAGCTCCATCGTGGTCCAGAACGCCTGGATGTAGCGCGGCCGGCTGGCGGCGAAGACGTAATTCGCAAGGGTCCAGCCGCCGCCGCGGGCGGGGGTGAAGCTGCTGACGAGCAACCGCAGCACCGGGTTCAGCACCAGGAACGCCAGCACGGCGGCCAGCACCAGCGCGGCGACCGTCCAGCCGTCCAAGCGCCAGCGAAGGGCGGTGGGCGGCGCCGCGCCCGCCGTCAGGATCGGCGGCGCGCTATCCACCGAGCTGGTCGCGCCAGAGATCGGTGGCGTCCGGGATGCCTTGCACGATCTCGGCCACGGTCGGGCGTCTCGTCTTGATGCTGGCGAGCTCCGGCGTGTCGGGGGCAGCGGGCACGTCGGCATTGATCGGCACCGCACCTTGCTGCACCAGCAGGGCGGAGTTGTCCGGGCCGAGCAGCCATTCGATGAACAGCTTGGCCGCCGCCGGGTGCGGCGCGTCGGCCATGATGGCGGCGGGCGAGCACATCAGCAGCGCGCCGTCGGTCGGGTAGTTGACCACGATCGGGTTGCCGCGCCGCCCGCTCTCGATCGCGACGTAGGCGGGGGCGGCGGCGACGATCCGTTCGGCGGCGTTCAGTTGGGTCACGCTGTCGTTTGACGAGCGGCCGACCAGCGGCTTGTTGGCGGCGAGCGCGGAAAAGAACTCGTCCCCGTACATCTGCCGCATCAGCACCGCCCAGGTGCCGGCATAGCCGCTGAAGCCGGGATGCCCGACGGCGAGCTTGCCGCGCCAGCGCGGGTCAAGCAGGTCGGGCCAGGCTTTCGGGGCTTCGGCGGCGCTGACCTGCTTGCTGTTGTAGGCGAGCGCCATCATCGAGATCAGCGCCGGGTAGTATTGGCCCTCGACATACAGCGTCTTGCCGCGCAAGGCCGGCTGGATCTTGGCCGCGTTCGCCGGGGTGTAGTCCAGCAGCCGCCGCTCGCGCGCGAGGTCGTCGAAGTGGGAGATGTCGCTGCTGCTGTAGACGTCGCAATTGTGCAGCCCAGCTTGCTGGTCCTGGCGCAGCCGCTGGAACGCCACCTGCGAGGTGGAGCGGACCGTGGACAGGCGCACGCCGGGAAAGGCGCGCTCGAAGCGGCCGACCATGTCCTGCGCCACGGTGTCGCCGATGTAGCCGTTGAACCAGGACAGGCCGCCTTCGCGCCGGGCCGCGTCCAGCAGCGCATCCTGTGCCCGGGCGGCGCCGGCCGCCAGCAAGGGGGCGGCCAGGGCGGTGGTCATCAAGGTGCGCCGGCGCATTCACGTCCTCCGCCGCGGCCTCTCGCGGGCCGCGTGCCGGGTCATCCTGTGGGCAGGGCGCGAACCGGGTCAAGCGCGGGAGCCGCCAGGAGCCTCGGGTTACAGCAACCCCGCCCCGGCCTCCTCGGCGAAGCGCTCCGGCGGGCCTTCCCAGGCGATGCGGGCGTGCTCGAGGACGTAGACGCGGTCGGCGTGGGGCAGTGCGAAGGTGACGTTCTGCTCGCCGAGCAGGACGGTGATCGGCGTCGTGCGGCGCAGCACTTCGAGGGCGTGCGAGATCTGTTCCAGGATCACCGGGGCCAGGCCGAGCGTCGGCTCGTCCAGGATCAGCAGCTTGGGCCGCATCATCAGCGCGCGGGCGATCGCCAGCATCTGCTGCTCGCCGCCCGACAGCGTGGCCGAACGCTGGGCTTGCCGGGATTTCAGGATGGGAAACAGCTCGAACAACCAGTCGAGCTGCTGCGTTCGCTCGGCCGCCGGCAGCCGGGCGCCGCCGAGGTCGAGGTTCTCCCGCACCGACATGTCGCCGAACAGCTCGCGGCTTTCCGGGCACTGCACGATGCCGTCCCGTGCCACCTGCGCCGCCGTGCGCCCGGCGAGCGGCGCGCCGGCGAAACTTATGCGCCCGGAGTATGGGACCAGCCCGGAGATGGCGTTGAACAAGGTTGTCTTGCCGGCGCCGTTCAGGCCGACCACCGAGACGCACTCTCCTTCGCGCACATGCAACGAGACGCGCTCGAGCGCCTGCGCCTTGCCATAAAGCACGCTGACGCCGTCCACCTCCAGCAGCGGCGCCGCGTTGTCGGCCGCTTTCCGGGTCCGCACCGACCGCGCCATCGAGCCGGAGCCGAGATACACCTCGCGCACCCGCGGATGTGCCATCACCTCGGCGGCCGAGCCCTCGGTGACGCGCTCGCCCAGGTACATCGCCAGCACCCGATCCACGAGTGCGGCGACGCCCTTCACGTTGTGGTCCACCAGCAGCACGGCCCGGCCTTCGGCGCGGAAGCCGGCGATCAATTCGGAGAAGTCGGCGACCTCGGCCGCGGTCAGCCCGGCGAACGGCTCGTCCACCAGCACCACCTTCGGGTCGCGCGCGATCGCCTTGGCGAGCTCCATCCGGCGCAGGTCGGCGAAGGGCAGCGTGTTGGGCTTGCGGTGCAGCACGGCGCCGAGGCCGCAGCGCTCGGCGATGGCGGCGGCGCGGTCGCGCGTATGGTGCTGGCCCGCGAGCCGCAGCAGGCTGTCCGGCAGCAGCGCCAGGGTGATGTTCTCAAGCACCGTCTGCCGGTGCAGCGGCCGCGAGTGCTGGAACACGAGGCCCACGCCCTGGCGGGCAATGCGGTGGGCCGGCTGCCCGGCGACGGCGGCGCCGTCCACCCAGACCTGGCCGGCATTGGGCCGCTCGATCCCCATCACCAGCTTCATCACGGTGGATTTGCCGGAGCCGTTCGGGCCGATCAGGCCGAGGATCTGGCCGGGTTCGACCGAAAGGGCCATGTCGCGGACCGCCACCAGGCCGCCATAGCGCTTGGTCAGGCCTTCGACGCGCAGCAGGCTCAAGCGCCGGTTCCCTCGGCCCGGTCCCGGCGGTGCAGCACGTAGCCGAGCAGCCCGTCGGGGAAGAACAGGATCACCGCCAAGGCGACGGCCGAAACGACGAAGGTGGAGAGCTGGCCGAGGGGCCGCAGCAGCTCGCCGGCGACGATCAGGAACACGGCGCCGATCGCCGCGCCGATGATTGTGCGGCGCCCACCCAGCACGGCGGCGATGATCACCTGCACGCCGACCGCGATGTCGATCACGGTACCGGGGGAGACGGTGCCGAAATAAAACACCAGCATCGCCCCGGACAGGCCACTGAACAGCGCGCTGACGCAGAAGGCGGCCAGCTTGTGCTTGCTGACGTTGAAGCCGAGCGCCGCCGCCTCGACCGGGTCCTGGCCGCAGGCCTGCAGGATGAGGCCGACCGGCGAGCGCGACAGCAGCAGCAGTGCCAAGCCGGAGACGCCCATGAAGGCGAGCGCGATCCAGTAATTGGTGGTCTCATCGATCGACAGCACGTCCGGCAAGGAGAGCCCGATCTCACCCCCGGTCCAGTGCGCGCCGATCGTCACCGCCTGCATCAGCAGCAGCACCGCGACCAGGGTGACGAGGCCGAAATACGGGCCGCGCAGCCGCAACGCCGGCAGCGCCAGCAGCAGGCCGCCCACCACCGCGAGCGCCGCGCCGCCGGCGACGCAGGCCGGCACCGGCCAACCTGCCTCGCTGTTCAGCAGCCCGGCGCCGTACGCGCCGAGCCCAACCAGGAAGGTGGGGCCGAAATTGACCTCACCGGCAAAGCCGAACAGCAGGTCCCACGACATCGCGAACACGCCGAAATAGTAGGCGAGCGTCAGCAGGCCGAGCACATAGGCCGACACCACGAACGGCAGCCCGGCGAGCAGCAGGAGCGCCACCACGCACGCCAGCACGATCCTCATCGGCGTCCCAACAGGCCCTGCGGCCGCACGTAAACGACCGCAACCAGCAACAGCAGCGACGGAATTGTCCGCAGCGACGGGTTCACCAGATAGGCGGTCATGGTTTCCAAGTAGCCGACCGCATAGGCGGCGACCAACGAGCCGGACACGCTGCCCAAGCCGCCCAGCACGACGATCGAGAAGGCGCTGGCCGTCAGCGTGCCGGCGTTGTCGGAGCTGACGCCGAGGAACGTGCCGAGCAGCACGCCGGCGACCCCGGCCAGCACGCCGTAGATGGCCCACACCAGCAGGTGGATGCTCGACAGCTCATAGCCCAGCAAGGTCAGGCCGCGCGGATTGATCGACGCCGCCAGCAGCGCCTTGCCAGTCTGGGTGCGGTTGATCAGCACCCAGAGCAGGCCGATCGCCGCCCAGCAGATCGCCGCCGTCAGCAGCTCGTTGGTGGGCGTGCGCACCCCGGCGAGGTCGACGACGCCGGCGATCAGCGGCCGCACGGTATGCGGGCTGGTGGTGGTGAGATAGGCCACCGCTTCCTGGATCATGATGCCCCACAGCAAGGTGCCGGTGAGCACGAAGATCTCCTTTTCCTCGCCGGGGATGGCCGGGCTGCGCTGGATCGGGCGGACGATGGCGAAGTAGGTGACGAAAGCGCAGGCGATGCCGGCCGCCAACCCGGCCAGTGCGCCGCCATAGGCGCCGGCCTGGTCGGCCACCCACCAGGCGACCACGGCGGCCACCAGCATGGTGCCGCCATGCGCCAAATTGAGCACGCCCGACACGCCGAACATCAGCGTGAACCCGACCGCACCCAGCCCATACAGCGCACTGATCGCGAACCCGTCGATCAGGATCTGCAGCGCGAGCGTCATCGCCCGCGCCGTCCCACTCCGGCCAAGCTACTTCGCGGCGGCGGTGATTTTGACGAAGGGCGGGAAGGTCATCTTCTCCACGCCCTTCAGGTTGAGCGGCCAGACCGGCACCTGCTTGCCGTTCTGCCACTGCACCACCAGGCCGCTCACGTCGTCCTTGCCGTAGATCAGCGCGTGGGTGAACGGGTCGTCCTTGCCGAAGAAGCGCATCTGCCCGACCGTGCCCTGCCAGTCGGTCTTTTCCAGCGCCGCGACCATCTTGTCGGGATCGGTGCCGCCGGCGCGATGGATCGCGTCGGCCGTGATGTAGACCTCGTCATAGGTCATGTAGCCGGTATAGGCCGGGGTGACCCCGTATTTCTTGGTGTAGGCCTGGGCGAAGGGCAGCGTCTTCGGCGTGGTGGCGACGCTGTCGGAGGCGACAAGCTGCAGGATCACGCCCTCGGTCTGACCGTTGGTGTCCTTCCAGAAAGTGGAGCTGGTCGCCTGCGAGGAGATGCCGAACATCGGGATCGGCACTTGCTGCGTCGCCCATTGCACCGTGGGTTGCACGCCGACGTGGCTGATGCCGGTGATCATCACATCGGGCTTCTTGCCCTCGATGCGGTTGTAGATGGGCGTGAAGTCGGTGGTGTCCGGGTTGACCCGGATGTGGTCCACGACCTGGATGCCGATCTTCGGCAAGCACGCCTCGTAGCCGGCGTCGAGCGGGGTGGTCCAGGCGGCGTCCTCGCTGAAGATCACCGCCGTCCTCATGTGCAGCTGGTCGACCAGCAGATCCTTTGCCGCGTCGCACACGGATTGGGCCAGGAAGGCCGAGGCGAGATAGCCGTGGAACGAGTATTTCAGGTGCTCGTAGTCGGCATGGATGCGCTTGCCGAGCTCGTCGCTGGCCGCCCCCGGGGTCATGAACGGCACCTTCAGGCGGCCGGACCACGGCTCGAGCGCCAGCGCCACCTCGCTCGTGTAGCTGGCGATGACGGCGGCGACCTTGTCCTGGCTCGCGGCGCGCTGGAAGGCGCGGACGGCGTCGGCGGCGGAGTTGTGGTCGTCGTAGGCGACGATCTCGATCATGCGGCCGTCGACGCCGCCCTTCGCGTTGATCTCGTCGGCGGCAATCTGCGCCGCGTTCGGGATGGCGATGCCGGAGATGGCCGAGTTCTCGGCGATGATGCCGATCTTGATCGGGTCGGCCGCCACCGCGGCGGTGCTGACGGCGAGGCAGGCACACGAGGCCAACAGGAATGATTTCATAGGGACGGCTCCTCAGGCGACCGGGCGCTTTTCACGCTTCGCTGACGCATAGGTAAGCCGGTTTGCGTACAGTCGGCAATGGGCGTCAAGCTGAGGGAGTGAAGCCTGGGGCGGGGCGTCAAGCCTGGCGATACAGCGCCTTCGCGTTACCGAGGAAGAACGCCGCCTTTTCCTCAGGCGACAGACGCAGCTTCAGGCTCTGCTGCGGGTCATCGTAATCCCAGTGCGGGTAGTCGGTCGCGAACAGCAGCCGGTCGAGGCCGATCCAGCCGAGCGTGTCGCGCAGGTGCTCGGCCGGGTCCGGCTCTTCCATGGGCTGGGTCGTAAGCCAGATCTGGTCGTGGATGTATTCGCTTGGCAGACGCTGCAGCGCCGGGTTCTCGGCCGAGAGCCGGCGCCAGGCGCGATCGAGTCGCCAGGCCAGCGGCGGCAGCCAGGCGAACCCGGCCTCGATCAGCACCACGCGCAGCGCGGGGAAGCGGGCGAACACGCCTTCCACGACCATGCTCGCGACCATCGACTGGCAGGATTGCGAGTGGCCGATCATGTCCTCGATGTAGAAAGACGGCCAGCCGGTGCCGGTGGTGGGCTGCCCGCCATTGCCGAAGGCGTGGATGCCGACCGGCAGCCCGGCCCGCACCGCCGCCTCGTAGATCGGCCAATAGCGGCGGTTGCCGAGCGGCTCCACGGTGCGCGACAGCAGCAGCACCTGGACCATGTGCGGATGGCCGGCCCAGCGCTCGATCTCGGCCACCGATGCCGCCGCGTCCTCGTACGGCACCACGATCGAGGCCTTCAGGCGCGGCTCCGGCGTCGTCCACTCCGCCACCTGCCAGTCGTTGATCGCTCGGCACAGCGCGGAGCTGAGGTCGAGGTTCTGGAAGCCGCCCGGATGCGGCCGGATCATCGCCAGCACGCCGAGCTCGATATTGTTGGCGTCGAGATGGTGGCTGCGCATGAACGGGAGGTCGCTGCCGGGGCGGCCGCCGACCGGCGGCCAGGCGTCGCGGCGCGAGGCGTCGGGCTGGCTTTTTGGGTATTGCGGCCCGGAATAGTTGCCCTGCCGCGCGCGGGTGCCGAACAGGTCGATGTGCTCGCGCCAGCGCGGTTCGAGGTAGGGATACAGCAGCTTGAAGTCGCGCGGGCTGTGGTGGATGTCGCAATCGGCGATGGCCAGACGGGTGCTGGAAGCGGGCGCTGCGGCGGGGGCAGGGCGGACGTCGACGGTCACGGCAGTCTCCTCAGTCGTTGCCGGGCGCAGCGAGGCCGGTCACGGGCAGATCCACGGTCAATCCCTCGAGCGGGATCGGGTCGCGCACCACGGTCGTATACAGCACCGCACCCGCAACCATCACGCCCGAGCCGATCCAGAGCGCGAGCGAGAAGGAGCCGGTCGCATCCACCACCATCCCGGTCAGCAACGGCGACACGGTGCCGCCGATGTAGGACCCGAAGTTCTGGATGGACGCGACCGAGGCCGAATAGGATTGCGGCGCGATGGCGGTGATCAAGGTCCACTTGCCGGATTGGGCGAAGGACAGAAAGAACATCGAGGCCGAGATGCAGGTCAGCGCCGTGTCGAGTTCGGTCGAGTAGGCGGCGATCGCGCAGAACACGGCCGAGGCGATGTAGCCGGCGCCGGCCGGCAGCTTGCGGCTGGCGACCAGGCTCAGGCCTCCGTGCGCCAGCCGGTCGGTAACGAAGCCGCCGATCAGTGACCCGGCGATCGAGCAGGCGAGCGGGATCATCGCCAGCAGCCCGGTCCTGGCGATGCTAACGTGGTGCTCCATTTCCAGGTAGCCGGGCAGCCAGGTGCCATACATCCAGATCGCGTAGCCGGAGCAGAACGCGCCGAGGATCATCCCCCACATCGAGCGATACAGGAACAGCCGCCGCCAGCTCGCGACCGTCACCGGCGAGCGCTCGCCGACCTTGTTGGCGGCGAGGTAGGCGCGGTCGTTGGGCGGCATCTTGGACAGGTCGGGGTCGCGATAAAGGGCGAACCAGCCGACGGCGCCCAGGAGGCCGACGACGCCCATGGCGACGAACATGGTGCGCCAGCCGAACGCGAGCAGCAGCGCCGTCAGCAGCGGGGTGCCGACCAGCCGGCCGACGTCGCCGCCGATCGTATAGAGGCCGGTCGGACGGCCGCGGTCCTTGGGGTGGAAGAAGTTGGCGACGGTGCGGACCGAAGCGGGAAAGGCCGGGCTCTCGAACACGCCGAGGAAGACGCGCGACACCAGGAACTGGACGTAGCCGGTGAACAGCCCGCCCGCCGCCTGCGCCGCCGACCACAGCACCAGCGCCCAGCCCAGCAGCCGGCGGGAGCCGACCCGATCGACGAACAGCCCGACTGGCAATTGCGCCAGCGCGAAGGACAGCGACCACGCCGATTGCAGCGCGCCGATGCCCGCCGCGGTGATGCCGAATTCCTCCCGGATCTTGAGGTTGCCGATCGCCAGGGTGGAGCGGTCGATGTAGTTCAGCGCGATCGCCAGGGTGCAGAGCATCACCGCGATCCACTGCATCCACTTCAGCTGCCGGGATATGCCGTCCATCGGTTTCCTCCGCGCATGGTGGCGCCTGCGCGCTGCTGCGCGTCTGTGGGGCAATCACGCCACGTTCGCGCCCAGGCGGCAAGCGCCGTCGCCTGCGGGGGCGGCAGGGCAGACCGCCGACGCCTCCGATTGCAGTCGAACGGCGGTGGCCGCAGACTGCAACAGAGAAGGGCCGGCACAGACCGGGGCACGGGAGGTGCGAACCGATGCAAGTCGAGGAACAACAAACGACGCAGACTTGCTCGCTGCCGACTGGCACGGTCGATTGCGACATCCATCCGAACGTGCCGTCGCTGAAGGCGTTGCTGCCGTATCTGGACGACCACTGGCAGGATATCGTCGTGGCGCGCGGCATGGACGAGCTGAACTCCATCAGCTACCCGGCCGGCTCGCCGTTGACGGCGCGCGCCGACTGGCGGCCAGACAAGGGCAAGCCTGCCGCAACCTTGGAGCAGGTCCGGCGCGATCACTTGCAAGCGTTCGGCGTGGACACCGCGATCTGCAACCCGCTTTATGGCGTGCAGCTGCTGTTCAGCGACGACATGGCGGCCGCCTTCGCCCGTGCGGTGAACCGCTGGATGGCGGCCGAGTGGCTCGACCGCGAGCCACGGCTGCGCGGGAGCATCGTGGTGCCGCCGCAGAACGTCGAGCTGGCGGTGGACGAGATCGAGCGTTGCGCCGCCGACCGGCGGTTCGTGCAGGTGCTGCTGCTGGCAAGCGGCGACGCGCCGCTGGGCAAGCGGCACTATCACCCGATCTACGCCGCCGCCGAGCGACACGGGCTGCCGGTCGGCATCCATGCCGGCAGCAGCTACCACAACCCGCCCACCGCGGTCGGCTGGCCCAGCTACTACACCGAGGATTATGTCGCCCAGGCGCAGGCGTTCCAGACCCAGCTCACGAGCCTGATCTGCGAGGGCGTATTCACCCGTTATCCGGCGTTGAAGGTGGTGCTGCTGGAGTCCGGCTGGACCTGGCTGCCGGCGCATCTATGGCGACTGACGAAGTACTGGCGCGGGCTGCGGATGGAGATCCCCTGGGTGGACCGGGCGCCGGACGAGATCGTGCGCAGCAACGTGCGCTTGTCGCTGCAGCCGACCGACGCGCCGCCGACCGCCGCCGGGCTGGCGCGGATCATCGACCACATGCAGTCCGACGAGCTGCTGCTGTTCTCGACCGACTTCCCGCATTGGCAATTCGACGGCACCGCAGCGATCCCCGCCGGGCTGTCGCCGGAGCTGGTGCGGAAAATCTGCGTCGACAATCCGCGGGCGACTTACGCTCGATTGCTGGAGCCCAGTCTGCAGGAGACTCGCCGATGAACGTCCAGACCGTCCCTGCCCCGGCCAAGCCGGCGGCCAGCCGCATCGCCATCGCCGATTGCGACATCCACCCGGCGCAGCGGAGCGCGAACGACCTCGACCCGTACCTGCCGCGGCAATGGCGGGAGCACATGCAGGAGTTCGGCGCCGGCCGCCGGATGGGGATGGCTGCGGGGCCGGCCTATCCGAAAAGCCAGCCCAACGCGTCCCGCCGTGACGCGCTGCCGCCCGAGGGCGGACGCCAGGGCAGCAGCCTGTCGTTCATGCAGAAACAGCACCTCGATGCCAACAACGTCGTGCTCGGCATCCTGAACCCGCTCAACGCCGGCCAGGGCGTCAGCAACCCCGGCCTCAGCGCCGCTTTGTGCCACGCCATCAACCAGTGGCAGGTCGCGGAATGGACCGGCAAGGACCGGCGCCTCAAGGCGTCCGTCGTGGTGCCGTACGAGTACGCCGACGCGGCCGTGGCCGAGATCCGGCATTGGGCCGGGCACCGCGACTTCGTGCAGGTGCTCCTGCTGTCGCGCACCGCGGAGCCGCTCGGCAACCGCCGCTACTGGCCGATCTATCAGGCCGCGGCCGAAGCCGGCTTGCCGGTCGCGGTGCACGCCTTCGGCTATGGCGGCGCGCCGATCAGCAGCACCGGCTGGCCCAGCCACTACATCGAGGAGATGACCGGCCACGCCCAGAGCAGCCAGGCCGGGCTCAGCAGCATGGTGCTGGAAGGCATCTTCGAGCGGTTCCCGGCGCTGCGCGTGCTGATGGTCGAGGCCGGTTTCGCCTGGGCGCCGTCGCTGGCGTGGCGGCTCGACAAGGCCTGGCGCACCTTGCGCGCCGAGACGCCGCATCTCAAGCGACCGCCCAGCGAGTACATGCGCGAACGGGTCTGGTGGACCACGCAGCCGATGGAGGAGCCGGAACCGCGCACGCATCTGCTCGACACCGCCGAGTGGATGGGGTGGGACCGGCTGCTGTTCGCGACCGATTACCCGCATTGGGATTACGACGACCCGGCCCACGCCTTGCCGCTGCGCATCAGCGAGGACCAGCGGGCGGCGTTCTTCCTCGGCAACGCCCGCGCCGTGTACGGTCTCGACGCGTGAGCCGCCATGCCGTGGCGCCGGCCAGCGACGTGCCGCCCGGCAGCCGCAAGCTGTTCACGGTGAAGGGCCGGCCGATCGCCATCTTCAACCTCGAGGGCACGTTCTACGGCCTGTTGAACCGCTGCCCGCACCAGGGCGGCAGCTTGTGCGACGGCATCGTCACCGGGCTGCTGCAGTCCTCGGCGCCGGGTCAATACAGCTACACGCGCAAGGGCGAGATCATCCGCTGCCCCTGGCACGGCTGGGAGTTCGACATCCGCACCGGCCAATCCTACTGCGACCCGGCGCGCATCCGCACCCGGACCTACACGGTGGAAACAACCTCCGGCGCCGCGGTGGTGGAAGGTCCTTACGTCGCCGAGACCGTGCCGGTGCGGGTCGAGGAGGACTACATCGTCGTCGACGTGTGAGCGGCAGTCAGGACAGCTTGACCAGCACCGCGTCGCCTTCGATCTTGACCGGAAACGTCTTGATGTCCGTGTCGATCGGCGGTCCTTGGCCGGCGCCGGTGCGGATGTCGAACTGGCCGGCATGCAGCGGGCATTCGATCACGTGTCCTTCGAGCCAGCCGTCGGTCAGCAGCGCGAAGGCGTGACTGCAGACGTTGTCGGTGCAGAACCACTCACCCTCGACGCGGCAAAGCGCGAGGCTGCGGCCGCCCGCCTCCACCGGCTTCGCCTCACCCTCGGCCACGTCGCCGGTGGCCGCCACCCTGATCCAGTCTTCCGCCATGCCCGCTCCTGCGCTGGTTGCCCGGCGATGGAGCCATGCGGCTGGCGCGGCGTCCAGTGGACGCCGCCCTTTCGTGGGAGTCAGCTCGTGGTCACAACCTGGATGTGATGGTCGCCGCCGCGCTCGATCACGCTCACGGAAACCTCGCCGGCGCCGCGGCTGACGCGGACGCTGACCCAGGCGCCGCCGAGCGAGAGGTTGCGCAGCGTCAGCACGTCGAGGAACGGCGGCAGGCTGGGGCAGTCGAAGCGGATCGCGTGCGCCGCCGGGTCGAAGCTGAGGCCGAGGCAGGCCTGCACCAGGGCCGGCAGGGTCGCCGCCGCCCAGGCCTGCGGCGAGCATGCCACAGGGTACGACGTCGGCGCCTGACGCGGGCGCCGGGGGAAGCCGCAGAACAGCTCCGGCAGCCGGCGCAGGTCCATCTCGACCGCGACCGCGAACATTGCCTCGAACAGCCGGGTGGTTTCACGCATCAGGCCGCACTTGGCCATGCCGAGCCCGATCAGCGCATTGTCATGCGGCCACACGGAGCCGTTGTGGTACGACATCGGATTATAGCGGGCCTCGCACGCGTTCAGCGTGCGGATGCCCCAGCCGGTGAACGACCCGGCGTCCATCAGGCCTTGCGCCACCCGGCGCGCCCGCGCCGGCGAGGCGATCCCGGTCATCAGCAGGTGCCCGGCGTTGGACGCACGCACCTGGCACTGCGCCCCGTCGCCATCCAGCGCCAGCGCATAGGTGCCGAGCCGCTCGCACCAGAACCGCTCCTCGAACGCGGCCCGGTGCTTTTCGGCAGCCGCCAGCAAGGTCCGCGCCCGCTCCTCCTTGCCGAGCCGGCGGGCGATCGCGGCGCCGCCGCAGCGTGCGGCATACACGTAGCCCTGCACCTCGCAGAGTGCGATCGCGCCCTTCGCCAGGGTGCCGTCGGCGTGCGAGATGGAGTCGTAGCTGTCCTTCCAGCCCTGGTTGGCCAGCCCGTCCTCGGTGCTGCGCTTGTAGCTGACGAAGCCCTCGGCGTCGGTGCGGCGGTCGATCCAGGCCAGCGCGGCGTCGATGTTCGGCCACAGCGACGCCAGGGTCGCGACGTCGCCGGTGCGCTCGAGATAGGCGCCGGCGAGCATGACGAACAGCGGCGTGGAATCGACGCTGCCGTAGTAGCGGCGGAACGGCACTTCGCGCAGCTCGGCCATTTCGCCGCCGCGCATCTCGTGCAGGATCTTGCCGGGCTCGGCCTCATTGGCCGGGTCGAACTCGGTCGCCTGCTCCTGCGCCAGGAAGCGCAGCACGCCGCAGGCCATGGACGGGTCGAGCGCCAGGCTCAGCAGGGCGGTGATCAGCGCGTCGCGGCCGAACACGGTGCTGAACCAGGGAATGCCGGCGTAGGGGTAGGGGCCGGTCGGCTTCTCGGTCACCAGCATGCGCAGATCGTCGGCCGCGCGGTGCATGGTCTCGGCGAAATCCTCGTGCGGGGACGAGATCTCGGCGGTGCGCCGCGTGCTGGCGCGCAGCCGGCGCCTTGTCTGAACGTAGGCGGCGAGGAAGGCTTCCTTCGGCCGGCGCTCGATGGCGGGCTTGGTGCAGGCGACCTCGACGAAGATGGTCGCCTTGGCGCGCGGCTCGAGCTCGAGCTCGAACACCGCGCCGTGGCCGGTGAGGCTTTGCGGCGCCGGCTCGAACGTCAGCCGGGTCGCACGCTGCACGTTGTCCAGCCCGCGATAGGACAGGGTGACCCGGTCACCGGCCAATGCCGGCGCCAGCAGCTCGCCGCGGCGCTCGCGGCGCATGCCGCGCACCTCGAACAGGTCGCAGAAATCGGCCGCGAAGCGCAGCTCCAGCCGCACCCGGCGCCGGCTGAAGGCGAAGTTGCGCACGGCGAGCCGGGCGTGGCAGGCCCCGTCGGCCAGGAACAGCGAGCGCTGCACGTGGATCACGCCCTGGTCGAGGTCGGGCCCGCTGAGATCGAGCGCCGACGCGTTCGAGCCGTCCGAGGTGAGCATCACGTTGTCGGCGCCCAGGGTCGATGACAGCAGCAGCGGCGCCACGCCGCCGATCGTCAGGTCCAGCCGGGACAGGTAGCGGGTGTCTTTATAGTACAGGCCATCCGTGCTGCCCGGCACCGCCAGGATGTCGCCGCCATGGTCGAACACGCCGAACGTGTCGCCGCTTTTCAGCGTCCGATACCGCCGCTCCTGCAGCGAAACGACGGCCGCAACCGAAAACGGCTCCGGGCTCTGGTCGTCGTCGGGTTCGGTGAGCGGGTTGGCGAGCACGTTCATTCAAGCCTCAAGGATTTCGGGGGCGGCGCGACCAGGCAACGCTCGGGCAAGACAGACGGAGTCCTAACTCAATGGGCCGCCGGTGGCATGTCCCGTCTTGCGAACGGAGTCTCATATGAACAGAAACGGTTCCGGGGGTCCTGTCAGGGTTTGTATTGCAAAGTCGGAAATCGAGTGTGGATTTGTTTGCACCTCTCGCACAAGCATCGCTAGGGTCCGGCATGGACGGCCCATCCCCCGAGTCGCAGACCTCGCCCCGCCTGCCCTGGCAGTTCCATCCGGCGCTGACCGAGGCGCGGTTACGCGTCTGCGCCCGGCTTCTCGCCAATGCCCGGCGCGATGCGGTCGCCATGGCGTCCTACGAGATGGGCGACGACAGCTGGTCGGTCGGCTGCCGCGCCTACGCCTTCGGCAAGCAGCGGCTCAGGCGGGTGGCCGAATCGCGCCAGCATGACTGGCTGCGGGTGATGGACGACAGCCACCATTTCGTTTTCCTGATCGACCAGGTGCCGGTCCGCTTCTATCGCGGCCTGGCCGACGAGCCGACCAACCGCACCCTCCGCCGGCAGGAGGCCGAAACGCAGCAGCTCGGCCTGGCGCTCGGTCTCGAGGACGCGGGCGACGTGGTGTTCCGGCTGGCGATCGAGACCGGCGCCACTGGCGGGGTGGAGCGCGTCGTGTTCCTGGCGCTGCGCGGCGAGGAGGGGGTCGCGGAATGCGCCTGGCCGATCCCGCTCGACCTCGCCGTCGAACGCGAGAAGCCGGGGGTGCAGCTGCGGCTGATCGCCGATGACGGCTATGAGGGTCCGGTGCGCCGCCGCCCGGTCCCGAGCCTGCCGGGCGCGCGCGCCGCCGCGGGCTGAAGCGGCCCCGACCCGCCTGACCCGCCTGTCTGACCGGGCCGGACGCGGGGATCGTCAGCGGAGCAGCGGGTAGTTCATCGCGACTGCCTCGGCCTCGTAGCGCCGCAGAACCGCGTAATCCGCCGCATCCGGGGCCACGATGTCTTGCAGCAGCAGCCCGGCGCGGGCCGCCGCCCATTCCGGCGCGCGGGCCACGCGCCGCAGCTTGTCCTGCAGGATCGACCGCAGCTCGGGCGGCGTCGTGGCGGCGGTCACGAACGGGATGGCCGGGCTGGGCGGCGTTACGGCCAGGATCCGCAGCCGCTCCTCAAGCGCCGGGCGGTGCCGGGCGACGAACGCCCAGGTCACGCAATCGACGCAGGTCGCGTCCGCCCGCCCATCGGCCACCAGCTCGAGATTGGCGGGATGGCCGAACGCCTCGCGGACGGAGCCGAAGAACGGCCGGCCTTCGGCCAGCGGAGCAATGGCCCGGCGCGGCAGGTTCATGCCGGAGTTCGAGTGCACGCTGTTGAACACGAAATCGCAGCCGCGCAGGTCCGCGAGCCCGGCATAGGCGGCGTCGCGCCGCACCACGAACACGCCGGCGTGGTGGGGCCCGTCGCAGAAGGGCGCGTGGTAGACCGGTATGCCGACGATGGCCGCTTGCCCGGCGAAGATGGTCTGCAGCGGCCAGCCACAGACCTGGGTGAGCAAGGTTTCGGGCTCGATGCAGTCCGGCACCGGCTTGCGCTCGAAGTCCAACGTTTCCGGCGCCTCGGTCACGTCCTGTCGCACGAGTTCGCTCCGCAGCGCCGACCAGAACCGGGCGTTCGCGTCGCGCATCTCCGGCAGGTTGTACATTGGCAAGCTTGCGCGCCAAGCGCGCGGGGGCAGGCTTGCGCGCCAGACGCGCGGGGGCAAGCCTGCGCGCCAGACGCGCGGGGGCAAGTTTGCGCGCCAGCCGCGCGGGGGCGGATCGCCGGCCGTCACCGGCTCAACGCCCGCGTCATGTCCTCCAACCCGCCCGGCGTCAGCGGATACATGCGATCCTCCACGAGCTGCCGCACCATGCCGATGGATTGCGCGCCGTCCCAATACTCGGGCGGCACCGGGTTGAGCCAGGCGCTGCGGCGCCACTGGGCCAGCAAGCGCCCCAGCCAGATGCTGCCAGGCTCCTCGTTCCAGTGCTCGACGCTGCCGCCGCGCGCCGCGATCTCGTACGGGCTCATGCTGGCGTCGCCGACGAAGATGGCGCGGTAGTCGGGGCCGTAGGTGCGGATCACCTCGGCGGTCGGGATGCCCGCCTCGCGCCGACGGTGGTTCTGCTGCCAGACCTGCTCGTAGGGGCAATTGTGGAAGTAGAAGAAGGCGAGGTGCTTGAACTCGCTGCGCGCCGCCGAGAACAGTTCCTCCGACGCGCGGACATGGTCGTCCATCGAGCCGCCGACGTCGAGGAACAGCAGCACCTTCACCGCATTATGCCGCTCCGGCACCATCCTCAGGTCGAGCGACCCGGCATTGTGCGCCGTTGCCTGGATGGTGCCGGACATGTCCAGCTCGGTCGCCGCCCCTTCGCGCGCGAACCGGCGCAGCCGCCGGAGCGCCAGCTTGATGTTGCGGGTGCCCAGCTCGACCGTGTCGTCGAGGTCGCGGAACTCCCGCTTGTCCCAGACCTTGACGGCGCGCCGGTGCCGGCTCTCGTCCTGGCCGATGCGCACGCCCTCGGGGTTGTAGCCGTAGGCGCCGAACGGGGAGGTGCCGGCCGTGCCGATCCACTTGCTGCCGCCCTGGTGGCGACCCTTCTGCTGCTCGAGCCGTTGGCGCAGCGTGTCCATCAGCTTCTCGAACCCGCCGGCGGCCTCGATCTGCGCCCGCTCCTCGGCCGTCAGGTGCTTTTCGGCGAGCCGCCGCAGCCACTCCTCCGGCAGCGCGCGGGCTTCGGTGCCGGGCTCGGCGGCATCGGCGGCCGTTTCCAGGCCGCGGAACACGCGTGCGAACACAAGGTCGAAGCGGTCGAGGTGCCGCTCATCCTTCACCAGCGCCGCCCGGCTGAGGTAGTAGAAGTCGTCGACGCTGTAGCCGGCGACGCCCTGCTGCATGGCGCCGAGCAGGGTCAGGTATTCGGTGATCGAGGCCGGCACCCCGGCTTCGCGCAGCTCGAGGATGAACGGCGCGAACACCTTCTATCGTCCGCGGCGGCTGAGGAAGGCGAGCCGTTCGAACAGGTGCACGTCCTGCTCGTTCTTCAGCAGTGCGCCATGCAGGGGCGGGATCACCAGATGCGGCTCGGTGCTGCGCAGCGCCTCGGGCGGCAGGTCCTCGATCATCAGCAGCTTCAGCCAATCCAGCAGCTCCGACGTCGCCGGCTTCTTCTTCAGCCCGGGCACCTCGCGTATCTGGAAGAAGACGTTCAGCGCTTCCCGCGCCAGCTCGTGCTGCAGGCCGGGGTAGTGGGCGTCGACGATGCGCTCCATCGTCGGCCGGTCCGGAAAGCGGATGAAATGGAAGAAGCAGCGGCGCAGGAACGCGTCCGGCAGCTCCTTCTCGTTGTTCGACGTGATGATCACCACGGGACGGTGCCGGGCCACCACGGTCTGTCTAGTTTCGTAGACGAAGAACTGCATGCGGTCGAGTTCGAGCAGCAGGTCGTTGGGGAACTCGATGTCGGCCTTGTCGATCTCGTCGATGAGGACGACGTGCGGCCGGTCGGCGTCGAACGCGTCCCACAGCTTGCCGCGGACGATATAGTTGCCGATCTCGGCCACCTTGGGGTCGCCGAGCTGGCTGTCGCGCAGGCGGGACACGGCGTCGTATTCGTAGAGCCCCTGCTGCGCCTTGGTGGTGGACTTCACGTTCCACTCGATCAGCGGATAGCCGAGGCTGGCGGCAACCTCGTGCGCCAGGATGGTCTTGCCGGTGCCGGGCTCACCCTTGACCAGCAAGGGCCGCTGCAGCGCCACGGCGGCATTGACGGCCACCTCGAGGTCGCGGGAGGCGATGTAGCGGGCGGTGCTCTTGAACCCGGTCACGGAGGCTCCTGTCGTGGCAGCGTCCATAAGGCCAACCGGCATGGCCGCTTGCAAGCCCGCCTGCACCGGTGAGGCGGCGCCGTGGCGGAACCGGCCGGCGAACCCTGGGCATCGGTCCGTGTTTGATGCCGGGTGCTTTGGAGCTGTCCATGAACTTCGACAAGTTGGCGCAATTCGTGGCCCGCAGCGCCGGCCGGCCGCTCACGTTCATCACCGCCGCCGCCCTCGTCGTCATCTGGGCCGCCAGCGGTCCGATTTTCGGCTTCAGCGACACTTGGCAGCTGGTGATCAACACCGGCACGACCATCGTCACCTTTCTCATGGTGTTCCTGATCCAGAACACGCAGAACCGCGACACGGATGCGTTGCAGGTCAAGATCGATGAGCTGCTGCGCGTCACCGAGGGTGCACGGCTCGCTTTGCTCGACCTCGAGGAGTTCAAGGCGGACGAGTTGGCCCGGATC
Source organism: uncultured Alphaproteobacteria bacterium (assembly GCA_963752225.1). GTDB lineage: Bacteria > Pseudomonadota > Alphaproteobacteria > Acetobacterales > Acetobacteraceae > JBBROS01. The sequence continues at coordinate 280,423 of CAVVXS010000010.1, read as the reverse complement.
AAGCAGGACTTCATCGACCTGGGCGCCCGCAACCGGGGCAAGCTCGACGATCCCCAACGGTCTTCGACCGGTTGAGACAGGGTGCTGGCATCCGGTCCTGAGATGAGTTGCCGGACCGGCCAAGTGACGCCCAATAAAAAGCGCCGGCCGGACCCGAATGCGGCCGCAGCAGTGTCGTCGGTCGAAGCAGCGTCAAAATTTAGACTGAGGCCTTAACCAGTTAGCAAGCGCTTGCGGCTAAGACTTGCCGCGACTGTCGGCTTCCCCTGGTTGAGGTAAGGCTATGCTGCGCTGGACGGAGACGCTTGGGCGAAGTCGCGCCCCAAGGCTATCCCTAGGCCATGCATCGTTGCTGTCTGCACGCAGCGCGGCGCGGCTGCCGTTTGCGATGGGCTGCCCGCAACCGGCGCGGCGGGCCGTTAACGGCCTGCCGCGTTGCATGCTGGCCGACAGAACCTACCACTTCCCTCCACGACGCCACCCCCGAATCATGTGCAATAACGCCGATCACCTCAGGAGTAGTCGGCTTGTCGGATCGCGCAGCAGCCATCGGACGTTGCATTTTGTACACGGCAGTGCCTTACCGGTAGCGACCCATTCCGCTCGCCCTCAGGCTTGTCGATGACCCACCGCGGCTATCTATCGATGGCGATGCTGATGGTGATGCTCGCGTTCGGCTGGTCTGATCGGGGCTGGGCTTCGGTGTCGCCGAAGGACGTGCAGGTCATCGCGCGCATGCTCGCCTTCATGGTGAATGCGCCGGCCGGGCCCACCATGATCGGCGTCGTCTATGCGCCGGGCAACCCGGACTCGGTTGCCGAGGCCAACGAGTTGGTCGGGCAGCTTTCGGACGGCTTGAGCATCGGCCGGATCACCCTCTACGCCCGGCTACTGCCCATCGACCAGCTCGGCAATGGCACCGGGCTCGCTGCGATCTTCATCCCCGCCATCCTGAGCGCACAGGCGGAGTTGCCGGCGAAGTTGGCCCGGCAACTGCACGTGCCTGCAATCTCAAACAGCCTAGTCTGCGCCCAGAACGGTCATTGCGCCCTCGGTTTCGTCACGTCGCCCACGGTCCAGATCACCCTGAACCGATCGGTGTGCGAAGCGGCGGCGATCCAGTTCCTTCCCGCCTTTCGCATCCTTGTGAAGGAAATCTGAGATGGCCACGCAATCCGCGTCGGCCCGCGCAGCCGCATGTTCGATCATCCTGTCGCTGGGCAGCTGCGTGCTGCATCCGGCGGCGGCTCAAAGCATCGACTACGGCTCGCTGGAGCAGATGCTCGGCGAACCCGTGACCACCAGCGTCACGGGCCTGCCGCAACGGGTCGGCGACGTTGCCGCCAACCTGGAGATCGTCAGCGCCGACGACATCAGGCGGTCCGGCGCCAGCGATTTGCCGGGCGTGTTGCGGCATGTGACCGGGGTCGACGTGTTGCGCTGGGGCGCCAGCGGCGCCGACATCGGCATTCGCGGCTACAACGGCCCTTACTCGCCGCGCCTGCTGGTGCTGCTCAATGGCCGCCAAGTCTACCTCGACCAGTACGGCATGACGTCGTGGAACGCGATCCCGGTCGAGCTGGGTGAAATTCGGCAGATCGAGATCATCAAGGGGCCGAACACGGCGCTGTTCGGCTTCAATGCGAGCGGCGGCGTCATCAACATCGTCACCTACAATCCGCTGTACGACAAGATCAACACGGCCTCGGTTACCTTTGGGTCGCAGACCTCGGCCCAAGGCTCCGTGGTGGCGACCGGCCAGGTTGCCGACCGAATGGCCGTCAGGCTGTCGGCCGGCGGCTTCCACACCGACGAGTTCACCGGAACCAAGGACCTCGCGCGACAAGCCGGCCTCCCGCACCGGGACGAGCGGGCGTCCGTCGCCGCGGACGCCTATGTCCGTCTCGGCGACGGGTCGCAATTCGAACTCGAAGCGACGCACGTCACCCTGCACGACATCGAAGTCCCGCCCTTGTGGCTGCCGAGCTATGCCAAGTGGGACGTCACCTCGGTTAAGGGCGGCTACACCGCCAACACCGGCATCGGCATGCTCCAGGTGACTGCCTACAGCAATTGGGCCAAGTGGGACGGCAACTTGTTCGGGCTCGACCGGGTCAAGGCGAACAATCAGCTGACGGCGGTGCAGGTGCAGGACACCTTCAAGCTTGGCCTGGATCACAGCGTCCGTCTTTCCGCCGAGTACCGCCACAGCGCGCTCAACACTTCGCCCATCGCCGGGGGCATGGTCTCGTATGACATCGCCTCGGCCAGCGGTGCCTGGAGCTGGACGCCGCTCTCGGCTTTGACCCTGACGCAAGCCGTACGGGTCGATGCGCTCAAGCTCGGGCGGTCCGGAACGTTCGCCGGGTTCCCGTTCGACAACCGGGCCTGGAACCGGACGCTGGTGGAACCGAGCTTCAACAGCGGGATCGTCTACAAAGCCGGCCCGGTCGACACGCTGCGGCTGTCGATAGCGCGCGGCGTGCAGTTGCCGAGCTTGCTGGCGTTCGGCGGGTTGCAGGCCCAGGAGGGGCCGCTTGCCTTCCTCGGCAGCCCGACCGTCAGCCCGACGATCACGATGAACTACGAGGTGGACTGGGACCACCATTTCACCGACCTCGGTGCCAAGACCCGTGTCGCCGCGTTCTACCAAACCAACACCGGACTGCAGTCGCTGTTCGTCCCGCCGAGCGTGTTCTTCCCCCAGCCGGGCGTGCTCACGAGCATCGCCCGGAACATCGGCAACTCGCAGGAGGTAGGGTTGGAGCTCTCGGTGAAGGGCACCGTCGGTGAACATTGGCGATGGAGCTTCGGCTACTCGCCGCGGATCGTGCACGACGACATCCCCGCCAGCTTCCCGTTCACCCAGACCGGAGTGAGCTACCAACGAACCGCGCCGAAACATGTGCTCGACGCGTCGGTCGGCTACTCGATCGGCGCTTGGGAGGCCGACGCGTTCGCCCATTACGAATCGGCATTCTACGGCCTCGTTTCGACCGGTGGGTTCAACTACGCCCAGTCGCGGGTCAGCGACTATCTCGCGATCGACGGGCGCGTCGGCTACCGTTTGACAAAGGACGTGACACTGGCGGTTTCGGGCCAGAACCTCGGCTTGCGGACGCAGCGGCAAACGACGATCGGCACCGTCGACCGCCGCGTGTTGGCGACCGTATCGGTTCGCTTCTGAGATGAGCTGGAGCGCGCCAGATCCGACGATGGCGACGATTGGCACCGCTTGGCGCTCCCGCGGCTGGTGGCGAACCTGGCCGATCAGGACGTCCGACTGGCCGTTCTCGGTGAAGATGACGGTGCTGCCGATCCTGGCCACCGCCTTCATCGTGGCGCTCGGCGGGTATGGAAGCATGTCGCTGGCCCGGCAGGCCGATCTGATCCGTGCCGTCGTGCAGCAGGACTTGGCTGCCGCCACCACCATGTCGGACAGCGCCAGCACCCTTCGCGGCATCAACGGCAAACTCTACCGCCTGCTCGCGTTGCAGGCCGCGCATGTTCCGGGCCTCGACGTGGAGGCAGCGACGGAAAGCCTCGCCGACGAGCTCAACACGCTGTCCGGGAAGCTGTCCGGGTATCGGGACAGTCAAAGTGAAGGCACCCAAGCCGAGTTGAACCGCGTTCTGGGGGAGCTCACCCAGTACCGTGACACGGTCCTGGTCGTTGGATCGATGCTCGATCTCGACTTCTCGAGTGCGGTGGAGCTCGTCCGGCCATTCGACCGGAACGCCGAACGCATGCTGGCCGCGTTCGGCGAGGTTGCCGCCCGCGCCGTCGGGGAAGCGCGCGAGCGGGCCAACCATTCCGAGCAGATCGCGACCCGGGCGATGCTGACCTTCCTTGCCTCGGCGACGTTCGCGGCCATCCTGCTGTCGCTTGCCGGACGCCGCATCGCCAATGCAACGATCGACTCAGTCCGAGAGATCGCCAAGGCGACGCTGCAGGTCGCCCGGGGCGACCAGACCCTCAAGATCGGGAAGCTCGCCCGGCGCGACGAGCTGGGGATCATCGTCGAGTTGCTCGGCGCCTTCCAAGCCAACGTCGCCCGGGTCAACTTCCTGGCCCACCACGACCCGCTGACAACTTTGCCGAACCGGGTGTCGTTTCAGAATCGGATCGGTCACGCCGTTGCGCAAGCCGCACGGGGCCGGCTCAGCGCCGTGCTCTGCTTGGACCTCGATCACTTCAAGGCCGTCAACGACACGCTCGGCCATGCCATGGGCGACGCGTTGCTGCAGCTGGTCGCGGAGCGCCTGACGGGATGCGTCAGGGACTCCGACCTGGTCGCGCGGCTCGGGGGCGACGAGTTCGCGATCATCCAGTCCGACATTGCGGCAGCCGAAGAAGCGGGCCGTCTCGCGCAGCGCGTGATCGACTGCCTAAGCGAAGCGTACGCGATCAACGGTCAGCACGTCTGCATCGGCGTCAGCGTCGGCATCGTTGTGCTCGGCGGCGCCACGGAGGACACGGCAACCGCGATGAAAAACGCGGATCTCGCCCTCTACCAGGCCAAGGCGGACGGCCGCGGCACGTTCTGCTTCTTCGACCCGTCGATGAACGAAAGCTTGCTTGCACGGCGGGCGCTCGAACTCGACCTGCGGTTGGCCTTGTCGCTCGACCAATTCGAGCTGTTCTACCAGCCGCTGGTCGGCATCGCCTCCGGCCAGGTCAGCGGCTTCGAGGCACTGTTGCGCTGGCGGCACCCGACCCGGGGACTGGTGTCCCCGCTCGAGTTCATCCCGATCTGCGAAGAAACCGGGATGATCCACAAGATCGGCGCCTGGGTGATCGACCGGGCGTGCCGCGACGCTATGCAATGGCCCGGTCGCCTCAACGTCGCCGTCAACCTCTCAGCGGTGCAGTTCAAGAACGCCGACCTCGTGACCATCGTCTCCACAGCCCTGGCCGCGTCCGGCTTGCCCGCACAACGGCTCGAACTCGAGATCACCGAGTTGGTTCTGTTGCTCGACAGCGAAGCCACGCTTGCCATCTTGCACAAGTTGCGCGCACTCAACTTGCGCATCTCGATGGACGATTTCGGCACCGGCTATTCGTCCCTCAGCTACTTGCAGAGTTTCCCGTTCGACAAGATCAAGATCGACCAATCGTTTGTTCGCAACCTGACCGGCACCGGCGAGTCGGTGGCGATCATCCGCGCCGTCACCGGCTTGAGCCGGAGCCTCGGGATTGCGACGGTTGCGGAAGGCGTCGAGACGAACGAGCAGTTCGAGCTGCTGCGCAGCGAGGCGTGCACGGAGGTGCAGGGCTATCTGTTCGGCCGCCCGTGCCCGGTCGCCGACATCCCCAAGCTGCTCCAGCAACTCGCCGTGCGGCAGCCCGCCTGACCCGGCGTCCGTCGGGCAACGTCGCCGGCGCGGACGGCCGCGCCCCTTGGTCGCACCCGCCGTTCGGTCCTATGGTCGGGCGGCCGCAGCGACGCCGGCGGGGACGACCATGGATGCGAGTTACCGGTTTGGCATCGAGGAAGAGTTCTTCCTTGCCGATGCCGCAACGCGCGGCACCCCACGCCGGGGCTTGAAGCCGTTCCATGACGCCGTAGAGGCCCGGATCCCGGGTGCCGAACGCGAATTGCTGCAAGCGCAGGTCGAGACCGCTTCCCCGCCCTCGATCAGCTTCAGCGAAGCGCGCTCGGCACTGGGCGGGTTCCGCGCCGGGATCGCCGCGCTGGCCCGGGAACACGGGCTGGTTCTGCTCGCTTGCGGCACTCAGCCAATCGCTCGCTGGTCACGCCAGCGCCGGACCGACAAGGACCGGTATGAGAAGCTGATGAACGAGATGCAGCTGCTTGCCCGGCGCAACGTCGTCTGCGGCATGCATGTCCATGTCGAGGTACCCCGGCCGGAGGATCGGGTCGACCTCATGAACCGGCTGATGCCTTACATGCCGGTGCTGCTGGGTTTGTCGGTGTCGTCGCCGTTCTGGCAAGGCCGGGCGAGCGGGCTGGCCGCCTACCGCCTCTCGGTCTGGGGCGAGATGCCGCGCACCGGCATGCCGGACCTGTTCCAGGACGCCGAAGATTACGATCGCTTCGTCGCGGCGATGGTCAAATCGGGCGCCATCGCGGACGGCAGCTTCCTGTGGTGGACGCTGCGGCCGTCGATCCGCTACCCCACGCTCGAGCTGCGGGTCGCCGATAGCTGCACCCGGCTCGACGACACGCTGGCCGTCGCCGCGCTCTACCGTTGCCTGGTGCGGCGCGCGGTGCGCCGGCCGGAGCTGCATCGCGGCGTGACCGGCGCTTCGCGCGCGATCGCCGCGGAGAACATGTGGCGGGTGCAGCGGGACGGGGTCCGGGCCAGCCTCATCGATCTCGCAAGCGGTGAGACCGTTCCGTTCGCGACCCATCTGGACGCCTTGCTGGCGGAGCTCGCGGACGACGCTCAGGCGCTCGGCTGCGGGCCTGAGCTGGAACACGGGCGCACGATCGTCGCCGCCGGGACGAGCGCCGACCGGCAGTTGGCCGTGTTCGCCGAAGCCGGGTCGCTCGGCGCGGTGGTGGACTGGATCGGCGCCGCGACTGTGTCGGGCTGCTGACCGCGTGGGCGACCGGCACTCGCCGGCGAGCGAGCCGAGACCAAGGCGCCGGCCGCGTTACGCCGCCAGCGGCACCGCCGGCGGCACGAGCGGGCTGCTGACGTCGAATCGCCGCCCGGCTTTCAGCGCGAAGGCCGGCATGATCATCTGCGGCGACACCACCACCTCGCCGCTGTTGTCGCGGAGTTCGAACCGCCCGTCGAGGACGTCGAGCACCGACACGTCGGCCTCCATGCCGGCACGCAGCGCGCCGATGCGGTCCGCCATGCCGATCATCACCGCCGGGTTCGAGGTCACGGTCGCCACGATCTCGGGCAGGCCTAGGCCGAGCGCCAACAGCTTGGTCATCGCGTTGGTGAGATTGAACGGTGCGACGCCGAAGAACGGGTTGGCGCTCACTTCGGCCGCCGCGTCCGGGATGCGCACGTTGTAGCCGTGCATGTCGGCGCCCAGCGTGGTCGGGCGGATGCCCGCGGCGATGGTGCGGCGGGCCATGTCAAAGCTGAAATGGCTGCCATGTCCAACGTCGACCGTGACGCCCCGGCTCAGCGCTTCCCACACCACTGGATGCACCTCGCCGGTTTCGGCCGAGATGAACCCGCCGGGGTGGCGGGTGAACGGGTGGGCGAGAACGTCGCCTTGCTCCATGATCGGGATCAGCGCGCGCACGACCTCGTCCGGATCGACGGTCGCCGAGTCTTTGGTCGGCCAGAGCTGGCCCAGATGGATATAGAGCGGCAGCCCGGCCTCGGCGGCGATCCGCTTGCCGAGCTTGATCACCTCGAGCCCCCAGCGCGAGGCGCCGCCGATCTCGGCATGCGCCTTGATGCCGCGCACGAGATCCCGGTTTTCGCGCGCCGCCTTCACGGTGGCCGCGACATTGACCTGCTCCGGCCCATACAGCTCGGGGTAGAGGTGGCCCTCCAGCCCGCCGACCAGGTAGGCCGACAAGAAACACAGCACACGGGTCTCGGACGGCTCGACGATGAACTTGCGGAATCCCGGCAGGGTCATGCAGCTCGGGCCACCCTGGTCGAGCACGGTGGTAACGCCCGATTGGATGCCGACCATGTCGGCCGACAGGCCGAACTTGCCCGTCACGTGCTGATAGACGTGCCCATGGGTGTCGATCATGCCAGGGATCACCACCCGGCCCGTCACGTCGACGACGTTCGTGCGGGGGTCGGCCGGGAGGTTGGGCCCGACCGCCGCGATCACCGGACCGGACAGGGCGACGTCGGCGATGCCATCGAAACCGCTGGCCGGGTCGATCACGCGGCCGCCCCGGAGAATGGTATCGATCGGCTGGTCCATGGCGCTGCTCCCGTCGTGGTGGCTTGTGCAACAGATCATCAGTATGCTCATGATCTCCGCACGGCGCAACGAACCACACCACTGGCTTGCGCGACGAATGGGGCGGGGCATGGACGGGGGTCACAGCAGCGGCGAGGGCGTGGGCCGGTCGGTGCCGCGCAAGGAGGACGACCGCTTCCTGGGCGGGCGCGGCCAATTCGTCGCGGACTTGCGCCCGGCCGGCACACGCGACCTCGCATTCGTGCGCAGCCCGCTGGCGCATGCCCGCATCGTCGCCATCCGCAAGCCGGCCGGGCTGGAGGGTGCCGTGTTCACGGCCGCCGACCTCGACGGCGTGCTGCCGATCACTGCGGTGTCCGGCCTGCCGGGGTTCAAGCCGTCGTCGCAGGATGTCCTGGCGGCAACGCGCGTGCGCCACGTCGGCGAGCCGGTCGCGGTCTGCGTCGCGGCCAGCCGGGCCGAGGCGGAGGACATCGCCGAACTGGTCGAGGTCGAGTATGCGGAGCTGCCACCCGTCGCCGATATGCTGGCCGGGCGCGCGGCGGACGCGCCGCTGCTGCACGAACAGTGGGGCGACAACGTATTCCTCGCCACCCATGTCGATATCGGCGGCGGCGAGGGCGGCGACGGCGCCCGCGCCACGGCGCCGATCGTGGTGCGCCGGACGCTCCGCACCGCGCGGCAGCACATGGTGCCGCTCGAGGGCCGCGGCGTGGTTGCCGAGTGGGACCGGCGGCTCGATCAGCTTGTGCTGCACACCTCGACGCAGATGCCGCACATCGTACGTAACGGCTTGGCCGAGTGCCTGCAACTGCCGCAGGACGCGGTGCGGGTGGTCGCCCCGGACGTCGGCGGCGGCTTCGGCTACAAGGGCATCCTTCTCCCCGAGGAGATCGTGGCCGGCTTCCTGGCCCGGCGGCTCGGCCATCCGGTGCGATGGATCGAGGACCGGCGCGAGTCGCTGACCGGCGGCGCCAATTGCCGCGAGCACCACTACGAGCTGGTCGCCTACGCGGCGGCGGACGGCACCTTGCTGGCGCTGGACGCGCTGGCGACGGTCGACGCCGGCGCCTACTCCATCTACCCGTTCTCCGCCTGTCTCGAGGCGGCGCAGATCGCCAGCATCCTGCCCGGACCGTATGTGTTCGGCGCCTACCGTTGCTCGACGTGGTCGGTCGCCACCAATAAGCCGCCGATCCTGCCGTATCGAGGGGTGGCGCGCGCCGGCGTCGCCTACGCCATGGAGACGATGATGGACGCGGTGGCGCGGGCGGCCGGGCTCGAGCCGCACGAGGTCCGGCTGCGCAATCTGGTGCCGGCCGAGGCGATGCCGTTCGACAACATCACCGCCAAGCATTTCGACTCCGGCGACTACCGCGAATGCCTGCGCCGCGCGGTCGCCGCGATCGACGTGCCCGCCTTCCGCGCCCGGCAGCGCGCGGCGACGGGGCCGGTGCGGCTCGGCCTCGGCCTGTCGATCTTCTGCGAGCAGGCGGCGCACGGCACGTCGGTGTATGCCGGCTGGGGCATCCCGATGGTGCCGGGGCACGAGCAGGCCGCGGCACGGCTATCGCCGGATGGCGGGCTCGAGATCCGGGTCGGCATCCAGTCGCACGGGCAGGGGCTGGAAACCACCCTGGCGCAGGTCGCGCATTCGGTGCTCGGCGTGCCGGTGGCGCGGGTGCGGGTGGTGCACGGCGACACCGGGGCGACGCCGTATTCGACCGGAACCTGGGGCTCGCGCTGCATGGTGATGGCGGGCGGCGCCGTGGCCGCCGCTTGCACCGAACTGGCCGTGCGGATCGCGCGGATCGGCGCGCATCTGCTGCAAGCCGACCCGGCCGACGTGGCCGTGGCCGGCGGCGAGGTGCGCGGCCCGGCCGGCAGCGTGCCGATCGCCGCCGTCGCCCACACCTTCTATCGGCGGCCGCAGGACCTGCCGGACGACGTCGACCCGGGCGGGCTCGAGGTCACGGCCGGCTACAAGCCGCAACGGGACAGCGGCACCTTCAGCTATGCGGCCCATGCCTGCACGGTGTCGGTGAACACGGGCTCGGGCGAGGTGCGCATCCTTGATTACGTGGTGTGCGAGGATGGCGGCGTGCTGGTGAACCCGATGATCGTGGAAGGCCAGGTAATCGGCGGCGTGGCGCAGGGGATCGGCACGGCGCTGTATGAGGAAATGGCATTCGACGCCGCCGGGCAGCCATCGGCGGCGACCCTCGCCGACTACGCCATCCCGGGGGCGTCCGAGGTGCCGGTGCTGCGGATCGACCACATGGAGACGCCGTCGCCCTACACCCGGTTCGGCCAAAAAGGGATCGGCGAGGGCGGCGCGATCGGCCCGCCGGCGGCGATCGCCAATGCGGTCAACGACGCCCTGGCCGGGCTCGGCGCCCGGGTGGACCGGCTGCCGATCACGGCGGCACGGGTTGTGGCGGCGGTCATGGCGGCCGAGGCGGCATGAAGGCGGCGGCGTTCGAGCTTGCCGTGCCGGATGGGGTCGGCCACGCCGCCGCCCTGTTGGCCGCGGACGGCAGCCGGGCGATGGGCGGCGGCCAGTCGCTCGGCCCGATGCTGAATTTGCGTGCCGCCCGGCCGGTCACCGTCGTGCCGCTCGCCGGGCTCGAGGCGCTGCACGGGGCACAGGACGGGCCCGACGCGCTCACCTTGGGTGCGGCGACCACGCATGCGGCCGTGGCCGACGGGCGCACGCCGGACCTTCCCGGACGCATCCTGGCCCGCATCGCCGGGGGCATCGCCTACCGGGCGGTGCGCAATCGCGGCACGATCGGCGGCTCGTTGTGCCACGCCGACCCGGCCGCCGATTGGCTCACGACCTTGCTGGCGCTGGACGCGGCGGTGCTGACGACGGCACGGACGATCGCGCTGGCCGGCTTCGTGACCGGCCCCTACCGGACGGCGCTCGGGCCTGGCGAGATCGTGCAGGCGGTGCGCATCCCGCGCCCGGCCGCCGGCTTCGGCTGGGGCTACCGCAAGCTGTGCCGCAAGCCCGGCGAGTTCGCCCATGCGATGGCGGCGGTGCTCGCCGCGGGCGGCCGCCGCCGGCTGGTGATCGGCGCCGTGGGCGGGCCGCCGCTCGTGCTGCTCGACGAAGCGGCTACGCTGGCCGGTGCCGACGCGGCGCTCGGGTTCGCCGCGGCAACCGAACGCCGCATCCATCTCGAGGCCGCGGCGCGGGCTCTGGCGGACGCCGGCGCATGACGGCGATCACGGTGACGGTGAACGGCCGCAACACGACCGCCGAGGTGGCGCCGCGCGTCCACCTCGCCGACTTCCTGCGCGAGCAGCTGCTGCTGACCGGCACCCATCTGGGCTGCGAGCACGGCGTTTGCGGCGCCTGCACCGTGCTGCTGGACGGCGAGCCGGCCCGCTCGTGCCTGGCCTATGCCGCCGCTTGCGACGGGGCCGATATCCGTACCGTCGAAGGGCTGGAGGACGACCTGGCCGCGACCCGGCTGCGTTCCGCGTTCTCCGCCCACCACGCGTTGCAGTGCGGCTATTGCACGCCGGGAATGCTGGTCACGGCGCGCGACATCGTCCATCGGCTGCCGGACGCGACCGACGAGGAGATCCGGCTGGAGCTGGCCGGCAATCTGTGCCGCTGCACCGGCTACAACGGCATCGTCCGCGCCATCCGCCAAGTGCTCGACGAGCGCCTGGCCCTTTCCGCCGCCGCACGGCCCGCGATTCCGGCGGTGCAGTTCGCGACCGCGTCCACGGCCGACGCGCCGCCAGCCGACGCGCCCGCGCAGCGGGCGGGCGGAGGCGGATTGCGGCAGCGGTTGCGGTTCGAGATCGAGCCCGCGTCCCTTTGGCAGGCGATCCGGGACCCGGCGACGATCGCGTCGTGCATCCCCGGCGCGACACTCGGCTCGGTGGACGGCGACACCGTCCGGGGAGAGATGCAGGTGTCGCTCGGCCCGGTGCGGGCGCGGTTCCGCGGCGAGGCGACGATCCGCTACGACGACGCCGAACGCGCCGGAACGATCGCCGGCGGCGGCGCCGATGCCCTGAGCGGCACCCGGCTCGTGGCCGCGGCGCCGTTCCGGGTCGAGCCGGAGCGTGGGGGCGCGGTGCTGGTGGTCGACGTGGACTACACCCTGCGCGGCCCGCTGTCGCAGCTGGCGAAGGGCCGGGTGGTGGATCTGCTGGCGGACGAGATCGCCGGGCAGTTTGCCGCGAACCTGCGCGCGCGCCTCGCCGGCCATGCCGCGCCGGCTCCCGCATCGCTTTCGGCGTTCGGCCTGCTGGTGCGGGTTGCGGGACGCTGGCTGCGCGGATTGCTCGGCCGTGGCTGACCTGCTGCGGCAACGGCCCGGCTTCCTGATCCGCCGGCTGCATCAGATCCACCTGGCCCTGTTCGCCGAGGAGTGCGAGCCGTTCGGCGTCAGCCCGGTGCAGTTCAGCATCCTGACGGTTTTGGCCGAGCAGCCCGACCTGCAGCAGGTGGCGCTCGCGCAAGAGATCGGCGTCGATCAGACGACGCTGACCAATGTGCTGCGGCGGCTGGAACGGCGCGGGATGCTCACGCGATGCGTCGCGGCTGCCGACCGGCGAGTGAAGCGGGTGACGCTGACCGAGGACGGCCGCGCGACGCTGGCGCGGATGCAAGCCGCCGCCGAGCGGGCGCATGCGCGCACGGTCGAGGCGCTGCCGCCGGCGCAGCGGGCCATGTTCCTCCACACCTTGGCGCAGCTGGTCGCCGTGGGCAACGCGTATGGCCGTGCGCCCATGCGCCTGGCCTAGCGAGAGGTGCGGCCATCGCGGCCTGCTTCCCACGGTGCAAAAATTTCGACACGCAACTCTGGCGTTTAGCGTAAGGGCATCATACAACCCGGGCGCGCATCGGAGAGCTGGAATGCTTGGGACGGGTAAGTTGGTGGCGTGGGTCGAGGTCAATGAGGAGGGGCAGGCTGTCGGCGCCTTTGTCGGCGAGAGCAGGGCCAGCGCTCGGGCGCCCGCCACGAAGCCTTGCGCGACGGTGCAGGATGCCCGGCGTTGGGTCGAGGAGGAAGCCGGCCGGCTCGGTCTCCCGGTCGTTTGGGACGACGCAGCGCTTCGCTAGGCCGCAACCAGCACCCGGGTTCCGTCGACCCGCACTGGAAACATCCGCAGGGGCCCGCAGGCCGGTCCCCTGACCTGCTCACCGGTGGCGACAGCGAACCGCCCCTGGTGGCGCGGGCAATCGACAAAGCCGCCCTCGAACGCACCTTGGGACAGCCAGGCCGCGTGATGCGGGCAGATCGCCGAGGTTGCGAACACCGCGCCGTCGATGTCGAAGACGAGGACGGCGGCCGAACCCGCCGCGGCCTCGATCCAGCGGCGGGCGGCGAGGGTGGCGCGGTCGGCGACCACATACCAGTTCGAGGCAGGCTGGACGGTTGGAGACATGGTGGGACCGCTCGGTTGGCTGGCAGGATGGGCGTATCCTGCACAGTTTCGGCGCAACCGTCAGCGGCTGAGGGTGCCGCCTGATGACGCCGCTCGTGGCATGAGACTTGCTCCGCCTTCGTCATGATGTCGGACAAGCCAGGCGCCATGCAGGTGCGGTTCGGATCGACGGCACGCCTGACCGGCCCCGTCGACGCGCCGCTGGCAACAACCGTGCTCGGGCGCAAGACGCACCGGCGTTACGCAGATCGCGCGGTGCCGGACGTCTTGATCGATGCGCTGTGCGCGGCGGCGCTGTCGGCGTCGTCCAAGTCCGACTTTCAGCAAGCCAGCGTGCTCGAGGTGCGCGACCCGGCCAAGCGGGCGGCGCTGGCCAAGCCGTTCCCCGCGATGCCGTGGATCGGCGACGCGCCACGCTTCCTGGTGTTCCTGGGCGACGCACGCCGGTTGGAGCGGATCGGCGGCTTACGCGGCCATCCGCAATCCAATGCCGGGCTGGAAGGGTTCTTCAACGCTGCGGTGGACGCGGCGCTGGCGCTGCAGACGTGCATCCTGTGTGCCGAGGATGCCGGGCTCGGCACCTGCCCAATCAGCGTGCTGCGCAATCAGGCGCCGTTGGTCGGCGAGGTGTTGGGCCTGCCCGACCGGGTGTTCCCGGTCGCCGGACTGTGCCTGGGCTGGCCGGTCGGCGCCGGGCACGTGAGCATGCGGTTGCCGCCCGAGATCACCCGGCACGTCGACACCTACTCCGACGCCGGGTTTGCCGGCCACCTCGACCGCTACGACCGCGAGCGCGAAGCGCGCAACCCGACGCCGCCGGACAACCAGCGTGCGCCGGAGGTGTTCGGCATCGCCGACGCGTACGGCTGGTCCGAGGACAAGGCGCGGCAGGCGGCGCAGCCGGAAGGGGCGGCGTTCCCGCCTTGGCTGCGGCGGCAAGGCTTCACATTCGACTGAACCAACGGGGGACCATGACTATGACCGTCGACCGCAGGACCATGCTGCGCACCGGTGTCGCGCTTGCCGCCGGCGCCGCTTTCGGGCGCACCGCGCACGCCGCGACGCTGTCCGAGATCAAGGCGCGCGGCACCCTGATCGTTGCCACCGAGGACGACTTCAAGCCGTTCGAGTTCGTCGAGAATGGCAAGCCGACGGGCTACGACACCGAGCTGCTCGACCTGTTCCGCAAGACCGCCGGCGTGAAGATCCAGCAGGAGATCATCCCGTGGACCGGCCTGCTGCCCGGCGTCAGCACCGGCAAGTACGACGCTGCCGTCACCGCCGCGCTGATCACGCCGGAACGGGAGAAGTTCCTCGATTTCTGCAGCCCGATCGCCGAGGCGACCGACTTCTACGTCAAGCGCAAGGCCGATAGCTCGATCAAGGCGGTCAAGGACCTCGCCGGCAAGAAATGCGGCGTGCAGGCCGGCAGCGCCATGCTGTCCGCGTTGCCCGAGCTCGAGGAGATGCTGCGTGCGACCGGGGGCAAGATGGGCGAGGTGGTCCAATACGTGTCCTATCCCGAGGCGTATCAGGACCTGGCGATCGGCCGGACCGATTACGTGGTCAACACGGTCATCAACCTGCAGAGCCTGGTGAAGGACAAGGGCAACATATTCGAACTCGGACAACCCGTTTCGAAGAAGATCTACATCGCTTGGGCGGTCAAGAAGGGCAACACCGAAGTCAAGGAGATGCTCGACAGCTTCCTGCTCGCCCAGCGCCAGAGCGGCGAGATGGCGAAGCTGCAACAGAAATGGTTCGGCACCACCTTCGACATGCCCGAGCACTACACGACCGGCGCCTGATCACCGGATGGGCTTGTCGGCCGCCGACTGGCTGGCGCTGCTGGAGGGGGCGGCGTTCACCGTCGCCTTGTCGTTGGCGGCGGTCGCGATCGGCGTTCCGGCCGGGCTCGGGCTGGCGCTGATCCGCTGGCTGCCGGTCCCGCTGCTGTCCCCGGTCGTCGCAGTCCTCGTCAGCATCCTGCGCGCGGCGCCCGCGGTGACGCTCGCGCTGCTGATCTTTTTCGCGCTGCCCGCGGTCGGCTTGTCGCTCGAGCGGCTGCCGGCGGCCATCGCCACCCTCACCTTGTCCACCGCCGCGTTCAACTGCGAGATCTGGCGCGCTTCGCTGCTGGCCTTGCCGCGCGAGCAGATGGACGCGGCGCTTGCGGTCGGGATGGGCCGCTTCCTGCGCCTGCGCCGGATCGTGCTGCCGCAGGTCGCCCGCGCGGCGCTGCCGGCGCTCGTCAGCGAAGTCACCCTCCTGGTCAAGGTGAGCCCGGCAGTGGCGGTGCTCGGCGTCGTCGACATCACCCGCGCGGCGGTGCGGATCGGCGCGCAAACCTACGAGCCGCTGCCGCCGTTCACGGCGGCGCTGCTGATCTACAGCCTGATCGTGTTCGGGTTCGTGCGCTTGCAGCGCACCGTCGAGGGCCGCTTCGGCCAGGACCGGTTCCCGGAGCAACCAGGGTCCCAACCCGGATGCCAGCCTGCATGATCGACGAGTTCGGCATCGTTTGGGCGCATCGGGCGATGCTGGCGGATGGTTTCCTCGAGACCGTGCTGATCGCCCTGCTGGCCGGGGTTGCGGCGTTGGGGCTCGGAGGCCTGCTTTCCACCGCGCTGATGTCGCCGCGCCGGCCGGTGGCGGCGGCCGCGACGCTGCTGGTGGACGCAATGCGCTGCGTGCCGTTCCTGCTGTTCGCTTACCTGATCTATTACGGGCTGCCGTCGCTCGGGCTCCGGCTCGGCAACTGGGGCGCCGGGCTGCTGGCGCTGGTGGTCTACCACATGGCCTACATGGCCGAGCTGCTGCGCGGCGCCTGGCGCGAGCTGCCGGCCGAAACGATCGAGGCCGGCCGCGCCTACGGGTTCCACGGGCTCGGCCTGTTCCGCCGCATCATCCTGCCGCCGATCGCCTTCGCTGCCCTGCCGACGCTGGGCAATCAGGTGATCCAGATCATCAAGGACAGCGCCTTCCTCACCATCATCGCCGTCACCGAGCTGACCCACGCGGCGACTGCGATCCAGGCGCAGTTCTTCGTGCCGTTCGCCTCGTTCGTGGCGGCGATCGGGCTGTATTGGCTGATGTGCCTTGCGGTCGAAGCCCTGGTGCGGGCGGCGGCGTCCCGCGCCGAAGCGTGGCGGGCGTGAGCGCGGTCCTGTCGGTGCGCGGGCTCGGCAAGAGCTTCGGCGCGCAGTCCGTGCTGCAGGACATCGACCTCGATGTGGCGCGCGGGGAAACGGTCTGCGTGCTGGGGCCGTCGGGCTCGGGCAAGAGCACCCTGCTCCGCTGCATCAACTGGCTCGAGCGGCCCGACGCGGGCAGCGTCTGGCTGGCCGGCGCGCGGGTCGGCGTCCGGCCCGGCGGCAACGTGCCGATGGGCGACGCCGAGCTGGCGCGGATGCGGGCGCGCATCGGCATGGTGTTCCAGCATTTCGCGTTGTGGCCGCATATGACGGTGCTGCAGAACGTGATCGAGGCGCCGCTGCACGTGCAGCGGCGGCCGCGCGCCGAGGTGGTCGCCGAGGCCGAGGCGCTGCTGCGCAAGGTGGGGCTGCTGGACAAGGCGGGGGTGCATCCGGCCCGGCTGTCGGGCGGCCAGAAACAGCGGGTCGGCATCGCCCGCGCGCTGATGATGCGCCCCGAGCTGCTGCTGTTCGACGAGCCGACCTCGGCGCTCGATCCGGAGCTGGTCGGCGAGGTGCTGGCGGTCATGCAGGACCTCGCCGCCGACGGCATGACGATGGTCGTCGTCACCCATGAGATGGCCTTCGCCCGCGACGCCGCGACCCGGGTGGTGTTCATGGACGCCGGCCGCATCGTCGAGTCCGCCGCGCCCGAGCGCTTCTTCCGCACCCCGCAAACCGAGCGTGCGCGGCAATTCCTGCTGCGCTACGCCGGCGGCAAGCCCCAGGAGGTTTCAGCATGACCGGTGCCATCTTCCACATGATCCCCGGGGCGCCGAAACCGGTGGCGCCGTACAGTCACGTGGTGGAGCAGGACGGCTGGCTGTTCGTCACCGGGCAGCTCGCGACCGACCCTGACGACGACAGCCGGCCGCTGCCGGACGGGATCGAGGCGCAGACTGCCAAGGTGATGGACAACCTGTCGCGGGCGCTCGGCGGCGTCGGCGCCAGCTTGGCCGATGTGGTTTGCGTGCGCATTTTCCTGACCCGGTTCGAGCAGGATTACGCAGCGATGAACCTTCTCTATGCCAGCTACTTCCCGGCCGACCGGCTGCCAGCGCGCACCACCGTCGGCGTGACCGCGCTGGCGCGCGGCGGCCTGGTCGAGATCGACCTGATCGCGCGGCGGCCGTGAGCGGCGCCGACCTCACGCCGCTTGACCGGCAAACGCCGGCGCAGCACCGGCTGCGCTACGAGGCGCTGCGTCGAAGCGCCCAGGCCCGCGCCGGCGTGGTCTACCCGCCGACCTACCCGCCGATCCGGGCCGAACAGATCCGGCAGCGCGAAACGATCCCCGGCGGCTGGTACTGGAGCACGCAGGTCCCGGCGGGCCGAACGATCCGCGTCGCCGCGCCCGAGGGTGGCGCCACGGTCGCGGTGATGCTGTGGAACGCGCATGACCCGAGCGAGCGATTCAACGCGCCCGATACGATGAAGCTGCAATGGACGGTGCGCATGGGCATCGGGCAATTGCTGCTGTCCGACATGGGCCGCGTGCTGGCCGCCATGACCGCCGACAACCGGGGCCGGCACGACCTGCTGCTGGGCGGTGCCGCGTTGCGCGGGCGGCAGCACACCACCCATGACAACCTGCTGCTCGCCGCCGCCAAGCACGGGCTCGACCGGCGCGACATCGCCCCGTGCTTGACGCTGTTCGCCGACGTGCGGGTGGATGCCAGCGGCAAATTCGGCTGGCACGGCGCGAGCGCACCCGGCAGCACCGTCGACCTGCGGGCGGAAATGGACCTGCTGATCGCGCTGTCGAATGGGCCGCATCCGCTCGACCCGGCGCCGCAGCTGGCGCCGGTGGACGTGGTGGTGTGGGACGCGGGGCCGGTCCCCGACCGCGACCCGTGCCGCAACGCCGGGCCCGAAGCGCGGCGCGCTTACGAGAACACGGAGGCCGCGGTCTATGTCTGACCCGCGCGACCCGGATGCTGCCGTGTTCGACCAAGTGATCGCCGCCGGGGCGCCCTGGTCCGCCGTGCTCCGAACCGGCCAGGTGCTGCGGATCGTCGACCTGGAAGGGCAGCAGGCGGTGGACGCCCTGTTCTACGCCGCCGGCAACCCGGCCGAGCGCTACAGCATGCAGGATACGCTGCTCGGCATGGGCGCGCCGTACCTCGAGGCCGGCACACGCCTGCTGTCCAACGAGGGCCGGGCGATGGCGACGGTGGTGGCCGACACTTGCGGGCGGCACGACACCCTTGCCGGCTGCTGCAGCTGCGAAAGCAACTCGGTGCGGTTCGGTCACCCGACCCGCTACATGCACGCCTGCCGGGAGAACTTCATCCTGGAGCTCGGCCGCCACGGGATGAGCAAGCGGGACATCGTGCCGAACGTGAACTTCTTCATGAACGTGCCGATCAGCCCGGATGGCGAGCTTGCGGTGGTGGATGGCATCTCCGCGCCCGGCGGCTCGGTCGAGCTGCGGGCGGAGATGGATCTGCTGGTGGTGCTGTCGAACTGTCCGCAGCTCAACAACCCCTGCAACGGCTTCAACCCGACGCCGATCCGGGTGCTGGCCTGGAACCCGCCGTAATGCTGGCCGGGTCGGTATTGGCGCCGCACAGCACGACGCCGACCCGGGCGCCCGGCGGCGGCTGCCACACGCCGGCCAGCAGCGCGGCCAAGGCGGTGGCGCCGCCGGGCTCGGAGATGATCCGCAGCCGCTCCCACAACCAGGCCTGGGCGCCGCGGATCGCGTCGTCGTCGACCAGCACCGAGCGCAGGCCGGTCCGCAGCGCCACCTCCAGCATCAGCGACCCGGCCACGCGGGCGCCGAGGCTGTCCACCGCCAAGCCGCCGACCTCGACCGGCACCGGCCGCCCCGCCGCCAATGCCGCATGCAGCGTCGGGCAGCGCGCCGGCTCGACGCCGACCACCTCGGTCCCCGTTTCCACGAACCATTCGGCGATGCCACCGACCAGCCCGCCGCCGCCGACCGCAACGAGGAGGTGGGTCAGGCCCGGCGCGTCGGCCGCGAACTCGCGCGCCACCGTGCCCTGTCCGGCCAGCACCGCCGGGTCGTCATAGGCGTGCACGCCGACGGCGCCGGTCTGGGCCTGATGCGCCTGGCAGGCTGCGAGCGCGTCGGCATAGGACGATCCCTCCTGGACCACGGTGGCGCCGTAGCCACGGATCCGGTCCAGCTTGGCCGTAGGCGTCGGGCCGGGCACGAACACCGTCGCCGTCATCCCGAGCTTGTGGGCGGCGAAGGCAACGGCCGCGCCGTGATTGCCGCCGCTGGCGGCCGCCACCCCGGCGGCGGGAACGTCGAGGGTCAACAGCCGGTTGAACGCGCCGCGTGCCTTGAAGCTGCCGCTGTGTTGCAGGTATTCCAGCTTGAGCGTGACATCGGCTGCCAGTTCCGTGTGGTCGAGCGGCAGTATTGGCGTGCGGCGCACATGATGGTGGAGCCGCGCCGCCGCCGCTTCGATTTCGTCACGGTTCGACATGGCCGGACGCTGGCACGGCACCGGCCCGGTCACAAGACGCTTCCATTCGCGGCCAAAGCGGCTCAAAAAGCGTTCCTATGCAACTCCACGCAAGCTGTGCCGCCCGCGACGGGCATGGTGTGCTGCTGATCGGTCCGCCTGGATCCGGAAAGTCGGACATGGTTCTCCGCCTGCTGGATCATGGCTTCGACCTCGTGGCCGACGACCGCGTCGAGCTCGACGGCGGGGTGGCCCGGGCGCCGGACGCCTTGGCGGGGTTGCTGGAAGTGCGCGGCCTCGGGATCGTCCGGCTGTCGTACCGGGACAGCGTGCCGGTCGCCTTGGTGGTGGAACTGGCTGGCGTGGAGCAGTTGGAGCGGCTGCCGGAGCCGGCAACCCGGCTCGGCTTCCGCAGCATTCGGATCGACCCGAGCCTGGCGTCGGCGCCGGCCCGGGTGGCGCTGGCACTCGGCTGCGCGACCGGCCGGGTCGGGCTGGTGGCGGGGGCGCTGGCTTGAGCCGGGTGGTCCTCGTGACAGGCCTGTCGGGAGCCGGCAAGGCGTCCACGCTGCGGGCGCTCGAAGATCTGGGCTACGACGCGGTGGACAACCCGCCGCTGACGCTGGTGGAAACGCTGGTGCAGCGGACGGAGAAGCCGCTGGCCATCGGTCTCGATGCGCGCACCCAGGGCTTCGACCCGGATGCGGTGCTCGGGACGATCGACCGGTTGCGGGAGGCGCCGGGGCACGATGTGGTGCTGGTCTACATGACGGCCGACGCGGCGGTGCTGCTGCGGCGCTTCACCGAGACCCGGCGGCGCCACCCGCTGGCGCCGCGCGGCCGGGTGCAGGACGGGATCGAGCAGGAACTCGAGCTGACGCTGCCGCTGCGCGGCGCGTCCGACCTAGTGCTGGACACGACGGAACTGCCGCTGCCGCGTCTCCGGGCCATCATCGAGGCGCGGTTCGGCTCGGGCGAGGGCGCCGGTCCGGGTGCGACGCCCATGACGGTGACGCTGATGTCCTTTGCGTTCCCCGCCGGGCTGCCCCGCGAAGCCGACATGGTGTTTGACGCCCGCTTTCTTCGCAATCCTCACTACGACCCTATATTACGGCCGCTCACAGGGCTTGATCCCACCGTCGCCGCCTTCGTCGAGGCCGATCCCGACTACGAGGCTTTCTTCGCTAGTGTGGTGGGACTACTGGAGTTGGTGCTCCCGCGCTTCGTGCACGAAGGAAAGAAGTATGCAACGATTGCGGTTGGCTGCACGGGCGGCCGGCACAGGTCGGTGCGAACCGTCGAGCGGCTCGCGCCCATCCTCCAGCGGCTCGGGACAGTGAAGCAGGAGCAAGCATGGCAGGTTACGACGGTGCATCGAGAGTTGAAGAAACTGCAGGATGCGGCGTCTGTTCCTGCCCCATCACCGGCCGGTCCCGCCCGCGCGGGCCTGGCGCTAGGGAAGGTTTGAAAATCCGATCATGATCGGCCTCGTGCTGGTGACTCACGGCCGCTTGGCCGACGAACTGCGTTCCGCCATGGAGCATGTCGTCGGGCCACAGCGGAACGTCGCTACGATCTGCATCGGACCGGACGACGACATGGAAGGACGGCGGGGCGACATTCAGGCCTGCATCGCCCGCGTCGATACCGGGGACGGCGTCGTGCTGCTGACGGACATGTTCGGCGGCACCCCCAGCAACCTCGCCATCTCGATGATGAACCGAGCCGGGGTAGAGGTGATCTCGGGCGTGAACCTGCCGATGCTGGTCAAGCTCGCCAAGGTCCGCTCGAGCCAGACCTTGGGCGAGTGCGTCGACTGCGCCCAGACCGCCGGGCGAAAGTACATCGCCTCCGCCTCGCACGTCCTACCGTCGTGCCGCAAGGCCGCGACCGGGTGAGCGACGAGTACCACGCGAACCAAGTTCCTGCCGACCCGGTCGAGGCAGCCGACGGGGAGGACGCGCCGGGTCCTCAGCAACCCGGTTCGGCCGCGAGCGCCACGCTGCTGTGCCGCACCGTCACGATTGTCAACCGGCGCGGCCTGCACGCCCGGGCGGCGGCGAAGTTCGTCACCCTCGCCGAGCGGTTCGGGGCGTCGGTCGAGGTGTTGCGCGACGGGCAAAGCGTGTCGGCCCGCTCCATCATGGGATTGATGATGCTGGGCGCCGGCATGGGTTCGACGATCCAGCTGCAGGCCGACGGCTGGGACGCCAAGGAGGCGCTCGAGGCACTGACCGGGCTGGTCGAGGCCGGCTTCCATGAGCAGGACTGACGCCGGGCCTGGCCGCCCTGCCCTGCCGCCCGGCTGCGTGCGCACCGAGCGCCGCCTGGTCGGCATCCCGGCTTGCGCCGGCGTCGCCATCGGACCGGTGTTCCGCACCCAGGAAGCCCCGGCCGTCGTCACCCGCCACCGCATCCACGCCGCCGACATCCAGGCCGAGCTGGCCCGGCTCGACGCCGCCATCCTGCAGTCGCGCAAGCAGCTGTTGAAGCTGCGCGCCCGGCTGGCGGTGCTGCCGGAGGAAAGCCAGGGCGAGATCGCACCGCTGCTGGACGCCTATTTGCAGATGCTCGGCCCGTCGCGGCTGATCCGCGGCGCCCGCAGCCGGATCACCGACCGGCTGGTCTCGGCCGAGACCGCGGTGATGGAGGAAGCCAACGCGGTGGCGGGGCAGCTCTCCGAGCTCGCGGTCAGCGAGGGCGCGAAAGGTTCGCAGCGCCAGGCCGACGAGGTGCGCGAGATCGGCCGGCGTTTGGTCCGCAACCTGACCCGGGCGCCGTTCCGCAGCTTCGCCGACAGCGCGCCGGGCTCGATCCTGGTGGCGGAAGGCTTGCGGCCGAGCGACGCCGCGCTGATCGACCCCTCGCGCATCGCCGGGGTCGCCACCGAGGAAGGCGGCACGGACGGGCACACCGCCATCCTGCTCCGCGCGCTCGGCATCCCGTCGGTGCTGGCAGCGCCGGGGCTGATGACGGACCTGCATTCGGGCGACATGATGGTGCTGGACGGCTCGGCGGGCACGATCCTGCTGCATCCGACGCCGGGGAGCCTGGCGGCGGCGCGGCGGGCGGTCGCGGCCTTCGCGCGCGACCGGCAGCGGCTCAGCCGGCTGCGGCGGCTGCCGGCAGTGACGCTGGATGGCGAGACGGTGGACCTGCACGCGAATCTCGAGCTGCCGGTCGAGCTGCCGATGGTCGCGCAATCGGGGGCCACCGGCATCGGCTTGCTGCGGTCCGAGTTCCTGTTCATGAACCGCGACACGGTGCCGAACGAGGACGAGCAGGCCGACACCTACCGCACCGTGGTCGAGACCATGCAGGGCGACCCGGTGACGATCCGGGTGCTGGATTGGGGTGGCGAGAAAGAGATCGAGGCGTTGACCGCGGCCGGCGTGGTGCCCGACCTGGTCGACGCCAACCCGGCGCTCGGCCTGCGCGGCATCCGGCTGCTGCTGCGGCAGCCTGCGCTGTTCGAGGCGCAGCTGGCCGCGATCCTGCGCGCCGCGGCGGCCGGGCCGGTGCGGGTGCTGCTGCCGATGGTCACGAACGTCGCCGAGGTCCGGTCCGCCCGTTCGATCTACGGCCGGGTCGCCGAGGCGTTGCGCGAGCAGGGCACGCCGGTGCCGGATCCGCTGCCGCCGCTCGGGATCATGGTCGAGACACCGGGCGCCGCGCTGTCGGCCGATGCGTTGGCGGCCGAGGCCGAGTTCTTCGCCATCGGCACCAACGATCTGTGCATGTATGCGTTGGCCGTGGACCGCGGCGAAACCGCGGTGGCCGAACTCTACGATCCGCTGCACCCGGCGATGCTGCGGCTGATCCAGTTCACTGTCGAGGCGGCGGGGCGGCACCGGATCCCGGTCTCGGTGTGCGGCGAGATGGCCGCAAACCCGGCAATGACGCCGTTGCTGCTCGGCTTGGGGCTGCGCTGCTTCAGTACCAACGCGTCCGCGGTGCCGCGGGTGAAGCAGGCGGTGCGGGGAACCACGATCGACGACTGTCAGCGGCTCACCTGGCAGGTCATGAAGCAGTCGGACCCGGCGCGAACACGTGAGATGATCGGTAATTTCGGTCACTGACTGGATCACTATTTCGAGACAACGGCAGGCCGTTCTGTTAAATTGGGCCGGAATGATGATGGCTGTTCATCTCCATGCCGCAGGCGGATGTTTGCCCCGAGCTGACTGAACTGGCCAGCCGGCAGGGTGGCGCGGAGGACGAGCGGCTTGTCTTGATGCGCTTTGCCCGGCTTGCCGCCGGGCTTGCCGACGCCGAGGCGGCCGTGGTGGCAGCGGGCTCGGTGATCGCGGCGGTGGGCGCCGACCCGGACCTGGCCGCGCGGATCGACGCCGCAGTGGGCGATCGGCCCGGCGTGACGACGCTGGCGGACTTGCCGGCGATCGACGACGCGGCGGCGGGCTTTGTCGCGTATGCGCCGATCCGGGCCTCGCACGGCGGCCGGATCGGCTACCTGTGCGTGCTCGACCGCGCGCCGCGCGAGACCTTGTCGCCGCGCGCAATCGCGGCGCTGCTGGACGTCGCGGCCCTGGTGGCCGCGGCCGCGGAGCAGGATGGGCAGCAGGCCGAGCTGGCCCGGGCAACCGGGCGAGCGGCCCGGGTCGACCGCATCCTGCGGACGGTCGCCGAAGCCGAGTCTTGCGCGGATGCGTTGACGCTGCTGCTGAAGGAGCTGTGCCGGCATCACCGCGCGGTGGTGGGCCGGATCTGGCGGATGGTGCTACCGAGCGGCGAGGTCCAGGAGATCAGCCGCTTCGACGATGAGGGCCTCGATTTCGAGCGCTACTACAGCATGCAGCCGACGGTCGCGATCCGGCCGACCAACTCACTGACGGCCGAAGCGATCCTGCTCAACGAGCCGCGGACCTTCGTTTACTCCAGGATGTCCGAGCACGACCGGTTCGTGCTGCTGCCGGCGGCGGTCGCCGCGGGGCTGCGCAGCCAGATCAGCTTCCCGATCTGGCTGCAAGACCAGCGCTTCGGCATCTCGCTGGCCTTCACCTCCGAACGCGACGACCTCGCGGCGATCGTCGCCGACATCGCGTCGCTGGCCGACACCATCCGCCCGGCGCTGTTCCGCAAGATGACCGAAGACCGCATCCGGTTCCTGGCGCACCACGACCACCTGACGCAGTTGCCGAACCGGGCCTTGTTCATCGAGACGCTGGAGCAGGCGATGGCGTCGCCGCAGCCGGGGTCGTCGGGGCTGGCCCTGCTGTATGTAGACTTGGACGGGTTCAAGCTGATCAACGATGCCCGCGGCCACCCGGCCGGCGACTGGCTGCTGGCCGCGGTCGCGGACCGGCTGCGGTCGGTGGTGCAGGACGGGGACCTGGTCGCGCGGATCGGCGGCGACGAGTTCGCCGTGATCCAGCAGCGGGCCGGACAGCCGCACGCCGCCTCCCACCTCGCCCGGCAACTGCTCGGGGCGCTGGAAACGCCGTTCGACATCGACGGCCGCCCGGCCACCATCGGCGCCTCGATCGGCATCGCGCTGCATCCTTGGGATGGCGAAACCGCCGATATCCTGCAACGCAATGCCGATACCGCCTTGTTCGAAGCCAAGCGATCCGGGCGGAACACGTTCCGGCTGTTCGAACGCTCGCTGGGAGTGCTGCGGCAGGAGCGCACCTCGATCGAGCGCGACCTGCGCGACGCGATCGGCCGCGGTGAGCTGTCGTTGGCGTTCCAGCCGATCCTGACCGCGAAGACGCTGCGCGTGCGCGGGCTGGAAGCGCTCCTGCGTTGGAGCCATCCGGTCCGCGGGCCGGTGCCGCCCGGCCGCTTCGTGCCGATGGCCGAGACGAGCGGGCTGATCGTGCCGATCGGCCGCTGGGCGCTGGAAACGGCGTGCGCGGAAGCCACGCGATGGGAGCGTCCGGTCCGGTTGTCGGTGAACCTGTCGCCGCTGCAGTTCCGCCAGGGCGGCCTGGCCGATCACGTCGCCGACACGCTGCGCCGGACCGGGCTGGCCGGCACGCGGCTGGACCTCGAGGTCACCGAGGGCGTGCTGGCGGACGATGGCGGCGAGGTGCTGCGGACCATGCACGCCCTGCGGGAGCAGGGGGTGACGATCACGCTCGACGATTTCGGCACCGCCTATGCCAGCCTCGGCACCCTCCGGCGATTCCCGTTTGACCGCATCAAGATCCACCAATCCTTCATCCAGGCCATGTGCGGCGATGACGGCACGCTTGCCATCGTGCAGGCGATCCTGTCGCTGAGTGCCCGGCTGGGTCTGGAGGTGGTGGCCGAGGGGGTCGAGCAGCCCCAGGAACTCGAGTTGCTGCGGCAGTTGGAGTGCGGGCTGGTGCAGGGATACCTGACCGGCCACCCGGTCCCGGCGCCGCTCGCGCGCGAGTTGGTGTGTGCCCCGACCTGGAGTGCCGAACTGCCGCCCGAAAGCGGGCCGGGCCGGCCGAGCGCTCAGGCCGCCTGGCTGGCGACAATGCGGTAAAGCATCTCCTGGCCATCCGGCCGGCGCAGCCGGACCAGCTCGCCCGGCCGGAACACATGACCCTCGAACACCCAGATCGGGTCGTCGAGACTGTTGGTGCTTTGCAGCGCCCAACCCTCGTCGAGCCGGATCACCTCCAGCCGGCGGGGCGCGTCACCGTCGTATTGCCGGGACGCGAGCCACGGCGAGGGCGCGCTGTCGTAGCTGGCGCCGTCGATCTGTCCCTGGCTCGTCAGGACCAGGTCCAGAAACAGGCGATCGTCGATGTCGCCCTCCGGCTTGTCGGGCCCATGTGCTAGCACCAGGGTCAGCTTCGCCATCACCTGCCTTGCGTTGTCCAAGTGAGGAAACGCATCAGCGACGATCCCGGTTTGGTCAGGCGAAGGTCAAATGGCCACACGGACGCCGAGCTCGACGACACGGTCGCTCGGGATACGGAAGAACTCGGTGGCCGGCACCGAATTGCGGGCCATGATCAGGAACAGGAACAAGCGCCAAGCCGGCAGTTTCGGCACCATCGCCCGCACCAGCACCTCGCGGCCGAGAAAGAAGCTGGCCTGCATCGGGTCGTAGGCCAGCTTGCCCTGTCCGGCTTCCTCCAGCGCGCGAGGGATGTTCGGGCTTTCCATGAAGCCGTAGCGCAAGGTGACGCGGTGTACGCCGGGCGCCAATTCGGCGATCTCGGTGCGCGATCCGGGCTCCGCCTCCGGCACGTCCAGGTTCTGCACCGTCACGAACAGCACGTTCTGATGCAGGACCTTATTGTGCTTGAGGTTGTGCAGCAGGGCGGCCGGAACATAATCGGGGTTGCCGGTCAGGAACACCGCAATGCCCGGAACCCGGATGGTGCGGGATTGCGGCAGGCGCTTCAGGAACGAGGCGAGCGGCAGGCTGTCCTGCTTCCAGCGCGCGAACATCAGCTCGCGGCCCCGGTGCCAGGACGTCATCATCGCCATGATGGCAAGCCCGAGCAGCAGCGGCACCCAGCCGCCTTCGGGGATCTTGAGTGCGTTGGAGGCGAAGAACAGCAGATCGAGCGCGAACAACGAGCCGAACACGGCGACGCACGCGGACCGGGACCAGCCGTAGCGGCGGCGGAACACCACGGTGGCCAGGATGTCGGTGCAAAGGAAGGTTCCGGTGACGGCAATGCCGTAGGCCGAGGCCAGGGCGTCGCTGCTGCGGAACGCCAGCACCAGGACGAGCACGCCCACGAGCAGCGCGCCGTTGACCTGCGGCAGGAAGATCTGGCCTTCCTCGGTCGTGCTCGTGTGGCGCACGGTCATGCGCGGCAGGAACGACATCTGCATGCACTGCCGGGCGATGGAGAAACCGCCGGAGATCAGCGCCTGGCTCGCGATCACCGTCGCGGCGGTCGCGAGCACCACCAGCGGCAGCCGGATCATCTCCGGCGCCAGCAGGTAGAACGGGTTTTCCAGCGCGGCCGGATCCGACAGCACCAGGGCGCCCTGGCCGAAATAATTCAGCAGCAGGCACGGCAGCACGAAGGTGGACCAGGCAACACGGATCGGCGCCGCGCCGAAATGGCCCATGTCGGCGTAGAGCGCCTCCGCGCCGGTCACGGCCAGCACCACCGACCCCAACCCCACGAAGGCGATCCAGCGGTGATGCAGGCACAGCAGGAGCGCGTGATGCGGCGACAGGGCGGCGAGGATGCTGGGATGCGCCACCACCTGCATGGCGCCGAGCCCGGCGATGGCGGTGAACCAGACTGCCATGACCGGCCCGAACAGGCGGCCGATGGTGGCGGTGCCGCGCACCTGGACGGCGAACAGCCCGAGGATCACGACGACGGAGATCGGCAGCACGAACCGGGCGAACGCGGGTGAGACGATCTCGAGCCCCTCGACCGCCGACAGCACCGAGATTGCCGGCGTGATGACGCCGTCGCCGAAGAACAGGCACGCGCCGCCGATGCCGACCAGGCCGAGGAATGCGCGCATCTGGCTACCGCTGCAGCCGCGCTGGGCGACCGCCATCAGCGCCAGGATGCCGCCCTCGCCATTGTTGTCGGCCCGCATCACGAGCAGGACGTATTTGATCGTGACCGTGAGCACGAGCGCCCAGGTGATCAGCGACAAGACGCCGAGCACCTCGGCACGCCCCACGCCCGGCCCGGTGAAATGGCCGAGGCTCGCCTTCAGGGCGTAAAGCGGGCTGGTGCCGATGTCCCCATAGACGACGCCCAGCACGCCGAGAATGGCGGCCGCGCGCAAGGGACGACGATCGGCGGCAGCGAACCCGGCAGTCGTCGTCGGGGTCACGCGGCCGCCCGTGTGGGGGGAAGCGGCATGGGATGAATTCTCCGCGCCGGCGAGATCGGACAGGGCCCGGCGCCAGCAGCGACGAAGGCATAGTCTGGGTGGCGCCGCCTATGCAAGCGGCCCGCCGGGCGGCGACGCGCGGCGCCGGTGTTGAGGTCGCTCGACGGCATGCTGCGTATGAGCGGTGCCACCCATTGCGAGTTCCCGCGTGACGCAGGGTTGACGCGCGCGGACCGGGCAGGGTGGACCCGGGCGGCGAATATGCTTCTATGGATCCATGGCGACCCCGTCCCCCACCCGGCCCGGGCGCGTGTTGCCCGGCTTCGCGCTGACGCTCGGGATGGCCGCGAGCTGGCTCGGGCTGATCGTGCTGCTGCCGCTGCTCGGCGTGAGCGCGAAGGCGCTGGCCATGCCCGGCAGCGACGCCTGGGCGCTGCTGTCGAGCCCGCGCACCGTGGCGGCGTTCCGGGTGAGCCTGGTGTCCGCGCTGGCCGCCGCCGCGGTGAACGTGCCGCTGGGCGTGCTGGTGGCCTGGGTGCTGACCCGCTACCGGCCGCCGTTGCGGCGCTTGCTGGATGCGGCCGTGGACCTGCCGTTCGCGCTGCCGACGGCGGTGGCGGGGATCACGCTGACGACGCTGCTGGCCCCCGACGGGCTGCTGGGCGGGCCACTCGCGGCGGCGGGGGTGAGCGTCGCCTACACGCCGCTCGGGATCACGGTGGCGCTGGTGTTTGCCGGCCTGCCGTTCATGGTGCGTTCGGTGCAGCCGGTGCTGGCCGCCGCCGACCGCAGCAGCGAGGAGGCGGCGCTGCTGCTCGGCGCTTCGCCCTGGCGGATCTTCGCCAGCGTGATCTGGCCGGGCCTGGTTCCGGCCGTGGTGATGGGAGCCGCGCTGGCGTTTGCGCGCGGGGTCGGCGAATACGGGTCGGTGATCTTCATCGCCGGCAACATGCCGATGGTGTCGGAGATCCTGCCGCTGCTGATCGTGACCCGGCTGGAGCAGTTCGATTATCCCGGGGCGTCGGTCCTCGGGGTGGCGATGCTGGCGCTCTCGGTCCTGCTGTTGCTCCTGCTGCAGGCCGTGGGGCGCCGGCTTGGTTGATATCGGCGAAGGACGGTGGCTGCGTGCCGGGCTGTCGCTCGCGGCCATCCTGGTGATCGCGGTCCTGCTGCTGCTGCCGCTGGGGACCGTGTTCTGGGAAGCGTCCGCGGCGGGCCTGGCCGGTGCGCGGGCGGCGCTGGCCGATCCGGATGCGGCGGCGGCGATGCGGCTGACGCTGCTGGTCGCGGCCGTGGTGGTGCCGGTCAACACTCTGTTCGGCTTGGCGACGGCCTGGTGCGTGGTGCGGTTCGAGTTTCCTGGCCGCGGCGTGCTGCGGGCGCTGGTCGGCCTGCCGTTCTCCATCAGCCCGGTGGTGGCCGGCCTGGCCTATGTCACGCTGTTCGGCGGCCAGGGCTGGTTCGGGCCGATGCTGGCCGCGGCCGGCGTCAAGGTGATCTTCGCCCTGCCCGGCATCGTGCTGTGCACGATGTTCGTGACGGTGCCGTTCGTGGCGGGCCAGCTGATTCCGATCATGGAGGCGCAGGGCGCGACCGAGGAGGAGGCGGCGCTGACCCTGGGCGCCGGGTTCTGGCAGGTCTTGTGGTATGTGACGCTGCCGCGGGTGCGGTGGGGGTTGGCGTTCGGCGTGCTGTTGTGCAATGCGCGGGCAATGGGCGAGTTCGGGGCGGTGTCGGTGGTGTCGGGCCACATCCGCGGCCTGACGAACACGATGCCGCTGCAGATCGAGATCCTTTACAACCAGTATGACCTTCCGGCCGCGTTCAGCCTCGCGGCCGTGCTGGCCGGGCTCGCGCTGCTGACGGTTGCGGCGCGCAGCGTGCTGGAATGGCGGCAGCGGCGGGCGATGCGCGCCGGGCAGGACGCGGCCTTGGCGACCGCGTGACCGAGCCGGACGGGGTGATCCAGCTCGAGGGGATCCGCAAGCGCTTCGGCGCCACGCTCGTGCTCGACGACGTGTCGCTGGCGGTGGCGCGCGGCGAGTGCGTGGCGTTGCTCGGCGCGTCGGGGTCGGGCAAGACGACGTTGCTGCGGGTGATCGCCGGGCTGGAGCAGCCGGACGCCGGGCAGGTGCGGCTCGATGGGCGCGACGTCACCGCGCTCGGGGCCGGCAAGCGCGGCGTGGGCTTCGTGTTCCAGGGCTACGCGCTGTTCCAGCACATGACGGTGGCCGACAACATCGCTTTCGGCCTGCGCGTCCGCGGCGTCGGCCGGGTGGCGCGGGCGGCCGCGGTGTCGCGGCTGCTGGCGATGGTGCGGCTGGAAGGGCTGGAGCGGCGGCTGCCGTCGCAATTGTCGGGCGGGCAGCGGCAGCGGGTGGCGCTGGCGCGGGCGCTGGCGCCGGAGCCGCGCATCCTGCTGCTCGACGAGCCGTTCGGCGCGCTCGACCGTCCGGTGCGGGAAGCGCTGCGAGAAAGCCTGCGGGTCATCCAACGCGGCCTCGGCATCACCGCCGTGTTCGTCACCCACGACCATGAGGAGGCGGAAGCGCTGGCCGACCGCCTGGTGGTGATGGAAGCGGGCCGGATGGTCTGAGCGTCGCGTACGGGGGCCGACGGCTCAGTCCGGGCGGCCCGGCGGCGGCCGGTGGCCGAAGATCGCGCTGCCGATCCGGACATGCGTGGCGCCGTGGCGGATGGCGGTCTCGAAATCGCCGGACATGCCCATGCTGACGGTGGCGAGCCCATGTGCCCGGGCCCGGGCCGCGAGCCAGGCGAAATGCGGCGCCGGGTCGCCCTCGGCGGGCGGGATGCACATCAATCCTTGCAGCGCCGGGCCGAACCGCTCGTGGCAGCGGGCGATGAAGGCGTCGGCGTCGGCGGTGGGGATGCCGGCCTTTTGCGGCTCATCGCCCACATTGACCTGCACGAGCAGGCCTGGCGAACGGCCGGTGCGCTGGATCGCGTCGGCGATGGCGTCGGCAAGGCGCGGACGGTCGAGGCTTTCGATGACGTCGGCCAAGGCCACCGCGTCGCGCGCCTTGTTGGTCTGCAGCCCGCCGATGAGATGCAGCCGCAGGTCCGGCCAACGCCCGCGCAGCCCGGGGAATTTGGCCGCCGCTTCTTGGACGCGGTTCTCACCGAAGGTCGCAACGCCGGCTTCGAGCGCCTGCTCGACGAGTTCGGCCGGGTGGGTTTTTGAGACGGCCACCAGCGTCACGCTGCCGGGCGGGCGGGCGGCGTCGGCCAGGGCGGCGGTGATCCGGCCCTGGACGGCGTTGAGGCGCGCGGCGACGCTCGACGGAGCGGGGGGCGGCGAGGGAGTAGGCATGGACGACAAGCTTGTCGGCTGGGCACGGGCGGTCAAGTCGCGGACACGCAACCGGCTGCCTCCGCTCTGGCTATTCTCCGATCCGGCGCGGATGCCCGACCTGCTCGCGACGGTGCGGCGGCTGCCGGGCCCCGGGCTGTGCGGGATGGTGTTCCGGCATGACGGGGCACCCGGACGTGCAGAACTGGCACAGGGTGTGTGGCAGCTTTGCCGCATGCGCCGCATCCCGATGGTGGTTGCCGGAAAGGCGGTGATCGGGGCGGGACCGGGACGGCATTTGCGGGCCGGCCGAGGCGGTCGCGGGCGGCAGTTGCGCACGGCGTCGGCGCACGGCGTCGCCGACCTGGTCCGAGCCGGTCGGAACGGTGTCGCGACGGTGTTTCTCGCCCCTGCGTTCCCGACTGCGACGCACCCGGGTCAAGCCGGGCTTGGACCGTATCGCTGGTCCTTGGTGGCGCGGCGGGCAACCGTGCCGGTGTTCGCGCTGGGCGGGGTCGACGGACGCAGCGTTCGACGGCTGCCGCGCTGGGTTTCTGGGGTCGGGGCGATTAGCGCACTGCTGTAGGGTTGGGCGACATGTGTCTGCTCAGCCACAGTGTTTCGCGATTGCCATGGGCGTCGCGGTTTCGCGATTGCTGCCGCGAACGGCGCTTGGCAATACTCCTTTCAGGTCTGGCTGACCCGCCCAAGCGAACCGACGCAGGTTCCGGGGGGACGGGGCGGGACCTCGATTGGTCGCCGTTCGACGGCGTTTTGAGGAGGGTTTCTTATGCGTAAGCTCCTGCTGGCCACCGTGGCCGTGCTGGGCGCGTCGATCGGGGTGGCCAGCGTTGCTGATGCCCAGACCGCGAGCCCCGCCCCCGGCACCGTGACCGTCCGGTTGAACGGCCGCTTCCGATTCTACGCCTATGCTTCGTTCGACCGTGACGTCGACAACAACACGGCCGGCTCGACGGCGGGCAACAGCAGCACCCCGCTGACTGGCGGCAACAAGCAGACCAACTACGGCTTTGCCGACTACGCCCGTCTGTATCCCGGCTTCGACGGCGTCGCCGCGAACGGCCTGAAGTATGGTGCGAGCCTTGAAATCCGCCAGGATGCCGGCGGCGGCGCCGGCGGCGGCGTGTTCGGCAGCGTCTCCGGCCGTAACCCGGTCCGCGGCGAGCTGTACCTGCGTCGCGAATGGGGTTACATCGGCACGGACCAGCTTGGCACCATCCGCCTTGGCTCGACCGACCAGCCGTCCAGCCTTTACATGACCGGTAACTTCGAAAACTTCGACAGCGGCGGTCTGAACGGCGACGTCCCCGGCATCTCGGGCAATGCGCTGATCGCCTGGCCGTTTGCCGACATCGGCAGCTACTACACGACCCAGAAGGCGATCTACCTGTCGCCGCAGCTTTATGGGTTCGACTTCGGCGTGTCGTTCGAGCCAAGCTCGGCCAACGTCAACGCCGGCAGCGGCTGCGGCGGCGGCGGCGTGGGCGTGAACACCCAGTCCGTCTCCGGCCCGGGCTGCGACCGCTTGTCGTCGTCCCCGTTCAACAGCGAGGCCTCGCGCCGCAAGAACACGTTCGACGGCCTGGTCCGTTACCGCGGCAGCTTCGGCGGCTTCGGCATCGCGGCGACCGCCGGCTACATGGGCGGCAGCCACGTGGCCGACAACCAGACCGGCGTGCCTTACAACAACAACCCGGCCGCCGGCCCGGTCCGCTACAACTACGACGGCCTGAGCGTCGGCGACTTCGGCGTCGCGTTGACCTATGCGGGCTTCAGCGTCGGCGGCAAGTATCAGTTCGGCCGCTTCAACACCAACCTGGGCCCGGTGCCGAAGGGCGAGGTGGACGGTGAAGCTGCGCTGATCGGTGCCAGCTACACGTTCGGCCCGGCGGTTGTCGGTCTGCACGCTCTCTACTCCAAGAGCGCGGGCGACCAGTCCAACGCGGCGTTCGGCCGGTTCCGCACGGAGCGCGGCATCGCGGCTGGCGGCACCTACTCACTGGCGCCGGGCGTGTCGTTGTTCCTCTCCTACCTGTGGAACGACCGCAAGCAGAACGGCTTCAACTTCGTCACCGGTCAGGGCGCCACCGCGACGGCTCCTGGCGGCAACGCGAACAACAACAAGATCAACGCGCAGTTGATCTACCTCGGCACCGCCTTCAGCTGGTAACGGCACCACGGAAGGTCGGGGAAACCTGATCGGGGGGCGGTGGGCAACCACCGCCCCCTTTGTTTTGGGACTTTAAATACGAACGGGTTGGCGGAATCGGCGGCACTGGCTAGAAGACGGCGGCGCGGCGTGCGCCCAATCAGGTAGAAGCAATCATGAAGCGTTCATCCATCCGCTCGATCGTGCTGGCCAGCCTGCTGGTCCCGCTCCTCGTGGCCGGGTGCGGCTCCTCCAAGGTTCGCCCGGTCGCCGACGACGAATACCAGGACTACCGCACCAAGGGCGGCGAGCAAGGCAAGCTGTTCGGCGACCAGGGCCTGTCATTCGGCATCGGCAAGGGCGCCGGCGGCAACGGCGACCGTAGCCAGGACGGCGCGGCGCTGGGCGTGAACGCTTATCTGTGGCGCGCGGCGCTCGACACGCTCTCGTTCATGCCGCTCGCGTCGGCCGATCCGTTCGGCGGCGTGATCATCACCGACTGGTACGAGCCGCCGCAGGGTCAGGGCGAGCGCTTCAAGGCGACGGCCTATATCCTCGGCCGCCAGCTCCGGGCCGACGGCGTCAAGGTGTCGATCTTCCGCCAGGTCTCGAACGGCGGCCGCTGGGTGGACGCGTCCGTCAGCCCGATCACCACCAGCGACATCGAGAACAAGGTCCTGGCCCGTGCGCGGGAATTGCGGTCGCAAACCGCCAACAACTGAACCCTCCCATGTCCGGCCGTTAACCGCGGCCCGGCAAGCGGACCGGAATCGCATCCCGACCCTCGCTTGGCGACAGGCGAGGGAGTAGATCAATGCCCATGAACGACGGCTCCGCTCCCCCACCTGCCACCTATGACTTCCGTGCCGCCGAGCCGCGCTGGCAAGCGGCCTGGGCCGGGCGCGAATGCTTCCGCGTGGCCGACGTGCCGCAGGACGGCAAGCCGAAGTATTACGTGCTCGAGATGTTTCCGTATCCGAGCGGTAAGATCCACGTCGGCCACGTGCGGAACTACACGCTCGGCGACGTCGTCGCCCGCTACAAGCGGGCCCGCGGCTTCAGCGTGCTGCACCCGATGGGCTGGGACGCGTTCGGCCTGCCGGCGGAGAACGCGGCGCGCGACCGCGGCGTGCATCCGGCGACATGGACCCGGTCCAACATCGTCGCGATGCGGGCGGAGCTGCAGCGGATGGGCCTGTCGCTCGACTGGTCGCGCGAGGTCGCGACCTGCGAGCCGGACTACTATGGACACCAGCAAAAGCTGTTCCTGGACATGTTCCGTGCCGGGCTGGTGACCCGGCGCGAAAGCTGGGTCAATTGGGACCCGATCGACGGCACGGTCCTGGCCAACGAGCAGGTGATCGACGGCCGCGGCTGGCGTTCCGGCGCCGTGGTCGAGAAGCGGCAGCTCAGCCAGTGGTTCATGCGCATCACCGACCTCGCCGAAGCCTTGCTGGGCGCGCTCGACGATCTGCCGCGCTGGCCGGAACGGGTGCGCACCATGCAGGCGCGCTGGATGGGCCGCAGCGAAGGCGCGCGGGTCCGGTTCGCGCTGCTGCAGCCGGCCCCGGTGGCCGAGGTCGAGGTGTTCACCACCCGCCCCGACACGCTGTTCGGCATGAGCTTCGTCGCCGTGGCGGCCGAGCACCCGATTGCCGAGGCGATGGCCGCGGCCAACCCCGCGGCCGCCGCGTTCGTCGCCGAATGCCGCAGCCTGGGCACCAGCGAGGAGGCGATCGAAACCGCGGAGAAGCGCGGCTTCGACACGGGCCTGCGTGTTGCCCACCCGTTCGACCCGGCGCGGACGGTGCCGGTCTGGATCGCCAACTTCGTGCTGATGGAATACGGCACGGGCGCGATTTTCGGCTGCCCGGCGCACGACCAGCGCGACCTCGACTTCGCCCGCAAGTACGGGCTGCCGGTGCTCCCGGTGGTGGCACGGCCGGACGGCGACGCCACCATCGGCACCGAGGCCTATGTCGGACCGGGCACCATCGTCAACTCGGCCTTCCTCGACGGCATGACCCCGGACGAGGCCAAGACGGCGGCAATCGGGCGCTTGGAAGCGCTCGGTTGCGGCACCGGCGTGGTCAACTGGCGGCTGCGCGATTGGGGCGTCAGCCGGCAGCGCTACTGGGGTTGCCCGATCCCCATCATCCACTGCACCGCGTGCGGGCCGGTGCCGGTGCCGGACGCCGACCTGCCGGTGGTGTTGCCGTTGGACGTCACGTTCGACCGGCCCGGCAACCCGCTCGACCACCATCCGACCTGGAAGCACGTCGCCTGCCCGAGTTGCGGCGGCGCGGCCGTGCGTGAGACCGACACCTTCGACACCTTCGTCGACAGCTCGTGGTATTTCGCCCGCTTCTGCAGCCCGGGCTCGGCGGCGCCGTTCGACCGGGCGGCGGTCGATCACTGGCTCCCGGTGGACCAGTATATCGGCGGCGTCGAGCACGCGATCCTGCACCTGTTGTATGCCCGCTTCTTCACCCGCGCGCTGCACGGGATGGGCGAGTTGCCGGTGGCCGAGCCGTTCGCCGGGTTGTTCACGCAAGGCATGGTGACGCATGAGAGCTACCGCGGCACGGATGGGCGGTGGCTGTCGCCGGGCGAGGTGGAGAAGCTGCCGGACGGCACGGCGCGGCATCGCGGCACGGGCGAGCCGGTGCTTGTCGGCCGCAGCGAGAAAATGTCCAAGAGCAAGATGAACACCGTCGACCCCGGTGCCATCATCGACACCTATGGCGCCGACACGGCCCGTTGGTTCGTGCTGTCGGACAACCCGCCCGAGCGCGACATCGAGTGGACCGAGGCCGGCGTCGCCGGAGCGTCGCGCTTCATGGCCCGGGTGTGGCGGCTGGCGTCGGCCTTGCGCGACGCCGTCCCGGGCCAGGCGGCTGACACGGAACCCGCGCTGGAGCTGCGGCGGACGACGCATCGTGCGATTGCGGCGGTGACGGAAGCGCTGGACACGTTCGCCTTCAACGTGGCGGTGGCGAAGCTGTACGAGCTGGTTTCGGCGCTCGGCGAGGCGGAGCGGCACGAGGTCGACGTCTCGGTCCGGCGTGAGTCGATCTTGCTGCTGGCCCGGCTGATGGCGCCGATGGCGCCGCACATCGCCGAGGAGGTGCAGGCGATCGTCGACCCGGCGGCCGCCACCTTGGTCGCCGACCAGCCCTGGCCCGAAGCGGACCCGGCCTTGCTCGCCGTGCAGCGGGTGACGGTCGCGGTGCAGGTGATGGGCAAGCTGCGCGGCACCGTCGAGCTGCCGCCCGGCGCCTCCGCCGACGTGGCGGTGGCGGCCGCGGAAGCCGAGGTGGCGCGGCTGCTGGACGGCAAGCGGATCGTCAAGCGGATCCATGTGCCGGACCGGATCGTCAACTTCGTGGTGGCAGGATGAAGCGCCGAGGTTTGCTGCTCCGCGGCGCCGGGCTGCTGGGGAGTGCCGGGCTGGGCGGCTGCGGGTTCCGGCCCTTGTACCTGCCGGAAAGCTCCGCCGGCAGCATCGCCGGCAACGAGCTGGCGGCGGTATACGTGCCGGTCATGAGCGAGCGGGCCGGGCAGTTGCTGCGCCAAGCGTTGCAGCAGCGGATGGAAGGCGCCGGCACCGGCATCGCCAAGAAATACGAGCTGGTGACCGCCCCCGCCATCACCGGCGAGGGCATCGCCATCCAGCGCGACAGCTCGACCACGCGCGTGCGGCTGAACGGCACGGCGGCCTGGACGCTGCGCACGCTGGATCCGGCGCATACGGTGATCGCGTCCGGCAGCAGCCGGATCGTGGACGGCTACAACATCCTCAACCAGCAATACTTCGCCGCCGACCTGGAAGGCGAGGCGGCGCAGCGGCGCGTGTGCGACGCGCTGGCCGACCAGATCGTGACCCAGGTGGCGATCTTCCTTCGCCGGCGCGCAGTGGCGGCTTGAGGCGGTTGGCCGCGGCCGGAAGTGATCGCCGGATCGAGTCCGGCGATGACATGAGCGGGTGGGCAGCGGCGCGGTGAAAATCGACGGACGGCGGGTTGCGGCGTTCCTGAAGGACCCCGGGAGCGCACGCGTGGTGCTGCTTTACGGCGAGGACGAAGGCTTGGTCCGCTCGCGTGCCGAGGCCCTGACCGTTGCGGTCGCCGGGGGGACGGACGACCCATTCCGCGTCGCCTGGCTCGGCCGCGACGAGCATGGCCGCTTGGCCGAGGAGGCCAGTGCGATCGCGATGCTGGGCGGTCGCCGGGTGGTGCGCGTGCGGGAGGTGACGGACGGCTTGGCCGGCGCCGTCGAGCAGGTTGCCCGCGCGCCCGGCGACAGCGTGGTGGTGCTCGAGGCCGGCGCGCTCGCCCGGCGCGGCAAGCTGGTCGGGCTGCTGGAAGGGTTGGCGAACGGCGCCGCGGTGGCCTGCTACCCCGAGGAAGGCCCGGGGCTGCGGGCGGCAATCGAAGCCGGGCTGGGGACCGAGGGCGTGCGCGCCGACGCCGACGCGCTGGATTGGTTGCGCGACCACCTCGGCGGCGACCATGCCAGCACCCGGGGCGAGATCGAGAAGCTGGTGCTGTATGCGGGGGCGACCAAGCAGCTCGACCTCGACGCCGTGCGCGCCTGCGTCGGCGACGGCGCGTCGGTGTCGCTGGACGACGCGCTGTATGCTGCGGCGGCGGGCGATGTGCCGGCCGCCGACCTCGCGACCGAGCGCAGCTTCGCCGACGGCATGACGCCGGTCGGCCTGATCCGGGCGATGCTGCTGTTCCTGTCGCGGCTGCATTTGGCGCGGGGCCGAATGGACGCCGGCGCGTCGGCGCAGGAGGCGGTCAAGTCGATGCGGCCGCCGGTATTCTGGAAGCGCGAAGCCGAGATGGTGCGGGCGGTCACGGCCTGGCCGTCGCGGCGCCTTGCAGCCGCGATGGGCGAGGCACGGCGGGCGGAGCTGGCGTGCAAGCAGACCGGAGCACCGGACGAGGCGATCGCCCGGCGGCTGATGCTGGACGTGACGCGGGCGGGATCGGCGCTCAAGCGGCGCTAAAGCAACATCCGGCCGAACCGGATCAGTTCGGCCGGATGAAGTTGCTCTAACCACCTAGTTTTAGAGCACTACTCCCGAGCCGATTGGCTCGGGAAGTGCTCAGTCCAAAACTGCTGCTACTCTTCCTCGTCCAGGAAAAACTGGTCGGCTTCCTCGTCGTAGCCGTAGAGCTCGGCGTAGCGGCCCCAGGCGATGGCGGCGTCGAGGGTTTCCTCGGCGTAGTCGGGCGACATGAAGTCCTCCAACTCGTCGCGGAAGCGGACGGCGGCGGCGCGATGGGCGGGCCGCTCGTCCAGCACCCGGCGGACCTGGGCCACCAGCGGCACGTTGTTGCGCAAGGCCGTGCCGAAGATCGCCTTGCGCGCGTCGGTGTCGGCCTCGGTGAATTGCTGCCCGAGCGGCGTGCTGCGCAGGTCGCCTTCCTCGAGCACGCCGAGGCCGAGCAATTGCAGCGTTTCGCCCATCGGCAGGAGGTCGTCGAGTTCGAGCTGCAACGACTGGGCCAAGGCGGGCAGGTCGGCGCGGCCGCGATAGGGCGGGGCGGCGAGGGTTTCGAGCAGGCCGGCGAGCAGGTTGGTGCTGACCGGCTGCAGCTGCATCGCGAGCGTCGGTGCGGCTTGCGCGGCGGCGCGGGTGGTGGGCGCCGCGCGCCGGGTCATCAGCGCGTAGATGTCGTCCACCATCTGGCGGAACGCCGGGTCGTGGCGGTTGCGGGGATGCGGAAACCTCACCCGCAGCTCGCTGGCCACCCGGCCGGGGTTGCTGCTGAACACCAGGATGCGGTCGCACATCAGCACCGCTTCCTCGATGTTGTGCGTGACCATCAGGATCGATTTGACCGGCAGCTTGCCTTCCGACCACAGGTCGATGAGGTCGGTGCGCAGCGTTTCGGCGGTCAGGACGTCGAGCGCCGAGAACGGCTCGTCCATCAGCAGCAGGTCGGGGTGGACGACCAGCGCGCGGGCCAGGCCGACCCGTTGCCGCATGCCGCCCGACAGCTCCTTCGGATAGGCGCTCTCGTAGCCGCCGAGGCCGATGAGGTCGATCGCCGCCTCGGCGCGGTCCTCGCGCTCGGCCCGGTGCACGCCCTGCGCCTCGAGCCCAAGCTCGACGTTCTCCTGCACCGTCAGCCAAGGGAACAAGGCGAAGGACTGGAACACCATGGCGACGCCGTCGGCCGGGCCCCGCAGCGGAGCGCCGCGCCAGGTGACCTGCCCGGAGGTGGGTGTCAGCAGCCCGGCGATGATACGCAGCAGGGTGGACTTGCCGGAACCGGACCGGCCGAGCAGGCCGACGATTTCGCCCGCCTTCAGCGACACGTCGACGTTGTCGAGCACGACCAGGTCGGCGTTGCTGTCCTTGTGATAGGCCTGGCGGACGTTGCGGACCTTGAGCAGGTCGGCAACCGCAAGCTGCTGGTCCATGAGGGCGGTCCTATCCGAGCGTGAGGCGGCGGGTGGCGTAGCCATACATCGGACGCCATAGCAGCCGATTGAAGGCCACCACGAAGGCCGACATGACGGCAACCCCGAGCACGACCCGCGGCGTGTTTCCGTCCGCGGTCGCCTGCGCGATGTAGGCGCCAAGCCCGTGCGCCTGCAGCCTAGTGTCGCCCCAGCTTGCGACCTCGCTGACGATGGCGGCGTTCCAGGAGCCGCCGGAGGCGGTGATGGCGCCGGTGACATAGTACGGGAACACGCCGGGCAGGATGACCCGGCGCCACCACAGCCAGCCGCCGACGCGGAAGTTGCGGGCCGCTTCCTGCAGGTCGCCCGGGTAGGCGCTGGCGCCGGCGATGACGTTGAACAGGATGTACCACTGCGTGCCGAGAATCATCAGCGGCGTGAGCCAAACGTCGGGATTGGCGCCGAACCGCACGATCAGGACGACGAAGATCGGGAAGAACAGGTTGGCCGGGAAAGCGGCGAGGAACTGCGCCACCGGCTGCGCCCGGCGGCCCCATTTCGGCCGCAAGCCGAGCCACACCCCGATCGGCACCCAAACGACGGTCGCGAGGGTCATCAGCACGACGACACGGACGAGCGTAATGAGGCCGAGCTCGACCGCCGTCAGCAGATCCGACCAGGCCAGCACGCTCCGGGCGAACACCACGATCTGCCACACAGCGACGACGATCGCGGCTGCCAGCACGGCGGCGAACACGGCGTCGCCGGTGCGCGACGGCGGCCGGCCGTCATCGGCCCGGGCCCGCGGCAGCAGCGACATGCGCAGCCCGCCAAACGCGTTGAATGCCAGCCCGAGATAGTCCGACATGCGGCGCAGCAGCCGGGTGCGGCGCAGCAGTTTCAAGACCCAGGGATCCTCGGCGCCCTCGGCGGCGGTGGTTTCGAAGCGGAACTTCGCCGACCACGCGACCAGCGGCCGGAACAGCAGCTGATCGTAAGCGAGGATGACGACGAGCATCGTCAGGATGGCGTACAGCACGGCCGCGAAATCCTGCCGCTCGAGCGCGAGCGCCACGTAGCTGCCGATGCCGGGCAGTTTCCAGGTGGTGTCGCCGACGGTGACGGCCTCGGACGCGACGACGAAGAACCAGCCGCCCGACATCGACATCATGGTGTTCCACACCAGCCCCGGCATGGCGAACGGCACCTCCAACCGCCAGAACCGCTGCCAACCGGACAGGCGCAGCGACTGCGACGCTTCGTTGAGGTCGGCCGGCACGGTTTTGAGCGACTGGAACAAGCTGAACGCCATGTTCCAGGCCTGGCTGGTGAAGATGGCGAAGATGGCCGCCAGCTCGGCACCGAGGATGCGGCCGGGGAACAGGCTCATGAAGAACACGACGGTGAAGGTCAGGAAGCCGAGGATCGGCACCGATTGCAGCACGTCGAGCACCGGCACCAGGATCAGCCCGGCGCGCCGGCTTTTGGCCGCCCAGGTCGCATAGGTGAACGTGAACAGCAGCGAGCACAGCAAGGCCGCGAACATGCGCAGCGTCGTGCGGACGGCGTAGCCGGGCAGCGCGGCCGGGTCGAGCGTGATGGTGGTGGCGTCGGGCGTGTCGAGCGGCGCCAAGGTGCCGCGGGCGACGCCGGCGACGTAGATGGCCGACGCCAGGATCAAGGCGCCGGCGACGATATCCATCAGGTTGGGCAGGCGCCGTGCCGAAACGAACGCGGGGTGGGCGGTTTCGGACATGCGCGGCCCTTCAATCGATCATGCGGGCTGTTAGCGGGTTGCGGTGGGCCTGTCAGCCCGGAAGGGCGATCGAAAGCGTCTCCAAGCGTTCCCGGGCGTAGGGCGGACGCAGCATGTCAGCCGTGACCCGTGCTGCCGAACCCGCCGGCCCCGCGTTCGGTCGAGTTCGAGCGAGCCGACTTCCTGCCAGGTCGCATGCGTCACCGGCGCGAGGACGCATTGGGCGATGCGCATGCCACGTTCGACCGTAAAAGGCTCGGTGCCGGCATTCATGACGATGACCTGCAATTCGCCGCGGTAATCCTCGTCGATGGTTGCCGGGCTGTTGGGCAGGACGATGCCGTGGCGCAGCGCCAAGCCGGAGCGTGGCCGGATCTGCAGCTCGTGACCCGGCGGCAAGGCGACGGCAAGACCGGTGGGCACCAGGCATCGTTGCCCGGGCGCCAGGACCAGGGGGCCGTCCACGGCGGCCAGCAGGTCCATGCCCGCGGCGCCCGCCGTGGCGTAGGCCGGCAACGCAAGGTCCGCGCCATGCGGCAGGCGCACGACACGGATTGTGGCCGCGGCCACGCGGTCAGGTCTTCTTGGCGCGGTAGCTCGGCGTCCACCAGCGAACCGGCTTCGGCTCCGGCACGGCGGCGGTGCGGGGCCGGCCGCGGCCGCGCTTGGCGGCGGGAGCGGGCTCGGGCGTGGCTGCACGAGCGGGCGCAGGCTTCTCCGCCGGCACTTCGTCCCGGCTTGCGACGTCCCGGCTTGCGACGTCCTCGCCGACATTCTGGCCGACCTCGGCCGGCACGGTCGCTGCAGGACGCAAACGCCGGGCGGTGCCGGCGGCGAGCGCCTCCGCCAAGGCTTCCTGGGCGGCGACGCGCATCCGCCGCTCCTGCTCCAGCGCGTCCTTGTGGGCGAGGTCATTGTGCGCCACGCGGGTCTGCAACGCGGTGACGGCATGGTGCTCGGCCTCGAGCGTGCGCCGTGTCGACGCGTGGCTCGCGCGTTCGGCCTCGAGCTGGCTTTCCAGCGCCGCAATCCGCTCACGCAGTGCCGTGGTTTCGGGCTCGACCTTCTGGCCCAGCATGACGACCGGGACGCCGCCGTCCTGAACGAAGCGGTGGCGGGCGCGCGCCTGCTCGGGACGTTGCTGCGGAGCGGACTGACCGGACCCGGTGCCCAGGCCCAAGGCGCGGCGCATTCGGGTTTCGGCCGCTTGGGTGTCGTTCATCGTGTTGTTGTCGCTCTGCGGCGCCAGCGGCGCACGCCTGCCTGTATCGGACATCTGATCCTAATTTCGATTGAATTACAACTTCGACGCTGCTGCGATACGGTCATCGGACGCGGCCGAGTCCGTGCGTAGCGGTTCCCCCATATTTAATGGATGATTGCAAGCCGCCATGCAAGACTGCACTGTCGCTTTGTCACGAGCCGGCTCATTTCAAGCGGCGGGCGACAGCACGTAAATAACGCGGTTGGCCAGGATGGGCTTTACCTTTGCGGCATAGGCGGCCATGTGCGGCGCGGCTGCATGCGCCTGCAAGGCTTCCATGCTTGCCCATTTCTCGATCACAACGAAACTGTCGGCCCCCAACTGGGTCTGCATCGCACCTGCCGAGGCGGCATCGATCGCCGGTGCGTATTCGACGCAGCCGGCTTCGGCATGAACGGCGGGCATGTTGGCACGAAAGGCTTCCAGCACGGCGTCGCGCTGCCCGGGTTGCGCGGTGATGATGGCGAGGACGTGGATCATGGAGTCTCCCAGTTTTTATACGTGAATACTTGAGTGCACCTTGCGCGAAACCGGGGTGCCTGGCGAGAGGGGACGTTCGCGATCGTCCTGCGTTAGTGTCGGCTTGGGTGATGCGGAGGATCGGCGATGGATGAGGCAATCACGGCGGGCGTCGATCCGGTCCGCCTGGCTAAGATCGGCGGCTGGATGCGGCGCTGGATCGACAGCGGACGCCTGACTGGGGCGTCGGTGCTGGTGCATCGGCGAGGGCGAACGGTTTATGCCGACCAGGCCGGAATGGCCGACCGCGAGCGCGGGCTGCCGATGGCCGCCGATACGGTGGTGCGGCTGTATTCCATGACCAAGCCGCTGACCAGCGTCGCGCTGATGATGTTGTACGAGGACGGGCTGTTCCAGCTCGACGACCCGATCGCGGCGGCGCTGCCGGAGTTTGCCGCCATGCGCGTGTGGGCGGGCGAAGGGCACGACCCGGTGCCGGCGGACCGCGGCATCACCTATCGCGACCTGCTCACCCACACCTCGGGCCTTACTTACGGGTTCATGAACGC
The DNA here is from genome assembly GCA_963752225.1 of uncultured Alphaproteobacteria bacterium. GTDB lineage: Bacteria > Pseudomonadota > Alphaproteobacteria > Acetobacterales > Acetobacteraceae > JBBROS01. Next base: position 235,791 of record CAVVXS010000010.1, on the reverse strand, counting down.
GACCCCGGTCGATGCGATGTACCGCGATGCCGGGGTGGATTTCCAGACATCCGATTACAGCCTGGGCGAGGTGGTCGCCAAGGCCGCCGCCCTGCCGCTGCTGGCGCAGCCGGGCACGCGTTGGAATTACAGCATCGCCACCGACGTCCTCGGGCACCTTGTGGCCGTCCTGTCGGGCCAGCCGTTCGACGTCTTCCTGAGGGAGCGGGTGCTGGCGCCGTTGCGCATGGACGAGACGGATTTCGCGGTGCGAGACGACCAGCGGCCGCGCTTCGCGGCCAACTACGCGCGCGGGCAGGACGGCTCGGCAGCGCTGCTCGACGACCCGGCCACCAGCGTCTTCCTGTCGCGCCGGCTGCCGTCGGGCGGCGGCGGCCTGGTCGGCACCGGCGCGAATTACCTGCGGTTCTGCCGCTTCCTGCTGGGGCGCGGCGAGCTGGACGGGGTGCGGCTGCTGGGGCGCAAGACGGTCGAGCTGATGATGGCGAACCACCTCGACGGCGACATGGCGGCGATGGGGCAGGCGCGGTTCAGCGAAAGCAGCTATGCCGGCATCGGCTTCGGGCTCGGCTTTTCGGTGATGCTCGATCCGGCCCGGGCGCAGATCGTCGGCACGCCGGGGGAATGCGCCTGGGGCGGGGCGGCCAGCACAGCGTTCTGGGTCGATCCGGCGGAGGACCTCGCGGTGGTGTTCCTCACCCAGCTCACGCCCAGCAGCACCTACCCGGTGCGGCGGGAGCTGCGGGTGCTGGTGTATTCGGCGCTAGTCGACTGACGCTCGCTCGTTGTGTCGCGCGGCTCCTCGCCAGAGGCGAAGCCGCTAAAGCAACATCCGAGCCGATTGGCTCGGGAGTGCTCTAGCAGAACCGCAGGCGCTGGCCGACGCCGAGGCGCTTGGCCTTCTCCAGCATGGCGTGGCCGAGCGCGATGTCGGATAGCGACAGGCCGCGGTGCCAGAACAGTATGCGCTCCTCGTCGGTTTCGCGGCCCGGCTTCAGCCCGGCGACGATCTGCCCCATCTCGGCATACAGCGTCGCCTCGCTGAGCCGGCCAGTGTTGACGTGCTCGCGCAGCGCGCCCCACTTGCTGTTCTTGCACTGGCCCCAATCGTCCACGATCAGCTTGGACATGATGTCGGTCAGCGACAACTCGACCGCGGATTGGGTGCCGTATGGCATCACCAGAGCGCCGGGCTTGATCCACTCGGTTTTCAGCAACGGCTCCGGCGCCACCAGCCGCGAGGCCTCGACGACGATGTCGGCGCCCTCGAGAGCGGATTGCCAGTCTTCGGTGGCCTTCACCGGCTTGCCGAGGTCCTGCGTCAGGCGCTCGGCGAAGGCGTTGCGCGATTCCGGGCGGCGGGAGTGGACGCGGATCTCGTCGAAATGGAACAGGCTGTCGAGCAGGCGGACGTTCCAGTAGCTGCTGCCGCGGGCGCCGATATGGCCGAGTACCTTGCTATCCTTGCGGGCCAGATGCTTGGCGCCGACCGCGGTGACGGCGCCGGTGCGCATATCGGTGATCCCGGACGCCTCGATGATGGCTCGCGGCGCGCCCATCACGGGGTCCAGCAGCAGCAGGGTCGCGAGCTCACTCGGATAGCCCAGGCGGTAATTGTCGACGAAGTCGCCGACCACCTTTACCCCGGCCCGGTTGATGTCGCCGGCAATGGCGCCGCGCAGGACGTTGAAGTGGCCGTGCGATTCGTTGGCGCCGCTGCGGCCCGGTTCGAGGAAGACGCGCGGTTCGATGACGGTCTTGCCGGCGCCTTGCAGGGCGAGCTGGCTTTCGATGGCACCGATGATCTCGGCATCGGTGAGATGCAGCTCCTCGACGTCGAAACGGTTTAGGAAATCGATGTAGACGGGCGGCATGGTGCTGGACATCAGATGTTCCGTCCCAGAAGCAAAGCGCCGGTCATGCGAAGTATTCGGCCAGGTTGGCGCGGATGCGGGCCAGGATATCCGTGCCGGGCGGGGCGGGGGTGAACGCGTTGCCGGTGATCAGCTCGTAGGCCTCGATGTAGACGCGGGCGGTCGCCTCGATCAATTCGGGCGGGATGGTCGGGATCGGGTCGCGATACGGGTCGCAGCGGGCGGCGACCCAGTTGCGGACGAAATCCTTGTCGAACGAGTTCGGCTTCTCGCCGGCCTCGAACCGCGCTTGGTAGGTGCCGGCCCGCCAGTAGCGGCTGCTGTCGGGGGTGTGGATCTCGTCGGCGAGCACGATGCGGCCGTCGGCGTCGATGCCGAACTCGTACTTGGTGTCGGCGAGGATCAGCCCACGCCCGGCGGCGAGTTGGGCGCCGCGCGCGTAGAGCGACTGGGCGAGCGCCGAGACTTCGTCCCATTGCGCCGCCGTCAGCAGCTTGCCGCCGAGGATGTCCGCCGGCGTGAGTGGAGCGTCGTGCGCACCGTCCAGCGCCTTGCTGGTGGGGGTGATGATCGGCGCCGGCAGACGCTGGTTGTCGCGCAGCCCGTCGGGGAAGCTGTGGCCGTACATCGTCCGGGCCCCGGCCTTGTACTGGGTCAGGATCGAGGTCCCGGTGGTGCCGGCGAGGTAGCCGCGGACGACGATCTCCACCGGCAGGATCCGCAGCCGCCGGCCGATCACCGCGTTGGGGTCGGGATAGGCCTCGACCCAGTTGGGGCAAAGGTCGGCGGTGCGCTCGAACCAGTGGCGGGCGGTTGCGGTGAGCACCTCGCCTTTGGCCGGGATGCTGGCCAGGATGATGTCGAACGCCGAAAGCCGGTCGGTGGCGACGAGGATGCGGCGACCATCGGGCAGGTCGTAGTTGTCGCGCACCTTGCCCCGGTAGTGGCCGGGCAGTTCGGGGATGGTGGCGTCGGCGAGCGGCGGCGGCAATTTCGACGGAGCGGTCACTGGGCGCCTTCCCGGGCGGCCTCGTCCCAGGTACTCGTCCGTCCAGAACGGCGCCTTGGGGTCGAGGCCGGTGACCGCGTCGCCGGCATAGGTGAGCAGGGCGTCGATCCCGGCCCGGTCGAACCGGCCGCGCGCGGTAATGCCGGATTTGAGGCTTTCGATGGCGGCGGTCATGACCGGCGCCTTGATCCGCGGATACAACCTCTCCTGGATGCGGGCGGCGGTCGCGGCCGGGTCAGCCAGCAGCCGTGCACTGGCCGCTTGCAGCGCCTTGCAGGTGGCGACGACCAAAGCGCGGGTCTCGGGTCCGACCGGCGTCTTGACCGCGAGCACCAGGGACGGCACCGCGTTGAGCTCCGGGAACTCGTCGCCCATGCGCACCAGCACCTGGCCGGTGCGGGCGTCCTCGGATAGCAGGCCTTCGGGCGGGCTGAGCACGTAGGCGTCGATCCGGCCGGCCTCCAGCGCGGCCTGGATGGCGGGGGGCGGCCCAGTCATTGCCACCTGGATGTCAGTGCGCGGGTTGAGCCCGGCTTGGCGCGCGAGCCAGCGGGCGGCGCGGTCCTGGGTGCCGCCGATCGCACTCACGCCGACCGTGGCGCCCTTCAGCACGGCGAGACGCTTCTCCAGCGGGTCGTCGGCGGGGGCGATGCCGGTGCGCTCGATCAGCTTGTCGCTGACGACCAGCTCGAGCGAGACCTTCGACATCAGCGACGCCACCATCTGAAATGGCTGGCCCTTGGCGATCGCGTTGAGCAGGGTCTCGGAGCCGACCGCGGCCAGCTCGATGTCGCCATGGTCGAGTGCGGCGAGGCAAGCCGGGTCGCCGCCGGGCAGCGCCGCCCAGTAGAGGTCGAGCCCGGCGGCGGCGAAGCTGTCGAGCGCGCGGGCGGCCATGAGCGGCAGGAAGCTGACTGCCGGGGTCGCCTGGCCGATATGGACCTTGGCCAGCGCCTGCGCTCGGAGGTGCGGCGCGGCGCCAAACAGGGCGGCGGTGGCCAGGATGCTGCGGCGCCGGATCATGGCGGGACGTTAGTGAAGCGGCCGGGGGAAGGCCAGGGGGGACAACCAAGGAGCGGGGGCCGGCGGCCCCGGACCCGCCTAACCGCTTTCGGTCGGGGCGCCGGGGAGCGGGGGACGCCAGCGCAGCAGGCGGCGTTCCAACCTTGTGGCCAGCGCGCCGGCCAACAGCACGAAGACGAGGAGGAGAAAGATGCCGGCGAACACGCCGGCCGGGTCGTAGGTGGCGCTGGCCTGGTTGATGAACAGGCCGAGGCCGCGGGTCGAGCTGGTAAACTCGCCGGCGATGACGCCGATGACGCTGTACGGGATCGCCATGCGCATGCCGAGCAGCACGGCCGGGCTGGCCGCCGGCAGGTAGACGTGGCGGGTGAGCTGGGCCGAGGTCGCGCCCATGACGCGGGCAAGATCGACGGTGTCGGGATCGACCGCACGCACGCCGGCATAGACGCTGTAGAACACCAGGAAGAACACCATGGTGCCGGCGAGCGCCACCTTGCTCCAGATGGCGATGCCGAACCAGATGATGAACAACGGCGCCAGTGCGATCTTCGGGATGCCGTAGAACGCCATCAGATAGGGCTCGAAGATCGCCGCGGCGCGGGGGGCGCGGCCGAGCGCGTAGCCGGCGACGATGCCGGCCGAGACGCCGAGCGCGTAGCCGAGCAGCAGCTCCTGCAGCGTGACGAGGAGATGCGGCTGGATCTCGCCGGTGGCGAACATCTCCACCGTCCGGGCCGCGACGTCGGTCGGGCGGCTGACGTAGATCGGCCGGATCAGCCGGCCGGACGCGTATTGCCAGAACGCCAGGAACAGCACCCCTGGCAACAGCCGCACGACGAGACCCCGAAGCAAAGTCACGCCGCCCCCGCCCGGGTGTCGACTTCGCTGCGGAAGCTGGACCAGACGGCGGCGTAGGTTTCGGCGAAGCCCGGGTTGGCGTGCGGCTCGAACGGGTTGCGCGGGCGCGGCAACGGGACCGGGTGCCGCGCGAGCAGGCGGCCGGGGCGGCGGCTGAGCACGACGATCTCGTCGGCCAGGACCACGGCCTCGGTGATGTCGTGCGTGACCAGCAGCACGGCGGCCGCAGTGCGGGCAGTCAGCGCCTGCAGGTCACGCTGCATCACCATCCGGGTCTGGGCGTCGAGCGCGCCGAACGGCTCGTCCATCAGGATCAGGCTCGGGTCATAGACGAGCGTGCGGGCGATGGCGCCGCGCTTCTGCATGCCGCCGCTGAGCTGCCGCGGATAGTGGTCGCCGAAGCCGTCGAGGCCGACGTCGTGCAATGCCTGCTCGACCCGGCGCCGGCGCTCGGCCGCCGCGACCCCCTGCAGCTCGAGCTTGAAGCCGACATTCTCGGCCAGCGTCTTCCACGGGAACAGCAACGCTTGCTGCGGCACCAAACCGAGGTCGTGGGCGCCGGGGCGGGGCACGCCGTCGACCGGGATGCCGTCGCGGCTCACGCGGCCGGTGCCGGGCCGGAGCAGGCCGGTCGCCATCTGCAGCAGCGTGCTCTTGCCGCAGCCGCTGGGGCCGATCACGGCAACGAAACGGGCGGCGGGAACGGCGAAGCTGACGCGGTCGAGGATCGGGGTGGAGCCGTAGCGGTGCGATATGGCGTCGAAGGCGAGGCGGGGCGGCGTCAATCCGACGCCCAGCCCGCCACGATGCGTTGCTGCAGGCGCGGCAGGCCGACCGCGTAGGCGAGTTCGCGGGGGTGGCCGACGCGCCACAAGCACAGATCGGCCCGCCGGCCCGGCGCCAGCGTGCCGCGGTCGGCCAGGCCCAGGGCCTGCGCGGCGTGGCGGGTGAAGCCGACCAGCGCCTCCTCCGGAGTGAGGCGGAACAGGGTGCAGCCGAGGTTCATCACCGTGAGCGGCGAGTAGATCGGGCTGCTGCCGGGGTTGGCGTCGGTCGCGAGCGCCATCGGCACGCCAGCCGTGCGCAGGGCGGCCACCGGCGGACATTGCGGGTCGCGCAGCACGTAGGTCGCGCCGGGCAGCAGCACCGCCACCGTGCCGGCCGCCGCCATGGCGTCCACGCCGGCCCCGTCGAGGTGCTCGAGATGGTCGGCGGACAGGCCGCCGTAGCGGGCCACCAGCGCAGCGCCCCCCTGATTGCTGCGCTGCTCGGCATGCAGCTTGACCGGGAGGCCGAGCCGCCTCGCCGCCTCGAACAGGCGCTCGGTTTGCGCCGGGGAGAACGCGATCGTTTCGCAGAAAGCGTCCACCGCGTCGCTGAGCGGCGCCGCGCGCGGCAGCATCTCGGCGATCACATGGTCCATGTACGCGTCCGCGGTGACGCCGGGCGGGACGGCGTGGGCGCCCAGGAAGCTCGTCTGCACGGAAACGGCCCGGCGCTCGCGCAGCGTCCGGGCGGCGCGCAGCATCCGCAGCTCGGTCTCGGTCTCGAGCCCGTAGCCCGACTTCACTTCCAGCGTGGTCACGCCCTCGGCGAGCAGCGCATCGAGGCGGGGCAAGGCAGCGGCCACGAGGGCGTCCTCGTCCAGCGCGCGGGTGGCCGCCACCGTGGACAGGATGCCGCCGCCGGCGCGGGCGAGCTCCTCGTAGCTGGCACCCTCGAGCCGCAGCTCGAACTCGCGCGCCCGGTTGCCGCCATGGACCAAGTGCGTGTGGCAGTCGATCAGGCCGGGCGTGGCCCAGGCACCGTGCGCGTCGTGGACGGCGTCGGCCGGCGGCGCCGCTTCGGCCGGGCCGATCCAGGCGATCGAGTCGCCCTCGACGAGGATGGCGGCGTTCTCGATCGCCCCGTACGGAGCGCCGCCGGCCGCCATCGTGGCCGCATGCAGGTTGGTCCAGAGTTGCCGCATCGCTCCGACCTTATTAGACCCGGGAACATGCGCAACTTTCATTTCAGCACCGCCCTCCTGCCCGACGGCTGGGCCGACGACGTGGTGATCGCCGTCGAGGATGGCGTCATCGCCGACATGAGCGTCGGCGTCCCCTGCCCGCCCTTCACCGACCGGCTGCCCGGCATCGCCGTGCCCGGCGTCGCCAACCTGCACAGCCACGCGCACCAGCGCGCGATGGCCGGGCTCACGGAGCGGTCCGGACCGGTGCCGGACAGCTTCTGGACCTGGCGCGAGACGATGTATCGCGCCGTCGCCGCGATCACGCCGGACGACCTCCGGGTGATTGCCACCCAGGCCTTCGTCGAGATGCTGCTGGGCGGCTACACGCATGTGGCCGAGTTCCACTATTTGCATCATGGCCCCGACGGGCAGCCTTACGCCGATCCGGCCGAGATGGCGCGGCAGGTGATCGAGGCGGCGCGGGCGGCCGGGATCGGGCTGACGCTGCTGCCGGTGCTGTATGCGGCCGGCGGGTTCGACGGGTCGGCTCCGAGCGCGGGCCAGCAACGCTTCGCCTGCGACGCGGACGGCTTCGCGGCGATCCGCGCGGCGCTGCCGGCCGCAACGGCGGGGGTGAATTACGGCGTCGCGCCGCACAGCCTCCGCGCAGTGCCGCCGGACGCGTTGGCCGCCCTTCTCGCGGCGGCGCCGCAGGGCCCGGTGCACATCCACGTCGCCGAGCAGCGGCGGGAGGTCGAGGAGTGCGTGGCCGCCTGGGGGCAGCGGCCGGTCGCCTGGCTGCTGGACCATGCGGCCGTCGACGGACGGTGGTGCCTGGTGCACGCGACCCACACGGATGCGGGCGAGATCGCCGCCATCGCCCGCAGCGGCGCCACGGTCGGGCTGTGTCCGACCACCGAAGCCGACCTTGGCGACGGTATCTTTCCCGCCGGCGTGCTGCAGGACGCGGGCGGCCGCTTCGGCGTGGGCTCGGACAGCCAGATGTCGGCGGCGTTCCTCGACGAGCTGCGGCTGCTGGAATGGGGGCAGCGGCTGTCGAGCGGGCGGCGCACGGTGCTGGCCGGCGGCGCGGGGCGGAGCACCGGCCGGACGATGCTGGAAACGGCGTGCGCGGCCGGCGCCGCCGCCTGCGGCATCCAGGCAGGGCGCATCGAAATCGGCATGCGCGCCGACGTCACCGTGCTGGCGCCCGGCTTGCCCGGCGACGCCGGGCTCGACATGGCGGTGTTTGCCCCGCGCGGCACGCCGGTGCGGCACGTGGTTGCGGCCGGCGAGTGCGTGGTGCGCGACGGGCGGCACCGGCTGCAGGACATTGCCGCCAAGCAGTTCGGCGCGGTGATGGCTCGCCTGGCCGAGACGGTGTGAACCCACGTCTGGTCCAGGCGCTGGCGATCGCCCTGTCGGCGCTGGCCGGCTTCGTGGATGCGCAGGGCTACTTGTCGATCGGCGCCTTGTTCGTGGCGTTCATGAGCGGCAACTCGACCGTGCTGGGGATTTCCGCCGCTGCCGGGCTCGGGGGACGGACCGAGCTGGCGTTCGGGCTGGTCGCGACGTTCGTGGCCGGGGTGATGCTGGGCACCTGGGTGGGGCGGCCGTTCGGCAGCCGCCGGGCCCCGGTGATCCTGCTGCTGATGGCCGCGCTGCTGGCCGGAGCGGCCTGGCTGGGGCGGGACGACAAGGTCGTGGCCGGGGCGCTGATGATCGCGCTGGCGATGGGGACCGAGAACACGGTGTTCCAGCGCGACGGCGTGTCCGGGATCGGCCTCACCTACATGACCGGCACGCTGGTGCGGCTGGGGCAGAAGCTGGCCGAGGCGGTGACCGGGCGCCCCTGGTCAGCGGCCCTGCCGGATATGCTGCTGTGGCTCGGCATGATCGGCGGGGCCGGGCTGGGCGCTGCGGCGTACCAGCGGATCGGCTTGGCGGGGCTCTGGGTCGCGGTGGGCTTGGCGGTGATCCTGGCCGGCGCGGCGTGGGCGGGCGGGAAGCGGGCGGCAACGTCCTCCGCATAGCGGTCACGTGGGCGTTGACTTGCCGCCGCCTTCGCACCTGCGGTATCGACGGCGCATGTCCAACTTCAACTCCGAGACCGTGACGGACGTGCGTCACTGGACCGACACGCTGTTCAGCTTCCGGACCACCCGCGACCCGGCGTTCCGCTTCCTGTCGGGGCAGTTCACCATGATCGGGCTGCCGGTCGACGGAAAGCCGTTGCTGCGCGCCTACAGCATGGCAAGCGCCGCCTACGACGACGGGCTCGAATTCTTCAGCATCAAGGCGCCGAACGGGCCGCTGACGTCGCGGCTGCAGCATCTGAAGCCCGGCGACACTATCCTGGTCGGGCGCAAGCCGGTCGGCACCTTGGTGCAGGACAGCCTGGTGCCGGGCCGGACGCTGTATTTGCTGGGCACCGGGACCGGCCTCGCTCCGTTCGCCAGCATCATCCAGGACCCCGACGTATACGAGCGGTTCGAGCAGGTCGTGCTGGTGCATGGTTGCCGCCACGTGGCCGAGCTGAAGTTCGGCGAGGCGCTGGTGCAGTCGCTGGGGGAGAACGAGTTGCTGAGCGAGCTCGTGGCGGCGAAGCTGCGCTATTACCCGACCGCGACGCGCGAGCCGTTCCTGCACAACGGCCGCATCACCGAACTGCTCGATACCGGCAAGCTGACGACCGACCTGGGCTTGCCGCCGCTGGGACCGGAGCACGACCGGGTGATGTTGTGCGGCAGCCCGGCGTTCCTGGCGGACATGGTGGGCCTGCTCGAACGGCGCGGTTTCAGCGAAGGCAGCGCCAACCGGCCCGGCAGCTACGTCATCGAGAAGGCGTTCGTCGAGAAGTAAGCGCCCGGCCGGGCACGCCGCAATCAGAGCAGCACGCTGCCGGCCGCATCCAACGGAGGTTCCATGCATCTCGTTTCCCATCGCGGGCCTGTTGTGCTCGGCGCGGCCGCTATCCTGCTGAGCGTGACGGCGGCAGCGCCGGCACAGGCTTATTGGGGTGGCGGCTTCTATGCCGAGCCATACTCGCCTTACTACGCCGCACCGCCTGCGTATTACTACGAGGCCCCGCGCATCGTGTATGCGCCGCCGCCGTACTACGACGCTCCGGCCCCGATGCGGCCCGCTTACACGGCGCACCGGGCGGTGCGTCCGGCCCGGGCGACCCGGCTGCGGGCGGCGCCGGCTTGCGCGCCCACCCCGGCCAGCCACCACGACGCGGCATCGGCGTCGAGTTCGGTCGGCCATCCGGGCCGCACGATCCCGGCCAAGCCGACCTTCGGGTCGCGGCCGACCGACGTTCCGGCGTCGGCGGCGCCGGCCGAAGCCGCGCCTGCAGAGGACGTGCCGGCCAGCCAGTAACATCTCTGCGCACCCGACGACGCCGCAGCACAAGCGGCGTAGGATCTCTGCACGAGATCGGGAGCACGGGATGAGACATTCGCGGGGGGCGGGCGTGGCAGCCGCGATCGGCCTGCTGGTGGCCGTTGCGGCAGTGGTGCCGGCCGAGGCGCGGGGCGGCGGCGGTCACGGAGGCGGCTTCGGGTTCGGGGTTCGCTCAGCCGGGTTCGGCTTCTCGCATGGCCGGGCGCCGGGGTTTCGGCCGCCGGGCCGCCGCGGGCCACTGTTTGCCCACCGGTTCTTCGGCCGGCCTTATGCCTTCGTGCCGTTTGGGTTCGGCTTCGGATTCGGTTTCGATGGCCTGGGGTATTACGGCACCGGGGCCTACGGTCCCGGCGTTCCGATCTATGAGCTGCCGCCCTATCCGCTGCCCGGCCCCGTTTACGGTCAGGGCGGCCCGGCGGCCGAGCCGCGGCGCCTGCCGGTCGAGCAGGCGAGCTATGCGCCGCCAGTGCCCGGCGCCCGGCCGCCGCCAATCCCGACCGTCATCACCCCCTACGAGGTGCGGCCCGGGACCGTGCCGGCGCATGACGTCGCCGGTGCGGATCCGTTGCCCACGGTGATCGCGGGCCGATAACGGACGCCCTTTCCCGCCCGGGCGGGAAAGGGCCGTCGCACTCAGTAGCGGTAGGCGTCGTGCTTGAACGGGCCGCTGACGCCGACACCGATGTACTCGGCCTGGGCAGGGGCAAGCTTGGTCAGCTTGGCGCCGACCTTTTCCAGATGCAGCGCGGCAACCTTCTCGTCGAGGTGCTTCGGCAGCACGTAAACCTTGTTCTTGTACTTGCCGGCCGGCGCCGTCCAGAGCTCGATCTGCGCCAACACCTGGTTGGTGAAGCTCGCCGACATGACGAAAGACGGGTGGCCGGTGGCGTTGCCGAGGTTCACGAGGCGGCCTTCGCTCAAGACGATCAGGCGCTTGCCGTCGGGGAACACGACCTCGTCCACCTGGGGCTTGACGTTGTCCCAGGTGTAGTTGCGCAGCGACTCGATCTGGATCTCGCTGTCGAAGTGGCCGATGTTGCACACGATCGCCCGGTGCTTCATGGCGCGCATGTGGTCGATGGTGATGACGTCGATGTTGCCAGTGGCGGTGACGAAGATGTCGCCGCGCGGGGCCGCGTCGTCCATGGTGACGACCTCGTAGCCTTCCATCGCCGCCTGCAGCGCGCAGATCGGGTCGACCTCGGTCACCAGCACGCGGCAGCCGCCATTCTTGAGGCTGGCGGCGGAGCCCTTGCCGACGTCGCCATAGCCGGCCACGACCGCAACCTTGCCGGCCAGCATCACGTCGGTGCCGCGGCGGACGGCGTCCACCAGGCTTTCCTTGCAGCCATACAGGTTGTCGAACTTCGACTTGGTGACGCTGTCGTTCACGTTGATCGCGGGCACCTTCAGCGTCCCGGCGCGGGCCATCTCCCACAGCCGGTGCACCCCGGTGGTGGTCTCCTCGGAGATGCCCTTGATGGCGTCCAGCATCTCGGGGTGCTTCTCGTGCAACAGCTTGGTGAGATCGCCGCCGTCATCGAGGATCATGTTCGGCGCCCAGCCGCCGGGACCGGTGATCGTCTGCTCGATCGCCCACCAGAACTCCTCCTCCGACATGCCCTTCCAGGCAAACACCGGCGTGCCGGCGGCGGCGACGGCGGCCGCGGCGTGGTCTTGGGTGGAGAAGATGTTGCAGGACGACCAGCGCACGGTGGCGCCGAGCGCGGTCAGCGTCTCGATCAGCACGGCGGTCTGGATCGTCATATGCAGGCTGCCGCTGATGCGGGCCCCGGCGAGCGGCTTGGAGGCGCCGTACTCGGCCCGCAGCGCCATCAGGCCGGGCATCTCGTCCTCGGCCATCGAGATCTCCTTGCGGCCCCAGGCGGCGAGCGAGATGTCGCGGACTTTGAAGTCCTCGTTGGCGATGTTCATGTCGGGCATGGATGGCGGCTCCTTCAGTTGGCCGCGGTATATAAGGATATCTTTATTGTCGCAAGGTTAAGACGTCGCCGACCCAGAGCGTGCCGGTCGACTCCGGGATGACGTTCCAGCCGAAGGTGATGCGGCCGCGCTCGTCACGGTGGAACGTGCCGAGCGTCTTCAGCGGTTCGTTGCGGGCCGGGTTGTCGCCGGTGTCTTGATCCAGGGTGATGACCTTGCAGCGGGAGCAAGGCGAGGCGAGGCGAAGGCCGAGCGGGCCCGCCTCGATGCGGGTCCAGCTGTCCTCGGCCCAGGCCGGTGCGCCGGAGATCACCAGGTTTGGGCGGAACCGGGCCATTGGCACCGTCCGTCCGAGGCGGCCGTTGAGGTCGTCGAGCGAGCCGGTGCTGGTCAGCAGGATGGGAAACCCGTCGGCGAGCGAGACATGATCGCCGGGTTGGGCCAGGTCGGGCGTGACCGGACGGGCGGTCGGGTCGGGCATGTAGGCCAGGGTGCACGGGGTGCCGAGCACGGCCGACAGCCACTCCGACGCTTCGGGGTTGGCGGCGAGCGTCGGGACCGCAGTGCCCCAGATGGTCATCGTCACCGGGTGGTCGGTCGGCCGGGCGTCGACGCCGCCGTGGCCAGCGGTTTCGAGGCGCAGCATCCGCCCGTCGAGCCGGGCGTCGATGCGGGCCATGGCCGGAAGCTCGCGCTGGGTGAGGACCTGCCCGGTCGGACGGACGATGGCCCAGCGCCGGTCGCCGGCGAAGCCGCAACGCTCCACCTCCACCCGATCCAGCGGAACCGCGCGGAGCCCCTTCACGGGGTAGATGGCAAGAGCGGCGATCAGCATGACACAGTCCGGGGCCCACGGCCCCGGTGGATCGAGGGCAGGGCGAGGAAAGGCTCCATCTGCCAAGCGGCAGATGGAATGGTCGCGGAGGAGGAGCTCTCGCCCTGCTTCAGGTGTTCATCGCGTCGAAGAAGTCCTGATTGGTCTTGCTGTACTTCAGCTTGTCGAGCAGGAAGTCCATCGCGTCGGTCATGCCCATCGGACCCAGGATTCGCCGCAGCACCCACATCTTCGAAAGTGTCCCGCGGTCCACCAGCAGTTCTTCCTTGCGGGTGCCGGACTTGGTGATGTCGATCGCCGGGAAGGTGCGCTTGTCGGACAGCTTGCGGTCCAGCACGATCTCGCTGTTGCCGGTGCCCTTGAACTCCTCGAAGATCACCTCGTCCATGCGGCTGCCGGTGTCGATCAGCGCGGTGGCGATGATGGTGAGCGAGCCGCCTTCCTCGATGTTGCGGGCGGCGCCGAAGAAGCGCTTGGGCCGCTGCAGGGCGTTCGCATCCACGCCGCCCGTGAGCACCTTGCCGGAGCTCGGCACGACCGTGTTGTAGGCGCGCGCCAGGCGGGTGATGCTGTCCAGCAGGATCACCACGTCGCGCTTGTGCTCGACCAGGCGCTTGGCTTTTTCCAGCACCATCTCGGTGACTTGCACATGCCTTGTCGCCGGCTCATCGAAGGTGGAGGCGACGACCTCGCCCTTCACCGTCCGCGACATGTCGGTGACTTCCTCGGGCCGCTCATCGATCAGCAGCACCATCAGGAACGCTTCGGGATGGTTGGCGGCGATGGCGGTGGCGATGTTCTGCAGCATCACCGTCTTGCCGGTGCGCGGCGGGGCGACGATCAGCGCCCGCTGGCCCATGCCGATCGGCGCGATCAGGTCGATCACACGCGGCGTCATGTCCTTGCCGGGACCCTTGGCCACCGACTGGAAGTTCTCCACTTCCATCTTCAGCTTCCGCTCCGGATAGAGCGGGGTGAGGTTGTCGAAGTTGATGCGATGCTTGACGGCGTCCGGCGGCTCGAAGTTGATCGAGTTCATCTTCAGCAACGCGAAGTAACGCTCGCCGTCCTTGGGCGCCCGGATCTGGCCTTCGACCGTATCGCCGGTGCGCAGCGCATAGCGGCGGACCTGGTTGGGGCTGATGTAAATGTCGTCGGGGCCGGGGAGGAAGTTGGCTTGGCTGCTGCGGAGGAAGCCGAACCCATCGGGAAGGATCTCGAGGGTGCCTTCGCCGTAGATGGCCTGGTCGTTGTCCGCCAGGTTCTTGAGGATGGCGAACATCATGTCTTGCTTGCGCAAACTGGAGGCGTTCTCGATCGCCAACGATTCTGCGAGCGCGAGCAAGTCGCCCGGTGGTTTTGCCTTGAGTTCGGCGAGGTGCATCTGTGTCGCGCCTTGCGAAAGGGGCCCGGCGATCGTCGCCCAGGCAGAGCCTAGGGCGGAAGAGGCGGGGCCGGAGGGAGAACGGGGCGAGGGAGCCGCCGGTTCGCAATAGGAAAACGACGATCCGGCGAATGCCACGTCGCAGATGTGAGTTGGCATCGGGGGCCGGGCACGTCAAGTGGAATTTGCCGGCCAGGACGGAACCAGGCCCTCGAGGCGTCAGCGGTCCAGGCGCAGGAAGCCGATCTCGTGCCGGGTGGTGCCATCGCCGGTGGCAAGGTCGGCCAGGATCTCGCCGATCACGCTGCAGAACTTGTAACCGTGGCCAGAGCAGGGCGAGGCCAGCACGACCTGCGGATGGTCCGGGTCGCGGTCGATGATGAAATGCTCGTCCGGGGTGTTGGTGAACATGCACGCGCGCAACGCCATCGTCGCCCCGCTGCCGTCCGGGAAGTAGCGTTCGCCGAACTGCCGCAGCAGCGCCTCGTCGGCCGCGTCGGGCTCGCGCAGCAGCGTATCGGCGGCGCCGGTTTCGTTCTGGTGGTGGTAGCGGCCGAACTTGAAGCCGGGCACCTCGTAGACCGGGAAACCGTAGTAGCGACCCTCGTCGACCTGCAGGTTGAACACCGGGAAGCGATCGGTGGTGAACCACTCCGGGCGATGCGGCTGCAGCCAAGCCAGCACCTGCCGCTCGGGAACCGCGACCCGGGCGAGCCTTTGGGCCAGCTCGCCGATCCAGGCGCCGGCGGTCAGCACCAAGCGGCCGGCGCGGTATTCGCCCTTGTCGGTGGTGACGGTCACGCCCTCCCCGCCCGGGTCGGCGGCCCAGCGCAGCACGGGTTCGCGGGCACGGATGTCGGCACCCTCCCGCTGCGCCAGGCCGGCATGGGCGACGATGGCGCGCTCGCTCGCGACCAGGCCGCCTTGCGGCTGGAACACCGCCCGGTGCGCGGCCGGCAGGCGGTAGCCCGGGAAGCGCGCATTGACCTCGGCGCCGGTCAGCACCTCGTGCGCGAGGCCGTGCTCGCGCGCCGACGCTAACGCGCCGGTGAACAGCGGATCGTCCTCCGGGCTTGCGTCGATCGACCCGGTGGTGACCAGCAGCTCGGCGCCGGTCGCCGCCTCGGCCTCGTGCCACAGCGCGTAGGCGCGGTGCAGCAGCGGCACATAGGCCGGGTCCTCGTAATAGGGCAGGCGGATGATGCGGCTGACGCCGTGCGAGGAGCCCTTGTTATGCGGGATGTCGAAGCGCTCGAGGCCCAGCACGCGCTGGCCGCGGCGGGCGAGCTGCCAGGCGGCGGCGCTGCCCATGCCGCCCACCCCCACCACGATAACGTCGTAGACCATGTCCCGCTCCCGGTTCGCCCCGAGGATAGCCGGGCCGGGCCGCCGCAGCCATGCCTGTCGCACCGGCCGCCGCCGGTGCGACACGATGTATCCTTGTCGCGGCGTCGGATGGGAGTCAGGCTCGGCACCGGCAGCAGGAGCATCGCGTGAGCCGTCTCGTCTACGTGTTGAACGGACCCAACCTGAACCTGCTGGGCAAGCGGCAGCCGCAGATCTACGGCCACGAGACGCTGGCCGACGTGGAGCGGGATTGCCGGGCCTTGGCGGCGGAGCTGGGGCTCGAGCTGCGCTTCCACCAGAGCAACCGGGAATACGAGATCATCGACTGGGTGCACGAGGCGCGGGAGACGGCGTGCGGCCTGGTGATCAACCCGGCCGCCTTCACCCATACCTCGGTCGCGATCCTCGACGCTCTCAACGCGTTCGACTACCCTGTGATCGAGGTGCACATCTCCAACGTCCACAAGCGCGAGGACTTCCGCCACCACTCCTTCGTCTCCAAGCGCGCCGATGGGGTGATCGCCGGGTTCGGGACGCAGGGCTACCTGCTGGCGCTGCGTCGGGTGGCCGTGCTGGCGCCGGCGGTATGAAGGCTTGGGCATGACGCTGCGCAAGTCGATCGCCACCGTGGCACTCAGCGGCACGCTGCCCGACAAGCTCGAGGCAGCAGCGGCGGCGGGGTTCAACGGGGTGGAGGTGATGGAGGCCGACTTGCTGGCCTATGACGGCCCCCCGGCCGAGGTGCGGCGGATCGCCGAGGACCTGGACCTCGCGATCGACCTCTACCAGCCGTTTCGCGACTTCGAGGCGATGCCCGACCCGAAGCGCGCCCGCAACCTCGACCGTGCCGAGCGCAAGTTCGACATCATGCAGGAGCTCGGCGCGCCGATGCTGCTGGTGTGCAGCAACACGCTGCCGGCGGCGCTCGACGACGACGCGCGCGCGACCGCCGATTTGCGGGCCATGGCTGAGCGGGCGGCGGCGCGCGGCCTGATGGTCGGGTTCGAGGCGCTGAGCTGGGGTCGGCACATCAACCGCTGGGGCCACGCCTGGCGTATCGTGCAGGCGGTGGATCATCCGGCGCTCGGCTTGATCGTCGACAGCTTCCACACCCTCGCGCTGCGCGACGACCCGGCCGGCATCGCCGACGTGCCCGGCGATCGCATCTTCTTCGTGCAGCTCGCCGACGCGCCGCTGCGCGACATGGACGTGCTGTCCTGGAGCCGGCATTCCCGCAACTTCCCCGGCCAAGGCGACCTGCCGGTGGACGGGTTCGTGCGCGCCGTGCTGGCCAGCGGCTATGCCGGCCCGCTGTCGCTCGAAGTGTTCAACGACCAGTTCCGCGCGGCGCCGTCGCGCACCATCGCGCGGGACGGGCTGCGCTCGCTGATCCTGGCGGAATCGCGGGCGAGCGTGCCGGAAACGCTGCCGCCGGTCTCGGACACGGACGGCATCGAGTTCCTCGAGTTCGCCGTCGACGAGCCGTCCGGCGCCGCGCTGGCCGCCTGGCTGGAGCAGCTCGGCTTCCGGATCGCGGGGCGGCATCGCTCGAAGGCGGTGACGCTGTACCGTCAGGGGCGGCTGAGCCTGGTGCTGAACGCCGAGCAGGACAGCGCGGCGGCCGAGCACTTCCAGCACCATGGTCCATCGGTCTGCGCGGTCGCGCTGCGCGTCGCCGACCCGGCGGCCGTGGTGGCGCGGGCGCGGGCGCTGCTGATCCAGGTCTGGCACGAGCCGACCGGCCCCGGCGAGCGCCGCATCCCGGCCGTGCGCGGCCCGGACGGGACGCTTGTCTACCTGGTGGAGGCGGCCGAAGCGCAGCCGTCGTTCTGGCAGGATGATTTCAGCCTGGTGCCGATCGCGGCGGACGATGCGTTGGTGCTGGGGGTGGACCATCTGGCGATCGCGCTGGCGCCGGGGCAGATGGACACGTACGTGCTGTTCTGGCGCGCCCTGTTCGGCCTGGAGCCGCAATCCCTGCTGGACGTGCCGGACCCGTATGGCTTGATCCAGAGCCGGGCCATGGTCAACGCCGCGGGAACGTTGCGGCTGACGTTCAACGTGTCGGAGGCGCGGGAGTTGGCGACCAACCGCTTCGTGTCAACGTTCTCCGGCGCCGGGGTGCACCACGTGGCGTTTGCGGCGGCGAACGCGGCGGCGATGGTCGAGCGGACCCGCGCGGCCGGCATGACGCTGCTGACGATCCCGCCGAACTACTACGAAGACTTGCTGGCCCGCTCCGATCTCGACGACGCCGAGGCGGCGGAGCTGGAGCGCTTGGGCATCCTCTACGACCACGACGCCGGCGGCGAATTCCGGCACGCCTATACCGGGGTGTTCCAGGACCGCTTCTTCTTCGAGTTGGCCGAACGCCGGGGCTACTCGGGCTTCGGCGCCGTCAACGCCCAAGTCCGGATCGCCGCGCAGGCCCGGAACCGCAGCGTGAGGTTCTGATGTGTGCGGGCTTGGCGGCGGCGCCCCCGGACGGTGCCGCGACTGCTAAACCCGCCCGGCAAAGACCTCCTTTTTCATGATCGCGTGCACCCCCCAATTGCCGTCCACCACCTGGGTGATGCCGAAATCGACCGCCACCGACATCAGCGAGATCGCCTCGTCTTCCGTCAGACCTTTGGCGTGCATCAGGAATTGCCGCATCTTGCGAAAAGCGTCGCGCATGGCGAGGTCGATCGAGCTTTTGGCGAAGATCTCGCTTTGTGCCTCGGGGCCAAGGTCGGCGAGGTAGTTGGGGTAGCTGAAGCCCTGCAGCACCCAGTCGTCCTGGGTCTCGATCATCGGAAAGTCCAGCGACTCGAGCGCCGTGCCGGGGAGGTCGGCGGCCTTGTGCAGGATGAACTGGAAGGTGCCGGTCAGCGAGCACTCGATGGCGGTGCCGCATAGCTCGGAGTCGCCCTGGCTCGCGTGCGGGTCGCCGGCGGAGAACAGCGCGCCCGGGACCGCGACCGGGTAGTAGAGGGTGGCGCCCTTGCCGATGCGCGAGTTGTCGATGTTGCCGCCGGTGTAGCTGGGCGGGATCGAGTTGACGTAGTCGGCCTCCTTCGGCGCGAGGCCCATGACGCCGAAATGCGGCCGGATCGGCACGCGGATGCCCTTCAGCACGTCCCAGTTCCGCTGCGTCTGGCTATGGTCGACGATCAGGCCGGGGTAGTCGATCGTCTTGTGCACGACGCCGTTCGGGTCGGTGATGGTGGGCCAGCGAAAGTTGTAGATCGCCTGGGCCCAGTTGCGGCTCCCGGTCGTGTCCAGTTCGTAGATCGTCACCACTTCCCGTGGGCGGTCGCCGGTGATCAGGTCTTTGTATTGGAAGCCCCAGTTGGCGGCCGCATTGCTGCCGAACGCCGCGTTCTTGAACTTCGGGTTGCCTGACGGACGCAGCTTGGTGTCCAAGATCCGCACTTCGAGCACATCGCCGGGTTCGGCTCCGGTGATCGCCACCGGCCCGGTGCAGATATGCACGCCGAGGCCGCCGCCAGCACCGATCGGGGCGTCCATCGGCCCGGCGCCGCGGCGCGCCACACCCTTCTTGTCCTTGGTCCAGAGATAAACGCTTTCGGCGCCGGGGTCGCCCTCGATCATCCGCTCGGTATCGTCGCTGGCCTGATGGGTGAGCGTCTCGATCGTGACGTAGTCGCCGGAGCGGATCTCGACCTGCGGCTTCAGCAGCTTGCTGAAGTAGCCCCAATGCACGGTATCGGCGTTGGCGGGCAGTGTATGGTGGCTCGCGGTGCCCGGCTGCCGTTGCGCCGAGCTTTGCGCCAGCGCCGGCGAGACCAGTGAGAGCGGGCTCGCGACCATGGCCGCCGCCGCGCCGGTGGCGGCAAAGCCGCTGCGCAGAAAGGCGCGGCGCTCCCGCTGCAAGTCGCCCATCAGGGCCGCGCGATGCTGCTCGAACTCCGGGCAGTCCGGGTTATCGCCCTGGCACATGGTCCCACCTCCACGCGATTGATCGTTGCTTGGGAGAACGCGTCGCAAGATCCAGGCCATGACAGGACCGGAGCGGCAACGAACGGTGTTCATGCGGGCCGCGCGGGTGTAAGGACCTCTTGCAATGAGCCGACAGGATCGCAAGGCCGGCGCCCGGGGCGCGTACCACCATGGCAACCTGCGCGAGGCGCTGATCCAGGCCGCCCTGGTGCTGATCGCCGAACGTGGTCTTGCCGGGTTCGCGGTGGCCGAGCTGGCTCGCGCGGTGGGGGTCAGTTCGGCAGCGCCCTATCGGCATTTCCGTGACCGCGACGCGGTGGTGGCCGAGGTGGCGCGGCGTGGCTTCGAGCAGCTCGCGACCGAGATGCGGGCCGCCGCCGACGCGCCGGGCGGCAATGCGGTGACGGCGTTGGAGCGCTGCGCGCAGGCGCATCTCAGCTTCGCCGCACGCGAGAAGCCGGTTTACGCGGCGATGTTCGAGCCTGACTTTCCGGTGTCCAGCCACCCGGAGCTGAGCCGCGCGCGCGACGCCGCCTTTGCGGTGCTACGCCGCATGGCGCACGTGGCCTGCGACCAGAGCCGGGCGCCGACCCGGCCGCCGGCGCTGATGGTGGCGCTGCACATCTGGTCGATGACGCACGGGATCGCCGCCTTGTTCGTCAGCCACGACGGCGCCGGGCAGCTGGCGATGACACCGGCGGAACTGTTGGAGGCGGGGCTGCTTGTCTATCTGCAGTCGCTGCAGCTGCCGCCAGGAAGTTGACGACACACGCAGTCGTGTCCACGAGCGGGCGGCACTCTTGGACGGTTTTGGAGTAAAAGGCTCTCACATACACACGGGAGGGCGCCATGCTGATCAGCAAGATTGACGAGTACGGCAAGATGGGCTGGATCGCCCTGACCTTGGCAGCATTCTGGCTGGCTTGGCCGGTCGGGTTTGCGGTGCTGGCCTACCTTTATGGCAGCGGCCGGATGCAAGCCTGGCGGTCGGAGATCCGGGCGCCGGGCACCTGGTTCAACCTCGGCTCGGGCGGCATGGCCGGCATGAAGTGGCCGGGCACCCGTTCGGCTTCGAGCGGCAACCAGGCTTTCGACGACTACCGCGAATCGACCCTGCGCCGGCTCGAGGAAGAGCAGCAGGAGTTCCAGACCTTCCTCGATCGCCTGCGCAAGGCGCGCGACAAGGCCGAGTTCGACGCCTTCATGGCGGAACGGCGCCAGCGCGCCGGGAACGGCGATCCGGTGGACGTGTCCTCCGCCGCCTAACTCCGCCCCGGACTTCACGACCGCATCGGGGCCGCGGCACGCTGCCGCGGTCTCGACGGGCCGCCCGCCGACACATAGTCGCCGGATCCGGCATCGACCAACCACCAAAAATCAGCGCTAACCCACACGGAGGCAGCAATGACTTCACGCACCGTCACCGCTATGTTCAGTTCACGTGAACAAGCTGAACAAGCCGGCCAAGCCCTCATGCGCGAGCTTGGCTTGGACCGCAGCACGATCCGCACCAGCCCCGCTTCTGGCTTGACCGATGCCGGTTTCGACGCCAAGCGGCCCTATGAGGAGAAAGGGTTCTTCGCGTCCTTGAAGGACCTGTTCGTGCCCGACGAGGACCGCTACGCCTACGCCGAGGGGATGCGCCGCGGCTCCGTGCTGCTGAGCGCCTCGCTCGACGACAACCAGGTCGACCGTGCGTCCGATGTCCTGGAGCAGCATGGCGCGCTTGACCTGGACGAGCAGGAAGCGACTTGGCGCAAGTCCGGTTGGAGCGGCTACGACTCGTCGGCGCACAACACCGCCCGCAGCAGCGCGACGCCCGCTTCTTTGGGCAGCACGCCGACGGCGACCGCTACCGGAACTACGGCGACGCCGGCCGCGTCCGCAACCGCCGCCCCGGCGGCCGGCCTGCGCTCGGGCCAGGACGAGACCATCAAGGTCATGCAGGAACGTCTGGTCGTCGGCAAGCGCCAGGTCGAAGGCGGCCGGGTCAAGGTGCGCTCCTACGTGGTCGAGCGTCCGGTCGAGGAGAAGGTGACGCTGCATGAGGAAAGCCTGCGCGTCGACCGTCATCCGGTCGACCGGGCCGCGACCGCGGCCGACATGGCCGCCTTCCAGGAGCGTACCATCGAGGCTCGCGCCACCAGCGAAGAGGCGGTGGTGAGCAAGGAGGCCCGCGTGGTCGAGGAGATCGCGCTGCACAAGCAGGCCAGCGACCGCACCGAGACGGTGCGCGACACGGTGCGCGAAACCAAGGTGGACGTGGATGACGCGACCGGTTCGCGTGGGCCGGCCGGCACGGCAACGGGAACCGGCACGGCAACTGGCGCGGCCGGCAAGGTCGACCGCACGGTGAACACCAACACCAGCGGCACCAACCCGGCGGCCGACGCCCCCGACGGCACGCCCGGCAATCCGTCCGGCACGATGGCGAGCCGCGCGGTCGACAAGACGCTCGGGACCAACATCAGCGGCGCCAACCCGGGCCGCAAGTAAGCCGCAACGATCCGGACAACCGGACGCCGGGGAGGGCGCGTCGCCCTCCCCGGACGGCACCTCGCTACGAACAAGGACACACGGATATGAAAACCACCAGCCTCGCCATTGCCGCAACGCTGATTGCGGGCGGCGCTTTGGCCCAGACGGCAGCGCCGGCCCGCCCGACCCCGGGCGACGCGGCACCGGGCGCCACCTCCAATGCGCCGATGAACGGCGTCAACCCGAACACCGGTGTCACGCCGAGCACCGGGGTGGTGGACCGCAACAGCGGCACCGCAGCCGCAGCCGGCGACCGCAACCAGGCCGTGGCCAGCACGTCGGCCAACGCGCCGCAGCCGGCCCGCGGCGCAAACTCGTTCTCGGAAAGCGAGGCCCGGCGCCGGATCGAGCGCACCGGCTTCCAGGGAGTGACCGGTCTGCGCAAGGACAGCAACGGCGTGTGGCGCGGCACGGCGAAGCATGACGGCGCCAGCACGCCGGTGTGGCTCGACTACAAGGGCAATGTCAGCCCGGTCGCAGCCGCGGGCACGGCCGGCAACCCGGGCGCGGACCGCAACCTCGACGGCACCACCGGCAACCCGCCGGGCACGGCCGCCACGCGCACGATCGACCGCAACCTCGGCACCAACACCAGCGGCGCCAATCCGAGCGGCACCGCCCGTCCGTAACCGGCACCGATAGGCCGGCGCCTTTCGCGCCGGCAGCGTTCCTTGCACAGGAGGCCGCCATGGCCACACAAACGATTACCCGCTTGTTCGATAGCTACGACAACGCGGCAACCGCGGTTCAGAGCCTCGAGGCGAGCGGCGTCCCGCATGACGACATCAGCCTCGTCTCGAACGATGCCGAGGGCCGTTACGGCGCCTCGCCGGCCGGCGCAGGGGCGACGGCGGGAACGGAAACCGGAGTGACCTCGGGTGACCCGGCGCAAGGCGCGAGCACGGGCGCCGGGTCGGGCGCCACGCTGGGCACGGTGCTCGGCGGCGGCGCGGGCTTGCTGGCCGGGCTCGGCATGCTGGCCATCCCCGGGGTCGGACCGATCGTCGCCGCCGGATGGCTGGTGGCAACCCTGACCGGCGCCGGCGTGGGCGCGGCAGCGGGCGGCCTGGCCGGCTCGCTGGCGGGAGCGGGGGTGAACGAGGCGGATGCGCACGTGCACGCCGAGGGCGTCCGCCGCGGTGGCGCCGTGGTGACGGTGCGGACCGACGAGACCAAGGCGCCATCGATCGAGGCGCTGTTGGACGGGCGGGCGCCGGTCGACCTCTCGGCCCGGCGGGCAGAGTATGAGGCGGAGGGCTGGAAAGGATATGATCCCGCCGCTCCGGCCTACACTTCCGATGAAGTCACAAGGGAGCGAAACCGTCGCGTCAGCGTTACATAGTGTCATGACAGGCATGGGGCCGGAGTGGCCGGTCCCAGCCTAGGTTCAGAGGAGGTAGACAATGTCCATCATCGCTTGGCTCGTGCTCGGACTGATCGCCGGTTTCATCGCGAGCAAGATCTACACCGGCTCCGGCCAGGGCGTCGTGCTCGACATGGTGCTGGGCATCGTCGGCGCCTTCGTGGGCGGGTTCCTGTTCTCGACCTTCGGCGCGGCTCCGGTGACCGGGTTCAATATCTACAGCATGATCGTCGCCGTGATCGGTGCCATCGTGGTGCTGTGGATCTACCACGCCGTCGCCGGCCGCCGTACGCTGACCTAGCTGCCGTGACACGCCCGGCCAGGTTGTCGCCAGTTGCGGCGGCAGTCCTGACCGGGTGACGTCGATTACCTCGGCATTGCTTCAACGGCTTGGACTGCCGGGCGATCGTGCCGTCGTGCCTCACGTGGACGACCTCGGCGCGAGCCGCGGCGCCCATCAAGCCTTCCTCGACCTCGTTGCACGCGGACGCGTCACTTGCGGCTCCGTGATGGTGCCGGGTCCCTGGTTCCGCGACATTGCCGACGCCGCCGCTGCCAATCCGGCGCTCGACGTCGGCGTCCATCTCACCCTCACCAGCGAATGGGACGCGTGCCGCTGGGCGCCGATCTCGACCGTCAGCCGGGCGTCGGGCCTGATCGATGATGACGGATACTTCTGGCGCGACGTCGCCAGCCTGCGCCGGCACATGGTCGCGGACGCCGCCGTTGCCGAGCTACGGGCGCAGATCGAGCGCGCCGTCGCCTGCTTCGCGCCGACTCACCTCGACGCGCATATGGGCGCTGCCATGCTGCCCGGCGTGCTCGACGCCCATGTGGCGCTTGGCCGCGAGTTCGGCCTGTTCCCGGTGCTGCCGCGCTCCATCACCTGGGCACCCGACCCCGGGGCGTACCGCGAGACGATTGCTTCCCTCGATGGACGCCGCGCGCCGGTCGTGGATCACTGCCGCGGCACATTGGCCGTGCCGCCGGACGAGCTCGGCCCGGGTTGGGCGGCGGCGGTTGCCGCGCTGCCGGCGGGGCTCACCCATCTTGCACTGCACTGCACCGCACCGGGCGAGTTCGCGGCAATGGCGCCCGCCCACGCGGGCTGGCGGTTCCGCGAAAACGAGTTCATCGCGGCGGGACACCTCGATGCCCTCCTCGCAGAGCACGGGGTCGTCGCGATCGGCACCCGCGCCTTGCAACGGCTTTGGACCGCGCCCTCCTCCGATTAGGCCCGCCACACGTCGCCCGGGCGCAGGGCGGGGAACCGGTCGCGTTCGATCCCGTGCTGCGCGAGCGCGATGGTCAGCGCGGCGGGCGGGTCGAGCCGCGCCTCGTCGGTGAGCCGGAACGTGCCCCAATGGACGCCCAACGCCAGGCGTGCGCCGCAGTCCCGCATGATCTGGACCGCTTCCTCGGGGTTGACGTGCTGGGCGCGCATGAACCATCGCGGCTCGTAGGCGCCGATCGGGATGACGGCGACGTGCGGCGACCCAAACCGCTCGTGGACCTGGCGGAAAATGGCGCCATCGCCGTAGCCGGTGTCGCCGACCAGGTAGACGATGCCAACCGGCGTCTCGAGCACGAACCCGCACCAAAGCGCCATGCGCCGGTCGCCGACGCGACGGGCCGACCAGTGATATGCCGGGTGCAGCGTCACGGCGAGCCGCTCGTCCAGAACGAAGCGATCGCCCCAATCGCCGGTCTCGACGCTCGCCCCGTCACCGGCCCTGACGGCCGCGGCAATCAGGGCGTCGTTACCGAGCGCCGTGATGATCCGCGGCTGGTGCGCCGAAGCCAGCCGGGCCAAGGTCGGAATGTCGCAATGGTCGTAGTGATTGTGGGTGAGCAGCACGGTATCGACCGGCGGCAAGTCGGAGAAGGCGATGCCGGGCGGATCGACCCGCCGCGGACCGGCAAAGCGGAGCGGGCTGGCGCGCTCGGACCAGACCGGGTCGACCAGGATGTTGTGCCCGGCTGCCTGGATCAGCACCGAGGCATGGCCCACCATGGTGATCGCCAAGCCAGCCACGCGCGGGTCCGGGCGGACCGGCGAGGCAAGCGGCGCCGGCTTGTCCCAGGCCGCTCGCGTTCCGCGCCATTGCCAACGGAGCAGGTCGGCGAGCGAGCGGTCCGTCGGAGCTTGGCCGGGGTTGAAGAACCGGATGCCGTCGAAATGGTCGCTGGGCGGCCCGTCGTAGTAGCGGTTGCCGGCCACCCCTACTGCCCGCCGGCGGCCGGACGCCACAGTCGCGGCAGCCAGCCATCCGGTCCGGCAACCGGGTCGGTCGCAGGAAGCGGCACGGCCGAAATGGCACGCAGCGCGTCCTCATACTCGGACTCCGCGCCGCGGCGGATGTCGCAATCGGCCCCGCCCGGGTAGGCGCCGATCACCAGCAAGTCGGCCGTCGCGCCCATGTTGCGGTGCGCGACCCCGGCCGGGATCACCACCGCGTCGCCGGCGCGGAGCTTGAACTCCTGCCCGGACGGGCCGCCGAACGCGACCCGCACCTCGCCGGCGGCGATGCCGAGCACCTCGTGCGTGATGCTGTGAAAATGGTGGTAGGTGAACACGCCGTTGCGCCAGGAATTGGACCAGTCATGGCCGGCCAACAGGTGCTCGATCGCCGCCGGGTCAGGAGGCACCGCGCCGGGATACAGCAGCAGCGGGAGGCCCGAATTCGGAAAGCGGCCGTCGCCGCGGAAGACGTGGGTTTCAGGCTCGATCATGCCGAGTGCAACGCCGCAAGCCGCGGCCGGTGCCGTCATGGCGGTCAAGGCATCGCCACCCCGGTCAGGCGCGCGCATTCCGCCAGCAGCCTGTCCTGCAGCCCCGGGTCGCCGGTGCCGCCGTGCGGCTTGCGCGGGCGCTCGTGAAAGAAGTAGCCGCCGCTGCCGCACGCGTCGGCGTCGTCCGACGTCGCGAGCCAGACCTGGGTGCGATGCGCCTGATCGAGGTCGCCGGTCGCATGGGCGCCGCCCATTTTGGTCGGCACCCATCCCGGCTCGATCGCATTGGATCGCACCTCCGGCCATCGCCGCGCGACCGCGAAGGCGAGCAGCACGTCGTGCAGCTTGGTGTCCGAATAGGCCTGGTTGCCGCGCCACGGCCGCCGCTCCCAGTTGAGGTCGGCGAGGGTGATGTCGCCGCGGCGATGCAACTCGGAGCTGACATAGACCAGCCGCTGCGGCCGGGTCATCAGCGCAGTCAGGAGGTAAGGGCCGAGTGTGTTGACCGCGAACACGTGCGCGAGCCCGTCCCCTGTTTCGACCCGGCGCCGCTCGCGAAAGCCGATGGCGGCATTGTGGATGACCGCGTCGAACCGGCCCGAGGCGTTGGCGGCGTCGGCCAAGGCGCGGGTCTCGGCCAAGCTGGACAAGTCGCCGGTCAGCACCGCCTCGGCCCCCGGCACCGCTGCGGCGGCGACCCGGGCGCGGGCGGCGTTGCGGGCGTGCAGCACGACGCGATGGCCGCGCTCGGCCAGGAGCCGGGCGGTCATCTGGCCGATCCCGTCCGATGAGCCGGTAACAAGAATGCGCGACATCGCGGTCCGTCCCCAAGCGCTGGCGTGGTCCCGTGCGGGAGGCAGTGGTAACTGCTGCGGGACGGCGGGGTTCAAACCATCCGGCCGGACCATGAGGAGATCGGCATGAAAGCCATTGCGCTGCACGCGCCAGGCGGGCTCGACAATCTGCGGCCGGTCGAGCTGCCCGACCCCGGCGCGCCCGGCGCCGGCGCGATCCGGGTCCGCCTGCACGCCAGTTCGCTCAACTACCACGATTACGGCGTGTGCTCGTCGCCGGGTTGGAAGGCCGACGGACGGATCCCGATGTCGGACGGCGCCGGGGTGGTCGAGGCGGTCGGCGAGGGCGTGACCGAGTTCGCGCCCGGCGACGCGGTCGTGTCCTGCTTCTTTCCGACTTGGCTGGACGGTCCGGCAACCGTGGGCAACTTCGCCACCGTGCCCGGGGACGGGGTAGATGGCTTCGCGCGCGAGGCGGTCACCTGCCCGGGGACGAGCTTCACCCGGGCACCTCGCGGCTGGAGTCACGCCGAAGCGGCGACGTTGACGACCGCCGGGCTGACCGCCTGGCGTGCGCTGGTGGTGGACGGGGGATTGAAGGCCGGCGACACGGTGCTGGTGCTCGGCACCGGCGGGGTGTCGGTGGTGGCGTGCCAATTGGCCAAGGCGATGGGGGCGGTGGTGGTGGCGACCTCCTCGTCGGACGCCAAGCTCGAGCGGATCCGCGCCTTAGGGGCCGACCACACGATCAACTACAAATCGGAGCCCGAGTGGGGCCGGGCGGTGCGAAGCTGGACCGGTGGCCGCGGCGTGGATCACGTGGTCGAGGTGGGCGGCCCCGGCACCCTGGCGCAATCGATTGCGGCGGTGCGGGTGGGCGGCCACATCTCGCTCATCGGCGTGCTGACCGGGCGCGGCGGCGAGGTTCCGACGGCGGCGCTGATGGCGCGGCAGGCGCGGCTGCAAGGCCTGATCGTCGGTAGCCGGCGGGAGCAGAACGACATGGTGCGCGGGATGGAGGCGATCGGGCTGAAGCCGGTGATTGACCGCAGCTTCGCCCTCGAGGCCCTGGCGGATGCGTTCCGCTACCAGGCGAGCGGGGCGCATTTCGGCAAGATCTGCCTCGACATCTGACCCGGCCCAGATGAGTCGGCGCAGACCGGCCACCACCATGCTGGCCGGTCTGCCGCCGCTCGGGCGATTCCTTATACTCTATGGCGCCATGTTCGCCGCCTTCGGGGTGGTCGCGCCGTTCTTGCCGTCGCTGCTGGTGCAAGACGAACTCGGACCCGGCGAGGTCGGCCTCGTGTTAGGCGCCGGGACCGGCATAAGGCTCTTGGCCGGACCGGCGGGGGGCAACCTCGCCGACCGATCCGGCCGGGCGCCGCTGGTGCTGGCGGGCTTCGCCGCCGCGTCGGCAGTGGTGGCGCTCGGCTACACGCCGGCCCGCGGCCTGCTGCTGCTGCTGCTCGTCAGCGTGGCGCATGCGGTCGTGCTGGCGCCGTTGACGCCGGTGGCCGACGCCTTGGCGCTCGGCTCCGCGGCGGGACCGCGGACGTTCCCTTACGGCTGGGTGCGGGGGATGGGTTCGGGTGCGTTCATCGTCGCCCTCCTCGCCTCGGGGCAATTGGTCGGGCGGTTCGGGCTGGAGGTGGTGGTCTGGCTCAACGGCGCGCTGCTGGCGGTGGCCGCCGGCTGCGCCCTGGCGGTGCCGAACCGGGTGGCCGGCATCGATCCCGGCCCGCGATCACGCACCGGCGCCGGGGCGGCGCGTGTGCTGCTCGCGATCCCGGTTTATGTCCGTCTGATGGTGGTGGCGTCGCTGATCAGCGGCAGCCATGCGCTGCATGACGGGTTTGCCGTGATCCGGTGGACCGCGGCCGGCCTCGACGCAGTGCAGTGCAGCGTGTTGTGGGCGTCCTCGGTCGCCGGCGAGGTGGTCGTGTTCCTGCTGTTCGGGCGGCGGCTGCTCGATCGGCTCGGGCCCGGTCGAGCGGTTGCGCTTTCCGCCGTGGCCGGCATGGTGCGCTGGGGCACCGCCGCGCAGACGGCATGGTTTCCGGCGATGCTGCTGGTGGAGCCGATGCACGGGCTGACGTTCGCTTTGCTGCATCTGGCTTGCATGGACGTGATCGCCCGCACGGTGCCGACACCGTATGCCGCGCGGGCGCAAGCCTTCTACGCGACGGTGGCGATGGGCGTCGCTTCGGTAGCGTTCACGCTGGCGTCCGGGCCGCTTTACGGCAGCTTCGGCCCGCTGGCGTTCTGGGTGATGGCGGCGCTGTGCGCGGTCGCGTTGCCGATCGCGCTGTGGATCCGGTCACCGGCTTCGCCGGAGCTCGTCGACGTCGCGCCGCGGCCGCTTGCCCGTTCGTGAGCCGGCCTCAGTGCGCCGCCGCAAGCAAGGTCCGGGCCCATGCGGCCATCGTGTCGAGCACCTCGGCCAGCACGTCCGCGTCGGTGCGCCCGGATCGCGCCGGGACATGGAACCCGTGATCGGCCCCCGCCACTTCGTGCAGAGCGGCGAGCGGTCCGAGCCCGGCGACCATTGGCCGGAGCAGGTCTGTGTCGGCCAGCGCGTCCCGCGTGCCGCCGAGGAACAGCATCGGGATCTCGATGCACGCCAAGTGCCGGGCCCGGTCGGCGGTCGGCCGATTGGCGGGATGAAGGGGAAAGCCGAGGAATACCAGGCCGCGCACGCCGGGCAGCGGGCGTTCGGCCTGGGCCAGCGACGTCATCCGACCGCCGAACGACTTGCCGCCGGCCAGCAGGGGAAGACCTTCGAGCGCTGACGTTGCGGCCGCGACAGCCGCGCGCACCGCGGCTTGGGCGACCGCGGGCGGATCAGGGCGCCGCGAGCCCCGCTCCATCGACGGGAACTGATATCGGAGCGTCGCCATGCCGCGCGCGGCAAGCCCGGCCGCAGCCGACGCCATGAACGTGTGGGTCATGCCGGCTCCGGCGCCATGTGCCAGCACGGTGCCGGCGAATGCCGATGGTGGCCGCATCAGCAATCCCGATACGGCTTGGCCGTCGCCAAGGTCGATCTTTAGCGGTTCAGCGTCGCCCAAATTGCCGCGCGCCGAGCGCCCGGCCGCTGCTCAGCCGTTGAAGCGAGCGTTGCGCACCGGCCCGGTTTGCCTCTGCGCGACGAATGGCCCGCGGCGCGGTGCCGGCGGCGGCGCATTGCGGGCAACGAGGCGCTGATGGTCCTCGTCGGCATCGGCGAGGCGGCGGGCGAATTCGGACGTCAGGTTGGGATTGACTGGAGCGCGAGCCACCGCCGCCCCCGGCTGCACGCCGAAGCTGGCGTAATGCGCGCCCAACGACCACTGGGCCGTCACGCGGCTCCAATACTCGGCGCCGAGCGCAGGGGTCTGCGAGTGGTAGGCTGCCACGGCCAGCGGCCAGCCACCGGTCTGATGGTAAAGCGCGCCGAGGAAGCGTGCCCCATAGGCCACGTTGATGCGCGGCTCGAATGCCTCGTCCATGGACCGGAACGCGTTTGGGTGGTGCAGCAGGTTGATCTGCATGCAGCCGACGTCGATGGAGCGCACACCCTGAGCGTTGAACCGGGCGACAGCCTCGATCGCTTCGGCCTTGCTGGCGAAGAAATATCCGGTCCCTTCGACGTTGATCGTCCACGGCCAGGGCGCCACGCGCCCGGTCATGGGATCCGGCCGTCCGCTTTCGACATTTGCGATGGTTTTGAGCAGCTGGTTGGGGAAGCGCACTTGGCCCTGAACAGCATCCAGTGCGGACAGGCAGGCTTGCTGCTCCGAGTTGATGGCGATTGACTGCGCATGGGCAGTAACGGTCGCCGCGCAGAGAGCGCTGGCCATGGCTAGTCTTGCGATCATGGAGTCTCCGATAACACAGCCTGTTTGACGTCGGAATAACAATTTTGTCATGCGGCGGCGGGAACGGCGTCTGGACGAAGACGTTCGGAGTGCCGTCCCGGTTGCGCCGCAACCGCGTGGAACAACGATGGTCCGGCGCTCGTCCAATACCAGGGACAGCGTTGCCGCCTGGTCAGGCGGTCGGCCGGCTAGGGACGAGCCTTCTCCCTCTTAGGCTGTGTGGCGTGGCATGGGAGATACACCCTGTGGCCGTATCCGAATTTGGACACAATTCCGACACGCCCTCCCCGTATCGTGCGTTGCAATCTACGCTGTTCATGCTGCATTGCAGCGAACCAGGAAATCGATGCGCACTCACCGTGACACGGGATCATAGCGTGGCCCAGGCTGCCGCCGAGCGCTGCATCGGAATTGGCGCAAATTTGCGCCGAACCTCTACAGGCGACCACACAAAACCATTGTGATTTGCCAACGTTATGTGTACGTCAATCCTGGCATTGCGTGAAGGATGAATGATGCGGGTGGCGATCGTCCACGACTGGCTTTACGTGTTAGGCGGTGCGGAAAAGGTGCTCAGCTCGATGCTGCGGTGCTATCCGAACGCCGACCTGTTTTGCTTGTTCGATGTCTTGTCCCCGGAGGACCGGGCCCGCGCCGGGCTGCCGCGCAGCCGCACCAGCTTCCTGCAGCATATGCCTGCGATCGATCGGCGCCATCGTCAATACCTGCCGTTGATGCCGATGGCAGTGGAACAATTCGATCTGTCCGGATACGATCTGGTCTTGTCGAGCAGCTATGCCGTGGCAAAGGGCGTTTTGACCGGACCCGACCAACTTCATATCGCCTACGTCCACTCTCCCATGCGCTACGCGTGGGACCTGCAGCATCAGTATCTTCGCGACGCCGGGCTTCACCGCGGACTGAAGGGCGCGCTCGCCCGCTACTTGATGCACAAAGTTCGGCTGTGGGATTCGCGGACGGCGTCCGGCGTCGACGAGTATGTCGCGAACTCGCACTTCATCGGCCGCCGCATTCGCAAGGCGTATGGCCGGACGTCAACGGTCATCAACCCGCCGGTGGACGTGCCCGAGGTGCTGCCACCGCCTCCGGTCCGGTCGCCGGCGTTGTCGTCAGCCGCGGCGGATAGGGGGTTCTACCTGGTCGCGAGCCGCCTGGTGGCCTACAAGAACGTCCGTGCCATCGTCGAAGCGTTTCGCGACATGCCGAACCGCCGGCTGGTCGTGGCCGGGTCGGGGCCCGAGTTGGCACGCTTGAAAGCCGTTGGCGCACCGAATGTCGAGTTCGCCGGCTTCGTGTCGGACGCCCGGTTGCGCGAGCTGATGCGTGGCGCGGAAGCCTTCGTGTTTGCCGCCGAGGAGGATTTCGGCATCGTGCCGGTCGAGGTTCAGGGCGAGGGCACGCCGGTGATTGCGCTTGGCCGCGGTGGAGCCCGGGAAACGATCATCTCGAACGGACCGTCACCGACCGGCCTGTTCTTCGACGTGCCGGAAGCGCATGCGATCGTGGCCGCGGTCGAGACGTTCGAGCGGCGCCGCGACATGTTCACGCGCGCAGCGTGCCACGCCAACGCCCTCCGCTTCCGGACCGCGCGGTTCCAGCAGGAGTTCTCAGGCTTCGTGAACGAGCGCTACGCCGCCTTCCACGACCGCATGCGGTCCGGCTTCGCGGTGGCGCCGGAGCCGGTCGCCGCCGAGCCGGTCGGGCCGGCCCCGCGCAACTGGAACAACGGCCATGACGCCCGGGTCGAGATCGACGTCGGCCCCGCACACAGGTTTCAAAGCACCGGCGGTCGTGCCGCAAGCAGGGACTTTTCATGATGGACCTCATCCCGCGCGACCCGTCGGGCAACCCGGCCTACCCGCATCAAAGCATGCCCGAGCTGATGCTGCCGCCGCAGCAGGGCGCGCCCGCCTCCGACGGCGGCATCCTGCTGCGGTTGCGGCGCCGCAAGCTGCTGTTCGCGTCCGTGTTCCTGCTCGTGCTCGGGCTGGTGACGGCAGCCTACATGTACTTGCCGCCGAGCTACCGGGCCGAGGCATCGATCACCGTGTCGCCGCCGGAGCGGATCCTCGCGTCGCAGCAAGGCGCGGACGCCGCGCAAACGATTGGCGACACGTCCGACCTGGAAAGCCAGGCGGTGATCCTGTCATCGCCGTTGCTGATCCGTGAGCTGCTCAAGAACCCGGCGATTCAGGCTGATCTGCGCACCGAGTGCGAAGTCTCCCGGCCGCCGGAATGGAAGCAGCAGCTCAAGGAGCTGCTCGGAATGAAGCCGACGCCACCCTGCGACGTGTTGCTGGCGGACACGACAGGCATGGTGTCGAACCTCAAGGACCGGCTAGGCGTCGCCACCAACGGCCGGTCGCGTGTGATCAACGTCGCCGCCACGTCGCCCTTGCCCGAGGTGGCGCAGGCAATCGCGAATGGCATCGTGCAGGCCTATCTGGACGCCCGCATTCGCGAGAAGCTGGAGCCGCGTGAGGAGGCGATCGAATGGCTGCGCGGTGAAAGCCAGCGCGTCTCCGCCCGCCTGAAGTCGACCGAGCAGCAGATCGAGGCGTTCCTGCACTCGAAGGGGGTCGTCCGCGGCCAGGTTGGTCCGATCGCGTCCGAGCAACTCACCAGCCTGGCGCAGCAGCTTTCGCTGGCCGAGGCCGACCGGGCCGCCGCCGCCGGGCGTTTGCAGCAGGCCAATGCCCAGGGTGGGGCGACGACAGGTGTGCTCGACAACCGCGGCGTGAGCGACATCAAGCAGCAACTCGCGCTGGTCAACTCGCAGATGGCGCAGATGGCGGCGCGTTACGGCGCCTCCAACCCGGCACTAGTGGAGCTGCAGCAGCAGCGGCGCAGCCTCGAGGGTTCGCTGAGCCGCGAGACAAGCTTGGTGACGCGCAGCGCGCAGGCCGACTACAACGCCGCCAACAGCCGCGTGACCACGCTTCGGAGCCAGCTTGACAGTCTCAAGCAGGATGTCCGCGGCAATGACGACGCCACCACCCAGGTCGCTTCCCTGCAGCGGGATGCGACGACCGACCGGGAGTTGCTGGTCGACCTGACCAAGAACCTGAACCAGCTCGAGACCAACCGGCGCCTTGCGACCGCGAACGCACGCCTCGTCAGCCTCGCCGAGCTGCCGCAAAGCGTGTTCTTCCCCAAGGTGACCACGTTCGCCTTGACCGGCCTGTTGCTGGCAACCGCGTTTGCGGTCGTGGCAGCGCTGCTGCGGGACCGGGCCGACCCGACCATCCGGGCCATCGACGGGCTGGAGGATGCATCTCGCCTCCGCGTGCTGGCGCGGGTCCCGCACGTGTCGCGGATTGGACGTTCGTCGGGTCAGCTGGACAAGAAGATGAGCCAGCCCTCGGCATTCCAAGAAGCGATCCGGGGCCTGTATGCCGAATGCCTGCTCCTGCGTTCGCAACGGCGGCGCGAACGGCCGTTGCGCAGCGTCATGGTCTGCTCGGCCTCGAAGGGGGAGGGCAAGTCCTTCATCACGCTGTCGCTGGCTCACTTTGCCGCGGCTGCAGGACAGCGCGTGCTGATCCTCGAGTGTGACTTGCGGCGGCCGAGCATCGGCCGGAGCTTGCGTTTGCCGGCCGTGGTCGGGGTCAGCGACGTGCTACGCGGCACGACGCTCCCGGAAGAGGCCGTGGTGCGGGCCGCGTCCGACCGGCTCGATGTGATCGTGGCGGGCCGGCCGACGATGGACTCCGCCGAGCTGCTCGGCGGGCCGGAGATGCGAAAGCTGCTCGATTGGGCATTCGGCCGGTACGACCTGGTGCTGATCGACACTCCGCCGTCGCGGTCGGTTGCCGATACCCGCATCCTTGCTCCGGAAGTCGACGGCATCCTGTACTGCGCGCAATGGGGCCACTCGCACACCGAGTCGGTGATCGAGGGCGTGAGCGAAGTCCGCGCGGCGGGCGGCAATGTGCTCGGCCTCGTTCTGGACCGGGTCGAGCCGGACCATTACCGCCTCTACGACACCAGCAACCCCGCTGATCTCTACCTCGTCTCCGAACGGAGCTAGGCCATCACCGAGTACCTCACCCCGGAGCCTGCGGCGCCGGTCCGGGCCCCTGCTACTCGGCCCGTGCTGGCGCCCGTGCGGGACAGCCAGGCGGCGTTCGGGGTGTACCTCGTCCTGGGCGCGTTCCTGTTGCTGGTCGCGGCCATGGGGCAGGTGGGGATCGGCGCTGCCCGGATGGTGTTCATCGCCGGCAGCGTGGCGATGGCCTACCATGGCTACCGGCGCGGCGGCCTGCCGCTGCACGTGGAAGTCGTCATCGTCTTGTTCGTGGTCGGTCCGCTGCTGCGCCGGATCATCGACCTGCATACGGGCTACGACGCCAGCGGAATGATGCTGATCGGTCCGTTGCTCGCCATGGTCGTCGTCTTCGGCGAGATGAAGGTGCTCGCGACCAACCGGAACATCGCTATGGGCGTGTTCTCGCCCTATTTGCTGATGACGATCTGCGTCATGTACGCCTGGGCGCTGTCGGCATTCCAGGGCAACATGTTCGACGCGTCGGTCGTTGCCATCAAATACCTCGCGCCCATGATCTACTGCATGTGCGTTATCCTGCGCGCCAACGAAAGCGAGGCCGTTCTCGAATCCGCCGCGCGGGCTTTCCTGATCGTCAGCGCGCCGGTGGGCCTTTACGGCGTCTTCCAGCACC
This sequence comes from uncultured Alphaproteobacteria bacterium, assembly GCA_963752225.1. Classification (GTDB taxonomy): domain Bacteria; phylum Pseudomonadota; class Alphaproteobacteria; order Acetobacterales; family Acetobacteraceae; genus JBBROS01. The sequence continues at coordinate 200,231 of CAVVXS010000010.1, read as the reverse complement.
TCGCGCCCCCGCAATGGGACCAGTTCTGGATGATCTCGTCGAAGATCCCGTCGATTGGACAGCCCTATCCGGGGATGGTGCGGGTGTTCGGGACGATGAACTCCCCCGTGAGCTTCGCCGCCTATGCGACGTTCGGCCTGCTGTTATTCAGCTTCACTCAGAAATCCTTTATTCCGCCGGTGCTCGTGCCGGTGGTGGCCATCCTGCCGCTCTCGCTTTCGATCATGCTGACGAGCGTGCGCACGGCGTGGATCAGCGCGAGCCTGTCGCTGCTGTTCTGCCTGTTGTTCAACCGCACGCGCGGACGGGCGCTGTTCCTGATCGTCTGCCTGGGATTCGGGGTGGTCATTGCGATTTTGTTTACCTCGTTCGGCGATACCATCTCCGACCGGTTCGCTTCGCTCGATACCAACGTATCCGGCGACGGCAGCGGGCAGGAACGGATGGGGGACTACGCGCACGTTTTCACCGAAGATCCGCGCTACAATATCGGCGCCGGGCTGGTGCCAATCGATCCTGACACCAGGATGGCGGCGATGGACGGGCAGTTGCTGACGTCGGCCGTGCAGATGGGCACGACGCTGGGCTTGCTGCACGTGCTCGGCATTATCTGGGCCGGCGTGCAAGCCCTTCGAAGCCTTCGGCGCGACGACAAGCCGCTGCGCCTTGTGGCCGGCGCGTTGATCATCGGCAACCTCGCCATCATTCCGTTGACCGCGATTGCCATCGGCGAGATCGGGTTTCTGTTCTGGCTGATGGTTGGCGTTCTGTCGGCTCCCTCACAGGCCGCGCGCCGGCGGCGGCGCTACGCGTGACGGCCCGACCTGGGGTGGGATCGCCGCGCGTGACGAAAGATGACGTGGCAGCCGCGGCAAGGCCGCCTAGGTTAGGCTTAGCTAAACCGTAGGTCGCCGGCACTGGGCCGGGACGGCCACAGCATGGCTTTCGGGAAGGGTCGTTTCGCTATCATGGCTGAAGCTGGGGGATCCCTCGGGCGCACCGCCGCCCGGGGAGCGGCGTGGCTGATGTTGCAGAGCGCCGGTGGCCGAGCCCTCGCATTCTTCGCCCAGCTCGCTTTGGCCGCGGTCCTCGCACCGGCGGATTTCGGCCTGATCGGGCTTGCCTACACCGTCTCCACCTTCGGTTCGATCGTCGCCAACTCCGGCGTAGAGGGCGTCGTCATACAGCGGCACAAGACGATCCGATTCTGGTTGGTGCCGGCATTTTGGTACAGCTTCGGACTGGGGCTCCTGGGCTTCTTGATCGTCTTGGTACTCGGTCCGGTGTTCGCCTACTTCTACCGCGCTCCGCCAGTCATCCCATTGGCGGTGATCGTCGGCGTGAGCATTCCGCTGACCACGCTCGCCACCGTGCCAATGCTGGTGATGCGCGCCGATCTCCGCTTCCGGACCATCGCCGCGTTCGGGATGGTCGAGACGCTCTTGATCCAAGGGCTGACGATCGGCTTCGCCTTCACAGGCTTCGGCGCCTTTGCCTTCGCGTTGCCGCTGCCCATCGTGGCCGGGCTAAGGACCGTAGCACTGTGGCTTTGGACCCGGCCCACGCTGCCAGGCCTGTTCAGCAAGATTGGACGCATCCGTTACGTCGTCGGCAGCAGCATCTTTGTTTTTGCGACCGGGGCAGTGCAAGCGGCGGTCAATCAAGGCGATTACGTCGTGCTGGGGTTATTGGCCGACAAAGCCGCTGTCGGTCTCTACTTCTTTGCGTTCAAGATGGCGTCGCAGCCCTTGATGCTGATGGTCATGAGCCTCGGCAACGTGCTCTTTCCGGCCCTGTCGCACATGCGCAACAACCCGGCCGTGCAAGGTGAGGCGGCGTTCCGTGCGGCCAAGTTGCTCGGCCTGCTGATCATGCCGCTCGCCTTTCTGCAAGCTGCGCTGATCGATCCAGCGGTCCACCTGTTTTTCGCGTCGAAATGGGACGACAGCATCCCGCTCATGCAGATCCTCAGCGTTGCACTCGGGCTGGATGCGATTTCCTGGATCGCGGCCACGCTGCTCTCGGCCCAGCGTGCGTTCAGCCGGCAATTCAGCTATCTGCTGATTTGTACTCCGGCCTTCTTCGTGCTCGTCGCAATCGGCGGCTACGTGGCGTCGGCGCTCGGGGTGGCGCTGGCGGTGGCCGCTTATTATGGGACGGTCACGCCGCTCTTCAGCTACGCCGTGTTCCGGCGAAGCGGGGTAAGCTGGCACCGCCTCATGATGATCTATCTCCGGCCGGGGATCACCGCAGCGCTGTCGGTTGGGGCCGCGCTAGCCCTCAGCAACGCGATCGGCATTCGCAGCCGCTTGATGGATATGGCATTGATCTCGACGACCATGGCCGTCTGCTACACGGCGCTGATCCGGCTGATCGACCCGTACGGCTTCCACGAGCTCCAGCAGTTGCTCATGAAGCTGGTCGCGCGCCGGACAATCCCGGCGCCGAGCCTGGTGGGGAGCTGAGCGGGGCAATCGGCTCGATCCGCACTCAGATGCGGTCCCGAACCCAGTCGAGCCGCCGCAACGTGCGGCGCCGCAGGCCCGGTATCACCAGGTGCGCGAGCTTTGTGATGTCACCGAAGGCGCCGCTCATGCGCATTCGATAGTTGTCGATCACATTCTCCATGACGTCGGCCGGGAACACCCCGTGGAACAGATCGGTCAAGCCGTGAGCCACGAATTGCTCGTGCAGGTAAGATCCTGGCGGCGGTAAGACATCTTTCCACACACCGACCTTGCCAACGACATTATTCCAAAGATGAAGCGTGGTTGCGTTCCGGCAGAGATCCTCGCACTCGGTCCGATACCGCGGCAGGAACACCTTCCAGAACTCATCGTAGTGGACCGGGAAGAACAGCTCGGGACCGAACGACGCGTTCAGGACCCGCGAACCGAACACGGCCGTGAGCAGCCGCGGCCCGGTCTCCCCCCACGCCAACTCGCGCCCGGCAACCGCTTCGGTCCGCTCGACGAGGCAGCTCAACGCCGGGTCGTCCCGGCTGAGACGCATGATCGCGCCGCACAAATTGTCTTCGCTTTCACGGGCAAGCAAGGTGGTTGGCAAGTCCTGCTCGAAGCTCCGCAGCAGGAACATGTCGCTATCGACCCAAATCGCATCGGTGCGCTGGAACAGCCGGTAACGGAACAGGTCGGAGAAGTGGCTGGGGCTCGGAACTCCCTTGATCAGAAAGGCCGATTCGAAACGTTCATCGACGATTTCTGCGGCCGGTCGGCTGGACACGCCATCCGGCAAGTTGTCGATCCCGCCATACGAGTAGACCGTCATCTGGTAGCCGAGCCGGCTGAACGACGACAGACACGCGGCCTCGTATCCACCGAGGCGCCGACCGCTCCAAAACGTTGCGAAGCTTGGGTTCGAGGTCGTCATGATTAACCGTGCCCGCGTACACGGTCTTAACGCCGCGACCCACCAAAGGGTTAAAAGGCTGTTTTGCTGTTGATTTCCCGGGTGACCGTTAGCAGGAGGATGCGGAAATCCAGCTTCAGCGACCAGTTGTCGATGTACCAGAGATCGTGCGCTACCCGCTGCTCAATCTGCTGGAGCGTCTTGGTCTCGCCACGCCAGCCATTCACTTGGGCCCAACCGGTGATGCCCGGCTTCACCCGATGCCGCAGAGCGTATTCCGCGACCGCGTCGTGGAACAGGACGTCCCCAGCCTTCGTGTTGGGCGCATGCGGCCGCGGGCCGACCAACGACATGCTGCCGCCGAGCACGTTCAACAACTGCGGAAGCTCATCGAGGCTGAACCGGCGAAGCAGGCGCCCCACCCGAGTGATGCGGTCATCGCCGCGTCTGGTCTGCCGCTCTGCCAACAAGTCGGCCGAACCATGTTTCATGGTGCGGAACTTATAGACCGTGAACATCAGGTTGTTGAACCCAAGCCTGGGTTGCCGGAACAACACCGGGCCGGGACTGTCGATTTTGATCAGGATTGCGATCAGCAACAGCGGCAATGAGAGCGCGCACAGCAACAGGATGGCTACGAAGCGATCGAGCGTCGTCTTCTCCATCATCTGCCAGGTGTCGAGCGGACGACGAGTGACCCGAACCATTGGCGTGGACGCAAAGTCCTGAACCTCGGTCGACTTGAACTGCAGCCCTGTCAGACCTGTCGTGAGGTAAACATCGGAAACGATGCAGGCGAGCGCCCGCTTGGCGTGCGCAATCCGCTCCGGCTGTGTCAACGGGATCGCCAGCACGACGGCGTCGATCCGCTCGCGCCGGCTATGCGCGACGACGTCGCCGATGCGCCCGATCACCGGATGACCGCCGTGAAAATCGCCGTGCTCGTCATCGTAGTCACGGTAGACGCCGACGATCTCGACCCCATCAGACGGCCGGCTTGCGACCCGCTCCAGGAAGCTCTCGCTGAACTGGTTGACGCCGACAACCGCGACGCGGCGCGACAGGCCGCCCTCGTCCGCCCAACGGCGGATGAATGTGCCTGCCAACATGTGCCCGGCGGCGAGGAACAGCAACGACGCCGCCAGCCAAGCCACCGGCCAGATCGGCAGCAGCACGCGTTCGCTCGGCAACAGGGCAATGCAGCCGATTGCCATCGGAACGCCCGGCAGCAGCCCGATCAATCGTGTCAGAAGGCCGCGGCGCACATTACGGACGGCCGATCGATCATATGCATTCAGTCGGCCGAAGAAGAAGGTCGTCACGGTCGTCACCGCTAGCGAGACCAAGATCTGCGGCTGATACTGCGCGTGCACGCTCAGCGAGTGGATCAGCAGGCCAGCTGCCAGCCCGCCGCTGAATACGGCCAGAGCGTCGCCGATCCGCATCGCCGCCAAGAGAAGATCGATCGGGATGGGGGGCCGAGGGCGGCCGGTCTTGGCGACCGCCGGGACCGGCCGGAATACGCTGGCGACCTCGCGGGTCGACGTACTGGCCAGCATTATTCGAACCTCGCGCGATTGCTTAGTCGTGCATTAACGTGGTCCATGCATACTAATCCCTCAGCAAGCGCGGAACAAAGCCGGAAAGTTGCCGGCCCTCAGCGCCTCGGCAGTCCATCATGTCATGCAACGCTGAAACAGCGGTCAGGATTTGCGCGTCTTAACTTCGTGTCAGTAAGGTAAAACTTTACACAACCCGACGACACGATCGCCTCCATTACGCGAACTACTTCTAGTTGCTACGCACCATGTTCCTCAACTAACAACCCCGTTATCGCAAACCAAAGCTGACAATTCCTGTAGGGTGTCTCGTTCGGACAACACGCATAATGAAGCCGTTGGTTGCAGTGCAGCATACTTTAACGCGCATTTCGCAATTTGGAAGGTGAATTTTAGGTAGCATCGGGACCGGAGGGGATAACGGACGTGAATCAATGGACTGCGAACGCGTGCTCAACCATCACGGTGATTAAAAATAATTGTGAAAGTCCCGCGATCCTGAGCATCCCCTCAGCCTACGCCGCCGCGGAAGACAGCCGCGAAACCGATCTCCCTGTCATGTTCGGTTGTGCGGATGACGCCGAACCAAGGCTTTTTCGAGGCGTGTTTTTCGGCCTGATCTTATCGGCAATTTCCTGGGCTGGAGTGGCAGTCGCGGTATTTTGCTAGAATATTAAGTTGCCGATTGGGAATAGACCGCTTGGACTACTCCCGATGCTCAATCATTGCAGAATAGATCTCGGCCAGCTTGGCATGGAAGCCCGCGATGCCGTGCTGGGTCCGGACATGTTCGAAGGCCGCCTGGCGCAGGCGCTCGCCGATGCCGGGATCGTCTTGCAGCCGCTGCAATTCCGCCGCCAGCGTTTCTCCGCGTTCGACGAGCAACCCGGTTCGTTTGTCCTCGATCATCGTGGGTATGCCGCCAGCCGGGTAAGCGGCGACGATCACCCCCGCGCTCATCGCTTCCAACACCACCAAAGGCGCCGGGTCCGGTGTCTTCGACGGGATCAGCAAGACGTCCAATCCGGCGTAAGTCGCGGCACCGGTGGTCCAGCCCTCCTCGACCACGTCGGCGGCATAGTCGCTCGCCCGAATACGCGCCTGGATGCCCGACCAGGTACTGGGGAAGGTCCGGATCGGGCCGTCCCCTGATGGTCAGCGTTGCCGCGATCCCAGCCGCGCGCACGGAGCCGAACCAGTCCAGCAGCAGGTCGAGACCCTTGTTCGGGTGGAACCGCCCGACAAACCCAAGCCGGATCGGCCCAGGGGGCGTCGGCTCCGGCAGCCGGTCGCTGACCGGAGCGATGCCGTTCGGCACCACCGCGACGTTGGCCGGGAGCACCGGACCGGGATAGCAGGGTCGGGAGACCATGATCACACGGGTCACCCGGCGTGCGATCGCTTGCCAGATGACGCGCTCCGAGCGGCGATACGGGATGTCGTGCAGGTGAACCAGCGTGCGCACCCTGGCCGAGGAGCCGAGCAGGGCCAGCAACATATGCGGCTTCAAACCATTGCTATGCAGGATAGGGCAGCCGTGCTCCCGGGCGAGGCGCCTCAAGCGGCGCGAACAGCGGAACGCGTCGGCCAACGCGGCGGCGATCGGCCCGGGCCGGGGTGGCCGGTGCACGTGCAGCATCGCGCTCGGCCGGTAGAAGCAGACCGGGACGCCCATGGCGCGCGCGGCCTGCTCGATCGGACCCTCGTCCGGCAGCGCCAGGACGGGCTCGATATGCGGGTTGGCCAGCATGGTGCGCAGCACCACTTCGGCGCCGCCTTTGAACTCCGACACCGGCGACACCAGCAGGACACGCGGCTTGACGCTCACGGCGCCGGGCTGCCCGTGGCCGCGCGATGGGCCCGGCGCGCCGCCGCAGCGGCGGCGAACGAGTCGGCGAGCGCGTCGGCCACCGTGCGGACGGAAAACCGCCCGCGCGCTTGGTCCAGCCCGGCCGCACGAGCGCGCTCCACCTCCTCGGGCGACGCCATCAAGCGGCCGAGCAGCTCGGCCAACGGCGCCGATTGGCCTTCCGGCACGATCCAACCGCCTTCGGCCACCACCCCTGGGATCGAGCCCGAATCGGACCCGATCACCGGCACGCCGCAGGCTTGCGCTTCCATGATCACCCGGCCGAACTGCTCCTTCCACGTCCGCGCCGTACGCGACATCAGCACGAGGACATCGAGCGCGTTCATCACCTCTGCTACGGCCGTGGGCGGCCGCGGATCGAGCAGGCGCAGTTGCGGCAGCAAGCCGAGCGACGTGGCATGAGCGACGAGCGCGTCGCGGTCGGGCCCCGCGCCCAGGACGACAAAGGTCACCGGGCGCCCGCACGCCGCCATCGCGTCCAGCACATCCATCAGGCCTTTCTCGCGCACGATCCGCCCGACATAGCCGATCACGAAGCCGGACACGCCGAGGGCGGCCCTCGCCGCGTCCCGGTTCTGTTGCCGGAAGATGTCCGCGGCAACCCCGTATTCCACGATTGCGGTCGGCCCGGAAAAGCCGCAGGCCCGCGCCACCTCGAGGCTCTCAGGCTGCCGCCCGATCAGGAGGTCGATGCGCTTGAGGTTGTAGCGGCGGATCTGCTGGAACGGCGGCGGCAACCGGCGCAGGATGTTTTGGTCGGTTTCGAGGATGACCGCGGCGCCCGGCAGCAACCGGTCGCGCAGCCGAACCGCCTGCAACCCGACGAGGCTCCACGGCTCTTCCCAGAGATGGATTACGTCCGGCCGCAAGCTCGACAGCACGTCGCCCAGCTTGGGGTAGTGGTGCAGGTACCACTTGGCCATCGGCACCACCGGCAGGCGCACGCGTTCGACGCGGAATTTGAGCGGGCCCGAGTGCGGGTCCAGCTGCATGCGCTTGCCGTATTCGATCCAACGGTCGGGCGCTACGAGCGTCAGGTCGACGTCCGGGCGCTCGGCCACCAGCGTCTCGTAGCGGATCCGGCCGCTGGCCTTGTTCACCGCGGAATGCGAGATCGATACGACCCGCAGCTTGGTCGGCGCAAGCGCTTGTCCGGTGTCGCGAAGGTCTTGCCGGGTCTGGGTCATCGATCGTCCTCGTCCGGCAGGGAAACCGTGGCGGCCCCCAATGTCGCCGTGTCGGCGGTCATCGACGTCCTGTCCCCAGACACTCCGGCTAAGTGTCTCAATCCGGCTACGTCCCTGCTTTATAAGTTGGGAAGGATTGAAGGTCTACGATCCTGCCATGACGTCTGCGTAAGGATGGCCGTGTCCGCCAGGATTCGGGGCGACCGTGGAAACGAGGCAACATGGTAATGGCAAACCCCACCGCGCTGGAGACACCGAACATCGCCGCCGCCGCGCCGCGCCGCGCCGCTTGGATCGACCATGCCCGCGGCATCGCCATCATCCTGGTAGTCTACGGCCATTGCATCCGAGGGTTGCTTGCGGCCGGCCTGATCGACGGCTCGGCGCATTTGACAATCGACTTCCTGATCTACGGCTTCCACATGCCGCTTTTCTTCTTCATCTCGGGCGTGCTCGGCGTGCGCACCGCGCTGCAAGGCGGCTGGCCCTTCTGGCGGCGGCTGCGGATGATCGCCTGGCCCTACGTGCTTTGGATGAGCTTCGAACTCGCCCTCCTGTCGGCGTTGGGCAACATGACCAACATGGGCGCCTTCTCGTTTGGGGTGAACACCTACCTTTACGAGCCGGTTTCGCCGTTTTGGTTCCTCTACGCCGTGCTGTGCTGCGTCGTGTTCGTCCACATCTTGGTGCGGTGGGGAACGTGGGTCCCCTTGGCGGCCGCGATCCCGATCTTCGTCGCCGGACAGTTCGCGCCGACCGACTTGGGCCAGCAGGTGACATGGGGCCTGCTCTATTACGCGGCCGGAACCGCGTGCGCGGCGCTCGTTCGTGGGCCGGCGTTCGAGCGAATGGCGGCGTCGCCGATCCTGATCGCCGGGTCGGCCCTCGGCGCCGTTGGCCTTGGACTGGCGCTGGACAGCGCTGGAGTTGGCAATCAGTGGGCGGTTCCGGTTGCCGTGCTCGGCAGCTTGGCCGTGTTCGGCGCGGCGCAATACCTCGCTCGCTGGTCCAGCCGATGGCCCTTGCTGCGCGTCATCGCGTATCTCGGACAGATCTCGCTGACGGTCCTCGTCGTCCACATTCTCGGCACGGCGGGCGCGCGCATCGCGCTGGTCAGGATCATCGGCGCCCACGCCGCGGCGCCGCTCTACATCGGTGCCGGCATGGTCGCGGGGCTCGGCTTGCCGATCGCGCTGCAGGTCGTCGCCATGCGGCTCGGCGTTGCCGGCTGGCTTGGGCTTCCCTTTGTCCCCGCCGGGCCACGGCCCGCGCAGCCGGTCAGTTTCGCGCCGATCCCGGGCGTAGCTCAACGAGCACCGGATGACCGCGCAGCTTGACATCAACGCGGCGCCCGGACGCGAACTCCGGCGCCGCAGGCTCCAGCAGGTCATGGACGCCGAACCGCTGCGACGACCCGAGATCGAGCGTGACGTTCTGTGACGCCGGCGCCAAGCTGTTGCCTTTGCCGTCGTCGATGGGCGGCTCGTTCCAGACGGCAATCACCGTGCTGCCGTCCGACTTCTGCAGCACGAGCGCCTCGGCCGGTCCGGCGACGGTGAGGTCACGCGGATCATAGGCTGCCGTGATCGGGCCCGTGTCGGCGCGGTTGCGCGGGTCCTCGAAGCGTCCAACCGACAAGAGATGTTTCAGCCGCTCGAACATGGCAACGGCCGGCTTGGGTGACCCGTCGTGGCGGAACAGGCCGAAATTGCCTTCCGTGTCGCCGGGCGCACTGCTGCCGTCGATCAGCTGGTAGAAGTACAGCCGCTGCGCGCCGGCGGCGAAGGCGTCGAAGAATTGGTTGGCGAGGTACTTGGCCTGCGACACCCCGTCCCGCGCATAGTTGCCCGAGGTGCTTGCGCCCGTTTCCGTCAGCCACATCGGCCCACCCGGCAGTTGCGCCGCCTGGGCCCAGCCGAGCACCGTGGCGAACGACCCAACGTCGGGGTTGGGCGGGATGGAGAACCCAGGCTGCCGCCCGCCGCCGGCGTAGAAGTGGGCGTTCCCGGCGTCGACAAGGCCGGTGAGCCGGGGCAGGCGGGCATAATCCTCGCGCAAGCCACTGGCGATCGACGGCGCGATCAAGGGCACTCCGCGCAGTTGCGGGGTTTGGCGCCGGAACTGGTCGAGGACCTTGGCCCAGGCGAGGGCGTTGGCCGGGTAGGCGTCCGGACCGGTGCGATCGGCGAGATCGTCGGGGCCGTGCGAACCGCCCCCGGTGACCCGGTTGTTGATCTCGTTGGGGCCCTCGATCGCGCCGAGCAGCCCGCTTGCAGCAACTGTCCGCAAAGCGCTTTGCTGCATTGCCCACGTCGTCGCGGCGTCGTTCAGGTAGGCGGTCACGATCGCGGTCAGGCGTGGCGCCGGCACCCCCGGGTCGAGCCGGGCGGTGGCAAGACGCAGCAACTCGAATTGGGGCCCGATCGGCCGGCCGTCTCGCGCCAAGGGCGAGCGGATCGCGTTGGTGCCGATCCGTTGCAGCATTGTGGCGTAGGCGTCGATGCCGGCGTCGATGCCGGGGTTGCCGCAGACACCCCAGCCGTTACGGAGGTCGCGGGCCCGGCGCACCGGGACCGGACCTTCGGCTGCACGCGCCGGTGACCCGCACGCCAGCACCAAGCCGGCGCCCATCAGGCGCCGGCGGCTCAGGCGCACGGGGCCCGTCTGGCCGTTAGAACAGGCGCTCGTAAACCTTGATGACGTCACCCGGCTTCACGTAGTCCTGCGGCGAGATCTTGCCAACCGTGGTGGTCGCATCGTTCGGCCGCACGACGTAGGCGTAATCCTCGACCGAGCGATAGGTGAACCCGCCGGCCGACGCGATTGCCGTGAGCAACGTCATGCCGGGCTGGTAGGGGTACTGGCCGGGCTTGGCCACTTCACCGAGCACCGAGATCGGGCGGTAGTTGACGACCTCGACGGCGACGCTCGGGTTACGCAGCAGCTTCTGCTTCAGCAGCTCGCCTTCGATCGTCTTGCCAAGCTCGGTCGAGGTCAGGCCAGCCGCGCGGACATTGCCCAACAGCGGGACGGCAATGTAGCCGCCGTCGCCGATGCGGAAATCCTGGCTCAGCGACTGCTCGCCGAAGGTGATGATGCGGAGCTGGTCGCCGACGCCGAGCCGGTAGACCGTGCCGTTATACTCGGGAATGGGCTCCAGCCCGCGCCCCGGGGAGCACGCTGCCAGGACCAAGCCGAGCAAGCAGATCCCGAGGGTGGGAAGCAACGATTTGAGGGAGCGTCGGTGGTCCTTCATGGTCGTCTCCAAAAAATTCGCCGGCACACAACAGCCGGCGTTACTTACAGCCGTAAACCAAGGGTGAGCAGGCTCAGGGTCGAGGTGTAGTTGTTCCCGCCCCCGTTGCGATAAGCGACGCTGAACTGGCCGCCCACCCGCAAGTACCGATTTAGCAACCAATTGGCGCCTGCGCCAGCATTGTAGATGGTCTGCGTCGTCCCGGCTTCCCGGGTGGTGAGGCCGTTGGTCGCGACGCTGGCGGACGGGAAGTCGGCCTGCAGGATCTCGCCGAACCCGTTCAGGGTGATGTTGCGGCGCAACTCATGGTCCACGCTCAACCGGGCTGCGGTGAAGGTGAAGCCGGCGATGCTGTCGTCCGACGGGTCCTCGATGTCGCGGCGGGCGAGCAACGTCACCGTTGTCAGCCGGGTCGGCGTCCAAATCACGGAGGCCTCGACGATCGGCGTCGTCAGGCTCTTATAGGCGCTCGAGTTGAAGTAGCGCGCTTGCACGCCCGCCAGGACCCGGAAACGGAAGTTCGAGCCAGGCGCCGGGTAGTCCAGGCCGCCAAGGACGGAGAACCCGTTCGAATTGCGCTTCGGCTGCCCGGTCGTGCCCGACGACGAGTAGTCGATGTTGGTCCCGCGCACGACCACCAAGGCGTCCTGCTGCGCCCCAATCTGGTAGCGGGTCGTCAGCGCGCCTTGCAGCACCGTCCGGTTGCGGAAGCTCTGGTCGACCCGCGTGGTGCCGCTGCTGAAGCTGTCGAAGTCGTAGTGGGAGACGGTGAACTCCGGCACGAAGGTCAGCCGGCCCGACGTGCGGGCGGTGTAGCTGATATCGGCAGTGTCGACGCGGAACGCGACCGGCTGCGAGACGGCCGTGAAGTCGAGCGCGCCCGGGATCTGGGTCAGGTTCTGGTGGTCGTAGCGGGCGTCGATCCGGTCGCGGCCCACATCGATGGATCCGCCGATATTGGCCGACCAGGTGGTGAAGTTCTGCGACGGCACGTCAAAGTAACGGCGATCGTCCAAGGCCGCACCGAGGAACAACGAGTTGCGATTCCAGTTGGATGTCGCCTGCACCGCTGCGGTGCTGTCCAGGAAGCTGCTGCCGCGGCCGCCCTTGAAGCCTTGGACATTGCTGTTGTAGCCGAAGCCCTCGACGATGTTGGGGCGAACGATGAAGCTTCCGGCGCGAACGCCGCCGGCCTCGTAGCGGTTGAGCGCCAAGCCGCGGCTGTTGTCGAGCGTCTGCGTGCCGCGGATATCGGCGCCATACGGCTCGAAGTAGGTGTCGAGCACCTGGGCGGCGGCGGGCTTCAAGCCCATCGCGCACCCAAGCGCCAGAACGGGTGCAACCCCGGCTGCCCGCTTCAACATTTCAGCCGTCTGTCGCCGTACCGCCATTGCCCACCAAGAGTCTCTCGAACTGTATGGACAATCATACCCCAATCCGTCTCTACCCCAACGAGGGATAGTGCGTTTTTGTAGCGGGAAAACCACAGATTCCGATCAAGAGGGACCGGGAAGCCACACATCGGTTCGACCCAGTAAATAATACGCTACCAAGCCGACCCACTCGTGCAGCGCTGCATCGATGCCGCCGAGGCGGTCCGGCACGCCCTGCTCCAGGTCGAACCGGGGGAGCCGGCCGACCCGATACCCCACCGGCCACGCCAGCACCGGCCAGCCGACCCGGCGGAAGCTGCCGACCGCGCGCGGCATGTGCGCCGCCGACGTGACCAGCAGCCAGGTCTCGCCGGGCTGCGGCCGCACGATCGTTTTCAGCATTGCCGCATTCTCGTGCGTGGTGCGCGACTGATCCTCGTACACGACCGGGCGCAGCAGGCCGAGTTGCGCGAACAGCCTGGAGGCCACCTCCGCCTCGGACAGGCGCGAGCCTTCCAGCCGCCCGCTGCCGCCGGTGAAGGCGAGGCGGGCGCCGGGATACTGGCGGGCGAGGGCGACGAAAGCGGTCATCCGCTCGGCCGATCCGTTCAGCGCCGGCGTGCCGTGCTGCTCGGTCAAGTAGGTTTCGACCGCGCCGCCGAGCACGACGATGCCGTCGACGCGCGACGGCGCCGGCTGTGGCCGCGAGAACCGGCCCTCGAGCGGCAGCAATAGCAAGGCATCCAGCGGCAGCACGATGCAAAGCGCCAGCAACCCGGCCGACGTCAACAGCAGCCAGCGGCCCCAGCCACCAGGGCGGCGGAGCACCAGGATGGTTCCCGCCACAACGCCGAGCACCAGAACCGTGCTGGGCCGCAGCAGCAGCCACAGCAGCTTGGGAACGAAAAAGCCCACCGGAACTCCGCACAGGCGCCGAAGCGAAAGTACCCGGCCACACGGTGATTAACCGGCGGGAGGGATGCGCGCCAGCGTATCCGGCCGCGGAACGGAAGGCCGGGTTCACGCGCTACCAAGCCGGCCGCAAGGGCATCGTCGCCCGCGGCCGGGGGAAGCCATTTGCCAAACGACCTGCGCAGGCGATTTCTGTTCGGCATGGCCGCCGTCATCCCCGGGCTGCTGGCCGGGTGCGGCGACCGTGCCACCTTGCCGCTCGAAGCCGGGATCGGGCCGGACCCGGTGTTGCCGCCGCCGCACGCCACCTTGCTGCCGACCCTGAACATCGCCCCCGCTGCGGCGTGGCCGGCGGGCGCCACGCCGACGCCGGCGCCGGGGTTGCGGGTGACGGCGCTGGCCCGCGGGCTGGACCATCCGCGCTGGCTTGCGGTGCTGCCCAACGGCGACATCCTGGTCGCCGAAACGAACGCCCCGGTTCGGCCCGCCGATGCCAGTGGTGCGCGCGGGATGGTGCAGCGGATGATCATGGCCTCCGCAGGGGCCGGGACGCCGAGCGCCGACCGCATCACCCTGCTGCGCGAGGACGGCCAAGGCGGCGTCGAGCGGCACGTGTTCTTGGAGGGCTTGCATTCGCTGTTCGGGATGGCGCTGGCCGGCGATGGGCTGTACGTCGCCGACACCGACGCGCTGCTGCGCTTCCCGTACCGGCCCGGGCAAACGACGATCGCGGCGGCCGGGGACAAGATCTGCGACCTGCCGGCGGGGCCAATCAACCATCATTGGACCAAGAACGTGGTGGCCGCCGCGGACGGCCGCACGCTGTATGTGAGCGTCGGGTCGAACAGCAACGCAGCCGAGAACGGGCTTGCGGCCGAGGACGGGCGCGCGGCGGTCTGGCAGGTCGACGCTACCACCGGGCAACATCGCATCTTCGCGAGCGGGCTGCGCAATCCGGTCGGCATGGCGTGGGAGAAGCAGACCGGCGCGCTGTGGGTGGCGGTGAACGAACGCGACGAGATCGGCAGCGACCTCGTGCCAGACTACATGACAGCGGTCCGGGACGGCGCGTTTTATGGCTGGCCGTTCAGCTACTACGGGCAGCACGTCGACACGCGGGTGAAGCCGCCCAACCCTGCCCTGGTGGCGCGCGCGGTGGCGCCCGACTACGCGCTCGGGGCGCACACGGCGTCGTTGGGCCTGGCCTTCTCGGGGCCGGAGCCGTTGTCACCTGCGTTCGCGCACGGGGTGTTCGTCGGCCAGCACGGCTCGTGGAACCGCCAGCCGCGCAGCGGCTACCGGGTGATCTTCGTGCCCTTCGCCGGCGGGCGGCCCGCGGGAGCGCCGGTCGAGGTGCTGACCGGCTTCCTCGATGGGGCCGGGCGGGCACGGGGACGGCCGGTGGGCGTGGCGGTAGACCGGAGCGGCGCCTTGCTGGTGGCCGACGACGTCGGCAACACGGTCTGGAAGGTGACCGGTCCGGCCGCGCCGCTCAAAACGGCTTCGCGATCACCATGATGACGATGATGGCGAGCAGCACCGTCGGCACCTCGTTGGCGATGCGATAAAACCGTTCCGGCTTCTGGTTGCGGTCCTCGAGGAACTGGCGGCGCCACTTGCCGGCCGCGCCCTGGAACCCCGTCATCAGGATCACCATAAGGAACTTCACGTGCCACCAGTTGAAGTGCGTCCAATCCACGACGCCGGGCGTCAGCACCAGCAGCGCGCCGAACGTCCAGGTGGCGATCATCGCCGGATGCATGATCTGCTTCAGCAGCCGCCGTTCCATCACCTTGAACCGCTCGCTCTCGGTCGAGCCGCGGGCCAGGCTGCAGTGGTACACGTAGAGGCGGGGCAGGTAGAAGATGCCCGCCATCCAGGCGATGACCGCGATGACGTGGAACGACTTCACCCAAGGATAGACGGAGACGAGCCAGGGAAGGGTCATGCGGCCCGTTGCATGGCGGTCCGCAGGATCGGCGCCAGCTCGGCCAGCGCCCGGATCGGCGTGGCGCCGGCTGCCCGCAAGGCCGAGCCGTCGCCATGCGGGTCGAGGCCGACCACCGCCATGCCGGCCGCAACCGCGGCCTTCACCCCCGGCACGCTGTCCTCCACCACCAGGCAGGCGGCGGGCGGCACGCCTTCGGCCGCGGCGGCGGCGAGGAACACGTCCGGGAATGGCTTGCCGCGCGGCACGTCACGAGCGCTGTGCTGCCGCCCGGCGATCAGCCGCGCGAGGCCGGTGTGGCGGAACTTCACGTCCATCTCCTCATGGGAGGAGTTGCTGGCGACCCGGTAAGGCAGGCCGAGGGCGCCGGCGGCGCGCAGGGCGTCCGCAGCGCCGGGAATGGTTTCGAGCGTGTCGAACGCGGCGATCAGGCGCTGCCGCAAGTGCTCGACCCAGCCGTCGGGCACGGGACGGCCGAGCCGGGCCTCGACCACCGGCGGGATATCGGACAGGCGGTGGCCGACGAACAGAGCGGTGCTTTCCGCCTCGGTCATCGGCCAGCCGAGCTTGCTGATCTCGATCGCCACGACCCGGTTGCTCGGGCCTTCGCTGTCGACCAGCACGCCATCGCAGTCGAAGATCACGAGGCGGAGGGGTTCGGAACACAGAGGGTCGGGGGTCATGCGCGTCCTTGCGGTCTCGGGCCCGATCGTCCGAACCGCGCCGCCGGCGTTCTCTGCGGGGGAGAGGTCGCCGGGTCAAGCCCGGGGACGACGTCGGGGCGATTGGGGCGGTTAGGCCAGCTCCTTGACCGGTGCGGCGATCGTGGGCGCGACCGGCTGGGCGGCGCCGGCGCGCGCATGCGGGCAGTCGCCGAACGGCTTCGGACAGGTGCGGCCGCCGACGAAGCTGCACAGGCCGGGGCCGCGGCCGCTCGACGCCTCTACCAGCTCGGCCAGGGCGGCGATGAACCCGGCGTCGCTGTTCTGTGCCGGAGCCCGGAAGTAGCCGGGGACGCCTTCCTTTTCCGCAAGCTCGCGATACTCGACGTCGAGCTCGACAAGCGTTTCCGAGTGCTCCGAGACGAAGGCGATCGGAACCACCAGAACGGCGACCTTGTCGTGCGCGGCACGCTCGATCTCGAATTCGGTGCTGGGGTCGATCCATTTCTGCGGGGTCGCACGCGATTGGTAGCAGGTGGCGAAGTCGAGGTTTTCGATCCCAAGCAAGCGGACCACGCCGGCGACGGTCCGCTCGACCTGGAACTGATAGGGGTCGCCCGCCTTGACGATCACCTCCGGCAGGCCGTGCGCCGAGAACAGGACACGCAGCCCGGTCGTGGCCGGCAGCGCCGCGCGAGCAGCCTCGTAGCTGCGGCGGACGATCGCCGCGGTCGCGCGTAGGAAGCCCGGATCGGAATGGTAGCAGCACAGCGTCGTCACCGGCGCGACCAGCCCGGCCTTCGCCGCGGCCTCACGCCAGGCGGTCAAGCTGCTGCCGGTGGTGGTGGTGGAGAAGTGCGGGTAGAGCGGGACCAGCACCACCTCGTCCGGGTTCCACGCCTTGACCGCGCGCGCCGCCTCCAGGCTGAACGGGTGCCAATAGCGCATGGCGACGAAGCAGCGCACGTCGTGGTCGGGACGGGTTTCGGCGACCGCGGCTTCGAGCGCGCGAGCCTGATCCTGGGTCAGCTCCAGCAGCGGGCTCTTGCCGCCGAGGATCTCGTAGTTGGCGGTGGCCGCCTTGACCCGCAGCCGGGCGATCAGGCGGGCAAGGAACGGCCGCACAAAGAACGGCACGCGGAGGATGGCCGGGTCCTTGAACAGGTTGACCAGGAACGGCTTGATCGAAGAAGGCTGATCCGGCCCGCCCAGGTTGAACAGGACGACGGCGATCTTTCGCTGTTCAGGGACGGGGCGGGGCATTCGAGGCAAGTTGGCCCGCGGCAACCGGTCGTCAAGCGGCACGGATCTGCTCCAGCAAGGCGGCGACGTTGGCCGGCGGCGTTTGCGGCACGATGCCATGGCCAAGGTTGAAGATGTGCGGCCGGCCGCGGACCGCCTCGAGCACGCCGGCCGCCTCGGTGCGCAGGGCCTCGCCGCCGGCCACCAGCGCCAGCGGGTCCATGTTGCCTTGCGTGGCAAGCCCGGCCGGGATCAGCGTCTGCGCCAGCGCGAGGTCGGCGCCGGTGTCGAGCGCCACCGCGTTGACCCCGGTGCGGGCGGCGTATTCGCCGACCAGCACCCCGGCCAGCCGGGGAAACCCGATGATCGGGATGCCGGGGTGCAGCGCGTTAAGCCGGGCGACGATCGCCGCCGTCGGCGCGACCACTAGGCGGCGGAACAGCGCCGGCGACAGCACGCCCGCCCAGCTGTCGAACAGCATCAGCACCTCGGCGCCAGCCCCGACCTGGGCCGAAAGGTAGGTGACGGTGGCGTCCACCAGCGTCGCGACCAGCGCGTCCATCACTGCCGGCTGCGCGTGCGCCATGCCGCGGATGTTGGCGAATTCCTTCGAGCCGCCGCCCTCCACCATATAGCAGGCGACGGTGAAAGGGCTGCCGGCGAAGCCGATCATGGTGGTCTCGGGCGGCAACCCGGCGCGGGTGCGCGACACCGTTTCCAGGATCGGCGCCACCGCGGCGGGCAGGCGGGCCAGGTCGAGCGATGCCACGCCGGCCGCGTCGCGGATCGGCGGCAGCACCGGCCCTTCGCCCTCCTTGAAGGCGAGGCCTTGGCCGAGCGCCCAAGGGACGATGAGGATATCGCTGAACAGGATGGCCGCGTCAAAGCCGTAGCGGCGGATCGGCTGCAGCGTGACCTCGGCCGCCAGGGCCGGGGTGGTGCACAGGCTGATGAAGTCGCCGGCGCGGCCACGTACCTCGCGATACTCCGGCAGGTAACGCCCGGCTTGGCGCATCAGCCATACCGGGGGCGGCCAGACCGCCTCGCCAGCCAGCACGCGGAGCAGGGGTTTGGCAGCGGAGCTTCTATCCATTCTATGAGTCTTAGACTCCTTTTGGAGTGGTCAATAGGCCCTGTGGACAAAGGGGTACCCGGACTCTCAACTCCTGTCCCGGCCTTCTCCACAGGCGTGCCTCCAGCCAAGCCCTTGTTAAAACAGGGTGGCCGGGGATTGTCCCGGCAGCCTGCCGACCGTCGCCGGAGTTTGTCCCGTGTTCGCCAGGACGCGGCGCTTATCCCCGCACCCGGGGTCGAGGCTGCAGATGGGACTGCCGCAAGCCGGTTATCCCCGTTATCCTCGCTTCTATGGAAACGCCCCGGCTGAACCTGCACCTGGTGTCCGACGCGACAGGGGAGACGCTGAACAGCATCGCCCGCGCGACCGTGTCGCAGTTCGAGCACGTGTCGATCGCGTATCACCGATGGAGCCTGATCCGCACCCGGTTCCAACTGCACCGCGTGCTCGAGGGGATCGAGGCCGACCCGGGACCGGTGCTGTCGACGGTGATCGACAAAGCGCTGCGCAACGACCTCGAGACGACCTGCGCGCGGCTGGGCGTGAGCGTGGTCAACGTGCTCGATCCGGTGATGGCGCTGCTGCAGGAGCAGAGCGGGGAGCAGGCGCAGAGCCGGCCCGGGCGGCAATACGTGCTCGACGCCGATTATTTCAGGCGGATCGATGCCATGCACTACGTGCTGGCGCATGACGACGGTCAGGCGCAGGCGGGGATTGCCGAGGCCGACGTGGTGCTGGTGGGAGTAAGCCGCAGCAGCAAGACGCCGACCTCGTTCTATCTCGCCAACCGGGGCGTGAAAGCGGCCAACGTGCCGCTGGTGCCGGGCACGCCGGACCCGCCGGGCCTCGCGGAGCCGGTCTGCCCGGTGGTCGGGCTGACGCTCGATCCGCATGCGCTGATCGAGATCCGCCGGCACCGGTTGAAGCTGATCGCCGCCGGCACCGAGACCGGGCGCATCCGCAACGAGCAGACGGATTACGTGGACGTGGACGCGGTCAAGGCGGAGCTGCTGTGGGCGCGGCGGCTTTGCGCCCGGCGCGGCTGGCCGGTGATCGACGTGACCCGGCGCTCGATCGAGGAAACGGCGGCGACCGTGCTGCAATTGGTCGACGCCTGGCACGACCGGCGCCGCCGGGTGGCGCACGAGGCAAAGCTCGCCGACGCGGCGGCCGTCGCAACGCCGGCGCCGTCCTGAGCGAGGCCGTGCTGCCGGGAACGCCCGTGATCCTGGCAAGCCAGTCGGCGGCGCGGGCGGACCTGCTGCGCGGCGCCGGGGTGGCGTTCGAGGCGCGGCCGGCGCGGATAGACGAGGCGGCGGTCAAGGCGGCGGGGCGGGCGGAAGATGCCGGGCCAGACGACGTGGCCTTGGCGCTGGCCGGGATGAAGGCCGAGCGGGTGCGGGCGCCGGGCCAAGTGGTGGTCGGCGCCGACCAGTTGCTGGTGTGCGGTGATGCGTGGTTCGATAAGCCGGACAGCATCGAGGCGGCCAGGCGGCAATTGCTGCTGCTGCGCGGACGGACGCACGAGCTGGTCACCGCGGTCGTCTGCATGAAGGACGGCGCCGAGATCTGGCATCACGTGGCCCGGCCGAGGCTCGCCATGCGCGCGTTTTCCGACGAATTCCTGGACGCTTATCTCGGCCTCGAGGGGGAGCGTGTGACCGAAAGCGTGGGCGGCTATCGCCTGGAAGGGCCGGGCGTGCAGTTGTTCGACCGGGTCGAGGGCGAATTCGCCGCCATCCTCGGGTTGCCGCTGCTGCCACTGCTGGGTTTCCTCCGGCAGCACGGGGTGTTGCCGGCCTAGACTTTTCCGCCGGCGCCCGGCTGTGCGATGGTGTGCCGAGAACGACGGGACGGATGCGACCATGAAAAAAGTGTTTCCCGATGCGGCGGCGGCGTTGGCCGGGCTGCTGCGCGACGACATGCTGATCCTGGCCGGCGGCTTCGGCCTGTGCGGCATCCCCGAGGCCCTGATCCTGGCGATCCGCGAAAGCGGGGTGAAGAACCTGACCGTGGTGTCCAACAATGCCGGCATCGACGAGGCCGGGCTCGGCCTGTTGCTGCAGACCCGGCAGATCAAGAAGATGATCAGCAGCTACGTCGGCGAGAATGCCACCTTCGCCAAGCAGTTCCTGGCGGGCGAGCTGGAGATCGAGTTCAATCCGCAAGGCACGCTGGCCGAGCGCATCCGTGCCGGCGGCGCCGGCATTCCGGCGTTCTTCACCCGCACCGGCGTCGGCACCGCGGTCGCCGAAGGCAAGGAGGAGCGCGAGTTCGACGGCCACCGCTATATTATGGAGCGCGGCATCTTCGCCGACCTGGCCATCGTGCATGCCTGGAAGGGCGACACCGAAGGCAACCTCGTCTACCGGCGCACGGCGCGGAACTTCAACCCGCCGATGGCGACCGCGGCCCGGACGACGGTCGCCGAGGTCGAGCACCTGGTGCAGCCCGGCGAGATCGACCCCGACGCCATCGTGACGCCGGGCATCTTCGTGCAGCGGCTGGTGCACGTGCCGGCAGCGGAAAAGCGGATCGAGCAGCGCACCGTGCGCAAGCGGGCCGAGGCGACCCCGGCGGCGACCGCCGGCGCCGAATCGCTGCCGGCATAGGGAGAACGACGATGGCATGGACGCGCGACGAGATGGCGGCCCGGGCGGCGCAGGAGCTGCAGGACGGCATGTACGTGAACCTCGGGATCGGCATTCCGACCCTGGTCGCCAACCACATCCCGCCCGGCATCAGCGTGCAGCTGCATAGCGAGAACGGCATGCTCGGGATCGGCCCGTTCCCGTTCGAGGGCGAAGAGGACGCCGACCTGATCAACGCCGGCAAGCAGACGGTGACGATGCTGCCGACCACTTCGATCTTCGACAGCGCGCAAAGCTTCGGCATGATCCGCGGCGGCCATATCGCCATCAGCATCCTGGGCGCGCTGCAGGTGGCGGAGAACGGCGACCTCGCGAACTGGATGATCCCCGGCAAGATGGTCAAGGGCATGGGCGGCGCCATGGACCTCGTCGCCGGCGTGCCGCGCTGCGTCGTGCTGATGGAGCACACGGCGCGCGGCGAGCCCAAGATCCTCAAGCGCTGCAACCTGCCGCTCACCGGGGCAGGGGTGGTGAGCCTGATCGTCACCGACCTTTGCGTGCTGGAGGTGGACCATCCCGGACAAGACGGGCTGACGCTGATCGACATGGCGCCCGGGGTCACGGTCGACGAGCTGCGGAGCAAGACGCAGGCCGAGTTCGCCGTGCGCGAGGGGCTGCGCGCGGCCTGATTTGATCTTGCGGCGAGGGGTTGCCGGGGCTATAGGCTCGCCTCCCGCGCCTGGGGCCGTAGCTCAGTTGGGAGAGCGCCTGAATGGCATTCAGGAGGTCAGGGGTTCGATTCCCCTCGGCTCCACCAGGCTGTTGCTCCGGCGGTAACGCGAGCAAACCGTCACCAAACTGACGCGGAACGGTCACAACGCTTCCCGACGAACTGGGACATATCCGTCTCGGGATTTGGGATCGGGCCGTGCCACTCGCCATCGAAGTCAATACGCTCCGCAAGACGTTCCGCGGTGGGCGGCGGTCGCTGGACGTCGCCGCATGGACCGTGCGTGCCGGTGAGATGGTCGCCCTGATCGGCGCGTCCGGCTCGGGCAAGAGCACCTTGCTGCGCCATATCGCGGGACTGACCGCCGCCGACCGCGGCAGCGGCGCGGTGCTGGTGAGCGGCGCCTGCGTGCAGCGGGATGGGCGCATGTCGCCCGGGGTGCGGCGCGTGCGGGCCGGGATCGGGGTGGTGTTCCAGCAGTTCAACTTGGTCGCGCGCCTGCCGGTGCTGACCAACGTGCTGCTCGGCGCGTTGGGCCGGCTGCCGCTGTGGCGCACCTTGCCGGGCTGGTTCCCCGAGGCTGAACGCGTCCGCGCGCTCGACGCGCTGTGCCGGGTCGGCATCCGCGAGCAGGCCGGGCAGCGCGCCGGCACGTTGAGCGGCGGTCAGCAGCAGCGCGCGGCGATCGCCCGCACCTTGGTGCAAGGCGCGCGCGTGGTGCTGGCCGACGAGCCGATCGCCTCGCTCGACCCGGAAAGCAGCCGCCGGGTCATGGAGACGCTGGCCGAACTCAACCGGCGGGACGGCATCACGGTCGTGGTCTCGTTGCACCAGGTCGAGTTTGCCGTCCGTTACTGCTCGAGGGTGGTGGCGCTGCGGCAAGGCCGCATCCTGTTCGACGGCCCGGCCGCCGCCCTCACGCAGGCGGTCCTTGCCGAGGTCTATGGGTCGGAGCTGCCCGCCGTCACGGCGCCGGGCGTCGACGAGACGGCGCTCGTTCCGGCCTGACGCCCACCCCACCAAAGGAGAACGACCATGCTGACCATCACCCGTCGCGCCGCCCTGCTCGGGCTGCCGTTGCTGGCGACCGCGGCTCGCGCCGCCGAGCCGAGCGAAATCAATTTCGGCATTGTCTCGACGGAAGGCGCATCGGTGCTGAAGTCGCAATGGACGCCGTTCCTGGAGGACATGCAGAAGGCGGTCGGCGTCAAGGTGAATGGTTTCTACCCATCCGACTACGCCGGCGTGATCGAGGCGATGCGCTTCGATAAGGTGCAGGTTGCCTGGTACGGCAACGCGTCGGCGATCCAGGCGGTCGACCGCGCCGAGGGCGAGGTGTTCGCGCAAAAGACCTACGCTGACGGCTCCAAGGGCTATTACTCGCTGCTGATCGTCAACAAGGACAGTCCCTATCAGTCCCTCCCCGACCTGCTGAAGGCGCCGCCGGGGACGCTGAACTTCGGCAACGGCGACCCGAACAGCACGTCGGGGTTCCTGATCCCGAGCTACTACGCCTGGGCGAAGAACGACGTCGACATCCGCAAGTTCTTCAAGAACGTCGTTTCCTCCAACCACGAGACCAACCTGCTCGCGGTGGCCAACAAGCAGGTGGACGTCGCCACCAACAATACCGAGGACTTCGAGAAGTTCGCCAAGTCGCAGCCGGCCCGGGCAACCAACATCCGTCCGATCTGGAAAAGCCCGATCATCCCGGCCGATCCGATCGTGTGGCGCCGCGACCTCTCGCCGGCGCTGAAGGAAAAAGTGCGCGGGTTCTTCCTCGCCTACGGCACCGACCGGCCGGGCGCCGACGTTGCGCACGAGAAGAAGGTGCTGGCCGACCTCGGGGGCTGGGGCAGCTTCATCGCCAGCAGCAATGCGCAGCTGCTGCCGGTGCGCCAAGTGGCCGCGTTCAAGGAGAAGCTGGCGCTCGAGGCCAACACCACCCTGTCGGCGGACGACAAGGCGAAGAAGATCGGCGAGATCGACGCCCGGCTGAAGGCGCTGGATGCGGAGATGGCCAAGGTCGGCACTTGACCGAGGCCGCCCCCGTCCGGCGCCGGCGGTCGAGGTGAGCCAGGCGTCGCTCGGCGCCGATTCCGGATCCCGCGCGCGGGGCCCGGGATTGCCGCGGCTGCTGGGATTTGCCGCCGTGCTGCTGGTGCTGGCCTGGTCCTATAACGGGGCCGGTATCAAGCCGTGGGATCTCGTGAAGTACAGCGGCAACATCGCCACGCTGGGGGCGGAGTTCTGGCCGCCCGACTTCCACGACTGGCGCATGTACCTGGACGAGACGCTGCTCACGCTGCAGATCGCGATTTGGGGCACTGGCCTCGCCATCGTTTGCGCCGTGCCGTGCGGCTTGATGTGCGCCGGCAACATCGCGCCGTGGTGGATCGCGCAGCCGACCCGGCGGCTGATGGACATGTTCCGCAGCATCAACGAGCTGGTATTCGCGATGCTGTTCGTGGTCGCGGTCGGCCTCGGCCCGTTCGCCGGCGTGCTCGCCTTGTGGGTGCACACGACCGGCATCCTTGCGAAGCTGTTCGCCGAAGCGGTCGAGGCGATCGACCCGCAGCCGGTCGAGGGCGTGCGGGCAACCGGCGCGCGCGGCATCGAGGAAATCGTCTACGGCGTGATCCCGCAGGTGATGCCGCTTTGGCTGAGCTTCTCGCTGTACCGCTTCGAGAGCAACGTGCGGTCCGCGTCGGTGATCGGGCTGGTCGGCGCCGGCGGCATCGGCCAGGTGCTGTGGGAGATCATCAGAGCGTTCCGGTTCCAGGAAACCTGCGCGGTGATGCTGATCATCGTCGTGACCGTGACCTTGATCGACGGCTTGTCGCAGCAGTTGCGGCGGATGTTCATCTAGCGGCGCCGAGCCGGGCGTCCCCCAATCCTCAGGAGCACCGGGGGGCGGCGTATTGCCGGATCGGCGACCGGTCGCGTATCTCGGGGCCTGGCTGGCAGCAGCGCTGCTGCCCGTGTCCGAGGCGGCAGGGAGAAACATCATGCGGGTGATCGCGGCCGTGCTGGCGCTGTGTGCGATGTCGGCCGCGTCGGAAGCGCGGGTCGTGCGGCTGGAGATCACCGCGACGCAGCCCTTTGGCAGCTTCGGGTCGGGCGAGTTCGTCCGCACCGAGGGCCGGGTGGTGGGCGAGCTGTCGCCGGACGAGCCGATCCCCGGCTTGCGGCAGGCCGCCCGCACCGAACGCGGCACCGTCGCTTACGCGTCGCCGTTCGTGCTGATCCGGCCCCGTGATCCGCTGGGCGGCAACGGCGCGCTGCTGTTCGACGTCGCCAACCGCGGGCGGGCGATCTCCCACGCGCTCTACAATAGCCCGCGGGCAGTGCCGCTGCCGATCGGCTCGCTCGACGCCGGCACCGGGTTCCTCGAGGTACGCGGCTTCAGCACGGTGATGGCGTCGTGGGAGCTGGGCACGGGGATCGAGTTACCGGGCCATGCGGGCGCCGACGGCAAGACGGTCTATGCCGAGGGCGTCGGCTTGGCGGTGATCCGCGACCTCACCGATTTCCTGCACAACGCCGCGCATGACGACGCTGGCACGCCCAACCCGCTGGCCGGGCGAATCAGCCGCACGCTCGTGGTGGGCTACTCGCAAACGGCGCGACTGCTGAAAACGATGCTGGTCGAAGGGTTGAACCAGGTGGACGGGCACCGGGTGTTCGACGGCATGCACATCCAGGCGAGCGCCGGCGGCCGGGCGGCGATCCTGGCGGAGAACCCGGGGCCGCAATCCAGCAGCTTCTTCACGCCGCGCTTCACTGACCCGGATTGGCGCGGGGTGCACGAGCCGCCGTTCACCTGGGCCGACATCGTCGCGGCCGCCGCGGCGCGCGGGGAGGTGCCGCCGCGCATGCTGGTGACCAACATGACGACCGACTACTTCAGCATCCGCGCCTCGCTGGCACGGACCGGAGCGGGCGGCACCGACGACGTGGCGATCCCGGCCAACGTGCGGGTTTACGACGTGGCCGGCGCTTCGCATGAGCGCAGCCTGGCGCCGGGGTGCGAGAAGCAGCGCGACACGCTGGACTGGTCGCCGGTGATGCGGGCGACGCTGGTGAACCTCGACGCCTGGGTCAGCCGCAACCAGCCGCCGCCGCCGAGCGTGCTGATGCCGCTGGAAGCGCGGCCGGAGGACCCGACCGTGCTGCAGGCGCCCAAGCACTTGCCCGGCGCCGTGGTGCAAGTGCCGAAGCAGGCCGATGACGGCAACTTCGAGGGCGGCGTGCGGCTGCCGGACGTGGCGGCGCCGCTCGGCGTGTATGGGCAGCAGAACCTGCCGCTGTCGGACCGCTCCTGCAACCTGAGCGGCAGCTTCGTCGCCTTCACGCCGGAGCAGGTGCGCGCCCGCTTCACCGACCGCGCCGGCTACCTGGAGCAGATCCGCGCCGCGACCCGCGCCTTGCTGCGGCAGCGTCTGCTGCTGCCGGTGGATGCCGCGGTGATCATCGACGCCGCCGCGTCCGTGCCGGGGTTCGAGCCGGCCAAGTAGGCCGACGCATGGCCCGCCCCGCCGTCCCCATGGGCACCCCGATGCCCGACAACTTCTTCCGCGGTGCGGCGCTGATGCTGGCCGCGACGCTGCTGTTCTCGCTGTCGGACACGATGGCCAAGTACATCACCCAGAGCGTGCCGGCGGTGCAGCTCGCCAGCATCCGCTATGCGGTGTTCGTGCTGATGGCGGCCAGCCCGCTGCTGCGCAACCGGCGCACCTCGATGCGCAGCCGGCGGCCGATGCTGCAGGTGCTGCGCGGGGTCAGCGTGCTCGGCAGTGCGGTGTGCTTCATCCTGTCGCTCGCGCATCTGCCGATTGCGGAAGCGACCGCGATCAATTTTATCACTCCGCTGCTGATCACCGCGCTCGCGGTGCCGGTGCTGGGCGAGGTGGTGCGGCTGCAGGGTTGGATCGCGGTGGGGATCGGCTTCGTCGGCATGCTTGTCGTGGTCCGGCCCGGCATGGGCGGGCTGCATCCGGCCGCACTGCTGGTGCTGCTGTCGTCCTTGTTCTGGAGTGTCGCGATGCTGGTCACGCGGCAGCTTGCCGGGATCGAGCGCACCGCGGTGACGCTGCTGTGGACCGCGGGCACCGGGTTCGTGCTGCTGCTGGCGGCGTTGCCGTTCTTTCTCACGCCGATGACTTGGCCTTTGGTCTGGCTGTCGGTGGTGCTGGGGGTGATCGCCTCGTCGGGGCAGTGGCTGGCGGTGCTGGCCTACCGGCAGGCGCGGGCGACGGTGCTGGCGCCGCTGGGCTACGCGCAGCTGATCTGGTCGTCCGCGCTGGGGTTCGTGGCGTTCGGCAACGTGCCGGACCGGTGGGTGGTGGCCGGCGCGATCATCATCGCGCTCAGCGGCTTCTACGTCGTGCAGCTCGAGCGCCGGCGGGTCGCGCAGCTTGCCGCGGTCACCGCCCCTGGAACACCGGTGTCCGCCGCTCCGCCATCGCCTTGACGCCTTCGCGGAAGTCCTCGGTGGCGAAATGCCGCTCCTGTTCGGCCAGCTCATGGTCGGTGATGGCGGCGATGGCGTCGGCCAGGCCGCGGCGCAGCGTAGCGCGGGTCGACATGACGGCAATGGGGCTCGACGAGGCGATCTCGGCCGCGAGCGCCAGCGCCGCCGCGCGCAACCCGTCGGCCGGGGCCAGCACGTCCACCAGGCCGATCGCGTTCGCCTCCTCGCCGCCGATCCGGCGTCCGGTGTAGAACAGCAGCGCCGCCTTCTGCTCGCCGACGGCGCGCGGCAAGGTGATGCTGAGGCCGAAGCCGGGGTGGAAGCCGAGCCGGCTGAAATTGGCGGCGAACCGAGACTCGGCGGCCGCGACGCGGAAGTCGGCCACCAGGCAAAGCCCCAGCCCGCCGCCGACCGCCGCACCCTGCACCGCGGCGACCACCGGCTTGCGGCAGCGGAACAGCCGCACGGCTTGCTGATAAAGGTGGCCGCCCTGGCTGTCGCCGATCACGGTGCCGCGGTCGCGGTTGGAGAAGTCGGCGCCGGCGCAGAAGTTCTTGCCCTCGGCGCAGAGCAGGATCGAGCGGACCGCCGGGTCGGCGTCGAACGCCTCGAACGCGGCGGCGAGCTCGCCGATCAGCGCCTTGTCGAAGAAGTTGTCAGGCGGGCGGCAGATCTCGGCAATGCCGACATGGCCGTCGATGCCGGTCCGGACGTCGCTCATCGCAGGCCGAGCCCGCGGGCGATGATGCCGCGCAAGATCTCCCGGGTGCCGCCGCGGAGCGAGAAGGACGGGGCGGTCATGATCAGGTGCGCGAGCACGGCCGGCAGCGCCGCATTGCCCTCGGCCTCGGACGGCTCGACGTCCACCAGCAGCCGGATCACCTCGACCGTTTCCTGCTCGAGCACGTTGCCGAGGTCCTTCACCAGTGCGGCCTGCAGCGCCGGGTCCTGGCCGGCTTGCAGCATGCCGGCGACCGAGCGGGACAGCCGGCGCAAGGCGAGGATATGCGAGGTGAGCCGGCCGATCGCTGCGGCCGCCCCGTCCGGCGCCGAAGGGCCCAGCGTGCGCACGGCCTCGGTCAGCAGGGCGAAGGAGGACAGGAAGCGGTCGGGGCCGGACCGCTCGAAGGCCAGCTCGGCCGTCACCTGCTTCCAGCCGTCGCCCTCGTTGCCGAGCAGCGCGTCCTCGGGCAGCAGCAGGTCCTGCATCGAGACTTCGTTGAAGTGGTGGTCGCCGCGCATGTCGAGGATCGGGCGTACGGTCATGCCGGCTTGGCGTGCCTGCTGCATGTCCACCAGGAATTGGCTCGCCCCGGCATGGCGGTCGCTCTCCGCCTTGTCGCCGGTGCGGCAGAACAGGATCATGTAGTCGGCCAGGTGGGCCGACGAGGTCCAGACCTTGGTGCCGTTGACCAGCCAGCCGCCTTGCACGCGCTGCGCCCGGGTGCGCGCGGCGGCCAGGTCGGAGCCGGAATCGGGCTCGCTCATGCCGATCGCGAAGCAGCACTCGCCGGCGGCGATGCGCGGCAGGACGCGCTGCTTTTGCGCTTCGGTGCCGTTGCGGAGGACGCTCGGCCCGCTTTGCCGGTCGGCGACCCAATGGAAGCCGACCGGAGCGCCGGCGGCGAGCACCTCCTCCAGCACCACGTAGCGGTCGAGCGCGGAGCGCTCGTGGCCGCCGTACCGGCGCGGCCAGGTCATGCCGAGCCAGCCGCGCTCGCCCATCTTGCGGCTGAACGCGGGGTCGTGGCCGCTCCAGGACAAGGCGCGTTGCTGCGGCGTGCGGCCGCGCAGCTCGTCGGCGAGGAAGAGGCGGACCTCGGCGCGAAGCTGTTGGGCGCCGGGCGTGGGGGCGGGCGGGGTGGCGAAGGCGAGGGCTTGCATGCGGGTCAGGCTCCTTCGTGGCCGGCCGGCGCCAGCACCATCAAGGCGTCGGCGACCGTGCAGCCCTGGCCTTCGGGGTGGACGATCACCGGGTTGAGCTCCAGCTCGGCGATGTCGGCTCGGCCGGCCACGGCGATGCGTGAGATGAGCGCCACCAGTTCGGCGAGGGCTGCCACGTCGGCCGGCGGGGCGCCGCGGAACCCGGTCAGCAGCGGCGCGCTGCGCAGGCTGCGCAGGGCGGCTGCGGCTTCCGCGGCGTCGAGCGGGGCGAGCCGATAGGCGACGTCGCGGACCAGCTCCGTCATCACGCCGCCGGCGCCGACGCTGACCACGGGACCGAAATCCGGGTCGCGCACGACGGCGACGATCATCTCCACGCCGGGTGGCGCCATCCGCTCGACCAGCACGCCGTCGACCTCGGCCTCCGGGGCATGCCGGGCGGCGGCGGCGAGCAGCTCGTCGAATGCCGCCGCGAGCGCGGCCCGGTCGGGCAGGTTCAGCCGCACCCCGCCGATTTCGGTCTTGTGCGGGATGGCGGCGGACTGGATCTTGGCCGCCAATGGGAACCCGAGCGCGGCGGCGGCGGCGTCCAGCTCCTCGCGCCGCCGCACCAGGCGCCCGGCCGGCATCGCCACGCCGCACGCGGCCAGGATCGTCTTGGCGCCGTGCTCGGTGAAGGATTTGGGTCCGCCTGACAGGGCGGCCCGGGCGGCGTCCGGCAGGTTGAACGCGGCGGGCGCCGGGCGGGTGGCGGGCCGTTGGTGCAACGCGCGGGCGGTGCGCGCCAACGACGCCACCGACGGGAAGATGAACGCACCGGCCTCGGCCAGCACCTGGCGGCTGAGCGGCGACGGCATCGTATAGCTGTAGAACAGCACCGGCTTGCGGCGCTCGCCGAGCAGCGCGGCGAGCGCCGGGCCATCGAAGGCGACGCGGGCGGGGTTGGCGAGCGTGGTGACGACGACGACCTGGTCGACGCCGGGGTCGCGGGTCAGCAGCTCGATCGTGCGCAGGGTGCCGCCGCCCGCCGCGCCGCCCGCGGTGAGGTCGACCGGGTTGCGCGCCGCGCCATAGCTCGGGATGAAGGAGCGGATCTCCTGCTGCGTGGCGGCGGACAGCTCGGGCAGCGCCAGCCCCTCGGCTTCGAGCAAGTCGGCGGCCCAGGCGCCGGCGCCGCCGGATACGGTCACGACGGCGACACGGGGACCGCACGCGGCGGGACCGACCAGTGCAGCGGCGAGCACCAGCGCTTCGTCCAACTCCTCGGCGACGACGATGCCGTGCCGCGCGAAGAAGGCGTCGTAGCCGGCTTCCCAGCCGATCATGCTGGCGGTGTGCGAAGCGGCGGCGCGCTTGCCTGCGACCGAGCGGCCGACCCGGATGGCGACGATTGGCTTGCCGGCGTCCCGCGCCAGGCGGGCGGCGGCGGCGAACCCGGCCGGGTCGCGCACGCTCTCGATGAACAGCACCATCCCGGCCGTGTCCGAGTCGTCGGCCATGTGCGCCAGGATGTCGGCCGCGGTCAGGTCCGCCTCGTTGCCGGTGCTGACGACGCTGCTGAACGACAGGCCGAGCCCGCGGCCGCGGTTGTAGAGCGCGAAGCCAATGCCGCCGCTCTGCGCGATGATGCCGATCCGGGCCGCGACCGCGGTAGGGTTGGTGTCGGCGGCCCGGTTGATGGCCGGGCTGAACGTGGCGCTGACCCGGGCGACGTCGTTGTGGAAGCCCTCGCCATTGGGGCCGAGCACGCGCATTCCGGTCCGCCGCGCGAGCTCGGCGACCCGGCCCTGCAGCTCTGCCGGCGCGGCCTCGTCCTCGGCAAAACCCGAGGAGATCACCACGGCGTAGCGCACGCCGGCCGCCGCACACTCCTCCAGCGCCGGCAACACGCGGTCGGCCGGGATGGCGACCAGGGCCACATCGATGGGGGAGAGGTCGGCGGCCGCCAGGGTTGGAACGCACGGCAGGCCGTCGATCGCCGTGTAGCTCGGGTTGACCAAGATGATCCGGCCGGTGAAGCCGTTGTCGCGCAACAGGGGCAGCAGTTGGCCACGGATGCGGTGGGGGTCGGGCGAGGCGCCGATGATCGCGACCGAGCGTGGCGCCAGCAGGGTGTCGAGCGGGCCCATCAGGCTTCGGTCAACGCGGGCCACATTCCGTCGGCGCCGGCCTGCAGCGCGATGCGGCCGACCAGGGTGTTCCACTCGGCCTCGTTGCCGAACTCGTCGCGCCAGGACCACAGCCGGCGGGTGAAATGATGCAGGTGGTACTCCTGGGTGAAACCGATCGCGCCGTGCGATTGATGGGCGAGGCCGGCGGCGATGCTGGCCGCCTCGCCGGCACGCGCCTTGGCGGCGCCGACCGGCAATGGCGGCGATCCGCGCTCGAACGCGTCGGCGGCCAGATCGGCGGCGGCGATGGCGGAAGCGGATTGCCCGGCAAGTATAGCGAGGTTGTGCTGGATGGCCTGAAACTTGCCGATCGGGCGGCCGAATTGCACCCGCGTCTGCGCGTATTCGGTGCAGATTGCCAGGGTACGCGACAGGGCGCCGGCGATCTGCACGGTGCGCATGACCGCACCCGCCGACCGCAACGTCTCGCACGTCGCCTCTGCTGCCGCGACGGCTCCGGCTGGCAGGGCGGCGTCGAGCGTGACGGTGTCGCGAGGCTCGCCGGCGAGGTTCACGTCGCGCGCCACGATAGCGAGCGCGGCGGCCGGCACGCAGGCCAGCATGGGTCCGTCCGGGCCCTCGGCGAGGGCGACGCACGAAACGGCGTTCCGCCCCCACGGAACCCGGCGAGCGGTGCCGGTGATGTGCCAGCCCGAATTGGCGCGCCGGATGAGCAGATCGTCGCCCCGGCGCACCGGCGCCACGGTCAGCACGCCGGCCGGCACCGGCAGGCCGGCCCGGGCGAGCAACCAGCCGCCCAGCATCGTTTCAGCCAGCGGGATCGGTGCTGCGAAGCGGGCGGAGATCTGCAGCAGCCGCATGGCGTCCGCGACGGTCACGCCAAACCCGCCCGCCGCCTCCGGCAGCAGCGCCGCCGTGAAGCCTGCACCGGCCACAGCGTCCCATAGCGCCTGCGCGAACCCGCCCGCGTCGGCGGCTTTGAGCACCTCGGGGCCGCAATGCCCGGAAAAGAGCCGTTCGGCGCTTTCGGCCAACTGGTCGCTCATCGGGCCTCCCCTCGGTCCCATCGCCTCGTCCCGAACGGGTGGCGATGCTCAAAGCGTGGGCCGGATCTGCACGCCCTGGCAACCCTGGCCGCCGATCACCGCCTGTCCCGAGCCCAGCCGCGCATGCACGTCGAAGGCAAGACGCTGCAGGTAGCCGTCCGGGGAGACCGTCGCGTCCGCCACCGAGGGCGCGGCGCCGGACAGCGCGGGATGGGCGAGCCGCGCGGCCCAGCGACGCGCGCCGCCGGCGTCCACGGCCGGTTCGAAGGCGAGGTCGCTGCGGAGGTCGCGCTTGAACCCCGGCAGGAACACCGGCGCCACGCCGCCGCCGGGCGGCAGCCAGCGGCTCCAGTAAAACGCAAGCGCCAAGGGTGAGCGCAGCCCGCGCGCCAGCTCAGCCGCCGGGAGGTCGAGGTCGGGGCGG
This sequence comes from uncultured Alphaproteobacteria bacterium, assembly GCA_963752225.1. Taxonomy (GTDB): domain Bacteria; phylum Pseudomonadota; class Alphaproteobacteria; order Acetobacterales; family Acetobacteraceae; genus JBBROS01. The sequence continues at coordinate 167,498 of CAVVXS010000010.1, read as the reverse complement.
CGCTCCGGCCGGGCCGCGGCGTAGTCCTGCAGCCAAGGCCGGCCGAACGCCGACAAGGCCCAGTGTTCGACGAAGCCGGGGTGCCGGCGCTGGAAGTCGGGCAGGGTCTTGGCCTGAACGCGGTAGGCGGCGAGGCCCGCCGGTTCGCGCACGAATAGGTCCCATTGCTGCCGCCGCTCCCGTCCGCCGGACACCGTGCGGGCGTTGACCGCGATGGTCTGCAGCTCGCCGGCTCGCCAGGTGCTGATCTCCTCGCCGAGATAGGTCGCGTCGGAGATCCAGCCGGAGATTGTGACCGTGAGGGTGACGTCCACGGTGAGCAGGTTGCCGGCCGCGGACACCTCGGCCTGCACCGCGACCCGGCCGGAGTGGCTGGTACCTGCCGGCGAACCGGCAGGTTTCTGCCGCTGCCGGCCGGGTCACGGCAAGGCCGGCGAGCAGGAGGCACAGCCCGCCCATCCTGGTGCTGCGTTGCCGGTTCGGTCGGGCGGTCAGGGCCGCTGCTCCCGCTCGGTTGCCGGCTCGCTCGGCGGTTCGGCCGGGGATGGGGCCGCTGTCCGGCGCTGCAGGAACCGCTCCATCCGCGCCAGCTCGGCGTCCAGCGCCCGGCGGAACGCCTGGCTTCGCGGCGGCCGTCCCGCAAAGCCCAGCTTCGCGTCGATGCGGCCGCCCGTCATGGACACGTTGGCCCAGCCGATCACCGCATCGCCCCAAAGCAGCGGCAGCGCGTAGTAGCCGAGGCGCCGTTGCGGCGGCGGCACGTAGGCTTCGAACCTGTACTCCCAGCCCCAAAGGTGCTGGAAGCGGCGGCGGTCCCAGACCAGGGGGTCGAACGGCGCCAGCAGGCGGACGTCGCGCGGCACCGGACCGTCGCGCCGGGCCGGGCCGGCGGGGGAGAGGTAGGTCTCGCCCTCGACGATGGCGCGCTCGAGCTCGCCGCGGTCGACCGCGGCGGCGATGACCGGGGCGAACGGGCCGAGGCCGGGGTTGCGCTGCGCCAGCAAGGCCAGCGCCCCGCGCAGGCTGACGGCGGAGACCGGGGCGAGGACGCTTGCCACCAGCAGTACCAGGCGGCGGGCCCGCTCCGCCACCTCGGCCGGGTCCGGGCGGACCGAACGGGCTGCCTCGTACACGCGGATGCCGTCGCGGCGCCGGGCGACCCGCAGCAGGCCGTAATGGCGCAGGCTTTCCAGAGCCCGGGTGGTCGCCTTGGAAAACCCGCCCCAGCCGTTCACGGCGCGGTCGCGGCCGAAGCGCGCGTCCAGGTCGCGCGGGTGGGTGGGGCCGCGGGCGCGCACGAACTCCAACACCTCGGCCGCGAGTCCGGCCGGCGCATGCACCCCGGCGGGGCCATCGGGGTCGAAGCGGGGATGGAGCAGGGTCTGCGTTGCGGCCGGCATGAACCCGTAGGCGTAGAGGAAGTCCTCCTCGAGCTGCAGCCGCACGAAGCTGCGTTCCAGCGCGCCCGCCCGGTAGCCGCTGACGCGATGGCGCAGGATCAAGTCCTGCGCCCGGGCCGGGGCGCGGATCGGGTCCGCTTGCACGAAGCCGAGCCGGTGCACGGCGCCGGCCAGGGTGGTGGGCGGGAACAGCGTCGCGAGCCGGGCTTGAGCGCGGAGCTGCTCGAGGGTCGGGGTGGTCATGGCCGTGGGCGGTGGGTGGCGGTCAGGCCAGCATGGGCGTCAGGTCCGGGTCCCCCTTCGCCATCGCCTGCCGGTATGCCGGTCGGGCACCGATCCGCTGCAGGTAAGCCAGGATGTTGGGGTACGGTGTGAGGTCGAGCGGCTGGAAGATGCGCATGGTGGTGAGCGAAAAAACCGCCATGATGTCGGCCGCGGTGAGTTCGGGGCCGGCCAGGAAGGCCGCCTCGCCCAGCCGGGCTTCGACCAGGTCGAGCGCCCGGTTCAAGCGGTCGCTCACGAATTGCAGCACCGGGTTGTCCGGCGGCAGCTTGAGCCGGCGCAGCACCATCATGCGCCCCATCGCCGGCTGCAGCCCGCCATTCGCAAAGTGGAACCAGAACAGGAAGTCGGCGAAGGTGGGATCGGCGGGGCCGGGCTTGAGGCGGCCGCTGCCATGCTTGGCGATGATGTACTCGACGACCGCCGCCGACTCGGCCAGCACCAGCCCGTCATCGGTGATCACCGGGGCGGTCCCGAGCGGGTGCAGCCGGCGCAGCTCCGGCGGCGACAGGATGGTGACGGCGTCGCGCTCGTAGCGTTTCAGGTCGTAGGCGACGCCCAGCTCCTCGCAAAGCCAGATGATCCGCTCGGATTGCGATTTGCCGAGATGGTGGATGGTCAACATGCTGTTCCTCCGTGCCCGCCACGATGGACCAAGCCGGGCGACGGCGCGACGGTTGCGTGCAGCAGCGGCTGAGGCAAACTGCGTCCCATGACCATGAGCCCGATGCACCCCGACGCCCTGCGCCTGATGGAGATGATCCGCGCCTCCGGCCGCCCGGCGTTCGAGACCATGACGCCGGCCGAGGCACGCGCCGCCTACGCCGCCAGCCGCCCCGTGCTGCAGCCACCGGGCGAGGAGGTGGCGTCGTTGCGGGATTTCACGATCACCGGCCCCAGCAGCCCCATTCCGTTGCGCGCCTACCGGGGTGCGGGCACTGCGGACGGCGCGGTGCTCGACTGCTTGCTGTACTTGCACGGCGGTGGGTGGGTGGTGGGCGACCTCGAAAGCCATGACGGGGTGTGCCGGCGACTGGCGAACCTGGCTGGCTGCATGGTGGTCGCGGTGGACTACCGGCTGGCGCCCGAGAACGTCTTCCCGGCCGCGGTCGAGGACGCGGCGGCGGCGCTGCAATGGGTGGCGGAGAATGCCGGGTCGCTGGGCACGGACCGGCGCCGGCTGGCAGTCGGCGGTGACAGCGCGGGCGGCAACCTGGCCGCGGTGCTCGGGCTGATGGGCCGCGACGGGGCCGTGCCGGCGACGGTGTTCCAGCTGCTGTTCTACCCTGTGACCGATTTCGCGATGGACACCAACTCTTACGTGCAGGCCGGCGACAATGTGCCGCTGACGGCGGCGTCGATGCGTTGGTTCGCCGACCATTACGTGCCCGCCCCCGACGCCCGGCTGGTGTGGCAGGCCTCGCCGGCGCTGGCCCCGAGCCTGGCCGGAACGCCGCCGGCCTTCGTGTTGACGGTCGGGCACGACCCGCTGGCCGACGAGGGCGTCAACTACGCACGGCGCCTCGAAGATGAGGGGGTACGGGTGACGGCGTTGCACCTGTCGGATCAGCCGCACGGGATCCTGACGATGGGCCAGGTGATCGGCGCGACCGAGATGGTGCTGCAGCTTGCGGCGGCAGCGTTGCGGGACGGGTTTCGGACCGCCTGAACGGCGGCCGCGGGAGGGCGAGCGGATGCAGATGGATTTCTCGGGCAAGGTGGCGCTGGTCACTGGCGGCGCCAATGGCATCGGCCTGGGCGCCGGCGAGGCCTTCGCGCGGCTCGGCGCCCGGGTCGTGCTGGTCGATCGCGACGCCGATGCCGGCGAAGCGGCGGCGGCGTCGATCCGCGGCGCTGGCGGGGAGGTCCGCTTCGTCGCGGCGGACGTGTCGCGCGGGCCGGAGGTCGAGCGCTATGTCGCGGCGACACTGGACGCGTTCGGTGCCATCGACTGCTTCTTCAACAATGCCGGGATCGAGGGCCGTGTGGCGCCGCTCGCCGAAACCGACGAGGCCGTGTTCGATGCGGTCGTCGGCGTGAACCTGAAGGGCGTGTTCCTTGGCCTCCGCCACGTCCTGCCGGTGATGCTGCGGCAAGGGCGGGGCGCCGTGGTGAACACGGCCTCGACGGCGGCATTGATGGGCTCGCCGGGGCTCGGCCCCTACGTGGCATCGAAGCATGGCGTGCTGGGATTGACGCGGACGGCGGCCGGCGAGGTGGCGGCGGCCGGGATTCGGGTGAACGCCGTCTGCCCCGGGCCGACCGACACGCGGATGATCCACTCGCTGGTGGAACAGAACAGCGGCGGCGACGTGGCGGCGTCGGCGGCGCGCTACCAGAACAGCATTCCGCTCAGCCGCTTCGCGACCGTGGACGAGGTCGTGGGAGTGGTGCTGTTCCTGTGCTCAGACCTCGCCGGCAGCGTCACCGCGGCACATTTCGTGGTGGACGGCGGGAGAACCGGAACGGCGCCGGCGCTGCGGAATGGCAGTAACGGCCCGGCGGTTGCCCCTGGCCGGTAGGCTGGCCGGAGCGTCGTCTCGGAACCGTCTGGGGCGGTGATCAGGGACGGCTAGTTTGTGTCAGCAATGTTCACATGCACTTGTCCTTCTAAGCGCGAAATGGTGTGCTCACGAAATCGCGAGAGGGGCTCAAGATGCAGTATGCGTTCGACAACGTCGTATTCCGGAAGGTTTCGCAGGCCGTGAGCCAAGTCGTCCGCGGCACCCGCGACGTGTCGCCGTCCACGCGCTTGACCGACGACCTGGCGCTCAGCCGGTTCGGCCGGCTCAAGCTTGCGATCTGCCTCGAGGAGGCGTTCGAGGTCGAGCTCGAGGACGAGGATGTCGAGCAGTTCACCGTCATCGGCGACATCGTCACCTATATCAGCAGCCGGTATTTCCGCGACGTCGAACACGCCGCCGTTTGAGCCGCGCCGCCTGGAACCGCAGCGGGCCCTCCTAAGGCCTCGTTAACCCGAGCGCGCCTATATGGGCCCGCACGCGATGGCGCGGCACCTCAACGCCAGAACGGCTCACGATCGGTAGGCTACCATGTCAGACGGAACCCCCTTCCGCTCCGGGCTGCCGGCGTGTCCCGCCGCGCAGGTCCACGGCGCGCGAGCAGCAACGGTGGCCCGCAGCGGGCACGTGCCATCGACGGACGGGTGGAGAACCGCATGGCGCTCGTGATCCCGTTCCCACGGACCGAACGTGACGCCACGCATCCTCGAGGCGTCCGGTTCAGGCCCGAGGCAAGGTCGGCCCTCGCAGCGCTCGGCTATGCCTTGCCCGGCGTCGCGGTGCAGTTTTGTGCCGACGACACTGGCGACGAGTGGGCCGTCGTCGGCCCGGCCGCGCATGCCGCGATCTGGTTCTCGGTCTATCCCGAGAGGGCCGGCGACCTCGTCCTGCGCGACGCCCGGATGCGTTTCGTCGGCCGTTACCGGACGGGCAGCCGGCTGCGGGCGGCGTTGCAGCCGCTGGCACGGAACCTCGCTTTGCTGTGCGAGCTGTCGGAGAGCTGGGCTCACTAAGCGTGCCCGGCTATCGCGTCGTTGCGACCTGCGGCGTGCTGGAAAAGGCTGTGGATAAAGCTGTGGACCGATGTCTCGTGAGGAGTGGATGGCCTGAGCGCAGACCGACTTCGCGTCGGCTGCGCTTGCCGGTCTAAGTGCATGATCCCATTGCCGGAGTTGGCTGCCTGGCTTGGCCAGATGCGGCCGGCGAGGGCCGCAACAAGCAATGCTCCGAACAGTGGACCAAACATGCGGCAGCAGCGTTGGCGGCGACTGTCGGGTCGCCAACACAACCATGTAACGCGGTTGACCCCAGGCCTATGTTCGGCAAATCGTTGTTCGTTCAACCTGATCTCGCCGAACCCTGCGCGGTGCCGGACTGGTCCCGGAGCGATGCCGTGTCGGCGCTATGGCTTGCCGAGCGTCTCCTCGATACGCTCGAGCAAGTAGCCGATTGTGAATGGTTTCTTGAGAACCGTGGTGACGCCCGCCTGAGCGGCCCGGTGCAGATCGGCGCTGTTCCCGCTCATGACGATGATCGGGGCGGTGAAGCCGGCGGCTCGAAGCTCGATGCACCATGCCAGGCCGTCCCCGTCGGAAAGCCTGACCGCCAGCAGGATGAGGTCGAACTGCCCCTGTCCGGCCGATACCAGCGAGCGCGCGGAGGCGAGCGTCGACGTCGATGAAACCTTGAAGCCGGCATCGGACAGGATGTCCGACAACAGCTCACGAATGGGACGATCGTCCTCGACGATCAGGATCGATGCGGACACGGGCAACTCATCGGTTTCATATCGATATAATAACATCATATAACGGCAATGTAACGAATAAGCTGTCATGAAATGTCAAGGGCGAGCATGCCGGAGCGCGTCTCGCAAGCGCAAGCAGGCCGGCTTGTCGCCAAGCGCCAGGGTTCGTGAGAATTGGTCGAACATCGCTCGACGGCGTTGACCCCACGCAATCGTTACGTCAATGTTCTGAAGGCCATAGAGGAGTGCGACTGATGTCTGAGCAGGTTTCCACCCGGTCCAGCAGCCAGTCGGGATCCCGTCGCGGGATTGCCTACGAGGTCCGGACCGTGTGGTTGCGGCCGGACTTCAAGCCGTATGGTTGGGAGATCGTCAACGAGATCACCGGTGAAGCGATCAAGCAGTCCACGGCGCGCTTCCGCAAGCCGGCCGAGGCCTGGGCGGCCGGCGTCGCCGAACGCGCCAAGATGGCGCTCAACCCCGCCTAGATCACTTCAGAGCCGATTGGCTCGGGACGTCGTCACTGGAGCGACGCGCCGTTAACCGGGCGCGGGCAGCCACTCGCTGTCGCACCGGTCGGTGACGGGTGAAAGAACGGGGGCGGCCTCACCTCCCGGCGAGACCGCCCCCGCAACAAGTCCGAAGATCGGCCGACGATCTACACGAGGGCCGTCCGCAGTTGGTGGTGCGTGACAATGCGGGCCGGGTCGCCGGCATGGCGGCCGACACTGATCTCGTATTCCCCGCCATGGATGCGGAATCGGCCAAGCGCGGCGTCGAAGCTCGCCAGCAGCCGGGGATCGGCCGGGATCGTCACCCGCCGCGCCTCGCCCGGTTGCAGCATCACTCGGGCGAACCCGGCCAGGCGGGCGCCGAAGCCGCCGGACCCGGATTTTGCGACATAAAGCTGCGGCACGTCGGCGCCGGCCCGGTCGCCGACGTTGGCGACCGTCACCGACACCGTGACCGCATCACCGACGACCGCGACCTGCACATCGGACAGCTCGAACCGCGTGTAGGACAGGCCGTGGCCGAACGGGAACAGCGGCGTCAACGCCTGCCGCTCGAACCAGCGATAGCCGACGTCGGCGCCTTCGACGTTGTAGTCGATGTGGAAGACCGCGTGGTTGCGCGCTTCCTCCGGCACGGAGGTGGTGGTCGCCGGGTCCTTCTGGGCGACGTGCGGCAGGTGCCGCTCATCGGCAGGGATCGTGATCGGCAGACGGCCCGAGGGATTGACGCGGCCGGACAGCACGCCGGCGATGGCCGGGCCGCCCGAAGAGCCGAGGTAAAAGGCCTGCAGCACCGCCGGCACCTTGCCGAGCCAGGGCATCGTCACCGGACCGCCGGTCTCGAGCACGACCACGGTGTGCGGATTGGCCGACACGACGGCGTCGATCAGCGCGTCCTGCGCGTACGGCAGCGACAAGCCATGTGCGTCGACGCCTTCCGACCGCCATTCGGTCGCGAACAGCACGACGAGGTCGGCGCCCCGGGCGGCCTCGGCGGCGGCGGCCGTATCGTGACCGTCGAGATAGTCGATCTGCGCGGCGGCCAGCTCGGTGCGGATCGCCTCCAGCGGCGACGAGGGATGATAGGTCCGCGGCATGTTCTGGCCGGTGATGGTGACGCCGGGCTCCTGGAAGCTGCCGAGCGGGGTGACTTGCGACGATCCGCCGCCGGCGAGCACGCCGCGATGGGCATGGCCGCCGACCACCAGGATGCGGCCGAGGCCGCGGGCCAGCGGCAACAGGCCCCCCTCGTTCTTGAGCAGGACGATGCCGCGCTCGGCCGCGCGCTGCACGATCTCACGGTGCGCCGCGAAATCGATCGCGCCGCCGGGCTGCGGCGGGTCGTCGACCACGCCGACGGCGAACAGGCTGCGCAGGATGCGGCGCACCATGTCGTCGACCCGGGCTTGCGGCACCCGCCCGGCGGCGACGGCGGCGCGCAGCGGACCGTCGAAGAACGGCTCGCGGTCCAGGTTTGACGCGGATTGCGTGTCGAGCCCAGCCAGCGCCGCCGGCTCGCATGAGTGGGTGCCGCCCCAATCCGACATCACCCAGCCCGGATAATGCCAATCGCCCTTCAGCACGGTGTCGATCAGGAAAGTGCTCTCGGAGGCGTAGGTGCCGTTGACCAGGTTGTAGCCCGACATCACCGAACCCGGCTGTCCGATCTCGATGCCGATCTGGAAGGCGAGCAGGTCCAATTCGCGCATCGCCGCCTCGTCGAGGTCGGAACTGACCACGACGCGCCCGGTCTCCTGCGCGTTGAGCAGGAAGTGCTTGATCGTGGAGACAACGCCCTCGGACTGGATACCGGCGATCGAGTGCCCGGCGATGACGCCGGTCAGCAGCGGGTCCTCCGAAACGTATTCGAAGTTGCGGCCGCCGCGCATCTCACGCACCAGGTTGGCGCCGCCGCCGAGCACGACGTTGAAGCCCTTGGCGCGCGCTTCCCGCCCGACCAGCGCGCCGGTGGCGCGGGCGGTCTCGGGATCAAAGGTGGCACCGAGCAGCAGCGACGACGGGAGCGCCGTCGCCTGGTCGCCGGGCCGGACGTTGCCGGGGTTGGTGATGCCGAGGCTCGCATCGGTCTGCTGCATCGCCGGGATGCCGAGCCGCGGGATGGCCGGGTAGTATGCGGCGGACCCGAGCGCGCCCTCGGGCTTCGGGCCGCCGTCCACCGGCAGCGCGATCGGCCCCGAGATCCAGGCGTATTTCTCGTCCTCCGTCATCGCCGCGACCACCATGGCGGCGCGCGTGTCGGGCGACAGGCTGCAATCGATCCATGGATGATGCTTGGCGAAGTTCGTCATTGGCTCATAGGTGGATGCGTTCGCGTCTGGCGTAAACACATCGGACGACGTTGCGAAGGACTCCATGCGCATCCCGATACAATGAGGTGCCGGCTCTGGGCGCGGACGGCCTCAAATACTCTGAATGGGTTCATCAGGACGATCGCTACTTTAGTGCGCTTTTGTTAATTAAAGTTTCAACTCACTTTACTGCTTCGTAAAGTCGAGGCGAAAGGTTACCAATCGAGGCGCCGGCTGCGAAGAGGTCGCTGGCACGGAGTTGCTCGAGCGCATCCAATGGCAGAACCGCCCTGTGACGGCGGTCACTGCCGGGCGTCCCGCGTGTGAGCGACAGCAACCGGCCGACCGGTCGCGCCCCAGGGCGCCCGGCCGTGCCGGAGACAAGGAGCGACGCGGCGCAATGCTGTATCGGATTGCGACGATGGCCTGCATCGTCCTGTTGGCTTCTCGGCTGGACGCCGCCGCGCAACCCGCGGTGCCGCCGCAGCCGGCCGTGCAGGAGACGATCTACAACGGCGAGGCGACCAGCATCCTGGGCCGCCTCGTGCTCGGGCCCGACGGCAAGACGGTAGGCCGCATCGTCGACGTGCTGGTCGATGACGGCGGCCAACCGCGGGCGGCGGTGATCGATGTCGGCGGCTTCATGGGCATCGGCAATCGGCGCATCGCGGTTGTCTGGCGGGCCATGCACTTCACCGCCGATCCGAACGGCCCCGGAAGCATCTCCGTCGAGATGACGGTGGACCAGATCAAGGCCACGCCGGAGTACAAGCCGGCCGGCAACCCGATGACGGTGGCGGCGCCGCCGCAGCCCGGGCAGGGACAACCATGATGCCGTCGCGCAACAGCCTGCGCGGGCTCGACGGAGCGAACTTCTTCGTCGCCACCGTGCAGACCGGGTTCGGCTCCTTCATCGCCGTTTACCTCACGACACAGGCCTGGACTCAGGTCGAGATCGGCCAGGCGCTCAGCGTGGGAACGGCGGCGGCGATGCTGAGCCAGCTGCCCGCCGGCGCGCTGGTTGATCGGCTGGCCGACAAGCGTTGGGCGGCCGCGTTGGCCGGGATCGCGATCGCGCTGGCGGCCGCCCTGTTCGCGCTCGCCCCGGTGAAGCCGGCGGTGCTGGTGGCGGAAGTCCTGCATAGCTGCGCCAGCTCGATGCTCGGCCCGGCGATCGCGGCGCTCACCCTGTCGCTGGTCGGCCAGTCCGGGCTCGGCGAGCGGCTTGGCCGCAATGCGCGGTTCGCGTCGCTCGGGACCGGCGTGTCGGCGGCGGTGCTCGGCGTGCTCGGCACCTATGTCTCGAGCCGCGCCGTGTTCTGGCTGAGTGCTGTGCTGATCCTGCCGGCGCTGCTGTCGCTGCGGGCGATCCGGCGCGCCGACCTGGCTGTCGTCGCCCCTTCGGCGAGCGTAGCCCCAGGGGCGAGCGCCGTTGCGCCGCACCGGCTGCGCCGCGACGTCGTGGCCGTCCTGACCGACCGCCGGGTGCTGGCCTTCGCCGCCTGCGCGGCGTTGTTCCAGCTTTCGAGCGCGGCGCTGCTGCCGCTGGCGGCCAGCAACGTAACCCGCTCGGTCGGCAGCGTCGCCAACCTTTACATCGCCGCCTGCATCGTGCTGCCGCAGGGCCTGGTGGCGGTGGCCTCGCCTTGGGTCGGGCGCGTCGCCGACCGGCGCCATTTGCGGCTGATCCTGGTGCTTGGCTTTGCCGCGGTGCCCGTGCGCGCCGTGCTGTTCGCGGTCACCGGCAGCAACCCGGTCGCATTCGTTGCGGTGCAATCGCTCGACGGGCTGAGTGCCGCCGCGTTCGGCGTCGTGATGCCGCTGCTGGCGGCCAAGCTCATGCAGGGGACGGGGCGGTTCAACTTGTGCATCGGCGTGTTCGGGCTCGCTTCGGCGGCGGGCGCCACGCTGAGCACTTTGCTGGCGGGACAGGTGGCCGACGGCGTGGGCGACGTTCCGGCGTTCCTGCTGCTGGCCGCCTGCGGCGCGCTGGCCACCGCCGGCTCGATGCTGACGCCGTTGGCGACTCCGCCGCGACGCGGCCCCGAAGCGACCTGCCCGGTGACGGATATCCCGTCCAACAGGACGGCGGCGCCGAACGACCGCCCGCAACGGTTCGGCAGCCTGCTGCGCATCTCGGGATCGGCGGCGGGCTGACCCGGACCGCCGCTTGCCAAAGCCGGCGGGTGGTGGGAGACACACACGCGCTGATACGAACCGGAGCCCCAGCGTGTCGCCTGCCCCCATCGCCGCCGCCCTGCTCACCCTGCTCGCACTGAGCGGATGCGGCGCCGACTACCACCCCGGCGTCAGCGGGATGAAGCGGATCCTGCCGCAGAACGCCGCGTCCAATGCGGGCATCCAGCCGGCCGGGAGCCTGCCGCGATGAGGCGGCGTCCCGCGTGGGTAGCTGATCTGCTGGCCGTGGCCATGCTGTGCGGCCTGGCCGGCTGCAACGGATTGTATTTCGGCGACAATCCCGGGCGCGACGTGCGCAAGGAAACCGGGCCGCTCACGGTGCCGCCCGCCGACGTGCGTGCCGGCACCGCCAAGTAGCGGCGCCTTACAGCAGCTGCTCCACCAGCTTGGCTTTGATCTCCTGGAAGCGTTCGCCGACGCCGCGGCGGCGCCAGTTCTCGAGCGTGATGGTGCGTGACTTGGCAACGTCGCCTTTGAACATCGTCTCCATCTGCGAGCCGAAATCCTGGCCGAGGATGATGGCGTCGATCTCGTTGTTCCAGACCGTGCTGCGCCAATCGAGGTTGGACGAGCCGACCGCGGTCCAGGCGCCGTCGATCACCGCGGTCTTGGCGTGCAGCACGCGGCCGAGCCGTTCATGGATCACCACCCCGGCCTCGAGCAGGTCGCCATACTTGGCGCGCCCGGCCGCAACCGCCGCGGTGCTGTCGCTCAGCCGAGGGACGACGATCTGCACGTCGACCCCGCGGCGGGCGGCGGCGATCAGCGCGTCCGAGGTATCGGGGGTGGGCACGAAGAAGCCGGTCGTGAGGTGGATCGACTTCTGTGACAAGGTGATGGCGGCAAGCAGGGTGCGATAGATCAGCGGCTGGTCACTGTCGGGGGAGCCGTCGATCGCCTGGACGGTGGTGTCACCCAGCTTGGTTTGCGGCGTCGGCGGCGGGTCGGCCAGGGCCGGGCCGTTCTGCGAACGCCAGGTTTCCATGAAGTAGCGCTCGAACTGGGCGACCACCGGGCCTTCGATCACCACGTCGGTGTCGCGCCAAGCCTGCTGCTCCGGGTCGTTGTTGCCGGCCTTCGGCGCGTTCTCGTAGACGGCGCTGATATTGACGCCGCCGGTGACGACCAAGCGGCCGTCGATGCAGAGCTGCTTGCGGTGGTCGCGCTTGTTGATGCTGACGGGAACGCGGTCGTTCGGGTGCAGCGGGTTGAACTCCAGCACACGCACGCCGCCGGCGCGCAGCCGGTCGAACAGCGCGCCCGGCGTGTCCTTGGCGCCCCACGCATCGTAGATCAGATTGACCTCCACGCCGCGGGCACGGGCGGCGATCAGCAGGTCGGCGAACTGCCCGCCGGCCGTGGCGTCGAACTCGTAGCTTTCCATGTCGATGCGGGTGCGGGCCGAGCGGATGGCGTCGGCCAGCGCGGCAAACGAGGCAGGGCCATCGACCAGCAGCTTGACCCGGTTGCCGGGCAGAAACGGCACGCCGGCGAAGCGCTCGCCTTGCTGGCGCATGAGGTCGAGCGCGCGAGCAGGGTCGGCGCCGGCGCGGGCTTGCAGCAGGTCGGGGCTCACGCCGGGGGTGGGCGCGCGTGCGCACGCGGATAGCGCGGCGACCAGCACGAGAACAGCAAGATGCGGCGATCGGCCGGCACTGGACATGGGGCGATACTCGATTTTCACGATGAATAAACGGATGGGTGGCGGGTAAGTTGGTTCACAACGCCGAGATTTCAATGCTGCCTCGTAATGGACACAGACCGGACGCAATCCTGCCGCACGTTCCGGTGGTATTAACGGTGACAGTTCAGGCAGAACCGCCTCCGGAGCAGTGTCGCGGCCTTCCAAGAGCGGGTTTCGCCGGCCAACGGCCGAGTCACGGTGAACCGTCCGCGCCCGTCGGCCATCTTGGCGGCCGATGCCGCACGGGGCATCGTCGCTGCCGGACAATGACGAGGGCATCCCATGGATGAGCTGCTGTATGCCGTAGAGGACGGCGTGGGCACGGTGACGTTCAACCGGCCGCAAGCCCGCAATGCGCTGACCTGGGCGATGTATGCGGGGCTGGTGGAGGCGATCCGGGCCGCGGACGCCGACCCGGCGGTGCGGGCAGTGGTGCTGACCGGCGCCGGAGACCGCGCCTTTGCCGCCGGCACCGACATCGGGCAGTTCCGCTCCTTCGCCACCGCCGCCGACGCGATCGGCTACGAGCGGCGCATCGACGAGGTGCTGACGGAGCTGGAGAGTTGCCGCAAGCCCACGATCGCGGCCATTGCCGGCGCCTGCACCGGTGGCGGCGCCGGGATCGCCGCTTGCTGCGACCTGCGGATCGCCGCGGCGGGGGCACGGTTCGGCTTCCCGATCGCCAAGACGCTCGGCAACTGCCTCAGCAAGGCCAACCTGGCGCGGCTCTCCGCGCTCATCGGGGCCGCGCGGCTGAAGGAAGTCATCTTCACGGCGCGGCTGCTGGACGCTGCCGAGGCGCAGTCGATCGGCCTCGTGTCGGAGGTGCTGCCCGACCACGCGTCGCTGCAGGCACGCGCGGGCGAGCTGGCGCGGCAGGTGGGGGCGAATGCGCCGCTGACCTTGCAGGCCACCAAGGCGCAGTTGCGGCAGCTGCGTGGAGCGGTGGAGGAAGACGAGGCACTGATCCTCATGTGCTACCAGAGCGCCGACTTCCGCGAGGGAATGGACGCGTTCCTCAACAAGCGGACGCCGGCATGGACGGGCCGCTGAGCGGCGCCAGTCGAGCAGGTTGCGGATGGCTTGATGCCCGGCACGCCGCCGACTAGCGTCGGCCGGTGGACGTGACCGCGGAACGAACCGCGGCACGCCGGCCGGATTGGGGGGATCGGGTATGAAACGGATATTGCTGGCGGGAAGCGCCTGGCTGTTGCTGAGCACGGGCGTGTTCGCCGCCGACCTACCGACCGGGTCGCCGGCCGAGTTCGGCATGGGCCGGCTGGACCGCATCACCGCGCTGTTCAAGGCCGACACCGAGGCCAAGCGCATTCCGGGCGCGGTGGTGATGATCGCCCGCGACGGGCGCGTCGTTTACCAACAGGCGTTCGGGGTGCTCGATCCGGAGACCGGGGCGCCGATGCGGATGGACAGCATCTTCCGCATGTATTCCATGACCAAGCCGATCACCGGCGTCGCGGTGCTGATGCTGATGGAGGAGGGCAAGTTCCGGCTTTCGGACCCGGTGTCGCGCTACCTGCCGGCGTTGAAGGACATGAAGGTGATGACGGAGTCGGTGGACGCGCAAGGGCGCCGGACCACCAAGACGGTGCCGGCTGAGCGCGAGATCACCATCCAGGACCTGCTGCGGCACACCTCGGGCATCACCTACGGCGCCGGGTCGTCGGCGGCGGAGCAGGCGATGACCAAGGCCGGGCTCGGCATCCAGCTCGGCGGCACCCAGCCCTTGTCGCAGCGGCTGACCGACCAGCAGGTGGTGGAGGAGCTCGGCAAGCTGCCGCTGATGTTCCAGCCGGGGACGAGCTGGGAGTATGGCCGCTCGATCGACGTGCTGCTGGCGCTGGTGGAAGCGGTGTCGGGCCAGCGCGCGGACGTGTTCATGCAGGAGCGGATCTTCGGGCCGCTCGGCATGACCGACACCTTCTTCAACGTGCCGAAAGACAAGCTCGACCGGGTGGCGCAACCGGGGCCCGACCCCGACACGCACGAGACGGCGAAGCTGACGGACGTGACGAAGCCCCGCATCTTCCTCGGCGGCGGCGAGGGCTTGCTGTCCACCGGGCCCGACTACATGCGGTTCGCGCTCATGCTGGCCAATGGCGGCGAAGGCAACGGGGTGCGGCTGCTGTCGCGCAAGACGGTCGAGTTCATGGCGTCGGACCATCTGGGCCCGGCCTTGTCGCAGGGATCCAACTTCGCGCCGGGACCCGGCTACGGCTTCGGCCTGACGGTCGCGGTGCGCACCCAGCCCGGCATGGCGAGCTACCCGGGCAGCGTCGGGGAATACAATTGGGGCGGCGCCGCGGGGACGGCGTTCTGGGTCGATCCGAAGGAGCGGCTGGTGCCGATCATGCTGATCCAGGCGCCGGGCGCGCGGATCTACTACCGGTTCGCTTTCCGCGACTTGGTATACCAGTCTCTGATCGACTGACCGCCGCGGCGCCGCCCGGGACTTGCCATCCCGGCCAACCGCATCTCGGCGGTGCCGAGCCGCACCACGATCGGCCGGTGATCGGACGAGCTGAAATGCAGTGCCTGCACCGTGCCGCACACGAGGCCCCGCACCAGGCAGCGGTCGAGCCGCAGCGGCCACACGTCCGCGGCGCGGTGCGTGGGCTCACGCGGGCCGACGTCGCGGAAGCCTGGCAGCAGGCAGGGCCCGACCAGGTTGTAGTCGCCGAGCACGGCGGCCCGTTGCGGCAAGTGCCGGGCGACCCGGCGGAGTTGCCGGCGGTTCAGCACTTGGCCGTGCGACAGGTGCACATTCGCGACCGAGAACGGGCCGACGTCGATGATCTGCGACACGCGCTGATACATGGCGCCGGGCTGGAGGTCGACGATGTGTGCGGCGGGGAGCATGGCCGGGCTCCAATAGGCGAGGCCGTGGATGCGGCCGGGCTGCAACACGCGCTCGTAGCTGCCGCCGAGGATCTTGGGCAGCTCGTCGATGCGGGGCGTCGCCTCCTGCATCATCAGCAGGTCGGGGTGTTCGTGACGCACCAGGTGGATGACGTCGTCGAGCGAGGCGCCGACCAGGCGCAGCAGGTTCCAGCTGATGATCTTCAGCATGCGGCGGTGCTTTGCCCGGTCGCGGCCGTTCGCGGCGCCGGAACGCGGGGCCGGAACGCACAAAGGGCGCGGCCGATTCGGCCACGCCCCGATGGTGCCGTCACGTAGGTGGCGTTATTTCTTGGTCGTGGACCCCAGGTTGCCCTGCGGCACGGGCGCCGGATAGGCCATGTTGCCGGTGTCGGTCGGGCGGCGCGTCGTCGACGCGGTGCTGCCGACATTGCCCTGCGGCACGGGCGCCGGGTAGGCCATGTTGCCGGTGTCGGGCGTGCCGCGCCGCGGCACCGTGGTCGTGCCGATGTTGCCCTGCGGCAACGGTGCGGGGTAGGCCATGTTGCCGGTGTCGGTCGGCGCGCGCGAGGTCTGCGCAAGGGCCGGAGCGGCGGCGCCAAGTACCAGGGCGGCTGCGGCGGCTAAAGCGGTAAGCTTCATCTGGATTTTCTCCCAAAAGGGTTTTCGGCCCATGCCCCCCCACAAGCGGGACAACATAGTGTGGCCAACGTGTCACGGTTGAGGAGGTTGCGGAATACGGAACGATCGAGTCCGGTGACTTGCCTTTTCGCGCGACGCGTGAGGGAGGTTACGCGACCGCTGCGACCGCAGGCAAGCGCCATGCCCGGTCCGGGCTCGCGCATTTGCCAGGCCGGCAGCCCTGGCCGAGACTTGCCCGGCTGTGGATGCGCCAGTTTGGAGGTCGATCATGCCGGATAGGGTTGCGCTCGGGACCGGCCTCGCAGGCACGGGGTGGACGCGTTGAGCGGGTGGCAGTTCTGGATCGATCGGGGCGGCACCTTCACCGACATCGTCGCACGGGCGCCGGACGGGGCGCTTTCGACCCATAAGCTGCTGAGCGAAAATCCGGGGCGTTACCGGGACGCGGCGATCGCCGGCATCCGGCAGGTGCTGCGGCTCGGGCCGGAGCAGCCGATCCCGGCCGGGCTGGTGGAGCACGTGAAGATGGGCACCACGGTGGCCACCAACGCGCTGCTGGAACGCAAGGGGGAGCGAACGCTGCTGGTTGTGAACCGGGGCTTCGCCGACCTGCTGCGAATCGGCAACCAAGCCCGGCCGCGCCTGTTCGACCTCGCGGTCGTGCTGCCGAGCATGTTGTACGAGCGGGTGGTGGAGGTCGGCGGCCGGGTTGGGGTCGACGGCGAGGAGATCGAGCCGCTCGACGAGGCCGGCGCCCGGCAGGCGTTTGCGGCGGCGGTGGCGGACGGGGTCAAAGCCTGCGCGATCGCCCTGATCCATGCTTGGAAATACCCCGCCATGGAGCAGCGCCTGGCCGAGCTGGCGCGCGAGGCGGGGTTCGAGCAGGTGTCGGCGAGCCATGCGGTCAGCCCATTGCTGCGGCTGGTGCCCCGCGGCGACACCACGGTCGTGGACGCCTACCTGTCGCCGATCCTGCGTCGCTACGTGGCGCAGGTCGCGGCCGAATTGGCCCCGTCCGGGCAAGGGGGCGTGCGGCTGTTCTTCATGCAATCGAACGGCGGGCTCGCCGAAGCGACCCGGTTCGGCGGCAAGGACGCGATCCTGTCCGGACCCGCCGGCGGCATCGTCGGCGCCGCGCGCACGGCGGGGATGGCCGGGTTCGAGCGGATCATCGGCTTCGACATGGGCGGCACCTCCACCGATGTCGCGCTCTACGACGGCGCGTTCGAGCGGGCGTTCGAGACGGCGGTCGCCGGAGTGCGGATGCGGGCGCCGATGATGGCGATCAACACGGTCGCGGCCGGCGGCGGCAGCGTCCTGCATTACGACGGGTCCCGGGTCCGCGTCGGACCGGACAGCGCCGGCGCCAATCCGGGGCCGGCTTGCTACCGCCGCGGCGGGCCGCTGACGGTGACGGATGCGAACGTCTGCGTCGGCAAGGTGCAACCGGCGCATTTCCCGGCGATCTTCGGGCCGGACGCCGACCGGCCGCTCGATGCGGACGTGGTCGGGGCCAAGTTCGCCGAGCTGGCGCGAGCGATGGGCGTGGACGACCCGCGCGCGGCGGCCGAAGGGTTTTTGCGGGTCGCGGTCGCCAACATGGCCAATGCCATCAAGCAGGTCAGCGTGCAGAAAGGCCACGACCCGGCCCGCTTCGCGCTGCAATGCTTCGGCGGCGCCGGCGGCCAGCATGCCTGCTTGGTGGCGGACGAGCTCGGCATGGAGACGGTGTTCATCCACCCCTATGCCGGCGTGCTGTCTGCCTACGGCATGGGGCTTGCCGACCAGACTCTGCTGCGGGAACAGGCCGTGGAGCGGGCGTTCGAGCCCGACGCCATTGCCGACCTGCACGGAGTGGCGGACGCGCTGGGCGAGGCGGCGCGGGCGGGGCTGGTGGAGCAAGGCGCGGCGCCGGAGCGGGTCGAGGTGCGGCGGACCGTGCACCTGCGCTACGCCGGCACGGAGGCGGCGTTGCCGGTGCCGCTCGGCGCCCATGCCGAAACGCTGGCGGCATTCACCGCGGCGCACCGGGCACGGTTTGGCTTCGCAACGCCGGAGCGGGCGGTGGTGGCGGAGCTGGTCGCGGTCGAGGCGGTGTCGCCCGGCGAGGCCATCTCCGAGCCGGAGCTGCCGGGGCGGACCGGCGAACCGCTGGAGCCGATCGACCATGTGCCGATGTGGAGCGGCGGCGGCGAGCACCGTACGCCGGTGTTCGAGCGCACCGCGCTGCGCGCCGGGGACCGGATCGCCGGGCCGGCCCTGGTGCGGGAAGCCAACGCAACGACGGTGATCGAGCCCGGCTGGACCGGCGAGGTCACGGCGCGCGACCACATGATCCTGCAGCGGACGGCGCCGCGGCCGAACCAGGTGGTGGCCGGCGGTGAAAAACCCGATCCGGTGCTGCTGGAGCTGTTCAATAACCTGTTCATGAATGTCGCCGAGCAGACCGGCGCCGTGCTGCAGAACACGTCGCTGAGCGTCAACATCAAGGAACGGCTGGACTTCTCCTGCGCCATCTTTGATGCCGAGGGCGGGCTGGTGGCCAACGCGCCGCACGTGCCGGTGCACCTCGGCGCGATGGGCGAGAGCGTGCGGACGGTGCTGCGCAGTCGTGGCGGGACGTTGCGGCCCGGCGACGTCGTGGCGCTGAACAACCCGTTCAACGGCGGCACGCACCTGCCGGACGTCACCGTCATCACCCCGGTGTTCGGCGGCGACGGCCAGACGATCCAGTTCTTTGTCGGCAGCCGCGGGCATCACGCCGATATCGGCGGCAGGACGCCGGGCAGCACACCGCCCGACAGCCGCACGCTCGAAGACGAAGGCGTTGTCATCGACGATTTCCTGCTCGTCGATGCCGGGCATTTCCGAGAAGAAGAGTTCAGGGCGCTGCTGGCGGCGGCGAAATACCCGGCGCGGAGCCCGGACGTGAACGTGGCCGACATCAAGGCGCAGGTCGCAGCCAATCAGCGCGGCGTGGGGGAACTGGCCCGCGTCGTGCATCAGTTCGGCTGGACTACGGTGCAGGCCTACATGCGTCATGTGATGGATAATGCCGAGGACGGCGTGCGCCGGGTGCTGGACCGGATCGGCGACGGCGCCTTCCGCTACGTAATGGATGACGGCGTGCCGTTATGCGTGCAGGTGACGGTGGACCGCGCAAGCCGGACCGCGACGGTCGACTTCACCGGCACCGGGCCGCAAAGCCCGGGCAACTTCAATGCGCCGCCGGCGGTGACGCGCGCCGTCGTGCTGTATGTGTTCCGCTGCCTGGTCGGCGAGGACATCCCGCTGAACGACGGCTGCCTGAAGCCGATCCGCATCGTCATCCCGCCTGGGACCTTACTTTCGCCGGAGCCCGGCGCCGCCGTCGTGGCCGGCAACACCGAGGTGAGCCAGGCGACTTGCAACGCGCTGTTCGGCGCCTTGGGCCGGCTCGCTTGCAGCCAGGCGACGATGAACAACGTCGTGTTCGGCGACGCCACCCGGCAGTACTACGAGACGATCTGCGGCGGCATGGGCGCCGGCCCGGATGCGGACGGCGCCAGTGCGATCCAGACGCACATGACCAATACGCGCATGACCGACCCGGAAGTGTTCGAGCTGCGCTACCCGGTGCGGCTGGAGGCGTTCTCCATCCGCCGCGGCTCCGGCGGCGCCGGCGCGCATCGCGGCGGCGACGGGTCGGTGCGGCGGATCCGGTTTGCCGAAAAGATGACGATGGTGGTGGTGGCGAGCCGGCGCGACGTGCCGCCATTCGGCCTCGAAGGCGGCGCGGACGGGGCGGCGGGGCGGCAGTACGTGGAGCGGGCAGACGGCACGGTGACGGTGATGGGCGGCCGCGACCGGGCCGAGCTGTTCCCCGGGGACGTGTTCGTGATCGAAACGCCGGGCGGCGGCGGGTTCGGCATTGCCGGTTAGACGCGCGATTGGCTGAGCAGATCGCCCAAGCGCTCGTCAGCGGTTTGCTGATGGGCCTCATCTACGCCCTGGTTGCGGCCGGGCTGAGCCTGATCTTCGGGCTGATGGACGTCGTCAATTTCGCCCATGGCGAGATGCTGATGCTGGCAATGTATGCCGCTGTGGTGCTGTTCGGCCTTACCGGTCTCGATCCGCTGCTGCAGCTGCCGATCGTCTGCGTGGTGATGTTTGCGCTCGGCTGGGGTGTTTACCGGGGGATCATCGCCCGCGCGCTCGGCGTGCGGTTTAACCGCGGCATGGTGCAGATCTTCGCAACGTTCGGGCTGGCGATTTTCATCCGCGGGGCGGCGCAGTTCGCCTTCGGCGGCGATTTCCGCAGCATTTCCGGCACATGGTTCACCGGCAAGACGGCGAACCTGCTCGGCGTTTATGTGCCGCTGCCGCAGCTGGCGGCGAGCCTCGTGTGCTTGCTGGCCTTCGCCGGCCTGCTGCTGGTGGGGCGCACCGAGTTCGGCCGGGCGCTGGAAGCAACGCGGGAGGACCGGGACGCGGTGGCGCTGATCGGCATCGACCGGGACCGCATCTTTGCCCTCGGGTGGGGGTTGGGCGTTGCGACGGTGGGCGTCGCCGGGGTGATGCTGATCGCGTTCTACTACGTCTCGCCGACGGTCGGCGCCAACTTCGCCATCATCGCCTACGTGACGGTCGCTTTGGGCGGCTTCGGCTCGATCCTGGGCGCGCTGGTGGCAGGCATCGTCATTGGCGAGGTCGAGGCGGTGACGGCCCTCGTGCTGGAGCCGAGCCTGAAGCAGGTGGGGATGTTCGTCGTTTACCTCGCGGTGCTGATGGTGCGGCCGCGTGGCCTGTTCGGGAAGATCTGACGGCATGAACTCGATCGTGCGCGGCCGCCGGCGCGAGGTGATCATCGGCGTCGTCGTGCTGATCGCGCTGGCGTTGCTGCCGTTGCCGATCCACGACGTCTACGCGCAGAACCTGATCATCATCACCCTGCTGTTCGCGGGGCTGAGCCAAGCGTGGAACGTGCTCGGCGGCTATTGCGGGCAGATCTCGCTGGGCCACTCGCTGTACATGGGCATCGGCGCCTACGTCTCGACGATGCTGTTCTTGAACACTGGCGTGCCGCCGAGCCTCGGCATGTTCGCGGGCGGTGCGGTCGCCGGGCTGTGTGCCCTGCTGGTGGGGTGGCCGTGCTTCCGCTTGAGCGGACATTATTATGCCATCGCGACCGTGGTGGTGGGCGAGGTTGGTTATCTGCTGTTCCTCAATTGGGAGTTCGTCGGCGCCGCAACTGGCTTGTATGTGCCGTTCCATGGCGAGAGTCTGATCGACCTGCAGTTTCGCACCAGCAAGCTGCCGTTCCACTACATGGCGCTGGCCTTCGTGGCCTTGACGTGGATCGTGGCCTGGGTGGTCGAGGGGAGCCGCTGGGGGTTTTCCTGGCGGGCGGTGCGGGACGACGTGGTCGCGGCGCGGTCGCTGGGCGTGCGGGTGTTCCCGTCCAAGATGGCTGCGGCGGCCATCAGCGGCGCGCTGACCGGGATGGGTGGGGCGATCTATGCGCAGTATGTCGGCTACATCGATCCGGACAGTATTCTTTCTGGTCAGCTCAGCATTCTGATCGCGTTACCCGCAGTGCTGGGCGGCGTCGGCACGCTATGGGGCCCGTTGCTGGGCGCCGCCTTGCTGATCCCCTTGTCCGAACTGACCCGAAGCTACCTGGGCGGCAGCGGACAGGGCGTGGACCTGATGATCTACGGCGGCCTGATCGTCCTGGTCGCCCTCGCCCGCCCCGCCGGCCTAGTGAGCCTCTTCAGTCTACGGGATCAAAGGGGCCGTGCCCCTTTGCGGGTCCGGGCAGAGCCCGGCACTTGAGTTCCTTTCTCGAGATCGACGGCGTGACCAAGACGTTCGGCGGCGTCGCCGCCAACGTCGACGTCTCGTTCGAGGTCGCAGAAGGCGAGATCCTCGGCCTGATCGGCCCCAACGGCGCCGGCAAGACCAGCCTGTTCAACTCGATCGGCGGCGAGGTGTCGCCCGACCGCGGCGAGGTGCGCCTGGCCGGACGCCGGGTCAGCGGCATGGGCCCGGTGGCCTGCGCCCGGGCCGGCATCGCCCGCACGTTCCAAGTGGTGCGCAGCTTCGACAGCATGACGGTGCTGGAAAACGTCATGGTCGGCGCCTTCGCCCGGCCCGGCGGCGCCCGCGCGGCCATGCGGGTGGCCGACGAGGTGCTGGCGTTTTGCGGCCTCGAGGCGCAGGTGGACGCGCCGGCGCACCAGCTCACGCCGCCGGAGAAGCGCCGGCTCGAGATCGCCCGGGCGTTGGCGACGAGGCCGCGCGTGCTGCTGCTGGACGAGATGCTGACCGGGTTGACGCCGACCGAAGCGGCGGCGGGGGTCGCCCTGGTGCGGGCGGTGCGGGACCAGGGGATCACGGTGCTGATGGTGGAGCATGTGATGGAGATCGTGCTGCCGCTGGTGGACCGGGCGGTCGTGCTGAATCTCGGGCGGGTGCTGATGCAGGGGTCGCCGGACGAGGTGGTGCGGCATCCCGAGGTGATCCGGGCGTATCTAGGCGACCGCTATGTCCAATGACCCGCTGCTTGCACTGGAGAACGTGTCGGCGAGCTACCGCGGCTTGGCGGCGCTGACGGGGGTGAACCTCGTCGTGCATTCCGGTGAGATCGTCGCCGTGGTGGGCGCCAACGGGGCGGGCAAGAGCACGCTGCTGCGGGCCATTGCCGGCCAGGTTGCGACGCGCGGAGAGGTCCGGTTCGCCGGCGCGGCGATGACGCGGATGGCGCCGCATCTGATCACCCGCGCCGGAATCGGCTTGGTGCCGGAAGGGCGGCGACTGTTTCCGCGCTTGAGCGTGGAGGACAATCTGCGACTCGGCGCCTATGCCAGGCGCGGCGACCCCGACCGGTTCAAACCCTTGGAGCTGGTGTTCAGCCTGTTCCCGCGCCTGCAGGAGCGGCTGCCGCAGCGCGCCGAGACGCTGTCGGGCGGCGAGCAGCAGATGCTGTCGATCGGCCGGGCGCTGATGACGCAGCCGAAGCTGCTGATGCTGGACGAGCCGAGCCAAGGGATCGCGCCGAAGCTGGTGGACGACATCCTGGCCGCAGTCGGCCGCATCCGGGCGCTCGGCACGACGGTGCTGCTGGTGGAGCAGCGCCTGGCCGAAGCGCTGGAGTTGGCGGACCGCGCCTACGTGCTGCAGACCGGGCGCATCGTCATGGAAGGCCCGGCGAAGCAGATCGCCGGCGACGCGGAGGTGCGGCGGGCCTATCTGGGCATGTAGCCGGCGCAAGGAACGGAGGGCGCCGCGGCGGCCCGGCGGGCACGGTGCCGGCAACCGAGGAGGCTGCCATGACCGCGTTCCGCTGCATTCCGATCTCGACCGAGACCGCCGAGCGCTTCCGCGCCACCGGGGTGGACGACAACGGCAACCGGCTGCGACGGATGGAGGCGACCGCCGGCGGCGGGTTCCCGTGCCGGCATTGCCTGTGCCTGGGCCAGACCGGCGAGACCATGCTGCTGGGCTCCTACAACCTGCCGAGACCGACGGGGATCTACTGGACCCCGAGCCCCATTTTCGTCCACGAGCGGGAATGCGAGCGGTTCGATGCGGCCGGGGTCTTGGCCGAGATCGTGGAGCGGAACAGCCTCGTCTCAGTGCGGGCCTATGACGATGCCGAGCAATGCATCTACGACCTGGGCGAGGTGTGCGACGGGGCCGTGGCAGAGGCGCCGCTGCTGCGGGCGCTGGCCGACCGGCGGACGTCGTTCGTGAACGTGCACACGGCGCGGCCCGGGTGTCTGCTGGCGCGGGTGGAGCGGGACGGCGTGCCGGCCTGAGCTGGGCCAGGCGGGGCTGGGGGTGCGGCGCGGTCCGGTGTAGAAGGTTGCCGGATCACGCGCTGGCAGGACCACCATGAGCAGCATCGAACCGCCGTTCGGCATCACCGTTTGCGGGGTCGAGGAGTTGGCCGGGCACGGCGCGACCCGCGCGACCCACGTGCTGTCCATCCTCGATCCCGACCATCCGGTGCCGGAAGCGTTCGGCACGTTCGGCGAGCACGACAAGCTGGAGCTGCGGTTCCACGACATCGTCGAGGAGACCCAAGGCCTGGTTGCACCACGGCCCGAGGACGCCGTCGCCGTGCTAGCGTTCGGCCGCAAGGTGGTCGCCGAGCCGGGGGGCGCGCCGCGCTTGCTGGTGCATTGCATCGCGGGGATCTCGCGCTCGACCGCGGCGATGGCGATGATCCTGGCGCAGGCGATGCCGGACCGGCCCGAGACGGAGGTGCTGGCGACCGTGCACGGCATTCGCGAGAAGGCCTGGCCGAACCTGCGCATGATCGAGTTCGGGGACGCCCTGCTCCGCCGTCGGGGTCGGCTGATCGCGGCCACCCATGCGCTGCACCGGCTGCAGCTCGAGGTGCGGCCGCACCTCGCGGAGTTCATGTCGGGCGGCGGCCGCGCCCGTGAGGTGGAGGGCGCGCGAGCCACCGCGCCGCTTCAGATCGGGCCCGTCAGGTCCGCCGGATCCCCGTGAACAGCACGAGGCCCTTGGGCACGTCGGCCAGGCTGGACTTGTAAGCGACTGGCTGCTGGTAGGAGCCGAGCGGCAGGTAGGGCACGTCCTGCATCGCTTGCGCCTGGAACTCGCGGGCCAGCGCCTGCTGCGCCGACAGGTCGGGGGCGGCGAGCCACTGGTCGCGGATCGCTTCCAGCTTCGGCAAGTCGGGCCAGCCGTTATAAGCGCCGGCGCCGTTGCCGCGGGCGAGCTGGTGGGTGCCGAGCGACGCCATGTCGATCCCGCCGGAGAAGGCGGCGAACATGTGCCAACCGCCTTTGTCCGGTGGCTGCCGGCTGACACTGCGCTGGACGGTGGTGCCCCAATCGGTGGCGATCACGTCCACGTTCATGCCCAGCTTGCGCAGCATGTCGGCGCCGACTTCGGCGATGGCGTTGATGCGCGGCACGTCGGTCGGCTCGAGGTAGGTGATCTTCTCGCCGGCGTATCCGGCCGTCTTCAGCTCGCGCTTGAGGTCGTCGAGCTTATGGGTGCCGCTCAACATCTCCATGCCGGCGTCGTTGGCCATCGGCGTGCCGGTGGTGAAGATGCCGCACTGGCTGTCGAACGGCGCGTTGCCGCCGACTACCGCCTCCATGAACTCGCGCTGGTTGACCGCCTTCAGCACGACCCGGCGGATCGCCGGATTGTCGAAGGGCGGAAACAGGAAGTTGAACCGCAGGAAGCCGATCAGGCCCTTGGTCTCCACCACCTCGACCTTGATCCCGCGAGTCGTGCGCAGCGAACCGACCAGGTCCATCAGCGGCTGCTCGACATAGTCGACCTCACCGTTTTTCAATGCTGCGACCTGGGTGGCCGGGTCGGGGGTGGTGATCCACTCGACCCGGTCGAAATGGGCGATGCGCGGCCCGGCGGTGAAGCTGGGCGTGCCTTGCCGCGGCACGTAGCCGTCGAAGCGGGCATAGTGGTTGCGGGCGCCCGGCACGCGCTCGTTGGCCAGGTAACGGAACGGGCCGCTGCCGACCATCTCCACCAAGCGGGAAGTGGCCGGCGTGTTGGCGAGCCGCTCCGGCATGATTGCCGCCATCGTGTTGGTGGGATGGGCGAGCGCGTCGGGCAGCAGACGGAACGGACGCTTGAGGCGGAAGCGGATCGTCTTGTCGTCGGGCGCGGCGAGCTCGTCGGTCGCGGCGGCCAAGGCCTGGCCGAACGCGTCGTTGACCCACCAGCGGCGGATGCTGGCGACGCAGTCGCGGGCCAGCACGGGCGTGCCGTCATGGAAGCGCAGGCCGGGACGCAGCGTCAGCGTCCACTGCAGCCCGTCCTCGGTCGTCGTGTAGGCATCGAGCATCTGCGGCTGCACAATTCCGGCCTCGTCGACCGCGAACAGGGTGTCGAACACCATCAGCACGTGGTTGCGGGTGATGAAGGCGGACACGGCCGGGTCGAGCAAGGCGAGGTCTGCGTACGGGATGATCTTGAGCGTCGTCGTCGCCTCGGCCCGCAGCAGGGCCGGGCGGGCGAGGACGCCGGCGGCGAGGCCGGTGGCAAGCAGGGAACGACGGTGCATGCTTGGATCCTGTCGGATGACGGCCGGTTGACTGCAAGTCTCGTGCCGCGACCTTGTCGCAAGCGGGGGCCGCGGGCATGCTTCCTCCGACCCGAGATCGAGGCACGGCCATGCGCTACCCTCTCATGAAAACCGCCCTGCTCGCGCTGCTCTTGCTGGCGCCAAGCGGGGCCGAAGCGCAGGTCGCGCCCAGCGTGAAGTCGCTGGGTCAACCGGGTCCGCAATCATTTCTGTTCGTGGGCAACAGCTTCTACTACTACAATAACGGCATCACGCAGCATATCGCTGGGCTCGAGCGCGGGCTGGGACGGCCGGTCCACCGGTCGACCATGGCGACGATCGGCGGCTCCGGCCTCGATTGGCACGACGTCGAAAGCTATTTACGGCCGGACGCGGTCGGCTCCTACGAGTTCGACGAGGGCAACAACATCGTCTTCAACACGGCGGAGAAGAAATACGACGCGACGGTGATGATGGATTGCAGCCAATGCCCGATCCATCCAACCCTGGCACCGGTGTTCAACAAAACCGTCAAGCAGGACGCCGACATCGTGCGCCGGCACGGGGCCATCCCGATCCTGTTCATGTCCTGGGCCTATGCCGACAAGCCGGAGATGACGGCGGCGCTGGCCCAGGCCTACACCCAGGCCGGCAACGACAACAATGCGCTGGTGATCCCTGCCGGGCTCGCCTTCGCGCGGGCGTTGAAGGGCCGGCCGAACGTCCGGCTGTACGTGGCCGACAACCGGCATCCGACAATGGCGGGCACCTATTTGGCGGCGGCCACCACCTATGCGGCGCTCCAGGGCCGGTCGCCGGAAGCGAGCAGCTACACGGCCGGGCTGGACTCCGACCTCGCCTCCTATCTGCGGTCGGTCGCCTGGGCGACGGTGCAGGCTTACTATAACGGCAGCATCACCAACTGAGCCTCAGCGGGTCGGGGCGACCATTGCAAATTTCGAGCCTTCCGGGTCGGTGAACTGCGCGATCCAGGAGCCGCCGGGCACCTCCTGCGGCCCGTGCAGCAGCGTGCCTCCCGCGGCCTGGGCCCGGGCGACCGCGGCGTCCAACCGGTCCACGTTGAAGTAGTAGAGCCAGCCCGGCTCGGCGGCCATCGGCGGCTTGGTCATCATGCCGCCCGTCATGTGCCCCGGCGGCGTGCCCGGGGTTGCGAAGATCTGGTAGGTGCCCATGGCGCCCATGTCGATCGCCTGCACCTTCGTCCAACCGAACAGGCCGGCGTAGAAGTCGAAGGCGGATGGCCAATCCTGAGCATACAACTCATGCCAACCGACCCGGCCCGGCTGCATGCCGGCCGGCCGCTGCTCCGGTCCGCCGGGCAACGGCGTGAACAGCACGAAGGCGGCTCCCTGCGGGTCGGCGGCGACGGCGAAGCGACCGACACCGGGGATGTCATCGGGGCCGCGATGCACGGCGCCGCCGGCCTCGGCGACCCGCGCCGCCATGGCGTCGACGTCGTCCACGCCGATGTAGCCGATCCAGCCGGTGCGCGCCTCCGCCAGGGAGGGCGGGCGCTGCAGCATGCCGCCCATCGGCACCTCGCCCGCATGCAGGATGGTGTAACGGACGTGCTCGACGCCGGCGTCGGCGGTGGTCCAGCCGACCGCTTCCCGGTAGAACGCCTCGGCGGCTTCGATATTGTCCGTCATCAGCTCGCACCAAACGAATTGGCCGTGATGTTGCGACACGCGAATCCTCCTTGTTGCCAGTTGCGGTCAGGCCGTCGCGGGTGCGGCTTATGGGGACGCGGCAGCGGCGCAGCAGGAGGGCTTGGCCGGCGCGTCGGCGTATTCGTCGTGGCGGCGGACCCAATCCATGATGGTGGTCTCGTTGCGGCCGAGCGGCGCGCGGTCGAGGATCATCAGCGTGCCGATCAGCTCCTCCGGGCCACGCGCGTAGGAGGAGTAGGTGTGGAACACGGTCCCGTCCGCGCCGCGGAAAAAGGCGCTGAGTCCGGGCAGCTCGTCATGGGCCTGGGCGGTGGGGGTGTCGACGTAGTTGTAGGGAACGGTGTCGCCGGCCAGCTGCTCCTTCGTGAACGAGACGCCGAAGTCGAAGTTGAACGAGGTTTCGAACGACGACAGCCACGGGAAGCGCCAGCCCATGCGCGCCTTGTAAGCGGCAATTCGTGCCAGCGGCGCCCGGGACACCGCCACCAAGGTGACGTCGTGGTGCTCCAAATGCGGCAAGGCGCCGTCGAGATGGTCGGCCAGGAACGAGCAGCCGGGGCAACCCGCGCTCCAGTCCGGCCCGAGCATGAAATGGTAGACGATGAGCTGGCTGCGCCCGGCGAACAGGTCGGCGAGGCGTTGCGGGCCAGATGCGGTGTCGAAGACATAATCCGCCTCGACCCGGACCCAGGGCAGCGCCATGCGCGCGGCGTTGACCTGGTCACGCAGCCGGGTCGCCTCCTTCTCGCGCAGCAGCAGCTCGCGGCGCGCGGCGAGCCACTCATCGCGGCTGACGACGGGGTTCCTGGTTGTCTGCATCGTGCGTCCACCTGTGTTGGTTTGGTTGCGAGCAGTTCGCCTACGCAGCTTCGAGCGCGGCCACATCGAGCTTCTTCATCTTGAGCATCGCCTGCATGACCCGCTTGGCGCGGTCACGGTCCGGGTCGGCGAGCAGGCGGCCGAGCGCCTTCGGTACGATCTGCCAGGACAGCCCGTAGCGGTCCTTGACCCAACCGCACTGCTCGTTTTGCGGATGCGCCGACAGCGCCTCCCAATAGCGGTCGACCTCGGCCTGATCCTCGCAGTCGATCGCGAACGAGATCGCCTCGTTGAAGCGGAAATGCGGGCCGCCGTTCAGCGCACAAACGGTCCGGCCCGCCAGCGTGAACGTCACCGTCAGCACGTTGCCGGCCTTGCCGCTCGGGTAGTCGGACGGCGCGCGGGCGACGTCCAGGATCTCGCTCCCGGGGATCAGCGACGTGTAGAAGGTGGCGAGTTCCTCGGCGTTGCCATCGCACCAGAGCCAGGGCTTTACCTTGTCCATCTCGTCGGCTCCTCGTCGTTGCTGCTCGACCCTAGGACGCGGCTGGTTCGGCCGGCCCGACATCGCCGGCGTGTTTTTCTGAATGATTGTTCCGGCTGTCCCGCAGCAGCCGGTCGAGATGGCGGCGGATGTGCCCGGCCTCGGCGGCACTGCCGGCCAACGCCACGGCGCGGTCGAACGCCACGCGGGCCTCGGCAACCCGCCCGGTCTGCAGCAGGAAGGCGCCCCGGGCGCCATGGAACGGGTAGTAGCCGGCCAGCCGGGGCGTGAGTGGTTCGATCAGTGACAGTGCTGCTTCGGCGCCGCGCAGCTTGGCCACGACGACGGCGCGGTTGAGGCGCACCACGGGCGAGGGCTGCAGCGTCTCGAGGGCCGCATATAGCGCATCCATCTGCGCCCAATCGGTGTCGGCGGGCGTCGCCGCCCTCGCGTGCAGCCCGGCCAGCGCCGCCTGGATCTGGAACGCGCCGGGCCGGTGGTGGCGCAGCGCCTTGTCGATCAGCGCCAATCCCTCGGCGATGGCGCGCCGGTCCCACAGGTTGCGGTCCTGGTCCTCCAGCACCACCACGTCGCCCGCCGCGTCGAAGCGTGCCGGCGTGCGCGCATCCTGCAGCAGCATCAGCGCGAGCAGGCCCATGATCTCGGGCTCGGCCGGGAACAGCCGGAGCAGCAGCCGGCCGAGCCGGATCGCCTCGTGGCAGAGCGGCGAGGGCAGCGTCGCGGCGCCGCCCCGCGCGGAGTATCCCTCGTTGAACAGCAGATAAAGCATGGCCGCGACCGCACCGAGGCGCTCGGCCCGCTCCGGCGCGCCCGGGGTGGCGAACGGCACTTCGGCCGCGGCCACGCGGGCCTTGGCGCGGGTGATGCGCTGCTCCATCGCCGCTTCACCGACGAGGAAGGCGGCGGCGATCTGCCGCACCGACAAGCCCGACACGACACGCAAGGCCAAGGCGATCTGCTGTGTCGCCGGCAGGTCGGGATGGCAGCACACGAACAGCAGGCGCAGCAGATCGTCGCGGTAATCAGTGCCGTCGAGTGTTTCCACGATCGGCGTTTCGGCGTCCTCGATGTCCGACAGCACCGCCTCGTCCGGCAGCGCCGACTCACGGCTGGTGCGGCGGCTTTGGTCCACGGCCGCGTTCCGGCCGACCATGATCAGCCAGGCGGCCGGGTTGCGCGGCGGTCCGTTCACCGGCCATGTCCGCAGCGCGCGCAAGCAGGCCTCCTGGAACGCTTCCTCGGCGGTGTCGAGGTCGCGGAAGCGGCGCAGCAGGGCGGCGACCGCCTGCGGCCGGGCGGCGGTCAGCGCCGCGGCCATCCAGGCGTCCGCGGTCATGGCAGGCCCGATCAGGCCTGGGACGGCGCCGCTTCGGCCGTCCCGCCGCTGAAATAGCCGACCGGTCGCAACTCGTAGCAGCCCGAGCCCGGGTTGGCCGCAGCCAGCTCGCGCGCGGTCGCCACGGCGGCGTCGAGGTCGGCGCAATCGACGATATAGAAGCCGAGCAGCTGCTCCTTGGTTTCGGCGAACGGCCCGTCCAGCACGAGAGCGTCGCCGCCCTTGCGCAGCGTCGTCGCGGCGGTGGTCGGCAGCAGCCGCGCCACCGGTCCGAGCCGGCCGGCCTGCGCCAAGCCCTGCTGCACAACCGCAAGCCGGGCCATGCAGGCGTCGTCCTCGGCGCGGCTCCAGGCGCCGACCTCGGCCTCGTCGTTGTAGCAAAGGATCGCGTACAGCATCGTCGCCCCCCCCTTCAGCTCGCGTGCCGGTCGCGGGACGCCTGCTCGCGGGCGCGCCAGCCGTGGGGCGGCAGGCTTTCGCCTGGCATGACGCCGGCCTCGGTGGCGGCATCGGCGCGGCGGATGATGGTGAAGCGCATTGGTCGATCTCCCTCGGGCGGCGGGCCATTTGGCGGGCCCGCTTCGAGGACGATCCTACCGAACCCGCTCCGACAATCGCGAGGAGGGTTTTTCGGCGGGTGGGTTGGCAAGGCTGGCGAACGAAGCGGAACCGGCGAGGGGGGGCCGGTCCCGCTTCGACGGCCGGGCGATCAGCCGGCCGGCCGCTCGGTGCCGGCGACGCGATGGGGCGCCGCGTGCGACCGGGCGAACGACACCGGGTCGGCGATGAAGCCGCGCGGCTGCGAGTTCGCCGTCTGGATCAGCGCCTCGTTGCTCGACGCCGGCTCGACCAGCGCCAATCCGGACCGGCCGGCCGCAATGCCGGTCAGCGTCGGGAAGGCGTCGCTGCCGGTCTCGTTGACGAAGGCCGCGCCATGGCTGACCTGACCGGCGGCCGACGCCGGAAACGGGTTGCCGCCGCCTTCGCTTTCGGCGAACACCGGACCGGACGCCAGACTGACGATGATGGCGGCGGCGAATGTGATTTTGGTGACCATGATTGCTCTCCTGTTGCGATGGCCGATGCGCCGCAGCCGTTGGACCCGTTGTCCCGACTGACCGTGCTGGCCATGGGCAGAACCTAGATCTGCCCCCGCTTATTCGCTGTGTGCTGGCTCACACCGTAGCGCTGCCGGAACGGGCCGCGCGCGACCGGGTGTCGTTGGCATTGCGAATCCACGGCCGGCAACCCTATCGTCGCGCCATGATGACGCCCGCGATGGGGATGGCGCAGTCGCTTGCCCGGCACAGCTTCCTGGCCGGGTCGTCCGACGCCGTGCTGAACAAGCTGGCCGGCCAGGTCCGCTGGATCGACGCCGCGCCGGACCAGACGATCGCCGAGTTCGAGGACGAGACGACCGACGTGTTCCTCATCTTGCAGGGAAACGTCCGAGTTCTTGTGCGCACCGCGGACGGCAAGCGGACCCAGATCCTGGGCGATTTTGCCACCGGCGACTTGGTGGGTGAGATGTCCGCGATCGACAATGCGCCCCGCTCGGCGCGGATCGAGGCTTTGGTGCGGACGCGGCTGTGCGTGGTGCCGGCCGCCGTGTTCCTGGCGACCGTGTTCGCGTCGCCCTCCGTCAGCCATCGTCTGATGCGGTTGCTGGCGGCGCGGATCCGCGGCCTGAACCGCCGGTTGCTGGAGGTGACGGCGCTGCCGATCCGCTTGCGGTTAGCGGCCGAGCTGCTGCGGCTCAGCCGTCCGCGCCCGGACGGAAGCCGGAGCGTCAGCCCGCCGCCGATCCAGGAAGAGTTGGCGGATCGGATCGGCACCCGGCGCGAGACCGTGTCGCGCGAGTTGTCGCGGCTGACGGAAGCTGGTCTGCTGCGCCGCACGCAGGCGGCTTACGTCATCGATGACCCGGCGGCTCTGCAGGCGGCGATCGACGCGGGCCTCGATCAGCCGGTGTGAGACGGGCCGCGAGGTTCGCACGGTGGCGTGAGTGGCCACGCGACTCGAACGTGCTCGGGCATGGTGGACGATCCATGCGAGACCGACCATGACCGAAGCGCCAGCCGACCACGCCAAGATTCCCATCGCTCATCACTGGGTCCGGCTCGACCGCGCCGAGGTGTTGCGCCGGCGCCCGGGGCCGCGGTCGTCGAAGCCGGAATGCGTGCTGGTCGGCCACGCCTGGGTCGACGAGGCTGGGCGGGACGGTTGGTTGATCTGCCTGGCGTGCGAAGCGGTGCGAGGGTCCCGGGGCGGATAGCTTGTCGCATGAGGCGTCGCCGTAGTTGTTCACGGGCGTGAAATGGGGGAGGGTCAGCCGGAAGCTGCCGGTGTGCCTGACGGTTTGGGGGCGGGACAGGAGTGGGGGGAACTGATGTCCGATATCTCGATCACCGCCGGGCCGTTCCGGTTCAAGGCTCGGTTCGAGGTGGCGAAGTCGCCGCAAACCTGCGCCGCGTTCCAAAAGGTCATGCCTTATTCGGAGAACCTGATCCACGTGCGCTGGAGCGGAGAAGCGTGCTGGATCCCGCTGGGTGAGCATCAGTTCGGGGTGGGGTTCGAGGACCCGACCAGCTTTCCCGCGCCGGGACAGGTGATCCTTTACCCTGGCGGCATTCCCGGTGCGCTCAGCGAGACGGAGATCCTGGTCGCCTACGGTCCCTGCCGGTTCGCGAGCAAGGCCGGACAATTGGCGGGCAACCACTTCCTGTCCATCACCGAGGGCCTTGAGAACCTGCACGCCCTCGGCCGGCTGACGCTGCTGGAAGGCGTGCAAGCGATCCGCTTCGGCGATTGACGGGCCTGACCTACCCCCCGGGTTGGTTCACCCGGCGTTCGATGCTGTCCCATATCGCCGCCGACAGGTCGACGCCGTCGAAGCGGGCGACCTCCTGCAGGCCGGTCGGCGAGGTGACGTTGATCTCGGTTAGGTAGTCGCCGATCACGTCGATGCCGACGAAGATCAAGCCGTGGTCGCGCAGATGCGGGCCGATGCGGCGGCAGATCTCGCGCTCGCGCTCGGTCAGCGCGCTGGCTTCCGGGCGGCCGCCCACGTGCATGTTGCTGCGCGCCTCGCCGGCCGCCGGCACTCGGTTGATGGCGCCCATCGGCTCGCCGTCGACCAGGATGATGCGCTTGTCGCCCAACCGAACGGCCGGCTCGTAGCGCTGGATCATCAGCGGCTCGCGCGAGCGGGCGAAGTGCATCTCGAGCAGCGACGCCAGGTTCTCGTCGTCGGGCTTGATGCGGAACACGCCGGCGCCGCCGTTGCCGAACAGCGGCTTGACGATGATGTCGCCATACTGGGCGCGGAAAGCGCGGATGGCTTCGGCGTCCCAGGTGATCAGGGTGGGCGGCATCAGGTCCGGGAAGTGGGTGACGAGCAGCTTCTCCGGCGCATCGCGAACGTGCTTGGGGTCGTTCACCACCAGTGTTCGGGGGTGGATGTGCTCCAGCATATGGGTGGCGGTGATGTAGGCCATGTCGAACGGCGGGTCCTGCCGCATCAGCACGACATGCATCGTGCCAAGGTCGATGCGCTCGGGCGGACCGAACGCGTAGTGGTTGCCGGCCACGCGCTGCACCGTCACCGGGCGGGCGGTCGCGGTCAGGCGTTCGGTGCGGCGGCCCTCCGGCGCTTCCTTGCCTTCATGCAGCGACAGGTGGCGGACCTCGTAGTGCCACATGGCATGACCGCGGCGCTGCGCCTCGAGCATGAGCGCGAAGGTGCTGTCGCCGTCGATGTTGACGGTTTCGATCGGGTCCATCTGGATGGCGACGTCGAGCTTGCGGGTCATCGGGGCCTCGTGGCGGAAGGTGGCGCACCCATAAAGCAGTTCGGGCGCTGGCGGTATCCGGGGCTGGCTCGACGCATGCCGCGCGGTGTCATATTGGTTCGGGAATGGACCACGTCACCCGCGCCGTGCTCGCGTTCGGATCGACGCTTTGGCAAGCGCTCGACCACGCCGTGACGCTGCTCCGGGCGGTGCACGGGTCGATCCGCTCGATGCTCGATTCGCTGCACGTGCCGCAAGCCTTGCAAGGCGGCGTCATCGCCCTGCTTTGGGTGATCCTCCTGGTGTCGTGCTTCCGCGCGCTGCCGGTCTGGGGACGTTTCGTGCTAGTGTTCTGCACCTGCCTCATGCTCGCCAAGATGTTCGGCGGTGTGCGGTTGGTGTAGCGGACAGCAGTGGCCTGGTCAGCGGCCGGGATCGTACCTGGCGCAGAACTCGGCAGCGCCCAAGCTCCGGATGTCGGCCATCGCGTGGCCCAAGCGGTCGTGCGGCCAATCCCACCAGGCGATGCGGTGCAGGGCTTCGACGACAGGGGCGGGGAAGCGCAGGCGGAGCACCCGGCCCGGGTTGCCGACGACGACGGCGAAGGGCGGCACGTCTTGTGTCACGATCGTCCCGGCGCCGATCGCTGCCCCGGTGCCGATGCGCACGCCCGGCAGGATGATGGCGGCGTGGCCCACCCAGACGTCATGGCCCAGGGTGACGGGGCTGCTGCGCCGCCACTCGAAGAAGGCCGGGTCATCGGGACCGAGGCCGTAGGCGCTGCTGCGGTAGCTGACATGGCTCAGCATGACCCGGTCGAGCGGATGGTTGCCGGGATTGATGCGGGTGTGGGCGGCGATAGAGCAATACTTCCCGACCGTCGTATAGATGATGTCGCTGTCGTTCACGACATAGGAATAATCGCCAAAGCTGCATTCAGCGATTTTGGTGCGGGCGCCGACCTCGCAGTACTTGCCGAAGGTCGTTTGGCGCACCGACGCGGTTCGGTGGATGCTGGGCGCGTCGCCAAGATCTTTGGTCGAGGCTGGGTCGTTGACCATTGACCGGTCAGTTCAGGAACAGCTTGCCCGGGTTCATGATGCCGCGCGGGTCGATCGCCGCCTTCACCTGCCGCATGACCGCGAGGGTTTC
This sequence comes from uncultured Alphaproteobacteria bacterium, assembly GCA_963752225.1. Lineage (GTDB taxonomy): Bacteria > Pseudomonadota > Alphaproteobacteria > Acetobacterales > Acetobacteraceae > JBBROS01. The sequence continues at coordinate 131,979 of CAVVXS010000010.1, read as the reverse complement.
GGCGCCGTGCTCCTGTTCGAGGAACTCGCGCTTGCCGATGCCCACGCCGTGCTCGCCGGAGCAGGAGCCGCCGAGCGAAAGTGCCCGGGCCACGATCTTTCGGTCCAGCGCCCAAACGCGCTCAAGCCCGTCGGGCTCGTTGGGCACCAGGATGACCGTGTGGAAGTTGCCGTCGCCGACATGGCCGACGATCGGCGCCGTGAGGCCCGAAGCGACAATGTCGGCCTTGGCGCCGACGATCAGGTCGGCGAGCCGGCTGATCGGCACGATCGCATCGGTCGCGACGCCCTTATGGCCGGGCTGCAGCGCGAGGGCGGCCCAGTAGGCGTCGTGCCGGGCTTTCCAAAGACGGTTGCGCTCCGCGGCGTCGGTGGCCCACTGGAAGCCTTGGGCGCCGAACTCCGCGGTGATGTCCTGGGCCAGCGCCGCCTGCTCGGCCACCGCGGCGGCAGTGCCGTGGAACTCCAACAGCAAGGTGGGAACGGCCGCAAAGCCCTCGAGCTTCGAATAGGCGATGCAGGCGCCTGTCTGCACGTCGTCGAGCAGCTCGATGCGGGCGATCGGGATGCCGGCCTGCAGGATGGCGACGACGCTCTCGACGGCGCCGGCCAAGGTGTCGAACTGGCAGATCGCGGCGCTCATGGCCTCGGGTATGCCGTGCAGGCGGAGCTGGATCTCGGTGATGATGCCGAGCGTGCCCTCGGACCCGATCATCAGGTGCGTCAGGTCATAGCCGGTCGCCGACTTGCGCACCCGGCCGCCGGTCTCGATCAGCCGTCCGTCCGGAAGTGCCACTTGCAGGCCGAGCACGTTCTCGCGGATGGTGCCGTAGCGGACGGCCGCGGTGCCGCTGGCCCGCGTCGCGCACATGCCGCCGATGGTGCACTCGCTGCCGGGGTCGACCGGGAAGAACAGGCCCTGGTCGCGCAGGTGCTCGTTGAGCTGCTGCCGGGTGACGCCGGCCTGGATGCGGCAGTCCATGTCGGGCGCATTCACTTCGAGCACACGGGTCATGCGGCTGAGATCGATCGAGATGCCGCCGCGCACTGGCGTCACGTGACCTTCGAGCGAGGTGCCGGCGCCGAACGGCACCACCGGGACGCCGTGGGCGTGGCACAGGCCGAGCAGCTTCGCCGCTTCCGCACCGGTTTCGATGAATGCCACCGCGTCGGGCATCACCGGCGGCTGGGTGTCCTCACCGTGCGAATGCTGCTCCCGCAGGGCGGCGTTGGTCGACAGGCGGTCGCCGAGGAAGGCGCGGGCGGCATCGAGCACGGCGGCGGCTTCGGGGGAAAGGCGGGCCGGAATGAGGTCGGGCATGGACGCTGGTTCCTGGGCTGCTGCTGAAGCCGCAAGGCAGGGCGCTGCCCTGACCCGCTGGGGCGGGGCCGCCCCAGACCCGCTGGAGTGAATTAGAACCGCGGGGGGCGGACGTCCAGTTGCGGCGAGCCAGGACCGGCGAGGCAGAACCGCTGTCCCGCCGGGGCGTTGCGTCGCCGATCGCTCGGAAAGGCCGCTCATGCCGGACAAGGAAACAGAGGTCGCGATGCTGGACGATGTGCCGGCGGCCGGCCTGTATGCGGTCGAGCTGAACGGGGAGAAGGTGCTGCTGCTGCGGGACGGCGACGCCGTGCATGCGGTCGGAGGGACCTGCCCGCATGCGGGGGCCCCGCTGGCCGAAGGCGTGCGCGACGGCATGCGGATTGTCTGCCCGTGGCACAAGGCGACCTTTTGCGCCCGCACCGGGGCGGTGCTGGACCCGCCGGCGCTCGATCCGCTGCCGCGCTTCATGGCGCGGATCGAGGGCGGGCGGGTGCTGCTGAGCAAGCCCGAGGAGGCGCCGGCGCAGCATACGGAGGGTGACGACAAGCGCTGCTTCGTCATCGTCGGCGCCGGCGCGGCAGGCGCGGTCGCGGCGCAGACCTTGCGGCAGGAAGGGTTTGCCGGCCGGGTGGTCATGCTCGACCCGGTCAATCGCGTCCCCTACGACCGGACCGTGCTCAGCAAGTATGCGCTGTCCGGCCAGAAGGGCGCGGAGAAGTCGCCGCTGCAGTCGCAGGCGTTCTACCGCGAGCACCGCATCGAGCGGCACACCGCGACCGTCACCGGCATCGACCCGGTTGGGCGGCGCATCACCTGCGCCGACGGCACCGTGCTGCCCTACGATGCGGCGCTGCTCGCGACCGGTGGCGTGCCGTCGCGGCCCAATCTGCCCGGCGCCGAGCTCGAACATGTGTTCACGCTGCGCAGCCGGGCCGACGCCGACGCGATCCTGGCGCGGGCGGAGCAGAGCGAACGGGCGGTGATCCTGGGGGCCAGCTTTATCGGCCTGGAGGTGGCGGCGAGCCTGCGCGAACGCGGCCTCGATGTGACGGTGGTCGGCAAGGAAACGGCGCCGCTGGAAAAGCAGCTCGGGCCCGAGATCGGCGCCGCCTTCGTCGGCCTGCACGAGTTGCGCGGGGTCAGGTTCCGGTTGGGCGCCACCATCACGGCACTCGAGGGCAACGGGACGGTTGCGGCGGTGATGCTGGACGGCGGCGAGCGCATCCCGGCCGACCTCGTCGTGATCGGCTTCGGCGTAAAGCCGGCCACCCGATTCGCCGAGGGATTGGAGCGCCGCGAGGATGGTGGGCTGGTCGTCGATGCCGAGCTGCGGGCGGCCGACGGGCTTTACGCGGCCGGCGACATCGCCGGCTTCCCGCTGCGCGGCGACGGCGAGGCGATCCGGGTGGAGCACTGGAGAGTCGCCGAGCAGCAGGGCCGGGTCGCGGCACTCAACATGCTGGGCCGGGGGGTTCGATACGACGCGGTGCCGGTGTTCTGGACGATCCAGTATCTGAAGCGCCTCGACTACGTCGGCCATGCGTCGAAGTGGGATCGCGTCGTGGTGCACGGCGATCTCGGCAAGCCGGACTTCCTCGCCTACTACGTGGTCGACGGGATGGTTGCGGCCGCGGCCGGGCTGGGGCGTGACCAAGACACGGCCGCGCTGCTGGCGTTGTTCACCCGGCGGCGGGGCTGGTCGCCGGACGAGCTGGGCGAGCACCCGGCGGCAGTGCTCGCCGGGCTGCAATGATCACGCCGGGGCTTGCGGCTGCCGCGTAACGGACGATTTTACGAGGGTCACCCGGAAAGGCTGTCCCCCTGCGCCTGTTGTCCCGCTTTTTCGCCTATTACCGGCCGCACCGGCGCCTGTTCCTGCTGGACTTCTCCTGCGCGGTGGCGTCGGGGCTGCTAGAGCTCGGCTTTCCGATCGCGGTGCAAACGTTCATCGACCGTCTGCTGCCGGGTCATGATTGGGGCCTGATCATGCTGGCCGCCGCGGGGCTGCTGGCAATTTACGTGCTGAACACCGGGTTGCTGGCCATCGTGACCTATTGGGGCCATCTGCTCGGCATCAACATCGAAACGGAGATGCGGCGGCGGGCGTTCGACCATCTGCAGAAGCTGTCGTTCCGGTTCTACGACAACGCCAAGACAGGGCACCTCGTCGCCCGGATCACGAAGGATCTCGAGGAGGTGGGCGAGGTCGCGCACCACGGGCCCGAGGATCTGTTCATCGCGGTGATGACGTTCCTGGGCGCATTCGTGCTGATGGCGGCGATCAACCTGCACCTCGCGCTGATCACCGCACTGATCGTGCCGGTAGTGGCGTTCCTGTCGTCACGCTACGGCGCGCGCATGACCCGCACGTTCCGGGCCTTGTTCAGCCGGGTCGGCGAGTTCAATGCGCGTATCGAGGAGAACGTCGGCGGTATGCGCGTGGTGCAGGCCTTCGCCCGCGAGGACCACGAACGCTCGCTGTTCGCCCGCGACAATGCCCGCTACCGCAGCACCAAGCTCGAAGCCTACCGGATCATGGCGGCGAGCACGTCGTTGAGCTACCTGGGCATGCGGCTGACGCAGGTGGCGGTTATGATCGCCGGCACGTGGTTCGTGCTCCGGGGCGAGCTGAGCCAGGGCGGCTTCGTCAGTTTCCTGCTCCTGGTCGGCGTGTTCTTCCGGCCGGTCGAGAAGATCAACGCGGTGCTGGAGACTTACCCCAAGGGGATTGCCGGCTTCCGCCGCTACACCGAGCTGCTCGACACCGAGCCTGACATCGTCGATGCGCCCGGCGCGGTGGACGTCGGCGCGCTGCAGGGCAACATCCGTTTCGAGCATGTGCGCTTCGGCTACAACGCCGAATGCCCGGTGCTGGACGGCGTGGACCTGGCGATCCGGGCCGGCGAGACGGTGGCGTTCGTCGGCCCGTCCGGCGCCGGCAAGACGACGCTCTGCTCGCTGCTGCCGCGGTTCTACGAGCTCGACGGCGGCCGGATCACCATCGACGGCATCGACGTCCGGCAGATGACGCTGCGCTCGCTGCGGGAGCAGATCGGCATCGTGCAGCAGGACGTGTTCCTGTTTGCGGGCACGGTTCGCGAGAACATCGCCTATGGCCGCCTCGACGCGTCCGAGGCGGAGCTGTGGGACGCGGCCCGGCGCGCCCGATTGGATGTGGTGATCCGCGCTTTGCCGGACGGGATGGACACGGTGGTGGGCGAACGCGGCGTGAAGCTGTCGGGCGGGCAGAAGCAGCGGCTGGCGATCGCCCGCATGTTCCTGAAGAATCCGCCGATCCTGATCCTGGACGAGGCTACGAGCGCACTCGATACCGAGACCGAGCGGGCCATCCAGCAATCGTTGACGGAGTTGGCAGAGGGCCGGACCACGCTGGTGATCGCGCACCGCCTGGCCACCGTTCGCGACGCCGACCGCATCGTGGTCGTCGATGAGACGGGTGTCGCGGAGCAGGGCCGGCATCGTGAACTGCTGGCCGCGGGCGGTGTCTATCGACGCTTGCACGAGGCGCAGCACGGCGGCTGAGACGGCGGGTTCTGGGCGTCAATGCATGGCGCCTGCGCCCGCCGCGGCTTTGTCGTTGGAACCCCAAACCATCGCCTCGATGCAGTTTGCCCGGCCGCAGGCCCAGTGTTTCACCAACCCTGCCGGATGCCGGCTGTCGAGCAGGTCGAGGTAGGGACTGTCGATCCCGTTCGAGATTGCGACCACCCGCTGCCCCCCCGCGATCGCTGCCAGGATCTGCTCGCGGCCGATGGTGCCGACGCCGATCCGGGTCGCGACGTCGGTCATGATGGTCGGCGGCAGGTGTTCGTCCCACACCCAGATGTTGCGTGTGCCGGATCCGTAATAGCGCGGGATCAACGGGTCGGAGCGGGGGCTCAGGACGACGAGATCGGCATCCTTGAGCGCAGGCGCGAGGTCGGCGTAGACGTCGCGCCACGGCTCCTTGCCGGCGTTGGGCGTTGTCCGTTCGGTGACCAGGCCGGTGCCAAAGGCCAGCATGGCCGCGGCGGCAAGGACGAAGTGGAGCCGCCCGCCCGCCAAAATTTGCCGGGCCAGCAGCACGCAGAAGGGCACGATCGTCCAGCACATGACCCGCGGCAGCAGGATCGGGCGAACGAGGCTGACCGCGACAACCAGGCCCAGGAATAGGCCGGGGATGAACACGGTGGCGACCAGCATCGGCGTCGCCGGCCGGTGCCGGAAGACCGACCAGGCAAGCGCCGCGAACAGGAGGGCGGTGATCGGCGCGGCAATCGGAAGCGGGGTGAGCGCCCCGCTCGTTACCGCAGCCACCGCAAGCACGATGTCGCGGAGGTGGAGCGGACCGATCCACTCCAAGCCGCCACCTTGGCTGGCGCCGGCCAGGTGCACGAGGTACGGCAGCGCCAGCACGGCAACGGCGACATTGAGCGTGACCCACCGCAGCAGTACTCGCCAAGACGCGGCGCCACCCTGCATTAGCAGGCAGCCGCCGACGGCCATCGCCGTGGCCGCCAGCAGGAACACCAGCGTTGCATGCAGATAAAGGCAGACGGTGCCGCTGATGACGTAAAGCCAGGCTGTCAGGTGCGGGCGGCGACCCTCGAGGAAGTCGGAGCAGGCCAGGAGCAAAACGGCGGTCGGCACCAAGGTGAGCGCGTAGGTTCGTGCTTCCTGGGCGAAGTGCAGGCCGAACGGCGAGAGCGCGAACAGCATTGCCGCTGCGACCGCCTGGCGCTGCGGCCCGAACCGCCGGGCCAGCAGGTAGATCACGGGAACGCAGGCCGCGTAGGCCACCGCCGACATCGCGCGAAGGGCGGCTTCGCTGTCGCCGAACACGGCCATCCAGCCGCGTAGCAGGATGGCGTGGGTCGGCGGCGTCGGCTCGTGCTGCAGACCGTCGGTCAGCAGGAAGTGCAGCCCGAACACGTCGAAGTAGTAGCGGGAGAAGATCTCGTCAGTCCAAAGTGACGCCCGGCCGAGATGGAACGCGTCGAGGGCGGCGCAGAGCGCCACCGCGAGACCGAGCCAGATGAGCGTGTCGCCGCGCCAGGCCGGCTCTAGGGCATGACGGTCGAAGCCGGTGTTCAGTCTTGCGGGAACCGCGGCAAAACCCCCGCTCGGGCTGATCTGTTCACTCATGGGCCCTCTAAGCAGGCAGCGCCGTCCTCGGCCGGCCGGTCATTCGCCATGCATCAACAACGTAACGACCGGTAACGTTCCCATCACGAAATGTTCAGCGCATCGAATTTCGGTCCGTTGCGGTAGGGGGAGGCAGCTTGCGGAGGTCCTACCTCGCGGACGCCGGTTACGCGTACCCGGCCGCCTGCAAGCGAAACAGCTCGGCATAGCGGCCGCCGGCGCGCAGCAAAGCGGCGTGGCTGCCGCTTTCCAGCACGCGCCCGTCCTCGAGCACGACGATCCGGTCTGCCCGTCGCACGGTGGAGAACCGATGCGAGATCAGCACCGCGGTGCGGCCATGGCTGAGTGCCGCGAACCGGTCGAACACCTCCGCTTCGGCGCGAGCATCGAGGGCGGCGGTCGGCTCGTCGAGGATGAGCAGGTCGGCGTCACGCATGTAGGCCCGCGCGATGGCGACCTTCTGCCACTCGCCGCCCGACAGGTCCTGGCCGCCGGCAAAGCGCCGCCCGAGCTTCTGGTCGTAGCCGCGGCGCAGGCGGGCGATGACGGTGTCCGCGAGGCTGCTTTGCGCCGCCGCTTCGATACGAGGCTGGTTGTCGGCGGCCTCGGTGCGGCCGACCGCAATGTTCTCACCCGCTGTGAAGTTGTAGCGGATGAAATCCTGAAAAATCACGCCGACATGGTCGCGCAGGTCGTCGAGGGCGATGTCACGCAGGTCGACGCCGTCCACGGTGATGCGGCCTTCGGTTGGGTCGTAGAGCCGGGTCAGCAGCTTGACGATGGTCGTTTTGCCGGCGCCGTTCTCGCCGACCAGTGCCAAGGTCTCGCCGGCGCCAAGCACGAAGCTCAGGCCGCGCACGGCCCAGCGGTCGGTGCCGGGGTAGCGGAAGCCGACCGACTCGAAGACGATGCCGTCGCGCATCGGCGCCGGAAACGGGATCGGATGTGCCGGCGAGACGATGCCGGGGCGGATGGCGAAAAACGAGAACAGGTCGTCGAGGTATTGCGCCTGCCCGGCGACTTGGGTGACGCCGAGCAGCAGCCCTTGCAGCAGTCCGTGCAGGCGCAGCAGCGAGCCACTCAGGAAGGTGAGGTCGCCCAAGGTCAGTCCGCCCTCGACCGTGCGCCACACCAGCACGGCATAGGCGCCGTAATAGGCGAGCGACCCGGCGGTTGCGAACACCCCGCCCCAAACGGCCCGGCGCAGCGCGAGCCGGCGGTTGGCGCGGAACAGCGACTGCGCCAGGCCCCGGAAGCGCTCGACCAGGAAACCGCCCAGGCCGAACAGCTTGATCTCCTTCGCGCTGTCGGCACTGGCGCCGATCAGGCGGATGTAGTCGAGCTCGCGCCGCTCCGGCGTGGTGCGGCGGCTGAGGCGGTAAGCCTCGGCGTTGAACCGCGCCTCACCCAGCACCGCCGGCAACGAAGCGAGCACCAGCAGCACGATCGGCCATGGGGCGGCGGTCAGCAGCCCGGCGGCCAGCGCCACGATGGTGATGACGTCCTGCCCCTGGCCCAGCAGCTGCGCGATCAACCCGGTGCGGCCGCCGGCCTGGCGCCGCGCCCGCTCGAGCCGGTCCTGGTACTCGCTCGACTCGAAATGATGCAAGTCGAGCCGGGCCGCGTGCTCCATCAACTGGACGCTGACCAGGTTGGCATGCAGCTCGCCCAAGGTGGCGTCGGCCCAGTTGGTGGCGCGCGCGAGCAGGTCGGCGGCGACGACCAGGCCGAATTCGAGCGCGATCAGCACGGCGAGGTGGGTCAGGCGCCCGGAGCCGAGCCCGGGCGGGTCGGCCGAGCGGGCCAGGATCTCGTTGATCACGAGCTTGCCGACGTAAAGCACGGCCGGCGGCTGTACCGCGCGCAAGAGCCGCAGCAGGACGCTGGCAACGGTCAAAGCGGGGCTGGTGTGCCAAACCTGGGCGAATAGTTTCGGGACGTTGGCGAGCGTGCCGGTGCGGTCGGGTGCGTCGGGTGGGATGGAGGTGGTCTCCCGGTCGAACGGCCGGGCGACGCCGGTGCGTCAGCCCTTCTGCACGTTCCAGAACTTGGCGAAACCGTCTAGCACGCCGCTGACGTTCTTTCGTACCGAGGTCGGCTGGAGGATTTGCCCGAGGCCGATATGTGGCGCGGCGTCGAGCACGGCAAGCTGCATCCGCTCGCACAAGGCTCGTTGGGCGGGGAGGTCGGGCGCGTCGAACCAGGCGGCGCGGGCTTCTTCCAGCGGCGGGATTGTGGGCCAGCCATACCAGGCGTCGGCGCCGTTGCCGCGGGTCAGGAACGAGACGGCCGGGGTCAGCGTGTCGGCGCCGCCGACCATGGACGGGAAGCAGCTCCAGCCGCCGCGGTCCACGCCTTCGCGGTTGGCCCGCCGCTGGAACATGGTGCCGGCGTCCATCGCCTGCAGGTCCACGTTGAGGCCGAGCTGCTTGAACAGGTCTGCGCCGACCTGCGACATCGCGTTGTTCACCGGGTGGTCGGTCGGCTGCATCACGACCAGCCGCTCGCCGGCGTAGCCGGACCCGGCGATCGCGCGCTTGGCGGCGGCAAGGTCCGGCTCCGCCCGCAGCCGGTCGAGCCCGGCCGCATTGGCCATCGGGGTCTCGGGGGTGAACAGGCCGACCCCGTCCTTCCACAAGCTCGGGTCGCTGCTGAACGCCTGCATGAAGTCGCGCTGGCTCGCGGCGGCGAGGGCGGCGCGGCGGACGGCCGGGTTGTTGAACGGCGGCTGCAGGCAGTTGAAGCGCAGCACCGGCATCACCCCGGTCTTGTCGCGCACCGCGGTGACGAGGCTGCGGTCACCGCGCAGCATCGGCAGCAGGTCGGGCGGCGGCGCTTCCCACCAATCCACCTCGCCGTTGCGCAGCGCGGCGGCCGCGGTACCCGCCTCGGGCATGGTCAGCCATTCGACCCGGTCCACCATGACCCGCTTCGGACCGCTGGTCAGGCCGGGGCTGGCGCCGCCCGGCCGCGGCACGTACTCGGCGAAGCGCTCGTAGACGGTGCGGGAGCCAGGGACGCGCTCATTGGCGACGAACCGGAACGGGCCGCTGCCGACCACCTCGGTGATGGCCTTGGTGGGCGGCGTGCCGGCCAGACGCTCGGGCATGATGCAGGCCATGCTGGGGGCGATCTTGCCGAGCACGTCGGGCAACAGGCGGTACGGGCGGCGGAACCGCACGGTGACGAGGCGGTCGGAGGGCGAGGCGATGTCCTCCATTTGCGCAAACATGGCCCGGCCCGCCGGATCGGCGGCGCCCCAGCGCTTGAGGCTCGCGACCACGTCGCGGCCCAGCACCGGCGTGCCGTCATGGAAGCGCAAGCCGTCCCGCAGGGTGAGGGTCCACAGCTTGTGATCGTCCTCGATCTGGTGGCCTTCCACCATCTCCGGCTGAGCGGTGAAGGCTGAATCCTGGGCGTAAAGCGTGTCGTAGACGAGGTAGCCGTGCGTGCGGGTCTGCGACGCGGTGTTGATCATCGGGTCGAGGATGGCGAGGTCCACGTAAGGCACGAAGCGCAGCACGCTGGCGCCCGCGGCGCGGCCGAGCGACGGCATCGCCAATGCGGCGGCGCCGAACGAGGCGGCTTGCAGCAATCGGCGTCGGTTCATCGCCGCGTCTCCCTCGGTCACGGCCGCTCTGACGGCGGCGTTGACCGCAGACTACTCGGCGGCGGCGGGGCGGTCGACCATGGAGTTGAGCAGGCCGGGCAGGTCGCCGGGGAGGCGGCCGCCCATGGCGGCGCCGCGGTCGGCGGCCCAATCCTGCCGTTGCGCGATGGCACGGCTCAGCAGCGGCTCCACCCCGGCGTCGGCCACGGTGCGCGCCACCTCGCGCATCTCCTCGGCGCGGCGGCGGCCGTGCATCAGGGCGCGGCCAATCATGTAGCGCGCCAGTTCCGACCAGTCCTCGTGCGGCAAAGTGTCGGCGAGCGAGGCCAGAACGTCGCGCTCGACGCCGTAATGCCGGGCGGTCAGCAGGCACTCGGTGGACAGCGCCTCCAACCCCTTGATCATCACCGACCGGCACATCTTGACCGACGACGCGGCGCCGATGCGGTCGGAGTAGGAGGTGAGGCGCATGCCCCACGGCTCGGCCACCGCGATGAACGCCGCCCGGTGCGGGCCGCCGAGCAGCATCGGCGAGGCGAGGCCGTGCGGCGGCACCGAGGTCATCACCGCGGCTTCGACATAGCGGCCGCCGGCAGCGGTGACCGCGGCGGCGTCCTCCGCCTTGGTGGCAGGCGAGACCGAGTTCACGTCGAGCACGAAGGGCGCGTGCCCGAGCGCACCGTCGAGCGAGCGGGCGGCAACGAGCGCCGAACCGGCGGTCACGGCGATGATCACCAGCTCGGCTCCGGCGACGGCCGCCTTCGGCGTGTCGCGCCACTGCACCGGCGCGTCACGTAGCCGCGCGGCCGGCGCGATATCGAAGGCGGTGACCGTGAGGCCCTGTTTCACCAGGTCGCGGGCAAAGCAGCGTCCGACCTCGCCGCAACCGATCAACGCGACAGTGGTCATGGCGTCTGCTCCAATCTGGCGATGCCGCGCATGAAGCGCTGCCGGATGGCGACCGGGTCACGCTCGGTGGTGCCGGTCGCCTGCTGATCGTCCAGGCGGACGCCGATGAGATGGGGGCCGGGCTCGGCCAGGCAGCGTTCGACGAGCTGCTCGAAGGCGGCCTCGTCGGCGGCCCAATGGCTGCTCGGCAGGCCGGACGCGCGGGCGACGCCGACCAAGTCGAGGGTGCCGGCGGTCGCGGTCGGCTGACCGCCGGTGATCTGGTAGCAGGCATTGTCCATGACAACGATCAGCAGATTCGGCGGTCGCAATCTGCCGATGGTGGACAGGCAGCTCATTTGCATTAGCAGCGAGCCGTCGCCCTCGAGTGCCACGACGCCGCGTTCGGGTTGGGCTAAGGCGACCCCGAGGGCGATCGGGCAGGCGAGGCCCATGCTGCCGAGCATGTAGAAGTTCTGCGGCCGCTGGCCGCTCATCCAAAGATCGAAGTTGGTGTTGCCGATGCCGCCGATGACGGCCTCGTCGCGGTGCAGGCGGGCAATGAGACGCCGGGTCAGGTCGATCCGGCTCATGCGCTTGAGGTTGCTGAGGTGAGTGCCGTCCATGCGCGCCTCCTAGGCCTTGAACACCTTGCCGCCGGTCAGCAGCGGCGACAGGATCAGCGCGAGCGGCGCCTGGGTCATGACCGCCTGCTTGATCGAGCGGTCGGCGATGAACTCGAGCTCGTCCAGCCGCGTCACCGTGTGGTGCTCGACGCCGAGCGACGCCAGCACCGGACGCATCGTGCGGCACACCATGGCCTGGCCGAGGTTGAACTCGCCCAGCGTGCCGCGCTCGGACACGATCATCAGCAGCGGGATCTGATACGGGACGGCGAGCGAGGCGAGGGCGTTTGGGATCGTGGCAAAGCCGCTAGTCTGCATCGCGACCACGCCCAGCATGCCCGCCATCCAGGCGCCGGACACGATACCGACCGCCTCCTCCTCACGGGCGGCGGCAAAGCTGAGCAGTTCCGGGTCGGCGTCGGCGGCGGCGATCAAGGGGGTGAGCACGCGGTCCGGCACGTAGGTGAACAGGCGGACCGCGTTGGCCTTCAGCACGGCATGCAGGATGGCGTGCCAGGATCGGTTCTCGGCCGCGTCCATTCAGTCCCTCACGCCCGTTCGCGGCAAAAATCTGGGCCGATCCGCAGGAGGTGGCAAGCCGGGCCGGGCACGCTAAGCTCGGCGGCAAAACAAGCGGCGGGATCCGAACAACCTCTCAATGGGGCATCCGGACGGTGGAGGGGTTCGGGCTCGCTTGTATCGAGGAGCCGCTGCAGTATCGCGACCACGCGGGCGAGGCGAGCGGTCTGCTTTGGGTCGCGCGACGGGCTCATGCGGCGGGCGTGCCGGTGTCGCCGCATCTGTTCACGGAAATGAGCCTTGGCGCTTGCGGCAGCGTTGCCGGATCGCCCGGGCCGGGGTTCTCGTTCGACCCAGCTGCCGTTGCCCGCTTTGTCGCCTGAGAAGGAGCATCCATGACGATTTCCCGGATCGAGACTTGGCGGGTCAGCATCCCGTTCGAAACCGGCGGCCCGAAGATCGGCATGCGGCCGAGCCTCGATGCCAGGCCATGGACGGCGATGGAGAGCTTGATCGTGCGGGTCGAAACCGACGACGGCCTGGTCGGCTGGGGCGAGGGGTTCGGCCACCTGGTCAACCCCGGCACGCAGGCGATCCTGGACGCGCTGGTCGGCCCGTGGTTCGTCGGCCGTGACCCGGCGCCGATCGCGGCGACGATGGAGGAGGCGCAGCGCGCGTTCCATGGCTTCGGCCGCACCGGGCCGGTCATGTACGCCCTGTCGGCGATGGACATCGCCTTGTGGGACCTCGCAGCCAAACGCGCGGGCGTGCCGCTATTCCGCATGTTGGGCGGCGAAGCGCGGCCGTTGCCGTTGTATGCCAGCCTGATGCGGTATGGCGGCGACGGCGACGCGATCGCGCGCAACGTGCGACGGGCCCAGGACGCCGGCTATACGTGGATCAAACTGCACGAGAACACGGTGCCGGCGTTCCGGGCAGCCCGACGAGCAGTCGAGCCGGCCACGCGGATCATGCTGGACGTGAACTGCCTTTGGGCGGTGGACGAGGCGCGGGCCATCGCCCGCGAGATCGGCGATGACGATTTCCATTGGCTCGAGGAGCCGGTCTGGCCGCCGGAGGATTTCGCCGGCCTTGCCGACGTGCGGCTCGAGGGCGTGGCGATCGCGGCGGGGGAAAATGTCTGCACGCTGCATGACTTCCGGCAGCTGTTCGAGGCGGATGCCGTCGACTTCGTGCAGCCGAGCGTGATCAAGGTGGGCGGCATCAGCGCGATGCGGCGCATCATCACGCTGGCGGAAGCGTATTCGGTGCGGGTGGTGCCGCACTGCTTCTATTGGGGGCCGGGTTACCTCGCCTCGGCCCACGTCATCGCCGCCATGACCCGGCCGGCGCCGCTGGAAACCGCGTTCATCACGCTGGACGCGCAACCGCATCCGCTCTGGTCCCCGGAGCAAGCCTCGCTGACGCTGCCGGACACGCCGGGCCTTGGGTTCGAGCCGGATATGCAGGTGATCGAGCGCTATCGTATATAGCTGGTCGTCCACGCGGGAGCGAATCGTGGGTCTCGAGACTGTCGCCATTTCCGATCGCCCGGATCTTGCGCCGCTGGTGGCGGGGTGGCTGGTCCGCGCCTTCGGCTATCCGGGCAGCCGCACGATCGAGGAGATGACGGCGCTGGTCCTGTCGCCGCATGTCGGCCCGGAGGAAACGTTCGTGCTGTTCGACGGTGCGACGCCGGTCGGCACCGCCAGCCTGGCCCATGAGGACCTGGCATCGCGCCCGGACCTGACGCCCTGGCTTGCCGGAGTGCTCGTCGAAGAGGCCCATCGCGGCCGGGGCTGCGGCACGATGCTGGTGCGCCGGGTCGAGGCGTTCGCCGTGGAGTCGGGCGTCGAGACGCTGTGGCTTTATACCCGGACCGCCGAGGCGCTGTATGCGCGGCTGGGCTGGCATCGCGTCGGGCTCGAGGTGAACCGCGGCCGCGACGTGGTGCTGATGTCGCGAGCGCTGCAACGTCACGGGGCTATGCCCGACTGACGTCCGACGCCGCAGGCGGTCAGGTATGGCCCGCGGCGCCGACGCGTATGGGTCCGCCCGGTTTGACAGGTGGAGCGCCGGCGCATCTGCTGTCGCCGCGGGATGCGGAGGAGAAGCATGCAGGCAGCGGACGCCGCGACGTCTTGGCCGGACCAGATCTATGAGCTGCTGAAGCAGCACGGCATCCGGCAGGTCGCGCTCGTGCCCGACGCCGGGCACACGCGGCTGATCCGACGCTGCCTGGCCGACAATGCCATGCAGGTCGTGACGCTGACCACCGAGGAGGAAGGGATCGCGATGCTGTCGGGTGCCTGGCTGGGCGGCGACAAGGGTGTGCTGCTGATGCAGAGTTCGGGTGTCGGCAATTGCGTGAACATGCTGTCGTTGCCGCTGTTGCACCGCACGCCAATGCCGATGATCGTGACGATGCGCGGCGACTTCGGTGAGTTCAACCCGGCGCAGGTGCCGATGGGCGCCGCGACGCAAGCGGTGCTCGAGGCGATGGGCACGCTCGTGCGCCGTGCCGACCATGCCGAGGATGTGGCGCCGACCGTGGATGCGACGTTGCGCATGGCATTCAACACGTTCCGCCCGACGGCGACGCTGATCGGTCAGCGCGTGCTAGGTGCCAAGACGTTCGGGAAGGATTGAGGCGATGGCGGACGACAAGGCCCGGCTCGATCGGCGCGAGTTGTGCCGCGCCGTGCTCGCCGATCGGGGCGGCATGCTGGTGGTGGCCGGGCTCGGCGCGCCGGCCTGGGACATCACGGCGGTGGGCGACTGCGCCGAGAACCTGCCGCTTTGGGGCGGCATGGGCGGGGCGGCAATGATCGGGCTCGGCCTTGCCTTGGCGCAGCCGTCCCGACGGGTGCTGGTGATCACTGGCGATGGCGAGATGCTGATGGGCCTCGGCAGCCTGGCCACGATCGCGGTGAAGCGGCCGGCCAACCTCGCGATCCTGGTGCAGGACAACGAGCACTACGGCGAGACCGGGATGCAGGAGACGCACACCAAGCACGGGGTCGACTTGGTGGCGATCGCCGCCGCGGCCGGGTTTCCGCGCACGCTGCTGGTGACGGAGCCGGGGCAGGTGCCCGGGCTGCGCGAGGCAATCCATGCGGACGGATGCCTGTTCGCGCTGGCGAAGGTGGCCGCCGCGCCGTTGCCGCTGGTGCTGCCGCCGCGCGACGGCGCGTTGCTGCAGGCGCGGATGCGGCAGGCGGTGCTGGGCCCGGAGGCGCATCACCAACTGTGAGGGGATCTCCGGCCGTGCACCCGGTTGCGCCGGGTAGCGGCGGGCGCTAGATGGCCGGGAATGACCGGTGCGCCACCCACATCCCTGTCCGTCAGCCGCCGCGGTCTGATGGCAGGTGCCGTGGCATTGGCCGCGACGCCGGCCGCGGCACAGAGCGCGCCGGTCCGCGTGGCCACCTTGCGGTTCGGCTCGGTCGCCTGGGAACTCGACGTGATCCGCACCCATGGCCTCGACCGTGCCGGGGGTTTTGCCGTCGAGCCGGCCGAATATGCGGCGACCCAGGCGGCGCAGGTGGCCCTGCAGGCCGGGCGCGTCGACATGGCAGTGCAGGATTGGCTGTGGGTGTCGCGGCAACGCGCGTCCGGCGCCGACTGGACGTTCGCGCCGGCAACCTCGGCGGTCGGTGCAGTGGTGGCGCCGTCCAACTCCCCCGTGCGCACGTTGTCCGACCTCGCCGGGCGCCGGTTCGGAATCGCCGGCGGACCGCTCGACAAGAGCTGGCTGATCCTTCGCGCCTTTGCCGGCAAGACGCTCGGCCTCGATCTCGACGCCAAGGCCGACAAGGTGTTCGGCCCGCCGCCGCTGCTGCTGGAACAGCTTCGCGCCGGGCGCCTGGATGCGGCGCTGACCTATTGGCCCTATGCAGCGCGGGCCGAGGCGGACGGCATGCGGTCCGTCCTGGCAATGGAGCAGGCCGTGAGCGGCCTCGGCGTTTCCGCTCGCACGCCGGTGTTGGGGTGGGTGTTCTCCGAGCAGTGGGCGAAGCGTCCTGGAAGCGGTTTGCGGGCGTTCCTGGACGCTTCGCGCAAGGCGCGGGACATCTTGGCCACGTCCGACGCGGAGTGGGATCGGGTGGCGCCGCTGACCGGTGCGTCCAGCCCCGGTGAGCTTAACCGCTTGCGCGACTGGTATCGCAGCGGCATCCCCGACGAACGTGGCGCCGGTCGCGACGACGCCGCCCGGCTTTACGACATCCTGGCCGCCACCGGAGGCCCGCCGCTGGTCGGCGCCGCCCCGCATCTGGCCGCCGGCACGTTCTGGTCATCCGACGACGTCACACCCGGCTAGCAGTCGTCTGGCCCGTCTAGCCGCGCGGATCGGTCCCACTTTGGGCCTTCTGATCGCGTGGGAGATCGCGGCGCGCTGGGCTGGCAGCCGGCTGTTTCCGCCCGCGTCGGCGGTGTTCGCGGCGCTGGCGGCGGAAACCGCTTCGGGCCAACTGCCCTACAACCTCGGCGTGACCCTGGCGCGCGTGGCCTGCGCCTTCAGCCTTGCCATGCTTGCGGGCAGCGCGCTCGGCGTCGCGATGGGGCGCTGGCGGCTGCTGGACCGCCTGCTCGACAGCCTACTCACGGCGCTGCTGAACCTGCCGGCACTGGTCGGCATTGTTCTCCTTTACGTGTGGTTCGGGTTGAACGAAGCGACCGCGATCGGCGCCGTCGCGCTCAACAAGCTGCCCAGCACGGCCGTCACCCTGCGCGAAGGCTCGCGGGCGCTCGACCCAGCCCTGGCCGAGATGGCCGCAAGCTTCGCCATGCCCCGCGCAACCCGCCTGCGCCACATCGTGCTGCCGCAGCTCTACCCTTATCTGTTCGCCGCCGCCCGATCGGGCCTGGCGCTGATCTGGAAGATCGTGCTGGTGGCCGAACTGCTGGGCCGCAACAACGGCGTCGGTTTTCAGATCCAGGTCTACTTCCAGCTGTTCGACGTGACCGGCATCCTTGCCTATACGATGGCGTTCGTGGTGGTCGTGCAAGTGATCGAATGGCTGCTGCTGCAGCCGTTGGAGCGGCGGGCCAGTCGGTGGCGGTGATCCTCGAGGTGGACGTCCGGCGCAAGCAGGTCGTGGAGCGCGGCGTCTCGCGCACGGTGCTCGAGGATCTGCGCTTCACGCTCGAGGCGGGGGAGCTGGTGGCCCTGGTGGGACCATCCGGATGCGGCAAAAGCACCTTGCTGCGGCTGATCGGCGGCCTCGACGGGGCTTTCGAGGGTCGCATCGTTTGGCCCGGCGGCGCGCGGCCGGCGATCGGCACGGTGTTCCAGGAGCCGCGCCTGCTGCCCTGGCGTACGGTGCGGCAGAACCTGGATCTGGTTCGCCCGTCCGACCCCACGCAAGCCGAGCGCCTGCTCGGTTTGTTGGGTCTTTCGGCGGCGGCCGACGTCTATCCGCCGGCCTTGTCGCTCGGCATGGCCCGCCGGGTCGCGATTGCCCGGGCCTTCGTGATCGAGCCGGCGCTGCTGCTGCTCGACGAACCGTTCGTGTCGCTCGACCCGGCAACCGCGGAGCAGGGCAGGGCGGTGCTGCTGGACGCCTGGCGCACCCGTCGCTGCGCGGCGTTGCTGGTGACGCACGACCTGGCCGAGGCGGCCGCGTTGGCCGACCGCATCCTGCTGCTGTCGGCCTCGCCGACCCGCGTTGTGCGCGCGGTCACGGTGCCGGAGTGCAGCCGCCGGCTCGGTCTGGGTGAGGGTGCCCGGTTCGCGGCGACCCTCGCCGCCACGGCCGGCTGTAAAGCCTAATCGCGCCGCCGTCGCTTCGTGCGATCGGCCGGCTTTTATGGCGGCTTTACGCGAACGGCCGCCGAAGCCGATGGGGGCTTTATGCCGCCCTCGCCTAATGCACCGTGAAGCAAACGGAGCATTCATCGTGACCGATCTGATCATTGTCGTGCTGAGCACGGGCGGCCTCATGCTGATGGCAGCCTACGCGTCGCTATGCGACCGGATTTGAGCGCCATGCTCGATCTGATCCTGGGTGCGACCGTGGCAGCCGGGCTGCTGGTCTACCTGGTCTGGGCGCTCGTGCGACCTGAAGACTTCTAGGACATCCTCATGACTCTCATTGGTTGGGCGCAGATCGCGCTCGTGCTGGCGCTCGTGTTCGTGCTGGCGGTTCCACTCGGGCATTACATCGCCGCCGTGCTGCAGGGCCGGCGCACCGCGCTGTCGGCCGTGCTCGGCCCGGTCGAGCACGGCTTCTACCGTCTGGCCGGTGTGGACCCGGCGGTTTCGATGGGTTGGAAAGCCTACGCCGTGGCGCTGGTCGTGCTGCAAGCGGTCCACTTCCTCGTGCTCTACGCGATGCTGCGCCTGCAGCAAGTGCTGCCGTTCAATCCGGACGGGCAAGGGCCGGTGTCGCCGCGCTTGGCGTTCAACACCGCCATGAGCTTCGTCACCAACACCAACTGGCAGGCCTATGGCGGCGAGACGGCGCTGTCCTACGGGACCCAGATGTGGGGCCTGACGGTGCACAACTTCCTGTCCGCGGCGACCGGGATCGCAGCCGCGGCGGTGGTGGCGCGCGCGTTTGCCGGCGGCGGCCTCAAGACCCTGGGCAACTTCTGGGTCGACCTCACGCGGATCACACTTTACGTGCTGCTGCCGATCGTCATCCTTTACACGGTGGTGCTGATCGCTTGCGGAGTGCCGCAGACGTTGTCCGGCGCGATCACCGCGAGCACGCTCGAAGGCGGCACGCAAACGATCGCGATCGGACCGGTCGCGTTTCAGGAAGCGATCAAGCTGCTCGGCACCAATGGCGGCGGGTTCTTCAACGCCAACTCCGCGCATCCATTCGAGAACCCGACGGCGGTGTCGAACGTGGTCGAGACCTGGTCGGAAATCGTCATCCCGTTCGCGCTGACGGTGACGTTCGGCCTGATCGTGCGCGACAAGCGGCAGGGCTACGCCCTGTTCTGGACCATGGCGATCCTGATGATCGGGTTCGTCGTGCTTTGTTACGCGGCCGAGGCGGGCGGCAACCCCCTGCTGACCGCGGCAGGGGTCGACCCCTCGATGGGCAACATTGAGGGCAAGGAAGTCCGGTTCGGCGAAGCCATGTCGTCACTGTTCGCGGTCACCACGTCGGCGACCTCGGACGGCGCCGTGATCGCCATGCACGACAGTTTCACCCCCCTCGGCGGGATGATCCCGATGGTCCTGATCGAGCTTGGCGAGGTCGTCCCCGGCGGCGTCGGTTCGGGCTTGTACGGCATCATCGTGTTCGCCTTGTTGGCGGTGTTCGTGGCCGGGCTGATGGTCGGACGGACGCCGGAGTATCTCGGCAAGAAGGTGCAGGCCCGCGAGATCAAGCTGGCAATGCTGGCAGTGCTGATCCTGCCGCTGTGCATCCTGTCGGGCACGGCGCTGTGCCTCGTGTTGCCGAGCGGGACGTCATCGCTGGCCAATGCCGGGCCGCACGGCTTGTCCGAGATGCTGTATGCGTTCAGCTCGGCCACCGGCAACAACGGCAGCGCCTTCGCCGGGCTGGCGGCGGACACGCCGTTGCTCGATTACGGGCTCGGCGTTTGCATGTTGCTGGGCCGGTTTGCGTTCATGATCCCGGTGCTGGCGATCGCCGGCTCTCTGGCGGCAAAGCCGAAGCTCGGCGAAAGCGCGGGCACGTTCCCGACGCATGGGCCTCTGTTCGTCGGCTTGCTGGCAGGCGTGATCCTGATCCTCGGCGGTCTGCAATTCCTGCCGGCGCTGAGCTTGGGCCCGTTGGCCGAGCATTTCTCGATGCTCGCCGGCAAGACCTTCTAAACTTTTCCGGGTCTGGGGGCGGTCGCCCCCAGCAGGTCCAGGGCAACGCCCTGGCCAATCCAAGGGACCACGACAATGGCTCAAGCCGACACCATCGCCCTGTTCGACGGCGCCATCCTTGCCCGTGCGGCCGGCGACGCATTCGTCAAGCTCAACCCGCTGCGGCTGATCCGCAACCCCGTCATCTTCGTCACCGAGATCGTCTCGGTCCTGGTCACGATCTTGGCCGTTCGGAACCTCGCCACCGGCCAGCCGGCCGCCTTCCCGACTGCAATCGCCGCCTGGCTCTGGCTGACCGTCCTGTTCGCGACCTTCGCCGAGGCCGTCGCCGAAGGCCGCGGCCGTGCCCGCGCCGAGAGCCTGCGCCGGGCCCGCACCGACATGATAGCCAAGGTGCTCAATCGCGCCGACGACCGCACCAAGTGGCGCGAGATGCCGGCGCCGGACCTCAAAACGGGCACGCTGGTTTTGGTCGAAGCCGGCGACCTGATTCCATCCGACGGCGAGATCGTCGACGGCGTCGCCAGTGTCAACGAGAGCGCCATCACCGGCGAGAGCGCGCCCGTCATCCGCGAGGCCGGCGGCGACCGCAGCGCCGTCACGGGCGGGACGCAGGTGGTGTCGGACTGGCTGGTGGTGCGCATCACCGCCGAGCCCGGCAGCACCTTCATCGACCGAATGATCGCGCTGGTGGAAGGCGCGGAGCGGCGCAAGACGCCGAACGAGATCGCGCTCGACATCCTGCTGGCCGGCCTGACGATCATCTTCCTGATCGCGGTCGTGACCCTGGTGGGGCTCGCCAAGTACTCGGGCGCCGATCTCGGCGTGCCGGTCTTGGTGGCGCTGTTCGTGACCTTGATCCCGACCACGATCGGCGGGCTGCTGTCGGCGATCGGCATTGCCGGGATGGACCGGTTGATCCGCTTCAACGTGGTCGCCACCTCGGGCCGCGCGGTGGAGGCGGCGGGCGACGTCGATACGCTGCTGCTGGACAAGACCGGGACGATCACCTTCGGCAACCGCGCCGCGGCCGGGTTGTTCCCGGTGCCGGGCGTCGACGAACGTGACCTGGCGCAGTCGGCTATGCTCGCTTCGCTGGGCGACGAGACGCCGGAAGGGCGGTCGATCCTGGCCTTCGTGCGCGACCGCCACGGGCTGACGGCAAGCCGTCCGGCCGAGGCGACGGTGGTGCCGTTCAGCGCCAATACGCGGGTCAGCGGTCTCGACTCGGATGGCCACGTCTATCGCAAGGGCGCCGTCGAGAGTGTGGCCGCCCTGGCGCAAGGGGCGGCGCCGGCGGAGTACACCGCCGCGGTCGACCGGATCGCGCGGTCGGGTGGAACGCCACTGGGCGTGCTGCGCGACGGGCGGCTGATGGGCGTCGTCGGCCTCAAGGACATCGTCAAGCCCGGCATCCGCGAACGCTTCGCCGCCCTGCGCGCCATGGGCATCCGCACGGTCATGATCACCGGCGACAACAAGGTGACGGCCGCGGCAATCGCCAGCGAAGCGGGGGTGGACGATGTCCTGGCGCAGGCGACGCCGCAGGACAAACTCGACTATATCCGCCGGGTTCAGGCCGAGGGGCGGCTGGTGGCGATGTGCGGCGACGGCACCAATGACGCACCGGCGCTGGCGCAGGCCGACGTCGGGGTGGCGATGCAGACCGGCACCCAAGCGGCGCGGGAAGCCGGCAACATGGTCGACCTCGACAGCGATCCGACGAAGCTGATCGAGGTGGTCGAGATCGGCAAGCAATTGCTGATCACTCGCGGCTCGCTGACGACGTTCAGCATCGCCAACGACGTCAGCAAATACTTCGCCATCCTGCCGGCGATCTTTGTCGGGACGTACCCGGAGCTTGGCGCGCTCAACATCATGCGGCTCACCAGCCCGCAGAGCGCGATCCTGTCGGCCGTTATCTTCAACGCACTGATCATCGTGGCGCTGGTGCCGCTCGCGTTGCGCGGGGTGAAGTTCACCCCGATCGGCGCCGCCGCGCTGCTGCGCCGCAACCTGCTGATCTACGGCCTCGGCGGCCTGCTGGCCCCGTTCGCCGGGATCAAGCTGATCGACCTTCTTCTCACCCTGTTCGGAGTTGCCTGATATGACCCGTCTCGATGCGCTCGTCGTCAGCGAAAGCCGTCCGCTGCGCCACGTCCGTTCGGCGATCGTCCTGGTGGCGTTGTTCACGGTGCTGCTCGGGGTCGTGTTCCCGCTGGGCTTCGTCGGCCTGGCCAGCATCGCCATGCCGTTCCAGGCCGGCGGCTCGATGGTCGAGCGCGACGGCAAGGTGGTCGGTTCGGCGCTGATCGGTCAGAGCTGGACGGACGACAAGTATCTGCAAGGGCGGCCGTCCGCGACGACGGCGCCCGACCCGGCGGACAGCAGCAAGACGGTCGCGGTCCCATACAACGCCGCCAACTCTGGCGGCTCGAATGCCGGACCGACGTCGAAGATGCTGGTGGATCGGATAATGGCGGACGTGGCCAAGCTCGGCGGACCGGTGCCGGGCGACGCGGTCACGACGTCGGCGTCGGGCCTCGACCCGCACGTGTCGCCAGCCTTCGCCGCGCGGCAGGTCGCCCGCATTGCCAAGGCGCGCGGCGTGCCCGAGGCCGAGGTCCAGGCGGTGATCGCGGCCCATACCGACGGGCGTTTGCTGGGCCTGATCGGCGAGTGGCGGGTCAACGTGCTGGCGGTGAACCTCGCGCTGGACGCGGCCGGCGCGTAGTCGCGGCGAACGGTGTAGCATGCGAGGATGGATGACCGCCGCCCCGACCCGGATGCGCTGATCGCTGCGGCGACGGCCGAAGGGCGGGGCCGGCTCAAGATCTTTCTCGGTGCCGCGCCGGGGGTCGGCAAAACCTGGGAGATGCTAAGCCAAGCCCGGCAGCGTTTCGCGGATGGAGCCGACGTCGTGGTCGGCGTGGTGGAGACCCACGGCCGGGCCGGCACCGAAGCGCAGCTCGGCAACCTGCCGGTGCTGCCGCGCAAGGCGATCGCATACCGCAGCCAGGTGCTGGAGGAGTTCGACCTCGACGCCGCACTGGAACGCCGGCCGGGCCTGATCCTGATCGACGAGCTGGCCCACACCAACGCCTACGGCAGCCGCCACGCGAAGCGTTGGGAGGACGTCGACACCCTGCTCGAATTCGGCGTCGACGTGTGGGCGACGCTCAATGTCCAGCACCTCGAAAGTCTCAACGACAGCGTCGCCCGCATCACCGGAGTGCGCGTGGCCGAGACGCTGCCCGACCGCATGCTGCAAACGGCGGACTTGATCGAGCTTGTCGACCTCCCGCCAGCCGAGCTGCTGACCCGGTTGCGTGAGGGCCGAATTTATCGCCCCGATGTGGCCAAGCGGGCGCTGGACGGCTTTTTCCGTGAAGGCAATCTGACCGCGCTGCGCGAGATCGCGCTGCGCCGGGTTGCCGAGCACGTGGATGGCGACGTCCGCAGCTACATGCGCCGCCACGCCATCAGCGGCCCGTGGCCGGCCAACGAGCGTGTGCTGGCGTTGGTCGGCCCGGATGGCGGCGCCGCGGCCGTGGTCCGACACGCCAAGCGCCTGGCCGACGCCTTGCACGCACCCTGGATCGCGCTGCATGTCGAGCGCGGCGCGAGTCCGGTTGCTCTCGTCGCACCGCTGGAGCTGGCCGCCCAGCTTGGCGCCGAGGTGGAGGTCCGTGCCGGGCCGAACCTGGTTGCGGTAGTGGTGGAGGCTGCGCACCGCCACAACGCGACCCAGCTCGTGATGGGGCGTGGGGAACCGGTGCTTTGGCGCCGGCTGCTGGGCCGCACGCTCGCGAGCCGGCTGTTGCGGCAGACGCCCGAGCTCGCCCTGCATATCGTTCCGCGTGCCGAGGCGCGGGTCGTGCAGGCTGTGGTGGAGCGGCCGGCCTGGGCGTCGCTGGCAGCCGCCGCGTCGTCCGTCGCCGCCGTGACCGGAGCCGGCGTGCTGCTGGACTGGGTGGTGCCGCCCGGCTCGATGGCGCTGGTGTACGTGGCGGCCGTGGTCCTTGCCGGCAGTTTCGCCGGGCTGCTTGTGGCTTCGTTCACGGCGGTGCTGGGCTTTTTGAGTTGGGACTTCTTCTTCCTGCCGCCGCTGCATCGGTTCACGATCGGCAGCCTCGATGACCTCGTGGCGGCGGGCGTGTTCGCACTGGTCGCGGTGATCACCGGCGGCTTGGCCAGCCGGGTGCGTGCCGAAGCCCGGTCCGGCCAGGCGCGGATCGAGGGCCTGCGCCGGATCGCGCAGTTCAGCCGCCGCCTGGGCGAGCCGACGACGGAGCCGGAGCTGGTGGCCGAGATCGCGCATCAGGCCGCAGGCCTATTGGGCCGGGCCGTGGTGCTGCGCCGCGACGGCGAGGACTTGGCGATCGCCGGCGCGGAACCGGCGGCCGACACGATGGACGAGGCGAGTTGGGCGGCGGCCCGCTGGTGCGCAACCCGCGAGGAACCAGCCGGCCGCGGCACGGCGACCTTGCCGTCGGCGCCGTGGCGCTTCCTGCCGATGCGGACGGTGCGCGGGCAGCTCGGCGTGCTGGGTGCCCGGTTGGAGGCGGAAGGGCCGGTGGATCCGTCGACCTTGCAGACCCTCGCGGCATTGGCCGACGCCGGCGGCGTGGCGCTCGAGCGCATCAGGCTGGCCAACGAGGCCGCCCGGAGCGCGGCGATGGAAGAGACCCAACGCTTGCGGACGGCTCTGCTGAACTCGCTCAGCCACGACCTGCGGACACCCTTGACCGGCATACGCGGCGCCGCGGAAACGTTGCGGATCGGCTGGGACCGGCTCGCGCCGGCGCAGCGGCAGGATTTGTTGGCCAGCATCGACGAGGATACCGGCAGGATGACGCGGTTCCTGTCCAACATCATGGACCTGACCCGCCTGGAAAGCGGCGCGATCGAGCCGCGCCTGGCGCCGACGCCGCTCCCCGAGCTGATCGACGCGGCCTTGGCCCGGGTGCCCGGGCTGGACGCCGTCGCGGTGTCGATCGCCGATGGCACCCCGCCGGTCCTGGCCGACCCGGCCCTGCTGGAGCAGGTGCTGGTCAACGTGCTCGACAACGCCGAGCGCTACGCCCCCGAGGGCTCGCTGGTCCGGATCGGGGTGCGCGGGGCGGGGGAGGGGCGGGTCAAGCTCGAGGTGGCCGACGAGGGTGTCGGCATTCCGCCGGCCGATCTCCCGCACGTATTCGACAGCTTCTACCGGGCCCGGCGCGAGGACCGGGTCGCGCCCGGCACCGGGCTGGGGTTGGCGATCGCTCGCGGGCTGCTGGGAGCCATGGGCGGCACGATCGCCGCGATCAGCCCACGGCCCGACGCCCCTCGCGACGGCTCGCCGGGAACGGTGGTCAGCATCGTGCTGGCGGCCGGCTGATGCAGGACCGCATCCTCGTCATCGACGACGAGCCGCAGATCCATCGCTTTCTGCGGCCGGCGCTCGAAGCGTCCGGCTATGCGGTGGAGCGGGCGGAGACCGCGGCCGAGGGATTGCGGCTGCTGACGGCGCGCGAGCCGGCCGTCGTGCTGCTGGACCTCGGCCTGCCCGACATGGACGGGCAGCAGCTGCTTCGCCGGCTGCGCGCGACGAGCACGGTTCCGGTGCTGGTTCTGTCGGCGCGCGACCAGGACGCGGAGAAGGTGGAGGCGCTCGACAACGGCGCCGACGATTACGTGGAGAAGCCGTTCAGCGTCGCCGAGCTGCTGGCGCGGATCCGGGCTGCGCTCCGCCATGCTCGCGGTTCGGTCGCCTCGGAGCAGGTCCGCACCGGCCCACTCGAGCTCGACATGGCCCGGCGCCAAGTGCGAGTGGCAGGCGAGCCGGTGCAGCTCAGCCCGCGCGAGTACGAGCTGCTGGTCATGCTGGCGCGTGACGCCGGGCGCGTGATCACCCATCGCCAATTGCTGGCCGGAGTGTGGGGGCCGGCGCACGTGCACGACGTGCAGTATTTGCGGGTGTATGTCGGGCACTTGCGACAGAAGCTCGGGGCGGCCGCACCCTTGCTTGCGACCGAACCGGGCGTCGGCTACCGGCTGCTGGAGGAATGAGGGCCAGGAACCATGGAGCAGCGGCCATGACGTGGACGTTGCGGCCGCTCGTCGCCGACGATGCGGCTGAGGCCGTCGCAGTGATCCATGCCGCCTTTTCGGCGCAGGCGCTGCAGACCGATCCGCCGCCCGGCGCCCTCCGAGAGAGCGTCGGGTCGGTGTCCGGGCACATCGCGCGGTCGGGCGGCGCGTGCGTGCACGATGGCGGGTCGATGCTGGGCGTCGTGTTGTGGTCCGCGGCCGACCGCGGCCTCTATTTCGGACGCCTGGCTGTCCGCCCGGACCATCGCGGCCGCGGCATCGGCCGGCAGCTTGTGGCGGCGGCGGAGATCGAGGCCCGGCGCCTTGGCCTGCCGCGTTTGGTTGCAGGCACCAGGCTCGTCCTCGCGGACAACCGCGCCTTCTTCGCTGCTTGCGGCTTTCAGGAGGTCGGGGTCACGGCACACCCCGGCTACGCAACTCCGACTTCGGTGAACCTGGAGCGGCAACTGTAGCGACGTGCCGCCAGCTCAGGCGGCCTGGGCCATCGCCTCCGGCCGCGGCGCCGCCCGCGTGGCGGTGCAAGGCAAGCTGGCCCGCACACGGGCGACCAACTCGCGCCGGCCGAGCCGCATGTCCAGAACGTCGTCGGCGCCGGCGTCGAGGCATGCCACGACGGTGTCCTCGCTCGGCGCGGCGCCGAACACCACCATCGCACCATCGAAGCCGTTGCCGCGCAGCTTGGCGCAGAGGTCGGCGGCGGCGCCGCAGTTCAACGCGGCATCGAGCAGCAGCCCGTCAAACGCCGCTCCCGACCAACGCAGCAGGAATTCGGACAGGCATGTCGTGTTCAGCGACGCAACGGCCAGCCCGTCACCGATCAAGGCGTCGACGGCTTCGGCGAAAACCGCATGGTCATGCTGCACGACAAGAACGTTCTGGATCATCTGAGCACTTCCGCGGTGTTGCTTCATCGAGTTAACTCGATGATGCACTTTGGTGAAATCGCTTGTTTGTCGATATTTGTTGGTTGTCGATTTCGACCGGTTGCAGCGCGGTTGGACCGGCGTGGCACAGGGATGCGCGGCAGCGGCGGACCCTGGTCAGCCAAGTGGGATGAGGACACTCTGCATGTCTTCATAACGGAGCGGCACCATGGAATACCGCACTCTCGGCCGTAGCGGCTTGCGCGTCTCGCCGTTATGCCTCGGCACGATGAATTTCGGCGGCCCGACGGACGCTGCCACTGCCGAGCGGATCATCGCCCAGGCAAGCGAGGCGGGGATCAATTTCGTCGACACGGCCGACGCCTACACCGGCGGTCAGTCCGAGCAGATCACCGGCGCCGCCATCCGTTCGGAGCGGGACCGCTGGGTGCTCGCGACCAAGCTGGCCAATGCGACGGGCACCGGGCCGAACGGCGGCGGGCTGTCGCGCAAGTGGGTGATGCAGGCGGCCGAGGCGAGCCTGCGACGGCTCGGCACCGATTACATCGACGTCTACTATCTGCACAAGGAGGACCACCTCACGCCGCTGGCCGAGACGGTCAGGGCGATGGGTGACCTGATCCGGGCGGGCAAGGTCCGCTACTTCGGCGTTTCGAACTACCGGTCGTGGCGAGTGGCCGAGATATGCCGCATCAGCGACGAGCTCGGAATCGACCGGCCGGTGGTGAGCCAGCCCTACTACCATGCCCTGAACCGAACGCCCGAGATCGAGCACTTGCCGGCATGCGGCTATTTCGGGCTGGGCGTCGTCAGTTACAGCCCGCTGGCGCGCGGCATCCTCACGGCCAAATACGACCCGGACGCGCCACCGCCCGCCGATACCCGGGCCGGGCGGCAAGATCGGCGGATGTTGCAAACGGAGTGGCGCCCGGACTCACTGCGCATGGCGCAGGAGATTGCCGCGCATGCTGCCCGGCGCGGTTCGACGGCCAGCCGGTTCGCAATCGCCTGGGTTTTGAACAACCGCTTGGTGACCGGCCTGATCGGCGGCCCGCGCACCGAGGAGCAATGGCACGACTACCTCGCCGCGCTTGACGAGCCATTTACTGCGGACGATGAAGCGCTCGTCGAGCGCCTCGTCTCACCAGGGCACGCGTCGACACCGGGCTACAACGACCCGGCCTATCCCATCGAAGGCCGGCCGGTGTGGAACGAAGAGGGGGGACGGCACAAATTCTGACAGTGCGTGACATTGCTTGCTGCAGGGTTTTTTCCAGCCGAATCGCAAGCCGTGTCCACACGAACGTCAGGTCCCCGATTTTGGAACGTTCCTATGACGATCCGGCTGCGTGACGGCGGCCTGTTCGCATCAACGCAAGGAGCTTGACTTTGGCCCATTCGCCGACCCACCGCGGCGTCTACCCCGTGGTCCCGACTACATTCGACGACGCCGGCGACCTCGACCTCGACAGTCAGCGGCGCTGCATCGACTTCATGATCGATGCCGGATCGAACGGTCTCTGCATCCTGGCGAACTTCTCCGAGCAGTTCGTGCTGTCGGACGCCGAACGGGAAACGCTGACCGAGGCCATCCTTAAGCATGTCGCGGGCCGTGTTCCGGTGATCGTGACCACAACGCATTTCTCGTCCCGCGTCTGCGCCGAGCGGAGCCGCCGGGCTCAGGACCTGGGCGCGGCGATGGTGATGGTGATGCCGCCTTACCACGGCGCCACCATCCGGGTCGGTGAGCCCGCCATCCGGACCTTCTTCCAGACGCTGTCCGACGCGGTCGACATCCCGATCATGATTCAGGACGCGCCCGTGGCCGGAACGCCGCTTTCGGCCGAGTTCTTGGCCGTGCTGGCGCGCGAGATCGAGCACGTCGCCTATTTCAAGATCGAGACGCCGGGTGCGGCCGCCAAGCTGCGCGAGCTAATCCGGCTGGGCGGGGAGGCGGTCGAGGGTCCGTGGGATGGCGAGGAGGCCATCACGCTGCTGGCCGATCTGGAAGCTGGCGCCACGGGCAGCATGACGGGCGGCGGCTATCCCGACGGGCTGGCGCCGATTGTTGCCGACTGGCTCGCCGAGCGGCACGAAGCGGCCCGGCTCGGCTACGAGCGGTGGCTGCCGCTGATCAATTTCGAGAACCGGCAAGGCGGCCTGCTCGCCTGCAAGGCGCTGATGCGGGAGGGGGGCGTGATCGCCTGCGAGGCGCCGCGGGCGCCGATCGCGCCGATGCACCCGGCCACGCGCGCCGGGTTGCTGTCGGTCGCCCGCCGCCTCGATCCGATGGTGCTGCGGTGGGGCCGGTAGCGGCCGGGTCCGGTGCACGTCCCAGGCACGTCATTTGCCGGACCGGGCGCGATGTGGTGAATGCCGCCCGTCATCATCCGGGAGGTGCGCGGTGAACAACGAGACCCTGACCTACGAGGCCGACGGCCTCACGATGAAGAGCCAGCTGTTCTTCGAGCCGGGCGGCGGCAAGCGGCCGGGCGTGCTGGTATTCCCCGAGGCGTTCGGGCTGAGCGAGCATGCGATCGGCAAGGCGCAGCGCCTGGCCTCGATGGGCTATGTGGCGCTGGCCTGCGACCTGCACGGCGACGCCAGGATCGAGGATGACCTGCAAGCGGCGATGGGGCTGTTGAAGCCGATGTTCGACGACCCGTCCAAGACCAGGGCGCGGGCGCGGGCCGGCTTGCAGGCCCTGACGGCACGGGCCGAGGTGGACGCGGCCCGGATGGCGGCAATCGGCTTCTGCTTCGGCGGCACTATGGCGCTCGAACTGGCGCGAGGCGGGGCCGAGTTGCGCGCCGTGGTGGGCTTCCATAGCGGCCTGGGCACCGTGTCGCCGGCCGACCCGAACACCAAGTTCCACCCTCGCGTGCTGGTTTGCATCGGCGCCGACGACCCGATGATCCCGGCGCCGCAGCGGGAGACGTTCGAGGGCGAGATGCGGACCGCCAAGGTCGACTGGCAGATGCACCTGTACGGCGACACCGTACACAGCTTCACCAACCCGCACGCGGCCAAGCGCGGCATGCCGGATGCGATCCGCTACAGCGCGGAAGCGGATAAGCGCTCGTGGCTGGCGATGACGGCGCTGTTCGAGGAAGCGTTCGTTTAGCCGCTCCGGGTTGCGGCCGCGGCCGGCCCCTTGGCTTGCCGCGGCCCCGGCACGGGCCTAGCCTTTTCCGGTAACAGATAAGGAAACGCCGGATTATGGCAAACAAGCTGAAGACGTCCTGGGCCGCCGGCAAGGCCACCGTGAATGGGTGGCTGGCCATCCCGAGCGGCTTCGCCGCGGAGACGATGGCCCAGGGCGGCTTCGACAGCCTGACGGTCGATCTGCAGCACGGCGTGCAGGACTATCTGTCGATGGTGGCGTGTTTCCAGGCCATCCAGTCGCATCCGGTGCTGCCGATGGTGCGGGTGCCGTGGAATGAGCCCGGCATCATCGGCAAGGTGCTCGACGCCGGCGCCTACGGCGTGATCTGCCCCATGATCAACACCCCCGAGGAGGCGAGCGCGCTCGTCAGCTACCTGCGCTACCCGCCGGCGGGCAAGCGGTCCAACGGGCCGATCCGGGCCGCCATCTATGGCGAGGCGGGCAGCTATCAGAAGACCGCCAACGACGAGATTCTGTGCATGCCGATGATCGAAACGCAGCAGGCGATCGACAACCTCGACGCGATCCTCGACGTGCCCGGCATCGACGCCGTCTACATCGGCCCGAGCGACCTGTCGTTCAGCCGCGGCGGCGTGCCGGCGCTGGATCAGGAGGGGCAAGAGGCGATGGATACCTACCAGCAGATCCTGGAGGCCACCAAGAAGCGCGGCCAGTTCGCCGGCATCCACACCGGCAAGCCCGATTACGCCGCGCGCATGATCAAGATGGGCTTCAACATGGTCACCCTGAGCAACGACAGCGGCATCCTGCTTACCGCCGCCCGGGCCGCGGTGCAGGTGGCGCGCGGCTGATGAGCGCGCTGATCCGGCTGCACGCGGACGACGCCGTGCTGATCGCCCGCTCCACCCTGGTCGAAGGGGTGGAGGTGGCGCCGGGCGTGCGCACGAGCGAGCGTATTCCGGCCGGGCACAAGGTTGCGGTGCAGCCGGTGGCGGTGGGCGACCCGGTGCGGCGCTATGGTCAGATCATCGGTTTCGCCACCCAGCCGATCGCGCCCGGGCAGCATGTGCACGTGCACAACATCGCCATGGGTGATTTTGCCAAGGATTATGCCTGGTCGGTCGATGCGCGACCGACTGCCATGGCCAATGAGCGCCGCACCTTCATGGGGTTCAAGCGCCCGGACGGCCGGGTGGCGACGCGCAACTACATTGGCATTCTGACGAGCGTGAACTGCTCGGCGCACACCGCCGGGCTGATCGCTGACCAGTTCAAGCGCAACCCGTTCTCCGGGCATGATCCGCTCGCCGACTATCCCAACGTCGACGGGGTGGTCGCGCTGACCCACAAGACCGGATGCGGCATGACCGATGGCGAACCGTTGCGCCTGCTTCGCCGCACGCTCGCGGGCTACGCCCGGCACGTCAACTTCTCCCACATCGTCGTCATCGGCCTCGGCTGCGAGGTGAACCAGATCGGCGGTCTGATCGAGGAGCAGGCGCTGGCCGGGCGGGTGCGCAACATGGACATTCAGACCATGGGCGGCATCCGCAAGACGGTCGAGGCGGGGGTGGCGTTCGTGCGTGAGGTGCTCGCGGAATCGAATGCGGTGACGCGCGAAGCTGCGCCGTTAAGCGAACTCACGGTCGCGCTGCAATGCGGCGGCAGCGACGGCTACTCCGGCGTTTCCGCCAACCCGGCGCTGGGGGCGGCGAGCGACCTGGTGGTCCGACATGGCGGCGCGGTGATCCTGTCTGAGACGCCGGAAACCTACGGGGCCGAGCACCTGCTGACCCGGCGCGCGGTCAACCAGGAGGTGGGCGAGAAACTCGTTGGCCTGATGCGCTGGTGGGAAGCCTATTGCGAGCGGGAAGGCGCCGAGATGAACGCCAACCCGAGCCCGGGCAACAAGGCGGGCGGCCTCACGACCATCCTGGAGAAATCGCTCGGCGCCATGGCCAAGGCCGGCAGCACCAATTTGGTCGATGTTGTGCGCTATGCCGAGCCGGTGACCGCCCGGGGCTTCGTGTTCATGGACACGCCCGGCTACGACCCCGTGGCCGCCACCGGCCAAGTCGCCGGCGGCGCCAACCTGGTGTGCTTCACCACTGGGCGCGGCAGCGTGTTCGGCTGCAAGCCATCGCCATCGATCAAGCTCGCGACCAACACGCCCATGTTCGAGCGCATGGAAGACGACATGGACATCAATTGCGGCACCATCCTGGACGGGTCGGAGACGGTGGAAGAGTGCGGCGCCCGCATCTTCGACCACATCGTCCGGGTGGCGAGCGGCGAGCGGACCAAGAGCGAGGGGTTCGATGCCGGGCAGGCAGAATTCGCGCCATGGGTGCTCGGCGCGACCATGTAGGGCGGCGACGCCGGCTGACCGCAATGACGACGGAGCCGGCGGCCGGCTGGACTGAACGGCAGGTCGCCGTCGAGAACGGTGGCACGTTGCACGGCGCTTTGACCCTGCCGAACGGCGACGGGCCCGTACCCGGCGTGCTGATCGTCGCGGGGTCGGGCCCGGTGGACCGGGACGGCAATCTCCCGAATTTGCGCAACGACAGTCTGCGGCGGCTCGCGCAGGGATTGGCGGAGCAGGGCATTGCATCCTTGCGAGCCGATAAGCGGGCCATCGGGGCGAGCCGCTGGGACGGGTTGGAAGAAGCAGACCTGCGATTTGGTGACTACGTGCGCGATGCGGTCGCGTGGGCGACGGTCTTGCGAGCGGAGCCGCGCATTGATCGGGTGGCGCTGCTCGGCCACAGCGAGGGTGCGCTGGTGGTGACATTGGCGGCTGGCCGGGCCGGGGCGGACCGCCTCGTGCTGGTCGCCGGGGCCGGCACGCCGGCCGCGGCGCCGATGGAGCGGCAATTCTCCACTGGCGGCCTGCCCGAGGAGATGCGGGCGGATCTGCATCGCGTGCTCGCGTCCTTGGCCGCCGGCCATCCCGTGCGCGACGTTCCGGCGCCGCTCGCAACGATGTTCAGGCCGAGCGTGCAGCCCTATCTGATGAGCTGGCTGCCGCTCGACCCGGCAATTGCAGTGTCGCGTGTGACGGTCCCGGTGCTGGTGGTGCAGGGGACCACCGACATCCAGGCCACCACCGCCGACGCCCGTATTCTCGCAGCGGCCCGGCCGGGCGCCGAACTGGCGTTGCTGGACGGAATGAA
The DNA here is from genome assembly GCA_963752225.1 of uncultured Alphaproteobacteria bacterium. Classification (GTDB taxonomy): domain Bacteria; phylum Pseudomonadota; class Alphaproteobacteria; order Acetobacterales; family Acetobacteraceae; genus JBBROS01. The sequence goes on along the minus strand of CAVVXS010000010.1, from coordinate 98,790 downwards.
CCACGTGCTGCGGCAAGCGCCGATGGACCGGGCCGCCAACGTCGCCACCTACCGCGATCCCGGGCTGCCGCTCCATCAGGAGCTGCTGCCGGCCGTCGCGTCGTTCATCCTGAGGTAAAACCGGCAACTCTGGGTGGCGTTCCCGCTCTATCGCGAAGCCGGGGATAGCATGACAGAGTTTGGACGCAGCCAGGCGAGCGGCCCGATGGTGCGGCCGCCGCGGGCGGCCACGATGAGCACTGCGCTCAGCCGCAACATCGACGCCCTGGTGGAGCGCCGCCGCAAGGAGGCCGCGGCCGCGACCCGTGAGGAAAAGATCGCACAAGCCATCACCGGATTCACCGGCAGCATGCGCTTCGTTTACCTGCATGTCGTGATCTATGGCGCCTGGATCGCAGCCAATCTGGGCGTGATCCCCAGCGTGCCGAAGTTCGACCCGTCCTTCGTCATCCTCGCGATGGAGGCCTCGGTGGAGGCCATATTCCTGTCGACCTTCGTGCTGATCAGCCAGAACCGCACCTCGGCCGCCGCCGACAAGCGGGCGGACTTGGACCTGCAAATCAACCTGCTGGCCGAGCACGAGCTGACCAAGGTGATGGACATCGTCAGCCGGATGGCCGCGCACCTCGACGTTCCGCTCGTTGACGCCAAGGAGGCGGAGGAGATCGAGGAGATCAAGCAGGACGTTGCTCCGGAGGCGGTCTTGGACGAGCTGGACGCGCGCCAGTCGGACAACTGACCCTGCCGCCTGGCCTGCCCACCGCCATCGCTCGCCAAGCCCGTTGAAAGCGGGTTAGCGTTCCGCACAAACGGAACAGGGAGGTCACGATGGGCAAACTCGCCGGACTGGTCGCGGTCGCCGCATGCCTTGGGTCGCCGGTGCTGGCGCAGCCCCAGGTCGGCGACCCGCCCGCGTCGTCGAACATGGCCCTCGTCGGCTACAACGACCTGCAAGCCCGATCGGCGTATCAGCCGACGATCCATCATCAGGGCGACCGCTGGATCGCCTATATCGGCCACCACGGCGGCACCGATGAAATCCCGAACCCGGTCAATCCGATGACCGGCCAGGCGGAACCGAACGGCACCTCCATCGTGGACGTCACCGATCCGGCCCACCCGCGCTACCTGAAGCACATTCCCGGCCAGCCCGGCACGTACGAGGGCGGCGGCGGCCAGATGGCCCGTGTGTGCGACGGGCGCCAGTTGCCGCACGGCGATCCGTCGGCCGTCTACCTGCTACGCACCTTCGGCAGCGAGGCGCACGAGATCTGGAACGTCGCCGACCCGGCTAACCCGGTGCTGGTGACCCGCCTCGCCGGGCTCAAGGACACGCATAAGAGCTGGTGGGAATGCGGCACCGGCATCGCCTACCTCGTCTCCGGCGCGCCCGACTGGCGCACCCGGCGCATGACCCAGGTCTATGACCTCGGCGACCCCGCGCATCCCGTGAAGATCCGCGACTTCGGCTTGCCGGGTCAGGAGCCCGGCTCGACCGGCGCGGTGCCGACCGAATTGCACGGCATGATCTCCACAGGCCCCGAGGGCAACCGGATCTACTTCGGCTACGGCACGAACAAGGGCGGCATTCTGCAGATCGTCGACCGCGACAAGCTGATCCACGGCCCGGCGGCGCCGACGCCGGAGAACCTGCGTGCGCCGGAGGTCGGCCGGCTGACGATGACGTCCAGCAATGGGGCCCACACGACGTTCCCGATGCTGGGTATGCCGATCCCCGAGTTCGCGGACGACAAGGAGGGCAGCAAGCGGGACATCGTCATGATCGTGGACGAGGCGATCGCCAACGAATGCAACGAACCGCGGCAGATGGTGTGGTTCGCCGACATCTCGATCGAGAACCGGCCGATGATGATCTCGAACTACACTGCGCCCGAACAGGCCGGTCATTTCTGCGACCGCGGCGGCCGGTTTGGCTCGCACTCGGCCAATGAAAGCATGGACCCGGTGTTCTACAAGAAGATGGCGTTCATCTCCTTCTTCAATGCCGGAGTCCGCGCCCTCGACATCCGCGATCCGTACAGCCCGAAGGAGATCGGCTACTTCATCCCGGCGATCACCGAAGCGACCGACAAGCGTTGCGTGACGGTCGACGACAAGCCGCGCTGCAAGGTGGCGATCCAGACCAATAATGTGGAGACGGATGCCCGCGGCTATATCTACATCGTCGACCGGGCGAACACCGGGCTGCATATTCTGCAACTGACTGGTCCGGCGCGCGCGGTGGCCGGGCTGCCGTGACGCGGTCGCGCCTCGTCGTACTCGGCGTGGCAGCGGCGGTGGTCTCGGCTGGCACGGTCGGGGCGATGCGGAGCACCTCGGAGGGCGGAACCTGGCAGGAGATGGCCTGGCCGTTCCCGCGCGACGCCTGGGCCGCCGGTCGCGCGTTCCGGTGCGACGGCGCCGCCTGCGGGGGCGCGATGGAGCTGTATGTCCGGCCCAAAATCGGCTTCTGCAATTGCGCCACCGGCGTCACGGACGACGCCGAAGTGGACGGGGTGAGCGACCTCGACATGATCGGCGCCGACTACGTGCCACAGGCAGCCGGCGAGCCGATTGAAATTGGCGGGCTGCGCGGCCGGGCGCGGTCCTACCGGCTCACGACGCCGGGCGGGCAAGTGCGTTCGGCAACCGGGTATGCGCTGGCGTCAAAGTGCGACCTCGTCGCGATCGCGACGATTGGCCCGGCGGCTAACACGCCGGCCGCGCGGCAAGGCGTCACGGCGCTCCTGGAGTCGAGCGGCGTGGCGGCCTGGATCCGGCAGAAGCTCGGCCGGGGATAAGTCTCCGGGCCGCCACCCTCTCCTTCACCCCGGGCGGCCACCGTTGCACGCCGGGGCCCTTGCGTTTCCCGAACGGGTTTGGAACGAGTAGCCGACAGCACGCCGGACGGCGGCGGGCTGGGTCGAAAGGCGAACATGGCAGATCTGACACGCCGCGGCACCGAACCCGAGCTGATGGATTCCGGCATCCTCGACCACGACGAGTACGCCCGCTGCCTCGCCGATCTCGAGGCGGTCAACCGTTTCACGTTCACCCATCGGCCGACGATCGGCTGGCTGCAGGCGGCGACACGCGGCTTTCCGCCGGGCGCCGAGGTCTCGGTGCTCGACGTCGCTTGCGGCCACGGCGACCTGCTGCGCGCCATCCATGCCTGGGCGACCCGGCGCGGATTCAACCCGATTCTGGCCGGGATCGACCTCAACCCCGGCAGCGCCGTGGCCGCCCGGGCGGCGACGCCGGCAGTCCAGGCGATCACCTGGCACACCGGCGACGTGTTCGCCTTCACCCCGGATCCGCCGCCCGCCTTCATCGTCAGCTCGCAGTTCACCCACCACCTGGACGACGACGCAGTGGTCGCCTTCCTGCGCTGGCTGGAGCGCCACGCCGGCCGCGGCTGGTTCGTCGCCGACCTGCATCGCAACGTCGTCCCTTATTACGGCTTCCGTCTGCTCGCCCGGTTGATGCGCTGGCACCCGATCGTGCGGATCGACGGCACGATCTCGATTGCGCGCAGCTTCCGGCGCGCCGACTGGCGGCGGCTGATCGACGCCGCCGGCGTTCCGGCCTCGGTGCACTGGCATCCGATGTATCGCTTCTGCGTCGGCCGGCTCCGCAGCGAGGCGGCGTCGTGATCGTTCCCACCGTCCGGCAAACGACGGCGGCGGTGGCCGCCCATTACGACGATCTGGACCCGTTCTACCGCGAGATCTGGGGCGAGCATGTGCATCACGGCTTGTGGCGAACCGGGCGGGAAACCCCGGTCGAAGCGACCGCGGCCTTGGTCGATCTGCTGGCGGACCGGCTTCAACTCGCTCCGGGATTGCATCTGGCCGATATCGGCTGCGGCTATGGCGCCACGGCCCGGCGCCTCGCCTGCCGCCATGGGGTGACCGTTACCGGGTTCACCGTATCTCCCGTTCAGGCGGCTCGCGCGACGGCGGCGGCGGGGGTGGAGATCCGGCTGCAGGATTGGCTCGACAACGGCCTCCCGGATGCCGTGTTCGACCGGGCCTATGCGATCGAGAGCTCCGAGCATTTCGACGACAAGCGGCGCTTCTTCGCGGAGGCGTTCCGCACGCTGCGGCCGGGCGCCGTGTTCGCGCTCTATGCCTGGCTCGCCCGCGACCAGCCCGGCGGCTGGGAAACGCGCATCCTGCTCGAGCCGATTTGCCGCGAGGGACGTCTGCCCGGCTTGGGAAACGAGCCCGACTACCGCGCCCTCGCCGCCGAGGCGGGGTTCCGCCTCGAAGAGATGGTCGATCTGAGCCGGCTTGTGCGGCGCACTTGGTTGCTGTGCCTCCGCCGCGTCGCCGGCAAGCTTGCCACCGACGGCCGCTACCGGCGATTCATCCTCGCAGCATCGGCGAACCGTGTCTTCGGGCTGACGCTGCTTCGGCTGCTGATCGCCTACCGGACCGGCTCGATGCGGTATTGCCTGTTCGTCCTGCGCAAGCCGGACGGGTAGCGCCGGGAGCGACGCTGCCGGACCGCCTCAGATTTGCGACGGGTCGTGGGTGCAGATCACCTGCACCTCGTCGCCGTGCTCCCGCACCACCCGGCGCAAGTCACGGAGCGAGCGGCGGCGCTTGCGTTGGCTCGTCTCCATCATCCACTGGTAGAGGCGCGCCCCGGTCGGCGTGCTCGGGTGCGCCACGTCCAGCTCGGTATGGTTGAACACCGCATCCGCCGCATGCAGCAGCCAGCCGCCGTCGCGCTTGATCGCGACACCGCAATGCCCGTCCGAATGGCCCGGCAGCCACACCAGGCTGATCCCGGGCAGCACTTCGGAGGCCGGGATGCCGAACCAGTCGGTGTCGAACTCGGTATGCCGGCGCCAGCGGCCGATGTCGCCCCACTGCGCCGGGCAGTAGCGCTTGCGCCCGATCGGCCCCGTCGGGTGCCGTGCCGCATCCGCTTCCGCCTGCGACAGGTGCACCGTCGCTGCCGGGAAGTCGCGCAGCCCGGCCGCGTGGTCGAAATCGAGATGCGTCATCACGACGTGCTTCACGTCGGCCGGCTGGTGCCCGAGGTCGCGCACCTGGTTCGCCGCCGCTTCTGCGCTGTCGAGCCGCAACCGGTTCATCCATTGGAACGTCGCGTCGAGGTTCTGCCGGTCGTAGCCGGGGTCGACCGATACCGTCCCGGTATCGACCAGCACCAACCCGTCATCGGTCTCCAGCAGCAGGCAGTGGCACGTCATGTTGGCCGGCGACATGCCCGGCGTCTGCCCGTCCAACAGCGCGCCGCCATAGGGCCGCATGGCGCCGCAATTCATGTGGTGGATTTTCATCGTCAAATCCTCATCGCCGTCTGCTCACTCGGGTCCCCGCGTAACGGCGCATCCGGCCCGGCGTCGCATCCGGCGCGGTCAACACGTTGACACCAACCGCCGATGCCGCCCCAATCGGGCGGGGAGAACACTGGTAAAACGATGGCGGACGGGACGTTTTGGATGGGCTGCGGCGCCGGGTTCTCCGGCGATCGCCTCGATGCGCCGGTCTCGGTGGTGGACGCCATCGCCCGCTCCGGCCGCCCGGGCGCCATCATGTTCGAGACGCTGGCCGAACGCACCCTCGCCCTCGGCCACGTCGCCCGCCGCGCCGACCCGGCCGCCGGCTACGAGCCGCTGCTGGCCGAGCTGGTCGGCCCCGTGCTGCCCGCTTGCGTTCGTGCCGGCATTCCCATCGTCGGCAATTTCGGCAATGCCAACCCGCCCGCCGCCGCGGCGTTGCTGCAGACCTTGGCGCGCGACGCCGGGCTCGGCCGGCTGCGCATCGCCGTTGTCGAGGGCGACGATGTAGCCGGGCAGATCACGGTCGCCGACCTCGAAGTGTGGGAAGGCGACGCCACCCTGTCGCAGAACCTCGATGGGTTGATCGCTGCCAACGTCTACCTCGGCGCCCGCCCCATCGCCGACGCCTTGCTGGCCGGCGCCCAAATCGTGGTGACGGGCCGCGTCGCCGACCCATCGCTCGCACTCGGCCCGCTGGCTGCCTATTTCGGCTGGGCTTGGGACGATTGGGACCGGCTCGCCGCCGGTACCCTGGTCGGCCACCTGCTGGAATGCGGCAGCCAGGTCACCGGCGGCTACTTCGCCGACCCCGGGTTCAAGGACGTGCCCCGCCCCGAGGCGATCGGCTTTCCTATCGCCGAGGTGTCCGCCGATGGCAGCTTCGTGGTGACGAAGGCCTCCGGCACCGGCGGCTGCGTCACCCGCCGCACCGTCACCGAACAAGTGCTGTACGAAGTGCATGACCCCGCCGCCTACCTCACCCCGGACGTGACGCTCGACCTCACGCGGGTGACGCTGCACGGCGACGGGCCGGATCGCGTTCGCGTCGTGGGCGCCGCCGGGCACCCGGCGCCGCCCAGCCTGAAGGCCACCGTGTCGTTCGCCGGCGATTGGATTGGCGAGGCGGAGATCTCCTACGCCGGCCCCAACGCGCTCGCCCGCGCCCGCTTGGCGGCCGACGTGATCGGCCGCCGTCTCGACGGGCGCGGCCTCGCGTTGCGCCGCCGTCTGGATCTGATCGGCACCAACAGCGTGTTCGACGACGATACCGGCAGCCTCGCCGCCGCCCACGACGCCGCGCCGTCCGAGGTCCGCGTGCGCCTCGCCGTGTCCGGCGCGGACAAGAGGCCGGTGGAGCAGGCGGTGCAGGAGGTTCTGGCGCTGCTGTGCTGCGGCCCGGCTGGCGGCGGCGGTATGCGCTCCCAGGTGCGCAACCGGGTCCGCACCCTGTCCTGTCTGGTGCCGCGCAACCGCGTCAGCCCGTCCGTGGTGTGGGCATGACCCTCCTGCATGAGATCGCCCACGCCCGCGCCGGCGACAAGGGCAACCGGCTGAACGTCTCGGTCGTGGCCTATCACCCCGACCTGTGGCCGATCATCCGCGACCAGGTGACGGAGGCGCGGGTGCTCGACCTGTTCCGTCATCGGGGTGCGACCGGCGTCAGGCGCTACGAGCTGCCGCTGCTCGGTGCGGTGAATTTCGTCATTGACGCCGTGCTCGAGGGCGGGGTGAACGCCAGCCTCAACCTCGACATCCACGGCAAGACGCATTCCTTCCGCGTCCTCGGCCTTTCGGTGGACGTCCCCCCGGCGCTGCTGCCCCGCCTGCCGGCCTACCGGAGCGACCCATGAGTATCTTTGTCCGAACCCTCCTGCTCGCATTGTCATTTGTGCCGGTCCTGCCAGGACCCGGGCGGGCGGAGGTGTCGGACATCACGATCGCCCAGCAGTACGGGCTCGCGTTCCTGCCGCTCATGGTGATGCAGAAGCAGGGGCTGGTGGAGAAGCACGCCGCCGTCACGGGCCATTCGGGGCTGAAGGTGAACTGGTCGTCGGTGGCCGGGCCGAGCGTGATGAATGACGGGCTGCTGTCGGGCGCCATCCAGTTCGCCGCGCAAGGCGCGCCGTCGCTGATCACGCTGGCCGAGCGCACCCGCCGCAACGTCGGCATCAAAGGCGTGGCGGCGGTCACGACCTACCCGCTCTACCTCATCAGCCGCAACCCGGCGGTGCACTCGATCCGTGATTTCTCCTCGGCCGACAAGATCGCGGTGCCGTCCGTGAAAATTTCGACGCAGGCGATCATGCTGCAGATCGCCGCCGCCGAGGCGTTCGGGGAGGCCGACTTTGCCCGTCTCGACCCCACCACGATCTCGCTCGCCCACCCCGACGCGACCGCGGCGCTGTCAACCGGCACGGCCGGAGTGAACGCCCATTTCACCTCGGCGCCGTTCTATGCGCAGGAGATGAAGCTCCCCGGGGTGCACTTGGTCACCACCAACTACGACATCCTGGGCGGCCCGGCGACCGCCCTGGTGCTGACCGCCAGCGCCCGCTTCCGCGACGCGAACCCTTATGTGTATCGGGCGGTGTACGACGGTTTGGCCGAGGCGATCGATGTGGTGAACGCCGACAAGGAAGCGGCGGCGCGGCTCTATTTGGAGATGTCCGGCGACCGCAAGACGACGCTGGCAGAGGTCATGGAGGTCATCACCGACAAGGACTACGCCTACACGCTGCGCCCGGCAAAGGTGCTGAAGACGGCGCAGTGGATGGCGAAGTTCGGGTCGGTGAAGGAGTCGCCGGCGAAGGTCGAGGATCTGTTTTTCCCTGAGGCGGCGGGTTTGGGTGGAGATTAGCCAGGATCAAGCTTCTCTTCACTGGTCCCATACTCGGCAAGCTCAGGCAGCATCGCTTCAACGACGAAATCGACGAACACGAGCGGTGCGTCGAGATAGAATTCACGGGCGGAGTAGGCTTCGACCTCGGCCGCTATCCCACGCTCAGCAAGCCACTCGCTCAGCCGCTCCAAATCCAGCCGCGGCGTGTCGCTCAGGAAAGAGACTTGCGAGCGGCTCTTGTCTGCGTCCCGGCTCGCCGTGTCGCTGCGGCTGAACTGCAGGTCGACATTCGCCCCAGCCTGCCGCAACCAGATGGAGCGCTCGGTCCGGCGCAGCACCGCGAAGCCGAGGCAGCTCGTCAGCATTGCCACGACGGTCTCGAAATGCTCGCTGCTGACACGGTTGGCGACATGGTTGAACCGCATGCGAATCCTACCCCGCTGGTTGTGGCAGCCCACGACACGGCTGAACCCGCCCGCGGAACCGCAGTCCGGTGCCGCTCGGAGACATGATACTCCGAGCGGCACCAGACTGCGGCAACCCGGCCGGACCGGCCGGGAAGTTTGCAGCGTGCCGTGTCAGGAAACGCGAATTGGCGCCACCGTGTTCGTCGTGTTGGGCAGGGCAAGAATATCGTTGGGACCGCCCGACACCGGATCGGCTGCACCCGGCGACGGGCCGTCCTGAGGCAGCGTAGCCCCTGCGCTCGTGATCGCCGGGTCCAGGAAGTCGCCTGCGCTCATGCTTGGCTGCGCGGTGCCGTCTGCCGCACCGGCATCGGCCGACGAGGTGACAGCCGCGGGGTCGCCTACATTCACCGTTGGCGTGGCCGTCACGAAGGCCGAATTCGGATCGCTCGCAAGCGTTGCCGGCCCGATCAGCGCAGACCCGAGGGCAGGTCCGTCCGTCGCGCTGCTGCCCGCACGTGCGGCCACCGTCGCCAAGTCGCCGCCTTGGGAGATTGTGTTGTCAGCCTCGACAACGCCGCTATTCGAGCTGTCGACATTGATCGCGGGTCCGCCGGGACCGGCAACCACGGTGTTGTTTTCGATCAAGCCGCCGTTCAGCTTGGTGCTGCCGATCTGCCCCCCAAACTTGCCGCTCGGGTCGTTGCCGTAGGCGGTGTTGCCAATGAAATCCACGTTGCTGCTCGCATAGGCGCCTAGTCCGACCGCGCTGTTGTCATGGACAACGTTGTTCGCGACCAGCGTCGAACCCTTGTACTGGACGCCATCCGTCTGGAAGTTTGAGTTGCTGTCGATCAGAACGCCCTCGCCGTCGGTGATGGAGGAGGTGCCGATTGCGTAGCTGCCGACCAGCTGCTGGTTGCCGTAGACCGTGTTGCCGATGACGGAGTTCTTGTATCCGCTTGTGACGCCATCGCTGTCATGCGACCCGAACAGGCTTATTCCGCTGGTGCCGTAGGTGCCATACTTCCCGTTATCGTAGACGGTGTTGCCCTGGACGGTGATGTAGTCAGACTTTTCTGCGCCGATGCCGTTGCCGCCGAAGTCGTGTATCAGGTTGTTCTCGATCAAGACGTGGTTCACGATGGCCGGATTGCCGTTCCAGCTTATCGTGATGCCTGTGTTGTTGATGGTGCGATTAGAGCCGCTGCCCGGCTGCGCCGCCAGTGACTGCGCTTGCGCGAGGCTGACGCTCTGCGCATTGCCGACCAGCTCGAAGCCGTTGAAGTTGATGTACGACGCGTTGATCTGGACGGCCGATACGCCACCATCCGGCAGGCTGATCACCGGTCGGGCGCCGTTATAGCCTTCGTAGGTGATGGGCGCCGCGGCTGTGCCGGACCGCGAGATCTCGAGAACGTAGCCGGTCGCGGCGTCGGCGGAGTAAGTGCCGGCCATCACCTCGACCTTGTCGCCGGGCTGCGTCACGTCGGCGGCCTGCTGGAGCGTGGCAAAGGGCGTCGAGGCAGAGGTGCCGTTGTTCGAATTGAGCCCTAAATCGGAGCTGACATAGTAAGTAGACATAGAATCTCCTGCTCTGTCAGAGTGGAGAAGCAGTTATCGCCTTAGATGTCCAGATCCAGGATGGCCAGCTTACCATACTGTTCTCAGAACAGACTTTAGATAATTGAGGCTTCCGAGCCGGTTGTTGATTTTTTATTACGGAATAAACCTGAGGATTGGCAGCCATGATTTTTGGCCAGCCGTTGAGCAGATGTTTCCCGTCAGAACGGGCCGGTTGGACTGGGAGGAGAAACCATCGGCGCCGCCAGGCCACTGGTCGAAATCGGCCTGGCGGATCTGGCCTGCAACATGCGGCGTTCAGTCCGGCTCAGCTGTCAGACCGATCCCGGGTAAGCCGACAGGCGTCCAATCCTGCAACGGCATCGATCAGATGGACCCACGCGTCGACACGACGGCCGCTTGCTGTCGCCGACCTTACAATCTGAAAGCGGGGGTCACCCCCGTGCCATCAACTCCGCCATCCGCTGGAACACCGGCACCGCCGCCGCCAACGCCGAGACGCTGACCGCCTCGTGCGGCGTGTGCGCCGCCGCGATGTCGCCCGGGCCCATCACCAGGCAAGGTGCAAGCGCCTGCAACTCCGAGGCGTCCGTGCCATAGGGTGCCGTGCGCGGGGCGTTGCCGGTCAGCTCGGCGGCGGCGCGCACCAGGCGATGCTCGGCCGGCAGCTCCGGCGGGCTGCCCTCCATCTTCTCCACCAGCTTCAGCCGGGACGCCGCGGCGGCGTCACGCACCGCTTCAACCACAGGCGCCGGGTCCACGTTGGCGCTGTAGCGGAACTTGATCCGCACCGTCGCCCGCGGCACCGTCATGTTGATCGCCGCGCCATGGTTGTCGATCACCGGGTTGAAGTCGCTGAACGGCGGGTCATACGCCGGATCCTGCAAATCGGGGTCGGTGCGCAGCCGCTCGTGGATCGCTCGCAGCGCCGACAGGAACGGCACCAGATCCCAATTGGCGTTGCGGCCGCGGCCGGTGCTGCTGTGCGCCTGGGTGCCGGTCGCGGTGGCGACGAACTCGATATGCGCGCGATGGCCGCGCACCGGGATCAGCCGGGTCGGCTCGGCGACCAGGATGCCGTTTGGCGCGAACCGCCGGGCCAGCTCGCTCGCCAGTACCACGCGGGCGCCCTGCTTGGTCGTCTCCTCGTCGGTCGTCAGCAGCAGGGCGACCGGGATGCGGCCCGGCAGGGTCTGTGCCGCCACCACCAGCGCGGCGAGCGGGCCCTTCATGTCGGTGGACCCGAGCCCATACAACGTGTCGTCCTCGATCCGCCCCGACCACGGGTCTGTCAGCCAGCCCGTGTCGGGCACCGTGTCCATATGGCCGCTGAACGCCAGCCCACCGCGCCCGCGCGTCGCCACCAGCACCATCTTCTGCACGTTGTTGTCGTCGAGATATGGCAATTTCTGCACCTCGAACCCGGACAGCTCGCGTTCCAGCCGCTCGGCCAGCTTCAGGTTCGAGACGCTGCTGCGGCTGTCGATGCGCACCAGATCCTGGGCGAGGGTCGCGACGATGCGGGTGGGGTGGTCCATGGGCGGCGGCTCCGAAGCGGGGAACGCGGCCCTCCCTCTTGCACCGGCAGGGTCGGGGGGGCAAGGCTGGGTTAATGAGAGCCTATGTCGATCCGCGTTCGGGAGAAACCTGGCCGCTCGATCCGCCGCGCTGGTGCGGCGACGCCGGGCAGCCGTTGCTCCTGTCCCCGTCCGCCGGGTTCGACGCGGACCGGGTGGACCGGTCGGTGCGCAGCCTGTGGCGCTACCGGGCGTCGTTCCCCTTCGCGGTCGAGGCGCCGATCACCATGGGGGAGGGCTGCACGCCGCTGCTACGCCGCTCGCTGCATGGCGGGACCGTGCACTTCAAGTGCGAGTGGTTCATGCCGACCGGCAGCTTCAAGGACCGCGGCGCCAGCGTCATGCTGAGTTTGCTGCGCGCCCAGGGGATCACCGCCGTGCTGGAGGACAGCAGCGGCAATGGCGGCGCGGCGGTCAGCGCCTATGCCGCGGCCGGCGGGATGGCGGCCACCATCATGGCGCCCCTCAGCACCAGCCCGGCGAAAACCGTGCAGATGCGGGCGCACGGCGCCAGGGTCGAGCTGATCCCCGGAAGCCGGCAGGATACCAGCGCCGCCGCCGAGGCCCGCGCGGCCACGCTGTTCTATGCCAGCCACAACTGGCATCCGTTCTTCCTGGAAGGCACCAAGACGCTCGCCTTCGAGCTGTGGGAGGACCTGTCTCACGTCGCCCCCGACCACGTGATCGTCCCGTGCGGCGCCGGGTCGAACGTTCTGGGCTGCGCGATCGGGTTTGCCGAGCTGCTGCGGGCCGGGGCGATCGAGCGGGCGCCGAAGCTGTGGGCGGCGCAGCCGGCGCATTGCGGCCCGATCGCCGCGGCCGCACTCGGTATCGCGGCCGGCCCGGTGCAGCCGACGATCGCCGAAGGCACCGCCATTGCCGCCCCGATCCGCTTGCCCGAGGTGGTCGCGGCCTTGCGGGACAGCGGCGGCGGCGGCGTGCTGCTGACGGAGGAGCAGATCGGCGCCGAGGTGCTGCACCTGGCCCGGCTCGGCCTTTACGTCGAGCCCACCTGCGCCCAGGCCGCCGCCGCCTATGCCCTGCTGCTGCAAGCGGGCAAGATAAGCCCGGACGAGGTGACGGTGGTGGTCTTGACCGGCACCGGGCTGAAGGCGACGCCGCGGATCGCCGAGCTGCTGGGAGTGACGTTGTGAGACTGCGCGATCTGCCGACCCCCTGCCTGGTGCTCGACCGGCAGACCCTCGCGCGCAACATCGGCGGCATGGCCGACACCGCCGCCCGGCATGGCGTCGCCCTCCGCCCGCATCTGAAAACCGCGAAATCGGCCGACGTCGCCCGCATGGCGCTCGCGGCCGGCGCGCGCGGCATCACCGTCTCCACCCTAGCCGAGGCCGAGTACTTTGCCCGCGCCGGGCTCAGCGACATGATCTACGCGGTGGGCATCACGCCGCAAAAGCTGGACCGGGTCGCCGCCTTGAACGCGGCCGGCGCCGACGTGGCCGTCATCACCGACGACCCCGGCATGGCCGCCGCCATCGCCGCGCATCCGGCGCCGGTGCGCGTTCTGGTCGAGGTGGACAGCGGCGAGCACCGCGGCGGCATGGCTTCGGCCGAGGACCGGCTGCTGGAGGTAGCCTTGGCACTCGGCCCGCGCTTGGCCGGCGTCATGACCCATGCCGGCCATAGCTACGCCGGCCGCACCCCGGACGACATGGCCGCGATCGCCGAGGCCGAGCGCGCCGCCATCACCGCCGCCGCCGACCGCCTGCGCGCCGCCGGGTGCAGTGTCGACATCGTGTCGATGGGCAGCTCGCCGACGGCCCGGCATGCCCGGCACCTGGACGGCGTCACCGAGATCCGCGCCGGCGTGTACATGTTCGGCGACCTGTTCCAGGCCGGCATCGGCACGCACGAGCTGGGCGACATCGCGTTGACGGTGCTCGCCAGCGTCATCGGCCGCCGCCCGTCCGAGCACCGCCTCCTGATCGACGCGGGCGGCATCGCGTTATCGAAAGACCGCAGCACCGCGGCCGGCCCGGTCGATTATGGGTTCGGCCTGCTGCTCGCCGCCGACGGCACGCCCGCCTACGGCCACGCTACCGTGCTGCACGCCTATCAGGAGCACGGCGTCGTCGCGCTCGACCCGGCGCTCCCGTTCCCGCCGCTCGCGATCGGCGACCTCGTCCGCATCGCCCCCAACCACACCTGCATGACCGCCGCCGCGCACGACCGTTACTACGTCGTGGACGGTGGCGACGAGGTCGTTGCGAGCTGGGACCGGGTCAACGGCTGGTAGAGGTCAGGTGAAGCCGTAGAGCCGCCGCGGGTTGTCCACCAGGATCGCGTGGCGCGTCGCCGCATCCGGCGCCCATTCGTCGACCAGGCTCAGCAGCTTGCCGTCGTCCACGTCCTGCGCCGGGGCAAGGTCGGTGTTCTTGCGCCCTTCCACCTGGACACTGTCGGGGTGTGGCCAGTCGCTGCCCCACACGAGGCGCTGCCGGTTGGCAGCGATCAGCGCGCGGGCGAGCGGGGCCACGTCGGCGTAGCCGGGCTTGGCCGTTGACGCCCGATAGGCGCCCGAGATCTTGACGTAAGCCTTGCCGGACTTGACCAGCTGCAGCACCGCGTCGAACCCCGGCTGCTGCGGCCCGAGCGCCGCATTGGCGCCGGCAAAGTGGTCGAACACCACCGGCATCGGCAGGCTGGCAAACTTTGCCTGCAACGGCGCGATCACCGACAGCCTTGCATACATCTGCAAATGCCATGGCCGCCCGGCGATCTTGGCGACGATCGCATCGAGCTGCTTCGCCGAGGCGTCGGGGTCGGTCACGCCCGTCGTCTCGAGGTTGATGCGAATGCCGCGGATGCCCGCCTTCACCATCGCGTCCATTTCGGCCGGCGTGGTGGTCTCACCGATGACGGCGACGCCACGGGCGCGCCGCGAGCCGAGCTGCTTCATGCCGTCGAGCGTGGCGGAGTTGTCGGTGCCGTAGACGCTCGGCGTCACGATCACGACGTGGTCCAAATGCAGCGCGTGCTGCAGCGCCAGCAGATCCTGCGCGGTCGCGACCGGCGGCGTGTAGGTGCGGCGATCGCTGAACGGGAACTTCGCCGGGTCGGGGATGACGTGCACGTGGCAGTCGCACGAGCCCGGCGGGGGCCGGAACGCCACCTTCGTTTTGACAGTAGGCGCTTGGGCCGGCGCGGCGCCGGCGGCCGCTGCCTGCGCGGCCAGCGGCACCGCGGCGGCCAGGGTCAGGGCGTGGCGTCGTGCAATCATCGCAGATCTCCGCAGGGATGGCTCGGCCCGAAACAGCAGGCTGGCGGCGTCGAGCGTAGCGGCTGGCCAGGCCACGGCAAGGATCGGCGACGGTCATAACGTCTCGTTAATGATCTCCGTCTAAGTCCTGAGACGAAACCTTTCGGAACCGTGCCATGCCGACGAAGCGTTCGATCGCCGATTTTTCCACCGATGAAGACACCTCGCCCGGGTCGCCGGCCCCGGCTTGGACGGACCCAATCCCAGCTTTCGGGGCGGTCGAGCCGGGTTCGTTCGGAGCAACGGCCTTGGTTCAGACCCTCTATTTGAAGGAGGCAGGCGACACGGCACCGATCAGTGTTAACGACCTGCACCAGGGACAGATCGGCGACTGCTTCCTGATTTCATCGATCGGGGAGCTGGCGCTGTTTCATCCCACCAGCCTGTCGAACATGATCAAGCTCAACGCGGACGGCACCGAAACCGTCACCCTGTATACCGGCCCGAACGGCAGCGTTCCGGGCTACGGCGCCACCGCCTTCAAGCCGGTGAGCGTGTCTGTCACCAACCTGTTTCCCAACTTCGCCGTCAACAATCTCGCCAGCCAGGATGTCGTCGGCAACCAGAAGGAGATCTGGGCGCAGGTGCTGGAAAAAGCCTATGCAACGCTGTACGGCGGCTACGACCCGATCTCGCGGGGCGGCAATCCCATGATCGCGATGGACATCCTGACCGGCAAGCCTGCCCACGCCGTTGCGCCCAGCAGCATGACGGCCGACGTCCTGACGAGGAACGCGACCGCCGGCAACTTGATCGTGTTCGACACCCCCAACAGCCGCACCTTGCCGTACAACCTCGTCGGCAATCACGCCTACATGTTCGAGAAGCTGACGATGGTGAACGGCTTGCCGATGGTGCAACTCGGCAACCCCTGGGGGTTCAGCCAGCCCAGCCTTATTCCAGTGTCGCAGGTCAGCAAGACCTTCGCCGAAATCGACGTCGGCCAAGTTTAACGCGCTGGCGCGGCTTCCCCGGCCAGAACGGCCCGGCAAGCTATTCACGCCCTCCGAAGATTCTTCCCGCATCGCGAAAACTTGAGGCATCCATCCCCGGAAATGGCCCGATCCCACTTAATAGGCGGAGCGCTCGAAGCCTTGTGCTCTCGATAGTTTCGGCTCCATCATATATGTTAAATGTTGCGGAACGATTTGGGGACTCGCCTTGGGGATCAGATCCACTGACGGAATGGCTGAGACCTACTTGCTGGGTGGCAGCGAGGTGACATTGCTGCGCACGGACCAGCAGACCGTCGGGGCGTTTTGTTTGATGCACATCACCAAACCGGCCGGGTTCTCCACCGCGCCGCACGTTCATTCGCTCGAGTGGGAGGCGATCTATGTCCTGTCCGGCGAACTGCAAGTGGAGATGGCCGGCGCCGCCTGGACGGTCGAGCCTGGCGACCTGCAAGCTTTTCCGGCCGATGTCCCGCATCGGCTGTCCAATGCCTCGATCGAGCCGGCGACGTACCTGCTGATCTGTGCGCCCGCCGGGTTCGACGACTTCGTGCGGGAGGCCGGTGTGCCGCGCTGTCCCGACAGCAGCCCCGCGGCCGTGCCGTCCGCGGCCGAGTTGCGCCGGATGCGGGAGGCGGCGCCGCGGCACGGCATTACCCTGCTGCCGGAATCGGCGCTGGGACGACGGTTCGAGCGGCGCGGACCCATGCCACGTCGGCAGCGGATCAACGCGCTCGGCGTGCAGGTCGACGTCTTGGCCGAGCGGCCCGACGCCGGCTACGGATCGGCCCTGCTCAGCGTCACCCTGCCGCCACGCGTTACGATACCGCTGCACCATCACACCTGTCCGGAGCTGTTTTACCTAACCCGAGGTCAGCTCGACTTTTATCGGATGCTCGACGGCGTCGGCCATTGGAGCGTGTTGACGCCGGGCAGCGTGGCCGAGGTGCCGGCGGGGGTGACCCATGCGCTGCGCAATCCTGCCGCCGAGCCGGCCGAAGTGGTGGTTGTGACAGCCTGCTCCCGCTTGGAGTTCCTGCGCGCCGTGGCCTATCCGTCGGACGCGGTGTCGCCGCCGCCGACGGCCGACGAGATCGGCCGGCTGCTGGACCGGGCGAACCAGGTCACCTACTGGGCCGGGCGGGCGTTTTCGGACCATTGCCGGCAAGGGCGTTTGAACTGACCGGCTGCGGGCACGTCCTCGACTTCACGGCCGGGCTACCCCGACCCGATCACCGGTCGCCTGGATGGCGGCCCAGGTGGTCGCCTGCAACGGGATCCCGTCCCGCTGGCGCTCCGCCCGGATGCGCGCCTCGGTGTCGCCGGGGACCAGCACCGGCTTTGCCGGGTCGATCGGATGGGTGGCGCGGACATACTCCGCAAATTCCCGCGCCGTCTGCGCGAAGCCGGCGGCGCCGAAATGGCCGGGATCCAAGTAGATCGACAGCATGCCGTTGACGATGCCGCCGCGCTTGTTGCCCGGCAGCGGGCCGGCGGTCGGCGACCCGGCGAAGCAGCCGGCCAGGATCTCGCACATGAAGGCGATACCACTGCCTTTATGGTCGCCGAACGCGCGCAGGGCGCCCGTGCCGTTGCCGGGATCGCGGATATGGGTACCCTCGAGCGGGCCGTAGAAGTCGGCCGGATTGCTCGACAACTTGCCTTCGGGCGTGACCAAGGCGTCGTGCGGGATCGGCTTGCCGCCGTTGCTGGCGACCAGCACCTTGCCCTCGGCAACGATCGAGGTGGCGAAATCCAGCAGCAGCAAGGGGCCGTCCGGCTGCGGCACGCCGATGCAGAGCGGGTTGGTGCCAAACCGACGCTCGGTGCCGCCGAACGGGGCGACAATCTCGCCCATCCCGACATTGACCATATGGATCGAGACCAGGCCCTGTTCGGCGGCCCGCTCGGCCCAGGCGCCGATGCGGCCGATATGCCCGGCGTTGCGGAGCGCGATCACGCTGAGTCCCGCGGCGCGTGCCTTTTCGATGCCGAGGTCGACGGCGATCGGCGCAATGGTCTGGCCGAGCCCCTGATTGCCGTCCACGACCGCATGCGTGGCGCTGTCCGTCACCACCGTCGGCTGCTGGCCGGCCTTCACCTTGCCCTCGTCGAGCCATTGCACGTAGCGCGGCACGCGGATCACGCCGTGGCTGTCGTGCCCGGTCAGGTTCGCGGACACAAGCCACTTCGACACCCGGGCGGCCTCATCGGGCGCGCAATGCCGGGCGGCAAAGATGGCGGTGACGTAGGCCTCGATCGTGGCGACCGGGACCGTCGTGTCATCGGCGGCCATCAGCTCGGCATCCCGGCGATCGCCTTCGCACTCGCTCGATAGAAGTTGTTGTCGGTGGGGGTGATCAGCATTTCGGCCATGCAGGTTCGGGGCGGCAGCATCGCCGCGAACACGGCGGCGGCGGCGATGTCCTCGGGTTGCACCATCAGCGCGCGGTCGGCGGCACCTGGCGGTTGCGGCCGGGTATCGAGGATCGGCGTCTCCACCTCGCCCGGGTTGATGCAGACGCTGCGGATGCCGTGGATGCCTTCCTCGGCGTTGATGGTGGCCGACATGGCGCGCGCCCCGTGCTTGCTGGCGGTGTAGGTGGGGCCGGACACGGCGTAGATGCCGGTCGCGGCGTTGCTGACGACGTGGATCAGCGTGCCGCCGCCCCGCGCCCGCATCGCCGGCAGCACGGCGAGGCTGCACAGGAACGGACCCTTCAGGTTCACGTCCACGACCCGGGCCATGTCCTCGGGGGCGAGGTCCTTCCAGTGCCGCCGCTTGGCATTGGTGCCGGCGTTGTTGACCAGGATCTCCACCTCGCCGAGCGCGGCGACGATCTCGGCATGCGCGCGGGTGACGTCAGCCGCGACCGCCACGTCGGCCGGCACGGCGGTGGCGGTGCCGTTCGCCGCCTCGATCAGCCGGGCGGTCTCGTTCAGCATGTCCGCGCGGCGGCCGGAGATCGCCACCCGGGCGCCGGCGGCCGCGAAGGCGAGCGCGGTCGAGCGGCCGATGCCGCTTCCGGCCCCGGTGATCCAGACGACTTTGCCGGTCAGGTCCTGCATCAAACGACGAGGCCGGTGTGCGGGTCGAGCAGGTGCATTTGGTTCATGTCCGCTTGGAGTGGCAGGGTCTCGCCGGGGTTGGCCGGCGTTTCGGGGGGGATGCGGGCGGTGTAGCTCGCGCCGGCCAGGCCGTCGGTGGCCTGGCCGAGGCGGAAGTGCACCATCGTCTCCATGCCCATCGGCTCGACCACGTCCACCAGCGCCCGCAGCGGCGCGGAGCCCGGGCGCGGCGCCTCCGCCAGGTGTTCGGGGCGGAGCCCGAACAGCATCGGCGTGTCGCGGTGGCGCGCGTAGCGCTCGCGCTTGGCTGGCGGGATCGGCAGGGTTTGGCCGTCCTCCAGCCGGACCGCGTCGCCGGTGACGTGGACCGGGAAGAAGTTCATCCCCGGGCTGCCGATGAACCCCGCGACGAACCGCGTTTTCGGATGGTGGTACAGCTCCTGCGGCGGCCCGACCTGCTCGATGATGCCGCCGTTCATCACCACCACGCGGTCGGCCAGCGTCATCGCCTCGACCTGGTCGTGGGTGACATAGACGGTGGTGGTGCGGACGGTCTGGTGCACCTTCTTGATCTCGGTGCGCATCTGCACCCGCAGCTTGGCGTCGAGGTTCGACAGTGGCTCGTCGAAAAGGAACACCTTCGGGTTGCGCACGATCGCGCGGCCCATGGCCACCCGTTGCCGCTGGCCGCCGCTGAGCGCCTTGGGCTTGCGCGCCAGCAGCGGCACGATGTCCAGGATGCGGGCAGCCGCATCAACGCGCGACTTGATCTCCGGCTTGGCCGTGCCCCGCAGCTTCAGGCCGAACCCCATGTTGTCGTAGACCGTCATGTGCGGATAGAGCGCGTAGTTCTGGAACACCATGGCGATGTCTCGGTCCCGCGGCGGCACGTCGTTGACCACCCGGCCGCCGATCCAGATCTCTCCGCCGCTGATCTCCTCGAGGCCGGCGATCATGCGCAAGGTGGTCGACTTGCCGCAGCCGGATGGGCCGACCAGCACCACGAACTCCTCGTCGGCGATCTCGAGGTCGATGCCGCGCACCGCTTGCACCCCGCCGTCATAGGATTTCTGGACGTTGCGGACCGAGACCTCGGCCATCGAGTTGCTTCCTCCCGTTTATTCGGCGCCAGCATGGGCCGGCCCGGCGCCTGCTTCAAGCCATTGACGCGGCCAGCGATCACGTGGGCGGGACACCGGCAACCGCCACGGCAGGCTTCCGTTGGGTGGGCCGAACCAGAGGAACACCCATGACCGACCCGACCGACAACAACGCTTCGCGCCGCCGCCTCCTGGGGGGCGCAGGTATCGGGCTCGCCGCCGCCGCCGCCGCACCCGCGTTCGCGCAAACGCCACAGGCCCAGCTCGCCACGGCCGCGCCGCTGGTCGATCCCCCGGACAAATACCCGAAGCCGCCGTTTGCAAAACAGTCGCAGGATTGGCCGGGCCTGGCGAGCAAGATGGATCCGCGGCCGGACCACGGCGAAACCAGCTACAAGGGGTCGGGCCGGCTGCTCGGCCGCCGCGCGCTCATCACCGGCGGTGATTCCGGCATGGGCCGGGCGGCGGCGATCGCGTTCGCCCGCGAAGGCGCCGACGTCGCGATCAACTACTTCCCCAGCGAGGAGCCCGACGCGCAGGAGGTGATGGCCATCATCAAGGCGGCCGGCCGCAAAGGCTTGGCGATCCCCGGCGACCTGCGCGACGAGGCGTTCTGCCAGCGCCTCGTGGCGGACGCGGTGCAAGGGCTCGGCGGTCTCGACATCGTCGTCAGCAATGCGGGGCGCCAGCAGGCGCACGAACTCGATCCTCGATATCTCCACCGAGCAGTTTGACTGGACGATGAAGACCAACATCTACGCGCCGTTCTGGGTCATCAAGGCGGCGCTGCCGCATTTGCAGCCGGGCTCCTGCATCATCGCCACCACCTCGGAGCAGGCGATGGATCCCACGCCCGACCTGTACGATTACGCGCAAACCAAGGCGGCGACGACGAACTTCATTCGGTCCTTGTCGAAGCAATTGGCCAAGAAGGGCATCCGGGTGAACGGCGTCGCGCCCGGGCCGATCTGGACTCCGCTGCAGGTGAGCGGCGGGGCCTCGATGGCGAAGCTGGAGAAATTCGGCGGGATGACACCGATGGGCCGGCCGGGCCAGCCGGCGGAGTTGGGCGGCATCTACGTGCAACTCGCCGACGCGAGCGGCAGCTATGCGACCGGACAAGTCTACGGATCGATGGGCGGCAACGGCTCGCCCTAACGGCTCAGGCGACCGGCCGGGGCGACCTGGCCGGCGGGCTACTGCCGGCCGGGAATAAGGACGTCAGCGGCTTGGCTTTGCGTGCTACGTCGGCCGGCCGGTCGCCGGGCTTGTAAAGGGCGCTGCCGATGCCGAACCCGGCGGCGCCGGCGTCCCGCCACGGCGGGATGGTGGTCGCGTCCATCCCGCCCACCGGCAGCACCTTGGTGCCTGGCAGCAGCACGGCCCGGATTGCCCGCAGTACGGCGGGACTGGCCGCTTCGGCCGGGAACAGCTTCAGCGCGTCGGCGCCCGCATCCAGCATGGCAAACGCCTCGGCCGGCGAAAAAAACCCGGGTGCCGCCTGCATGCCGTAGGATTTCGCGGCCCTGACCACCAGCGGCGCCGCGTGCGGCGTCACGATCAGCCGGCCGCCCGCCAATTCCACCCGGGCCACGTCTTCCGGCGTCATCACAGTCCCGGCGCCGATGAGCGCCTGTTTGCCGAAGCGCCGGGCGAGCCGGCCGATGCTGTCGAACGGGTCGGGCGAATTGAGCGGCACTTCGATCACCCGAAGCCCGGCTTCCAACAGGACCTCACCGACCGCTTCCGCCTCGTCCGGGCGGATGCCGCGCAGGATGGCGACCAGCGGACACGCCGCCAATGCGAGTGTCAGGTCCATGCGATGTGCTCCGCAAGCCGTCCCAGACCGGTCGCGGCGGCGTCCTCGTCGAGGATCAGCGCATTACCCCCCACATGGGCGATTGCCACGGCGTAAAGCGTGCACAAGGCCGGGGCGCCAACCAGGTGCACGAGGCCGCCGGGCGCCATCGCCCGGACTTCGTGGCCGATCAGCAGACCGGACAGGAACGACCCGGCCTGATTCGGCGGCAGCCGGTCGAACAGCCCGAGGGTTCGGACGCCGAACAGGTGGTGCAGCAACCCGCCCGGTTCGGCTGACCGGTCAATGCCGTCGGTGAACGCGGCGGTGTGGGTCGGCGCGTCCTGGATCAGCCGGCCCAGGATCGTGTGCTGCCGCAAGGCCGCGAACGCCTCGCCGGTCAAGTGGGTGGTGAAGCCGTCGATCCGGCCATCCACCAGCCGCACCCATTTGGAATGCGAGCCGGGCAGGCACACCAAGGCGTTCGGTCCGGTCCGGTCCAGCACCCCGGCGATC
This sequence comes from uncultured Alphaproteobacteria bacterium, assembly GCA_963752225.1. Taxonomy (GTDB): domain Bacteria; phylum Pseudomonadota; class Alphaproteobacteria; order Acetobacterales; family Acetobacteraceae; genus JBBROS01. The sequence goes on along the minus strand of CAVVXS010000010.1, from coordinate 76,353 downwards.
TGCACCTCCTCGCCGCGCATGACCTCGGGCGTGCCGGACGGGTCGGACGCGACGAGGCCCGGGATCAGCCGGAGGTCGGCGCCAGCAAACGGAACGGCCACTGCGGCGGCGGCCAACGCGGCGGGATCGGCTGGACAGGGCAGGTAAGGCGCCTCGACCCAGCCTTGGCGGCTACCGACCATTCCGGACATGACGATGCGACGCTCGCCGGCCTCCAGCCACGGATGGATCGCCGCCTCGAGCACGGCGGGGAAGCTGTCGGGTGAGATGGCCAGGATTCCGGGGCCTTCCGGGATGCGACCGACCAGGGCGGCGCCATCGAGGCGAAAGGCCCGGAAGTTGGTCGTTCCCCAATCAACGGCAATCATCGGCGCCGCCCCCTCATGCGAGGTCGATGACCACGGGAACGTGGTCGGAGGGCTGCTGCTGGCCGCGCTCGTCCCGGTCCGGCTGTGCGGACGTCAGCCGCTCCGCGACCTCCGGCGACAGCAAGGCGTGGTCGATCCGCAGCCCCATGTCGCGGCGCCAGGCGCCGGCTTGGTAGTCCCAGAACGTATAGGCCTTGCCCGACGGCTTGAGGGCCCGCACCGCGTCGGTCATGCCTTGCCAGATCATGCGGCGGAACGCGGCGCGCGTTTCCGGACGCACCAGCGCGTCGGTGGGCGGCAGCGTGCCGGGCGCGTAATCCTCATCGGTCGGCGCCACGTTGTAGTCGCCAGCGAAGATGCACGGCACGTCGTCCTCGAGCAGGGTGCGCGCGCGCTCTGCCAGGCACTCCATCCAGCGCAGCTTGTAGGCATAGCCGTCGCCGCCGCCCGAGTTGCCGTTCGGGAGATAGAGGTTCGCGACCGTCAGCCCGTCCGCCTCGACTTCGATGTAGCGCGCTTGGGCGTCGTCGTCGGGCAAGCCGGGCAGGGCTCGATGCGTCACCCGGGCCGGGACGCGGGACAGGGTGGCGACACCGTTGTAGCTTTTTTGCCCGACCACGTGGGCGGTGTAGCCGGGGAACGCCAGGCCGGGGAATGCCGGCTCCTCACACTTAATCTCCTGCAGCAGCAGCAGGTCCGGCTTGTTGCGCTCCAGCCAGGCGGCAACGTGGCTTTCACGCTGCCGGATCGAGTTGACGTTCCAGGTGGCGACCCGCACCGGCTGCTCAATCGACGGAAAAGCTGGTTCCGCAGCCGCAGGCCGAGGTGGCGTTCGGGTTCTTGACCGTGAAGTGGGCTCCCATCAGCGCATCGGTGTAATCAAGCACCGAGCCCGCGAGCAGATCCATGCTGGCGGGGTCGACCAGAATCCGCGCCGCCCCTTGCTCGACGACGAGGTCGTCCGGCTGTGGCGTCTCGTCGAGCTCGAACTTGTATTGAAAGCCGCTGCAGCCGCCGGCCAGCACGGCCACGCGCAGCGCCGCCGGCCGGGTCTGGGCCGCGACGATCTCGGCCACACGCTCGGCGGCCCGCTCTGATACGCTGAAACTGCTCATGAACGTGACATAGCGCGTCAAGCCGGCAGATTGAAGGGTGGCCGCAGCTTTGGACGCCGCGGCAGGCGACAAGCCGGCCTCGGGTTGCTACATGCCCGGCATGCCGCACGCCCCCTACGCCGTCCGGGCCGAAACCTCGCGCGGCCGGCTGCACCCGGAACCGGAGGCGAGCGGCCGCGGGCCGTGGCAGCGCGACCGCGACCGCATCATCCACAGCAGCGCGTTCCGCAAGCTTCAGTACAAGACCCAGGTGTTCGTCAACCACGAGGGCGACTACTTCCGCACCCGGCTGACCCACAGCATCGAGGTGGCCCAGATCGCCCGGTCGATCGCCCGCGAGCTCGCGCTCGACGAGGACCTGACGGAAGCGCTGGCGCTGGCGCACGACCTCGGCCACCCCCCGTTCGGGCATGCCGGCGAGGATGCGTTGAACGCCAAGACAAAGCCCTTTGGCGGCTTTGATCACAACGCCCAGAGCCTCAAGATCGTCACCAAGCTCGAAAGCCGCTACGCCGCGTTCGACGGGCTCAACCTCACCTGGGAAACCTTGGAGGGTCTCGCCAAGCACAACGGCCCGCTGCGGCATCCGCCTCCCTACATCGCCGAATACGATGGGCGGCATAAGCTCGACCTGCACAGCTATGCCTCGCTCGAGGCGCAGGTCGCCGCGATGGCGGACGACATCGCCTATCACAGCCACGACCTCGACGACGGCATCCGCGCCGGCTTGTTCGGCCCCGACGACATCGCCCATTTGCCGGTGGTGGGCGTGGCCTTGGCCGCCGCGCGCCGGGCCAGCCTGGACGTGCCGCCGCCGCGGCTGCGGCACGAGACCATCCGGCGGGTGATCAACGCCTTCGCCACCGACCTGGTGACGGAGACCCGGCGGCGCCTGGCCAAGGCGGACCCGGCCAACGCCGACGCGGTGCGGCGAACGAAATCGGCCCTGGTCGCCTATAGCGCGCCGATCGCGGAAGCGAACCGGGCGGTCAAGGAGTTCCTGCACGCCCGCATGTACCGGCATTGGCAGGTCACTCGGATGCAGGCCAAGAGCCGGCGGGTGACGGAAGCGCTGTTCCAACTGCTGCACGACGACACCAACCTGCTGCCCGACGGCTGGCGCGCCTTGGCCGGCGGCGGCGACCCGGTGCGGGCCGCGCTGGTGGTGACGGACTACATCGCCGGCATGACCGACCGCTTCGCGTTGGACGAGTGGCAGCGGCTGACCGACCCGTTCAAGCGGGGTTGAGGCACGGCCGAGACCTCCTCCCAACTCGCCCGCGTCCATTTGTCACGTCATGGCCGGGCTTGACCCGGCCATCTCTTGCCAGCTTGAACTCCGCGCGCCCAAAGGGGAGAGATCAGCGGGTCAAGCCCGGGGATGACGTGACCGGCGGGCGGGCGTTCGGCGGCGGCATCGGCCGAATCGTGTGAAAGGCAAGGCATGAGCGACAACATTTACGCCCGGGTGCGCGACACCGTCGTGGCCGCCTTGCGGACGATCGTCCCGGACCTGCCGGACGAGGTCGCGGCCCGGGTCGAAGTGTCGCCGGCGCGGGAAGCGGCGCATGGCGACATGGCGACCAACGCGGCCATGGTGAGCGCCAAGGCCGCGCGCCAGGCCCCGGCCAGGATCGCTCAGGCGCTGGTCGCCGCGCTGTCGGACGGACCCGAGGTGCTGCGGGCCGAAGCCGCCGGCCCCGGATTCGTCAACCTGTTCCTGCGGCCAGACACGCTGCGGTCGGTGCTTCCGGCGGTGCTCCGCGCCGGCGAAGCCTACGGGTCGAGCACGGTGGGCGCCGCGGTGCCGGTGAACGTCGAATACGTGTCGGCCAACCCCACCGGCCCCATGCACATCGGCCATTGCCGCGGCGCGGTGGTGGGCGACGCGCTGGCCAACCTGCTGGGAAAGGCCGGGTTCACCGTCACCAAGGAATATTACATCAACGACGCCGGCGCACAGGTCGCGGCGCTGGCCTGGGCGGCCTATTGGCGCTACCTGCAAGCCGTTGGCACCGCGCTGACCGAGGACGAGTTCGCGGCCGCGGTTCCAGGCGGGCTGCAATACCGAGGCGATTACCTGGTGCCGGTCGGCGAGGCGCTGCTGGCCCGGCACGGCACGTCGCTGGCCGGCCCGGGCGGCACCGTCGCCGAGCCGGCAAGCTGGTTCGACACCGTCCGCGAGGAGACGGTCGCGGCCATGATGGCCTCGATCCGCAGCGACCTTGCCGCCCTCGGCGTCGTCCCCGACGTGTTCACCAGCGAGCGGGCGCTGGTGCAGGCCGGCGCAGTGGACAACGTCATCGGCCGTCTCGCGGCGCAAGACCTTATCTACGAAGGCGTGCTGGAGCCGCCCAAGGGCAAGACGCCCGACGATTGGGAGCCGCGCGAACAGACCCTGTTCCGCGCCACCAAGTTCGGCGACGACGTGGACCGGCCGCTGCGCAAGTCGGACGGGTCCAACACCTACTTCGCCAACGACATCGCTTACCACGCCGACAAGATGGACCGCGGCGCGCAGCTCATGATAGACGTCTGGGGCGCCGACCACGGCGGTTACGTGTCGCGCATGAAATCGGCCGTGCGCGCGCTGGCCGGCAACGGCGACCAGCGGCTCGAGATCGTGCTGTGCCAGATCGTTCACGTCCTGCGCGGCGGCCAGCCGGTGCGGATGAGCAAGCGGGCCGGCACCTACGTCACCTTGGCCGACCTGATCGACGAGGTCGGGCGTGACGCGGTGCGGTTCACCATGCTGACCCGCAAATCCGACGCGCAGATGGAGTTCGACCTCGACGCGGTGGTGGCGCAGACGCGGGAAAATCCGGTGTTCTACGTGCAATACGCCCATGCCCGCTGCCGTTCGGTGCTGCGCGGGGCGGCCGCCACGCACGACGTGTCGCCGGCGGCGCTGGCGCAGGCGCCGCTCGACAGCCTCGGCGCCGACGCAGAGTGGGCGCTGATCCGCCGCCTGGCCTCCTGGCCACGCACCGTCGAGGGCGCGGCGCTCGCGCAGGAACCGCACCGGATTGCGTTTTTTCTGTATGACTTGGCGAGCGACTTTCATATGCTGTGGAACCGTGGCCGGGACGATTCGACGCTGCGTTTCCTGCAGGCCGAGCGCCCGGCGGAGACGGCGGCCCGGCTCGCCTTGGTGGAGGCGACGGCGACGGTGATCCGCTCCGGGCTCGGTGTGCTGGGGGTGGCGCCAGTAGAGGAGATGCGCTGAACCGTGTCTGACGATCTTCGGATTCCTGCGATGGGTTACGCGCCGGCCGCGCGGGCACCCTTGTCGCCGAGCTACCGGCCACGGCCGGCCGGGCGCTCCGAGCCCGGCATGCGCTGGGCGATGCTGGGCGCCGCTGGCCTTGGCGGCTTGCTGCTGCTCGGCATGGGCGGCTGGGCGATGATGGGGCGCCGGCCCGTCGCCGTTCCGGTAATCGAGGCCGACAGCCGGCCGTTGCGGGTCAAGCCGGACAATCCAGGCGGCATGCAGATCGCGGCCGCGGACGAGCTGGGCGACGGCGTACGTGGCAGCGAGCGCATGGCCCCGGCCGCCGAGTTGCCCGCCCCGCAGGCGCTCCGGGCGCAGATGGGTCAGACCGCTCCCGCCGCTAACCCGGCACCGTCGCCGGTCATCGAGCCGGCTGCGCCCGTGGCGCTTCCGAGTTCGGTCAGCCCGCTTCCCGACACCCCGCCCAGGGCCGCCGCGCCCGCCGTCGCAACGCGGCCACCTGCCGTCCCGCCCGCCGTGGCCGTGAAGGCGGCCCCTGCGCCATCCACCACCGCCGGCGCCGGGCCGACCCTGGTGCAGCTTGCCGCACTCGGCTCCGAGGCGGCCGCCATGGCGGAATGGCAGCGGCTTGGCAAGATGCTGCCCGACGTGATTGGCGACCGCCGGCCGACGCTGCAGAAGGCGGAGCGCGACGGCAAGCCGTTCTGGCGGCTGCGCACCACCGGCTTCACCGACGTGGCCGATGCCACTGCGTTCTGCGCCAAGCTGCGCGCCAAGGGCGCGTCCTGCACCATCGCGAGCTTCTGACCCGATCCCTGGCCGGCGCGCCGGCCGCGCCGCCCGGGTGTTGACGGCATCGGTCCTGCGTTATGGTGACCGCATGACACGCAACGCGCTGGGCCGGGCGGGGGCATGAAGGCAGCCATCGTCGGCATCGACGGACCCGAACTGATGCGGGACGAGGCGGCGCTATTCGAAGCGTTGCCCCCGGCCGGCGTCATCCTGTTCGCCCGCAACATCAAGGACCCGGCGCAGCTGGCCCGGCTGGTCGGTGACCTGCGCGAGGCCATGCCCGCCGGCGCCCGCATGATGGTCGATCAGGAAGGCGGCCGGGTCGCCCGCCTGCGGCCGCCCGGCTGGACGGCCCAACCGGCGGCGGGCCTGGTCGGCGCGGTCGCCGCCGAGGACCCTGCCGCGGGCTTGCGCCTGGCCTGGCTCACCGGTGCGCTGATCGGGCTCGAGTGCCGGGAGGCCGGGTTCGACGTGGTGTGCGCCCCGGTGCTCGACCTGCTTCACGACGAGACCACGGGCGCGATCGGCGACCGTGCCTACGGCAGCGACCCGGCCCGTGTGGGCGCCTTGGCGCAATCGATGGCGGACGGGCTGCTGAGCGCCGGGGTGCAACCGGTCGGCAAGCACGCGCCGGGCCATGGCCGCGCGCGGGTGGATAGCCACGCCGCCCTGCCGTTCGTGGACGCAACCACCGATCTCACGCCCGACATCGCCGTGTTCAAGCAGTGCAACAGCCTGCCGTGGATGATGACGGCGCACATCCTGTTCGCCGGCCTCGATCCCGAGCGGCCGGCGACCTTGTCGCGGCGGGTGATCGCCCAGACCATCCGCGGCACGATCGGCTTCGACGGCGTGCTCGTCAGCGACGACTTGGCGATGTCGGCGTTGTCCGGCGACCCCGGCTCCCGCGCGCGGGATTCGGTCGCCGCGGGCTGCGACCTCGCGCTGCATTGCTCGGGGCGGCTGGCGGATTCGGAGGCGGTGCTGGGTGCCGTGCCGGAGCTTGCCGCTGCCGCCCGCGGCCGGCTGGCGCGGGCGGCAAGCTTGGCGGCGCGCTCCCGGCTTTCGCTCAACCACGACACCCTGGTGGCCGACCAGGCGGCGCTGCTTGCCGGCGTGGTGGCAGCATGAACGATGTGCTGCTGCAGATCGTGCTCGCCGCGATCCCGGCCATTGTGGCGATCACGCTGCACGAGGCCGCGCACGGCTATGCCGCCCTCGCGCTGGGCGACGACACGGCGCGGCGCATGGGGCGCCTGTCGCTCAACCCGCTGCGGCACATCGACCGGTTCGGCACGCTGATCCTGCCTGGCCTGCTGGCGCTCGGTCAGTTGCTGACGATCGGGCGTATCTCGTTCCTGTTCGGCTGGGCCAAGCCGGTGCCGGTCTCGGCACACCGCTTCCGTGACCCGCGCCGCGGCATGGCGCTGGTCGCGGCCGCAGGACCGGCCGCCAACTTCGTGCTGGCCTGGCTCGGTGCGCTGGCGATGCACGGGCTGGACTACCTGCCCGACACGGCGGCGGTGCTCGGCTTGGCGATGCTCGAAACGTTCGTTCTGGCGAACCTGGTGCTCGGGCTGTTCAACCTGCTGCCGATCCCGCCGCTCGACGGCGGCCGCATCATGGTGGGCGTGCTGCCGGAGCGCTGGGCGGCCGCCTGGGCGCGGCTGGAACGCGCCGGCATCGTGATCGTCATCCTGCTCGTGTTTCTCGGGCCGCGATTGCTGGCGGAAATGGGCGTCCGCTTCGACCCGGTCGGCTCGGCGCTCAACACCATCCTGCCGCAAGCCTTCCATCTTGTGTACCGGCTCGCCTTCCTCGATGTCTGAGGCGATCCGGCCCGCGGCGGCTGCCGAGCCCCAACTGATGCTGAGCCTCGACGGGTTCGAAGGGCCGCTCGACCTGCTGCTCGACCTGGCGCGTGGCCAGAAGGTGGACCTGGCGCGCATCTCGATCCTGTCCTTGGTCGAGCAATACCTCGCCATCATCGAGGGTGCCCGGCGCATCCGCCTGGAGCTTGCCGCCGATTGGCTGGTGATGGCGGCTTGGCTGACCTGGCTCAAGTCGCGCTTGCTGCTGCCGGCCGGCAGCGACGCCGCGGCGGAAGCCGAAGAGGCGGCCGAGGTTCTCGCGGCGCGTCTCGAGGCGCTCGAGCATGTGCAGCGCGGCGCGCGCTGGCTCGCCATCCGTCCGCAACTCGGCCACGACGTGTTCGCCCGCGGCGCGCCGGAGCGATTGATCCGCGTGGACCGCTCGGTCCTGGCCGCTGACCTCGCCGGGCTGATGCGGGCCTACATGGCCGCCGTGCGGCGCGGCGGCGCCCAGCACGCTTACCAGCCCAAGCCGCCGCGGTTCTGGACCGTCGCCGAGGCGATGAGCCGGCTCGAGCGGCTGCTTGGCCGCCGGCCCGGCTGGACCTCGCTGGCGGGCTTCCTGCCGCATGTCGCCGACGACCCGGTGCAGCGCCGGGCGGCGATGGCGAGCACCCTTCTGGCCGGGCTCGAACTGGCACGGGCCGGCACCGCGGATCTGCGGCAGGAGCGGCCGTTCGGTGACATCTTCGTTCGCAGTGCGGCCGATGGACCCTGAGCGCCTGGTGGAAGCGCTGATCTTCGCGAGCGCCGAGCCGGTGGCGCCAAGTGCCGTGGCGCGGCTGCTACCCGACGACGTCGACGCCGACGCGGTCCTGGCGGCGGTGCAGGCGCGCTACGCCGGACGCGGGGTGGAGCTGGTCGAGGTGGCCGGCGGGTGGCAGTTCCGCACCGCCGCCGACTTGGCGCCCGCCCTGACCAAGGTGGTGCCGCAGCCGCGCCGGCTGCCGCGGGCGGCAATGGAGGCGCTGGCGGTGATCGCCTACCATCAGCCGGTGACGCGCGCCGAGATCGAGGCGGTGCGTGGCGCCTCGTTGAGCCAGGCCTCGGTGGACGCGCTGCTGGAAGCCGGGCTGATCGAGCCGAAGGGACGTCGCGAGGTGCCCGGCCGGCCAACGCTTTGGGGCACGACGGCGGCGTTCCTCAGCCAGTTCGGGCTGAGCGGGCTACGCGACCTGCCCCGGCGCGAAGACCTGCTGCTCGAACCGCCAGGCTGACAGTCGCCGGCCGGGTTAGCGGCCCGGCCTCCGCAACGCGCGGTAAACGGTGTTCCGGGACACGCCCAAGTTGCGGGCTGCGGCCGACACGTTGCCGTCCGCGGCGGCGACCACGTCGCGGATGCGCCGGACCGTGGCCTGGTGCAGCCCGGCCGGCGGCTGGTCGGCGGCCGGCCCGGACTCCGCGGGCTCGTGACCGGTCAAGGCCAGGCGGGTGATGACGCTGCGCAGCTCGCGCACGTTGCCGGGCCAGGGTTGCCGGGCGATCCAATCGCGCGTCGCCGCCGAAAGCCCGAGCCCGGGCGCCACCTGCGCCACCACATGGTCGGTGACGGCCGCGATATCGGCCCGGTCGGCCAGCGCCGGCAGCACCGCCTCGACCACGTTCAGCCGCCAGTAGAGGTCGGCGCGGAACCGGCCGGCCGCCGTCGCCGCGCGGAGATCGCAGTTGGTCGCCGCCAGCAGCAGCACGTCGACCGTGCGCGGCTTGCCGCCGCCGACCGGACGCACGGCCCAATCGTCCAGCAAGCGAAGCAGCAGCGCCTGCAGCGCCGGCTTCATGTCGCCGATCTCGTCGAGGAACAGCGTGCCCCGGTCGGCCTCGACCACGAGGCCCGGGCTGCCGCTACGCTGCGCGCCGGTGAACGCGCCCGGGGCGTGGCCGAACAGCTCCGCCTCGGCCAGGCTCTCGGCGATAGCGGCGCAGTTCACCGGCACGAAGGCGCCGGTCCGGCCGGACACCGCGTGCGCATGGCGGGCCAGCGCCTCCTTGCCGGTGCCGGTCGGGCCACGGATCAGAACCGGGACACCGCGCCGGGCGGCCGCCTCCGTCAGCGCCACCGCCGCGGCCACGGCCGGGTCGGCGGCCACGAACGCCCGCGCCGGCGCCGGGCTGCCGAGCGCCCGCACCGCCGGCCGGGCGGCCGGCTGCACCGCCGCGGCATAGGCCGCCCCGCGCCGGTCGTGCAACACCGCCCGACCGCCGGCCGCGGCCAGCACAAAGCCCCAGCCGACATCGAACAGCTCGTCGCAGCGGTAGCCCGGCAGCGCCGGCAGTCCGTCCAGCAGCGCCCGGGCATGCGAGTTGCTGCCCAGCACGACCCCGCCGGCGTCGAAGGCGAGCAGCCCCGCCGCATGGGTGTCGATGCCGCCGGGCTGCGGGTGGAAAGCGACGACGATGTCGCCGCGGTGCTCCGCCCGGAACAGCCCGGCTTCGATCAGCGACGCCGTCAGCCCCACCAGGGCGCCGGTATGCACTTGTCGCGTGCGGCAGTCCGACGACACGTCGAGGATGCCGGCCAGGCGCGCGCCCGGTCCGTAGACCGGTGCGGCGATGCAGGTCAGGCCGGCATGGGCGCGGAAGAAATGCTCGGGACCGTGCACCGTTACCGCCCGTCCGGTCTGCGCCGCGGTGCCGAGCGCATTGGTGCCCCTCCAGCGCTCCGTCCACATCGTGCCGGGGCGGATCGCGGCGTTGCCGCCGGTGTCGCAGAAGCCGGGGTCGCCGATCGTCTCGAGCAGCCGGCCATCCGGGGCGGCGAAGGCGACTATGAAATGGGTTCCGGCAATGGCGCGATACAGCCCGCGCATCTCCGCCATCACGACGCCCAGGACTTTCTCGTGCGGCTCGCGCACGTGCTTGGGCCGGCCGACAAGGTCGAGCGGCGCCGGCGTCGCTGTCGGGTCGAGCCCGGCGCGCAGGCAACGCTGCCAACTCTCGCCGATCTCGGGCGGCAGCAGCTGAGTCGCCACCACGCCACGGCCTTCGAGCAGCATGCGCGCGCGGCCGACCGGATCCTCGATGGACGTCAGCATGCGTTGCTCTCCCCATCGCCGCTCTTGTCGTTCCGGTCGGCCAGGCATCGCCCGGCGTTCCGTGGCGGCACAGTGTTCCGGCGATGCTGCGCCAGAACGGCACAGCTTGTCGCGAACATTTGCGCGAGGGACGCCGGAAATGCGTGCCGACGCCCCTTGGCACGCGGCGTGCTCTACAGGTCCCAAGCCGCGCCGGCATCATGAGAGGCGGCACTCGACAAGGGGGGGATGCGCGATGAAGGCAGCCGTGCTGCACCGGTACGACGAGACGCTGAGCGGCGACGAGTTCGTCCGCTACGAGGACGTGGCTGACCCGAAGCTGCGGCGTCCGACCGACGTGGTGATACGGATCGGCGGCGCCGGTGTGTGCCGGACCGATTTGCACATCGTCGAAGGCATCTGGCGCAGCAAGGTCGAGGTCGCGCTGCCCTACATCATGGGCCACGAGAACGCCGGCTGGATCGAGGAGGTCGGCTCGGGCGTCGAGGGCCTGAAGAAGGGCGACGCCGTGATCTGCCACCCGCTGGTCACCAGCGGCCACTGCCTCGCCTGCCGCCGCGGCGACGACATGCACGCGACCGACAGCAGCTTTCCCGGCATCAACGCCAATGGCGGCTATGCCGAGTACCTGCTGACCGGGGAGCGCAGCCTGATCAAGCTGCCGCAGTCATTGGCGCCGAAGGATGTGGCGCCATACACCGACGCCGGTCTGACGGCCTACCGGGCCGCCAAGAAAGCCTCGCGCCACCTGCTGCCGGGGCAGTTCGCCGTGGTGATCGGCGTCGGCGGGCTGGGCCATATCGGCATTCAGGTGCTCAAGGCGCTGTGCGCGGCCGAGATCATCGCCGTCGACCGGGCCGAAACCGGGCTCGGCCTCGCCACCGAATGCGGCGCGCACCACACAGTGCGCGCGGATGGCGACGAGGTTGCCGCCGTGCTCGAGTTGACGCACGGGCGGGGCGCCGAGGCGGTGCTGGATTTCGTGGGCGAGGGCGATGCGGTCGCCAAGGGCCTGGCGATGACCGGCAATGGCGGCTTCTACTACATCGTCGGCTACGGCGGTAAAATCGATCTGCCGACCATCGACATGATCACCACCGAGAAAACGATCGTCGGCAACTTGGTCGGGACCTATCCGGAACTGGTCGAGCTGATGGCGCTGGCCGACCGCGGCTTGGTCAACCTGGCAACCCGGCAGTATCGGCTGAGCGAGGCGAACCAGGCGCTGCACGACCTGCATAACGGGCGGATCCGCGGCCGGGCCGTGCTGGTCCCGTGACGCTGCAGCCGCCCTTGGCAGAGGTGCTGGGCGCCAGCTGGGCGCTCGGCAGCGCAGTGCAGGCGCTGGCCTGGAGCGGCGGTTGCGCCGCCTTCGCCTTGGCGGACGGGACGGTGGCGCTCGGCCCGGCGCCGTGGGAGGGCGCGCCCACCGTGCGGCAGCGCGACAGCCGCGTCGAGCTGGTGCCGGCGCGTGGCGAGACGCGGCCGCTGGTGCGGGTCGCGGTGTCGCGCGGGCCATGCCTGGCGCTGGCGGCCTGGGGTGTCGGCTTCCTGGTCGGCTGCAGCGACGGGCGGCTGCGCCGGGTGGACCCGGACGGGACCGCCGAAAAAGTCGCGAAGTTCGCGGCGCCGGTGCAGCGCGTGGTCTCGGTCCGCAACGGCTGGGCGTGCCTGGCGGGCGGCCGTCTCGAGGCCGGTCCCGGCGTGGACGTCCCGGATGCGCTGCCAGGGGGGGCAAGCGCGCTCGCCTGGCACCCCGCGGGCGGTTTGGCGGTGTCGCTGGCGGACGGCGCCGCGGTGTGCCGCGGTCCGGATCTCCGGCTGCTCGAGGGCGCCGGACCGTCGCCCTCGCTGCTGTTCAGCCCGGATGGGGGGTGGTTGGCCGGGGCGGCGCTGTGGCGCACGGAGCCGCCGGGGCGGGTGGCGTTGCCGGGCCACTCGGGCACGTTGCGGGCGGCGGCATTCGCGCCCGGCGGCACGCTGCTGGCCGGACTGGGCGCCGAGGGGCTGCGGTTGTGGCGCCTGGCACCGGACGGCTCGGCCTGGGCGCCGGCGCCGGGCGGCGACGCGTTCGGGCGTGACGTCGCGGCCTTCGCGTTCCATCCCCGCCGGCCGCTGCTGGCGGTGGCCTATGGCACCGGCGCCGTCACGCTCGGCCAACCGGGCACGCCCGGGGCGTTGCTGCTGCGCGCCAACGGGCCGGACCCGGCGCGCGCGCTGGCGTTCTCGGCAACCGGCGAGTGGCTGGCGCTCGGGACCGCCGGCGGCGCTTGCGAGATGGTCGCGCTGCCGGACGTGCTGTTCCGCGACGGCGCGGCAGACCAAAACTCGGAGAGGGCGGCATGAACGGATCGGCACGGCCGGGCGAGACGGAAACCAAGGACACCTATTTCCGCCGGGTCGGCGAGCTCGCGGAAGCGATGATAGCGGCGCATGGCAAGGAGTTCACCATGGGCACGCTGATTCTGGCTGCGCGCTTTATTGCCGAGGGTAAGCCGCTGATGCCGCCGGCGGCCGAGCACAAGGTGTGACACACCTGTTCCAACCCGAGACGGGGTGGACGCGGGACCTGTCTCAACTTGAGACGGTGGGGTTCCCGTGCCGGGCGGGACACCGCTTGCTCGTTGCCAAGTTCCTGACAATACACGACATTTTTTGTCGAAAGGGATTGGCACGCCGATTGCTGCTGAGAGCCTCACGCACGGCGGCGGCTTGGCTGGCGACAGGGCAACGTGCCCGACGCCGGCTGGTTCCGCCTTGCGGTGCCATGACGACCCTGACGGCCAACGACCATAATGGAGGATCGAACACATGCCTGATGGCTTGAACCTCAACAAGATCACCGCCCAACGCGGGATCAGCATCGGCGAGGCGGCGAAGCGGGTCGCCGACCTCGGCTGGACGCCCTCATACGTCCAGGAAGCAATGACCTTCCCGACCGATTACAAGATCAAGAAGACCCCGCGCGACCCGATGAAGCAGGTCCTGCGGTCCTACTTCCCGATGCAGGAAGAGAAGGACAACCGGGTCTACGGCGCGCTCGACGCGGCGCTCCGCGGCGACATGTTCCGCAACGTGGAGCCGCGCTGGATCGAGTGGATGAAGCTGTTCCTGGCGATCATCCCGTTCCCGGAAATCTCGGCCGCCCGCTCGATGGCGATGGTCGGCCGGCTGGCGCCCGGCGAGGAGCTGCGCACCGGGTTCACCATGCAGATGGTCGACGAGTTCCGGCACTCGACGATCCAGATGAACCTCAAGAAGTGGTATATGGAGAACTACATCGACCCGGCCGGGTTCGACATCACCGAGGCCGCGTTTGGCAAGTGCTACGCGACCACGATCGGCCGCCAGTTCGCCGAAGGGTTCGTGACCGGCGACGCGATCACCTCGGCCAACGTCTACCTGACGGTCGTGGCCGAGACGGCGTTCACCAACACCCTGTTCGTCGCCATGCCGTCCGAGGCCGCCCGCAACGGCGACTACGCGCTGCCGACGGTGTTCCTGTCGGTGCAGTCCGACGAGAGCCGGCACATCGGCAACGGCCACTCCATGCTGATGGCGATGCTGCAGGAGCCGGACAACCACAAGCTGCTCGAGCGCGACCTGAAATACGCGTTCTGGCAGAACCATGCGATCGTGGACGCGGCGATCGGCACATTCATCGAATACGGCACGGCGAACCGCGACAAGAACAAGGAGAGCTACGCCGAGCTTTGGCACCGGTGGATCTACGAGGACTACTACCGGACCTACATGCTGCCGCTGGAGAAGTACGGCATCAAGATCCACCATGACGACGTGGCCCATGCTTGGGACCGCATCGTCAAGAAGAACTACGTGCACAAGACGGCGCAGTTCTTCTCGGTGGGTTGGCCGGTCGCCTTCTGGCGGCAGGAAGCGCAGACCGACCGCGACTTCGAGTGGTTCGAGCACAAGTATCCGGGCTGGTACGCCGAGTTCGGCGAATACTGGCGCTGGTACGAGAAGCTGTCGCACAAGGGTGAAACGAACATCCTGTTCAACAGCGCGCCGGGCTACGTCTATCCGCACCGCTGCTGGAGCTGCATGGTGCCTTGCCTGATCCGCGAGGAGTTCACCTACGATACGGTGGACGGCAAGGTCTACACCTACTGCTCCGAGGAGTGCCGCTGGACCCACAAGGTCGCGTTTGCGGCCGAGTACGACGGGCGGCCGACGCCGGCGATGGGCCGTTTCGCCGGACGGCGCGAGTGGGAGACGTGCTTCCACGGCGTGGACCTGGCGGACGCCATCACCGACCTCGGCTTCGTCCGCGCCGACGGCAAGACGCTGACCCCGCAGCCGCATCTCCGCTTCGACGACAAGGAGATGTGGACCCTCGACGACGTCCGCGGCTTCGTGCTGCAGAGCCCGCTGGAAAACTTCCGGGCTCTGACGCCGGAGGGTCGCGAGACGGCGGCGGCCGAGTACAGGAAGGGCTTCACCATCGCGCCCTGCCACTAACTCCGTGCCTACCCCGGGGCCGGGCCAACCGGCCCCGGGTCTTCCCAAGCACGAATAAAAAAGAACGTCCGGGAGGACCGATGGCAGACAGCGGCTACAACGTCCGGTTTGAGCCGGTCGGGGTCGAGATGACGGTCGATGAGGGCGAGACGGTGCTCAACGCGGCGTTCCGCCAGGGCATCGCGCTGATGCACGGCTGCAAGGAAGGCCAATGCAGCGCCTGCAAGTCGCTGCTGGTCGAGGGCGACATCGAGCTGCAGAAATACTCCACCTTCGCTCTGCCGGAGTACGAGCGCGACAGCAACCACATCCTGCTCTGCCGCACCCACGCCTACAGCGACCTCGTGATCGAGCTGCTGAACTTCGACGAGGACATGCTGCGCCGCGCCATCGCGGTAAAGGAGGTGTCGGCGACGCTGACCTCCATCCGGAACCTGACCCACGACATTCGCCTGCTGTCGGTCGAGACCGCGACGCCGATGCGCTACTGGGCCGGGCAATATATGGACCTCACGATCCCCGGCACGGACATCACCCGGTCGTTCTCGATGGCCAACCCGCCCGACGGCGGCACGCGGCTCGACTTCATCATCAAGAAATACCCTCAAGGGCAGTTCTCGTCGCTGCTGGACGGCGGCCTCGCGGTCGGCGCCGAGCTCCGCGTGCGCGGCCCATACGGCACCTGCCTGCGCCGTGAGGGCCGACCCGGGCCGATGATCCTGGTCGGCGGCGGCTCCGGCATGTCGCCGCTGCTGGCGATCCTGTCCGACCAGGCGCGTAGCGGCGAGCGGCGCGCGGTCCGTTTCTTCTACGGCGCCCGCAGCCGACGCGACCTGTTCCACCTCGACGAGATCGCCGCCCTCGGCGGCCAAATCGGCGACTTTCGTTTCGTGCCGGCCTTGTCCGAGCCCGGCGACGACGATTGGGACGGCGAACGCGGCTTCATCCACGAGGTGATGGGCCGCCATTTGCGCGACGAAGCGCTCGACGGCGAGATCGACGCCTATTGCTGCGGCCCGCCACCGCTGATCGACGCGGCAATGCCGGCGCTGCGCATGGCGGGCGCCGAGCCGGAACACATCCACTGCGACAGGTTCACGCCGGCCGTGCGCTGAACGCCGGGCAACGACACCAAGGGGAGGATACAGCATGAGTGCAACCACCAACGAGAGCGGCCAGCGCGGGACAATCTCCGGCTCGGCCGGGTCGGGCGCCGCAGGGGCGGCTGCCTTCGCCGGCTCCGACAGCCGCAAGTTCAACTACTACGAACCCAAGGGCCGCAAGGCGACCCATTACGAGGACATGACCCTCGACGTGCAGCCGGATCCGAAGCGCTATTTGCTGCAGGACTGGATCATCTCGTTCGCCGACGGTACGCCAACGTACGACGAAAGCTGGACGCAGGCGAAGTCGTCGGACTGGCACAAGTTCCGCGCCGTCGACCAGGAATGGGAGAAGACCCACTACCAGCGTCAATCGACCATCGTCGGCATGCTGAAGAACGTGATCGAGAACGGCCGTCGCTCCGGCGCGCCGTCGCGCTTCGACCCGGCCTGGGTCAAGGTGCTGCAGAACCACATCGGCGCCTGGAAGCACGCTGAGTTCGGCCTCGGCACCGCGACCATGCAAGCGCAGCGCTATGGCTATACGCAGATGATCAACAACGCGATCCTCACCAACTCCTCCTACAAGCTCCGCTTCTCGCAGGATCTGACGCTTTACTTGGGGGAACTCGGGCTCGACATCGAGGGGCTCGACGGCAACGCCGGCAAGCAGCACTGGCTCGACGACCCGATCTGGCAAGGCACGCGCGAGGCGGTCGAAACCGTCATGGGCGCAACCGACTTCCTCGAGCAGTACTTCGCCGTCAACCTGGTGTTCGAGCCGCTGGTCGGCGAGTTGTTCCGCAGCGGCTTCGTGATGCAGATGGCCGCCGCCCAGAACGACTTCATCACCCCCGCCGTGGTGTCCGCCGCCGAGGGCGACTACGAGCGCAACCTCGCCAACGCGGTCGAGCTGTTCCACATGCTGACCGCCGACGAGCAGCACGGCGCGCACAACCGCACCCTGTTCATGAGCTGGCTCGAGAAGCATGGGGCCGTCGCGCATCGCGCGGCAGCCGGGCTGCAGCCGCTGTGGTCGCAGCCGCGGGTCAAGGTGGCGCAGTTCACCGACGCCGCGGAAGCCGCACGCAACCGCCTGCGCGCGATCGGCTCCGAAGTCGGCCTCGACGTGCGGCCGGTTGTCGAAGCCTGATCCCTTCCAACAAAAAGCAAGAGGAAGCGAAGATGTCGCAGCAAGGATACCACCAAGCCACCGTGTTCCGTAAATTGAGCGACGTGACGTTCGAGAAGACGATCTCGGACGAATGCGGGATCACGATGAACGACAGCGTCGAGGCCCGCGCCATCGCCGAGGTGATGGCCGAGAAGCCCGGCGTCACCGTCACCTACCAGCCGGCGCTGATCCGCATCGACGGCAAGGGCAAGATCGAGTTCCACATGGACGAGATCGGCGAGGCGCTCGGCCGCGAAATGACCCCGCATCTGTTCGAGATCTCCACCTCCACCCATTACGGCCGCATGGTCATGGTGGACGACAACACCGTAACGGTCTTCGGCAGCATGGACGACATGCGCTCGTACATCGAATAGGCCGGGCCGGTAGCCCGGCTGGCAAAAACTCTCTTTGTGCTGATGGGGGATCGCGGATGTTCAGGACGGAAACCGGTGAGGAAATCTTCGTGATCGACGGCCACGTTCATCTTTGGGACGGGTCGAAGGCGAACCAGCGGAACGTGCATGGGGAGCAGTTCATCGACTGCTTCTATGCCTACCACTCCAACCTGAGCCCGGCCGAATACAAGTGGGACCGGGAGAAGTTTTACAAGTACGGGCCGGAAACCATGTACAACGACCTGTTCGTCAACGGCTACGACGACATGGCGGTGTTCCAGCCGACCTATCTGAAGGACTTCTACATCAACGGCTTCAACACCACCGAGCAGAACGCCTTCCTCAAGGCAAAATACCCCGACCGCTTCATCCTCAACGGCGCCTTCGACCCGCGCGACGGCGAAGCCGGGCTCGACGCGCTGGAGGCCCTGCACGAGACGCACAAGCTCAAAGGCGTCAAGCTCTACACCGCCGAGTGGAAGGGCGAGAGCAAGGGCTGGAAGCTGACCGACCCCTGGGCGGTGCGCTACCTCGAGCGCTGCGTGAAGCTCGGGATCAAGAACATCCACATCCACAAGGGACCGACCATCCTGCCGCTCAACCGCGACGCGTTCGACGTGGCGGACGTGGATGACGCCGCCACCAGCTTCCAGGGGCTCAACTTCATCATCGAGCATTGCGGCCTGCCGCGGCTAGACGATTTCTGCTGGATCGCAACCCAGGAAACCAACGTCTACGGCGGTCTTGCGGTGGTGCTGCCGTTCATCCACTCGCGGCCCGGCTACTTCGCCCACGTGCTGTCCGAGCTGCTGTTCTGGCTCGGCGAGGACAAGCTGCTCTACGCCAGCGACTACGGCATCTGGTCGCCGAAATGGCTTGTGGAAAAATTCATGGCGTTCGAGCTGCCGGACGACGTGAAGCGCGAAACCAACGTCAAGTTCGACATGGAAACCAAGAAGAAGATCCTCGGCCTCAACGCGGCGCGGCTGTACGACGTCGACATCGAACGGCAGAAGCAGATCCTCGCCACCGAGCACGCCGTCGCGGCGGAGTAGGCGGCGATGCCCGAAGATCCCTCCGCGGCGCGCGTCGCGGAGGTATGGCGACGTCTGGCCCGGGTCACCGATCCGGAGCTGGACGAGCCGGTGACGGAGCTGGGCTTCGTCACCGGCGTGGTGCTCGGCGACGGCGGCCGGGTCGACATCGGCTTCCGGCTGCCGACCTATTGGTGTGCGGCCAACTTCGCCTTCATCATGGCCGACGACATGCGGCGCGAGGTGGCGGCGCTGCCCTGGGTGCGATCGGTCGGCCTGGTGCTGGACGCGCACATGTATGCGGACCAGGTCAATCGCGGCATGGCCGAGGGCTTGTCGTTCGAAGTGGCGTTCGGCGCCGAGGCGACCGGCGACCTCGACGCGGTGCGGCGCACCTTTCAGGTCAAGTCGTTCCAGCGTCGCCAGGAAGGCGTGCTGCGGCACCTGCTCGGGGCCGGGCTGGATGGGCCGGCGGTGCTCGCGCTGACGGTCGCCGCGTTGCGGGCAATGCCGCTTGCACCCGACGGGGAGGCGCTGGCGTCGCGCTACCTGGAGCGCCGTGACGTGCCGGGCGCGGCGGGGCCGGACGACCCGGCCTTCGTCGACGAGCACGGCGCCGCCATCCCGGCTGCCGACCTGCCGGACTACTTGCGGCGGCTGCGCCGGGTCACGATCAACACCGAGTTCAACGGCGCGCTATGCCGCGGCTTGCTGGCGGAGCGCTATCCGGAGCCGGCGGCGAACGGCGAACCGACTTTGCTCGACTTCATCCGCGCTGTGCCGCCGCCAGGAGACGCGATGCATCGGTAAGACGAAGCGTCGGCCGGGCAGCCGACAACGCGAACAAGAACGGGGGGAAATAACTTGGCAAAAATCATGCTGCACGACGAAGAGGCCCGCGAGGCCCTGGCCCGCGGCGTCGGAAAACTGGCGCGCGCCATCCGCGGCACGCTGGGGCCGCGGGGCATGAACGCCGTCATCGACCGGCCAATCGGCACGCCGCTGGTGTCGCGGGACGGCGTCAGCATCGCTGCCGAGATCGAACTCGAATGCCCGTTCGAGAACATGGGCGCCCAGGTGGCGCGCGAGGTGTCGAAGCAGACCAACGAGGTCGCCGGCGACGGCACCACCACCGCCACCGTGCTGGCCGACGCGCTGGTGCAGCAAGGCCTGGCCCGGCTCGGCCACGGCAGCAACCCGGTCGCCTTGGTGCGCGGTCTCGAGCAGGCGGCGACGCACGCCGCCGCCGCCCTGCGCAAGTCGGCGCGCCCGCTCTCGGGCCCCGAGGAGACCCGCGCCGTCGCCATCATCGCCGCCAACGACCAGGCGATGGGCGAGCTGGTTGCCGAAGCGCTCGCCCGGGTCGGTCCGGCTGGGCTGATCGGCGTCGAGTTCGGCCCCACCGTGCAAACGACGCTCGACGTCGCCGACGGGATGTCGTTCGACCGCGGCTACCTGTCGCATCACATGGTCACCGACGTGGGCCGCATGGAGGCGGTGCTGCACGACGCGCTGATCGTGCTCACCGACCAGAAGCTGCAGACCGAGGTGGAGGTGGCGGCCCTTGAGCGGCTGGTCGCCGGTCAGTCCAAGCCGCTGCTGGTGGTTGCCGAGGAGGTCGGACCGGATGCGGTGGTGGCGCTGCTGAAGCGGCGCGACCGCGGCCTGCCGCCCGCCGTGGCCATTCATCCGCCCGAATACGGCCATTGGCGCAAGGCGATGCTGGAAGACCTCGCCATCCTCACCGGCGGCCGGGTCATCGCCCGCGACCTGGGCGGCACGCTGGCCGGCGCCGAGGCGCGCGATCTCGGCCGGGCGCAGCAGGTGCGGGTGTCGTCCACCCGCACCTCGTTGTCCGGACCCGGCGGCGACGTGGCCTCCATCGCCGCCCGGCGCGAGCAGGTGCGGCAGCAGATCGAGATCGCGCCGCCGAACATCGAGCGCGACAAGCTGGGCGAGCGCCTGGCCAAGCTTTCGGGCGGCGCCGCGACGATCCTGGTTGGCGGCGCCACGCCGGTCGAGCAGAAGCGCCGCGCGCAGATGGTCGAGGACGCGGTCAACGCCACCCGCGCGGCGGTCGAGGAGGGGATCGTCGCCGGCGGCGGCACGGCGCTGGTGCAGGTGGCGCCCGAGCTCGACGGCATGATCGCCGGGCTCGACGGCGCCGAGCGCGACGGGGCGGCGCTGCTGCGGGCCGTGCTGGCGTCGCCGCTGGAAGCGATCGCCGCGAATTGCGGCCTGGACCCGGCGTCCGTGGTGGCCCGGGTGGCGCAGGCGCCGCACGGCACCGGGCTCGATGCCCATACCGGGGCTTTCACCGACCTGTTCGAAGCCGGCGTGATCGATCCGGTGCGGGTCACCGCGACGGCGCTGCGCAACGCGGTTTCGGTCGCAAGCCTGATCCTCACCACCCAAACGCTGATCGCCGACCGCGGCACCTACGTCGATCCGACTGAAGGGCCGGCACTCGGCGGAGGCGCCGAACGGCTCGGCCGTGCCTGACGGCCGTGCCGCGGCGCGTGCAACCGGCGTCCCGATCCGGTAGTCTCGTCACTTCGCCCGGGGTGACGTCCATGGCTGGACAGGACCGCGACAGCCGGCGCGGGGAGGGGGCGGGGCCGCCCACCATCCTCCGCCGAGCCGAAGGCAGCGACACGATGGAGGCGTGGGAGCGCTTCCTGACCGGCGGCGCACGCGCGGCGATGCCGCGCGGCAACTTCGTCGTGTCGTCGTGGCGGCGCAGCCAGGCGCACGGCATCGATCCGGGCGGCCGGGCGGCGCCGCTGGTGGCGCAGGGCGACGCTTTCTTCTCTCTGCACCAGCGCAACCGCCGGCTGATCGAGGCCGCGCAGGACATCTTCGGCCGCACCGCCGAGCTGCTGGCCGGCGCCCGTTCCATCATGGTGCTGACGGACGTGAACGGCGTCGTGCTGCAGGTCACCGGCGACCACGCCACCCGCGGCGAAGGCGAGACGATCCACCTGATGCAGGGCGGCCACTGGCACGAAGACCGCATCGGCACCAACGGCATCGGCACCGCCATCGCCACCGCGCGGCCGGCGCACATCCATGCCGCCGAGCATTTTTGCGAGGGCATCAAGAGCTGGACCTGCGCCGCCTGCCCGATCTTCGAGCCCGACCCGACCGGCGCCGGACCCGGCACCATGATGGGCGTGATCGACATCTCGGGCCCGCCGATGACCTACCAGCGCAGCAACCTGATCCTGGCCGTCACCACCGCGCGGCAGATCGAGGGGGCGCTGGCCGAGCGGTCGGCGCGGGAGCGGTTCCAGCTGATGGAAGCCTGCATGGACCGCCTTTCGGGCCGCGACGTCGGCGGCTTGGTGGCGCTCGACCGCGCCGGGCGGCTGATCCACGCGGCCGGGCGCGCGTGCCTGCCGGTGCCGGTCGGGCAGGTGCTGCCGGGCTTGGACGAGCAGCTTAAGGTCGAGGACTGGGTGGCGCGCTTGCCGAGCAGCTGGCGGCCGGAGTGGTTCAGCCCGGTGGCGGTCGGCGGCGAGACGATCGGCGCCATGCTGGTCGTTCCGGACAAGGCGGCCGTGCGGGGGCCGGCGAACCGCCCCGCGCTGCCCGGCAAGGCCGGCCAGGTCTCGGAGGCCGATCCCGACCGCGCCTCGTTCGACCGCATCGTCGGCCGCAGCGAGGCGATCCGTCTCGCCGTCGAGCGCGCCCGCATGCTGGTCGACAAGCAGGTGCCGGTGCTGATCGAGGGCGAGACCGGCGTCGGCAAGGAGCTGCTGGCCCGCGCGATCCATGGTGAGAGCGCGCGCGGCACCCCATGCGACACGGGGAGCATCCGCCCCTTTATCGTGATGAACTGCGGCGGCTTCACCCGCGAGTTGATCCCGGGCGAGCTGTTCGGCCATGTCCGCGGCGCCTTCACCGGCGCCACCGCCGAAGGCAGGCCCGGCCGCTTCGAGCTGGCGCATGGCAGCACGCTGTGCCTCGACGAGATCGGCGAGATGCCGCTCGACGTGCAGCCCTTCCTGCTCCGGGCGCTCGAGGAGGGTGTCGTCTACCGGCTCGGCGACGCGCAGCCGCGGCGGGTCGATGTGCGGCTGATCACCATGACCAACCGCAACCTGCTCGACGACGTCAACGCCGGGCGCTTCCGCCGCGACCTGTACTACCGCATCAGCGTGACCCGGCTGCGCATCCCGCCGCTGCGCGAGCGCGGGGACGACGTACTGCTGCTCGCCGAGCATTTCGCCCGCGTGCAGGCCCTGCGGCATGGCGTGCCGCGCCGCCGCTTCACCGCCGCGGCGGAGGACGCGCTGCTGGCGCATGATTGGCCCGGCAATGCGCGCGAGCTGCGCAACGTGGTCGAAAGCCTGCTGCTGATGGGCGGCCCCGGCGACGTCGCGGCGGACGAGCTGGCGCCCTATTTCGGCGCTGCCGATCCGGCTCCGCCGCCACGGCCAGCCGCCGAGGGTGCCGCGGCGGCCCCACCCGCCATCACGCCCCCGGCCCGGTCTGCGGGCGCCGACGATTTCGCGACGTTGCGCGACGGGGAGCGCGACCTGATCGTCCGCGCGCTGTCCAACGCGCATGGCAGTTTTTCCGCGGCGGCCCGCCTGCTCGGCATCTCGCGCGCCACGCTGTATCGGAAAAGCGACCGCTACGGCCTCCGCCCGTAGAAGCACGAACAACGCCCGCGGCTTGACGTAGCGGGGCGCCCCCGGCATCTGGCAGGCCGGACGGAGCCCTGCATGCGCCTTCTCGTCACCATCCCGCATTTTTGCCGGCGCGACCCGGCCCAGCCTGGCTTTTACGGCTCGGAGCTGCATCCGCTGCGGGCACGCGTGGACGCGGTGTCCCGCTGCCTCGCGTCGCTGCACCAGACGTTCGGCCCGAAGCAGGTCCTGACCGGCGGCGAGGGCATCCCGGCCAACACCGACCTGCGCACCCATCTCGAGGTCATCCTGATCACCAGCGGCGACCAGCACCTCGTGGACGAGCTGCCGCGGCACTTGTTCTTCCACCAGGCGACCACGCTCGACCCGCGCGCGCTCGGCTTTGTCGCCCACCATTTCCTGCGCATGAACCTCATGCGGTTCGACTGGTTCGCCTTCCTCGAGGACGACATCGGCGTCACCGACGCGCTGCTGTTCGACAAGCTCGCCTGGTTCAACGCCCAGTTCGGCTCGTCGGCCCTGCTGCAGCCGAACCGGTTCGAGCTGTCGGCCGGGCCCGACACCCAGAAGCTCTACGTGGACGGCAACACCGCCCGGCCCGAGCTGACGGCGCAATTCCAGGACGTATCCGTCCGGCGCTACCTCCGTGCCGCCGCCTTCGGGCGCCCGGTCCGGTTCCAGCGCGTCGACAACCCGCATTCCGGCTGCTTTTTCGTCAACGCGCAGCAGCTCGAGCGGCTGATCGCCTCGCCGCGCTTCGCGGTTGCCAACACCGAGTTCTTCGGACCGCTCGAAAGTGCGGCGACCCTGCCGGTGATGAACCGGTTCGAGGTGTACAAGCCGTCCCGCGAGAACGCGGCGTTCCTGGAGGTCGAGCATCTCGGCCGGCGCCATCTGGCCGACGCCGACGCTGCGCCGCCTGCCTCGACCCCGGAAGCCGCGCCGGCCGACGGCGCCCCCGTCTCAAGCCCCGTCTCAACCCCCGTCTCGGCTCAGTGACCGCCATGGGAGGCCTGCCGCCGGCGCGGCGGCGGGCGGCGGTGCTGACGATCGTGCTTGCGGTCGGCATGGCGTCGCTCGACACCAGCATCGCCAACACCGCGCTGCCGACCATCGCCGCCGATCTCGACGCGAGCCCGGCGTCGTCGATCTGGGTGGTCAACGCCTACCAGCTCGCGGTGGTGGCGAGCCTGCTGCCGCTCGGCGCCTTGGGTGAGATCGTCGGCTTCCGCCGGGTCTACAGCGCCGGGCTGCTGGTGTTCACGCTGGCCTCATTGCTTTGCGCGCTGGCCTGGTCGCTGCCGTCGCTGACCGCCGCCCGCGTGTTGCAGGGGTTGGGCGCGGCCGGGATCATGAGCGTCAACACCGCGCTGATCCGCTTCATCTACCCCGCCAACCAGCTCGGCCGCGGCGTCGGCTTCAACGCGCTGGTGGTCGCCGTCTCGACCGCGCTGGGCCCGAGCGTCGCGGCCGCCGTGCTGAGCGTCGCCGCCTGGCCGCTGCTGTTCGCGGTCAACGTGCCGGTCGGGCTCGTGGCGCTCGCGCTGGCGGCGCGCTCCCTGCCGGAGACGCCGCGTGCGGCCCGGCGATTCGACTGGTTCGGCAGCGCGCTCAGCGCCGTCACCTTCGCCGCCATCATCCTGGCGGTCGGCGAGGCCGCGCACCAGGCGACGCTCGGCCAGACCCTGGCGGCCTTGGCGGTGGCGGCTTGCGCGGGCACGGTGCTGGTGCGGCAGCAGATCGGGCAGCTCGCGCCGCTGCTGCCGATCGACCTGTACCGGCGGCCGCTGTTCGCGTTGTCGTCCTTGACCTCGATGTGCTCGTTCTCGGCGCAGGGCTTGAGCTTCGTGTCGCTGCCCTTCCTGTTCCAAACAGTGCTGGGGCACAACGCGGTCGAGACCGGGCTGCTGCTGACGCCATGGCCGGTGGCGACCGGGATGGTGGCGCCGATCGCCGGCCCCTTGTCGGACCGGTTCCCGCCGGCGATCCTGGGCGGCATCGGCATGGCGATCCTGAGCGTCGGCCTGGTGCTGATGGCGACCTTGCCGGACGGCGCTTCGAACGCGGCGATCATGGTGCGGATGCTGGTGTGCGGCGCCGGGTTCGGCTTTTTCCAGTCGCCGAACCTGAAGGCGATCATGTCGTCGGCGCCCCCCAACCGCAGCGGCGGCGCCAGCGGCACGGTGGCGACGTCGCGGTTGATGGGCCAGTCGATCGGCGCCGCGCTGGTGGCGCTGTGCTTCGGCTTGAGCCCGCTGCACGGACCCACCTTGGCGCTCGGCCTGGCCGCGTGCTTCGCGGCAACGGCCTGCGTGGTCAGCTTCTCCCGTCTGCTCGCCCGCTAACCGGGACACCGCATGGCCGGGTTCAGGTCAGATGCGGCAGATCCTGATACT
The DNA here is from genome assembly GCA_963752225.1 of uncultured Alphaproteobacteria bacterium. Classification (GTDB taxonomy): domain Bacteria; phylum Pseudomonadota; class Alphaproteobacteria; order Acetobacterales; family Acetobacteraceae; genus JBBROS01. Next base: position 50,701 of record CAVVXS010000010.1, on the reverse strand, counting down.
CGCGGCTGGCCATCTCCTCCAGGCGCGACGCGGTGCGGCGGAACGCGGCGGCGCCCTCGCCGCGCGCATACAGCTCGTCCGGCCCCGCGTCGGCGCTCGCGATCAGCTTGACCCGGTGCTCGTACAAGGTGTCGACAAGCACGATGAAGCGGCGGGCGCGGTCATAATTCTCCGGGCTCAGCCGCGGGACGGCGTCGATGACCAGGGCGTGGTAGTGAGTCGCCAAAGCCAGGTAGTCGCCGGCGCCGAGCGGCTGACCGCACAGTGCCTCGAAATCGAACCGGGCCACGCCGTTGGCGGCAAGCGGGACTTCCAGCGTGTGCCCCATCACCGTCATCCGCGTTGGCCGGGCCGGCGCGCCCCCGGTGAGCTGCCGGAACGCGTCGTCCAGCGCGACATCGGCGGCGGCGTTGGCCGGCACGTGCCAGGTGGCCAGGCGTTCGGCCCGCTTGCGGCGGAAATCATGTGTGCCGCCCAGCACGAGCAGGTCGAGGTACTCCTTTAGCAGGGCGATGAAGGGCAGGAACGCGTCCCGCCCCGGCTGCCCGGCGAACAACTCGTCCGGCGGCACGTTGCTGGTCGCGACCACCACGACGCCGCGGGCGAACAGCGCCTTGAACAGCCGGCCCAGGATCATGGCGTCCGCGATGTCGTTGACCTGGAACTCGTCGAAGCACAGCAGCCAGGCCTCGTCGGCAATGCGGTCGGCGAGCGGCGGGATCGGGTCGTCGCTGTGCGGGTCCGCCAAGCGGTGCGGCTCGCGCCGCCAAGCGTGGATGCGGGCGTGGCACTCCTGCATGAACTGGTGGAAATGCACCCGGCGCTTGTGCTCGACGGCGGCGGCGCCAAAAAACAGGTCCATCAGCATCGATTTCCCGCGGCCGACCTCGCCGACCAGGTAGATGCCGTGCGGGTAGCTGGCCGGGATGTCGTCCGGGCGGGCCCGGCCGGGCCGCAGCCGGTCCCAGAAGCTGCGCTCCTCGCGCCGAGGCTGCGGCGCATAGCCGCGCAGCCGCCGCCACAAGGCCTGCAGCCGCTCGGCGGCAAGCGCCTGGGCCGGGTCGGTGGCGAGTTCACCGCTGGCAAGCTTGGCCCGATACGCTTCGAGCGGCCCGGGGAGGTCAGGAGAGGCGCCGTGCATGGCGTCCGATCCCTGCCGCAGCGCGGCGCGAAGGGCTAGTGGTGCAGATCGGCCACATGTCACACCACTGTGAAGTTGTAACTAACCCGTCGATTGACACGTTGTGAGATCAGCAAGTTCCAGGGTGGAAGAGAGACTGTCGATGAAGATTACGCTACTCGCCCCTGTTTTAGTCTTCATAACCGGCGCCGGAGCCGCCCTTGCTGCGCCGCCGCAAGTGCCGCTTCCGCCGGCGATCTCCGTTTGCGAGGGACACGCCCTGTCGCGGGCCGCATTCCACGGCAACGACCCGGCGCCTTGCTGTGCCGGACGGTTCAGCTGCCCGCAGCTGCTGTCCAACACGGGATTGATCAAGCCGAAACACTCGAACCGCACTTAGCTCGCCGACCTCCTCCGCGGGTCAGGCACCGTGCGGTCCGAGTTGCACGCAGGGTCCGTGCGGGAGTAGGAGGGCGCATGCTCGCGCTCGATTATGACCGCCTTGCCGCCACCCCCGTGGCCGCCGATCCGTTCACCCACGTGGTGGTGCCGAACTTCGTCCCTGCCGATTTGCTGCCCGCCGTGGTTGCCGACTTGCCGGCGATCGCCAAAGGCGGGTCGTTCCCGACTGACGGGCTGCGGCTCGGGCCGTCCGGCAAGGCCTTGGTCGACGAACTCGAGGGACCGCGGTTCCGGGCCGCGATCGCCGGGAAATTCGGACTGCAGCTCGACGACGCGCCGGTCATGGTCACGTTGCGCGGGCAATCGCGCGAGAAGGACGGCCGCATCCACTGCGACAGCTTAACCAAGCGGGTGACGGTCCTGCTCTACCTCAATCCCGAAACGGCCGATTGGGCGCGGCAGGAGGGCTGCCTGCGCCTGCTTCGTGGCCCCGACGACATCGAGGACTACGCGGTCGAAGTGCCGCCGGTGAACGGCACCTTGCTGGTGTTTCCGAACGGCCCCACCACCTTCCACGGCCACAAGCAGTTCGTCGGACGGCGCTACGTGGTACAGCTCAACTACATGACCACCGACGACAAGGCGCGCTACGAGCTGCGGCGGCACCGGGTCTCTGCGTTCCTCAAGCGTCTGACCCGCGCCGCCTGAGGGTCTCGCCACTCGTTCCGGCTCTGGATCGGACTTATAACGGCCGCCGAGGATTGATCCTCGGAGAGACATCATGGGTGTTCCGATCCCTCGCTTGCCCGGTGGCGCCGTCGTTGCCGGAGCGGTCGGGCTATTCGGTCTGCTTGCCGTGAGCGGCAGCTTCTACTCGGTGCAGCCGACCGAGATGGCCGGCGTGCGCCGCTTCGGCGTCGTTACCAGCCCGGCTCCGGTCGGACCTGGCTTGCACGCCAAGGCGCCGTTCATCGACAGCGTCGACCACCTGCAGGTCAGCCTGACGACATTCCAGGCCAACGACCTCGGCGTCTACACGATCGACAACCAGCCGGTGCGGATCGGCATCGGCCTCAGCTTCCGGGTGCCGCCCGAGGCGGTGTTCAAGCTGCTGTACGGGGTGGGCCGGACCGGCAACGTGGATATCGACGGCAATCTGCGGCCGATCGTCGCCGACCGGGCGTTGCGCGTGTTCGCCCGGCGCAACACCGTCAACATCTCGTCCGAACGCGAGGCGATCGCGACCGAGATCCGCCGCTCGATCCAGGACGCGGTGCACGACGCGTTCGGCATCGACATCGTGGACCTGCAGCTCAGCCGCATCGAGTACAGCGCCTCGTTCAACGCCTCGGTCGAAGCGGCGGTGAAGGCCAAGAACGACGCCCTGCAGGCCGAGAACACGGTGCTGCGGGTGCGCTACGAGGGCGAGCAGGCCAAGGTGCAGGCGGAGGCGCAGGCGACCGCGGCGGTGACGCGCGCCGAAGGCGAAGCCCGCGCGGCAGTGGCCAAAGCGCGGGCGGACCGGGAAGGCACGGTGCTGCGCGCCGAGGGCGAGGCGCAGGCGACGAAGCTGCTGGGCGAGGCGCAAGCGGCGGCGGTGCAGCAGGTCGGCGCCGCGGTAACGGCGAACCCGGACGTGGTGCAGTACCAGACGGCCCGGCGTTGGACCGGCACCCTGCCGGCCACGATGCTGGGCGGCGGCGTGATGCCGATGCTGACGCTGCCCGGGGCGAAGTAGCCTTCCCGCCCCGCATGGAACGCCGGCGTTCCCACGCGCGAGAAATCCCCGGGTCAACCCTCCGCAGCCTTCCACGTGCTCACGCACGTGGAGCCTTTGCCTGCCCCGCCCGGGGATGACGTGGGTTCGGTTGCGGTCTCGATCCTACGTCTCCGCCCGCTTCGCCCGCGCCACGATCTGGGTCGGGTTGACGAAGCGGAGCGCGATCAGCAGCCAAATGAGCGTGGTCACCATGTAGATCACCGCCATCGCATCGATCGACTGCACCGAGCGCACCCCGGCGGCGAACACCGCGTAGTAGAGCGCCACCACCAAGGTCTGGCTGGTCGGGCCGGCGACCAGGAAGGTCAGCTCGAACATCGCAATGGTGCGGACCAGCACCAGCAGCAGCGATGCCAGGATGCCGGGCAGCAGCAGTGGCAGCAGCACGTGCTGGAACAGCCGTGGCGTATTGGCGCCGAACACCCGCGCCGCCGCTTCGACCCGCGGGTCGATCTGCTCGATGAACGGGATCATCACCAGGATCACGAACGGCACCGTCGGCACCAGGTTGGCGATGACGACGCCCGCCATCGAGCCGGCCAGGCCCGTCTGGTATAGGACGGTTGCCAGCGGGATGCCGAAGGTGATCGGCGGGATCAGCAGCGGCAGCAGGAACAGCAGCATCACCAGGCGCTTGCCGGGAAAGTCGCGCCGCGCCAGGGCATAGGCGGCCGGCACGCCGAGGACGCCGGACAGCGCGACAACGAGGAAAACAACCTGGAACGTCACCGTCAACACGTCGCCGAGCTGGAACTCGTCCCAGGCGGATCCATACCAATTGAGCGTATAGCCGGTCGGCAGCCAGGACCGCAGCCAGCGGGTGGCGAAGCTGCTGACGACGACGCTGGCGATCATCGCGAACAGGTTGAGGATGAAGAAGCCGATCAGCGTCCAGACGCCGGCGGCCCAAAGCCGTTCGAGCGGGGTCCTGCCCCCCGGTGTTCTCGCGGCCATCAGCCCTTGCCCCCGCCCGCCGGGCCTCGGTACAGCAGGCCGCGGGCGCCGAGCACGGCGGCGACGATGACCAGCTCGATCACCCCCATCAGGATCGCGATCGCCGAGGCCAAGGAGTAGTCGTATTCCTCGAACGCGGCCTGGTAGGCGGCGATCGAGATCACCCGGGTCGGCCCCGCCGGCGCGCCCAACAGGATGGCGGACGGGAACACCGAGAACGCCTGCACGAAGGACAGGCAGAAGGTGATGGCAAGGCCCGGCACCAGCAGCGGCAGCAGGATGTGCCGGAACCGGCTCGGCGATCCGGCGCCCAGGGTGGACGCCGCCTGCTCGAGCGCCGGGTCGATGCCGGACAGGTAGGACAGCGTCAGCAGGAAGGTGAACGGGAAGCCGGTGATCAGGAGCGAAAGGAACACGCCCCAGTAATTATGGATCAACCGCACCGGGCTACCGATAATGCCGAAGAACATCAGCGTGCGGTTGAACCAGCCCTGCGGGCCCAGGTAGTTCAGCAGCCCCTCGGCCACCAGCACCGTGCCGAGCGTGATCGGCACCACCAGGATGGTGGTCAGCAGCCGCTGCCGCCGCATCGGCCGCACCCGGAACGCGATCGGCACCGCGAGCAGCAGGTTCAGCAGCGTCACCGGCACCGACAGCCACAGCGTCGTGCCGATGGTGTTCCACAGGAACGGGTCGGAGAAGAACCGGGCGTAGTTGGCCCATGCGCCGCCGGCCTTGGGCGTGAACGACAGGAACAGCCCGTAGAGGAACGGGTAAACGAAGGTCAGCAGCAGAAAGCCGGCCGCCGGCAGCACCAGCAAGGTCAGGCCATCGAAGCCCCGCGCCGCCAACCGCTGCGACAAGGGGACGGTGTCCGGCGCGCGTCCGGCGACCGCACTCATGCGGCATACACCAAGGTGCGGGCCGGGTTGGCCACGAGCTGCACCGGCGTGCCGGGCGCCACGCCGTCATGCGACGCGAACACCAACTCGGTGCCGTCGGCCATGCGGGCGAACCCGGTGAAGTCGTTGCCGCGGAATTCGGTGCTGACCGCGGTCGCAGGCAGCGCGTCATTGGCGCCGGGGCTGTGCACGAGGTCGTCCGGCCGCACTGCGAGGACACAAGCGGCACCCGGCGTCAGCGTGTCCCTGGCGACCCCGACGAGGCGGGCGTCGCCGACTGCGACCGTGGCGCGGCCGCCCTCGACCGACGCCACCTTGCCCGGCACGGCGTTGCGGAATCCCATGAACGAGGCGACGTCCAGGTGGTCGGGCCGGGCGAACAGCTCGGCCGGCGTGCCGACTTGGCGGATCACGCCGTCCTTCAGCACGACGATGCGGTCGGCCAGGCTCAGCGCCTCCTCCTGGTCGTGGGTGACGTAGATCGTGGTTGCGCCCAGCATGGTGTGGATGCGGCGGATCTCGGCCCGCATCTCCAGCCGGAGCTTGGCGTCGAGGTTGGAAAGGGGCTCGTCCATCAGCACCAGCGGCGGCTCGATCACCACGGCGCGGGCGATCGCGACGCGCTGCTGCTGCCCGCCGCTGAGCTGGCCCGGCAGTTTCTCCTCGTGGCCCTGCAAGCGCACCAGCGCGATCGCCTCGTCCACCCGGCGCTTGGCGTCGGTCCGGTTCACCCCCTGCATACGCAAACCAAAGCCGACATTCTTGCGGACGCTCATGTGCGGGAACAGGGCGTAGTTCTGGAACACCATGCCGAAGCCGCGCTGCTCCGGCCGCAGCGTGTCGATCCGGCGCTCGTCGAGCCAGATGCCGCCGCCAGTCGCCGGCAGCAGGCCGGCGAGGATGTTGAGCGTGGTCGACTTGCCGCAGCCCGACGGCCCGAGCAGGGCGATGAACTCGCCCTGCTTCACCGTCAGGGTGATGTCGCGAAGCGCGTTGAGCGCGCCGAAGTCGCGGCGGATGCCGTCGAAGCGCAGCTCGCGGAACGGCGTGGCATGGATCGTCATGTGCGTTGCCCTCGCTTCCTCCCGATCAGGGGAGGGGGTGCTTGGAATAAGCTACTTGGTCTTCTTGCCGCCGATCTGCTCGTCCCAGCGGCGGAAGGCGAGCACCATCTGGTCGGCCTCGAGCGGCAACTCGTTCGGCGTCTCGGCGACGAGCTTCTCGTATTCGGGGCGGCCGAACTGCTTGATGGTGTCCTGGCTCTTTTGCGGCGCCATGCTGAGCGGCACGTCGCGCACCGCCGGGCCCGGGTAGAAGTAGCCGTCGTCCCAGGCGAAGGCCTGCGCCGGCTTGGTCAGCATGAAGCTGACGACGTCCAGCAGCACCGCCGTCCGTTCGGGGTCGAGTCCCTTCGGGATGCAGATGTAGTGGCCGTCATTGATGAAGTGGAACCCGCGGATCAACGAAATCTTGGCCTCTTCCGGCACGATGCCGAGCGCACGCGGGTTGATATCCCAGCCGGTGATGGTGGTGATGATGTCGCGCGAGCCTTCGCCCAGCTCCTTCATCGTCGCCCCGGTGCCGGTCGGGTAGTATTCGACGTTCTTGTCGATCTCGGCCAGATAGGCCCAGGTCTTGTCCCAGCCCTTGATCGGGTCCTTGGGGTTGCTGTCGCCCAGGATATACGGCAGGCCCATCAGGAAGGCGCGGCCGGGGCCGGAGTTGGCCGGGCGGGCATACATGAAGCGGTTCGGATTCTGCTTGGTCCACGCCAGCAACTCGTCGGCGCTGGCCGGCGGGGTCTTCACCTTGTCGGGCATGTATTCGAGGATCGGGCCGGCCGGGCAGAAGCTCACGATGACGCCCTGGTTCTGTGCCAGGCCCTGCATCTTCATCGCCCCGGGCAGCAGCACCTCCTGCAAGTTCGGCAGGGAGGCGGCGTGAGCGGGGAGAATATCGAGCCAGATCTTCTGGTCGATGCCGGCCGCGAGCGCGTCGGTGCCGGTCAGCACGAAGTCGATGTCGACCTTGCCGGCGTTCTGCTGCGCCCGGATCTTGGACGGCAGCTCCGGCGCCGGCGCCTTGGTGAAGCTGATGCGGTTGACCATGTCGGGCTTGGCGCGCCGGTACGCCTCGAACGCCGGCTGGGTCAGCGCGAGGTTGCCGGCCACGTCCACGACCGTGATGGCGAGCGGCGTTTTCGGCTTGGCTGCGGTTCCCTGGGCCATCGCCGGCCGAACGATCGACCCGGCGGCGAGCAGGGCCGCACCGCCGAGCACGGTGCGACGGGTTGTTTCTTGATTCATTGTCCGTTTCCTCGAGGCTTGTAGAAGGTTACTCCGCGGCAAGCGCCGGCCGGTCGGCCTGCCAGGACCGCAGCACGTCCGCGAGCAGGGCGGCGTCCGCCGCGTCCAGCGCCGGCAGATTCGGCAACCGGGCCGGGCCGACCGCCAAGCCGCGCAGCGCCATGGCCTGCTTCACCACAGTCACGTTCGCGCCGTTGTTGTAGCGGGTGCGCAGGGTCTCGAACGGCACGATCGCGCTCACCAGCCGGCGCGCCGCCGTGTAGTCGCCGGCGTCGAGCGCACGCCAGATCGCCAGCGACCGGGCCGGCTCCACGTTCACCAGGCCCGACGTGAACCCGCGTGCGCCGAGCGCGTAGAACGGCGCCGCCCAGCCCTCGGCGAGGCCGCACACCCAGACCGCGGGCTGTCCCTCGGTCGCACGCACGCACTCGGCGAGCTGCATCAGGTTGGTGTTGGCGAACTTGACCCCGGCCACGTTCGGATGGGTTGCGACCCGCACGAGGTTGGCGACGCCGAGCGTGTCGGTGCGCACGTAAGCGACCAGCGGCAAGGCCACCGCGTCGGCGAGGCGGAGGAAGTACTCGGCCTGGCTTTGCGGCGCGGCGAACGGATCGTTCGGGTGATGCGCCATGATCGCGTCGGCACCGGCTGCCTTCGCCGCACGGCCGGTGGCGACCGCCTCCGCCAGCGAGCGGCCCACCGCCGCGGTCACCACCGCGCTTCCGCCTCCGGCCTCGATTGCGGTCGCCTGAACCTCGCGCACCTCGCGCTCGGTTAGCGAAAAGAACTCGCCCGTGTTGCCGGCTGAGACGATGTTGTGCACGCCGGCCTCGGCAATCGAGCGAACGATGCGGGCCAGCAACGGGCGGTCGACGGCGCCGTCCGCGCCGAACGGCACGACGTGGACCCCGGAGATGCCGGACAGGGCGGCGCGGACCCGCTCGAGACCGGCGGGGCCGGCAGGGTGATCGGTCATGCGGTCTCCTTGATGGTGAAGACGGAGCGGACGTGCTGCTGACCGGAGCGGACGATGTGGTCGCGCATGGTCCGCTCGGCGCGGTCCGGATCGGCGGCGCACAGCGCGTCCAGGATGCTGGCGTGCTCGCCCAGCGCACAGCGGCGCTCTTCGCCATCGCCGAGCAGCGCCACCCGGGCGGCGTGGTCATACATCCGCTGCCCGTCCAGCAGGCGACGCAGGTAGTGGCACCCGGATGCGTCGTGAATGCCGCCGTGGAAGGCTTCGTTCAGCTCGATCAGCCGTTCGACGTCCCCGGACGCGGTCGCTTCGGCCATGCTGGCCACGGTCCGGCGCAGCATGGCGCAGTGCTCGGGCGTGGCACGGCGCGCCGCCAAGCGGGCGATCATGCTTTCCAGCGCGGCGCGGGCCAGCGCCATCTCCTCGGCCTGCGCGGCGCTGAAGGTGACATATACGCCGCGCCGCGCCTCGATCCGCACCAGCCCTTCGGATTCGAGCCGGCGCAGCGCCTCTTTCAGCGGGGTGGTGCTGACGCCGAGCGCCGCCGCAAGCTGCCGCTCGTTCAGCCGCTGTTCGGGCCGGAACTGCCCGGCGATGATCGCCCGCCGCAGCGTGTCGTGGACGTGCTCGCGCAGGCTTTTGAGGAACGATGGATCGACCGGGACGAGGGCCGGGGTGCCGGGTACGGCGTCGGTCTGCATGGATCGCGCCTCCCTGGCTCGCCTGGCTTAAGTGCCTTGCCGCTACGTTACTGGCTGATGTCTGAAATATCAAGGCCCAACGTGGGACGCTGACGACGGCCGCGTAGATGTGGTATGCGCCTCGTTGTGCTCAGTTCCGAAACGCTCCGCCCCCGAACGCGTTGGCTCGCGTGATGCCGCCTTCTCCTCACCTGCTGGGCATGCGCGAGTGCCCGGATTGCGGAATGTTCCAGCGCCTCGGTGGTTTGCGTCCGGGTCAGATGGCTCAGTGCGAGCGCTGCCATGCGTTGCTGCGGCGGCGTCACCGCAACAGCCTCAGCACGGTCTCTGCGCTGTCGCTTGCGGGGCTGATGCTGCTGATGGTGGCGGTGATCTCGCCCCTGCTCGGTTTCCGCCTGACCGGGCAGGAGCGATCGACCGGGCTTGCGGGGCTGCCGATCGGGTTCGAGGACTATGACATGCCGTTGTTGGCGGTGGTGGTGCTGGCAACCACCCTGCTGGCGCCGTTCATGCGGCTGTTCCTCACGGTGCTGGTGATCGGCGGGCTGCGCGGCGCCTTGTCGCGGCCGACACTCGTGTTCATGGCCAAGTTCCGCGACGTGCTAAAGCCCTGGGCGATGATCGAGGTGTTCCTGCTGGGCATGTTCGTGGCCTACACGCGGCTCGCGGCCCTCGCCACCGTCACGGTCGGGATCGGCATCTACGCGCTCGGCGTGCTGATCGTGCTGACCGCCTGGGCCGATTGCTGGTTCGACGAGGATGCGATGTGGGCGGCGATCGACCGCCGCGGTCCGCGCAACGCCGTCGACCTGCCGTCGGGCCGGCTGATCGGCTGTGACAGCTGTGCCCAGGTGGCGCGCAGCCGCCCCGGCGCGCCATGCCCGCGCTGCGACACGCCGCTGCGCGAGCGGCGGCCGCAGCCGATCGCGCGTACCTGGGCGCTGCTGATCACCGCGGCGATCCTCTACGTTCCCGCCAACGTCTATCCGGTGATGACGGTCGTCCGGCTTGGCCGCGGCGCGCCCAGCACGATCATCGGCGGCGTTCGTGAGCTGATCGAATACCGCATGTGGCCGTTGGCGGCGCTCGTGTTCGTGGCCAGCATCCTGGTGCCGATGCTGAAGCTTGTCGGACTAGGCACCTTGCTGATCATGACCCAACTCGGCAGTGCACGCCGGCTCCACGACCGCACACGGCTGTATCGATTGGTCGATTTCGTCGGGCGCTGGTCGATGATCGACGTGTTCATGCTCGCGATCCTGACCGCGCTGGTGCAAATGGGCGCCCTCGCCACCGTCCGGCCCGGCTACGGCGCGGTTGCCTTCGCGTCGGTGGTGGTGCTGACCATGCTGGCCGCCCTCAGCTTCGATCCGCGGGTGATGTGGGATGCGGCCGAGCAGCCGCGCCCGCTGCGCAAGCGCCGCCTGCGTGCCGAAGCGGTGCAAGCGTGAACGAGGGGACCCGCCCCGAGATCCCGCAAGCGACGGTGCGGCGGAGCCGGTTCTCGCTGATATGGATCGTCCCGGTCATCGCGCTGGCGATCGCCGCCTATATCGGGATTCGCACCGTCCGCTCCGAAGGGCCGCTGATCACCCTTACCTTCAAGACCGGGGACGGCCTGGTGTCCGGCCAAACCCGGGTCCGGCACAAGGCGGTCGAGCTCGGTCAGGTCGAGAGCGTGCACCTGACGGACGACCTGCAGAACGTGCAGGTGTCGATCCGCATGCGCCAGGAAGCGGCGCCATACCTGACCGACCAGGCCCGCTTCTGGGTGGTGCGCGCGCGGCTCAGCTCGGGCAGCATCTCCGGGATCGAGACGCTCGTCTCCGGCAGCTACATCGAGATGGACCCGGGCGGCCGCGACGGCCACGCTCGCACCGAGTTCACCGGCCTCGAGAACCCGCCCGGGGTGCGTAGCGGCGAGCCGGGCAAGACCTACCAGATCAAGGCCAACCGGCTCGGCTCGCTCAGCAGCGGCTCGCCGGTGTTCTGGCGCGACATCACCGTGGGCGAAGTGATTGGTTACGATATCGGCAACGGCGACGGGCCGGTCACGGTCAACGTGTTCGTCCGCTCGCCGTATGACGGCTTCGTCCGCGAGGGCACGCATTTCTGGAACGTGTCGGGGTTGTCGGTGATTATCGGCACCGGTGGGGTCCATGTGGAGCTCGCGAGCCTGCAGGCGGTCCTGTCGGGCGGCGTCGCCTTCGACACGCCGCGCGGCGAGCCCGAGGCCAAGCCGCTCGAGGCCGGGACCGAGTTTCCGCTTTACCGCAACTACCAGGAAGCGCAGGCGGCCGGCTTCAAGACCCGGCAGATGTTCGTCACCTACTTCGACAGCGACGTGAGCGGGTTGAGCCAAGGCGATGCGGTGCAGTTCCTCGGGCAGCAGATCGGCACCGTGTCGGACGTGGCGCTCGACTTCGATCCGGCGACCACGCGGGCCCGCGTGCGGGTCAAGTTCGAGGTGCAGCCGGAGCGCATCAAGGGCGATACCGGCCAGTCGAACCCCGTGGATGTCGCGCGCCGCCTCGTGGAGCGCGGGTTGCGCACCCAGTTGCAGACGTCGAGCTATCTGACCGGCTCGAAGGTGCTCAGCATGGCCGTGGTTCCGAACGCGCCGAAGGCGGACGTCGTCAAGGAGGGCGAGTTCTACGTCATCCCGAGCACCGGCGGCGGGCTCGACAACATCCTGAGCGCGGCCAGCGACGTCGCCAGCAAGCTCAGCCGGCTGCCGCTCGACGAGATCGGCGCCAACCTCAACGAAACGCTCCGCTCGGCGAGCGGCGCCATGGGCAACGTGCAGGAACTGGCGCGCAAGGCCGATAGCGGCCTGTCGCCGGTGCTGCAGCGGTTGCCGGCGGTGATCGCCGCGCTGCAGGACGCCGTCACCCAGGCGACGCGGACGTTCGGCTCGTTCGGTTCCAGCTACGGCAAGGACAGCCAGTTCAACCGCGAGCTGGAGCGGGCGATGAGCCAGGTCGGCGACACCGCCCGGTCGATCCGGCTGCTGGCGGATTACCTCGATCGGCACCCGGAAGCCCTGATCCGCGGCCGGGCGGATTACGGGCAGACGCGATGATTGCACGGCGGTTGTTTTTGGCGTTGCCGGCTTTCGTTGCGGCCTGCGCTTCGCCCGATCCGAACTACTACACGCTGGCAGCCCGGCCCGGGGTCCGCGTCAGCGGCGGGCCGAGGCTGGTGGAACTGCGGCGGATCGGCCTGGCCGGCTACCTCGACCGGCCGGAGATCGTGCGCAACAGCGCCGATTACCGCCTCAGCATCGGCTCGCGCGACCGCTGGGGCGAGCCGCTGGGCAACCTTGTCGCCCGCACCCTGGCCGAGGATCTCAACCTGCGCCTGCCCGGCACGAGCGTGTTCACCTCGTCGGGCTCGATCTCGGCCGATCCGGACGCCACGCTCGAGATCGACCTGCAGCGCTTCGACGCCGACGCCAATGGCCAGGTGGTGCTGCTGGCGCAGGTCGCGGTCACCCGCGGCGGGCGCCACGACGACGCCGGCGCCCGCGCGGTACGGCTGACGGTCACGCCGGACGGTGCGGGCACGACGCCGCTGGTGGCGGCCATGAGCCAGGCGCTCGGCCAACTTGCCGACCAGATCGCGCCGATGTTGCTGGCCGGCCACGCCGCGACTGCGTCCACTGGCCCGGACAAGGGCTCGCGGCGAGTTGCCCGGTCGGGTCGCCGCAAGTAAAAGCACGCTCCCGCCGCAGCTTGGCCCCGCCGGTCTTGCGGCAAGGGGCCTGACGCAGGAGTTCAGCATGGCCGCCTACCAGTACGTCTATGTCATGAAGGACGTGACGAAAGCCTTTCCGGGCGGGCGCGAGGTGTTCAAGGGCATCACCCTGTCCTTCCTGCCCGGCGTGAAGATTGGAGTGCTCGGCGTCAATGGCGCCGGCAAATCGACGCTGCTGAAGATCATGGCTGGGGTCGAGACCGAGTTTGGCGGCGAGGCCTGGGCGGCAGATGGCGTGCGGATCGGTTACCTCGAGCAGGAACCCAAGCTCGATGCGACCAAGACGGTGTCGGAGAACGTCATGGAGGCGTTCGGCCCGCTGAAAACGGCCATCGACCGCTTCAACGCGATCTCGGAGAAGTTCGCCGAGCCGATGGAGGAGGATGAGATGAACGCCCTCCTGGCCGAGCAGTCGGAGTTGCAGGAGAAGATCGACGCCGAGGATGGTTGGGATCTCGACCGGCAGATCGAGATCGCGCTCGATGCGCTGCGCTGCCCGCCGCCGGATGCCGCGATCGACCGGCTGTCGGGCGGCGAGCGGCGCCGGGTCGCACTGTGCCGGCTGCTGCTGGAAAAGCCCGACCTGCTGCTGCTGGACGAGCCGACCAACCACCTGGACGCGGAAAGCGTGGCCTGGCTCGAGAAGACGCTGCGTGATTTCGCCGGCACGGTGATGATCATCACCCACGACCGCTACTTCCTCGACAACGTCACCAACTGGATCCTCGAAATCGAGCGTGGCCGCGGATACCCGTTCGAAGGCAACTACTCGTCCTGGCTGGCACAGAAGCGCAAGCGGCTGCAGCAGGAAGAGAAGGAAGAAAGCGCGCGTCAGCGTGCCCTGGCCGCCGAGGAGGAGTGGATCCAGAGCTCGCCCCGCGCCCGGCAAACCAAGAGCCGCGCCCGCATCGCCAAATACGAGGAGATGCTGCAGCAAAGCCAGGAGCGGGCGACCGGCGTGGCCGAGATCGTCATCCCGCCCGGCCCGCGCTTGGGCGGCACCGTGATCGAGGCGAACCAGCTCAGAAAGGCGTTCGGCAACCGGCTGCTGATGGACGAGCTGAACTTCAAGCTGCCGCCGGGCGGCATCGTCGGCGTGATCGGGCCGAACGGCGCCGGCAAGACCACGCTGTTCCGCATGATCACCGGTCAAGACCACCCGGACAGCGGCACGCTGAAGGTCGGCGAGACGGTCAAGCTCGGCTACGTGGACCAGAGCCGCGACAGCCTCGACCCCGACAACACCGTCTGGCAGGAGATCTCCGAAGGCACCGACGTCATCCATCTCGGCAAGCGGGCGGTGCAGAGCCGCGCCTATGTCGGCGCGTTCAACTTCAAAGGCAGCGACCAGCAGAAGAAGGTCGGCATCCTGTCGGGCGGCGAGCGCAACCGGGTGCATCTGGCCAAGATGCTGAAGTCCGAAAGCAACGTCATCCTGCTCGACGAGCCGACCAACGACTTGGACGTGGACACCTTGCGCGCGCTGGAAGAGGCGCTGGCCGAGTTCGCCGGGTGCGCGGTGATCATCAGCCACGACCGCTGGTTCCTCGACCGGCTGGCGACACACATCCTGGCCTTCGAGGGCGACAGCCACGTCGAGTGGTTCGAGGGCAACTTCCAGGCCTACGAAGAGGACAAGCGACGCCGGCTCGGCGCCGACAGCACCGAGCCGCACCGGATCAAGTACCGCCCGCTGCAACGGTAGCGTGTCGGGCGCCCGGAATTTGCAGACCGGGCGCCTGGTGCTTTCGCCGGTGGCCTGGGGCGACCTGCAGGATCTGCTGCGGCTGAAATCGGACCCGCTGGTGTATGGGCAGATGCTGGGCGGCGTGCGGCAGCCCGGGCAGGTGCTGGACGAGCTCGCGGCCGACACCGCGTTCTGGGCGCGGCACGGCACCGGCATGTGGATGGTTCGCGAGGCCGGGATCGCAATGGGACTGGTCGGCCTGCATGAACGGCCGGATGGGCGGGGGATCGCCCTGCGCTTCGCCTTCACGCCGGAAAGCCGCGGGCGCGGCCTGGCGCGTGAGGCGGCAAGTGCGGCGCTGCGCCACGCTCACGACCGGGCCGGGGTGCAGCGGGTCGTGGCCGTCGCCCGAGAAGACAACTTCGCGAGCCGAACCGTGCTCGGCGCAATCGGCATGCGGGAGTGCGGCACGTTTCTGCGTGGTGGCGAGCGAATGCTGGAGTTCGAAAGCCTCGCCCCGGTGCCGTTCGGCAAGCCTCTCCCCCGCTGACCCGCGGGGGAGCCGGCAGAGGTGTCGGATCCTACTCCATGCGGACCATCTGGCCGCGGATCTCGCCGCCCGGATTGGCGGCAGTGTGGATGTTGAAGTAGTCCTTGCCGGCCATGAGGTCCTCGAGCTGCTCGGGCGTCAAGGTGTAGCTGCCGCTGATCGGGCTCGCGGTCACGGTGGCGGTCACGACCGGCGGGGCGTTGGCGCCGGGGGCGGCGGGGCCGTGAACGTGCGCCGCCGTGGCGGGGCCGCTCAGGTCCTTGTAGGTGGCGGTATAGGTGATGGCGCGGGTGGACGGGAAAACGGTGGCGACGACCGTTCCGGTGCCGCTGGATGCGTTGGGCGGGTTCTCGAGGCCGCCGCTCATCGGGCCGCCGAACTTCATCGGCGCGGCGCAGGCGGACAAGGCGAGGGCGGACAGGCCTGTTAACAACAGCTTGGAACGGATCATCGACGTCTCCCCATGGATTTCAACGGGGAAAGCTTGGCCGGTTCTCGGCCTTCTGTCTGCCCCCGAATTGATAGGGCGCGAGATCCTTGTGACTGTGCCATGATCAGACCATGAACGAACGCCCGCTCGGACCCCTCGTCGACGCAACCCCCCGCTCGCTGCCGGCGCGCGTGCCGGTGCGCGGCCGCTTTGCGGTGCTCGAGCCGCTGCACCGCCGGCACGCGCCGGAGCTGTGGCAAGCGGCGCAGGCGGACGGCGCCGCGGCAAGCTGGGATTACCTCGGCTACGGCCCGTTCGCGACCGAGGCGGCGCTCGAAGCGTTCGTGGCCGACTTTGCGAGCGGCCACGACCCGATGGCCTGGGCGGTGCGGCCAGTCAGCACGGGGGTCGCGAGCGGCTGGCTGACGCTGATGGACATCCAGCCGAAGCACGCGTCAATCGAGCTCGGCAATATCTGGTTCGCACCCCGCATGCAGCGCACCCGGGCGGCGACGGAAGCGATGTTCCTGCTGATGCGGCTGGCGATGGACGAGCTGGGCTATCGCCGGCTGACCTGGAAGTGCAACGCCCTGAACGAGCCGTCACGCCGGGCCGCCGCCCGCTTGGGCTTCACCTATGAGGGGCGGCTGCGGGCGCACTACGTCGTCAAGGGGCGGCAGCGCGACACCGACTATTTCAGCATCCTGGCCGACGAGTGGCCGCGCTGCCGCGACGCGTTGGCGGCGTGGCTCGACGACGCCAACGCCGGCCCAGACGGCACCACGCGGCGCGGCTTGGCCGAGATCCGCGCGGCGGCCGCCTGAGCCGTTCGTCAGACCGGGCGCAACGCCCCGGTCGGCGCCACCGCATCCATCCGCTCCTCGGTGATCGGGTCGTGTACCGACGAACAGGTAGGACGCCGCCGACACCACGCCGATCGCCGCGCCAACCACCAGCGCCAGCACGAACGACCCGGTGGCGCCGACGATCAGCCCGGTCACGGTCGGCGCCAGCGCGCCGCCCAGGTAGCCGCCGAAGTTCTGCATCGCGCCGATCGAGGCGGTGCAGTTGGTCGGTGCCGCGACCGAGCTCAGCGCCCAGGCGCAGGTGCTGGTGACGTAGACGAGAAACAAGCTGGCCGAGATGAAGGCCACCGCGAGCGTGTTGCTGGTCACGTAGGCGGCGGCCACGGTGCAGGCGGAGGTGCCGAGCAGCGCGATGGCGGCCGGATACTTGCGGCTATTGACCGGCGACACCCCGCGCCGCACCAGCACGTCGGCGAGATAGCCGCCGAGCACGCCGCCCACCACGCCGCAGGCGAACGGGATGGCCGCCGCGATGCCGGTCGCCTTCACGCTCATGTGGCGCTCGATCTCGAGATAGCCCGGCAGCCAGGCGGTGTAGATCCAGGTGAGATAGATGCAGCCGAAATAGCCGGCGATCATGCCCCAGGTGGTGCGGAACCGGAACAGCGTCTTCCACTCGCGGAACGTCACCTCGGTGCGCTGACCGGGCGGGTCGCCGGCGGTACGGTAGGCGGTCTCCTCCCCGGTCAGTGCGACCGCGGTCGGGTCGCGGTAGCGCCAGAACCAGACCGCCGCCACCACCAGCCCGGCAACACCCATGATCACGAAGGTCGCGCGCCAGCCGAAGCTCAGCATCAGCCAGGTCAGCATCGGGATGGCGATCGCGGTCCCGAGCGTGGAGGCGCAGTTGAACACGCCGGTCGCGAGCCCGCGGTCCCGCGGATTGAACCAATCGCGCACCACGCGGGCGCCGGTCGGGAATTGCGGCGCCTCGCCGACGCCGAGCAGCAGGCGGGCGGCGAAGAACTGGCCGAAACTCTGCACCAGCCCGCCCAGCAGCTGCGCCCCCGACCACAGCGTGAGCCCGACCGCCAGCAGCCGGCGCGGCCCGAGCTTGTCCACCATGGCGCCGGTCGGCAATTGCGCGAAGGCGTAGGACCAGAGGAACGCAGACAGCAAATAGCCCATCTGCGGGATCGACAGCCCGAGTTCCTCGCGGATCAACGGGTTGGCCACCGACAGGGTCGCCCGGTCGATGTAGTTCACCACGCCGGCCACCACCAGCATGGCCAAGGCGCTGCGCTGGATGAGCTTGAGCCGAGGTGTCGCGGTCACCGCTGCTGACATTCGTCTGACCTCCCTGATTGTTCAGGTCAGACTAAGTCTGGCGGCCGTGCTGCGGTAGGGCGTAGTGACGGGTGAGAGATGGCCGGATCAAGTCCGGCCATGACGTTTCAGTGTGACGGGCGGTCTCTCACATCGGCGGCGTCATGCCGTTCTTGCCGGCGTTGACGCGGGCGGCCGACAGGCTGCCGTCGGCGGCCTTGGTGGCGCCGATGAACACCTTGGTGCCCGGCGTCAGCATCGCCGGCGTGCCGGGCTCGAAGGTAACGATCGGCGTGTTCGGCGGCACCGTCAGCTTCAGCTTCTCGCCCTTGGCCACCACTGTCAGCTCGCGCCCATCGGCGCCGCCGACCTCACTTTCGATGGTGGCGTTGGTCATGGTGCTTTCCGGCATCAGGTCCCAAGGGTAATGGCCCTCGCCGGACCCGCGCATCGTGTCGGGGAAGATCAGCACCTCGACGGCGCGCAGCTTGTCCTTGGGCCCGGTCGCGGCGGCGCCGATGAAGGTGCCCGGCTTGGCGTCGGCGAGCGTCGCCGGCACGACCGCGGCGACGGAGTAGCCTGCGCCGAGGGTGATGCGGGTGGTGTCTCCCTCGCGCGTGTCCACCACCAGCGTGTTGCCCTCCAGCGCCTTGATCGTGCCGCGGATGCGTTGCGGGGTTTGCGCGGCCGCCGGAAGGGCGGCGGCGGTGAGCAGGGCGGCGGCGAGCAGGAGGTTGCGCATGACGGATCCAATGATGTTGCGAAGGGGATAACGCCGCCTATAGGAGCGCAGATGCAAGGTGCACGGGGCATCAGGCGGGAGCGTGGAACATGAGCGACGTCCGATTGGTCAAGCCGCATGCGGGCCTGCTGCCAGAGTACGTCGCGGCGTTGCGCACCGGCTGGTCGCCCAGCAACACGCACGACGTGTCGGGCCAGCACCTCGCCGAGATCGAAACGGACCCGGCGGCGTTCCTGGCCCAATACGATTGGGTGCCCGGCAGCGTGTTCCGGATGCCGGACGGCACCGAGCACCCGCGCTTGCCGGGCCAGCAATACTGGATCACCGACGGCGGGTTCGCCGGGACCATCGGCTACCGCTACCAGCCCGACACAATCGATTTGCCGCCCGCAGTCTCCGGCCATGTCGGCTACGCGATCGTGCCCTGGCAGCGGCGGCGCGGGATTGCGACCGCGGCCTTGCGGCTGCTGCTGCCGATCCTGGCCGAGGCCGGTCTCGATCGCGTGCTGATCACCGCACACCCGGACAATCCCGCATCGCGCCGCGTGATCGAGGCGGCCGGCGGGGTGTTAGCGCCCGACCTGCCGGCGTCGGACGCGTTCGGTCCGCGGGTCGGCTATTGGGTTCAGACCGCGAGGTAGGCCCGGCGCGCCGCCTCATCGCCTCGCAGCGCCGCCATCGTGCCCGACCAAGCGACCCGGCCGCTTTCGAGCACCACCGCACGATCGCCGATGCGCTCCGAGAAATGCAGGTTCTGCTCGGCCAGCAGGATCGCCACCCCTTCCGCCTTCAGCGCCAGGATCGCGGCCGCCATCTGCTGCACGATCACCGGCGCTAGGCCCTCGCTCGGCTCGTCGAGCAGCACGAGGCGCGGGTTGCCCATCAGCGTGCGGGCGACCGTGAGCATCTGCTGCTCTCCGCCGCTCATGCGGCCGCCGGGCCGATCGCGCATGGCGCCGAGGTTCGGGAACAGCGCGAACAGCCGTTCCGGCGTCCAGGGCGCAAGCCCTGCGCGCGCCGGTTGGCGGCCGACCTCGAGGTTCTCCATCACGGTGAGGTCGGCGAAGATGCGGCGCTCCTCCGGCACGTAGCCGAGCCCGGCCCGGGCAATGCGGTGCGGCTCGCGGCCGGCGAGGTCCTGCCCGTCGAAGCGGATGCTGCCGGCGGCCGGGCGCACCAGGCCGATCAGGCTTTTCAGCGTCGTGCTCTTGCCGGCGCCGTTGCGGCCGAGCAGCACCAGCACCTCGCCGGCGGCGGCCTTGAACGACACGCCGTGCAGGATGTGGGCGCGGCCGTAGAATGCGTCGAGCCCGGCCACCTCCAGCATCAGGACGCGTCGTCCGTGCCGAGGTAGACCGCGCGCACCTTCGGATCAGCACGGATCGCGGCAGGAACGCCATCGGCGATCATCGTGCCGCGGTCGAGCACCAGGATCCGGTCGCTGACGCCGAACACCACGTCCATGTCGTGCTCGGTGAACAGCACCGCGAGGCCGCGTTCGGTGGCGAGACGCCGGGTCAGCGCCATCAGCGCGGTGCGTTCGGCCGGTGCCATCCCCGCGGTCGGCTCGTCCATCAGCAGCAGGCGCGGGGCGTTGGACAGGGCAAGCGCCAATTCGAGGCGTTTCAGGTCACCGTACGCCAGCACGCCGGCGCCGCGGTCCGCCTCGGCGTGCAGCCCCACCTGTTCCAACAGGGCGTCGGCTTCGGCCACGAACAGGCGCCGGGCCGGGCGCCAGCAGCCGGCAACCCGGCGGGCGGCGGCGATCAGCGCCGTCTGCACGTTCTCCCGCACGGTCATGCTGGCGAAGGTCGCGGTGATCTGGAAGGTGCGTCCCACCCCGCGGCGCCAGATCGCGCGCGGGCCGAGCCCGGTGATCGGCTGCCCGTCCAGCAGCACGCGGCCGCGGTCGGGCCGGAGCTGGCCGCCGAGCATGTTGAAGCAGGTGCTCTTGCCGGCGCCGTTCGGACCGATCAGCGCCAGCATCTCACCGGCGGCGACGGCGAAGCCGACCGATTGCACGGCAGCGACGCCGCCGAAGGACTTGGACAAGCCCTCGACCGCGAGCACCGTCATGCGCGGCGCCACCGCCGCTGCGCCGCCCCGGCGATCCCTTCGGGGAACAGCAGCACCAGCGCCACGATCGCGGCGCCCAGTACCAGGCGCCACTCATCGGTCGCGCGCAGCAAGGTGTCGTAAAGGCCGACATAGGCGAGGGCGCCGACGATCGGGCCGGAGACCGTGTCCACGCCGCCCAGCAGCACCATCAGCAGCGCATCCACCGATTTCGGGATGCTGATATAGGTCGGGAACACGCTACCCTTGGCGTAGGCGTACAGACCGCCCGCCAGCCCGGCCGCGGCGCCCGCCAAGGTGAAGGCGGCCAAGCGCAGGCGTTGCACCGGCAGCCCGATCGCCTCGGCGCGCAGCGGACTGTCGCGCGCGGCGCGAAGCGCGGTGCCGAGCGGGGCGTAGAGCACTCGGCGCAGCAGCAGCACCGCGGCGGCGCAGAGTGCGAGGGTGAACCAGTAGAACGCGGCCGGGCTCACGGCCCAGGCGGGCGGGCGTACGCCCAGAATGCCGTTGTCGCCGCCGGTCCACTCGACCGACTGGAACGCCACCGCCCAGACGATCTGCGCGAAAGCCAGCGTCAGCATGGCGAGGTACACGCCCGATAGCCGCACCACCACGGCGCCGAGCAGCAGCGCCGCACCGCCGGCCGCGAGCGGCGCCACGGCCAGGCCCGCCGCCATCGGCACGGATGGGGCCAGCAGCCCGGCGGCGTAGGCGCCGATGCCGAACCAGGCGGCATGGCCGAAGCTCGGCATGCCGCCCGGGCCCATCATCACATGCAGGCTGGCGGCAAACAGCACGAGGATGAATGCCTCGGTCAGCACGCTCAACGCATAAGGGCCAAGGGCCAACGGGGCAAAGGCGGCCAGCAGCAGCGCCGCCGCGCCGACCGCTTGCAATACAGGTGGCGCCGGGCGGATGACGGCGACGCTGTCCGCGTCGGTGCGGGCGGGCGTCAGCGGCCGGCCGAGTAGCCCGTGCGGGCGGACCACCAGCACCACCGCCATGACGGCGAACACCAGCACCAGCGTCGCCTTCGGCACCAGAGCGAGCCCGAATGCCTGCAGCAGCGCGATCAGCAACGCCGCCAGATACGCGCCGGGCAGGCTGCCGAGGCCGCCGACCACCACCACGACGAAGGCGTCGGTGATCACCGTGAGGTCGATCCCGAGATTGGCCGAGCCGGAGGGCAGCGACAGCGCGCCGCCCAGCCCGGCCAGCCCGGCGCCGAGCGCGAAGACGCTCGTGAACAGCAGGCGCTGATCGACGCCGAGGGCGGCCACCATCTCGCGGTCCAGCGTCGCCGCCCGCACCAGCGTGCCCCATCGGGTGCGGGTGAACAGCAGCCACAACAGGCCGAGCAACAGGGGGCCGATGCCGATCAGCACGAGCTCGAACACCGCAAATCGGGTGTCGCCGAGTTCGATCGCCGCACGCAACCAGCGCGGCCGCGGCAACGCAAGGTCGTTCGGACCCCACACGAGCAGCGTCAAATCCTCCACCATCAGCACGACGCCGAAGGTCGCGAGCAGCTGGAACAGCTCGGGCGCGCGATAGATCCGCCGCAGCAGGGTGGTCTCGATCAGCACGCCGATCGCGGCAGTCGCGAGCGCCGCCAGCAACACGCCGGCTACGAACCAGGCGGGGTCGCGCGGCAACCGGGTCAGGATCGACCAGCCGAGATAGGCGCCCAGCATGCACAAGGAGCCGTGGGAGAAGTTCACGACGCGGGTGACGCCGAAGATGATCGTCAGGCCGGCGGCGACCAGGAACAGGGAGGAGGCGCCGGCTAGGCCGGTGAGCAGTTGGGCTAGGAGGTCCAAGTTAAGGCGAGGGCTCTGCCCTCGACCCGCCGGGGGCGGCGCCCCCGGACCCGCAATGGTTGGACGTCATGCGGGGCGCATGGTCTTGACCTCGGCGTCGGGCGGCAGCGCTGCGGCGCCGTCCACGTAGTGCCAGTCCAGCATCGTGCCGCGGCCGTCCTTGACCCCCAGCCTGCCGACGAAGGCGCCCAGCGTCGATTGATGGTCCAGCGACCGGAACGAAGCACGGCCGAACGGGGTCGCGAACTCGGCGCCCTTGAAGCCGTCCGCCATCGCTTCGCTGTCCACCCGGCCGGTTTTGAGGATGCCGGCGGCGATGGCGTTGATCAGCGCGAAGCCGACTACCGAGCCGCAGCGCGGCGTGTCGCCGAACTTGCCGCGATAGGCGGTGGCGAAGCTCTTGTGCTCCGGCGTCACCAGCGAGTTCGTGCGGGTAGCCGGTGACGATCCAACCCTCCGGCGTCTCGTCGCCGAGCGGGTCCAGATACTCCGGCTCCCCGGTCAGCATGCTGGCCACGGCACGGTGCTCGAACAGCCCGCGGTCATTGCCGGTGCGGACGAAGTTGGTGAGGTCGGCGCCAAACGTCACGTTGAAGATGGCGTCGGGGCGCGGCTGCGCCAGCGCGCCGACGGTGGCGCCGGCATCGATGCGGCCCAAAGCCGGCCATTGCTCGGCGACGAACTCGACGTCGGGACGCTTGGCCGAGAGGAGCTGCTTGAACCACTTCACCGCCGACTGGCCATACTCGTAGTTCGGCGCCACCGTGGCCCAGCGCTTGGCCGGCAGCTTGGCCGCCTGCTCGACCAGCATCGCCGATTGCTCGTAAGTGCCGGGGCGGAGGCGGAAGGTGTAGCGGTTGCCCTTGTCCCAGATCAGCGCGTCGGTCAGCGGCTCTCCGGCCACGAACAGCTTCTTTGCCGTGAGCGCATAATCGCTCACCGCCAAGCCAACATTGGACAGGAACGTGCCGGCCAGCACGTCGACCTTGGCGTCGTTGACCAGCTCGCCGGCGATGCGCACCGCGTCCTGCGGCCGCCCGGCGTCGTCGCGGCTGACCACCTCGAGCTTGCGGCCCAGCAGCCCGCCGGCCGCGTTCTGCAGCTCCAGCGCCAACTGCCAGCCATTGCGATACGGCAGGGTGAAGGCAGGCTGCGCGGTGTAGCTGTTGATCTCGCCGATCACGATCGGCGCGCTGGTGGACTGGGCGCGGATCACGCCGGGTGCGGCGAGCGCCCCGGCGGCGGAAAGCATCAGGCGGCGTGTGAGCATGGCGAACTCCCCCTCGGCTCAGCGTAGCCCGTCTCGGCCGACGATGTCCTCCGCTTCGAGCCCGCCGACGCGCGGCAGCGGCCGGCCGCTATCGGTCACCACGACGGCGACCACGATCTCGTCGCGGCGGGGCGCGTCGGCGACGCGGATCTCCATGGCGTCGAAGTGGCTGCGCACGAAGGCAGCATCCTTGTGGCCCAGCGGCACGTCGATGGCCGCCCCCATGCCGCCGCGCTTCTTGGCCGACGGCACCAGGGCGGCGCCTTTCTCGACCGCGGCGCGCAGGGGAGCGCCGAGCTTCGGGTGCAGGATCGCGGCGGCATGCTCCAGCTCGCCATCCTCGCCGACGATCGCCGCCTTGCCGTAACTCTGCGCCTGGCCGGGCTCGATCCCCAGCAGCTCGACGGCGCGGCGGCCGAGCTGCCACCCGAGCCGTTCGCCGAGGTCGATCAGCACCTCGAGATTCTCCTCCCAGCGCCCGGCATAAGGGTTGTGCACCACCGCGATGGCGGCCGCCTTGCGCGTCGGCGGGTGGACGTCGCGGCCGCCTTCCGCGAGGGTTTCTTCCAGGACGGTGACGATCTTGCGGATCATGCGGCCTCCAGCAGCGTGTCGAGGCAGGTCACAACCTGGCCGCGCAGCGCGAGCACGGCGCCATCGATCAGCCCGGCCCGGCGCAGACCATCGGCGACCGCGCGCCCGGCGTCGAGCGCTTTCGCGACCTCGTGCGGGTGGAGCGGCCCGACGTCCCAGGTGACGAGCCGATCGCGCAGATCGCTGTCCGGGTCGATGCTGTCGGCGGGGCGGCGATCAACGGCGGGATGGCCGGGAAGGTCCACCGCGTTGCCGATGACGGTGGCGGCGGCGTCGGCCTCCGCGGCGGTGCGGGCCAGCACCGTGACGGCGTCGGCAATGCCGAGCGAGAAGCTGCGCCCGCCTTGGCCGCGGCAAGCACGGCCGGAGGTGGCAATGCCGCGGCTCGGCTGGGCATCGTGCAGCAGGAAAGCGCCGTCGAGCGCGGGGGCGGCCACGTCGGCCACCAGGCCGCAGCGCAGTGCCTCGCCCCGAGCGAGATGGAAGGCGATGTCGCCGCGGTTGTTGACATAGGCGCGGTCGAGCGGGGCGGCCGCGGTCATTGCCGCCAGCACGTGGTCGGCTACGGCGCCGGCGACTGCGGCCATCGGGGTGATGAACTCCCCGGCGAAGGGCAGGCAGGCCGCATGCATCGCCTGGGCGACCGGATGCAACGGCCACGGCGCCGGCAGCGGCGTGCGAAGGAGCGGCAACTCGGCGCAAAGCCCAGCCAGGATCGGGGCGAACGCGTCCGCGGCGGCGGCAAAGGCGGCACGGATCGCGGCCGGGGCGCCCCAGGCGCCGACGACGAGGTCGATCGGGCCATGCCGGAGGTGCAGCCGGTCCGCGCTCATGCAGCGATCCGCACGTCGGGGCGGCGTTTGAGTACCTCCGCCATCGTCAGCACCCGGTTGGTGAAGCCGCCCATCGCCGCATAGTCGGCGAGCGGCAGGGTGAACTCGATCGGCGCCACCAAGGCCGGGGTCGGCACGCTGCCGAAGGCGCGGTCGGGCATCGCCAGCACGTCCACGCTGTAGGTGATGCCGCCGCCGGGCCAGAGGGTGACGGGCGCGCCGCCGGCGGTGATGCGCGTACGGCCCGCCTGCACGCTGCGGGTCAGCAGCACCGGGTTCTCGGTGGCGCCCGCGCGCAAGGAGCCGCCGGCGCCGGCGATGAACAGCACGGAGCACAGCGCCGGCTCGCAGTTCTCGCCGATGCGAGCCACCGCTTGCTCGATCGCCGGCGGCATTGGCGCGGGTTGCGGGCGCAAATCGTCATCCAGCACGAACCAGCCGGCATGCTCGCCGGTGGTGCTGACCATCAGCAGGCGCAGGCCGGGCCAGGCGAGCTTCGGGTCGATGCGCTCAATAACCGCGAGCGGGTCCTCGATGTCAGTGCCGCCCCATCCGGTGCCGGGATTGGCGACTTGGAAATAGCGGCCCGGTGTCGAGCGCCGCCCGCGCACGCGGATCCCCGCCGGGCGCATTTGTAAAAAACGGCCGGCCTGGTGCTCGGTGAGCACGCCGGTGATGTGGTCGTCCACCACGATCACCTCGTCGGCGTGGCCCTGCCATTGCGGCGCGAAGATGCCGATGGTCGCGCTGCCGCAGCCGACCCGCATGCGTTGCTCGACCGCGCCGTCGATGACCGGGGGGGCGCCGGCCTGGACGCGCAGGCTGGCGCCGCCATCGACCGTGAGGTCCACGGCGCCCTTGTTGGCGAGCGTCAGTAGGGTGGCGCAGGTCACGACGCCTTCGCGCTTGGAGCCGCCGGTCAGGTGGCGGACGCCGCCGAGGCTCAGCATCTGGCTGCCATACTCGGCCGTGGTGACATGGCCGATCTGCTCACGGTCGGCGCGGACGGGCGCGCATTCTGGGCCGAGGTGGCGGTCGGTATCGATCTTCACCTTGAGGCCGCAATAGCTGAACACACCCTCGCTGACGACGGTCACGGTGTCGACGCCGTCGATCTGGCTGCCGACGATCAGCGGGGCGGGCTTGTAGTCGGGGTAGGTGGTGCCGGCCCCGATCGCGGTGGGCGTGCCGTCCGGCAGTAGAACCAGCGGGTCCATCCGGGTGAGCCGGCCGTCCACGTTGCCGTAGCGGTCGCACGCCCCGAGCTTTCCGGTGCGGATGCGGCACAGCACCGGGCAGGCGTCGCAGGTGACGATGTCCCCGCCGGGTCGCGGCGTGGTCGCCTCGGCGAGGGCGGCGGCGTCGGGCGCGTCCTGGGCGGCGTGGGTGGTCATGACGCAGGCTCGGACACAACACCCACAACGTCATGGCCGGACTTGATCCGGCCATCTCTCGCCCCGGAGGCGACGACGTCTCCGCGGGCGAGGGATCCCCGGGTCAAGCCCGGGGATGACGTGCTCGGAGACGGGGTTGGGGGCGGAGCCGGGGTCGGGGTCGGGGTTACAGACGGGGTTGAACTCGAGGCTGGAGACGGGCGTGGGGTGGCGGGCAACGTTCGCTCAGACCCGGTCCGCAGCGCCGCCAGCACGCGCGGGGGCGTTGCGGGGACGCGGGTGAGGCGGGCGCCGGTGGCGTGGTGGATGGCGGCGAGGATGGCGGGCGCGGTCGCGACCAAGGCGGGCTCGCCGACACCCTTCGCGCCATAAGGGCCGTGCGCGTCGCCGGCCTCGACCAGGATCGTGGTGATCGGGGGCACGTCGCCGATCGTCGGGATCAGGTAGTCGTGCAGGTTCTCAGTGCGGCCCGGCACGAACTGCTCCATCAGCGCGAGGCCCAAGCCTTGGGCGATGCCGCCATGGATCTGGCCCTCGACCTGCTGCGGATTCACCGCACGGCCGACGTCATGCGCGGCCACGATCTGCTGCACGCGCACGGTGCCGAGCCCGGTGTCCACCTCGACCGCCGCGATCTGCGCCGCGAAGGCGTAGGACGCGTACGGGGTGCCCTGGCCGTCGGCGTCCAGCATCGTGGTCGGCGGGTCGTAGCGGCCTTCGCCGCGCAGTCCGGCCGCGTCCACGGTGCTGATGGTGCCGTCGTGCTCCACGCACACCCTCCCGTCGCGCAGATGGATGCGGGCGCCCGGCCCGGCATTGGCGCGGCGCAGGATCTCGGCCCGCAGCGCCTCCCCGGCCAGGCGCGCGGCGTTGCCGCTGACCAGCGTCTGGCGCGAGGCGCTGGTCTTGCCGGCATCCGGGGTGAGGTCGGTGTCGCCGGTCACGAGCCGGATCGCCGCGGCCGGGACGCCCAGCGCGTCGGCGGCGATCTGGGTCATGACCGTGTTGGAGCCCTGGCCGATATCGACGGCGCCGGAAAACAGCACCGGCCGGCCGTCGGCCCCGATCTCCAGGATCATCTCGGACGGGTTCGGCAGGCTGGTGTTGCCGATGCCGTACCACATGCAGGCGATGCCCACCCCGTGGCGCAGCGGACCCGCGGTCCGGTTGTGGCGGTCGGAAGCCGACCGCAGCGCGGTCCAGTGCGGGCGCAGCGCATCGAGGCATTCGGGGAGTGCGGCACCCTGGCCGAGCACCTGGCCGGTGGCGGTCGTGTCGCCCGGGCGCAGCGCGTTGCGGTGGCGGAACTCGAGCGGGTCGAGGTCGAGCTGCTCTGCCAGCAGGTCCATCAGCGCCTCGGTCGCGAGCGCTGACTGCGGCACGCCGAAGCCGCGGAAAGCGCCGGCCGGCGGGTCGGTGGTGTGCAGCGCCGCCGTGGTGGCGAGCACCGCCGGCACGCGGTACGGGCCGCTCGCATGCACCGGGACCCGATTGGCGACGGTCGGGCCCCAGCTCGCATAGGCGCCGGTGTTGAAGTCGCCGTGGAAACGAATCGCGGTGAGGCGGCCGCCGGTGTCGGCGGCGGCTTCGGCGGTGATGCGGGCCGGGTGGCGCTTGGTGGTGGCCGCCATGCTTTCCGGGCGCGTGTAAACCATCCGCACCGGCCGGCCGGTGCGCCAAGCGGCGACGCAGGCCAGCGGCTGCATTGACAGGTCCAGCTTGCCGCCGAAGCCGCCGCCGACGGCGGTCGGGACCACGCGGACCTGCTCCGGCGCGATGCCCAGGATCGGCGCCAGCTCGTCGCGGTCCATATACGGAGTCTGGGTGCAGGCCACGACGTGGATGCGGTCTCCCACTCGCCGGGCGTAGCCGGCTTCGGGCTCGATCGCTGCATGCTCGACGAAGCTGGTTTCGGTGGTGATCACCGCGTGGGCGGCGGCGAGCAGCCCGGCTTCGACGTCGCCGGTTGCGACCCGGCCGCGGCACAGCACGTTGCCCGGCGCGTGCGGGTGCAGGTCGGGCGCCGAGGCGGCGTCCGCGAAGGTCACGGCGGGCAACTCGTGCCAGGTGATCGGCACCGCTTCGTCCGGGATGGCAGCGAGCGTCTCGGCGTCGCCGACCAGGGCGCAGACCGCTTCGCCGCGGTGGCGGGCGACGGTTTCGGCCAGCACCGGCTGGTCCTTGCCGGTTGGGTAGATGCCGTAAAGGTTGCGGCCGGGCACTTCGGCGGCTGTCAGCACGCGCACCAGGCCGGGGTGGGCGGCCCGCAGCGGCCTCATGTCGCCCAGGGTGAAGCGGGCGTGCGGGAACGGGCTGCGGATCGCGCGGACGGTCAGGAACGCTTCCTCGGGCAGCGCATCGGCCCCGAACGCTTCCCCGCCGGTCAGCTTGGCCGCGCCGTCCACCTTGGGCATCCGCGCGCCCACGGCGGCGCCGGCGGCTGGCGGCTCCGGCTCGGCGCTGCCGCCCACGTCCAGCACCGCATCGATGATCTTGCGGTAGCCGGTGCAGCGGCAGAGCACGCCGCTCAGGGCATCCTGCACCTCGGCCCCATCGGGCGCCTTCCGCCGGGCGAGCAGGTCGGCGGCGGCGAGCAGCATGCCCGGGGTGCAAAAGCCGCACTGCGCGGCGCCATGCCGCAGGAAAGCGCGCTGCAAGGCGTCGAGCCGGCCGTCCTGCGCCAACCCCTCGACGGTTTGCACCGACCGGCCGGCCACCCGCGCCGCCGGCACCAGGCAGGCGCAGACCTGGCGCCCGTCCAGCAGCACGGTGCAGGCGCCGCAATCCCCGGCGTTGCAGCCGATCTTCGTGCCGCGCAGGCCGAGGTCGTCGCGCAGCACGTCGGCGAGGCGCCGGCCGGACGGTACCCTGACCTCGGTGGCGCAGCCGTTCAGGGTGAAGGCGACGGGTTCGACGGGCGACCTCATGCGGCGGCGGCCAGGGGCTCGGCCAGGCCCCGGCGCATCAGCTCCAGCGTCGCATCGAGGCGGTAGCGTGCGGTGGCGCGGACGTCGTCGATCGGCCGCAATGGCGCGAGGTGCTCCGGCTGCACCAGGCAGGGATGCGGCACCCGGCCCAGCAGCGCCGTCTCCAGCGCGGGCAAGCGGGTCGCGACCGGACCGCACGCGCCGACTGCGACGGCGGCATGGGTGACCCGCCCGGCCTCGTCGCCAGCCAGGGTAAGCGCCACCATGCTGATGGAGATCACCAAATAGCGCCGGCCGCCGAGCTTCAGGAAACGGCTGTCCGCATCGCGGTGCTGCACCAGCAGCGCCGTCACAAGCTCGTCCGGCCGCCGGGCGGTCTGGCGCGGGCCGAGCACGAACTCGGCGAGCGGCAGGGTGCGCGTGCCGGCGAGGCTTTGCAGCTCGACCGCGGCGTCGAGCGCCAGCAAGGCGGGGATGCCGTCGGCGGCAGAGCTCGCGTTGCAGACGTTGCCGACGGGGGTGCCGGCGTTCTGGATTTGCCAGCCGCCGACCTGGCGCGCCGCCGTCTTGAGCCCGTCGAACAGCGGCGGCAGCGTCGTCTCGATCAGGTCGGTCCAGGTGGCGAGCGGAGGGATGCGCCAATGGGCGCCGGTGCGCTCGATGCGCCCGAGGTCGGGCAGGGCGGACAGGTCGAGAATGTCCTCGTCCGGCTCGAACGTGGCGCGGGCCGGATAATGGTCGGTGCCGCCGGCCAGTAGCGTGCGCGGCCCGGCGGCGAGGGCGGCGAGGGCGTCGTGAAGCCGGGTCGGGCGCAGGAAGCTGGCCAAGTCACCCCCGGATGGTTCGGCAACTACGATCGGGGCGGCGCGGCGGCAGTGTCAAGGCCGGCCAGCAGGCGCCCGCGGCTGGGATCGCGGCGCGCACGCCGGCCACCCGTTGCCGGAGTTGCGGGTCTTGTCCCAGAGCAGCAGAACGGAGGGAGCGCCGTTGATGCCGATGTCGTGCCCGCCCGACAGCACGCCGTCGCGCATCGCGACAGGCCCGCTGATGTTGCGGTAGCTGACCGCGACGTCGCCGAGGCCGGCCGCGGCCGCGTGCTTCTGCACCATCCGGTCGCCTTCCATCAGCATCACCGCGAGCATGCTGGTGCCGTACTGGACTTCGATGCGGAGCTGGGCCGTTTCCGCCGTTGCGGGTCGGATCAGCAGGAAAGCGGCGGCCAGGAGGGTGGCGATGAGGCGGGCATGAACCGACCCTACATCGTTCGGCGGTCCGCGGCAGCGGTCGCGAGCAGGCGGTCGGCCGCTTCGATGCCGCTGAGGTAAGCGCCGCCCACGGTGCCGGCGAGGCCGTCGGTGCGTGTGGCCTCGCCGGCGAACAGCAGGCGTTCGGCGGGGAAGGCGCCGGCCAGCACGCCGCGCTGCTCGGCGTCGCCGGGCCCGGCATAGGCGTAGCCGCCGAGGAACGCGGGGTCGGTGCCCCAGGACGAGGTGATCGCGGCCGGGCCGATCGCGGCCAGCGCGTCGGCGCCGAGGGTTCGGCGCAGCTCGCTGCGGGCGAGGTCCTCCGCCGCGGCCGGGTCGGGGGCCACCGACCAGGCGCTGCGGCCGCCGATGAAGCCGGCTATGTAACCGCGGCCTTGTGGCCAGGCGTTGAAGGTCATGACAGCCTCGCGGTCCACCAGCAACGTGCTGGGGGCGAGGCCGAGACGGTCCGGCCCGGTTGCCGGCAGGGCGATCTTGCTGAGCAGCCCCATCGGCAGGGTGTGGATGGCGTCCTGCACCTCGGCCGGCAGCGGCGGATCGAAGCGGATGTGCCCGGCGGCGAGCACGCCGGTCGAGACGGTGACGATGGCGGCAGCGGCGCGCAACGTGCCGCGCGGCGTTTCAACCACGACGCCGCCGCCCGACCAGGTGACCTTCGTGGCGGGACAGGACAGCGTCGCCTCGGTTGCGAGCACGCGGGCGATGAAAGCGCCGACGCCGGCCGCCGGCACGCGGTTGCGGCCCTCGAGGCGGTTGCGGTGCCAATCGCGCAGGCCGAGCACGTCGGCGTCGGCCCCGGCGATGATGGCGCCCTCCCACAACGCCAGCAGACCCGTCCAGGGCCGGTCGCGGATCGGCGCCATGGCGGCGTCGAGGGTGACGTCGGGCCCGGCGAGGGCCGGCGCGACGGCGTCGTCGAACTGGTCCCAGGCGGCATCGTATGCGGCCTGCTCCGCCGCGGTCGCCAGGCGGCCGCCGATCGTCAGCCGCTCGTGTCGTTGCGCATCGGAGTCGAGCAGCCGATCCCCCGGTCCGGCGAGCGGCACCAGCGGGTTGCGGTCGGCGTCGTGCAGCCAAGTGGCGCCCAAGTCGAACGGGTCGGCGCCGACCTGCGCGGTCACGGCGCGCCCGCCGATCCGCGGCAAGGCGTCGATCAAGGTGGTAGGGACGCCATGCGCGCGCAGCTTCAGGGTCGCGGCGAGGCCGGCGGCGCCGGCGCCGATCACGACGACGCCACGGTCATGCCGACGGAGTTCGTTCATCGGGCCACCTTCATTCCGCCGCATGCAATTGGAAACTGCCATCGGTCGCGACCTCGTCGGCTTCGCTCAGCCCCTTGCGGACCTCCACGATATCGGGTCGCGGCACGCCGAGGGTAAGGTCGTGCGGCTCGAACCGGTCGGGCCCGGTGCGCACGAAGGCGACCGGCTTGTCGCCGATGGTCTGCACCGCCAGCGCCGGCACCTCGAGCCCGTTCCGGCCACGGTCGGCCGAGAAGGTGATCGGGACCAGCATGCCGGCCCGCAGCGCGACGGGCGTCGAGCTGGACCGGGCCGGCCGTCAGGCGAATGCGCGCGGGATTTCAGGCGCGATGCGGCAAGCAGAGTTCCGCGACGGCGCGTGGAGATGCCGGGTGCAGGATTTGAACCCGCGACCTTCGGTTTACAAAACCGCTGCACTACCGCTGTGCTAACCCGGCCCGGCGCGGCCTGTGTCGGATGTTTCGTCCGGCGTTTCAAGCAAATCCTGAGCGAACGATGTCGGTTCGTTCATGAATGCATCGTCACGCGGCCGCAAGGGTCCCGCAGGCCAGGCCGCCCCATATTGCCCGCCATAGAGGAGCATCGGCTCCGCTTTCGGGAAGGATCTGGACCATGACAGTCAAGCGGTTTGCACGGGCAGGGTTAGTGGCGGTGCTGCTGGGCAGCAGCGCCTTGGTGGGGACCGGCGCGTGGGAGGCCCGGGCGCAGGACGCCGCGGCAGCCGGACCGATCCAGCCGTCGGCGGTGGCGCATCCCCTGCCGGACTTCTCCGACCTGGCCGGGCAGGTGAGCCCGGCGGTGGTGTCGGTGACCGTGCGTGAGCGGGCGCCGGCGGACGGGCCGCAGGAGATGCGCGGTCCCCTCGGCATGATGCCGGGCCAAGGGCAACGGCCGGTGCAGATGGCGCGCGGCTCCGGCTTCATCCTCGACGCCGACGGCACCATCGTCACCAACAACCACGTCGTGCAGGGTGCCGACCGGGTGACGGTCACGCTCACGGACGGCACCGAGTTGCCGGCCAAGATCGTCGGGCGCGACCCGCGCACCGATCTGGCCGTGATCAAGGTCGACGCCGGCCACCCGCTGCCGTCGCTGCGGCTGGGGGACAGCGACCAGGTCAAGCCCGGTCAGTGGGTGCTGGCCGTGGGCAATCCGTTCGGGCTCGGCGGCACGGTAACGGCGGGGATCGTCAGCGCGCGCGGACGCGACATCGGCTCCGGCCCGTACGACTCGTTCCTGCAGGTCGACGCCGCCATCAACCAGGGCAACTCCGGCGGTCCCCTGTTCACGCAGGATGGGCGCGTGGTCGGGGTGAACACGGCGATCCTGTCGCCGAGCGGCGGCAGCGTCGGCATCGGCTTTGCGATCCCGAGCAACCTGGTCAAGCAGGTGACCGGCCAGCTGCGCACCGCGGGACATGTGACGCGCGGCTTCCTGGGCGTCGAAACCCAGCCGATCACGGCGGCGATCGCCCCGGAACTCGGGCTCTCGAAGGGCGCCAAGGGCGCGCTGGTGGCGTCCATCTCGCCTGACAGCCCGGCGGCCAAGGCAGGGCTGCAGCCCGGCGACGTGCTGACGTCGGTCGATGGCCATCCGGTCGGCAATCCGCATGAGCTGGCGCAGGTGGTGGCGGATCTGAAGCCGGGCCAGTCGGCCGCGCTGCAGCTCGTGCGGGACGGGTCGACCAAGTCGATGGACGTCACCTTGTCGGCCATGCCTGAGGAGCGCCAAACGGCGGATACCGGCGAGCAGGATCCGAAGGGTGGTCAAATCGGCCTGGCCTTGGCGCCGCTCAGCCCCGACATCCGCCAGCAGCTCGACATTCCGAGCGGCCAACATGGTGTGGTCGTCGCAGGCGTGCAGCCGGGCTCGGCTGCCGAGCAGGCCGGTCTGCGGGAAGGCGATCTCGTCGTCGGAGTCGGCAACAAGACGGTGACGAGCCCGAGCCAGGCGGTTGAGGCGATCCGCGGGGCGACCCGGGACGGCAAGGGTGTTGCCCTTCGGGTGGTCCGCGACGGACATGCCCGTTTCGTCGCGGTGTCCCCGACCTCGGAAGGCTGAAAAGGGGTCACCCTGGCCGAAGACGGTCAGGGTGGCCGGGTTGGGCAGGCACGCCGGCCGGGTCGCATCAGGCCCGGCCGGCTTGCGGCACTTTGCTGGTGCCGAGGGCTCGGACGATGGCGGCCATCAGGCGAAGGGCTTCGGCGCCGCCGCGATCGGCCAAGGTTCCGGCGTCGAACTCACCGGCCAACACTTCGGCCTGTCCGGCGATGGTTTCCGCCGCTTGGCGGAATGCTTGCTGCGCCAGATGCAGCTGCAACGATTCAGGTAGGCTGTTCCATTCAGCGATCACGGTTTAAAGGTCCCGCAAGCCATTCTGGCGCCAAAACTGCCGCAGGTTTTGCTGTCGCGGTCAGGCGCAGATTTAGTCGATGATGCTTAACGGGTCGTTTAAGGAGAGTGCCAGTTTAGATCACGCGAGCGTGAGGCGAGCCGGCGCGAGCGGTCCGAACCGCACCGTGATCTCGGCCGGTCGGTCGAGCCAGAACGGCGGCGTGACGCTGCCCAGCATCACAATCTGACCCGCGCGTAGGCCGCCGAAGGCGGCGGCTTCGGCCGAACCGGCGAGCCATGCCAAGGCCCGCATCGGGTGGCCGAGCAGGTCGGCGCCGTGCCCTGTTCCCACCGTCGCACCGTCGAGCGTCAGCTCACCGACGATCGTCTCGAGATCGAGGTTGCGCCACTCCGCGAACGGCTCGGCGAGCACGGCACCGGCGTGGAACACCTGGTCGGCGATCAAAGCGGGGGTGCCGAATTCGGCCAAGTCGGCATAACGGTTCTCGACCACCTCGATCGCGGCCATCAGCAAGTCCACCGCATCCGCCGCCGCCTCCGGCGTGCAGGGGCCAGGCGGGAGGTCGCGCGACAGATGAACAGCCAGTTCGCATTCGACGCCGGGCCGGAGGAACCGGGCGAAGTCCAGGGTGCTGCTGCTGGCGTGCAGGTTGTCGCGCGGCATGAACCCGGCCGCCGGGCCGTCCAGGCCCAGGTAGCGCTGCATCTGCTGCGTCGTTGCGCCGATCTTGAACCCGCCCGGCGCCGCCTGGTCGGTCAGCTGCGCCAACGCGACCTGCGCCGCCACGCCCTCGGCGAGCGTGGCCGGCCGGGCGTTGGCCGCGAGCGGGGCCATCGGTTCACGCTTCGGCTTGCGTCGCGCGCCCATCAGCGCGGCGGCGCAACGCTCCGGCGAGAAGTCGGTCATTCGGGCCTCGTGAGTTCATAGAGAGCAAGGGTCGCGGCGGCGGACACGTTCAGGCTTTCCATCACGCCCGGCATGGCGAGGCCGACCAGCTCGTCGCATGTTTCGCGGGTCAGGCGGCGCATGCCGTCGCCTTCGGCGCCGAGCACCAGCACGACCCGCCGCTGTCGCAGCGCCACGCCCCGGAGCGGCGGGGCGGCGGCGTCCAACCCGACGACCCAGCAATCGGCTGCTTTCAGGGCGACCAGGGTGCGAGCCAGGTTGACGGCGCGCAGCAGCGGCACGGTTTCCAGCGCGCCCGAGGCGGCCTTGGCCATGACGCCGGTTTCCTCGGGCGCGTTCCGCTCCTGCACGATGACCGCTGCGGCGCCGAATGCGGCGGCGCTGCGCAAGGTGGCGCCGATGTTGCGGGGGTCGGTGACCTGGTCGAGCATGAGCAGCGGCCCCGGGCGTGCCAGCACGGCGGCCAAGGCCGGCGGCGCGAGCAGGTCGGCGAGCAGTCCCACTCCCTGATGCACCGTGTCGCGGCCGAGCAGGTGGTCGAGCCGGTTGCGCTCGATGCGCTCCGGCGCGAGCGGCCATGGCGGAGCGAGGTGGGTAGCGAGCGCCGCTTCGGCCTCGGCGGTCAGCACGAGGCGCTTGAGGCGGCGGGACGGGTTGGCCAGAGCGGCAGCGACGGCGTGGATGCCGTGCAGCCACACGCTGCCGCGCGGCGCCGCCGGTCCGGCCGGGCGAGCGGGCGCTGGCGCCGGGGTGGCGGCTGCGGGCGCGTGGAGCGTATCGCGGCCCGGCTTCCGCTCGGTCGGCGGCGGCGTTTCGCGCGGCGCGGGCGTGGCGGCCTGGGGCTCGGGCCTTGCAGCGAGCCGTGCCGCGTGACGTGGCGGGGCGCCCGGTTCCGGGGGACGGCTGGGGCGGGGTCCGCTGGCGTGGCGGTCACGGGGCGGCGGCCGCCCGGGGCCACGGGGGCCCGGTGGCCGTGCGGTGCCGGTCGAGGGGCCGCCGGCGCCGGGCCGGCTGGGTGGTTTGCTGCGCATCCCGGCGTTTATAGGGGCCTTGCTGCCGGAAGGGTATGGCGGTCGATTGACAAGGGTGGCAGCGGAGCGCTACCCCGCCCGCTCCCTGCCCGTGGAGGGGTGCCCGAGTGGCTAAAGGGGGCGGACTGTAAATCCGCTGGCGTACGCCTACGCTGGTTCGAATCCAGCCCCCTCCACCAGCGGCTGAAGGCTTGCTCCATCATGGTTTGACGACCTCGTTCACAGGGGCTGTGCCGGAACTCTCCGTTGGCGGTGTGCCTGTGCTCGTATCCATTTTCGCCACGGCGCGGTGCAGGTGATCGGTGACCATGTGGGCGTATTTCATGGTCATGGTGACCGAGCGGTGGCCGAGGATGGCTTGCAGCGCCGGAATGTCGCCGGTGGCTTGAACAAAGACCGACGCGAACCTGTGGCGAAGGTCATGGCATCGAAAAGGGACGCCTGCGGCCTTGGCGGTGCGGGCGTAGATGTTGGCGAAGGTTATGTAGCGGGCACCGTCGTCATGCCAGAAGACGAAGTTCGACGTGATGTGCCGGGGTGTGTCCAGCAGCGTGCTCAAGGCGGCGTTGCTCAATGGCACAACCCGCGGCGATGACGTTTTGGTTTTGACCAGCCGGACCTCCCGACGCGGGATCGAGACCTGCGACCACTCCAAGCTGCACACCTCGTCCTGCCGCATCCCGGTCTCTGCAAGGAACCGGATGACCCGCCCGACCGTGGGGGAGGCATGGGCGACGAGCTTTTCCACCTGCTCGTCGGTGGGATACGTCGTGCGCGGTTTCGACTCCCGGATGTGTCGCTTCGAGAACTGCCGGACTGGGTTCACGTCGATCCAATCCCACGCAACGGCACAGGAGCAGAGGC
This sequence comes from uncultured Alphaproteobacteria bacterium, assembly GCA_963752225.1. Lineage (GTDB taxonomy): Bacteria > Pseudomonadota > Alphaproteobacteria > Acetobacterales > Acetobacteraceae > JBBROS01. Next base: position 13,665 of record CAVVXS010000010.1, on the reverse strand, counting down.
TGCTCAGGGCAGCGAGGTCGCGCCGGACCGTGGCTCCTGTCGTCCCACTCCGCAGGCGGGCAGCGGCGTAGTCGGCGAGGCGACCGCGAGTGATCTGGTCGAGGTAGAGATCGCCGAACGCGCCTTGCATCTGGCGGAAACTCGACCGGTATCGCTCCTGTGAGCGAAGCTTGAGGGCGGGGACGTACTCGGCCCAGAACCGCTGCACGGCCTCCTTGTAGGTTCGGCGTGGGCGTCCGCCCCGATCAAGTCGGCCATGCTCCTGTTGAAGCTGTGCGAGGTATTGCTGCGCAACCGCCTTGGACGAGGTATGGGCCGAACGCCTGATCTTGGTTCCTCGCCACTGGAAGTGCACCCACCACGTCTTGCCGCGCTTGTAGACCGTCGCCACGAACCTGCTGCTTCAATCGTTCATAGCTGAACAGGCTCTCACGGATTGATGGGTTGGCAAGCCAAAAGCGATCGCAAGGCTGGACCGAATCGTCCAGCCCGCACTCGCAACACGGTCTCAAAAGCCGCCCAACCTCTCGACTTGTTCGAGACGGCGACGGAGTTCGGAGACCTCCCGCCGCAGGATCGCTACCTCGGCCAGCACGGTCTCGTTGACCGGGGCCACGGTCGCCTCCGGGCGCCGTTCGTCCGAGTTCTCCAGCCGATAGGCCGCGTAGTCGAGCGGGTCGTAGTAGCCGAGGTAGACTGATGCCTTGGGGTTGGCATTGTTGGTGGCCTTCAGTTGGATCGTGATCAGTTCGCCGTGGAGGAACAGGCGCACGTTGGGTTCATCGGTGTCGTCAAGGTTGAGGATGGCCGCTTGCCGATCGGTATGCCGGTTGTCGCGGCTGTTGGCCTGGAACAGCCCGAGGAACACTCGCCCGGTCAGTTCCCGACTGGCCTCGTCCATCTCTTGACGGAACTGATCACTCAGCGAGCCGCGCTGCACGCGGCCCTTCATTGTTCGCCGGAGAACCTTCGACGTCGTCAGGTTGGCATAAACCTGCCGGCCTATCTTCCGCCACATGAGGTGCAGGGGATCAGTTTGGACAAAGCACTTCAGCGTCCACGCGCTCCGATTTGATCCAGCCGGGTTGCGGAAAGCCTGCACTTCGATGCGCGTGATATCTTGGAGTCGCGGCATCACCGGCTCCATGCGGGGAATGTACGGGGGGTGTACGGCGCGCGTCATTTCGGCGACCTCGGTCGCCGCCCCGTCCGACTGTTCTTGGGTACAATCAGGATCGAGTGCCGAGGAGGGGGCGCAGAGCGCCTCGCCCTCGACCACTCCGCCGAGAGGCGCTTTGCATCCTTTGTATCTCGACGAGGCCCCCGGTGCACCGGGGGTGTACGGCTTTGTATAAAGGGGCGAAGCCCCTCCGGGAGATGCAACCTCATACAAAGCGGTACACCCCTCGTACCCATCAATGTCGGGGGTGCACGGGGGGTGCACCGCGCTCGTGGTTTCGACCACCTCCGTACACCCAAGCGCAATTGACGCGCTGATGCCGGTGACGAACCCGTTTGCGGTTTCGACGCTGCTGAGCGCGCTGGTCAGGACCAGGTCGACGTCATGCTGGTCGAGGTCGGACAGGAACGAAACCAACTGACCGTGCACCAGCATGCGGTCGTCGAGGGAGGCGAGGCGCACGGACGATGCGCCAAGGATTTTGACGGCAATGCCATCGAGCCGGTCGGTATGGGTGAGCACTGAAATGGGTCCTTGTGAAATAGGCTTGTAGTTTTGGGCATCGATCCTGCCGGCGCTGGGCCAGGGTCTCGGCGATAATGTCGCCGGCCCTACCCGCAGCACCGCTTCAGCGGGATCATCGGGAGAGCTACCCGACCACAACTTTATGGCCCGACGGTATTCCGGGATTCCATATTAAAAGCCGGTCCGCAGATGTGGTCGTTGACAGCAACCGTCCAGGACGGTTTGGCGACGTTGCCGGTGAACGTCCGGCGACCGATGCAGACGGTCCACGCCAATGCCAAATGCTGCCGCATCTATGGGTAGCTGAGAGCCATGGTGGTGTCAGTCGAGGTGGCCGATCACGGCCTCACGGATTGATGGCTGTCGAGCGAGACGCTGCTGGCAGTGGCTGGTCGGCAGGTGCCTTGGAAAATGTCGCACCCCCACGAATGATTTTGATTCCGCTGCACGTGCCTCGGTAGGTTCCCTCTGCGACCTGCTTTGGGTCGCGAATTTGAACATTTGAGAAGACACATGGAAAACAGCAATCGCAATCCTCGCAGTCTCAGGGAGTTCAAGGCTGCCATTAACTCTTTGAGCCCCGACGCTCAGCTTGTATTTTATCGTGAGTTCCGTGTCCTGAACAGCAAGGTGTGGCGCTGCGGGCTGTTCCTGCTGTCGCACTTGCGTCGTGCGGATGAGAAGGGGTTCAATCCGCTTTTGCTGCGCTATTACTTCCAGGATGATCTGCCTGATCCTCTCGGAATGGCTGGCCGGCTCGGTCTCACCGCGTCGGAGATCGTCAAGCAGTTTGGCCACTTGTGGGTCGACGCCGACGATCTGATGGCGTGGCTGGTGAATGAGAACAGGCTGCGGTTGGTCTAGCATCGGTGGGCTTGGTGACAGCATTCAAGCCCACGCTCCAGCCTCAGGCTGGTCGAGCCAATTACGGACGGCCAGGCAATCAGACCCACCACCATTTGAGAGATCATCATGACCAGCACCACCCCGATCTACTACGCCCCCAACGGGGCAAACAGCCCGCCGGCGACCTCGTATCCCAAGCTCAACAGCAGCTTGCGTGCCGTGTTCTGGCACCTGATGGGCCACATGGACGAAGACGACGCCTGGTTCGACCGTGAGGCGGCCGAGGTTCTGATCGAGATCGACGACATGATCCAGGACGGGCGCGACCCGACGGTGCTGCTCGGAGAACACGAGGGGGTAGCTCCGCCGCTGCACTGAGCGGATCGAAGGGTGGCGGGGTCGGCATCTGCTGACCCCGCCCCAGCCTCATCCCCAGGTCCATTCGAGGCGACCACGGGCCTGCCCCCGACAAGACGAAAAGGCGCGAACTAGACCGCGCGCTGTCTCAGAGGTCACCCAGCAGGGCGGGTTGCTCCTGCCACCTGCTTGGGTCGCGAGTTTGAACATTTGAGAGGAACACATGGAAAACAGCAAATTGACCAGCTACAAGAAATTCAGGACTGCACTTCGTGCATTGAGCCCTGATTGTCGTCACGTATTTAAGCATCTAATGCCTGCCCTGGACGGCAAGAACTGGCGCCAAGGATTGGGCTTACTATCGGATTTGATCTGTGTAGATAGACGCCAGCTAAACCCACTGTTTTTGTATTTCATACGATCGGACTACAATCGCGACTCTCTTGTAATGGCCTACCTCCTCGGCCTCACGGCGTCGGAGATCGTCAGCAGATTTGGCAATCTGCGGGTTGAAGTCGTCGATCTGATGGAGTGGCTGTTTGACAACGGTAGGTTGCGACTGGCCGACGAGGACGAAGATGAGGACGAGATGGGCGAGGACGAGCCTGAGATGGGCGAGGACGGCATCGACTCGAAGGTTCTGTTTGTAGAGTTCGGCGGGGCGCCCGCTCCGCTGCATTGAGCGGCTTTTGAGGAGTGGTGGGGTCAGCGTCTGCTGACCCCTCCCACGATCAGCCCCACACTCGCTCGAACTCGTCACGCGCCATCTGGTTGGCGCAGCCGACGTAGAGCAGCCACTCGGCAGGTTTCGCCTTGCGCCGGGTCAGCAACTGGAACTGATCCGGCGCCGCTTCGAGGAACTTGACGACCTGGTTCACCAGGCTGTCGTGGACGTCCGTCACCACCGTGAATGGGTGGGTGTCGGACATAGGGTAGTGGTCGACGATCTCCCGATACCTCATGCCGACCACCGGTCCGTCAGGCGGCGCTGGATGGTCTCGGACGTGCAGGCGATGTGCGCGACGATGAACTCGCCGCCCTGGTCGTCATGGCCAAGGACCTGCGCCTGCGTCTGATCGCCAATGACGCGCTGAAGCTCACCCCAACGGGCAGCCTCGACCTCAATGTGGGCGATGACCGGGTAAACGTCTCGGTTCCACGGGCGGGGATAGGTGGTGTTGGTGTAATCCATCTGCTTTGACCTGTTGCGGCCGACCCACGAGCGGGCGGCTCGCCGGTATTTATCCAGGCGGGCGCAAGCGTCTCCGGCACTAAATACCGGCGCAACGAACACCCGATTCACCGATGACCAGAGCACCCCGGCGGACACGATTCGAACTCGCCGCCAACGAAGCGCACCAGTCCGCAATCATCGCCGAACTCGTCGCCCGCGGCCGCGCCGACATCGCCCAGCGCCTCGCCCGCTGCCAGCACGATCGGCAGCATCGTCGACTTGGATCGTGGCCGTGGCGCTGTGGGTCGGCAGGTTGCTGGGCGTGCCGGCGCTCGACGGTCCGGAGATGGTGGCGAGGCTACGGGCTATGGCTCTGCGGCCCTGACGTGAGCCTGGTGACCATCCCGCTGACCGTCGAGCCCCTGATCGCCACCCGCCGACTGCGCAAGGCACTGCGCGATGTGCGCGATCGCCAAGCCCGGATCGACCCGGCATGGCGTGCCGTGGCGATGGCCGGCATGCTGAGCGGCGACCATCTCCTGATGGTCACCCAGCATCACGGCATCGAACGGGACACGCTCTGGGCGACGTTGGAGCGCAGGTGGCCCGACGCCCTGGTCACGGTGCCGGGCAGCATCGAGCCGAACTCGGTGATGACGGTTGACGCCGCGGTGGCGCTCGCCTGCGCTCGCCGTGGCATCGAGCCGGTCCGGGTGGTGGTGCCGGCGCAACGGGCCGCACTGAGCTTGTCGGCGATTGGATGGGATCAGCCGATGCCGGTGCTGTTCTAGGTGGGTCGGCTTGAAGACACTGCCTTACCTAAGGGGCTGGATCGTCGATGCAGCCCTCGGCAAATAGCACGCTCACAAGGAAAACCTGGTCCTCGATCAATTCAGCCTGCGCGGCGATGATCTCCAAGTGGTCAGCATCTTGCTCCTCTCGCCAGGCACGAATGCCGCCGTAACGCGCGAGAAGATCGGATCGGCAATCTGCTACCTCCGACCAGCCAGGACCGATCCGCTCGTCAATCATCTGACCGAGCACATTGATGATGCGGTCATGGTGGTCGACGATGGGTTGGAGTTCGTTGGGCCTCATTCGGACTGGCGTGACACGCTGGGTGTTTACCCATTCCTCGACCTCGGCGATGGAAAGACCTTTGTCGCCGACTTCTCCAGCCACGACACGGCCCGAGGAATTGGCGATCACGTAAGTGCCGAAATCAGCCGCACGCCGATCACGCCTCCGGCTCCGGCTCAGCACGAGCCTCTGACGCTGCAAGGCACGCCGAACTCGATACTCTCGCACCCGCAGGTTCTTAGTTTGCTCGTCCATTGTCACACCCACCGGTTAATGACGCTGGAACTGACGCTGGAGGGAACGGCCGAGTTCTGGACCGTCGATGGAGACCATCAGGCGCCGGTGCTGCTTTAACGCCCTCGACCAGGAACCAGCCCACACGAGACGTTCTCTTGTTGCACAACCGATGCAACATACCCCGTGCGGGAACGTTGATGGTTCATCGACCCGCAACTGCGCGGGCCGTAACCCCCAAGGACCGAACGATGAAGAAGCTTGCGATGATGGGGCTGCTCGGCGGCCTGGCCACCGCTGGACTAGCTGTGCCCGCACAGGCGGGTTGCCTTACGGGCGCGGCCGTGGGCGGCCTTGCCGGTCACGTGGTCGGCCATGGCGTAATGGGTGCGGCCGCCGGATGCGCAGTCGGCCATCATCGCGCAGCCCGGCGCAGCGATGAGTATGCCAACACCCGCTACAACGATGGCCGCAGTGTCCGTGGCGGCGAGTATCGCACCGGTCCGGATCGGCAGCAGTATGGCCGCGACGCCTACCGCGACGATCTGCCGCGCTGAAGGCCGGCGCCGTCCAACAACCCGGGGCCGCACATCGCGGCCCCGGTCACTCTCAACCGGTCAGGGTCGCGTCGCATCATCCGCCGGGTCACCCGCAGCGCCGCCCGGCCGAGGCCGCTGCCGCCGCACCTGCCACAGACCGCAAGCTGCTCGCCCGCCTCGACGCCCACCAGGCCGAGACCCCGGCAGGATCGGCACCCCAAAGCCCCAAGGCTGTTCTGGTCGGGAATGGCGCGCACAGTCACTCGTCGCTCAGCAATTCCACCTGCCCGAAGATCACCGACCCGGCGCCATACTGTCCCTCCAGCATCCGCTTGGCATTCACCAGGCTGTCGGCCTGCACGAACACCTCCTGGTTGCCGATCGGCAGCTTGATCCGGGCGCGGAAGCGTTTCAGCGTCATGGGCTCCCCCGCTGGTGGCGTCGCCGATCCGTGCCGCGTACAAGACGATCACGCGCCATTTCGGCATAGCTTGGATTGAGTTCGATTAAGCACGCGCGGCGTCCGTGGCGAATTGCCGCTAGCCCTGTGGTGCCCGCTCCCGCGAAAGGGTCCAAGACAATACCACCCGCCCGGCAACCGGCTCTCAAACAGGTCGCGGCGAGGTCAGGCGGAAACATCGCGAGATGCTCCAACGTGCTCGGCTGCGGCGAGATCGACCAAACCGAGCGCCTGCGGCGGGTCTCTCGCACCGTGATGGTCGTGGGCCTCGCGCCAGGTGCCAGCGCCACCTTACCGACGTTTTTCTGCTTGCCGGGCTGATATGAGCGCGTTGCCCCAGCAGTCTTTGCCGGCTCCTCAATGGCATGGAAGTCATAATGGTAGCCGGGCTGCTTGGAGAACATGTAGACGAACTCGTGTGCAGCGACAGTCCGATCAAACACTGGCGCCGGCGTTGCCCGACTTTTATGCCAGACAATCTCGTCGCGCAGTATCCATCCATCCTTTTGGAGTGCCAGCGCGACACGCGCGGGGATGAGGCAGCGGTTCTTGTCTATGTAGGCATCGCCGATAACCAGCCACAGCGTTCCACGATCCTGTAGAACTCGGCGAACCTCCGCGAAGGCGCGCACCAGTTCGCCAACATACTGGTCGACGTCCGGCTCCCATCCAATCTGCTGGGCAGCGCCGTAATCTCGCGCTCGCCAGTATGGCGGCGACGTAATACAGCAATCAACCGATGCGCCTGGTAGGCGGGGTAAGACCTCGCGGCAGTCGCCGATGTGCATCTCGATACCTTTCGGCCAGCCGAGACGCCGAAGCAGGCGCGACACGCTGGTCGGGTGCCACCGTCCGCCTCGCTCGGTGCTGATGCCGCGCTGGTTCAGGCACGCCGCGATGTAATCCAGCGGTTTGTCGAGGCCGATCTCAACGAGGGTCGGCATCAGCGCGAGAGCGCGCTCGGTTGCGGCGAGGTGCTGAAGTTCAGCGCTGGTCAATGGGCGCTCCAACCTGATGACAGGATGTAACTCGTGGCGCCAAACATCGCGCTAGTTAACAACCCACACGATCATCGGTCATGGATGCCGTGGACTGGCTCGCACACGGGAACGCTTGCCAGCCTCGGCACGCCACAGACCATCACGGATTGCCTCTCCGTCCAGCGGTGTAGATTGACCGACCCCCGCTGCCTCCAACCGCACTTGCCGTGCCACCTTGGCGACGGTCGCCCTCGAACACTTGGTCGCCGCCATCACCTGCGACCACGACATGGACTTCGTCAGCATTGTCGCGATGATCGCGTTGCGCTCCGTATCCGCGGGCCGCCCCTTGTAGCGGCCCTCCGCACGAGCCTTGGCCTGACCCTCCGCCTGCCGGCGCCGCCGATCCGCGTAATCCTTGCGCGCCACGGCCGCCAACACATCCAGCAGCATGGAGTTCATGGCCGCGAACATGCGCGCCGTGAACTCGTCGCCGGGTGCGGTCAGCATCCAAGAGGTCGGCAGATCGAGGGCGACAACCCGCACCTGCCGCGCGTCAATCTCGGCACGCAGACGCCGCCAGTCCGCCTCGGTGAGCCTGGACAGCCGATCGACCTGTTCGACGAGCACCACATCTCCGGGTCGGCTGTCGTTGAGGAGGTCCCAGAGGCGCGGGCGCGCCAGCGTGGCTCCGGACTCATTCTCGATGTAGGTGGCCGCGACCCTCAGCCCCCGCTCGGCGGCGAACGCCTCCACGGTTGCCCGCGCCCGCGTCGCGTCCTGCGAGGAAACAGACGCCCGCAAGTAGGTTCGTGCCAGCAATCAACCACCCCGGTCTGTTTCGGATGGTTCAAGCCTGCCAGTCTCTTTTGATTGGTCAACCGAAACTTCTTGAACCAGGTATAGGGTGGTTCAGTCAGGGCATGCCCAAGGTGGACCCGGGGGCGGTTGGGGACGCGACAGGTGAGCGGTCTGAATTTGACCGACTGGACAGGCGAGCCCACTGAACGTAGCGCTTGACCGGCTCGACTGACTAAACAAGCTCACGCTCGTCGTTCTTAGCGGAGAACCAAGTAGCCGCCACCATGTCCGGCGTCCTGGTGGAGGTGAACAACCTGTGGCTCTAACCGTGGACCGGCCGAGACCTTCCTAATCACACCTACTTAGGGGAGCCATGGGCATAAGATGTTTGTTCCCGGCTGTCATCCAACCCTGATCGACCGTAGTCGTGTGGCCGTCTCACCGCGCTTTAGGCCCTCGGGGGTTATCATGCGCGGCGGCAAGTCCTGCTTGGCAGTTACCTGCTCGATGGAAGACCATTCAACCACCCGCCCAACGCCAATTTTGCGTAAAATGAGCACACGCCTGTTCGTAACTTCTGCGGTTTCTTCGGAGGTTTGCAACGTCAATTCGCCTCTCGCTGAAACATAGTTCGCTTGCTCAACCGTATCTACGTAACTCACCATTCCGGCTACACGGTAAGTTACGGTCGGTTTCCCGACCTGATGGATAATCTGCTCCTGGTTGCTAAGCGGGTTGGCGCAGTTACTTGACCACAGCCCCTCCCACCGAAACGCTTGCAGCGCTGCAAGTGTCTGTTGGTCACTACTTCTTACGTGCTCAGCCGCGCTTGCCAAGGATATCACTGCGACAATCAACGCTCCAGCCACACACCATTCCCATCGAGCACTTTTCACAGCACGCCTACTCCTAAACCGATCTGGCGTGTCTTGACCGTCACCGCCGCGTCGCAGAGCAATTGGAGAGCAACAGTCGAGCCCGCCACGACTTCCTTAGTGCCGCTTCAGCGATGCTCCGGAGTTACGCGAGTTGACATGAGTTCAAAGTTCAGCCTCAAGCGTCTTGCGTAATCATCATGCGCCGTCCTCGTGTAAATATCATCATCAGGCCCAGAATGACTGCCCCAGCTACCCACATAAACAGAAGCGCTCCAATGCCGATCGCGGCCCCTATTGCTGCTCCAGTCCGACCGGCTTCACTGTCGATTGTGAGGTAGTGATCGGACGTTTTTGCCAGCCCGGAAATCAAACACCAGGTCATAAAGGCGTTCCACGCCCAAAAGAAGACTGCAACAATCCACCCGAAAACTCCGCGCTTTCGAGTTTCAGTGGTAATGGATGCCATTCTTATCCTCGCTGACCCTAGTGAGACATTGAAGCTCACCCGGCCGAGCCGGTCCAGCAATGAGATGTGAGATTGTGTCATCAGCATTTTGGACACGACTGTCCTGCTCGGGAGCGACATCGGTCGTGCCACGCTATTCGGGAACGATGTCGGCTGTGGGGCACGCTTTCACCTTGCGGGCGGGCGCCATTGCAATGCGGCGTCTATGAAAGCTGCTTAGACTGACCAGGGCGGCCCATGTGTGGGATAATGGGTGGCATGACACATCGTCAGTTCGCCGGTTGCGAGGCGACAGCCCTGCACGGTCGACCAAGCGATGAATTGAGTATCGTCCGGCATCAATTCCCCGGTGGTTATCCCCAACACGACCACTACAAGCGGCTTGACGGTGTTCAGCAGGGCGGGCCATTCCTGGGCGGCTCGCGCCCAGGAAAATTGCCGCGACGAGCGCGCGCGATATCATCGACATCGAAATGTAATTGGTGAACGCGACCTCATCCCGGGCACCGGTGGCCTGCTGTCCGGACGGTGCATCGCACTCGCACAGGGCGCGAGTGATCTTGTTCACCGTCCTGCTTGCGCTGAGCGGCACCCATCTTGGCTTTGTCGACGGTGAACGTGGGTGGCGTCAGCGGAACCAATTGCATCTCCTGATCGCCTGCGCCCAGCCGAACTCGTTCATGTTGAGCTTAGCGGCATTGCCGGGGAAGGCATAGGGCGCCCCGGGGCGGCGTTCGAGGTTGTACTTCTGCTCGACATCGGCGCCTGCCGGTCCGGCGCCGCTCTCGACGTGAATGGAGCGGATGAAATAGCAGAACTGCGAGACGGGAACCGAGTTGCCACTAGATGCGAAATCCCAGCCAGTGACGACCGTGCCATCCGCATGATCGACCGACTTGAACTGCGTGACGGAGGAACGCACCACCGGAGCCTCGCGCTCAGCCGGCGTCGAGACGGGCGCAGTCGAGATGGGCGCCGTAGGGCGCCACGCCACATCGGCCACTGGCGCCGTCTTCGCGACCGCCGCGTAGAGGCTGAGGATGAGCAGGCAGACGAGCACCAGCGCCCACCACCCGGTCCGGTTGTCGAACAGCACGAAGGGGTTGCGACCTATCGCCGTGTTCGGCAGCGACGGCAGGTCCGGCCCCGGTCGCGCCGCGAACGGCTTGGCCGGAGCGGCAGGCGACCCCGGTGGCGGGCCGGGCGGATGCTGCGGGACCGAGGCCGCCGGCTGCTGCGGGGACTGCGCCAAGGTGGGCGTGTTCGGTACCAGCCGGGGCGGCGCCGGGCGGATCGGGGCGGGCGGTTCGACCAGCCGGGCACGGCGCAGCACCGCGTCGTTGAAGTAGGTCCAGTCCTCCTCCACGTCGATGGGCATCACGCGGCCTCCCCAAGGGCGTTGCGCCGCGCCGCCGCTACGTCGGCCTCGCTGGAGTTCGAGCGGCAGGAAGACGAGCTTCAAGCGGTCCACCATCACCGTCTCGACCTGCTTGCGCACTACCACGAGCGGTTTGCGCTTGCGCAGGTAATAGGCGCGGACGGCGCGGCTGGTCTTGAAGCTCTGCCGCGCGCCCTCGCGCAAGGATGTGCTGACCGGCAGGCCGAGCCGCTTGCGGGCCAGATAGCCGCGCAGCGCCGTCAGCAGCACCCGCCGGGCCGGGCGCTGGGCCGGGTGTATCGCCCGCAGCGCAGCCCGTTCGGCGCTGTGCCGGGCGGCATGGTGCATGGCCGCGATCACCGAGCCGATCATCGCGACGATGCCCGCCAGCGACAGCACGAACAGCCGCTTGGTTTGCTCAAGCTGCCCCGGCGCATGATCGCCGAACAGAATCTGCGCCAGCCGGTGCAACTGCGAACGCTCGATCAGGTCGTCACGGACGTGCTCGGCACGGGCGACCTGCGCATCGCCTTGGAGGACGATCTCCTGCGCTGCCGACAGATCGGCGCGGACATGGTCCAGTTCCGCTGTGGCCTCGGTGCGTTCGCGGTCCTTGGCGACGATCTCAGCGTCGCGCTTGCCGCGCGCCGCCTCGATGCTCGCCCCGGCGCGGTCCTGCTGGTTTTGCTGGCGGTCGCTAAGCGCGGCAAGGCGCTTGCCGAGCGCGTCCGACTGGCGGCGATAGCTGGCGAGGATCGTCGCGATGTTGCAGGTCGTGTTCGGCGCGCCGCAGCGCGCCCGCTCGCGCGCCACCTCGACGTCGCGGCGCCGGTCCAGCCCGGCCAGGTCCTGTTGAATTTGCGTCCGCTCGGCCCGGCTGTCGGCGTCGCTCGCGTCCGACCGCGTGTCGGCGATGTCCTGCTGCGCCTGCGCCCGGATGGCGGCAACCTCGTTGCGCAAGGCAGCGAGCCGGGCGTCGAGGTCGGCTTGGCGCGCGGCGAGCGTCGGCAGCCGCGAGCGTGCGAGCACAACCGCCGCGCCGTCCGTCTTGACCTGTTGCTCGGCGTTCTCCACCGCGCGCAGCCGCTCGTTAAAGCCGCGCTCGAAGCCGAACACGAAGTTCTCGAACGTGGCCGCGCTGATGCACAGCAGCGCCAGCATGGCTACCACGCGCCAGCACGGGTTGGTCACCGCAAAGGCAAGGCCGACTAGCGGGATTTTCGTCAACTCGACGATGGAAAGTGCTACGAACGGCAGCACGGAGGCGACAACCGTGGCGGCGCCGCCGTCGCTGCCCTCAACTCCCGCGAACACGGCCATGGTCAGGCCCATCAGTACGGCGACCATCTCCACCAGCCATGCAAAGAACATCGCCTTGGAGCCGTGGGCGCCGGGCGTGGTCGGTGCAATCATCTGGGGTCTCCGTTCGTTTCGGAGTTGACATACCATCTCTCCCCACTTTAGCAATTTAATTCCGGTAAGATAACGTGAACGGTCCCGCAAGCCCGGCGCGTACACCCGTGATCCGGGGCTTGGTCTCGGCCCATCGATCGCGGCCCGACCTGACTACCAGCCGCCAGCGCGAGGCGCCCCCGCCGTCGGGGAGGGACGAAAGTCCAACATTGACCACGCCCAAACCCGCCAGGCAGTAGCTCACATACAGCCCAAATGGCAGGGCAAAGGTAAATCCGGGTCAACCGACATTAGGGCAGCATAGTCGCGGCCCGCTCACCCAAACCGTCCCACCTCAAACTCGTCACCGGCACCCGGCGCAGCCACAAGAAGGGTGCGCCGCAGAACCTGCTGTAGCCCAAGCCCGAGCGTGGCGCCGGCAAGGCATCCGCCCATCTGTCCAAGCGCGCCAAGCAGCATGGTCACGGATGGTGGCGATCCTCGACGGGATGGGTGTGCTGACGTCGGCCAACGCGCTGGCGCTGAACACCTGGTCGAAGCCTGTGCCGACACGCTGGAGGCCAGGGGTTCGCTCGCCCGTGATGTCGTGGTCCCTGACGGACAAGGCGGCACTACGGTGATCGCGCGCGGGCGAAGTGACTTACCAGACCGAAGGCAAGGGCGGATGGATAATTCCGACTGAAGCGGAACTCACCGCCATCGAGGCTGCCTCGCGACGCTTCGCAGCCCTGCTATCGCAGTTCGGCTTGGCGTCAGCAGCGCGCTCCTAGATGCAGTTGGCCCCGGTGGAACAAGCTGACCCGCTGGCCGACTATTTTGGAACCTGAGCGATGGTCTCACCCCGCAACCCCTCGCAGTAAAACGGTAGCTTGAACTCCTGGCCGTTAGCCGCATTCGCCACTAACATCACCTCTCCGTCTGGCGGTGATAGATGACGGCGAAGAACAGTCGACATGAGCCCCGTGAGGAACAATGTGCAGGCGTTGGCAGCATAAATGGTCTCCTCCAATACTAAACCGAATGCCTGCTCCGAAGACGCTATTCCGGTTAGAGAAAGGCTGCCAAACCCTATGACTAGCTCGCTCACCCAGTAGCAAGAGTTTACGTGCTGGTCAGACACGTACAGGGACCAGTCTTCGTGGGCGCCGGTGTAATCGAATGCCGCTTGCACCTCGTTCGGCCTTGGGAAATGGAATGCGTACTTGTTGCGCAGGCGAGCGAGGATCGGCGAGATCGCGCCCTTTTTTCCCTCACCAAACGGTTGATCAAGCCTCTCCCGTATTTGTTTGTAGGCGGCTAGAGACTCCGGGTCGAGGATTGAGAGATCGGACAGGTAAGTTTCAATAAGGTTCCT
>CAVVXS010000009.1:0-1054784 GCA_963752225.1 uncultured Alphaproteobacteria bacterium | reverse complement strand
CGCAAAAAGGCCGCCCCGAGGTTTCCCCCGGGGCGGCGCATACTGTTTAGTCGACTGTGTGGTCAGGGCGCCGGAAGCTGCCGCGGCGGCGCGATTGCCTCCAGGCTCCGCATGAAGCCGTGGAAGCTGCCCATTACTGACTGCTCCCTTTCCAGGTAGCCGACGCACTCGATCAAGTTGTCGCGCAGATCCTGGGCCGCGGCCAACTCGAGCTCCAGGAGCCTGGTCTCTCCATGCGCAGTCACCCTGAGCATGATGCGCTCGGCGATCATGCGCACGCCGATTTCCGAGTTCATGATGCCACCGGCATAGGCCCGGGCGCCGGAACCGCCTTGGCAGCCGCACAGATCATGTCGGACGTCGCATCGGCTGCCAACCCGACTGCTGTGCCATCGACGAGCACCAACACGCCTTCATAGGCACAGAGGGCGCGCACGTGGACGGCAGCGACCTCTGCATCATGCGCGAGCCTGACATCTTCAGCCGCCGTGCACCCGCACAGCATGCCAGCAACCGCTAGGGCGGCGAACCGGATCCCGCTCACTTGGACACCGCCTGCTCGACGGACGCGAGTACCTGGGCGGCCTCGGTCACGGCGGCGGCAGCTGGGACGGCGGCAGTTACCGCGGCGGCGGCGGCTTCGACCTGCCCGACAACCGAGGGCGGCAAATCGGGTGGCACGGCATTGGCCTGGTGACCGAAATTCAAGGCAATGAAACTGATCACGCGGTAAACCGGAAGCCAGCGCGACCCGGCAGCAGGCGGCGGGCAGACGACGCCAACTAGGTTGCACGCGGCGACGAGCAGCGGGAGGTAGACGAGGTAAGCCGCCGAGGACGAGATTGAGGAGTTCTACCGAGACATGCTCAACTTGGTTGTCGCCCTAGCGCACGCCGTCCAGCACACGGCTTACAACCCGTTTGAGACCGTGAACATCCGTAGCCGAGACGCGCGTCTCTTTTGGAATGGAGCCCGCGGCGAGCGAACCGAAGGACATCCCGGTTTCAAGGGGCCGCTGCCATCCTGACGCATGTCGGGGTGCAGCATTCCGGGTGCCGGGTCGCCCGGCTGCCATCAAGCTTTTGTCGCCCATCAGCTAGGTTGCTCAATTGCGTTGCAAACGCTGGCGGCCTTCGTGTTAGCGGCCCGAACAGCGGCAGCCTCCTCTCCTGATCGCTGCTTTCGTCCTAGAAAGACTGGCGGCTTCACCGACCCTTCGGACAGCGCGGGATCATGGCCGTAACCAAGCATCAGGGTCCGCGGGTGGAGCCAAGCATATCCGGACGCATCTTCTTTCCCATCATTTTCGCTCCATTCCCGGCGGCGAACCCAGTGCGGTCTGTCCGCCCGGAGTAGTCGCGCCGTGCACGATGGCCCGAAACGTGCGTACTGGCCACGAACTTCGCGTGAGCCCCCCTCCCGCCAACCCCAGCACCGCAGCGAGAGCCGCACGCCCTATGTCCTCCCGCGTCCGGCGCAGGGTCGTCTTGCAACCACGTCGCGGTCCGCAATCGGAACCTCTGCGGGACGGGGCTGCACGAATGCCGATGGCGGGCGGCACGGACGCTTTCTAGGGTTGGACCTCAGCGGAGGTCTCCCGAGCCGACGCCACCAGAACCGCACGGGCGAGCATTCTGGAGTACCGGTTCCGATACCGCCTTTTACAACCTTGAGCAGGCAAGGAGGCTAAGTGGACCTGACCAACGCAGCGCTAGTCGCCATCGACCATCAGATGGCGTTCGACTCCCCGCCATGGCCGCGACGATGGAACAAGGCGGCGGACAAGAACGGACTCGAGTTGCTGCGCCTCTGGCGCTACCGGGGCAGGCCGTTGGTCCACGTTAGGCATGATTCCGTAGAGGCGGGTTCGACGCTCGCCCCGGGCACTCCGGGCAACCGGTTCCGGCCTGGCTTCGGCCCGCGTGGCGACGAGCAGCTGGTCTCGAAATCGGTCAATGCGGCCTTCATCGGGACTGACCTCGACCTACGCCTGCGCCGCCTCGGGATCGGCACGCTCGTTGTCTTCGGCTTCACCACCGACATGTGCGTCTCTACGACCGTCAGGGTCGGCGCGAACATGGGATACAGGATGGTCGTCGTCGAGGACGCCTGCGACTGCTTCGATCTTCCCGACGGAAAGGGAGGGACCGTCGAGGCGGAAGTCCTGCACCGAGCTCACATCGCCAGCCTGGCCTACGACTTCGCCATGATCACGACTCTCCGAGAGGTGGCCCTGGCATTCGAGGGAATGGCCGTCGCATGAGACGGGCCAGGGGAGCGGCCTGGAGCCTCATGGTCTACCTGACACACGGGCCCATTCCGGAGTCCGCCCCTCCTTCCTGGGCTGCGCCCTTGTGGCCCGATGACACCGGTCCAGCGGGCTGCCTCGGGCCTCTGACGACATTCCCGCCCGGCAGCCCGGCCGGTGATCCAGGTCGCCGCGGGATCGCAGCCCGGGCGCCGAGTGCATCCGTGGAAGACGCATGATGGCCAGGAACGGCGATGGCGGCTGCCTGTGCGGCGCAGTCCGGTATGCGCTTTCAGGTGCGCCCAAGCAGCGCCTGTGCTGCCATTGCGCGAACTGTAGGCGGCAGTCCGGCGGCCCGATGATGGGCTACCTAGTGATGGACGCCGCGGAGGTCCAGGTGCTTCAGGGAGAGCCGAAACGGTTCGGCTCTTCGGAGCACGGCGAGCGCCACTTCTGTCCAGACTGCGGAAGCGCCCTCTTCTTCTCGCACCACGGCAGGGCAGGAACCACTATCGTCACCGCGGGCTCCCTCGACGATTTCGCCTCGTTCGTGCCCGACGTCCATATCTGGACGGAGAACTCCGCCATCTGGTTCGATCTACCGGCGGAAGTTCCGCGCTTCCCGCGATCACCGCGCCGCTAGCCGATGCAGCAACTTGCTCTCCGGAAAGGGATACCGGACCGCTTCATGGCGCGCCGACCGTGCCCATCCAGGTCCAAAAGAGCTTGTCCCGCTGCGAGTGCCTGTGACGAAGAGGGGAGACCGCATGCGGAAACAGCCTAGTTAGGCGGACGGAGTGCCGACCCGACCAGCCGAAGGGCGTTCAGAAGTGGGACACCTTGCTCGACCTTGACGAGCGTGCCTGCCCAAAACTGGCGCATGGTGTTCCCGCGTCGACGCACTGCTGCCGTCAGATGTCGATGTCATAGCGGATGAACCCGCGGTGGACGCCTACCTTGTCATAAAGACGCCGTGCCGTGGCGTTGTCGGTCTTCGTGTTCCAGTAGACCCGCGAACACTCCCTCGCGCGAGCGAAGTCCACCACTGCCGCAATCAGCGCGCGGGCAACCCCCCTGCCGCGCGCTTCGGGGGCGGTAAACAGGTCCTGGAGATAACACACGTCGCGGTTAGACGTGTTCGGGTGCACCAGGAAGTGCGTGATGCCGACCAAAGTGCCGTCCACCCATGCTCCCCTGGCATGCAGCGCTGTGTCGTCCATGAAGCGAGCCCAAGCGGTGTCGTACGCTCCGTCCGACAACGTGCGCTCGTAGAAAGCCATGTAAGCACGCCAGAGCACCTCCCACTCCCTTCGGTGCTCCGGGTCGAGGCGGCCGATGCTGGGGTGGAAAGGGGCGGCCCCGCTGCTCATCGCTGTACTCCTGCCAAAACTATGCGCGGCGGCGTCCCGCAGGGGACCTGAAAGGAGGCCGCGCAAACGATCTGGCACGTTGGTGTCCTGGCCACCAGCGGACAGCACGTATAATGTCAATGCGCGGCCGCCGCCTGCACCGGCAAGTCCAGCCCAAGGCGGCCACGTCCTTGCAATGCACGTTGACGGCGCGCCCAAGCTACCGCAGAGCTGAGCGGATCGGTGTCCTGCGCCCGAACGGTGCCGATTGCTCCCCGCGTTCACCCGCCCTCGCCGTAGGTGCGGGCCCAGTTCTCGAGAAGAGCGTCGTCGAGGCGCCGACCTTCGCCGAAAGCCGAGAGGCCGTCCGGGCGCACCACCCCGCCGGGTAATCTCGGGCAGGGCTCGATCTCGCCGACGACTGTCCTCACAGGGATCCGGGCGGCGTAGATCGGCAGCGAGTAGTCTTCCTCGTCGTCCGCAACGCCCTTTGTGCGCACCTTCCCACTCGCCTCGGCTATCTCCATGCCAATAACCGTCGTCGCCTTCAGTTCCAGCCCCGTGCTCGGCCGGAGGGTCGCGGAGCGGCCGGGGTAGAACCGGTCCACCATGCTGTCCAGGGCGCGAGCCTTTTCGGCCGGGTCGTCGATGAGGTGCGCGCTGCCGAAGCACATGGCGGAGCGATAGTCGACGGAATGGTTGAAGCCGCAACGGGCCAGCACGAGGCTGTCGAGGTGGGCGACGGTGATACAGACGGGCACGCCGGGTTCCTGGACTCGCAGCATCCGGCTGGCAGACGAGCCGTGCCAATAGAGATGGTCGCCCTCGCGCCAGAACGCGGTCGGGGTGCAGTAGGGCTGCCCGTCGAACACGTATGCCACGTGGCAGAGCAATGCGGCGTCGAGGATCTCGTACACCTCGCGCCGGTCGTACCGGCCGCGTTCGTGCAGGCGCTTTACCTTGTTCCGCGGCGTGACGGGGAAGCGTTCGGGGCAGAGGTCGTCAGGCATATCTTTTTCCTCGATGGCCCGGGCAGCCGAATGGCCGACGTAGGCAGGGTCCTGCGGATCATACCCGTCCATGATCACAATGTTGCGCCGGGCTTCGATACCATCGTCAGCGGAAGCGAAGCACGGGCATGCATGCAAATTAGCTACTGGACGTGCGCCAAGGCAGTGGCGGATGCGGCCGGTCATCACGGGGACAGGCGGGACGCCAAGTTCCCGGACGGGAGGGACCGGGGCTGGCGCCGCCTCCCCAGCGTGTTTCACTTACCGGTCGTTCTTCCGGAGCCGCAGCTTCACATGGGACGACGTGGATGGTTTCGGGGCAACCATGGTTTCGGATGTCGAGATGGTCGGCTTCCATTCGCGGCGTGCACGACGTGAGAACCCGTTGACCACGGCAACGTCCGCGGCGATGAGCGGGTACGATTCGGCCCTTCCCGATACATACGGGTTGGACGCCCGCGAACTGGCGGCCTTGCTCAACGACGCCCGGGCGCGTGCCCGGCCCGGCGGGCGGCCGTAGGCAGGGGTCGGGCGTGGACGGACAGTTGACGCCGGGCGGATGTGAGCCTGGACGATGGTGCCTCGTCGCCGACCGGGTCCTGCGAACATTCCCCCTTCGACCAGGCAGCGCATTCTGGCCCTACCCATGTGCCGAGTTCCTCGGCGGCAGTGCCTCACGTGCCGGTGCGCGCGCCGGTGTAGGCGGGGAGGTCGTTTGGCAGGTGCACCCACGACAACCTGGAGCCGGTCCTGACGTGGTCGGCCGGGGGAACCAGCTCCGGGTCGTCCAGGCTGCACGTCGCGACGTCAAGCTCGTCGGGCAGGTCGGACCGCCGGAAGGTGAGCGGCGTTCCGCAACGCGGGCAAAAGCCCCGCTCGACACCGGGGCTCGACGCGTGAAGCCCCGGTTCCCCGGACACGACGCGGAATCTGGAAGGCGGCACGCTGAACCACGCCACAAAGGGGGCGGCAGTGGCTCGTCGGCAGTCGCTACAGTGACACGCCGTCGAGTTGAACGGGATTCCGTCCGCCTCGTAGCGGACATACCCGCACATGCACCCGCCCATCAGCATGGTCCCGTCCTCCCGTCCTTGCCGTCGGACTATGACAGGTCCGAACCGTTCCGCAGCCTTTGCCTCACGGCAGCCAAAGCATGCCCGTCGATGCGGTGAAACATCTCGACGTTAGATGCACCATGTCGGGCGGCGTATCCGCCAGAAACGACCCGCCCCGGCGGCTCACTTGCCGGACGTCCATCCTGGCCGTGCCGAGCAACCCGGCCATCAGCGGCGCCACCGCCGCCTGGCAGGAGCCGTTGACCGGATCCTCGCATCCGGTTTGTCCGCCTTGAAGAAGCGGCAGACGTGTCCCGGCCGGTCGCCCTGAGACGGGGCGACCGCGACAACCTCGTATGCGTCGGGACGTTCCAGTTCCGCTGCCACTGGCCTGAGATCGTCTGCTTGCCCGGCAGCCCCGAACACCGCCACCAGATCGTTGCCCCGGTGGAGGGTTGACGGCACGGCGCCGCCCAGTGTGGCCGACACAATGGTAACATCCGTCACGGCGGTCACGCGTTGAGCGTCCAGGGAGAGCCGTAGCCCATCCTCGCACCGCGAGACGGCGACCGTGCCGAAGCGCTGCGGAGCGAAATTCCTGCGGCTTTGGACAGCCCGCGTTACCAGGCTACATGCGTGGACGCGATCGCGCCGTGGCCGCAGTTTTCGATCTCCCGCCCGAAGGGAGTGAACCAGGGAACATGGAGTTCCCCGCCGGAGCGGTAGAGGAACGCCTTGGCCGGGGTGCCGAACTCGACGGCCACAGCACGCATGAGGTCGTCGGGCAGGCCTGTGTCGTCCAAGCAGACCGCAGCCCGGTTCCCGCCGAACAGTCCGTCCGCGAAGGCGTCCACGATGCAGTACTGGAGTTCGTTCACGAGTTTCCCATCCTGCCCAGGGATGCCGCCGCGTCCAGGGGCATCGCCGCATGGCCCCGCTGCACCGATGCGGGATCCGTCGATATGCAAGCCTTCGACATGGGTCGCGGTAGAGGACGGCGTTCATCGCGACTACGGTGGGGCTATGCCACTCATTCACGTATGTCGCAGGCCCGGCAGGCGGCGGCAGTCGGGCGGGACGGTCGAGAGCCGCCGGTGGACGGCCCGGCCGCGTGCCGCGAGAGACTGAGCCGTGACGGTCCCGATCCCCGTGATGGTGAACATGTCCGGCGGCCGCACGGTGTCGGCCCTGCTACTGGCCCCGCCGGGCGCCAAGGCCTGCTACGTAATGGCGCACGGCGCCGGGGCGGGAATACTTCACCCGTTCATGGCAGCCGCGGCCGAGGGTCTCGACGGCCGCGGTATCGCGACGCTCCGCTACCACTTCCCGTTCATGGAGAAGAAGTCGAAGCGGCCGGACGGCTCGGCGCTGGCGCACGAGGCCGTGCGCGCGGCGGTGGCAAAGGCTGCCGCCCTGCTTCCGTCCACCCCGCTGCTGGCCGGGGGGAAGTCGTTCGGGGGTCGCATGACCTCTCAGGCCCAGGCCGAGGCACCCCTTCCGGGAGTGCGGGGACTGGCGTTCTTCGGTTTCCCGCTCCACCCGGCGGGAAAGCCTTCAGTCGGCCGGGCCGACCACCTTGCGGGCATTGGCATCCCCCTCTTGTTCCTGCAAGGGAAGCGGGACGCGCTGGCCGACCCGGGCCTGCTGCTGCCATTGCTCGAGAGTCTCGGCGCGGGCGCGACGCTGCGGATGGACGAGCATGCCGATCACGGCTTCCACGTCCCGGCCCGGAGTGGCCGGACGGACGGCCAGGTCCTTGCCCGGGCGCTGGACGACTTCGCGGCCTGGGTCGAAACGACCGTCCAGTGACGGTGGCCGCCCGAAAGGGCGTGCATGTTGCACCGGTGCACGGCAGGTCGGGCATGCGCGCCCTGGCTTAATCCGCCATTTGCCCGCGAGTGGCCGTCCCGGCGGCCGGTTGGCTGATCCCGAACCCGCGAAGGCCCGATGCCACTTGGCGACGGCATCACAGCATTGGCCCTGGCAACCATCCTAGGCGTCAACTTCGTCTCCATCCGGGCCGGGGTGGAACAGGTGCCCCCGCTCATTGCTGACCGGGCTGAGGTTTCTGTTCGCGGCTTTTCCCGCGCTCCTGTTCGTGCCCCCGCCCGAGGCCCCCGCGACCCTCGTCGCGGCATTCGGCCTCACGCTGGGCGTGGTGCAGATCGGGACTGCTGTTCAGCGCGATCGAGATGGGGATGCCCGCCGGGCTCGCCGCGCTCGTGCTCCAGACCAGGTGTTCCTCACCGTCGCGCTCTCGGCAGCGCTTTTCCCGGAGAGACCGCGGCCGCTTCAACTGATCGGTGCGGCGCTCGGGATCGGAGGCATCATCGTCATCGCGCGGTGGCGGATCGGCGGCGCCGCGGCGCTCCCGTTCGCGATGGTGATCGGGGCCGCGACTGCCTGGAGCTGCGCCAACCTCATCGCCAAACGGGCCGGGCGAGTGAACATGCTCTCCTTCATGGTCTGGGCAAGCCTCGCTGCCCCGCTTCCTCTATTCGCCCTTTCGTGGATGCTCGAGGACAGGGCCGCGTCGATCGCCGCGCTGTCGCATCCCGCCTTGAGGTCCGTCCTCGCCGTCGCCTTCCTTACCTACCCGACCACCCTGGTCGCATTCAGCCTCTGGAACAGGCTCCTGAGCAGGCACACGGCCGCGAGCGTCACGCCCTTGGCGCTCCTCGTGCCGGTAGTCGGCCTGGCCAGCACCCACTTCGTCTTCGGCGAGCCGGTCGGCGCCACCGAGTTGGTCGGTGGCCTCCTTGTTCTCGGGGGCCTGGTGTTGAACAGCATGGCCGACCGGCCCCGGGCGCCGGTCGGCTAACGAAGACCCACGTTCCGTTTCGCAATGGACACACTCGGGGCCGAACCGCCGGGATCAATGCGCGGGTATGTGGATACTGGGCAGGTCGGCGGCAGCGGACCGCTTCCTCTCCACAAGGACGGAAACCCCGCGCACTTGCGGCCAGTGCGGATGGCGGCCATGGGTCAGGCGGCCCAGCCGCCTGCGCGTCCTCTCGGCCCACGCCGAGGACGAGGCACCCGGGAACGCGGCGGCGGAGCTTCCGGACGAGCTGGCGCTCATGGCGCGATGGCTCGGGCTCGGCCACGTGGCCGTCCACCCTAGGGGCGACATGGCGCCCGGGCTCGCGTCGGCTGTGGCGGCGAGGCAGGACGGTGCAAGCTGAGCGCCGAACGGCCCGCCCGCCTACCGCCCGGCGCCGGAGGCTCGCCCGAAGTGCGCGGCCAGCTCCTCCTCGAACGCGTCGGCGGCCGCTTCCAGGGGTCCCAACGTGGCGCTGCGTATTGCCGTCACCGAGATCCCGAGCTCGATTCCAGGAACCTGCCACCTGGACACTTCTGCCCGCCTCGGCTGGGCCGCCACGAAACGGGTGGGCAGCAGGCCGAGCCCCAGCCCCGCCGCCACCATGGAGAACTGCAAGGCGAGGTCATGGACCTCGGCCGTCACCGCCAGCTCGATCCCGCTTACCGCGAGGGCCTTCCCGAGCGCGTCGCGGACGAGGCACCCCGGTGGGTTCAGGACCCATCTACGCCCCGCGAGGGCCGAAGCCGGACGGCGCCCGGAGCGCCCCTCCGACCTGGGTGCGACCAGAGTCAGCGGCTGCGTCGAGACGATCGCCCCGGTCAGGTCCGCCGGGATCTGGCTTCCCCCCGGCAACAGGATGGCTGCGGCATCGAGGTCGCCGGATCGGACCCTGTCGAGCAGGTTGGGGGTGAGATCGCTCGCGAATACCGGCCGCAATCCCGGAAGCCGCCCCACGAGCCGCCCTACGGCCCCGACGATCCCCGGCTCGGCGAGCGCGTGCGCAAGGCCTACCCTGAACGGGCCGGTGGGTTCGGATGTTCCTGAAACGCTGGCTTTCAGGTCGTCAAAGGACCGGATTATGCCCCGGCTGCGCTCCAACACCGCGCGCCCCGTGGCCGTCAGCGAAGGCGGCTTGGTCCTCCTGTCGAGCAGGAGCGTCCCCAGGGCAGCCTCGAGACGTTGGATCTTTCGCGTCACGGCCGAGGGCGTCAGGTGGAGACGCCCGGCCGCGTTTTGCAGCGACCCTGTCTCGGATATGACAACGAGCGTCCTGATTTCATCCAACAAGGCGGGGCTCCCAGGCACGGGTGCGAACGCCGCTGACAACTTGCTCGCACAGCAAGATCTTTCTGCCTATTTTGAATTAGGCGCGGGCGCAAGAAGCGCTTATCGGGTGGGTAGCCGGACCGGCGACGTGGACGGGGCGCGGGAATTCGAGGGAGAGGCGTATTGGGCAAGGAAGTTTTCCGCACGGACGAGATCGCCAAGCCGATCGGGCCGTTCTCCGCGGCGGCCGCGGGGGGCGGGCTGGTGTTCCTGAGCGGCCAGGTGGCCCAGGACCCGGCAACGGGGAGGCTCGTGGACGGCGACGCGCCCGCACAGGCCGAAGTAATCCTGAAGAACATCGCCGCGGTCCTCCGGGCAGCGGGCAGGACGTGGGACGACGTCGTACGGGTCGGCGTCTACCTCACGGACATTGCGGACTTCGCCGCCGTGAACGCGGTGTACGAGCGCCATGTCACGGCGCCATACCCCGCCCGAACCGCGATCGCGGTGAACTCACTGCCCCTGGGCGCCGCCGTCGAGGTGGACCTGGTAGCGACCTGACAGCGATCGGCAATCCCGGACGGCCTGCTGCCGCCCGTTCCAACCGGAGGGCTACGTGCCGCACCCGTTCGTCATTGCAGACGTTTTCACCGCTTCCATCTTCGGCGGCAACCAGCTCGCGGTTGTGACCGACGCGGTGGGCATGACGAGCGAGCAGATGCAGGCCGCCGCCCGCGAGTTCAACTTCGCTGAATCGACCTTTGTCCTGCCGTCGGAGACCCCGGACGGCACGAGGCGGGTCCGGATCTTCACACCCAAGACGGAGCTGCGGTTCGCCGGGCATCCAACGGTCGGGACGGCCGCCGTTCTGGCGCACCTGGGCGCACTCGACCTCCATGGAGGCGTGGGCCGGGTGATCCTGGAAGAGGGTGTCGGACCGGTCAGCGTTGACATCAATATGAGTTCGGGCAGGCTCTTCACCCGCCTCACGCTACCCGGCGCAGTCGAGATGCCCGGGGAAACGCCGGATCCCGATCAGCTGGCGGCTGCCCTGTCCGTGCCACGGGATTCACTCCTCGAAAGCTGGTTCGCCAGCGTGGGCATTCCGTTTTGCTTTGTGCGCCTTTCGAGCCCAGCCATTGTGGACGGGGCGGCGCTCGATCGTGCCGCGTGGAACACTCACCTGAAGGACACCTGGGCTCCCCAGCTTTTCCTGTTTTCGGGGGACGCGGACTCGGGCGAGCCCCTGCACGCCCGAATGTTCGCACCCGCCTTCGGGATCGACGAGGATCCCGCCACAGGCTCGGCGGCGGCCACGTTGGCGGGCTGCGTTGCCGCGCGCTCTCCCGGCCCAGACTGCTCCATCACGCTGTCGGTCTCCCAGGGCCTCGCGATGGGGCGGCCCAGCCGGATCGAAGCCTTTGCGGAAAAGCGCGGCGGTGTCGTCGTGAGCGTCGGCGTCGGGGGCGAGACGGTGATCTTCGCGAGCGGGCGCCTGGAGTTGCCCGGCTAAACGTGCGTAGTTCCGACCTGCGCTGGGTGCACGTGCATTTTCAAACCGGGGAGGCCCGCACGCTGCCCGTCGACTGCTGGAGTTTCAGGACTTCCAGTTAGAGCCGATCGAGCGCGGCGGCAGCGTGCGTCCCGGCGTCTTGCCGTCCGGAGATGGGACCGGCTGAGAGGCTCCGGTGACCGCTCTGGCGCAAGGGCACCATGCGTCCGTTCCCCAGGCGGCTCTCACGCCGAAAGCATATTGCCGTAAGCCAAACGAAGGGACCTGCGCTGAGGATCACGGGAATACATGAACGGGCAATCCCGATCTCCCGGTATGCGGACCCCGGCATCCCTTCCGGCGGCTTGGATACGAGCATCGTCGCGATCGGGACGGACGCCTTCCGAGAGGGGCGGAGGGTGGTCGGCTACGGGTTCTCCTCAATGGGGCGGTATGCACAGGGCGGACTGATACGGGAACGCTTCGCACCGAGGCTGGCGGCGGCCCCGCCATCCAAACTGCTTGGCGACGACGGCAGGTTCGATCCGGCCTTGGCCTGGGAAGCCATGATGGCGGGAGAAAAGCCGGGCGGCCACGGGGACAGGAGCGTCGCGGTCGGCACCCTCGACATGGCACTGTGGGACATCGCGGCGAAGCTCGCCGGACTGCCGCTGCACGCTTTACTCTCGGATCGGCTGGGCCGGGCGCCGGTCACGGATGTCGCCGTCTACGCGGGCGGTGGCTACCGGTATCCCGCGGACGACCTTTCCCGCCTGCGGAGAGAACTGCGAGGCTTTCTCGACGTCGGATATACCCGGGCGAAAATGAAGATCGGGGGCGTCCCGTTCGGGGACGACCTCCGGCGGGTGGAGGCCGCCTGCGGCGTGGTGTCCCCAGGTGGGATGGCCGCTGACGCGATGAACTCTTTTGGTGCGACGGAGTGCCTGGCCGCGGCCACGGCGCTTGCGGACCTCCGCCTCTGGTGGCTCGAGGATGTCTGCGACCCGCTTGACTTCGAGACGCAGTCCAGGGCCGCGGCGACCTATCCGGGACCGATCGCCGCGGGCGAGGCCCTGTTCTCGGAGCCAGAGGCGAGGTTGCTGGCCCGGCATGGGGGTCTACGGCCTGACCGGGACATGCTCGTCTTTGACCCCGTGCACTGCTACGGCCTACCGGGCTACCTGCGGATCATCGCATCGTTCGAAGGCTCTGGATGGCCACGACGGGCCTTCTGGCCGCACGGCGGGCACCTGTTCTCGCTCCACGTGGCGGCGGCCCTCGATTTAGGCGGCGCGGAGGTGAACCCCCTTGCATTCGCCCCGTTCGGCGGGCTGTCGGACGGTGCCGCCGTCCACGGCGGCAGGGTCCGGCTGCCGCACGTCCCGGGTATCGGCTTCGAGCACAAGGCGGACCTCTGGTCTCTTCTCGCGGGGCTGATTCCTTGACGGCATCACGGCGGGTCGACGCGGGCCGTTGATGGCGACCGAGTTCCTGATGGCGTTGCCCGTGGTCGCGGTGGTTGCCGCAATCGGCCTTGGCCTCACGGGTTCCACGTTGGCCGGGGCCTTGGGGGCGGCCTGCGCGATCGTCGTCGCCCTCGCTGCTGCGCCCGTCCCGTTCGGCATCGGCGAGGCGACCGTCGCGGTGGGCCGGGGCGCCTGGCAGACCGCATTGGTGGGGGCGGTGATCGTGGGCGGCCTCTTCTTCAGGGCGGCCGCGGAAAAGGCTATGGACGGCGGACCTGCCGGATCCCTCCCGCCGTGGCGCGCGCGGAGCAGGCTTTATGCCGCATGCTTCCTGGTCGGCCCGTTCATCGAATCGTCTACGGGCTTCGGCGTGGGGCAGGTTACCGCGATCGCGATGATCCGGGACCTCGGTCCCGGGCCGCTTCACGTGGCGCTGTTGGGCCTGTTCAGCCAGACGATGGTCTCATGGGGCGCCTTCGCGAACGGGACGATGATCGGGTCGCAGCTTTCAGGTGTCCCGCCGGTCGACCTCGGGGTGCGGAGCGCCCTGCTCAACGCGCCGGTGCTGCTTGGCTGGCTGGGAACGTTCTGGTGGGCGGCCGCCTCGTCGGGCGTTCGCGTCGGTGCGGGACGCCATGCGGCCGAGCTGGGGTGGACGATCCTCTCCGCACTCCTCCTGGCGGGATGCAACCTGGCTCTCGGCCCGGAGGTGGCGGGCCTAGCGTCGCTTGGTCCGCTGGCCGTGGTGCACTTCCTCGTGGAGGGCCGACCGGATCGCGCCCGTGCCGGTCAAGCCGCACGGGCGGCGCTGCCATACATCGTCCTTGTCGCCGGGCTCGCGGCGAGCCGCGCAGTGCCGGTCCTGAACAGAACTTTGGCCGGGGCAGTGTCGTTCCAGCCGTTCCAGGGTGGTCCGGAGTTGCGACCGCTCCTGCACCCGGGCAGCTGGTTGCTCGTCCTCGGTTGCGCCGCGGCGCTGACCTCGGGCGCGCCCCGGCGGCTGCACTCGGCCGGGGCCGAAGCATGGCGGCGCGGTCGGCGTCCGGTCCTGACCATCCTGTTCTTCCTCACGATGGCCCAGATCATGTCCGCCTCGGGAATGGCAGGTTCGCTGGCTAACGCCTTACGGAACGGACTGGGCTCCGCAGCCGTGCTTGCGGTTCCCTCCGCGGCGGGCCTGTTCGGGCTGCTGACCAGCAGCAGCAATGCGTCCAACGGCCTGCTCATGCCGTCGCTGGCGGCGCTTGCCCTCGATTCCGGAGCCAGCCTGCCTTGGCTGGCCGCGGTGCAGAACACGGCGGCGGCTTCCCTGACGATGCTGTCGCCGGTGCGGCTCGCGATGGGATGCGCGCTCGTCGGAAGGCCCGACCTCGAACGGCCGCTCTACCAGCGTGCCTGGCCCCTCGGTGCGGTGCCAGTCGCGGTTCTCACAGTTGCCGCGGCGGTAGTCGCCTTCCTGTCACGGCGTTGACAGCATGTCCGTCACCTGCCCCGTGCCCAGTCGTCCTGCACGGCGTGCGAGAGTATGTCCGCAAGGCGGGACGCCGCCGGGCCGGGCTCGGGTTCGGCGCGGAACAGCGCGAGAGGCAGGGACCGGACGATCCTGGGCAACCCGCCTTCCCCATCGTCCAGCACCCGCAGGGTGCCCGGCAGCCCAATGCGGGTGCGGATCGTGACGCCGATCCCCGCCGCGGTGGCCGCCCAGAGCGCGGAGAGTCCCGGGCTGGTGAACGCGACGCGCCACGCGACGCCCGCAGCGTCCAGCGCCTCCGTGGCCGCGGTTCGGAACAGGCAGGGAAGCTCGAAAGCCACGAGCTGGAGCGCTTCCCCGGGTGCCGGGGCCTCGAGACGGGTGGCGGAAGGCCCGATCCAACGCATGTCGAGGTCCAGGAGGGGCTCGCCCCGATCGGCCCCCGTGCCGACGTCCCAGGCCAACGCCAAGTCTAGACGGCCGAGCGCCACCCGTTCTAGCAGCTCGGCATTGCGGGCGACACGCGCCTCGATCCTGATCCTGGGATGCGATCGCGCGAACCGGGCCAGGACCTTCGGAAGGAAATCCTCCCCGAAGTCCTCCTGGACGCCCAGCCTCACCCAGCCCTCCAGCTCCACCCCGCGGACGGCGGCGGCAGCTTCCGCGTTCAATTCCAGCAGCCGCCGCGCGTAGGAGAGCATCGTGTCGCCCGCCTCGGTGAGCGCGAGGCCCCGGCCCGACTTGCGGAACACGGCCGTCCCTGCCTGTTCCTCAAGCTTCTTTAACTGTGCGCTGACGGCCGAGGTTGAACGCCCAAGCCTGTCGGCTGCCTTCGAGAAGCTGCCCAGGTCGACACCGGCGACGAAGCTGCGCAGCACGTCGAGATCGAAAAGAACCGGTCTCATCGATCCAATCTTTCAGGACTGTCTGTCCATATCTTCCTGATATTCGGGATGTGCCCCGCGATGCAAGCTTTTCATCGACGATCCGCAGTCACGGTCGACAAGAACAGGAGCGCTCCGATGTATGCGATGCAATACGAGATCACCCTCCCGACCGACTACGACATGGGCGTGATCCGGCGAAGGGTGGCGTCCCGCGGATCGGCCCTGGATGCCTTCGCGGGTCTCGGGTTAAAGGCCTATCTCACGCGGGAGCGGGGCAAGCTCGGCTCCGGGGTGAACCAATACGCACCTTTCTACCTGTGGGCCGACACTGCCGCGATGGGGCGCTTCCTCTGGGGGGGAGCAGGGTTCGGCGGGGTCGTCGAGTCGTTCGGCAGGCCGCGTGTCCGGCACTGGACAGGGGTCGGATGTATGTCGGGCAGCACGGCTGGGTCTTTCCCGAAAGGCGCGACGCGGCAGGTTACCCCGCTGCCGCCCGACGTGGACCCGCTGGACACGGCGGCTCGCGCGCTGCTCGCCCTCGAACGCCGGAGCCGCGAGCCGGGCGTGCATTCCACGGCCGCGGCGATCGACCCGCACGGGTGGGAGCTGATGGAGTTCACGCTGTGGTCCGGAGAGGGCCCGGAGGGGCTGGGGGAACGGTACGAGGTGCTCCACCTGTCCACGCCCGACGTCGGACGCATCGTCGGCGCGCCACCAATTCGGTGAGCGGCGCCGGTGATCCGACCAGCGGCGGTCGGCGTCGCGGAAGGTTACCCGACCGTGCCCCGCGGGGGTCACGCGGGTGAAGGCAGTTCGCGCAGTCTCCTAACCGGGGAGAGGAAGAGGACGACGAACTGTATGACAAACCCGGCGGTCGAAATGGCGAGGCATGCTTCCACGCCCAGCCGGTCGGCCGCCAGCGCGCCGATCGCCGAACCGACCGGGCGGGAGCCGAATCCCGCCGTCATCAGGATGGCTGAAACCCGGCCGAGCATCGCGTTCGGCGTCACCGCCTGCCGCAGCGTCACGGTGCTGATGAACCAGAGTATCGGGCCGCCCCCGAACAGGAAGAGCGCGATGCAGGCCAGCCACATGGACGGGTAGCTGACCGTGAGCAGCATCAGGATGGATCCGACGAGCGCGCCCAGCGGGCCGCAGCCGATCATGGCGCCAAACGACAGATGCCGGGCCAGGAACGTTGCCGCGAACGCGCAGGACGCCATCCCGGCGCCGTAGACCCCGAGCGTGATCCCCACCCCGGTTGCCGTCAGCCCGAGGTGGCCGACGGCGTAGACGACGTAGACCGCCTGGAGGATGAACCACGCCACGTTGAAGAAGACCGAGGTGATCAAGACCGGGCGGAGGAGGTGGTGCGTCCCCACGAACGCGGCCCCTTCGCGGAGTTCTTCCAGGATGTGCCGACGAACGCGATGCCCGCTTCCCGGCTCGAGTATACCGGCCAGCAGCACGACGGCGAGCAACGACACGGTCGTGGCGAGGACATAAGCGGCCGGGGCTCCGGTCCATCCCAGAAGCGCCCCGCCGATCGCCGGGCCAGCCGAGAAGGCCGCGCTGCGGGCGAGTTCGAGCAGGCGGTTCGCGGAGGCGAGCCGTTCCCTTGGAACCAGGGACGGGACGAGCGCCGGTGCGGCCACGCTGTAGGCCACGGTCCCGACCGCGCCCGCGAAGCCGAGCGCCGCCAGCAGTTCGAGGTTGAGGTGGCCCGAAACGACGAGGAGGAGGATGCAGGCGAGCGATGCCGCTCTAAGCGATTCCGCCCCGGCCATCAGCTTCCGGCGCGACCACCTGTCAGCAAGCACCCCGGCCGGAACCGACAGCAGCAGGAACGGGAGGCTCTGCGCCGTCTGGAGCAGGCCGGTCTCCGCGCCGGTCGCCCCGAATAGCAGCACTGCCACGAGGGGCGCGGAGGCCAGCGCGACCTGCTCGGAGAACTGCGCAAGCAGGTTGGACCAGGCAAGGCGCCTGAAGGCGGCCGGGAGGCGGTCGATGCGATCGGGCGGCACCTTGGATCCTTGCAGCGAGGGACCACAGGGTGCCCCCGAAACCGGCAGGCGACACTCCGATCCTTGCTCCGGCAATCCCGGTGGGCCGTTGCGGGCCGAGATCAGGGGCTTTCGGCCAGCCGCACGGGCTGGCGTATCGTCCGCTCGTTTTCGACGTTCCCGGTATTTGTCAGAGTTCCGGGCGAGACCGTCAGGATGCGGCATTCCTCACTCTCGGCGACGGGCAGGTGCTCGACGCCCCTCGGGACGACCAAGAAGTCCCCCGTGCCGAGCCGGACCTCGCGGTCCCTGAACCTGAGCAGCAGGCGGCCTTCGATCACCAGGAACAATTCGTCCTCGTGCTCGTGGAAGTGCCATACGAATTCACCGCGGAACTTCGCGAGCCGCACGTCCACCCCGTTCACCGAGCCGACGATCCTGGGGCTCCAGGCTTCGGTGAACGAGTTGAAGGCACTGTCGAGGTTCATTTTCGGCGTCATGGACACTTGCTCCCGCACACTCGGGCGAGGGTCGCGCCCGCCCGCGCCCGCGGGCAACGGGAAATCGCGCCGGGCCGCTGCCGGGGGCTCGCGCATCCCCCCACCCGGTCTCACCAGCCCGGCAGGATGGTGCGGTCGGGGAGCAGGCTCCGGCACGCCTCGCCGCTGGAGCCCTGTCCGCGGGGCCGGTCCTCGGGACGGGTCCAATCCTGCCCGACAAACGTCACGACCCAGGCGATCCACAAGCCGCCGCAGAACAGCCTTTCGACATACTTCATGAAAACAGCTCCTTCAAAGCGCCCCGGCCCGGGCAGGTCCGCCGCGGACCACCCGCGGACGGCCGGACAAGACGACCGCCGCGGCCGCGACCTGCACTGCCGCCGCGGTCGCGAACAGGAGCGGCGCACTCCCGGCTCCCTCGCCTCCACCGGCCATTCCGAAATCCCGGACGGCGCCGAACGCGGCAGGGGCGAAGGCGTAGCAGGCTTGGCTAAAGGCGGTGACCAGTGCCACGGCCCTTCCCGTGTCCGCCGCGGCGAAGTCCTGCTGGACGATCAAGGGAGGCAGGGACGTGGCGTTGCCGAGGCCCAACCCGAACAGCACGATGCCGAGCAGGAGGAGCGGCACGCTCGTGCCGCCAGCCCAGATCAGGACCAGCGAGCCGGAGAGCTGCACCCCGTAGCTGACCGCCGCCGCCCGGCGCCGGTCCGCTCCCGTCGGCAGCAGCCAGCCCATCCCCGTGCGTCCCAAGATGGCGCAGGCCGTAGCCAGCCCGGCCGCGAACCCGGCAAGCTGGGCGCCCAGCGCAGGCACGAGTAGGGAGAACAGGTGCGCGATGAGGCCGATCTGGGCGAACAGGCCCAGGGAGGTCGCGGCCGCGAGAGTGACGAAGCGGCGGTCCCGCCACAAAGCCTGGCCCGGCAGGTTCGGCACGGCTCTCGCTGGCGCGGCGGCCGTGGGTCCGTAAGAGGCGTCGCCGTCCGTCAGCAGGCCCATGCTGGCAGGGGTGCGCCCGAGATAGCGGCCGGACAGGAACCACAACGCGGCCACCATCGTGACCCCGACCAGGGCGGCGGCTCCCGGGAAGCCGATCGCGGCGATCAGGGCCACCCACAGCGGGGACAGCAGCATCCCCCCGACGCTGGCGCCGTTGTAGGCCGTACTGAGCGCCGCAGGACGGCGGCGGGCGAACCAGGGCGAGACCATGGCATTGATCGCCGCAGCCCCGGTGGCGGACCAGCCGAAGCCGCTGAACAGCGTCGCGGCGAAGAGTTGCCACGGGTCTCGCGCCACGGCCCATCCCAGGATGCCAAGTGCGCTCGCCAACGCGCCCGCCCTCGTCACCGCGACCAGCCCGAACCTCCGGTGCAGGGAAGCGACGTTGGCGACCACGGCCGCACCCAGGAGGAAGTGGCACGTGATAGCGGCCGAGACGAGCGAAACCGGCCAGCCCCGGGCCTGGTGCACCGCGTGGAGGAAGATCGGCGGCCCGTAGAACCCGACGCCCCAGCCGAAGATTGCAACCGTGAAGGCCGCCCACATGACACTCCAACCGAAGAAGCGGGGCTGGACCGGCGGCACCGGGATCATGCGCAGCACTCCGCCATGTATGCATCCGGCGCGGGAAAGTGCGCCTCCAGGACGAGACGGCGCCACGCGGCGGCCTCCCTCGCCATCAGGAGCAGCTCGTCGACGGAGCCGACTTCCCCGTCCGCCCGCGGGGCGCGCCCGGGCGGCCCGCCATGGCCGGGCAGCAGCAGCCCCGCCCTGTTGAGGAGCGGGCCTTCCCACCAGTGGCAGACGAGCTCGAGGCTTCCGGCGGTGTTGCCCCGCCGCAGCAGCGCAAACCCGCTTGGCGCATCCGCCGCTTCGCCCGCGACCCCGGCGCGGAAGGCCCGTTCCGCGGCGGAGACGTCCTCGGGACGGAGTGCGTCCGCATCCGCAGTCGGCGCATAGATCTTGCTGCGCCAGGAACGGGCGGCGAAGGTGCCCATTCGCCTGAGCGCGGCGCGTCGTGGCGAAACGGTTCGGGGGGCGTCGAGCGGCATGGCGTCTCCGGGTCCACTGGCCCTGGAAGGATGCACGTCACGCAAGGGGGGATGTTACTGCGCTGGCCGAAGCGTCCGATTTTCATATGGCTTAGCCTGAGGTGAACCACGGGCGACCGAAGGGGACGAACATCATGGCCAGCATCGCGGCAATTGCCGAAACTGCCGCCCTCGTGGGGGACCAGACCCGCGCCGTCATGCTGACCGCGCTCATGGACGGTCGCGCGCTGACCGCGACCGAACTAGCGCGGGCAGCCTCGGTCGCCCCGCAGACCGCGAGCGGGCACCTGGCGCGCCTGACCGAGGCGGGGCTGCTAGCAGTGGAGCGGCAGGGGCGGCATCGCTACCACCGCCTGGCATCGCCCGGCGTGGCGAGGATGCTGGAGGGCCTGATGGCGGTGGCTGAGGACGGCCCGGCGCGGGACCGGCTTCGCAAGCCGGTCCCGGTCGGCCCGCGCGATCTCGCGATGCGGGCGGCCCGCACCTGCTACGACCACCTTGCCGGACGACTGGCCGTGGCGCTGGCGGATGCCATGACGGAACGCGGCCATATCGAACTGTCCCAGGACGGGGGCGTCGTCACTCCGGCCGGTGTCACGTTCCTCGAGGGGATCGGGCTGGATCTCGGGGCAGCCGAGACGCGGGCATCCAGGCGCCCCGGCGGCCGCGTGTTCTGCCGACCGTGCCTGGACTGGAGCGAGCGCCGCCCGCACGTGGCTGGCGCGCTCGGCGCCGCGCTCTGCGACCGCTGCTTCGCGCTCGGGTGGGTTCGGCGCATCGACGGGACCCGGGCGATCACGGTGACGCCGGTGGGAAAGATGGAGATCCGGCGGGCCTTCGGCGTGGAAGCTTCCTGAGGGGGTGGCTACTGCCTGAGAGGCAGCGAACCGGGAACCAGCCGGGTCCGCAGAAGCCGGAACCGGATAAGCCGTTCGGCCCCGGCGAAGGCCTGGATCTCGGGGCCGTCCCAGATCACCTCAGCCGCCGCGGCGGCATACAGCATGTCCCCGGTCGTGAAGTCGGGAAAGAGAAGCCCGGCCTTCGGCAGCCGCAGGATGTTGCCGATGGTGTTGAAGAACAAGTTCCCGGCGAAATCCGGAACCGTGAGCGTTGCCGGGTCGTCGATGCGGACGAATCCGGGCGCGCCGCCCCGGTGCGAGACGTCCGCCCCGTCCGTCCAGTTCCCGGCGGCGCCCGCCGATGCCGTGGCTATGAAGAAGATATTTGCCGCCGCGACCATGGCGGCCGACCGGCGGTCGAGCCTTTCGGCGTCATGTCGCTCCGCGGACCTGGCGCCAGCGTCGACGAACCGCAGCTCGCGGCGATGGATGTATCTGGGACAGTTGCCGAAGCTCTGGGCAATTGCGAGATCGACGCTGTCGCTGTCCGCGCGCACGACGACGCCGTTGGCACGGTTGCGCCTCCTCGTGTGGAGTTCGATGCCGAGAAGGCCGACCGGCGTTCCCGCGACGAGGCTGCCCTCCAGGGGGTCGCCCGGCAAATGGGCTGAAGGGATCCCAACGTGTGTCTCGTCCGGGCTGGAGACGAATCCGGGCTGCCCGACCATGATGGACGCCCAGGGCTGCCCCCCGCGATCGCGGGCACCCAGGACGACGAAGGGCAGGAGCGCGAAGAACTCGCGGTGCTGGTCGGGCAGGTAGGGACGGATGCCGCGGCCGACGCGCAGCCCGCGCTCCGGCACGCGGGCCCTCGCCTGCGCTTCCAGCTCGCCTTCATGAAAGGGGGAGGGCTCGGGCTCCGGCTGCGGGGCGAGGTGTTCCATGGGTGCCTGCCTTCTCAGGTTGCGAGGAGCCCGACCCGGGTCGCGGCCATGGCGACGAAACCGTCCAGCGCTTCTATGCGTGCGACCCAGGCCCGGATGGCCGGGCTGCCTTCGAGGGGTATGCCTCCCTCCGGGGCGTGCGCGGTGTAGCTATACATGGAGACGTCCGGCAACGTCGGCCGCTTGCCGAGCAGGAACGCGCGCCCTGCAATATGATGCTCGAAGACCTCGAACAGGCGACCGGCGATGGCCATCGCGCGGTCGCGGTCAATCCGTTGGCCGAAGACGGTCGCCGGTGCCGCCCCGCGTTGGCGGCTGTTAACCGCTTCCTTTCCGAAGTCTGGGACGGGGCCAGGCTGGTGCCCTCCCCGGAAGGATTCGAACTGGGCTTCCCCGAACCGCGAGAGACGCCCGACGACGTTCTACGTCCCATCCTGCGCTCCGCGGCGAGCTTGCTTGCGACGGGTGACCCCAACGCATAAAGGCATGCCCGGGCGCTGGCTGCGGGTGGCTTTTCCACGATGACGAAAATCTCGAACCGCGTGTGGTGCGAGATGAGGGTGTGCGGCAGCAGGGTCAAGGCAGGCGGGCGGAGCCGACGGAAGCCCCAGGCGGCTGCTTGCTGACCCCGGTCAGCCCGCGGGAGTGCGGCAAGGGGTTCGTACGGCCTATTCCGGCCTGGAGAACCGCCCGCCCGCGGTGGCGGCGGCCTCCGCGAGGTAGTCCATGACGGCCCTGACCCGCTTCACCCGCGCCGAATCCGGATGCACCATGAGCCACAGTTCCAAAGGCGGGATCTCAACGTCTGGCAGCACCCGACTGAGCCCCCATCCCCGCGCCATGATGTAGCCCATGCAGGCGATACCCACTCCCGACCTCACGGCCGACAGGCGCTCCTGGGCCCCGTTGAGCCGGAGGGCCGCAGGCGTGCCGTTCGCTAGCTTCCGGAACCAGGCGGAAGTGGCGACCCGGGGATACTCCTCCAGCCAGTCGACCAGGGCGTGGTCACGCAGGTCGTCGATCGTCTCCGGCGTCCCGGCCCGCTGGAGGTACTCGGGTGAGGCGTATAGCCCGTAGCCCATCGTGGCGATCCTTCGCGCGAGCAGGTCGCCTTCCTCGGGCCTCACCATCCGGACCGCGATGTCCGCCTCCCGTCTGGCGAGGCTGAGGACATGGTTGGTGCTGATCAAGTCGATTCGCAGGCCGGGGTGGCGTTCCCGCAGGCCCGGGAGCGCCGGGATCAGGAACGGCAACGTTACCGAATCGCTCGCCGTCACCGCCACGAGGCCGCTCGCGACCCGATCTTCGCCATCCAGGGCCCGGGACAGGCCAAGCAGGTCGGCCTCCACGCGCTCCGCATGCTCCAGCAGCTTGCGGCCGCCATCGGTCAACCGGTAACCGTCGGCCCTCCTCTCGAAACAACGCAGGGTCAGGGCGGTCTCGAGGTTGTTGATGCGACGGCCGACTGTCGCCGGGTCCACCCTGAGCGCGCGTGATGCGGCGGACAAGCTTCCCAGCCTCGCGACCGACAGGAAAAAACGCAGGTCGTTCCAGTCCCGGACGATGCGCACCTCCATGTTTTGCAGGAGCGGGAGGGAAGCTCCGCGCCGACAAGCTATTCAGGTCTGCAAAAATTCAGCAACCCGAAACCCGTGTCGCCGGGCAGGTATGTCCGAAGGACAGGGAACTACCGATCTCCGCGACAGTCGCCCCGGTTCTCGGAAACCTAATGGGGTCCAGGCACGATGCTTCCGGGCGCAGGTGAGGAGGGGCCATTCCCCGGCGGCGAACGCCAGGCTGATGTCAGCCCTGGAGACAGGCGCGGGGAAGCGGCGCGGGTGGCTCTAAGCTGACCGTTCCACCTCGAACACATCGAAGTGGGCAACAGGATCCCGCTCGGCCCAACAGTCGTCGGGACGGGCGATCTCACGACGTTCGCTTTGGCCTATGACCCGCAGCCTATGCCAACTCGACTGAGGGAGGTCCGGCCGGGCAAGGTGACCGCTCCCTCGCCGGGCTCCCCGGGGCGCTTGCCGAGACCCTGCATACCGCTCACGCACAAACGCCCGAGACGCTATCCAACTATGGAATTCTAGGTTGCTGGGGGCGCCGCTTCCGTCGCCTGCCGGGGCTGCCCCGCGCCTCAGGCCGGGATCGGTGCAGGTGGCTATTGTCGATGGGAACACTGGTCAGTCCGGGACCAAGGCGGTGATCCTCCAGCCCGCGGGGCTCCGGTTCGGACTCGACGGCTTCCGGGCTGCCACCGTCGACCCGATCTCGCTGGGCGCCGGGGTGACCAAGCGGACCCTCCACTATCACTTTCGCAGCAAGGACGACCCCATAGCGGCCTACCTGGGAGATTGCGGGGAAGCGTTCGCGGAAGAGTTCGCCTCGTGGCTGCCCGAGCCCGGCAGCGAGATCGACAGGGTGGTCCGATGTCCCTTCGAGCGCCTGGCCGAAGCCGGTAGCAAGCCGCGCTGGAGGGGGCACGGCGTCACGAGGGCTGCCTTTGACCTCGCGGGCATGCCCGGCCCACCCTGCCACGGCGGCGCTGCTGTGGCTTGCGGGCGCCCGCATGGACCGCATGTCCGCCGCGCTCCACCACGCCGGGGCGCCGCGGGCCGGGACCATGGCGCGGCACATGCTCATCCTCTTCGACGTCCCCTCGCTCTAGATGGCCCTCTTCCACGACCCCAACTGCGCGTGCAAGCAGCTGAAGCCGCGGCATCGCTGCTATTGCGCGACGCAGGATGTCTCCCGTGCGCGGCGCGACCCGTCCCCATCCCCGTCCCGGCCACCCTCACAACGGTTACCGGGCCGGGGATAGCAGGCCGTGGGCCGTTATCGGCGGGCCACACGGCCGCCTTGGGGCCTTGTTCGTGGCGGGTATCCTCGCCGTGACCGTCGCGACGGCCCAGGTGGCGCAGCCCGAGCCGGTGGTCCCCAGCCGGGCAACGGGCGTTGCCGCCCTGCCCGAATTCGACGACCCTCGCACGCTGGCGGCGCTGTGGCTGGACACGACGAGGGAGCATCCCGGATCCCGGTGAACGGAGGTGCTCTCGGTCTCCGGGGTGAGCGAAATCGGCCATCCCGGGTCCGAGCAGGAACGGAGCTGCGGGGCGACCGTTTCGTCGAGGACCGACGCCGTGCTGATCAGGTTCGCGTTGCAAAGGAGGATCCTGGCGCGGTCGCCCTGGAAGGTCGTGATCGAGCCAGGCCGGTGAGGCGCCGCACGAGCAATGCTCCTGATGCCTCGCGGGCTAGGGACGCGCGTCTTCGTTTGCCCGAGACCGGGAGATGGCCAGCAGGAGGAACCCGCACATGAATGGAATGACCATGATCGAGGCGCTCGGGGCCGCTGCCCCGCCGCACCGGGCGGAAGGCGACGGCATGCTGTTCGCGCAGTTCGTGGGAGAGTGGGACGTGGTCGTGACCTACCATCTGGACGGGACGACGGAGACCCGGCGGGGCGAATGGCTTTTCGGATGGATCTTGGGCGGCATGGCAATTCAGGACGTCTGGCGGGTCCCGTCCCGGGCCGAGAGCGCCCGCAGCGGCGTCGCGATCCACGGCTATGGGACGACCGTGCGTTTCTACGATCCCGCGGTCGCGGCGTGGCGCTCGACATGGCACGGCTTGGTGAAAGGCGAGGTCATACCGTTCATCGGCCGGAGGGCCGGGACAGAAATCCATCTGGAAGACCGGCGGGCCGATCCGGTCGTCCGGCGATGGGCTTTCTCCGCGATGGGTGCCGACGCCTTCCACTGGAGGAACGAGCTCTCGTCCGACGGTGGCGCGACCTGGCTCCTGGAGCAGGAGATGGAGGCGGTCCGGAGAGATCCGGAAAGTTGACTGCGAGAAGGCGGCGCGCGTGGCCGGATACTACCGCCATGCCGCCCCTGCCTGGGCAATGTGCGCCAGGCTCTGCGGTAGTTAGTGCCAACCGTGTGACGACGCGATGGTCGAGGCAGCAGGTAACCAGTCCCGGTTCACGCGAACGGGTACGGGCCCCAGAACGAGCTTACCGGAACTAGGTGCGTCAGCATCCCTCCGGCCGCCATTGGTGCAGGAGGAAGCCGGGGGGCTCAATGAACGAGGCAGGCCGGGAACGAGGTTAGGTAAAGACTACTCCGGCCCGGAGAGCGCCGCGGCCGCCCCGCCCACCCCGGACCGGAACGCCTCGTCGAACGATACCCCGCGGATACCCCAGGACCGCGGCTGTCCGCCGCTGGCCATCCTCCATTCGGCGTTCCACCCAAAATCCGCGTCGCTCCACGTCAACGTCCCGTTCAGGGCGACCACCCTGCCTGTCCCGTCGGCAAGCCTGAGTGCGCCCGGATCAGGAGCGACGCCGCCCGCGGCACCCGTCTGCCCTTCCGTGAGCAGCACGACGCGCATGCCATAGGTCTCCCCCGCGGACAGCAGGGCGCGGCGTTGCCGCTCCCCCTGGAGGCCGTCGGCGGTGAGTGGAAAGTCTTCCCCGCCCCGCGAGACCCTGACGGAGGCAAGCAGCGTTGGCCTGTCCAGCCACTGCTTCAATCCGGCTTGCGCCAGCTCCGACCGCATCCTTGCCGGGTCGACGTGCGCGACCAGGTCGAACGGACGGTCCCTCGTGCCCTGCTCGTCGTGACGGGGAAGGTCAGTCATGCGGTCGAGATAGACGATGTCCTCGATGAGGTCGGCGGCATGCCCGGCGATCGCGTCGACCCGGGCCTCCCCCGCAAGCCGCGGCATTCCGGTCACTCGGACGACCACGTCCCGGACGCAGCGTTCCAGGGCAGCTGGCCTCTCGCGCATGTCGGTGCCGGTCACGATCACCCGGCAGGAGAACAGACCCGAGGCTTCCTGCGCCGACGACGGCACGGGCCCCAGCAGGCACGCAAGGCATGCCAGTGCGGCCAGGTGGACCAGTCCCCGTACAGACCCTACCGGCAGCCGCCCCGAAGCTTCAGCTGATCCCGGCCCGGCCCGGCCCCGTGTCCGGCATGGCCGGGCTGGCACGGTCGCGGAGGGCGGGGCTGCGCCGGGCGGGGTGGCTAGGCCTGTCAATGCTCGTGCCTCCCTTGTGGGTTCTGTCCGGTCGGCGCCGCTTGCAGGATCCGCCTGCGCCACCGGGTTCGCGAGGCGGGGACCGGCCATGCTGGCGATCGGTCGCCGGTCACGCGGCCAGCGGTCCGGGCCGAAGCGGCGCCTGCCTGTCGGTCGCCTGTCCCCACGGCCATTGGAGGACTGCCGCGGTCGCGCCTACGGCCAAGAGGGAGATCCAGGCCAGGGTGTAGGACCCGGTGACGTCCAGCGCGACCCCCCCGAGCCACGATCCTGCGAAGCTGCCCAGTTGGTGGCTGAAGAAGATGAAGCCGAAGAGCGCGTTGAAGTGGCGTAGGCCGAACATCCGGCCGATGAGGCCACCCACGAGCGGGGCGACGCTCAGCCACATGAACCCCATCGCCGCCGCGAACAGCAGCGTGCTGGGCACGGTCACGGGCAGAAGGAGGTAGACGACCACGGCGAGCGTTCGGAAGAGGTAGGTCAGAGAGAGCAGCTTGGCCTGGCTGAATCGCGCACCAAGGTGTCCCATCGCGTAGGAGCCAAAGGCGTTGCAGAGCCCGATCACGCCGAGCGCCGTCGCGCCAACCCCGGCGGGAATCTCGCAGAGCGCCAGGTAGCGCGGGAGGTGCGTGGTTATAAACGCCAGTTGGAAGCCGCACGCGAAGAACGCCGCCGTCATGGCGAGGAACCGGCCGTTGCGGATCGCGGCCGCCATCGTGGGCCGCAGCCCTTCGGCGGACGGCGCGGCAGGTCCGGAGGCGGGCGCCTTGCCCTGGGCGCCGATGCCGAGCGACAGGGCGCCCATGCAGGCGGCGAAAACGACGAACGCTGCCAGCGCGCCGCGCCAGCCGTGGTCGCGGATGAGGCCCTGGGTCAACGGCGCTAGGGCCAGCGTGCCGAGCGACGCCGCCGCGGAAACCATGCCCGTGACCTGGCTGCGGCGCTCGGGAGGCGCCGACCTCGACACGGTGCCCAGAAGGACGCCGAACCCGGTTCCTGCCACACCGATGCCCACGAGGACCCCTGCGCCGAGCACGAGGCCGACGAAGGGGTCGCGGGATGTCGCCATCAGCGCCAGCCCCGCCATGTAGACCACCGAGCTCCCGACCAGAACGGGCCTTGCGCCGAAACGGTCCCCCAGCGCGCCCAGGAACGGCTGGCTCATGCCCCAGACCAGGTTCTGCGCGGCCATCGCGAACCCGAACGTGGCGGCCGACACCCCGAGGTCGGCGACGACTGGGCCGAGGAACAGCCCGAAACACTGCCGTAGGCCCATGGAGACCGCCATGATCGAGGCGGCCAGGACGACGAGAGCCCGACCCTGTTGGTGGGTGGCTCCAGCCGGTTCAGGGAAGCTCCTCGGTTGCTGCGTCATGTTTCCCTCCGTGGTGCCTTCAATTCGGAATAGGCTAATCGGGCGGTTTCGACAGGGCGCACCCGAGAAATCGCGGGTCGGTGCTGCGGCCGTTCCCCGGCCGGTCTCATCCGACCTCAAAGCGCCGCACCGCTTCCTCGTCCCACTCGAGGCCCGCCCCGGGGCCGCGGTGCGGGAGGACGAACCCGCGGTCCAGCCCGGGGCTGCCCTGCGCCAGGATCGGCGCGGCCAGGTCCAGGTACTCGATGAAATGCCGCCCCGGCGTCGCGGCCATCACCTGGCTGCTGAACTCAACGAAAAGGTGGCTGGACAGGGGGGCTCCGCCTGCGTGGGCCAGCGCGGCAGACTCCATCCACCCGGTCACCCCGCCGATCTTCATGAGGTCGGACATGAGGAAGTCGGACCCTCCCGCGGCCAGGGACCGCGCGATCTCGTCGGGCCCCCAAAAGTTCTCGCCGACCTGTATGGGTGTCGAGATCGCGCGGGCGACCGCGGCATGCCCGACGAAGTCGTCCGCACGGACGGGCTCCTCGATCCAGAGCAGGCCGAGGTCGTCCAGGACCCGGCCGCGCCGGACCGCCTCCGGAACGGTGAGTGCCTGGTTGTAGTCGACCATCAGCCCGGTCGCCGGGCCGACCGCGTTGCGGACGGCCGCGATCACCGCAAGCTCCTGCTCCAACCCGGCGTGGCCGATTTTCAACTTCACCGTGTCGAAGCCTGCCGCCACGGCGGCAGCGGCCTCCGCGGCCAGCTCGGTCGGCGTGAGGCCGCGCAACGAGGCGTAGGCGCGGATGCGTTCGTCCCCGGTCGCACCCAGTGTCCGGGCCAAGGAGACGCCCAGCGACCTGGCGTGCGCATCCCACGCCGCCATGTCGATCGCCGATAGGGCCAGGCCCGCCAGGCCCTGCGGCCCGAGCAGGCGGAACTGCCGCGCCAGGATGCGTCTCAGTTCGAGCGGGGCAAGCGGCTGGTCCCGCAGCATCGGCCCCAGGTTCGCGACCAAGGTAGCTGTGGGCCCCAGCGCGGCGACCGTGTAGGTGAAGACGTAGGCCGACCCGACGATGCCCTCGTCGGTCAGCATGTCGACCAGGACTAGCGGGGCGGAGCTTACGGCCCCGGCGGCTGTCTGGACCGGTGGCTCGATCGGCACGTTGACGGCCCGGACGCGCAACCCGGTGACTTTCAGGAGCGGCCTCCCCGACCTCGCGATCACGCTGCTTCTCCCCGGGCGAGGTAGGCCACCTCGAAGACTTGCCCCGGCATGTGCGCGTAGGCCAGCGTGCTGTGGGAGCCGTCGGCCGGGTCCAGTCGGGACACGCCGGGTGTCGCGAGCTCGCCCGGGATGAGCGTGACGACCTGGGCCTCCATCGAGGGCTGGGTCACCACGGCGGGGAGGACGAGCTGAACCTGCGGGCGGCCGAATGCCTTCACCTGCCGTTCGAACTCGGGCGACGCGAGATAGCTGGTCGCATACCCGGGAGCGCTCCAGAGGGTCAGGGCGTTCAGCGAAGGTGCGGCTTCGTCCAGGAGATGAAGGTTGGCGATGATGCCGGGATACCCGTCGAAGCTCGAAGCGAGGCGCGCCGCGCGCCCGCGTGCAGAAGGCAGCGCTCCCGGCCCCCCGAGCTTGAAGCCGTATCGCATCACGAGCCGGGCCGACTGTGCTCCGGCCGTAGGAGCCGGGACGACATGCCCTCGCCCAGCCAGGCCGCCAGCGTCCCAATCACACCCGCTGTGGCCAGCAACGCCCCGGCAACTACCGACCGCCTCGGAAGCGCAGCGGGGGAACTCTTCGCTGGATTATGTTCGCTTCCCGTCATGGTGGCCGCTCCCTAGTGTTACCGCACGATTTCCGTGCCGGAACCCGTCTACCCCGGGCCGCAAACATCGGCTCGGCGACCCAGCGTAGCGGCGCTGATAACTCCCGCCGGAGAGGCATGTCCGCAGGGTAGTGCCGCAAATATCGCTGCACGCTTTCCGCGACGCTTGCTGCCATCGGCCCGCGCCGAAATCCGAATGTCTCATGTTGCTGGGCAAGGAGGCGGGACGCGCCGGTTCCGTGTGCCACTTCGGGAGCATCCTCCCGGGCGTTCATCCGCCCCCGAGGTGCGGCGGCATTGCGTCGGCATACTGGGCGACACCCCGGCCGAACGACCAGTTCTCGCGTGCCAGATCGACGAGGTTCACGAACACGTCGTCTTCCGACAGTCCATGGTCACCGGCGAGACCGGCTGCGAGAGCCTTGAACAATGCCTCCTTCTGATCGACCGTCCTCCCAGTCGCCATGAAGATCTGGATGAAGACGACCTCGTCGGTCCTGGCCATGCCGAGGTAGCCCGGATCGTAGATCAGGTCCTCGCCGTGGGAGGTCAATATCTGGAAACGGTCTCCGACAGGCACGCCGAGC
Organism: uncultured Alphaproteobacteria bacterium; assembly: GCA_963752225.1. Classification (GTDB taxonomy): domain Bacteria; phylum Pseudomonadota; class Alphaproteobacteria; order Acetobacterales; family Acetobacteraceae; genus JBBROS01. Next base: position 1,024,551 of record CAVVXS010000009.1, on the reverse strand, counting down.
GAGGATACAAGCGCGCGGTGGACGGTGTCGGCGATCGCGCGGCGGGCGGCTGTGGGGCGCTCGGCTTTCAGCGAGATACGGACGAACGGCATTGCGGGTCTCACTGGTGAAGGTTGATGCAAACCGGGGCGATTGGCGGTTCTTCCCGGGCCGTCTCAAGCCGCCTGGGCGAGGAGGGCACGACCGGCCTGCGTCAGCCCGTCATAGCTCCAAGTATCCGCGGGCACCTCGTGGACAACGACGTAAGCCACGGGATTGAGGTCGGGCCCCACGACCTCGCGCAGCATCTGCATCGACTCCGCCACAAAGCGGGCTTTCTCCTCGACGGTGTTCGTGCCCTGGGTGACCTTGAGCTCCAGGAACGCCGCTGCGTTGACCCCTTCCCCGCCCACTGTCCAGCTTTCCCCGGACACCTGCTCGACCGCGACGACGGTCAGGGCGAACTTCTTGCGCATGACGCTTTCCATCAGCCCGGTGGCCCGTTGCTGGAGCTGCTTGGACTGCGAGGCGGAAAGGATTGCGCCCGCCACCCTAATGCTCACGAACGGCATGGTCGTCTCCTTCAGGGGTTGCTGCTGCCAGTTGCTGCCCGCAGAACATCGCGGCGAGTAATCATCCTGACAAACGGATTGTACGGGATAGATCGTCCACTGTAACAGGACGGTTGTCTGTAGTGCCGGTCACCGGTTCCGGCCGAGTAGCGCAGGAGCCTTCTGCCGCCCCTGGCCGAAGCGTGCCCTGTACTCCGCCGCGTTCACGCCGAGCGCTCGGATGAACGCCCGCCGCATCCTCTCGTCGTCGTTGAAGCCGCAGCGGCGCGCTATGGCGCCGATCGGTTCGCGGGGGCGCTGCTCCAGCATGCGACGAGCCGCTTCCACGCGCATCGCCTCCACGACCTTTGCGGGAGGCGCGCCCATGCAGGCCGAGAAGGCGCGCGCGAACGACCTTGGCGCCATGGCGGACCGATCTGCCAGCCTCTCGACGCGGAGGTCGGAAGCGAGGTTGTCCATCATCCAGGCTTGTAGGTCGGCGAACCGGCCGTTCCGGTCTTCCGCCTGGGCCGAGAGCGCCGCACTGAATTGCGCCTGGCTACCTGGACGCTTGAGATAGACCACCAGGCTGCGGGCAACGTCCAGCGCCACCGCGTGGCCGAGGTCTTCCTCCACCATCGCGAGCGCGAGGTCGATCCCCGCCGTTACCCCGGCCGACGTCCAGACCGGTCCGTCCCGGACGAAGATAGGGTCCGGGTCGACCCGGACCCCCGGATACTTACGGGCAAGGGCATCGCAATAGCGCCAGTGCGTCACGGCCTTGCGGCCCTCCAGAAGCCCGCATTCCGCCAGAATGAATGCGCCCAGGCATACCGAGGCGGTCCGCCGCGCCCGGCCCGAAAGTAATTGGACCTGCCGCACGAAAGCCGGATCGGCGGAGGCGGCCCAGGCGCCGGGGCCACCCGGGACGAGGAGGGTGTCGATCCCGGACCCGCCCAGCCCGGACCACGGACGGGTCACTACCGGTATCCCGAGATCCGTGGGAGCGGGGCCGCCGCCTGCCGAGACCGCGGCCACCTCGTAGGCCGGTCGCCCGTCGGGCCCAGCGCCGAAGCGGGACGCCGCTTCGAAGACCTGGAGCGGGCCCGCGATGTCCAGGAGCATCGCCCCGGGGAACACGGTCATGACGACCTGCCTGGCATGGGCGGACGCAGGGTGCCGGACAAGACGGCGAGTGGCAGGAAAGGAGGACATATAGTCCTTTATGCCAACCTCCGACCGCTTCAGCATAGGCCATCGCAACGGGAGTATCTCATGCCGGACACAAACGTCACCGGAGCCGCGGGACACGCCGTGATCGCCGTCAACGACATGTGCCCCTGGTCCGGGAAGTCGGTCAGCTCGGATTCGATCACGAGCTACAAGGGCCATCCGGTCGGCTTCTGCAATACGGGATGCCGCGACAAGTTTGACCGTGCGATCGGGGTTTTCGACGCGGCCATCGCCGGGCTTCCTGCCCCCCGGACCCTGCTCGGGTTCGTCGGTGCGGTCCGCGCGCCAGCCCGCCTGTCGGAAGCTGCCCTGGTGGTGATCGACGCTCAGGCGGAGTACCGGGACGGGTCCCTCCGGCTCGAGGGCATCGACGGCGCGTTGGAACGGGTGGCAACGTTAATCGCCAGGGCGCGGGCCGCCGGGACGCCGGTCGTGCACGTGCGCCAGAAAGGGCGCGCCGACGGCCTGTTCGACCCGGCACGGGGCGGGGTGATCATGGAAGACGCGGCGCCGCTGGCCAACGAGCCGGTCGTGGAGAAGACGCTGCCGAACGCGTTCGCGGGGACCCGGCTGCACGAGAAGCTGGCGGGCCTTGAGCGCCCGAAGCTGATCCTCGCCGGGTTCATGACCCACATGTGCATTAGCGCATCCGCCCGGGCCGGTCTCGATCTCGGGCACGAGATCACGGTGGCCGGGGACGCTGCGGCAACGCGTGCGCTTCCCGGCACGATGGGCGGCGCACCTGTCTCGGCCAGACAGGTCCACGAGACGGCGTTGGCCGAATTGGCTGACAGGTTCGCGGTAGTCGTCGCAGTCGACAGCATCTTTGACTGACCGGTGAAACGGGATGACCGGGCAGTCCACCGCAGCTTAGGGCTCATCCGAAGATAACTGCTTCGGCTGGAGGATCGTTCGTTGCGGTGGGGTGTGCCGGGTGGATCGTGTAGTTCCACTCGCCGTGGAACGTGTCCCGGGTGATATTGAGACAATCCATCTCGTTGTCGGAGACGACGATTTCCTTTGTGTAGTGGGTGCTGTCCAGTTCGCATCGCACGGTCAGCCCGGTCTTGGTTGTGGTTGCCGCGATCAGGTCGACGATGACGCGGTAGCTGACAAGCGGCTCGGCCTTCCAGTTCAATGTGATGAACGAGAACAGCCGATGTTCTACTTTGTTCCACTTGCTTGTGCCCGGCGGCAGGTGACGCACCACGATGTCGATGCCGAGTTCAGTGGCCAGGCATTGCAGTTCGATCTTCCATAGCCGCAAGCGCGAGCCGTTGCTGCCGCCGCCATCAGCGGTGATGGTCAACCTCGTGGCCAGTGGATAGCGAATTCGGCCGACCTCTTGCCACCAGCGGCGGATGGTTTGCACAGCAAAGCTGGCGGTGTCGTTGTTCATGCCGACGCCGACCCAGCCGGTATTGGCCGCGAGGTCGTAGACGCCGTATGGCGCAGCCCGGCCGAGTTCCTCGATCAGGAAGTCATGCACCCGCACGTCCTCCGGCTCGCCTCGCGGGCGCCACGCCTGACCGGCGTTCTTGAAGTCGCCGACAAGTTCCTTTTTCTTCGTGTCGACCGAAATGACCGGCTCGCCCTCGGCCAAAGCGGCGCGCACGCTCTCGTTGAGATGCTTGAACTGGGCGTCGCGATCCGGGTGGCTGTCGCCTTCGCGGGTCTTGCGATTGGCCTGAAGACTGAACTTCTCTCGATGCAACAAGTCACCGACGGCGGAGCGTCCGATCTTGTGGCCCATGGCCACCAACGCACTCGCCAACTGCGACAGACTTTTGCAGGTCCAGCGCAGCGGCGACATCGGATCGCCGCGCGCGTCCGGCTCCACCAACCCCAGCAGATCGGCCAGCAGTGTCGGATCCTTGGCCGCGAGCGGCTTGTCACCTCCGCCAGGCCAACGAACACGGTTGGGAACGAGTGGATTAGCCGCGGACAAGTCAGCCAGGCCCCGCCCTATCGTGCTCGCCGCGATGCCGGTCGCCCGCGACACCGCGGCGATCCCGCCGTGCCCAGCGGTGCGAGCTTCTGTCGCCGCAAAGATGCGTCTGCCCCGCTCGTCCAGATGCGACGAAAGAGCGAGAAAGCGTTCACGGATCGCGGTGACATCGGTCATCGCTATGGTGTAGCGATATCAACCGCGCCGAGGGAAACCGCAATCCACACCGACGAGCGCAACGCGATTCAGTTATCTTTGGATGGGCCCTTAGACTTACAGGCTCCCCCTTGATTACAGTTGAAGGCGGACCGCCTGCCCGAGAGAGAGTGAATGGGAATGACTGCAAATTACACGAAAAAGGCCGACGCGGCGAGACTTCCACTTACGGGCGGCTGCATCTGCGGCGCTGCTCGCTATGAGATCATGCAGGAACCCGTCCGCGTCTATACGTGCCACTGCACCGACTGCCAACGTGCGACGGCCAGCGCATTCTCAATCGGTGTAGCGGTTCCCGGTGAGGCGTTTCGGCTGACAGGTAAGGAATTGCAGTCGGCTCCGGGCGGCATCACGGATGGAGGGCGCGTCAAAACGCGATGGGTATGCCCAGATTGCGGGATCTGGCTCTGCGGCGGGGTAAAGGTCGGCACTGAGGCGCCCGGCTACGTGCGAATTGTTCGAGGCGGAACGCTAGACGATACATCGTGGCTGAACCCGACGACGCACTTCTACACGCGGAGCAAGCAGCCTTGGATTACCTTGCCGGAGGGCGCGACGGTTTACGAGACAATGCCGGATCGCGTGTAAAGCAGTAGTCGATTTGCGCTGGTGTGGCTGCCGGACCGAGACCGACCAGGCTTGAAACGTCTGCCTCTTGATCGAGCCTTCGGTTCGTTGCACCGGCGCTGATCACGCCCGCCTCCGAACCGGTCCGGTCGGTCTCGATTGTATCGAACAACCGCGGCCAACCAGATCGTCAACTCGGCGCCCAAATCGGTCACTAACGTTGGACGGGCCGCCGCCCGAAAGTGGACGAGCGTCGAGAGAATGGCAATGGCCGGGATGGGCGGGAACGGGACTGTTCGCTATGGACGCTTACCCTCATGAAGCGGCAGGCCGGGTGATTCGGTGAAGCTTACCGGCCTTCGGACCAGATTTCTGCGTCGGCTAAGTGACTGACATACAACACCTGTCCAGCGTTCCAGAAGTCCTGAGTTCTTGCTAAGGACGGCCTCTAGACTGGCGGCGGACGATCTTGGATATGGTCGACGATCGGCTTCCACGGAGACTGTTGTGCAACTTACGCCCGAACCGTTCTCGCTCCACATCGCCGACGACGCCATCGCCGATCTGCGCGACCGCCTCGCGCGGACGCGCCTGCCGGACGAGCCCCCCGGAGCGCCGTGGAGCACCGGGACCGAACTCGGCTTCGTGCGCGACCTCGTCGCGTATTGGCGCGACGGGTTCGACTGGCGGACGCAGGAAGCACGGCTGAACTCCTTCCCGCAGTTCCGGGTCAAGCTGCACGACATCGACCTGCACTTCCTGCACGTGCCCGGACGTGGCCCGAACCCGATGCCGTTGCTGCTATCGCACGGTTGGCCCGGCTCGGTGTTCGAGTTCCTCGACTTCATTCCGCGCCTGACTGACCCCGCCCGGTTCGGCGGCGATCCGGCGGACAGCTTCACCGTCGTGGCACCTTCGCTGCCCGGCTACGGGCTGTCGTTCCGTCCGTCCCAGAGGCGCTTCGGCGCCAACGACATCGCCGATTGTTTCGCCGATCTCATGACGGACGTGCTCGGCTACCGGCGCTTTGGCGCGCAGGGCGGGGACTGGGGCGCCACCATCTCAACGCGGCTCGGCACCGTCCATGCCGACAAGATCATTGGCCTCCACCTGAATATGCTGCTGATCCGACCGGACACGGAGCCGGGCCCGGATGCGACAGGCGAGGCCGCGTCCTACGCCGCGGAAATGGCCGCGTGGTTTAAGGACGAGGCTGGATACGCCGCCATTCAGGGGACGAAGCCGCAGACGCTCGCCTACGCGCTGACCGACTCACCCACGGGACTGGCGGCATGGATCGCCGAGAAGTTCCATCGGTGGACCGACCATGGCGGGGACCCCGCCACGGCGGTCTCGCGCGATGACATGCTGGCGGACATCGCGCTCTACTGGTTTACCGGTGCGATCGGCTCGTCGTTTTGGCCCTATTATGCCCGCATGCACGGACAGGCTCTTTGGCCGCCGAGGGGCACGACGGATGTGCCGGTGGGCTACGCCGAGTTTCCGCGTGAACTCCGTCATCCGCCGCGTGCGCTCGCACAGCGCACCTACACGGACATCCGTCGTTGGACGAAGATGCCGCGCGGCGGCCATTTCGCGGCACTCGAACAACCGGCACTGCTGGCGGAGGATGTGGCGGCGTTCTTTCGTCCCCTGCGCGACTGAAACAATACCGACGTTCCGTCGCAGCCACGCGGCGACGTCGTTGCTAGCTTAGAACACGCCATTGCGCTGGAGCCAGTGTGACGGCCCGCTCAGGTGCGGAAGTACTCACGCTGACAGCGCCTGCACAATCCTTGGAGTGCTGCTGGCGATCGACTGCAAATTGCCGCCCTGCGACCGAGCTGGGCGTTCCCGGTAGAAAGGGTGATGCGGTAGAAACGGCAGCTCCTCCGCCTTGTTCGTGGCCGCGAGCATAGGTTGAGCTGCACACCCCTGTCTCCGGCAGGTCCAGCTCGACTCCGCCGCGACTTGATGTCCTCGGCGAGGTGCGCGGCGATGGAACGGACCTGCTCATGCCCCGTGGCCAGCAGGAAGGTCGACGCCCGGCCGTAGCTCTTCATCCGGGCGATGAAGAGGTTCGCCTCGGGCTGATCCAGCTCGGCGGCGCCGTGCGGGCGAACCGTTCCGCAGCTGTGGACGTCGGGTCGAGTCCGCAGCTATCCGAGCAAGTCGCGTGCGTCCTGCCACATCTGGACGGCCAGATCCGCTGTCGGTCTTGCCTTCGTCAGCTTGGCGGCCTGTCCCGACCATGCTTGCATCCGGTTCACGTCGCCCTCCTGCTGTCCGGCCTGCCTCATCGCCGCTGTCAGTCCACGCTGTACGGGGTATGGCGCCGGTGGCGGAGCGCTTTTCGACGATGCAGCGCGTACGTATCCTGTCGCGAGACCCCGCCCGGCTCTGCCGCTGAAGGCGCGGGTGACCATCGTGTCTTCCGGCTCCGCTCCGGCGAGCGCATCCGACCAGGCGGGGTGGATCCCCGCCTCCGGACAGCGCAGGAAGCCCGTTCCGATCTGCACCGCGCTGGCCCCAAGCATCAACGCGGCAGCGATCCCCCTACCGTCCGCGATGCCGCCGGTCGCCACGACGGGGAGGCGGACCGCATCCGCGACCGCGGGCACGAGCGCGACCAAGCCGACCATCCGCGCCTCCGCGGCGGAGGCGTCGAAGGCGCCACGGTGTCCGCCCGCCTCCATCCCCTGGGCGACGATGACGTCGGCCCCCGCCGCCTCGGCTTCGAGCGCCTCGCCGACCGTGGAGACGTTTGCGAACCAGGCGATCCCGCTTTCCTTGAGGCGCGTGACGAAGGCGGGCGGGAACAGGCCCATGACCGAGGAGACGACAGGCGGCGCCGCCACAAGGAGTGCCTCACATTGTGCCCCGAAGTCCGGCGGGACGGCATCCCCGGCCTGCGGCGGCACCGCCGGGCCCCAGTTCCCGAGGAACGCCCGCACTTCGGCCTCGGCCCGCGGGTCGCGCGCCGGTGCCGGGTCGGGAATCCACAGGTTGAGCTGGAATGCACCGTTGCTGGATGCCCGGACCGTGGCCGACCATCGGGCTATGGCCTCCGGCTCCATCAGGAGCGCGCCGCAGCTCCCCAGCCCGCCTGCATTCGCCACGGCAATGGACAGGGACGGCGGGCAGGCACCCGCCATGGGCGCGAGAAGCACCGGCAGGCGGAGGCCGAAGCGCCCCATGAAGCTGCCTACCCTGTCGGAGACGGCTTTGTTCGGCATGGTTCCTCCTGGATGGTCAGACGGATCCCGTGATCGGCAAACGCCCACGGCTTCCGACGACGAGCGCGGCGGCCGAGAGCAAGGAGACCGCGGCCAGCACCGATGCCGCTGCGAAGGTGCCGGTCAGGTCGAAGAGGGCACCGCCCAATGTCGGGCCGATCGCCTGGCCGGTGCCGAAGGCGGCAGTCAGCAGGGCGAAGCTGCGGGCCTGCGCCATGGACCCGAACTCGCGGGCCGCGGCGAAGCCGAGCGCCGTGATCCCCATGAAGGTCGTGCCGAGGAGTGCCGCGCCTAGGAGGACGCCCGGGACCGAGGGCCAGCAGCCCCCCGACACGACACCGACCGCCAGGATGCAGCATGCGAGGGCATATGAGGGCCTAGTTCCCAACCGCGCGGCGACCCTGTCCCACAGGAGGGTGGACGGCACGGCGGCGAGCCCCACGATCATCCACACGGCTGGCTCGACGGAACGGGTTGAGGCTGAGGCGCGAACGACGGCCACGAGGAACGTCGCCGTGACGATGTAGCCGAACCCGAACAGCCCGTGGCAGATCGCCAGCGGCAGGATGCCCGAAGCGAGGCGGGTTCCGGTGGTCCCTCGACCCGTGACCGGCTTGGGCTTCGTCGGCCAGCGCAGGATCGCGACCGGCACGGGCACGAGCAGGGCGGCGGCGACGCCCGGAACCAGCCAGAGCGTCCGCCAGCCCGAGCCCGCAGCCTCGAGCCACGCAACCGCAGCCGCTGATGCGGCGATGCCGAGCCCTACCCCCGAGTAGTGCACCCACCGCCACCCCGGCCGTCCCGCGAGGGCCAGGGCGTCCAACACGGCGGCGGTGCCCAGGACGAGAACGAAGGCGCTCGTGGCGCCGCCGAAGAGGCGAAGGGCGAGGATCGTCGAGAGACCATCCGCGAAGGCCATCCCGACCGTGGTCGCCGCCCCGGCGGCCAGGGCCACGGTAAACCAGGTACGGGGCCCGCCGGGTAGCCGCGGGGATGCGGCGAGTAGCGCGCCGAGGAGGTAGCCAGCGAAATTGGCCGAAGCGATCAGGCCGGAGGCGCCTTTCGAGAGGCCCAGGGCCGCCGCCATAGACGGGAGAATGGGAGTGTAGACGAAGCGCCCGACCCCGATCGAGGAGGCTAGCGCAAGCATCCCTGCGACAGCTGCCAGGGGAACTCCCGCTTTCGACCTGCCAACCGCCACCGCTGTCATGCCCGACCATCCGCCACTGCGCACTGACGGAAGTTACGGGCTTACATCGCGCTTGATAAACGATTGGTTCAGAAGTTCGCCATCTCCCGAGCAGATGCCAGCCGCTACGCAGCTGGCGTGAGGCGTAGCTGCTGCCGTTCCTTCAGCAGGGACAGGAACATCGATTGAGCCGTGGAAACGTAGGCGTCGCGGCGGTGGACGAAGACGGTCTCGACCCGGGAGTGCCGGGCTGGAAGACGATGCACCCCCACGCGCCCGTGCTGCCAGACGGGGCCCAGGAGAGCCCGGGGGAGCATTGTGATACCCAAGCCAGCGGCCACGCAGCTGAGGACCGCCTCAAGCGTGCCGAACTCCATAACGCGCGGGTGCGAAATGCCGTTTGCAGCCAGCCAGCCCTCAAGCCGCTCGCGGTACGAGCATCCGAGCCGCAGGACGATGATGCGGAGGCCGGGCGCACGGACGGCTTCCGCAACCGAGCGGCACGACGGCGACGTGAGCAGGGCGAGCTCTTCCTCGAGCACCCTCTCCACGAGCAGGTCGGCATGCTCCACGGGCCCGCAGACGAACGCGCCCTCGACATCGCCCCGGAGCACTTGACCGACAAGCTCGCAAGTGGTGCCCGTCCGGAGCGTAAGGTCCACCTCCGGGTGCGCCGAGACGAACGCGGATACGGTGTCCGGCAGTCTCAGGGCCGCGGTCGTCTCCAGGGTTCCCACGACCAGCCTGCCCCGGGGCACGCCGTCGTCCACGACCGCCTGTCCCGCATCCCTCAGCAGACGCTCGAGGGCTTCCGCGAAAGGGGCCAGCCTGGTCCCCGCCTCCGTGAGGTTGACCCCGCGGTGCGCCCGCTCGAACAGCGCGACGCCGAGATCGGCCTCGAGCCGCCTGACGTGGGCGGACACGTTCGACTGGACCGTGTTCAGCTCCGCGGCGGCCCGCCCCATGCCGCCCAGCCTGGCGACCGCGCCGAAGATACGGAGATCGGCGACATCCATTTGGCAGCTCCGTCAGGAGCCTCAGTGTGGATCGCTGCCGGGCACGTTCGTCAAGGGCCCACGCAGGCCGCCCCGGGCGGTCCCGGCGTGGCGCAAGCCGGGCGGGCCCTCCCCGCGGACCCGATCCGCGCCGCCCTGCTGCACGGGGCGTCATGGACGCGACCCAACTGCTTGAGGCCGCGGTCAACCGGCACCAACGCTCAGGAAGAAACAGCCCTGTTGTCCGCGAAAGCCATCGCCGCCGCGCAGGCGTAGGCAACGGCCGCAAAGGCGGGCACGGCGACCGACCCGAAGCGGTCGGCCAACGGTCCCGCGACCAGCGGTCCGGCGAGCTGGCCGATACCGAGTCCCGCCGTGGCACCGTACCCGACGGCGGGAACACGGCCGCGAGGAGCAATGCGAGCAACGCCGCAACCGCGGAGGCGGACCTCCACCCGGAGCCGCTCGCCAGCATGGCCGGTGCGGCGAAGCCGCTGCGACCACCGCGACCCCGATCCCCGCCCAGATCGCGGCGCTGGCGGCGAAGCGCAGCCTGGCCTCGACCGCTTCCAGCGACAGCACGATCACGGCCGTGATGCCCGCGGCGGTCCCGATCCCGGAAAGGAGCCGCCCCGCCCCCAGCATAGCGACACCGGGCGCGAGGGCCGACATGCCCGTACCGGTCGCGAACAGCAGGTGGCCGCCGCGGGCCAGTGCCGCCTGCCCGACGCGGCGTGCCACGGCGGGCGCCCCCAACGTCCCGGCGAGGTAGCCGAGCAGGTGGACGGACCCGAGCGCCCCCGCCGCGGTGTAATCCAGGCCAAGGTCCCGCCGGAGCGCGGGCAGGGTCACCCCATAGGTGAAACGGGCCAAGCCGATGTCCACGGCCATCGCCAGGACCGCCAACGCGAGGATGGCACGTGGAAAGGCACGTTGGGCCGGGCGCCCGGTGGCCGGGGCGTCGGGCGAGGTGGATGTGGCGCACCGGCCCATGAGCATGCGATGTCGCGACCTTCACGAGAGGGATCGACGCTGGCCGCCTTTGCACGATCGCCGCTAGACCAGGCGGACCGAAGGTGGAACAGCGTCCCCATGGATGGACCGCCACACTGCCGAGGGACAAGCTTGAAGCGCCGCTACGAGACGGCCGACGTATTCACCGACACGCTCTATGAGGGCAATCCGGTCGCGGTTGTGCTGGATGCGGAGGGGTTGTCGGATGCCGAGATGCAGAGGATAGCGGTCGAGTTCAACTACTCGGAAACCACGTTCGTCATGCCTCCGCGCGACTCGGCGAACTCCGCCTGGGTGAGGATATTTACGCCCAGCCGGGAAGTGCCGTTCGCGGGGCATCCCAACATCGGCACCGCCTTCGTCCTGGCGCGGCTGCGTGCCTCCCGGGGCGAAGGGCTCCCGGATTCCCTGACGTTCGAGGAGAAGGCCGGGCTTGTCCGGATGAAGCTCCTCGTCGAAGGCGATTTGGTGGTCGGCGCCGAGTTCATGTCGCCGGAAAGACTGTCGCGGCGCGGGCAGGCGGCCCCTGCCGCGGTTGCCGCAGCCCTGTCGCTGGCCGAGACGGACGTGCGGGTGGATTCGCACGGACCGGAGGTCGTCTCGGTAGGCCTTCCCTTCCTGGTCGTCGAGCTTGCCTCTTCCGAGGCACTGAAGCGTGCCAGGCCGGAACGGCCAGCGTTCGACAAGGTGCTTCCCCGGGACGGCGCCACGTCGATCTACTCATACGTCCTTGAAGGCTCAGCGGGGACGCAAGGCGCGCAGGCCGGGATCCGGGCCCGGATGTTCACGCCCCGCATGACCGAAGACCCGGCGACCGGGAGCGCGACGGCAGCCGTGACCGCGCTTTTGGGAGAGCTTGTCGGCGAGGACGGGGAGTTCGCGATGCGGTTCCTCCAGGGCGTCGAGATGGGCAGGCCCAGCCTGCTGCTCGCGCGCGCCGAGAGCGAGCAGGGCCGGAATGTGAGATCCCACGTCGGCGGGCATTGCGTATGCGTGATGGACGGCTGGCTCGGGCAAGGCGGCGGACCGTGAACGGAAACGGCGTCATCTCAGGGAGAAAGTGACGTGCAGCAGCACTTTTTCGAGGCCACCGTCGAATGGACCGGCAACACCGGGACCGGCACGTCGGGCTTCCGCTCGTACGAGCGGCGGCACGAGATAACGGTGGACGGCAAACCGGGCATCCCGGGATCCTCCGATCCGGCGTTCCGCGGCGACCCGGCCCGCTACAACCCGGAAGACTTGCTCGTCGCCTCCGTCTCGGCGTGCCACATGCTCTGGTATCTCGGCCTCTGCGCAAACGCGGGGCTCGTGGTGACCTCGTACCTGGACCGGGCGAGCGGCACGATGGCGCTCGGCCCGGACGGCGGCGGACGGTTCACCAACGTCACGCTCCACCCCGTGGTGACCTTCGCGGCAGGTGCCGACATGGCCAGGGCAGCCGCGCTGCACGGGGAGGCGCACGCAAAGTGCTTCATTGCGAACTCGGTTAACTTCGAACTCGAACATCGGCCGACGCTGCAAGTGGAGAGCGGACCGGCATCGGCGGAAGCGGCTGCGTAACTGTCGGGAATATCGGGAGCAAGCCGATGCGTGATGTCCACGGTGCATGGAGCTCCCGAGGCAGGGGAGCGGTCCTTGCCGTCGTGGGGCTACTGTCACTTTCGGGCGGGCCGTCAGCCCGGGCGCAGGCGGGCGGCGGGCTATACGAGACTACCGCCATCGTCACGGGCACCGACATGCGCAGCCGCCCGGCGGGTTTCTCGCGCTGCATGCTCGAGGTGCTGATCAAGGTGACCGGCGACCCCGAGCTTGCGGACGATCCGCGGGCCAGGGACATCGCGTCGCATCCGGACGCCTACGTCACGTCGTTCGGCTACTACGATCCCCTGTCGAAGCAGCGACCCCATGACGACCAGGGCACCTACGACCGTTCTTACGACCTGACGGTCCGTTTCGACCGGTCCCGGATAGACTCCGCGCTCGCCCTCCTTGGGGCCTCGCCCTGGCGGGGCGAACGGCCCGCGGTCGTCCCCGTAATCGCGGTCCGGGGCTCGGATCCGCCCTGGACGGTCGACCTCGTCCTGACGTCGGGGGAACCCGCCGCCCAGGCGTATCGGGCTTCGCTCGCGAACTCCGCCGCGAAGTATGGGGTCGGAGTCCGCCTGCCGTCTGCGGAGGAGATGGGCGCCTGGGGAGCCGCGCCCGGGCGGCCGCCCTCCGAATGGAGGGTGCCCGAGACCGGCTCCGTGATGGCCGTCGGCTCGATCGACTACCGGCCGGAGGCGATGGGGTGGGTCGGATCGTGGAATACGCGCTGGAAGGGCGTCGAGTACAGGACTCGGGTCAGCAGCGTCAGCTTCGACGAGGCGTTTGAAAGGCTCATCCGGGGCGCCGTCCGGGTGGCCTCCGGCCGGGGGTGGCCGGACTGAAAGGGAACCGGAGGGAGTGGCGCCAGTCGCGCCGCGCCACTCACGCCAGGCGCGGGGCTTCCCGGCCTGCCATGCAGGCATCCACGTCGCGGGACGGCATGGCATCTGAGACGAACCCGAAAGTCCCATGCTCGATGACCTCACGGGCGGCACGGAAGACGCTTCTGAAGACCGCACGCGTCACGAGCGCGCCCAGGCTCACGCGCGCGACGCCCGCCGCCCGGAGGTCGCCGACGCTGTGCGGGTACCGCCCGACAACGAGGACGTTGAGGGGGCGCGACACGTATGCCGCGGCGATCCGGATGGCTTCCAGGTCCGGCAGCCCCAAGGCGAAGACCACATCCGCCGTTCCCTACGACGGCTCTGCCACCTTGTCGTTCACTGGCCTAGCGGGAGCACACCGGGACCGAAGACGTGTAAGTTGTACTTTCCATGCGCCTACTTCACCCGGGTTACCGGTTATCCCGCGATCGGACGGCTGGACCTTCGCGGATTGCGGAACATGGGACCGTACGAGTGACTAGAGTGCAGCCACCCGGTTGAGGAACCGCCGACGCTGACGGAGATCGTTCTGGCCCGGTTGTCGGGCTTGGTTGCAAAACGGCGGGGGCACTGCAATGCTGACGATCGTGTTCAGATCGGTTTAACTCCGACTACCGCACTGGAGCCAGGGGACCATCTGAAGGATCAATGGTGTGGTCAAGGTGATCTTTGATGACCGTTACGATGCCTTCGACCGCGTGATCGGCCGGTGAGCGAGGCTTCAGCCCGCATCCTGATCGCCGAGGACGAACTCTTAATCCGCATGCTGATCGCCGAAACCTTGCGCGAGGCGAACTTCGATGTTTTGGAAGCTAGTTCCGGGACAGAGGCCGCTGTTCTCTTCGATGAACTGGAACACGTGGCGCTGGCCGTGACCGACCTTCACATGCCGGGCATGGACGGCGTCGATCTTGCGATCCACGTGCGCAAGCGGCGGCCCGACATCGGTGTCCTCTTCATCAGTGCGCGGTCCGACTTGCTCGACACCCCTAAGACGCCAAAGCCGCATCGTTTCCTCTCGAAACCGTTTTCCATGGCTTCGCTTTTGTTGGCCGTTTCGGAGATGCTGGGAGCCGCCTAGTTGCCGGGTCTGCCGGGCTCGATACCTGTTGCGGGTTGGAGATCTGACGTGGAGGAAACGTCGCGATGTCGAGGGTCACTACCTGCCTCTGGTTCGGGACCGACGCGGAAAGGGCGGTCCGCTTCTATGTCTCTCTCCTACCCGGCTCCAGCCTCACCCATGTGCAACGCTCGCCCGCGGATTGGCCCGGCGGGAAAGCGGGGCGACGTGATCCTGGTAAACTTCATTCTTGGCGGTCAGAGCTTTCAAGCCCTGAACGGCGGCTCGCCTGCTAGTTACGGAACTGCCGCCTCGATCTCGGTCGAGTGCCCCGGCCAAGCCGAGGTCCATCGGTTGTAGATGGCGCTCACGGCCGACGGCGGGTCTGAAATCATGTGCGGCTGGTTACGCGACAGGTGGGGCGTGCCTTGGCAAGTCGTGCCCGAGATGATGCCGCTCCTTCTCGCCGATCCGGACCCGACCGTCGCGGACCGCGCCTTCCCCGCCATAACGAAGATGGTCAAACTGGACATTCCCGCCCTGGAGCGTGCCGCCGCCGGATGACGCACATGCACCTGCGCTGCTCATAGGCGGAAGGCGCGAAGCGCATGATGTCTGCCTCTAGCTGGTGTAACTCGCGGGCAGGAGCGTATTCATCGCGGACGGATCGGGCGTGTCGGTCTTTGCGCCCGGTGGGCGGGTAGTTGCCGGGAGCCATAGCGTGACCGTCGTGCCGATGCCGACTGCGCTCTCCAGGGCAACGTGGCCCCCGGCACGTTCCGCGAAGCTGCGCACTCCCGCCAAGCCCAGACCCGTGCCGCGGCCAAATTGCTTGGTCGTGAAGAATGCCTCGGTCGCTCGTGCGAGCACCTCCGGGGTCATGCCGTGCCCGGCATCGGCGACCGAGATCCTCGCATACAAGCCCGATTTCGCGATGTGGGCAACGACGTCGCGGCCCGAGTTCGGCGACGAGACGCTGATGTGCTCGCCTACGATCCGAACGGTAATGGCACCCCCTTCGGTGGAGGCGTCGCGGGCGTTCATGACGAGGTTGATGACTGCCGCCTCCAACTCGGAGCCTAGACCGTTCACGTACAGCGGCTCGCCGCCGGTGGGCACCTCAATCTTCAGCGTGTGGGTTGCTCCCACCGTTCCCGCCGTCAACTCGCAGGCATTCGACACGGCCTGGACGGCATCCTCCCAAATGTCTTGAGGACCGTCCCGATCGCCACCGCTTTGCGCGACGGAAAGCATTCTTCGCGTCAAATCGTTCCCCTGGGCGACGGCTTTCTCGATTATCTGGAGCAGTCCTCGCACCCGGTTGTCGGAGACCTGCCGTCCTATCAATTCAGTGCTGGACGCAACGCTCTGGAGGATGTTCCTGAAGTCGTGGGCAACGCCTGCCGCGAGATGTCCGAGCAGCTTGAACTGCTGCCCCTCGCGGGCCACGAGTTCGACTGCCGCCCGTCGATCCTGCTCGGCCGCGAGGCGTCGGGTCTGCCGAATGGCTGCAAACACAGCGAACGCCAAAGCGATCGCCGCTGTCACGCTCACCGCACCGAGGATGGCGAGATCGCGCCACCACTCAGCCAGCACCGCCGAAACTGCGACCGACGCCGTGATCGCCACCGGGAATGCCTGAATTTTCCTGAAGGCCACAATCCGCTCGACGCCATCGACCGGCGAGATCGTCCTGAACGTCCCGGCAAGTCTACCCGCCGTCAGGGCGGCCACCACGCCGCTTGTCGGCGCCTTCAACCTAGGCGTCCCCTCACGCAGTTCCGGGAAGCGGGCCAGCACTTCACCGTCGCTCCTCACCAGCGAAATTGACGCCTCGTGCATACCGCGCGTCGCGGTTGCCCAGAAATCCTGGAAGTAGGCGACCGTAACGGCAACATGGACCGTGCCGTCGAACGAACCGTCCGGTGTTGTGCGACGCTTGCTGATCGCAAAATTGAGGCGGCCGGTGTTCTGTCCGACGTAGGGACGGCTGACGAACATGCCCTGGTCGGTCTCGCGCTGGGCGGCCCAGTACTCCCTGAACGCCGCGTTCTGCCCCTCGGGTGCCTGTTTCTCCGCTTTCGTGGCCAGGACCCACTGCCGCCCCTGCCCATCGGTGAGGGCAAGGGTCGTCACCTGCGGTCGGTCGGCGATGGCGTTCCTTGCCTCAAGCAGCAGGCGGACACGATCGGCGCGGATCTCGTCCCAGGTCATGCCCAGGATGCCGTGGTCGAGGGTGTTGACGAGCATCGAGTGCGTGTCCAGTACGCGCAACGCGTGCTCCTGCATCACGTCAGACGTCCTCTCGGCTTCCCGAGTTGCCTCGTTCAGTAGCTGCCTCCTGTCGAAGGCGGCGGCGCAAAGGAACAGCACGAGCGGCACGCCGATGCACGCCACCAGGGCCCGGCGCAGCCACCATTCCGTGGTCGCCCATGGTCTCTTCACCGTCGACCCGTCCAAGCGGTAGATCCTTGCTGCGGCGACTTCGATCAACGCACCGTTACCACAGCCAGGTGACTCCGACCAAAGGCGGAGTTGAACCAATCGAAAGTGGCTGGCGACATGGAAGCTAGCGCCGTCTGGCCCGTCGGCTACGTCAGGTGTCTACGAGTCAAACGCCGATGAACGACGCGATCAAGAGAATGAGTTCGGACCGGATTGGGCCGATAAGGCTACTCGGAGATCGGCGGTCCTTTGCCGAAATAGTCCATGCGACCGATCACGGTCGCGATCAAACACCTGTGAAGTATCACACGCGAAACGTGAGATTTCTTTAGCCGTGTGACTGCTTCTGGTCAGCCGCACCTAGGATCTTTCGAACCGCCGTGAGCATCTGCTCGGGTCCATAAGGTTTTGAGATGACCGCATCGTTGGGCCCTCTTTCAGCAAACGACCGAACGCTGTCGGGCCGAGCGGTAGCGAATACGATCGGCATCCAGGGAAAGCGTGCACGGGCGTGCCGAGCAACCCCAATGCCGTCCGGAGGGCCGGGCATCTGCACGTCCGTGATCAGAACGTCGAACCCAGGCGCTTCGTCCAAGAGGCGGACTGCATCCCCCCCCCGGTCCGCTTCAACCACATGAAAGCCAGCATCGACCAATGCCTCGACCAGGATCAGCCGGACCAGGAACTCATCCTCCACAACCATGATCCGCACGTTCGACAACTCTGGCCTCCGACTAGGTGCCAGGCAGCTAACGTCGTTTGCAGCTCAAAGCTTCCGGCCAATGAGACCCTTGCGATCAAATCCAGCAACCAGGAATTGTTTGCGAACACCCGGTCTGGTAACCTCGCCACGCCCAACCAATCAGAGGAAGCGGTGGACACGAGCAGGCTGCATCCCCTGAACATCGAGAGTGCTCCAAGCACGGAGGGGGTTCGAGACGAGCTGTTCGCGGCAGCGGTGACGTCAACTCGGATGGCGATGGTAATTGCCGACGCTCGTCAGGACGACTGCCCAATTATCTACTGCAACCAGGCGTTCCTAGGTCTCACGGGTTACGAGGAAAGGGAAGTGCTCGGCCGTAACTGTCGATTCTTGCAGGGGCGTGACACGGATCCCGAGACAATCCGGCGCATCAGAGAGGCGCTCGCCGACAGACAGGACGTGCATGAAGAGGTTCTCAACTATCGCAAAGACGGTAGTTATTTCTGGTGCGCTCTTCAGGTCAACGCGATCGTCGATGACCGGTATCAGGTCCGCTACTTCTTCGCCAGTCAGAAGGACGTAACCAAACAAAGGGAAGCCGTCTTTCGGCAGAGTCGGCGTATGGAAAGTCTGGGAGCACTCGCTTCCGGTATCGCGCACGAGGTGAATAACCTGCTGACTGTCGTTGTCGGCAGCATCGAAGGAGCGGCTGCGCGTGCCGTTGACCAGCGCCAAGCTGAACAACTCAAACGTGCTGACTGGGCTGCGAGGCGGACGGGTGAACTGGGCGCAGCTCTGCTGGCAATGGCTTGTCGGCAAACGCCCGAGGATAGTCCCGTCGATCTGAACGAAGCCATCAACGAGCTCCCGGGAACGTTTGCGCAGACTGCGACGGAAGGTGTCTCCATCCAATTTGACTTTGCGCCGACGCCGGTGGTGGCCCGGTTGGACTCGGTTCAGCTGGATCGGGTTCTTCTAAACCTGATCCGCAATGCGTGCGAGGCGATGCCAAGTGGCGGCACGGTTGTGGTCCAAACCCGCGTGCTGACCCCAAAAGAGGCAACCGAGATACTGGGAGTGCAAGAAGCGGTCGAGCTTGCAGTTGCCGACAACGGAACCGGTATGTCGTCTGAGGTTGCCGAGCGGGCAACCGAGGCTTTCTATTCAACAAAAGATCGCACAACCGCGAGCGGGTTGGGCCTCTTCGTCGCGCTCAGTTTCGTTGAGAGATTTGGTGGCCGTTTGATCATCGAGACCGAGCAGGGCCGCGGCACGACGGTGCGCATCGTGGTTCCTCGGGAAGGCTCAACCTAAAATTAAGCTGCTTTCCAACTAAGTAACGCTCCGGCTTGCCTCGAATCGAGGCGAGCGGCTACGCGCGTGACCTGGATCTACTTGGAGGCTGCTGGACGTGCCCGACACCACCGTTCGTATTCGTGAGATTGCTTATCGGCTGTGGGAAGACGAGGGCCGTCCGGCAGATCGCCAGCTGGAACACTGGGCCATGGCCGAGCGGATGGCGAACATGGCTGAGCCCACGAAACCACCGCGAGCAGAAAAGAGAGCCCCGAAGCCGAGGAAAAGGGCTTCTGCGAAGAAGTAGGCAGACAGCCCCAGAGCTAACGGGTTTGAGCTCCCCAACCAAGTGGCCGATTGAGCCTGCGCAGCTCCCCCGTGGAGACCACGTCTTTTCCAATCGGCCACAGTGCCAGTACCGCGAGTTTCAAGTGCGCCCAGGCGAAGGGCAGACCAACAATGGTAACCGCCAAGCCTGCCGCCGTTACGAGATGCGCAATAACCAGCCACCATCCGGCCAACGCCAACCAGATCAGGTTTCCGAGCACCCCAAGCGGTCCGATCGCGCCGCGTTCGTAGTGGACTCTGTCGATTACCGTGTGCCCGAATGGCAGGAACGTATAACGCGCCATGGTCAAAGCCGAGCGTGCCCACGGGAGACCGACAATGGTGATCGCCATGATGGCGCCAGCCAGAACCCAGCCGAGCGCCATCCAGACCCCGCCCAAGACAAGCCAGGCGAGATTCAGGAGCAAACGCAAAAGGGGCATAAGACCCTCCCGACCGGTTGTGAACGAAGTGCCTGCGAAGAGGGTGTCGGCACCA
The DNA here is from genome assembly GCA_963752225.1 of uncultured Alphaproteobacteria bacterium. GTDB lineage: Bacteria > Pseudomonadota > Alphaproteobacteria > Acetobacterales > Acetobacteraceae > JBBROS01. The sequence continues at coordinate 1,004,820 of CAVVXS010000009.1, read as the reverse complement.
ACCCTGTAGGGGGCATGGTCGAATATCTGAACGATCATGGCCATCTACAAGGCTGCGACGACGGAGGCGGCACGCGGAGCATCATCCGCAGCGTCGGGGCCTCCGCCGCCTACAGTCGTTGGCCCGAGCGACGCGGGTGATGGAGCAACTCGCGTGACACAAAGGCAAGAACCGAAGTGGGCGAGCCCGCGGCCGCGTCTGGATTAGGTGAAATCAGGTCGACCGGGTTCGTCGAGCCAGCAGTGGGATTACGTAAAAAACTGCCGCGAACCCGCAAAGGCTTGTAGCTGCCACGCATGTCGCCAGCGTTGAGTTGCCCGAGATCAGCCGGAACGTCACGCAGGGCTTCTCCGACCACCCCGAGCGCGATGAGACCCTCCGCCAGGAGCATCATTCGGACGGCATAATCCAGCACGCCCTGCTCCGCGTTACCCCGGGCTGCGCTGCGGTGATAGGCCGCAGGCGCGATAAGCATGACGATGGCAACGGCCACCCCTGCGATTCTGGCCAAGTGAGCGTAGCGGGAGGCGCTCGGCAGCCCCTCGAACTGCTCGCTGAAAACGGCGGTCACCTAGAACCCGAACAAGGCTTGCGCCCCGGGCGGCGCAGAGATCGTCGTAGTCGTACTTGTTGCGGCTTCCCCTCGGGGTTTCGATAACCGCGGTGACATCGCCAGTCTCGGGATCAAGAACGGGCAGACAGGACAGTAAGGACTGCGGCAACGTGGTCTCCCCGGCCGGGGTCGCCCGTGTCGTTGGACTATAATGCAAACGTTTTTCCCGGGCTGAGATCCTCGTACACGCGAGCCTAAACGGAAGGTGCGGCGGCGGTCGCGGCGAGCCGACCGTCTTTTCACCGGTTTCAGATAACAGCTTGCAGGTTCCAGGGCGTTCCTACCAGCCCGTGTGGCCCCGACCGCCGCTTTGAGCCCCTGCGAAGAATGTGCCGACCATGAGATTGAGCTTGCAAAGCCAAACGCGCCTGCGCCTCCGAGCCGCGTTAACCGTTGTTTTAACACGAGCTTTCAGGTCCAGAGGCAAAGATTGTGCTCGCAACGTTACAAGAAACCTCCTATAGGAAAGATCCTTCATGCTTGGCCGCGCGGCGAGCCAAGCGGATGCCGTTAAGCCACTCACCCGCAGAAGACGGGGGGCAGGATGGAGGTCAGGGAACGTGCAAGCAGTTTGGCTTACGGGACCGGGCGGCGCGATCTCGTCCGATGTCGGGGGCTTGCGGCTGGTTGTCAGGATCGACGACGTCGCTCCTGGGTTTGCCAGGTTCCTCGTGTTTCGGCGGAGTGCTCGCGACGGCGAGGCGCTGGTTGCTTCCGGAAGCCTGCACAGTGTCGGCGAAGCTATGAGGACTGCGGAGCAGGTAGCGGAACGATGCTCGGCAACTTGGCAGCGTCGTGAAACGCTCCCACCCCGATACACATACACCCAGAATCGCCCTGTTGTGGGGCAGCCTGTCCCATTAGCTATGCCTGGTGCTCGACCTCGATGGTGAGGTGCGACAGCGTCCGGAACTGCGCCAGCCGCTGGCGATAGAAGTCGGCCCCCCGTTGACGGGCGGTCGCGATGGACAGGATCGCTCCGAGATGGCCGGGCCCAAGCCGCCAGAGATGCAAATCCGTCAGCTCGTTGCCGTCCTGGTCAACCGTTGCGCGCACGTTTGCGGCGATTGTCGCATCCGAGTTCATGTCGAGGAGGATCGCCCCCATGTCCAGCACAAGGCCATAGGCCCATGAGGCGATAACGGGGGCGCCGACGATGCCCGCCAGCGGGTCCATCCAGAGCCAGCCATATGTGCGAGCCAGCAGCAGGCCGACGATAACCAGCAACGAGACGGCGGCGTAGGCGACGACGGGGCTGACGGCGGCACGCATGTGATTCTCACGATCCGCGGCGCGAGACGATTGTGGTCTCGGGGTGCGCTGCCAGCCAAGCCTCGATCGTCGTGGGCTCGCGGTCGGGCAGCAGATCGACGATCCGGCGCGCTGGCCTTCGTCGGGTTCCGATTTCCGCAAACGAACCCGCTGCTCCTCGCCGTGGTCGGTGCAGTGGCCGCCGCCGCGGGGCGGTTAGTCCTCGCCAGGCTTTCCCATTGGCTGGTGCGAGGGAAACTGCTGAGCGGCACGCACCGGCAGAACGCCGATGTCCTCAAGGAGCGCCTCGAGAAGCGGAAGGTGCTCACGACGGGCGGGGTGCTTGTTGTTTGCAATCGGCCCGCTGCCCTCGAACTTCCTCTTCATCGCCTGAGGCCTCACAGGCCTGCCGTTGCGACGGATCGCACTTCCCTTCTTTGTAGGACGAACCGCCAGCTACGCGTTCTTCATAACGAGCGGCGGCGCCGTCGAGCGAAGATTTCCATATGGCCACGGGAGAGTCCGCTTACTATGCGGGCGCCTACTACTTTGCTTCCGAGGCTCTTGTCATGGTGGCTCTCTAACCTGTTCACCAGGATCGACTGGAAAGCGCTCTTGGATCGGAGGGTGCTGGTGTGGGTGTCGCATCCGCACATCGCCGCCGAGCCGGCCCCCCCTGGGCCGTCCCGCTGAGCCATCCGCTCAGGCGAGGCGCCCCGCAGCACCGGGGCTTACGGCGCCAGCGGGAACGGGGCGTTGAGATGCGGCATCTGTTTAGTCTAATATGCTGGCCGACATAGGTCGGACTCGCAGCCTACACTCCGGTCCGGCGATGGTCGGAGGCACGCAAATTCGATACGGCAGGCAGATGGAATATCTTACTGATAGTCAGACCACGGCGCTGCGGTGGGGAGTTTGGGATGCCATCGACCAATACAGGAACGCCACAAATGCGAATCGCCCCAAAGTGGTCCGTATTACTGACCAGGAAGTGTTGAGGGCAGTTGATGCGGGAGCGATCGGTGCTGACACGATGGAGCGATTTCTTAGAGAGTATGAGGTATTTCGATTTCCGCTAAACGTCTCATCGGATCGGAACTTGAGATTGCGGGACATCGCGAACATCATCGAGCAGAATTACCGTCTCAAGAATACCTCAGAACAGCTTCCATCTCTCTGGTGGGGAGCCGTCGAGGACGTCCGAGATCGTCTCGCGCTCGAGTTCGCCGGAAGACAATTCCACATGCGATCGATGTGCATGAAGTTGCTCTGGTTTTACAGGCCGAGTCGGGCCACGATGTGGGATAGCTACGTGGTACAAGGCGTAAACGCCTGGCGCAATCTCAACCTGAGGGTGGATATATCCCAGAAAGACGAAGCCTCGGAGTTTTTGGCCGCTTTTGATCTTACATTCGATCACTGTACCGAGTTCATTGGTCAGCTGCTCGCAAGTGTCCGAACGTTGGGGAGTGGGATGGATTACCCGTTCCCCCGAAGAGTGCTCGATAAGGCATTATGGTTCATCGGTGCGAATGCCGATGAACGGTCTGTCCTGCTCGATCGACTACGGGGAGATCCTGAAAGATGGTCCTGGTTCGAAGCCAACGGATGAAGTGGAAATAACGCGCTCTGATCGCCGGGGTCGTCGGTCAAGACCAACGACCGACTCGGGGTTAGGCCGTGGTCGGCGGTTGTTAACATCAGGGACAAGCAGCGGCCGGATCGAGCCAGGAGCTTAATCGGGGACACGAAGCTGGGATCGCACCGGTTTCATCTGAGTATGTAGACCACGGCAGCAAGTGGCAGCACGACCGCAAGCAGTGGCGCCAAGGCAGCCAACATGTATTTGGTGGAACGAGGAATTTGTGTTTGCCTTTACATCAGCTCGTACGCAGCGGAGGTGCGGCTCGCACTCTTCCATCGCCTCTCAACAGAGGCGGTGGCGCACTCGCGAGTGACCGCGTCCGCAACACGGCTACGCAGTTCGTCGCTCAGTCGCCCGATTTGTGTTTGCCCGCGTCGCGCGACCCGAGATGCCTTGGCGCACCGTACGGGAAGGTCCAACCCGCCCATTCCGATCGCGACCATGTCGCGGAATTTGGAAACGGGCACGTCTCCGCGGTAGATGACGCCGCCCGAGTTCATGACCGGCAGCGGGGTCAGCCTGCTGGCATCCGAGGACCAGACAACAGCAGGACGGTTACCGGAGAGCAAAACATCCCCCCGGGTCAAACTGGAGGGGCGGCTCATCATGGTCGTCGGGGTCTTCTAGTCGGCGGCTTCTAGTTTGCGGACGGCAGCTTCAGCAGCCATGCAGACCTCGTGAGCCCGCTTGACTTCTTTGCAGCCGTGAGTGCGGAACACTCTTTGGAAACGCTGCTCGACCTCAACAGCCGACGCTTTGCGTCTTCCAGCGTCATCGTTCAGGTCCCGAAGTGTCACCGTCATCAGTTGTGCGCAGGGTTCGGAGCGACGTTCCGGTAAAACGTCGCAGGCGGCCTGCCTGAGCAGTTGCACAACTGGGGGTGTCTACATCGCAGCCTCAAAAGGAAACGGCGGCGCCCCATGCAGAGGACACCGCCGTCAGCAACCCTGTTCCCGAGTGCAAACCGTTGAGGTGGATCGGCCCAAGGCGTAGCATTGCAATCGTAGGGATACTGTATCGACTTCTATGCAGGTCGTCAAGCATCTCGCGCTGACTCCTGCAACTATGTTGTTGACATACTGACTCGTTTGTGACTCATATAGATCATGAGTCGGCGGATCTCACGCCGGGAGACAGGCTATGGGTTTGAATTCTGAGCTCGGCGGCGCGATCGGGAACACCGCGGTCGCATTCATGTATGCGAAGTCCCAGGTCGCCGAGCGCGAGGCTCAGCACGCCCGGAGCCAGGCGGCATATAACCGTGCGCGGGCCGGGGTGCTGTCGACGTCCGTTGAGCAGCTGCGATCGGATGTCATCCTGGCGGAAGCCGAGGTGCGGTCGCTCCAGGAAGAGCTCGACGACATGAAGGACGAGCTGGCCGCTGAGGCGAAGCGTACCGCGCTCCTGATGGGCTGCTTCATCGACCTCCAGGATCCGAACCTGACGCCGGAAGCCCGGCAGACCGTTATACTCGAGAGCTTGGCCGCCCTGCGGCAGACCGCCGTCTAAACCGTCCTCGCGGGGACAAAAGAGAAGGGCCGCCGGAGATGATCCGGCGGCCCTTTCAGTTGGGAGTGCTAGCTTCTTAGGCGGCCAGCTTACGTCCCATCGCCGGGGCTTCCTCGGCACCCCGGCCTTTTGCCAGCGCCGCGCTCACGCGAGCCTGGAAACTGTTCACAGCCGCCGGTGACCCGGACACCAGCGCCGGGCGCGCAACGGCCACCGAGCGCAGAGCGTCCTCAGGGCTACGAACGCCCTCAAGGGTGTCCATCTTCGACGTCGAGAGCCAGGCGGCCAAGGTGTTCAGCTTGCTCCCCGCAATGATCTCGCACTCGCTCAGGCTGAGCGCTTGCAGGTATTCCGCGAGAGGCTCCGGCAGACGCTGCCACAAGCTGGCATCGATCTCGCGGCCCTCGAACCTCCGCTTCGCCAGCGAACGTAGATTGCCCGCGTAGTCGGCCGTCGTGCGGGTCTTCTCGGCCCCACTCTGTGCCGCCTGCTCTTGCTGCTCGCCATCTGCGGCAGCACCGAACTCATCGCCACCGCCGCCGAAGCTTGCGGCCACGCTCTCGATGAGCTTGATCGGCACCATCATCAGCTTGCCGCCGATAGACACGGCTTGCATGAATACGCGTGCGATTGACCTTATTGCAGCTTTGATAGCCGCGGCGATTTTGCGGAGCACGATGTTCTCCCGAACAAGAAGGGTTGCTTGCATTCATCGTCTGCCCTGATCATGCAAAGTACAAGCATCTCGTGCTCGTTACACGCTGTCGAGCTCCCATACCTCGCCGATGCTCAGGCCACGGACAGCAATGCCGCCGTCCAGCTGGCCTTCGTATGACCGGTGATGATGCCCGTGCACGACCAGGCGGGAACTCATGGCCGCCGCCAACTGGTCAATGGCGCCGAAACCATGCCGGTGGCTCGTCGGCGCCTCGTGGGTCACGAGCACGTCGCACCGCTGGCGGCCCAGCCGCTCGATGTCGTCCGGGAAAACGGTCGCGCGCTGTCCTAGCGGCAGGCCACCCCGCCAGCGGTCGCCCGGCCGGAGGGTGCGCAGGTACTCCGCCCGCGTCCGGAAAGCCGCCTGCTCGCTGCCGTCTTTCGGAAACCACACCTTGCCCTTGAACACACCCGACAGCCCGGCGCCCCGCAAGCCGCCCGGCAGCTGGACTACTTGGCCGCCGATGTCGCCGGGATGGCCGACCAGGTTGTCGTAGTAGTGCGGCTTGTCGACGTCGTGATTTCCGATGATCCAGCGCACATCCCAGCCAGCGCTGATGACGGTCGCCAGCAGCTCGCCTAGCGGCCGCTCGCAGTCTTGGTCACCGACCAGGATGATGGTGCCGGGCTCCGGGTAGCCGCGATAAGCGCGCAGGATCGGGCGGTAGTCGCCGTGCGGATCACCGCACAGGAGCACAGGCTTCGCAGGCATCGGAAAGGACCTCGGAGAACGCGGACAGACAAGCGGCGGCGGAGCTAGCGGCCCGGGCGTATCAGCTGTCGTGTGTGCTGCGAGGTCATGGGCAGAATGTAAGCAAGAATTTGCCGGTTAGTCAACGGATCGCCCTTGTACTCAGCAATCGTAGCAGCTACTTATTGGTAAGCGGGGCCAAGTACTGGCCCTGGGAGACCGATGATGAGTGAAGCACCGCAATACTCGTTTCCAGCACTGCGGAGGGTCAGCGTTGAGCACGCCGCCGCCCTGGAGCGTCTGTCCGCCGAGATGGCCGAGATCCTGGCCGCCAAGGGCGTCCGCACGCCGCCGGACAACGCACGATGAGCCGCGCCCGACTACATCCGCCCGGCACCAGCGCCAGCGGCCGTTTCCAAGCGTCTCTCCGGCGGCTGGCAGCTGCCGGGGGCGCGCGGAAAACGATCAGGCTGTCTAAGCAGGGCCTCGAATGCATGGCCGTCATCCGCGGTAACCTCGGGCTTCAGCTCACCGACAACGAGGTGATCGGGCTGGCGCTTGAGGGTTACGCAAGCGACCTGGAGGAGCAATACAAGCGCGTGTACCGCTCGCCGGAGCTCGATGACGGGCCGGACGTGTTCAGCGAGCGCTGAACTTGCAGACTAGAAGGCATGAGGCCCGCCGGAGTGATCCTGGCGGGCTTTCTTGTGCTCGCAGCCAGGTTCGAGCTCTCCCGCACATCAGTGCGACCCCGAACCTGCGATGACCAGGAGGGCTTGACGTATTCCGACGCGCACCATAGCTCAGCGGGATCGTTTCGGGGGAAGATGCCGTGGATGCACCAACGGTCGCTCTCGTTTCTGCTCTGCTCAGCTCTGCCGTAGCAGGAGTTGGATGGATTGTTCTGCATGAATTCACGCGCAGGCGTGAAGTCGAAGCAAGGGAAGCCGCCAGACGCCAAGCTGATCGAACTCGCCGTCTTGAACTGCGACTAAACTACTATCAGAGGCAGATCCAGGAGTTCTACGCCCCGCTCCACAGCAACATCGAACTTATTACGAATGTCTGGAGAATCGGGATGCGCCTGGAGAACGAACTGCCGGTAAAAGAACCGGAACTTCCGTTCTTAGAGGCCAACGCAAAGATATGGAGTACGTTACGGACAAAGTAATTTACTCCGCTACATGGCGAAATAATGGAAATTCTGAAGACTAAGCTTTTCCTTAGGGAGGGAGTCGATATGCCCGCTAGCTATATTGAATATCTCCAGCACTCGGTCATGGAGGGTATCCAGACAAGGATCCAGGAAGACGACGGCATCGCCACTTGGAAAGTGGAGGGCCATCCGTGGCCGCTGGCGTTCCCTGAAGATGTTAAAGCTGGTCTTGATAGGGCGATGCGGTCTTATGAAGAGATCCTTCAAGAGCTCGAGACTTCGGCCGCCGTGATTGGGCCGGGCAAGCCCGAACCGGTTCGGGCTTCAATCGAAAATAGGCTCAAGGCAATGATAGCGCGCTCAACAGCGTGAAGCCCGCTGCGGTCATCCTGGTGGGCTTCATTGCTTCTGCTGATCGGGGCAGTCGGGTTCAACAATTTTCAACAACGGAGGGCGAACGGGCATCAGTCCATGAAGCCCATGACCTCGGTGCCGTCGGGCTTAGTGCTTTGGAGGAACCGAACTGTGGCCGGGTAACCGCTGCTCCGGACTACCCTGACGTATCCGGCGCAACCCCACATGTCCCTGCCGAAGGAGTTCAGGTAGTACGGGTGGAGGTCCCATGCATTTACGATTACGTAGCCGCCGTTCGACATCGTGTTCTGAGGGTCGTTGACGATGGAGCTCTCGGACATGCCCCGGCATCCGTCCGAACGCTTGTTGATTGACGGCAGGTTGTCTAGCCGTTCCTGCTCGAGGTCCTGCCTACGCTGAATGGCCTCCCGGGCCTGCTGCTCGGCCGTGCCGGGCATTTGAGCGGCTGCCCCCATGCTGGACAGCAGTAGTGAGATGATCGTCATTCGGTGCAGGCGCATGGGCATAGGGATGCCCAAACGCCGCGCCGCAGTCGATGCTCATTTCGTTATCAGTTGCAATGCTCTGTCGTGGGCCTGGGCCGTCGACGTTCCCGCTCCCGGGCCCAGCGGGCCTCGCGCCAGGCGTCTGCTAGCTTGCGGTCTCGGGCACTCAGGGACGACGAGAGACTGCCGACGACCAGGAGCGACAGCGTGAGCGCAAACATCAACGCGATGATCAGGCTCGAACTGTAGACGGAATCAAGCATGCGCTGGGCGCCGATCCACTCGATGTCGGCCGGGTGCCAGTTGGCAAAGTTCATGGCGGCCCGCACGGTCACGGGCGGCCACACGGCGTATCGGAGCCAGCTGTATGCCTGCCAGCCGAGGATGCCGACGGCCGCCGCGAAGGTCGCGACGGCTTGCCAGACGAGCAACGCCGTCAGCGCGGTCGCAACGCTTCCGTAAGCTGAGCCGGGGTAGCTGTCAGGCATGAGAGCTACGCTATCCAGGACCTCACCCGGCGGCAACTTTGCCTGTCAGGCTGCCCGCAGAGCCAACGCCCGCGCGACATAGTCGACGGCTTCCTGCCAGTCGGCGAACATCATTTTCAGCGGCTCGCCGTCGGCGTCGAGGACCTGGACCGGGTCGGCGTCGATGATCGTGTAGCTATCGCCCGGCATGATCACCGACAAGCGGTCGGCAGTGGCGATCGTCTGCACGCCGGGCAGCGTGCGGAGCAGGTCGGCAGCGGTAGCGCGTGTGCGTGCGAACATCTCGGTTCTCCTGTTCAATGAATGGTGTCGGCGGGCCCCGGCGCCTGGAATGCGAGGGCGTCCAGCAGGTCTCTTTCGGCGACAGCGAGCTCAGTCTGCAAACGCGTGAGCTGCATGCTCAGGTGCCGGAAAAATGCTGCGGGGCCGCAGGCGGCGTGGGCGGCCGCGAGGCGTGCGGATTGATGTTCTATAGCGTCGAGCAGCTCGGGGGCGGCCGGGTCCCCGGGGTCGACATCGTAGAGCGCCAAGTCGGCGTCGTCGGCCGTGACTGTGTTACGGGTCACGACACTGGCTCCGGGTATCCGGTCTGAATCCACAGCACGTCGTTCTCAAGCTTCGCACCGATCACCCGGCTTCCGATGTCCGCATCCCAGGTCGCGAGCCAGAGTGGGCTGTCAGCTGTCGGGGTCACGGTGCCGCCGACGTAACGCATGTGCCGCCGCCCGAGCGCATTGCGTGCTTCGTCGAGCATGTCGCCAGCTGTCCGAACGCCAGGGTAGCCCAAGGCTACTGCCACGTGTGCACGCCCGGCGGCTTGCAGGTGGCCGGGAGAGCGGCCGCAGGCGAGAGCGACGCGGCTCCCCGGCGGCACAGCCGTCAGGGCGTCGATGAAGCCGCCGAGCGTCATGCTGCCCTCCGTTCCGCCGCCACCCGGCTGGCCTCCCACGGCGGCAGCTGTCCGGGCTTCGTGCTGTCGACGGTTTCGTAATGCTCGGTGAGCCGTGTCAGAGTTGCAACGACGGCGCCTACGAGATCCTGGCGGCTCCAGCCCGCGCGCGCGGCGTCCTGGGAGATCGCATTGATCGACATGCCCTCACAGACGAAAGCAACCAGCAGGCTGCTGCCAAAACGCCCGACTGCCGCGCTCGCTTTGCTGAACCGGGTCAATGCGTCGATAGCCGAAATGTTGTATCCGTCCACGCCGCCGCCGGACCCCGACTTCTCCGGATCCCGGGCGCCATGAACGCCCAGTTCGTAGTCTGATCGGAACCTGTCTGCTCCGGTGACCTCGGCATCCCCGATCTTTTTTGCGCGCCGGAGCTGCGCCAGGCCGCTGTCGCTGCGTTGGACCGGCCGCCGGTCACCTGGTGCGCGCGGGACTTCGAGCGGCTCCGAGCCGCGCTGCCAGCGCTCGGCCGGGGCGTTGCTGGGGTCTGAGGGCGGGCACAGCGACCGGACGTGGGTCAGCTCTGCCGAGCGGGCTGCCTGCCGCTGAGCGCGCACGCGCAGGATCTCGGCACATAGCTCAGCGTCGCCCAAGGCGGGGTGAGCTAGCCGGATCCGGGCGAGCTGATCGGCGGTGAGCAGCGTCGCCGGGTCTGTGACGGCCACCGGTGCTGGTGCTTGCGCGCCCTTCTTGAGCTTCTGCATGGCTTCCGGCCCCCCGACCGTATCGGAAACGAAATCGCGTCTCTGTGAGCGTATATAGAAGGTATGTTGGGGAATGCCGACAAAACAAGGGTTTGCTGGGGGGCGAGTGAGGGTTGTTGTTGGGCGGGAGTGGCGCGCGCGCCTACTCTTCCCCGTTCCGGCTGCGCCGGGCTGGCGCGCCAGGACCTCCCTGTTGTCCAGAGGTGGGTTCCGGTGGGTATGGTGGCTTTGGTGGGTTCTCCAGACCCCGCTCCCTATAAGTGTCAGAGTGACATTTCTCACGTAAGCTTAGAAAAACAAACACACCAAACACACCGTTGAACCAAAATAATGCCTGAACACAACGAGTTAGCTCGGTGGATTTGGCGCTTTTGAAACCCACCGCCAACCCACCGGAACCCACCGCCAAACGCACCGGAACCAGAGTTGAGCGAGCGCGCCGCGCAGGCCGGGAGGAAGGGACGCAAAAAGGAACCCACCGCGCCGGTGAAGCGCGGTGGGTCGGGAAGCCGGGCGAGACGTCGTCAGTTGGCTAGCTGCCGCCAAGCGTCCACTGCTGGACGCCCTCGAGCACGCCCGCTTTCTCGATCTTAACGCCGTTGACGAGCCGCCCAGCGTGCGCTGACAGCCACTTGCCGAGCCTGCGGCCATTGACCGCGCCGCCGTCGCCCGCCACTGCAAGCAGGGCTTCACGGAAGTCAGGGCAAACGAACTCGTCGGCCCATTGCGAGGTGGCCCTCTTCTTAGTTGCCGCGTCAATCAGCTGACGCACGGAAACACGGGTGTCTCCGACGTTCGCTTGCCACTGCGTGATGATCGCTGCCATCGCTTCCAGCTTCGGGTCGCTCTCGCGGGCCGTTTCAATCGCAAGGCACGGGTCTGCCATACCAAGCCAGAGCAATGCATCACGGATCCAGCTGCTCCAGACCTCGAAGCTGCCGAGCGGCGTGGCCTGGCGCGGGCGACCAGCGACATGGAACGCTCGGAGCACGGTCAGCGCAGCCGCGACCAGCTCCGGCCGCCGCCGCTTTGCCTCAGACACCGGCTCGTGCTCGTACTCGAGAGTCTCCGGCCGCTCGACCCCTGGATCTAGCCGAATGGGCAGGCACCGCCGGGTCATGTCGCGGGCGATGACCAGATTGTTGCCAGTCGCGAGCAGAAGCGCATTTGTTGACACCGTGCGCATCTCGCTCTTGCCGAGGATGCGCACTTTCACCCGGTCGCTCGTGAGCAGCTGCTCCATAAAGCTCCCGCCGATCTCGATGTTACAGTTGTCGATCAGCACGACCGGCGCGCATTCTGCCAGGGTTGAGCCCAGGATCTTCGCATTCTCTTCTTCCGTGCGGCCCTGAGAGACGACCTCAGCCTCCGAACCAGTCGCGATTACCGCAACGATGTTGGCGAGCTTTGTCTTCCCCGACCCCGCCACCGGCGCGGCAACGGGGAACATCGGCGCACTCGGCAGGCTCCGGCGGATCGTCGCGGTCAGGAGCGCGCCCAGGGCGCAGGACTGGTCGACTTCGTTTACGAACGGAAAGCTCTCGATTGCGGACCACAGCACACCCAACGCTGCCTCGGCATCCACCCTGGTTGGCGAAGCTGGGATGGCCGGGAACGTGGCGCCAGCTGGGTCATAGTAGAGGCCCGTGACCTCGTCGTAGCCAGGCGTGTCGAGCACCGACCCATCGGGCCGAAGCGTCGGCGCGCTAACCTGCGCTTCGAGCAGCGGCAGGCTCCAGCGCCCGCGGCGCGCCAGCAGCGTCCGAACAACGTCCAGGGGCGGGTCAATGCGCTGCGGTGCGCCTTTGCGTACGTCGAAGCGTTCGAAAACGGCGCAGTTCGCCAGGTCCTCGCGCAGGCTTACCTCGTCGCGCTCAATCACGCGGCTTACTCGGACCTTGCCGCCTGCGGTCCGCCGGTCGACCTGGTCGATGCCGACGATCGTCGAGTTGTAAGCGAAGATGTTGCGATGTTGAGCGATCAGCGCGGCCTCCGCGGCGTCAACAGCTTCGGTGATCTCGCCCGCCCTGATCGTGATTGTTGGCATCACTGCCCGACGATCGGCCGCCGACATCACCGGCGGCTGGCACTTGATCTCGATGAGCCCCGAAAGCGCCTTTGCGACCAGGCTGTTGACGCGCCCCGTGACTTCACGATGCAGGCTGCCCAGACGCCACCGACCGTCCGTCACCGCGCAGCGCTGGAACTCCTCGATGATTGCAGCGCCCAGGTTGGCCTTGAACTCGTCCACGGCTGCCGGTCCGGCAGCGACGGCAGCGTGATAAGCCTCGCCGTTGCCGAGCACGACGGTGCGCCACACGAGAGACCGCAGGTATTCCTCGCGCCCCCCGGTGATCCTGCCGTCCGGCCCACGCTCGAGCTCCGCGTCTGCCCGCAGCTGCGGCACGCGCACACCCTCGCTGCTGCCCCACACCATGGCGCCGCCAGCGGACGCGCCCGTGTACGCGGTCGCAAACTTCCAGCGCGCGTCCACCGCTGCGAGGAACGCCTTCACCTGGTCCGCAGTCACCAGCGGCACTGCCTCCGGCCCGCGCGCGAGCGGGTGATCTCCTCCGCCCGACCCGCTGAACCACTTGAAATAGCTGCCGGTCTTGTGGTGGAGACCGTGGAATGTGAGCAGCTTGCCTGCTCCCAGAATCTCGATGCCATGCTCCGTGCCCGCAAGGCGGCGGCTGACAGACGGCACAACGTCGTCCGGCGCGTGCCGGTAGATCAGGGCGATTTTCGGTGCCATGCCCTCGCGCCGGAACGGCGTATAGCCCAGGATCTCGTCGGCCAAGTCGGATACCTCGACACTCAACCGCTCGTCCGTCACGTCGATGTCGACGGCGAACGTATGCCCCGATGCGGGCCCGAACACGCATGCGACGTTATGACCTCGGCAGTGCCGGACCCAGGTTTCGAGAGTTGCTGCGTCCGGCCGCTGATCGCGGATCGTGCTCCACTTGATCATCTCGCCGAACACGGAACCCGGCTTGCGTCCGTTGTCGCGTGTCTGAGGGAACACCGACCAACCCAGTTTGACCATCTTCTCGGCTACCGCGCCGAACAGGCTCTCGCCGAACGCGTAGAGCAGCTCATTGCCCTCGGGCTTCTGCTCGGCCACCGGAACCGGCACCGGCACGACGACCTCGCCCGCCAGGGCGCTTGCGACCGTATCCTCGCCGACCGGCGGTGTTTTGATTGCTGACTTGAGTTCCATGATGTGCCCTCTCCCGTTGGAGAGCGCAGGCAGTCTGTAAACAGAACAACAGAATGCTTGCTTCTAGCTTCTGCCGACCGTATACTTTGCCTGTGCCCTGATAGACCCCGGCGAGCGCCTGGCAGCGCGTTGACCCGGGGTCTTTTCTTTATATGCCTGCCTGGGCCCGCTTACAAGCAAATCCCGTTGTCAACATTGATAAATCGTAGGCACCAGTGCGCCTGCGACAGTAATGTTGACACCATGACCCACCTCTATACACACCGAGGCGCCTGTGTGTATGCCAGTGGGTCATTTCCGACTGCGGTGTGCTGACCGGCCGTCGGTCCGGGACTGGCACCGGGAATGCGGTGTGCGTGCCGTATCTGCACCGTAGAAATACCGTATAAGGCCCGTACCCAGACCAGATACCGAGGTAGGTGGGCACTCGGGAATTGTATTACTCGCACCCAAATTAAGTGATACTTGGGTGGGGTGTCTGCGTTACCCATTTTTGGAGTAACGGGGGGACGAAGCCGAAAACAAGCGTTGCACATCTAGTCAGTTGACGCGGGAAGGGCGGTTGCAGCCCAGTGTTTTCAGGCTGCGCACGCTGCTTGCGCATCACGTCCTTTGCCCAATCACCGCTGTAGACGTACGCGAACACCGCGGCGGCCGTGTACGCACCTTTGTCGACGTGCAGTTGGCCGGGCAGCGCGTCCATTACGCATGCGAACTTGGCATATGCATGCGCCCGGGCTTCGAACGGATCCGTTCGGTACAGGTCAGCTCCGTAGAGTTCCCGGCTGTCCTCAACGAAGATGTCGACCAAGTGACGCAGGTCTGCGGGAAGCCGTTCCTCGATTGCGTGCCACAGTTCATGGTGGACCGTCTCAAGGAAGGCCCCTGTCCCGTAATTCATTGCGACCATCGCAAACGGGTTTGACGGAAGCGACCCGCCGAAGCCCATGAACTGCTCGCCCCGGACCACAAGCCGGGGACCGACATACAGCGGCACCCAGGGCACGACCCGGGCTCGGATAGCCTCGGCTTTCCGGATCATCCAGCCGTGATCCTCATCTACGATGTGCGCGGGCTGCCAGGTGGCGTCGCGGATCAGGGTCTTCGTCAGCGGGACCTTCTGCCGCCCGGAACCGTCGAGGCGCCAGACAAAGCGGACTTCCCGCAGCGGCCGGGCATACGCATCAAGCAAGGTGCCGTCGGGAGCTCTTAGGGTGCCGGTCGATGTCATGGTGATCCTCCAGATCCGGGGCTGCTATTGTTCTCAGGCGTCCGGCCGAGTGCCGGTGTGCGATGCGGTGCTGGGTTTCTGCGCCAGGGCGTCCAGGGCGGCGGCGATGATTGCGGCATTCGAGAGGCCGCGTTCCTCTCGAAGCTTGCGGACCCGTTCGGCTATGGCGGCCGGGACCTCGAGGGCGACGATGCTTTGCCGCTCCCGCCAGCGTCGATTGCGTTCGACCTTGCTCATTGCGGTGCCGTGAAGCGGCGGGCGCCCCCGGCAGCGTTTCGGTTGCTCGGTGTCAGGTTGGGCAACCGGGGTGGGCTCGAGGACTTCCGTCACCTCGGGGATAGAAACCATGGCGACCTCAGGCGTATGCTCGGCTGCCGTCGGCAGCTGCTCGAATGCCTCGTCGACCGTGTCGTCCAGGGCCGCGGTGATTACGCCACCCTTGGCTGCGACCGTCTTAGCCATCGTCGCATCCATGGACCCGTCTACGACCAAGTGCTGCACGAGCACGCTGCTGGCCTGCCCGATGCGGTGAGCGCGATCCTCGGCCTGCGACATGATGCCGGGAGTCCAGTCCTGCTCGGCGAACACAACTGTGCTCGCGGCCGTCAGGGTGATGGCGACGCCGCAGGCACGCATGGATCCGATGAAGACCCTCTTGCGCCGAGCTTGGATGTCGTCCTGCGCTTGCTGGCGCGACTGGTCGGATGTGTCGCCGGTGATGACGGCGCACGGGTAGCCTGCGGCCTCCAGGCCCTCACGCAGACCGGCGATTACGTCCGCATGGTGAGCAAAAACGAGGACGCTTTCCTCCGTGCCTTCGAGGATCCCTGCTGTGTGCTCAACGACCTGTGGCACCTTGGCGACTGCGGTCTCGTGCCGCAGGCGGGACATCTGGGTGAACGCGGCCCGCTTCCCGTCACGCAGCCCGGCGATCGCGGCGTCGAGGGCGGCCTTGGAGCCGGATGCGCGGGCACTGGCGACGCCTGAGCGCAGCAGGGTTTCCTGCTTCTGCGCGGCCACCTGAGCGCTCTGCTCGGCCGCAACGGCCCGCCGCAGGTCGGGTGTGTCGGCGTCCAACTCGACGACCGAGAAGCGCTTTGCGGGCAGCTCAGTCAGGACGTCCGCTTTGAGGCGCCGGACCATCACTGACTTCCGCAGCACGGTTTGCAATTCGTCCAGGTTGCTGGCGCCCGAGGCGTCGAAACCAAAGCTGGTGCGCTGACCGGCACAGTAGCGACGGGCAAACTTGAAGAAGTCCGAGGCCTGCGGCAGACCCATGGACCGCAGAACCGGGAACAGTTCAATCGGCCTGTTCAGAACAGGGGTGCCGGTCAGGAACAAGCGGCGGCGGGCGACGAGCGGCGCGACCTCCTCACTGCCGAAAACGGACCTTGTGCGAGCGGCCTTGTCGTTCTTCAAAGCGTGTGCTTCGTCGAACACCGCGACGTCCCAGTTTGCCGCGCGCAGGGCCTCGGCAACCGCCGGTCGGCCGAGCACATCATAGTTGACAATCACCAAGTCGGCTGACGGTTGCGCCTTGGCCGTCCAAATTGCCGAGGCTAGTGACTGGACCAGCCACTTCTCGGCTTCCCGTTGCCAGTTCCGCAAAGCGATCTTGGGCGCCACCACCAGCACTCGGAACGGCGCAGTCGCGTGCTGCCGTCCGTGGACCAGGTTTACAAACCCGAGTGCCTGGATCGTTTTGCCAAGACCCATTTCGTCGGCGATCAGGGTATCCGTGCGGCCGTCCGCGTAAGCGATTCCAGCCCGCTGATACGGCAGATAGCTCAGCCCTTCCGGAGCCGGGATGCTGATATCGGCGTCCGTCGCGCGGCTTGCGGCGACCTTGGCCTCCTCGGCTGCCTTGATCTGATCGACCTCAGCACGCAGGCGGGTCTGGTCGGCCTCGCTGGCATACTCCGACAGCTCCAAGGCCATCAGGGCGCTAGTCGCTTGCCAGCGCTTGCGGTCCTTGAGCCAGCGGAAGCCAGCAGCTTTAGGAACGTCGCCCTCACCGAAGGCAGTCACGGCTTCCCAGATGCCAATTTCATTGA
The DNA here is from genome assembly GCA_963752225.1 of uncultured Alphaproteobacteria bacterium. Lineage (GTDB taxonomy): Bacteria > Pseudomonadota > Alphaproteobacteria > Acetobacterales > Acetobacteraceae > JBBROS01. The sequence continues at coordinate 987,729 of CAVVXS010000009.1, read as the reverse complement.
CGAGCTTCATGGTTGTTCTCGCAGAGTAGCTAGGGACCGTGCGGCCCGATACTCCAAGATGACCGGCATGAAAGCCTGATACAAGGATTTCGTCACCATGAGGACAAAATGAACCCCCACCTCGTTGTCAACATTACTTGGTCTCGCCTGACCGGCACTGCGGATATCCTGACCGGCCAATCGGCGCCATTTTCCCCGGCCTCACGAAATCGCGACCTCCTCAGATCGCCGTATAGCGAGATTTCGATATCGGGTGGCACAACAGGTTGTTCGCAGGCAAAAACCCTCTGAGAACCGAACTGAGGCGGTTTCCACAGGTTTATCCACAGACTGCGGTCTTAAACCGGCCGGAAACCTTGGTCCCGCGCGGCCAGCACCCCTTCGACGAGGCGCCGCAGGCTGCGGAGCGAGCCGCCGGGCCAGGCGTCGAGGAGCGCCTCGAGTTCCACGCCGTCCAGGGGCAGGGCCCAGCGGGGGTCCAGTCCGCTGTCCGAGACCGCGCGACGGAGCATCGTCGGCGCCAGCTGCTCGAGATGATCGCGGGTCGGGCTCGGAAACCGGAGGACCTGGAAGCGGTCCTTAAGTGCGGCCGGGATGCCCTCGAGGTCGTTAGCCGTCGCGAGCCAGAGCACGCGGCTCAGGTCGCACTCGGCTTGCAGGTACTGGTCCCTCCACCGGCGCGCGGTTGTCGGCTCGAGCAGGGACAACAGTGCGTCGTGCAGGCTGCCGTTCTGCCGCCCGGATCCGACTTTCTCGAGCTCGTCCAGCACGATGCCCGGCGACGCGGTGCTGTAGTCGACGGCGAATTGGACCGGCATAGCTGCGGTGCCCGTCATCCACGTCCGGCTGATGCCCTGAAGGGTGCCGTCCGCGATGCCGCCGCAGCCAAATACCTGGTGCCGAATGCCGAGCTCATCGAGCAGGCGGCATGCAAACGAGGTTTTACCGGAGCCGGGTTCGCCGACCAGCAATGTCGGCCGGAGCGCGACATGCTCCCGGCCCACCAGGTCGCCGAGGATCCGGTCGATGACAGGCACGGCGTGCGGGCATCTGGCAACCAGCGCTTCGCGGACGGATGCTAGATCCGGCATCGGTACCAGGGGCATGCGCACCCCGACCGCTGAGCCGTAGGCAGCCAACACCCGCTTGCCCTCTTGTGTGCCGGTCGAACCGATTGACGGTAGGACGACCACGCCTTCAGCCGAGCCGCTGGGCGACGTGTCGACCATGATCTCAGCGGCCGCGGCGCCCCCGACGATTGCCGTTGCCAGCTCAAAGCCTTCCTGCCGGGCACGCTGCCGGGCGCGGCAGCTGGCGTACTCATGCCGGGAGACCGCGAGCCAACCGAGTGCGGCTTCGGCGAGGTCGGCCCGGTCCTCGGCATGCTCGGGCAGCGCCGCGAGCTCGAGGGCATGTTGCGCCGTCCGCAGGCACGCTTCCGGTTCGCCCAGGCTTGCGGCGTAGTAGTCGCAGCGCCGGGCATGCTCAGCAAACGGCACCGGCGCCTGGGTGGCCGCGCGGTCGGCAAGCTCCTGCTCGCCGCGCAGGATCCGGGCGGCGGCGAGGTAGCGACGGCCGGTGTGCTGGTCGCCTGCCAGGTCGCGGAGCGCAGCCCGGACGGCTGCGTAGTCGCCCTCCGCTTCCGGATCCGCTTCGGCGTGCGCCAGCTGGTCCTGTGTCCGCTCGACCCAGCGTTGGCTGTCCGCACTCAGTTCATCGCGAAACCACGGCGACCCGAGCACGAGTTCGGGCACGCTGGGCAGGCGTCGGCCAGCGGAGGCGGCGGCATGCTGACGGCCGCGCGCGTCCTCACGGTGGCCGCTGTCTTCGTCTTCGAAGTTGAACATGGAGAGGCCCGCAAACAGAGTTGCAGGCCGCCCGGGGTGGACGGCCTGCTAGTCTCTGCTGCGTGCTATGAGTAGGCAGGCGTTCATGGCGGCGGTGAGTAGTCCGGCCGCCCGGGTGTCGTCAAGCCGGTTGCGGCGCCGGTAGTAACCGCGGCTTCTTGTTCCAAGGCTTGAACGTCCGGAGGGCTTCCGGATCCAGTTCCGACCAGCTGCCGGTGAAGGTGACCGCGCGGTCGTCGATTGACAGGAAGGCCGGTGGTTTCGATGTCGGGAACTCGATGTCGAGGACCTCCTGTCCCGCTCCGAGTTTCGGCACCGTCCCGGTCTCCCGCAGCCAATTGGAATGCTCGCGCACCAGCCAGGTCTTCATGGCCTCTACAGCAGCCGGATCGCTCGATCGGCTGCTGTAGATCGCCAGCTTGAAGTGCTTTTGCGCCCCGTACGCCCAGTCGAAGAAGCCAGGCACCACGCCGTCCGCGATCGTCAGCGCGTCTACCCACGGCGACGTGTATTTGTGGACAACGCCGTCGAAGTCGATGACGAGGATCGGCCGCCGGTCCGACATCACGCAGCCTCCAGGCTGAGCGCGCCGTGCTCCTCGGCCACCGCGGCCCGGGCTTCCGCAAGCGCCGCCACGAGCTCTGCTTCACTCGTCTCGTCATTCGCGTTCAGCATCGCCACGGCTTCGGCGATCCGCACCCGCTCAGCCGCCATGAACCGCTCGATTTTCTCGATGCTGCCGAGCTCAACGCCGAGGCCGGTCCGCAGCCGCGGCAACGTTTTGTTGCTGCCAGTCGCGAGCTTCGACAGCCGCCATCCCGGCATCTGGGTCTCTTCAATGAACATGTCGATCCGCTCGAGCGCGATCTCCCTTAGTGGCCTCGTCTCCATTTTAGCCTCCCGTCTGTAGGTTCATGTACTCTAATTTATGTCAAAAGACCGCGCGGTACAAGGCACTTGTGACTACTCGACACCACAATCCAAGTTGTCAACATTACGCATCCAATGTTGACAAAGCTTTTGCTTAGGCACTTGTGCGCATTTTGCTTGAAGTTCAGGAGTTCAGGTGCCTACAATGTTACTAGCAACCCTTTTGGAGCGCTGGGAGGCGCTAGATCATGATCCAAGGACACCACATTCTGCATGCGTTGCATGCGGCCGAGCTGCTGCCGCACCCGATCGTCAACTCCGCGAGAGCCGACGCTGACAACCCGCGTGTGTTCCTGGAGTCTGACTGGTACGAGCATGCGATCGTCCGCACCGGCCCCTGCTACTCAGTCACCGACAACCGCGGCGAGCTGGTGTTCGGCTTGGTCGGTGTCAGCCTGGAAGTAGCGTTCCGCGGTGCTGTCGAGCTGTTGCGCGCTGCCCGGGCGCATGCGGCGCTCCGCATTACTGTCGCCGATCGTGCGCGCGAGCTAAGCAGCATTGGCATCGGCACGTCTGCCCGCGGCGACGACCAGCTCTTGATCCGCGATCTCGAGCGACCTGGTTACGTCTCGGTCGCGACCCGTGTTGCCGACAGCCCTTGGCTCTGGGAAGTCGTGAGCGGCAGTGCAAGCAGCGACCGCTATCTGTCGCCCGCCCGGATGGAGTGGCCTGAGCTCAGGATGCTAGCCGCCGACTGCGCGCTCTGAATCTAAACGCCGCCGTCCCCAGTGCAGTTAGACCGCGGGCCGACCCTCATCAGGTCGGCCTTCTGCTGACTTAAGGACCCGTTGCTTCATCCTGGCGCGTTTGCCTGCCTTAAAGAGCTTTGCGCTTCTGGCGACGTAGATCGCACGTTGAGGGTTAGGGTGCACGTGCCTTCTATACTGCCGCTCGATTTCTTTAATTATCATGTCCGCCTGATCGAGCGCTCCGTCTACAAGATCGAGTTGCAGCTGGTAGTCGATTTGCTGTTTCCTCCGCTCGAGGCGGTTCACATCCCGGTCTGACTGCCGCAGAACCGCGATCATGCTGTGGATGGCCGCCGCCGTGGCAGACCCCAACAGGAACACATCTCGCTCTATGCGGAGCCAGTCCTCAAGAAGACCCAGTTCGTAATCGACATAGTACTCCGGCGAGCCGGTAGAGGCGGGCGGCCTCTTTATGGAAGACTTGAGGGTTTCGATGACTTCAGCGACCCTGCTTCTTGTCTGTATCAGCAGCGGCCAGATGGCTATCAAAAGCCCCTCCACCATCACCTTCCGGTCAAGCTCGGTCCGCCGAGCCTGCTCTTTCCGGTCCGCTTCCAACTGATGAGCCTGCCGAGCCTCAAGCTGACGCCGGATCTCGTCGTCTGTCCGGCGCTCCCGAGCTCGGACCTGGTTCTGGGCGACGAACAACCACAGTGCCACCAGGACGGCTGCAAGGCTTCCGACGCCCTGAACCCAGGCCGGAAGGTTCGGATGATGATGGGCGAATGAACGAACGTGCTCAGACCACTACTCTACCGGACCCATTCATCCCCGCTGTCTCGCGCACCCCGGTTCACACAACCGCAGCAAGCGATGCTCGACCCGGCCAATCTCACCACAGCTAGCGCATTTTAACCGCATGAGGGCGAAATCTGCGACGGCGTCAGGTCCGTGTGTTGCGATCAGCAAGCCCAGCGGCAACCCGCTCCGGTGTTTGCAGCTCTGGCACTCGCCGACGCGTACGTAGCCTGGAGCTTGGTCCGCCAGCTGTCTGAGTTTGAGAACCCTGTCCTGGTTGCGGCCGCCCATGCGGGGAACGTAACCGGAACGGGGTGGAGGGGCAACACCTGCGGCTGCGTCGACAATTAATCACAGTTTCGTAATGGACTGGCTGCCCACGTGTGCCCTAGGGATGCGGGCATCGTCATCTGTGGATTTCCGACATGCCGCTGTTCTGGGCTCCGATATTAGGAGTGATCGTAATCAGTGTGCCGGTCACCTTGATTACGAAGAGGGGGGGCTTCAATTCAAAGGAGCGGTTTGAGCGTTCCATGCGCGACTTGCAGACTTGGGGGGCCACGACGCTCTACAAGGACGCCAGCGCGGTAGTGGACTCGGATCGTCTTACAATCGACCGGACCGGAATCTCGTTCGGCAAAGGGGCGAAAGCGCAGTCATACGAGTGGGCAGATGTTGTTGAGCCATTCGTCTTTGAATGGGGGCATCGGCTCGACAACAAGGTCGCGTTCTATGCCATGGTCGCTAACTGGAACAAAGGTGGCTGGCGGCTTCTCGGGGACAACAAGAGTGACACACGGCGGTCCAGGAAACACATCGAGTGCTCCTACGGCCTCGGCTGGGACAAGCTTGTAAAACTGCTGAACCGCGCCCGCGATGATTACCGAAAGCCCCAGTCATCCGAACTGCCTGTGACGCAGGCTTAGTGAGAAAGGCTCCGCTGCTCTGCCAGGGCGCCGCGGGACTCGATTTCGTGATGTGCCATCGTTTCGTTTCCGGAGTCCACTCCTCCTTCGCGATCAAGGAGGCGAGGCATGGCATCGAAGACGAAGACGGCACCCAGATTTTGCTACTGGCGCGGAGACATTCTCTGGGCCCGGCTTAAAGTCGGCGGCCGAGAGCACCGGGAGACGCTGCGAACATCGGACGCCCGAGAAGGCTCCCGGCGCGCCAAGGATCTCAGGCTACGGTTGCAGCGCGAGCTGATCGCAGGCCCTCAGCCGGAAACCCGGGCCGGGCACAGCTGGCAAGTGGCGACCGAGCGGTGGATCCGGGAGGTCCTGCCAGGAACCCTGAAGCCGAGCGCAGGCAAGCGCTATCGGACATCAATCGTTCAGCTTGACTCCAGCATTTGGCAAGCTGGACATGGAAGCGATCACAACCAGGCATGTAGCTGACTACGTGAGCAGCCGGGCAGGGGTCGTCTCGAATGCCACCATCCGCCGGGACCTCTCAGCGCTCTCACGCCTGCTCGCTGCATGCTGCGGGTGGGGCTGGCGGATCGACAACCCGGTCCGTGCTTACGACCGCTCGCTAGTGCGCGAACGGCACGAGCCCATCCAGCCGCCATCGCGCACTGACATCGAGAAGTTGATTTCCAGCTGCCCGCCAGCCATGGCCGGGATTCTGCGTCTGCTTGATGCGACCGGGATGAGGGCTGAGGAGGCCGCGCAGATCGAGCGCTTTCAGATCGACGCCGAGCGCATGCAGATCCTCCTCACGAGGACGAAAACCAGCCGACCTCGTGTGATTCCGTGGGCAACGCCGGGCGGCGACGCAGCCGGGGCGTTGGCGGCGGGCAAACCGGATGGGTTCCTGTTCCCGTCGGACAAGACCGGCACTTCCTACAAGAACTTGGCTTCCGCCTGCTGGAAGAATTCTACCCTGCTGGCCGCCGCCGACCCGGCCTGGCGCCGCTTTCGGGTGCACGATCTCCGGCATGCTTTCGCTGTCCGCGCGCTCAAGGGAGGCATGTCGATCTACCAGCTGTCCCGCCACCTGGGACATTCATCCGTGACGACCACTGAAATCTATCTCGGCTACCTATCCTGGGAGGAAGCCCAGGCGGCCAAGCTTACCCCGGCACCGGGAATCTCTGAGGCGGCGGCTGCTTAGGAACGCGAGAGTGGCACAGCTGGTGGCACACCCCAGCTGGCAACCGGCAAACGGCTTCCGGGCAGCTGGGGGTTTTGGTAACAAAATCAGTCGCTAGTTGTCTGCCCGCCGCCGGACTCGAACCGGCAAGCCCTCACGGACATCGGATTTTAAGTCCGCTGCGTCTACCATTCCGCCAGGCGGGCCAAAGCCATCAAACTGATCACGCCCCCTTAGCAATCTCGCACGCAATGTCCAATGCCCGGCGGATCAACGTCTCGCTCGCTTCCGGCGTGCGGAACGCACTATGCGCTGAAAGCGTCACATTCGGCAGCGCCGTCAGCACGTCCCCTGGCGGCAGCGGTTCGGTGTCGAACACGTCGAGCGCCGCATGCGCCAGCGCCCCGCTGCGCAACGCCGCGACCATCGCCGCCGTGTCAACCACCGCGCCGCGCGCGGTATTCACCAGCATCGCACCCCGCCGCATCAGCGCCAGCCGCTCCGCGCCGAGAAAGCCGCGGGTCTCATCCGTCAGCAGCAGGTGCAGCGACACCACATGGCTCTCGGCCAGCAGCCGCTCGAGCGCGACGAACTCGACTCCCTCCGCCGTTCGCGGCGTCCGGTTCCAGGCCAGCACCCGCATCCCGCTGCCGCGTGCGATCCGCGCGACTTCCGTTGCAATGCCGCCGAACCCGACCAGCCCGATTGTCTTGCCCGTCAGCTGCATCCCCTCAGTCCGCAGCCACTGCCCCGCGCGCATGCCCCCGTCCATCCGGGCCAGCCCGCGCGCCGCCGCCCACATCAGCGCGATCGCGTGCTCCGCTACGGCCGTATCGCCGTATCCCTTGATGGTGTGGACGGTGATGCCGAGGCCAGCCAAGGCGTCCGGGTCCATGTAGCTGCGCGCGCCGGTGCCGAGGAAAATGACATGCCGCAGCCCGGCGCATCGCGCCATCACCTCGGCCGGCATGAACGTGTGGTCGTTGAACGCGAAATCGTAGCCGGCGAGCAGTCCGGGGAGTGCCTCGGGTGCAACGTGGGCTTGCAGGTTTAACGTCAATGCCGGATCGCTGGGCCGGGCCACGGCGTGATATACCTCGCCCAACTCGCCGCTCGCGTCCAGGAACAGACCCTTCATGCGTCCCCCTTTGTGTCAGCCGATCCTGCGCGACCGGCCCGCGTCCGGCAACCCAGCCGCCTCCGCCCCGTCCCTTCGCTCCTCGATGCATCACGTGCTCGGTATGGTCGTCGCCATAACGGTGGCGGCCGGCCCGGCCGCGGCGCAACGCGGCGTCAGCCCGTTCGACACCGGCCCCGAGTTCACGGCTAAGCGCCCCTATGCCGGTCCGCAATATCCCGGCAAGCCACCCCCGCTCGGCACCTCCGACGCAGCGCCATCGCCATTCGCCGACGCCCCGCGGCTGCCGCCCGCCGCGCCCGACGCCTCGGGGTTCCGCCCACCCCCGGGCGCCCGGCCCGCAAGCAGCGGCACCGGCTTCATCGTCGCCGAAGGCCGCGTCCTGACCAACAACCACGTCGTCGCCGAATGCGGTGGAATGCTCGCCCGCAACGCGCGCGGCGTCCGCGTTTCCGCCCGGGTGCTCGCCACCGACCGCCGGCGCGACCTCGCGCTGCTCTCCGTCACACCCGATTTCGGCCCACCGCTCGCCTTCCGGGAAGCGCCGCCGGTCCACCGCGGCGAGGCGGTCATCACCTACGGCTACCCGCTGTCCGGGCTCGCCACGTCCGGCCCGACCCTCACCACCGGCGACCTCAGCGCGTTGGCCGGCCTGCGCGACAACCCGACCAACTTCCAGATCACCGCTCCGGTGAACCCCGGCAACTCCGGCGGCCCGCTCTTCGACAGCCAGGGCAACGTCATCGGCGTCGTCGTCTCCAAGCTGAACGCCCTGCGCACCGCCGAGATGACCGGCGGCGACATCCCGCAAAACGTCAACTTCGCCATCAAGGGCACCGAGGCGCTCGCCTTCCTGCGCGCCAACGGCGTGCAGCCGCGCACCGTCGCGACCGCCGGCCCCGACCGCCGCAACACCGAGATCGACGACATCGCCAACCCGTCCACCGTCCTGCTCGCATGCTTCCGCTGACCGGACGCTAGGCGTGGCGCGTCCACCGTTCGCGTTTCCGGCGCGGCCATCCGACCGCCCGCCGCCCGGACCGGCGCCGGCCGTCGCCCGGCTGCGTCGCCGCACGCTCGGGTGGCGCCTGCTGCGCTGGGCCGTGATCCTCGCCGTCTGGCTCGGCCTCGCCGCTAGCGTGGCCTTGATCTGGCTCGCCCGCGACCTGCCCCGGCCGGAAACCGCGCTCGACACGGCTCGCCGCCCAGGCCTCACCTTGCTCGACCGCGGCGGCCGCGCCTTCGCCACCTATGGCGACGTCGTCGGCGAACCCTTGCGCCTCACCGACCTGCCGCGTGCCCTCCCGACTGCCGCCGTCGCCGTCGAGGACCGCCGCTTCTGGTCGCATCCCGGCATCGACCTGCTCGGCATCGCCCGTGCCGCCGTCGTCAACCTGCGCGCCGGCCGCCTGGTCCAGGGCGGCTCTACCATCACCCAGCAGGTCGCCAAGAACCTGTTCCTCACCAACGCCCGCACCTTCCGCCGCAAGGTGCAGGAGCTGATGCTGACGCTCTGGCTCGAACGCACCTTCAGCAAGGCCGAGATCCTCGAAATCTGGCTGAACCGCGTCTATCTCGGCTCCGGCGCTTGGGGCGTCGATGCCGCCGCGCACATGTACTTCGGCATCTCCGCCCGCAAGCTCTCGCTGTGGCAAAGCGCCGTGCTGGCCGGGCTGCCGCGTGCGCCGTCCCGCTTCAACCCGCGCACCGACCCCGCCGCCGCGGCCGCCCGCGGCCGCGAGGTGCTCGAGGCGATGGCCGCGACCGGCGCCATCTCGAAAGGCGAAGCCGAGCTCGCCGCCTCCCAAATCGCCTTCCCGCAGCGCCCGTCCACCGCCGGGTGGTTCGCCGACTGGGTCGCCGACGCCTCGCCCGCGCTCATCCCCGCCGGCGCCGACGCCGTGCTGCGCACCACGCTCGACCCGCGCCTGCAAGCCGTTGCCGAGACCCGGCTCGCCACCCTGCTCGATGGCCCCGGCGTCGCGGCCGGGGTAGGGCAGGGGGCCATTATCGTGCTCGACGCTGGCACCGGCGCCGTCCGCGCCATGGTCGGCGGACGCGATTGGCACGCCAGCCCCTATAACCGCGCCGTCGCCGCCCGCCGCCAACCCGGCTCCGCCTTCAAGCCGATCGTCTGGCTCGCCGCCCTCGAGCGCGGCCTGCACCCCGACGACACCGTGCTCGACGCGCCGATCCGCATCGGCACGTGGGCGCCGCAGAACTTCGACACCACCTTCCATGGCGACGTCACGCTCGAGGATGCGCTCGCCCAATCGCTCAACACCGCCTCGATTCGCCTCGCGCAAGGCGCCGGCGGCCCGTCCGCAGTGATCGCCGTCGCCCGCCGCCTCGGCATCGCCGATCCGCTGCCGGATGATCTCTCGCTTGCGCTCGGCACCGGCGAAGTCGGCGTGCTCGAGCTCGCCAGTGCCTATGCCACCCTGTTCAACGGCGGCCGCCGGATCACCCCGCTCGGCGTCGAGAGCGCCGAAGCGGACCGCAAGCCCGTCCCGATCACCCGGGCGCCGATGGACCGCGTCGTCGACAGCGCCCGCGCCAGCGAGATGACGCGCATGCTGGCCGCCGTCGTCGCCCACGGCAGTGGGCGCGCCGCTGCCATCCCCGGCCGCTTCGTCGCCGGCAAGACCGGCACCACCCAGGACTTCCGCGACGCCTGGTTCGTCGGCGAGGTCGGCAGCACGGTGATCGCGGTCTGGCTCGGCAACGATGACGGCCACCCGATGCGCAATGTCAGCGGCAGCGGCCTGCCGACCCGGCTGTTCCACGATATCGCCGTCGAGGTGAAATGACGCGGCCGGCCGCAACCAGGTCGCCGCTCCGGAGTTGGTCGAACCTCAGCAGGAGACCAGCCATGTTCCTCAAGCCGCTCCTCCTCTGCACGCTGCCGCTGGCGTTATCGGCCTGCGCGGCCTTGCAGCGCAACGCGATCGGCGACACGGAGAACTCCCTCGCCGCGGCCGGCTTCGTCGTCCGCCCGGTCAACAGCGATACCCAGATGGGCATGCTCCGCACCTTGCCGCCGAACCGCGTCTCGCAGCGGATCGAGGGCAACCGCGTGTCATATCTCTACCCGGATCCGGTCGTTTGCCGCTGCTTGTACGTTGGTGGCCAGGCCGCATACGGCCGCTACCAGCAGCTCGCGATCCAGCAGCGCATCGCCCGTGACCAGGTCGAGGCCGCCCGGCTCGACTCCGACTTCGCCTGGGATTGGGGACCCTGGGGCGGCTACGGACCAGGCTTCTACTGAACCCTGGCCGCGGCGCCGCGGCTCAGAACGCTGCCTGGGCCCGCAGCGCCACGGCCTGGACCCGCTGCCCGATCTGCGTCGTGCCGGCCGGGTTGAGCCGGTCGACGTTGATGATGTCGTAATCCAGCATGAAGCGCAGGAAGTCGTTGGGATACCAGTTCACGCCCACCGCATAGACGTCCTGTGACCCGCCATATACACCGCCGGTCGTTGCCGCCGCCACCCCGCGGGTGACCTTGTCGTTCAGGTCGATGTGGCTATAGCGCCCCACCAGCTCGAACGCGCCATAGCCGCCGTCTTTCAGCGAGAATGGACGCTCCGGATGCGGGCTGCCGAACGCCGCGGCACTCGGGAGGTACTTGCGCGGCTCGCCGGTCATGACCCAGCTCGCCTCGGCATAGCCGCCGCTGAACTCCAGCCCCGGCGTTTGCGCCGACGCCCCGCCATTGGTTCGGTCCACCCCGATCCGGATGTATTCGCCCTGCACCAGCACGTTGCGCCAACGCAGCGCCAGTTCCGGCCCATACGTGTAGGCGCTGCGGGCGTTAAGGCTGCCGGTGCTGACCAGGCGGTTGTTGTCGATCCGCAGCTCCGGCCGATCCTGCACCGTCAGGGTCTGCCCGGTGCTGGTGCGCTGGATGCGGAACGCATCCGACGCCGAGAAGCCGGCGTGCAGGTCCCAGTCGTCGGTCGCGATGGGACGCCCGGCCACGCGCAGCGTCGCCCCGGTCTGCTGCGGTTGCGCCAGTGCCGTAGCCTGGCTCCCGTAAGGCGCCCCGGTCAGCGCGGCGGCGAGGAAGTAGCGATCCTGCGCCCACCGCAAGCTGGCGCTCGAGCGTGCATCGCCGGCGGCGATGTTGCGTGACGCCTCGACGATGCTCGGCCGCTCGAGGAAGAAGAAGTCGTTCGAGCTTTCGCTGTCGCCCAGCGTCAGCCACGGCTTGAAGTAGCCGAGCGTCGCCGTCAGCCCCCGGACCGGCGTCCAGTTGATGTTCGCTTCGTAAAGCGTGGGCGTTCCGTCCGGCGAGTTGCCGAAATCGGGCGTGATGTTGACCTGGAAGTCGTCGTACTTGAACACGAATGGCAGCCGCCCTCGACGCAGGTTCTCGCCGAACGTGTTCAGCCGCGGAACGCCGCGGTTGTCGGCGCCGTTGCGGCTGCCTTGAAAGTAACCGCCCAGATCGTAGTGCAGCTGCAGCCCGACCGCCGCCGAAAAACGGCCGTCGTTCGACGTGAAGGTCGGCCGGCCGGCCGGGAAGCCGACCCCGCCCGGATTGGCCGTCGCCGGCCCGCCGCGCGGCGGGGCGACGCTGCTGGGCGGACCGTTCGGATCCGTCCCGCCGCCGCTCGCCTGCTGCACGCCGCTTCCGCCCTGGCCCCCACCCGGTCCACCGCCTGCCTGCCCCGCGCGCGGCTGCCCACCGCCGGTCGCACCGGCACCGGCCGGGGCCGGCGCTTGCGCTTCCCGCTGTCGGGTGGCCCGCAGCTGGGCATTGCTGGCGTTCAGGTCGCGCCGCACCCGAGCGAGCTCGGATTGCAGCGCGCGGATCTGCGCTTCGATCGCCGATAGGCGGGGATCCTCCTGCGCCATCGCCGGGGCGCCGAGCGCCGTGCCGGCCAGCAGGGATGCAACAAGGATGCGGACGGGATTCATCGGCGAGGCTCCACGTTCGGTTCCACTCGACGTGTTGCCGGTTCAGGCGACGTGCGCGTTACAACATCGCGTCAGGTGGATGAAGCCCGGCGTGTCCCGGCCCGCAAATTGAGACGTGTTGCCTCCTTGCCACGGACCGTTTCGGGCGCAGCCGGTCAAGGCTGCACGTGGGTCACGGTCGAGAGATCCAGCCGCCGCAAGCGAGGGAACAGCCACGCCGTCCCTGCAACCACCGCGAGCGTCACCACGCCGCCCGTCCACACCGCCGCCGGCACGCCGACCAGGCTCGCGGCCATGCCGCTCTCGAACGCGCCCAGCTCGTTGCTCGATCCCACGAACACGCCTTTGACCGCCGCGATCCGCCCTCGCATCCCCTCCGGCGACGCCAGCCGCAGGATCGCCCGCCGGATCACCACGCTGGTCCCGTCGCACAGCCCGGCCACGAACAGCGCTGCCACCGACAGCCACAGCACCCGCGACAGCCCGAACACCACGATCGCCGCCCCGAACCCGCCGATCACCAGTAGCAGCGCCCGTCCCGCAAGCCGCTGCGGCAGCAGCCGCCCTGCCAGCATCGCCGCGATCAGCGACCCGGCCGCACTCGCGCTGCGCAGCACGCCGAACCCGGTCGGCCCCACATGCAAGACCTCCGTCGCCACGGCCGGCAGCAGCGCGGTCGCCCCGCCGAAGAACACCGCAAACAGGTCCAGCAGCATCGATCCCAGCAGCAGCTCGTCGTGCCACACGAACCGCACCCCCTCGACGATGCGCCGCACCGCGCCCTGCTCGTCGCGCACCACCACCGGCTGCGACGCATCCGGCACCGGCAGCAGCGCCAGCAGCGACCCCGCGAACAATCCCCCGATCGCCGCGTAGGTCGCCGCCGGCCCGAGCGCCGCCCAGGCGATGCCGCCCGCCGCCGGCCCGAGCACCATCGCCAGCCGCCCCGACGTCGCCAGCATCGCCGTCCCGCGCACCAGCGCATCGAGCGGCACGACCTGCGCCTCCAGCCCGGCCGCCGCCGGATCCTCGAACGCCCGCACCACGCCCAGCAGGAACGCGATCGCAAACAACGGCGCCACCGCCTGCGCTGCCCAGGCCGACACGGCCGCCGCGCCGAACGCCAGCAGCGTGAACCCGGCCGACGTCAGCAGCAGGATCGCCCGCCGCCGGTGCCGGTCGGCCACGTGCCCGCCATACAACACCAGCCCAACGCCCGGGATCGCTTCGATCAACCCCAGCCAGCCCAGGTCGAGCGGATTGCCGGTGACGGCGAACACCTGAAACCCCAGCAGCACGGCCATGGCCGACGACGCCAGCCGCTCCAACACGTTCGACAGGAGCACCGCACGGAACACCGGGTCGGCCAGCAACCGCGCCGCTGGCGTCACCCGATCCGCATCAGCCCGGCGCCGCCCTGTTCCAGCCACCGCATCGCCCCCGCCCGATACGGCGTCAGCGTTTCCACGAACGCCCAGAACTGCGCGCCGTGATTCATGTGCCGCAAATGCGCGACCTCGTGCCCGACCACGTAGTCCTGCACCTCCGGCGGCGCCATCACCAGCCGCCAGCTGAACATCAGCGTGCCGTCCGCGGTGCAGCTGCCCCATCGGCTGCGCGTGTCCTTGATCACCACCCGCCGCGCCTTCAGCCCGGCGCCGGCCGCCTTGTCGGCTGCCGCCACCGCCAGCCGGCGCCGGGCTTCGGCTTTCAGGAAGTCGATCACCCGCCGCGGCAGGAACTCCGCCGCCCCTGCCACGAGCAGCTCGCCGTCCACAAGCCGCGTGCCGCGTCCGCCCGGCATATGCCGCACCCGGATCGGGCGTCCATCGAGCGGCACCTCCGCCCCGTCCGCGATCTCCACCGGGTTCGGCAGCCGCGCCAGCCGCTCTGCAACCCACACGGCATGGTCCAGCAGCAAGGCCCGCCCAGCCGCGACCGCCGCGCGCGGCGGCAGGGTCACGATCACGCTGCCTTCACGCGGATCGATCCGCAGGCTGATCCGCCGCGCCCGCGCGCTGCGCCGCCATTGCACCCGGGTCGGCCCATGTGGCAGCACGAGCGACTCGATGGCGGGCGGCGGCATGGCCGTCACCATGCGGGAATCTGTCCTGAGCTTCAATCCTGGCGTGCTTGCTCGGCCATCTCAATCGTGATCAGACGAAGCCCATGCAGCGCCGCGCCGTTCTCGCTCTCGCCCTTCTCGCCGCCGCCTGCCCGGCGGACGCCGCCGGAACGATGGCCGTGGTCGCCAGCTTCACGATCCTGGCCGATCTTGCCGCGCAAGTCGGCGGCCCCGACACGGCCGTCGCCTCCCTGGTCGCCCCCGACGGTGACGTCCACACCGTCCAGCCCCGCCCCAGCGACCTCGGCCGGCTCGCCGCCGCCGCCGTTGCCGTGGAAAACGGCCTCGGCCTCGAACCGTGGCTGCCGCGCCTGATCACCGCGTCCGGCTTCCGCGGCCAACGCGTGGTCGCCAGCGCCGGCATCACCACCCGAACCTTCGCCGAGAACGGCCGCAACGCCGTCGATCCCCACGTCTGGCAGAACCCCCGCAACGCCGTCCGGATGGTCGGCATGATCGCCGCCGCCTTCGCCGCCGCCGACCCGGGTCACGCCGACGGCTATCACGCCCGTGCCGCCACGCTACGCGCCGCGATCCTCGACGAGGACGCCGCCATCGAGCGCGCCTATGCCGCCATCCCGCCCGAGCGCCGCCAGATCATCACCAGCCATGACGCATTCGGCTATTACGGCGCCCGCTACGGCATCACCGTGCGCGCCGCCCAGGGCATCAACACCGACACCGAGCCAACCCCGCGCGACCTGGCCCGTTTGGCCGCCCAGATCCGCCGCGACAGGGTGCGGGCAGTGTTCGTCGAGAACATGACCGACCCCCGCATCGCCCAGGCGCTGGCTCGCGAGGCCGGTGCCGTGGTCGGCGCCAAAGTCTACTCCGACAGCTTGTCACCGCCGGACGGCCCGGCGCCCACCTACCTCGCCATGCTGCGCCACAACACCCGGCTGTTCACCGAAGCGATGATCGCTGCGGCCCAAGCGGGGTAGGCCCAAGCGGGGGAGGTGAGGGGGCGCCCGCCAGGATCCGCGCCTCGTCGCCCGCCGCGCCCGCCAGCAGCGCCGCGATCCGCCCGGCCACCGCGACCCGGTAATGCAGCGGGTCCCAGTAGTTCGCCCGGTCCGTCGTGATCGCGCTCGGGATCAGCATGTCCACCACCGTCGCCCCCCGCTCGGCCGCAATCGCCGCCGCCTCACGCTTGCACCGCGCCCATCGCACCGCCGTCCGCGACCCCGGATTGCCTTGCTGCTCCACATGCGCCGGCGGGAAGAACAACACCACGCGCGTGCCCGCCGGGATCGATCGCAACGCCGGCGCCAAGAAGGCCAGGGCAGGGAAGGCTTCATCCTCGTCCCCCGCCACCGGGGTTTGATCGGTCGGCGGCCAGTGCGCGAACGCGGCGTCGACTCGCGCCGGGTCGTAGGCGGAATCGGGTGGCACGAACGACGTGTACCCGTCCGACCCGTAGCGCTGCTTCTTCGCGTGCAGCATCACCATCAACTGGTTCGCCGCCTCCTGCACCGCATAGAACGTCAGCACCTCGCGGTAGCCGCGCCAGCGGTTGCGGCCGTACATCCACTCCGGGAACGGGCGCGGGGTCAGCCGCTCGGCGGTCGGCCCGCACCAGGCGCCGTCCACGTCGATTAGCACCGCACGTGGAGCCGGATGCGCCCGGAGGAACACGCCCAGCAGCCGCGTCTGCTCCCATGCCGTCGCGCTGTTCATGGCGAGGTTCACGAACCGCGCCCCGAACGCCGGGTCGAGGTCCGCGGGCCGCAGCAGCCGCGCCGTGGAGGTGCCGATCACCGCCGCATCGAAACCCGGGTTGCGCGCCAGCGCCGGGTGCGAGAACCGCGCATTGCTGCTGATCGGCACCCGCGGCAGCGGTGGCGACAACGGCAGCATGCCCCACGGGTCGATCACCACCACGAACGCATACAACGTGCCGACCGCCGCCAGCGCGGTCGCCAGCAGCGTCCGGGCGAACCGGCGCCACGGGTCAGAACTGGAAATAGATGAACTCGTTCGGCACCCGCCCGCCCGCCAGCAGCAGCAGCCCGGCCAGCGCCGCCCCCGCCGCCCCCGCCAGCCAGCGGTTCGCCCGCAACCGGTCGAGCGCCACCGCTTGGCTGCTCGGCCCGACCAGCGCCACCGCCGCAGCCGCCACCAGCACCCAGCGGCCCTCGACATGCACCCGGGCCCCCCAGCCCTCGGCCCCGAACAGGCCGCCGTAGACCCGCAAGGCGGTCGCGAAATCCGGCGCCCGGAACAGCACCCAGGCCAGCACCACGAATCCCAGCGTCAGCGCCCAGCCAAGCACGCGCGGCATCGCCCAGCCCGCCCGGTTCCAGGCGCCGTTGACCGCCAGCGCCAGCCCATGCACGCCGCCCCACGCCACGAACGTCCAGGCGGCCCCATGCCAAAGCCCGCCCAGCAGCATGGTCGCGACCACATTGCCCGCTTGCCGCCACGCTCCTGCCCGGTTGCCGCCGAGCGGCACGTACACGTAGTCGCGCAGAAACCGGCTCAGGGTGATGTGCCAGCGCCGCCAGAAATCCCGCACGCTGACCGCCCGGTACGGCGCGTCGAAATTGAACGGCAGCCGCAAGCCGAACATCAGCCCGAGCCCGATCGCCATGTCGGAATAGCCCGAGAAGTCGAACAGGATCTGCAGCGCATAGGCCGCCGTTCCCGCCCACGCCTCCGCCGCCCCGACCGGCCCGCCCGCCGCGTGCCCGAACACCAGGTCGGCTGTCAGCGCGGCGGTGTCCGCCACCCCCGCCTTCTTGGCGAACCCGATCACGAACAGCACCGCGCCGCGCGACAGGTTCTCCCACGCCGCCTCGCCGCGCGGGTCACGCGCGAATTGCGGGATCATCTCGTTGTGCCGCACCAGCGGCCCGGCGATCAATTGGGGAAAGAACGTCACGAACGCCGTAAACTCCAGCAACCCGTAGACATGCCGGTCGCCCCGCCTGAGGTCTACCAAGTAGCTGATCTTCTGGAACGTGAAGAAGCTGACGCCCAGCGGGAGGATGATGGGAAGCGGCGTCCAGGCCTCGCCAATGAGCCCATACAGGTTGGCCCCGATGAAGTTGGCATACTTGCACACGCCCAGCACCAGCAGGTTCATCGCCACCCCGCCCACCAGCACGCCGTCGCGCCTGGTCGCGCCCCACCAGCGAGCCACGGCCCAGTTCGCCACCGTCAAGGCCACCAGCGCCGGCACGAACCGCGGATCCCAGCCCGAGTAAAACACCAGCGACGCCAGGACCAGCACGCCGAGCCGCCACGGCCGCGACGGCGCCAGGTAGTAGGCGGCCAGCACGACCGGCAGAAAGCCGAGCACGAAACCCTGGGAGTTGAACAGCACGGCCTACCCCTGGCGCAAGAACAGCCCGACCGTCAACGCCAGCCCGACCACCACCACGCCCGCCCGCAACACCCGCTCCGGCACCCGCGCCAGCAGCCACGAACCGCCGAGCCCGCCGAGCATCGACCCGGCGAACACCACCGCCGCCGGCGCCCAGTGCACGTCGGGCGACAGCGCGAACACCACCACCGCCCCGGCGTTCATCACCGCCCCGAGCATGTTCTTGCTGGCACTCGCCGCCCGCACCGCAACGCCGGCCATCGTCAGCGCGGCCATCATCAAAAACCCGATGCCGCCGCCGAAATAGCCGCCATAGACGGCGATCGCGACTTGGATGGCTGCGGTCGTCGCCGGGCTCAACCGCGCCGCCCCGGCGCCGGGTTTGCGGCCGAAGCTGCCCCACGCGAACACGGCGGTCGCGAACAGGACCAACCACGGCACCAGCCGCGCGAAGAACCCCGCCGGCGTCGCCAGCAGCAGCGCCGCCCCCAACGCGCCGCCGCCCAGGCTGACCGCCACAAGCCGCGCCAAGCCCGGCGTTCCCGCCGCCATCCCGCGGGTCACCCAGCCCGAGAGCGCCTGGCTCGGGAACAGCGCCACGGTCGAGGTCACGTTGGCGGTCCGCGGGTCCATCCCCGCCATCAGCAGCGCCGGAAACGTCACGAACGAGCCGCCGCCGGCCAGCGCGTTCTGCGCCCCCGCCCAGGCCGAAGCCAGGAACAGCAGCGCATAAACCAACGGCGTCATCCCCAACGGCACCTCCGCCACCCTACCCAATTGTAACGCGGCGCCGCTGGTCGCCCCGTCCGTCGTGCACTACGATGGCGTCGGAAGCGCAAGAAGGGATCGCATTGGTCCAGCACCGTCAACCGGCGTCATTCGGCACCGTCGTCCCCCAAATCCCGGTTGTCTTCCCCCGCGTGGCAGATTGCCGGCCTCCGGCGGCCGCCGACGGACGCGCCGCAGCGCCCGCATGACATCGAGCACGATGCCGGGCCAGGACTCGGACGACGCGACCGCTCGCGGCGCCGCCACGGCCACGCCGCGCAGCCGGGCCGCGAAGGTCCTCCTCGTCGAGGATGAGCCGCTGTTCCGGATGGCGATGGCCGAGCTGCTCGAGGACGCCGGCTTCGACGTCACCGTCGCCTGCAGCGGCGACGAGGCCGTCATCCTGCTGGCCGAGTACGACCGCTTCGACGCGCTCATGACCGACATCACCATGCCCGGCGCCATCGACGGCGTCGCGCTGGCCGAGCACGCGCGTGAGATCCATGCCGGCCTGCCGGTCGTGTTCGTGTCCGGCCAGCCCGGCAATGCCATGCGGAGCCACGAAGTCGGGCAGCCGATGGCCTTCTTTCCCAAGCCGTACGACATCGATGCGCTCCTCGAGGCGCTCGGCCGCCTCGTTCCCGGCAGGCCCTGAGTTCAGGCAGCCTGGCTCAGCACCTTGCGCCGCATCACCCGCTGGATCGGCAGCGCCGCGTAGACGTCCTTGACCGCCTCGGTGATCGTCACCCCGGCCAAATGCGGCGCCAGCCAGCGCCCGCCTGCTTCCCAGACCGGCGCGCTGCGCAGTACCAGCCGCAGGTTGACCGGCGGCAGGTACAACGCCGTCTCGCGCCGCTCGACCCGGAACATGCTCGACGCCAGCAACCGCCCGATCTGCCCCGGCGAATACGGCTGCCCATGGCCGAACGGCGTGCTCTCGACATGCGCCCACAACCCGACCCGGTTCGGCACGACTACCAGCAGCCGCCCGTCATCCTTCAGCACTCGCCACACTTCGCGCAGCAGCGAGCGGGCGCTGTCCACTGCTTCCAGCCCGTGCACCACCACGATCCGGTCGAAGCACAAGTCCGGGAACGGCAGCGCGTCTTCGGCCATCGTGCAGGTCAAGTTGCCGCTGACGGTTGGCCAGCGTACTGCCCCCACCTGCGACGGGGTCGCCACCACGCAGCGCCGGGCGCTGCCGGTCCAGGCGCGCACGTACGGCGCCGCAAACCCAACGCCCAGCAGCGACAATCCGTCCATCGACGGCCACGTCGCCTTCAGCCGCTCACGCACCAGCCGGCACGCGACCGCGCCGCGCAGCGTGGCGTAGAAATGGGCCGCCATGTGTGCATCCGCCGCCGTCATGGGACGCGTATAGCATGCCAGGCGCCGCCGCGCTTGCAGCCTCCTCCAGGCTGCACAACTCTGTGCCTGCTTTGAAGGAGTGCGCCATGCCGCTGTCCGCCCGGCCCGTGCCGATACTGTCCGACAACTACGCCTGGCTGTTGATCGACGACGCGACCGGCGCCACCGCCATCGTGGACCCGGCCGACGCGGCCGCCTGCGGCACGGTGATCGAGGAGGCGGGCGGACGCCTCGACATGATCCTGATCACTCACCATCACGACGACCACATCGCCGGCGTCGACGCCGTGCGCGACCGCTACCGCGCCATCGTGGTCGGCGCCGCGGCCGACGCCCACCGCCTGCCGCGGCTGGACCAAGCGGTGAGCGAGGGCGACCTCGTCACCCTCGGCGACATCGCGCTCCGTGTCATGGACACGCCGGGCCACACCCGCGGCCACATCGCGTATTACGCCGAGGATGGCGGCATCCTGCTCTCGGCCGACACCCTGTTCAGCCTGGGCTGCGGCCGCCTCATCGAGGGCACCGCGGCCGACATGTTCGCGAGCCTGCGCAAGTTCGCCGCCCTTCCCGGCGACACGCTCGTTTGCTGCGGCCATGAATACACCCAATCCAACGCCCGCTTCGCACTGACCGTGGAGCCGGACAACGCCGCCCTCCAAGCCCGCGCGCGGGAGGTCGGCGAGCAGCGTGCGGCCGGGTTGCCGACGGTGCCGACCCGGCTCGCGGCCGAACTTGCCGAAAACCCGTTCATGCGCGCCCCGGACGCCGGCGCGCTGGCCCGCATCCGTACGCAGAAGGACCAGTTCCGATGAAATTCTTCTTCTCGCCCACCAGCCCCTACGCTCGCAAAGTGGCCGCCGTGGCGCTCGCGACCGGAGTTCACGACCGCATCACCCGGGTGCCGACCAACCCGCACGAATCTGGCGCCGACCTGCTGGCCACCAATCCGCTGTCCAAGATCCCCTGTCTCGTGACCGATGACGGCCTCGCCTTGTTCGACAGCCCGGTGATTTGCGAGTACCTCGATAGCATCGGCAGCCAGCTGCTTTACCCGACCGGCGCCGCCCGCTGGCGCGCGCTGAAGCAGCAAGCCCTGGGCGACGGCATCATGGACGCCGCCGTGGGCCGTCGTGGCGAGCAGGCCCGTCCCTCAGAACCGGCCCGCGACATGGTGATGGAGCGCCAACGCCTGGCGGTGAGCCGCGCGGTCGACGCGTTGGAAGCGGACGTGCCCGCCGACCACCTCGACATCGGCACCATCAGCGTCGCCTGCGCGCTCGGCTATCTCGACTTCCGCTTCGCCGCCGAAGCCTGGCGTCAGGGCCACCCGCAGCTCGCGGCCTGGTACGCGAAGATGGCGGAACGTCCCGAGATCGCCGAGACCGCTCCGCCGAAATAGCCGCCACGCCCGCTCAACGGCAGGACCGCCGCGCCGCGAATACCGGCGGCGCGGCGCACGGCCGCGAAACCCGATCAGTACATGTGCTGGCCGCCGTTGATCGACAGCGTCGACCCGGTGATGAAGTCCGCATCGTCGCTGGTCAGGAACACCACCCCGCGGGCGATGTCTTCCGCATGGCCCAGCCGCCCGACCGGGATCCGCGCCACGATCTTCGTCAGCACGTCGGCCGGCACCGCGCGCACCATCTCGGTGTCCACGTAACCGGGCGCGATCGCGTTCACGGTGATGCCGAACCGCGCCCCTTCCTGGGCGAGCGCCTTGGTGAAGCCATGGATGCCCGATTTCGCCGCCGCATAGTTCACTTGGCCATACTGCCCGGCCTGCCCGTTGATGCTGCCGATGTTCACCACCCGGCCGAACTTGGCCGCCCGCATGCCGTCGAACGTCAGCTTGCACAGGTTGAAGCAACTGCCGAGGTTGGTGTCCATGACCGCGTCCCACATCTCGCGCGACATCTTCGACATCGTGCCGTCCCGCGTGATGCCGGCGTTGTTGACCAGGATCTCGACCGGTCCGTGCTGCTCCGCGATCTGCTTGACGGCGTTGTCGCAGGCCGCAAAATCGCCGGCGTCGAACCTCATCGCAGGGATGCCGGTGGCTTCGCTGAAGGCCTTTGCCGCCGACTCGTTTCCGGCATAGCTCGCCACCACCTTTCGGCCGGCTGCCTTCAGGGCGACGCTGATCGCGCCGCCGATGCCGCGCGTGCCGCCGGTCACCAATGCCACTCGTGCCATTTCCGTCCTCCCTGGCTTATGAGGCGCACTCTCTCCCGAAAGTTACCGGGACGCCAGGGGCCGTTCAGGTCACAACCGCGCAAAAAAAGCCCTCTCCTGCTGGGCAGAAGAGGGCTGGTCGCGCCGGACTGTTAGCCCGGTCCTACCGCTCGACGCACATCGCCACACCCATGCCGCCGCCGATGCACAGCGTCGCAAGGCCCCTCTTGGCGTCGCGCTTGCCCATCTCATGCAGCAGCGTCACCAGCACGCGAGCGCCCGACGCGCCGATCGGGTGGCCGATCGCGATCGCGCCGCCGTTCACGTTGACCTTCGAAGTATCCCAGCCAAGGTCCTTGTTGACCGCGCAAGCCTGCGCCGCGAACGCCTCATTGGCCTCGACCAGGTCGAGTTGGTCCGGCTTCCAGCCGGCTCGCTCCAGCGCCTTGCGCGACGATGGGATCGGCCCGGTGCCCATCACCGCCGGGTCGACGCCGGCGGTGGCGAAGCTCGCGATCCGCGCCAGCGGCTTGAGCCCGCGCCGCTCCGCCTCGCTCGCCGACATCACCACCAGCGCCGCCGCGCCGTCGTTGATCCCGCTGGCATTGGCCGCCGTTACCGTGCCGTCCTTGCTGAACGCCGGCCGCAGCTTGCTCATGCCCTCGATCGAGCTGTCGTGGCGGATATACTCGTCGTCCTTGACCACGGTATCGCCCTTACGGCCCTTGATCGTCACCGGCGCGATCTCGTCGGCGAACCGCCCGGCTTTCTGCGCGGCACTCGCCTTCTGCTGGCTCGCGAGCGCGAACTCGTCCTGCTCGTTGCGGGTGATCTGGTATTTGGTCGCCACGTTCTCGGCCGTCGTGCCCATGTGGTAGCCGTGGAACGCGTCCCACAGCCCATCCTTGATCATGGTGTCGATCAGGCCGAGGTCGCCCATCTTCTGCCCCGCACGCAGGTATGCCGCATGAGTCGACTGGCTCATGCTTTCCTGGCCGCCGGCCACGACCACCTGGCTTTCGCCGGTGCGGATCTGCTGCGCCGCCAGTGCGACGGTGCGCAGGCCGCTCCCGCACACCTGATTGATCCCGAACGCCGTCGCCGAGTCTGGCACGCCTGCCAGCCGCGCCGCCTGGCGCGCCGGATTCTGTCCCTGCGCCGCCGTCAGCACCTGGCCGAGGATCACCTCGTCGACGTCGCCGGCCTCGATCCCGGCGCGGGCGATCGCCGCCTGGATCGCCGCCTGGCCCAGCACATGCGCCGGCACGCTGCCGAATGCGCCGTTGAAGCTGCCCACCGGTGTGCGGGCGGCGGAAACGATGACGACGTCTTCCATGCTTGGTCCTCCCAATTTGTCCACCGCAGATAGGTGGTCAGACGCTCCGCAGCCAGTCCAGCAGCGGCGTCCACAAGCCGGCCGCCGCGCGCGGCCCGGCCGCCATGCCGATATGCCCCGACGCCGGCCGATGCACCACGGCACCCGGGATCATGGCAGCCAAGGCGAGCGCGCTGGCCGGCGGCACGATACGGTCCCGTCCCGGCACCGCTACGAAACACGGCAGCGCCAGCCGCTCCGGCCGCACCGGCTCGGCGGCAACCCGCCACTCGCCGCGCGCCGGCGTATTCGCCCCGTACCAGCCGCCGATCGCTTCACGCGCGACCGGGGCCGCGAGTGGCACGCCGTCGTTCAGCCAGTCCTCCAAGGCGACGAACCGCACGGCCTTGTCGCCGGCCTGGTCCAATGCACCGAACGCGGCGAACTTGTCCTTGATGCCGCTCCCGTCCAGGCCGGCGAACAGCACCTGCAGCGCGTCCACCGGCAAGGCCCCCGTGGCCTGCAGGAGGGGTTCCATCCCCGGCAGCAATGCCCCGAGCCGCCGCGCCTCCACCGCGCTGCCGGCGTGGAAATCCCACGGCGTCGCGAGCAGCGCCAAGGCCCGCACCCGATCCGGCCGCCGCTGCGCCGCCGCCGCTGCCAGCATGCCACCCATGCAATACCCGGCCAGCATCACCGGTGCCCCGACCGCCGCGACGGCTCGCTCCAGCGTGCCGGCAATGTAGTCGGTCAGGGTGAAATCCCGCTCCACGGGGCCCGGCGCGCCCCAATCCAGCAGCAATGGCCGCACCGCGTGCTCAGCCAGCCAGCGCAGCATCGACTGACCCGGCATGAGATCGAGAATATAGCCCCGGTTCACCAGGCTCGGCACGAACACGACGGGCAGATCGCCTGCGCGCCCGTAGTCCAGCAGCCTCGCCGGGCCTTCCGACCAGATCGCCGGCGGGTCCGGCACGCTGCGTTGATACGGGTGGCGACGGTAGGCGGCGATGCCGCGGACCAGCGCCGGATCGAGCGGCGCCGGATCAGCCGGACGATTCGAGCCCCGCGAGCCGTTGTTCGAGCTCGGCAAGCTGACCGCTAAGTCGGGCGATGAGGGCATCCCGCCCATCAGATGCAGCAACAGCGGCCGCGGTCCCCGCCGGCGCATCGGACCGGCAGATCGGCCCGAAGCGTCACGCCCGCCGTCGTCGCCCGGCGACGCCAATAGCGCCAGCGATCCGCGCGCCTGTGCCGCCCACATGTCCAGAAGTCGCAGCGCCGTGTCCTGGCTTTCGCGGTCCAGCAGCAAGGCAGCCATTTCGCTGTGCCAAATCGTAAT
The DNA here is from genome assembly GCA_963752225.1 of uncultured Alphaproteobacteria bacterium. GTDB lineage: Bacteria > Pseudomonadota > Alphaproteobacteria > Acetobacterales > Acetobacteraceae > JBBROS01. The sequence goes on along the minus strand of CAVVXS010000009.1, from coordinate 962,890 downwards.
CCAGTCCTCGAGCAGCTCGAATGCCACCGCTCCGGTATCGGGCTGGCGGGGATCGCTGTTCGCCATCGTCCAATTGCTTCTTGTCGCCCATGCTGCATGTGCGTGATACACTCACCGACGACAAGCGCCAGAGGCAAACATGGCCGAGAGCCCCCCCAGCAGCACCGACACCGTTCCTCAACATCCGCCCGTCGTGGTGAAAAAATATGCCAATCGGCGCCTCTACAATACCGAAACGTCCAGCTACATCACGCTCGACAACCTGGCCGACATGGTGCGCCTCGGTCGTGACTTCGTGGTCTACGACGCCAAGTCCGGCGACGACATCACCCGCAGCGTTCTGACGCAGATCATCGTCGAGGAAGAAAGCAAGGGCACCTCGATGCTGCCCATCAATTTCCTTCGCCAGCTGATCGGCTTTTACGGCGACAGCCTGCAGGGCGTGGTTCCGCGCTACCTCGAGTCGGCAATGTCGAACTTCGCGCGGCAGCAGCAGCAGATGCGCCAGGTGATGCAGCAGACCTTCACGCCGTTCCTGCCGATGGGCGTCGATGAGTTGAGCCGCCAGAATATCGCCCTGATGGAACGGGCGATGGCGATGTTCAACCCGTTCCATCGCCCGGGCGAGGGCAGCAAGCCGGCCGAGACGCCGGCGCAACCGCCCCAGCACGTCCCGGCCACCCCGGCCGGCGAAACCGACGCGCTGCGCCGCGAGATCGAGAGCCTCCGCGCCCAGCTCGCAATCGCCCGCGCCGAAGCGGTCGTGCAGGACGCGCCGCTGCCGGCACCGTCGCCGCCCGGCGCCGTGGCCCCGCCCAATTTCGCCATCGCGCCCGCCAATGCCGTCGAGCCGCCGCCGGCGTCCCCTCTGGCCGTCCCGCGCCGGGTGCGCAGCGCTCGCAAATCGTGATCGCCTGGAGGCTAAACGGGTTCGGTAACACAGCGACTTGACCGTGGGGCAGCAATCGGGCCCGCAATGGCAGCGTTGTAACGTCAATGCCAGCTGATCGAGCTTAAGGGATCAAGCGTTGATGGATGCACTCGAACCGGTTGACCTACTCAAGCGGGTGATCGTTGCCGAGGAGGAAACCTCCTCCCGCGCCGCCGCGATGGATCATCACGTGGGCACCCGCATTCGAGAGCGCCGAACCATGCTCGGCATCTCGCAGCAGCAGCTCGCGCAGACGATCGGGGTCACCTACCAGCAGGCGCACAAATATGAGCGCGGGCTGAACCGGATCTCTGCCGGCCGCCTCTACGAGATCGGGCTGGCATTGGGCGTGAAGGTGAATTGGTTCTTCGAAGACTTTGTCGACGATCCGTTGCCGGCGGATCTGACGGCGCGACAGCGTATGTGTCTTGAGTTGGCGCGGAACTTCGCCGCCATCGACAACGCCAAGCATCAGGAAGCCCTCAGCCAACTCGCCCGCGCCTTGGCCGCACAGTCCGCGCCCCGCCGCGCCGTGAGCAGCGATGCCGCGCCCGTATCCGAGGCCGCCGCCGACAGTTGAAGGCGGCGGCCCACCGATCAGGACTGGTTTTGGGCGCTCGCTATGGCCACACGCCGGTTCTAAGGCCAAACGACCGGCGCGAGCCGGGCAAGCGGGAAGCCGGCGACCGCCACGACGTGGTCGGCAAGGCTGACCGGCAGCCGGATCGGCCCACCCCCGGCCGCCAGCGCCAGCAGCCCGAGCACCGCGCGAACCGCCGACGCCGGCCCAGGCTGCAACACGCCGTCCTGCGACAAGGCATCCACCAGGGCAGGGGCGCCCTCGACAGACAGGATGGCTTGCCCGACCGGCTGAAGGTTCGCGTCCAACCCCCCGTCACCCGAGCCGGTCGCGTGCAACGGACCCCACCGCACTTCCAACGATGGCGCCCTGGCACGCCCGCCTTGCGCACGCCACAACGCCGCCGCCGCTGCTGTCGGGGTCGCCGCCGGGAACGGTGGTGCGCTTGAGACCGACGCCGACATCGCCAGGCCCGAGTCGAACGGCGCCGGCAGCGGTGGTGTCATGCGCACATCCGTAGCCGACGCCTCCATCGCCGCCGGCGTCCCTTGCCCGGTCACACCGCCGACCCGGATCGGACGCGCCGCATCGATGACCATGCCCCGCGACTCGAAGGTCCACGGCGCGCCGGCAAACGGGATCCGCAGCACCGCCCGGTCGGCGCGCCAACCCAGCCCCGCCTCCGGACCCAACCCGATCTCCTGGTTCCCGTGCGCCGACACGTGCAGGGCCGCAAGGTCGCCCGGGGCGAGGCTCACATCGATCTCATCCGACTTCCATTGCAACGCCACGTCGTCGCCGCCGCGATGCGCAGTCACGCCGCTCAGGCGAACGGTCGCAGTCCACGGCCAACCCGCCCGTCGTTGCTCCGCGGTATGGATCGTCCAACCCGAAGCCGCCGCGGCGGCAAAAAAACCCGGCGACTCCGCCTCGATCCAGCCGGTCGCCAGCAGCCAGGCGCCCGTATGCAGCGCCGCCGAGACAAGCGCGACTCCGCCTAAAATTCGTATCCATCGACCGGCGGGGCGGGCTTTTGCAGCGGGATCAGGCACGCAAAACGCCGTGTGGCTGCACGCCATCCACAGCATCGAGGCCAACCCGACACGTTTTGACAAGAGGCAACAGGTTTGTGACCACGCCGGGTGTTGAACTACGTCCCTTGTGCCTGTTCCCAAGAACAATCAGTCTGTTACGCCAGCTTTTCCTCCCAGCGTCGTCAAAGTTGCAAGCGTCCCGGTAAGAAACGGTTAACAGAAATTTGTTAGGAATCGTTGCTTCATGACCGTATCTCCCCACCCCGCATCTGACCGGCGTCGAACCACCCACAGACTTATCCACAAGCGGATATCTTTCTCGCACCGTTGATCCAAGATTGACGAAGCGTAATCAGTAGCTGCTTCTGACCGTCGCGGGTCGTGATCGGCTCGCTGATAACGATGTGCACCAAGCCGGGTCGTTTGATGAACGCCTCGCGCCCCCAAAGCCGGCCCGAATCGGTCGAGACGGGGATGACGGGCAGCCCGGTCCGCGCTGCCAGGGCAGCGATGCCGGGCCGGAGCGGCGCATCCACCCCATGCTCGACCCGCGTCCCTTCCGGGAAGATCACGATCTGCCGGCCATCGGCAACGGCGCGTTCGGCGCCTTTCAGCAGCGTCTTGATGGCCGCGAACCCCGCCGCCCGGTCGAGCTTGATCTGTCCCGACACCCTGAGCAGCGGCCCCACCAGCGGCCAGTTCGCGAGTTCCGCTTTATAGACGTAGGCAACCCGCGGCACGATCAGCAGCCAGACGAGCGTGTCGAACGCGGATTGATGCTGGGACGCGATCAGCGCAGCGCCGTGGGGAAGATGCTCCCGCCCGACCACGACGTAGCGGATGCCGCACAGCACGCGCGCCCCGCCCAGCAAGGTGCGGGCCCAAAGCTGAGCCAGCCAAAGTGCCCGTTCCGGCGCGAACACCCGCACCCCGATCCCAAACAGGCCGAGCCCGATCGTCGCAGCCACGAACCACACGTTGAACACCGTCGAACGCAGCCAGATCATCGTCCGGCCGGCTCGGGCCGCCGCAACAGACCGAGTCGCACGTCCCCGAGCCGCATCCCGAGCCGGACCACCAGGTACTTGTCATACTCATTGGCCATGATCCGCAACGTGCTCATCTCCAAACCGCCGCGCAGCGCCGGCGGGCGAACCGGCACGGGGTATAGCGCGACCCCGGGCAACGCGCGCCCGATCTCGAGCAACGCGCGCCACATGTGATAGCCGGCGGTCACCACCAGCAGGCTGCGCACCCCGTGCGACCGTGCCCATGACGCGGTTTCTTCCGCATTGCCCAGCGTCGTCAAGGCCGAGCGGCCCAAAGTAACGCGACCCGCCTGTTCCGGCGACAAGCGGCCGTGACGGTCGAGCTCGGCAAGGTCGGTGCCCCGGGCCACCCCCGAGATCAGCAGCAGCGGCGCCTTACCCGCCGTCAGCAGGCCCAGCGCGGTGTCGACCCGATCCGCCCCGCCGGTCAAGGCGACGATCGCGTCCGCTTGCGGCGCCGGTTCCGCTTCGGCCCGCGCCGCCCGGTCGAATGCCGCAAATCCGGCCGCCCACACCGCCCCGACCAGCAGCAGCAGCAAGCCGCCCCGCCCCGCCCACCGCACCGCCCGGCTCACGGCAGCCGGCGCAGCCATCGCCGCACGGTCGCCTGCGCCGTCACCCAGCCGATCGCGACCGCCAACGCCGGCAACGCCAGCAGCCCAAACCACAGCCCCGCCGGCATAGCCAGCGCCAGCGCCGCAATGCCGTCCGGCGGCTCACCCCCGCCCAGCGGCGTCGCCAATCCGGTCAGCCGCAGCAGAACAGGCAGCGCCAGCACCGCGCCTGCGACGGCGCCGACCGCCGCGCGCTGCGTGGCCCGGCGCGCGAACCGCCCGGCGATGAACCCGTCGGTCGCGCCCAGCCCATGCACGATCTCGATCGTCTCACGTCGCGCCGACAGCCCGGCCCGCGTCGCCACCATCACGACCGCCACCGCCACCGCCGCCACGACGGCCATCGCCAGCGCCGCGCAGGCCTGCAGGTTGCGGGCCAGCCCCGACAGCCGGCGCACCCAAACATCCTGGCTTTCGACCAAGGTTCCCGGCGCCACCGCCGTCAGCCGGCTGGCGAGCGGCGCCGCGTCGAACGCCGGGTCGGCCACCCGCACCGCCACCACGGCTGGCAACGGCACCGCAATCCGGCCCGGCCCGCTGCCGAGCCAAGGCCGCAGCAGCGCTTGCAATTCGGCGTCGCCCAGGGCCCGCGCTTGCAGCACGCCGGGTGTGCCGCGCACCGCCTCCAGCACCCGCGCCAACCGGCCGCCGACTTCGGCGTCCGGCACCTGCACCGTCAGCGCTGCCGCGGCGCCTTGCTGCCAGTGCTGCGCCAGCGCCGACGCGCCCGTCACCCCGGCCATCGCCAGCGCCGCCAGGAACGCCATCGCCCCCACCAGCACCGGCAGCAGCCGGTCCGACAGCGCCCGCCGCAAGCCGAGGTCGTCCGAGCCAGGCGGACGCAGCCGGGCCGGCTTGGCGTCCCGGACTCCGAACCTAGTCATCCCGCACCAGATGCCCTTCGTGCAGTTGCAGCGTGTGGGCGGGATGCCGCGCCACCAGCGCGTCGTTATGGGTGGCAACGATCACGGTCGCGCCCAAGCGGTTCATCTCGGCGAACAACTGCATCAGCCGGCCCGCCTGCACGTCGTCGAGGTTGCCGGTCGGCTCATCGGCCAGCAGCAGCGACGGCCGCCCCACCACGGCGCGGGCGATCGCCACCCGTTGCTGCTCGCCGCCCGACAACTCGGCCGGACGCTGCGCCATCTTGCGCGACAGCCCGACCCAGGCCAGCAGCTCGGTCGCGTCCACCCGCACCTGCCCCTCGGGCCGGCCCGCCAGCCGCAGCGGCAACGCCACGTTGTCGAAGGCCGACAGGTGCGGCAGCAACCGGAAATCCTGGAACACCATGCCGATGTGCCGCCGCAGCTCCGGCAGCTGCCGCCGCGGCGAGTCGCCGATCGAGGTGCCCAGCAGCGTCAGCACGCCGGAACTCGGCCGCACCGCCAGATGCAGCAGGCGCAGCAGGCTGGTCTTGCCCGCCCCCGACGCGCCCAGCAGCCAGCGGAACCCGCCTTCCGGAACATGGAACGACAGGTCGTGCAGCACCTCGGCGCCGCGACCCGCGGGACCGTAGCGCAACCCCACCCCCTCCGCCTCGACCATGCTCGACCACCTATCACGGACCCCGCCCGGGCGCCCGCCGATCCCCGATTCGGTGCGGGCCCGGTGCCGTCAACCTTGTGCCACGTTGCCACCGGAGCGGGGAACAGGCCGCGCCCGGCCCTGTTCAGCGCAAGGTGCACACTGTATGCCCGAAACGATGAGGATCGTGTGCCCGACCTGCAGCGCCGCCTACGAGATCCCGCCCGAGCGTGTTGCGCCGGGCCGCCCGGTGCGCTGCGCCCGCTGCGCCGGTACGTGGGTGCCGCTGCCCGTCTCGGTCGTCACCGTGCCCGAGACCCAGGCCCGCCGCGAGCCTGACCCGGACCCTCCTTCGGTCGGTGCGGGGACGCCGCCCGAGTTCGACTTCGATCCGACCGGTCCGATCGCGCCAGCCGCACCGGCCCGCGCGCCGGGCTTCAAGCGCGTGATCCCGTCCTGGCCGCCATCCGAGCCGGCGCTGCTGCTCGGCGCGTGGGTGCTGACCGCGCTCATCCTGCTGACGGCCGGCTGGATCGTCGTGGCCCGCCGCGCCGAGATCGTCCAGGTGTGGCCGCCCAGCGAGCGGCTTTATGCCGCGTTGGGCTTGCTCCCGCGGCCCGACTGACCGGCGGTGCCGGGCCGGGATCAGCCGACCGTCAGTTCCCGCTCCACCAGGCGCACCCAGTAAGCCGACCCGAACGGGATCGCCTCGTCGTTGAAATCGTAAGCCGGCGTATGCAAGCCGCTGGTCGCGCCGTTGCCGAGCATGATGAAGGCGCCGGGCTTGGCGGCGAGCATGAACGCGAAGTCCTCGCCGCCGGTGACCGGCTCGTCGTTCGACTCCACCGCCGCCTCACCGACCAGCGTCGTCGCCGCGGCGGCGGCTATCGCGGTCTGTTCGGCATGGTTGACCAGCGGCGTCGTCCCCCATGCGATCGAGAACTCGGCCGTGGCGCCATGCAGCGCCGCCAGCCCGTGCGCCAGCTCCGCCATGCGCCGGTCGATGATCGCCTGCGTCGCCGGCGTGAAGCAACGCGCCGTGCCGGCCAGCACGAGCGACGACGGCATCACGTTCACCGCCTGGTCCGACCCGCCGCCGATATGGCCCACCGAGATCACCGCCGTTTCCAGCGGCGGCACGTTGCGGCCGACGATCGTCTGCAGCCCGAGCACGTAATGCGCCTGCACCACGCTCAGATCGGCCGCCAGATGCGGCCCGGCGCCGCCATGGCCGCCATTGCCGCGGAACGTCACCCGCCAGCCCGAGGTGCCGGCCAAATAGGGCCCCGGCCGGATCGCGAACTGACCCACCGGCAGGCCCGGCACATTGTGCATGCCGTACACGCTGTCGACCGGGAAGCGGTCGAACAGCCCGTCGGCCAGCATCCGCTTGGCGCCGCCGCGGCCTTCCTCGGCCGGCTGGAAGATCAACTGCACCGTGCCGCTGAAATCGCGCGTCGCCGCCAGGTGCTTGGCCGCGCCCAGCAGCATGGCGGTATGCCCGTCATGGCCGCACGCATGCATGGTGCCGGGCGTGGTCGAGGCGTGCGCGGCCCCTGTCGCCTCGTGGATCGCCAGCGCGTCCATGTCCGCCCGCAGCCCGATCGCCCGCTGCCCCGGCCGCTTGCCCTGGATCGTGCCGACGACGCCGGTGCCGCCGACCCGTTCGGTCACGTCCACGCCCCAGCCGCGCAGCGCCGCCGCCACCAGCTCGGCGGTTCGCACCTCCTCGAGCCCCATTTCCGGATGGGCGTGGATGTCGCGGCGGATCGCGGTCAGCTCGGCCTGATGGCTGCGGAGCGCGTCGATCAGCGGGTCGGTCATGGCGGGTGCTCGTGTTGCTGCAAAGGGCAGCCTCCCCGCATCTTCCCGCGCGCGCAAGAGAGTTGGCCGCGCGGCGCCGCTCTCGGCTAGGCTACGCCGCAAGAACGCGAACGAGGATGCGCCCATGAAGCTCGGCTTCTTCACCATGCCGATCCACCCGCTCGACAAAGACTGGCGCCAAACCCTGCGCGAGGACCGGGACGCGTTCATCCTCTGCGATGAGCTCGGCTTCTCCGAGGCCTATGTCGGCGAGCACACCACCGACAAGGCGGAGAACATCACCTCCTGCGTGCTGTTCCTCGCGAGCCTGGTGGGGCGCACGAAGCAGATCCGGCTCGGCACCGGCACGGTGAACCTGCCGAACACCCACCCGGCCCGGGTCGCGGCCGAGATTGCCATGCTCGACCACATGCTCGACGGCAGGCTCAACTTTGGCATCAGCCCCGGCGGACTGCCGTCGGACGCCGAGGCGTTCGGCACACTTGCCAAGAACCGCAACGAGATGTTCGTCGAATGCATCGACCAGGTGCTGCAGATCTGGGCGACCGATCCGCCCTACGACATCACGGGCAAGTACTGGTCGGTGACGACGGAAAAGACCCTGATCGCCGACATCGGCCAGGGCATCATCCCGCGCCCGCTGCAGGCGCCGCATCCGCCGATCATCTGCACCGTGGTGGCGCCGTTCTCGAAGGGCGTGACGGAGGCGGCCGCGCGCGGCTGGGAGCCGATCAGCGCCAACTTCCTGATGCCGCAATGGGTGGCCTCGCACTGGCCGAAATACGTGGAGGGCTGCAACCGCGCCGGCCGCCCCGCCGACCCGGCCAATTGGCGCATCGCCAAATCCATCTGCGTCGCCGACGACGCCGCCACCGCCCGCCGCTACGCCACCGACCCGGACAGCCCTTACCGCTTCTACTACGCGCAGTTGCTGACCAAGATGAAGCGCGCCGGCCGCATCGAGCTGTTCAAGACGAGCCGCGACCAGCCCGACGACGCCGTGACGTTGGATTCGATCTGCGACCGTTTGATCATCCACGGCACCCCCGACCGCGTCGCCGACCAGCTCCTCGCCTTCCGCGACGAAGTCGGCGACTTCGGCACCCTGCTCTACGCCGGCCACGACTGGGCCGACCCGGCCCTCGCCCGCCGCTCGAAGGTGCTGATGGCGGAGAAGGTGATGCCGCTGGTGGAGGCGGGGATCGGGGGGGTGAGGCGGGCGGCGGAGTAGGGCAGGGGCTACCCCTCCGCGGCCCTTGCAAATGTTCGCAGGGGAACATCCGTAACCTTTGGCCGCTCCACCCCTGGACCCCGCAACGGCTGGCTGACGCTGCCGAGCCCTTCTTCGTTCGGGTCAGTCGTCGGGAGGGCGGGGAGCGGCGTAGCGCAGGATTTTGGCGATATCGGCGGCCGGGTCGGGCGGCCGGGGGCGGATGAGGGGCGGAGGGTCGGCTCGGGCGACGGGCAGGCGCGGGTCGCCGGGTCCGGCGGCGGCGCGTGCGACGAGGCGTTCGACGTCGGTGGGGGTGCGGCGCTTCCAGGGGCGGGCGCCGAGGCAGTTGTCGAGGCCGAGGTCGCGGCAGATGTCGGCGACGATATCAGCGATGGGGCGGTGGGCGAGGGCGAGTTCGAGGTCCGGGGCGTCGAGGCGGTCGAGCAGCTCGGCGTGGAGGGTGCCGGCGTCCTTGCCGCGGGCGGTGCGGGCGATGGCGTCCTCGACGTTGCGGATGATCTGTCCACGCGCGACGGTGCGCCGCCCGGCCGGGTCGGCGGCGGTGGGGACCGGGGTCGCGGCGATGTGGCGGGCGAGGAGGATCGAGCGGCGGACGCCGCGGGCGACACGGTCGAAGGCGGCGGCAATGGCGGCGATTTGGGCCGGCGGCTGCGCCGGGGTGGCGGTGAGGTTCGTGGGGGTGGCTTCTTGGGGCGTGGTGTTGGGGGGCGTGGCGGCGCTTGGCGCCTCGGTCACGCGGTCCGCAGCGGCGACGGCGTGGGCTTGGTCGGCGAGGAGGCGGGCGAGGCCGGCGCCGAGGTCGATGAGGTCGTCGATGACGTCGCGGTAGTGACGCGACGCGGCGGCCTCGTCCCGGGGTGGCGGGGTGGGGAGTTGGGTGGGCTCGGCCTTTGCGGGCTGGGCAGGCATGAACGGAGCAGGAACATTTTGGTGGGAGTGGTGTCAAGCACATTTGTTTGGGGCGCGAGTTGATCGGGTAACGTGTCCAGTTTCGTCTACACCCAGCTGCTTGCTGCGTAGGCTCAGGTGCGGTCAGTGCAGGCACGAACATGCCGCAGTGGGTGGTGGCTGTAAGTGGTAGGGAGCGCTACGCTTACCCACCCTACGCTTGCTGATCATATAGCTACCGAATGCCGCTTGAAATACTGGCCAGCAGCCTCAACGAGGTGATCATGCTTTTGCAGAAAGTAAGTCAAGCTGTTTAGATCTTTGGTAGATTTTTCCCCACCTCGCAGGACTTTCCCACCCGTTCAACCATTGAACTCCCTCAGCGGTCTGCTTGAACACTTCATGCTTGATACCGAATTTTCGGAATAGCTGATCATCATATTCGTTGAGCCATTGATTGACGGACCTTATCAGGGCGAAGCCATCATGGGGATAGGCCGACCGTAAGGCATTCTTCAGCTTGACCTTAGAGGTTACGCCACTCCAAATTAGGGTCCCGAAATAGCGGATCGGTGAATGTCCGCCCGTAACGATAATTTCGAAATTGGGGATCCTATTGCTTTTTCCATCTTTATATAAGTCCGTGAGCCAGCCACAGAAGTTCAATGGATTGTAGATAGTGATGTTGGCCTCAACATCGGCATCCAACTCATCAAGGATGAATGACACACTCCGCTGCCAATTCGGGTTCGTTCGCAAGAAGCTTTTTATCTGTTCACGTACGAAGTGTAAGTGTGATGGTCGCTTAGGTGTGATATGGGCAGCGAAATTGTAGGGATGCTTCCCGAGAAAGCCGCACGCGAAAGCACGGCCTTCGTCATCCGTATATAGGTTGTCTTCGAACATGGGCCCGAGCTTAGCAATTTCAATCGTCTTCCAACGATGGAGGTCATTATTTAAAGAATGTATTGCATAACATCCGTACTCGCCGTCAGCCGATCTGACGACCGCGACCTTCGAGAGAATGAGCTCACGTATGTAGGCTTCTACACTGCCGTCACTCCAACCAGCCAACAAGCGGCATGCCGAGAACCAATCTGATGAAAGGTCAGGCAAGCTCTCTAGTACACTGAACTTTTCGATCGACTGCAATTTACCTGTGTGGAAAACACTCCAACAGAAACCATATGGATGGATCACCTCATGCTGCCCCTTTGCGTTTAACTTGAAAAGCACCGAACTCAGATTTGGTGCCAACTCTGCCAAGTCACGTAGGAACGTCACAAACGCAACGTCGCGAGCAGCCTCAGTCTTGAACTCGAAGAAAATATAGTTGTGAATAGCTTCCCCGCCGCCGACCTCATACTCGCACTCAACCACCTCAACGGAAAAAGTGTTGTCACCATTGAGCGTAAGCTGAAGAGCAATGCTTTCATACTCGGAGACATGGCTAAACTCACTGAATGGCGCTCGCAACTCATCCCATTTAGTTGAGATCGCAATACATCTTATTTGATCAACTCTGAGTCAATTCTTACTCTTTAAAAAGTGCGCGTATTTGAACAGCTGCTGTACCGTGCTCCGTGCCGTTTGATTGCTCTTCTTAATTTCAATAACTGTGAAACACCCAAACCTGTCCTTGGCTAGGATGTCAATTCTCGAAACTCGGCCATCCGGCAGGCGGATCTCGTGCTCAGCCCCGACGAGAGTAAGTGACGCGTCGATAGCAGAGAGGTTAGCAGCTACAAGATCCCGGTATTGCGCTTCCGTCGACAGAATCATACGTTAAACTCCATAATGGTTTAACCTGGGCACCTTCGCTGGAACTCACCCGGGGTGCTTAGTCCTGCTTCGGGCTGCATTCATCCACGCTAAATCAATGGACATTGCGAGCTACCCTCCTCAACTACAGGAACCGGCCCGCCCGCTTCCGGCCAGGTAAACCCGCGCATAGCTACCCGCGAATCTGCAAAGTGCGATTGCTGAGGCAGTCTGGGCTCTCGCCCCAGCGGGTCCAGGGCGGCGCCCCGGCCTTGCTTACCGGCGCACAAATCGGAAGTAGAGCCCTGCCAGATGTGACGGCAGGTCGGCCAAGTCGCTGATCGGGATCGCGTTCGCGCGGCCGAAGATCGGCGTGGCGGAGCCGACGCCGGCGGGGTCCAGGACGACCCGAAGACGTCGATACCGGCGGAGCGCAGGCCCAGGACGGCCCGGCGAGCGTCGGTGATTAGGACGGTATGGTTGGGGACGTCGATGTCGGAGGGCTCGCCGTCGGTGAGCGCCAGCACCAGGCGGTGCCAGGCGCGGGTGGGGGCGAGCTCGGCGGCGGTGTGGCGCAAGGCGGTGCCGAGGCGGGTGGTGAGGGCGGGGCGGAGGCCGGCGAGGCGGGCTAGGGCGGCGCGGTTGAAGCCCCGGCCTACACCGAACAATACCGCTCCTTCACCCCCTCGTCCGCCAACAACGCCGCCGCGGTCGCCTCGTGAACAATCGTCCCCCCATCCATGATGTAAGCCCGGTCGCCCAACCCTAGCGCCAGCTCCACATTCTGCTCCACCAACAAGATCGTCGTCCCCCCGGCGCGCAGGCGACCGAACAAGGCGAACATTTCGTCCACCAGCACCGGCATGATCCCTTCCGAGGGCTCGTCCAGCATCAGCAGCTTGGGCTGGCTCACCATCGCCCGGGCGATCGCCAGCATCTGCTGCTCGCCGCCGGACATGGTGATCGCGGTCTGGTCCAGGCGCTCGGCCAGGCGCGGGAACGTCTCGGCAACCTCGTCGATGACCACCCGCTCCGGCCGGCGCACCCGCGCCGCGAGCAGGCCGAGCCGCAAATTCTCCCGCACCGTCAACCCGGCGACGATGCGCCGCTCCTCCGGGACGTAGCCGAGGCCGAGCGCGTTGCGCACATGCGCCGGACGCGGCAGCAAATCGGCGCCGTCGAACACCACCCGGCCGCGCGTGCGGCCGACCAGGCCCATCACCGACCGCAACGTGGTCGTCTTGCCGGCGCCATTGCGGCCAATCAGGCAAACGATCTCGCCCTGGCGCACCTCCAGGTCAATGCCCTGCAGGATGTGGCTGGGGCCATACCAGGCCTCGAGGCCTTGAATACTCAACAAGACAAGGCGAGGGGCTTTGCCCCTCGACCCCATTGGGGCCGCGGGCCCCAAACCCCGGAAATTTTAGTCCGGGATTGCAAAGGTCCAGCCTTTGCTGGGGTCCAGGGGCAAGGCCCCTGGCCTTCAGTGCTCTCTCTGCCCAAGGTAAACCCGCTTCACCGTCTCATTGCTCCGGATCGCCGCCGGGCTGCCCTCGGCCAGCTTCTCGCCGTGGTGCAGCACCAGCAGGTGGTCGCAAATGCCCATCACCAGCTTCATCTTGTGCTCGACCAGGATCACCGTCCGCTCGGCCGCAAGTCGCGTGATCAACTCCATCATGGCGCGGGTTTCCTCCGGCGACATGCCGGCGGTCGGCTCGTCCAGCAGCAACAGCCGCGGCCGGCTCGCGAGCGCCATCGCGATCTCCAGCGCCCGCTGCTCGCCATGCGCCAGCGTCGCGGCCAGGCGCTCACGCCGCGGCCACAGGCCGACGCTGTCGAGCAGCGCGCCGGCTTCCTCAATGAGGTCGGCATGCCGGATCCGTGGCCGCCACACGTCGTAACGGGAGCGCAGCGCCTGCAACGCCACGCGGACGTTCTCCAACGCACTGAGCTGGTTGAACACGGTGGTGATCTGGAAGGACTTGGCGATGCCCATGCGCGCGAACCGGTGCTGCGGCGTGCCGGTGATGTCGCGCCCGTCGAACAGGATGCGGCCGGCCGTGGGCGGGAAGGCGCCGGACAGGGTGTTGAAGTAGGTGCTCTTGCCGGCGCCGTTGGGACCGATGATCCCGGTAAGCTGCCCCTGCCGGAACCGCGCCGACACGTCGCGCAGCGCCACGAATTTTCCAAATGACTTCCCGACACGGTCGGTCTGCATGATGTACTCGCTCATGCCCGGCCGAGTAATTTTAGCAATGTGCCCCAGACGCCGCTCGGGAAGAAAAGCACGCAGACGATGAACACAATGCCGACGACAAGCTGCCAGTGCACCGTCCACAACGACACGAGGTTTTCGAGGAGTAAAAAGATGCCGGCGCCGATGAACGGGCCGAAGAACGTGCCCATGCCGCCCAGCAGCGCCATCATCACCACGGTGCCGGATGTCGCGACCGTCAGCGTCTCGATCGGCACGATGCCCAGATGCAGCGCCTGCATCGCGCCGGCCAGGCCGCAGAACCCGCCCGACAGCACGAACGCCAGCCAGCGGGTCGCGCGCACGTCGAAGCCGCAGGCGCGCGCCCGCGCTTCGTTCTCGCGCAGCGCCTGCATCGCCGCGCCGAACGGCGAATTGAGGATGCGCGACAGCACGTAGAGGGCCAGCGATACGAAGGCGGCGACCACGTAGTAGCGCGTGGTGGGGTCCACGAAGTCGAGTGGCCCGATGCGCCCGAGCGAGACGCCGCGCAGCCCGTTCTCGCCGCCGGTCCAGGACGTGGCCTGGAAGGCGACGTAGTAGACGCATTGCGACAGCGCGAGCGTCACCATTGCGAAGTAGATGCCGCGCGTGCGGGTCGCGAGCCCGCCGATGACAGCGGCGACCCCGGCGCCGGCCAGCACGGACGCGATGACGCCCGCCCACCACGGCAGGCCGAAATGCACCATCGCGATGCCGCACGCATAGGCGCCGCCGCCGAACAGCGCCGCGTGGCCGAACGACAGCAGCCCCATGGTGCCGTAGAGCAGGTTGAAGCCGAGCGCGAACAGCCCGTAGATCAGGATGTTCACCGCAATCGCCTTGAACGGCATCAGCAGCGGAAAGACGGCCAGGAAGGCGACCGCGAGCAGCACGCGGTGCCGGGTCGCCACGGACATCCAATGCGCTCGGGGCGAAGGGAGGGCGAGGGCCTGGCTCACGCTAGCCGCTCATCAACCCGGCACGGCCGAAGAACCCCTGCGGCCGGATCAGCAGCACGATCGCCATCAGCGCGAAAATCGACACCTGCGCCATCTCCGGCGCGAACAGCGAGGCGAGGCTCACGACGACGCCCACCAGCAGCCCGGCCAGCACCGCGCCCAGCAGCGAGCCCATGCCGCCCACCACCGTCACCACGAAGGCGATCGCCAGCACGCTGTCGCCCATCTCCGCGCTGGCCCCCTGCAGCGGCGCCGCCAGCAGCCCCGCCAGCGCCGCGAGCCCAGTGCCGATGCCGAACACCACCAGCCAAACCCGGCCGACATCGATCCCCAGAATGCGCACGATCTGCGGATCGCGCGCGCCGGCACGGATGATGAGCCCATACGGCGTACGCTCGAGAAACAGCCACAGCCCGAGCAGCACGACACCGGTCACGCCGATCACGAACAGGCGGTAGGTCGGGAAATAGCCGATCCAGATGTCGGTGGCGCCGACCAGGGCGTCGGGCGTGTCGAACGGGATCGCCTGGGTGCCGAACAGGATGCGGACGCCCTCGATCATCACGTAGGACAGCCCGAACGTCAGCAACAGCGGATAGTCGATCCCCCGCCCGTACAGCGGCCGGATCAGAACGCGTTCCACCGCGAGCCCGAGCAAGCCGACCGCGAGCGGGGCGAAGAACAGGCACACCCAGAAATTGGCCCCGAGCCCCAGCAGCGCCACCGCGGCATAGGCCCCCAGCATGTAGAACGCGCCATGGGCGAAGTTGACCACCGTCAGCATGCCGAACAGCAGCGACATGCCGAGCGCCACCAGCACGTAGATCGCGCCGAGCGCCAGGCCGGTGAAGATTTGCAGCGCGATCAGGTCGGGGCTGATGCCATCCATCATGGCCGGACGCCGTTACGCGTGCCCCTCGTCCTTGCAGCTCACCAGCGCGTCCTCGCTGGCCGGCGCCGTCTCGAGAATGTTGAACACGTCGGAGGGGCTCGACATGTCCTTCGACTTGCTTTCGATGATGAACACCGACTGCACCGATTGGTGGTCGCAGGCGCGATAACGCTGCGGGCCCTTGTAGAAGTCGTATTTGAGGTCCTGCAGCACCTCGATCACCTTCTCGACGTCCGTGCTGCCGGCCTGCTTGGCCGCCGTGAGCACCGTGCGCACCCCCGCATAGCCGAGCGCGCCGTAGTCGGAGGGGACCTTGTTGTCGTAAGCCTTGCGATAGCGGTCGTTGAACGTCTTGGCGCTCGGGATGCTGGCTTCCGCGCCCCAGTAGTACGACGTCCCGCCCACCACGCCGTCGAACGCCTGCGCGCCGCCCGCGACCCGGCTGGTGTAGAGCAGGATGGGTGCGACGATCCGCGTCGTGCGCTTCAGCCCGAAATCGGTCGCCTGCTTGATCGAGATCTGCTGGTCACGGCCGAAATTGCATAGGCACAAGATGTCGGGCTTCAGCGCTTGGATCCGCGGCAGCAAGGTGGAGTAATCGGTCGTCCCGAGCGGATGCCGCAACTCGGCCAGCACCTCGATCCCTGCTACTTGGCCCGCCGCCTTGAACCCCTCCACCATCTCCTTGCCATAGGCGTAGTCGGCGCTCAGGAAGACGACCCGCTTGCCGAACTTGCCGAACGCATACCGCCCGACCGCGCCCGCCGTCAGATGGGGCGTCATCGCCTCGTGGAAGGTGTAGCGGCTCCAGTCGGGCAGGGCGGTAATCTGGTCCGACTGGCTGATGGAGTTGAACAGAACCTTTCGCTGCTTGGTGATGTTGTTGATCGCAAGCTGCACCGACGCCGACAGGCTGCCGACCACGAAGTCCACGCGGTCCTTCTCCACCAGCTCCAGCGTGCGCGTGGCGGCCTCGCCAGGGTCGAGCTTGTCGTCGCGCGGCAGCAGCTCGGCGCGCCGCCCATCGAGCCCGCCCGCCTCGTTGAACTCGGCCACCGCGAGCTGGCCGCAGCGGACCTGGTCGGCGGCTTCGGTGCCGTAGGGCCCGGTGAGCGGGACGGGGAAGCCGATTTTGATCGTCGCCGGCTGTGCCCGGAGCAGGGCAGGGGCTACCAGGGTGGCAGCAGTTGCGCCGATCAGCGCGCGCCGGGTGACCGGCAAGCGGGTTTGCTCAGGCACGTGGCGTTCCCCCCGACAACGTTTATTCTTCGTTCGGACGATAGGGACGAACGGAGGGGGGTGCAATCGCGGCCGGGCCCGTTCAACCGCCGGACGCGTGCCGGGCTCGAGGATCTCGCCCCGGCGCCTTACCGCTTGCCTCGATCCTGTGCCCGAACGCGCAAGAGGCGTCCGGCCATGCCCGCCCGTGCTGGTCGACCGAGTCGACCAGCATTCCATCCACGTCGAAGATCAGCGTCGGGCCGTGTCGGAAGTGGGCCGCGTCAGAAGTGGTAGGACGCCCGCACCCAGAAAGCCTCGCCTTGCTTGCGGTTGAACGAGAACACCTCGTGCGCCCAATGGAAGTTGGTGTTGATCCGCGGCGTCGGCGTCCACGTGATGGTCGGCCCGAGCGCGAACACCTCGCCGCGGTTGCCGGTGCCGCCGTTGAGCGGATCGAACGGAACCAGCGGGCTCGGCGAGCGCACGGTGTTCACCACGGTGCCGTTCTGGGTGTCGTCGGTGAACTGCCGGTAGTAGTAACCCTCGAGCCCGGCGGCGAATTGCGGCGAGAAATGCTGCTGCAACACGTAGGTGATGGAGAACTCGTTGCCAGACTTGTATTTGGTGGCGTTGTTCTGCGAGTTGAACGACAGATTCATGTTGGCTGACGCTTCCTGCCCGGTTGCGTTCAGGTATGTCAGCTCCAGGGCGGGACGGTAGCTCCAGTAGTTGAGCCCGATATTGTTGCCGATCGGATCGGTTTCATTGTACTGCCCGCTCGGCGCCGTGAACTCGAGCGGCGACAGGATGATCGACAGGTTCGCAGAAGGGACCTGCCATTGCAGGAATACCGGCACCACCGTCAGGTCGCCGAATCCGCGGCGCGTCTCGCCCGAACCGGTCGTGCGCCCGAACAGCGTGAACTTCGCTTCCGCCCGGGACTCCGCATAGAAGCCATAGACCGCAGTCCCGAGCCGTGCATTGATGAACGGCACGACGTAGTTGGACGAATAGATCAGGCTGAACACGTTGGCGGCATTGCTTTGGTAGAACTTGAGCGGCACGGTGCCGAGGCGGCCGCCATTCAACTGGACGCGATTGCCGTTCTGATCGTTCAGACGCTTGGAGATGTTGTAGTTGATGTCGTCGCGGACATAGAACCCGGGCGGCAGATTGTAGCCCGCCAGCGTGTCGATGTAGTCGAGGTCGACGTGCGTCTGGCCGAACTCGGTCGCGAGACCCGGCCCGGTCGCGGCGACAACCATCGTGGTTGCTGCCACCAGGCTTCGCAGCGTCGGTTTGCACGTCATCGGCTTCGTCCCCTCATCCCTGTCCGCGTTCGGATCGGACATTCTGTGATTCACGCCCCACCAGCGCCCGAGGCGTCAGACAGGTCATGGTTAACGAATGCCGACTCCGTCGCAGGACCGTTTCAGGTCCAGAAGTTGACCGAATTGTTAGAATACTGTCAACAATCAAGTGTGGGCTCAGTGTTCACGCACAACATATGCGGCAAATCGGCCACAGAATTGCTGTTCGACTGTAACAAAATCTCACAAACACGGGTCAGATGAACCGCCCCGGTCTCATTCACCTCTACGGAACGTGGCGGTACATATGCGTAGCCCGGGCCGCCTCAGGCCTTGCGGCTGAACTTCAGGCTGCCGTCGTAAAGCGGCGCGAAGCGGTAGTTGATCAAGTCCAGCAGGTAATTCTGGTAGATGCGCCACGGACGCTTATTCCCCTGGCTCGGGAACAGGCCCAGGCCGCGCTGCACATAGCCCGATGAAAACTCCAGCAGCGGCTCCGCGCCGATCGCCGGGTCCGGGCGCGGCGTGCATGAGCTGAACCCGCGCCGATCCATGGTCCGCAGCAGGCGGCACACGTAGAGGCAGGTCAGTTCGCTCTTCAGCGTCCAGGACGCGTTGGTATAGCCGAACGCCGTGACCAGGTTCGGCACGCCGCTGAACATCACCCCGCGATAGGAGAGCGTCTGGCCAAAATCGACCGCCTGCCCGTCCACCGCCACCTGCATGCCGCCGAACAACTGCATCCGCAGCCCGGTCGCGGTCACCACGACGTCGGCGTCGAGCGTGCGTCCGGAACGCAGCAGCACGCCGCGCTCGGTGAACTCTTCGATCGCGTCGGTGACGATCTCCGCCTGCCCGGCGCGGATCGCCCGGAACAAGTCGCCGTCCGGCACCAGGCACAGCCGCTGATCCCACGGTTTGTAGGTGGGATTGAAGTGGGTCTGCACGTCGTAATCGGGTCCCAGATACTTCTGGATCGCCCCCATGATCTTGGCCTTGGTCTCGTCCGGCTTGCGGCGCGCCATGCGGAACAGCACGATCGACAGCAGGATGTTCTTCCACCGGATCAGCCGAGCCAGCGCCCGGGGCGGCATGTAGGGGCGCAGCCGGTCGGCGATCGGGTCGGTGGACGGCAGCGCGACCACATAGGTCGGCGACCGCTGCAGCATCGTCACACGGGCACCGAGCTTCGTCAGCGCGGGAACCAGCGTCATGGCGGTGGCGCCGCTGCCGATGACGACGACGCGCTTTCCGTCGACCTCCAGCCGGTCCGGCCAGGCTTGCGGATGCAGGACCTCGCCGCCGAAGCGGTCGCGGCCCGGGAAATCGGGCGTGTAGCCGCCCGAATAATCGTAATAGCCGCAGCACGTGAACAGGAAGCCGCAGGTGAAGCGGACCGTGTCGCCTTCGGCCTCGCGTCGCACCTCGACGGTCCAGCGTGCGTCGGCGGACGACCAATCGGTGCGTATCACCTTGTGGCCGAACCGGATCCGCCGCTCGATGTCGTGTTCAGCGGCCGTCTCCTTCAGGTAATCCAGGATCGCGCCGCCCTCGGCGATCACCTTGCGGTCGCGCCAGGGCCGGAACGCGAAGCCCAGCGTATGCATGTCCGAATCGGAGCGCACGCCGGGATAGCGAAACAGATCCCAGGTCCCGCCCAGCGTCGCCCGCCCTTCGAGCAGCACGAACGTCTTGTTCGGCAGCCGCCGCCGCAAGTGGTAGGCGGCGCCGATGCCGGACAGCCCGGCGCCGATGACGATGACGTCGAAATGCTCGGAGGGCGCCGCAAGGTCAGGCGCCGGACGCTCAACCGACAGGGTGGTTTCACTCATGACAGGACAGGTTCCTTGCGCGCGAGCTGCGCCGCCAGCCGCCGAATGAACGCAACGGTGCGCTCCGGCGCGGCGATCGGGGTCATGTGGCCGCCGCCCTGCACCAGGTCGAGCTCGGCCCCGGGGATCATGGCAGCGGTCTTGCGGCCGTGGATCGCCGGGTCGAGGATCCGGTCCGCGCTGCCGAACAGGATGCCCACCGGCACCGCCAGAGTGCCGTAGCGGGCAGCATAGCCCGGCAGGTCGTCGTTGATCGCCACGAGGTCGCTGGATGCCGTGTAGAACGCGCTCGGCCGCAGGCTCAACAGGCCGCCGCCCTTGGTGCCGTAGTCGAGCGGGATCGGGTCGGGCCCGAACACCTCCTGCAGCGCCGCCGCGCCCCGCGCCATCGCGCCCGGCACTGCCACCGTCCAGGCCGCAAGCAGGCGCAACCAGCGCGAGCGCACCACGAGGGCGCGGAACGGTGACGGCACCTGTTCCTGCGGCTGGGTCAGCGGGGCGATCAGCGCGAGCCCGCCCACCACGTCCGGGTGGTCGAGCGCCAAGGCCAGCGCCATCGCCCCGCCCAGCGAGTGCCCGACCACCAGCGGCCGGTCGAGCCCGAGGTGGCGAATGACCGCGGCAATCGTCCGGACCTGGTGGCTGATCTGCGCCGGCGCGCCGAGCGGGCGGCGCGAGTGGCCGCTGCCGGGCCGGTCGATCGCGACCACGCGGAAGTCGCGCGACAAGGGCCCAATCACCTCGCGCGGGAAATTGCGCACCTGGCCGCCGAGCCCATGCAGCAGGACGATCGCCGGGCCGCTGCCGGCGTCGGTGTAGTGGATGTGCTGCCCGCCGACCTCGAGAAACCGGCCCTGCGCCGGCACCGCCGCTTCGACCCGGCGCGCGGTGAACAAGCTGAACAGCGCCAGTCCGGCGCCGGTCGCCGCCGTGGTCCCGAGCAGCCACCCCATCAAACGGCGCATCAGCCGGCGACCTCGGCCGGCGCCGAGCTTGGACGCGCCGGTTGTCCGGACGACATCATGCGCTCGAGCACCGGCCAGTAGGACGTGGGCGCAAGGCGCTCGATCATGGCGGCGATCTGCGCGTCGCGGCCAACCAGCACGCGGTTGCGGCGGCGCTCGACGGCGCGGACGATCGTCTCCCCGGCCACGTCGGCCGGCAGCCGCAGGGCACGTTGGAACGTGGCGCGCTGCCGCTCCAGCTCATGTGCGGGCACGGCGCCGATGCGGGCGTTGCGGGCGATGGCGGTGGCGACGCCGCCGGGGTGGACCACGGTGATCCCGACCGGCGAGCGGCGCAGTTCCTGCCGCAACGACTCGGAAAAGCCGCGGACGGCGAACTTGCTGGCGCAATAGGCGGTCTGACCCGGCGGCGCCACCAGGCCGAACAGGCTCGACAGGTTCACCAGCCGCGCCTCGTCCGCCTGCTTCAGCATCGGCAGGAACGCGCGCGTCATCCGCACCACGCCCCAGAAGTTGATCGACAGCACCCAGTCGAAGTCGGCCGCCGAGACCTGCTCGAAGGTGCCGCTGAGGGCCACGCCGGCATTGTTGACCAGCACTTCGGCTCGGCCATGCCCGCGCCGCACCTCGTCCGGGAAAGCGGCGACCGCGGCCTCGTCGGCGACGTCGAGCCGGTGAGTGGTGATGCGCACGCCGGCCGACGACAGGCGCTCGGCGGTGGCGTTCACCCCGGCCTCGTTGATGTCGGCCAGAGCGAGATTGCAGCCGCGGCGGGCGAGGCAGGCCGCGATCTCCCGCCCGATGCCGCTGCCGGCGCCGGTGACGATGGCGGTGCGGCCGCTCAGCCGGAAGTGTCGATCCTGTCTCATGCCGGGCCTCAAAACGCTTCGGCGGTCATGCGGGTCAGCGTCTCGCCGCCTGACATGATGCCTTGGAAGTGCACGCTATGGCGGGGCAGCACGCGGGCCATGAAGAACGCGCCGACGTCGAGCTTGGCCTGGTAGAACCCGGCCTCGCCATTCGCGCCGGCGCGCAGCTTCTCCCGCGCCACCACGGCCATCCGGCACCACATGAACGCCATCGCCACCAAGGCGAACAGCCGCAGGAAGTCGGTGGCGGCGGCGGCGGCCTCCTCGGGCCGAGCCATGCCGCGCTGGGCGACGGTCATGGTCGCGGTCTGCAGCCGGCCGAACGCCTTGGCGGTCGGCCCCACGAACGGCGCCAGCTCGACGTCGTCGGCATGCGCCTCGAGGAAGGCGCTGACCGGATGGAAGAACCGCCGCAGCAGGCGCCCGGCGTCCTGGCCGAGCTTACGGCCCACCAGATCGAGCGCCTGAATGCCGTTGGTGCCCTCGTAGATCTGCGCGATGCGGGCGTCGCGAACCAGCTGCTCGACGCCCCATTCATGGATGTAGCCGTGCCCGCCCAGCACCTGGACGGCGTTGTTGGCCGCTTCCGACCCGAGGTCCGACAGCGCCGCCTTGATGATCGGCGTCATGAGCGCGACCAGGTCGTCCGCCTCCTGCCGCACCGCCGGGTCCGGGTGGTGCCCGGCGCGGTCCAGCTCGAGCCCGATCCAATACGACAGCGCCCGCCCGGCCTCGGTCATCGACCGCGCCTCCAACAGCATGCGGCGCACGTCCGGGTGGACGATGATGGGGTCCGCGCCATGCTCGCTGCTTTTGGTGTCGCGCGCATCGCTGCGCTTGACCGACTTGCCTTGCCGCCGGTCCTTCGCATAGGCGGCGGCCGACTGGTAGGCGGTCTCGGCGATGCCGAGCCCCTGCATCCCCACCGCGAGCCGCGCCGCGTTCATCATGGTGAACATGCAGCGCATGCCGCCATGGGCCGGCCCCACCAGCCAGCCTTGTGCGCCATCGAAGTTCAGCACCGCGGTGGCGGATGCCCTGATGCCCATCTTGTGCTCGATGCTGCCGCACGCGACGCCGTTGCGCGGCCCGGCGCCACCCTCGGCGTTCGGCAGGAATTTTGGGACGAGAAAAAGACTGATCCCCTTCGTTCCCGCGGGCGCGCCCGGCAGCTTCGCCAGCACGAGATGCACGATGTTCTCGGTCAAGTCGTGCTCGCCGGCGCTGATGAAGATCTTGGTGCCGGTGATGCGATAGCTGCCATCCCCGGCGGGCTCCGCCCTGGTGCGGATCAGGCCGAGGTCGGTGCCGCATTGCGGCTCGGTCAGGCACATCGTGCCCGACCAGGTGCCGTCCACCAGCTTCGGCAGGTACTGCGACTTGAGGTCGTCGGAGCCGTGCTCGCGCAGGGCGCGGTAGGCGCCGTGCGACAGGCCCGGATACATGCCGAACGACAGGTTGGCGCTGCTGACGATCTCCTCGAACACCGTGCCGACCAGCTTCGGCATGCCCTGGCCGCCATATTCGGGGTCGCAGGAGAGCGAGGTCCACCCCCCCTCGATAAGTTGCCGGTAAGCCTCCTTGAACCCCTTCGGCGTGCGCACGACGCCGTTCTCGTAGGTGCAGCCCTCCTTGTCGCCGCTCAGGTTGAGCGGGAACAGCACGGCCTCGGAAAACTTGGCCGCTTCCTCGACCACGGCGTCCATCAGTTCGGGCGTCGCCTGCTCGTAGCCCGGCAGGGCGGCAACCGAGCTGCTGTCGAGCAGCTCGTGCATGACGAAGCGGATGTCGCGCAGCGGCGCGGTGTAAGTGGCCATGGAGGTCCCCTCAGTTCCGGAGCGGCTTGCCGGTGTTGAGCATGTGTTCGGTGCGGGCGAGCGAAGCCGGGTTGCGCACCAGCGCCATGAAGGAGCGGCGCTCGAGCTTGGTGATATCGTCCTCGGACAGCGTGTCGAGCGGGTCGGCGTCGCCGCCGGTCAGCACGCGGGCGACCTCCTTCGACACCACCACGTCGTGCGGCGTCGCCTTTCCCTGGGCGGCAAACCCGTCCACGGCGAGGTCGAGCGCCACCCGGCCACCCGGTCCCGGCAGGCGATACTCGGCCGGCTTCGGCGGCTGGTAGCCGTCGGCCAGCGCCAGGACGCGTGCCTTGGCATCGTAGAGCAGCCGGTCGCGGTTCATGGTGATGCCGTCGGAGGGGCGAAGAAAGCCGAGCGCCTGCGCTTGTGCCGCCGACTTGCTGACCTGCGCGGTCGAGATGATCTCGAACACCTTGGCCACCGCCGGCATCGGGCCGCGCGGAAGGGCCGGGTTGGCCTGCCAGCGTGCCAGCATCTCCTTGCAGCCGCCCCAGCCCGGCAGCAGGCCGACGCCGACCTCGACCAGGCCCATATAGGTTTCCGCATGCGCCTGCACGGCGCTGCAATGCAGCAGGATCTCGCAGCCGCCGCCGAGCGCCATGCCGGCAGGTGCGCCCACCACCGGGACGGGCGCGTATTTCAGCGCCTTGTAGGCGTCCTGCCCACCCGCCACCGATTGCTCGATCACCGGCCAGGCCGCGACGTTGGCGGCGAACAGAGCGATGCCGAGATTGGCGCCGACGGAGAAATTCTCGCCCTCGTTGTAGATCACCAGCCCCTTGTGCGACTGGGCCGCGAGCGCCACCGCCTTTCCGAGCAGGCCCAGGATGTCGGCGTCGAGCGCGTTCATCTTGCTGGTGAACTCGAGGCACAGCACGCCGTCGCCGACGTCCCAGAGCGACGCCGAGCCGTTGCGCAGTACGGGCTTGCTTGCCCGCTTGATGTCGGCGAGCAGCAACACGCCATCGGGCCGCTGCACCGGCGCATACTCGCCCGCGGTGGTCAGGCATTCCAACCGGCCGGCCTCGACCCGGTAGAACGGGCGCCGCAGTGCCAGCAGCTTCGGCACCGGCAGCCCGGCGGCTTCCACCGCGTCGGCCACCCAGCCGGCGCCGAGCCGGTCGATCAGCTCGAACGGACCCTGGCCCCAGGCATAGCCGAGCCGCATCGCCTGATCGACGCTCGGGATGTCGTCGGCGATCTCCGGCACCAGCGAGGCGGCATAGGCCAGTAACTGCACCAGCACCGCCTTGGCATAGGCTCCGGCCGGGCTGTCGTGCGTCGCCAACGCCGCGAGATCACGGCGCCCGGCGTCAACGGCGTCGAGCCGCGGCTTGCCGGCCACCCGGTATTCGCCGGTCTTGAGATCGATCGCCTGCTTCACCCGCTCGGCGCCGTTGCGCTCCAGCCGGTAGAACCCGCCCTTGCCCTTCCGGCCGATCTGCCCCTGCTCGATCATCCGCATCAGCAGCGGCTGAATCTTGAACACCCGGCGGTAATCGTCGGCCGGCGGCAGGCTCATCAGCAGCGATCGCGCTATCAGCGGCATCAGGTCGAGCCCGACCAGGTCCACCAGGCCGAACACGCCGGTCTTGGGAATGCCCATCGGCCGGTGGATGGCGTCCGCCTCCTCGACCGTCAGGCCGCGCTCGATCGCCTCGTTGATCGCGACCGTGATCCAATACGTGCCGATCCGGTTGGCGATGAAGCCCGGCGTGTCGTGGCAGGCGACGACGCCCTTGCCGAGCCGCACGTCGCACAGCCGGGTCAGTTCGCGCCCAACCTCGGGCCGGGTCGCGGGGCCGGTGACCAGCTCCAGCAGGCGCATGTAGCGCGGCGGGTTGAAGAAGTGGGTGATGCAGAAATCGGCCTGGAACGCCGGGCTCTGCTTCTTTGCCAGCGACCGCAGCGGAATGGTGCTGGTGTTCGAGGACACGATGCTGCCGGGCTTCCGCACCGCGTCCACGCGGTCGTACAGGGCGCGCTTCGCGGCCAGATCCTCGACGATCACCTCGATGATCCAGTCGCAGTCGCCGATGCGCTCCAGCTCGTCGAACGAGGCGGGGGTGATCAGCCGCGCCGCTTCGGGCGACATCAGCGGCTGCGGGTCCGCTTTTCTCAGCTTTTCCAGCGCCGCGGCCGCCCGGTCGTCCATGTCCAGCAGCAACACTGGCAGGCCGGCATTGGCGAGGTGCGCGGCAATGCCGGCGCCCATCAGCCCGGCGCCGAGCACGGCGCAGCGTTCGATGCTCATCGCGTCAGGCCCGGCTGAGAATGGTGGCGGTACCCTGGCCGCCGCCGACGCACATGGTCGCAAGCGCGTGACGCCCGCCGGTGCGGGCGAGCAGCGAGGCGGCCTTGCCGGTGATGCGCGCCCCGCTGGCACCCAGCGGATGGCCGAGCGCGATCGCGCCGCCATCCAGGTTCACCTTCGCATGGTCCAGCATCAGGTCGCGCTCGACCGCCAACGCCTGGGCGGCGAACGCCTCATTGAGTTCGACGACGTCCATTGCGTCAATCGCCAGGCCGGCGCGGGCCAGCGCTTTGTGCGCAGCCGGCACCGGGCCGATGCCCATCACGTCCGGCGCGCAGCCAGCCACCGCCATCGATTGGATGCGCGCCAGCACCGGCAGCCCGTTCGCCTCGGCATAGGCGGCGCTGCACACCAGCACCGCCGACGCCCCGTCGGTCAGCGGCGAGCTGGTGCCGGCCGTCACCGTGCCGGTCGCCGAGAAGGCAGGTTTCAGGCCCGCCAAGCCCTCCTGCGTGGTGTCGGGCCGGATGCAGCCGTCCTGGTCCACCATGCCCGCCTTGGTCGCAATCGGCACGATCTCGTCGCGGAAATGCCCCTCGGCCTGCGCGGCGGCGGCGCGCTGCTGGCTGGTGACGGCGAAGGCCTGCTGCGCCGCGCGGTCGATCTGGTAGCGCTCGGCTAGGTTCTCCGCCGTCACGCCCATGCTGATGTAGCTGTCCGGTTTCTCCTTCGACAGCTTCGGATTCAGCACCGGATTGAACCCCAGCATCGGCACCCGGCTCATGCTCTCGACGCCGCCGCAGACGAACAGCTCGCCGGCGCCGGCCGCAATGGCGCCGGCCGCCATGTGCACCGCGCTCATGGAGCTGCCGCACCAGCGATTGATCTGCGACCCGGCTGCGGTGATCGGCAGGTCGGCCAGGAAGGCGACGACGCGGCCGATGTTGAACCCCTGCTCGCCCTCGGGAAAGGCGCAGCCGATGATGATGTCCTCGATGTCCTCGGGCTTGGCGCCGGTGCGCTCGATCAACGCCCGCACCACCTGCGCCATCAGGTCGTCGGGCCGAACCCGGGCCAGGGCGCCCTTGCCGGCCGGGGTGAAGGGCGAGCGGGCATAACCCGCGATCACGGCCTGGGTGTGGCTGGCGCTCATGCTCGGGCTCCTTCGGCGGCGGTTTGATCGTTGGCGGCCGGACGCTCGGTGTAGGCGACGATCTCCGCCTCCATGTCGCGCAGTTCGGCCAGAGTGAGGGTGAGGTCGGCGAGTTGCTGCTCGAGGTCGCGGATGCGGCGACGCGTGCCGTCGAGTGCCGCGGTCATCTGCAAGCGCTTCGAGCGGTCGACGTCGTAGAGGCGCAGGAACTCGCCGATCTCCGCCACCGAGAAGCCGAGCCGCTTGCCGCGCAGGATCAGCTTCAACCGTGCCCGGTCACGCTTGGCGTAGACGCGCGTCGTCCCGGCCCGCTGCGGCGCCAGCAGGCCCTGATCCTCATAGAACCGGATCGCCCGGGGCGACACGGAAAACTCCGCCGCCAACTCGCCGATGGTGAACAGTTCCGACACTTGTCGCGCCTGTCAGTTGCTTGACGTATACGTAAGGTCAGCGTGCTGCGGCGTCAAGCGTGGCCTGCGCCGCCTTGGCGCGCTCCTCGGCCACCAGCTCCTTTTTCGACAGCTTGCCGACCAGCGTTTTCGGCAGGCTGTCGCGGAACTCGATCTGCTTGGGCATCTCGATGGGCGACAGATGGTCCTTGAGGAAGGCGACAATCTCCGCAGCGGTGAGCGTGTGGCCGGGTCGGCGTACCACGAACGCCTTCACCGTCTCCCCGCGATGCGGGTCGGGGATGCCGATCACGGTCGTTTCGAGCACGGCCGGGTGCTGGTAGATCGCGTCCTCCACCACGCGCGGATAGATGTTGTAGCCGCCGGCGAGGATGAGATCCTTGATCCGGTCGACCACGTACACGTAGCCCTGCTCGTCCATGACGCCGATGTCGGCCGTGCGGAAGAAGCCGTCCGGGGTGAATGACGCCGCGGTTTCGTCCGGCCGGTGCCAATAGCCGAGCATCACCTGCGGACCGCGCACGCAGATCTCACCGCGTTCGCCCGGCTTCACCCGCTGTGCGGGGTTGGCCGGGTCGCGCAACTCGACCTCGGTCAGCGTCATGGGCTGGCCGATCGACCCGATCTTGTTGAGGCCGCCCGGCGGGTTGCAGGTCACGCAGGGGCTGGTCTCGGTCAGGCCGTAGCCTTCCACCACCACGCAGCCGGTGCGGGCCTCGAACCGTGCCTTCACCTCGGGCGGCAGCGGTGCGCCGCCGCTGATGCAGAAGTTGATGCTGGTGAGGTCGGCCTTGCCCTCGTAATTGGCGATGGCGTTGAACAAGGTCGGCACGCCGGACATGAAGGTCGGCCGGCGCCGGGCGATGGCGCCCACCGCCTGCTTCAGCTCGAACCGCGGCAGCATGATGATCTCGGCGCCGGCATGGACGGAATACAGCAGCACCGTCGTCATGGCGAAGACGTGGAAGAACGGCAGCACGGCCATCGTCCGCTCGCTCCCGAACCGCGTGGCGGAGAACCAGCGCACGCCCTGCACGGTGTTGGCGTAAAGGTTTGCGTGGCTGAGCATGGCGCCCTTGGGCAGGCCCGACGTGCCGCCGGTATACTGCAGCACGGCGACGTCCGTGTGCGGGTCGATTGCGACCGGGGTCGGCGTGCCGGGCAGAAGCAGTTGGGCGAGCATGACATGCCGCTCGTCGCGGTCCACTTTGGCAATGTCCTTGCGCTTGAGCAGCTGGAACAGGATGCGCTTGGACGCCGGCAGCATGTCGGCGAACGGGCACACCACCAGAAGCGGCGTGACGCCGGCCTGCAGCAGCGCGTGCGCCTTGGGGTAGATGGCTTCGAGGTCGGGGGCCACGAGGGCGCTCAGCCCGGCGTCACGCGCCTGCGCCTCCAACTCCCGCCTTGTGTAAAGCGGGTTGAAGTTCACCACCGTCAGTCCGGCCGTCAGCGCGCCGAAATACAGCAGCAGATAAGCCGGGCAGTTCGGCAGCAGTAAGCCGATCCGGTCTCCCTTCACCAAGCCCAACCGCTGCAGCCCGGCGGCGATCCGCGAGCTCGACGCGGCCGCCTCGGCCCACGTGCTCCGGGCACCGAGGAAGTCGTAGGCCGGGCGATACGGATACCGCGTGCCGGCCTCCGCCATCAGCGTGTGCAGCGGCCCGACGGCGATCGGTTCGTGCCAGTCGACCGCGGCCGGATAATGATCCAGCCATGGCTTGTCCGTCGCTGTCACGGCCGCGGCAGGCGTTCGCTCGGCAGCAGTGCCGCCCACCGCCGGGCTCGAAGCCTAGCGCACCAAATCGACATCGTCGTTCTCCCTCCGCCGAGCGTCGCGGCGCCGCGACACTGCGCGCGCTCGAGTCCCCGTTCGTCGCCTAGGTTACGCGATGTCGGGATGTAGAGCACTTCCCCGAGCCATTCGGCTCGGGAGTAGTGCTCTAAAACTAGGTCGATAGTGCAACTCAATCCGACCGAACTGATCCGGTTCGGTCGGATGTTGCTAGGCGAGTGGGATCATGCCTCGATGGGTGTCACGGCTCCGGTGGTTTGGTCCGCACCGGCGATCCGCTCAGGCGGGCAGCTTCGCTGACAGGCGCGTACTGCGTGCCGTCCACGATTCGAACGCTTCGGCGTCGAGCGCGGGGCAGAAGAGGGCGCCCTGCACCTCGTCGCAGCCGTCCTGGCTGAGCAGATCTGCCTGGCTCTGCAACTCGATCCCATCGGCGATCACCTGCAGGTCGCAGGCGCGCGCCAGGCCGATGATCGCCCGCACCATCGCGCGATCGGACGGATGGCCGCACATCGCCTGGGTGAACGCCGGGTCGATCTTGAGGCGCGTCAACGGCAACCGCTTCAGCAAGCCGAGCGCGGCGTGGCCGGCGCCGAAATTATCCACGGCGACGCCGACGCCTCGGGCCCGCAGGTCGCGCAGCGGCCCGACAATCTCGGCGCCGTTCTGCAGCAGAACGGTCTCGGTGACTTCGACGGCGAGCGCGTGCGGCGGCAAGGACGTCGCCGCAAGCGCTGTCTCGACGGTTCCCACGAGGTCGCCTGACCGGAACTGAGCCCCGAGCAGGTTCAGGCTGATCCGCAGATGCGGCATCCGTTGCCGCCATAGAGCGGCCTGAACGCAAGCCGCCTCGATCATCCACGTGCCGACCTCCACGGCCCGGCCCCCGTTTTCGAGCGCGGGGAGGAAGGACTCGGGTCCAAGCAGGCCCAGCTCCGGATGACGCCAGCGCAGCGAGACCTCGGCCCCGGCCAACGTCGTGTCAGCGAGGCGGATCTGCGGCTGAAAGAACAGCTCGAACTCGTTCCGCTCGACCGCCTGCAGCAGCTCGCGATCCCGCGACAGCCGGCGATGAGCTTCGACCTTGAGCCCAGGATGGTAGAAGCGGCTGCAGCGCCGACCATCGGCCTTGGCCTTGTAGAGCGCGAGGTCCGCGTTGGCGAGCAGGTCTTGCTCGTTGGCGCCATGCAACGGATAGATCGCGATGCCGACGCTGGCGCCGACGTTCACCGACTGACCGGCTGCCTGCACCGGCAGCGACGCCGCCGCGATCACCCGCTCCGCGACCTGCTCGGCCGTCGCAGGGTCGTCGACGTTCGGCAGCAGCAGGGCGAACTCGTCGCCACCCAATCGGATGGCGAGGTCGCCGCCCCGCGCCGAGCTGCTGATACGCCCAGCAATCGCCCGCAGCACTTCGTCGCCGGCCGAATGGCCCAACGAGTCGTTGACGTATTTGAACCCGTCCAGGTCGACCATCAGCAGCGCGCCTAGGCCGGACGCGCCGACCATGTCGAGCAGCCGGGATTGCAGCAGCGTCCGGTTGCCCAAGCCGGTCAGCGCGTCGAGGTGCGACAGGTCGATCAGCCGCTGCTCGTTGGCGCGGCGCTCGGCAATGTCGCGGGCGACCGCATCGCGTTCTGCCGCCTTGGCCTGGCCCCATTCCTTCCACAACCGGACGGCGCTGAGGCCAAGCAGCGCACCGGCAAGCGTCGCGCCGACAACAACGAAGCCGCTCGGACCGTCCGGCTGCACGAGCGTGCGCACCGGCAGCAGGATCATGTAGGCCAGAAAAGGAAGCAGCGACGCCGCAAATGCGCTGCGGCAGCCGATCGTGGTCAACACCGTGTTCAGGATCGATCCGGCGAGCAGATATGCCGCGCAGACCTGGCCCCAAGGGCCGAGTTCGACCGACTCCAGTATGGAGAAGCCGCCAAACACCGCGCTGTTCAAAGCCAGCAGCGCCAGCGCAACGGCCCGGCCACGGCGGTCGAGGGCCGGGAACAACGGACGGTTTGCGTTGAAGCACAGCCATTCGACCGCCTGCAGGCCGGCATACGTACAAGCCCAGAGCAACATCCGCGCAACGCCGAGCAGGGGCGCATAGCAGCCCGCAGTGACGACGCAAATGCCCAGCCGAAACACAACCTGCTTGCGGCGGTTTACGACCACTTCCTCGAGCGGAAACTCCGAACCCGTGAGCACGCGACGTGCGCCCTGACCTGTTGGTTCGCTTTAGCGCCGCGCTCGTCACCATCAAGTTAATATGTGTAAGATAATGAACTCAGATGCGGTCAGGCGACATCTGCGAGCAACCAAGGCTTCGCAGCACGGCTTCCGGCGTGAGCGGCACCGCGGTCAGCACCGCGCCCAAGGGTGCCAGGGCGTCGTTGACCGCGTTCAGCACGCACGCCGCGGCGCCGGCCGTTCCCGCCTCGCCGGCCCCCTTGGCGCCCAGCGCGCCCTCTCGGGTCGGCGAGACGACATGGGCGACGGCGATGTCGGGCATCTCGGCCGCCATCGGCACCAGATAGTCGGCCATGTTGGCGTTTTGCATCTGGCCCTGGTCGTCGTAACAGCATTCCTCGAACAGCGCCGCGCCTAGGCCCTGGACGACGCCGCCGCGGATCTGCTCGTCCACCAGCATGGGGTTCAGCACGGTGCCGCAATCCTCGACGACCCAGTGCTGCAGCAGCCGGATGAACCCGGTCTCCGTATCCACCTCGAGATAGGAGGCCTGGACGCCGTTGGTGAACGCAAACGGATACTCGCGCGGGACGTAGTGCCGGGCCGCGATCAGCTCGGCTTGGACGCCGGGCGGCAAGGTGTCGGGCCGGAAATAGGCGATGCGGGCCAGCTCGCTGACAGCCAGCCGCTCGCGGCCATCGGCGGCGTCCGTCACGGCGCCGTCGCGCAAGTCGAGCGACGCCGGGTCGGCCTGCAGCATGGCGCCGGCCAGGCCGAGGATGTTGTCGCGCAGCGCCCGTCCGGCTTGCAGCGCCGCCTCGCCGCCGATGCCGGCCCCGCGTGAGGCCCACGTGCCGCCGCCATAGGGCGTCACGTCGGTGTCGCCGAGCTGCACCCGCACCCGCGCCATCGGCATCCCGAGCGTCTCGGCCACGATCTGGGTGAGGATCGCTTCCGTCCCCTGGCCCTGCTCGGTGACGCTCGCCTGCACCACCACGGAGCCCGCGGCGTCGAGCCGGACCGTCACCCCGTCCTGGGCGGAGATGCGGGCGCCGCCGACGCCATAGAAGCCGGGTCCGGGGTTGGTGATCTCGATGAAGCTCGCAAAGCCGATGCCGCGATGGACGCTGCGCGCGCGCAGCCCGGCCTGCTCGGCGCGCAGGGCGGGGTAGTCCATCATCGCCAGCAGCTTATCCAGGCTCGCGTGATGCGACAGCGCCTCGAACCGCAGCCCGGCCGCGGAGGCACAGGGATAGGCGTCGTCCCGCAGCAGGTTGCGGCGGCGGATCTCGACCGGGTCCATGCCGATCCGGCGGGCGGCGAGCTCGACCAGCCCCTCGGTGACGGCGGTGGCGATGGGATGGCCGACGGCGCGGTATTGCGACATCATCGCCTTGTTCTGATAAACGACCCGGCCCCGCGCCCGGTAGTTGGGGCAGGCGTACGGCCCGCCGACCAGGTTCAGCACCTGGTTCGCTTCCACCGCGGAGGTGCGCGGATACATCGAATACGGGCCGACGCCGGTCAGGTCGTCGATCGCGAACGCGGTGATGCGTCCGTCCCGCATGACCGCGGCGCGGCCATGCACCTCGTGGTCGCGGGCGTGGATATCGGCCACGAAGCTTTCCAACCGGTCGGCGACGAATTTCACCGGCCGGCGCAGGATGCGGCTCGCGGCGGCGGTCGCCATGTCGTCGCCATAGACGTGGATCTTGATCCCGAACGAGCCGCCGACGTCGCGGCACACGACCCGCACCTGGTGCTCCTCGAGGCCGAGGTGCTTGGCGAACAGGTTCTGCATCATGTGCGGAGCCTGGCTGCCCTGGTGCACCGTCAAGCGCTGCTCGCCCTCGTTCCAGTCGGCGACGATCGAGCGCGCCTCGAGCGGCACGCCGGTGTGGCGGGCGAAGCGGAACGTGGCGGCGACGATCTCGTCGGCGGCGGCGAAGGCGGCATCGGCATCGCCGGCGTCGATCCGGCGCTCCCAGGCCAGGTTGTCGCCGAGCTCCGGGTGGATCACCGGCGCCGCCGGGTCGAGCGCCGCGTGCATGTCGACCACCGCCGGCAGCGGCTCGTACTCGATCAGGATGCGCTCGGCGGCGTCTTCGGCGATTGCGCGGCTGGACGCCACCACCATGGCCACCGGCTCGCCCTGCCAGCGCACCCGGTCGATCGCGAGCGGATGCTGCGGCGCCGATTTCAGCCCGGCCAAATGCGTGAGCGTGCCGACCCAGGGCGAGCAGTGGGGCGCGAGGTCCGGCCCGGTGAACACCGCCGCCACGCCGGGCAGGGCACGGGCGTCCCCGGTCTCGACCGAGACGATCGCCGCATGCGCGTGCGGCGAGCGCAGGAACGCGGCGTGCAGCATGCGCGGCAGCAGCAGGTCGCTGACATAGCTGGCGCGGCCCTGGGTCAGGCGGCCGAGGTTCGGCCGCGGCACGGCGCGACCGATATAGGCGTTCGGCCGGTCGAGCGGGGACAGGCCGCTCACGTGCCGCGCCGGGCGGCGGCGACGGCTTCGATCGCGTCCACGATGGATTGGTAGCCGGTGCAGCGGCAGTAATTGCCGGACAGGTGCTCGCGGATCGCGTCCCGGTCCGGTTCCCGGTCGCGCAGCAGCAGGTCTTGCGCGGTCAGCAGCATCGCCGGCGTGCAGAACCCGCATTGCAGCGCGTTGCGGCGGGCGAACTCGGCCTGAAGGTCGGCGATCTCGCCGTGGTCGGACAACCCCTCGATCGTCTCGACCGCGCAGCCCTCGGCTTGCACGGCGAGCACCAGGCAGCCGCGCACGATGCCGCCGTCGAGCCGCACGGTGCAGGCGCCGCATACGCCGTGCTCGCAGCCGAGATGGGTGCCGGTGAGGCCGAGCGTGTCGCGCAGGAAATCGGCCAAATGCGTCCGCGGCGCCACCGCGGCTTCGATCGCCTCGCCGTTCACCGTCAGCCGGAGCGGGGTCATGCCGCCACCGCGGCCCCGGGCGCCTCCCAAGGCGCCCCCCAAGGCGCCACGACCCGGCGCAACAGCACGCGGGCGAGATGCAGCCGTGTCGCCGGGCTGGCCTGCAGGTCGCCATGCGGCTCGAGGTCCTCGGCAAGCGCCTCGCAAGCGGCAGCGATCGTGGCGGGCGTAATTCCGGGCGCGAGCGCGGCGGCAGCCTGCGGTGCCAGCACGGCGCGAGGGCCGACCGCGAACCAGGCGAGCCGGGGCGCCGCATCCGGCACCGCCTGCGCGGCCAGCCCGACCATGGCGTAGTCGCCGCTGCGGCGGGACAATTCGGCAAACCCCCAGGCGGCGCCGGGTGGGGCCGGGTCCAGCTCGATCGCCGTCAGGATCTCGTCGGGGGCCAGCGCGGTCTCGAACAGGCCGGTGAAGAAGGCGTCTGCCGAGATCGTGCGCGCGCCGCCCGGCCCCTGGGCGACGATGCGGGCGCCGAGCGCCAGGGCGCAGGCCGGCAGCTCGGCCGCCGGGTCGGCGTTGGCGAGGCTGCCGCCGATCGTGCCGCGGGTGCGGATCGCGGGATGGGCGACGTGGGCGATGGCTCGGGTCAGCATCGGCGCGAGCCGGGCGACATCGGCCGAGGCGGCAAGCTCGGCATGGGTCGTATTGGCGCCGATCCGCAGGCCGCCGTCGCCGGCCGTAATCCCGCGCAGTGCCGCGAGCCGGCCGATATCGATCAGCAGGGCCGGCGTCGACAGGCGCAGGTTCAGCGCCGGCAACAAGCTTTGCCCGCCGGCGATCAGCTTGGCGTCGCTGCCATGGCGCCCGAGCAGCTCGATCGCCTCGGC
The DNA here is from genome assembly GCA_963752225.1 of uncultured Alphaproteobacteria bacterium. GTDB lineage: Bacteria > Pseudomonadota > Alphaproteobacteria > Acetobacterales > Acetobacteraceae > JBBROS01. The sequence goes on along the minus strand of CAVVXS010000009.1, from coordinate 927,727 downwards.
CACGCTGCCGGCGCGAACATAATCGAAGGCCGGTGCTTTCAGGATCGTTCCCCCTTGACGGCCCAGCAAATCGTGGTTGCGTTGGCCGCGTCAAGCCGGCGCGGAATGCCGTGCCGCCATCGTCTGCCCTGGGGAAGCGCCGCCATGCCGATCAGCCGTCTCGACCATTATTCCATCCGCACGATGCAGCTCGAGGCGACCGAGCGGTTCTACACCGACGTGCTCGGCTTCGAGACCGGGCCGCGGCCCAATTTCCCGTTCCCCGGCGTGTGGCTCTACCAGGGCGGCATCGCGGTCGTGCACGTCGTCGGCATCGACCCCAACGACCCCGGCGGTTTGCAGGACTATCTCGGCGACAAGGCGGGGGAGGCGACCGGCACCGGCACGATCGACCACGTGGCCTTTGTCGGTTCGGACGCGCCGGCGATGCGCGAGCGGTTCCGCGCCGCCGGGGTGCCGTTCCGCGATCGGACCGTGCCGTCGATGAACCTCGAGCAGGTGTTCCTCGAGGACCCGAACGGCGTCACCATCGAGCTGAACTTCCCGGCCTGACCGCGGAAGAGGGCGCGTGGCCTTCATCAGCGTCACCCGGCTGCGCATCCGGTCCCTCCGCTTTCTGCCATTCTTCGCGATCGACATCGTCCGCACCCGCCGGCAGGTCAGAACGGCGGCGGGGTTCCGTCGCGGGTCGTTGCTGCCGGATCGGCATTGGACGTTCTGGACCCTAACCGAGTGGGACAGCCCGGACAGCATGCGGCGCTACATGACCGGCGGTCCGCACCGGGCGGCGATGCCGAAGCTGATGGACTGGTGCGACGAGGCGTCGGTCGTGCATTGGGAGCAGCCGGAGGACGGGCTGCCGTCCTGGGCCGAAGCGGACCGGCGGATGCGCCAGGAGGGGCGGCCCTCGAAGGTGCGGAACCCGAGCCCGCAGCACGCGACGCTCGATTACCGGCCACCGCGCACGAGCTCGGCGGGGCCGATCCACCCGGCGCGGCGCCGCTGACGGTTTCCCCCGCAGCGGATCGCAGATTAACGTGCCCCGCGACGACGCCCCTGTCGGGGGCGGAACAGGGAGCACGCACCCATGGACATCACCGCCGGCCGCCCCGCGATCTACGCCGCCGCCGAGGCGCTGAAGAATTGGGGGCGTTGGGGCAAGGACGACCAGATCGGCACGCTGAACCACATCCGGCCGGAGGACGTGGTGGCCGCGGCCAAGCTGATCCGGCGGGGAAAGGTGTTCGCGATGGGCATCCCGCTCAACAACCAGGGGCCGCAAAACGGGCTGTTCGGCGGCCGCTGGAACCCGATCCACACCATGCTGGCGACCGGCACCGACGCCACCGCCGGCCGCTTCGACGCCGGCGGGCCCGGCCAGACGCTGCGCTATTCCGACGATGCCCTGAACATGCCGGTGCAGGCCGCGACCCATTGGGACAGCCTCGGCCATATCTTCCTCGACGACACGATGTTCAACGGCCATAGCGCCAACCGCGTCGACAGCGGCGGCGTGCACGAGCTCGGGATCGAGCATACGCGGGCGAAGATGGTCGGGCGCGGCGTGCTGCTGGACGTTCCGCGGCACAAGGGTCTCGACTGGCTGCCGGACGGCTACGGGATCGGCAATGCGGAGCTTGACGAGGTGGCGGCCGCACAGGGAGTGGAGATCCGGCGCGGCGATTTCGTGGTCCTGCGGACCGGACAGATGGAGCGCTGCCGGGCCGAGGGCGCCTGGGGCGGCTATGCCGGCGGCGACGCGCCCGGGGTGAAGTTCGAGAACTGCTACTGGTGCCAGGAGCGCGAGATCGCGGCGATCTGCTCCGACACCTGGGGCGTCGAGGTGCGGCCCAACGAGACCGACGACGCGAAGCAGCCCTGGCACTGGGTGGTGATCCCGGCGATGGGCCTGACGATGGGCGAAATGTTCGATGTGAGCGAGCTGGCCGCCGACTGCGCCGCCGATCGCGTCTACGAGTTCTTCTTCTCCGGCCCGCCGTTGGTGATCACCGGGGGCACCGGCTCACCGATCAACCCGCTGGCGATCAAGTGACGGCGGAGGGCGCGCTGACAACGGCCGCGGTTCAGGAGGCCCGGCGGGACGGCTGCTCCGCGGCCGTGTCCGCAGCGGGCGTGACGTCGACCTCGTCATAGGCGGCCCACGCCAGCAGGAGGAAGCGGTCCGCCTGCTCGATCCGGCCGAGGGCACGGGCGCGGTCCGCCAGATCCGCCAAACGAACGGCCTTGTCCCTCGACGACGGCTTGACCATGACACCCGGTTCCTTGACCCAACGAGCGGCACTGCCCTGGGACCTTCGTCGTTTCGGCCAACAGCCGGAGCCGCGCAGTGACCAATGTCACTTATATAGAAGGTTTTTCCAGCTAATGATTAAGAAATCGATCAGATTTTGCTGATAGTCGAAGCTTTGTTCGCTTGCCTCGCTCATCCCCCTGCGTTCGGCCCGGTGGCGGCTGCCGTCAACCGCCCGATCTCCTCCACCAGCGCCGCCGTAGTGCGCTGCCGGCTGTAGCCGGCGGCGTTGCGCAGCGACCAGTCGTGCCGCTCCGGGCTGAGCGTGGCGCAGGCGTCGGTCGCGGTCGTGACGAGGTAGCCGAGGTCGCAGGCGTCGCGCACGGCGCTGTCGATGCATTGGTCGGTCAGCACCCCGGCCACGATCAACGAGCGGACGCCGAGATTGCGCAGCACGTAGTCAATGTTGGTGGAGATGAACAACGAGGACGAGGTCTTCGGCAGCACGATCTCATCCTCGCCCGGGGCAATGGCGTCGATCACCTTGGCGTCCCAGGAGCCGCGCGGCACGTCGAGGCCGCTGATCTTGTAGTCGAGACTGCGGTCGCGGCCGTCGCGGGTGAGGTTCTCGATGACGGTGTAAAGCACCTCGATGCCGCCTTGCCGGCACGCGGCCTGCAGACGCTGCATGTTGGGCACCGCGGTTTCGCGCAAAGTGCGGAAGAACCAGCCATAGCGGGCCTCGCGCGCGGCCGGGTCCATGCGGGCGTACTCGCCGCCATCGGGGCCGGCGGTGTAGTTCTGCACGTCGATGAACAGCAGGGCGGCGTGCGCCGGGTCGATCTCCACCTCGCGGCTGAGCATCTTGGCCATGTTCCTTTCAGTAGATTGCGGCGTAGCGGTCGCAGATCGCCGCCTCGTCCAGCCCGGCGAGTGCCCGCAGCTCGGCCCGCTTGAAGCGGACGTAGACGGCGTGGAACTCGGGGCCGAACGAGGCGGCGGCCTCGGGACTTGCCTCGAACCGGTCCATCGCCTCGCCGAGCGAGGCGGGCAGCGGCGCGGGGACATGGTCGGCCAAGCGGCGGCGCTGCCGCAGCCCGTCGAGCCCGGCCCAGACCAGCGCGCCGAGTGCGAGGTAAGGGCTGGCGGCGGCGTCGGCGACCCGGAACTCGACGTTGAACTGGCGTGCGATGGTCTCGCCGGCGGTGCCGTAGGTCGGGCAGATGCGCACCGCGCTGCCGCGGTCCTGCACGCCCAGATCAGCCGCGGTCGGCGCCCAACGGCCGGGTCGCAGCCGGTAGTACGAGGCGGCGGAGGGCGCGGTGACGGCGCACAGCGCCGGCAGGTGGTGCAGCATGCCGGCCGCCATGTGCTCGGCCGGCTCGGACAGGCCGTGCGGGCGGGTGGAATCGTAGGTCACGGGCTCGCCGGCGCGGTCGAGCAGACTCCAATGCACGTGCGTGCCGTTGCCGGTGCCGGCGGGATGCAGCATGGGTGCGAGGACCGCGCGGTGGCCGAGTTGGGCCGCGACGGCCCGGGCCAGCTCGCGCACCAGCACTGCCTGGTCGGCCGCAACCACGCCACGGGCGGGGCCGGCCGTCACCTCGTATTGGCGCGGGCCATATTCGGACAGGAACGAGTCGGGCGCGATCCGGGCCGCGCGCATCGCCGCGAGCAGCACACCGCCGAACGGGCCCTGCCGGCGCAGCGCATCGAGCGTGTAGGGCGATCCGGGCCGCTCCTCGGCGCCGGTGTAGACGAGCTCCTGCTCGAAGGTGGCCAGCAGGGTGAGGCCGAACTCCGCCTCGAGCGCCGCCAGCGCGCGGCGCAGCAGCCCGCGCGGGCAGCAAGTCCAGGGGCTGCCGTCGAGGTTCAGGAAGTCGCCGAGCAGCAACTCGATGTCGGGCGCCCCCGGCGACGGGATCGGCGCGCGGGTGGCGGCGTCGGGCACCAGCATCACGTCGCCTTGTGTGCCGAACGGAGTGTCGAGGATCGGGCCGAACGGCGACAGCATCAGGTTGCTGTGGGTGATGCCGACGCCGCGGCCCATGCGGCCGGGCAGCTCGCTGAGCGGGATCGACTTGCCGCGCAGCAGCCCGGCGAGGTCGGCGGTGCCGATGAAGGCGAGCGACTCGGGCGTCACGCCGGCACGCCGTACAGGCGGGCGGCGTTGCCGTGGAACATCGCCCGCTGCTCGTCGCCCGTGTACTCGGCCACGACCTCGCGTAAGCGGGCGCAGAGGTCGGCGTAGGTCATGGTGCGCCGGGCCACCGGATAATCGCTGCCGAAGGCGCAGCGCTCCGGACTGAAGGCGTCGATGCAGGTGCGCAGCGTGTCGCGGTCGGCGTCGAAGCTGCGGTCGGGCGCATAGGCGGCGTAGTTCGACAGCTTGATCGCGATGTTCGGCTGGGCGCCCATCGTGCGCAGGCCGGCCCGCCACCGCGCCATGCCTTCGGGGTCGCGGTCATTCGGCGTGCAGCAATGGTTCACGACGATCGTCTGCTCCGGCACCTCGCGGGCCAGCGCCGCCACCTCGTTCGCCTGATGCGGATTCATCAGCAGGTCGAGCGCCCAGCCAAAATGCGCGAGGCGCCTGAGGCCAGCGCGCCAAGCGGGCTCGTCTACGATCCCCGGCCGGGTCCAGCGCTTGGCAGGGTCGGGATGCCAGCGGATCGTCTCGCGCACCGCGCCGACGCGCGCCGAGGCGGCGGCGTGCGCCTCCAGCAACGCCGGCAGGTCGGGCGAGGCGAGTGGGGCGGCGACCACGTAGCGGGCGGCGATGCCGTGCGGCCGGGGCAGCGCCTCGAGCCAGGCGGTTTCCTCCACCGGGCTGCGCGCAGGATCCCACACCGCCTCGACGTGTACGGAGGCGACCACACCTTGGCCGGCGATGTCGGCGGCGTAGTCCTCCGGCAGGTAGTCGTGGCGCAGGAAGCCGATGTCGCCCAAGGCGGCGATGCCCGACTCCGGCGCCGTCAGCCAGGGGTAGCGGCCGCCCGACAACTGCCACAGGTGATGGTGCGCATCGATGATCGGGCCGGCGTAGAGGGGGCGGGACGCACTCATGGGCGCATGGTGGCACCGTTGGCGGCGCGCCGGAAAGAGTGCGAGGCTGCCGAGGTTGGAGCCGGGAGGACAGCGATGCGGATCGCCGAGATGAATTGGATGCAGGTCGAGGAGCAGGTCCGCCGCGACGACCGCTGCGTGCTGCCGTTGGGCAGCACGGAGCAGCACGCGCAGCTCAGCCTGTCGGTGGACAGCATCCTCAGCGAACGGGTCGCGACGGAGGCGGCCGAGCCGCTGCATCTGCCGGTGTTCCCGGTGCTCGCCTACGGGTTGACGCCGTATTTCCAGGCCTATCCCGGCACGATCAGCCTGCGCATGGAGACCTACGTACGGCTGGTGCGCGACGTGCTGGATGGCATGCGGCAGTCGGGGTTCCGTCGCATCCTGATCTGCAACGGGCACGGCGGCAATGCGCCCGCGGCCGCGGTGGCGTTGGAATGGATGGCGGACCATCCGGAGTGCCGGGTCAAGTTCCACAATTGGTGGGCGGCCCCCGAAACGATGGCGCTGGTGCAGCAAACCGATCCGGTCGCGTCGCATGCGTCCTGGATGGAGAATTTCCCCTGGACAAGGCTGCCGAACATCCGCGGGCCGGAGACGCAGAAACCGATGATCGACCTCGCCCGGCTTCGGCTGCTGCCGCCCGCCGAGGCTCGTGCCGCCCTTGGCGACGGCAATTTCGGCGGCCTCTACCAGCGGCCTGACGAGGACATGCTGGCGATCTGGCGCGTGGCCGTCGCTGAAACCCGGGCGCTGCTGGAGGGACCCTGGCAATGAGCGATCCGATCGTGATCTGGGGCGCCGGAGCCATCGGCGGCACCATCGGCGCCTACCTCGTGCGGGCCGGGGAGGAGGTGCTGTTCGTCGACAACGCCGCCGACCATGTTGCCGCCATGCAGGCGCGCGGGCTGGCGATCGAGGGGCCGATCGAGCAGTTCACCGTGCCGGTGCGGGCCACAACGCCGGACCTTGTCAAAGACCGGTTCGGCCGCATCCTGCTGTGCGTCAAGGCGCACCACACCGAGGCCGCGGCGCGGGCGCTGCTGCCGCATCTCGAGCCGGGCGGCTATGTCGCGTCGTTCCAGAACGGGCTCAACGAGTACGTCATCGGCGGCGTGACCGGGCTCGAGCGCGTCGTCGGCGCCTTCATCAACTTCGGCGCCGACTACCTCGAACCCGGCCGCATCCTGTTCGGCGGCCGCGGCGCCTGCGTCGTCGGCGAGCTGGACGGTGCGGCCACGCCCCGGGTGGAGGCGCTGCACCTGCTGCTGACGCGGTTCGAGCCGAACGCGATCGTCACCGACAACATCGTCGGCTATCTCTGGGGCAAGCTCGGCTATGGCGCGCTGCTGTTCGCCACCGCGCTGACCGACGACTCGATCGCCGACGTGCTGGCCGCCCCGGAACACCGCCCGGTGCTGGTGGCGACGGCGCGGGAGGCGGTGGCGGTCGCGACGGCGAAGGGGATGCGCCCGCTCGGCTTCAACGGCTTCGACCCCGCCGCCTTCGCTGCCGGCGGCAGCACGGACGCGATCGACGCCTCCATGGCGGAGATGGTGGCGCACAACCGGAAGTCGGCGAAATCGCATAGCGGCATCTGGCGCGACCTCGCGGTGCGCAAGCGGACGACGGAGGTGGACGCGCAGCTCGGCCCGGTGGTGGCCGAGGGCGCCGCGCACGGCGTGCCGACGCCGGTGACGGCGCCGCTGATCGCGATGATCCACGAGATCGAGGCGGGCAGGCGCCCGCTGGCGCAACAGAACTTAATCGAACTGGCGCGGGCCATGTCGGGAGCCGGCTGATGCAGATCGAGTTTGCGGGCAAGCGCGCGATCGTCACCGGCGCCGGGCACGGGCTGGGGCGGGGCATCGCGCAGCGGCTGGCGAGCCTGGGCGCCGAGACGCTTGGCGTGGACGTCAACGCCGCGGGCCTGGCCGAGACCGGGCGCGGCGCCGGCGGCAACGGCACGCTGCGCACCGAGCCGCTCGACGTCACCGACCCCGCGGCCGTCGCGGCCACGGTGCAGCGGTTCGGCGCCGCCGACATCCTGGTGCACAGCGCCGGCGGTGTGTGCGGGCAGGTCGGGCAGCCGGCCGAAGCGGTGACGCCCGCCGAATGGCAGGCGATCCTGGCGGTGAACCTGACGGGCGCGTTCCTGATGGCGCAGGCGGTGATCCCCGGCATGAAAGCCGCCCGGCGCGGCCGGATCGTCACCATCTCGAGCGGCGCCGGCATCGGCGTCAGCTTGACCGGCATCCAGGCCTATGCCGCGGCCAAGGCGGGCGAGATCGGGCTGACCCGGCAATTGGCGCACGAACTCGGGCCGCACGGCATCACCGTCAACAGCGTCGCACCGGGCTTCATCCGCTCCAATCCGAGCAGCGAGCGGCAGTGGGAGGCGTATGGCGACGAGGGCCAGCGGCAATTGGTCGAGCGCATCGCCATGCGCCGCACCGGGGCGGTGGACGATATCGTGCACGCGGTGCTGTTCCTCCTGAGCGACTTCGCGCCCTGGATCACCGGGCAGGTCCTGAGCGTCGACGGCGGCAAGTGAAGCCGGACCGCGCCGCCGGCGTTGAGGGGGGCACAACCGCGAGCCGGAGTTCGACATGGCCGACGAAATGAAGCACCCGATCCCGCCCAAGCTGCCGGGCGACCACGGCCAGTTCGGCACCTCGGACGCGACCGAAGACTACAAGCGGCTGAAGGACTCGCCCAAGCCGGCGCCCGATCCGGAGGAAGTCAACCAGCCGGCGCCCTGACGGCAGGCAGCCGCCCGGTTTCCGTCAGGACCGGCGCCGGGCCAGCCCGGCGATGCCGAGCAGCGCGGCGCCGACCAGGGCGGCCGAGGACGGCTCGGGCACTGCGGCGGCCGGGGTGCCGATGAAGCCGTGGTCCACCCCGGCGGGATCGACATAGTCGCCGACGATGACGCCGAGATTGTTGATGTCGCGGATGGTGGTGGCAATGGCGCCGGGCACGTCGACCGTGCTGTAGGCGCCGTCGGCGTAGACGAAGCCATGGTCGACGATGTTGGTGATGGCGAAGCCCCGCAGCACGCCGGTCGAGTAGCCGCCGACGATCGTGTCGGCATTGTTGATCCCGTAGGCCGACGTGGTGAACCCGGCCGGATCGGCGAGCAGCGTCGTTTGTCCGTCCTTGAACAGGGCGCTTTGCCGCGCATCGGTCACATAGGTGAGGGCGATGTCGCCGGCGTCGTTGACGGCGTTGAAGTTGACGAAGTTGTAGAGACCGGTGCGCGGCACGTTCGGTGACACATTCACCGGCACGCCGCCCTGCGTCAGGAACGGGCCGATGCTGCCCGGGCTCGGGCCCTCGACGCGGCCGACCACGGCGCCGGCGTCGTTCAGGCCGCGCGGCTGGGTGTCGAACGAATTGACGTCGATCGTGCTGAACGAGGCGCCGTTCAGGGAATAGCCGACCTCCTTGCCGGGGGTGGCCGAGGAGCCCGGCACGGTGGGAAGGGTGTTGTTGTTATAGCTGCCGGTGATCGTGCCGGCGTTGTTGATCCCGACCGCGCTGACCACGCCGTTGGCTCCCGTCGCGGTGCCGGGCAGCACGACCGGCGCGAAGTTGCCGTTGCCGTAGACGAAGCCGCTGACGCGCGAGAAGACATTGCCGGTGTTGCCGACCGCCAAGCCGGCGTCGTTGAGGCCGAACAACGCCGTCCCGGCGGCGCCCGGCGCATCCACGGTGGTGAACGTGTAGGAGGCCGCATGTGCGCCGGTCGCGGCGGCAAGGCCTGCCAGCAGCCCGGCTATCACTTTTGCTCCGTCCATCATCGCTGCTCCCTCAACCCCGGCGCTCACGGTGCTGTGTAAATTTTCCCCGTGCAACCCACAGTTATATTGGTTGTCACAACAAATACGCCTTGCGCCAAATTTGAGAAGCGGCTGCGGCGGCGCTTGCGCCCGGCGACCTCTCTTTCGCGCCGGCCCGGACGACTGGTAGGGTCGGGCTTCAACCATCGCGAGGATACGACGTCATGCGCCTTCGCCCCACCCGCCGATCCGTGCTCGCGACCACCCTGGCGGCGGCGGCCGCAGGCACGCTGCCGCTCGACGCCATCGCCCAAGGCGCGAACAAGACCCTCGTGATCGGCATCGCCGCCGACCCGACCGGGCTCGATCCGGAAGCGGTCGAGAACAACACGTCGGGCTTCATCATGGCAGCGATCTACGACAGCCTGGTGCGCTACAAGCCGGGCACGGTCGAGGTGGAGCCGGGCCTCGCCGAGCGCTGGGACATCAGTTCCGACGGGCTGACCTACACGTTCCACCTGCGCTCCGGGGTGAAGTTCCACGACGGCACGCCGTTGACGGCGGACTCGATCGTGCAGGGCGTCGCGCGCCTGTTCGACAAGTCGAGCCCGATCTACATCTATGATACGGGGCCGGTGGAGAGCTACGCGGACTTCACCTACGGCAAGGACTGCAAGTATCGCGCGGTCGATGAGAGCACCGTCGAGTTCACCTTGAAGGAGCCGTCGGCGGCGTTCCTCAACAGCCTGGCGATGGTCTGGAACGGCGTCGTCAGCCCGGCTGCGGCGCAGAAATCCGGCAAGGAGTTCCGCAACAACCCGGTCGGCACCGGCCCGTTCGTGTTCAAGGAATACCGGCCGCGCGACCAGGTCGTGCTGGAAGCCAACCCTCTCTATTGGCGTGGCAAGCCGAAGCTCGACCGGGTCGTGTTCAAGGTCCTGCCCGATCCGCAAGCCGCGCTGCTCGGGCTGCGGCGGGGCGAGATCCACATCCTGGCCGACGTGGGCGCAGCCACCATCCCCGCCTTGCGGCAGGAGCCGAGCGTCAACCTCGTCACCCAGCCCGGCCTCGCGGTCTCGGGCGTGGCGCTGCCGACGGAGACGAAACCGTTCGACGACGTGCGGGTGCGGCGGGCGATGAACCTGGCCGTCGACAAGGCGGCGATCAACAAGGCGCTGTTCCAAGGCATGGCGGTGCCCATGACCTCGCCGCTGCCGCAGGCGCAGTGGGGGTTCGACAAGTCGATCGCCGGCTATGGCTTCGACCCGGAAGCGGCCAAGAAGCTGCTGGCCGAGGCGGGGGTGCAGCCCGGCCTCAAGGTCGAGCTGCTGACCTACAACTCGCCGCGCGGCTACAACTCGGCCGGCGCCGACCTCGCGGTGGCGATCCAGGGCTACCTGAAGCGGGTCGGCATCGAGGCGGACGTGCGGCGGATGGACATGGGCGCCTATCTCGCGACGGTCCGCTCGGGCAAGCACGAGGGCCTCAAGATGGAGGGGTGGACCGGCGACAACGGCGACCCCGACAACTTCGCCGGCGCCCTGTTCGCCTCCAAGGAGATCCCGATCGGCAACTGGGCGCACTACCGCAGCGCCGACGTGGACCGGCTGCTGGCCGAGGCCGCGCGCACGGTCGACCACGACAAGCGGGTGTCGCTTTATTCCGACATCCAGAAGCTGATCGTGGAAGACGCGCCCTGGGTGTTCATCAACTCGGTGCTGCAGGTCCGGGCGGTGCGCAAAGAGGTGCAGGGCTACCAGCTCAACCCGACGCAGATGTTCTTCGACATGGAGCAGGTGTCGCTCGGCGCGTGACGGGGTCCGCGGCTCACCGGGTGGCAGATCCCCGGATCCAGTCCGGGGATGACGTTGTTTGCGTGTCATCCAACACGTCATCCGCGGACTTGATCCGCGGATCTGTCGCTCGGAGCGGCCAAGCGTGCCCACCACTCCGTAGCCCCGTTTGAGCCGCTACCTCGCCAGCCGCGCCTTGCAGCTCCTCCTGGTGCTGCTCGGCGTGTCCGTCGTCGTGTTCGTCGCCATGCACCTGCTGCCCGGCGACGTCGCCACCCTGCTGCTTGGCGACCGCGCCACCGCCGAGCAGCTCGCCCGGCTGCGGGCGCAGCTCGGGCTCGATCAGTCGGTGCTGGTGCAATACAGCCGCTTCCTGCTCGACGGCTTGCGCGGCGATTTCGGGCTCAGCATCATCTCCAACCGCCCGGCGCTGACCGAGGTGATGGCGGCGTTCCCGACCACCTTGCAGCTCACGCTCGCCTCGCTTCTGCTGGCCTGCGGCCTCGGCATCCCGCTCGGCGTGCTGGCCGGCACGCGGCAGGGCTCGCTGCTCGATGCGGCCGTGCTGGCCGGCACGCTGTTCGGCGTGTCGGTGCCGATCTTCTGGCTGGGGCTGATGCTGCTGGTGCTGTTCGCGGCCGGGCTCGATTGGCTGCCAACCGGCGGCGTGATGCCGATCGGTATGGAGCCGCGGCGCATCACCGGCATGAGCGTGGTGGACAGCATCCTCGCCGGCGATCCGGGCCTGCTGCGCCTGGCGCTGCTGCATCTGCTGCTCCCGGCGGTGACGTTGGCGACCATCCCGCTGGCGCTGATCACGCGGGTGACGCGGGCCGAGGTGGTGGCCGCCGGGCTGCTCGACCACGTGCGGACGGCGCGGGCCAAGGGGCTCGATCCGCGGCTGGTGGTGTGGCGGCACGTGCTGCGCAATGCGGCCATCCCGATCCTGACGGTGGTCGGGCTGCAGCTCGGCCTGCTGCTGTCGGGGGCGGTGCTGACCGAAAGCATCTACGCGCTGCCGGGGCTGGGACGGCTGATGGTGGACAGCATCCTGTCGCGCGACTACCCGGTAGCGCAGGCGGCGGCGATGTTCGTGGCCGGCATCTTCGTCGCGGTCAACTTCGTCGTGGACGTCGGCTACATGCTGCTCGATCCGCGGGTCAGGCGCGCGTGAGCGGCGCCGCGATTCCGGCCGGGCTGTTCCGACGGGCACTGCGCGGCACGGGCGCGCGGATCGGTCTTGCGATCATTCTCCTGCTGCTTCTGCTCGCGGCGTTCGCGCCGCTGGTGGCACCCTACGATCCGTTCGACCAGGACCTTTCGGCGGCCCTCACGCCGCCCGGCGCCGAGCATTGGTGGGGCGCGGACCAGTATGGCCGCGACATGCTGAGCCGGGTGCTGCACGGCACCCGCTACGCCCTGTTCGCGATCCTGGTGGCGGACGGGCTGGCGCTGCTGCTGGGCGGGGCCATGGGGCTGGTCGCCGGGTTCGCCGGCGGCGCCGTGGACGCGGCGGTGATGCGGCTGACCGACGTGCTGCTGGCGTTTCCGTACCTGCTGCTGGCGCTGGTGATCGTGGCGGCGCTGGGGCCGAGCATGGTCAACTCGCTGATCGCGATCGGCATCGTTTATGCGCCGCAATACGCCCGGGTCATGCGCGGCCAGGTGCTAGCGGTGCAGAACCTCGACTTCGTGCAGGCGGCGCAGGCGATCGGCGCCAACCCGGCGCGGATCGTGCTGCGCCACGTGCTGCCGAACTGCATGGGGCCGGTCACAGTGCTGGCGACGTTGCAGGCCGGGTCGGTGGTGGTGGAAACGGCGGGATTGTCGTTCCTGGGGCTGGGCGCGCAGCCGCCGTCGCCGGACTGGGGCGCGCTGCTCGCGGACGGGCACGGCTACTTCCTGTCCGCGTGGTGGATCGCAACCTTCCCCGGCTTAGCAATCCTGGTCGTGGTGCTCGGCTTCAACCTGCTCGGCGACGCGCTGCGCGACCAGGCGGACCCGCGCCAACGCCGATGAGCGAGTGAAGGACAGAGCCCTTCGTCACTTATACTCGGCGCTTGACGTGGTCTGCGGCACCGGCTGGTTGCGGCGGACGATGAAGTCCAGATTGCCGAGGCTCAGCATGATTGCCAGCCAGAACAGCCCGGCGATGGCGAAGATCCGGCTCAGCGGCGTTTCCGCGCGCAGCCGCATGTAGCCGAACGCGACCAGCGCGATCATCACCGGCGCGGCTGCGGCCGCGAACCAGGGCTGGTGGGTGAGCGCGCCGATGATCTCGACGCCCAGCAGCAGGAGCAGGCCGACCCAGATCGCCGCACTCATGGCCGGGCCGCGATGTAAATCAGCGGGTAGAACGTCAGCCAGACGATGTCGACGAACGACCAGTACAGGCCGACCACCTCGACCTGGGTGTGATGCGCCTTCGTGTAGTCGCCGCGGCGGGCGCGGAACCCGACCCAGGATACGAGGCCGATGCCGATGATCATGTGCACCGCATGCAGGCCGGTGGCGACGAAGTAGATGACGAAGAACAACTGCGCCCCGTCGTGGACGGGGCCGGTGAGGGAGAAGTCGGAACCGGGAAACAGGTGCTCGTGGAAATCGAGTCCCCACTCGATCGCCTTCATCAGGAGGAAGCCGAGACCCAGGCCGACCGTATAAAGGCAGGCACGGAACACCTCGTGGTTGCGGCCGCCCTCGGCGGCGCGGACGCCGCGGGTGAACAGGAAACTGCTGGTGACCAGCAGGGCGGTGTTGACGCTGCCGATCAGCAGGTTGGTGTGCCCGGCGGCGGCGTGGAAGCCGTCCGGATACTTGGCGCGGAACACCACCCACGACCAGACGATGCCGCCGAAGAACAGCACCTCGGTCGCCAGGAACAGCCACATGCCGGACAGCGCGGTTTCCGCCTCGTGCCGGCGGCTGCTGTATTGGAACCCGGCGTCGACGCCTTCGGCCGCGATCTCGCTCACCGGTCGCCTCGCGAGCCGGCAAAGGCGCCCTGGTGCTCGGGCGGCGGGAAGTCGTAGGGGTCGCCGGTGATCACCGGCGTCTGCTCGAAGTTCTCCACCGGCGGCGGCGAGGTCGTCTTCCACTCGAGGCCGAGGCTGCCCCACGGGTTGGGCGTCGCTCGCTTGCCGCGCAACAGCGAGAACGGCAGATAGACCAGCGGCAGCAGGAACCCGGCTGCCAGGATCGCGGTGCCGGCGCTGCTGAGCACGTTCAGCACCTGGAACTCGGGCGCGTAAGTCGCATAGCGCCGCGGCATGCCGAGGTAGCCGAGGATGAATTGCGGGAAGAAGGTGAGGTTGAAGCCGAGGAACAGGATGCCGGCCGCGACGCGCGACCACATCTCCGGATAGAGCCGCCCGGTGATCTTCGGCCACCAATAGTGCAGCCCGGCGAAATAGGCCGACACCATGCCGCCCACCATGATGTAGTGGAAATGGGCGACAATGAAGTAGGTCTGGGTCAGGTGCACGTCGGTCGCCAAGGAGGCGATCCACAGCCCGGTCAGCCCGCCCATGGTGAACAGGCCGATGAAGCCCAACGCGTACAGCATCGGCGCTTCGAAGCGGATGAAGCCCTTGTGCATGGTGCCGAGCCAGTTGAACACCTTGATCGCCGACGGCACGGCGACGAGGTAGCTCAGCAGGCTGAAGACGATCGCCGAGAACACCGACTGGCCGGCCACGAACATGTGGTGGCCCCAAACGAAGAAGCTGATGACCGCGATCGAGATGCTGGCCCAAACCACGAACTTATAGCCGAACAGCTGCTTCTGGCAGAACGTCGGCACGATCTCGCTGACGACGCCGAAGCCCGGCAGGATCATGATGTAGACGGCCGGGTGGCTGTAGAACCAGAACATGTGCTGGAACAGCAGCGGGTCGCCGCCGAGCTGCGGGTCGAACACACCGACATGGAACAGCCGCTCGAACGCCAGCAGGATCAGGGTGATCGCCAGCACCGGCGTGCCGAGCACGTAAATGACCGACGTCGCATACAGTGACCAGCACATCACCGGCATCCGGTACCAGCCCATGCCCGGCGCGCGCAGCTTGTGGATCGTGACGATGAAGTTGAGCCCGGTCGCGATCGAGCTGAACCCGGACACGAAGATCCCGGTCACCGCCAGCACCACGTGGCCTTCGGTGTAGTTGGTCGTGAGCGGGGTGTAGAACGTCCAGCCGGTGTCCAGCCCGCCCATCAGCAGCGCCCAACCGGTCAGCAGGCCGCCGATCACGAACAGGTACCAGCTCAGCAGGTTCAGGCGCGGGAAGGCGAGGTCGCGGGCGCCGAGCATCAGCGGCAACACGAAGTTGCCGAGCGTCACCGGCACGGCCGGCACCAGAAAGAACCACACCATCACCACGCCATGCAGGGTGAAGGTGCGGTTGTAGCTCTCGTGCGACATGATCGCGCCCTGCGGCGCGACCAGGTTGAGCCGCATCAGGAACGCCGCGAAGCCGCCGATGAAAAAGAACACGGTGATGGTCGCCATGTAGAGCAGGGCGATCCGCTTGTGGTCGGTCGTCAGCAGCCAGGTGCGAAGCCCGGTCTCCTTCGTCAGGTAGCTCTCGGGGATTTCCCCCGCCTGCGACTCGCGCGGCGCGGTCATGACGCTGCTCATGGGCGGGCTCCCGGGTGGCGGGCGCGGGCAGCGATCACGACTCCGCCCCTGCCAGCGACTTGATGTAGGCGATCAGCCGTACGAGGTCGGCCTCGGTGACCACGCCGGCAAACGCCGGCATGCGGTTCTCGTAGCCGGCGACGATCTGCTTGGACGGCTGCAGGATGCTGTCGCGGATATACTGGTCGTCGGCCGTGACCGTGCTGCCGTCGTTGAGCGGCACCGGGTGGCGGTAGACGTTGTTCAATGGCGGCGCCCGCACCGAGCCATAGCTGCTGCGCGGCGCCTGGTTGCCGTCGAGCGGGCCGGGCTGCGCCATGTGGCAGCCGCTGCAGCCATACTGGGTGAACAGGACCCGGCCCTGCGCGGCCAAGGTGTCGCTGGCCCCGTTCTCGGTCAGCCACTTCTGGAAGCCGGGCCCGTCCAGCACCACGACGTCGCCGCCCATCACCGAATGGTCCGTGCCGCAGAACTGGGTGCAGAACAGGTGGTAGGTGCCCGGCGTGGTCGCGGTGAACCACAGCGTGTCGTAGCGGCCCGGCAGCACGTCGTGCTTGATCCGGAACGCCGGGATGGAGAAGTCGTGGATGACATCCTCCGACGTCATGACCAGCTCGACCGGGCGATTGACCGGGATATGCAACGCGTTGATCTCGCGCTGGCCGTCGGCGTGCTCGGCCTTCCACATCCATTGCTTGCCGGTGATGCTGATCTTCAGCGCTTCGGGCGGCGGCTGGAACAGGCGCACGTAGAGGTCGGCGCCCCACAGGAACAGGCCGAAGAACAGCACCAGGGTGGCGGTCGTCCAGCCGACTTCCATGCGCCAGGTCTTCTTCGCGAGCTGGCCGCGGTCGAGGCCGCTGTCATGGCGGTAGCGCACGACAAAGATCAGCAGCAGCCCGAATACCAGTGCCAGCACGAGCCCCGTCACGACGAGCAAGGCGAGCATGAGGACGTCGGTTTCGAATGCGTTGGCCGAAGCGCCGGGAAGGGTCAGACTCATGACCGCGCTCCGCCCCGATGCGCAAGGAACAGGGTGCCGCCGATCGTCAAAGCGGTCAGCGCCGCCGCAAGCTGCAGCACCCGGGTGATGGCGAGGCTGTAGCGGCCGGTCACCGGGTCGTAGTGGAAGCACAGCAGCAGGATCGGGTTCGCCTTCGCCGCCACCACCCCGCTTGCGGCCTGGGCGATGGCGCGCTGCAGATCTGAGGGGGCGTAGCCGACGCCGAGCACGTAGCTGGCGACGGTGCCGGACGGCGTGAGCACCACCAGCCCGGCCGGGTGCAGGAACTGCTTCTCCTCCGCCATCCAGCGGGTCGGGAAGCCGACCGCCTGCTCCAGGGAGGCGGCGTCGCCGGTCAGGAACACGGTGTTCGCCGGGGCGTCGGCGGCTCCGTGTGCGGCACGGGCGTCGGCGGTGGTTTCCGCCGGGTCGATGGTGACGGCTGCTGGGAGGAAATCAGAGGGGGTGAGCGTGGTGTGCTCGAGGGCGGCAAACACGTCCTCCCGCACCGTGCCGCAGAGGTTGGGGCAGCGGAAATAGTTCAGCACCAGCAGGATCGGCCGGCCCGCCGCGAGCCGGCGCAGCGTGGTGGGCGTGCCGTCCTCGGCCATGAGCGGCGCGTCGATCGGGGCTTGGGCGCCTGGGTGCTGGTCGAACGCATAGGCCGTGGCGTTGGCCGGCGCGCCGGGCGCATAGGCCGGCGTGTCCGCAAGCGCAGGGGCGGCCAGAAGCGGCAGCAGGAGCAGGAGCCGCCTCACTTGTCGGGCCGGTAGGGCGTGGTCGGCCAATCGGCGATGCCGGTCCGGGCGACGTCCTCCATCGCCTGCCGGATCGGGATGTGCGCGACGCCGGCGCCCTGGTCGATCCAGCCGGCGCCGTTGATCCAGGCGAGCTGCGACGCGCGGAACTGCGCCATGTCGGCGGCCGTATTGGGCTGCAGCGGCGGGTTGGCAAAGGTGGGAATGGCGGCCGTGTGCTGGGGATCGCGGATCGCCTCCGGGTAGAGCCAGGCGGACAGCCCGATGATCCCGGCCAGCGCCACGAGCATGAGCACGCCGGCGATCAGCATCGGCCGGAAGCCGACGTCGCTGGCTTCGATGTGCGACGGGGTGACGACTTTCTCAGGCATGGGAATGCTCCGCGTGGCGCACCCGGCTGCGGACGGGGTGGCGGCCGCCGATGCTGGCAACGATGGCGCCGCCCAGGCAGAACACGCCCGCAGCCGCGGCGAGGTCGAGCCAGCCCGGCGGGCGCGGCACCGCGGGCAGGACCGTCCACCAAGTCCGCAGCGCTTCCCCCAACACGACCAATGCGGCGACCCCGGTCAGGGCAAGGTTGCTGCGCTGCAGCGGCGGCAGCAGCAGCACCGCGAACGGCAGCAGGAAGTGGTCGACGAAGACAAGCGCCATCACCACGCCCCAGAACCCATACATCCGGGCCGCGAGCCAAGGCGCCTCGCTGACGAGGTCCGACTGCCACACGATCAGGAATTGCATGAAGTCGAGGTACTGCCACAGGCACAGCAGGCCGAGCATGATCTTGGCCGCGTCGGCGCGCACGTGCCGGTGCAGCGCCGGGCCGGTGATGGCGACCGCGAGGGCGAGGGCGAGTAAGGTCATCCCGGCCGCGGCAATCATTCCCCAGGACGAGGAGTTGAACTCGGGCTGCAGCGACAAGGTGGCGTCGATCGCGGCGAAGTTGACGGTCAGCCCGAGCAGAATCAGCAGCGGGGCTGCGATTCGCCGGTGCAGGTTGCCGAGCACGAGCGCGGCCAGGACGACCCAGACCACGAGGTAGGCGGCCCCGCGCAGCGCGGCATCATGCGCGTTCAAGTACCAGGCGTTGTGCACCGGCCCGGCCGCCCACGGGTAGAGATGCGGCATCACCAGCACCACCGGTGCCCAGAGCGGCACCAGCAGCGGCGTCAGCCATACGCCGAGCCGAAGCGCCGGGGTGAGCGCGTCGCCCCAGCGTCCGCCGGTGAGCGGATGGATCAGCAGCAGCGCCAGGCTGCCGAGCGGCCACCCGCTGAACAGCACCGCGGCGCTGAGCCAGGCATGCGGGAACCGGTCGGGCGTCAGCACCGCGCCCAGCCCGCTCAGCAGCAGTCCGACCGCCGCCGCGATCCACAGCGCGCGGATCATCGGCCCGGCTCCGCACCCGCGGATGCCTGCTTCCGCTCGAGGTCGGCGCCGGTCGCGTCCTGGCTGCGCTGCAGGGCACGGATGTAGGCGGCGATTGCCCAGCGGTCGTCGGGCGGGATGCGGTAGTTGAACGGGTACATGGCGCCCCAGCCATTGCTGATGACGTCGTAGAGATGCGTGGTCGGCGCCTCGCGCAGCCGTTGCTGGTGGTAGGTCGGCGGCGGCGAGAAGCCGCGGGCGGGGATCATGCCGCGGCCGTCACCGACTTCGCTGTGGCAAGGGGTGCAGAATACGCGGAACCGCTGCTGGCCGCGCTCGATCAACGCGAGCGTCAGCTTCGGCGGCGGCGCCGGCCGTTCGCGATAGGCGACCGTGCCGGCCGGAACCGGGCCGGGCCCGGTCTTGGCGCTGGCGTAGGCGTTCTGCTTCTTCTGATGGATCATGTCGTCGCAGCCGGCGAGCGCCAGCAGCGCGAGGGCGGCAAGGGTGGCGCGGGTCATGCGTCCAACGCCTCGACCCGCATCGGCGACAACGGCGCCAGCAGCGCGCGTGCGTGCCCGTCCTCGAGCCCGCCGAGGGTCAGCACGTTGGCGCCACGCATGACCTGGCGGATTGCGGGCGACTCGTCCACCGGATCCCACAAGCGCGGCATCCGGTTGGCGACGAGAAAGGCGAGCAGCCCGGCGGCGATGGCCGACAGCACGCCGAACTCGAACGCGTTGGGGATGAAGGACGGCCAGGCGAAGGCGGGGCGGCCACCGATGCCCATGGGGTAGCCGAGCGTGGTGGCGTAGGTCTGCACGAGAAAGAACCCGATCGCGCCGAGCAGGAAGGCGCCCAGGATCACGAGCGGAATGCGCGACAAGGTCGTGTCGGCTGCCGCGTCCGCGACCGCCGGCTCCTCGGCGGTGTAGGTCTCGACGCGGGCGCCGGGCTCGTGCCGCAAGCGGGAAGCCGCGTGCAGCAAAGCGGGCTGGTTCGGGAAGGTGGCGACGATCATCCGTGCTCCCGGATCAGCTTGCGCATCTCGTACATCGACAAAATCGGCAGCAGCCGCACCGCCAGCAGGTACATCGTGAAGAACAGCCCGACCGTCCCGGCCATCAGCGAGAAGTCCCAGAAGGTGGCGTGGTAGTCGCCCCAGGACGACGGCAGGTCGGGCCGATGCAGGCTGGTGATGACGATCTCGTAGCGCTCCCACCACATGCCGATGATGATCGCCACGCTGATCGTCATCAGCAGCGGCAGCACCTGCCGCAACCGGGGGATCCACAGCAGCTGCGGCAGCAGCACGTTGCAGGCGATCTTGCCCCAGTAGACGTAGGCGTACTGGCCGGTGGTCCGGGCAGTGAACATGGTCCGGTCAGCCTCGGCCGGCCCATACCAGGTGGAGAACGCGTCCATCAGGTAGGTGAAGCCGATCAGCAGCGACGCCAGCAGGATCAGTTTTCCAAGTACATCGATGTGCTTCGCCGTGATGAACGGCTCGAGGCGGAGCGCAGTGCGGATCGGCAGTGTGATCAGAATGACCGTGGCGAGGCCGGACAGCAGCGCACCGAAGACAAACAAGATGGGAAACTGGGTGTTGTGCCAGCCAACGGTCTGGCCGCCGGCGAAGTCGAGGCCGACGATGCTGTGCACCGACACCACGAGCGGCGCCATCAGCGCGGCCATGGCGCCGTAGGTGGCGCGCAGCCGCCGCCACTGCGTGCCCGAGCCGCGGAAGCCGAGCGCCAGCACGCCGTAGAAGATCTGCGCCCTGCGTTTGGCCGCCGTGTCGCGCATCGTGGCGAGGTCGGGCAACAAGCCGATGTACCAGAACAGGACCGAGCTCAGGATGTAGGCGAGGACCGCGAAGAAGTCCCAAACGAGCGGGCTGCGAAACTGCGGCCACAGCGTCATGGTGTTCGGGTAGGGGAACAGCCAATAAAAGAACCAGGGCCGGCCAAGATGGACGATCGGGTAGATGCCTGCGCAGGCGGCGCCGCACAGGGTCATGGTCTCGGCGACGCGGTTGATCGAGGTGCGCCACTCCGCCCGGGTCAGGAAGAAGACCGCCGACACGATGGTGCCGCCCGAGGCGATCGCGATCCACCAAACGTAGTTGATGATCGGGAAGCCCCACATCACCGGCCAGTCGTTGCCGAACACCTGAATGCCGTTGGCGAGCAGCCAGCCGAGCGACACCACGCCCAGCATCAGCAAGGAGAATGAGACGCCGAACGCGATCCACCACCAGCGCGGGGTGTGCTCCGACAGCGGCGGCGTCGCGACGTGCTCGGTCATGCCGGGCAGCGTCTGGCCCGGCAGCAAATAGGCGGTGTGGGAGGTAGGGGCGACCGCGGTGTCGGGCATCAGGTCTTCCCCGTGTTGCGGGCGAGTGCCGGGTTACCGTTGGTGATGCGGGCTTCGTAGGTGACGCGCGGATGGGTCTGCTGTTCCGGCAACAGCACGTAGTCGAGCGGGCTCTGTTTGCGGCGACTGACCTCCGCATCGGGGTCGCGCAAATTGCCAAAACTGAACGCCTGGGTGGGGCAGGCGGTCTGGCAGGCGGTGGTGGTCTGTTCCGGCGTGCCGTCGCGGTCGTGGGCGACGCGGGTCTGGGCGATGCGCTGGATGCAGAAGGTGCACTTCTCCATCACCCCGCGGGCGCGCACGGTCACGTCGGGGTTGCGGCTGATCTCGGGTCGCGGCTCCTCGGCGGCGTAGGGACCGAAATTGAAGCGGCGTACCTTGTAGGGGCAGTTGTTCGAGCAGAACCGCGTGCCGACGCAGCGGTTGTAGACCTGCACGTTCAGCCCCTCCTCGTCATGCATCGAGGCGCCGACCGGACACACCGTCTCGCACGGCGCTTCCTCGCAATGCATGCACAGCATCGGCTGGAACGACACGTCGGGATCGTCCTCCGGCCCCTCCCAGTAACGGTCGATGCGCAGCCAGTGCATCTCGCGCTGCTTGAGCACGTTGTCGCGGCCCACGGTCGGCACGTTGTTCTCGGCGTTGCAGGCAACGACGCAGGCGTTGCAGCCGATGCAGGCGTTGAGGTCGATCGACATGCCCCACGCCGCCGGGCCGTTCCAGCGCTCGCGATAGAGCGAGTTGTCGGGCGCGTCGCCCTTCAGGAATGCGGCGTCGCGCTGGAACGCGTCGAGCGGCCCATGGCGCGCGATGTCGTCCGGCGGCGCTGCCAGATAGGCGTGGTGGTCGGTGCAGGCGAGCCGCTTGGTCTCGCCCGTCCGCTCGAGCTGCGCCGCGGCATGGTGCACCGCCATCGCCCCGCGCAGCGGATAAAGGTCGGTGCCGGCCACGAAGGCGACGTCGCCCCCGCCGCGGCGGCCATTGCCGAACTGCGCAGTCAGCACGCCGGGCGCTTGGCCGGGCAGGATCCAGGCCGGGGCCGCGACGGTGCGGCCATCCACGGTGACCCGGCACATGTCGCCGTCGGTGACGCCGAGCGACTTGGCCGTCGCCGGCGCCAGCAGCACCGGATTGTCCCAGGTGAGTTTTGTGAGCGGCCGCGGCAGTTCTTGCAGCCACGGGTTGTTTGCCCAGCGCCCGTCGCCGAGGTGCGGATCCGGGCGGAACAGCACCGTCAGCCCGGCGGCTGGCGGCGCAGGCGGAGTCGCCGTCGCGGCCGCGTCCAGCAGCTTGGTGTCGAGCACCGGGCTGGCCGTTCCGGGGATGACGCCGTCGGCGAGCGCCGAGTACCACGCCTCCTCGTCCGCCAAATGGTCGCGCCAGGTCTGCTTGACCGCGTCGATCGGCGCGACCGAGGGCGTGCCCAGCAGCATCTGCAGCAAGGTGAGCGGGCTGCGTCCGTCGTAGAGCGGGAGCGCCTGGGGCTGGGTGATCGACGCGGTCCCGTCATGGGCGCGGGCGTCGCCCCAGGTCTCGAACAGATGCGTCTCGGGCATGTGCCAGGTGGCGAGCTGCGACGTCTCATCCGGCGCCGGCGAGGCGTGCAGCAGCGTGCGCACCCGCTTCCGCGCTTCGGTGAAGCCCGGCAGGGTGAAGGCCGGGTTGGTGCCAATCACCAGCAGCGTCTCGACCCGGCCCGCCCCCATGTCGGCCAGCAGCCCGGCGACGTCGGCCGCCTGATCGGCCGGGCGATACAGCGGCGAGGAGACGAGGTCGAAGGTGGTGCCGCGCGCGCCCAGCGCCTCGTTCATTGCGTGCACCAAGGCGTGCGTTTCCGGGGCGAAGGCCGGGCCGGCATGGATCAGCGCCTTGGCGCTGGCGGCCTTCAGGTCGGCGAGGACCGGCGCCACCCAGGCCGGCGCGTCGGCGGCCTGCCCGTGCAGCACCGCGGCGGCCAGGGCCGCGATCCCGGCATGCAGCTCGGACGGCGACGCCGGCAGGCGGTGGTCGGCAATGCCGCCGATCAGCGTCGGCGTCGGCTCGACCGCATAGATGCGGTTCATCGTGGCGCGGGTCGGGTTGCGCCGGGACATCAGGTCGCGAGCGTGGCGCACGTGCCCGGGGGCGCCACCGATCAGGTCGCTGTCGAGTGCGAGGACTACGTCGGCGCGGTCGGCGTGCGGAACGATCGCCGTGTCGCGTCCATACGCCAGCCGGATGCCGGCCTCGGCGTCCGCGCGCGACGCCGGCTCCCACTGCACCCAGCGCGCTTCCGGCCAGCGCTTGAGCGCGGCGGCGATCGCGGCACCCAGCGTCGGCGAGCCCACCGCAGCGGTCAGGATGCGCAGCCCGGCGCCATGCGTCGCATCCAGCCGCTCGCGCTCGGTGATCAGCGCGCCCTCGAACCCCGGCGCGTCGGTCGGGCGGCCGTCGTGCTGCAAGCCCATGGCGCGGTCAGGGTCGTAGAAGTCGAGCAGCAGCGCCTGGGCGAAGGCGTCGGTGGAACCGAGGCTGGATGGGTGGTTGCGGTTGCCCTCGATCTTGGTGGGCCGGCCCATGCGGTGCTCGACGACGAGGCCGATCGCGGTGCCGCCGGTGGTCAGGGCGGTGCTGTAGTAGTTCGGCAGCCCGGGGGCGATGCCCGGCGGATGGATCACCGCCGGCACCCAATGGCCATCGGGCTCGGCCGGATCGCCGCAGCCGGTCAGGCCGCCCATCGCCATGCTCGCCGCCATCATCTTCAACAGCGTGCGGCGTTCCGTCGGGTTGGCGAGGCCGGCGGCGAGCGACGGATACCGGCGCGCGGCTTCGGCCGGATCCTCCAGCAGCCGGCGCCAGCGGGCCCGCAGGTCGGCTACCGGTGGCATATCGAACAGTCCGTCAGGTTGCGGCCGCCGACGTGGTAGTGCTCGACCAGCGCCTCGGGCGAAGGGGTGTCGGGGCCGCGCTGCCAGGCGGTGTTGTAGATCTCGCTTTCCGGGCGGAGCTGCGCGCCGGGGTTGCGGTGGCATTCGAGGCACCACTGCATCGTCATCGACTTCGCCTTGTACATCAGCGGCATCGCCGCCACGTCGCCATGGCAGGACGAACAGCCGACGCCCTTGTTCACGTGGATCGAGTGGTTGAAGTAGACGTAGTCGGGAAGGTTGGTGACCCGCCCCCACTCGATCGGCTTGTTCTGCGCCAGGCTTTCACGCACCGG
This sequence comes from uncultured Alphaproteobacteria bacterium, assembly GCA_963752225.1. GTDB lineage: Bacteria > Pseudomonadota > Alphaproteobacteria > Acetobacterales > Acetobacteraceae > JBBROS01. The sequence goes on along the minus strand of CAVVXS010000009.1, from coordinate 903,492 downwards.
CGCCAGCAGCGCGGCATTGGTCCAGATCTGCGAATGGCAGGTCATGCAGGTCTGGGTCGGCGGGATGCCGGCATTGGTGCCGATTTCGACGTTGGTGTGACAGAACCGGCAGTCGATGCCGAGCCCGGCCACGTGGTGCTGATGGCTGTATGGCACCGGCTGCCCGATCGTGAAGCCGACATGCCGGGCGTAATCGGAGCGCGGCCACAGCCACCACCACGCGGTGCCGGCCGAGGCGGTGCCGGCCAAGGTCAGCAGGGCGACGGTCATGAACAGGTTGGCGGCGGGCGTAAAAATAGCCGTGCCGCCGCGGGCAGCCACGTCCGGGGCACGCGCGCGGCGCGGGGTTGGCGAGAAAAGGCGGCGAAGCAGGCTCATTGACGTCTGCTGTAACCGATGACCTCGCCCAAAGAAGCCGTAGCAGCGTTGAACTCATTGCGACCGGCCCCAGCGGGCGGCGGATGGACAAGCCTGTCGCGGCCACGTTACCAGGGCCGATGAAGCGGCGGCTTGCGCGGGTTCTGCTGGCCCTTTTTCTCATCCTGGGCGCGGCAGGCTGCGCGGTGGTGCGGTTCGATGTGCCGGGGGCGTCCGACGAGGCCGCCTACGTGGCCGAGCACCCGTTCTATGCCGAATACTGCGCGCTGTCGCAGATCAAGAAGCGGCCCGGCTTCGGCGCCGACATCCGCGGCGAGATCGGCGGTCACGCGGTGTTCTACCTCAACGGCGCCCGCGTCGTGCCGGGTCAGCCGGTGCTGCTGCTCGGCGGCCCGGGCGACGGCGCCGGGCTGAGCATGAACGAGCACTTCGCCGACGCGAAATGGGTGCCGACCCCTGGGCGCGCCTTCTTCTTTCGCGGCGGCCTGCCATCCGGGGGCGGGGTGACGCGGGCCGACTACGCCGCCGTGCAGGCCGAGGCGAAGCGGCTCGGCATCTACCGGCACGTCCGTTTCCACGAGGCGGTGTTCGCCGCCATGCCCGCCGGCTGGTCGCGCGAGGACTGGAAGTACGAGGTCTCGGTCGCCACCGACTACGCGGTCGGCCTGGGCCGCGGGCGGTATTGCGACCGCGTGCCGGTGACCCGGGCGCAGATGGCGCGAATCATCGACTTCCTCAATGCGCAGAACGAGCCGTACCGGTCCGGCCGGCGCGAGTTCGTGTGGAGCGTCTTCAACGACAATTGCATTCACCTGGCGCACAACGCCTTGGCCGCGGCCGGGCTGTGGGCGGTGTGGCCCACCGATCGGTTCCTGCCGCTCGCGGTGCTGGACTTTCCGGTGCCGCGCAACGAGTTCGTCAACCTCGCCCGCCGCACCAACGACGCCTGGCTGCCTGACCCGGGGGCGGTCTATGCCGATGGGGCGGCGCGGTCCGAGCTGCTGGCCTTCGGGCGCCTGCCGGCCTTTCCCGGCGCGCTGGTGGAAGCCGCCGGGCCGCTCGCGCCGAACGACGTCTACGAGACCCGGCTGAAGATGATCTTCTACGACGAGCCCATGCTGGGGCGCTACCAGGCCCGGTTCGACCGCATCTTCGGCGAGCCGCGCTATCTGGACGCCGGGGCGAACCGGGCCTGGTTCGCCGCTTTGGCCCGCGAGGCGTTGGCGAAGCGCAAGCCGCTGTCGTGGTGGCTGGACCGGGCGCCCTGGCGCAACGATGCGGCCGGGTTCGCTGCGGTTTACGCCGCTTACGACCGGGTGCTGGAGGAGCTTGCTTCCCACTGACGGATCAGCCGCCTCGTGCCGCTGATGGTGTCGGCGAGGCTGGTGGCGTGCTCGTGCCGCCAGCGCCAGCGCCGGATCGCGGCCTCGGCCAGCAGCATGGCAAGCACGAGCGGCAGGTGCAGCGTGGTCACGAGGTCGCGCCACAGGCCGCGGTCAACGATCAGCAGCACGGCCGAGGCCACCAGCTGGGCCGCGAAGAAGAGCACCCAGGCCCAGGTGACGGCGCGGGTGTAGGGCACCTGCCCGGCGTGGAAGGTGGGGTTGAGGCGGGACGCGAGCCAGGTGACGAGCGCCACGCGGCCGGGCCGGAGCGTGCCGGCGAACACCGCCAACAGGGCGGCGTAAAGGATGGCGTGGGCCACGCCGGCCTCGGCCAGCAACGCGGTGGGGCGGGAGAACCGGGCGCCGGCGGCGAGAGCCGCGAGTAACGTCAACGAAATGATTGGACCCAGCCAGCGGCGAACGGGCAGACTGCTCCACAGCAGCAGCCCGGTCGCGCCCGCCTGGGCCACCGCGCAGGCCAGTGCGGCGCCATAACCTTGCCCCAATAGCAGGGCGATGTGGCTGAGGACGGGAGACAGCACGGCCACCGCAGCCGCGGCCCCGCGAAGGCGCCGGCGTGAGGGAGAGGCGAGCGAAACGTTCATGACTTGCACTCGGCAGCGGCCCGTCTAAGCATCACCGCTTGTTGAGGGCTATGTTAACAACTAGAGAGACACCGTGACAGACCTGCAGACACATAGCCCGGAGCCGGGCGTCGCCGTCCAGAGCGAGGCGGAACGTGCCTTGGCCGGCCTCATCGTCTCGTCGCTGCAGCTCGAGGTCGCAGCCGACGAGATCGCGCCGACCATGCCGTTGTTCGGCGAAGGGCTCGGCCTCGACAGCATCGATGCGTTGGAGCTGGCCCTGGCCATCAGCCGAGCCTACGGCTTCGAACTGCGGTCGGATGACGAACGCAACAAGCGCATCTTCGCCAGCCTGCGCAGCCTGTCGGCGCATGTCGAGGCGCATCGGACCAAGTAGGTGTCGCCCACCGAGCCCTTGATCGAGCGGGCGGCGGACGCGGTCCTGTTCCAGCGGCCACAGGGCCCGGTGACGGCGGCTACGTTCCTGGCCGATGCGACCGCGCTGGCCCGGCGCCTTCCCGCCGCGGCGGCGCTGATCAACATCTGCCGCGACCGTTACGCCTTTGCCGTCGCCTTCGCGGCCGGGCTGGTCGCCGGCCGCACGTCCCTGCTCAACGTGGACCCGGCCCGCCTGGACGCGGTTGCCGCCGAGTACCTCGGCCTGCGTGGTTTCCGATTGGGCCGGCGCGGATGGGTGCGAGCGCCTGCTGGTCGAGCTCGATCGTCCGGCCGGCCAGTCGCTGCTCGCCGCGCCGACGCCGCAGGTTGCGGGCGACCTGGTGGCGGCGATCGTGTTCACATCCGGCAGCACCGGTGTCCCGGTGCCGCATGCCAAGCGCTGGGGCAGCCTGGTGCAGCGCAGCCGGGCCGCAACCGGCGCGTTCGGGCTGACGGGCGGCACGGTCGTCGGCACGGTGCCGCCGCAGCACATGTATGGATTCGAGACCACCGTGCTGTTGCCGCTGCACGCGCCGGTGGCGAGCTGGTGCGGGCCGGCCTTCTTTCCCGCCGACGTGGCGGCCGCGGCCGAACGATGCGCGGCGCCGCTGTTGCTGGTCACGACGCCGCTGCAGCTGCGGGCCTTGTTGCTGAGCGCGGTGGCGCTGCCGGTCGCTTCCGTGGTGTCGGCCACCGCGCCGCTCGACCCGGCGCTCGCCGCGCAGGCAGAAGCCGCCTGGGACGCGCCGGTGCTGGAGATCTTCGGCGCCACCGAATGCGGCAGCATCGCCCGGCGGCGCACCACGGCCGGGCCGGACTGGACCGCCTACCCCGGCGTGAACGTTGCGCTGGAGGGCGATGGCGCGGTCGCGGCGGCGCCGTGGATGGGTGCGGTGCGCCTGGCCGACGTGGTGGTGCCGGCGCCGGGCGGGTTCCGCCTGGTGGGACGCCGCACCGACGTGGTGAAGCTTGGCGGGCGCCGGGCCTCGCTGCCCGGGTTGGACCGCATGCTGCTCGACATCGAGGGGGTCGATGACGGCGCCTTCGTCGTGCCCGACGCCGAGGATGCGCGGCTGGTGGCGGTGGTGGTGGCGCCGGGGCGGACCGGCGCCGACATCCTGGCCGATCTGCGCCGCGTGGTCGAACCGGTGTTCCTGCCGCGGCGGGTGATCCGGGTCGAGCGGCTGCCGCGCAACGCAGTCGGCAAGCTGCCGCGCCAAGCGCTGCTGGCCTTGTTGGACGCGACGCCTTGACCTTCACGATCTCGGTGCCGCCGGACCATCCGAGCTTGGCCGGGCATTTCCCGGGGCGGCCGGTCGTGCCGGGGGTCGTGCTGCTCGACGCGATCCTGTCCGGCCTCGGCATCGACGCGGCGCGGCTGGGCTCGGCCCGGTTCAGCCGGCCGGTGCTGCCGGGCGAGGCGGTCGAGGTGGCGTTCGCGGACGGGCGCTTCACCGGGCGGGTTGCCGGCGAACTCGCGCTGCAAGGGACCGTCGCGCCCGGATGACCCGGTTGCGGCGCCGGTCCTTGCTGCTGCTGCCGCTTGCCGCCGCTTGGGCGCGTGCGGCCGCCGCCGAGCCGCCGCTCACCCTGGAGGCGTTGATGGCGCGCATGGCGGCCGTTCCCGCCCGGCGCGCGCGGTTCACGGAAACCCGGCGGTTTGCCGCACTCGACAGCACCCTCGAAAGCCGCGGCTGGCTGTCGTTCACCCGCGTGGGCGGGGTCGTGCGGCTGGAGAAAACGACGGACTGGCCGCAACCGGAGCGGCTGGAGGTGGATGGCGCCCGGGTCATCATCACGGCCGGCAACGAGCCGCCGCGGGTCATTGATACCGGGATGGCGCCGCAGCTCGGCGTGCTGATTGACGCCATCCGGGCGCCGCTGTCGGGTGATGCGGCCGCCTTGCAGCGTGGCTTCGCCGTCACCCTGACCGGGACGATGGAGCAATGGCGCATGGAGCTGGTGCCGCGGACGCCCGGCGTCCTGCGCAGCGTGCGCCTCGAAGGTGCGGGCGACGCGGTGTCGCTGATCGACACCGTGCAGCCGAACGGCGACGAGCAGGCGATGGCGATCACCCCCGGATGAGCCTGCTCGCCGGGGCGCTGCGCCCGCCGGGCCCTCTCGGTCGGGGCCGGTCGGTCGTGCTGGCGTTGGCGGCCGCGATTTTGGCGCTGGTGCTGGTGCTGGGGCGGATCACCGTCCGCACCGACATGGCCGCGTTCCTGCCGGCCGGGCACGGCGAGGTCGGGCGGCTGGTGCTCGACGAGGTGCGCAGCGGCGGCGCTTCGGGCGTGCTGCTCCTCGGCATCGAGGGGGCGCGGCCGGACGAGCTGGCGCGGGTGGCCGCGAGCATGGCGGCGCGGCTGGGCGACGCCGGCCTGTTCTCGGCGGTGCTGGGCGGCCCGGGTGGCGTCGATCCCTCGTTCCTGTTCGCCCACCGCTACGTGTTGAGCCCCGCCGTGACCCAAGCCGCCTTCTCGGTCGAGGCGCTGCACGCGGGGATGGAGGCGGTGCTCCGGCAGATGCGGTCCTCCGCGGCGCCGCTGGCCACCCAGTATGGCTTGGCCGACCCGGTCGACGCGTTCCTGGCACTCGGCGAAGCGCTGGCCGGGGCGAGCTCCGTGCGGACAGTTTCAGGAGTTTGGTTCGCGCCGGACCTGTCGCGGGCGCTGCTGCTGGCGCGCACCCGCGCGCCGGGCATGGACGTGCCCGCCCAGGACGCCGCGGTGGCGGCGGTGGAAGCCGCGTTCCGGGCCAGCGATCCCGGCCCGGCGCGGCTGCTGGTGTCCGGCCCCGGCGTGTTCGCGCGCGATGCGGCGCGGGCGATCCGTGCCGACGTGGAGCGGATTTCGGTCGTCTCGACCGTGCTGGTGCTCGGGCTCTTGTGGTGGCGGTTCCGCTCGCCGCTGGTGCTGGCGGCGATCGCGGCGCCGGTGGTGGCGAGCGTCGCGCTCGCGGCGCTGGTGGTGCAGGCGGCGTTCGGCAGCGTGCACGGGGTGGCGCTGGGGTTCGGCGCGACCATGCTGGGCGTTTCGGTGGACTACCCGGTGCTGATGATCGGCCACCGCAAGCGGGGCGAGGCCGCCCGGGCCACGCGGGCGCGGATCGGCCGGGCCTTTGCCATGGCGGTCGCCTGTGCCGTGCTCGGGCTGCTAGCGATGGTGGCGTCGGGGTTCCCGGGGCTGATGCAGCTCGGCGTGTTTGCCGCTGCCGGGCTGCTGGCCTGCGCGGTGCTGACCTGGGTGGTTCTGCCGCGGCTGATCGTCAGCGCGGAGCTGGCGCCGGTGGCGGCGGCTGACCCGGTCTGGCTGGCGCGGGTGGAGGGATGGCGGCGGTATCGCGCGTGGGGGTTGCTGCCGGTTGCCGCCGCTGCCGCGTTCCTGGCCGTGCGCGGCGTGGCTTGGGAAGGCGACTTGCAGGCGTTGAGCCCGGTGCCGCCGGCCGCGGTCGCGCTGGACCAGGAGATGCGCGGCCAGCTCGGTGCCGGCGAGGCGGGGCAGGTCGTCTTGGTGCGCGGCGCCACGGCGGAGGCGGTGCTGACGGCGCAGGAGCGGCTGCTGCCGGTGCTGGACCGGCTGCGCGCGTCCGGCGCGCTGCACGGGTTCGAAGCCGCCGCCCGGGTCCTGCCCAGCGAGGCGGCGCAGCGGGCTCGGCTGGCGGCGCTGCCGGCGGCCGACGAGCTGGCCGCCCGGGTTGCGGCAGCGCAAGCCGGGCTGCCGTTCCGCGCCGGCGCGTTCGAGCCGTTCCTGCGGGACGTGGCGGCGGCCCGCACGGCGACGCCGCTGCAGCCGGCGGACCTCGAGGGTACCGTTCTGGGCACCCGGCTGGCGCCGTTGCTGATGCGGCGGGACGGCGGTTGGGTGGGGCCGGTGGCGCTGCAGGGGGTGGCCGACCCGGCCCGCATCGCTGCCGCAGTGGACGGGCCGGGCGTCGTGTTCGTGGACGTGCGCTCGGCGCTCGGCGCGGTGCTGGCGGAGTACACGGGACGTGGCTGGTGGTGGCTGGGCGCGAGCCTGGTGCTGGTGCTGGGCGTGCTCGCGGCGGGGTTGCGCGACCTCCGGGTACTCCGCGTGCTGGGCTCGCTGGGCGCCGCGGTGGTGGTGACGGTGGCCGCCCTGTCCGCGGCGGGCGTGCGGCTGAGCCTGATCCACTTGGTCGCGTTGCAACTCGTTGTCGGCGTCGGGCTCGATTACGCGCTGTTCTTTGCCCGGCGGCAGCTCGACGAGGAGGAGCGGGCGCGCACGCTGCGCACGTTGGTGACGTGCAACGGGATGACCCTGCTGACGTTCGGCTTGCTCGCGGGTTGCCAGACGCCCTTGCTGCGCGACATTGGTGTGACGGTAGCGGCCGGCGCGCTGTTGGCGATGGGGTTCGCGTTCCTGTTCGCAGGGCGCGCGGCGAGCGAGGAGGAATGATGCGGCCCTTGCAGGTCACCGCGATGACCGCCGTGAGCGCGTTGGGCATCGGCGCCGCCGCGCACCGGGCGGCGCTGCTGGCCGAGGCGAGCGGCTTGCGGCCGAACGACTTCGACCCGTCGGTGGGCGGCTGGATCGGCCGGGTCGCCGGCGTGGAGGAGCACCGGCTGCCGGCCCGGATGGGCGCCTATGATTGCCGCAACAACCGCTTGGCCGACATGGCGCTGGGCGCGGACGACTTTGCGGCCGCGGTTGCGGCGGCGGTCGCGCGCCACGGCGCCGGGCGCATCGCCGTCGTGCTCGGTACCAGCACCAGCGGGGTGAGCGCCGCCGAGGACGCGTATCGCGAACGGGCCGGCGATGGCTCGCTGCCGGCCGGGTTCGACTACGACCACACCCAGGACCTCTACAGCGTGGCCGGGTTCGTGCGTGCCGTGCTCGGGCTGCGCGGCCCGGCGCTGGTGGTCTCGACCGCGTGCGCCAGCAGCGCCCGCTGCTTCCTCGATGCACAGCAGCTGATCGCGACGGGCGTGTGCGACGCCGCGGTGGTGGGCGGCGCCGACAGCCTGTGCCGGATGACGCTGCAGGGGTTCGCCGCGCTGGAACTGGTGTCGCCGAGCCCGTGCCGACCCTGCGCGGCCGACCGGACCGGCATCTCGATCGGCGAGGCGGCCGGGTTTGCGCTGCTCGAACGGCACGGCGCGGGCATGACGTTCCTGGGCGCCGGGGTCAGCAGCGACGGCTACCACATGTCGTCCCCGCATCCCGAAGGCGCCGGCGCGGCGGCGGCGATGCGAAGTGCGCTCGACCGGGCCGGCGTGGCCCCGGGCGCGGTGGACTGGATCAACCTGCACGGCACCGGCACAAGGGCGAACGACGCGGCCGAGGATGCGGCGGTGTTCTCCGTGTTCGGGGACGAGGTTGCCTGCAGCAGCACCAAGGGTTGGACCGGCCACACGCTCGGCGCGTGCGGCGTGCTGGAAGCGCTGATCGCGCGGGAGTGCATGGACGAGGAGTTCGTCCCCGGGTGCCTCGGCGTCGCGGCCGCCGACCCGGAGTTCCGCTCGCACGTGGCGACCGGGCTCGAGCGCCGCGCCGTCCGCACCGTGGTCAGCAACTCGTTCGGCTTCGGCGGGGTGAACTGCTCCCTGGTGTTCGGGGCGGCCGGGTGATGCACGGGCGGGAGGTGCTGTCGGGCGCGTTGGCCGCTCCGTTCGCGGACGACCCCGGGTGGCTTGCCGCGTCGGTGCTCGGGGTGTCCGTCTGGGGTCCCGGCCTGCACGGCTGGGCGGCGGCGCGGCCGGTTTTGGCCGGGGAGGCGCCGTTCACCGGCGCCGCGGTGGCGCTGCCGCCGCCGGCGATGCTGGGGGCGACCGAGCGGCGCCGGGCCGGGCCGGTGGTCCGGCTGGCCCTCGCGGCGGCCGGCGAGGCGGCCGCCGCCTCCGGCCTTCCGCCGGCCTCGATGCGCGGCGTGTTCGGCAGCAGCAACGGCGACGGCTTGGTGGTCGGCAGCATCCTCGACGCGCTCGCCCGGGCGGCCGAGGGCGAGCGGGTGGTGTCGCCGACCCAGTTCCACAATTCCGTGCACAACGCGGCGGCGGGTTATTGGTCGATTGCCCAGGGCGGGCGGCAGGCGGCGACCTGCCTCGGTGCGCATGACTGGACCTGGGCGGCCGCGCTGCTGAAGGCGATGGTGGAGGTTGCGGCCGAGCAGGAGCCGGTGCTGCTGTGCTGCTATGATCATCCGCTGCCCCCGCCGCTGGACGTGCTGCGGCCGACCGGGGCGCCGTTCGGCGTGGGTCTGGTGCTCGCACCGGTGTGCGCGGGCGCGCCACGGATTCAGGTACGGTGGCAAGGGAGTGCGGCGGTCCCGGCGCCGCTGCCGCCGGACTTGGAGGCGCTGCGCGGGAGCAACGCGGTCGCCGCTTGCCTGCCGTTGCTAGTGGGGCTTGCCGCGGGCGGCAGTGGTGAGCACGCGGTGCCCTACCTCGACGGGTCCTTGTCGCTGCGACTGGACGGCACGGGCGGTCCGCTCGGACCCGATCTGACCACGTCTCGTGATCGAGGGCACGGCTCGTGATCGAGGGCGCGGCTCTGGCGGCGCTGGTGCCGCATGGCGGCGCCATGGTGCTGCTCCATGCGGTGGTGCGATGGGACGCCGGGCGCATGCTGTGCCGCAGCCGCTCGCACCTCGCTGCCGGCAATCCGCTGCGCCGGAACGGGCGGCTGCCTGCGGTGTGCGGCATCGAATACGGGCTGCAGGCGGCGGCGCTGCACGGGGCGATGCTGGCCGGCGGCGTGGCGCAGCGGGCGGGATACCTGGCCCGGCTGCGCGACGTGACGCTGCAGGTGCCGTTCCTCGATGACCCGGCGTTCGGTACGCTCGGCATCGAGGCCGTGCTCGAGCGGTCCGAGTCGGGCGGGATGCTGTACGAGCTGAGCCTGTCCGATGAGAACGGCCGCGTGCTGGTCTCGGCGCGGGCCGGCATCGCGCTGCCGGCCGCGGGCGCATGATCCGGGCCCTGGTCACCGGCGGCGCGAGTCCATTGGGCGCGGCGATCTGCCGCCGCCTCGCCGCCGACGGGTTTTTTGTCAGTGTCCACGCCCATGCCGGCGTGGCTCGTGCCGAGGCGCTGGCCGGGGAAATCGGCGGGGCGAGCGTCGCCTTCGACCTTGCCGATCCGGCGCAAACCCAGGCGGGCATGGCGGGCGTGCTGGCGGGCGGCCCATTGCAGGTGGTCGTGCACAATGCAGGGGTGCACGACGACGTGGTGATGGCGGGGATGAGCCCGGCGCAGTGGCGCGGCCCGCTCGGGGTCGGACTCGACGGCTTCTTCGGCGTGGTGCAGCCGGCCTTGCTGCCGATGCTCGGCACGCGCTGGGGCCGCATCATCGCGGTGTCCAGCGTGACGGCGCTGCTGGGCAACCGCGGCCAGGTCGCCTATGGCGCTGCCAAGGCCGGGCTGATCGGGGCGGTGAAGTCCTTGTCGCGTGAGGTCGCGTCGCGCGGCGTCACCGCCAATGCCGTCGCTCCCGGGGTGATCGCCTCGCCGGCCGTGGATGCGGTGATGGATGCGGCGCGCATCGCCTCGATCGTTCCCGCCAAGCGGGCGGGGCGGCCGGAGGAGGTCGCCGACCTGATCGGTTTCTTGGCTTCGCGGCAATCTGGTTATATCACCGGCCAAACGATCGCCATCGACGGGGGCATGACGTGACGACGCGGACGCTCGAGTGTGACTACCTGGTCGTCGGCGCCGGCCCGGCTGGCTGCACCGCCGCCGCGTTGCTGGCCGAGCGCGGCCACGATGTGCTGCTGCTGGAGAAGGATCGGCACCCCCGCTTCCACATCGGCGAAAGCCTGCTCCCGTTGAATTCGGCGATTTTCGACCGGCTCGGCATCCGGGATCGCGTGGCGGCGATCGGCGTGCACAAGCCAGGCGCCGAGTTCGTCGCCGACAACACCGGCAAGGAGGTGCAGTTCAGCTTCTCCAACGCGCTCGACAAGCGGTTCACCTCCTCCTGGCAGGTGCCGCGCGCCGATTTCGACGCGCTGCTGTTCGAGGTGGCGCAGGCGCGCGGGGCCCGCGTGCTGCAGCAGACCCGCGCCGTATCGCTTGCCCCCGGCAGCGCACGGCAGGAGGTCGTGGCGGCGGACGCCGACGGCGAGCTCCGGATCACCGCGAAGCTGGTGCTGGACGCGTCCGGGCGGGACACGTTCGCGGCGGGAAAGCACGGGCTGAAGCGAGCGAACAAGCGCAACAACACCGCCGCCGTCTACGCCCACTACACCGGCGCCGAGTTCCGCACCGGCGACCGCGAAGGCTTCATCAGCATCCATCTGGCCGAGGACGGCTGGTTCTGGATGATCCCGCTGCCGGACGGGATCATGAGCGTCGGCTTCGTCGGCAACCCGGAGGCGTTCAAGGGCCGCCGCGGCTCGCCCGCCGAGCTGCTGGCCGAGCGCATCGCCGCCAGCCCGAGCGTGAGCGCCCGCATGCGCAACGCGACGCGGGTGTCCGAGGTCACCGGGACGGGCAACTACTCCTACTACGCCGATCGCAATGCGGTGGATGGCTGCTTGATGATCGGCGACGCGTTTGCCTTTCTCGACCCGATGTTTTCCTCCGGCGTGCTGCTGGCGATGGCGTCGGCGGAGAAGGCGGTCGGCGTCGCCGAGGCCTGGGTGCGGGACCCGGCCCGCGGCAAGGTGCTGGCCGCGCGGATGGAGCGCGAGATGCGGCACGCGATGGGCCGGTTCGCTTGGCTGGTGTACCGGATCAACACCCCGGCGCTGCGATTGCTGTTCATGGCACCGCGCAACGTGTTCCGCATGCGCGACGGGCTTGTCAGCCTGTTGGCGGGAGCTCCGAAGGGGACCTGGGGGCAGTTCGTCCCGGTGCTGGCCTTCAAGACGATCTACTACGTGACTGCCGGGCTGCTGCGGCTGGGGCTGCATCCGCCGGTGCCGGACACGCCACGCGGACCGGAGCTGGTCGCGGCCGAGTGAGGGCGGCGACGGGCCATGCCGGCGCCGAAATGGCGCCGAACGTGGTCGGGATCGACTTCGGCACCACGAACAGCGTCGTCGCCTTACTCGGTCCCGACGGGCAGGTGACCACGCGCCGGTTCGCGACGGGTGACGTGTTCCGCTCCGTGCTGTGCTTCTGGATCGGCGGCGCCGGGGGGCGGAGCTTGCTGCATGCGGCCGGGCCGGACGGGATCGAGGCCTACCTCGACGATCCGCTCGAAAGCCGGCTGATCATGTCGATGAAGACCTACCTGGCGCAGCGCAGCTTCACCCGCACCCAGGTGCACGGGCGGCCGTTCACGCTCGAGGCGATGGTGGCGCTGTTCCTGCGTGCGCTGCTCGACGGGGTGGACCTCGCGGGCGCCCGCATCGTCGCCGGACGGCCGGTGCGGTTCGCGGGCGAGCTGGCCGACGATACGCTGGGCGAGGCGCGGCTGCGGGAGTCGTATCGCGCGGCCGGCGTCGGCGAGGTCGAGGTCGCGTTCGAGCCGGAAGCGGCCGGCTATCGCTTTGCCCGCACGCTGGACGGCCCCGCCACCGTGCTGATCGGCGATTTCGGCGGCGGCACCAGCGATTTCTCCGTGCTGCGCTTCGCGCCGGGCACGGCGCGGCCGGTGGCTGCGCTGGCGACCACCGGCGTGGGCGTCGCCGGGGACACGTTCGACTTCCGCATCATCGACCGGGTGATCTCGCCGCTGCTGGGCAAGGGCAGCACCTACCGGGTGATGCGGGCCGAGCTGCCGGTGCCGATCGAATACTACAACGGCTTCGCCCGCTGGCACCGGCTCAGCCTGATGCGGGCGCCGAAAACGCTGCGGGAGATCGGCGAGGTGATGCGCGGCGCCGCCGAGCCGGAGAAGCTGGCGCGGCTGTTGCGGGTGATCGAGGCCGAGCAGGGCTACGAGCTGTATCAGGCGGTTTCGGCCACCAAGGCGGCGCTGTCGATGGCGGACCGGGCGCTGCTCCGCTTCGATGGCGGCACGTTCCAGGTGGAAGCCGAGATCGCCCGGCTCGACTTTGAAGCCTGGATCGCGCCGGACCTCGCGGCGATGTCGGATGCGGTGGACCGGGCGCTGGCGCTGGCGGAGGTCGCGGGCGTCGACCGGGTGTTCCTGACCGGCGGCACGTCGTATGTGCCGGCGGTGCGCCGGCTGTTCGAGGACCGCTTCGGCGCCGAACGGGTGTCGGGCGGCGGCGAGTTCGTGTCCGTCGCCGAGGGCTTGGCGCTGATCGGGCGTGATCGGGCCGGCGGGGAGGCACGCGGGAGCGCGATGCCGCCCCCCACGTGACCCGCGTGACCCGCGTTGGGCGGCCTAGGAGCGCGACACCTGCTGGTTCATCGCGTTGATCAGCGCGCCCACGTCGTTGTTGTTGCGCGACAGGTAGGCCGCGTAGTCGCTGCGCTGGGTCAGGCGCAGGCTGGTGCCTTCGGCGATCACGTCCATGATCTTCGGCTGCCCGCCGACCGGCTCGACCACCCATTGCACGTTGTTGGGCTTCTGGTTAGGCCGGGTGATCAAGGTCCCGACCAAGGTCTCGCCTTCGCGCTGCGTCGTCTGGGTCAGGTTGAAGGTCACGCCCTGAAACTCGCCGAGCTTGCTGCCGACGTTGTTCAGCAGCACGTCGTGGAACAGGCGCGTGTAGTCCTGTTGCTGCTGCGGCGTGGCGGTGCGCCAGAACCGGCCGAGGCAGAAGCGGGCGATGCCCTCGACGTCGACCGCGTTCTCGATCAGCGGTCGCAAGCGCCGCTTCTTCTCGTCATACGGCCCGGACGCGTTGACGATGCCGATCAGCTCGGAGCCGAGCTTGTTGACGAAGGCGGTCGCCTGGTCGGCGGGTTGAGCCCAGGCCCGCGGCCCGGCCGCGAGCAGCAGCCCGGTGAGGGCGGTGCAGGCGAGGAAATAGCGTCGGGTCAGCATGGAACGCAGCAACTCTTTCAGTTGTGGTCAGGCAGTTGTGGTCAGGGACGCGAGAACCAGGCCGGCACCGTCGGACGATTGTCGTTCCTGGTCTCGTCGATCTGGGACTGCCGGTTCTGCCGATACAGGCTGCGGAAGGTCGCATAGGGGTCCAATGCCGTCTTTTTGACACTGTCGACCGTGTCGATCACCCGCTCCCGGGCGTCTACGGCGCCCAGCCCGTAGCGTGACCAACCGAAGGTGTTGGAGCCGCCGAAGGTCGCCCAGGTGAACGGATCGAGCGCGATGTTGCCGGCGAAGCCGCCCGCGTCGCGCGGGTTGCTCGGTCCGAGCACCGGCAGGAACAGGAACGGACCGTCGCCGGCGCCCCACAAGGCGAGGGTCACACCGAAATCGGAGTCGTGCTGCTTGTAGCCGACCTCGGACGCAACATCGAACAGACCGCCGACGCCCGCGGTGGTGTTGATGAGGAACCGCATCATGGTGTCGCCCGCCCGTCGCGGCTTGGTTTGCATCACGTCGTTGGCGAAGATCACCGGGCTTGAGATGTTGGCAAGCACGTTGTGGATCGGCCGCCGGATTTCGCCGGGGATGTAGCGGTAGGCGACCGCGACCGGGCGGAGGAAATAGGTGTCGAGCCCATCGTTGACTTGGTAGAAGAAGCGGTTCGTGGGCTCGAGCGGGTCGTTGGTCTGCTGGAAGTCGGCCACCGCGTCCGGATCGCTGGCCGGCGGTGGGGTTGCGCACCCGACCACCGACAAGCCCAGCGCCATGCTGCAGGCGACGGTCGGAAGGGCGCGTAGCAGCCGGGCCATTGAAGGACGCATGGAAAGCCTTACTCTGGAGCGGTGACCGGTTGGAACCGGGACAGGGACAACGCATCGCACAGGTTGGTGTTGCCCGCAAATGCCGGTATCCTGCCGGCGAATGGTGCAGTGTTGCACGTGCACAACATAGATTGCAGGCATGAACCAGATCTTAACGGCCAAGCCGCACCCAGAGCATTCGGACGGCGCCACGCTCGAGCGCTGGCTGACCGGCCCGCGCTTCGAGGGGCTGCCGCCTCGGTCCACGGCCTTGCCGGCGCCGGCGCTGTCGTTCGAGTTCTTCCCGCCTAAGAACGAGGCACTGGAGGCGCAGCTTTGGACCTGCATCCGCCGCCTCGAGCCCTTGGCGCCGCGGTTCGTCAGCGTGACCTACGGCGCCGGCGGCAGCACGCAGGCGCGCACTCATGCGACGGTGGCGCGGATCGTGTCCGAGACGTCGCTGCTGCCGGCGGCGCATTTGACCTGCGTCGGCGCGTCGCGCGGCGAGGTGGACGACGTGGCCCGGCAATACTGGGACGCCGGGGTGCGCCATATCGTCGCCCTGCGCGGCGACGCGCCGGCGGGTGAGGAGTACGTGCCGCATCCGCAGGGGTATGCCTATGCCGCCGACCTGGTGGCCGGGCTGAAGCGGGTGGCGGATTTCGAGATCTCGGTGGCCGCCTATCCGGAAACCCACCCTTCCGCGCTCAGCGCCGATCACGACGTGGACAACCTCAAGCGCAAGCTCGATGCAGGCGCCACGCGGGCGATCACGCAGTATTTCTTCGAGGGTCCGTTGTTCCTCCGGTTCCTGGATCGTGCGCTGGCGGCTGGGATCACGGCGCCCATCGTTCCGGGGATCATGCCGGTCTCGAACTACGCCCAGGCGGCGAAGTTCAGCGCCATGTGCGGCGCGTCGGTGCCGGCCTGGATGGGGCCGCTGTTCGACGGCACCGAAGGCGATGCGGAGACACGGCGCATGATCGCCGCCATCGTCGCCGCGGAGCAGGTGCGCCTGCTGCAGGTCAACGGGGTCGACGAGTTCCACTTCTACACGCTGAACCGGCCCGACCTGACCTACGCGATCGCGCATCTGCTGGGCGTGCGGCCGGTCAGCACGGCGGCCGCCTAGCGCGGCCGGTGGTTCTGCCGCAGGTTGGCCGGGTCCGGCATCGGGGCTAGAAGCTCCCCGTGACGCGGCGCATCTTTCCGACATGACCGACTACCTCGCCCGACTGAACCCTGAGCAGCGCCAGGCCGTCGAGACCATCGACGGCCCTGTGCTGGTGCTGGCCGGCGCCGGCACCGGCAAGACGCGAGTGCTCACGACTCGCTTTGCGCATATCCTGCTGACCGGGCGGGCGGCGCCGGGCCAGGTGCTGGCGGTGACGTTCACCAACAAGGCGGCGCGGGAGATGCGGGAACGCGTCAGCGCCATCCTCGGCCGGCCGGCCGAGGGGCTGTGGCTCGGCACCTTCCATGCCCTGTGCGCCCGCATGCTGCGCCGGCACGCGCATTTGGTCGGGCTCACCCCCGGCTTCACCATCCTCGATGCCGACGACCAACTCCGGCTGCTGAAGCAGGTGATGGAGGCGGCGCGGATCGACGCCAAGCGTTGGGCGCCGCAAGCGCTCATGGGCATGATCCAACGCTGGAAGGACCGCGGCGTGGTGCCGGATCGGGTGCCCGCCTCCGAGGAGGGCGATTTCGCCGGTGGCCACGCCAAGGCGCTCTATGCCGCCTACCAGGCGCGGCTGCGGCAGCTCAACACCGCCGATTTCGGTGATCTTCTGCTGCTGATGACCGAGGTGCTGCGCAACCATCCGGACGTGCTGGCCGAGTATGGGCGGCGGTTCCGCTACATCCTGGTGGACGAGTACCAGGACACCAACGTCGTACAATATATGTGGCTGCGGCTGCTGGCGCAGGCGCACCGCAACATCTGCTGTGTGGGCGACGACGATCAGTCGATCTACTCCTGGCGCGGCGCCGAGGTGGAAAATATCCTGCGGTTCGAGCACGATTTCCCCGGCGCGGTCATCGTCCGGCTCGAGCGCAACTACCGCAGCACCGCGCCCATCCTGGCCGCCGCCGCCGGGCTGATTGCCAACAATGAGGGGCGGCTCGGCAAGACCTTGCGGCCCGGCGGCAACGACGCCGCCGGCGAGCAGGTCCAGGTCGTGTCCTTGTGGGACAGCGACGAGGAAGCGCGCATGGTCGGCGAGCGGATCGAGACGCTGCGCCGCGACGGGCACAAGCTGTCCGAGATCGCGATCCTGGTGCGCACCACGGCGCAGACCCGCGCCTTCGAGGAGCGGCTGATTGTTCAAGGCACGCCCTATCGCATTATCGGCGGCCTGCGCTTCTACGAGCGCGCCGAGATCCGCGACGCGGTCGCCTATATGCGCGTGCTGCATCAGCCGGCCGACGACTTGGCGTTCGAGCGCATCGTCAACGTGCCCCGCCGCGGCGTCGGCGAGATGGCGCTGCGCACCATGCACGAAGCCGCGCGCGAGCAGGGCGTCCCGCTCGCCCAGGCGGCCGAGGGCCTGGTGCGAGCCGGCGGGCTGCGGGGAAAACTGCGGGAGCAGTTGCTGACGCTGTTCAACCAGTTCGCCGGCTGGCGCGAGACGCTGCCGCGCGACGGCCATGTGACGACGCTCGCGACCATGCTGGACGACAGCGGCTACATGGCGATGTGGCAGGCCGACAAGTCGCCCGATGCGCCGGGCCGGATCGAGAATCTGAAGGAGCTGGTCCGCGCGCTGGCCGACTTCGAGAGCCTGGCCGGGTTCCTCGACCATGTCAGCCTGGTGATGGAAAACGAGGAGAACGCCGAGGGCGACCGCTGCAGCATGATGACCTTGCATGCCGCCAAGGGGCTCGAGTTCGACACCGTGTTCCTGCCGGGCTGGGAGGAGGGGCTGTTCCCGAGCCAGCGCACCCTGGACGAGGGCGGGCAGAAGGGGCTCGAGGAGGAGCGGCGGCTGGCCTATGTGGGCCTCACCCGCGCTCGCAAGCGCGCCGTCGTCAGCCATGCGGCCAACCGGCGCCTTTATGCCAACTGGCAGAGCAGCATCCCGAGCCGCTTCGTGGACGAGCTGCCGGACGACCACATCGCCCGCGCCGGCTCGGCCGCGCTGCAGCGGGAACAGCGGCTGATCTCGGCGCCGAGCGTGTTCTCCGGCGGCCCCTTGATGGCCCGGCGGATCGCCCAACCCAAGGTGATCGAGGCCTGGGAGCAGCCGGCGCGGCCGGCACGGCGCGACGCCTTGCCGGTCGGCACGCGCGTCTTCCACGAGAAGTTCGGCTACGGCACGGTGCTGTCGGTGCAGGACGACCGGCTGGACGTCGCCTTCGAGAAGGCGGGGCAGAAGCGGCTGCTGGACCGGTTCGTCGAGCGCGTCGTGTGAACAGGCGGCGGGCGGGCCCGCTCGAGACCGTCTCGGTCACGGTGCCGGAGGCGGCGCTTGACGCTTACGAAGCGGCGTTCACCGCCTGTTGCGAAACGGTCGGTTTTTTCCTCGATGACGAGGACGCGCGGATTTGGCGGATCGAGGGGGTGCGCGCCGCCGGTGACGACGAGTTGCCGTTGCGGCACGCCCTGCTGGTCGCGGCCGCTACCACGGGGGTCGAGGCCGCGCTGTCGCATGCGCCGACCGAGGCCGAGGGGTGGCTCGCCCGCACGCAGGCGTCGTTCCCGCCGATGCGGGTCGGGCGCCGGTTCCTCGTGCGCGGCACGCACGACAGGGGGCCGGAGCCGGCCGGGTTGGTGACGCTGACGCTGGATGCGGGGCTGGCATTCGGCTCGGGCGAGCACGGCTCGACCCGCGGCTGCCTGCGGGCGCTCGAACTCGTGGCAAGACGCCGGCCGCGCCGCGTGCTGGACCTGGGAACCGGCTCCGGCATCCTCGCGATGGCGGCGGCCAAGCTGCTGCACGTGAAGGTGCTGGCGACCGACATCGAGCCGTGGTCGGTGCGGGTCGCCGGCGAGAATGCGGCGGCCAATGGGGTCGCCCGGCTGGTGCGGCCGGTGTTGGCGGATGGCTGGCACGCGCCCGTTGTACGGCGGGGGGCACCCTACGACCTGGTGTTCGCCAACATTCTGGCCCGGCCGTTGTGCCGGATGGCGCCGGCGCTCGCCGCCCATCTGGCGCCCGGCGGGTCGGCGATCCTGGCCGGGCTGCTGGACTGGCAGGCGCGCTGGGTGCTGGCCGCGCACCGGCGACAGGGCTTGGTGTTGGAGCGGGTCTTGGCGGAAGGGAGTTGGCGGACGCTGGTGGTCAGGCGGCCGGCTTCGCATAGGCGGCGTCGACCATGACGGCGGATAGCGCGGCGTAGGCCGCGACCCAGGACTGCCTCACCTCCGGCGTGAACGCCGGGCCGAGCCCTTGCTCGAGCGTCCACAGCAGCGCGTTGCCGACCGGTTCGTAATGCTCGGGCCGGACGCCCCATTGCACGTGGTTGACGGCAAGCTTCCGGACCGCCGGCAGCACCGTCTCGAGCCGGTCGAGCGATGTGACCACCATGCCCAGCGTCGCCATCAGCTTGCGGCCTTGCTCGGCCATGTCCGCCTTGAACAACGTCCGCGTCTCGGGCGCGATCTCGAACAGGCGGCCGTAGAACATGGCCGCGGCTTGCGGGGCGATCGGCTTGACCGCCTCGAACGAGCGCTGCACCGCTCCAATCTGCTCGGCATTCATGTCCGCCCCCGTGTTCGGCGGCGCCACGATGCCACGCTCGGTCCAACTTTGCACCGGATTGGTGAAAGGAAGGTGAAGCGCGGCCCGGTCAGCTTCCGCCGAGGTCTCCGGCCTCCGGGAAGAACAGGTCGGCGAGGTTCGCCGGGCGGCGCTTCAGCACGCCGGTATCGGCCATGAACTCGGCGACTTTCTGCAGGCCGCGCGGCTGCAGCGTGAAGGCGTTGCCCGGCGTCGTCATGGCCGCCAGCACGTTCTCCACCGTGTCCTTGTCGCCGGAGTTCAACAGGTAAAGCTCGGCGGCCTGGCGCGGTGACTTGTTGATGAAGTCGGTCGCCTCCGCAAAGGCGGCGAGGGTGGCCCGCCAGGCAATCGGGTTCGCGTCGCGGAAGCTGCCGCTGCCGTAGATCGTGTTCGGCGTCACAGACGGCAGGTCCATGATGCGGAAGCTGCTCGCCACCTCGTGCACGAGGGGATTAGCGAGCTCGCGCTCCTGGAACGGGCTGGTGGTCCAATGGCAGTTGATCTCGGTGCGGCCGAGCATCTGCGCCATGCTGTCCGGATGCGCGCGGCTGACGGTCTGGGCGTCGAAGCGGGCCCATTCGGCCGGGCCGAACGCCTGCACGGCGGCCATCTGCAGCCAGATCGCCTGCGGCGCGGTCTTCACCGCCGGCAGGGCGATGCGATCGGTCGGTGCCAGGTCCTTCACGGTGGCGAGGTCGGGGCGGACCGTGACCAGCTTCTGGTCGGTGGCATTCATCGCGAAGCAGGATTTCACCCCGCCACGGGTGCGGTCCCATAGCAGCATCGCGCCCGGCGCGCCGCCGCTCGCAAAATGCAGCTTGCCCGAGAGCAGCCCGTCGGTGACCGGGCCGGTGCCGGCCAAGCGCAGGAACTGCGCCTTCAGGTTCGGCAGGCCGAGAGCGGCGGCGTGCTTCTCGATCAGCCGCTGCTGCTCCATCACGTCCTGCTGCAGGTAGAGCGTGCCGAACTGCTTGGCGATCAGCACCTCGCCCGTCTCGGCGAAGGCTCGGCGCACGGCCGGCAGCGCCAGCGTGGCGCCTAGCACGGCGCGGCGGCTCAATTTGCTCATGGGTTTTGTTCCTCCCTGAGGGCTTTGCCCTCACCCGCTAGGGCGCGCGCCCCAGGCCCTGGTTCATTATCACGTTCGATCGGGCGATGCCTGCTGGCGCCGGAGGAGGCCGGCCACCGTCAGCCCGGGCTCGTGAACGCCGAGCTGCGCCTGCACCGCCGGGCTCAATACGAGCGTTTCCTTGCGGGCCGAAATTGCGGCCAGGGCATT
This sequence comes from uncultured Alphaproteobacteria bacterium, assembly GCA_963752225.1. Lineage (GTDB taxonomy): Bacteria > Pseudomonadota > Alphaproteobacteria > Acetobacterales > Acetobacteraceae > JBBROS01. The sequence continues at coordinate 883,036 of CAVVXS010000009.1, read as the reverse complement.
GTCCCAGGCGGCGTTCGTGGCCGCGGCGGCGGCCAACGGATTGAGGTTGCTGCCGTCGTCTTTCAGCAGGTACTCGCCCACCAGCTTATCCTTCAGGCGAAAGCTGGAGGTGTATTGCGAGACGATCCGCAGCAGCAGGTCGTAGTCCTCCAGTGCGACCATGCTCTCGTCGAACGCCAGGTCCGGCGGCAGCCGGCTGCGGTCGAGCACGAAGCTGTGCAGCGGGCAGAAATTGTTCCACAGCAGCCGCGGCAGCCCGTCGCCCTCGAACACCCGGCGCTTCGCGGTCACGTAGGGCACCAGCCCGTCGCGCGACACGCTGGCGTTGAGCACGGCGCCGAACGCAACCGCCGCCCCGCTCGCCTCGAGCTCGTCGATCAGCAGCCGCCAGCCTTCCGGGTAGATCAGGTCGTCGTAGTCGAGAAAGGCGACGTAGCGCCCGTGCGCCGCCGCGAGCCCCTGGTTCAGCAGCGCGGCCCGGGCGTCGGCAGGGAGCGGGTCGGACCGGTTCAGCACCTGCAGCGCGGCGCCGGATGCGACGGTGAAAATCGGCGCGAGGTCGCCCCGCACGGCGTCCAGCGCGGCCGCCGAAAAGCGCTGGCACACGACATGGACCGTGACCGGCGCATAATCCTGCAGCGCGGCCGAGAACACGGCGCGGTTCAGCTCGCCGCCGCGGGCCGGATCGTGCGTGCGGATGATGACGTCGAGGCTCACCGGCGGGGGCTCACCAGCGGGGCTCACCACCGGCCCGGCGCGAAGGCGATGCCGTGCGAGAAATCGGCGGCCGAGGCGTCCGCGACCGGCGTCACGCCGGACAGGTCGGGCACCGGGAAGCCGAACTGCGCGATCTCCCCCCGGATGTGGTCGGCGAAGGCCGGGTCGCGCCACTTCACCGCGAGCGCCAAGGCGCTGTCGAGGAACATGCGGTGCGTTCGCGGCTCCAGCACGCGGTTGGTGGTGGGGTGGAACAGCGGCGCCGCCGGACAGGTGAGGGTGCGCAACCCGGCTGTCCGCGCGCGCCAGGACAGGTCGACGTCCTCGCAATACATGAAGAATGCCTCGTCGAAGCCGCCGATGACGTCGTGCGCGACGCGCGAAATCAGCATGCAGGCGCCGCTGATCCAGGGTGTCTCGAAGCTCGCCGGGTCGTAGGCGACGGTGTGCTCGGCCGGGAACTGGATCGCCTGCACCAGAACACGGCCGTCCGCCGCGCCCGCCATCCGCAGCAGCGCGCCGAGCGCTTCCGGGTGCAACGCCGCGTCGGGGTTGAGCGCCAGATACCAGGCGGCGCCGGCGTCCCACGCCGCCTGCATCAGCCGGTTGTGCCCGGCGCCGAAGCCGACATTGCCGGTCGCCGGCAGGGTCGGCACGTCCGGCACCGCGAGGCTGGCCGGTCCGCCATTGTCGAGCAGCAGCAGCCCGGCTTCGATCCCGGCACGCGCCGCGGCGATGCGGACGCTGCGCACCGCCCGTTGCAGCACCGGGGCCGGGTTGTTGTAGGTGACGATGCCGACAACGACGTCACCGCCCGGCAGGGCGTCGCCGAGGGAAGCGGCTTGTCGGGCCCGCAGCGCCGCGAGCCGCGTGGCTTCGGCCACCTGGGGGTTGGGCGCCAGCCCGGCGGCCCGGCCTTCGGCAAGGTAGTGCAGCAGGGCGTCGGCGCCCGGTGGCAGTCCGTGCGCCGTGCGGTAGAACGCGTCATCGAAGCCACCCGACCGCAGCAGCTCGCGCGCTTGCCGCCGGGTGTCGAGATACGCGCGGATGCGGCCGGACCGCCCGGTGACGGCCCAGGCCAGCAGGCGCGAGGCCTGGAGCAGGCGGCTCACCCGGGCAACTCGTCCATGCTGGGCCGGCCGGTGATGAAGCGCCAATGGTGCCACAGCAGGCGGGCGGCCAGCGCCCGGTGCGGCCGCCAGGCCTCGGCCAGTTGGCGCAGGGCCACCGGGCCCGGACGGGCCGGCAGGCCGAGCAGGTCGGCGGCGGCCCCGGCCACGGCGATGTCGCCGGCCGGGAACACGTCGGCCCGTGCTTCCGCGAACAGCAGGTACACCTCGGCCGTCCAGGGCCCGAGGCCTCGCACGGCAGTGATGGCGGCCAGTGCCGCGGTGTCGTCGAGCGCGGCGAGCGCGTCGGCGCCGAGCCGGCCATCGGCGAACGCGGCCGCGAGGGCCCGCGCATGCGCGACCTTGGGCCGCGACAACCCGGCGCCGAGCAGCGCCTCGTCGCCGAGCGCCAGCAGCCCGGCCGGCGTGAGCACCGCGGGCAACGCGGCCAGCCGCGCCCAGATCGCCCGCGCGGCGCCGTTGCTGATCTGCTGTGCGACGATCGCCTGCAGCAGGCCGGGAAAGCCGGTTGGCCGTACGCGCCACGGCAGCGGGCCGGCCTGCTGCTCGATCGTGGCCAGGCGCGGGTCGCGGCGGATCAGCGCGTCCAAGGCGGCGCGCATGGCGGGGGGTGGGTGAGGGAAGGCGGCGGCGCTCACTCCGCGCGATGGCCAGGGGCGCCGGATTTGGCGCCGGACCTGGGGCCGGACCCGGCGGCGGCCGCCGACAGGAGGCCCGCGACCCGGCGCAGTTTGCGCACCGCGCTTTCGGGGGTGGTCAGCACCGGGCGGCCGGTCGCTTCGGCAACGGCGCGGGCGGCGCGGGCCAGGCTGAACTGGCCGAGCGCGATCACGTCGCAGCCGGCGAGCGAACGCGCCGCCTCGGCCGCGAGCTGGTCGTGGCGGGCGCCGTCGCCGGCGTCCAGCGCGTTCAAAGCGCCGTTGGCCAGCGCGGTGGTGATCTCGGCGTCGGGGCGCAGCGCCTTGAACTCCGCCGGCAGCGTGTCGAGCGACGGGCCGAACGTCGCCAGCAGGCCGATCCGCGGGCCGATCGCCACCGCTTCCTCGACCATCGCCTCGTTGGGTTTCAGCACCGGCAATGGCGCGAGGTCGGCGACGCATGCCTCGATGCACGGGCCGAACGCCGAGCAGGTGAACAGGATCGCTTCCGCCCCGGTGCCGGCGGCGTAGCGGGCGAGGGTCAGGAAGCGGCCCGTCATGCTGGGCGGCATCGACCCGGCGAGCGCGAGGTCGGCCGACAGGCTGTCGTCCATCAAGGTCATCAGCCGCGCCTCCGGCCAGAGCCGGGCGAAGGCCGCCTCGACCGGTGCGGCGGAGTGGCGCAGCCCGTGGATCAAGGCGATCCGCGGATTGGGCGGAGGCGGCTCCGGGTGGACGGCGCCCAGTTCGGCGAAGATCTGTTCGGCCGGCATGCCGTCCTCCGTTTCCTAGCGGCAGCGCACGAGCGGGCTGGGGAAGTCGGCGCAACCGGGGAAGGCGATCTCGTTCTCGCCCCGGCGCTGCACGTGCAGCACGTCGCCGTTCTCGCAGCCGAACCCGGCCAGCACGCTGCGGCCGCCCAGCATGCGCGAGCCGGTGACGCCGGCGGCGAAGCGGAACTCGACCCCGTTCTGGTCGGCGCGCGCGGTCTCGACCTCCCGCTGGGTCAGGGTTTGCTCCGTCAGCGTCGCCCGCATCACTAGGTCGCGGGTGAAGATCACCACCGGCTGCGAGAAGCAGGCCTGCGACGTCATGCCGACCGGCGCCGGGAACAGGCCGCCGGTCCAGGTGCCGAACAGCCATGCATGCGGCGGCTGCGGCGCCTGGGCCGAGGCGGGAGCGGCGGCGAGGAAGGCGAGGAGGGCGGCGACTCGGCGCATTCGCAATAGTCCTGAATTGTCAGACGCGACCATAAACCGGGCGGTCGGGCGGCGGAAGCAGGCGGCCGAGCATTGAACCGGCCGCGTCCGCGTGCCATGCAGCCGCATGCTGCGCCGCATGTACGACCGCGTCCTCGCCTTGTCCGCCAGCCCGCATGCGCCGTGGTGGCTGGCGCTGGTGGCGTTTGCGGAAAGCAGCTTCTTTCCGGTGCCGCCGGACGCCTTGCTGCTGCCGATGGTGGCGACGCGGCCGGACCGGGCCTGGTGGCTGGCTCTGGTGTGCACCGCCAGCAGCGTGGCCGGCGGCCTGCTAGGGTACGCGATCGGCTACGCCCTTTACCAGCAGGTCGCGCTCCCGGTCATCCACTTCTACCATTACGACGATGCAGCGGCGGCCGTGGTCGAGAACCTGCGCCTCAACGGGGTGTGGCTGGTGCTGGCCAAGGGCCTGACCCCGATCCCGTTCAAGATCGTCACCATTGCCGCCGGCGCCGTCCACCTCGACCTCGTGTCGTTCGTCGGGGCCTGCGTCGTCACGCGCGGCGCCCGGTTCTTCCTCGAGGCGGCGATCCTGAAGCGGTTCGGCGCGCCGGTGCTGCGGGCCGTGGAGAAGCGGTTGGCGATGGTGATGGTCGGCTCGATCGCGGCGGTGGTGGCAGGGTTCCTGCTGCTTAAGGTGATCTGAGGCGGGCGTGGAAAGGGCCTGCCCCCGCCGCTAACGCAGCGGGGCGCAAGCGGCGGTGAGCCAGGCGCGCTCGGCAGGCGCGAGCGCCGGTCCAACCTCGGCCAGCACCCGCGCATGATAGGCGTCGAGCCAGGCCCGCTCATCGCCGGTCAGCAGCGCCGGGTCGAGCAGACGGCGATCGAACGGCGCCAGGGTCAGCACTTCGAAGCCCAGGAACGGCTTGCGCGCGTGCGGGAAGGCCCGCGGCTGCACCAGCAGCAGGTTCTCCAAGCGGATGCCGTAGGCGCCGGGCTCGTAGAAACCGGGCTCGTCGGACAGGATCATGCCCTCGACCAGCGGCACCGGCTTGGCGTTGCGCGACAAGTTGGCCGGCCCTTCATGGACCGACAGATAGCTGCCGACGCCGTGCCCGGTGCCGTGGTCGTAGTCGAGCCCGACCGCCCATAGCGCTTGGCGGGCCAGCGCATCGAGGTGCGGCCCGGCGACGCCTTGGGGGAACACCGCGGTGGCGATGGCGATGTGGCCCCGCATCACCCGCGTGACACGTTCGCGCAACTCGGCCGGCGGCGTGCCGGGTCCGGTCCAGACCGTGCGGGTGACATCCGTGGTGCCGTCCGGATACTGCCCCCCGCTGTCGATCAGGTAGGCCTCGTCGGGACCGAGCATGCGGTTCGACTCCGGCGTGACGCGGTAGTGGATGATCGCCCCGTTGGGCCCGGCGCCGGAGATCGCCGGGAAGCTTTCCTCGCGGAACCCGTCCGCTTCGCGCCGGAACGCCAGCAGCCGCTCGGCGGCGTCGATCTCGGTGGTGCCGGCGTCGCGCCCGGTGTCGAGCCAATGCAGGAAGCGGCACAGCGCGACCGCGTCGCGGGCATGGGCGTGGCGGGCGCCGTCCTGTTCGGCGGCGTTCTTGCCGGCTTTCGGCAGCGCGCAGGGGTCGGGACCGTCGGCCACCTTGGCGCCCGCTGCGTCCAGCACCTGCGCGAACCACACCGGCGACCCGGCCCGGTCCACCCGCACAGTGCGCCCGGCCAGCGCTTGCAGCGCCGGTTCGAGCGCGGCCGGCTCGGCCACCGCTACCCCGTTGCCGAGCCAGGCCCGCGTGTCGGGGCCGAGCTTGGCGCCGTCCATGAACAGCTGCACGGCGCCATCCTGGTGCAGCACGGCGAAGCCGAGCGCGAACGGGGTGAAGGCGACGTCGCCGCCGCGAATGTTCAGCAGCCAGCAGATCGAAGCCGGGTCGGTCAGCACGGCCGCGTCATGCCCGCTGCTGCGCAATGCCTCCGCGAGGCGGTCCCGCTTCTCCGCCGAGGAGTAGCCGGCCAACCCCAGCGGCTGCGCCACGGCTGGCGCTGCGGGCGGGGGTGGCCGGTCGGTCCAAGCCGCGTCGACGGGGTTGGCGCCGACCGGCACCATGGTCAGGCCCTCATCGATGAAGCGCTGCAAGCCATCGGCGCTGATCAGCCGTGGGTCGTAGCCGATGCGGGCGCCAGGGGCGGCGTGCGTCTTGAGCCAGGCCGGCGGCGGCTCGTCGGTGATGTGCCGCCGTTCCCAGCAGGACGGGTCGGTTTGTGCGGCGAGCTGCAGCACGTAGCGCCCGTCGGTGAACACGGCGGCGCGGTCCGGCAGCACGGCGGCAAGGCCGGCGCTGCCGCTGAAGCCGGTCAGCCAGGCGAGCCGCTCGGCCCCGGGCGGCACATACTCGCCCAGGTGCTCGTCGGCGCGCGGGACGATGAAGCCCGCGAGCCGATCATGCGCCAACTCCCGGCGCAAGGCCTCGAGGCGCGCCACCGCAATGACATTGGTCAACATTTCTTCACATTTAACATAGCTCAGCCGTTATCTATGCGTGTAGAACATGACAGAGGCGGTTTGTTAGCAGGTGCAGCATTGGGCTGGAGTGCGCATATACCACCTGTCAGATCGAAGCGCTGGCGAGACGGTTGGCGCGGATCACGTTGTAAAGGATACAGAAATGAACGCTCCGCTTGCCAAGGAGCAGATTGCCCTGCTCATGTCCGACAGCCTGACGTATCGCGCGCCGATCGTCGAGGGGACGGACGGCACCGTTGCCGACCGCCGTCCGACCTGGGTCGACCGGGTGAAGGCGTTCGCCGCGTCGATCGCCGCCCTGCCGCGCCGTCGTGCGGTGCTCGACGAGCTCAGCAGCTTGAGCGACCGCGAACTGTCCGACATCGGCCTGTCGCGCTCCGAACTCGGCCGCGTGTTCGATCCCGGCTTCCAGGCGCGCCGCGCCTGACCGCGCTGCACCGCCGGGCGATGCCTTAAAAAGGGGGTAGTCTTCGGACCGCCCTCTTTTTTTTATGACCGGTTCCGTAACTGGCCTGGCGCACGCAACCCCCAACGTCAGGGTGCGTAGGAGGCCCTTGGTACGGCCGCGTGTTCTCGCGCCCGTCTTCAAAGGGCCGGGCAACACATGATTCTCCTGACGCACCCGCCCGCCGTTCGCGAGCTTTATTACAGCGAGCGGGCCCTGGCCGCCTTGCAGCAACTCGGCAACGTCCGGCTGAACCGCGATGGTCCGTTGAGCGGCGAGAAGCTGATCCGGGCGGCCGCTGGCTGCAAGGTGATCGTCGCCGACCGGGCGGTGCCGGCGCCGGCCGCGTTGTTCGAGGCCCTGCCCGAACTGGTCGGCTTAGTCCGCAACGCGGTCGACATCCGCACCGTGGACGTGAGCGCGGCGTCGGCAGCCGGCGTCCTGGTGACGCAGGCCTCGCCGGGGTTCGCCGCGGCCGTCGCGGAACTGGTGCTCGGGTTGACGATCGACCTTTGCCGCGGGATTTCGGCCGGGGTGTGCCACTACCGCGCCGGGCGGCAACCGCCGCCGCGCATGGGCCAGCAGATCGCCGGCAGTACGGTCGGCGTGATCGGCTATGGCGGCATCGGCCGCCGTCTCGTGCGCCTGCTGCGCGCCATGGAGGCGGACGTGCTGGTGCACGATCCCTATGCCGACGCGTCCGACGCTGTCGCGGTCGGCTTGCAGGACCTGCTGACCCGGTCGTCGTTGGTCATCTGCCTCGCCGCGGCGACGCCGGAAACGGCGGGCCTGATGAACCGCGCGGCGTTTGCGGCCATGCAGCCCGGCGCCTTGTTCGTCAACGCCAGCCGCGGCGACCTGGTCGATGAGGCGGCGCTTGCCGACGCGCTCGATCGCGGTCACCTGGCCGGGGCCGCCCTGGATGTCGGTAGCGCGGCCGACCAGATGCCGGCGTTCGACCTCGCCAGCCGCCCCGACGTGATCGCAACGCCGCACATCGGCGGGCTGACGGTGGAGGCAGCCGAGCACCAGGCGTTGGAAACGGTGCGTCAAACCGAGGCGATCCTGCGGAACGAGGCGCCGCCGGGCAGCGTCAACAAGGCGTCGGCGCACCGCCTGCTGGAACTCGCGCGGCGCACGTCGTGACACGAGCCGGGGCCGCGCTGGCGGGCTGAACCGCCTCCGGACCGGCGCTGCTCGCGACGGGGTTGCCCAACCTGCCCTCCGAACCAGCTTACGGCAGGCGCCTCCGCACTCTGCCGATCCTTTTCGAGCCGACCCTCCTGACAGGTGATCAACGCGTGAAACCCAGCCTCAAGCCGCTTTCCGAACAAGTCATCGTCGTGACCGGCGCCAGCAGCGGCATCGGCCTCGCCACCGCCTATGCCGCAGCCGAACGCGGCGCCCGGGTGGTGCTGTCGTCCCGCAACAAGCCCGCGCTCGACGCGGCGGTGGCGGCGATCGAGGCGAAGGGTGGTGTTGCCACCGGCGTGGTCGCGGACGTGTCCGACCGGGCGCAGGTGCAGGCGCTCGCCGACGCCGCCATTGCCGCCTATGGCGGGTTCGACACCTGGGTCAACAACGCCGGCGTCGGCATCTACGGTCGGCTGGACGTGGTGCCGGAAGCGGAGCAGCGGCGGCTGTTCGACGTCAATTACTGGGGAACGGTGCACGGCAGCTTGGTGGCGGTGGCGCACCTGCGCGAGCGGGGCGGCGCGCTCGTCAACCTCGGCAGCATCCTGTCCGACGTGTCGGTGCCGCAGCAGGGGCCGTACTGCGCCAGCAAGGCGGCGGTGCGGGGCTTCACCGACGCGCTCCGGATCGAGCTGGAGCATGAGCAGGCGCCGGTTGCCGTCGTCCTGGTCAAGCCGGCGGCGATCGCGACGCCGTTTCCGCAGCACGCGCGCAACTACATGGATCGCGAGCCGACCCTGCCGCCGCCGCTTTACGCGCCGGAGAACGCAGCCGACGTGATCCTGCATGCGGCCGAGCAGGGTGGGCGCGACCTTTACGTCGGCGCCGGCGCCCGGGTGATCGTCGCCATGGGCCGCAGCGTGCCCGGCGCGCTGGACGTCGCCTCGGCGATGGTCGGAACAGCGGCGCAGAAGCGTTACACCCCGCCGGAGAACCCGGGCGGCAACCTGTTCGAACCCGGCGATGACGGCGAGGTGTGGGGACGCAACAGCTACCCCGTGTTCGGCCGGGGCGCCCGCAACGCGCCCTCCCGAGGCGGCCCGATCGCCGCCGCGGCCGTGCTGATGTTGGCCGGTGCGGCAATGATGCTGGGCCGGCGCGCCTGAGGCCAATCCTCCCGCTGCTTCTGCTGGCCGGCTGCGTCCATTCCGGCGCGCCGGCTTGCCACCCTATGCTCCAAGCGCAGCTGCTGTTCGGCTTGACCGACGATGCGGCGTTCACGCGCTTCCTCGACACCGACGTCACGCCGCGCTTCCCCGCCGGCCTGACCGTGTTCGACAGCGCCGGCCGTTGGCGCACCCCGGCCGGACGCTTGCTTCAGCAGCGGTCGAAGGTGGTGCTGATCGTGGCGGAGCGCGGCGAGCAGACGCTAGGTCCTGAACTCATAAACTGCTTGGCGCGACGCGGGGCGGGGTGATTCAACGTGGCCGGAGGTGCCGCGATGACCCCGCGCCGTTACGAACTGAGCGATTTCGAATGGTCCATCATCGAGCCGCTGCTGCCAAACAAACCGCGCGGCGTCCCGCGGGTGGATGACCGGCGGGTGTTGAACGGCATCTACTGGCGGATGCGGACCGGCTCGCCTTGGGCCGACATCCCCGAGCGCTACGGGCCGCCGACCACCTGCTACAATCGCTTTGTGCGCTGGGCCAGGCTCGGCGTGTGGGACCGCATCTTCGCGGCCGTCTCGCAGGCCTATGACGGCGACCTGCAGGCGATCGACGCCTCTTCGATCCGGGTGCATCAGCATGGCGGCAACGTCAAAAAGGGGGGCCGCACGCCACCCCAGCCGAGGCTCGGGACCACGCTCGAGCCGAGTGCATGGGGCGTTCGCGCGGCGGCCTGACCACCAAGATCCACGCGCTTGTGGATGCGAACGGGATGCCGATCGCGATCAAGCTGACTGAGGGTCAAGCGCATGACGGGCGCAGCGCCGCCGACATGCTCGACGGTTTGCAAGCGGGGCAGATCCTGCTCGGTGATCGCGCCTATGACAGCAACGCCCTGCGCGAGAGCATGACCGCACAAGGGGTGTGGGCGAATATCCGGCCGATGGACCATCGGCTCGATCCGCCCGTGTTCAGCTCCTTCCTGTATCGCTACAGGAACCTGGTCGAGCGCTTCTTCAACAAGCTCAAACATTACCGCGCGATCGCCACCCGATACGAAAAGCGCGCTGCCCACTATCTCGCCCTCGTCAAACTCGCAGCCATCCGGATCTGGTTGAGACATAATGAGTCGGTGTCCTAGACCGGCTGCAGGCGATCCGGCGTGCTTACCGGGCAGCGTTCGCGCAGGACTCGGTCGGTTTGGTGCTCGATCCCGTGTGTGCCGATTTCTGAAGCTTTGACCGAGGCGACCGGCTTGGCTCCGGGGAGGACTGCGGACGCGCGCCCCGGGAAGAGCAGCCATTCCGCGCTGCACCATTGCGTCCCCCCGGGCCACAATCCCACTTCTCCGGCATGCGCTACCTCGTTCCTGCTGCCGCGGCATTGGCCGCATGTCTGATCGGGGCCGGTCCAGCCCGGGCCGGCAACGTCGAGCTGCGGGTGCATAATGTCGGCGACGCGTCGGGCACGGTGCGTGCGCAGCTGTGCCAGCAGCACGAGTGGCTGACCGATGACGGCTGCGCCCGCAGCGTCGTGGTCCGGGCCAAGCCGGGCGTCACCACGATGACCATTCCAGACGTGCCGCCGGGCACCTGGGCCGTGGTGGTGTTCCACGACAAGGGCAATACCGGGGAGGTGTCCCGCGGGCTGTTGGGCATTCCGACCGAGGGCGTCGGTTTCTCGCGCGATCCGTCGCTCGGCTTGCACGGTCCCCGGTTCGCCGACAGCGCGCTTTCGGTCGGCGACGCAGGCGCGGTGATCGACGTGCGGTTGCGGTTCGAATAGGGCGCGAGTTGCGCCCGCGCTGAACCGAGCTCCCGCGCTCAGATGGCCCGGCGCCCGCGCAAGGCGGCGCCGAGCGTGCCGTCGTCCAGCACATCCAGCGCGCCGCCGATCGGCACGCCTTGGCCGACCCGGCTGATCCGCAAGCCGGGTGCCACTTTCCGCACCCGCTCGCCCAGCCAATGCGCGGTGCTGGCGCCGTCTACGGTCGCGCCGAGTGCCAGGATGAGCTCCTCGACTTCACCGGCCTCGACGCGGTCGAGCAACGGTCTGGTATTGAGGTCGTCGGGGCCGGTGCCGTTCAGTGCCGACAGGGTGCCACCCAAGACATGGTAGACGCCGCGGTGCACCTTGGCCCGCTCCAGCGCCCAAAGGTCGCCGACCCCTTCCACCACGCAAACCAGGCCCTGCTCGCGGGCCGGATCGGCGCAGATGCCGCAGGGGTCGCGGCTGTCGAGGTTGCCGCAGCGGCGGCACGGCCGCACCGCGCTGGCCGCCTCGGTCAAGGCGGCGGCGAGCGGCAGCATGCGGGTTTGCGGCTGTTGCAGCATGCGCAAAGCGGCCCGCCGCGCGCTGCGCGGGCCCAAGCCCGGCAATCGCGCGAGCAGGCCGATCAGGCGCTCGACTTCGGGTCCGCCCAAGCGGGTCAGGTCTTGGCGGCGGCGATCGACTGCTTGATCACGTCCATTGCCGCGTCCTTGGGCGCCCAACCGGTCACCTTCACCCACTTGCCGGGCTCGAGGTCCTTGTAGCGGGTGAAGAAGTGCTCGATCGCTTGGCGGGTGATTTCCGGCAGGTCGTCGACCGAGTGCACCGTCTTGTAGGCGGTGTGGATCTTGTCGTGCGGCACGCAGATGATCTTCTCGTCCTGGCCGCTCTCGTCTTCCATCTGCAGCATGCCGATCGGGCGGCAGCGGATGACCGCGCCGGGGACGATGGCGGCGGGCGCCAGCACGAGCGCATCGGCCGGGTCGCCGTCGGCGGCGAGGGTGCCGGGGATGAAGCCGTAGGCGGCCGGATAGGCCATGGGCGTGAACAGGAACCGGTCCACGACCATGGCGCCGCTGTCCTTATCGAGCTCGTACTTCACCTGGGAGCCCTGCGGGATCTCGATCACCACGTTGATGTCGGTCGGCGCGTCGCGGCCGGGGGAAAGCTTGGTCACGTCCATGGTGGAACCTGCGCGTTGGGGTGTGGCGGCGGGGTATAGCGGTGCGCGCGATGGAGTGCCAGATTGGTCGGGCGAGGCGCCTGTAGCTCAGTTGGTCAGAGCGGGCCGCTCATAACGGCTTGGTCGCAGGTTCGAGCCCTGCCGGGCGCATCGCTTCGCCGAGCTTGGCGGCCAAGTCGCACAGCGCGAACGGCTTGTGCAGCAGCAGCGCGTCCGGACCGAGGCCGGGCCGGTCGTTGTCGGCGTCCGGCTCGGCCTGGCCGCGGTTGCCGACGTAGCCGCTGGTGAACAGGATCGGCAGGGCCGGGTGCCGGCGCCGGACTTCGGCCGCGAGCTGGGCGCCGTCCATGTTGGGCAGCAAGACGTCGGTGAACAGCAGGTCGACCGGGTGACGGTCGAGCAAGGTGAGCGCCGCGGCCGCGTCGGCCGCCTCGATCACCATGTGGCCGAGTTCGCGCAGCGCCTCCGTCGAGATCTGGCGGACGGCGTCCTCATCCTCGACGACGAGCACGGTCAGGCCCGAGGTGGAGCCTTCGCTGGCCTCGTCCGGATCGGTCGCCGCGGGCGGCGCCTCGCCGGCGTGCCGCGGCAGGTAGATGGTGACGGTGGTCCCCTCGCCGGGCGCGGTCTGGATGGCCACGTGGCCGCCGCTTTGCTTGACGAAGCCGTGCACCTGGCTGAGGCCGAGACCGGTTCCCTGGCCCGGCGGCTTGGTGGTGAAGAACGGCTCGAAGGCGTGCGAGGCGACCTCGCGGGTCATGCCGGTGCCGGTGTCCGAGACCGAAAGCTGAACGTAGTCGCCGAGCAGCACGTCCGGATGATTGGCGGTGAAGCTCGGTCCAAGGGTGGTGTTGGCGGTCTCGATCAGCAGCCGGCCGCAGCCGTCCGGTGTGGCGAGCATAGCGTCGCGAGCGTTGACGGCGAGGTTGAGCAGGGCGTTCTCGAGCTGGTTCGGATCGGCCAGGATCTGCCACAGGTGCTCGGCCAGCACGGTCTCCACCTGGATCGCCTCGCCCAAGGTGCGGTGCAGCAGGTCGGACATGCCGGCGACCAGGCTGTTGGCGTCCAGCGGCTGCGGCAGCAGCGGTTGCCGGCGCGAGAAGGCGAGCAGCCGCGCGGTCAGGGTAGCCGCCCGCGTGGTCCCGTCCAGCGCGTTGTCGAGCAGCCGGATCGCACGCTCCTCGGTGGCCCGGCGCCGCAGCAGGTCGAGGCTGCCCATGATGATCGTCAGCAGGTTGTTGAAGTCGTGGGCGATCCCGCCGGTCAGCTGCCCGACCGCCTCCATCTTCTGCGATTGGCGCAGCTGGTCCTCGGCCTCGGCGCGGGCGGTCATCTCGTCGCGCAGCCGCTGGTTGGAGTCGCGCAAGGCGGCGGTGCGCTCGGCGACCTGCGCCTCGAGATGGTCGGCGAACCGGGCTTCGGCTTCGCGCGCACGTACGGCCTCGTCGATATCGCGCAGGGCGACGATGCCGCCGGTCACGGTCCCGTCGGCGTCACGCAGGGGTGCGCCGACGATATCGATCCAGACCCGAGTGCCGTCCGGTCGGTGGTACAGGCACTGAAGCTCGGCATGCGGCTCGCCGCGCAGCACCCGGGCCAACGGGTAGTCCGACGCGGCGACGGGGCTGCCGTCGGAGTCGTAGGCAGTCCATTCACCGTATCCCGCGAGGGTTTCGCCGCGCCGGAGCGGCTGGCGCAGCATGCGCTCGACCTCGTTGTTGCCGCTGACGATACGCCCGTCCGGAGCCTCGGCGATCAGCAGACCGACCGGCACGGTCTCGATCACGGTGGCGAGCTGGGCGCGTTCGGCGGCCAGCGCCTCGGCCCGGCTGCGCAGGTCGCGTGTCGCCTGCACCAGGGCGCGGGACACGGCGTCCACCTCGGCGATGGAGGAGCGCACGCCGCGCACCTGCTCGCCGCGGACGAGCGCGTCGCCGGCCTGGGCCAAGCGCTGCAGCGGCCCGGCGACGCTGCCGGCCAGGAACCAGGCCAGCAGGCAGGCCATCATCAAGGTGACGAGGCCGGCGACCGCGAGCAGCGTCACGGTCCGGCGCAGCGGCGCCTCGACCACCGAAAGCGGCACGCCGACGCCGACGCGCCAGTCGGCCAGGCGCTGCCGCTGCATGGCGACGAGCACGGAGCTGCCTTCGATCGTGGACCCGATCCATTCGGCGTGGTCCAGGTCGGCGTGGGTGCGGAACTCTTCCGGGGCCGGCTGCCCGACGTAGCGGGCCGGGTCGACGGTGCGGGCGATGATGCGGTTGTTGGCGTCGACCACGGTCGCGACCCACGCCTTCGGCAGGTTCTGCTGGCGCAGGATTTCGTAGATCCCGTTCGGCCGCACGTTGATCGCCAGCACGTAGTGGAGCACGCCCTCGCGCTTGACCGGCACGCCGATGGCCAGCGAGGGCGCCTGGTTGACGCGGGACAGGAACAGGCCGGACACGGTCGGGGTTTCCATCTCGACCACGCGGCGGACGGTTTCGATGCTGCCCATCTGCGGCAGGGTGGTGCCGCCGGGGGCGGCGGTGTTGACGATCTGCTGTCCGTTCAGGTCGGCAAGCACGATGCCGAAGCCGAGGGCGTGGGACACCGCGCGCGCCTGGACGTCGAATGCGGCGACGTCGCCGGTGTCGAGCGCTGGCGAGGTGCCGAGCGCCACCAAGGCGGCGGTCAGGTTGCTCACCTCGCGGTCGAGCGTGTCGGCGGTGCGTTGGGCGGTCGCCTGTGCCGCTTCCAGCGAACGGGTGCGCTCGGTGCTGGCGATCTGCTGGATCAGCACGCCGCAGAACAGCAGGCCCGGCAGGACCAGGGCGAACACGATGCCGACCATGATGAGTCGGACCGGCCAACGTCGCGGCGCCGAGTTGTCCGAATGGTCCGGGGCGCCTGTCACAGCCATGTCACGGGCGTTCTAGCATTGCGCGCCTCCAGCCCGGAAGCCGGAGGGCCTCCTCGCGGGCGAGAGGAGCAAAGTCGTGTCCTGAATGCAACAAGCTCGGGCGGCTTTACGCGGCGGGTCGGGGCGCGTAGGGAGCCAGGCATGACGGAGTTCCCCGATCCCATTCCGGCGTCGATCCCGCGCGTGGCGCTCGTCACCGGCGCCGGGCAGCGGCTCGGACGCGCGATCGCCGAGGGGCTGGCGGACGCCGGCTTCTCGATTGCCGTCCATTGCCATGCCAGCACGGACGCGGCAGAGGCGGTTGCGAGCCATGTTCGCGCGCTGGGGCGGCGGGCGTGCGTGCTGCGCGCCGACCTGCGGCACGAGCCGGACGTGCTGCGGCTGCTTCCGGATGCGGCGGCGGCGCTCGGTCCGGTCGGCGTGCTGGTCAACAACGCCAGCACCTTCGAGCGGGACGAATGGGACGACGCGACGCGGGAAAGCTGGGACCGCCATATGGAACCGAACCTGCGAGCGCCGTTCGTGCTGATGCAGGCCCTTGCGCGGGGGTTGCCGGCGGCGGCGGAAGGCGTGGTGCTGAACCTGCTCGACCAGCGTGTCTGGTCGCCGACGCCGCACTTCGTGTCCTACACCGTGTCGAAAGCGGCGTTGTGGTCGCTGACGCAGCAGATGGCGCTGGCGCTGGCGCCACGCATCCGGGTGAACGCGATCGGGCCCGGCCCGGCGCTGCCGAGCCCGCGGCAGAGCCAGGCGCAATTCGACCGGCAATGCGCGTCGGTGCCGCTCGGGCACGGCACCGGCCCCGTCGAGGTCGCGGCGGCAGCGCTGGCGCTGCTTCGGCTGCCGTCGGTCACGGGGCAGATGCTGGCCCTTGATGGCGGCCAGCACCTGCAGTGGTCGCCGGCCGGCGGCGGCCGCGGCGCCGAGGAGTGACGGTGCTGGTCGGCCCGGGCGTGCGCCACGTGTTCGTGCGCGACATGATGCTGCAGGCCTCAATCGGGGTGGATCCGCACGAGCAGAACGGCCGGCAGCGGGTGCGCGTCAACGTCGACTTGGCCGTGCAGGACACCGGCGAAGGCCAGGACCGGCTCGAGCGGGTGGTGAATTACGCGCGCGTGGTGGAGCAGGTGCGAACGATCGCCGTCACCGGCCATACCAAGCTGGTCGAGACGCTGGCCGAGCGCATGGCGCAAGCCTGCCTCAACATCGACGCACGGGTGTTGCGGGTGCGGGTGCGGGTCGAGAAACTCGACGTGTTCGCCGACGTGGGGGCGGTGGGCGTCGAGGTGGAACGCTGTAAAGCATCCACCACGGCGGCTTGACTCGCAAAGATTGCAATCGGATGCGTGTCCAACTTGAAGCGCCAATCAATGGTTTAGGGTATAATCGTTGATTTACAGCGGTTTAGTCAAGCGTGCCCGGTAATGTGGCAAAGTGTCACAAAGGCCGGAATATCAGCGGCCGAGCCTCTCTCGCGCAGGGTTGCCCACAAGGTTTTCCACAGCTTCCGGGGATAACGCCGACCGGGGATGTGCGGCCGCCGGGTTCGCACGGGCCTTGAGCAAAGCGGCCGTAAGGGCCTAATCAGCACCGCTTCATGGACCAGCAGGACACACCGACCGCCGCGCCGGAGCGGCCCGTTTCGATCGCCCACGGCGTGGCGGCGATCGAACGAGCGCTGGCGACGATGCCGCAAAGCCCCGGTGTCTATCGGATGCTCGATGCGAAGGGCGAAGCGCTCTACGTCGGCAAGGCGCGCAGCCTGAAGAAGCGGGTGGTCAACTACACCCAGGTGACGCGGCTGCCGGAGCGGCTGCGCCGGATGGTGTCCGAGACGGTTGGCATGGAGATCGTCACCACCCACACCGAAGCCGAAGCGCTGCTGCTGGAAGCGAACCTGATCAAGCGGCTGAAGCCGCGGTTCAACATCGTGCTGCGCGACGACAAGAGCTATCCGTGGCTGATGCTGACGGAGGATCATCCGTTTCCGCAGATCACCAAGCATCGGGGGGCGCGGACGCGGAAGGGCAGCTATTACGGCCCGTTCGCCAGCGCCTGGGCGGTGAACCAGACGGTGACGGCAATGCAGCGGGTGTTTCTGCTCCGCTCGTGCCAGGACACGGTGTTCGCCAACCGCAGCCGGCCTTGCCTGCTGTTCCAGATCAAGCGTTGCAGCGGTCCCTGCGTGGGGCGGGTGAGTGCCGAGGAGTATGGGCACTTGGTGGATCAGGCGCGCGCCTTCCTGGGCGGCAAGGCGAGCACAGTGCAGCGCGAACTCGCGGCCGAGATGGAGCGGGCGGCCGAGGGGATGGAATACGAGCGGGCGGCGGCCGTGCGCGACCGCATCCGCGGCCTGACGCACGTGCAGGGCACCGCGGTGATCAACCCGGCGAGCCTTGCCGAAGCCGACGTGATCGCCGCGCATCAGATCGGCGGCCAGACCTGCGTCCAGGTGTTCTTCATCCGCGGCGGCCGCAACAACGGCAACCGGGCGTTCTTCCCGACCCACACCAAGGACGAGGACGCCGACGCGGTGCTGGCGGCGTTCCTGGCGCAATTCTACGACGACAAGCCGCCGCCGCCGGTGATCCTGCTGAACGTCTCGCTACCGGAACAGGAGCTCCTGGCCGAAGCGCTGAGCTTGAAGGCGGCGCGCAAGGTGGAGCTGTCAGTGCCGGTGCGCGGCGAGAAGCGGGCCGTGGTGCTGCATGCCGAAACGAATGCGCGTGAGGCGCTCGAACGGCGGATGGCCGAGAGTGCCGGCCAGGCGAAGCTGCTCGAAGGGGTGGCCCAGGTGTTCGGCCTGTCCGGGCCCCCGGACCGGATCGAGTGCTACGACAACAGTCACATTATGGGCGCCAACGCGTATGGCGTGATGGTGGTGGCGGGACCGGAAGGGTTCACCAAGAACGCCTATCGCAAGTACTCGATCCGCGGGCCGATCGCGCCCGGCGACGACTTCGCGATGATGCGCGAGGTGCTCGAGCGCCGGTTCGGCCGGGTGCTGCGCGAGCAGGCGGCGAGCGAGGCGGGCGAGGGACCCGCGCCGGCGATCCCGGACTTGCTGCTGATCGACGGCGGCGCCGGGCAGCTGAGCGCGGTGCGCGGCATCATGCAGGACCTCGGCATGCACCAGATCCCGGTGGTGGCGATCGCCAAGGGGCCGGACCGCGACGCCGGGCGGGAGTGGTTCCACACCGACGGGCGTGAGCCGTTCCAGCTGCCGCCGCGCGACCCGGTGCTGTACTACCTGCAGCGAGTGCGCGACGAGACGCACCGCTTCGCCATCACCACGCACCGGGCCGGGCGCAGCAAGGGGCTGGTGACGAGCGAGCTCGACGAGGTGCCGGGAGTCGGCACGGCGCGCAAGCGAGCGTTGCTGAACCATTTCGGCAGCGCGCGGGGCGTCAAACAGGCGGGGCTGGTCGACCTCGAGAACGCGCCGGGGATCAACCGGGAAACAGCGCGGCGCATCTACGCCCATTTCCATCCCGGGTGACGCTCGGCGCGCGACGCGGTAGCGTGGCCGGCATGGACCTCGATGACACAGCAGCCGACCGATTGATGCATGTGGGCTTGCTGCTGGCGATGCGCCACAGCGATGAGCCGATGATCCTGAGCGACCCGAACCAGCCGGATAATCCGGTGGTGACGGTGAACAAGGCGTTCGAGCGGCTGTCGGGCTATTCGGAAACGGAGATCGTCGGCCGCAACTGCCGGTTCCTGCAAGGCCCGGCCACCGACCGCGATACTGTGGCGGAGATGGGCGCCTGCCTGCAGCGCGGACAGGGCTGCGTGCAGTGGCTGGTGAACTACCGGCGGGATGGCTCGAAGTTCTGGAACCTGCTGTTCATCTCGCCGGTCTACCGCCGCGACGGGCGGCTGATGTTTTTCTTCGCCAACCAGCACGACTTGTCGGGCGAGGCGTCGGCCGACAAGGGCGATTTCAGGCTGGGGGTCGCGCACATGACCGAGACGCAGCAGGCGGAGTTCCGCGAGGTGCTGGAAGCGCTCGGCCGCGGCGTGCTCGCGGACGGCACCACGGCGGGCGACGCCGGCACGGCACGCGGGCTCGAGGCGACCCTGGCGGCGGCCCGGCAGGTCGCGCGGATGACGGTGCAGCTCGCCGGCGGGCCCGGGCCGGCGCCCGAGTAGACGCCGCCCGCCCCCGGCCATAGGGTTGCTGCCTCGGGAGGACGCGACATGAACCAGCTCGACATGCAGGGCCGCGTGGCGGTGGTGACCGGCGGCGCACGCGGGATCGGCCGGGCCATCGTCGAACGGATGCTGGCTTCGGGCGCGCAGGTGGCGGTGTGGGACGTGGACGCCGCGGCAATGGAGGCGATGGGGCTGCCTGTCTCCACCCATCCGCTCGAGCTGACCGATGAGGCGGCGGTGCGGGCTGCGGCGGCGGCAACCCTGGCGCGGCACGGCAAAATCGACATCCTGGTGAACAACGCGGGCATCACCGGCGGCAACGCGCCCACCTGGGAGTTACCGGTGGAGCAGTGGCGGCGGGTTGTGGACGTGAACCTGGTTGGGCCGATGCTGACCTGCTCGGCGGTGCTGCCGGGCATGATCGCGGCCGGGTATGGGCGGGTGGTCAACATCGCCAGCGTCGCCGGCAAAGAGGGCAATCCGAATGCGAGCCACTACTCGGCGAGCAAGGCGGGGCTGATCGCGCTGACCAAGTCGCTGGGCAAGGAGCTCGCGGGCAAGGGCGTGCTGGTGAATGCGGTGACACCGGCGGCGGCCAAGACGGACATCTTTCTGCAGATGACCCAGGCGCAGATCGACTACATGCTGTCCAAGATCCCGATGGGCCGCTTCGTGCAGGTCGAGGAGATCGCGGCGCTGGCCTGCTGGCTGGCGACCGAGGAGTGTTCGTTCAGCACCGGCGCCGTGTTCGACGTGACGGGCGGCCGGGCGACCTACTGACGTTTCCAAGGGTCAGTGCAGGTAGAACCGCCAGACTGTCAGCAAGGGCAGGGCGGCCGCGCTGAGCAGGCTGGCGGCAATCGTGGGCGCCGCGAGCAGCCGGCCGGGCCAGCCGCCAATGCCGGGCAGGGCGCAGACCAGGAACGCCAGCAGCGGCAGGGCGTAACGGCCCTGGACGCCTTCGACGTGGTCGGCGCCGACGGCGGTCCAGGCGAAATATTGCAGCAGGAAAACGCCATAGCACGCCGCCAGCACGGCGGCCGTGGCGGCGGCGCTCGCCCATCGTGGCGGATGCCGGCCGGCGCGCCGAAGCACTCCGAGCAGCATGCCGAGGCCGGTCGCGGCGAAAGCAACGTACCAAATCCTGTACAGCCAGTCGGGCAGGGCGAAGTCGAGCGGGCCGAGCGCGCCGACCGCGGCGGGCAGCATCAGCCTCCACTCGTCGTAGACCGTGGTGAACGGCAGCGACAGCGTCTCGAGCGGATGGTGCAGCAGCGTTTGCCCCTGCGCCGCCGGGTCGGTGGTGCGGAAGGAGGTGGCGGGGTCGCCGGGCCAAAGCGGGCCGGGGTGGTAGGGGGGACGCCAGAACGGCACGGCCGCCCAGAGCGCGGCCACCGCTGCCCAGGCCAGGGTGCAGCCGACCACCGCCGCGGCGCCGATCCCGTGTTGGCGCCAGTGCCAAGTGCCACCGCCGAGCGGCAGGAGGGCGATGCCGGCCAACGGCAGGTACGACGGCTTGGCGGCGCACACGCAGGCCAGCGCCGCGACGCCGGCCCAGTAGGAGCGCCGGTCGGGCCGGGTGAACAAGGCGGCGGCGAGCACGGCGGCGGCGATCAGCGGGCCGTCCTGGTTGATCGCCGCCGACAGATGCAGCGTCATCGGCAGGGTCAGCACCGCGAACAGCCCGGCCTGGCCGCGGCGGGCGAGCTGCAACGCGAAGGTGCCAACACCGAGGCAGACCAGGGCGCCGGCCAGCCGCCCGGCCAGATCGGCCGGCATCGGCATGGCGCCGAGCAGGCGTGCCGCGCCGAGGCCGAGCGCGGCGGGGATGTAGAACACCGGCAGGTAGCTGGCGGTGTTGGACGCCTCGACGAACACGCGTTCCAACGGCCAGGCCTGGTTCCAGGCGGCGTCGAACTGCGCCAAGGTGAACGTCTTGTGCTCGGCGCCGAACTTGGGGACCGGCGCGTGCAGCGGCGCCAGGAAGCCCGGGTTGATATCGACCCCGGCCACCATCACCGGGGCGCCATCGGCGGGATGCGGCAGCAAGACGCGCCGGCCGATTGGCTGCGCGCGCAGCACCGAAGCGGCGCGGGCGAGCTGGGTGGCCTCGTCGGGCGGCTCGCCGAGCGGGAACGCCAGCGCCAGGAACAGCAGCACCGGCGCCGCCACGAAGAGGTAAAGGCGGGGCCAGGCCGAACGCATGCCGCGCGGCTTAGGGGCGGGGCCGCCCCCGGTCAACCGGAACGCGGGGGGCTATTCCGGTGCCGGGGTGGCGAGCGGCTTGTCCTTGTCCACCACGTAGACCGACAGCACGCGCGTCTTGGCCGGGCCGTTCTTGACGAAATGCGGCGTTGCGGTCGGCACCTGAAACGCGTCGCCGGGCTTCATGGCGCGGTCGGCCTGGCCCTGCATGCCGAAAACGCCGCCACCCTCGACGAAGTAGCCGGTTTCGGTGCCGGGATGGGTGTGCCGGGCGACGACGAAGTTGGGGTCGATCTCGACCAGCACCTGCAACGTGACCATGGTGTCGCCGGGCGTTTCGCTGCGGTTCAGCACGGTGCGGCTGAAGCCGGGAGCCTGGGCGCGCACGCCGACGGCCGACGCGAGCACGCCCCCGGCGGCGCACAAGGCACAGGTGGCAAAGCGACGTCTGGCGAGCATGGCACGCATCCCCCGGATTGTTCCGGGGAAGCTTAGACCGCTCAGCCGCCGCGTGGGAACATGCTGCTGAACTTCGCCTGCAGGTCCTGCCGCTTGTAGGGCTTCATCAGGAAATCGATCTCGGGCGAGTTCATGTCGGCGGCCGAGAGGCTGTGCTCGGTGAAGCCGGACGTCAGGAGGATGCGGGTGGTCGGGAAGCGGTCGCGCACCTCCTCGGCCAAGCCGACGCCGTCCAGCGCGCCGGGCAGGACGATGTCGGTGAACAACAGGTCGAACGGCTCGACCCCATCCAGCATCTTGACCGCCGCATCCGCTGACGTGGCGGCGGTCACGGAGAAGCCGAGCGCCTTCAGCATGCGGGTGACGGTGCGCAGCACGCTTTCCTGGTCCTCGACCACCAGCGCGCGCAGGCCGTTGGCGGACCACTCGCTGGCGATCGCCTCGTCGGCGGCGGCGTCCTCGCCGGGGCCGGACGCAACCGGCAGGAACAGGCGCACCGTGGTTCCCTTGCCCGGCGTGCTGTCGAGCGTGACGTGGCCGCCCGACTGGCGGGCGAAGCCGTAGACCATGCTGAGGCCCATGCCGCTGCCCTTGCCGACGGCCTTGGTGGTGAAGAACGGCTCGAACACGCGGGACAGCAGGTGGGGCGGGATGCCCTCGCCGCGGTCGGCCACCGAGATCACGACGTAGCGGCCCGGCACGACGTCGTCGGGGAAACCCGGGCTGTCGCCGGCAAGCGTCACGGATTTGGTTTCGAGCACGATGGTGCCGCCCTGCGGCATCGCGTCCCGGGCGTTGATGACCAGGTTCATGATCGCGCTGTCGAGCTGGGCCGGGTCGACCATGGCGCTGCCGCCGTTATGGCGCAGCAGCACCTGCAGCTCGAAACGCTCGCCGAGCACGCGGTTGAGCAGCGGGCGCAGGGCGCCGAAGAACTCGTCGGGCCGGACCCGCTCGGGGCGCAAGGTGGCGCGCCGGGCATAGGACAGCAGCTGGCTGGTGAGCTCGGCGCCGCGCACCGCGGCGTGCAGCGCAGGCGCGAGGATCTCCTGCAGCTCGTGCTTGGGTTCCAGGATCTCCTGCGCTTCCTCGAGGTTGAGGATCACCACCGTCAGCAGGTTGTTGAAGTCGTGGGCGACGCCGCCGGTGAGCTGGCCGAGCGCCCGCAGGCTCTCGTTGCGCAGCAGCGCCGCTTCGGCCCGCTTGCGGTCGCTGATGTCCTGGCTGTAGCCGAACAGCTCGGTCACGCGGCCTTCGGCGTCCAGCTTGGGGCGGATCTCGGCGCGAAGGTGGCGGACGTTGTCCTCGGCCAGTTGGACGCGGTATTCGAAATTGCGCGGCGTCCGGTCGCGGGTCGCGACGGCCAGGGCGTTGCTGACGGCGTCGCGGTCTTCCGGATGGATGCGCTCCAGAAAGCCGGCCAGGCTCAGCCCGGCCAGCTCGCGCGGCAGGCCCATCAACTCGTACATCTCCTTCGACCAGCTCACTTGCTGCTGATCGACCAGCAAGCGCCAGGTGCCGAGGCGGGCCAGCCGCTGTGCCTCGGCGAGTTCTTCCGTGCGGGCGTGCAGCTGCAACGTCCGCTCGCGCAGCATCTCGTTGGCGTGGTGCATGTCGCGCCGCGCCGCCTCGAGGTCGGTGACGTCCCACAGCACGGCCAGCACGGCGTCGCGGCCCTGGTAAAAGGTCTCGTGCACGAAGGCGCGGACCTCGAGCACGCTGCCATTGGCGCGCATGTGGGTGGTCGATGCGCGGCCGCTCACGGCGCCGGCCAGCAGCGCCTCGGCGCCCGCCTGGCTGCCGGTCGGGTCGAGGTCGGCGAGGGCCTTGTCGAGGAACGCGTCGTGCGGCCAGCCATACTGGGCGATCGCGGCCTCGTTGACCTCGATGAAGCGGTGCGTGCCGGGCTCCATCACCACCATCGGCAGCGGGTTGTCCTGGAACAGCATGCGGAAGGACGCCTCGTGCCGGCGCTGCGCGGCCTCGGCGGCGCGTCGGGCGGTGACGTCGCGCTGGATGCTGACCCAGTGGGTCGGCAGGCCCGCGTCGTCGGTGATGGGCGTCAGATCCATCTCGGCCCAGAACTGCGTGCCGTCCTTGCGGTAGTTCAGCAGCTCGGCGCGGGCCGGCTTCCAGCGCCGCATCTCCTGCCGCAGCTGGGTAACGGCGGCCCCGTCGGTTTCGGGGCCGTGCAGCATGCCGTGCGGCTGGCCGATGATCCCGTCGAGCGTGTAGCCGCTTTCGCGGCAGAAGCTGGCGTTGGCGTAGACGATGCGCGGGCCGCCGGCGCCGAGCGGCCCGGCTTCGGTGATGAGCACGGCGTCGTTGGCGCGGTCGAGCGCGGTGCCGAGCAGGCGCATGCGCCGTTCCGCGGCCTTGCGATACAGCGCCGGGCGGACATGGCGGGCGATGGCGGCAACGTCGTCGGCGATGGCGTCGAGGTCGGCGCGGACCGCGTCGAACATCAGCACGAGGCCGAACTTCTCGTCGAGCAGATGCAGCGGCTGCACGATCTCGGCGCGCAACCCGCTGCGGATCGCGTCGGCGTAGGCGGCGGCATGGGCCGCGGCGTGGGTCGCGCCCGGGCGGACGTCGTCTGGATCGAACAGCATCAGCCGCGGGGTGCCGGCCTGAATGGCGGCGGCGGCGTGGCTGCTGTCGGGGGTCGCCGCGGGGGCGGCGTTGCGGGCGAAGTAGTCGCCCAGCTTCGATTCGTCGTGGAAGTGGTTGATCTCCTGCATCGCCCGCGCGGAGCTGGCGAGCTTGCCGACATAGCCGGCCGTGGCGCCGTGATGCTTGCACAGCATATGCAGCATGCTCGCCAGCGCCAGCTCGCTCGATTGCGCGCGGATCACGGCGGCCTCGACCTGTTCGGTGCGGGCGGTGGTTGTGCGCGCACGGAGCTGGGCTTCGGCGGCGGCGGCGCGTTCCAGCATGCGCGCGGCCAGGGTGGCGAGGTCACCGAGCGCGTCGTCGTGCTCGTCGGCGAGGCGCGGGCGCGGGCGCACGTCCATCACGCACAACACGCCGATCGCGTCGCCCTTGGCGCCGAGCAGCGGCACGGCGGCGATGAAGCGCAAGCCCGGCGCGCCGACGACGGTCCCGTTATGCCAGAAGCGCGCGTCCTGGGTGGCGTCCGGAATTACCGTCGTGACCGTCCGGCCGCCGAGCTGCCGGACGATTTCGGCCAGCGGCTCGAGCTGGTCGGGCGCCAGGCGCAAGGCCGGATCGGACCAGGCCTGCTGCAATCCCGGGCCGCAGACCACGGCGACCGGGCTGCGGGTCAGCCGCGCGGCCAGCCTGGCGACCTGCACGAACTCGGACACGGCCGCGGCGCCGGCGCGCCGGAGGTCCGGCTCCGTCGCCGCAGGCGCGCCGGGCTTGGCGCTCGGACGTTCGTCGATCCTGTCCAGCATGGCACTGATCCCGCAGCCGATTGGTCCGGTCGATCGCGCGGCCACGCCATCGTCCCATTCGTTCACTTGCACCTATACGCGATGTCGGGCCGCCCTGTCCCGCTTCGCGGATGATCCGGGCAAAACACGACGTTTGGCGAATGTTTCTGACTTGCCGCGACCGCACCCGACGCCCGATAGGACGGGGCATGGTCAAGCCCGTGGATGCCGCTTCCGCACCGAACCGCCGCCAACGCCGCGAGGCGTTCGGGCGGGCGCGGGTGAGCGGCGCAGCGCAGCAATCCCCCGCGATGCCGATCCAGGACGGGCCGCGATGAGCGCGCATCTGCTGGTGATCGAGCCGCAGGCGCTGGTGCGGGAAGCGCTGGTGGCGCTGCTGTCGGCGGCGCTTTCGCCCGCGCTGCAGGTCGACGGCCCGAGCGTGGCCACGTTGCAGGATGCGCTGCCGGCGGTGTCGGCGTCGCTGGGTTGCGTGCTGCTGCTGAACGAGGCGCTGGCGGGCTTGCCCGGCTCGGCCGCGCCATTGCGCGCCTTGCGGGAGCGGCACCCGGACGTCCGCGTCATCGTGCTCGCCCCGGTCGGGACGCGGGACGGGATGGTGCAATGCTTCGCGGCGGGAGCGCGCGGCTACCTCGCGCAGTCGGCGAGTGCCGCGGAGCTGGTCGATGCGGTGCGCGTGGTGGCGGGCGGCGGGGGCCATGTGCCATCCGCGCTGGCCGGGCCGGGACCGCAGGACGCGGACCAGGCGCCGGCCCGCGATGCCGGGCCGGTGCGGGTGGGCCACCTGACCGGGCGGCAGCGTGACGTGCTGCTGCTGATGGCGGAAGGGCGATCGACCAAGGACATCGCCCGTACGCTCGACCTCGCAGTCTCGACGATCAAGGTGCACCTGGCTGCCGTCTACCGGGCGGTGGGCGCGCGCAACCGCGTCGAGGCGCTGTGCCGTGCCGGGTTGCTGCCGCCGGCGCAGACGCTCGTTTCCTAATTGGACGCGACGCGCCGGTCGTTCGAGCCAACAGAGGTCGGCACCTCTTCACGGTTGCTGTGAGTTCTTGACCGGCGGCGACTATTCTTTGGCCGATGCCGGACGCCGGCAACAATTGCGAAATTGTGTTCGACCAACCGGCTTCTGTATGTGTTGCAGCGAATGCCGGAGATCGTCTTGGCAGATCGTCACACCGCTTTGAGTGCTTCACGCTGCGCCGCGGCCAGGAACGCACCCCGGTGACGACCCCGGCGGTCGAGATCTGTCATGATTGCCGAAGCGGCCGCCCGGGACGCGCCGGTGCGGCTGCGCGCCGGCCGGTCTTGCGGGTGCTGGCCGAGCGGGCCGGCACCGTGGCCGCCCTGACCGCGGCGGTGATGCCGATGCTGCTGGTCCCGGTCGGCGCCGCGATCGAGATCAGCCGCTGGTCCACGGTCCGCCAGCGGCTGCAGCTCACCGCCGACCTGGCCGCCCTGGCCGGCGCCAACGCCTTCGCCGCGAATCCGGACGCGCAAACGGCGGCGGTCGTCGCGGCGCAGGTCGCGGAACTGAACGGCGGCGTCGCCGGTGCCGCCCGGGTCTGGGACGGCGCGGCCCAGACCCTTGCCGACGGAACGATCACCGTCACGGTCGGCGCCGGGCTGCGGACCAGTTCGAATGTCGGCTTCAGCGTCACCGTGACGCAACCGGTACCGATGATGATGGCGGGGTTTTTGGGCGGCAGCGGGACCACGATCAACGCCACGGCCTGGGCGGAGCTGTCGTTCGTGCAAGCCTGCCTGCTGGCGCTGGACCCCGGCGGCAGCGGCGTGACCCTGCAGAACAATCCCAGCCTGACGTTGACGGGATGCGGGGTGCGGTCGGATGCCGGCATCTGGACCGGCGGCAATGGCACGATCACGGCGCCGTCGCTTTGGGCGCGCGCCAGCATCGGCGGCGGTGGCATCTCGGGGACGCTGCATCCGAACAGCGGCACGATCCAGGATCCGGTTGCGGCGGCGACCCCGGCCGTGGCCCGAGCATTCGAGAGCCTCGCCGCCGGCGCCGGCACGGCCGTGTCGGTCAAGCCCAACAGCGCGCAGCCGTTGACGCCCGGGACCTTTTCGAGCTGGGACATCAAGGGCGCGGTGACGCTCGCCCCCGGGCTCTACACCGTCAATGGGGCGATCAGCCTCGGGCCGCAGGCCAGCTTGAGCGGCAGCGGTGTCACGGTGGTGACGTCCGGGGCGATGGATGTGACTGGCGATGCGGCGATTGCACTGGCAGCGGCGCGGAACGATGGCAGCGCCACCGGCGGCGCCATTCCGGGAATTGTGTTCGCCGGCAACTCCGCCGCAGCGGCCAACTTCGGCGGCAGCGCGGGCGCTTCGGTCACCGGCCTCGTCTACTACCCGAACGGTCCGCTGAGCTTCAACGGCGGCCCGCAAGCCGGTGCAGCCGGATGCCTGGAAGTGATCGCGGCCGCCCTCACCGTGCAGGGCAACAGCAGCATGGCCGCCAAATGCGAGCCGTACTACAGCAAGAGCTTCGGCGACTATGCCGCCTTGGGGCTGGTGCAATGATGCGGCTTCTCCTGCCGGGGTTGGCGCGGCTTCGGCGTGGCCGGCGCGGCGTGGCGGCGGTGGAGTTCGCGCTCGTGAGCCCGGTTTTGCTGCTGCTGGCCGGGGGCACCGCGGATTATGCCCTGACGTTCAAGGCGAAAGGGATGCTGGCCTCGTCGGTCGCGGCGGGGGCGCAGTACGCGGCGCTGGTCGGCCCGACCGTTTCGACGGCCGACGTCAGGATCGTGGTGCAGCAGAAGCTGTCGCTGCCGGACGCGAACGTCACCGTCACGGCGCCCGCGTGCTACTGCTTGACCGGCGTGCCCGCGGCGGCAGCGGCCGAACCGTGCGGGGTCGCCTGCGACGACGGCACCCTGCCGAGCGCCTATCTCACCATCGCCGTCACCTACGCTCCGGTCCCGGCGACGCCGGGTATGAGCCGGATGATCGCTCCGGTCCTGACCGACGGGGCCATGGTCCGGTTCAAGTGACCGCGCTGCGGCGCCTGCACCGGGACCGGCGGGGGGTGACCTCGCTCGAGTTCGCGGGCGTCAGCGCGGGGCTGGTGGCGATCCTGATGGTCATTACCGCCGGCAGCATGATGCTGTGGACCAGTTCCGCGCTGCAGGTGGCAGCCACGCAGACGGCGCGGTGCGTGGCGGTCGGCTCGCCCCGCTGCGCCGACCCGGCGGGCTTTGCGGCCGGCATCCTGGCCGATTGGGGCGTGTCCGGCTTCATCCCGAACCTTACGGTGACGGCCGTCTCGGGCCAGACCTGCAACGTGAGCGCCGGCCACTACGTGCAAGTGTCGATCGTTTCCGGTCCGGGCCAGGTGTCGAGCGCCATTCCAGGTCTCGACGCGGTGAGCCTCGGGGCCACGGCCTGCTTCCCGACCGGCATCTAGAATTGAGTAGATCGGCCTGACAGGTCGAGAACGCCTGGTCAGCGGACCTCGTACAGCACGTATCCGCCGGGTCCGGCATCGGCCAGGCGATGCAGCCACGCCGGCGGCCGGTCGGCGATCAGGCGGTCCAGCAAGGTGGTCTGCGGCGTTCCGGCCATAATCGGCGAGCGCGGGCCGCCCGGGCAACCGAGCACCAATGTCGCTTGTGTCGCGAGCAGCTCGGGCGTGGGTCCGGCCGCGTCGTCCGGGATGCTGCGCCATCCGGCACGCAGCCGCATGAACCCGGCGGGGTTGCGGTGGTAGAGCGAGCCGACGGTGCGAACCTGCGTGCGATACAGCAGGTCCGGCGTGTCGTTGATGCCGGCCAGGACGACCGCGCCGGGGTGCCCGGCCAGCAGCTCGGCGGCACCGCTCAAGGGGCAGGGCACCGGGGTTGCCTCACGCGCTTCGGCGCTGGCGGCCAGCGGCGCGAAGCGGGGTCCGACGATGGTGATCAGCACCAGCGCGGTGCGTCCGAACGATTGCAGCGCTGAAGGGAGCCGCGACGTGCTGATGGCGGTCAGGGCGATCGGCAGCAGAACGGCGCCGGCCGCGCTCGGGTAGGCGGCGAAGCGGAGATGCAGCGACGCCAAGGCCAGCAGGCCGGCAAGGCAGGCGGCGGCGTAGGCCAGCAAGGCCGCGTCCCGCCGGTTGCGGCGGCTGACGGTGAAGGCAACGAGCGCGGACAAGCCGAACAGGCCCTGGGACAGTTCGACAGCGACCCCCTCGAGGCTGCTGATCGGCTGCATTTCGCGGATTTTTCCGAAAAACGCTTCCGCCTGGTCGGGCGGCATCAGGGCGGAGGTGCCATGCAGCACCCCGGGGAAGGCCGCCAGCCAGGCCAGGGCGGATGCGAGGCCGACGGCCACGGCAGCGTCTCGGCGACCGGTCGCACGCGCGGCGGCCGCGGTCAGCGCGACGCCGCCGGCGAGCACGATGAAGGGAAGCGACAAGCGGTCGAGCTCGACCGCGCTCCACCCAGTGGCCGGCGGGTCGGCCAGCCAGGCGAGCGTCGCCAGGCCGAGCAGGGTGACGCCCGCCGCCTCGAGCGCGGTCGCGAGCCGGCGCTCCGGGGACAGGAACCATGCCGCCCACAGCCCGCCCGTGCCCAGCAGCGCGAATGGAAGCGCTTCCGGGCTCAGCCAAAGGCCGAAGGCGCTCCAGGCGCCCAGCGCCATGCCGCCGCCCACCGGATCGTGGCCGCGCAGCAGGCGCATCGACCAGCCGGCGGCCATCGTCGCGGCCACGGCCAGCAGCACGTGGTGGTGGGCGACCCCGAGCATGCCGTAACCGGCGAGCGAGGCGGCCATCCCGGCGACGAACGCGCCGAGCCAGAGCCAGCCGGCGGAGGCCAGCGGCGCCGCCGTCCAGGCCACGGCCGCGCCCAGCGCCGCCATCGACAGCGGGCCGCAAGCCAACCCCGCCGCATGCAGGGCCGCCGGCCAGCCGGTCCACGCGGCCATCGGCGCGGCGAGCAGCAGCAGCAGGCTGTCCAGCAGGTGCGTCCACGACATGATGCTGCCGGCGCCGGAACTGTCGCGCATGACGGCGTGCAACGGGGCGCCCGCGGCGACGATGTCCTCGAGACGGACCAGCCGCATGGCGCTGTCGGGGTTGATCAGACCGCGCCCGAACAGGTCTTGGCCGCTGTCCAGGCCATAGCCGATGGCAGGCCCGGCCGCGGCCAGGGCCGACAGCGCGAGCGATCCCAGCTTGGGCCGGGTCGTTGAAGACGTCATTGCTGTCCCGTGGCAAGCTGGTCCAAGTATTGGACCGCGCGACCGGTGAATACACTTCGGCCAAAAGGACTAGTCCGCCTAGCCGATGCGCAGGACCGGGCCCGGCAGGCTAGAACCGGGCCATGATCACACGCAACCGTGCCTCCCTTGCGCGTTTGCCGGCACGTTTGGTCGGCCTCGGCCTCGTCGTTCTCGCCGGGGCTGGCGCCGTGCGGCCGGCGGCGGCACAGGAGGTGGTCGAAGCAAGCCGCGCCTGCGACGTGGCCGGGGCGGCCGCAGAGCGCCGCTACGACGTTCCCGCCGGGTTGTTGAGCGCCATCGGCCGGGTCGAAAGCGGGCGCCGCGACCCTCTGACCGGGCGGGTCGCGCCCTGGCCATGGACGATCAACGCGGAAGGCCGCGGCCATCTGTTCGACTCCCGCTCCGACGCGCTGTCGGCCACGCAGGCGCTGCAGCGCGCCGGGGTGAGCTCGATCGACGTCGGCTGCTTTCAAGTCAACCTCATGCACCACCCTTCGGCGTTCCCGACGCTCGAGGATGGGTTCGAAGCGGCGACCAATGCCGATTACGCGGCGCGGTTCCTGGTCTCGCTGCAGGTGAAGTATGGAAGCTGGGAGGCGGCGGTGGGGGCCTACCATTCGGCCGATCCGGAGCGGGGCAACCCGTATCGCGACCGCGTGCTGGCCGGCTGGTCGCGCGACGGCTTGCCGGCGGCATCGTTGCTGCCGCCCGCGCCCGTGGTGCCGAAAGCCTTCGTGGTCAAGGTTGTGACGTGGTCGCCGCCGCCCGCGACGGCGCGCGGGATGCGGATCTGGACCCCGAGCGCGGCCGGCCAGGGCGCGTCGATCATCCGCATCACCCGCGGATGAACGACCAGATCGCCTGCGCGGGCGCGGTTTGCTGGCTTCCGATGTGAGGTCGAACCGACCATGCGCACCGGCTATGACGGGTCACGGCAATACTCCGGAACGTGTCAAAAACTGTTCTAAGCTCGGGTACAATTCCAAGCGTTTCTCAATTGGTAAATGAAAGATGAAAGTCGCTAGTGTCTGCCTGCACACAGACGGTGATTACAAAAAAAGTAGTCAGCGGGATCTGGGTGGGCAGAGATAGTAAAGGACTTACCAAATGTATGAGTACGTGAAGACCTGGCTCGAGCTGAAGACCGACAAGCGCGCCGTGACTGCCCTCGAGTATGGCCTGATCGCCGGCGTGCTCGTCATCACGATGATCGTCGGCTTCAACTTCCTGGGCGGCAAGATGCAGACCCAGTTCAACAATGTCGCCACCCACCTGAACGCCACCTAATACGGACTCGTGCACGAGCGGCCGGCCGGTGCCGGCCGGTCGCGTCGCTCGAAGCCGAACAGGTCGAGGTTGGTAATGTTGAAGTCGATGCTTCGTGACATTTTGTGCTTGAAAACGGATCGTCGCGGAGTGACTGCGCTCGAATACGGGCTGATTGCGGGCGTACTTGTGCTCGCCGTCCTCGTGGGGTTCCAGACGCTCGGCGGCGCGATGTCGAACGAGTTCGAGAACGTCGCAAACTACCTTAACGTAGAATAGTGTAATACCGTGCCGGATCTGATTGTTCTTCTCGGCGCTGCCGGGGCCATCGCTGGCCTCGGCATGCTCGTTGCAGCCGCGGTCCACGACGTGATGGCACGCACCGTGCCGAACCGGATGTCGGCGCTGATCGCCGCATGCGGCCTCGTCACCCAGCTCGCTCGCGCCTTCGAACAGGGCAGCATGCGTGGGTTGGGGTTGTCCTTGCTGACCTCGTTCGCCGTGTTCGTCGTCGCGGCGCTAATGTGGCGACGCGGCTGGATGGGCGGCGGCGACGTGAAGCTGCTCGCCGCGGCCGCCTTGCTGGTGCCGGCCAACCTCGTGCTCGACCTGATCATGGCGACGGCGATCTCCGGCAGCGTGCTGTCGCTGTTCTATCTTTTGGCTCGGCGGCGGATGCCGCGGCCACGCCCGGGCCGGCCGCCGTCGTTGCTTCGGCGCATCGTCAAGGTCGAACGCTGGCGGCTGCGCCGTGGCGGTCCGCTGCCCTACGCCGTGGCAATCGCCAGCGGCGCCTGTTTCGTGTTGTCGCTTGGGGTCTCCACATGATCATCCGCATCGCCCTGCTGGCGTTGATCGCATCCGGCCTGGCCGGCTTCGGCACCATCATTTGGATGGTGATGCCGCACAACGACACCGTCGCCGCGGCGGTGGCCAACCCGATCGAGCGGGCCCGCGTGGTGGTCGCGGCCAAGCCGATGCGCCCGGGCGCCTTGATGAAGGCCGAAGACATGGCGGTGCGCGAGATCGAGGTGGACAAGCTGCCGGAAGGGTTCATCCAGGCCGACGACGCGAACGTGCGCCGCAACCTGGTCGGCGCAATGACGCGCCGGGCCATGGCGGTGGGCGATGCGTTCGCCAACGGCGACCTGCTGCGCCCCGGCGACCACGGCTTCCTGTCGGCCGTGCTGCGGCCCGGCTACCGCGCCGTCACCATCGCGGTCGACGCCGTCAGCGGCGCGGCCGGGCTGATCTGGCCGGGCGACCGCGTGGACCTGATCCTGACGCAGACCATGGACGAGGGCGGCACCAGCGCGGCCAAACGGATCGCTGCCGAAACCGTGCTGCGCGACGTGCGGGTGATCGCCATCGACCAGCAGATGGTGCAGGGCGCGTCGGGCGTGATGGACAACTCGCCGGCCCGCACGATCACCTTGGAAGTCTCGTCGGCCAGCGGCGAGCAGGTCCAGATCGCGACCAAGCTCGGCAAGCTGTCGCTGGCGGTGCGCTCCGCCGAAAGCGGGCCGAGCGACGACAAGGATGGAACGACCTGGGCGGGCGACGTGAGCAACGCGCTCAACTCGCGGGCGCCGAGGCCCGTGGTCAGCTCGGTCAAGGTGTTCACCGGCGCCGGCGAAGGCAAGGAATTCAAGTTCTGATGCAACTCTCCCCGCACAAGCCGGCCCGCCCGGTGTCCCGCCTCTGGCCTGCGACGGTCGGTCTCGGCTTGCTGCTGTCGGCGCCGGTCTTCGCGCAAGCGCCGGCTCCGGCGCCCGCGCAAGTCCCGAGCCCAGGGCCGGGCCAAACGCCGGGCCAAACGCCTGGGCCCGCCCCCGCGCCGCGCCGACCGGCCGGCCCGGTGGTGGTCAACGAAGGCGCCCACGGCCAGACCTTCTCGCTGGAGTCGGGCAACGGCAAGATCATCGCGCTGCCCGGCCCGGCGGCCAACGTGTTCGTCGCCGATCCGAAGGTGGCCGAGGTGCGGCCTGCCAGCGCCAACAGCCTGTTCATCTTCGGCGTCGGCGCCGGGCGCACGACCATCGCCGCGATGGACGCGGAAGGCCATGTGGTCACGCAGTTCGAGGTGCTGGTGCGGCCGAGCACCTTCGTTTCGGCAGAGATCGAGGCGCTGGTCGCCCGCCTGGTGCCGAACGGGCGCATCCGGGTGGCGGCGCAGCCGCGCGGCATGCTGCTGACCGGCTCGGCGGGCTCGCCGGGCGATGCGGCGCGGGCGGTTGCGATCGTGAAGTCGTACCTCCCCGAAGGGCAGGCGATCGAGAACCAGATCGCCGTGCAATCGGCGATCCAGGTCAACCTGCGCGTGCGGGTGATCGAGATGCAGCGCAACGTGACGCGGGCGCTGGGGATCGACTGGCAGGCGATGGGCGCGCTCGGCCGGTTCGGCGTGACCGCGGCGGCGACCAACGGCTTGTCGGTTGGCAGCGCCGCAGCGGGCCTGTTGAAAGCCGGCACCAAGGACGTGAGCGCGGTCATTTCGGCCCTGGCGCAAGACAACCTGGTGCGCGTGCTCGCCGAGCCGAACCTGACGGTGATGAGCGGCCAGCCGGGTAGCTTCCTGGCCGGTGGCGAGTTCCCGATCCCGGTCGCGAGCACGGCGGCAGCGGGGGGCGGCAGCACGATCACGGTCGAGTTCAAGCGTTACGGCGTCAGCCTTGCGGTGGTGCCCACGGTGATGAACGATGGGCGCATCAACCTGCACATCGCCCCGGAGGTCAGCGAGCTGACCGACACCGGCGCGGTGCGGTTGTCGTCGGGCACGGCCGGCGGCGGGTCGCTGTCGATCCCGGGCCTGCTGGTGCGCCGCGCCGAGACCAGCGTCGAGCTCGGCAGCGGCCAGAGCTTCGCAATCGCCGGGCTGCTGCAGGACAACGTGTCGCAGCAGACCAACGGGCTGCCGTTCCTCGGCGATCTGCCGATGATCGGCTCGCTGTTCCGCTCGGCCGCGTTCCTGCGCAACGAGACCGAGCTGGTGATCCTGGTTACCCCCTACATCGTGCGTCCGGTCGATGACCCGGCGTCGCTCAAGACGCCGAATGACGGGTTCACGCCGCCCAACGACCTCGAGCGGATCCTGTTGCTGCGCCAGACCGGTGCGACGCCGTCCGCGGTGCCGATCCGGATCCCCGGTGCGGCCGGGTTCGTCGTCCAATGAGGGGACCTGTCATGCAACGAACCGCCGTTCTGGGCGCCCTGTTGGCCCTGACTGCCTGCGCCAACACCGATCCATACCTCAAGCCGGCCCGCTGGCAGCCGACCGGCGCCAACGCGGTCAACCTGGCCCGGATGGTCACTCGGCCGACCGACCTGATCCGGGGCCGCAGCGACGCGGGCACGATCGGGGTGGAGGCGACGCCGCCGGTGGCGCGGCTGTGGTCGGGCAAGCTGACGCCGCTGCCGTCCGTCGGATCCCAGGAGGGAGCAGGCGGGCCGGCCGCGCAAGCGCCTGCGGGAGGAACGAACTGATGCCACCCCTGGACGATACCCCGGCCGCCGGCGGCACATTGGAGCAGGGGCGGCACGACCGCCCCAACTGCCTCGCCTTCGTCGGCGACGCCGCGACCGAATCAGCGGTGCAGGACGGCTTGGCCGACGTGATGCCGGGTGGCGTCGAAACGCGCCGCGGCGGCATCCGCGCGGCGATCACGGCCATGGGCAAGATGGCGACCCCGCGCGTGCTGATCGTCGATGTGAGCGGCGAGGAAAGCCCGCTCGGTTCGCTCGAGCAGCTTGCCGAAGTGGTCGAGCCGAACGTCTGCGTGCTGGTGACGGGCGACCTGACCGGCCTGGACTTCTATCGCGAGGTCACCCGCGGCTTCGGCGCGATGGAATACCTGGCCAAGCCGCTGACGTCGGAAAGCGTGTCGCGGCACTTCGGGCCGCTCGCCCAAGGCCGGGCGCCGACCGGCGAGGCGGCGATGGGCGGCCGGCTGCTGACGGTGACCGGTGTGCGCGGCGGCGTCGGCGCCAGCACGATCGCGGTCAACCTGGCCTGGTACTTCGGCGTGACGGCGCGCCGTCATACGGTGCTGCTGGACAGCGACCTGCATTTCGGTACGACCTCGTTCCTGCTCAACGTGCCGCCGGGCCGCGGACTGAGCATGGCGCTGCAAACGCCGGAACGCATCGACTCGCTGCTGGCCGAACGTGCGGCGCAGCCGGTGACGGACCGGCTTCACGTGCTGGCGACGCAGGAGCCGCTGAGCGACGCGCAGGACCATGCGCCGCGGTCGGCGGAGGCGTTGGCGGAGGCGTTGCGGCGGCGTTACAACTTCATCGTCGCCGACGTGCCGTTCCGGCCGCTGGCGCTCAACCGCGAGCTGCTTGAGCTGGCGCACCGGCGGGTGCTGGTGATGGATCCGACCTTGGCCTCGGTGCGCGACGCACTCCGTCTGTTGGGGATGCGCGCGGGGGCGGGTCAGACCCGGCGTCCGATCATCGTGCTGAACCGGCAAGGCCTGCCCGGCGCGCTCAACAAGCGGCAGTTCGAGGAAGCGCTGCAGACCAAGGTGGACATCACCATCCCAGACCTGCCGAAGGTGGTGGGCCAGGCGGCAACGCTGGGCAAGCCGGCCACGACCCTGCGCGGGCCGTTCCAGGCCGCCATCAAGGAACTCTCGAACCAGGTGGCCGCCAGCCGGTTGCTGGATGCGGCCGGTGAGACCGGGGCGGACGCCGGCGTCAAGAAAAAGGCGGCCTTCCGCCTGTTCGGCAAGAAATGACGATCGCGTTCGGGCGCCGCCGCGCCGAAGGGACGGCCGAGGCCGCGCCGGCCACCCCGGCCAACGACGAAGCCGAGTCGTCACGCTCGACCGCGCCGCCGGAGTCGATCGCCGAGCTGCGCCAGCTCTGCCTCGCCCAGCTCGAGCCGAGCACGGTGGCGATGCTGACGCCGGAGCGGCTGGAGCGTGAGGTCGAGCGGCTGATCAGCGAGCTCGCCACCCAGCGACGGGTGCAGCTCAACGGGCGCGAGCAGCGGCAGCTCGCGGTCGAGCTGGTGCACGACATGATCGGGCTCGGGCCGTTGGAGATCCTGCTCGAAGACCAGACGATCAACGACATCATGATCAACGGGCCGAACCGGATCTTCGTCGAGCGGCTCGGCAAGGTCGTGCAGTCCAACGTCGTGTTCCGCGACACCGCGCACCTGTCCAACATCTGCCAGCGGATCGCAGTCGCTATCGGCCGGCGGGTGGACGAAAGCAGCCCGATGGTGGATGCGCGCCTGAAGGACGGCAGCCGCGTCAACATCGTCTTCCCGCCGCTGGCGCTGGACGGCCCCTACGTCTCGATCCGTAAGTTCAGCAAAAAGTCGATCGACTTCGCGAAGCTGGTCGAGTTCGGCGCGCTGACGCCGCAGGTGGCGCGCATCCTGGAGCTGGGCTCGAAAATCCGGCTGAACGTGATCATCTCCGGCGGCACCGGCTCGGGCAAGACGACCTTGATGAACGCGATGTCGCGGCTGATCGAGATCGACGAGCGCGTGCTGACGGTCGAGGACGCGGCCGAGCTGCAGCTGCAGCAGCCGCATGTGGTGCGGCTGGAAACCCGTCCGGCCAGCCTCGAGGGCCGCGGCGAGATCAACCAGCGCGACCTCGTCCGCAACGCCCTGCGGATGCGGCCCGACCGCATCATCATCGGCGAGGTGCGCGGCGGCGAAGCGTTCGACATGCTGCAGGCGATGAACACCGGCCACGACGGTTCGATGAGCACCATCCACGCCAACACCACGCGCGACGCGCTGACGCGTATCGAGAACATGGTGCAGATGGGCAACATGGGCCTGCCGAGCCGGGCCATCAGGCAGCAGATCGCGGGAGCGGTGAACCTCATCGTGCAGGTGGAACGGCACCGCGACGGCGGCCGTCGCATCACCCAGGTGACCGAGGTGTGCGGGATGGAGGGCGACGTCATCACCCTCAACGATATCTTCCAGTTCGAGATCAAAGGTATGGGCACGAACGGCAAGCTGTTCGGGACCTACAAGGTCAGTAAGGCGCGGCCGAGCTTCATGTCGCGGCTGATCTATTTCGGCATCGAGGACCAGTGGATGGCTGCCCTCGAGGGCAAGCTGGGTGACTGACCATGAATGACGGACGTTTGCTGCTGCTGATCGCCATGCTGATCGCCTTGGCAGCGATCGCGGCATGGGTGCTGCTGCGCACCGGCAAGGAAGACAAGGAGCTCGCCCGGCGGCTGGCCGAGGTGTCGGCCACGGGCCGGCCGAAGGTCGTGGTTGCCGCCCCGTCGATCACCAAGCGCGAGACCGGCCAGAAGACGTCGCTGAAAGAACAGCTGGCAAGGCTGTTCGGCTTTTCGTTCCAGCGCGCCGACCAATACACGCTGGGTTGGCCGTGGGTCGTCGTGCTGTCGCTGATCGCCGGCCGGATCGCCGTCCTGCTCGCCAGCGGCGTGCTGGGCTGGCTCGCCTGGGTCTTGATGCCGGTCGGAACCCTGATGGTGAGCCGGAGCCTGTTCAAGTCGATGGAAGCCAAGCGGACGGGCCGGCTGCGCAGCCAGTTCCCGGACGCGGTCGGCCTGATCGTGCGTGCGGTCCGGGTCGGCGTGCCGGTGTCCTCGGCGCTGCGCGCGGTGGCGCGCGACAGCATGCTGCCGACATCGACCGAGTTCGAGCGGCTGGCCGACGAGATCGCCATCGGCACGGCCTTGGACGTGGCGCTGCGCGACATGGCGACGCGGAACAACCTGCCGGAATACGGCTTCTTCGCCGCCGCACTCAGCTTGCAGGCGCAGACCGGCGGCGGGCTGGCGGAAACGCTCGAACTGCTGGCCGACGTGACCCGCAAGCGTCTGGCGATGCAGGCCCGCGGCCACGCGCTGTCGTCGGAGGCCCGGACCAGCTCCTACATCCTGGGCGCGCTCCCGGTGGTGAGCAGCGCCGGCATCTATGTGGTCGACCCCAATTACCTGTCAGTGCTGGTCACCGAAGAGGTCGGCCGCACCATCCTCGGCTTGGCGGTGTTGTTCCTGTTGATGGGCATGTTCACGATGCGCATGATCATTCGCTCGGCGCTTTCGGTATGAGCGTCACCTTTCTCCTCGCCGTCGCCGGCTTCAGCGCCGCGGTGCTGATCATCGCCGCGTTCCTGCTGCTGCGCGTGTCCGACGCCGATGGCTTGGTCGGCGCCCGGTTCGATGCCGCTCGTGGCACATGGCCCACGCCGCGCGACGCCGACCGCGTCAAGAGCGGCCCGAGCGTCGCCGTCCTGGCGCAGCAGGCGCTGCTGCAGGTCGGCCGCGCGGTGATGCAAAGCGGGCTGGTTCGCGGGCGAACCCGGACGGGGCTGCAGCAGACCTTGTCGGTGGCCGGGTTCCGCGGCCCGAACGCCTTGCCGCTGTTCGTCGGCGGCAAGCTGGTGCTGCTGTTCGGGTTGCCCTTGCTGGCCTGGCTGGTGGTCGACCCGCATACGACCAACGGCCTGCTGATCATGGTCGCGGTCGGCGTGGTGGGCCTGGTGCTGCCGGACAACGTCATCAGCCGGCGGCGGCAGGCGCAGCTGAAGAAGATCGAGGCCGGCCTGTCCGACGCGCTCGACCTGATGGTGATCTGCGCGCAGGCCGGGCTCAGCCTGGAGCCGGCCATGGCGCGGGTCGCGGCCGAGCTGCGCAACGTCCATCCCGCCATGTGCGACGAGTTGGCGATCACCGTGCGGGAGCTGGAGATCATGTCCGACAGCTCGCAGGCGCTGACGAACCTGGGCAAGCGGACCGGGCTCGAGTCGCTGATGCGGCTCACCTCGACCTTGATCCAGACCATGCAGTACGGCACGCCGTTGTCGGACTCGCTGCGGACGTTGTCCAACGAGATGCGCACCGCGTCGCTGACCCGTTTCGAGGAGCGGGCGGCGCGGCTGCCGGTGCTGCTGACGCTGCCGATGATCGTGTTCATCTTGCCGACGGTGTTCATGGTCGTGGGCGGCCCGGCGGGCATCCAGATCATCAAGGCGCTGAGCTGATACATGGCGGCGCGTTCGATCCGGGGCGGAGCGGCCGCCTCGGGGGCTGGCCGTTCGGTTACGAAACGCTTCCAACTCGGCGTGGACCGGGGTATGAACCCGCCGGTGATGCAAAGCTTACTTTGCCGGAAACACCGGCCCGCTCTCGCCTTGCTTCTCGCAGCCGCGGTTCTGAGCGGCTGCGCGGGCATCGACTCAACCCTGAACGGCTCTCCGAGCTTGGAGACGGCGCGGGTTGCGCTCGCGAGCGGTTCGAGCGAGCTGGCGCTGACCATCTGCAACAACCTGGTGACCCGGCTCGGGCAGGAGGCGTCGCTGCTCGTCTGCCGGGGCGATGCCTTGACCTCGATGGGGCGCACCTCCGAGGCGACGTCTGCCTACCAGGAGGCATTGGCCGCGGACGCGAACTCGGCCCCGGCCAAGCTCGGATTGGGCCGGCTCTATCTCGGTAGCGACCCGGCACGCTCCGAGGCGCTGTTCCTGGACGCGCTCAACAACGATCCGCGCAACGCCCAAGTATTGAACAATCTCGGCATCGCCCGCGACTTGCAGGGCAAGCACGCCGACGCCCAAGTCTCGTATGGCGAGGCTATTGCGGCCGCACCCGACCTGCGGGCGCCCCAAGTCAACCTGGCCCTTTCGCTGGCGATGTCCGGCAAAGCCGCCGAGGCGGTGCGGATCATGCGGCCGATCGGCGAGCGGCAAGACGCGACGCCCCGCGAGCGGCACGATCTCGCCGCAGTCCTGGCAATGGATGGCCGGCGGGATGAGGCGGCCCGCCTGCTGCGGGCCGATCTCGAAGGTCAGCAGGCCGACGAAGCGATTAGCGGATTTCAGTCGCTTCCAGCACACTGAAGCCATCCACGCGAGCTTCTGTGCCAAAAAAGAGCAGTATTCGTAAATTCAGGAATGGTAATTTAGACCGGGTTGCCAGCGCCTTGTTTTGTCCCGCATTGCGACACGCATCGTGACAAGGCTGTTTGCTGGCGTAAGCTGAATTATCGAGAAACGTACGTTTACGTTCAGGTATCAGCAAGCCTCTATGACATTTCGTGGCGGTCGATTGATACCCTATTCACGGTTATACTGCTCACGAATTGTTGGCCAAACGTTGTTTTCTGCTAATAGTAGGTAATGGTTACCGCCCGGGAGAGGACGGATGCACGTTTCAAAGCCTGAGTCTGACGGTGTTCTTGCAAACCCGCGCGTCCTGCTGATCGAGGATGACGAAGCTGTTGCGCAGGCGATGGTTCGCAGCATCGAGCGGTCGGGCATGAACGTCGCGTGCGCCACGACCGGTGCGCGCGGCATGGCGCTGAAGGCGAGCTTCAAGCCCGACGTGGTGCTGGTCGATCTCGAGCTGCCCGACACCAACGGCGTCGACCTGATCGGCTGGTTTGCCGAACAGAAGACCTGCGGCGTCATCGTCGTCAGCGGCATGGGCGAGGAGGCCGATCGCATCGTCGGGCTCGAGCTCGGCGCGGACGACTACATCGTCAAGCCGCCGCGGATGCGCGAGATGATCGCCCGCATCCGCGCCGTGCACCGCCGGGTCAACCGGCGCGAGGAGGTGAAGCTTTCGCCGCGCCCGCGCGAGCAGTTCAGCATCGGCCCGATCCGCATCAACGTGCTGCTGCGGACGGTGACGATGGCGGACGGCAAGCGTCTGCAGCTCACCTCGGCAGAATTCACCCTGTTGGAGGTCCTCGCGGCGGCCAACGGGCAGGCTGTGTCGCGCGATGCCTTGTCGGAAGCGGCGCTGCGGCGGCCGTGGCGGCCCGAGGATCGGAGCGTCGACCAGCTCGTGTTCAGCCTGCGCCAGAAGCTGCCGTCCGACGAGGGCGGCGGAGCGCTGATCCACAGCATCCGTGGGGCCGGTTACCTGCTGCGGGCACCGGACGAAGGCACCTGAGGCCGGACCCACGGTTGAAGCGATAACGCTTCGGGCGGGACGCCATCGGCTCCCGCCCTTTTCTTGTCAGCTATTCACTCGATCGACCCGCACATCCGTGTCGAACACGACGAGGGTGGAGATCGACGCCGGGTCGATGCGCAGGCGGTGCAGGTGATCCAGCGACAAGCCCAGCGCCGGCGCCAGCAGCGCCTTGATGATGTCGGCGTGGCTGACCACGACGACCGCTTGCCCGCGATAGGTGACCACCAGCCCGTGCAGGGCGGCCAAGGCACGCGACTGGGCCCCGTGCATTGATTCCCCACCCGGGCAGCAGGCGAGGCTGCGAAGCCGGTTCCAGGCGTCCCAGGCCGGGTCGCCGGCAAGGGCGTCGAAGCGCAATCCCGTCCAGCGGCCGAAATCGATCTCGGCGAAGCCCGGCTCCGTCACCGACGTGCGCGTCAGCCGCGCGGCAAGCGGCGCCGCGGTTTCGCGCGCCCGCTGGATCGGACTGGTCACCACGGCGGCGATGTCCTGCCCGGCGAAGCGCTCGGCCAACGCCGCGGCTTGCGCCTGCCCGTCCGGGCTGAGCGGCACGTCCGGCATCCGCCCGGCCAGCACGTGCGGCAGCAAGGCGTGGGCGGCGTGGCGGACGAGGTGGACCGTCGTCGGCGCCGCCATCCCTCAACTCTGCTGCGTCTCGGCCGGCAAAGCGGGATGGGCTGCGAAGTCGGGCTCCAGGCGGGCATCCCACAGCCTGACGCCGCCGGTGATGCCGGCGTCGTTGCTGACGATGCGGATGTCGTCCGGCAGCGCGAAGTCGATCAGCCGGGCGTCGCCGCCGCCGATGTAGAGCGTGTCCCAATTCACCAGCACCTGAAGCTGGGTCAGCATCTTCCGCACCCGGTTGCGCCAGCGCTGCTTGCCGATCATCTTCAGCGCCTTGACGCCGAGATACTCGTCGTAGGTGCGGCGGCCGCGGCAGATATGCTGGCTGAGTTCCAGATGCGGCGCCAAGCGGCCGTCCTTATAAAGCGCGAAGCCGAACCCGGTCCCGAGCGTGATCACGCACTCGACGCCTTGCCCGGAGATGACGCCCAGCCCCTGCACGGTCGCGTCGTTGAGCACGCGCACCGGCCGGCCGAGCCGCTCCTCCAGCACGCCGCCTAGGTCGTAGCCGGCCCAGGCTGCCGTGCCGAGGTTCGGCGCCGTCAACACCTTCGTGCCGCGCACCACCCCGGGGAAGCCGACCGAAACCCGGTCGAACGCGCCGAGGCAGTGCGCGAGGCCGACCAGCGCCGGCACGACCGCCTCGGGTGGCGATGGCTGCGGCGTCTCGACCCGGGCGCGGGTTCCGATCATCTGCCCATCGGCGTCCAGCACGCCGGCCTTGAGTCCGGTGCCGCCGATGTCGAGCGCCAGCGTCAGCGGACCCTTCGGCGCCGCCTGCTGCGCCGCTTGCTGCGGCGCCTCGGTGTCGTTCATTTACGCTCCAGTCGCTTGAGTCCGTCGGCGGTTCCCGCGATCACCGTGCTCGCCAGGCCGATGAACAGGCCCGTCTCGACGACCCCGGTGATCGCTTTGAGCCGGCATTCGAGCGCGGCCGCGTCGGCGATGGCCGGGAAGGCGCAGTCGAGGATGAAGTTGCCGCCGTCGGTGCGGAACGGGTCGTCCAGGCCGCCGCGCAGCGCCGGGTCGGCGCCCTCGCGGCGCAGCCGCTCGGCCGTGACCTGCCAGCCGAAGGGCACCGTCTCGACCGGCAGCCGAACCGTCCCCAGCGCCGGCACGAGCTTGCTGCCGTCCACGATCACTGTCATGCGCCGGCTGGCGGCCGCCACGATCTTTTCCCGCAGCAAGGCGCCGCCGAGGCCCTTGATCAGCTCGAGCGTGCCGGTATGCACCTCGTCGGCGCCGTCGATCGTGAGGTCGATCTCGGGGTGGGTGGCGAAGTCCACCAGCTTGATGCCGAGCGCGTCCGCTTGCCGGGCAGTGCGCTCCGAGGTCGGGATGCCGACGATCCGCAAGCCCTCACGCACCCGCCGCCCGAGCGCGTCCACCATCAGCGTGGCGGTCGACCCGGTGCCAAGGCCGAGCACCATGCCGTCTTCCACGTCGGCCAACGCGGCTTCGGCCACTTGGCGCTTCAGCTCGTCGACCGCTTGGCTCACGGACTGGCCTCCGGGTCGAGGACGCGGCGGGCGATGTCGGCCACGATCTCGGGCGGGGTCGGCGCGACCGACACGGTCAGCGGGTGTTCCTCGGCGCCGGGCTCCTCGAGAGTGGCGAACTGGCTTTCGACGAGGGCGGCGGGCATGAAATGGTGGTGCCTTGCTTCCTGGCGCTTGGTGATCAGCGCCTTGTCGCCCCGCAGGTAGACGATGCGGACGTCGGCGTGGCCGGCCACCAGGACCTGCCGGTAGGCCCGCTTGAGCGCCGAGCAGGCCAGCACGCCATGGCGGCCGGTGACCCGGGTAGCCTCGATCCAGGCCGCCATGGTGGCGAGCCAGGGCCATCGGTCGTCGTCGGTGAGCGGCGTGCCGCCATGCATCTTGCGGATGTTGGCCGGCGAATGGAAATGGTCGGCGTCCACGAACTCCCAGCCGAGCCGGCCGGCGAGCAAGGCCGCAATCGTGGTCTTGCCCGAGCCGGACACGCCCATCACGACCAGGACCGAGGGAATGGTGGCGCTCATGGCCGGCAAGATACCGGGCTCACCCGCGCGCGCCAGTCCCTCCGATGTGACGATTGCGGGCGGCAGGCCGGACGCGCCGCCACGGGTTTACTTCGCCGCTTCCATCACCCGCGCCGGCGCGGCGAAGAACTTGTTCTTGAGCCCCTTCTGGTTCTCGTAGATCGACCCGGCGAGATCGGCGGGCGGCAGCGGCAGCCGAACCGGCACCGGCGCCAAGCGCGGCACCACGCTGTCCGTGTGCCCGGCGGCCATCAGGGCGTCATAAGCCTCGAACCCGTCCGGGAAGCCCAGCAGCGGCCAGGCGTCGGCGGCACGGAATTGGAACAACAGCAGCCGCCGCTCCTTGGCCGACGTGTTCGGCGCCGAGCCGTGCACCGCCCGCACGTGATGGATTGTGATCGAGCCGGCGCGCCCGGTGAGCGGCACCGCGCTGGTGTAATCCACCTCGCGCTTCGAAGGGTCCATGGCGCCGCAGAACCGGCCCTCGGCGTGGTGGTCGAACA
Organism: uncultured Alphaproteobacteria bacterium; assembly: GCA_963752225.1. GTDB lineage: Bacteria > Pseudomonadota > Alphaproteobacteria > Acetobacterales > Acetobacteraceae > JBBROS01. The sequence goes on along the minus strand of CAVVXS010000009.1, from coordinate 838,397 downwards.
CCGGCCCGGTATGGGTACCGGGGATGATCAGCAGCGGGCCGTTCTCCAGCTCCATGTCGTCCATCATCACGCCGACGGCCAGCAGGTCGTCGTTCGTGTGCGGGTAGAACGCCCAATCCTGGTGCCATTCCACCGCGGCGCCGAACCCGGCCGACTTCATGTTCAGCTTGGCCGTATCGAACCGGATGTCGGGCCCGATCAGCGGCGTCAGCGCGCCGATGATCCCGGGGTGGCTGACCAGCTTGGCGTAAGCCGGGTGGTGCTTGTGCGGCGTCTTGATCCGCCGCACCCGCGGCTCGGCCGGGGTGTGGCTGTCCTCGAGGTCGTAGACGGCGTCGTGCGCGGTGACGCGGCTCGCGTCGCGGACGAACTGCTCGGTAACGGCGCGCAGCTCGGCCAACTCGGCGGCCGAGAGCACGTCCGGCACCACGATGGCGCCGACCCGGTGGTACTCGTCGATCTGCTGCTGCGTGAGCATCGGGGAGAACTCCTCAAGCCTTGTAGTAGCGGGACGCGGCACGGACCGCGGTGCGTAGGCTGGCGTCCGGCGTCGCTTCGCCGGTGGCGACGCGGGCGAACATGTCCACCAGGATCCAGTCCGCCTGGATCGACCCGGCCGCCGCGTTCAGCTCGCCGGCGTAGCCGTCATGGAACGGCGTATCCATTGCGGTGCGGAAATAGGCGAGCTTCGGGTCGCTGTCCCACACCGCGCTGCCGGCATAGGCCTTCAACGGCTGCGACCAATAGCCGAGGCTGCCGGTCAGCCACGGATCGTATTGCGGCGCCTCCATGATGAAGCGCAGGTAGTCCTTGGCCGCGTTCGGATATTTCGAATGCCGCATCACCATGCCGTTCATCACCAGGCAGGTATTGGGCGCCCGGCTCGCGACGCCGAACGGCATGGCGGCGTGGTTCATGTCGGCGGCAATCGCCTGCTGCTTCGGGTCGCCCGAGTTCTTTGCCGCGTAGTAGATGCTGACCCCGTTCTGGGTCAGCCCGATCTGGCCGGCGGCGAAGGCCTGGTTGTTGCTGGCGCCGTTCCACGACATCGTGCCGGCCACCATCGTTTCCTGCAGCGCGCGGCCGTAATCGAGCGCCGCCAGGGTCTCCTTGCTATCCAGCGCGAGCCGGCCTTCCTCGTCCACCAGCTTGCCGCCATGCGACCACAGCAGCCATTGCGCATAGCCGGGCGCGTCGCCGGGCGCGTGGCTGAGCGCGAAGCCGCAGGGATGACCGATCGCCTTCAACTTGCGGCACAGCTCGAGGAACCTGCCGTGGTCATTGGGGATCCCGTCGAACCCGGCCTCCCGCACCCAGGAGACGCGGTAGTTGACCGGGCCCGAGGTGCCGCCCATCGGCAGGCCGATCCAGTCGGTCTTCTTCCAGGCCCGGCCGCACAGGGTCGCGAGGTCGTACCAGCCGCCATACTTGCGGCCGAGGTATTCGGCGATGTCGGTGAGCGGCACCACCTTGTCGGCATAGATATGCGGGTCGGCGCCGAAGCCGCAGATGATGTCGGGTCCGGCGCCGGTGTTGGCCGCGACCGCGGTCTGCACCGGCATGTTGTCCCAGGCCAGGTAATCGACCCGGACTTCGATCCCGGTCTTGTCGGAATAGGCGCGGCTATTGGCCGTGAAGATCGTCTCGTCGGGGTCCACGAACTTGGCCGGGCGCAGCACGCGCAGCTTGGCGCCGGGCTCGATGGCGAGCTTCGGTTCGGGCACGTCGGCGGCGGTGATCGCGGCCCGGGCGGGCAGGGCGCTGCCGGCCAGCAAGCCGGCGCCGAGGCCAATTGTGCCGCGGCGGGTGATGCGAGGCATGAGACGGTCTCCCATTGCGTGCGCGGTCTTGTTGCCGCTGCGGGAGAGTAGACTACGCGGCGGCGGCCTCGTCCATGAACCAGTGCAACTGCCCGGCCGTGCTGTAGTGGGCGGCAACCACGTCGAGGTCGCGGGCGCGGGTGCGGGCCACCATCTCGCGCTTATCGGCGCCGGCCACCAGGAACACGGCGTGCCGCGTGTCCTCGAGCGGCGGCCAGGTGAGCGTGATCCGGGTCGGCTCGCCGGGCGGCGTCACCGGGGCCGCCCAGGCGGTCCGCTCCGCCAGCACCGCCTCGCCGGGGAACAGGCTCGCGGTGTGGCCGTTGGTGCCGAGGCCGAGCAGCACGAGGTCGAACAGCGGCCGTCCCGGCTGTTCCGCCTTGAAGGTGCGCAGGAACGCGTCGTAGCTGCGCGCCGCGTCCTCCGGCGAAATGCCAACGGTCGGCACCGGATGGACGTGCCCCGGCGGCACCGGCGCCCGGTCCAGCATGGCCGCCCGCACCATCGAGGTGTTGCTGCGCGCATCCTCCGGCGGCACGAAGCGCTCGTCGCCCCAGAACCAATGGATGCGGTCCCATGGCATGCGGTCGAGCAAGGGCGGTTGCGCCAGCGCCTCGTATAGCCGTTTCGGGGTGGAGCCGCCCGACAAGCTGACGGCGAGGCGGCCGGGCAGGGCGGTGAGGGTCGCTGCAACCCATCCCGCGGCGGCTGCGGCCAGGCTGTCGGCGTCGGGGCGGATGAGGTCCATCAGCCGGCCTTCGGCAGGATCAGGTCGTCGATCGCCTGCGCCCAGCCGTCGCGGTCGTTGGCGCCGGTGGTGGCCGACGCGGCGGCCTTGGCCTCGTCCGAGCCGTTGCCCATCGCCACCGAGAACCCCGCCACCCGGAACATGGGGATGTCGTTCACCATGTCGCCCAGCACCGCCACTTCCGACAGGTCGAGCCCCAGATGCCCGGCCAGGGCGACCACCGCATGCCCCTTGTTGGCGTTCTTGTGGGTGACGTCGAGGTAGTATCTCTGCGACCGCACCGCCGAGGCGCCGTCGCCGACGATGCCCTGCAACTCGTGCTCGACCTCGGCCAGCTTGGCGAAGTCGTCGGTGACGCCGACCAGCTTACCGACCTCGCCGACATAGGGCGCGTAGTCCGGCACCACCCGTTCCTCGAAGCGCACGGTGATCCGTTCATGGTCCACGTAGACGCCCTTCGGATCACGCACCAGCCACTCGGTCTTGGTGAACAGCCAGGCGTCGATGCCGCGCGCTTCGAACAGGTCGAGCGCCTTCTGCACCAGCTCGGCGGGCGCCGGGTTCCACTCGACCTCGGCGCCGTTGGGGCCGATCAGCAGCCCGCCGTTGAACCCGGCGTATGGCGCTTGCAGCTTCAGCGTCTCGGTGATGTAGGCCATACCGCGCGGCGGCCGGGCGCTGACGATGGCGAGCTTCACCCCGGCCGCTTGCAGCCGGGACGCAGCCGCGACCGTTCCGGCCGAGACCGACTTGTCCGGCTGCACGATGGTGCCGTCCACGTCGGACACGACGAGCTTGATGGTCATCGCCCGCCCCCTACGGCAACGGCAGCCAATGGCGGCCATCGCGGTCCAGCAAGCGGTCCGCCGCCTCCGGCCCGTGACTTCCGGCTTCGTACCATTGCACCCGCGTGTGCCCGGCCGCCCACTCGTCCAGCAGCGGCTGCGACGCCGCCCAGCCGGCTTCGACCATGTCGGCGCGCTGGAACAAGGTCGCGTCGCCCATCATCACGTCATACAGCAGCGTTTCGTAGCCGGTGCTGCTGGGCGCGTGGAAATAGTCGCTGTAGCGGAAGTCCATCGCCACCCCGCCAAGCGTGAGCTTCGGCCCCGGCACCTTGGCGCTGAGGTTGAGCGTGATGCCCTCGCTCGGCTGGATGTGCAGTACCATGATATTCGGCGTCAGGTGATCGACCGGCGTGTCGCGGAACATCGCATACGGCGCCTGCTTGAAGTGGATCGCGATCTCGGTGCGGCGAACCGCCATACGCTTGCCGGTGCGGATGTAGAACGGCACCCCGGACCAGCGGAAATTGTCGATCTTGAGCCGCATCGCGACATAGGTTTCGGTGGTGCTGGTCGGGTTGACGTCCTTTTCCTGGCGGTAGCCGGTGGTCGGCTTGTCGCCCAGCATGCCAGCGGTGTACTGGCCCCGCACCGTGTCGCGGGCGACCCGCATCGGCGTCCATGGCTTGATCGCCTCGATCACCTTGGCCTTCTCCGCCCGCACCGCGTCGGCGTCGAACGCGTTGGGCGGCTCCATCGCCGTCACCGCCAGCAGCTGGAACATGTGATTCGGCACCATGTCGCGCAACGCCCCGGTCGGCTCGTAGAACCGGGCCCGCTCCTCCACGCCGACCGTCTCGGCGGCGGTGATCTGCACGTGGTCGATGAAGTAGCGGTTCCACAGCGGCTCGAAGATGCCGTTCGAGAAGCGCAGCGCCATGATGTTCTGCACCGTCTCCTTGCCGAGGAAATGGTCGATGCGGAACACCTGGTCCTCGCTCATGCGGTCCAGGATCAGCTTGTTGAGCGCGCGGGCGCTGGCGAGGTCGTGGCCGAACGGCTTCTCCACCACCACGCGGCGGAAGCGGCTGTCGTTCTCGGCCATCAATCCGTTATCGGCGAGCTTGGTGATGATCGGGCCGAAGAACCGCGCCGCCACGGCGAGGTAGAAGATCGCATTCCCCTGCAGCCGCTGCTCGAGCGATTGATAGGTGGCGTCGTCCTCGAAGTCGCCCGTGTGGTAGTGCAGCCTCTCGCGGATGGCGCCCCAAACCTTCTCGTTCAGGCCCGACAGGTCGCTCTCGCCGCCGGTCTTGCCGACGAAGCCCTGCATCGCGCTCGTCAGGGTCGCGCGGTAGGTGTCGTCGGTGCTGTCGAGGTGGTCGACGCCGATCACCTCGAACTTCTCGTCGAGCAACCCGGCCAGCTGCAGGTTGTAGAGTGACGGCATCAGCAGGCGCCGGGTCAGATCGCCGCCGGCGCCGAAGATCACCAGCGTGGTCGGCGGCGCCTTCTTCGCGGTGGCGAGGCCCTCGGCCCCGCCCAGTCGATCCGGCATCGGCGTTTGCATGTCCATCGCATGGTCTCCTAGCCGGTCAATGTGTGTATAACGATTGCCCTATCAACGTCCTGGCCGGACTTGATCCGGCCATCTCGTCCCGGTTGGGGTCGCAGCGGGCCCACCGGGGAGAGATCCCCGGATCAAGTCCGGGGATGACGTGAAAGGTGCCGATCGCTCAGTCGCTCTCGATCTTCGCTTCCTGGTGCCCGCCGAACTGGGCGCGCATTGCCGATAGCAGCTTGTCGGCGAAGGTGTGCTCGCGCCGGCTGCGGAAGCGGGCGAACAGGCTCGCCGACAGCACCGGCGCCGGCACCGCTTCCTCGACCGCCGCCTCGACGGTCCAGCGGCCCTCGCCGCTATCGGCCACGCCGCCGACGAAGTTGCTCAAGGTCGCATTCTCCGCCAATGCGATCGCCGTCAGGTCCAGCAGCCACGATGCCACCACGCTGCCGCGCCGCCACACTTCGGCGACGTCGGCGGTGTCGATCGTGTAGCGCTCGTCCTCGGGCAGCTCGGGGCTGCTCTTGTGGTGCAGGATGTCGAAGCCCTCGGCATAGGCCTGCATCAGGCCGTACTCGATGCCGTTATGGACCATCTTGACGAAATGGCCGGATCCGGCCGGGCCAGTGTGGATGTAGCCCTGCTCGACGCGCGGGTCGCGCGAGCCGCGGCCGGGCGTCTTGTCGATCTCGCCGGCACCGGGCGCGAGGGCGGCAAAGATCGGGTCGAGCCGGTCCACCGCCGCCTTGTCGCCGCCGATCATCATGCAGTACCCGCGCTCGAGCCCCCAGATGCCGCCGGACGTGCCGACGTCCACATAGGTGATGCCTTGCGGGTTCAGCGCCTTGGCCCGGCGGATGTCGTCCTTGTAGTAGGAGTTGCCGCCATCGATGATGGTGTCGCCGACGTCCATCAGCCCGGCCAGCTCGTTGACGGTCGCCTCGGTGATGGCGCCGGCCGGCAGCATCACCCAGACGGCCCGCGGCGGCGCGAGCGCCTTGATCATGTCGGCAAGGCCGCCGACGCCTTCCGCGCCGTCCTTGGTCAGGCCCGAGATCGCATCGGCGTTGCGGTCATAAACGACCGTCTTGTGCCCGGCGCGCATCAGGCGCCGGCTGATGTTCCCGCCCATCCGGCCAAGGCCGATGATCCCTAGTTCCATCCTGGTCCCCCTCTGGCGCCGTCATCAAACACAAAGAACACCGTCATGGCCGGGCTCGACCCGGCCATCTCAAGCCCGTCATGCGCCCGCCCCGGCCCGCGCCAGATCCCCGGGTCGAGCCCGGGGGTGACGCGGGTGGTGGCATGGCAGGGAGCGCGCCTAGGCAGCGAGCGCCGCCTCCACCGCCCGCACCAGCCGCGCCAGGCCTGCGTCCACATCCGCCCCAAGGTGAACCCGCAGCGCCCGACGCTTGCGCTCGGCAAGCACGTCGAAATCGCCGCGTGCCTGTGCCGCCTTGACCACCCCGAACGTGTATTTCTCGCCCGGTACCGGCAGATCCTTTGCGTCGTCGGCCGTCACCTGCAGGAACACGCCGCTGTTGGGGCCGCCCTTGTAGGTTTGTCCCGTCGAATGGAGGAACCGCGGCCCGAACCCGGCCACCGTGGCAACGTGCTTCGCGTCCCGGATCTTGCCCCGTAGCGTGTTCAGCAAGGCGATGCGCGCCGGCGTGCGCTCCACATAAGCGAGCAGGGCCACGTAGTCGTTGGCGCCGGCGCGGGCGAGGTGCGCCTTCACGATCGCATCGAGGCTGCCATCGCCGAGCGCCTGCTGATTGGCGGCGTCGGTGAACAGCTTGATGCCGTCCGCCTCGAAGAACGGCGCCTCCGCCGGCAGGTGGCCGTCCCTCGCGTAGGCGTCCGTCAGCTTGCGGGTCTCGATCTTGCTCGCCTCGACGTCGGGCTGGTCGAACGGGTCGATGCCGATCACGCTGCCGGCCACCGCGGTCGCGAACTCCCAAAGGTAGAACGCCTGGCCGACCTGCGTCGGGTTCGAGAGTTCCAGCCGCACCACTGGCTGCCCGGCCTCCTCGAGCGCCTTCACGGCAGCGTCCTGCTGCGCGTCGGCCTTGCCGGCGAGGGTCAGGTAGGCGAACACCCGGTCCGATCCGTAGGCGCCGGGCGCGGCGAGCGGCTCCATGTCCACCGGCACGATGCCGTGCCCGCCCTTGCCGGTGCTTTCGGCCAGCAACTGCTCGAGCCAGGCGCCGACATCCTCGAGGCCGGGGCCGCTCACGATCGTCACCTTGTCGCGCCCGGCATTGCAGGCCTCGCCCAGCGCGATGCCGAGCTGCACGCCCGGGTTGGTGTCGGGCGGCGTGCCGGCGGCGCAGGACCGCACCATCAGGCTGGTCGCCTTGAGGAACGCCTCGAGGTCGACGCCCATGGCGGCGGCCGGAACCACGCCGAAATTCGACAGCACCGAGTAGCGGCCGCCGATCGCCGGGTCACCCATGAAGGTGTGCCGGAACCCGTCCGCCTCGGCCACCTGCTGCATCTTGGAGCCGGGGTCGGTCACGGCGACGAAGTGCTTGCCGGCGTCGTCGCCGACCGCCTGCTTGGCGAGGTCGAAGAAATAAGCCTTGAGGATATTGGGCTCGAGCGTCGAGCCCGATTTGCTGCTGACGATGAACAGCGTCTTGGCCGGGTCGATCTTGGCCGCGAAGGCGGCCACTTGCTGCGGGTCGGTGCTGTCGAGCACCAGCAGCTCCGGGAAGCCGTCCTGCTTTCCAAACGTCTCCGCGAGCACCTCCGGCCCGAGGCTCGAACCGCCCATGCCGAGCAGCAGCACGTGCTTGAACCCGCCCGACTTCACCTCGTCCTGGAACGCCAGCAGCGCCGGCAGGTCGGCGATGCGGCTGTCCACCACGCGCAGCCAGCCGAGCCACTTGGCCTCGTCGCCGCCGGTCCAGACCTTGGCGTCGCCGGCCCACAAGTCGCGCAACGTGCCGGCATGGCGCCATTTGTCGCGGGTGGCATTGACGGTGTCGGACAGCGCCTTCGGCAGCGTGATCGCCAGCTTGGCAATAGCGTCGCCGGCCATCGCGACCCGCTTGGTGGCGACCGCGCCCAGCAGCTTGTCGGCAGCATCGGCGAACAGCAGCACGCCGTCCTCGACCAGCTTCTCCGTCACGCCGGGCAAATCGAGCCCGGCCTTCTCGGCATCGGCGAGGATCTTCTTCGCGCCCTCGATGTCCTCGACCAGGCTTTCCCGCAGCTTCCCGTGGTCGCGGAACGCATCCATCGTCGCCGGTGGAATGGTGTCCACGGTGTCGCGGCCGATCAGCTCCTCGACATACAGCACGTCGCTGTAGGCCTTGTCCTTGACCCCGGTGCTGGCCCAGAGCAGCCGCTGCGGCAGCGCGCCCTTGGCGGCCAGCGCCTGCCAACGCGGCGAGGCGACGAGATTGAGGTAGTACTGATAGGCGAGCTTGGCGTTGGCGATGGCGATCTTGCCGCGCAGCTTCTTGAGCTCGGGGTAGCCGGCCTGCACCTTCTCGTCGATTTTCTTGTCCATGACCGCGTCGATGCGGCTGACAAAGAAACTCGCGACGCTCGACAACCCTGCGATGCTGTGCCCCGCCTTCACCCGGTCCTCGAGCCCGGCGATGAAGCTTTCCGCCACCGCCTCGTAGGCGGATTGGGCGAACAGCAGGGTCACGTTGATGTTGATGCCTTCGGAGATCAGGGTGCGGATCGCCGGCACGCCGGCATCGGTGCCGGGCACCTTGACCATCAGGTTCTCGCGCCCGACCGCCTTCCACAACCGCCGCGCCTCGGCAATGGTGTCGTCGGTGCGCAAAGCGAGGTAGGGTGACACTTCGAGGCTGACATAGCCGTCCACCTTGCCGGTCGCGTCCCAGACCGGGCGCATCTTGTCGGCGGCTTGCTGGATATCCTCGATCGCCAGCGCCTCGTAGATGTCGAGCGCGTCGTGGTCGCCGGACTTCGCGAGCTGCTTGAAGCCCTCGTCGTAGTCGGTGCCTTCGCCCATCGCCTTCTGGAAAATGGCGGGGTTGCTGGTGATGCCCTTCAGCCCGTCGCGGTCGATCAGCTCCTGCAGACCCGACGACGTGAAGCTGCGCTGGATGAAGTCGAGCCAGGGGCTCTGGCCGAAAGCCTCGAGCTGCTTGAGGCTGTTACCGGTCTTGTGGGGCTGGACGGTGTCCATGACCTGTCTCCGTTCTCATGGGCCGGCCGGTCGCCCGGCTGGCACTGGCTTCAAGACATCTGATCGGTCGAAACGCCCCAACCAACAATTGTTACCGTTTGGCTTGGGCGCGGGCGGCCTCGAGCACCTTTTCCGGCGTAAAGCCGAACTTCGCCAGCAGCTTGGCCGCCGGGGCGCTGGCGCCGAAAGTGTGCATGCCGGTGATCGCACCGCCGCTGCCGGCGTAGCGATCCCAGCCGATCACGGAGCCCTGCTCGACCGCGACCCGGCCCTTCACGTCCGGCGGCAGAACCTGGTCCTTGTAAGCCTGGTCCTGCTCCTCGAACAGCTCCCAGCTTGGCATACTGACGACGCGCGCGGCGATGCCCTCTTCCTTCAGCTTCTCGTAGGTCTCGATGCAGAGGTTCAGCTCGCTGCCGGTGCCGATCAGGATCACCTTCGGCTGCTCGCTGTCGGCAACGATGTAGGCGCCGCGTGCCACCCCGGCGGCCGAGGCGTATTTGCTGCGGTCGATCGTCGGCAAGGCCTGCCGGCTCAGCGCGAAGGCGACGGGGTGATGGCGCTGCGTCATCGCTACCTTCCACCCTTCGGCCACCTCGTTGGCGTCGGCTGGGCGGAGGCAGATCAGGCCCGGGATCGAGCGCAGCATCAGCAGTTGCTCGATCGGCTGGTGCGTCGGGCCGTCCTCGCCCACGCCGATACTGTCATGGGTGAAGATGTAGATGACCGGCAGCTCCATGATCGCCGCGAGCCGCACCGGCGGCTTCATGTAATCGAGGAAGATCAGGAATCCCGAGGCATAGGGGCGCAGTCCCGCCAGCGCCAGGCCGTTGCAGATGCTGCCCATGGCATGCTCGCGGATGCCGAAATGCAGGTTGCGCCCGGTGTAGTCCGGCGGCTGGAAGCTGCCGGCGCCCTCGAAGGTGAGGTTCGACTTCGTGCTCGGCGCGAGGTCCGCGGCGCCGCCGATCAGCCACGGCACGTGCGGCGCGATGGCGTTCAGCACCTTCTGCGAGCTGTCGCGCGAGGCGATGCCCTTGGCGTCGGCGGGGAACACCGGGATGTCCTTGTCCCAGCCCTCCGGCAGCTGATGGTGATCCATCATGTCGATCTCCGCCGCGAGCTCCGGGAAGTCGCGGCGGTAGCGCGCCAGCATGTCCATCCAGGCATGGCGCAGCCGGTGGCCGCGGGCGCCGATGCCCTTGTCGAAGTGCTCGCGCACCCCGTCCGGCACCAGGAACTGCGCGTCCTCGGGCCAGCCGTAGAATTTCTTGGCGGCCTTGATCTCCTCGTCGCCCAGCGGCTCGCCATGCGCCTCGCGGGTGCCCTGCTTCTTCGGCGCGCCCCAGCCGATGATGCTGCGGATATGGATGAAGGTCGGACGGTCGGTGATGCCCTCCGCCTCACGCAGGGCCGAAACAACGGCCCCGGTGTCGTTGGCGTCGGTGATGTGGATCACGTGCCAGCCATAAGCGGCGAAGCGGGCACCCACATCCTCGGAGAAGGCGAGGTCCGTGCTGCCCTCGATGGTGATGTGGTTGCTGTCGTACAGCCAAACGAGGTTCGACAGCTTCAGGTGCCCGGCCAGGCTGGCCGCCTCGCCCGACACCCCTTCCATGTTGTCGCCGTCGCCGGACAACGCGTAAACGCGATAATCGTACAACGGGAAGCCCGGGCGGTTGTAGCGCGCGGCATAGAACCGCTGCGCCATCGCCATGCCGACCGAGTTGGCGAGGCCCTGGCCGAGCGGGCCGGTGGTGGTCTCGACGCCCGACGTGTAGCTGTACTCGGGGTGGCCCGGCGTCACGCTGTCGAGCTGACGGAACGACTTGATATCGTCGAGGCTGACGGCCGGCTCGTCCATCGGCCCGTGCTCGTTCAGCTTGCGCACCCCGGTCAGGTGCAGCAGCGAATACAGCAGCATGCTGGCATGCCCGACCGACAACACGAAGCGGTCGCGGCTCGGCCAGGTCGGGTCTTGCGGGTCGTAGCGCAGCACGTCCTGCCACAGCGCATAGGCCACGGGGGCCAAGGCCATGGGGGTGCCGGGATGGCCGGACTTGGCCTTTTGCACGGCGTCCATCGAGAGTGTGCGGATGGTGTCGATACAGGTTTTGTCGATGCCTGTCGGGAGGGCCTGGCTGTTGCTGCCCTGCACCATGGTGTCTGCTGGCATGGCTGATCCCCGTTGTATCTCTGGCGGGTATGACCTCTACGCGCCGGAAAAGGAAGAGTTACGCTTGCGGCGGCCGCTTTGCCTCGCGTGAACGTGCCGTGTTCAGCCGGGGCGAGGTGTGGCGGTTTGATGAAGGTACGACAGCGAAGGCGGGGCAGGGAATGGGGAACGCATGGTCCTGACGCGCGACTTGCTCGAGAATGGCGGGCTGCTCCGGATGATTGCCGAAACCTCGCCGACGCTGCCGGTGCTGACGGAGGCGGAGCGGGCGGCGTCGCTGGCGGCGACCCTGGCGCAGCGGCCGCCCGAGGACCGCGCGCGACGGGGCGGGGTGTGGCTGTTCGCTTACGGCTCGTTGATCTGGAACCCGGCCATCGCCTTCGCCGAGCGTCGCTTCGCCCGCATCCACGGCTGGCACCGCGCCTTCTGCCTCTCGACCCATGCCGGCCGCGGCACGCCGGAGGAGCCGGGCCTCGTGCTGGGCCTGGACCGCGGCGGCGCTTGCGCCGGGGCCGCGTTCCGCGTCGAGGAGGCGTTGGTCGAAACCGAGCTCACTCTGCTGTGGCAGCGGGAGATGCTGTCCGGCAGCTATGCGCCGCGCTGGGTGCCAGTGCGCGGCGCCGACGGCGCGGCGTTCGCCCGGGCGGTGACGTTCACGATCCGGCGCGAGGGGCCGTTCTACACGGCGCGGTTGCCGCGGGCGGAGTTGGTGCGGCGGTTGGCAACGGCGCGCGGCGCGCTGGGATCCAGCGCCGAGTACCCTGACGCGCACGCGGGACGGGCTGCGTTCGCTGGGGATCCGGGATCGCTGGGTCGAGGGGCTCGCGCGGGAGGTCGAAGGCAAGGGGACGGTGTCCGCTTGAGGGCAGCGCCCTCATGCCCCTAGAATCCTTTATGTCCAATAGCCTCCGCTCCCACCAGCGACAGCTTGCCAGCGTGGTCGCCGCGATCGCCGCCGGGGAGATCGACTCCCGCGACCTGCTCGCCGCCGTCACCCCGGGCGGCGGCAAGTCGCTGCTGCCGGTGCTCGCCGCCGCGACGCTGATCCGGGCCGGCGTCGTCGAGCGCGTCGTTTGGGTGGTGCCGCGCGACAGCCTGCGGCTGCAGGCCGAGGAGGCGTTCGCCGACCCGGTGTGGCGCACGGCGCTCGACCACCGGCTGGCGGTGCGGGCGGCCGACAACACGCCCGACCCGGCGCGCGGCCTGGCCGGCTATGTCACCACCTTCCAAGGGGTCGCCGCCGCGCCCGACCTGCATTTGGCCGAGATCCGCCGGCATCGCACCTTGCTGGTGCTGGACGAGGTGCATCACCTGCCGTCGCTGGCCGACGTCGACCCGGCGGCCGCGGCGGCGCCGGACGACGAGGCCGCGAGCGCCTGGTCCGAGGCGATGCTGCCCTTGCTGGAATGCGCCGCGGTCCGGCTGCTGCTGTCGGGCACGCTGCAGCGGGCCGACGGCAAGGGCATCCTGTGGCTGCCGTATCGCAAGGGGCCTCGCGCTGGGACGCGCGAGGTCGAGCTGGACGCGCCGGGCTGGGCGGTGGTCGGCTATTCGCGGGCGCAAGCGCTGGCCGAACGCGCGGTGCTGCCGCTGCGCTTCGGCGCGCTGGACGGCGAGGCGAGCTGGAAGGACGAGTCCGGCGCCGAGTTGGGCCCGCACCGGCTGGCGGCCCCGCACCCGCAGGAGACCACCCGGCCGGCGCTGTTCACCGCTCTGCGCACCGGCTTTGCCGAAGCGCTGCTGCGGCAAGCGTTCCTCGCGGTCCGCGACCTGCGCGCGCAGCGCCGGCAGGGGCGCGGCCTGCCGTCCGACGCGGTGGCGCGGGGGCTCGGCAAGCTGCTGGTGGTGGCGCCGGACCAGGCAACGGCAAAGCACTACCTCGACGTGCTGCGGCGCTGGCTGCCGGCCGGACAGGGCGCGCGCTCGGCCCAGCTCGCGACCTCGGACACGCCGCGGGCGCACGAGATCCTGGCCGCGTTCAGGCTGCAGCCGGAGCCGTCGGTTCTGGTCACGGTGGCGATGGCCTATGAGGGGCTGGATGCGCCCGAGGTCGCGGTGGTCGCCGCCTTGACCCACATCCGGTCGCGGCCGTGGCTCGAGCAGATGGTGGCGCGGGCGACGCGGGTCGACCCGCATGCCGGGCCATATGCCGAGCAACGGGCGGTGGTATTCCATCCCGACGACCCGCTGTTCGCGCAGTTCCGTCGCCGCATCGAGACCGAGCAGGGCACCCTGGCCCGGCACAAGCGCGGCGGCGGCCGTCAACACGCCTTGCCGATATGGCTGCTGGACCAATTGCCGAACCCGCCGGACGGCATCGTGCCGCTGCACTCCAACGCGCTGGCGCTTCGGTTCGACACGGTGCGGCCCGGCCCCGACCTCGCGATGCGGCGGCCGGAGCAGGATGCGGTGCAATCCGAGCTGGTGGAGGTTCCGTCGGCGGCCGAGCGAAGGCTGCGGATCCGGCTCGGCGAGATGGTCGCGGCGCAGGCGGTGGAGGACGAGGCCGGCCGCGCCGGGTTGCGCGGCGGGGTCAGCGGGGCCGGGCTGTATCATCGCTACAACGCGGTGCTGAAGCGCATCGCCGGCAACAAGAGCCGGGCAGCGATGCAGCTCGCCGAGCTGGAAGCAGCCGCCGCCTGGCTCGAGCGCAACCGGCTCTCCGAGCACCTGCATTTGCTGGAGGGCGACACCCGCTACGCCTGGACGGCCCGCAAGCGCGGCGAGTGGTCGCCGCCGGTCGGCCGCGACGGCCGTTCCGCCCCGGCTGAAGCGGGCGACGGCTAAGGCGGCTTGTCGTCGCTGACGATCACGACCGGCCGCTTCGAGGACACGCTGCGCAACGCGTCCCGGCCAGCGCCCGCCGCCGTGCTGCCGGAGCAGGTCGCGCCGACGCCGGAGATGCAGCCGCGCCTGGCGGCGGTCTGCGCCGAGAACGGGATCGAGTTGCTGGGGCCGTCGATCGACTCAACCTCGCGAGCGGGAGGTCGCTGGCTGCCACGTCCATGTGTTAAGTTGCAGGCATGAACGTTGCCCTACGCCGACCGATGTCGCTCGACGAGTTCCTGGCCTGGGAGCGCCGGCAGGAGCTGCGCTACGAGTTCGATGGGACGCAGGCTGTCGCGATGACGGGTGGGACGGTCGCTCACAGCGTGATTGCGACCAACCTCGTTCAAGCGTTGCAGACCCGTTTGCGCGGCACGCCTTGCCGGGCATTCCGGGGCGATCTCAAACTCCTGGTGATGGGGCGTGTCCGCTATCCGGATGCCGTCGTCACCTGCTCGCCGATCGCTAGCCAGGCCGACATCGTCCCCAACCCGGTCGTTGTGTTCGAGGTACTGTCGCCAAGCACGGCCGGCGTCGACCGCATCGAGAAGAACCAGGAATACCGGGCCACTTCCTCGATCCAGCGCTACGTGATGCTGGAGCAGACCCGGCAGGCCGCCACCGTGTTCGCCCGCGCCGGAGAGGACTGGATCGGCCACGTGCTGACCGGCGCCGCCGTGCTCGCGATGCCGGAGATCGGCGTCGAGCTGCCGTTGGCGGACCTCTACACGGACATCGAGTTCCCGCCGCCCGACCCGGCGCCGTAGCGTCCGGGGTTCGACAGCGGCGACAAGCCGGGGCAAACTCCACCGCCCCGATTGGCGGAGAACATCGATGACCCACGACCTGATCCTGCGCAACGGCCGCGTGGTGGACCCCGGCAACGGGCGGGACGAGGTGACCGACGTCGCCTTCGCCGACGGCAAGGTGGCCGCGGTCGGCGCCGGGCTGCAGGGCCGCGCCGAGCGCGACGTCTCGGGCTGCATTGTCATGCCCGGCAACATCGACTTCCACACCCACGTCTATTGGGGCGGCACGTCCATCAGCATCGACGCGGACGCGCTCGCCCGCCGCTGCGGCACTACCACCTGGCTCGACGTCGGCTCGGCCGGCCCGGGCAACTTCGCCGGCTTCCGCCGCCACGTGATGGAGGAGAGCCAGACCCGCATCCTCGCCTATCTGCACGTGAGCCATGCCGGCATCTTCGCCTTCTCCCATTCGGTCATGGTCGGCGAAAGCCAGGACATGCGGCTGATGGACACCGCGACCTGCGCTGCGGTGGCGCGCGACAACCCGGATCTGATCCGCGGCATCAAGGTGCGGGTCGGCGCCAACACCAGCGGCGTCAACGGCATCGCACCGCTGTATCACGCGCTGGAAGCGGCGGACCGCGCCGGGCTGCCGGTGATGTGCCACATCGACCGGCCGCCGCCGCGCTACACCGACGTGCTGGCCGAGCTGCGGCCCGGCGACACGCTGACCCATTGCTTCAAGCCGTTCCCCAACGCGCCCTGCACCGCCGACGGCCGGGTCAAGGAGGCGTGCTGGGAGGCGCGCGAGCGCGGGGTGATGTTCGACATCGGCCACGGCAAAGGCTCGTTCGACTTCGACGTGGCCGAAGCCATGCTGCGCGCCGGGTTCCCGCCCGACATCATCAGCTCCGACGTGCACGTGCTGTGCATCGACGGCCCGGCCTACGACAACATGGAAACCATGAGCAAGTTTTTGCAACTTGGCATGGAGCTGCCCGACATCGTCCGTGCCGTGACCGCGACACCGGCAAAAGTGCTGAAGCGGCCGGACCTCGGGGATTTGTCGGTCGGCAGCACCGGCGACGCGACCGTGATGCGGATCGAGGAGGGCCGGTTCACCTTCACCGACGTGTCGGACAAGACCCGCACCGGGCGGCAACGCTTCGCGCTCGACAGCGTGGTGGTGGCGGGCAGGCTGTGGCACACGGCGGACCAGCAGTCGTTGGCCGCGGACTGACGTCCCGCTGGTTTTCGCGTTGGGCGGAACTATCTTCGGCTGATGTCCTCGACCCTCGCCCGCAAGCTCGAAGAAGCGCCGCCCGTCACCTTCAAGCAGGTCAAGCAGGGCGCCAAGCCCATGCAGAAGCCGCTGCGGGTGGCGTCCCCGTACGAGCCGGCCGGTGACCAGCCGACGGCCATCGCCGAGCTGATCCGCGGCGTGCAGGCGGAGGAGCGGGACCAGGTGCTGCTGGGCGTGACCGGCTCGGGCAAGACCTTCACCATGGCCAAGCTGATCGAGGCGACACAGCGTCCGACCCTGATCCTGGCGCCGAACAAGACGCTCGCGGCCCAGCTCTACGCCGAGATGAAGGGGTTCTTCCCGGACAACGCGGTCGAGTACTTCGTCAGCTATTACGATTACTATCAGCCCGAGGCCTATGTGCCGCGGACCGACACGTACATCGAGAAAGACAGCCAGATCAACGAGGCGATCGACCGCATGCGCCATGCGGCGACGCAGTCGCTGCTGGAGCGCGGCGACGTCGTCATCGTCGCCTCGGTGTCCTGCATCTACGGTATCGGCTCGGTCGAGACCTATGGCCGCATGGTGGTCAAGCTCGAGGCGGGCGGGCGCATCGACCGCGACACCCTGGCCCGGGCGCTGGTCGAGCTGCAGTATCGCCGCAACGACACCGCCTTCGCGCGTGGCACCTTCCGGCTGCGCGGCGAGGTAGTGGACATCTTCCCGAGCCATCTCGAGGACCGCGCTTGGCGCATCACCCTGTTCGGCGACGAGATCGAGGCGATCCGCGAATTCGACCCGCTGACCGGCGAGATCACCGGCGAGATGGAGAGCGTCGCGGTTTACGCCAACAGCCACTACGTGACACCGCGCCCGACGCTGACCCAGGCCATCGCCGACATCAAGATCGAGCTGCAGCACCGGCTGAAGGAGTTCACCGAACAAGGCAAGCTGCTGGAAGTCGAACGGCTGCAGCAGCGCTGCACCTTCGATATCGAGATGATGGAAACGACCGGCAGCTGCAAGTCGATCGAGAACTACTCTCGCTACTTGTCCGGTCGTAAACCGGGAGAGCCGCCGCCCACCTTGTTCGAATACCTGCCCGAGAACGCGATGCTGATCGTGGACGAAAGCCATGTCACGGTGCCGCAGATCGGTGGCATGGCGCGCGGCGACTTTGCGCGCAAGAACATCCTGAGCGAGTTCGGCTTCCGCCTGCCGTCCTGCCTCGACAACCGGCCGCTGCGCTTCGAGGAATGGGAAAGCTTCCGCCCGCAGACGGTCTTCGTCAGCGCGACGCCGGGCCCGTGGGAGCTGGAACGCACCGGCGGCGCGTTTGCCGAGCAGGTCATCCGCCCGACCGGGCTGATCGATCCGGTGTGCGAGATCCGGCCGGTCGAGCGGCAAGTGGACGACCTGCTGGCCGAGGTGAAGGAGGTGAGCGGGCGCGGCGGCCGCACCCTGGTCACGACGCTCACCAAGCGCATGGCCGAGGACCTGACGGAGTACCTGACCGAGAACGGCGTAAAGGTCCGCTACCTGCACAGCGATGTGGACACGCTGGAGCGCATCGAGATCATCCGTGACCTGCGGCTCGGCGTGTTCGACGTGCTGGTCGGCATCAACCTGCTGCGGGAAGGGCTCGACATCCCGGAATGCGCGCTGGTGGCGATCCTCGACGCCGACAAGGAAGGGTTCCTGCGCAGCCAGACCAGCTTGATCCAGACCATCGGCCGGGCGGCCCGCAACGTCGACGGCCGGGTGGTGCTGTATGCCGACGTGATGACCAACAGCCTGCGCTTCGCCATCGAGGAGACCGAGCGCCGGCGTGCCCGGCAGACCGCGTGGAACGAGGCCAACGGCATCACGCCGACGAGCGTGCGCAGCCATATCGGCGAGGCGCTGAGCAGCGTCTTCGAACAGGATTACGTGACGGTGGCGCCGGTGAAGGACGCCGGGGTTACCGACATGGTCGGGAAGGACCTCAAGTCCTCAGTGGCCGAACTCGAGAAGCGCATGCGGGCCGCCGCCGCCGACCTCGAATTCGAGACCGCGGCCCGGCTGCGCGACGAGATCAAGCGGCTCGAGGCGCTCGAATTGGGGCTCGAGCCGCCGCCGTCGCGGCTGCCGGCGCCGGGCCGCAAGAAGGACCGCACGCCGGAGCCGCTCGGGCCGGGCGGCGGCGGCTACGACCCGGCCAAGCTACGCCGAGGCGGCGCCCGCCGACGCCGCGGACCCTAGAGCACTCCCGAGCCATTCGGCTCGGGAGTGCTGCTCTAAATTTAGTCGATAGAGCAACTTAGTCCGACCGAACTGATCCGGTTCGGTCGGATTTGCGCTAGGTCCGGCGCCGGAGCGACCGGGCTCCGGGATTAACGGTGATTAACAACCGTCGCTGGCGCACCCGGGCCCAATCGGCCGCAATTGCGCTCGTTGCGGAACTGCACAAATCTGTGAACGGCGACATTTCGGTTTCGTTTGCATAAATATACCGGATCGTTAATAAACGCTTTTGTAACGATCTGCTGAGTTTGCCGTGATGCCTGGGTGTTGGCCGAAGACGGCGATGGAGAGCGCGGCGGCGGGCGGGGTGGATCCGTCGGCTCCGCGCGCGATCCGGCTGCTGACCCTGCTTGGATTGACGGTCGCCATCAGCATGCTGCTGCTCGGCGCCGCCGCGCTGTTCGATGCGCGGCGCGATACCTGGCTGCAATCCCACAAGGCGCTGCAGAATCTGACGACCGCCCTGGAGCGCGATGTCGAGCGAACCTTGCAAGCCGGCGACCTGTCGTTGCAAGGCACCGTCGAGGCGCTGCAGCATCCCGGCCTCGACCGCCTCGATCCCGAGTTGCGGCAGTTGGCCTTGTTCGACCGCGCGGCCGCGACCGACATGCTCGGGTCGGTGCTGGTGCTGGACGAGGACGGCAACGTCGTCGCCGATTCGGCGTCGATCCGCCCGAGGCAGGCGAACCTCGGCGACCGGGACGATTTCGCGCTGCTTCGCGACACGCCCGCGGCCGGGCTGGTCGTCAGCCGGCCCTTTCGCAATCAGTTGGACGGCGGCGACCCGAGCATCGCCATCAGCCGGCGTCGCCCGTCCGCGGACGGGCGGTTCGCCGGCGTCGTGATCGGGACGATCCGGCTGAGTTATTTCAGGGATCTGTTCGCCAACCTCGACCTGGGCCCGCACGGCTCCGTCGCGATGGCGCACGCCGACGGGCGCATGGTGCTGCGGCAGCCGCATCGTGACGTCGACCTCGACTGGAACATCGCCAATCGCGAGGTGTTCGAACACTATGCGCACGAGCCTGCCGGCATGTTCGTCAGCACGTCGAGCATCGACGGCGTGGAGCGGCTGTTCGCGTTCCGCCGCATCGGCTCGCTGCCGCTGACGGTGGTGGTGGCGCAGTCGGTGCACGACATCTTCGCCCCGTGGTGGCGCAAGGCGGCCGGCATCGGCTCCATCCTGCTGGTCCTCTCCGGCGCCACCGTCGTGCTGTGTCTGCTGTTCCGCACCGAGATCGCGCGCCGGCTGGCGGCCGAGGCGACCTTGCTGCAGACGGCCGGGCAGTTATCGGTGATGGCCACCACGGACGGCCTGACCGGCCTGGCCAATCGCCGCGCGTTCGAAGCCGAACTGGCGCAGGAATGGAAGCGGGCGGCGCGGGACCGCACCCCGCTTTCGCTGCTGATCCTCGATGCGGACTGGTTCAAGCTCTACAACGACCGCTACGGGCACCAGGACGGCGATGAGGTGTTGCGGCAGGTTGCCGGACGCATTGCCGCCAGCGCCAGCCGTCCCGGCGACCTCGGCGCTCGCTACGGCGGCGAGGAGTTCGTCGTGCTGCTGCCCGACACCGACCTCGCCGGCGCCGCCAGCACCGCACAACGGCTGTGCGCCGCCGTCGCCGCGTTGGCGATCCAGCATGAGGGCAGCCCGTTGGGCCACGTGTCCGTCAGCATCGGCGCCGCGGTGGCTTATCCCGGCAGCGACGAAAGCGATCGCAAGCTGCTGCGGCAGGCGGACGCCGCACTCTACGAGGCGAAGCGGCGCGGCCGTGCCCGCGTCTGCGTCGCCGAGCCCGGCGAAGGCTCGCCCACTGAAGGCATCGCTCAGGTGTTGGTGGCCGGCGACTGAACCGGCCCGACCGGGTGCGGGCGCGACCCATGCGGCTCTGGCGCAACCGGCCGGACCGCAGCCTCCGCCTCACGCGACGTCAGCAGCCGGGCGGCATGCCGGGCGACGAAGGCCGACACGTCGTCCATGACCGTGTAGAAGGACGGCACGAACACCAGGCTCAGCAGCGTGGACACGATCAGCCCGCCGATCACCCCGATCGCCATCGGTGAGCGGAACTCGCCGCCGTCGCCGATCCCGAGCGCGCTCGGGATCATGCCGGCGACCATCGCCACGGTCGTCATGACGATCGGCCGCGCCCGCTTGCGGCCGGCGTCGAGGATGGCCTCCGCGCGGCCCATGCCCTCGGCCCTTCGCTCGATCGCGTAATCCACCAGCATGATGGCATTCTTGGTGACGATGCCCATCAGCATCAGGATGCCGATCACCACCGGCATGCTGATCGGCTGCCCGGTCAGCAGCAGCGCCAGGATCACCCCACCCAGGCAGAGCGGCAGGCTGAGCAGGATGGTGATCGGCTGGAACACGCTGCCGAACAGCAGCACGAGCACGCCGAGCACGATGGTGATGCCGGCGCCCATCGCCATCGCGAAGCCGGCGAACACCTCGCCCATGATCTCCGCGTCGCCGCCTTGCTGCACCCGCACGCCGGGCGGCAGTGCCTTGGCCGCCGGCAGCTCGATCGATTGCTGCATGGCCGCTCCCAGCGCCAGGCCGCGCACGAGGTCGGCGCCGAGCACCACGCGGCGGACCCGGTCGTAGCGCTCGATGCTGGCCGGACCCTGGCCGAGCCCGAGGTCGGCGACCGCCAGCAGCGGCACGGCAAGGCCGCCGGCCCCGACCACCGGCAAGGCCGCGAGCGCGTCGAGGTCGGCGCGCACCGACAGCTTCGATTGCACCCGGATCGGGATCAGCCGGTCGCCGTCGCGGAACTTCGCCAGGTTGGCGCTGCTGTCGCCGATGGTGGCCACGCGCACCGCGTCGCTGATCGCCTCGGTGCTGACGCCGAACCGGGCGGCCTCGTCGAGCCGCGGCGTCACCCGGATTTCCGGGCGGTCGGCGCCGGCCGAGGGCGCCACGTTGCTGAAGCCCGGCAGCCGGCGCATGCCGCTTTCCATCGCCGCGACGCCCTGCGCCAGCGCCGCCGGGTCGTCGCCCAGGATGGTCAAGGCAAGCTCCCGCTCGCCGCGGTCGTTGACGAACCAGCCGCGCACGTCGGGCACGGCGGCCAGGCGCTCGGTCAGCTCCTGCTCGATCTGCTTCTGCGACCGGCTGCGCTCGCCTTTCAGCACCGTGTTGACGATCATCGATGCCCGGCGCACCTCGGGCGACACGCCGGTCGGCGTGGTGCCGCCGACCACCAGCACGGTCGTCACCTCCGGCACCTGGCGGAAGCTCGCGACGATGCGGTCGGTGGCGGCCCTTGTGTCGTCCAGCGTCGAACCCGGCGGCAATTCGAGTGACAGCGTGATGCGGCTCTGGTCGGCGGCCGGGATGAAGCCGGTCGGCAGCAGCGTGGTGGACCAGATCGAGGCGGCGAAGGCGGCGATCCCGCCCACCAGCGTCAGCGATCGCCAGCGCAGCGTGCCGCGCAGGAACCGGGTGTAACCGCGCATCAGGGCGCCGTCGCGTTGGACGTGGTGGCCGGTCGGCACCATCAGGTAGGCGGCCATCAGCGGCGTGATCAGCCGCGCCACCAGCAGCGACGCGACCACCGCGGCCGCCACCGTCAGGCCGAACTGCTTGAAATACTGCCCGGCGATGCCGCCCATGAAGCTGACCGGCGCGAACACCGCGACGATGGTGCAGGTGATCGCCATCACCGCCAGGCCGATCTCGTCGGCGGCCTCGACCGCCGCATCGTAGGGGCGCTTGCCCATCCGGATATGGCGGACGATGTTCTCGATCTCGACGATCGCGTCGTCCACCAGGATGCCGGTCACGAGCGTAATCGCGAGCAGGCTGACGAAGTTGAGCGAAAAGCCCATCAGCTCCATCGCCGCAAAGGCCGGGATCACCGACAGCGGCAAGGCAACCGCCGACAGCAGCGTCGCCCGCCAATCGCGCAGGAACAGCAGCACGACGAGGGTGGCCAGCGCCGCCCCCTCCAGCAACCCGTGCATGGCCGAAACAAAGCTGCCGCGGGTGGCGCGGACGCCGTCGTCGATGAGGGAGAACGTCACGTCCGCATGGGCGGCGCCGAGCTTCGCGAGCCGCGCGGCAACGGCGTCCGCGACCGTCACGTCGCTGGCGCCCTTGGCGCGGAAGACGGCAAAGCTCACGACCGGGGTGCTGCCGTCGAGCCGGGCGAAGTTGCGCGGCTCCTCGTAGGTGTCCTCGACGGTGCCGAGCTCGGCCAGCCGCACCTCGCGCCCGCCGGGCAGCACGATGCGGGTCGCTTCGAGCTGCGGCAGGGAGCGGGCGCCGGCCAGGGTGCGGATGGTCTGCTCCTGCGCGCCGAGCTCGCCGCGGCCGCCCGACATGTCGGCGCTGGTGGCGCGCAGCTGGGCGTTGACCGCGCCCGCGGTGATGCCGAGCGAGGCGAGCCGGTCGGGGTCGAGGTTGACCCGGATCTCACGGGTGACGCCGCCGATGCGCTGGACCCGGCCGACGCCGGCCACGCCTTGCAGGTCGCGCAGCACGGTGTCGTCCACGAACCAGGACAGGCCCTCCAGCGTCATCGCCGGCGCCGTGACGGCGTAGGTCTGGATCGACTGGCCGACGACGTCGATGCGCTCGATAATCGGCTCGTCGATGCCGCGCGGCAGGTCGGAGCGGATCTTGGCCACCGCATCGCGCACGTCGTTCAGCGCCCGGTCGCTGCTGACCTCGAGCCGCAGCTCGATCACGGTCTGGCTGCTGCCGTCGGTGACGGTGCTGGTGGTGTGCTTGACGCCGGTGACGTTGGCGACCGCGTCCTCGATCTTCTTGGTGACCTGGGTTTCCAGCTCGGACGGCGCGGCACCCTGCTGCGTGACGGTGACGGACACGACGGGCACGTCCACGTTGGGCGCGCGGGTGATCGGCAGCAGATGGAACGACACCAGGCCGACGAGGGTCAGCACGGCAAACAGCACCAGCGGCGGGATCGGGCGGCGGATCGCCGCGCCGGAGATGTTCCAGGCCACTCAGCGTGCTCCGGACGTCGCCGCGATCGGCGTGACCCGGTCGCCGCCGCGGATGAAGGTGCCCGACACCGACACCACGGTCTCGCCGGCCGCGAGCCCCTCGCGGATCTCGGCATGGGCGCCGTCGCGCAGGCCGACCTGCACCGGCCTGGTCTCGACCAGACCGTCGCGCACCACCTGCACCACGGCGCCGCCGGGCTGGAACAGCACCGCGGACAGGGGCGCCAGCACGCCGTCGCGCCGCGCCGTCTCGACCTGGGCGCGGGCGAACGAGCCGATCACGAGGTTCTCGGCGCCGTCCACCGCGACCCGCACCCGGCCGAGCCGGGTCGCCCGGTTCACTTCCGGCGAAACCAGGCGGACGGTGCCGGCGCGGGCGCCGCCGACGGTTTCGACCCGGGCGTGCTGTCCGGGGCGCAGCTTGGCCAGCTGCAGCTCCGGCACGTCGGCCTCGAGCTCGATGGCGCCGTCCTCGATGATGCGGAACAGCGGGTCGCCGGCGCCGGCCACCACCGCGCCGAGCCGGGCGGTACGGCGGCTGACGATGCCGCCGACCGGGGCGCGGATCTCGGTGCGGGCAAGGCGGACCTGCAGCTCGCGGCCTTGGGCGCGGGCCAGGTTCAGCTCGGCCTCCGCCACCGCGAGCAGGTTTTGGCTGGCTTCGGCGCGGGCGGCGGCGATCCCCGCCGCGGCCTGCCGCTGCTCGAACACCTCGCGCGAGGCGTTGCCGCCGGACACGAGGTCGCGGGTGCGGGCGAGCGCGAGGTCGGCCTGGATGCGGGTGGCCTGGTTCTCGGCGATGGTGGCACGAGCTTGCGCCATCATCGCCTCGGCACGGGCGACCGAGGCAGCGTTTTGCGCCACGGTGGCGTCGAGCACGTCGCGGGACAGGCGGGCGAGCACCTGGCTGGCGGCCACCCGGTCGCCTTCCTCGGCGAGCACGGCGACGATCGCGAGCTGGTCGAGCTGCGGGCTGACGAGGATCTCTTCTCGCGGCACCAAGGTGCCGGTGAGCACCACGTTCTCGGCGATGCTGCCGGTTTGCGCCGCGGCCACGCTGACGCTCGGCGCTCGGGTCGGCGGGACCGCCGTCTCGGCGCGGGCGGCGAGCGGCAGGCCGAGCAGCAGCAGGATCGCGACGGCCGGCGGCCGCAGGAAACGCCGCAGCAGCACCTGCAGCACGGGGCGGAAGCGGGCGGCGGTCAGCGTCGGGTCGAGCTGCTGATGCACCCGCAAACCGTCGCCCATGGACATGATCAGCTGGCAAGCGGTGTCGAGGTCGAGCGTCGGATCCACCTTGCCCTGCGCCTGGCCGCGGCGGAGGGCGGCGACCATGTGCGCCCGGGCCTCGCGCTGGTTGCGGTAGAACATGTCGCACACTTCGGGGTTGCGCGACGCTTCGGCCATGACCTCGGCCGCCAAGGTGGCGGTCTTGTAGCCCAGTATCTGCTCGAGCTTGTCGAGGCCGATGCTGGCCAAGGCCTCGACCGGGTCGTCGGCCTTGTCGAGCCGTTCGAAGAAGTGCAGGTGCTGCTGCCGCTCGGCTTCGGCGATGGCGGCGATGATGCTGACCTTGCTCGGGAAGTATCGGTACAGCGCGCCCGGGCTCATGGCTGCTTCGGCGCAGATCTGCTGCATCGACGCCCCGTGGAAGCCGTCGCGGCCGAAGCAGGCGATCGCCGCCTCGATGATGCGCTGCCGGGGCGGGACGGCCGGAGAGGACGTGGTCTGGGACATTGGCCACTCGGCTGCGAATGAACGTTCATGTGCGAGTATGCCGGGTCAGTGTCAAGCACGCCATCGTCAAGCATTGTCGGCGGCGGCTAACCCGATCATGCTAACCGCCCTGAGCTCGGCGCCACTCAAGGCGACGCGGCCAGGGCGCGCGAACGCGACTGGGACGAGCGGCATGGCGGATGGTGGCATCGGGGCTGGAGCGTCGCAGGCCGTTGTCGGGCCGGCCGGGGAGAGGTTGCCGCGTTGCGCCTCGATCGTTGCCGCCGACCCGTGGCACCGCAAGCTCGGCCTGCAGGCGGCGGTGGCGGCGATGGCAGCCGATGGGGTGGAGCCGATCTGGGTCGGCAACCCGCTGAAGGCGCCCATGACCCTGCGCCGCCTGTTGATCCAGCTTGGCGCCGACGAGGCCGGCGCAGCGCGCGACGAGGATGACGAGTCGCGGCTTGCGGCGGCCGTGGCCCGGCGGCGTGATGCCCAGGGCCGGGTCGTCTTGGTGGTGTCCCAGGCCGAGACGCTCGATCCGGCCGTGTTGCCGGTGCTGCAGCGGCTGGCGAGCGGACCGGACGCGGCGCGCGTTGTGTTCGTCGGCACGCCCGAGTTCTGGCCGTTGCTGAACGGCGACGAGTTGGCCCCGCTTCGGCGCGCCTTGGGGCGGACAGCCGCACCGGCGGGCGCCGGTCGAGCCGGGCCGGTAAGGCCGCCGGAACGGTCGCGTGGCGTCCGCGTGCTGGCGTGGACGGCGGGCGGCCTTCTTATCCTGGCGCTGCTCGGCGGCGGCGTGGTGGCGGCCATGCTGGCGCCGGGCGGCCTGTTCTACCGTGCGGCGCCGCAACGCTCCGCCTATGTGATCAACGCCGCGCCGGCCCCGGTTGCGGAGCCGAGTGTGGCGGCAGGTGCTCCGGCGCGGGCACCCGCGCCGCCGCCGGCTCCGGTTCCGGTTCCGGCCGCCGGGTCCGAGGGCCGGGTGGTGATCCATTACCGGGAAGGCTCGGTGCCCGGCGAAGCGGCGGCCAACCGGCTGGCCTCGCAGGCGTCGCCGTTGGCCGCCCGGGTGCAGACGCGGGCGGTGCCAAACACGCCGGCCACACCGGCGATCCGCTACTTCCACCCCGAGGACGCCAATCGCGCCCACGCGCTCGCAGTCGCGCTGCGCAGCCCCGACGCGCCCTGGGACATCAAAGACTTCAGTACCCTTCCGCCCGCTGCCATCGTCCGGCACGGTCGAGGTCTGGATCCCGTCGCGCTGACGCCCGGCCGGCTTCCTCGGCGGCAGCGCGTCGGCGCGTTCAGAACGGCAGCTTCATGCCGCCCGGCAGGCCCATGCCGCCCGTTGCCTTCTCCATCTCCTCGGCCATCGCGGCGTCGATCTTGCGCTTGGCGTCGGCATGGGCGGCGACGATCAGGTCCTGCAGCATCTCGGTTTCGGCCGGGTCGGCGAGCTTCGGATCGAGCGTTACCCGCTTCAATTCGAACTTGCCGGACATCGTGACCGTCACCATGCCGGCGCCGGCCGTGCCGTCGATCTCCATCGCTTCCAGCTTGGCCTGCATCTCGGCCATCTTGCTCTGCATCTGGCTGGCCTGCTTCATCAGCCCGGCAAGATTCTTCATCGGCTAGTCCTCCATGGTCGGGGTATCGGCCTCGTCGGCCAGCTCGGCGTCGAGCGGCGCGAACTCGAGGCCGTCGGGTTCGCCCAGCGGCAGCTCGGGCGCAAGCCCATACATGTCGGCGCGGTCGTCGTTGACCCGGTCGATCACGGCACCGGGGAACGCCTCGAGGATCGCCCGCACCAACGGGTGCTCGGCCGCGGCGGTGCGGCGGGCGGTGTCGGCCGCCTGGCCTTGCTCGGCGAGTGTCGGCTCGCCCGCCTCGCGCGACAAGGCGATGGTCCAACGCTCGCCGGTGGCTTCGAGCAGCATCTTGGCCAGGGCCGGCGCCAGGTCGCGCGGGGCGTCCGGCTCGGGGCGCAGCTCGATCAGGCCACCGCCGTCACGATGCGGGGCGAACTTCACCAGGTGCACGTGATGCAATAGGTTGGCGTGCAGCAACGCTTCGCGCTGCGCCGCCGCAAGCTGGGCCACCTCACGGAAGCTGCTCGGGCGGTTGGTGTCGGGAAGGGCGGGCGCCGGGTGCAGGCGCGGCGAACCGTTGGCGACCGCGCGCACGCCGCCGCCGCCGCTGCTCGAGGCCGGCGCGGGCCGGGTGGCCGGCGCGGCGCCTGGACCGGCCTCGCCGAGACGCTTGACCAGCTCGCCGGGCGTCGGCAGGTCGGCGACGTAGCAGCAGCGCAGCAGCACCATCTCGGCCGCGGCGCGGCGGTCCGGCGCTTGCTCGACCTCGGCCACGCCCTTCAGCAGCATCTGCCACAGCCGGCCGAGCGACGGCATCGTGAGCCGGTCGGCCAAGGCGGCGCCGGTGGTGCGCTCGGCTTCCGGCAGCTCGTTGCCGTCGCGCAGCGCGGGCACCGCCTTCAGCCGGGTGACCGTATGGGTGAGATCGAGCAGGTCCTGCAGCACGAGGCCGAGGTCGGCGCCGCGCTCGTGCGCCCGGTCGGTCAGCCGCAGGACATCGGCCGGCTTGCCCGCCGCGACCGCCTCGAACAGCTCGTAGACGGCCGTGCGGTCGGCCAGCCCCAGCATGTCCACCACGGCCGCCGCGTCCACCGGATCGCCGCCGGCCTGGGCGATCGCCTGGTCCAGCAGCGACAGGCCGTCGCGGGCGGAGCCGTCGGCGGCGCGGGCAATGAGGTCCAGCGCCGCCGGCGCGATCGCGGCGCCCTCGGCCGCCGAAACCCGGCCGAACAGCCCGGCCAGCTCACTGACCGAGATGCGGCGCAGGTCGAATCGCTGGCAGCGCGACAGAACGGTCACCGGCACCTTGCGGATCTCGGTGGTGGCGAAGATGAACTTCACGTGCGGCGGCGGCTCTTCGAGCGTCTTCAGCAGCGCGTTGAACGCGTTGCGCGACAGCATGTGCACTTCGTCGATGATGAACACCTTGCTGCGGGCCTGCAGCGGGCGGTAGCGGCTGGCGTCGATCACCTCGCGCACGTCGTCGACGCCGGTGTTGCTGGCCGCGTCCATCTCGACCACGTCCGGGTGGCGGTCGGCGAGGATGGCGGTGCAGTTGGCGCACACCCCGCAGGGATCGACGGTCGGGCCGCCCGTGCCGTCGGGGCCGACGCAGTTGAGCGCGCGGGCGATGATCCGCGCCGTCGTGGTCTTGCCGACGCCGCGCACGCCGGTCAGCATCCAGGCATGGGCGATGCGGCCCTGCGCGAAGGCGCTGCGCAGGATGCGCACCATTGCGTCCTGGCCGATCAAATCGTCGAACCGGGTGGGCCGGTATTTGCGTGCCAGCACCCGGTAGGCGACTGCGGGCGCCGCGGCCGGAAGCAGCGCGGCCGAAGCCTCGGCAAACAGGCTGGGTCCGGATGGGGGCGGGTCCGGCAGGGTGTCGTCGGTCACACCAGACATCGAGGGGCGCCGAGACTCCGGGCTATAGGGTGGGAGGCCGAACGTCGACCCGAGCGGAAACTCGTTGCGGCTGCTGCCTTCCGGCCCTGACCGGGTTGGCGAGGCGCCCGTCCGCCGCCGACCTCCCACCCGAGTGATAGCACATGCGGCGGCACGGGGGCCAGAGGCAGCCGCGCGCGCCGGGGGCTGGCACAAGCGGGCGCGCCATGCGAAACCAGCCGCCGCATGACGCTGATCCTCGCCAGCCGCCCCAACGTCTACACCGGCAACCCGCTCGACCGCGCCGGACACCTCCGCGACAACGCCGACTGGATCGAGGCGCGGCTGGCCGACCCGGCCACCCTGTTCGTGCCGGTCTGGCGCGCCCGCACCCTGGTGCAGGACACAGCGGACGGCCCGCACGCCGTGTTCTTGTCCAACGAGGCGGCGGCGCAGGTGCGCATGGCGGGTGGCCCCTGGGCCTTTCTCGGCCTCCAGGGCGACACCGCCGTGTTCACCATCGATCTCAGCGGGGTCGACGACCTGCTGCCGCTGCTGCCGGAGGCGCTGGGCCGGTTCGAGGATATGCGGTCCCTTGCCGGACGGCTCACGCCGGATGACGCGGCGGTGCTGGCGCATGCCCGCGGGCTGATGCATTGGCGCGTCCGCCATGGGTTCTGCGGCAATTGCGGCGCCGCCTGCGAGCCGCGCAGCGCCGGGCACGCGATGGCCTGCCCGCAATGCGGCGCCCAGCATTTCCCCCGCACCGACCCGGCCGTGATCATGCTGGTCCATCACGGCGACCGCTGCCTGCTCGGTCATTCGCAGCGGTTTCCGAACTCCACCATGTATTCGACCTTGGCGGGGTTCGTGGAGCCGGGCGAGAGCCTGGAGGAAGCAGTGGCGCGCGAGGTGCTGGAGGAAAGCGCCATCCGGGTCGGCCGTGTGTCCTATCACAGCAGCCAGCCCTGGCCGTTCCCCGCCAGCATCATGCTCGGCTTCTATGCCGAGGCGCTGAGCGAGGCGATCACCATTGATCCGTCTGAGCTGCGCGACGCCCGCTGGTTCAGCCGCGACGAGATCCGCCACCCGGACCGGCACGGCTTCCAGCTGCCGCGGCGCGACAGCATCGCCCGCCGGCTGATCGAGGACTGGATGGACGCCGAATGAGCCGGGCACTGCTCGTGGTGCTGGCCCTGGCGATGTCGGGCGCGATGGCGGGCTGCGGCCGCGGCGCGTCGCCGGTCTCGGACCAGGAAGCGTGCGCCCGGCAGGCCGAGGACGATCCGGTGGTCAAGGAGATGATCATCAAGGGCGCCGGCAACCCGCACTTCCTGCTCGAGGGGCAGGACCAGCTCCGGGCGGCCAAGCAGGATGCCACCCTGGCCTGCCTGCGGAGCCGCGGCGTGATCCGCGCCGGCGGGGTGGAGCGGCAGAAGCCGCTCTAGGTGCGCGTGCGGGTCACACAGGAGGCGGCGCTGGTCTACGCCGGCGCGCTGGCGCTCGGCGTGGCGATGATGCTGTGGGTGCTGCCGCCCGCGGTGCTGCTCGGCGCCGGCCCAGGCTGGTTTCCGCCGGGGCCGGACCAGGCGCAATCCTTGACCGGGCATCTCGCCTTCCAGGCCGATTGGTGGCGCTGGCCGCTGCTGGACACTGAGCGGCTGTTCTGGCCGCATGGCATCTCGCTCGGCCTTGTGGACAGCAATGCGCTGATGTCGATGCTGGCCAAGCTGTGGGTCGGCGCGGCCGGCGGCCCGCCGCAGAACTGGCTCGGCGGCTTCATCGGCGCCTGCTTCGTGCTGCAGCCGGTGGCGGCCGTTTATGCCGCGCGCGGCTTACGCGTCGGCCCGGCGGCGGCGCTCGCGGCCGGCGTGCTGGCGGCGTGCTGGCCGGCGATGCTGTTCCGGATGATGCACATCAACCTGTGCGCGCACTTCCTGCTGCTGCTGGCGCTCGGCATGGCGTTCCGGCGGATCGAGCGGCCGCGCGGATGGGCGGCGCCGGCCCTGCTGCTGCTCGTGTCGGTGCTGACCCATCCATACCTGTTCCAACTCTGCGCGGTGGTGCTGGCGGCGGTGCCCTTGAATGCGGCTATCCGGCGCCGGGCCGGGTGGCAGCGGGAAGGGATGCTGTTCCTGTCCGCCGCCTGCGCCGCCGTGGGCGTGCTGGCGCTGCTGGCCGGGCCGCTCGGCGGCGGCGACAAGGGCTATGCGTTCTTTTCGATGAACCTGGCGTCGCCGCTTTGGCCGCAGCTGTCCGGGGTGTTCGGCGCCAACCTGCCGGTGCTGGATGGCACCGGGGGCCAGTACCGAAGGGTTCAACTGGCTTGGCGCCGGGACGGCGCTGCTGCTGCTCGCCGGTGCGGTTGCGGCCGCCACGAGACGCCGCTGGCCGCGCCCGGCGCCGGCGCTGGTGATCGTGCTGGCCGGGCTGTTCCTGCTGTCGCTCGGAAGCCGGGTTTACGCCGGTCCGGTCAAGCTGCTCGATCTCGGCGCCAAGCCGTGGGAAGACATCTTCGGCTCGTTCCGCTCGTCCGGACGGGCGTTCTGGCCGGTCGGCTACGCGCTGATGCTGGCTGGCGTTGCGGCGGCCGACCGGCTGCCGCGGCGCACCGCCCTCGCGTTGCTGGTGGCTGCGGCGCTGCTCCAGGTGGCCGACATCGTGCCGCTGCGCAACCGCGCCCTTGCCGGCTGGGCCAACGGGTCGGGCATTGCGATGCCGCCGGTGCCGGGCGGGACCACGCTGTTCACCGTGGCGCCGCACCCGGGCTGCGTCCCGGAGCTGACGGCCAAGCTAGGCGGCCCGATCATGCTGCTGGACGCGGTGCGCCATGGCGCCCGGCTGGGCGATATCGGCCTCGGCCGCTCGCCGTCCTGGTTCAATTGCGAGACCATCGTCGCGGATGCGCTGGAGCTGCCGCTGCTGCCGCACGAGGCACGCGCCTTTATCGGCGCGCCGATCGAGGCGTCGCTGCGTCCGGTGCTGCTGGGCCCCGGTGCGGTGTGCCGACGCAACGTGGCCGCCGACGTGGCCGTGCCGAGCGTGGTGGTGTGCGGCAAGGACGTCGCGGACATCCCCGGCGATGTCGTCCCGGACGGCCCGGCGCCGAGCCCCGTGGCGCTCCCGTTCGAAGCCGGCCGCGGCGAACTGGCGCAACTGCTCGGTTTCGGCTGGCGTCCGGGCCTGGGCGGCGGCGCCTGGTCCGAAGGGCCGCACAGCACCATCCTGCTCGGGGTGCCGACCGGGCGGCCGCTGGAGCTGCGGCTGCGCGCATCGGGCGTGGCATTCCGGCCCGGCGAGCCGCGGACGGTCCGGGTCACCGCCGGTCGGCTGCCGGTCGGCCAGTTCAGCCTGCCGGACGGGCTGGTCACCGAGGTCGCGGTGGCGATCCCGGCCTCAACCATCGCCAGCGGCATGCTGCGCGTCGCCTTCGACGTGGTGCGTCCGGTCGATCCGGCACGGCGCGGCATAGTGGCGCCGGTGCAGCGCGCCGCGATCCAGCTCAGCAGCGTGTCGTTGCGGCTCGAGTAACGGCGGAAACGGTGGGCCGGGTCAGAACCTGGCCGAGCCGGATGCCGGGCCGTTCGATCCATCGCTCGGACAGGGCGGCCACCGGCAGCGTCAGCAGCGTCGCCATCGCCCCGACCCCGAGCCCGGTCGCCAGCGGGTGCGCCGACGCCGTCGCCGGGCCGACCAGGGCGATCAGCAGCTCGAACACCGGCACGTTCCAGAGATAAAGACTGAAGCTCAGCACACCCAGCAGCTGCGACAGCGGCGCGCGCAGCACCCGGTCCACCACGCCGGGCCCGGCGGTGCCGGCCAATGCCACCAGGACCGGGACCGCGACCAGCATCGCCGCCAATCGCAGCGGCAGCAGGTTCGCCGGCGCGAACAGCAAACCGGCGCCCAGCACGGCCAGCGCCGCCACGCCGGCCACCGTGCGGCGCCCCGGCCGTAGCAGCTTGTCGTACAAGCCGTCGGCCACGGCCACGCCGGCGAGCAGGAACGGGAACCCCGTCCGCAGCTCCGTCGAGAACGCCAGGAGCGCTTTGAACTTGATCGCCGCCACAACGTAGGCCCCCAACGCGGGGACCACCCAGCGTCCCAAGCGCCGCGTGCCGTAGAAGCACAGCAGCAGCAAGGGGACGGCCGCCATCTCGACCAGCAGGGTCCAGGTCGCCCCGTTGATCGGGTAGCGGGCGAGCACGAGATTCGCAAGCAGGTCGCCGTTCGACCGCGGCGCGAGGTGGTTCGGCCAGGCGGCGTCCACGGCCCGGAACAACTCGAACTGCACCAGCAGGCACACCGCCATGGCCGGCCAGATCCGCAGGAACCGGCGGAGCAGGAACCGCCACGCCGCCCGTGGCGCCGAGCCGCCCGTGTCGCGGTCGAGCCGGTCCAGCGCCCGGCGCAGCACAAGGCCGCTCAGCACGAAGAAGACCGCCACGGCGACCTCGCCGCTGCAGCATGCGAGCGCCAGCTTCAGCAGCACCCGCTCGAGGCCCTGCTGCTCCCCCAAGCCGGCCTGCATGACCTCGGGCACGATGCGCGGGTCGGTCGCCAGCAGCGAGTGGTAGAACACCACCGCCAGCGCCGCCCAGCCGCGCAGGCCGTCGAGCGTCGCGATGCGTCGGGAAGCCATGGCCCGCAATACCGGCGGTCGGCACGGTTCCACAAGGGCGGGGTCCTGATTGCGCTCGAGTTCGAATCTCAGCTTCGCTTGGTAAAGCCATGCGGAGGTTCTATGATACGCCGAATCGATTCGGGGAACTCCGATGCGCCTGTATCCTTTGTTCATGATGCCGGCCTTTATGCTGCTTTCGCTGCTGCTGCCCGGGGCGGCCCATGCCCAGGGCGAGCAGCAGATGCTGGTCGACCGCGCCACCTTGGCGGCGCAGGAGATGCTGAACAATCGCGACGGCACCGACGCGCAGGGCGTGCTGCGGCGAGCGCGGGCGGTGATGATCTGCCCGCAGATCTTCCGCGCCGGGTTCTTGCTCGGCGGCCAGGGCGGCAGCTGCGTGCTGACGGCCCGGGACGGCGCCGGATCGTGGTCGTCGCCGGCGTTCTATGGCCTCGGCGGCGGCTCGATCGGCTTTCAGGCGGGGGTGCAGGATGCGCAGGTGATGCTGTTCATCATGAACGACCGCGGCCTCAAAGCGGTGATGGACAGCCAGTTCAAGCTCGGCGCCGACGCCAGCGCGACCTTCGTCGACCTCGGCGGCGGCGTCGAGGGCGCAACCACCGCGGCGCTGCGGGCCGACATCGTCGGCTTCACCCGGGCACGCGGGCTGTTCGCCGGCATCTCGCTCGGCGGCACGCTGATGAGCAGCAAGTCGGATTGGGACCAGGCCTATTACGGCCGCCTCGTCGGAGCGCAGCAGATCGTGATCGGCATGGAAGCCAGCAACCCCGCTGCCGACCCGCTGCGCGAGGTGCTTGGTCGCTTCGGCGCCTCGAACGCCGCCGCGGCGCCGGCCATGCCAGCCCCGGTCCCGGTTGGCGCCTCGGCGTCCGGCCCGGTCCAGATCGCCCCCCGCGGCAGCGTGCAGCAGCAATCCTTGCCGGCGCCGGCCCTGTCGCGCCGGTGAGGTCCGGCGGCCGGGCGCCGGCCCCGTGTACGACGTTGTGAAGGAAACATCGCCCTAGGCTCGTGTTCCGCCGCCATCGGTCCGGCCTTTCGGCCGGGCCGCGATCGGAAGGAGTACGCAATGAGCGGCAACAACAAGGCGATGGACCTGTTTATGACGGGCCTGCGCAACCAGCACGCCGTGGAGACGCAAGCCGTCCAGCTGCTGTCGCGGCAGGTGGAGCGGTTGGAGAACTATCCGGAGATGGAGGCGCGCATGCGTCAGCACATCGACGAGAGCAAGATCCAGGCGCAGCGGATCGAGGAGTTGCTGCAAGCGATGGGCAGCAGCCATTCCAGCCTCAAGGATGCCGGGATGGGCCTCGTCGGCAACATGGCCGCGCTGGCGCATACGGTGGCGCCGGACGAGGTCCTCAAGAACACCTTCGCCAACTACGCCTTCGAGCACTTCGAGATCGCGTCGTACAAGTCGCTTCTCGCCCTGACCGACGCGTCGGGACAATCCAACGCCGCGACCGCGCTGACCCAATCGCTGCGGGAGGAGGAGGACATGGCGCAGTGGATCGACGCGCACCTGGCCGACACCACGCTGCGCTTCATGCAGCGCTCGGCGGCCGGGGAGAAGGCGGGCCTGTAATCCTCGGGGCCGGCGCGCCGCCCACGTGGCGTGCCGGCCCGCTTGCTGGCATGATCGGGCCATGGCCGAGTATGCATTCGAAACCGTGGACGTCTTCACCACTACCCGGTTCGGCGGCAACCCCCTCGCGGTGCTGACGGACGCGCGCGGACTGAGCGACGGCGCGATGCAGCAGGTGGCGCGCGAGTTAAACCTGAGCGAAACGACCTTCGTCCTCCCGCCGGCCGACGGGGCGCACACCGCACAGGTGCGGATCTTCACGCCCCTCGTCGAGTTGCCGTTCGCCGGGCACCCGAATGTCGGCACGGCGCTCGTCCTCGCCGCCCGAACCGGCGGCCAGCCGGACTCGATGATATTCGAAGAAGCGGCGGGCCTGGTCCGGATCAGCTTCGACTGGTCCGGCGCCGCCCCAATGGCAAGGTTGGAGGCGCCGCAACCGTTGAGCCTGGGTGAAACGATCCCGGCCGCGATCATTGCCGAATGTGCCGGCGTGGACGAAAGCGACGTGCTGACGTCCATCCATCAGCCGGTGGTCGCCGGGGTCGGCACGCCGTTCGTGATCGCCGAGGTCACACCGGCCGCCCTGGCCCGGGCTGCCGGCGATGCCGCTGCGATGCGGGCAGCCGCGGCGCGATTTCCAGTCCCGCCGATCGGCTTTCCGCTGCACCTCCATGCGGTGTCCGGCGCCGGGCGCCGCACGCGCATGTTCTCGCCTCTTTCAGGCATTCCCGAAGACCCGGCGACCGGGAGCGCGAACGTCGCCTTGGCCGCCCTGCTGCTGTCGCGTTCGGGCGACGACGCGCTGTCGATCACGATCGAGCAAGGGGTCGAGATGGGCCGACCGAGCCTGCTGTTCGCTACGGCTCACCGCGCCGCCGATGGCATCCGCGCCTCCATCGGCGGGAGCGCCGTCGCCGTGTCGCGCGGCAGCATCACCGTGTAGGAACCGACTGCCAGGGAGCGGCCTCGATGCTCAATCGACTCGCCGTGCTTGCGACGGTGGGTGGGCAGGCCAGCGCCTGTGGCGGCGAGCGCACCTCAACCAACCAGCCACGCTCCGGCGTCCCGGTCCGGCCCGCGCCGGAGGGCCGTTCAGTCGGGCGGGTGCAGCGCCGGGCGCGGCCGGGTGAACGTCCGCCGCCCGGCCTTCAGGCCCCATAGCGGCTGTGCCAGGCCGCCGACCGCGTCCGCCGCGGCAGCGGCGTCGAGCAGCACGAGGTCGGCCGGGTTGCCCACCGCAATCCCGTAGGACGGCATGCGCATCAGCCGGGCGCTTTCGGTCGTGATCATCTGCAGGCAGCCTGCCAGCTCGTCGGGGCGGGCGACATGGCACACGTTGGCATACAGGTTCGCCATCCGCAGCAGGGAGCCGTCGCCATAGGGCGTGAACGGGTTCAGGACGTTGTTGGTGCTGATCGAGCAGCACACGCCCGCCGCACGCAGCCCCTCCGCCTTGACCACGCCGCGCGGCACGGCGGCGTCGTGGTTGCGGCCCATCAGGTACAGGTCCGTCGCCGGCAGGATCGTCACCGCGACGCCGGCGCCGGCGAGGGTGGCGGCGACGGCGTCGAAGCGCGGCCGGTCCACTAGGCTCAACTGCGTCACGTGCCCGATCGCGACGCGGCCGCCCCAGCCATACTCCTCCGTTTTCCGGCACACGTACTCGGTCTGCATGCCGTCGGTGGTGTCGGCGAGGTCGAGGTGCATGTCGATGTCGACGTCGAACTCGCGGGCGAGGGCGAAGATGCGATCGATCTGCCCGCGCGGGTCGCTGTCGATGTAGGGCACGGCGCCGATCACCCGGGCGCCGCGCTGTAAGCCCTCGATCAGCAGCGCCTCGGTCCCGGGATTGTTGAGCAGACCCTCCTGCGGGAACACGCATAGTTCGAGATCGAGCGCCCAGGCGTAGTCGCGGGCCAACTGCTGCACGCCGTCGAACCCGGTCATGCCGATGCCGGGGTCGACCTCGACATGGGTGCGCATATGCATCGTGCCCCAGCCGATGCAGCGTTCGAGCGTGCGCCGGCCGCGCGCGACGACGTCGTCCACGGTGAAGCCCCGCTTGGCCGCGGCGGTTTCGCGCACGGCTTCAGCCACCGTGCCCCGCTCGATGCGGCAACGGTCGAGGATGCAGGTCTTGTCGAGGTGGATGTGCGTTTCGACCAGGCCCGGTACCAGCAGGCCCCCGCCGGCGTCGATCGTATTCGCCGCTCCGGGCAGGCCGGATCCGATCGCTACGATCCGCCCGGCGGCGACGCCGAGCTCAACCAGGTCCGGCCGGCCTTCGAGGCGGGCATTGCGGATGACGGTGTCGAGCATCGCCGGCTCCCTGTTGCGTTCTCTGCCGCCGATCGTTGCCGCCGAGCAGACACGCCTGTCCTACGCCGCAGCTCGCCGGGCAAAAAAATGGCGGTGCCCGAAGACACCGCCAAGTTTAGGGAGGAAACGTCCTGCAGCATAACGGCGAACCATCATGCTGCACTGCACAAACTAAGCTTTTGCGCTCGGCTTTCAAGAGGATTCGGCAGGACGCTGCGATCAACCGCGCGAGAGATGCAAAGCTGCAACAGCGGCGGCAAACGAACCACCCTTGCGACTCGTCCGCAGAGATGCGATTGAGAACCGTTCGCAATTAAGGAGGGTCGCCGTGCGCCTGCATCTGCTTGGCATCGAAGCCATGGTTTCGCTGATGGCCTCGTTCCGGCCCGAGCCGGACGGCGCCGACACGGTGCTGCTCCGGTTGACGCTGGGGGAGGACGGTTTCAACCCTCGGCGCCTGGCGATCCCGGCCGGACGCCGCGCCGTGCTGGTCCTGCACAATGTCGGCAACGGACCAGCGGAGATCGCGAGCCCGGTGCTGCGTGTGGGCGGGGTCGTCGCCGCCGGCCATGCGGCATCGGTGCCGCTGCGGCCGCTGCAGCCGGGCGAGTCGGTCGTGCTGGACCATGTTGCCCGGCCGACCTCGCAGGCGGTGCTGGTGGCAACGGCCGGCTGAACACAGCGGGCCCTCGGCCGGTCAGGTCTGGTTGGGGCCGTCCGGGGCGCCTCGCGCCAGCGGGGGCCAGGGGCGACGTTCTCCGCCGGGGCTGCTCGCCGGCACGGCGTCGCCCGCCGGCTGCAGCCTGCCTCGGCCGCGTTGGCGCACTTCGGCGGCCGGGACCCTGGCCTTGATCTCGGCCTGGAAGGCGGCGCGCTGTTCGTGGATCGACACCAGCACCGGCCCCATCGGGATGCCGAGGTCCACCAGCACCGCCTCGGCGAGCTGCAAGCTGGCCTCGATCGTTTCCGGCACCGCGTCCGAGGCGCCCAGCGCATATAAGGCGGCGGCGTGCGCGGCGTCGCGGGCGCGGGCAATGACCAGCACGTTCGGGCAGCTGCTGCGGGCAATCCGGGTGATCGCATCGGCAACGCCGCGCTCGTCCACGGTGATGACGATGGCGCGGGCGGTTTCGAGCCCAACCCGGAACAGCAGGTCGGGCTGCTTCATGTCGCCGTAATAGACCGGCTGCCCGGCCCGCCGGGCCCGGGCGACGCGGCCGATATCGGTGTCGAGCGCCAGCCAGGTCAGGCCGTGGCCGGTCAACAGCGCACCGACGGTTTGACCGACCCGGCCGAAGCCGGCGAGGATCACTGCCGGCTGCTCGTGGCCGTCGGCGGGCGGCAGCAGCGCCGGGTCGGGCGGCACCGTCCGGGCCGGAAACAGCTCGCGGCCCAGGCGCGACAGCAGCGGAATGGCCGCCATCGTCAGCGCCGCGAGGATGAAGGCGAACCCGGCCTGCTCGGCCGACAGCACGCCCAGGCCGGACGCGAGGCCCAGGATGACGAAGCTGAACTCGCCCCCCGGCCCCAGCAGCAACCCGGCCGGGGCGGCGATCGGCAGGCGCAGGCGGAACAGCAGGCCGAGTCCGGCAACGATCGCCGCCTTCAGCGCCACCAAGGCCACCGCGGCGCCGATTACCGCGAACGGCCGCGCCATCACCCGCCCGAGGTCGAGATTGAGGCCGATCGAGATCAGGAACACCCCGAGCAGCAGGCCCTTGAACGGCTCCACCGTCACCTCGATCTGCCGCCGGTACTCGGTCTCCGCCAGCAGCAGCCCGGCGATCAACGCGCCGAGCGCCATCGACAGCCCGGCCACCGCCGCGGCCAAACCGGTCGCGAGCACCACCAGTAGGCACGCGGCCATGAACAGCTCGGGCGAGTTGGTGCGCGCGACACCGCGGAACAGCGGCCGCAGCACCACGCGGCCGAGCCCCACCAGCAGCACGATCGCGGCGACCGCTTGGCCGACCGCCCCGGCGAGATCGGCGGCGCCCATGTCGCCGGCGCCGAGCACGCCAAGCGCGAACATGATCGGCACCACCGCCAGGTCCTGGAACAGCAGCACCGCAAACGCGGCGCGCGCGACCAGGCCGGTGACGCGCCGCTCCTCGGCCAGGACCTGCGCCACCACGGCGGTGGACGACATCGCCAGCGCCACGCCGACGACGAAGGCCGCGCGCGGCGGGGTGCCCAGCGCCCAGGCGGCGGCGCCGATCAGGGCCGTGCTGGCCAGGACCTGCAGCCCGCCCATGCCGAACACGAGCCGCCGCATCGTCAGGATGCGTGAAAAGCTGAGCTCGAGCCCGATCATGAACAGCAGCAGCACGACGCCGAGCTCGGCCACCGGGGCGATGCGGTCGCGGTCTGCCATGGTGACGATGCCGAGCCAGGGCGCGGAGCCGGTCAGGGCGCCCAGGCCGGAGGGTCCGACCAGCACGCCGATCAGCATGAAGCCGAGCACCGGGCTGACCCGGATGCGATGGAACAGCGGGATCACGATGGCTGCCGAGCCCAGGATCACCAGGGCTTCGCGGATGGGTCCGTGCGCGGCCGCTTCGATCGCGAGTGCCATCCGTTTCTCCTGTCAGGGCGCCTGGCCCAGGTGCCGAAGCCTAGCAGACCGTTGCGGCCGCGCCCCTGTCCTTTGCCCCTGCAACGGGCTATAATCCCTTCGTTCCATCCTTAAAGAGAGACACACACCCGGCATGTCCGAGGCCGTTCCGCTTCCTGACCCGACCCAAGACGCATACGACGCCGCTTCCATCACCGTCCTGAAGGGCCTCGAGGCGGTCCGCAAGCGGCCCGGCATGTATATCGGCGACACGGATGACGGCTCCGGCCTGCACCACATGGCGTTTGAGATCATCGACAACGCGGTCGACGAGGCGCAGGCGGGTTATGCGACAAGCTGCGCGTTGACGCTGAATGGCGACGGCAGCGTCACGGTGCGGGACGACGGGCGCGGCATCCCGACCGGGATGCACGAGGAGGGCGTGTCGGCGGCTGAGGTGGTGCTGACGGTGCTGCACGCCGGCGGCAAGTTCAACCAGAACAGCTACAAGGTCTCGGGCGGCCTGCACGGCGTGGGCGCGGCGGTCGTGAACGCCCTGTCGGAGTGGATGGAGGTCCGCATCTGGCAGAACGGGCTGGAGCACTTCCTCCGCTTCGAGCACGGCGTCACGGTCAAGCCGCTGGAGGTCGTGGGCCCCAGCGACCAGCCGTCGGGCACCGAGGTGACCTTCAAGCCCTCGACCGGCACCTTCACCAAGACCGAGTTCGACTACGCGATCCTGGAAAAGCGGCTGCGCGAGTTGGCGTTTCTCAACTCGGGCCTGGCAATCACGTTGCGCGACGAGCGGCATGCGCCGGCCCAGGAAACGGCGT
Organism: uncultured Alphaproteobacteria bacterium; assembly: GCA_963752225.1. Taxonomy (GTDB): domain Bacteria; phylum Pseudomonadota; class Alphaproteobacteria; order Acetobacterales; family Acetobacteraceae; genus JBBROS01. The sequence goes on along the minus strand of CAVVXS010000009.1, from coordinate 797,924 downwards.
TCAAGTTCGATGGCGGTCTGGTCGAGTTCGTGCGCTACCTCGACCGCGGCAAAGCCCCGGTATTGGTCGAGCCGATCTCGGTCGTGACGGAGGAAAGCCAGGTCGGCATCCGGGTCGAGTTCGCGATGACCTGGAACGACTTGTACCACGAGACGATGCTTTGCTACACCAACAACATCCCGCAGAAGGATGGCGGCACCCACCTCGCCGGGTTCCGCCAGGCGCTGACCCGGGTGGTGACGCGCTACGCCGAAGGGATGGGCAAGAAGGAGAGCCTCGCGCTGACGGGCGACGACATGCGCGAAGGCATGACGGCGGTGCTGTCGGTGAAGGTGCCGGACCCCAAGTTCTCCAGCCAGACCAAGGACAAGCTGGTGAGCTCCGAGGTGCAGCCGGTGGTGCAGGCGGCCGTCGCCGACGTCGTCAGTCACTGGTTCGAAACCCACCCCAAGGAAGCCAAGAGCATCATCGGCAAGGTGATGGACGCGGCGTCGGCCCGGGAGGCGGCGCGTCGCGCGCGCGAGCTGACCCGGCGCAAGGGCGTGCTGGATGTGAGCACCTTGCCGGGCAAGCTGGCCGACTGCCAGGAGCGAGATCCCGCGAAGTCGGAGATCTTCATCGTGGAGGGCGACAGCGCCGGCGGGTCGGCCAAGCAAGGACGCGACCGCAAGTTCCAGGCCATCCTGCCGCTCAAGGGCAAGATCCTCAACGTGGAGCGGGCGCGGTTCGACCGCATGCTCGGCAGCGCCGAGATCGGCACGCTGATCACCGCCCTCGGCACCGGCATCGGCCGCGGCGAGCCGGAGCAGGGCGGCTTCGACATCACCAAGCTGCGCTACCACCGCATCAACATCATGACCGACGCCGACGTGGACGGCAGCCACATCCGCACCCTGTTGCTGACGTTCTTCTTCCGGCAGATGCCGGAGCTGATCGCGCGCGGGCACCTCTACATCGCGCAGCCGCCGCTGTACCGCGCCAAGCGCGGCAACGACGAGCGCTACCTGAAGAACGACAAGGCGCTCGAGGACTACCTGCTCGACAAGGCGCTGGCCGAGGCGCGGATCGTCTACGCCGACGGCACCGTGCACCAGGGCAGCGAGATGGCGGCTGAACTCGCCTGGCTGCGCGAGGCGGCCGGCAACATCCGGCGCTTGGCCAACACGGTCCCGACCTGGCTCGTGGAGCAGGCGGCGATCGTCGGCGCGCTGACCTCCGACCCGGCCCGCACCACGAGCGTCAGCGGCGACCTCGTGACCCGGCTGAACGCGGCGTCGCTGCCGAACGAGCGGACCTGGAAGGCGCATGCCGACGAGCGCGGCCTGCACCTGCTGCGGACGGTGCGCGGGGTCGCCGAATGGCATGACCTCGACCAGGCGAGCTTGCGCAGCAGCGAAGCGCGCTGGCTGTCGGAGCGCACGGCCGCCTTGCACGAACGGTTCAGCGAGCCGGCCATGCTGACGCTGGACAAGACCGAGCACAAGGTGGCCGGCCCCGCCTCCGCCTTCGACCGCATCCTCGGCCAGGGGCGCAAGGGCCTGTCGATCCAGCGCTTCAAGGGATTGGGCGAGATGAACCCCGATCAGCTCTGGAAGACCACGCTCGACCCGGACGTGCGCACCTTGCTGCAAGTGCGCGTCGGCGACGCCGAAGACGCGGCCCAGGTCTTCTCCACCTTGATGGGCGACGTGGTCGAACCCCGCCGCGACTTTATCGTCGGCAACGCCCTGAAGGTCGCGAATTTGGACGTCTGATCGGGTCTGTTGTCGATTCTGGCATAGCTTGTCATTCTGCAAGCATAGCATGTCACTGTAACGATCGTCTGAATCGGCTGGATTGTCACCTGCCTGCAAATAATCAACATGCGCTGAGAGCTTAGAGGAGCTTGAAAATGAGCAACGATCTTCCTGTCTGGAAGGTCTCGTCAAATGATGTAGGCCAAGATCCAGTCGTTATTTCAGAACTTCCGGCAGACCAGCTACTCTCATGGATCGAACCGGCACCGGGCGAACCCTGGAAAGAATCTGAATTGCGGAAAGCGGAGCGGTACACTCGGTGCAAGCAACAGTTTAGGGCTGCGGAGCGACGCGTGCATGGGACGGCATCTAACCCTCGCTCCCCTCTTCTTCCATCCAGTCAAGGAATCCAACGAAAGTTGTGAGAGCATTCTCTAGTCTCTTCGCCGCTAAGGCACTCACGGTCACTTGAATTACCTTAGCTCCCAGGACCGCGATTAGGCATATTTCTGCGCCGTCGTTGAAAGGCTCAGCGTGCACTGCCGATGGAACAGGGAAGTTGTCCTCAAGCCGGAACCGATAATTGGGGGACCAGGGCTGCTGACAGTGCGTCAGCAGCAGGTGTCTCGGTGCCCGCTCGACAACGGCCTGCACGTCATTGTGGCTAAGCTCTTCGAGTAAGGCTCGGGCGACTGCGGGTCCCAATAGTAGTATGCAATCGTTTGCAAGCCTGGGGGAGAACGCTATTGCGAGTACCGTGTTTATCTGGCGACCGCCGTTCTGCCGTGGCGCTGAAAGCAGAACGTCTCCAGCAGCGAGATAATCCCTAGTCCATTCGTCATCGTTGCGGTCCATATCGGATCTCCAAGGTCAAAATCGTCCGATCACGACACGGCGTATGAAACGAGACTAGGAGCAGGCTGAGTTAGACCTGGTCGTCTTGTCCGAGCAGCCTGCATAACGAGAACAGCGACATACGGTTGCGCTGAATGGGTATCGACGTTCATGTAGTCTGACCTCACTTTAAGTCGCCTTTCCTCTGTGCGACGCTTTCGTTCAGCAAGCGGGGGAGCCTAACAACCATGACCTTCAAAAGCGAGATTAGAGAAAATACCTATCAATGCGTTGCTCGAGAAAGCTTCCTCTCGGAAATACGGCCAATATCTCTCGAAACTCGTCCTGCGCAAGATACGCGGCTTCAGCGACCAACCTGTGTCGTTCGACTTTCCTGTAACAGCTGTCATTGGCCCAAATGGCGGAGGAAAGACCACCGTGCTAGGTGCCGCCGCATGCGCCTACAAAGCGATCACGCCTCGCAGGTATTTCGCAAAGAGCGGCCGCTACGACGAGACCATGCAAGAATGGGTAATCGAGTATGAGTTGGTCGATCGCAAACTGAATGCAAAAGACATCGTTCGGCGTCGAGCGAACTTTAGGAACGCACGATGGAACCGCGACGCCGTCGACAGAAATGTCCTGGTGTTTGCTGTGTCGAGAACGGTTCCAGCAAACGAGCGCAGCGAGCTGCTGCGTTGCGCGTCAGGCAGGTTCAAGGTTCCCACGGCCGCGGTGAAGTCCTTCTCTACGGACTTACAACAGTCCATATCGCGCATATTAGGAAAAGATGTCAGCGGTTTTCGCCAGCTTAATGTTGATCGTACTGGCAGGGTCAAATTGCTCACCGGCGCCACCAGGACCGGGACAAGCTACTCGGAATTCCATTTCGGTGCTGGCGAATCCAGTATCATTCGCATGCTTGCAAGCATAGAGGAAGCTCCTGATCAAAATCTTGTGTTGATCGAAGAAATCGAGAACGGACTTCATCCAGTTGCAACCGTTCGGCTAGTTGAATATCTGATCGACGTCAGTGCCAGGAAAAAAATTCAAGTGATCTTCACGACTCACTCGAATGACGCACTACAGCCCTTGCCCACGAAAGCGGTCTGGGTAGCTACCCAAGACCGAATTTTTCAGGGGAAGCTCGACGTTAGGTCCCTGCGGGCGATAACAGGACAAATTCAGACGAAGGCGGTCATATTCGTAGAAGACAGTTTTGCAAAGATTTGGGTCGAGGCCATTCTGCGCCAGACTTCCTCGTTTCCAATCGACCACGTTCAGGTCTACGCAATGTCGGGTGATGGTACAGCCGTGGCGATGAACAAGTATCACAACGAAAACCCGGCTGTCTCGACTCCATCGGTTTGCGTAATTGACGGCGATTCTAGCCAAGAGGAGAGCGAGGCCGATCGCGTTTACCGACTGCCCGGAGAGGTGCCAGAGTCTTGCGTGTTTGACTCTGTTTTAGAAGACTGGGCTGAAGTTGGCGGCAGACTTTCGGTAGCCATGCTTGAGAGGTTTGAGAACTCAGCCAGGGTGCTCGAAATATGTAAAACCGTAAGGCGTCAAAACAGAGATCCTCACCTGTTGTTTAGTCAAGTCGGAGAGCGTGTAGGACTAGTTCCAGAATCGACGATCAGGGCGGCGTTTTGTAACATATGGGCGCAAAGCAAACCTCGGGAGTCAAGTCAGCTGGTGGAAGTGATCCGAGCAATCACGCCTGATCTCATTCCGGTCTCGTCGGAATAGTTGCAACATCCTGCGCCTCGACACTTTTTCGGTCTTCGCCCGAAAGCAGTGGAAGCTGACACTCTACCTTTTTCCCGTTTATTGCGCCACCTCGACCAGTCCGGAGAACACCCATCCCCATGGCTCCTCTTCCCCGACCTCGATCCATCCTGCATTTCTGGCAAACACTCGTAGCTTGGCACCCTGTGGTGCAGTGCGTGCTACTGCCGCCGTGTTGCTGGCAGTGACACGGATATTTGCCGTCTGGCGGACGACTATCCGCTCACCGGTGGCGTTGGTCCGCTCTGAACCAGCGCTGGTGCTTGAAGCCCCAAGTTGCTCTGCCCCCTGTGGCGGTGTGGCGCTCGTGTTCACCCCCCGTGTGGGTTCCGGAGGTTGTGCCGGTGCGTGCGGCCCCGGGTCAGAAGCGCCCAACCTTTTGAGTTGTGACGCGGGTGGCTGACCCGGCATCATCTCTGCTCCACCCGGAAACTGACCACGTGAGACAGGCGCCACGCTGGCTCGGCCAACAGGACCGGTCAGTGCGGAAAAGACAGCCACGACAGCCGCGAACCCTGACATGGCGAGGAGGCGGATATGTGTCTCCCGACCGTCTGGCGCGATTGCTACATCTGCGAGAGCTTGGGCATAGCGGGGACCGAGTTCAGCCAGTCGGCCTGTCAGGGCATGGCGTCTTGTCGCTGTTGCCGACCCAAGCGCCTTGAGCCGAGCAAGACCTTCTGCTGCATCGCGCTCGAGTTTTGTCCGGCGGGCAAGGATGTCTCGCTCGATGACAGCCACGTCTGTCGGAGATACTCCTCGGTTCGGATCGAAATGAAAGCTGCCTTCGTGCTGGCGCCTCCAAGCGAGCAGGTTGTCCAGAGTGGAAGGGCCAAACCCACTAATGGCAAGAACCCGACGCGGCTCAATGTCACCTGCGGTGTCAATGCCATGGCTGGACAGCGTCGCAACCCGCGCGGCGCCGATCCCCGGAATCCTGCCACTTGCGATTGGAAACCTGTCGAGGTGGTCCGAAAGCTGTTTGTCGCGACGTTGTTCGTGAAGGCGTTGCAGCCGTCGAGACCGTTCGGCCGGTAGGGCATCGGTACTCAGCCTTCAGCTTGGTCAAGCTGCCCCGGACCTCGGAAGAGGTTTGGCCAGTCGTTGGCAGCATCCAGGACGAACGCAAAGTGTCCCAGTCGCGCTTGAGGTCGGCCAGACGTTTCCGAAACGGACCAGGATGCAGGGACTTGGTATGTTGGATGATGAGGAACGTCAGCACCCCGATTGCGGGAACGAGCAACGCGCGTGCTTGCGGGGTGGCGAAGGCGAGCGTGATGACCACGGCCGCTGCAACGGACGTCCATGCAGCAACCTTCATTCCTAGGCCATTTTTGGCCGCCTGTTTGGCCTCAGATGATGGTGAACCCTTACCCGGTGGATTCGATGGCCACGGTGGAAGTGGCGGGGGATCGGCCACTTTGCCGACCTCCTGCCAGATGGCGGCCATCCCACCTACACCTGCCAAACCCGGCACGAAGACAACCGGGAAAAGGATGACGCCGCTGCTGTTCTCGATCGAACACCACGGGCAGGTGCTCAGCCCATTCCGGAAATAGTGGGCAGGGTTTGACCGGCAAGGCTTGAGGTCGGTTGCGAGTTTCCCAAGGGCGGATGCCCACTGGTCTGCAACGGGTCGTCCTCCTCGCGAGGCGCCAGGTGAGAACGCCCGTTCAAACAAATCCTGGATCTCGGGAGACAACGCGTCGACCGGGAGACTACCGGGCGGTGCTTCCATCTGGGTTCGTGAGCGCTCTCGGGAGTAGGCATACCGACAGGCGGTGATTGCCTCTTCAATGGACGGCGGCTCTCCAATGCCGAGATACCTGCCTGCGAACGGATGGCGCGCCATGCAGAGCAGCTGGAAGACGAGCACCGCCAGGCCGAAGCTGTCGTGGTTGGCTGTCCTGGTAACACCGGCATAGCTGTCGCGCCCCTGCATCTCGGGCGGCTGATGAGTTCCGACACCTACATTGCAGAACCAGGTCTTGCCGCCATGCGAAAGCTGGAAGCTGTCGCAATCGATCATCTGGACTGTGGCGTCGTCGGCAACGACCAAGTTCCCGTGGTTCACGTCGCCAACAACTAGCCCGGCTGAGTGAACAGTTGTGAAAGCACGGGCTGTATTTGCTGCCGCGTGAAAATCAGGAAGCGCCAATCAGCTTTTGGAAATATTTGGAGCCGAGGCTTGGGCAGATACAGCTGAAAGATGGGCCTGTGGCCGCCCACCTTGGGCATCATGAAACCAACAACTGCGCCTGAGGGTTCGTGAAGAGTGCCGGTTGGCCAGGCGGCGACCTTGAGCAGGCTGGCATTCGCCATGGCGGTCATGGCGGACAACTTTGCCGCCAGCTGCGGGTTGGGAGGCTTGAGGTAAATCTTAGCAACCGAGTCGAGCCGTCCAGCTACGTCGAACACGGCGCCTTCACCACCGCGACCCAGCTCCCGCGATAGGGCGACGGGGCTGCCGCGGCTGTCGAGTAGGCGACCTCGGCCCAGACCGTTAGGCACTTGCTGAAGGCACTGCCCTGGTCGCCATCACCAGGGTCTTGTCGTCATCAGTTCGTCGGTTGACGTGGTCGGAGCCAAGGTAAGCAACCAGCGCTTCGGAGGCCGCGCCGGAGCGGTCAGGTTCCGTTCCGGCCAACCATTCAAAGATGGGCCGGAATGCAGGCGAGTGAACGGCTGTCGACTTCATGTCGAGTACAAGACGCTCGATCCCGTCTGAGAAGGCGGCAAGTTCCTCCCGGGCTGCGCCGATCTCGAATTGCAGCACTTCTTCAGCCCCGTCCTGGGTTATGAAGAAGGTGCTGTTCGCAAACTCCCCATGCTGGGGCCAGAAAATCCAATCGTACTCGCCTGGTTCCTCAGCTGAGACCACGATCGCCCCGTCTCCAATCTGGACATAGGCGGCAGTGTTCGGGCCCACCACGATCCCGAGCAAGGTGCAAGCATAATCTCTCAACTCGGCCTTGTCGGCCTCGGCGAGTTGGCGGAGTTCACTCCTCACGTCAGCGAGCCAGCCGTCAACGAACGCGCGGTCGATCTGCTCTAACCCGGGGCCAGAGCGAGCGGCCTCGGAAAAGCACCGTAGAAAATGCCCGACTGCTAGGCTGGAGCCCGCGTCGGATCGGGAAGCAGTGCCTGCGCCGTCGCTTACGGCCGCGACAAGGATCTCTGACCCGTCAGTAGCTTCCAGGACCTGGCACGCGGCCGAGTCCTGGCAAGGCGTGCCGGTCTTCAGATGAGAAGTGCCGATCGACGTGGCGAACGCGGTGCGCCACCGGCGACGGATTGTCACACCGCGGACCATCCGGTGGGGGCAGGAAGGCGGACGAGTTGACCCGGTTGCGACCGGGCAACTCCGCCGAGAGAACTAGACAGCCAGGTGAAAAGCTCTCGGAAACTGAGGCCCTGGAGTTTCATCGGGGGTCGGTCGGGGCTGCAAATCTGGGCAAGCTTCGTCATGTCGGCGCCTTCAACACCAACGGCAAAGAAGCTAAAAGCCTTCCTTGAAGCGTTATCACCCTGCCGAACCCGCTCGGCAGCCGCGTGGTAGGATCAGTCGGGCCGCCGTCGGTGAGCAGGAACACCCAGGGCCGATAATAAGCCACACCGGCTTGCTTATAGATGCCTTTCCGGCTTTCGAGCATGTCGAGGCCCTGCATGATGGCCGCGCCCATGGGAGTATCCCCGGTCGTGGACAAGGTCGGCGGCTGGAACATATCCGCTGTCTCGAAATCTGAGATGACCTGCACCGGGCCGAACGTCACGATTGCGACTTCAACCCGCTGCGCCGCCATCGCGTCGGATGTGAGTTCGTCTTTGAACGCCCGGAGCCCTGCATTGAGCTCAGCGATGGGTTTGCCGTTCATCGAGCCTGACGTGTCCAGGAGCAGCAGGCAGGGACCCCTCGGTTCAGGATTTTCAATCAGGCTGGGAGGAACGAACGGGATCTGGTCCGAGTAATTCATGACACCATCGCATTTGATCGGATTCGATAATAGACGCATGACCGCTGCCTGCAACGGACCGTCGCTGCCATCTTCTTCAACCAAACGTCAGGATTAACCGTTCTATTGCAAATGCGACATAGGCTTGCCTGAGCTTCTCGTTGTGTGCTTTTAATAAATTCGCGAGGGGATCATGGGTTGGCGATACAGGCGGTCAATTAAGCTGCTTCCGGGTCTGCGGGTTAATCTCGCTCTCCGCGGTGTCACGAGCTTCTCGATCGGGGGACGCGGCGTGACCACGAACCTGAGCAAGCGCGGAACGAAAACCACGTTCAGTCTGCGTGGGACCGGCATCTCTTATCAAACTCATACTCCACCGCGGCATACTGCCAAGCCGTCTGCACCGTTCGGAACACTCGAAGTAGGGGCCACCCGACCTCAGCTGCCCGCGGAGGCCTTTGGGACGGTATGCCGCTGTGGCCGTGCTGGCCATGTTCGGCTACTTGGCACTGCGGCCGTCGACAAACTCACCATTGTCCTCCTCGAGCCAGCAAGCCGCTGCTGTGTAGTCTGCATCGGTGCCCGACGTTCAAATGGCGCCAGCAACCGCGTCAGGTGGCCTTTCGTCTGTGATCGCTCCCGCCCAGGCTGCCGACGCGTTCCCGTCCACGGTGTGCATGGTGAGCGAGGCGTGCTTCGCGAAATGGTCACGACGACTGGCGCCAACGTGCGGTCGAGCCCATCAACCACCGGAGCGGTCGTAAGGGTTCTTGGCGCAGGGACGCCCGTAAGTGTCGTTGAGAGCGACGGTGCGTGGCATCGTGTGCTAGGTGTTGGGGGCGGGCCGCTCGGATGGGTCCACGGTTCGATACTGCGTTAGATTTACTGGAGCGCTCGCTTCAAGACCCCAGGTCGGTTGCGACGTAGCACCGACCACGGCGGTGCAGGAAGTTTGGTTTCCGACCTGCAAGCCGGGTTCCCGCTTACTGGTCTGCCTTACCGCCCGACAGGCGGCTTCCCGCGCCCGCGCGCCGGTCGCGTGCTGATGGCTTCTTGGTTGCCTCGCCAAGCGCCGCCCGGAGCGCGACCTGCAACGCGTCATCGAGCCGGACGCCCCTGAGAGCCTGCAACTGCCGGAGTAGGGTGTGGGTCTCCCCTGACACGTCGATGGACCTGGACCGGCGCCGCGCCCGGTATGCCCGCTGCCGTTCAGCTCCGGTTGCGGGCGCCTCCGGGCCGGTAGAGAAGAGGCTTCAGCCGACTTCGTCACCCGGTGGCGCTTCTTACGTTGCTGGGTCTGGGCAACCTTCTTCCCGAGGGTCGTTTTTGGGCTACCGCCCGGGACCGACTTCCCTGGGGTTACCGGGTGACGGCCACTCGCCGTGTCGTCCCGAGTTTTCCGGCAACAGCTTTGGTCGGCTCAGCGGATGAGACCGGCTGATCCGAAGTCACCGGGTCCCCGGCGCCTAGCCTTGACCGGCGCGACCGCGGTCTTCGGACGGCCGCTGCCGTCCGGCTCCAAACCTTTGCGACCGTGCGCCTGTCCCCAGAGCCACGCCGTGACATAGCCCTGAAGCGGTCCCTTGTATCGGAGGGGCATCTTGGCACTGGTGAAGCCCTGGGATCCCGCCTGGTAGCCTTCGTCATACGCGTCGGCCTGCTCTTGGGACCAGGTGGCGCGCCCTCTCGTGACTGTGGTCGCCACGCCCGGATCCCATGTGATCTTAAAGCCGTCCGCAGCAGCCTTGCAGACCTCCATCCCCTTCCGGTGGCCGTCCCGCCAAGCGTCCTTGAATGGCAGCAGTTTGGGTAAGTCGACCTGCCCGCCCTTATCAATCCGGCCCAGCCTCGTGCAAACCCAGTGCGCCATGCCGCCCTACTGCCGCCGGTCAGATCCTGCGGGAGCACCCCAAGGCTGTCCGCGGCCGTCTCCCCGAGGGCGATCGCTCGCATTTCCGTCTTGGTCCAGGCGTTCTTCCGGCCCTCTGACGACGGCCCCGGCTTTTTCACCGATGGTCGCGGAGCCACCTCTGATGTCACCCGGTGACGCGTAGCTTTAACCGTCGGGGCGGTTGGCGCGGCGACGGTCGGGCTGACGTTGCCCGGAGTGGTCCCGGACGTGCGTCCAGCCGCTAGAGCTGACTTGCGCGCATCAAGGCCGCGGAACCTACCGCGGTCGAAGAAGTGGAACAGGTGTCCGAGCAGACCCCAGTAGATCCGTGGTCGGAAGAGCAGGGCCTTGTGCTCGTTCTCGGTCTCCCGGCCGAGCTTGTAGCCAACGTCGAACGCGTCACACTCATCCTGAGACCAAGTCTCCCGGTCACCAAACGATCGGCCGGAAGGGAGGACGAATGGGTCGAACCCGACCCCCGCCTTCTTGCAGGTTTCGCTTCCGGCGGTCCAGCCTGCGCTCCAGGCCGCCTTGACCGGCAGATGTTCTGGAGGATCGACCCTGCTGACGGTGCACAGCCCAGCCCACCCGCGGCCGTATCCGGCGCGCCAAGCGGCACGCTCGGGCCCTACAAACTCGGCGGGGATGACGCCCGGCTCGTCCGCTGCGGCTTCCCCTTTTGCGATGAGCCGTAATTCGGCCGGTGACCAGTTCGGAGTCCACGCCATGGGTTGCCTCGTCACCCGGTAACTTCGATTTCTGCCAGATGTGGTCACTACGCTGCAACGGCGTGCAGCTCAATCTGGGCAAGTTTTGGCGCCCGTTGACGGCCTCGCCGACCGTACTCTGTATCTGCATGATCAGGACCAGACGGAATGTTCACCTCCTTCGCGGAGCCTGTGCGCCAGCCCAGGCAACTCCGCGATCCGACAGCGATCAATCGCAAGTACCCCCTTCTCCTTCGCCAAACTCCGCGCGGCGAGGGTGAACGTCCCATTGGTCAAGGCTATAAGCGTTGGGTTGGCCAGCCAGGGATAGACCGGGCTGTAAGCCACCCGGGCGCGCAGAACATCCTCGACGGCGTCCTCGTCCACGGTGCCCTCACCGAGGGACCGATGCTTACACTGACAGATGACCGGCCGGGATGGGGCTCCCGCCGGAGGGCGCAGGACAATATCGGCCCCGCGGTCATGGCTCCTGGGCGTTCGGTTTGCCTGGAAGCCGACCTGAGCGAACTGCTGCGCAGCCCAGTCCTCAAACCCCCGCCAACCCATAGTGTCCAGGGTAGAAAAGTCATCGCGACTGCCGACCTGCCCGGAGACCACAGTGGCGAACATCCGCTGGAAGTCCTGGTCCGTCATGGTAGTGGGGACGACGATCTCCCGGCTCAACGATCGCTTGCCAGCAAGCATGCCGTCTAGAACCACGTCGAAAGACTTGTCGCCCAGTGACGGGTGGACGCCGATCGGGACGTGGATGCTGACATCCTTGTCTTGGCCCATCCGGTAAACACGGTCGCTGCACTGATCTTCGACGGCCGGGTTCCACCAGCGGTTCATGTGGATGACATGGTTGGCGGCCGTGAGGGTCAGGCCAAAACCAGCAGCCCGCGGCCCGAGCAGGAGGACGTCAAACCCCGTGCCCGCCTGGAAGTCCGTCTTGATCTGCTTTAGCGCCTTGGTTGACGTGTCGCCGTTGATGATCTGCGGATGCCGCGCGAGCCGGTAGCGGGCACGGATCAGTTCAGCGAGCACCCGTTGCCCCATCCTCAAATCGACGAATACAAGGGCCCGCTGGTTCGCCTTGCACACGTCGTCCAGGATCCGGAACAGTGCGCGAAATCTTGCCGAGGAGGCAATTAGCTCGGAGTGCTCGTCCGGCGATGTCGGCATCCTCAGGTCGGGATGAAACGATGCGGCGCGCAATGCACTCAACGCCTGCAAGGGGTGAACCTTCCGGGCTTTCTGGTCGGCGACGACTCTGTCATAGACCCGCACCTGCTGGGGCGGCATCTCTTCGCGCCACGAACGTTCGGCCTTTTTGGGCAGTCCGATGAGGATGTCGGATTTGAAACGGCGCAGCATCACTGGCGGGCATTGCCTCGGCCCCACGGTCAGCGGCTCGATCAGCCTCCGCTTCAGTTCGGCTGTCTGCTCAGGCGAAACGCCCTCCGAGTAGGTTTTCGCAAACTCCTTGCCGCTCAAGCCCAGGAAGCCGGGCCATGCGACATCGAGTAGCGTCCACAGATCCATGATGCTGTTCTCGATCGGCGTGCCGGTCATTAGGATCGTGAACTCAGGCTGCTGGCATTTGGCCGCGTTGTTGATCAACGACGCCATGCTCTTGAGCTTCTGAGCCTCGTCATAGATTGCGACCCGAAAGCGGACCGCCGCGAATGAGAAGTGGTAGTCACGCAGCGTCTCATACGTGGTCAATACCCAATCGGCCCCGCGGAGCCTCTCCACATCCAGGACCTGCCGACCAAGCTGGCCCTCCTTGCCGGTCCCGACTTTCAGCTGCTTCAGGTTCTCATCGTAGGCAAGGACAGGGCGGCCCAATCCCTCGGCACCGATGTGGCGGACGATCTCCTCGAGCCAGACGTCCAACAGCTTCTTAGGCGCGACCACCAGGACGGGCTTCTTGCTTTCGGGGTTCCGGACCCGCAGCCAGTGCAAGAAGGCAAGTACCTGGAAGGTCTTCCCGAGCCCCATGTCGTCGGCAAGCAGCACCCCGGGCATCCCGCTGGTGAAGGCATGCCGGAGCCAACCAATGCCATCCCTCTGATGGGGCATCGGCAAGGTCTTCATTGGAGCCTCGTGGGGCAGCGACAGCGTGCCGAGCGGATCCCGCAGTCGCGCGTTGAAGATCAGATCCTCCTCGTTTTCAGCAGCGCGCAGCACAAGCAGCTTAGCGGGAACCTTGTCGGCAATTCCGGCCTTCTTGGCGGCCCTTTCCGGGCTGATATGCCCGACCAGCTTGTTGACCGTATCCTCGAGTTCCGGGGTCAGGGGGAACGTCTTGCCGTCGAAGCTCACGTCCAGGCGCCCCGCAGCGCGGGCACTGTCCAGAGCATCGCGCAGCGTCGACACCTGTTCCGGCCGGATGATCAGCGGTTGATCGCTTCCCGGAACGTCGAGCGTGTAGGTCTCGATCTCGGCCCCGTCCTCGGGAAACCACTTGTGGAACACGGGTATCTTGAAGGACAGCCTTGTTCCATCCCACGCCTGGATGCCGAGAACGCGCTCGCCGTAATCCATGGCACCGCGCATCGTCGCTCCGTCGCAGACGATGTCTCCCGTACCGCCCGCTTTCTCGATCTCTTCGTTCAGGAACGATCTCGGGTCCGTCCTAAACGCTGCCCTGGTCGCGGCGTCGGAGCCATTGACCCTCTCCACCACCCGGAGCGCCGCTTCGACGGGCGCATCAACAACCGCGTAGACACCCTCGGCCAGGCGGTAGTGCCGCCGGGCTCCCTGCCTGGGAAACAGCACCGACCGGAACTTGAGCGCGTGCTCCGCGGGCAGCAGCGCGTGCCTCACCGCCGTGACTTCCTCATTCTCGTCGGTTGCGAAACCGGGCGGCACATCGCCGAAAAGCACAGGATTGAAGAGGTCAGAGACTCCTTCGACTGGCTCAATTGCGAGTGCCGTCGCATGGTGGATCGTCAGGCTGGTCAAATAGCTGTCCGCCCGTGCGTCGCCGGTGGCTGCCGACAGCGCCATCCTGATCCGGTCGAACTGAACCATCCGGGCATCGAGCGCTGCATTGCCGCTCGTAGCAGTACCCAACGCGTTCAGCCGCTCGACCTCCTCCAAAAGCGAGAAGAGGGGTTCGGGGACCAGGAACTCGTCAGCAACGCTCCTCAGCATCGCCCCCGTGCGTGTCAGGCCAGCGGCTTCGGCGCCATCCGCCGTGATCCAGGCTGGATGCACAAGGAAGACGGGATCCGAAGCGGCGCCCGACGACTCGAAGTCTTAAGGCGTAGGGGCAGGCCCGAGGAAGCCCGAGAAGAGTTGTTTCGTCGGGTGCCATGCACGCGACAGTCTCGTGCCCGACCCAAGCACCATCCCCCTGTTCAACGGCGGCTTCGTTGTCCACCAGGAGCTTCAGCAGGTTCACCGCAGGATGCATCTCGGGCAACCAATCTCGGTAGGTCAGCAGCTTCCTCCAAACCCCATCGGTCCGGATCGGCTGATGTCGAACCTGAAGCCACCATCAACGAGCGTGGCCGTGACCGAATGCTTTGCCATCTGTCACCAACCTATTTGGCCACATGAATTCCGGTATTTTGCAGTATCCGGTTGTGGAATTTCGCTTGCCAGCCGACTTGATGAACGAGGGCGAATATGTCGGCGCTATTGACGCGGAACTGGAATTTATACCTGCTGTAGGTCTTCTCATACAGGCCTGGCATGTTCTTGGTGCCAGCCTGCCAGAACACGGCTTTGCCGTTCTCGTTCATCTCCATGACGTTCATGCTGCCAATCTGCATCATCAGGCCGCAGTGGCCGGTCAAGGCCCCTTGGGTGAACTGTCCAAAGGCTAGCCCCTCCCGTTCGGCAATGGGCAGCGCATCGCGCCCGACTACGAGCCACGCACGGGAGACGTGTGGCAGGTACAACATCCAGAACTCCCGCCGTGCTTTCCACATATCCGGACGGCTGCTCTTGAGGGTGTCAAACACCCGGAAGAACGCTTCGATGGTTACCTGGCTAAGCCATTGCTCGACTGCGGTGATGGATCGGTCCGAGACGTGGCCCTGCCATCGGTGGCGCGCGAACCGTGGGTCGTCGTTCAGCGCCAGGAGGAACTTAACGACGTCGTCGGGGGAAGCGCCCTTCGAACCCTCCCCCTCCTGCCAGGCCACCAACCCGTCGACCAGGGACCGTAGCGCCCTGCTTTTTGTGCCACGGTCACCGGCGGCCTCTGCGATCGCGTTCTCAACCGTTCCGGCCAGGAGTGCGGTTAGGCTGTCTGTGGGCCGGACTATTTCGGGTGAGGCTGCAAGCTCGCGGCCAGCCTCGTCCAGAACGGTCACCAACAACGCCGAGGATTGCAGCGCTTTTACGCCAAGCCCGGTGGCCTCGATGTCCGCCAAAAGCTGTTGTCCATCAAGGGCGGCTTGGGCGAGCGAGGGGCCAAAGCGCTCTGGCGACAATGCCGAGTAGCGACGGGAAAAGGTCTGTAGGGTGTCGGGCAACTGCTCGACGCGCGTCTCCAACCAAGCACCAAACTCGTGCGTCGCCGGGCATTGAGGATTAAAGTTCAACACGTAGTGTCGCCACAGGCGCTTCGTGCCGCGAGGCCAAACGGATACGGTCCTGGCCAGGAAGCGCCGGATGAACGCGCCGTTGAGCCGCCAGGCTGGATTCGTTCCCCAAATGATGTAGGGCACCACCTTCAGGTCGCGGCGGCACAAACGACCCACGCCGGATCCGTCCTCGCCGAGCGCGGCTTCAATCCGGGCGATCTCATTCTCGGGCGGCTCGACCTCACGAGGGACGCCGCCGAATAGTTGCGACAGCTTCTCCGCCTCGGCCGCCAGCGCTGACCGCTTGCGGAGGAATGGGTGAGGGACCCTGGGAAGCGGCCGAGCGAGTTCAGCGGACAAGCCCATCGACGTCCTCCAGCCGCTGGTTGAGCTCCCGCAAGACCGCACCCACGACCTGCTCGTTCGTCGACATGATGATCCGGATCTCGATCCGACGGTCCTTGTCGGCCACAGACGTCAGCATGCGGTCTGGAGCAGACCTGTCAGCTGGCCGCGTATCGGCATACCCGCTTACGCCCAAGACCGCGTCGCCCTCCTGGTTCTTCAGAGCTCGTATCCGTTCGAAGTGGTCGCGGATGAGCGTGAAGGCTTCGATCGCGCGACCGGCCGACAGATCCCAGTTGTTGCGGAAACGACCTGTGGGGTTGCCGTATGGGAAGGCATCCGTGTGCCCCTCGATATACACCGCGCTCAGGTTGCTGAAGTCGCCTTTGGCCGGGCAGGTGCTCACCAGGGTGTTCGGTGTGCCGGTCGGCGAATAGCAGGGCAGGACCTCCGACATCACGGCCCCGAGGCGGAGGATGGTGTCGCGCCCATCCGGAACGGTCGGATCGGCCTGTCCGCTGCCGAACAAGTTCTTGCTCGGGAGCATGAGCGTTCCGGCATCCGGGTTGACCTTCACGTCCACGCCCAGCGCGGCGAGACGGGTTTGCATATCGGTGAGGATCGCCGTCCTGGTCTGATCGGCCTTGGAGAGCCGTTCCATCAGCGGCGCGATTTGGCTGTCGCGGACGAAGCGGACGAATTGCAGCAGGCGCTCGTTGTCCGCGGTGAGAACCGAGGCCCGCTTCTCGGCCATCGCGCGCGCCGAGCGCTCCCTTTCTAGCGCGCCCTGGATGTCGGCAAGCTGCTGGGTGAGAACCCGGTTCTCCTCGACTTTCAGGTCGTAGGTGCTTTGCGGAACGCCCTTTTCCGTGGACAGGTCCAGGGACAAAGCAAGGATCAGGATCATGAAAATGAAGACGACGCCAACCATCAGGTCGGCGACGGGCGCGAATATGTCCTTCTGATCTTCGTCAGTCGTAGCTGCGGCCCTGGAGAACATGTCAGGCCGCCTGGCGGGTATGTTCGCTGAGGCTCTCTACAGCGTCCGCAATGTCCCCAACGCCGGACCTCAGCAAGTTTATCGCGTCTCCGAGGTGCTTATCATAATCCTCGACGACTTCAGTGACGCGGGCGCCGAGCTCGACCACGCCGTCACGCAGCGTGAGGACCGTCTTGCCCAAGCTCTCATCGACCGATGCAAACCGGTGCTCATACAACTCGAATGCCTTGGCCGCGGATTGGGAAGACGAGGTCATGGCCAACGCCGCTTCCCGCAGCGCTCCTCCGCTTCTCTCGAAGACCTGGAGGGCTTCCCGAGTTTGCGTGGCGGCACTTTCGACCGACTGGAGCGTGGCAGCGACTGGAGTTGCTGCTGCCCGCAGTTGGTCCGAGGCCGCACCGAACGTGCAGCCAGCCGCCGTGAGCGCGCCGCCAGCCTCGTCCAGATGAACGACGTTCCTGCCGAAAGCCTGCTCCAGGGCGCTGAAGCCCTGCTCGACCACCGCAAGCCGATCTGCGAGCGACTCCGTAGCGGTCCGGTATCCGGCGACCGAGTCTTCAACGGTCGTCAGGATGCGCGAGGATGCCTCCTCGAACGATTTGATTAGGGCGGCGGACGCTTCCATCGACGCGTTCGACAACTCCCCGCTGGCTTTGGACAGCGCGTTGCCAAGGTCGTCGGCTGCTGACCGGCCGCCTGCAACCAGGGCGCCCCGGCTCTCCTCGGCTGATTGCCGGATGTCGCCCATCAGGTTCTTCAGTTCGCCAAGCAACGGCGCGAGTTCAGCCTGCGCCTGTCCCCGGGCGGTATCAGCCCCGGCAGCCGCGGCACCCGCGATGCTCTCCATCGCCTTGCGAAGCCCGTCAGCCATCTGCTCGGACATGCTGCCGCCCATCGCCGTGAACCGCTCCGCGCCGGACAACAGGGCGGCATCGATGCGGCTCATACGGGCATCGACCTCGCCGACCCGGTGCTCCATGGCGTCGACCATCCGCGTTGATGCACCCGAAAGATCACCGCTGGCCTTCGATAATGCGGTGCTGAGATCATTAGCGGCGGTCCTGCCACCTTCGACCAAGGCGCCACGGCTGTCTTCGGCCGATTTGCGGATGCCGGTCATCAGGTTCTTCAGTTCTCCAAGCAATGGTGCGAGTTCCGCCTGGGCCTGACTCCGGGCAGTCTCCGCCCCGGCAGCCGCGGCCGCTGTGATGCTCTCCATGGCGAGACGTAATCCGTCCGCCATCTGCTCGCTCATGCGGCCGCCCATCGCGCTGAGTTGTTCAGCACCCGTCGAGAGGACGGCGTCGATGCGGTGCATGCGGTCGTCGATCTCACCAGCGCGGTGTCCCATCACCTCCGACATCCGCTTCGATGCTTCGGAAAGTTCAGTGCTCGCCTTGGACAATGCGGCACCAAGATCCGTGGCGGCCGACCTGCCACCAGCGACCAGGGCGCCCCGGCTTTCTTCGGCGGACAAGCGGATCTGCTCCATCAGGTTCTTGAGTTCACCGAGAATAGGGGCGAGCTCGGCTTGAGCTTGGTCCCTGGCCTTTGCCGCCCCGGCGGTCGCAACGGCTGCGATGGTCTCCATCGCCTGGCGCAAGCCCTCGGCCATCCGCTCAGTAATGCTGCCACCCATGGAGTCCAGGCGGTCGGCCCCGGACGACAGGACCGCGTCGATCCTGCTCATGCGTGCATCGATCTCCCCGACCCGCTGCTCCATGGCTTCAGCCATTCGCGCCGACGCCAGGGTCATACCTTCGGCGGCACGTGCCAGGCTTTGGCCGAACTCCGTTCCTCCGTCCCCGATCCCGGTCTTTGCCGCTTTCAACTCACCGGCGGCTTCGCGCATGCTGCTGGTCAGCAAGTCCATCTCTGTGCCGGTGGCGTCCTTGATGCTGGACATCAGTCCGGACACCATGTCGTGGATCGCTGCGTGATTGCCCGCACCAATCGCTCCCCCCATGCTTTCGATAGCCTGCACAACCGGCCGCACTGACTGCTCGAGTGCGGGCTGGAGGAACTGGCCCACCGCCGACGGCAGGGCGTCCAAACGTTGGCCGACGACCTTATTCAGGCTGGCGTCGAACGCGACGGCCATATCGTCGGACAGCGTTTTCAGGCGTTTTGTCTGCGCTCTGGCCTCGTCGAGCTGATCGAGGAGCACAGCTTCCGGGGTAAGGGGCGCACTCAGCGCCTGGATCGCGGTCGCCAGGGCCGCCGTGGCTTTGGACTGGGCCGAGGCATAGGACCGCGCGACCAGGGTCCAGCCGATATAGGCCAGGATGCCTGCCATCGACGTGATGAACTTTGCTGAGCTGATCCTCAGGATCTCTGCGATGGCTAGGCGCAACTGCGCGGTATCGGCACCGGCTTCCCCAACCTTCAGCAGCGCCGCAGTGAGGCCGACGAACGTGAACAGGAGGCCGACGGTCAGAGATATGCCAGCCCAGGTCGATGCCCACTTCTCGTAGCCGCGTCCGGGCAGGCGCTCGAGGCAGAACCACTTGTAGGGGTCGACCGGGTTGACGTATTGGCCTTCCCGCTTGGGGTCGTCGCGGAGCGCACGCCGGTATGGTTTCCAGATCTCCTGGATGGCCGGATTGTTCACGAGCGCCTTGTCGACCGCAGCCAACTGATCCCGCGGCCCCCATTTGGGGTTGGCAGTTGCCTGCTGGACCGCGCGCGTCGCCGAGTTCAGCGCCCGCATCAAAGTCCTATGAGGGCGGAGGACGAACAGCCCCCAAATCAGCAAGCTGAGGACCAGAATGCCGAATGCAAACGCGAACGCTATCTCTTTAGTAGCAAATTGGCTGATCAAGACGACCAGCCAATCGACGAGAAGGTGAAACAAAATCATCTGGGGTGTCCTGCCCTCTCGGCCGATGACTAATCGTTCTGATACGGATCTGCCTGGGCTTTCGGGCGAGTGCCAGCCAGCTCAGTTCAGCCCGCCGTCACGCCGATTTAGCCGGATCCGACATCGGACGACAGGGACATTGTATCTTCGCAATGACCGAGAGCCAAGAAGACCGTCGTCTGTAGGCGGTAGAATGTGAGAGGGATTGTGAGGTCCCGTTACCGCCCGGCCGCCTCGTCCCGGCTCATGCTGATCCCATCCACCGACGCAACCGGAACAGTCTCGACGGCCTTGGTCGCCGCGAACGAGTGTGCACAGTTCGGTGTAAGCCTCCCGCAGCGTCGACCGAACATCCCGTCAAGCTGCCGGTCCACGGCGAGTTTGAGCCAGAACGGGGTGCGGTCGATTTAGCCGTCACCTGGTGACGACAGTGATGGCCACTTCGGGTGGCGGGGCACGATCCGGACCGTCATCCAGGGTGCTCCGGCTTGCGGTTGCACGTCCGGGTCTGGACGGGGTGGGTCGAGCCGGCCCACCCCGTCCACCTACGACATCACCGACGGCGTAGGAGCATGCCCACCATCAAGCCGACCGCTCCGGCTCCGAGCATCGTCATGATGGGCCGATCACGGATGAATTCCGCGACCTGATCCGAAGTACCAGCAGGCAGCAGACGCTCCCGCGCTTGCCCGATCGCCTTCGAAGCCACGCCAGCTGCTTGACTTGCGGCATCGCGCGCCTGTCCAGAGAGCCGCGTCACGGTTTCCGACACCGGGGCAGAGGCACCCCCCTGCTGCGTCCCCTGGTTGCCTGTCGCAGTCGCTGCCGGACTCGAACCCGGGGCGGCGGCGTCCTTGCTGTGCGCGGCCAGGGCGGGTCCTGCGCCGCCCTCAATCTGGCTGCCGTTCGTCGGATGGTTGTCGCTCATCGGATCGTCTCCCTGACGTTCTGCACTATCGCAACGCGCCGATCAGTCCAAAGTCGCAATACGAAACGATCAGACGCCAGGGATCAATGAGCTTGCACTACCCGACAGCCGTCAGGCGGCAGCTGCCGCGGGCTTGAGTGCTGCCCGGGAGGCAACACCGACGGACTCGATAGCCTCCACAACCTGACGGGGTGCGAGGTGATGGACCATGTGCCCGGCACCGTTCACGACCCGCAGGATGCTGCCCTTGATGCTGGCCTGGAGCCGCTCGGCCGAGCGCTTGAACACCACCTTGTCGCCGTCCCCGGCCATGATCACCACCGGCATGGACAGGTCTTTGTAGCTGCCGCGAAGGCTCAAGGCGCCCGGGATCATGAGCGCGCCGTCCAGGGAGGTCGCGCGGATTTGGGATGGCCGCAGCGCCATCGCGGGCGAGTATTCCGCCTGGAACCGCGCTGGAACCGCGGCGGGCGAGAACAGCAGGCGCTTGAACAGGGGCATGGTGAGCCAGCCGAACAGCGGAGAGATGGTGTAGCGGAGGATGTCTCCGATAACGGGCGCCGCCCCCAGGGCGACCGGCAGCACGTCGGGCCGTAGCGTCCAGAAGTAGTAGCCGGACAGCAGCACGAGAGCCGCAGTGTCACCCGGATGCGCCTCGGCCAACGCAAGGGCGACGATCGCCCCCCAGGAGTGGCCCACGATCACCGGCCGCTCGACGCCAAGCTGCCGGAGGGCCTTGTGGAGCAATTCCGCCTGCTGATTGGCCGTCCACAAGCGGCCGCGCGGGCGGTCGCTGTAACCGAAGCCGGGGCGGTCGAAGATGATCACCCGGTGACGTGCCAGCAGGAGGTCGGCTACGCCACTGGTGTTGTAGTCGTCCCCGGTCACGGCATTGCCGTGGATCAGGACCACAGGCTGACCGGTGCCCCGGTCGCTGTAGTGCAGCCGGACGCCGTCCACCTCGACCAAAGAGCCCTCGGGCGGGTGCCTATGCTCGGCGAGGCGGGCGACGGCGTGGTTCGCCAAAGCAAGTGCTCCAAGGGCCGCCGCACCCCAAGCAAGCGTCCGTGCGCGGGATCGAGCGCTTGTAGTCTTCCGGATGATGCTCATGGCTGCCTTACCTGCTGCGGCACGGAACGATACGGACGTCCGCGGAGTGCGTCGTTCACTCAACGCGCTACACGAGCCAATGTTGCATTGCAGCATTTGGGCGGCGGGAGCCGGTCGACGTTGGGCATGAGGCATTCTGAAGTCTGTCCAGCGCCGGGGCGTTCCTCGTGAGGCAGCTTGAAGCAAGCGGGCCGTCAGTGGTGAGGGGCGCTGGCTGTCACCCGGTGACACAACGCCGACTTGAGCGTTGCCCAGGTTGACGACGCTTAGAAAGTCGTTGACTCGGGTGAGATGTTCTCGATACGTTCCGGTGCATGACGAGGAACGCCAGCCGCTCGGCTCCGCGAGCCACCTACCGGCCCCACTACCAGGGCTGCCAGTACACGTACCTCGTCGGTTCCCTCGGTTCGCGAATAGGGCAGGAGGCGGACGTAGACGCAGACTGAAGGCGGTCACCGCCATCTCAGCATCTCGGGTCTACCCTTTTCTGTTCCCCCGCCCGCCGCTCTGACCAGCGGCGGGCGGTATGCCCTCTCGCGCACAGGAACACTGGCATGCCCATTATCGTGGGTCACCGGCAAATGGTCGGCGACATTGCGGGCGAACTCGCCCGCCTAGAATCCCTTATCTCGGCCCTTGAGCGCGTCGGAGACGGCGATATGCCGACCGCAGGCGAGCTTGCAGCCGCCCCCCTTCTGGACCCGTTCACCATCGGCACACTCAGAATGCCGTGCCTCGTTGGCGGCAACACGGGCCACCCCCTCCGCACCGGCCCAGTCATCCGGACGAGCGAGGTGTGGGTGATGGCACCGGAGCAGGGTTGGGCGCGCACCTACAGCCGCCTCTACCGACTAGGCGAGCCCATGTTGCCCTGCGGCGTGGACATGAACTCAGGCCGGGGAGGCCAGCGATGAGCTTGGTGACCACGGGCATGCGTCATGGGCCCTTTGTCATCTTCCGGGATGACGAAGACCTGAGGCACGCCGTTCGGCTTGGCGCCGTAATGGGCCTCAGCGACGCCGACACGTGCCAGGACGCCACCATCATGCAGCTGCCGGGCGGCCGCGTCGTGCTGATCCGGGCCGCCTTCGAGGAGGTGCTGCAATGGTTCACCTGAATACAGGTGCCTCCAATACGGCGGCCTGGCAGGTGCCGGACGTTGCGAAAAGACTCGACTCCGGGATCCAGCTGGGCTACGCACCGGCCCGCCATGACCCAGATGATAGCGACCGCCATATAACGCCAAACCTCCCCGCCGGGGTGGGTTCAATGCGTCCGCGTGTTCGCTTTCTAGGTTGTCTGGAATCTCACATGTCCTCGGTCAACACCAGCACGGACCAGTCTTCGAACGACCTCCGTGCCGCCCAGGCATATGCCGGTGACGCGGACGGCGTGCCGTCCGGCATCACGATCGGCCTCGATCACACCTCGATCCCTCGGATACGGATAGCTCGGCCACATCGCGCCTGAGCTCGCCGCGGCGTCGGCCGCGGGTTGATCCACCCGAACCACGGGTTATCCGATGTCCACCCATTATGCTCGCTTTCCCACCGGGGAAGAGACTGTCCCGGCGCGCGTTGCGCCGATCACCACCGAAGACTGGAAACGCATCCAGGACAATATGCGCCGGAGCGTCAGCGGTGTCTTCGTCAGCCGCAAGATGGACGCCCCATTGCCCTGGCGGCGGCCGCTGGAGCGCTCCCTGCTGTGCCTGCTCGAGGTTGACCCGTCGGTCGACACCATTGAGACAATGCCGCACCAGATCGCGTTGATCGTCGAAGGCAAGGAGCGCAGCTACTTTCCCGCCGTCCAGATCCGCTCGGGCGGCCGCACCGCAGTCATGGATGCGGTGAGTGACAGCCGGGCCGCCGATCCCGCGCGCGTCGAACTCACCGCCGTCCTGAAATCAGCCTACCGGGAGTTCGGCCTCGACTACGGCGCCGTCCCGCGGCGCGAAATCCTGCTGGAACCCCGCTTCGGCAACGCAATGTTCATCCTCCGGTGCCGGGGCTTCACCCCAGACGTCGAGACCGAGCGGCGGGTGGTCGACGTCCTCAGCACTGCACGCAGCAGCACGATTTCCGAGATCCACGAGCGTCTGGCGCCCCGGCCATACGTGCCGGAGACGGTGTGCGCGATGATGCTGGCGGGCCAGCTGACGTTGGACGTCTCGGCGGCGCAGCCATCGGCGATGCAGGTGGCGTTGCGCGCCCTGGACGGCCGGTGATGCCCGGCTACGACACATCGCTCGCCAACTTGGTGTTCAAGCCGCACCAGCCCATCGAGCTGGACGGCACCCGGCTGTTCTTCGAGAGCAAGACCCGGGACGGGCGGGGCATGCTGGTGTTCTTGGACCGGCACGGCCATCCGCATTCTATGAACCCGCGGGAGTTCCTGGAGAACCAGGAAGCGCGGCGCCTGCGCTTGCTGACCCCGTCCGAGGTGGCAGGGGAGGCCTACGAGCATCCGGGTGGCCGCGCCCGGGTCGGCTTCGACAGCAGCAACCGGGAGCAGGACACCGTGTCCGTCAAGGATGCCCAGCGGAAGCTCCGCTATATCACTGCCTGGGAGCAGGCTGGCTGTCCCAGCCGCACACCCAGGGCGCTTGGGCCAATCGTCCGCTCGGTTGCGGAAACGTTCGGCGACGAGCACCCGCCCAGCCCGCGCCAGGTGATCCGGTGGCTTGCGGCCTGGCTGAAGTTCGGCCGTGACGCGGCCATGCTGGTCCGGCAAACCCCGAACTGCGGCAACTACGACGACAAGCTCCCGGCCGCGGCGCGCTCCCTGCTCGAGGAGGTCGTCAACGAGACATACCTCACTGACCGGCGCCTGACAGTTGTCGCCGTGCACCAGCACGTCGTGGCCGAGTTCGGCAAGCGCAACGCCGCCCTGCTCAAAAGCGACAAGCTGCCGACGCCGAGCCTCAACACCGTCTATGCGCAGGTCCGCAAGATCGACGCGTTCACCCGGGACTTCTGCCGCCTGGGCAAGCGGATTGCCGAGCACCGGCACCGCCTGCTCAAGTCCGGGCCGGTGACCAGTGCGCACCACGAGCGCTGGGAGATCGACCACACCACGGTCGACTGCCTCGCTGTGGACGACGGCACCGGCGCCGTCATCGGCCGCCCGACCATCACGGTGACCATCGACCGCCACACCCGGATGATCATGGGCTTTCACATCAGCTTCGATGGCCCTTGCACCACGGCGGTGATGGAGTGCCTGCGCATGGCGATCCTCCCAAAGGAGCGGCTTCTCGCCCGCTTCCCCGCCATCAAGGGCACGTGGCCATGCTTCGGGAAGCCGCTGGTCATCGTGCCGGATAACGAGGCTGACTTCCGCTCGGCCTCGTTCACAGAAGCCTGCCTGCGGCTCGGCACTGACGTTCATTTCCCGCCCGTGCTGAAGGCTTGGTACAAGGGGACCATCGAGCGCTACTTCAGGAAGTTGGCCGCCGACGTCTTCCACCGCATGCCCGGCACGACCTTCGCGAACTTCTACGAGCGCAACAAGGAAACCCCGCCCGAGGTGGCCGCCCAGGTCACGCTGGCGCAGCTCGAGTTCTACGTTCTCCAGTACATCGTCGACGTCTATCACATGCGGAAGCACCGCGGCCTGGACCGGACACCGCTCGAAGCGTGGCGGGAGAGCGTGGCAGCCAATGGCCTGCTGCCGCCACCGGATCCCGACAAGCTTGCTGCCGACCTCACGTCATTCGCCTACCGCACGATCCAGCGCGAGGGTATCGCCTTTGAGGGGCTGAACTACCGGAGCGAGGCGCTGGCGGTTCTCCGGGTTCAGCCGGAGCGCCCGAAGCTCGTCAAGGTCAAGATCGACCCGCTCGACATGACCCGGATCTGGTTCATCGACCCGTTCGACAACCAGCCCAAGGAGGCGTTCATCGAGGCAGCCAAGCGCCATCTCGTCGAGGGCGTCACCTGGGAGAAGTACCGGCTCGCCCGCGCGGTCCAACGCAACAGCCCCGACAGTTTCGGCGGCGAGGAGGGACTGGCAAGCGCCTACGTCGTGCTGGACAACGACATGACCCGGATGGCCGGGGCCAAGGGGCGGGTGGACCGCCGCAAGGCCGCCGCCTACTTCCACAAGCTTACTGCCGCAGCAAGGTCCGAGGAACCGCCCGCGTTCGACCGCGGACGCAGCGCCACCTCAATCATCGAGCACGCCTTCGACGACGGCGGCGCCGATGCTGACCCGGGCACCCCGGATGCGCCAGGCGGCTTGTTGGTTGCGGCCCCGGGGCCGCAATCGGCGCCGGAGGTGGACCGTGCGCCCGCCTCCGATCAGCGAGTGGAGGCTTGGCCGACGTCCGAAGCGAAGCCGTTGGCCGGTCCGGATCCGAAGCCCGGCCCAGCGCCCGTCACGGGTGACGACGACTTCGACCCTGCGGAGTACGCCCGCCAGCACGGCATCTCCGTGCGCAAGCGCGATTAGGAGGACACGATGAAGGATGAACGCAGCCTCGATCCGGGCGCGATGAGCTCGATCTTCGTGGAGACCCGGCAAGCACGTGTCGCTTTCCAGCGCATTGACGAGCTCATGAAGCATGGCTGGGAGCGGGACTACTGCCGGGCCTTGGTGCTACTTGGGCTTGCGCGGTCCGGGAAGACGCACCTGGTCCATCGTTATGTCGAGGATCGGCTCGAGAAGGATCCGGGTGACAGAGAAGTCCCCCGCATCGTCATCGTCGAGGTTCCGGCGGGCTGCACCCTGAAGAGCTTCGCCACGGAGGTCCTCCGGGCCCTGAAAGACCCCGACCCCGAGTACGGCTCCCAGGTCGACCGCACCGGCCGCATTGCGGCTGCCGTCAGACTCCATGGTGTGCAGCTCCTGGTCTTCGACGAGGTGCAGCGGCTGATCGATGCGGATACGGAGAAGGTGAAGACGACGGTGGCGGTCTGGGTGACCGGCATCCTGAACCGCCGGGTCTGCCCCTTACTGCTGGTTGGCGAGCGGAAAGCAGAGCGCGTTTTCGCGGGGAACAAGCAACTCGAGGGCCGCACCCTCGGCCAAGTGGACATCACGCCGTTCAGCTGGGCCGACGAGGAGCAGCGTTACGAGTTCGCCAGCATCCTGCATCAGATCGACACCGAGCTGGGCCTCCCCGACATCTCCGGCCTGGGTAAGCTGCAAACGGCCATGCGGATCCATGAGTTCGCCGAGGGATTGCTTGGGCAAGCAGCCCGGCTGATCGGACACGCCCGCACGATTGCCCAACGCCTCGGGCGGCCGAAGATCACCTGGGACATCCTGGAGCAGGCGGTCGACGAGCTCCGGGTGGGCGCGTCCCGCGGCCTAGCGAATCCGTTCCGGCAAGACGAGGCGGCCTGATCATGGACGGCATGATGGGCAGCCTGCCGGGCGCAGCGGAGCAGCAGGCTGCGCGCGAGGTACTCGCTGCCAGCACCGATGCCTCCCGAGCCAGGTGAGAGCCTTCCCAGCCTGGTCCTGCGCAACGCCGAACGCTATCGGTTCCGCAACCCGATGCGGCTCCTGCGGCAGATCCGGCCACCAACCACCTCCCTGGCAACCCTGGCGTTTGTCGATCCCGCCTCCGAGTTCGGAGGGCGCCTTGCCCACCTGTTCGGCATCACCCGGGAATGCCTGGCCAGGTTGGCCCACGGCACAGGCGATCCGAAGACCTGCACCATCCTTGGCCACCGGCTGCACCATGAGTTCGTGTCGCTGGACCAGCGCCGTTACTGCCCGCTCTGCCTGCGCGACAGTCCACATCACCGCGCCATTTGGGACGTGAGCGTGCTCACCGTGTGTCCTAAGCACGGCGTCCGGCTGCTGGAGCATTGCCCGGCGGGTCACCGAGTGAACTGGCGCACCGACCGCGTCCACATGTGTGCGCGGCGCGATTGCCGTGCCGACCTGCGGGGCGCCCCCGTGCAGCATGTGCCGTCGGTGGAACTCGAGGGCGTCCGCGGGTTGACGGCGCTCCTGGACGGCCAGCAGCCGCCCGGCCTGGTCCCGCTGTCACCGGGTGACGTGTTGCGCGCTGCTTTTCACCTCGGCGCCATTGCCTGCGGCCATCACCGCTCGCCCCGTCCGATCCGGTTCGTCCGCAGGCATGCCGGGGAGATGGCCGGGATCCTGGACGCGGGGTGGGCGGCGCTCCAGGAGTGGCCGCAGGGTTTCCACCGACTGCTCGATCGGCTCCGTGCCGGGCAAGGGGCGCGCCGCGGCCGGTATGGCGTCCGTAAGGAGTTCGGTTTCCTGTCTCACTGGCTCTGGGACGTCGCCTCGGAGCCGTATGGCGCCGTGCTGGGAAATGCTTTCCACCGCTATGTTGCCGAGCAGCCCGATCTCGCCACGCCTGCCCACCAGGTGCGGCGGTTCCGGTCCGCCGATCAGCTGCGTCACCGGCACATGACGGGGAGCGAGGCCGCCGAGGCTCTCGGGATCGGCTATGATCGGTTGGCCTTGCTTGCCGCCGCGCACGACCTCTATTTGGTTCCGCCGACCGGGAAGGGTGCGGCAAGCCTGATGCGTGCCGACCGGGTGCACGCGCTGCTTCAGCAGCGGTCGGGCCTTCTCTCCGGCGTCGACGTGCAGCGCCGCCTGGGGGTAGGCAAGTTGACGCTGAAGAAACTCCGGGACGCCGGGATGCTGTCGGTGGTTCCGGATGCTGACGCCGCGGGCACTGTCCGTTACCCGGTGACGTCGGTCGAGGGATTGCTCCAGGAGCTTGCCGACCGCGTTCCCCCGGACCGGCCCGTGCCGACGGACAGTGTCACAATCGCTACCATCGCCCGGCGGGTGCCGATCCCCGGGTTCGACACCACGGATGTGCTGCAAGCAATCCGGGCAGGCCGCCTCACGCCTGCCGGTGTGGCCCGCAAGGGCCGTGGTCTCCAGCGCTTCCGTTTCCGGTCGTCCGACGTGGACAGCTTCATCACCGGGTTGACCCGGGTTGAGGGTCGCACGCTGTCGGTGGCCGAAGCGGCCGGTGAGCTCGGGGTCAAGCAGGAGGTCGCCTACCATTGGGTGCGGGTGGGATTGCTCGCGACGGTGGTGGTGGACTCCCCAATGGAGTTTGGGCGCCGGGTCACTGACGCGGCGTTGGCGGCGTTCCAGCGGGAGTATGTGACCGGCGCGGAGTTCGCGCGCGTGCACGGGCTCGGCCGGAAGTGGGCGGCCACCCACCTGGTGAAGGCGGGCGCGCGGCCCGTGTCCGGTCCTTCCGTCGAGGGTGCCCGGCAGTTCCTGTTCCGGCGGGCTGACCTGGACGGTGTTGATGTGAGCGCTCTGGTCAGCGGCCGCAGCAAGCTCCGGCCGGACCTGGGCCGTGCTCGGCGCCTGGACCGGGCAGGCAGCGAGGGTTTCATGTATGCCGTCGGGCGCGCTCTGAAGCGCGAGTTCGGCGAAGACCTAGTCCGCCGGTACACTCGGTACTGCGACTGCGCCACCGACACCGTCATCCAGGTGATGACGGCTGGGAACATGGGCACTGTGGGCACCTACGAGTTCCTCATCGCCGCCCGGCATTGCGAGGAGCTGACCTCGGCCGCTCGGGGCTTCCTGGCCCTGGGGTTTGCTGGCCGGGCCGACTTCCTGCTGGTGCCCTGGGGCGACCTGGCATCCATGCTCGGGTCCCTGCCATCGTATGAGAGCCGGGACGGGCGAGTTCGGCGGCTGTTCATCCGTGTCGGTGCGGATGGTCGGCTGGCGCCGTTTGAGGAACATGCCCGGTGCTTGGACGGCGGCCGGGTGCGGTGATCCAAAATGCTGGTAACTTTGCTTCCGTCTCTGCTCCTCAGCACTCTGCAAAGACCTTCCCCTCCGCTTGTTCTCTCATCTTCCCTGGGGATGACGCTTCCAAAACAGCCATTGTGGCGCCGTCGTGCAAAGACACGTGGAGCCCCTGGGCGACGGTGCGAGGCCGACAATCACCAGGGCGAACCCGTTCAGATCGTGAACTGACCGTCTGACGCATTCTGCAATGCTGTGCAGGTCGGTCTGAGACGGTTCAGGTCGAAGCTCTGGGTGAGTGTGCCAATCACCAACGAAATGGAAGCCCTCACGGAACTGATCACGTATCTCCTTCCGTTCGACCGCACGGTTCGGTCGGAACGAGGTTCGCGTCCGCCAGTCACTCGCCCTGGGGCCACTTATACGGTCGATGGTGACATCGTTGCCCTCCAGCCGAGAAAATAGCTGGCCACCAGCCTCCCGACGATACCAACGAGTTTGCCGATGCTTCTCAAGGTGAAGCATCACGTGGTCTGGGATGACTAATGCCTGACCGGTATCGCCAATTGGGTAACGCATGCTCACGATGGCGTCGGGCCGCAGGTTGGACACGGTCCAAGAAACCAGGAACGCTGGTCCATGAACGCGCCGCCGCTACGCTCTGGATGTAGCAGAGTCCAATCGCGGCTCCAGTTCCCCCCGGTCAAAGTCAAAAGCGAACGTCGGGCTGCCCAAATATGGTGGGCTGAAGCGGATGGAGGAGACAGCAGCGCGTCAGTGGCCATCTCGCACGCTATCGCTTCCAAGTGCGCCATTTCCACTGGTCCATAGGATTGGAACACTGCCCCGCAGCTCGGCTCCTGGGACTGCGTTTCCGTAGGCCACTCACAAACGCGCAGCAAAGGCGTGCCGGTCGAGGAGAAGCCGCAGCGGAGGCATCCCCCCTTGTTGGTGATCAGCACCGCATGGCCAG
This sequence comes from uncultured Alphaproteobacteria bacterium, assembly GCA_963752225.1. Lineage (GTDB taxonomy): Bacteria > Pseudomonadota > Alphaproteobacteria > Acetobacterales > Acetobacteraceae > JBBROS01. The sequence goes on along the minus strand of CAVVXS010000009.1, from coordinate 767,536 downwards.
CACAGGCGTGCGCCTCGGTCCATGCATAGAGGATAGGTTTCCGGCGTCTTTGCCTGACGTGCCACTCATTGAGCATCGAGTTCGCCGTCCAGTCCGCCATCGCCGCGACGATGAGGTCGCACGAGCCGAGAAGATCCGGGTGCTCTGCGTGGACCCGCATCCAATCGTCGCCAATCCCCTCGACCAGCCTCATGTGCGGGAACCGGGTCCTGAGTTCGTTAGCCAAGCCGGTCGCCTTAAAACGGTCGATCCTGGCCACGCCGAGTGGATGGCGACCGACGTTCGACGAAGTCAATAGGTCACCGTCGACCAGCCAAAGACTTCCCACTCCAGCCTGTGCCAGGCGGACGGCGATTGGGCCCCCTATCGAACCGCACCCTAGCACGGCGACCTTCATGTTCCGGAGCACCTGCGCTCCCGTATCCAGGTCCCGGCCGTGGATCCAGGATGGGTCGACCCGGGTGACGAGGCGTCGGCGTACCTTGGCGGACCCGAAATAGCGGGTCACGGCTACGCCTGGCGGGATCGCCCGCCCAGTGAAGCCCGAACTCGAAGCACTGCGCTTACCTCGTGGATGCTGAGGTCGGGCGCCCCCTGTAATGGTCGTGCCAAGGATGGTCAGCCCGTTCGCGTTCGCGCTCCCGAACAGGGCGACCAAGTCGGCCGGGTCTCGTGCAACCTGCCTTTCCAGCATCGCAAGCGCGTCCGAGCACCTCGCGGCCACCATCATGCGCAGCTCCGCCCCGGTGCTGGGATATTCTTCAGGAAAGGGTGGCCGATCCATCCAGAAGAAAAGGCCCTCACTGAGGTTCTTGGCGTCCGCTGTCACTCCGGTGTGCCTCAGCCATCGTAGGCACGTGTCATCGTCGTCGGCGACCAGGTCGAACTGCTTCCCTCGCCAGACTCTCACTACGCGGCTCGGTCCTGCCGCCCTGACGAGAGTACACAACCTGGTTTCACTCCTGGTAAGACCGCGGGTCCAATAGGAGTTGATCTCCGACAGAAAATCTTGGCGGTTGATGCCAGCTACCGAGGCTTCGATCAGCTTGCAGGCCTCGCCTAGTTGGTGCTTGACCACCTCTACCGGGGCGTCGATGTCGATGCTGGCGGAATTTGGAAGAAGGCAGAGAACACCATCTCCCTCCTCCAGATGGGGCCACTTGTCGCCTATAGGTCTATTCACTATGGCGATGCGGATCGGGGAATTTGGAAACGCGCGGTCGGCCAGGAGGTCGAGCGAGAAGGCGCCAACGGTTCTATCGAACTCCACCGTAATGCGCCATCCGGCAATGGGCCTGGAGGCCCCGTAACGCAGCAGTTCGACGGACGAAAGACGGCTCGCTTTCCCAGGCAGCGTGGACAGCCAAGCTTCCACGCTGCGCAAGGCCTTATCCTGCTCGGGAGACCTGAATGCTAGGCCTCCGTCATGCATAATCCCCACCGCCCGACTTCTGGACCGATCGCTGCGCCGAGACATCCTGTCCGGTTTTCTTGAGCAAGCCAGATGTCAGGATCGCAGGCTTCGACAGCGCTTCCGCCTTTGCCGCGTTCTCGGCATCGTAGCGAGCTTCAAACCAGTCGCAGTTGAACAGCGTGTCCCATGCATGCAATGCCTGCTTGCGCGTGCAATCGGATCTATGGAGGACCGCTAAGACCCCGATGGCGTATTCCAGCTTGTCGCGGAGAAACCTGGATTTAGGATCATCCACCAATCTGGTGATTGTTGCATTCGGTGTGACAGGATGGTTGACCACCAAGCTGCCGTAGAGGCGGCTGCGGATTGCGTTCATGGTGTCGTAAAGCGCCAAATCCTCCCTGACGGCGTTGCCGCGGAAACATTCTGTCACGAGCTTGGTGATGCCGAAGCCGCTGAGTATCTGGCCTCGCCAACTGTCCCGGCTGCGAGCAAACATCTTGATCTGGCGAACAACGCGCCGCATCTGGCGGCCGTTAGTCTCGTCCGGGCTCTGGGCGTTGTTCTCCTTTTCAAACCATGCGGTCACATCTCGCGCGTCAGACCGTACCCAGTCGGCCGAGGCGAGTTCATGGTGGATCACATCCTGGCCAAGGATGTTCTTGGTCACCACCCGTCTGTAGACCGGCATGTCGACGTGATAGCCCGCCTTGTAATAGACGCGTACGCAGTTGTTTCGGACCTCGGGCGGCCTGGAGAACGCGTCGTCGCAAACGGCATCACGTACCATGCACCGCGCATCCAGCGCGCTCATTTCCCCATTCCTTAAACGACAAAGCGGACTTCTCGAAGTAGACGCCATCGTCGATGTCGTAGTCGTTCTCAGGATGCTGCGTCATCGTACGCATCGCATACGAGCCCTGGCTTTTGAACTCCCGGACTGATGGCTTGGACTCGTCCCGCAGGTCACGGCGGACACGATCGCGGTTAGAGTTACGTCGGTCACTCATCTCCCGCTGGTCAGCAAGCGGGAGGGTGATTCGGTCGTTATGGTAGGCAAGCAGGTCTTCAGAGCAGTTAAACATCCGTTGTACCCTTAGCCAGGTCGTTCGCCGTCCGCTCCGGCATGTCCATGAAGAGGGAACGGATAAGAGGTCCCTCGGTTGATGTGGGTTCTGTGCAGACGCTGTTCGTCATCTGTGCGTCGCTGAGCGCCTGATTGACCAAAGCGTCGACCGCCACGGTCCTGGTTTCATCGAGGCTCAAGTAAGGCATCAGCGACGCAGGGAATGCCTGCCGGGGGAATCTCACCAGACTGCACGGCCGACCAAGACGCGAGGCAAGCATCCGCGCCATGTTGTCGAAGGCAAACTCCTGGGCAGCGATCGACAAGCTCGCCGCCTTGCTGCCGAATTGCCAGCCGGGGAATCCGCGGTGCAGGCCGCCGACCGGTACTTGTTCGCCCGCCGGAAGGGGGCATGTCCCTAGGGAAAAAATTTCGATGGGGCGGCCGATCGGCGCCATTTGCAAAGCTTCAACGAGCGCGACCATGACCGGGTTGTTGGCCCACAAACCGCCGTCCGCGAACACGTAGTAGCCTTCCGGGCCAGACGTGTGCCGTATTGCTGCCAGCGAACGATAGACCGGCGCCGCACTTGTCGCCATGCAGACATCGACCAATGAGTAGTCATCGTCTCTCCCGGTGCTACCGGCGAGGTGGCGGGTCTTGAATACCCAGCTCCGGTGCTGGCTCAACTCGACCGCGGTGATTGCCAATGCGATTTTGCGGCGGGTGTAGACTTGCCCGATGGTCTCGTCGCCTAGGCGTTCGTGCAAGGCTTGGCGCAATGCAGCGGAACCCGCGGCGAGGGCCTTTGGCCTAGTGAAGAGCTGCGGCAATATGCCGACAATGCGTTTCGGCATAGCCATGGGAAAGATGGCGGGGCCTCTTTCCCGGTAGAGATGGATGACGGACTCCAGCGGCAGACCAGCTACCAGAGCACAGCCGATCATGCCGCCCGTGCTGGTGCCGACCACCAAGTCGAACGCCGCACCGACATCCAGGCCTGCTGTAATTCCGCGCTGAACCGCGAACCCGCGGGCTACGCAATCCAGATAGGCGGCCGTGTAGACACCACGCATTCCGCCGCCATCTAAGCATAGAACCCGAAACGGCCTCGATCGTCCGCCTTCAATTTCGGAGACCGCCTGAGGAGCAAGCATGAACGTGTAGGTCCTTCGGCGCAGACTAGATCGGTCTCAGTCTACTATACCGTGGGAACCTACCGCGAACAACACGAAAGCAAGCTAAATCGCAACCCGGTCCTAATAGCTAGAAAGGACGTGTCTCATATTGATGGGCGCCGTATCCTGCGACTTGTCAGTGGCCAGGGCTCGTACACTTGAAATAAGCCCCGACTGTCTCCTGTTCTGGCGGCTCTTCCTTATCGTCGTCCGCCTAGGAGAATGAGGCGGCCGTCAGCCCGGTGACCCCGTTGAGGATAATGTGCTCGCCTCCTGTGAACCCCAGCGTGGTGCTCCCTCCAGAGACCGTCTCGTTAGCCAAAGCGTTCTGTGCCTCGGAGGGACCGAACCCGACCAGATGCAGGTGGTCCGTGCCGACCTTGAACCCATTGATGACCCCCGAACCGGTGCTGGAGCCGGAGATAAGGCTATAGACGTCGACACCAGTCCCGCCTGTGACCGTGGCATGGCCCGAACCGAACTGGGCCGTCGCCGCTCCATTGCCCTCTGTGAAACCCATGTTTCCCGCCCCGGCAACCAGCGTATCGTTCCCCGATCCTCCGGTGACAATCATAGAGCCGGAGCCTCCGAGAATGCTCATCGCCCCTCCGCTAGACGTCTTTCCGTGCACGGTGCTGCTGCCGGATCCGCCCTGGAAGGTCAGGGCCCCCGTGCTGGCGTATATCAGGATCGCTCCGATCGAGCCGTCGACGGTAACCGCCCCGGAGCCTGCGTAGATGCTGTCGTTACCTGCGCTGTTTACGACTTGGGTACCGGATCCCAGGTTCAGGGTGTTGTGGGTGCCTGCCATCGTTGTGAACTGGGTGTTCCCACTTCCCATCTGCACCTGCTCGCCACCCAGACCGTCTGTGACGACGGCGTTGGCATGACCAGTGAACACCATCAGGCCGCTGCCGCCGACCAGGGTGGTTGGACCTAGGGTCGTCACGGAGTCGTTGCCCAGACCAAGGGTGATGTGGGTTCCCACTCCTGTTGCCGAGGTGCTGATGTTCAGACCGGCCGAGTTCGCGGCCCCTGTAATGGTAACTAGCCCGCCCGAGACCGTGGCTGAGGCGGCAGTGCCGCCCGTCTTGGTCACCTGCACACTACCCGTAGTCTCCGTGATCGTGAACGTGCCAGAGGCGGTTACGACGGCTGCGGCGGCCCCGACGTTAATCGTGTCCGTTCCGGCCGAGATCAGCGTGTCGGATCCTGTTCCCAGGGTGATCGTGTTCGTCGACCCTTCGGTCGTCGAAACCACCTCACCTCCCACGTTCGAAGACGCGGAGAGGACCAGGCCGCCCAAGCCGCCTACGATGATGTTGGCGCTTCCTGCGTCCATGACGCTCAGGATGCCGGAGCCGCCAGTGATCGAACTTCCGCCTCCGGACAAGGCAACTGTTCCTGTCCCCGCGCTCATGGTGACGGAGGCACTGCTGCCGTTGATCCTCAGGCCGCCCGGAGTTCCAGTGACCGTGGCCGTGCCGCCTGAGACTGTGCCCGAAGCTGTGCTAGCTCCCGTTTCAGTGATATGGATGGAGCCGCCCGCCTCGGAAACTGTAAAAGATCCGGAGGCAGTGATGGAGGCAAAGGCGGCACCGACGGCGATGTTATCTGTCCCCGCCGAGGTGATCATGGTCGAGCCGCTGCCCAGGGTGATAGAGTTTGTCGCTCCAACCTGCGTGGTGATGGTCTGGCTGCCCTGGCTCTGGGAACCGTCGTAGACGAACCCGTTCGCGCCCCCTTCGACGTGCGTTCCAACGCCGGAGTCCTCAATCTGGAGTGCCGACAAGGTGGTCTCTGTAATTGTGATTCCCGAGTAGGCGCTGGTCAGGGTCTCCGAGCCGTCGCCGAAGGCGAAGCTCTCCCCGTCGATCCCGGCGGTCACGTCCAGGCCGCCGGAGCCTGACCCGGCGATGATTTGCGTGCTCTGGTAGCCTGGAATGTAGGTGTAAGCAGCCGCGTCGGCGACCGTGACGGTACCCAATGAGCCGGGCGCGTTTTCCTGGACCGTGAGTTGGGCTTCGGCCACGTCTTCTAGATAGAGGGACGTGCCGTCCGCCGTGACGGTCCCGCCGTGGTCAGCGTTGACGCTATCCGTGCCGTGGCTGTTCAAAACGAGCCCATCGTTCTGAAGCGTGTAGAAACTCTGCCCCGTACCCCCGTTGATCGTAGCCGGTCCATCCGCGGTGACGGTGTCGTTTCCGGTCGTGCCGTTGATGACGTCTTGGCCCAGGCTGTAGACTGACGATCCCGCCGACCCCAAGTTAATCGTATCTTGGGCGTCCGTCTGGGTAGCGATGTAGCCGCCGTTTAAGCTAGCAACCAGCTTCCCGTGCCCGCCCGTGATGGCGTCTGCACCCCCGGAGTTCACCATGTCCAAGGCCCAGGATGCCTGGGCGGACAGGTCGATCTGGCTCTGTCCCGCCCCGGTGGTGACGGTCGTGTCGCCTGTCCCCGCGCGAATTGTGTCGTTGCCGCCTGTCTCATTAACAGTTAAGTTGGAGGTGCTCATACCGTTGTCGACTAAGTTGCCTGCTGAGCCGCCGTCGACGGTCATGTCGCCGCTCATGTTGTCGACGTTTACACCTGAATAGCCGAAGGCTGTCCAGAGCAGCGGCTGGTCGCCGACGATGTTGATCGTGTTATGACCAGATTCGAATTGGAAACTATTGTCTGTGTTCGGTGTGTCGACGCTGTACCAGTAGTACCATCCCACGGTCTGTGTGCCGGGAATGGTGCCGTACATCGGTTGGGCGTTAGGGTCCGGGCTGGGATAATATCCATACCCGTCAGGGCCGTCTGACAGGAACCCTTGGTTCAGCGCGTCTTGAATATCCTGTTCAGTCGCGGCACCGCTCACGTCGCCTGCGTCAATCGACCATACTGACAGGGGATCCACCACCTGCCTCAAGTCTGATAGGGTATAGCCCTTCGGGATGATCACATCCTTGCTGGGATCGAAGTTGTAAACGTTGCTGATGTCCGGATCCTGAAGGCCTTTCTGGAGGTAGATCGTGGTGGCTCCTGACCCGAGGTGGAGGTTTTCGTTCGTTGTGTCGTAGATATGGGCGGCACCTTCGCCCCAGTACTCAATTTTTGTAGCCTGGGTGGCCGCCTGGATGGTTTCGGTGCCGCTGCCGCCGAAGATGGTGTCGTCGCCAGCTGCATACACGTTCAGGCTTGAGCTTCCGCCGACAATCAAATCTCTGCTGTCCAAGGCGTATAACGAGGAAGGAGGGGAGTTGTTGGAGAAGGTGCCTGCCGCACTAAGAATGGGAACGAACTCCTGGTTGCCATCCGAGTTCGTGGTGAGCCAAGTGAGGTCGTCACCGGTGATAGGAGCAGGCGACAGAAGCCGGAAATCCTCCCCTGGTCGAAACTCAATCTGAGAGTATGTGATGCCACTTACTGCGTCGACTAAACCGTCCGTCTGAGTTTGAAGGGCCGAGGCAATCTGTTGATCGGTGAGCCCTGAAACCGAAAGCTTACCTGTGTTGTTGGCGTTGTATTCGGCAGCATCTCCTGTGGCCATTTGAAGGTCGACCGAGCCGTCTACAAGTAGCTTAACCTGCTGGATGTTCGCGTTGTCTGCTTGCCATCCACTAGGGAAATCCGCCATGTGCAAGGTGACTGTGTGAGCGATCACGTTGTTCGATTGATCATCCCAGAAGGACTCATCGATCTCGGTTGATCCATACAAAGCGGACTGGGTTACATACTCGTTCCCCTCCGGGATGCCGCCAATTGATAATGTAGTATCGACTTGGCTATCGTCGATGTCGGGATGAATGACACTTCCGATAAGCGGTAAGGCGTTGGAGGTTCCGGCCGGTCCAGAAGCGTCACTTTCCTCTACTGCATTCAAGCTAACTCCCGGAATTCCGTTCGACGGATCGCCGACCCATTCGCGGGTTGCACTACCTTCCTCATTGATGCCTCCATTCGAAGGGTCTCCATTGACAAGGTCGAATAGGAGGGCAGAAAGATGCAGAGAGTTCCCACCAGCATTAACCTGCACGGTGTAAGTATTGCCGACTGGATATAGCTTGTTCGCCACTGTGATGCTTGTGGGTTGTGTCACACCAGGGGTATAGTTATTCCTTAAGAACTCACTCCATGTTACATTTGCTATGATCTTGGAATAGTAGATCTCTTCTGACAGGTTCGCAGGATTCACGTGGCTAGCCATGGCGTGGGTCGCGTAATATGGCGCGACACTTCCTACCAAGCTGCGGGTTAGCGGGCTGTCCCGATTAGTCAGCCCAATCATATCGACTGCCGCCACATCAGATCCACTTGAGCTATCTACAAGCAAATCCACGGTCGCCTTATCGTGCTGAGACATCACGACTACGACCTCGCCATTAAAATCGACCATTTGACCTGGTGAGGCTACCGCTGCGGTAGCGCGGTTATCTACAAGCTCCTTTCTTACTATTTCTTGAGAGATAGTTGCTATGGCTTCGCTTGTGATGCGTGCATATTGATCGTTAATCAGAGACGAGATAGGGTTTTCTGTGTCTGACGGATGCTCAACTCCGTATAGGATCGGATTGTCGATCGCGTGCTCGCATTCGTGGGCAAGTCCGTCAACAAGGATATATTGTTCAACAATGTCCTGGGTAGAGGTTATAGAGGCTGAAACGTCAATAGTTGGAGGGGCCGAGCTTGAAGGATCGCCTACAACGAAGTGTGCGTCCATATATGGAAGTTCAGGATCCGCCGTTACTTTCATACCTATTGAGTTTAGGTAGTTAATCTGCTTCACAAGGTATTCGCTTGAATTGATAATTGCAAACAGCGAAGCGGGGGTGTTCCCGTTCGCGAAAATACCCGAAAAGAATGGCATGCCTGGTGTAATTGGTGTATCATACATCACAATATCTCCCGATGACTCAATATTTTATTGTTATGGCCTTGACGCATCCAGGCTTGTCGCCCCAGTCCTGATACAAAGAAAAGCTAATTGCTGTCGTGTGAAATGGAGAATTAGACGACACATTAAAGGTGATCGTATTTTCCAGTAGGCCGTAAATGACTTTCGCTTTTCCGAACTTGCTCTCAATGTCCGCGATAGTGATGTATGGATTCCGATCGATAGCGACTCTCAGTCGGAACTCCTGATCAACCCCTTCTTGGTGGCAGTTTGGAGTTGCGGCGTAGTCCACATAGAAGTGTTCTCTTTCTGGCAGCCCTCCTACGGGAGGCCGGGGTGGTTGATCTGAACTTACCTTATGTATAAGCAATTGATGAACAGACTTGGGGCTGGAGCAAGCATCAGCTGCGTCTCGGATGCTGTCCGGCGCTTCCTGCAAGGCGATCTTAAAAATGCGTTCAAGCTGATCAGGACGTTCAAGGGCGGCAAGCGACGATGCCTGCTTGACTTGATCAAGGAAGCGAAATGTTTCATCGTCGCCTGCAAAGCTCGGACCTGACCATAGGACGGTCCCTAAAGCGCACACGGTTGCTCGCACGCGGCGTGCCAGCTTCGGGGTAGGTCGAGGAGTCATTCCTGCACCAATCAATCTGGCTCGTTAACTGCCATGAGCAACTCGGTGCTCATTCGCATGCTCAACTATGCGGATTTCGACAACCTACAATCAAGGGATTCGGCAGCCGTCAACAACACAAAGGAATATGTTGACTGCTCCATCGTAAGTCATAATATTAGGTGCTACCGGAGATTGCGGACACTACAACCATTGCGCGATGACACACTATGGCTTCAGTGCGCCGGGTAATGACACGCTATGGCTTGAATCAGTGACATCGTATGGTTGCAGGCGACCGGCCAAGCCGTTGATCTTCCGCCATGGCCGATGACATGCTGTCCTGGAACCGACATCTGTTAGTCCGCCTGCGCAGCGGCCACCGGCTCCCCTAACTGGCGGACGGACATTTTCGCGACGGCACCGTGGACGCTCGGGTAGGATGCTCCCGCTCCCTACCCATGGCCACGCCTACCATCCGGCGCTCGGTGTTCGCCGACACGATCGGCATTGCTCAAACTTGACTCCCATGCAGAGCGGCGCTGGTTTACGTTAACTCCAGATTGCCAAATCCTGGGCGTTGATAACGATGACAGCTGATCGGCGACGACTCGGTCTCACATGCTGGATAAGCATCGCCGTTTGCGCTGCCGTTCTGTTGACCGTGGCGGCTTTGATGGCGGTAGGTGAGAACAAGAACGGGCTTGATACAGCCCTGATGCTGACAGGGCGGTGGGCGTTCTTGCTGTTCTGGCCTGCCTATGCAGGCGCTGGCCTCGTGCTCATGGTTGGTGACCGAGCCGGATTCCTCAAATGTTACGGCAGAGAATTCGGTTTGGCGTTTGCCGCCGTGATGCTCGTGCACGCCGGACTGATCGGCTGGCTATGCCTGATCGGTGCGCCGCCGGCCCCTGGATTGTTCATGTTTTTCGGTCCCGGTCTAGTATTCACATACCTGCTTGCTTTGTTCTCCGTGGACGGTTTGCAGCGGAGATTGGGCCGGAAGCTATGGTGGTGGCTGCGAACCATAGCCATGAACTACATCGCCTACGCATTTGCGTCCGACTTTCTTCAAGACCCATTCGGTGGCGGTAACGTCAGGCACATTGTCGTCCATGCGCCTTTCGTGTTGTTAGCCGTCCTTGGCTTTGCTGCGTATGGTTCGGCTCAGCTTTCCCTTGCACGCAACGCGTTTAAAGCAACGTGAGGTCGTCTTGTGATGCACAACCTGTGCCGAATCACGACAAGCGCCCGATACTGGCACCGGGTTGAGGGGCAACTTTCAAACATCGTGCCTCAACTCGACTGGCGCACTTTTTAGCGTTTACTCAAACAGATCGGTCTCTAGCAGGAGCGCGCCGTGACAGTAGTGCCAGGACTTGTTCAGGGACGCAAGTGGCATCCGTTGCTCCGAAGCGAGCCTACGCAGTTCGCACTATTGCTAATGTCAATAGCCCTCATTTCTGTCTTGGTAGTTCTTGGCAAGTTCACTCCGGAAATCGAACCAGACACTCGGAGTTACCTCAACTTACTGCCTTTCCCTCAGGATCTGAGCGGTCAGCGAACGCCTTTGTACGGATGGTTTGTGTCGGTGATGTCTTCCGTAACCGGCGACTACTCGTTGGTTCCTGGGTGTCAGATCGGCCTCTACGTGACAGGCGTCCTGTTGCTATCATCCAGTCTGCGCCGGCTCGGGATGGGTACCAAGGCTCGACTGGCTGCCTGCGTTCCCCTCCTGCTCGCAACCCCGCCGATACTTTACTCGAACGCTATCGTGCCAGAGTTTCTTGCGCTGGGTCTGCTGATCATAGGGATCTCAAAGGCTGTTCTGGCCGCCGCCGCTTCTCGACCGACACTCCCGGTCGTAGCCATGGGTGTGGCGACAGGCTGTGCTTACATCCTGCGGCCAGCATTCCTGCCCAGCATTGTGCTGTTCCCGGTTCTGACATTGTTTCTGTCCAAGATCTACTACGATCGGGCTCGGATCGCGCTTGCAGCGGTCTGTGTGTTGTCGTGCGCCGCACCATTTCTCGCCGTGTCCACCGTCCGCGACCTCGTTTTCGATGATTTCAACGTGGTCTCGTTCGGCGGCTTCGGTTTGGGAGGAGTGGCTGCACTCATGCTGTCGCCGGACGTCGTCGACCGTCTCCCGCCCGACACGGCACCGGTGGCCAAGGAGATCCTTGCAAGACGGGATGAGGCTTTTGCGACCGGCCGGGCTCTGCCCCTACCGCGCGACTCGTCCGGTGGGCGGTCTTATTTCGCCGCAGCACCCGGCCAATTCGACGTGCTTGCGGCGATGTTTGACGATGTGCTGTATGGTGTCGTGTCGCAGGTGAGGACCGCGGGAGAGCCGTGGATCGCTTTCGATCGCCGGATGCAGCGTTTTGCGCTCGCGACGTTTGCCGCAGTGCCTGACCGCTACGCAGCATGGGTGCTCGGCGCGACGAGCCGCTTTACCGGGCGTGCTCTCGTGACCAATCCTGCCTTTGTTGTTGCGTCCTGCACGTTTCTCGCCCTGTATTTCGCCCGTCTGCTTCGGCATGCCAAGACGGCGACTCCGGAACGAGGGCGCGACTTTGATGGGCTTGTTGTGCTGGTCACCTGCTTTACGCTTTCAGCAGGCTTACTTTCGGTCGTGGTAACAGCTCCCTTTGGGCGCTATATCAACACGGCATCGGTTTTGCTCCCGGCTCTACCGCTGTATGGAGTTCTTCTGTTCTGTCGCACGGCTTCTGAAGTCTCGGAGGCTGCATTCAAGTCTCGTTCGCCTTAGGTCGTTGACGTTGACTAGTCGCCCGAGGCCGTCCGGAACGTCACAGTCAAAACACCACTGCTGGCCGCCGCCTCGTCGCCGCGTCGGCCAGTCCGTGCCATGAGCGCATCCGCGGGTCAGTCGGATCAGAAAGCCAAGACTGAGCGTTTGCGGACATTGGACGGGTTTCGGGGACTTGCTGCAATTTCTGTCGTTCTCTACCACGTCGTGCGGCGGTATCGGCCCTTCATGCTTGGCCAGCAAGTCGAAAACACGGCAATTGTGCCTGGACTTTCGCAGGCCGAGGCTGGACTCCTTCCCGTCCTTTGTTTCTTCTTGATAAGCGGCTTCGTCATCGCGTGGACGGTTGATCGATCTGAGACATCAGTCGACTTCGTGGTCAGCCGCTTCTCACGCCTCTATCCCGCCTTCTGGGCGTCCATCGGCGTTACGGTGGGGCTCACGGTTTGCTGGCCTCTACCCGGCGCAGACCTCACGGTGTCCCAGGTACTGGTCAATCTCACGATGGCACAAGAGTTCATGGGCGTGCGCTCGGTCGATGGTGTCTTCTGGAGCCTGACTGTCGAATTGACGTTCTACATCTGGGTTCTGGCTGTGCTTGTCTGCGGTTGGTGGAGGTATATGCACCTGGCGGTATTTGCCTGGGCCTGCGCCGGACTCTTTGATGCAGTGGCGGAGACCTGGGGTCTGCACATGCCTTGGCGAGTGGAGCAGCTTCTATTGTTGCAGTGGTCCCCCTTTCTCGCCAGCGGTGTGATGCTCTATCGCCTTTGGCAGCGTCAGCATGTCACGTGGTCGTCCATCACGCTCGTCGTCTGTATGTTGACGGTCGCTGCGAAGCTGAGGCCCGTGCCGGCCGTAATTTGTTATGTGGCAATCGCAGTGATCGCCGGGGCTAGTCGTGGTGGCATGCGATGGTTGTCGGCACCGGCTCTCGTCTGGTTAGGGACGATTTCATATACCCTTTATTTGTCACATCAGACGGTGAGCTTCACGATCATCCGGACCCTAGATGCCAGCGGAGCCAGGCACACGACGTCCATCATCATCGCAGTGATCAGTTCGTTGGTGTTGGCCTCCGCTCTTTCCTTCGGCGTAGAGCGCCCGGCGTTGCGCGTCATTCGCCGGGCGTACAGCAAAGCCAAGCTCGGTGCGCTGTAGAGACATGGTGGTACCCGTGGCCACTCGGATGCGATTGCGTCGCGGACGACGTTGCCAGTCGGGCATTTCGTTCCAAGCCTGTCCGATGACCAGGACTGACCGGGGCGGACGAGGGCACCGAGACCGCGGACGCGTGCCAGCCGAACCTCAGAGGCGGCTGACTCCGGTTCTAATTGCTTGCCGTGCATCTGCGTCGTAGAGAACGAACTGCCCGGTCCGGCGGTCGTGGAACCATACCGGTTCGGAGGCGTGCTCGTAACCTTCCTGCATCACTCGGCACTTGTTGAGCTTGAACGTTCCCGTGTGATCAAGCGTGCTGCAAAGGCGGACGAACCGGGGTTGCGCATAATCCGGCAAGGTCGCGGCAAGATGCGGGCCGAGGCATGAGAGGTCGAACTGTCCATCGGTGGTGATGGCCGCCATCCCGGCACGGCCCTCATGACCGGGCACGCGGACGCCGAAGACGACGGCGTCCGTCACGCCGATGAGCCGCCGGAGGCTCGAGGCGACTTCAGTGGCGGAAACGTTTTCGCCCTTCCAGCGGAACGAGTTGCCGATCCGGTCGACGAAGAAGAAAAAGCCGGCCGCATCCTTTCGCATCAGGTCTCCGGTGCGGAACCACTGATCGCCCTTGTCGAACACATCACGAAGGATCCTGGCTTCCGAGGCGGCGCGGTCGGTGTAGCCGTCGAACGGCCGGCCTGTCGGGCTCTTCCCGCCCTTGATTGGTCCGATCGCCTCGCCGGTGTCACCGGCTGCGCAGCGGATCGCGAACCCGTCCGGACCGCGCTTGATCTCGCCCGTCACGATATCGCATCGGACGAGTGCAACCGGGAAGCGATGCGCCAAGAACGGCGGGATGCGGCCGATCGCTCCCACGCGGCCCTCGCAGTTGTAGAGCGAGACGCTGCCTTCCGTGGCGGCGTAGAACTCCAGCACATGCGGGATGCGGAAGCGCATTTGCGCCGCCGTCCAGACATCGGCTTGCAAGCCGTTGCCGCAGGCCAGGCGCAGGCGATGCCGATGCTCCTCGGGATGAGGTGGAGCGTGCACCAAGTAGCGGAACAGCTCGCCGATATACTGCACGATCGTGCAACCGCCGTCTGTTACGTCGTTCCAAAATTGTCGGGCCGAAAAGCGCGCACGGATCAGCACCGAGCCGCCCTTCACCAGCATTGCGCCGATTGCGATGATGCCGCCGACACTGTGATACATGGGAAGGCAGTTGTAGATCCGGTCGTCGGGAGTGCTGCCCATCATGCCGGCAAACCAGAAACTCCATTCGACGATCCGGGCATGTGTGATGATGGCGGCCTTCGGCAGGCCGGTCGTGCCCGACGTATAAATCAGCAAGGCGGGGCTCGACGGCAACGGGAACGGGCACTCCGCCGCAGTGATGGACGTCGTGCCGAGCGGCGCGACGTTGGGCAGGATCGACAACCATGGCTCGCCCGCATGCTCACCATGCACCCAGACCTGCAGGTCGGGCGGGAGCCGGTCGGCGATCGCTTCAACTCGCGCGCCCAGGGTCGCATCGACGATCAGGTGCTTGCACCGCGCCACCGCGAGACCGTGCGCCAGAACGTCGCCGATCCCGTTGGTGTTGATCAACGCCACCACGCATCGAGCGCGCGTCAGGCCAGCCCAGACCGCAACATACTCGGGCCGGTTCGGCATCAGCAGGCCCACGACGTCGCCGGGTTGCAGGCGGTGCGCTAGGGCCCAACGCGCAAACTGATTGGCCCGTGCGGCCAAGTCCCGGTAGCTGAAGTGCTCACCCTCGCCCAGTAAAGCAGGCCGGTCACCGAAACTCGCGGCCAGATCGTCGAACAGGCCGGGAAGCGTCGTCTCGGGCGCGTCGTCGACACTACGGACGTAGCCGAGGGCACGTATCCAGGTATTGAGTGCTGCGCTGCGGTCTGCGGGAAGATGGTGAGCTTGGTCATCCTGCATGTGCCACTCAGCCCCACTCAATATGGCGCACAAGCCGCATCCGGAACAACCGGCTACGCGGCGCTGAGCATTTCGGTGCGGATGACCTCCATCATCCGGGTCCGGTTTGCTTCAAGTGTGTTCTCGCGCATCAGCATGCGTCCGTTGTTCCGCAAGCGCTCCCGCAGGCTACCATCTGTAACCATGCGATCGATGGCACCGGCGAGCGCGTCCGGATCGCGGGCCGCAACGAGCAGTGCCGTCACGCCGTCCTCGAGAAACGCCGGGATGCCGCCGACGGCCGTTGCAATGGTCGGCAATCCGACCGACAAGGATTCGTTGACGACCTGCGGAAACCCTTCGGTGAGCGACGGTAGTACCAGAACGCCGGCCTGTTGATAGACGTCCATCAATGCAGGCCCATAGGGGACGTAGCCGTGGAAGGTGACCTGTGTTGCGAGACCCAGGACCCCTGCCAAGGTTTTTAGATCTTGGTCTAAAGTCCCGGTACCGACGATATCAAGTGAACATGTGAGCCCTCTGTCGCGCAGGCTGACGAGCGCGCGCAGCAGATACTCGATGCCTTTTTCCGGCTCCAAGCGCCCGACGCAGAGGAGGCGCCGCGGGTCGCTGCGGCAAGCCGCGGTCGCGAGTTCGGCGAATAGGCGGTCATCGACCAGGCAAGGGAAGTGGTTGTGCGCGCGGGCACCGAGCCGGCGGTACATCTCCGTCAACTCCGCGCCGACCGTGAGCGCGGTGCGTTGTCGTGCCAGCCGTTTGAAGCTCCAATCGAACAGCCGCACGGCAGAGGCCGCAACGACACCCTTCAAGCCGTCGAGAGCACGGATCTGCGCTGGCAGATTCTGCCGGACGACCAGTCCGACCGGGATCCCTAATCGGAGGCAGTCGCGGGCGATCAACTGGCCGATTGGATGCGGTCCGCAAAACAGCAAGACGTCCCACCGTCCGGATGCCTGCCGCCGGATTTGCTTCCGGATCCGACGATAGATCCGGGGGTCGGATCGCCAGAGCCGGTGAAGGCTTGGATAGAACGGGATCGGGCACAGACTGACCCCGGACTGCGTGAGCTCATACGGGGCGCGGCCGGGCTTCGGCGCTTCGCGCCCGATCAGAACAAGTTCGTTGCCGTCCGCGGCAAGGCTGGTGAGAAACAGCGCATAGGACTCGTTGGTCGAGATCCGCTCCCCGTCGCGCCAGAAAATCTGATCGACAAATACCGCAATCCGCATCGTTTGCTGTTCTAGGCCAAATGCAACACGTGATCGGCCGTTTCGGCTTGGACGCTTGCGGCGGCCGTCACCATGCTGGGTGATCGTCCGACGGCATGGGACAGGCGCCGGGCCTCGAGTCCTCGCAGCCAATTGGCCCAGATCTTGGCCGCGACGTCGTGCCACCGGGCTTCGATGGAGTCGCGGCAAGCTGCGAGCGGGAACTCGGGCAGCAGGCGCAAGTCTCGCTCGGCGAGGGCTCGTGCGCGGAAGCTGTCGAGCAGGGCAGTGGCGGGCTGTTTCAAATAGTTGGTCGGGATGTCGGGATAGTCCTCGCGCACGCCGGACAGGAACTCCGCAACATCGCGCTGGTATTCCCGGAGCAGCGTGTGCGCTTCGTATTCCGGATGTCCCTGGAATAGCAGCAAGGGAGCCCGGTCATCGAGGGAGAACATATCCGGCCCAGCCTCGCCCGCCCGAGACAGGATCTTATATCCCGCGGCGACCAGCTCGTCTTCGGGAAGACCATTGTATCTCGAATGAGGCACGCACCAAGTCGCTGGCATGCCGGCCAAGACTGGATGGTCGGTCGTCGCCCTGGAACACTCGACCAGGCCCGACAACTTGCGTGGCAGGGCGCGGCGACGGATACCGTGCAGATGCAACACGGTTGCATGCGCGCTCAAGCAGGACAACACCGCCGGAATTGCACGCTCCCTCGCCAGATCGAGCACGGCGGTCAGTAATGGCCAAACCGGCTCGTCGCGCAGATCAGCCGTCGTCGGACGCGAACCGGTGACGACGAGACCGTCGAGCTTGCTTGATCGCAGTGTGCCGAGGTCTCCATAGGCAGGCACGTGAGCGGCATCCGTTGTCACCGGGCGCGTCAGCGAGAAATATCGGAGCTCGACGCTGCATCCCGCCGAAGCCGCTGCCAGGTGCCCGGCAAACTGCCGTTCCGTGCTGCGGATCGCGCCCGGTGACATGTTGTTCACCAGCCCGATCACGAGTGACGCGGATCGTGGTCCCTTGCCCGACGCGCCGCTCGGGGTCACGACACTGCCGACCTTTCGTCCACCAAAGCGTCAAACCTCGACGGCAGGGTATCTGCGGTCGCATCGAGCGCCTGATCGAGGTCGGCGATGATGTCGTCGATGTGCTCTATGCCGATACTTAGCCGGATCGTTTCCGGCGTGACCCCGGCCCTTATTTGCTCGGCCGGCGACATCTGCCGGTGCGTCGTGGACGCTGGATGGCATGCCAACGTTTTTGCATCGCCCAGGTTGACGAGCCGTTTGATCAGCTTCAGGGAGTCGTAGAACCGGGTCGCCCCATCGAAGCCGCTTCGCAATCCGAACGAGACCAGCGAGCAGGCCCGGCCGCCAAGGTATGTCTGCGCAAGACTATGATAGGGGCTGTCTGGCAGGCCGGCGTAGCTGACCCATTGGACGCGCCGGTCGTGCTGCAGGAACTCCGCCACCGTCCGGCCATTCTCGACATGCCGCTCGACCCTGAGCGCGACGGTTTCGACACCCTGCAAAAGGAGGAACGCGCTGAGCGCGGGCAAGACGCCCCCGGTCGTCCGCAAGAAAACGCTGCGGCATCGGGCGATGTAAGCAGCCGCGCCAAAATGCTGCGTGTAGACAAGACCATGATAGGAACAATCCGGCACGTTGAACATGGGGAACCGGTCGGGTTGCCGGCTCCAGTCGAAGTTGCCGCTATCGACGATGATGCCGCCGAGTGTCGTCCCATGTCCGCCGAGGAACTTTGTCAGCGAATGCACGACGATGTCGGCGCCATGCTCGATCGGACGCAGCAGGATCGGGGTTGCAACCGTGTTGTCGACGATGAGCGGGACACCGGCTGCATGGGCAACTTCGGCCAGGGCGGCGATGTCGCAGATATTGCCGGCCGGGTTACCGACGCTCTCGCAAAACACGGCTCGCGTGTTCTCGTCGATGCACGCCCCGATGTCCGCTGCCGACTCACTTTTCGCGAACTTCACCCGGATGCCGAAACGGGGCAGGTAATGCGCGAGGAGCGTGTGCGTGGTGCCATAGAGTTGTGGGACGGAGACGATGTTGCGACCCGCCTCTGCAAGGTTGGCTAGCGCGTAGTAGAGCGCGGTCTGGCCCGAGCTCACGGCGATCGCTTCAAGGCCGCCTTCCAATGCCGCGATCCGACGTTCGAGCACCGCTGTGGTGGGATTGCTGATGCGGGAGTAACGAAAGCCCTCGGCTTCGAGATCGAACAGCGCTGCGCCGTGTGCCGCGCTGTCGAACGCGTAAGCAACGGTCTGGTAGATCGGGACCGCAACGGATTTGGTCGTGGGCTCGACGTCGTAGCCGCTATGGATCGCAATCGTTTCACTGCGCATGTGACGTCATCCTAAAGCGGCTGCCGGATTCAGCGGCCTGATCAGACCTCAACTAAGTGCCGTCGCCCGTCGATGCCGTCCTGCTTGTCACGGAGCGCACGCGAAGTCCGGCGCACATCCGCGGCGCATCGTCCGTCGGCACTCCGGGACGTGTCTGATCGCTTGCGGAGGCGAGCCGCCGCACGAGGGCGGCAATGGAGGCGACCGAGTGGAACGCTTCTGCGGTCACGTCGCGTTGCGGGATCTCGAGGTCGAACTCCCGTTCGACACCGAGCATGAGAGAGACCATGTCCACCGACGTCAGGCCCATATCGGCGATGGTGGCGTGGTCGGGGCTGGTCGTGCGCCGGTCCTTGGCAAGAATGTCCGCAATGATGACGCCAAGGCGCTCTTCGATACCGGGCATCATGGTCCCGTCGTCAGCCGCTCGAACTTGCATATCACCTCGCCATCATAACAACGACAGATGCCTCGAGTATAGCGGAGGCCGAAGCGTAAAGCTCTTCCTTACGGTTAAGTAGCGTAGCTTTGCTGGACCTCACAACGAAAAACATTCTCCGCGTCGATGCCGTCGGCGTGTGTTGGTCGGGGTCATGGCCGGCGCGCAGCTTCCAGGGCATCGACCAGGATGGAAACGTCGTCGTGCGATGCGGTGCCGTGGGTGACGCAAACGCGGATCGCCGGCCGGCCCTCGAACATGGCCGTGGACACGAAGGCCTGTCCCGATGATTGTACCCGGCTCGCAATGGTTTGCGGTTCGGGCGAGCCGGGTGGCGGCTCGAGGCAGAGGACCGCGACCGGCGAGTCGTTCACGGTCACCCAGCCTCGTTCCGACAGTTCGTTGCTGATGACTTGTGCAAGGTCGACGGCGCGCTCGACATGGGCGGCATAGCCATCCCATCCCGCAACCCCGAGGGAGAGGAACAACCGGATGCCGAGAAACCGGCGGGACCATTGCATGCTGGTGACGTAGGGGTCGATCTGTTCGAGGTTCGATGGCATGAACGTGGTCGAAACGCCGAAGGCGTTCGGCAAAATCGACGGGTTCCGGACGATGAACATCCCGCATCCCATGGTGGTGGCGAACCACTTGTGAGCATCGATCGTGATCGAGTCAGCGGCAGTGATGCCGGCAAGTTCAAGCCGCAACCGGGCGGAGGCGATCGCGGCCCCGGCCCAGGCAGCGTCGACGTGAAACCACAGCCTGTGATCCCGCGCGACCTGGTTGCAGGCGGCAAGCGGATCGATCATGCCCGCGCCCGTCGTCCCGGCCGTGGCGCCGACGAAAACGGGGAGCCGGCCTTCGGCGCGGTCGGCACGGATCTGCGCGTCCAGCGCGTCGGTGCACATCTGCCCCTCGCCGTCCGTCGCGACGAGGCGGACCGCGTCACGCCCGATCCCGGTCTGGTGGGCGATCTTGATCCAGGCGAGGTGTGCCTCGCGTGACACATAAATGCTCGGTTGGCCGCTGAAACAGCGCGCTCCTGTCCGGGCGAAGGCCGGGTGCGCGTGGGTCAATGCGCAGATCACGGCGGTGGCGTTCGCCTCGCTGCCGCCGGTGGTGAAATGTCCCGTGGCACCCGACGGCAAGCCGATCCGGCTGGTCACTTGGTGGATGACGTGGCGTTCCAGCGCAACCGCAAACGGCGATGTCGTCCAGGTTGCGAGTTGGGGATTGAACGCCGCCGCGATGCGATCGCCGCATTGCGAGGCGAAGGTCGGCGCCGGGTTGAACAAGCCGAAATAACGTGGGTGCGTGACATGGACGAGGCCATGCTCGAGTTGCCCGATCAGCCAGGATGCGATCTCGTCCAACGGACGGGGCCGCGCGAAGTCGAACTCCGCCAAGTCTCGCGCGACATCCTCGGGCGACGATGTCGGCATCACGGCGCCGCGCGCGATCCGTTCATCCAGGCCGGAAAGCGCATCCGTCAGCCACGTATCGACGCGGGCGCGGGTGGTGGCCGGCGGGAACAGCGGCGAAGCGATGGGAGCGTCCGGTGCGGCAGGGATCGGCATCTCACTCATTTCGGCATTACCATCGAACAGCGAACGAGAAGGCGCCACCACGATGTCAGCACAGCCTGGATCGCAGGACGGAACGCGCGGGGCGGCGCTGTCTTGCCGCGCGATTGCCGAGGCTGATCTGGAGGGGATCATCGATCTCTTCCTCACCGGGTTTCCGGAGCGTTCCCGCCAGTATTGGAGCGAGGGGCTGGGACGCCTGGGCGGCCTTCCGCCCGTCGCAGGCTGTCCACGCTTCGGCTATGGTTTGCGAGCAGCGGGAAGGTGGGTCGGCGCGATCTTGTTGATCTCGTCGCCGGTGCGGCCCGGCGCGGCCGCGGCGCCGCGCGTGAACGTCTCGAGCTGGTATGTCGCACCGGCGTTTCGGGTCTATGCGCCCCTGCTGATCTCGCGGGCGACCCGGTGGAAACAAACAAACTACCTCAACGTGTCGCCAGCCGACCACACGCGGGCGATCATCGAAGCCCAAGGTTTCAAGAGCGTCAGTCATGGGATGTTCGTGGCGGCTCCGGCCCTGCACACCCGGCGCGCGCCGGCTCGCGTGCTGACGTCCAGACGTGACTGGGAGGCGACGCGGGCGATCCAGGACCACGCGCTGCAACTTCTCATCGACCACCAGTCGTTCGGCTGTGTCAGTCTCTGGTGCGAATCCGACCGCGGAGCACACCCGGTCATCTTCCGCGAACGGTCGCTTCGGTTCGGCCGCATCCGGGCTGCTCAACTGCTGTATGCTCCCTCGGTTGAGTACCTCGAAGGCATCGCGGGAACGCTCGGACGCTTCTTTGCCCGGCGCAGAACCTTCTTGATGCTGGTGGGGGCTTCGGCACCGTTACGAGGCATCGCCGGCCGCTTCCTGCCTCACAGATTGCCGATCCATGCGAGGGGTCCGGACCCGCAAACTCCGCTCGACCTGACCTACACGGAACGTGCGTTGTTCGATTTCTGACCGGCTCCGGCAGCTGTCGCTCGATCCGCCTCATGCGGTGCTGCCGGCATCGACCGTGAGCGTCGTCCCGGTGACGTTGCGGGCGTCCTCGCTCAACAGGAACGCCACCGTGGCGGCAACGTCATCCGGGACAGCCGATCGCTGCAGCGCACTCCGGCGGGCGATCTGAGAGCGCTGCCCCCCATTTAATTCGCGCGTCATCTCGGTCTCGATGAAGCCCGGGGCCACCGCGTTGACCGTGATCCCGAGCGGGCCGAGCTCGCGGGCGAGAGAACGAGTGAAGCCCGACAGGGCCGCCTTCGTGGCCGAATAGACTGACAGCCCCGTAAACCCGTTTGCCGCCACGATCGAGCCGATATTGACGATCCGGCTGCCCTGGGTCGCCATCATGCCGCGAACGACATATTTGGTCAGCAGGATGGGCGACAGGATGTTCATCGACACGAGCCGCTCGATCTCGCCGTCGCGCATGGTCGACAGCAGGCCACCCGTCCCGGAGGCGGCATTGTTGACCAGCCCGTGGATGGCCCCGAACGTCTCGTGCAGATGCCGAACCATCTGAGGCAGTTGGGGCAGGTCGGAGAGGTCGCACGCCTGGAAGCAGACTTCGCCCGAGCCGGGGCCGCACGGCCTCGCGGCAAGGGCGGCGAGTTCGTCGCTTTGCCGGCGAGCGAGTGCGACGACCCGGTATCCGGCACCGGCCAGCCGCTCGGTGATGGCAAGTCCGAGACCGCGGCTGCCGCCAGTGACGATGACGTTACGCACCGGCACGGACCAGCTTGCCGGCAACGCTGATGTCCAGCGCGGGAACAAAGCGGATCGTGGCGGGCACCTTGTACCAGGGCAGCATGTCTCGGCACGCCGTCACGATCTCGGCCTCGCTCGGCTTCGCTGCCCGGGGGTCGCTGGGGTGCGCGTCCAACACGACGTCGGCGACGACGATCGCCCCGGTCATCGGGTTGCGCCGGCCTCTGACAAGAGAACGCTCGATGCCGGGGAGCCGATTTATAACGGCTTCGACCTCCTCCGGATGGACCTTGAAGCCGCCGACATTGATCACGCCGTCACCGCGACCGAGGAAATGGTAACGCTCGTCGCGGAGCTCGAGCACGTCCTTGGTGTCCACAAACCCGTCCGCATCCGCGAGCGGACCGACCGCGTCGCCGAGGTAGCGGAGCGCGGTTCGCGGTGACCGGATCCTGAGCGTGCCCTCCTGGACGCGCAGTTCGACGCCGCCGGAGCCGGACGTCATCAGCGCGACCGGCACCCCGGCCCGGCCGTCGCGTACATCGAATGCAACCCCCGCCTCGGTCGAGGCGAATGCATGCGCCACGACCGCGTCCGGGAAGAGTTGCGACAACTTGTCCAGGATCGCCTGGTCCGCGGTTTCGCCGGACAGCCGGACGTAACGCGGCCGGAAGGCGGCGGGCGGCCGGCCAAGGATGGCGTTGCGCCAATGCGTCGGCGTTCCCGACATGTGCGAGACCGACGCGGCACTCGCGCGGTCCAGGAACGCCTTCGCTGCTTCGCCGCCGCTCGAGAGGACCATCGAGCCGCCGCCGACAAGCGCCCGCAGCAGGATTTGCAGGCCGCCATAGCGGCGGATGTCGTAGAAGGTGCTCCATACCACGTCCGTGTCCGGCGCGGCCGAGGCCTCGATCGCGCCGATCAGCGAGGGCAGCGTGTGCACGACCATCTTGGGCCGGCCCGTCGTTCCAGAGGTGAGCAGGACCCACTCCGTCTCCACCCTGGCACGGTCACGCGGGCACGGCGCGGCCGGATTGCCCGACATGAGGCGTCGCAAGCCGGCCGCGACGAGATCGGGCCTCGGAGCGTCTGCAACGAACGCCGTCGCCTCGGAGCCCGACAGGATGGCGGGCAGATGCCGGCTGTCGAGGTCAGGTGGGCAAAGGACGATCCGGCGAGCCGCGCCGTCCAACTCGAGCAGGGCGATGACGGTCGCGAGTTGCGTCGTGCTCAGCAGCAGCACCACGTCCGAGCGCAGGTCCTCGTCGGGGCCACCCGGGGAGCGTTCCTGCAAGTCGCCCAGGCATACCCGATCGTCCTTGGCGTGAAGCCACCGCCGCGGCAGCGCGCCAGCCGACCGGGTGAGCTGCCAAAGCGACATCGCATCAGGCAAGGGCGGTCTCGTATAAAGCCACCAGGTCACCGAACGTCACGGGCATGTCGACCTCTTCGTCAGCGCTGAACGGGTCCCGGCCCAACTCTCGTTCCAGCCGTGCCACGATCACGGCGAGGCAGAGCGAGTCGAGACCCAACTCAAGCAGCGGCGCATCGTCCTCCAGCGGTCCGAGAGTTTTGTGGTGTTCCTTGGCGACGTCTTGGAACGTCGAGACGATGGTCTGCCGCACGTTCATGCTTCTCTTCTCCCAGACACGATCTCGATGTGTGCAGATGCCGCCTCCCGATCCCGCACGGGCCGGCAGGCTTGGGCAGGCCAGGTTCCTTGGGCCTGTGCTCCGGTCGCCGGCCGCGTCAAAGCTGCAGGACCTCGCGCGCCGTTGCAGGCCAGCGTCGAACATCGGGTCCGTGCGCGGAGACGAGCGCCAAGACGAGACGGTCCACACCGAAGGCAACGCAGGCGGTGTGGGCGATCGCCCCGTCTTCATCCCGGATGTTCCAGATGGAACCGAAATGATCCTGATGGTAGTTGAAACTCATGCACGCGGTCGGGTGCTCCTCCGACCAGGTCGGGATCAGCAATTCGAATTTGAGGGATTGCTGGATCTGGTTGACGCCTCGCATCTGTCCTTCCCGTCCGAAGAACGGGTCGCTGGCCGACGCGATGCAAGCTGCCAGGCCAAGCTGGCTCGCCAGGTCCTGCGCTCGTTCCAACCAGATCTTGCGAAAGGCGACGACCTGCGCCGGTCCGCCGATGCAGACAAATTCGCGCATGCGGAACGATTGCAGGCGGTCGGGTTTCGACGACGGTTCGCACCGAAAACAGTCGCACTCGACGTCGAACAACAAACCGCCGGGCGGCAAGGGCCCACGTCCGGCGGCAAGCGGATACAACGGATAGCAGGCGGCCGGGCTCAGGGCGAGGTCGGTGGCGGCAAGCACATCCGTCCACTCGTCGCCCTGTGCGGACCGATCCACGGTTCGCCTGACCTCGTGCTCCGTCCCCTGCAACGCGCACACGCAGCCGAGCAGGTGCGGAAAGCTCTGAAGGTAGCCCGATCTCTCCAGGTCCCTGCGGTTCGTCACCGGTGGCAGGCGAAGCACTTCCGCCCCATCCGGCCGATGACTGCTGAGAAGCGCGCCGAGGCGCTCCGTCAGCAGAAGGCAAAGCTCGGTCCGCGCATAAACGCCCGGCGCGCGCATCTTCAGGAACAAGGCGTCGGCCGCGGCGTCGCCGCGCTGCAGTTCGGCAGCCGGTTGCTGAACAGGCGTATCCATTCGCAGTCGCTCCGAGTGGGTTACAAGGTCTGCCGCCGGCCGGTCCACGTTACGGTCCGGGCACCGTCGTTTCAGTCACGCAACCCGTCCGGGATCGACCCGAAGCTCGAGGCCAAGGTCAGGTTCGCCAGGATACGGTCGTTGTGGATCATGATCGGCGCCGACAGGACATCGCGGATTTGGCGTCCGATGCTGAACTCGGAATCGTTGCGGTAACCCGAAAGCCCACAAGCCCGCGCCGCGGTCATGACGGTCTCGACGGCGAGTTCGGATGCCTCGACCTTGGTCAGATTGATCCTCGTCTGGAACTCGACCGAGCGGAGCTGTTGTTCGTCTTCGGCATTGGTTTCGAACATGTCGATCGTCGCGCCGATCAGCGCGCGCAGCTTGAGCAGGTTCGAGCGGGCCAAGGTCAGCTGCTGAGCACCGGGCGGAAGCGTGCCGTCGCCTTTCCGCGCGACCTGGCGCACGAAAGCCCTGGCCCGCTCGACCGCGCCGGCTGCGATGCCGGCCCAGACGCTCGACCAAACAAGGTGGTGAACCGGGACCATCGTCATCGCGTGAATGCGGTCGTAGGATCCCGGCAGGATCTGGGCCACCTCGCCCACCGCGCGCAAGGCAAACCCGGCGCTGCAGGTTCCGCGCATCCCCAGAGCGTCCCAGCCGCCGAGTTGCGACAACGAATAGTTGGCCCGGCAGAATGCGACCAATACCTGGTCGTTCACGGCCGCATCCGGCGACCGGCGGGCCGTGGTGAGGATGCCATCGGCCCGCGCTCCATAGGACACGACCGTCGCCGCCCGGTCGAGCCGGATGGAGGTGCCCGATTGCTCGACGGCCGACTGGCTGGAACGCAGGTTTCCGCCAGCCTGCCCCTCGGTCGTCGAGGACGCGAGCAGAAGCTGCCCGGCAGCGATTTGCCGCAGCAGGCCACGATGCCACGCACTCTCGTGTCCATGCCGTACGAGACACGCCACGCACGATTGGTGCATCGCGAAGATCATCGCCGTGGCGGAGCAATGGCGGGCGAGGCGATAACAGATGTCGCTGACGTCACTGAGACTCGCGCCCTCTCCCCCGAGCTCGGGCGGGACCAGAACACCCATCAGTCGTTGCGTCTGCAAGGCGCCGAGTGCCTCCTCGGGAAAGCGCGCCTCGCGATCGACCTGCTCGGCGAATTCGGCTGCAACCGCCGCTGCCAACTCGGTGCGTTGCTGAAGCGGCATGTCGTCGGATGGTGTGCTCAACGCAACGTGACGCACTCCGATAGACGCCAGATCTTCCACGATCGCCCCCGCTCCGTCCAGGATCGATCTGATTTTGAAGCGGCCATCTGTTAACGTCAATTGAATCCGGCCCGCTCGGTCGCATGTG
Organism: uncultured Alphaproteobacteria bacterium; assembly: GCA_963752225.1. Taxonomy (GTDB): domain Bacteria; phylum Pseudomonadota; class Alphaproteobacteria; order Acetobacterales; family Acetobacteraceae; genus JBBROS01. The sequence goes on along the minus strand of CAVVXS010000009.1, from coordinate 741,143 downwards.
GAATGCAACAAAAATTGTGCACCGAGCACCATAGCGAGACCAAGGCCATCACCAGTCCCGAACCTTGGAACCGCCGGTTCCGGCGACGTACGGCGAGCTTGCTGCTGAATAGCGTGTGGAACATCGGGGTCGTCGATCAAACCGCCGAAGACATCGTCGAGCGTGGCATCGTCCAAACCCCCCGGTGGATCCCGAACCCTCGCGGAGCATACTTGGCGGACCCGGCCTGTCGCTCGAACAGCGACGGGAGCCGCACGCTGTTCGCCGAGCACATGGTTCGTCATGGCGTCGGGCGGGGGCAGATTTGGCGCGCCGACCTCGAGCCCGGGGAGGACCTCGCCGGCGCGCAGTTCCGCCCGTACCTCAAGAGCGCCCACCACGTCTCGTATCCGTTTCCGATCGGGGAAGAGGCCGGACGGCGGCTGCTTACCGCTGAAACGTGGGAAGCAAGCGCGGTCTTGCTGTGGGAGGATGTCGACGGGCCGCGGCTCCTCGGCCCGATCCTGTCGGGGTATCCTGTGGTCGATCCGACGCTTTGGCACGATGGTGAGCGATGGTTCATGTTCTGTTGCTTGCATGACCACGACCCGGAGGGGGATCTGTTCGTGTTCTTCGCGTCATCCTTGACCGGGCCCTGGGAGCCGCATCCCCGCAACCCGGTTCGCCGCGGCCGCGTCGGCACTCGTCCTGCCGGACCATTGTTCCGGGCACGGGGAAAGCTGATCCGTCCTGGGCAGGACTGTTCGGCGGTCTACGGCGGCGCGGTGATCCTGAACGAGGTCCGATCGATGACGACAACGGAGTTCACCGAGGTGCCGCTGCGTCGTCTCGATCCGATCCAAGGGCGTTGCGATGGCGGGTTGCACACGATCTGCCCGGCCGGGAGCGCGACGCTGATCGACGGCAACTCCCGCCGGATGGACCTGCAGAGTGCCGCCTGGAAGCTGCATGATCACTTCTCGAGCCGTCGCAGACGCCGCGTCATCGATGTAGCCTGATCACGGGAGGCCCGATCCATCGCCCATGATGCTGGGCCAGCCGTTTGTGGACTGAGGAGGCGACATGCATGATCCGGAGGTGGAGGCGGTTATCAAACGCTATGCCCGCCGCGACGACAGCAGCCGCTACGGCATCTCGCAGCCCGGCATCAAGGAACTGATCGATGAGCGCCGACTTGCGGTGCTGCGCTTTCTGGCAAAATCCGGATGGAATGACCTGCCGGAGCGGCGATTGCTTGAGGTCGGATGTGGCGAAGGCAACGTGCTTACCGAGATGATCCAGCTCGGTTTCGCGCCAGAGCACTTGATTGGTATCGAGGTGCTGTCCGAGCGGCTTGCCCAGGCGCAACGCAAGCTGCCGCGTGCCGTGGAGTTGATCGGCGGGGATGCGTGCACGGCCGACGTCGAACGCTCGAGTCAGGACATCGTCGCGCAGTTCGTCGTCTTCTCCTCGCTCCTCGACGATGGATTTCAGCAACGGTTAGCATCCGCGATGTGGCGATGGGTACGACCAGGCGGGGCCGTGCTCTGGTACGATCTGGCAGTGAACAACCCGTTCAATCCCGACGTAAGAGGTATTTCGCTTGCTCGGATCCGAGCGCTCTTCCCGGCAGGCCGGGTCGCGGCGAGCAGGGTAACGCTGCTACCGCCTCTGGCGCGTGCCGTATGCCGCGTGCATCCGGGTCTCTACCGGCTCCTCAACGTCGTGCCGTTTCTGCGCACTCACGTGCTGGCCTGGATCCAGAAACCAGAGGGAAACCCGGCCTGACGGCTTGCCCGCGTCGCCTCCGAGGCGGACCGTGCCGGCGCAGTCCGTTGCGGACGCATCGCGACGGATTACCCGCTGACGATCGCATCGCCTCGGGCGAAGGCTTGCCCGCGGCGCAGCAATGTTCGCAGCAGCTCTCGATCGCGACTGTCGAGACCGACCAGATAGAGGATCGCAGCGTAGGAGACGGCGACACCAACCGCCCACGCCCCGAGCGCGACCCAGGTTTCGGGATGCCAAAGCCGTACCGATCAGCCGTCCTGCGAGTGCAACACCGACCGTGCACGCCGCACCGGCCAGGAGTGCGGGACTGAACGTCCACCAACGCTGCCCCGATACGATAGCGCTGTAGGTGTTCAGGAATACGAGGTTGCGGATGAGCCACGTGATCGCACTTGCGGCGGCGACCGCGGCCATTCCCAAGCCGGTCCAGCGGATCAATCCGATCGCCAAGCCGATATTGGCGACGCCAAGCGCCAGAGTGACGATGCCTTGCAGGCGCACTCGGTTGTAGGCCGTGAGCAGGTAGGCGATCGGTCGGACCGCCAGGCCGATCGTGAGATGGCCGACCAAGAGGACCACGAGCAGGTCCAACGGGGCGAAGCTGAGCCCCAGCCACAATGCCAGTATCGGGCCGCCGAAGCCGCAGAGCAGGCCGACAGGAAGCGCCAGCCCAAGGCCGATCAGCTTGACCGAACTGTTGATGAGACGGAGCATGGATGCATAGTCGGCGACCGCGTAGCGCGCCATGATGATTGGACTGAGCACCGTGATCACAGGCTCCGTCAGCAAGTAGATCAGTGCCGGAAAGAGCATCAGCGAGCCGTATCGACCGGTCGCTTCCGGGCCGAAGAAACGATTGACCAGGATGAGGTCAACCTGCATCAGCAGCATGAATCCGGTTTGGTTGACCACCGACCAGCCGCCCAGGCTCATCATCGCGCGTAGCCTGCCCAGCTCGACTTGGCGGAGGTCGATACGAAGCTGCGGCATGAGCCGGCGGCACAGCCAGAGATCTCCCGCCAGACCGACGCAGGCCGAAAGCACGAGTCCCGCAGCCACCCCATACAAGGTGGCCGGATAGGCGGCAAAAAGCGCCGTCACCACGCCGAAGCGGACGATCGAGGCGGCCCCCCGAACGAGATTCCGCAGGTCAAACCGGTGAGTGACGACGCCGGCGAGCCCGAAATTCCCGGACAGGATCGCAAGCAGAGTGGCGAAGGCAGCACTCGCGAACAAGGCGCGGCTTGCGTCGGCAAGTCCGGACGGGACCTTGAACAGGGACGGAAACAGGCACGTGACGACCGCTGCCGGGACGAGCAGCGCGCCGCACCCGCCGATCGACAGCGCCAGTGCGGCATTGAACACGCGGTTCGCGCCGTCAACGCTGCCTCGGTTCACCTCGATGGCGAGGAAGCGGTTGACCGAGGTGTCGAGGCTCGCTGAGACGATCGCAGCATACAAGACCAGCGTGTTGGACAGCGCGATCACGCTGTATGCGTCGACGCCGAGGTGGTGCACAAGAAATGGAATGTACCACGTCATCAGCACGACGTTCAGTATGGCGAAGGCACCGTTGGAGCCGACGTTGCGAACGAAACGCCGGGTCGCGGTTTCGGTCAGGCCCGACGCCGAACACAACTCGGCTGCGGCCGTGACGTCCCCGCCCCGTGGATGATCGGCGGCGATGCCGTGGCTCATCGGCTCACGCCGCCCGACGCGCTCGCCACGGCTCGGCGGATCTGCCCGACACGCGGCATTGCGGCGGCGTCGAAAGTCTGGGCAAGTCGGGACGGTATCACCAACAGCACGAGCACCAGGAAAAGAGTGGGTTGGTCTTCGCCACCGCCGCCCTTTAACCACGATGTCGCATAGCCGGCGCCGACGCCAAGAACTAAGGGAAAATACCCGGCCATCTCCGGGCGCCGCATGACCGACCGAGCCTTGGCGCCGAAGAACTGACAGAATGCGACGAGGCAGGCGCTGAAATAAAGCACGATGCCTAACACGCCCGTCTCGCTCCCCACGTCGAGCAGGGGGTTGTGACTTGGCAGGTTGGCGTGGTGGTTGAAGTCGTTCGTCAGGGAGGCGATGTAGCTGTGCAGCGCGGCCGGCCCGTTGCCGACGCCGGCACCGGTCCACGGCATGTCGGAGATCAGCATCAGTGCCGCTCTCCAGAGCACGTCGCGACCGCCGAACTCCCCGCCTTCTTGGTCGGCAAATCGGTTGAGCACCGAGTCGAGGACGAACGGCGCGCTCATGAGGCAAACCGACAGCATCGCCAATCCGGCGAGCCCCCAAGGCCGCATCGGCCGCGATAGCGAGAAGGCCAGAAGAACCAGTATAAGGGAGATGGAGCTGCCGCGTGATCCGGTGAGCGCAATGAGCATCAATGCGCACACGATGAAGGCAATGCTCATCGCCATCATCAGCCCGCGTCGGCCGGGCCGGCGCCGCAACACCGGCCAGACGGCGCCGGGGATCATCGCCACCAGAGTGAGCCCGAATTCGTTTTCGTTCGTGCCGAACACTTTCAGCCTGGAGCCGAACTGAAAGCCGCTGTCGAGCAGGACGTACAGGCCGCAGCCCACCATGATCCAGCCAATGATCCGCAGGACCGCCATCAGCTCGTCGACGCTCCGCACATCGCGCATCCGGTCCGATACAACAACAAACAGAATAAGATCCGTTGTGAACGCGATGAGTTTCTTACGAGCTTCGACCGCGTCGGGAGCCCAGGCCGAGGTAACGAACGCCCAGGCGAGAAACAGCACGAGCGCGATCGCGGTCGGACCGAACACGACGCCGCCGCGTCTCGTTCCCGCCTGCAGCAGCCACGACGCGAAGGCGAGTGCGATGGAGCCGTTGACGGCCGCCGTATAAGCAAGGTCAAGCGAGGGCGGGCGAAGGCCGAACGGCACCAGGCTGAGCAGGAGGGCCAAGCTCCAGATGACGCCGGGATATTGCAGCAAGGCCAGCGCCACGGCAGCACCGAACCCGCCGGCGATCAGCAAGACAGGGGCAGCCGGGTCGGCCCAGAGCACAAGCCCGGCAGCCAACATCGTCGGCAAGGCGCACGCCAGCAAGGCCGGCAGCGCCCATCGAAATGCCGGCTCACCGCGGAACGGCGAGAGGCTCTTCATTCAGCCCGAGACCCTTCACGAAAGCGTTGTATACAGCGGCGAAGCTATGCTGACGCCGCACGTAGGCGAGGCCGCGATCGCCGCACACCCGGTTCAGCGCCTCCGAGCCCGCCAGAGCCTGCACGTCGCTCCGCAAGCAATCGGCGTTGCCGCTCACGCGACCGAGCTGCTCGCGCTCGATGATCCCTCCGGGATCAATCAACAGCGACACGACGGGGACTCCAACGCCCCACGCCTCGAGCATGGTATTGGGGAAACCTTCGAAGTCCGACGTATTCAACAGGACCTTGCTGGCAGCCATCAGCGCAATCACCTCCGTCGACTGCCGCGCACCGCAATAGTCGACGTTCGGGAGGCTATGGAGCCGCTGCTCGAGCGAGCATCGCTCCCGCCCAAGCAATGTCACGTCGAAGCCGCCAACGACCGCGAAACGGCAGTCCGGCAACGACGCGGCCAGGTCAAGAAATCGCTCGAGACGCTTTTCCGGGCGGATCCGGCCGACCCAGATCGCGTCGATCGTCGCCCGAGCGTATGAACGTCCCGAGGAGCCGGTCGTGCACAGCAGGTTTGGCACGTGGAACATGCGGTCTCGACAGCGAGGGCTGGCCAGCCGGAGTTGGCCGACATGTTGGAATGCGATCCGGTCGGCACTCTTCAGGCCGAGTGCATAAAGCGGTTCGTGGAACCACCGATTGTAGTCGTAGACCTGTCCCATCCGGCAGTGCGTGTCGCTGGCGAAGGAGTAGACGAAGCGTGCGCCCGGCCGCGACCAAGCGGACAAGCCAAGCAGGCAAAGGAAGTCGTAGGGCAGTCGGGCATAGACGATGTCGGGCGCAAGCCGCTGCAACGCACGCCAAAGCCTCGCGATGCTGGCCGGCCAGCGCCAGGCTGCTGCGACGTCCAGGCAAACGATGCCCCCAACCGTGACCGGCGGTCGGCTTGCCCGCCCGTCACCGTAAATCAGCGTCACGAGGTGACCCAAGTCGGCGAACGCCTTCGCCAGATAAGCCACTTGCGCCTCCGCACCACCGGTCTCCGCGGTATCGCCGCGAAGCACGCGGAGCGACCGTTCTCCAGGGGAGTCGAAACACCAGCGCAGCTTGCCGGGCCTGGGCTGACCGTGACGTTTGCTCATCGGGATTTGGCGGTGTCGGTCCGCAACCGCGACTCCGGTTTCGTCAGGCAGCGCCGCACAACCCTGCCCAAGGCCGCGACCAGTCGGTTGCGCCTGGGCGGGTAGGGGACGGGGCGGGGAAGTTGCCGCGTGGCGGAGGTCAATCGGGCGAGCCCCGAATTCGGCCGGTCGTAGGTGACGAGAAGTTCCGCCGCGTCTCCATGCCGATAGCGGGCGTGGGCCGGCAGGTTGGCGCGGGTCAGGACGGCCTCGAGACGTGCGGACACGTGACCGCTGGCGATGCCCGAGCGCTGAAGCACGTGGACGGCGTTCCAGACCACTTCCTGCCTTGTCTCGCCCCAGCGGACCGCGATCACAACCGCATCGGCGACGGATGCCATGATGCGCGTTTCAGGGGAGGCAAGCACCGGAGGCCCGTCGATGATCACGCAATCATACCGACGGCGCAGTCTCGGGAACAGCTGCTGCCCCGACTTGCTGACGAGGTAACCCAGTAGGTCGAGGCCGATGTCTTCGCCCGACAGGTAGTCGTAACCACGATCATCCACTTGACGGATCGTGCCGCTCTCAACGTCGTCACGATCGTCCAGCATCAAGTCAGCGTCGATACCATGGGACCGGCCGTCGGCGGACAGGCTGGACCGACCCTGGCTCAGGTCGATCAACAGCACGCGCTGGCCGAGCCGCGCCGCGGACGATCCCAGACTCCGGGCCAACGTGGACGTCCCTTCGCCCGGAACGCTGGACGTTACCAGCACGATCCTCGGCTCGCGCTCCGTTCGCGCGAGCTCGAGCACCGTGACCAGCACCGACCGGATCGCCTGCTGGTAGGAGGGCCGTTCATCGCTCGGCGATCGGTCGCCGCGAATGGCGAGACGACCACGGGTAACCTCCGGCACCAGCCCGAGACAAGGGATCCCAAGCACCTTGCTCACGTCCTGCTCGTTCCGGAAGCTACGGTCGAGGCGCTCCCATCCGACGGCAATGACGGCCCCGAGCAGGGAAAAGACGATGAAACCGGGAGGGATCAGCAACAGCGGCCCGACGGAGCTGGGTCGCTGCGGGGTTCCGGCGAGCGTGAAGACGCTCGCCTCCGACGCCGCCAGGTCACGCTCCTGGATGCTTTGCTCGCGACGGCGCTGAAGGTCGTCGAGCAACCGAGCGAGGGCGGCGGAACGCTGCTGCAGCGACGCCAGCGATTTCTGCTCGGCGGCGCTTGCTGCCATGCTTTGTTGCAGGCTGTCGATCTGGCTGCCGATCGCCTGCGTCTGGAGCTGATCGAACCGCACTTGGCCCTCGAGCCGCCCGACCGCCTCGCGGACGTCATCGGCGAGTTGCGAGTTCGAGGCATCGCGAGGGGATGGGGCGATCCCGAGTGCCGCGACCAGCGCCGCAGGATCGGCTTGTTCCTGCTGCAGTCGGCGAACCCGAGCCAGCAGGGCCTGCTGCCGGGTGTATTCCGATTGTATGATCGCGAGTTGCCGTCTTGCTTCCATCAATGGGCGCAGGCTGTCCGCTTCCACGGGATCGGCGCCGCTGGTAAGCCGCAATTGCCGGACGGCGACGTCCGCGTCGTCGTGCGCCGCTGCGGTGGCCGCGAGCTGCCGATCCAGCCATTCCACCGTGCGCGCCGCCTGCTCACGCCTCGCACGGGCTTGTTGCGCGACATCCTGCTCCACGACCGCGTTCGCGACGATTGCTGCTTGCGAGGCATTCTGCGCCGTGAAGCTGACCGCTATGATCAACGAGCGCCGTTGCTGGAAGACTTTCAGGCCGGCCTTGAGTTCGCCGAGTGCCGGGCCTGGCGCTCCTGCCGGGCGGCCGCATTCGTCGCGCTCCGGTTTCGGCAGCGTCGGAAGCAGTGCCTTGACGCGAGCCAGAGCCGCACTGACCGACGAGCGGACCGCCCCGAAACCGGTCAGCGGCGTGGCCGCTTGCGGCAGGGATGCGGCCGCAAAATCCGGCCGCGTCGAGAGGTTCTCCACGACCCCGCACAGCAGTGAGTTCGACGTCAGCATCGCGATCTGAGTGTCGATGGCCGAGTTTTCCGGGGCCGCAGCGGACCCTTTGGCGCCGCTGACCGAAGCCGGCACGCCGCCGGTCCCGACGACGATCTCCGCCACCGCGGTATAGCGCGGAGGCAGCGCGAAGCCGGCGACGCCGACGAGCAAGGTGCCGATGCCGGCAACGGCCAACACGAGACCTTTCCGGCGCCAGACCGTGTTCGTGATCTGGCGGACCTGCAGCGCAGCCGGCACCGGGCCCGAATGCTCGATCGTTGGCTCATGCATTTCGGCGGGTCACCCTCCAACGCCTGGCCTTGATCGCCGTCACCGATACCGTTCCCGCCACTGCATCGCTTCCGGCATGCACGACGGTCTCCGCCATCCTGAAAGGTGCGTAGCAACCGCTCCCCACCCACAACAAATATCTTTTCGGCTCCGGCTTGTCCTCGTTCAAACGCACGATGTGTGCCGGTTCCGGAAATGCTTGTTAAAGCCATCCTCACAGGAGGGGAACGAATATGAAGGCGGTGATACAGGCTGGCGGGAAGGGCACCCGCCTGCAGCCCTACACGTCGGTGCTTCCGAAACCACTGATGCCGATCGGCTCACGGCCCGTGCTGGAGGTCCTGCTCAAATGGGTTCGCAGAAACGGGATGAAGGACGTCTACATCACGACCGGATACCTCGGTCATCTCATTCAAAGTTTCTGCGGCGACGGCCGGCAATGGGGTCTCAACATCAAGTATACTTATGAAACGGAGCCGCTCGGGACGATCGGGCCGTTGGACCTGATTCGAGAAGAGCTGGATTGCACGTTCCTGGTCTTGAATGGCGACGTTTTGACGGATTTGCGCTTGAGCGATTTCCTTGCGTGTCACCGCAAGCACGCTGGACCGCTCACCATCGCAACGACGACCCGGGCGACCAGGACCGAGTTCGGCGTCATCGAGGACCTCGACGGCGTCGTCACCCAGTTCACCGAGAAGCCGACCTACATGAATGCGGTCAGCATGGGCGCTTATCTCATGGATCCGCCTGTCCTGGACTTCGTGCCGAGCGGCATTCCGTTCGGGTTCGACAATCTCGTCTTCGGTATGCTGGAGGCCAAAGCTCCCGTGCACACATTCCGCCATCACGGACTCTGGCTCGATATCGGCCGGGTGGACGACTTCCAACGAGCCCAGCAGATCGAGTGGGACGACCATTCGTCGGAAGGCCTCATCACGCCACGTCACGTGCTGGCGTAAGGCACACATCCGCCTGTCGGGAGAGACGCATGCTTGCCACTGCGGAGCCGAACCTCGGCCCGGACGAGAAGGCCGCCTTGATGGAGGTCATCGACAGTGGCTGGGTGACGATGGGCGAACGGGTGCAGTTGTTCGAGCAGGAGTTTGCCCGCGCACACAACGCAGCCGATGCGATCGCCGTGAGTTCCTGCACGGGCGGTCTCCATATCGCCATGGAGGCGTTGGGGATCGGTCACGGAGACGAGGTGCTGGTCCCGGCGCTGACGTTCGTGGCCACGGCCAATTGCGTGCTGTACGTCGGGGCGTTGCCCGTTTTCGTCGACATCGAATTGGTCGACAAGCCAGTGATGTCGCGCGCCGATGCGGCGGCGAAGTGTACGGCCCGCACCCGGGCGATCATCCTGGTCCATTACGCGGGCTACCTGATCGACCGGCAGGCCTGGCGGGAGTTTGCCGCCGCCCGCGGGCTCGTGATCCTCGAGGATGCTGCGCACTGCGCCGGGCTTCCGGAGGCCGGAACGTTCGGCGACGCCGCCGTCTTCAGCTTCTACGGCAACAAGAACATGACCACGGCGGAGGGCGGGATGATCGTCGCGGCCGATCCCGCCCTGTGCGAGCGCCTGCGGCGTCTGCGTGGTCATGGCCTGACGAGCGGCACGTTCGAGCGCCATTCCAAGCCAACGCCCGGCTACGACGTGATCATGCTCGGCTTCAACTATCGAATGGACGAGTTGCGCGCGGCCATCGGCCTCGCGCAACTCAAGCGGCTGGGCGCGTGGAACGGCCGCCGCGCCGCACTTGCTTTGGTCTACCGGAGGCTGCTGGCGGAACGGGTGCCAAACGTCATCGTCCCCTTCGCCGAGGGCATGCGTTCGAGCCATCACATCATGCCGGTCGTGCTTCCGACTGGCGCCTGCCGATCCCGGGTTGCCGAACGGCTGCGCGCGGCCGGCGTACAGACGACCGTGCACTATCCGCCGGTGCATCGGTTCTCGTTCTACCGCCGCCGGTTCCCCGCGGTCAGCTTGAGCGTCACGGAAGACTACGCCGAACGGGAGCTGACGCTTCCGCTGCATCCGAAGCTTGAGGAGGCGCAGCTTGACTTCATCACCGATGCATTTGCCCGCTCTCTCGGCCATTGAGCCCGCGGTCGCTGGGGCGCCGGGGCTCATGCAAGGCGATCCGGCGCAAGGCGAGCAACTCGGACGACGCCGGCTGAGCGACCGCGCGCGCCGCCCGGTGGATATCGCGATCGCCGGCTTGCTGCTGCTCGCCTTGGCGCCCGCCATCCTGTTGATCGCAGCGGCGATCCTGCTTGAGAGCGGAAGGCCGGTCCTCTTCGCGCAGGTCCGTCTCGGTCATCATGGCCGGCCGTTCCACATGTTGAAGTTCCGCAAATTCCGCACCACCGAGAGCAGGAACGGCCTGCCGCTCACCCGCGTGGGCGATGCGCGGATGACGCGGGTCGGACGGATCCTTTACGCGACGAAAATGGATGAGCTCCCGCAGTTGTGGAATGTTCTGCGGGGAGAGATGGCGATGGTCGGGCCGCGGCCGGAATCGCTTGCCTTCGCCGACTGCTTCCAAGGCTGGCTGGCACGCGTGCTGGACCACAAACCCGGCATCCTCGGCCCAAGCCAGGCCGCCTTCCGCGACGAGAGTGCATTGTTCACCAACGAGGCGGATCCGACGACCGTTTACCGGGAGGTGATCTTCTCGGCCAAAGCTGCGATCGATCTGGCCTATTATCCGTCGGGGACGCTTTGGCGCGACCTGTTCTGGATCGGCCTCGGGGGTCCTGGCGACCCTTCGTTGCGCCCCGGCCTTCGTCGACCGGCAGTGTCGTGCATGCGTCGCAGCCGCAACGTCGCCGCTGATCTGCGCGGCCGAACTGCCTGCTTCGGCGAAACCGGCCGCTCTCCAGCCATGACGGGCGCGGCCCGCTTTCCTGCCGCTGCAGCCGCTCCGCGTCGGTGGGCCACGATCCTGCTGATGGTGCTGGTTCCCCTTGCGGCAAGGGCGGAGTACCGCGTCGGAGCCGGAGACTCGATCGAGATCCGCGTCGCGGGCTTGCCGGACTTCGCGCAACGCGCGCTGGTGCAGCAGGATGGGACAGTTTCGCTCACCGGGCTCGGTGACGTGCGGGTGGGCGGCCTCAGTGTTGTCGACATGCGCGACAAGATCATTGCGATGTTGGCGTCCAGGGTCTTTCGGCAGCGGACGCCGGACGGCCAACAGCACGTGGTCGCACTCCAGCCCGGCGATATCTCCGTCGGCATCGCGGAGTATCGGCCGATCTACGTCAATGGAGACGTGCTCAATCCGGGTCAGCAGCCGTTCCGGCCTGCGCTGACGATCAGGCAAGCCGTCGCATTGGCGGGTGGCTACAGCATCCTGCACAATCGGTTGCTCGGCTCCGGCGATCTGCTTGAACTGCAGGGACAGATCGCCTCGGTTGCCGGGCAACTCACGAAAGAGCATGTCCATGCTGCACGCCTGCAAGCGGAGCTCGCGGGCAAGACGGAGATTGGGCCGCTGTCGCCCGGCGATGCGCCTTTGTCCGCGGATGTGACGACGCAACTGCTTCAAGCCGAGGGAGAGTCGCTCAAGCTGAGCCAGGCCGTTCACGACCGGGAGAAGGAGTTCCTCGTGAACGCGATTGAGCACGCGGCCGAGCAGGTCGCGAGCTTGAGAGCCGAGCAGGTTCAGGAGGAGCAAGGCCTTCAATCGGACAAGGAGGATCTGGAACGGTCCACACGGCTCTACGGCAACGGCTCGCTGCCCAGTCCACGCGTGGCCGAGAGCCGGCGAGCGATGTTGGCCGCGTCGACACGACGGATGCAAACCACCCAGAACCTCATTCAGATCGGAACGCAACGGGACGAGTTGATCCTGCGATTGCAGAAGCTCATCAGTGACCGCCGGCTGAGCTTGCTCGAGGGGTTGAAGGCATCGGGGATACAACTGGGCGAGTTGAATACACGACTGGCCAACCTTCGCGAACGGAGCGAATTGCTGGTTGGGTCACAGGGGACGGCCCGGTCGAAGCTGGAATTGAACGCGGAAATCGCGGTTGTCCGCCAGGTCGGGTCGGCCTGGACGACGATAGCCGCACCGGCTGACGCGGAACTGCAGCCAGGCGACGTGCTCACCATACGTGTGAATACGTCGCCGGACCTCCTGCACGGCGCTTCGAGCCCCGCCTATTGAACTCCGCGACGGCTTGCAGGCCGTCGGGTCGGTCGTGTCTCGCCCGAACGACAGACTGCTGCAGACGCTCGAGCAGATCCGCTCAGGGCAGCAAGGCAACGCGGGCGAGCAGCGCGACGAGTTCCGCCTGGCGGCGAGTTTGCGTTTTCGCGAAAACCGACGCGAGGTGGGAACGGATGGTCGTCCGACTGACATCAAGTTCGACCGCCAGATCGGTCGGCGCAGTCCCTCGGGCGATGGCCCAGGCCAGCTTGACCTCGGCCGGAGTGAGTCCGAACAGCCGCTGCAGGGTTTGCACGTTGGGCTGTGCAAACCTGTCGAGGCTGACGAGGGCGAGGATCGTGCGCCGGCACGGCAGGTGAACCGGAAGCTTGCTGATGACGAGGGGCCGCCCCGTCTCGCGCCACACTGTTGCCAGTGACGAGCCTTCCCCCACTCCTGCTTGCGGCTCAGCGTCCTGCAGCAACGATTCGAAACGAGCGGCCAGCTCGGATTGCGCCGCCGGACGTCCGTTGCGTCGCGCGTCGCCCAGCAACGCCATCGCTGTTCGGTTCACGGCGATCACCGCTTGAGACGCCGACCTCACGATCCCGCCGCACTGCAAGGCCTCGAGCATCTCGAGCATGCAATCCAGCATCACTTTAACGTCCGAGAGTGAGTCATGAGCGGCTAAAGAAACGGCTGGATAGGAAATCTCCGGAACTGCGGCGCTTCCAATCAGTTTCCGAACAGACGAAGCATTATCGGTATCCAACCACATACCTAGTCCTCCAGAAACGCTCCACGGTTCTATGAAGTCGAGCTTGAAATCCCCGCTGCGTCGATGCTGCTGCATGCAATCACTGGTTTTGGCCACCATGTCGGGCCAGACACACGGCAATCTCGTCTCTTGATTCGTTCCTGTCTAGAGTTTATTGTTATGTGTGTGCTAACGTTGCCAAGTTGATCGATGTGGGTCAATGCCATACGCGCGATCGTGATAATCCTGATGTGGTCGGATCGGCGGAGAACGTTTGGAAGAGTTAAACGAGGTGGGACGAGTTTAATCCACGGGCGTGACTGGGAGCTCCGAACCCGTGCCACGGTCGAGCGGAGGGGTGGATGTGCGGCATCGTGGGATGGATCGGTGGCCAGAGCCCCGAGAGAGGGGTGATCGACCACGCGGCGGAGTATCTGCGTCATCGCGGTCCAGACGATCGCGGGGCTGATACCGGCGTCGGATGGGGACTGGCCTTCCGGCGATTGAGCATCATCGATCTCAGCCCGATGGGACATCAGCCGATGTTCAGCCCGGATCGGCGCTACGTCCTCGCGTTCAACGGCGAGATCTACAATTACGTCGAGCTGCGGCGTGAGCTCGAGCAAGCCGGCGAACGCTTCCGCGGCGGCTCGGATACCGAGGTGCTGCTGGCCTTGCTCGCGCGTCACGGTATCGGCGGGCTGCCGAAGCTGAACGGCATGTTCGCCCTGGCATTCATCGACACGGTCGAGCGCACGTTTCTGTTGGCGCGTGACCGGCTCGGGGTGAAGCCGCTCTTCTACACGATGCAACCTGGGCAGATCAGGTTTGCATCTGAACTGAAGGCGCTGATCTCCTGGCCAGACACACAGAAGACCGTCGAGAGCAGCCGGATCGCCGACTACATCTCCGCCGGGTATCTGGACGGGCCAGCGAGTGTGTTCGTTGGCTATTCCAAGATGGAACCCGGCTCCGTGATGCGCGGCTCCTTGGACGCGGTGGGTCAGGCGACGATCAAACGTTACTGGGAGTTGGCGCTGAACGACGATCCGACCGCGCGGGCGCTCACATCGTCGGAAGGCCAGCAACTCGAGGCGATGCTTGCGGACGCCGTTCGGATCCGCCTGCGGAGCGACGTCCCGGTAGGGTTGTTTCTGTCAGGAGGTATCGACAGCGGCCTCGTCGCGGCTGCGGCGGCTCAGGTGTCGGGCGCGCGCATCCTCGCATTGACGGTAGGGTTCGATGATGCGGATGCGGATGAGACTGCGTTGGCGCAGACGACGGCGCAGCATCTCGGCCTGACGCACCGCGCGATCGTCCAACAGCCCGGCAGTCCCGCCGACGTCGACGAACTCGCCTGGTACTATGACGAGCCGTTCGGGGATCCTTCCGCGCTGCCATTCTTTGCGCTGTGCCGAGTGGCCGCCCAACACGCTACGGTCTATCTCTCAGGCGACGGCGGTGACGAGGCGTTCGGGGGTTACAGGCGCTATGTCGAGAGCGCCCGCCACCGGCGGCTCATCGCGTCGGCCAGCCGGGTGGGAAGCGGCCTGGACCAAGTGGCCCGCATCCTGCCGAAGCTGTCCGTCTCCCGATACCGGCTGCAAAAGCTGGCGCTGCGCGACGAGGGTTGTGCCGTCGCCTTCGACGGCCTGCCGGACGACCCGATGCTGTCCATGATCCTGCACCCGGAGCTGCGCGCATCGCTCAAACGGCCGGATCGTCAGCCCTGGCAACACTGGAGCGCGAGCCGCGGGATGCGGTCCATCACCGCTCGCCAACAGCATTCGGATTACGCGATGTATCTTCCGGACGACGTTCTGACGAAGGTCGACCGCGCGTCGATGGCGCATTCGAATCGAGGTGCGGTCACCTTTCCTGGATTGCCGTCTGGTGGAATGGGCCGCCCGGCTGCCGCGCGGCGTGCTGCTCAATCGCCGGCAAGGAAAGTTGCCGCTGCGGCACCTCGCCGCGCGGTCGCTGCCGGCGGTCGTGGCGCGTGAGGCCAAGCGCGGGTTCAGCGTGCCCTTGGATCGCTGGTTTCGCACTTCGGCCGGCATCGGGATGGTTCATGACCGGCTCCTCTCTCGCACGGCACGTGAGCTGGGCTTCTGGGATGTCCGCCATGTCGGCTCGGTGCTGGACCGCCATCGTGCAAACCGCGGTCGTGAGTTCGGGACCGTCCTGTGGCGTCTTCTGATGCTGGAAGCGTGGTCGCGCCATTACAACGGCGCCCAGCCGTCCCACGACCCGCCGCGCTCGGGTCCTGACCGGGTGGCGGACCCGCCATCCAAGCGCCGGGCCTGCGCGAACGAGCCGACCCCGATGAGCCTGGTCCCTTGACCAAGGCGCCTGGCCCGCAGGGCGTCGCCATCATCATCGGCGGGCTGGGCCAGGGCGGCAGCGAGCGGCAACTCTACCTGTTTCTCGCCCATTGTGACCGCGCTCGTTGGGATCCGGTCGTGTATGTCTCGGGCGGCCTCGGCTATTGGGACGCACGGATCCGCGAGCTCGATGTTCCGGTCGTGCCGCTGCGAGGCAGTCCGTTCACCAAGTTGCGCCAGTTCCGCTCGGCCGTTGCCGCCCAGCGTGCTGCGTGCTTCTTCTCCTGGTCGTCCTACACGAACGGCTTCGCGTTGGCGCTTGGCGGGCTTCGTGTTCGACGCATCGGCTCGTTTCGCAACGCCGGCTTGTCCGACTTGCCCGACCGCATGCGCCTGGTTTGGAAATGGATGAGCCTGAAGAGCATCTCGGTTGCGGTTTGCAACTCGAGGGAAACGCAAGCGGTCATCCAGCGCGTCGCCGGGCCGGGCGTGGGGGCGTTATTCATCCCGAACGCGGTCGAGGTCTTGCCGCCCGAGCGGGTTCAGGCGTTTCGCCGTCACTGGCGCGGCGTGCTGGGGCTGGACGACAACGCAATCCTGGTCATCGGCGTGGGGCGCCTGACGCCGCAGAAGTGTTTTGCCCGGTTCATCGACGTGATTGCGCAGGCGGGCTGCAAGGACGTGGTGCACGCGGTCATCGCCGGAAGGGATTGTGGCTGCCGCCGGGCGCTGGAAGCACAGGTGGCGCGGCTCGGATTGCGCGACACCGTTCGGCTGATCGGCGCCGTTCCCGACGCCCGAGAGCTGCTCTGCGCCGGTGACATCTACCTGTTGTCGTCGGACTACGAGGGAATGCCCAACGTCGTGCTGGAGGCCATGGCGGCGGGCGTGCCATGCGTTGCCACGCGGGTGAATGGGGTCGGCGACCTCATTCGGTCGGGTGAGACCGGGTTCCTCGCGGGCTTCGATGCAGCCGATCTCGCCCGTCACGTGTCCCGGCTCGCCGGCGACGCCGCCCTGCGTCGCGATATCGGCAACCGGGTGCGCGCGCTGGTCGAGCGCTCCTATGGCCCGGGCCACGTGTTTCCTCGTCTCTGGGCGGTCTGCGGCGGCGAATCGGCGGCGGTCAGCCATGGCGCCGATCCCGCGGCAAGTCAGTTATATTCCACGACCGAGGGTGCCCTTCCAAATGCGTCCGACAGGTACAGCCATGGACAATCCGATCCCGCTCCGCCGGCGCCGTTCCGCCCTCGATCGAGACCCGGCGCCGTCGTTGGAGCGTCCCAGCGTCGGCATCATCGTGCCGATTTACAATGAGGCCGCCCATCTCCCCCGCTTGATGACCGACCTGCTCGGCCAGGACTATCCGGCGCTGCAAGAGATCTGGCTGGTCGACGGCGGATCCGATGACGGTTCGATGGCGAGCCTGCGGGAGTGGCAGGGCCAGGATCAGCGCGTCAGGCTTCTCCACAATCCTCGGCGCCTTCCCGCGGCGGCGTTCAACCTCGCCTTTCCGCAGATGCGGACCGACATTGTCGTTCGTTTCGACGCGCACGCCCGTTACGCATCGGACGTGGTCAGGCGCTGCGTGGAAGCGCTGCTGGCCACCGGAGCCGGCGGCGTCGGGGCAATCGCGCGGCCGGCGTGCGGGACCACCCTCGTTGCGCGCAGCATCGTGGCTGCCCACAAAAGCCGGCTGGGGCTCGGCGGCGCCAAGTTCCGGGAGGAAGGAGCCGCAGGTTGGGTCGATACCGTCTGGAACGGCTGCTATTGGCGGCACGTGGTCGAGGAGGTCGGGCCGTTGCGCGAGGACCTCTGCCGGGCCGAGGACAATGACTTCAACGAGCGTGTCCGCAGGCTTGGCTACGGGCTATACCTGTGTCCGGACATCCACGCATTGTACCTGCCCCGCCAGACGCTCGGCGCGCTCTGGTTGCAATACCGTGCCACCGGGCAGGGCGTGGCGCTTGCGTGGTTCGACAATCCCCGGGCGTTCGGACTGCGGCATGCGGCGCCGTTGGCCCTTGTGCTCGGATTGACCCTCACTTTGCTTGCCGGGCTGATCTGGCCGGCAATCTTTCCCGCCTTTGCGGCCCTTGCTGCGGCCTATGTGACCGCTTTGCTCGCCGGTGCGCTGTTCAGCTTCGGCACCGAGCCGGGCCTGCATCTGCTGCTCTTGCCGCTCGTGCTGGCGACGCTACACCTGAGTTACGGCGTGGGTTCGGTCTGGGGCTTGGCCATCCGGGCGAGCGGCGGCCACGCACGGCGCGCGCCGGGCAATCCAGATCAGCCGAACGTCACCGGCGGGGTCCGGTGAGCTACGCCGGGCTTCGCGTGCTGGTCACGGGCGGCGACGGGTTCATCGGCTCGCACGTGACGGAGGCCCTTGTGCGCGCGGGCGCCGACGTGACAGCGCTGAGCGCATACGACTCCTTCGATCGCAGCGGGTGGCTCGATGACTTGTCGTCGGACGATCGCAGCAGGATCACCCTCGTCCGCGGCGACATCCGGGATGCCGCGTTCGTCCGGCGTTTGCTGCGCGATCAGCAGGTCGTGTTCCACCTGGCCGCGCTCATCGCGATCCCGTACTCGTATCGCGCTCCCCAATCGTATGTCGAGACAAACGTGCTTGGCACTCTCAACGTGCTCGAGGCGGGGCGGGAGGCGAGCGTACAGCGCATCGTCCACACGTCGACAAGCGAGGTTTATGGCACCGCCATGACGATGCCGATCGCTGAAAGCCATCCGCTGCAAGGCCAGTCGCCGTACTCCGCATCCAAGATCGGCGCCGACATGATGGCCGAGGCTTTTGCCCGGTCGTTCAACCTCCCCGTGGCCATCTTGCGGCCGTTCAACACCTACGGTCCGCGTCAGAGCGAGCGAGCGGTGCTCCCAAGCATCATCCGCCAGGCCGTCGATCCGGACTGCCCAACCATCGAAATCGGCGATACGACGCCGGTCCGCGACCTGATGTTTGTGTCCGACACTGCCGCGGCGTTTCTGGCACTTGGTCTAGCCCGGGACATTGAGTACGGCACGCCCTACAACGCCGGAACCGGCCGCCGGGTGACGGTCGCGGAGGTGGCCGACTTGATCCTGCGCGCCACTGGTTGCGGCAAGCCGCTCGTTGCAGATGCCGCCCGGCTTCGGCCCACCCGGTCCGAGGTTCGATCGCTGTTGGCGGATAGCTCGAGGCTCAGCGCGGCGACCGGTTGGAGCGCCCGGGTCGATCTTGAGGATGGGCTGGAGCGAAGCATCGCCTGGTGGCGGGACCGTGTCCGCCGCGGCCTGCTGCGGAAAGATCGCGGTTTCGCGATGTGAGCGGGCGAGCGTGCCCGCGTGCCTCGAGGGCGGAGTTCGGCAGACCGGCTCAGTTGTCGTTTTCGCTGGCACCGATGCTGTATGGGATCGTGCGTCTCGCATTCCATAGATCGGTCGTCACCGGTTCGATGGCAGCGCCGGCTGTCCTGACCGGCGACGTGTTTGAGATTTTGTAGTTTTGGAGTTCGAACCGGCCGAGGGGGCCCACAAGCAGCGGATCGGCCAACACGTCACCGGGGCCATGGAACCTGCTTGGAAGGCGGCCAAACCAAGCATTGTGGTCGAACGAGTTGCCCCGAACGCTGCCGGCTGCGAGCGCATCATCGGATTGCTTGTAGAAGATGTTGTTTGCGATCCGATTGTCGGCGTTGCCCGGGTAGGCGTCGATCTCGACTGCCGGTCCAATCTCGTTCACGAACGTGTTGTTTGCGATCAGGCTGTTGGACAGGCTCCCGCTCGACCCCTCGTTCCACCACCTGAGGCCGTGACCGCTGCCGACGTCCACGTTGTTGGTGACCTGGGTATTGCGGACATCCAAGACGATCGGCGCGCCGGGCTCTGTGGCGATGGCAATGCCGATTGCGGGACGGAAGTCGAGGAGCCGCTTCACGAAGAAGCCTGAGTTGCCGCTGGAGTAAGTGAAGTTTCTGCTAACGACACTGTCGGAAGAGGAATCGATGTAAATCTCGCAACTGAAATTGTCAAACACGTGATTACCGATAACGCTGTTTCGGTTGCTCGAGTAGATGTCGATGCCCTCGCCGTAATTACGAGAGACGGTGTTTCCTTCGATCATGTTGCCGTCCGACATTATGGAGATGATGCCACTTCCCCAAGCGGTGCACCCGAGGCATTTGTTCTGCATCACGTTGTTCGTCACAGTGTTGTCTCGAACAATGTTGTCGCCGTATTCGGCACCCGGGGTATCACCGCCCAGCAAGATGCCACTCGACCATGCACCGTCCACCACGTTTCGGAGGATATGAACGTTGTGAGCGTTCCAAGCCACGATCCCGTGCTTCCCGCCCGTGATCCGAAAGCCGCTCAACTCGACGTAGCTGCCGGTAATGGCGACGGCATCCGCCGTTCGTGAAAGCGCAGGACTGCTGATGGTTACGGCTTCGTCGCGGTGTGGATGAACATGGATGTAGGCGGACGACGATCCACTCGCTGCAAGGGTGACAGGTGCCTCCGCGTAGATGCCACCTCGCACCAGGACCTCGGTACCGGGCCGTGCCCGCGTTGCGGCCGCCGAAATCGTCCGGAGCGGAGCCGACCAGGTGCCCGGGTTCGAGTCGTGTCCGGTTGTCGCCACATACAAGCTTGGTGGCGCCGCGCTGCCTCCGATTGTCGTCGCACTTTGCGCCGATCCGACAGTGTTCGAGGAGCTCATCATGCCGCCAAGTATCGCGACCGCGACAGGAACAGCAGACCGACCAACTTGAAAGGTCATCTCGACGTCTCTGTCCTTTCGGTTCCGACCACGGAGCAACACGGCGTTCTCGCCACGATGGTGAAGCAGATCCGCTCACCTTGTCGACGTCGCCTGCGGTGCTGCAGATCCGGAGTTCTGCCCGGTCTTGCTCGTGCAAGTAGCGGCGAGGGAGCGTAGCCCGGCGGCAGGCCGCCGGCTACGCCCAATGCTCGCCGAGGCTGCCGACCCCGGTTGCGGTCGGCAGCACGGCGAGCAGCGATCCGGGCCGGCCTGCCAAGGCGAGCTTCGGATCGCACCTTACCTCGTGGAGCAAGCCTGACGACGTCACGCGCAGGCTTGCTCTACGCAATCGATGTCAGGCCGGGACCACGACCGAGAAGTGCTGGGTCGAGGCGCTGAGCAGGCTGGCCGCAGTGCCCGGCATGGCCGCACCGTTCACGTTGATGGCGTCGACGTATAGGTTTCGATCGGTCGCGGCAGTGCCGCCCCAGGCATCGTTCAGGAACGAGACGGCGACGTCGTGGGTCCCCGCCGCCATGGCCTGAGTGAACGCGAAGTTCTGGGAAACGCCGCTCGCGTGCAGCGAAGTGACTGACTGAGGCCCGCCCAGCGTCTTGCCGTCGACGGAGACGGTGAACTGCGCGTCGCCCTGGTAGGCGTCCTCGGACAATTGCAGCACGAGCGGGCTGGCTGCCGTGGCAAAGTGAGCCGTACCGTTCGACAGCAAGGTAGCCGGCGCGGTCGCAGACGCCTGCCCGTCCAGCGTCACTCCGCTGACGTAGAGGTTGCGGTCGGTCGTGGCCGTGCCGCCGTAAGCGTCGTTGATGAACTGCACCCCGACGTCGTGCGCCCCGGGGCCCCACTGCCCGGCTACGGTGACGGTCTGTGACTTGCCCTGGTTGTGCAAGGCGGCAACGGTCACCGTGCCGCCGATCGTCTTGCCGTCCAAGGTGATGACGGCTTGCGCGTCACCCTGATAGGCATCTTCGGACATGGTGATCGCCAACGTGTCGGAGCCTGTGGCGCTCGGCGGCACCGACGTCGATCCGGATCCGGTTGACGGGAGCGGACTTGCCGCTTCGATCGCACCGATGCTCGGAGGCGCTGCGCGGCTTGCACCGGAATAATCGACCGTCACGCCGGCAAGCTGCGCGCCCGCGCTTTTCGCGGGGGATGTGTTGGAAAGAGCGTATCCCGCCGCTGTAAACGTGCCCGGCGCGGCGAATTTGGGATCGCCAAGCACATCACCAACGCCGGCGAACTTGTCGCTGCCTCCGAACCAAACGTTGTGGTCGAACGCGTTGCCCGCGTTCGTTCCGCCGACAACCAGGCCACCAGAAGCTTTGTAGAAAATGTTGTTGGCGACCCGATTGCCGGTGTTGCCTGCGTAAGCATCGATCTGCAGGGCCGCTGTCGTCTCATTGGCGAATGTATTGTTGGCGACCAGACTGTTGGAGAAGGTTCCAGCCGATCCCTCGTTCCACCACCGAAATCCGTAGCTGCTCCCGACGTCGATATTGTTGGTGATCTGTGCGTTGTTGATTGACGCGACAAGCGGCGCTCCTGGCTCAGTGGCCAGGCCTATTCCGAGAGCGGGGTGGGAATTGCTGAAATAAGCGGCGTTCCCGGTCGAGTAGCTGAGATTGCGCGTAACAATCGTATTCGGAGCAGAGTTGATGTAGATCTCTACGTTGAAGTTGTCGCTGACGGTGTTGCTGGATACTGTGTCAGATTTGCTCGAATAAACGTCGATGCCTTCGCCGTAGTTGCGTGAGACATTGTTGCCGGTGATGATCGTGTTGTCCGACAACGTGGAGGTGATGCCGCTTCCCCAACCTCCGTTCTTGCCCAGGCTTGTGTTCTGCAGGACGTTGTTCGTGACGTTATTGCCTTGGATTAGATCGCTCCCGTAGTTTCCGCCGGGGTTGTCGCCACCGACCACGATGCCACCCTTCCAGGCACCGCTGATCGTGTTGCCGGAGATCTTGGCATTGTGGACGTCCCAGGCCGTGACGCCATGATCGCCACCATTAATCTGGAAGCCTTTCAACTCCACGTAGTTGCCGTTGATCGCGACGACGTCGGCGCTTTTCGAGGCACCGTTGATCGTCACGGTCTCGCCGCTATAGGGATGAACACTGATGTAGTTGGATGCCGTGCCGCTCGCGTTTAACTGCACCGACTCATTGTAAGTGCCTCCGCGAACAATGACCTCCGTACCGGCCTGGGCATGCGCTTCGGCCGCCGAGATTGTTTTGAACGGAGCAGCTAAGGTTCCTGCATTCGAATCATTGCCGGTAGTCGCCACATATAAACTGGTCACAGAAAACTCCTATTAACAATTTAGGGCGCACGGCTGCAATAGAGGAGAATCCATCGTGGTTCCCGTCATGAACGGACCACATAAGTGACCTTATTTATCGAAACGTTCCGCCAACGAGACCGGGGCGGACGGCTAAAATTCGTCGTTCGCGGGGGCCGATTCTATTCGGCTCACGGCCGCCACTGGTCGGTGTCGTTGATACTGATCATCATTGCTTGCGTTCCATGTGCCGCCCAGGGATGAAAAACCGCCTGGATCGCTCGCTGACGCTGAAATGCCCGTGCCGGGTGACTGGCACAGGTCTCACTACGGACAAGTAACGACATTACCATGGCGGTATCGCGGAGCCGCCGGGGGCGGGGCCGTTTCGAACCACGCGCCCCGTACAAGCGCATGCTTCAACACCCTGTCGTGCCGCCGCAGCGCACCCGTACGCGGCTCGTTTACCCCCGGCGCAACGGCAGGGTCCATACAAGCGAGGAGTTCAGGGCGGCGATGGTCGCGACCGCCAGGGAGGTCGCGGTGAACCGCTGCAATGCGCGCTTCGGTCGCCTGACGCGCTCTGACAGCAATATGCAGAAGGCCCATCGCCGCCGCAGGCTGTCCGATCGAAAGCTACATTGGCGGCGGGACCGCGTTCTCTGCCCTGACGCTGGGCAGTACTCCCGAGCCGAATGGCTCGAGAAGTGCTTCTAGTGGGGTGCCGGCTTGCCGTGAGACGTCGGTCGCGGTGGGAACAACTTCTCTGAAATTGCCACAGATCAGGCCATTGTTTGAGGCTCTGAGATCAGGCGAGGTTTGCCGCGGCCGAATGCCGGTTTCCGTGGTGAACCACAGCGGTTGCACCGCCTTTTACCCCGTATGCAGGGCGATCTGCGTCCAGATGGCCGTTTCGTCGTAGAGAACCCATTCGCGCCGTAACCCGCGCGGGCCGAATTCGGCGTGGCTTAGGCCCAGGATGTAGACCGGGGCGCCGGTCGGGGGGCCGAAAGCGCCGAAGCCGTCGTGCTTGCCCCATAGGCTCCAACGCAGCGCCGCGCGGGGCGGCATGAGCGGGTCCTCGCGGCCGATGCGGTGGTGGATGCGGAACTCGGCTGACGGGAAGGCGCTGCGCAGCCGCATCCAGAACCCGTCCGCCGCCGCCCAGCCGTGTCCGGTGACGCCGCCCGGCATCTCGAACTGCACACCGCGGTCGTAGACGGCCGGGATCGAAGCCAGGTCGGCCGCCATCAGCCCGGTCAGGATGTCGCCGTAGCGCTCGCCCCACGCATCGTCGTTGCCAGTTCCGGCATAGGGACCGGCCGGGTCGATGTCCGGTGTCAGCGGCCGCGGGCGGCGGCCAGGTGCCGCGTTGGCGATCAGTCCGGCGGCAAAGCGCTTCGGCTCGATGCCGAGTTGCCGCACGATGGCGCCCTGGTCGCGCACCAGCCACTCGTCGGCGATTTGGTTGTGGCGCGCGAAGCAGTCGGCGATGATCCGGTATTGCAGCGTGCGCCCGGTCGCCGGGCCGTAGGCGCCGTCATGGCTGTGGGTGGCGGTCGACAGCAGCCGGTGTGACGACAGGAAGCCGGCCTCGTCGTCGCCAGACCAGATCACGTCCTCGGCCAGCAGCGTGCGGTCGGGGAACTCCGCCAATGTCGCCATGGTGGCGGCAATGACGCCCTCGTTGCCGACCACCACCGACGCCGGCGAGCGCACCGCCAAGCCGGGCGCGTAGTATTGCCGCAGTGTCGCAATGCCGCGGTCCTCCCAGATCTCCTTGGTGATCCCGATGATGAAGTCGGGCAGGTCGGCAAAGCGTGGGTCAAAGCCTTTCATGAGGCCATCCTTCCGGTATGCGGGCCGAGCTTCGTACCACCAATGTGCCGGGCAGCACGACACGGCGCGGCGGGGTGTCGGGATCGGCGATCCGGTCCATCAGCATGTCCACGGTCGCCGACACCAGCGCGTCGGTGGGCTGACGGATGCCGGTCAGCCCGTAGCTGGGCCAGGCCGCCGGCGGCGTGTCGTCATACGACACCACGGACACGTCCTGCGGCACCGCCAGGCCGAGTTCGTGACGCAGCACGTCCATGGCAGGGATCGCCATGTGGTCGTTGGCGACGAACACCGCGTCGGGCCGGTTGCGGGGCCGGCGGAACAACCGCCGCGTGGCCTGCTGCGCGCGCTCGAAGCTGTAGTCGCCGCTCTCGCGTGCGAACAGCGCATGACCGGATGCGGCGAGCCCCTCGCGGAACCCGGCCTCGCGATCCCGCTGCGTCGAGGCCTCGGCCCAGCCGGCGATGTAGGCGATGCGGCGATGGCCGCCCGCGACCAGGAACCGCGCCAGCGCCCGCCCGCCGGCCGCGTTGTCCGACGTGACGGCGGGCAGCTCCGGATCGTCCTGCGAGCGGTTGAACTGCACCACCGCAACGCCGCGCTCGAGGCAGCGCGCGGCCAGCGTCGAGGACAGCGCCGCCGACGCCATGACGATGCCCGCCACCTGGTGGTCGAGGATCTCGGCCAGCACCTCTTCGACGTCGGCATGGGCTTGCGGCGCGATGAAGATCATCACGTGGTAGCCGCGCGGCTGCAGCGCGGCGCAAAGCCGCTCCAGCACGAGCGGGTAGTACTGGTTGTCGAGGTAGGCGACGATCAGGCCGATGACCCGGCTGCGTCCGGTGATCAGCGAGCGCGCCAAAGCGTTGGGCCGGTAGTCGAGCGCGGCGGCCGCCGCCAGCACCCGCGCCCGCATGGGCGCCGAGACCGAGGCGCCCGGGGTGAACACCCGGCTCACCGCCGATTGGCTGACCCCGGCGCGGCGCGCCACGTCGAGCGAGGACGCCACCTACGGCCGCGGTGGCGTCTTGCGGCCGCTGTCGTACTCCTCCCAGCCATGGCCGCCGAACGGGTCGGCGCCGAGTTGGCGCATGACGTGCGGGAAGTCCACCATCACCCAATTGTCCACGATCTTGCCGTCCCGCACGTGCCAGAAATCCATGTAGCGGATCTCGACCCGCTTGCCGGTCGGCGCGATGCCCATGAACTCGCCGCTATGGGTTGCCTCCTGGCGCCCGAACGCGGCCATCCACTCGCCTTCGGCAAGCCGCGCCTCGTCGATGCAGACCTTGTCGGAGAAGGCGGCCTGGAACGGACGCTGCCAGTTGTCCTGGAACTCGCGCAGGCCGTGCTTGGTGCCACAGCCGGCATTGCCCATCCAGCGGAAGTCGGGCGCGAAGAACGCGCCGATGCCGTCGATCAGATGGTCGTTCAGCCCGTCGACCATCGACTCCACGACGTGCCGCGTCGCCTCGGTCTTGCTGCGGTCGTTGTCCTTCGTCAGCGCCGCTTGTTCGGGACGTGCACCCACCATGGCTGTTCTATCCTTTGACTGCGCCGGCGGTCAGGCCGGACACGATTTGCCGCTGGAACGCCATCACCAGCAGGAACAGCGGCGCGGTAATCGAGACCGCCGCCGCCACCGCCTCGATCTGGTCGGTCGAGGTGGTTTCGCGATTGAAGAACTGGGTGATCGCCGGGACCATGGTCTGCGATTGCGAATCCAGCAGCAGCGCGCAGACCAGGTAGTCGTTGTAGGCCAGCAGGAAGCTGAACAGCCCGGTCGTCACCACGCCGGGCCACATGACCGGCATGATGACCCGGCGGAAGGCGCCGAAATGCGAGCAGCCGTCCACCCGCGCCGCCTCGTCCAGCTCTGCCGGAATGTTGGCGAAAAACGAGCGCAGCATCCATATCGTGAACGGCTGATTGATCGAGACCAGCACCGCGATCACCGCCCAGGGCCGGCCATACAGGGTCGGCGGGGTCGCCGACACCAGATGCAGCAGCGGCCCCAGCACCGGCGCGCGCCACGCCGGCTCGAGCAGTTCGGCGCTGCCGATGAACAGCGGCAAGTAGCCGGAGACCAGCACCGAGTAGGGAAGGGCGCGGAAGATCAGGGCGACGATCAGCAAGCCGAACGCGAGGCCGGTCGTGCTGCGCGCCAACGCGTAGCCGGCCAGCGTGCCCACGCTGAGCGAGATCGCCACCACGCCGCCCGTCACCAGCAGGGAGTTCTCGAAGTTGCGATAGAAGGCGTGCGACACCCAGACCGCGCGGTAATGGGCGCCGGTGAAGCCGATGGCGGGCTCGGCGAGCGCGCGCAGGCCGGGGATGGCCCCCAGCGCGGCGTCGACCAACCCGAGCGCGGGCGGCAACGTCAGCGCCGCCGCCGCAAGGGACATTCCGGCGCACACGACCGCCGCCAGCAGCCAGCCCGCGGCGCCGCCGACCGCGCGGGCCAAACGCGGCGTGAGCCGTGCGACCAGGGTGTACAAGCCGACCAGCGCCGCCGCTCCCAGCACCAGGTCGGCGACGCTCAACCCGCCGGCGCCGGCCCGGGTGGCGGGGCCCAGCAGCACCTGCGCCGGGTCGGTGGAGAACGCGTCCACCGGCAGCTTGAACGACATCGCCGCGATCCAGAGCAGCGGGAACAGGGCGGCGACCACCCAGGCGGACAGGAAGCCGGCGACCAGGAGTTTCAGGCTCGGCGGCGTTCGGGTCATCGGACCGGCCAGCGCGCCGCCCTCAAGACGTCCGCCTCCGTTCGCGCCAACTGCGCAGCATCGGCGGCGTCAGCAGCAGCACGATGCCGAGCATCGTCAGCATCGACGACGCCGACGCCCGGCCGATCGCCCGCGTTCCGCTCGAATTCGGCGTCAGCAGGTCGAAAGTCAGCCATTGCAGCGAGATCACGTACGCGGCGCTCGAGAAGCCGACCACCTCGTCGAACACCCGGTACGCATCCATCAGGTGGATCAGCGCCACGAACAGGATCAACGGCGCCAAATGCGGCACGACAACGTAGCGCAGCCGCTGCCAGCGCGACGCGCCGTCGATGATGGCCGACTCCATCGTGTCCGCATTCACGCTCTGCAGCCCGGCATAGAAGATGATGAAGGCGAACGGCCCGGCGCTCCACACCCGGTAGAGGATCATCAGCAGCTCGAGCGTCCAATCGTGCGACAGCATCGAGACCGGATGCCCCAGGATCCGCTGCAGCGCGGCGGTCAGTATGCCGTCGCTGTCGAACAGCCAGCGGATGCTGAGCGCGCCGATCACCGGGGTGATGATGAACGGCAGCAGCGAGGCGAAGATCACCGGTCCGCGCAACATCCGCACCGTCGCGTTGAGCGCCAGGGCGAGCGCGAGGCCGAGGCCGATTACCAGCGGCAAGGTCACCAGCGTGAACGTCAGGGTGAAGCGCAGCGCCTTGTAGAAGTCGATCGCGTCCAGCGCCCGCACGTCGCCGGTGCGGAGCGCCGTTCCGACCGCCGCCGGCTGCAGCAGCGCGGCGTAGTTCGCCAGGCCCACCCAGCTCGTCCGGGTTTGCGGCTGCCCGGCGTCGTTCAGCGCCGGCACGGTGCGGGTTTCGGTGGTGCAGACCGGGGTCGGGAAGCCCGGCGTGCAGCTTTCCGCCGTTTCCTCGCGAAACACCCGCTCGGTATTGGCAAAGCTTTGCACCACGACGGTCGCCAACGGCACCGCGATGAACAGCGTCATCATCAGCACCGACGGCAGCACGAACAGGATGAAGGTTTTGCGCCGCATGCGGCTATTTCAGCAGCCCGGCCTCGCGGGCCGAGGTGAGGTAGGCGGCTTCGACCTTGGCGAGCGTGTCTTCGGCGCTCGCCCGCCCGGTCAGGGCGTCGGCGACGTTGTTGCCGATCGCGGTGTGGATCAAGCCCATCCGGGTCGACACCGGATAGGCGGGCGCGCCCATCTGCATCGACTTGACCGCGCCGTCGGCGAGCCGGCCGGGCTTGTAGCCGGGGATCAGCCAGACGGAGTCGTCGTTATGCTGCGCGACCATCTCCGGGCTCATGCCTTGCATGATCAGCTTGAACGCCGCCTCGGCCTGTTGGTCGGTGGCGTGGCTGGCGATTGCCGCGCCGTCCCACCAGACGGTGGTGGCCGGCTTGCCGCCCGGGGTCGCGGCCGGTGCCGGGGCGCTGGCGACCTTGCCCACCACCTTCGATTCGCTGGCGTCGTCCATCGCCCCGGCCCGCGACGCCCACAAATTCGCCATCGCGATCTGGCCTTGCTGGAACTGCTGCTGCACCGCGCTCGAATCGTTCGTCAGCACGTTCGGGTTGGTGAACGGCATCAGCTTCTGCATCATCGCCAGCGTCTTCAGCCCGGCCTCGCTCTTGATGCCGGGCCGTCCGTCCGGGCCGAACAGCGTGCCGCCGTAGCCGAGGAACAGGTTGACGAAGTCCTCGCCCAGGTTCCACCCGGTCTTCCAGGTCGCCCCCAGGGGATAGGCGACTTCGCCGGATGCCTTGATCTTCGCCGCGGCCGCCAGCAGCTCGTCGTAGCTCTTGGGTGCGGACAGGCCGAGCCGGTCGAAGATGTCCTGGCGGAACATCAGCGTCTGGTCGTTGACCTGCATGGCGATCACGAAGACCTTGCCGTTCAGCTTGACGAGCTGGTTGGGCGAAAGGTGCTGGCCGAATTTCGCGACCAGGTCGTCGAGCGGCCGGATGGTGCCGGCGTCCAGCACGGCGACGACGCTGTCGTTCGACACCCCGCCGATTTGATACAGCGCCGGGTTGGCGGCGAACGCGGCCGGCTGCTTGTTGGCGAACTCCTGGTCCAGCTCGGCCGAGAAATTGCCGCACTCCGCCATCTGGCCGGTCACCGACTTCCACGCCTGGAACCCGGCCGACAGCATCCTGATCGGCACCTCGTTCTTGAACGGGCACGCGGCGAGAGCGCCCGTCACCGGGGCGCCGGCGAGCATGGGGGCGAAAACGGCGGCGAGGACGAGGGCCCGGATCGTCATTCTGTGTCTCCAGCGCTGGCAGGGATGCGGATGCCGTTGTCGCGGCGGTAGAGGTGGCATTTGGCCGGGTCGATCGAGAGGCCGGCCGGGTCGCCGATCGCGGCGCGGAAGCCCTTGTCGGTGCGCACCGAGACGAGCGTGCCGCCGGGCCGGAACGTGACCATGGTGGCGTCGCCCAGCAGCTCGACGGCGTAGATCGGCGCGCGCAGCTGCGTGCTCGCGGGGTCGAGCGTCGCGTCCTCGGCTCGAAAGCCCAGCGTCGCGGGGCCACGATGGGCCGCGGGAAGGCCCTCGATCCGCAGGCCGTCGGCCTCGAACACCCCGCCCGTCACCTCGCCATCGATCAGGTTCATCGCCGGTGAGCCGATGAACCCGGCGACGAAGGTGTTGGCCGGCCGGTCGTAGATCTCGGTCGGCGTGCCGACCTGCTGGATCACGCCGCGGTTCATCACCACGACCCGGTCGGCCAGCGTCATCGCCTCCACCTGATCGTGGGTGACATAGACCGTCGTCACCGCCAGCTCGTGCTGTAGGTGCTTGATCTGCGCCCGCGTCGAGACGCGCAGCTTGGCGTCGAGGTTGGACAGCGGCTCGTCCATCAGGAACACCGTCGGCTGACGCACGATCGCGCGGGCCAGCGCCACCCGCTGCCGCTGCCCGCCCGACAGCTCCTTCGGCCGGCGGTCGAGCAATGGAGCCAGCTCCACCATGTCGGCGGCGCGGCGCACCCGGGCGTCGTGCTCGGAAGCCGGCACCTTGCGCACTTTGAGCGGGAAGCGGACGTTCTCGTAAACCGTCATGTTGGGATAGAGGCCGTAGCTTTGGAACACCATCGCCACGTCCCGGTCCTTCGGCTCGAGCTTGTTGACCACGCGGTCGCCGATGCTGATCGAGCCGGTGCTCGGGTCCTCGAGCCCGGCGATCATGCGCATCGTCGTGGTCTTGCCGCAGCCGGACGGGCCGAGCAGGACCAGGAACTCGCGGTCGGCAATTGCCAGCGTGAACTCGCTCACCGCGACAATCGGGCCCCAGCGCTTGGTCACTCGATCCAGGGTGACTGCGGCCAACCGGCTCTCCCCCAATTGCTTACGCCCAGGCTTGCATACGTATGCAAGAACGCCATAGACCACGATTGCCGAGCGAGATGCAAAGCTTTCCTGCCAGAGGAACCGCGACATGGCCGATTTCCGCCGAACGCTGCTGGACGCACTGGTTGCCGGCGCCGACGCGACGGCCGCCGCGTGCACGACCGGCACGGTCTGGCACGTCGCCCACCCGGTCGGGACGCTGCGTGGACCCGGCGGGGTCCTGGACGGGTTCCTGCGTCCGCTGCACGCCGCACTTCCCGGGCTGGTCCGCCGCGCCGAATTGGTGCTCGGCAACCGCTCCCGGGTCAGCGAGGGCGAGTGGGTCGCGACGCTCGGGCATTACGTCGGCAACTTTACCGCGCCGCTGTGGGGCGTGCCGCCGAGCGGCAAGCTCGTGTTCCTGCGCTGCGGCGAGTTCTACCGGCTCGACGCCGCCGGCCGGGTCGAGGAGGCTTACATCCTGCCCGACCTGCTCGACCTGATGCGGCAGGCCGGGTGCTCGCCGGTGCCGCATCGGCTCGGCACCGAGATGCTGTTCCCGGGACCGGCCACCCATGACGGCGTGCTGCCCGGACACCGCGAGCGCTCGGACGCGTCGGCGGCGCTGGTTGAAGCGATGCTGACCGACCTGCGCGCCTATGATCCGGACACCTTCCGCAGCGCCGGCCAGACCGGGGAGGGCGGCTATTGGCACCCCGATATGCTGTGGTTCGGCCCCGGCGGCGTCGGCGCCAACTTCACCTACCCGGGCTTCGACCGCGACCACCGGATCCCGTTCCTGACCGCCTTCCCCGACCGCGTCGGCGGCAACCACTTCTGCCGTTTCGGCGACGGCGACTATGTCTGCTCCGGCGGCTGGCCCTCAATGACCATGACCCATCGCGGCCCATACCTCGGGGTCGCGGCGACCAACCGGCCGATGACGTTGCGGGTGATGGACTTCTGGCGCGTGGCGGACGGCAGCATCCGCGAAAACTGGGTGTTGCTCGACCTGCCCGACTTGCTGGCGCAGATGGGCGCCGACCTGTTCGCCCCGCGCGATTGAGCGGCGGTCCGGGTCCGCTATGCTGGCGGCCTTACCGAACCGAGGAACCGGCACCATGACCCAGGCGGACCCGCAACGCTGGGCGGACACGCATCGGGACGACATCCTCGGCACCCTGCGCCGCTTTGCCGCCATCCCGACCGTCAGCACCGACCCGGCCTATGCCGCCGATATCGAGCGTGGCGCGGCGTTCCTGGCCGACGAGATGCGTGGCTGCGGGCTGGAGCACGTGGCGGTGCGGCCGACCGCCGGGCACCCGGTGGTGACGGCGGACTGGCTGCATGCGCCGGGCCGGCCGACAATCCTGGTGTATGCGCATTACGACGTGCAGCCGCCCGACCCGGTCGAGACGTGGAACTCGCCGCCATTCGAGCCGACGGTCCGGGACGGCCGCCTCTATGCCCGCGGCGTGTCGGACGACAAGGGCCCGATGATTGTCGCCCTGGCCGCGATCAAGGCGCTGATGCGCACGCGCGGCGCGCTGCCGGTGAACGTGAAGCTGCTGATCGAGGGCGAGGAGGAGATGGGCAGCGCCAACCTCGACGCCTTCGTCGCCGCCCATGCGGCCGAGCTGGCGGCCGACTTCGTGCTGTCGGCCGATGGCGCGATGTGGCGCGTGGATTTGCCGACGGTCACGGTCGCGAGCCGCGGCATGTGCGGGCTCGAGCTGACGGTACGCGGTGCGGCCAAGGACCTGCATTCCGGCCGGCACGGCGGCTCGGTCGCCAACCCGCTGCAGGCGATCAGCCGGTTGCTTGCGAGCCTGCACCGGGACGATGGCGGGGTGGCCGTGGACGGGTTCTACGACGGGGTCGAGCCGCCCTCGGCCGAAACCCGGCGCAGCATGGCGGCAATCCCGTTCGACGAGGCCGAGTACCTCCGCTCGGTCGGCGCCCCGTCCGGCGCCGGCGAGGCGGGCTGGACGCTGCTGGAACGCAACTGGCTGCGTCCCACGCTGGAGCTGAACGGATTATGGGGCGGCTATACCGGGGCGGGGTCGAAGACCGTGATCCCGGCCGAGGCTCACGCCAAGATCACCTGCCGCCTGGTGCCGGGCCAGGACCCGGCTGCGATCCTCGGCGCGATCGAGCGGCATTTGCACCGGCACTGCCCGCCGGGTGTCACGGTGGAGGTGCGGCCCCGCGACCACGGTTCGCGCGCTGCGTCCGTCCGCGCCGATCACCCGGGCCTGAAGCTGGCGATGCGGGTGCTGGAGGAGCTGTACGGGCGAACGCCGCTGCCGGTGCGCATGGGCGCCACCATCCCGATCGGCAGCATCTTCGCGGACCGGCTGGGCATCGAGACGGTGTTCTTCAGCTTCTCGACTACCGACGAGGACTACCACGCACCCAACGAGTTCTTCCGGCTGGAGCGGCTTTGGGACGGGGTGCGGGGGTGGATCCGGTATTTGGAGTTGCTCGGCCAGGGCTCCTAGTACACGTGCTCCGGAATGGGTCGGTTGGCGGCGATCCGCTCGAAGGCGAAGGCTGAGAGGTCGATCGATCGGGCTTCGTTGTAGAGGATCATTTCGCTCGCGCCGGCGCCGGCCGCCGGGGAGTGCATCATGCCGTGGCCGCTGAACCCGGTGACGAGCAGGAAGTTCTCCAGCTCCGGATGGCGGCCGATGATCGCGCTGTGGTCGAAGGTGTTGTACTCGTAAAGCCCGGCCCAGGCGCGCAGCATGCGCAACTCCTCGAAGCCCGGGATGCGGTGCGCCAGCGCCGGCCACACCACGTCGTCGAACAGGGTGTAATCGACGTCGAGGCCGAAATCGTCCGGCGCGTTCTCGGTCCGCGGCGCCGTGCCGCAGATATAGAGGTGGCCTTCGGGCCGGAAGAAGAAGCCGCTGGGGTCGAAGATGAACGGCGCGTGGGGGATCTTTTCGGGGCTGTCGAGCACGAACACGCAGCGCTTCAGCGGCACCACCGGAACGTCCACCCCGGCCATGCGGGCGACCGCGCCGCTCCATGGCCCGGCCGCGTTCACCACCACGGCGCCCGACAACCTGTCGCCGCCGGCCAGCACCACGGCGCCGAGCCGGTTGGGCGCCGCCCGCTCGATGCCGACCACGCTGTCGGCGATATACTCGACCCCCTGTGACCGCGCCTTGCGCCGGAACGCCTGCAGCAAGGCGGGGCCATCGAACCAGCCTTCCTTCTCCGGTCCGTAAGAGCCGATGCCGAGGTCGCTGACGTTCAGCCATGGATGCCGCCGCCGCATCTCGTCGGGATCCAGCAGCTCGCAATGGATGCCGCATTCGCGTTGGGCGGCATGCTTGGCGTGGAACACCGGGATCTGGTCGGGGGTGCCGAGGATGAGGTAGCCGGGCTCGCGCAGCCCGATATCGGCCGGCTCGCCATCGACGGCGAGCCGTGTGCCGATCTCGCGCAGGAAGCCGATGCTGTAATCGGACATGCGGATGTTCGGGACGGTGCCGAACTGCTGCCGGATGGCGCTGGTGGACAGCGACGAGGAGGAGGCGGTGTAGGCCGGGTCGCGCTCGACCACGGCGATGCGGCCGGTGAAATCCGGGTTGGCCGACAGGTGGTAGGCGACCGAGCTGCCGATCACGCCGCCGCCGATGATCACCACGTCGTAGTTGCGCTGCATTGAACACTCCAAGGCGGTGCTGGAAGGCGTGGGCTCTGCCCTCGACCCGTTGGGGCCGCGGGCCCCAAACCCCGGTCAATGTACAGGTTTAGGATTGCAAAGGCTTGTCTTTGCTGGGGTCGAGGGGCAAAGCCCCTCGCCTGGACTGGGCCGCCCGCCAGACCCGCTCCGGCGTCGCCGGCATGTCGAGATGGGCGATGCCGAGCGCGTCGGCGATGGCGGACATGACCGTCTGCGGCCCGCCGATCGCCCCCGCTTGCCCGGCACCTTTCGCGCCGAGCGGGTTGCGCGCGGTCGGGTGCTCGTTGAACCGCACCTCGAGCGGCGGCAGGTCGGCGGCGCGCGGCAGGCAGTAATCGGAGAACGAGGCCGTCAGCAACTGCCCGGAGTCCGGATCGTAGTGCACCGCCTCCAGCAGCGCCTGACCGATCCCCTGGGCGAGGCCGCCCTGCACCTGCCCCTCGGCCAGCAGCGGATTGACCAGCACACCGTAATCGTCCACCGCGAGGTAGCGCAGCAGGGCGACGTGCCCGGTTTCGGGGTCGACCTCCACCTCGGCGAGGTGGCAGCCGTTCGGAAACACGAACTGGTCGTTCGGGTTGTGGGCGTCGGCGTCGAGCGTGCCCGCGGGCAGGCTGCGGAGCATTTCGGTCAGGGCGATGGCGCCGCCTTCGTCGGAGTGGAACGCGCCGTCCGCAAAGCGAAGCCGCGCCGCATCGGCTTGCAGCAGCCGGCCCGCCTCCACCCGCGCCTTGTCGAGCGCCGCGTCGATGGCGAGCCAAAGCGCGGTTCCGGCCATCGGCAGCGAGCGGGCGCCGCCATGGCCGCCGCCGCGGGCGATCCGGTCGCTGTCGGCCTGCACCAGCCGGAACGCCTCCACTGGCAAGCCGAGCCGCGCGGACGCGAGCTGCGCGAACGAGGTCGCCAGCCCCTGGCCGTTGGATTGCGTGCCCGTCAGCAGCTCGACCGTGCCGTCGGGCCGGAAGCGGATGCCGCCATCCTCGGTCGGCTGGCCGCGCGAGGTTTCGAGGAAGCAGGCGATGCCCTGGCCCAGCAGCCGGCCGCGCGCCCGTGCCGCCTCGCGCCGGGCGGAGAAGCCGGCGCGGTCGGCGGCTTCTAGCGCCGCGGACAGGTTGTCCTCGTGCTGCGCGGTGTCGATGCTGATGCCGAGCGCGCTGCGATACGGGAAGTCACGTTGCAGGTTCAGGCGGCGCAGCTCGGCGGGGTCGCGGCCGAGCTCGTGCGCGGCGACGTCCAACAGACGCTCAATGAGGTAGTTGGCCTCGGGCTTGCCGGCGCCGCGATAGGCGTCGAGCGGCACGGTGTGAGTGAAGGCGCCGCGTACGTCCATGAACACGGCCGGGATGGCATAGACGCCGCCCATCGCGGTGGACGGCGCGTTGGTGGATGCGCCCGGGCCGAGGGCGGAGACGTAGGCGCCGAGGTTGCCGATGGTCTCGACGTGCAGCGCCGTGAACCGCCCGGCCGCGTCCAACGCCAGCCGCGCGGTCGTCAAGTTGTCCCGCCCATGCGCGCCGGACGTGAAATCCTCGGTGCGTTCGGCGATCCAGCGGACGGGCCGGTCCAGCCGCCGCGCCGTCCAGAGCAGGGCCACGTATTCCGGGTGCACCACGTTCTTCATGCCGAACCCGCCGCCGACGTCGGGGCAGGTGACGTGGACCGCGGCCGGCTCGACCGCGAACGAGGCGGCGAGGTCGTGGCGGATTCCGTGCACGCCTTGGCCGCTGAGCGCCAAATGCAGCCGCCCGGCCGCGGCGTCGTGCCGGGCCACGGCGCCGCGGGTTTCCAGCGAGGCGGCGACCACCCGGTTGTTCACGAGGTCGAGCTGAACCCTGTGCGCGGCCGCCGCGAACGCCGCCTCGGTCGCTGCACGGTCGCCGCGCTGGAACCGGTAGGCGAGGTTGCCCGGCGCCTCCGGCCAGACCTGCGGCGCACCCTCGGCGAGTGCGGCGTCGAGCGCCGTCACCGACGGAAGGCTGTCGTACTCGACACCGACCTGCTCGGCCGCGTCGCGGGCGGCGGCGACTGTGTCGGCGACCACGATCGCCACCGGCTCGCCGACATGGCGCGCATGGCCGGACGCGAGCGCATGCCGCGGCGGCACGATCAGCGGCTCCAGCGATTGCAGCACGATCGAGCTCGGGATCGGCCGGACGCCGTCCGCCATCAGGTCCGCCGCGGTGAACACGCCACGTACTCCCGGGACCGCCGCGGCGGCCCCGGCGTCGATCCGCACGAGCGCCGCGTGGGCGTGCGGCGAGCGGACGAACACCGCATGCAACTGCCCGGCGGACGGCTCGTCGTCGATGTAGCGGCCCGCGCCGCGCAGGAACCGGTCGTCTTCCAGGCGCCGGAGCGACCTCGGGTCAGCCGCGTTGATGGGTCGGCTCCTCGGTGCGCTCGCGCACGCCGCACCATTCGGCGACGAACACGGCAATCGCCAGCGTCACCTGCTGCAGGGTCGGCAGATGGGCGCGCTCATCGAAGCCGTGGTGGTTCTCGCCGAGCGGGCCGTAGCACAGCGCCGGCATGCGGTGGTACAGCCCGTAGAAGCGGGTGTCGTTGACCGCGGTGGAGCGGCGCTCCTCCATGTCGGCGCCGAACACGCGGCCGTGCGCCGCGGCCAGCACGCGTTCGGCGTCGCTGCCGGGCTCCAGCACGTAGCCGTCGGCCTGAAACCCGTTCCACACGAGGTCGGGCGGGTTGTTGGCGAGGAACCCGTCCGCCCGCGCCGCGTCGGCGACGCAGCGCTCGACCCCGGCGCGCGCCGCGTCCAGGCTGGTGCCGGGCAGCAGGCCGATGCGGCAATCGACCTCGCACCAGGATGGCGTACTGCTGGCCCAATCCCCGCCGCGGATCACGCCGGGGTTGAACTTGATCGGGTCGGGGATGTCGCCGAACCAGCGGTCGCCGCGGGCGGCGGCGTTCAGCGCCTCGGTATGGCGCTGCAGCGCCTGGATCAGGTGGAACGCCGACATGATGGCGTTGGAGCCGGACTGCGCCTGCGCCACGTGCACCGGAACGCCCCGCACGCGCAGGCGGAACCACATCACGCCGACATGGGTGCGGGTGATGGTCGCCGCCGTCGGCTCCGGGATCAACACCGCGTCGGCACGGTAGCCGCGCGCAAGGGTCGAGAGCGCGCCGTTGCCGGTGCACTCTTCCTCGGTCACGGTCTGCACGGTGATGTCGGCAGCCGGCTCCAGCCCGGCGGCACGGATCGCGTCCAGCGCGAACACCATCGCCGACACGCCCTGCTTCATGTCGCCCGCGCCGCGGCCATGCAGCCAGTTGTCATGCACGGCGGGCTCGAACGGCGGCGTGGTCCACAGCTCGATCGGCCCGGTCGGCACCACGTCCACGTGGCCCTGCAGGATCAGGCTGCGCCCGGCGGGGTCGGCGGCGCGCTTGGTGCCGACCACCTGCACCGCGCGGCTGTAGTCCGTGTCCATCACCGGGCTGAAGCCGGGCAGGTTGGTCAGGTCCACATCGGCCAGCGTGTAGCGGTCCACGGCGTAGCCGCGCTCGGCCAGTTGCCCGGCCATCCAGTCCTGCAACGGTCCTTCCTCGCCGCGGACCGAGGCAAAGCGGACCAGCTCGGACAGGAACGCGACCTGCCGCTCGAACCCGGCGGCGACCGCGTCCTGCAGCCGTTGGTGGATGGCGTCGTCGATCAATCCCGTCTCCTCGATGCGTTGCCAATAGACCGGACCGGACGCCGGATTGGCAAGCTCAGGGCCGACGCCCGCGCAGCACGTCGGCCATCCGCTCGGCGATCGCCACCGTCGTCAGATGCGTGTTGGCGCGCGGCACCTCTGGCATGACCGACGCGTCGATGACCCGCAGCCCGGTGGCGCCAATCACCCGGCACTCCGTGTCCACCACGGTGCGCGGATCGTCGGAGGCTCCCATGCGGCAGGTGCCGCTCGCGTGCTGCGCGTCGGAGCATTCCGAAAACAGCCACTCGTCCAGCGCGGCGTCGTCGAGCTCCTCCTCCATCGAGCGGCCGGTCAGGCCGTACTCTACGCGCTCGGCCACCGCGGTGACGCCCGGGTGGGTGCAGATCGCGCGCAGCCGGCGGGCGCCGTCGCGCAGGCGCAGGAGGTCGCGCTCGTCGGTCAGCATGCGTTCTTCGACCGCCGGGTCGATGGCGGGGTCGGTGGTGGTGATGCGCACGTGGCCCTGGCTGAACGCCTGGTAGACGGAGACGGCGATCCGCCCGCGCGCGGTTTCGGGCGCACCCTGTCCGAGCAGCGCGCCGGCCAGGTTGCCGGCGATCATGATCATGTCGTTGTCCCCGGCGCCGGCCAGCCCGGACGCGTAGCGCAGGCAGCAATTGGTGTGGCGGTGCATCGCGGTCGCCACCCGTGCCTCGGGGCGGAGATGCAGCAAGGCGCCGATGATCGGGTGGTCGAGCAGGTTCTCGCCGACCGGGCGGTCGGCCCTGACCGGGATGTCGAGGCGCTGCAGCAGCGCCGCCGGGCCGATGCCGGAGCGCTGCAGCAGCGCGGGGGAATGGATGGCGCCGGCGCACAGGATCACCTCGCGGGTCGCGCGGGGCACGTGCACCTGGCCGCCGAGCCGAACCCGCACGCCCGAGGCATGCGGCCGGTTGCCTTCGAGCTGCACCGTTTCCA
The DNA here is from genome assembly GCA_963752225.1 of uncultured Alphaproteobacteria bacterium. Lineage (GTDB taxonomy): Bacteria > Pseudomonadota > Alphaproteobacteria > Acetobacterales > Acetobacteraceae > JBBROS01. The sequence continues at coordinate 702,269 of CAVVXS010000009.1, read as the reverse complement.
CCAGCGCATCGCCGACGATCGTGAGGTTCGCGCGGTCGCGCGCCGGCTCGAGGTAGCCGTCATTGGTGGACACGCGGCGGCCGGCGATGCTGTTGATGGCGTAGGGTGACACGCCGGTGCCTTCGGGTGCGTTGTGGTCGTCGCACCAGCCGTAGCCGAGGCCGAGTGCGGCGTCCCGCAACGCCCGGTCCACGCTGCCCCAATCCGCTTGCGCTGCCCGGAACACCGGGATCGGCCCGCGGTCGCCGTGGTACGGGGCATCGGGAAAGCTCTTGTCGGTCTCGAGCTTGCGGAAATAGGGCAGCATGTCGGCCCAGCCCCAGCCGGTGCAGCCGTCCGCCGCCCAGCGCTCGAAGTCGTCGGGCACGCCGCGGATCGCGATCTGGCCGTTGATGGTCGAGCTGCCGCCCATCGCCCGGCCACGCCACAGCAGCCGCGGCGCCTGCCGCTCGGTGCGCCGGGCCATCAGCCTCGGCCAGCGGAACCCGTCATCGCCGATCGCCCGCATCGGGTTGGGTACGCTGATGTGCTCCGGCGTCTCGGCGGAACGAAAATCACGGCCGGCTTCCAGCAGCAGCACGCGCGTGGACGGGTCCTCGCTGAGCCGCGCGGCCAGCACAGCGCCCGCGGACCCGCCGCCGACGATGACATAGTCGTACTCGGCATCCAGCATCGGCAGCTCCTAGGCAAAGCGGAGAGCTTGCCGGCGGGCCGGTGCCGCTTCAAGACGCGCCGCTTGCAAGCGTGCCGAGGCCGAGCAGGAGGGTGCCCGACTCGGGCTGCCGTGCGACATCCGGCCGATGCAATATTGCGACGAGCGGTTCCTCGCGCACGTGCTGTCCGACGCGCAGGCGATCCCGTGAGCGACGCGCGCTGGTTCGAAGTCGAGGAAGACGTGGCCGCGTCCTACGGGCAGTTCGACCCGGCCCGGGCTCATACGGCCATTGCGGCCGCCGAGCTGATCGCGCAGGGGCTGCGGCCTGCCATCGAGGCGTTCAGGCGGCAGGTGGATCCGTAGCTACCGTCTCGTCGCACTCAACGACAGCGCCAGCGGGAACCAGGGCCGGTCGGGCCAGATCCAGCACCCCTCTTCGTCCCGCACCAGGCAGCGGAACTGCTTCCAGGTCAGGCGGGGATGCTCGTGCAGCCAGTCGAGCTGCAGCCCGGCCGCGGTCAAGGCCGCCAGGATCGCGGCGAGCGGGTGCATGAACTGCACGGTGCGCGCGTTCTGCAGCATGGCGTGCGGGTCGGCGTAGTCGCTGGGGTCGTCGATCTCGAGCGGGTCGCGCAGGAAATAGGGCGCGAACCAGCCGGGGCGGCCTGCGGCCTCGGGGGCCTGGTCGTCGAAGACCAGGGCGACGGGGTGGATGTCGGCGAAATACAGCCGGCCGCCGGGCTTGAGGAAATGGGCGACGACGCGCGCCCAGCCGTCGATGTCGGGCAGCCAGCCGATCGTGCCCCAGGTGGTGACCACGCGGTCGAACGAGGCCGGCTCCGGCAGCGCCGCCGGGGCGTCGTACAGGTCGGCGTGGACGAAGCGCGCCGGGATGCCGAGCGCCGCGCTGTCGGCGCGCGCCGCCTCGATCGCCGGCAGGGAGAAATCAACCCCGGTCACCTCGGCGCCGGCCCGCGCCAGGATCAGGCTGTCGCGGCCGAAATGGCATTGCAGGTGCAACAGGCGCTGCCCGGCGACGTCGCCCAACTCCGCCGCCTCGATCGGGTTCAGCCGGGCGGTGCCGTCCTCCCAGCGTCCGTTGCCGTAAGCGACGGCCCGGTGCACAGCCACCCGCTCGTCCCAATTGGCGCGGTTGAGCTCACGCCAATCCGGCATCAGGGCCCGCCGTTGATCGTCAGGATCGTGCCGTTCGTGTAGGCGCTGCGCGGGCTGGCCAGGAAGGCGACCGCGTCGGCGATCTCCTCCGGCTTGCCCGGCCGGGCATAGGGCATGGAGGCGCATAGCTCCATCCAGCGGCCGGCGTCGCCCAGCTCGGTCTCGGCACGGTGGCGGAGCAGACGCTCAAGCCGCTCGGTGGCGATCGGGCCGGGGTTGATGCCGACCGCGCGCACGCCATCCTTGTGCGCGAAGCGGCCGAGCGTGCGGGTGAAGGCCATCAGTGCAGCATTGCCGGCGGACCCGGCGATGTAGCCGGGGTCGAACGTCTCGCCAGCCGAGCCGATCACGTTCACCACCACGCCCCCCGTTTCCTTCAAGACCGGGTAGAGCGCGCGGCTCAGCCCGATGAACCCGAACACCTTCAGGTCCCAGGCTGCGCGCCAGGAGTCGTTGTCGACCGCGAGCAGGTTGCCGGGCGGGATGGCGCCGGCGTTGTTGACCAGGATGTCGACGCGCCCAGCCGCGCCCGCGACCCGCTCGACGTCCTCCTGCCGCGACAAGTCGGCGGCGATCGTCTCGACCCGGACCTGGCGCCGGGCGCGCACGCCCTCGGCGGCTGTGGCCAGCGTGGCCGGGTCGCGCGACACCAGCACGATGTCGCAACCCTCTTGTGCCAAGGCTTCGGCGCTGGCGCGGCCGATCCCCTTGGAGCCGCCGGTGATCAGCGCGCGGCGGCCGGCAAGGCCGAGGTCCATCAGGCGACCACGCGGCGGCGGCCCATCGCGGCGTCGAGGCTGAACGCCCCGGCACCCGCGGCGACGAAGGCCAGGAAGCCGCCCGCCATGCAGATGTTCTTCTCGAAGTTGATGAGCTGGCCGCGGTCGGCGAAGTCGGTGTGCGCCAGCAGCGCGGTCGCGACGCAGAACAGCGCCAGCACCAGCGCCACGATCCGGGTCTGCAACCCGAGCAGCATCAGCAAGCCGCCGCCGAGCTCGACGGCAACGACGGCAAAATAGGTGATGTCGGGCGCCGGCACGCCCATCTTGCCGAGATAGGCGACCGTGCCCGCCATGGCGGTCGCCTTGCCGTAGCCGCTCAGGATGAAGATGGCGCTGGCCAGGATGCGGCCGACCAGCAGGGCCGGGTCGTGGTTCATGCGGCTTTCCTTTGACCCAGTGCCGCATAGGCGCGGCAGGCGTCGCCGAACGCCGCGAACAGCCGCATGCTGTCTGCGTTGGCGGCGTAGTTCCATTCGGGGTGCCACTGCACGCCGACCACAAAGGTTGCGCCCTCGGCCCGAACCGCCTCGATCGTGCCGTCCGGCGCGGTCGCCTCGACCGCGAGGCCCGGCGCCAGCCGATCGATCGCCTGGCCGTGCACCGAGTTCACCACGGTGCGCGGCGCGCCGAGCAGGGTGGCAAGCTGGCCTTGCAGCGCCACCTCGTGCCGCGGCGCATATTGCTCGTCCTTCGTCGTGCCTTGGCCCTGGTGGTCCGCGCGGCCGTCCAGCAGGTGGACGCGCTGATGCAGGCTGCCACCCATCGCGACATTCAGCTCCTGGATGCCGCGGCAGATCGCCAGCACCGGCATGCCGCGGCGCAGCGCCTCGCGGATCAGCGGCAGCGATGTGCCGTCGCGTGCCGGGTCGTGCGCGTCCGGGGTTTCGGAGGTGTCGGCCCCGTAGTGCCGCGGCTCGACGTTGGACGGGCTGCCGGGCAGCATCAGGCCGTCGAGCCGGTCGAGGATCGGCAGCGCCGCCTGGCCAATCGGCGGGATCATGACCGGAATCGCGCCGGCGCCGCCGGTCAGCGCCGCGGCGTAGCGGGCCGGGGTCGCGTGCTGCAAGTGGTTGTTGAGGATGCGGGCACAGGCGGGCAAGCCGACCAAAATGGAGGAGGGGATCAAGGAACGGTCTCCAGTTTCGCAACCGCCGGGCGTGGGCGCAGCCGGTCGGCGGCGAAGGCGCCGATGGCTCCGGCCAGCACCATCGCCGCCATCGGCCGCGGCGTCCCGTCGGTCAACACGCCGACCATGATGCCGGACAAGGCGGCCAAAGTGAACTGGATCGTGCCCATCAGCGCCGACGCGCTGCCGGCATGGGCGGCGTGGCGTGACAAGGCGCCGACAGCGGCGTTCGGCATCACCAGCCCCATGCTGCCCATCGATAGCATCACCGGGACCACGATCCCGGCCGGGCCGCCGGCGCCGGCAAAGGACAGCGCGACCAAGGTCAGCCCGGCCGCCATGAACATCGCCAGCGCCGCCCGCAGCACCCGGGCGGTGCCGAAGCGCAGGATCAGATGCGGGTTGAGCTGCGAGGACAGAATGAACATCGCCGCACTACAGCCGAACAGCATGCCGTACTGGGCTGGGGAGAAGCCAAAATGCTGGATGAACACCGGCGAGGAGCCGCCGATATAGGCGAACATGCCGAACATCCCGAACCCGCCGGTCAGCGCATAGCCGAGGAACACGCGGTCGCGCAGCACGCCGGCGAAGCGGCTGAGCGTGGACACGAAGCCCAGCCGCAGCCGCCGCTCCCGCGGCAAGGTGTCGGGCAGGGCGCCGATCACCAGCAGGCAGCACAGGCCGCCATAAGCGAACGTCAGCCAGAAGATCGCGTGCCAGGAGGCGAAGCCGAGCACGAAGCCGCCGAGCGTCGGCGCCAGGATCGGTGCCGCGCCCATCACCAGCATCAGGCGCGACATCAGCCGGGCCGCGGCGTGGCCGTCGGCGAGATCCCGCACCATGGCGCGCGGGATCACCATGCTGGCCGAGCCGCCGAACGCTGCGATGAAGCGCAGCCCCGACAAGGTCCAGATGTCGGGCGCCAGCGCGCAGCCGGCATTCGCGATCGAATAGACCAGCGTGCCGATGATCAGCGGCACGCGCCGCCCGTAGCGGTCCGACAGCGAGCCTTGCGTCACCTGCCCGATCGCCAGCCCGGCGAACCAGGTGGCGAGCGTGATCTGCGCCGTGCCGGGCCGTCCGCCGAGCGACGCCTCGATGGCCGGGAAGGCAGGCAGGTACATGTCGGTCGAGAGCGGTCCCACGGCGGTGAGGAAGCCGAGCAGGACCGGGAGCCAGTTGGGGTAGGCCATCGGTCAAGCATGGCAGCATATTGCAGCGCAGCACAGCCGGGCCACGGGCAGGAGCCATCCCCTGCACGCGGGTCGGGCGGATGCTGGCGGCCAAGTTCGGGTTGACCCCAGCCGCACGCACCCCCTATAGGGCGCAACGCCTCGCTGCCCGGCGCTGCACTAGCTCAGTGGTAGAGCACTCCCTTGGTAAGGGAGAGGTCGACAGTTCAATCCTGTCGTGCAGCACCACTCCGTCATTGCCCCGCCAGCGCGGGGACGGGGTCGCGGGCGGCGCCGGACCGTTCGTTGAGCACGTGACGGTCGAGCATGAAGCGTTCGAAGAAACCGGCCAGAGCGGCATGTGCGTCGAGCGGCAGTACGTGCGCCACGTGCTGGTCCGGGCGGACCACGACGATCGCGCCGCTCGTACGGTCGATGCCGCGAAGGTCGAAGATGTCGGGGCCATTCTTGCGATCCGCGGTGAACGCCTTCTCGTAGTCGATCAGCCCGAACCGCCCCTTGCGCGGCAGGAGCAGCGGCGGCAGCGCCTCGACCTTGAGGTCGCGGTGGCTGTCCTGGAAGATCGCGCGGACGTCGATCACGCTGTCGATGTCGGCCCCGTGCGGGGTGAACCGCCGGATCGGCGATCGCGCCGATTGTGCGAGATGGTCCATCAGCGCCCGCAGCCGCGCCCCGCCCGCCTCGGCAAAGGCGTAGAGGCGCCACGCGCCATCGGCTCGGGCGGCGTGGCCGAGCTGCACCGGCTTGGCGTCCGCCAGGCGCACGACCGGCGCCGAATGGAAACGCATGCCGATCGGGTAGCCTTCGGCCAGAGACTGGTGCGTCGCTGCGGCGGTCAGGACCGTTGCCGGCGGGTAGTGGGTGGCGACGCCGGCCGTATACCGGCCGGACATCACGAAATAGGCCTGCAGCTCCGCCGGGTCGACGCCGCCGCTTTCCGGGTGGTCCGGGTCCTTCGGCGGCGACGCCATGATCTTCGACCATTCGCGGTCGAAGTCGATCAGCCGCTGCGCCACCGCGTGCCGCTCGACCGTATAGGTCCGCAGCAGCTCCGGCGCGGCCCGCCCGTCCAGTACGGCCGCGAGCTTCCAGCCGAGATTGTAGGCGTCCTGCATCGACACGTTCATGCCCTGGCCGGCCTTGGCGCTGTGGGTGTGGCACGCGTCGCCGGCGATGAACACGCGCGGCAGGCGCGACCCGGCCTCGGCGTCCGGCACGTCGTCGAACCGGTCGGTGACGCGCTGGCCCACCTGGTAGACGGCGAACCACGCGATGTCCCGAACTTCGAGCGTGTACGGGCGCAGCACGCGCTTGGCGGTCTGGATGACGTGATCTTGGGTGATGCGGCGGAGCGCGTCGCGGTTGGCCGGGTCGATCTCGCCGAGGTCCACGTAGAGCCGCACCAGAAAGCCGCCTTCGCGCGGGATCAGCAGGATGTTGCCGTCATCGGCCGACTGGATCGCCGCCTTCAGCCGGATGTCGGGGAAGTCGGTGACGGCGAGCATGTCGACGACGCCCCAGGCATGGTTGGCGAAGTCGCCGCGCGGCACGGCGCCGATCGCGTCCCGCACCCGGCTGCGCGCCCCGTCGCACCCGACCACGTATTTGGCACGGACCGTCCTTTCTTCCCCGCTCGCGGCATTTGCCAGGGTGACGCGCACGGGGTGGTCGCCGGCTGGTTCGACCGCGAGGCTCTCGAACGCCCAGCCGTAATCGGGCGTCATCCGCGACGGCGACCGGTGCATGTAGTCTTCGAGGTAGCCCAGCAGCCGCGCCTGGTTGACGATCACGTGCGGGAATTCGGACAGCCCGTCCTCGGTGTCCTGCACCCGCCCGGTCCGGACGATCGCCGACCGGTCCGTGGGCGAAGGGCGCCAGAACACCGTTTCGTTCACCCAATAGGCTTCGCGGACGAGCTTCTCGCTCAGGCCGAACGCGTCGAACATCTCGACCGTGCGGCAGGCGACGCCGTCCGCCTGGCCGACGAGCAGCGGGCCGTCGCGGCGGTCGACGATGCGCGTCGTGATGCCGGGAAAGGCCGAGAGCTGGGCCGCGAGCAGCATCCCGGCTGGCCCGGTGCCGACGATGAGGACGTCCATGGTATCGGGCAGGCCGGGCGGACGCGCCGCGACGCCCGGGGCGGGGGCGTGGATGTCGGGATCACCGGGCGCGTAGCCGTCGAGATAGAACTGCATGCTCTGGGTTCTTTCCGTGCTCGAGGCGACACGCCGCTCGCGGTTAGTTGATCTTCGTCATGGTGCCAGCGACGGCGTCGGCGTCCGAGCGCGTCACCGTCCTGTGCCGCCGCCGCCATTGTTCCGGAAGAACCGCCCGACCGCCTCGGTGAACTGCTCGGGTGTTTGCGGCACGAGCGACATCCACGACCGGAGCATCGCGTCCGGCGAGAACCGCTCGACCGCCTGCATCATCTCCGCTTCGAGCTTCGTCATGATGGCCGACTGCATGGGTTTGAGGTCCGGCAGCCCGATGAACTGGCGCGCCTCGTCGGGCGTGCACTCGACCTCGATTGTGACCTTCATCCCGTCCTCCCCGGTTAAACCCGCCCTGCCGCGACCCGTTTCTTGTTCGACGCGCACCACGATCGACCGTCCGTGCCGATTGTAGCTGAGGCGCAGGAACGCCGAGGGTCAACCGTTTGCGCGTGGACGGGACCGCATGGCCGTAGGACCCTGTCCGCCAGCGCGGGAGGAACAACAATGACCACGAACAACGATAAGCGGGACTTGGCTGCGGGATCGCCGGCACGGTCCGGCGACACCGGTCCCGAAACGCTGCTGCAGACATGGCTGCAGGCGTTCGGCAATTCGGGGGGTGCGAGCTGGCCGGAACCGGCAAAGCCGGCCGGGTCCGGCGCGGAGCTCACGCCGTTCGGCAATCCGTTGGATCTCGCCCAGATTCTTGCCCACAACCCGGTGCTGGCGTCGATCGACAAGGTCTGGAACGCGAACCCGCTGCGGGAGGTCATCCCGATCGATTGGGCAGGCATCTCGGCGGCGCTGCGGATCGTAGCGATGCGGTCGCTGGCCGATCCCGCCCGCGCGCTGTCGATTACGATGAACTTCAACGCCGAGCTGCTGCGCACGGCCGTCGACGTCTGGAGCGATGCGGCACAACGCTGGTGGGGCGCGGCGTCGGCTGGCAGCGCGGTGCCCGCCCCCGCCGGCGATAAGCGGTTCGCCGCGCCGGAATGGCACGGCAACCCGGCGTTCAGGATGGTGAAGGACCTTTACCTCCTGGCATCCGAGGCCTTGCTGCAGACCGCCAAGGACCCCGGCGCCGACGATGCCGAGCAGCAGCGCATCAACTTCCACCTGCGCCAGTTCGTGGACGCAATGAGCCCGTCGCTGATGCTGTTGACCAATCCGGTCGCATTGCGCCGGGCGGTGGAGACGGGCGGCGGCAGCTTGATGGACGGCATGCGCAACCTGCTGGACGACCTCAAGCAGGGCAAGCTCAGCATGGTCGATGCGACCGCGTTCGCGCCGGGCCGCAACCTGGCCCTGAGCCCGGGCAAGGTGGTGCACCGCAACAAGCTGATCGAGCTCATCCAGTACACGCCAACCACCGCCGAGGTCCGGGCGACGCCGCTGCTGCTGCTGCCGCCTTGGATCAACAAGTTCTACATCCTCGACCTGCAGCCGAAGAACAGCCTGATCGGCTACCTGGTGGCGCAGGGCTACACCGTGTTCGTGGTGTCCTGGAAGAACCCCGACGCCTCGATGGAAGACACCACCATCGAGGATTACATGAACCTCGGGCCGTTGGAGGCCAGCGACGTGGTCCGGGAGATCACCGGCAGCCCAACCCTCAACGTCATGGGATATTGCATCGGCGGCACGCTGCTGGCGATGACGCTGGCCTGGCTCGCGACCCAAGACGACCACCGGTTCGGCTCGGCCACCTTCATCGTGTCGCTGCAGGACTTCACGAAGGTCGGCGACTCGGCGGTGTTCTCCGACGAGCCCGGGGTCAATCTGGTCGAGCAGCAAATGCTCGAGCGCGGCTATCTGGACAGCCGAGAGATGTCCAACATGTTCAACCTGCTGCGGTCCAACGACCTGATCTGGTCGAACGTCGTCAACAACTACCTGCTGGGGCAGAAGCCGCCGGCGTTCGACCTGCTGTATTGGAACAGCGACGGCACCCGCATGGCCCGCGCGGCGCATAGCTGGTACCTTCGCAACACGTATCGCGAGAACAACCTGGTCACGCCGGGGAAGGTTCAGCTCGCCGGCCAGCCGCTGGACCTGGGCCGGATCACGCTCGACGTCTATGCGATCGGCGCCGAGAAGGACCACATCGTGCCCTGGGACGGGGCGTGGCGGATCACCCAGCTGGCCGGCGGCAACGTGCGCTACGTGCTTGCCTCCAGCGGCCACATTGCCGGGATCATCAATCCTCCCGGCGGCAAGGGCACCTATTGGCTGAACCCGGCCCCCGCCGCGTCGGCCCGCGAATGGCGTGAAGCCGCCGTGGCGCACAAAGGCAGCTGGTGGACGGATTGGGTGGATTGGCTCGCCCCGCGGTCCGGTGAGCTCGTCGCGCCGCCGCCGACCGGCAGCGAAGCGCATCCGCCCCTGGCGGACGCGCCCGGCACCTACGTCCTGGAAAAATGATGGCGTGACGCATTGATGTTTCCCGTGTCCGGGAGGATCAGGCAGGCATGCCCGCCGTATGCGCCGTCGGCATCGAGCGCGGGTCCTGCAGCGGGAGCGTCGTCGTTACCGATCGGCCCATTCCTTCCCAGTCCGGCCCAACGCAGATCGTGCGAGTGCTGACCGGCGCCGTTTACGCGCTTGCCGGCCTGGCGCTGGCCGGGGGCGGCGCTTGGCTCGCGGCGCTCGGCGGCTCGGCGTTCTACGTGCTGGCGGGGGTCGGCGTCCTCGGCACCGGCGTGCTGCTGCTGGCCAGGCGTTCGGAAGCGCTGTGGCTCTACGCCCTGGTCATGATCGCGACGATGGTCTGGGCGGTGGCGGAATGCGGGTTCGACTTCTGGCCGCTCGCGGCGCGCGGCGACGTCATCTATCCGCTCGGGCTTTGGCTGCTGCTGCCCTGGCCGCGCCGCGGGCTCGCCGGTCCGGCCCGCGCCACGCTCCCCGTTTGGGCGGGAGCGGCGCTCGGCGCGGTCGTGCTCGCGGTCGGGCTGAGCGTCACGCCGAGTGACGTGGCCGGCACGATCGATCGAACGGCGGACGCCGGGCCGGCGGCGCAGGACAAGGCCGACATGCCGGACGAGGACTGGCGCGCGTACGGGCGCACCCAGTTCGGCAACCGCTATTCGCCGTTGGCCCAGATCACGCCCGGCAACGCGTCCAAGCTGAAGGTCGCCTGGACCTTCCGCACCGGCGATCTGCCCGGCGCCAACGATCCGATCGAAACCACCTTCGAGGTGACGCCGATCAAGGTGCGCGACACGCTCTACCTCTGCTCGCAGCATCAGCGCGTGTTCGCGGTCGACGCCAAGACGGGCGCGCTGCGCTGGTCGTTCGACCCGAAGGTCAAGGACAACCCGACCTTCCAGCATCTGACCTGCCGCGGCGTCTCCTATGCCGAGACCCAGCCGGGCGCCGTGGACACCGAAGGGAAGCCGGTCGCGGCCGAGTGCCCGCACCGCATCCTGCTGCCGGTCAATGACGGCCGCATGATCGAGCTCGACGCCGATAGCGGGACGCTGTGCGAGGGGTTCGCCGATCATGGGACGCTCGATCTCGAGGTCGGCATGGGCGAGCGGACGCCCGGCTTCTACGAGCCGACCTCGCCGCCGGTGGTGTCGGACAAGGTGGTGGTGATCGCCGGCGCGGTGATCGACAACTACTCGACCGAGGAGCCGTCCGGGGTGATCCGCGGCTTCGACCTCCATACCGGGCGGCTGGTCTGGGCCTGGGACGCCGGCAACGTCGACGAGAACGAGATGCCGTCGCCGTCGCATAACTACGTCAACAACTCGCCCAATAGCTGGATCACCGCCTCGTACGACCCGAAGCTCGGCCTGGTGTACATGCCGATGGGCGTGCAGACTCCGGACATCTGGGGCGGCCACCGCACCGAGGTCGCGGAGCGCTACGCGAGCGCCCTGGTCGCACTCGACATCAACACCGGCAAGCGGGCCTGGTCGTATCAGACCGTGCACCACGATCTGTGGGACATGGACCTGCCGTCGCAGCCGACGCTGGTGGACTTGAAGCGGCCGGAAGGCACGGTGCCGGCCATCCTGATCCCGGCCAAGACCGGCAACCTGTTCGTGCTGAACCGCCAAACCGGGGAGCCGATCGTGCCGGCGCCGGAGCGGCCAGTGCCGCAGGGTGCCGCGCCCGGCGACCACCTGTCGCCGACGCAGCCGTTCTCCGACCTCACCTTCCGGCCCTCGGCGCCGCTGACCGGGGCGGATATGTGGGGCGCGACCATCTACGACCAGCTCGCCTGCCGCATCATGTTCCATCGCCTGCGCTACGACGGCACCTTCACGCCGCCGTCGCTGCAGGGAACGCTGGTGTTCCCCGGCAATCTCGGCATGTTCGAGTGGGGCGGGGTTGCGGTCGATCAGGCGCGACAGCTGCTGATCGCCAACCCGATGGCGGTTCCGTTCGTGTCCAAGCTGATCCCGCGCGGACCGGACAACCCGGCGGCGCCGAACCAGAAGCACCCGCCGGGCAGCGAGCAGGGCGTGCAGCCGATGTACGGGACACCGTACGGCGTCGATCTGCATCCGTTCCTTTCGCCAATCGGCCTGCCGTGCAAGCGGCCGCCGTGGGGCTACATGGCGGCGATCGACCTCGCATCGATGAGGATCGTTTGGCAGCACAAGAACGGGACCGTGCGCGACGAGGCGCCGCTGCCGGTCCCGCTCAAGATGGGCGTGCCGACGCTCGGCGGCCCGCTCACCACCGCGGGGGGCGTGGCGTTCCTGACCTCCACGCTCGACTACTACATCCGCGCCTACGACGTGCGGAACGGCGATGTCGTGTGGACGGACCGCTTGCCGGCCGGCGGCCAATCGACGCCGATGAGCTATGCCGTTGACGGCAAGCAGTACGTCGTCACTGCCGCGGGCGGACACGGCTCGTTCGGGACCAAGATCGGCGACTACGTGATCGCCTACAGCCTGGACGGCAATTGAGCTGCGCTCTCCATCCCAGGTAGGCCGCGCAGTGACGGATGAGCGCAGGATCGGCGTGGGCCTGATCGGGTCCGGGTTCATGGGGAAAGCCCATGCGCTCGGCTACGCGACGGCGGCCCGGGTGTTCGGGCTGCCGTTCGCCGTGGACCTCGTTGTCCTGGCCGACGCCGATCCGGCGCTGGCCGGGCGCGCGGCCGGCGCGCTGGGGTTCCGGCGCTCGACCGGACGCTGGCGCGACCTGCTCGAAGACCCGGACGTCGACGTCGTGTCGGTGACGACGCCCAACGTGCTGCACCGCGAGATGGCGCTCGCGGCGCTCGGCGCGGGCAAGCATGTCTGGTGCGAGAAGCCGCTAGCGCCCACCGCGGCCGAGGCGCTGGAAATGACCGAGGCCGCGGACGCCTCGGGGATGGCCACCCAGGTGGGCTTCAACTACCTCAAGAACCCCATGGTCGCCTTGGCGCGGGAGATCGTCGCCTCCGGCGAGATCGGCACGATCCGCAGCGTTCGCGGCGTCCATGCCGAGGACTACATGGCCGACGCCCAGGCCCCCTGGACCTGGCGCCTCGACCCGGCCGGCGGCGGCGGCGCGCTGGCCGACATCGGCAGCCACATCCTGGCCGCCGTCCGTCATCTGGTCGGCCCGGTGGCGGCTGTCATGGCCGACGTGGACACGTCGATCGACCGGCGGCCAGTCGGCGCCGGCGGCCGCGACACCCGCGCCGTCGAGGTGGACGACGTCGCCCGGCTGTTCCTGCGCTTCGAGAACGGCGCCAGCGGCAGCCTGGAAGCGAACTGGATCGCCACCGGCCGCAAGATGCAGCACGAGTTCGAGCTGTATGGCTCGAAGGGCGCGATCCTGTTCACGCAGGAGCGGTTCAACGAGCTGCAGGTCTACTACACCGGGGACGGTTCGGGCCGGCGCGGCTTCCGCACGGTGTTCGCGGGGCCGGAGCACGAGCCGTATGGGGCGTTCTGCGTGGCGCCGGGGCATCAGCTCGGCTTCAACGACCTCAAGGCGATCGAGGCGCGCGACTTCCTGTTGGCGGCGGCGGGCGGCCCCCGACGGGGACCGGACTTCCGCGAAGGCTACGAGGTGCAGAAGCTGGTGGAGCTGGCCTACCGGTCCGCCCGCGAGCAGCGCTGGCTCAAACCGTGACGGTCCGGCCGGTCTGCGCCGCTTCCAGGGCGCAGTCGGCGAGGCGCAGCGCTTGCCGGCCGTCATGCGGCGTGGTCGGCATCGGGCCGCCGGCCTCGATCGCCGCGATGAACAAGGCGAGCTCGGTCCGGTAGGCGTCGGCATAGCGCTCGAGAAAGAAATTCAGCAGCGGCTCGCGCGCGTCGGTCTCGGCCGCGCTCCAGCGGCGCATCGTCGTCGGCCGTACATTGTCGTTGAGCAGCATGCCCGTCGAGCCGAAGATCTCCAGCCGCTGGTCGTAGCCGTACACCGCCTCACGGCAGCAATTGATGTGGCATTGGCGCCCGGACGCGGTGCGCATCTGCACCATGACGGTGTCGTAGTCGCCGAACGCCGCCAGCCCCGCGTCGACCAGGCAGCTGCCGGTGGCCGCGACCTCGACCGGCTCCTCGCCCAGCAGCCAGCGGGCCATGTCGAAGTCATGGATGACCATGTCGCGGAAGATGCCGCCGGAATGGCGCAGGTATTCGGGCGGCGCCAGCCCCGGGTCGCGGCTGGTGATGACCACCTGCCGCACCTCGCCGATCTCGCCGGCGTCGATGGCCCGGCGGCACCGCTGCGCGCTCGGGTCGAAGCGCCGGTTGAACGCCACCATGACGCGGCCGCCGAGGCGCCCGATCTCGGCCACTGCGGCGTCGGTCTTGGCGATGTCGAGGTCAATCGGCTTCTCGCACAGCACGGCCTTGCCCGCCCGCACCGCCTGCAGCATCAGGTCCACATGGGTGTCGGTCGGCGTGCCGATGACGACGGCGTCCACGTCGTCGCGGCCGATCGTGGCGGCCGGGTCGCGGGACGCCTCGCAGCCCAGCTCGGATGCCAGCGCGTCCGCGGCGTCGCCGAACGGGTCGGCCACGGCGACGAGGCGGGCGCCCCGGCTCGCGGCCAGGTTGGCGGCGTGGATCTTGCCGATCCGCCCGGCGCCGAGCACTGCAACACGCACCATGGGCTGTCTCCGTCGAGAGGGGTTACCGCGCCGGGCGGCTCAGAGCGGCGCCGCCGGATGCGGTTCAAAGGGGCGCCGCCGGATGCGGCGACGTGTCGTAGGCGCCCCAAACGGACTGGTCGTAGTTCACCATCGCGCCGGTCATCAGGCCCGATTCCGCGCTCGACAGGAAGGCGACCGCGCGGGCGACCTCCTGCGGGTCGATCAGCCGGCCGAACGGTTGCGCGGCGGCGGCGTCGGCCAGCCAGTTCGGGTCGGCGCCGTGGAATTCCCGCTGAATGCGGTCCTCGCCCTCGCTCGCCATCCAGCCGATGTTGAGGCCGTTGACGCGGATCCGGTTGCGCAGCAGCGCGTAGGCGGTGTTCTGCGTCAGGGTCGCCAAGGCACCCTTGGACGCGCAATAGGCGGCGATGAACGCCTGCCCCGCCATGCCGGACATGGAGCAGATGTTGACCACCGTGCCCTCCGTCCGCTCCCGGCGCATGAGCTTGATCGCTTCCTGCATCAGGAAGAACGGCCCGCGGACGTTGGTCGCGAACATCGCGTCGAACAGTTCGGGTGAGGTGTCGAGGATGGTGCCGCGGTCGGTGATCGCCGCCGCGTTGACCAGGGCGTCGACGCGGCCGAACCGGGCGTCGGCCCGGGCGATCACGGCGCGGCAATCCTCGACCCGGCTGAGATCGGCCGCCACGAACTCCACCGCGGCGCCGCTCGCGTCCGCGATCTCGCGCGCCTTCGCCTCGCCCTTGTCGCGCGAGCGGCCACAGATGATGAGGCCGGCTGCGCCGTGGTCGGCGAACAGCCGGGCGATCGCCGCGCCGAGCCCTTGGGTGCCGCCGGTGACGACGGCGATCTTGCCGGCGAGCTGCGCCACCCCCGTCACTCCTCGATCCGGTAGCCGGCGGCGGCGAGGGCCGCGGACAGGGCGCGGTGGCCGATCCGGGCGTATTCGGCCGGCGGCGCTTTCGCCGGGTCCTGCTCGGCCTCGACCACGAACCAGCCCTGGTAGCCGGCGTCGGCCAGCCGGCGGCACACGGCGGCGAAGTCGATCGCCCCGTCGCCGGGGACGGTGAAGGCGCCCTCCAGCACGGCGTCGAGGAAGGATTGGCGGTCCCGGTCCAGCCCATCGATCACCGCGCCGCGCACGTCCTTGGCGTGGACGTGGACGATGCGCGCGCCATGCGCGCCGATCACCCGCAGCACGTCGCCGCCGGCAAAGCGCAGGTGCCCGGCGTCGTACAGCAGCCCGACCGCCGCCCCGGTGTGCCGCATCAGCAGGTCGAGATCCTGCTCGGTCTCGATCGCGGTCGCCATGTGATGGTGGAAGGCGAGCGGCACGCCGGCCTCGGCGCAATGCTCGGCGAAGCGGGTGAGGCGGCGGCCATAGGCCTTGATCTCGTCCTCGGTCAAACGCCGGCGCGTGGCGAGCGGGGCATGGCGCCGGTTCTGGATCGTCCCGGCCGTCTCGCCGTAAGCGAGGCAGGCGGCGCCGAGCTCGCGGAACAGCTCGAGCTGCGGTGCGACCCGGTCCTTTTCCGCCGCCAGGTCATCGGGCGCGTCGAGCACGGTGCCGGAGAACCAGCCCGACGCGAGCCGCAAGCCATGCTCCTGCAGCTTGGGCCGCAACTCGGCCGCGCTGCGCGGGAACTTGCCCCCGGTCTCGACGCCGGAGAACCCGGCGTCCCGGCTTTCCCGCAAGCAGGTCTCGAGCGTCGTCTCACCGCCGAGTTCGGGCAGGTCGTCGTTGGACCACGCGATCGGCGCGATGCCCAGCCTGGCTTTCATGGCGTTTCCCTCCGCTCGCGCTCAGATGCCGACGCGCTGCTTCGCGCGGCCTTGCCGCTGCGCCTCGTACGCCGCGTCCACCGACGGGCGCCCGCTCACCTCCGGCACGCCGACGTCCCACCACGCATCCCCCGGCGACCAGGCGAAGGCGTCGGAGACGATCGTGATCACCGTCGTGCGGTCCGTCGTCCGGGCCCAGTCCAGCGCTTCGCCGAGCTCGGTCAGGCTTTCGGCACGCCGCACCAGCGCACCCATCGACTCCGCGTGCTTGGCGAAGTCGACCGCGAACGGCTCTTTCACCCGGCAGTCCCGGATCAGGTTGTTGAACGACGGCACACCTTTGCCGTTCTGCAGCCGGTTGATGACCGCGTAGCCGCCATTGTCGCACACGACCAGGATCATCTTGTGCCCGGACAGCACCGAGGAATAGACGTCCGAGTTCATCATCAGGTAGGTGCCGTCGCCCACCATCACGATCGGCGTGCGGGTCGGGTCCGCCATGGCGGCGCCCCAGCCGGCGGCGATCTCGTAGCCCATGCAGGAGAAGCCGAACTCGCAATCGAAGGTGCCCGGCGCCTTGACGCGCCAGTTCTTCATCACCTCGCCCGGCAGCCCGCCCGCCGCGGTGACGAGCAGGTCGCGCTCGCCCGCCTTGGCGTTCACCACGCCCACCACCTGCGCGTAGGTCGGCACGGGCGCGTTGGTCGGCTTCTGCAAGCCGTCGAGCAGGGAGTTCCAGCCGGCAAAGCCGCGCCGCCCGCGTTCGGTCCAGCCCGACGGGGCGGTCCACTCGCCCAAGGCGGCGTCCAACTCCCCGATTGTTTCCCGCGCGTCGCCGACCACGGCGAGCGCCCGGTGCTTCACCGCGTCCCAGCGGGCCGCGTTGACGGAGATGAACTTCGCGTCGGCGGCGAACGCGGTCCAGGACCCGGTGGTGAAGTCCTGCAGGCGCGTGCCCACGGCCAGGATCACGTCGGCCTCGGCGGCCAGCTCGTTGGCCGAGGTGGAGCCGAGGATGCCGACCGGGCCGACATGCGCGGGGTGGCCGTGGGACACCGTGCCCTTGCCGGCGACGGTTTCGGTCAGCGGGATGCCGCGGCGCTCGGCCAAGCGCGCCACCACCGTCTCGGCCAGCGAATAGCGCACGCCGCCGCCGGCGATCAGCAGCGGGCGCTTGGCCCCTTTCAGCAGCTCGGCCGCCGCTTGGAGCTGCTCCCGGTCCGGCCGCGGACGCGGCACGGCGTGGACGGTCGGCTCGAAGAAGGCGGCGGGGTAGTCGGCCGCGAGCTCCTGCACGTCCTGCGGCAGGGCGAGGAAGGCCGGGCCGCAATCCGCCGGGTCGAGCATGGCGGCGACGGCTTGGGGCAGGGAGGAGATGACCTGCTCCGGGTGGGTGATGCGGTCCCAGAAGCGGGTGACGGCCTTGAATGCGTCGTTGGCGGTGACCGTCGGATTGCCGAAATGCTCGAGCTGCTGCAGCACCGGGTCGGGCCGCCGGTTGACGAAGGTGTCGCCGGCCAGCAGCAGCACCGGCAGCCGGTTCGCATGGGCAACGCCGGCGGCGGTCACCATGTTGAGGGCGCCGGGCCCGATGGAGGCGGCGGCCACCATGATCTGCCGCCGCTGCTTGGCCTTGGCGAAGCCGATCGCGGCCAGTGCCATGGATTGCTCGTTCTGCCCGCGCCAGGTCGGCAGCACGTCCTGCACCGCCTCGAGCGCTTCGGACAGGCAGGTGACGTTGCCATGGCCGAAGATCGCGAACACCCCGGGAAACAGCGGGACCCGCGCGCCGTCGACGACCGTGAATTGCTGGCACAGAAAGTGGACCACGGCCTGCGCCATGGTGCAGCGGACGGTGTTCATGCGGTCCCTTCCTCCACGCGGCTTTTTGCTGCCGATATGGTCCGAGACATGAGCATGCAGTAGCCTGCCCGGAAATCCAACGAAGGGGACGCCCGAACGCACGCAGATTGCCGTGCTTGCAGGCGATCCCCGCAAGCCGAAGGCGCGCTGAGGAACGCACCCCGGCCGCGGAGGCCGGCGGCGTCACTGCCGCCGGCCCAGGCCCCCGGGTCAGTCGTGCTCGTAACCGTAGATCTCCGGCAAGATGAAGATCGCCGAAAGCAGGCCGATCAGCGGGAAGATCGCGACCATCAAGGTCGCCGTCGCCTGGCCGACCGCGGCAAACAGGGTCGGGAACAGGAAGATCGACAGGAACGACGGCAGCTTGACGAACATGTAGGCGAAGCCGCTCGCGGTGCCGCGGTACTCGGGCTTGGCCACCACCGTTGGGATCGTCATGCAATTGGATGCGTCCCAGTAATGGCCCCACAGCATGGCGGCGGCCGCGAATGGCAGCACGGCGACGTGGTCGGTGTAGAGCGCCCATGCCGCGACGAGCAACGACACCAGCACGATCGCAAACCCGGCAATCGCGATCCCGCGCTGGCCGATGCGCGGGGTGATCTGCGGTCCCACCCAGCCGGCAATGGCGGCGACGATGTAGAGCGCCATGGTCACGAGATCGGTGCCCAGCACGGACGCCGCGCCGACCATCAGGAACAGCACCGGCAGGTAGAACGCGAAAGTGGAAAACTCGCTGCCCTGACAAAAGCAGGCGATGTAGCCATACAGGGTGGCGCGCCAGCGGATCGGGTCTTTTCGCAGGTCGGTCAGGAACCCGGCCGCGTTCGGCCTCGGCACCACGACGTCCTCGTCGGGCAGCATCTTCAGCGGGTCCGAGTACAAACGCATCGCCACCTGCTTGGCTTCGCGGAACCGCCCGTTGCGGACCAGCCACACCGCGGTCTCCGGGAGATCGTGGCGCATCAGCAGGATGATCGCCGCCGGCACCGCCCCCAGCCCGAGCGTCACGCGCCAGATCAGCTCGTGATCCATGTTGGCGACGATGAACACCGCAATCACCGCCAGCGTCAGCACCTCGCCGACGGCGAACATGAACTGCCAGCGGTTGCCCATGACCTCGCGCTCGCCCTTGGGCATCGACTCCATGATGTAGGTGTAGCCGTTGGAGATGTCGCTCCCGAGCGGCATGCCGAGAAAGAAGCGGATCACCACCAGCAGCCAAACCGACGTCACGAAGGCCTGCGCGAGGGCGAGCACGATGAACAGGATCATGGTGGCCAGGAACATGATCCGGCGGCCGATCCGGTCCGACAGCCAGCCGCCGAGCAAGGCGCCGATCAAGGCGCCACCCTGGGTGCCTGCAGCGGCGAGGCCCAGCAGCAGCGGGTCCGGGTGATACTGGTCGCGGATGAACACCAGCACGAAGGCGATCGAATACAGGTCCCAGGCTTCCACCAGGATGGACGCCATCATCAACCAGCCGATCTTATTCCCGCTCGGGTTGTAGTTGGTGACGAGATGGCGGACTGCGCCATCCATCGCCGATTGCTGCGGCATGGTTATCGACACCTGCGTTCCTCCCATTCGATGGTCATGACCCGAGCGGCACGGTTCGCCGGCCGTCTCGTGCGCGGAGCCGCCCTCGGTGGCGGCATCCGCCCGGACCGCCGGCACGTCTCAATAGCCGAGGGCACGGGGAACCGCGGTGCTGATCCATGGCACGAAGGCGATCAGCAGCAAGCAAACGAACAGCAGGCCGAGGTATTTCAGGATCGGCCCGACCGTCTCCTCGATCCGCACGCCGCCGATCAGGCAGGCGCCGTACAGGCCGAGGCCGAGCGGCGGGGCGAACAACCCGATCCCCATGCCGACCACGAGGACCACGCCGTAATGCAGCGGGTCGACGCCGAGCTGCCGCGCCACCGGCATCAGCAGCGGGCCGAAGATGATCAGCGCCGCCGCCCCCTCCAGCACCGAGCCCATCACGATCAGGATCAGCACCGACAGCAGCAGGAACAACCAAGACCCGTGCGCGGCCGACAGCGTCACCAGCAGCTCGGCGATCGCATGCGGGATCTGTTGCAAGGTCAGTACGTAGGCCAGGCTCTGTGCCGCGGCGACGATGAACAGCACCATGCCGGACCGCACCGCGGCGTAGCGCATGACCCGCCCGGCCGAGCGCCAGCTCATTTCGCGGAAGAGCACGCCGCCGACCAGCAGCGCGTAGACCACGGCAAAGGCGGAGATCTCGGTCGCGGTCGCGAAGCCGGAGCGGTAGCCGCCGAAGATCAGCGCGATCAGACCGAACGCCGCGACCCCGCTGACGGCCATGCCGGACAGGCTCTCGCCGGCGACGCCGACGATGGCGCCGGGCGCGGTGCGGCGGCCGGCGACGACCGCGGCGCCGATCAGCGCGGCCGCCATCAGCGCAGACGGCAGCAGGCCGGCCATGAACAGGCCGCCGATCGACAGGTTGGCGACGAAGCCGAGGATGATCAGGTTGACGCAGGGCGGGATCGTTTCGGCCATCACCGCCGACGCGGCCAGCAGCGCCACCGCTTCGCCGGGCTTCTGGCCGGACTTGCGTGCGGCCGGCACCAGCACCGAGCCGACCGCGGCGATGTCGGCCATCTTGGAGCCGGAGATGCCGGAGAAGATCACCATGCTCAGCACCATCACGACGTCGAGCCCGCCGCGCAGCCGCCCGGCGCCGCGCTGCAGCAGCGAGATCAGGCGGACCGACATGCCGTTGGCTTCCATCAGGTAGCCGACCAGGATAAAGAACGGCACCGCCAGCAGGACGAAGTTGTCGATGCCGCGGGCGACCTGCTGGGCGAAGAACTCGCCGGGCAGGAGGTCGCCCGCCCAGACGAACACCAGCGTCGATAGCGCCAGCACGAAGGCGATCGGCACGCCGGCAACCAAGGAGCCGACAAAGGCGACCCCCATCACCACCGGCATCGAGGGCAGGCTGTCGGGCGCCCAGGCCGACCAGGCGAGCCAGGCCGCGGCCACGACCGCGAGCGCGACCACGGCCAGCCCGACATCGCCGAAGCGGAATGCGAACAGGCCGTCGAGCGCGAACAGCGTCATCGCTGCCGCGGCGATCACCAGCGGGGCGAAGAACAGCTCCTGCGGCAGCCCGGCGCCGACCGTCTGCCCGGCTGTATCCTGCAGGAGCAGAAAGCCGTTCCAGCACAGCGCGGCAGCCGCGATCGCCACCAGCAGGCCGACCAGCGCGTCCACCCGCCCGCGCCAGCGCGGCGGCAGCCGGTCGACGAAGAACGTCACCCCGGCATTGTCGCCATGCGCGAGCGCCGCCGCGGCGCCGAAGAAGGTGACGGCCAGCAGCAGCATGCGGGCGAGGTCGTCGCTCCAGGTCATCGGCGCGTCGAAGAAGAAACGGCCGAGCACCGACGCGACCACCACCAGCAGGTCGGCCGCGAGCAGGGCGGCGGCTGCGACCTCGATCACCAGCAGCAGCCAGCCCAGCCCGTGGCGCCAAGCCGCCGGGCGCCGGGCGTCCACGGCGATGCCGGGCGCGGCGGACATCGGGCTCAGGCCGTGGCGGTCTGCTGCACCGCGTCGAGCAGCGCCTTCGCACCCGGCGTCCGTTCGGCGAAGCGGTCCCACATCGGCCGGACCCGTTCACGGAACACCGAGCGGTCGCATTCGGCGACCGTCACCCCGAGTTTCTGCAACTGCTCGATCGCACTGGTTTCGACCTGGGCAGCCCGGTCGAAATGCTGGTCGGTGGCGGCCTTGACCGCCAGCAGCAGGCCGTCGCGCTGGGCGGCGGGCAGGCGCTTGAGGGTACGGTCGCTGATGAACGCGCCGAACGGGTTGTAGATATGCCGGGTCAAGGTGAAGGTCTTGGCCGTTTCGTAGAACTTGCTGGCAAGGATGGTCGGCGCGTCGTGCTCGAGCCCGTCGATCACGCCTGCCTGCAGTCCGGTGTAGATCTCGCCGAACGCCATCGGCGTCGCCGCGGCGCCCATCAGCCGCACCGTCTCGGTCACCACCGGGTTCGGCAGCGAGCGGATCTTCTTGCCGGCCAAGCCGGCCGGATCGGTGAAGCTGAACTTGGTGAGGAAGTTGCGAGCGCCGAGATTACGGCCCCAGGACGGGAAATGCGCGCCGGCCTTTTGCACCAGCAGCTGCTGCAAGGCGGCGGCCGCCGGCGTCGCCGACGCCCGGCGCAAGTGGTCATAGTCCTGGAACAAATAGCCGAGGTCGAACACGCCGCATTCCGGCACGATATTGGTCCAGATCGGGGTGCCGACCAGCATCATGTCGACCACGCCCATTTTGACCTGGCTGACCACGTCGGCCTCTTGGCCAAGCTGGTTGTCGGGGAAGAACTGGGTGGTGACGGCGCCGTCGGTCGCCTCCTTCAGGTGCGGGAGGAACAGGTCGTACCAGATCCGCGCGGTCGAGAAGTTCGGATCGTTCGGGAACGACGTCGAAACCTTCAGAGACGTCGCCGCCCGCGCGCGTCCGATCAGCGCCGGAGACGCAAGCACGGCGGCCGCGGCCCCGAGCAGCCGGCGTCGATGGAGTGCGGTCATAGATAATCTCCCTGTTGTCGTGGCCGGCGCCGGGTCACGCCTCCGACCGGCGCACGGTGAGGTCCGGGCGCTCGAACACCGCGGGCAGCAGCTCGGTGCCCAGGCCCGGCCCCTCCATCGGCAGCACGAAGCCGTTGTCGATCACCGGCATGACGGTGACGAGCTCGCGATACCAGCCGGTGTAGAAGGCGCGCACGCTTTCCTGGATCAGCGTGTTGGGCTGGCTGAACGAGGCGTGGATGCCGGCGACGAAGCCGACCGGGCCGACGCAGTCGTGCGGCGCGAACGGGCGGTGATAGGTGTCGGCCATGGCGGCGATCTTGCGCCCCTCGGTCAAGCCGCCGGTCCAGCACAGGTCCGCCATGACGACACCAATCGCGTCCCGGTCCAGCATGTCCTTGTAGGGGAACCGGCTGCCGAGCGTTTCGCTGGCGCAGACCCACACGTCGGTGGACCGCGCCAACTCCGCCAGCGCCTGGGGCGAGTTCATCCGGATCGGGTCCTCATACCAGGTCGGGCCGTACGGCTCGAGCCAGCGGGCGATCTTCTTGGCCATCGGCAGGTTCCACAACGAGTGGAACTCCACCATGATCTCCATCCGGTCGCCGACCGCGCGGCGGATTTTTTCAAAGGGCTCGAGTGCGGATTTAAGCTCAGTGGGCGAGAGCGTCATGCCGTCATTGGCGATTGCGGCCGGGTCGAACGGCCAGATCTTCATCGCCGTGATGCCGGCTTCGAGCAGGCTCTCGGCGACCGCGTCGGCCCGGGTCATGAAGCCGTGCAGGTCCTCGTAGGGTCCGGCGTCGGCGTCGAAATTCCAGGTCGAGACCGGCTTGATGTTGTTCGAGCGCACGTAGCCATAGCCGGCGCAGGTGTTGTAGATGCGCTGGCGGTCCCGGCACAGGCCACCCAGCATCTGGTGCACCGGCTGGCCGCAATGCTTGCCGAACAGGTCCCATAGCGCGATGTCGACCGCCGAGGCGGCGCGGTACTCGACGCCGGTGCTCGACTGCGCCATCGGCAGGTTCAGCATCTCGCGGTGCAGCGCCTCGATCCGCAGCGGGTCGCGGCCCAGCAGCCGCCCGGCCAGCGTGTCGTGCAGATGCGCTTCGACCGCGGCCGCGCCGTAGAACGTCTCGCCCAAGCCGACCAGCCCGGCGTCGGTGTGGACGCGCACCCAGAGCACGTTGGCGAACTCGGCCGTCCGCAGCGTCTCGATGGCGGTGATCTTCATACGCTTCCTCCCGGCCCGCGCCTGCCGTGCAGCCATCGCGCGGCGCGTGCCCCGCCTGAAGTGGAGCCTAACAGCGGCGGCCGCAGTTGGGAAAGATGCGGGGCGCCGGCGCCGGCCGCCGTTGCCGTGCCGGGCGATACCTTGCAGAACGCCGGTCGGCGCGGCGGCCCCGGCGCGCTTCTGCCCGGCCCGAGCCCGTTTCACCCGCAAGGAAGCAGCATTGACCCGAACCCTCCGCCTAGCGGCCGCCCAGATGGGCGGCATCCAGCGCTCCGACACCCGGGCGCACACCTTGGCGCGCATGATCGCGCTGCTGGACGGCGCGGCTGCGTCGGGCGCGAAGCTGGTGGTGTTCCCCGAGTTGGCGTTCACCACCTTCTTTCCGCGCTGGCTGCTGGACGGGGCCGAACTCGACGGCTTCTTCGAGCGCGCAATGCCGAACCCGGCGGTGCAGCCCTTGTTCGACCGCGCCCGCGCGCTCGGGGTCGGCTTCTCCGTCGGCTACGCCGAGCTCACCGCGGAGGGCAAGCGGTTCAACAGCGCCGCGCTGGTGCGACCAGACGGCGCCATCCTCGGCCATTACCGCAAGGTGCATCTGCCGGGCTCGACCGAGCCGCGGCCGGGCGCCCGCTTCCAGCAGCTCGAGAAGCGCTACTTCGACTACGGCGACCTCGGCTTCCCGGCCTTCCGCGCCGGCCCGGACTGGGGCGGGGCGATCATCGGCACCATGATCTGCAACGACCGGCGCTGGCCGGAAGCCTGGCGCGTGCTCGGGCTGCAGGGCGTCGAGCTGGTGTGCGTCGGCTACAACTCCGCCGCCTACGACCCGAACGGCGGCGATGCCGAGGACGCGGCGCTGCGCACCTTCCATTCCAAGCTGGTGGTGCAGGCCAATGCCTACATGAACGCGACCTGGGCGGTGGCGGTCGCGAAGGCCGGGACCGAGGACGGGTCCGGGCTGATCGGCGGCTCGTGCATCGTCGACCCGAATGGCCGCATCGTCGCCGAAGCGGCGAGCCTCGGCGACGAGCTGCTGGTCGCCGACTGCGACCTCGACCTGTGCCGGCAGGGCAAGGAGAAGATGTTCAACTTCGCCGCGCACCGCCGCCCGGACCAGTACGGCCCCATCACCGAGCGCGCCGGCGTCGTCGAGCCGCCCTGACCGGGTTACCGCCCTTGCCCCGCGTCAAGGGACGGCGGCGGCGCGCGCGGCCTCGTAGCGGTTGCGCGGCGTCGGCAGCCCCAGATTGCCGCGCAGGGTCGCGTGCTCGGTACTCGGTCCGGAACAGGCCGCGGCGGCGCAGCTCCGGCAGCACCAGGGCGACGAAGTCGTCGAGGCTGCCGGGCAGCAGCGGCGGGCACAGGTTGAAGCCGTCGGCGACGCCGGCCTCGATCCATTCCTGCATGTCGTCCACCACTTGCGCCGGGGTGCCGATCACGACGCGGGTGCCGAACCCGGCGGCGACGGTGGTATAAAGCTGCCGGATCGTGAGCCGGTCGCGGGCGGCCAGCGCCAGCAGGTTCTTGGCGATGCTGCGCACCTGGGGGTTGGTCGGCTCCGGCACCGGGCCATCGAGGTCGTAGCCGGACAGGTCACCCATCTGTCCATACAGGTAGGACAGGCCCAGCCTCGGGTCGACCAGCGCGTTGAGCTCATCGGTACTTGCTCCGCGCTTCGGCTTCGGTGCGGCCGACGAAATGGGTGATGCCCGGCATGATCAGCAGGTCGCCGGGCGCCCGTCCGTGGCGGGCCAGCCGACCCTTCAGGGTGTCGTAGTAGCGCTTGGCGGCGCCGAGCTCATGCGTGACGGAGTAGACCACGTCGGCGCTGCGGGCGGCGATGTCGATGCCCGCGTCGGACGCCCCGGCCTGCACGATCAGCGGCCGGCCCTGCGGCGTGCGCTTGACGCTCAGCGGCCCGCGCACCTTGAAGTGCTTGCCCCGGTGATCGAGCGCGTGCAGCTTGGCCGGATCGAAGAACACGCCCGACGCCTTGTCGGTGACCAGGGCGTCGCTTTCCCAGCTGTCCCACAGCCCTTCGACTACCTCCACGAACTCGGCCGCGCGCTCGTAGCGGGTTTCGTAGTCGAGGTGGGAGTCGCGGTTGAAGTTGCGCGCCTCGGCGTCCGACCAGGAGGTGACGACGTTCCAGCCGGCCCGCCCGCCGCTGAGGTGGTCGAGCGAGGCGTATTTGCGGGCGATGTGGAACGGTTCGTTGTAGGTGGTGGACGCGGTGGCGACCAGGCCGATGCGGTTGGTGACCGCGGCCAGCGCGGACAGCAGGGTGATCGGCTCCAGCTCGGCGGTTTGCGCCGATCGGCACAGCGCGCCCGGCGGCTCGTCCTTGGCGCGGATGCCGATGCCGTCGGCCAGGAACAGCATGTCGAGCTTGGCCGCCTCCGCCGTTTGCGCGATCCGCACGAAGTGGCTGAGCTTGGACGCGCCGTTCGGGTCGGCGTCCGGATGGCGCCAAGCCGCGGCGTGATAGCCGAGGTAGCGCATGGAGAGGCCGAGCTTGATGGGAGTGGGCGGGGGCATCGGGTCTCGAACACGCTCCGGTGAGGCGGCAATAAACCCTAGAACCGCCGTGCAATTGCGGCAACGTGACGCGACCGGCAGGTGACATCGACGCGCTCGCTGGACAGGGTGGCGCCCTGATGGCAGGAGCGGGTATGGCCGGGTTGATCGATAATTTCCACGTCGCGCTGATCGACGCGGCCCACAACCTCGCCCGCGCGGTCGGGCCGGCGCAGCGTGGCGCCGCAGCCGCGGCCGGCGTCTCCGCGGCCGGTGGCGGGGACGTGCGGCCATGACCGGCTCCTCCGCGGCAGCCGTTTCCACGCCGGCGGCAGCCGGGCATCCCGTCCGCTCGGCGCTGCTGCTGGGCGCGCTCGGCGTGGTGTTCGGCGACATCGGCACGAGCCCGATCTATGCGTTCCGCGAGTTGCTGCGGGCGGCCGGGGATGCGTCGGCCGAGGCGACGGTGCTCGGCGTGCTGTCGCTGGTGTTCTGGGCGGTGGTGCTGATCGTCGCCGTCAAATACGTCGTGTTCGTCATGCGCGCCGACAACCAGGGCGAGGGCGGCACGGTGGCGCTGCTGTCGCTGGCGTTGCCGGCGGCCGGCCGCATGCAGGGCGTGCTGCTCGTGGTGGGGCTGGCCGGGGCGTCGTTGTTCTTCGGCGACGCGATGATCACGCCGGCGATCTCGGTGCTGAGCGCAATCGAGGGGCTGGAACTCGTCACGACGGTGTTCAAGCCGTACGTGCTGCCGATCGCGGCCGGAATTTTGCTCGGGCTGTTCGCGATCCAACGGCGCGGCAGCGGCAAGATGGGCGCGCTGTTCGGCCCGGTGATGGCGGTGTGGTTCGCGCTGCTGGCGGTCGCCGGGCTCGTGCACGTGGCCGTCCAGCCCGGCGTTCTGGCGGCGCTCGATCCGCGGCATGCGCTCGCCTATGTCAGGCACGCCAACGGCTGGGTGGCGTTCAGCGTGCTCGGTTCGGTGTTCCTGGCGCTGACCGGCGGCGAGGCGCTTTACGCCGACATGGGGCATTTCGGCCGCCATGCGATCCGGGTGGACTGGTTCGTGCTGGTGCTGCCGGCCCTGGTGCTGAACTACCTCGGCCAGGGGGCGCTGGTGCTGTCGCATCCCGAAGCCGCGGCGAACCCGTTCTTCCTGCTGTTCCCCGGCTGGCTGCTGCTGCCGGTGGTGCTGCTGACGACCGCGGCCACGGTGATCGCGAGCCAGGCGGTGATCTCCGGCGCGTTCGCGCTGGTGCAGCAGGCGATCCAGTTCGGCGCGCTGCCGCGTCTCGAGGTGCGGCAGACTTCGGCCGAATCGGCGGGGCAAGTCTACGTGCCGCAACTGAACTGGCTGCTGGTCGCCGCCGTGCTGGCGCTGGTGTTCGGGTTCCGCAGCTCGGACGCGCTCGCCAATGCCTACGGCATCGCGGTGGCGGGCGACATGATGGTCACCTCGGTGCTGGTTGCCACCGTCGCCTGGGGCGTGTGGCGCTGGCCTGTCGCGCTCGTGCTTCCGGTGGCGTGCCTGTTCCTCCTGCTCGACCTCACCTTCGTTTCCGCCAACGTGCACAAGATCCCCGCCGGCGGCTGGTTCCCGCTGCTGGTCGGCGCCATCGCGCTGACGACCATGCTGAGCTGGCGTCGCGGCCGCGCCATCGCGTTTGCCAAGCGCGACGCCGACTCGCAGCCGCTCGCATCGTTCATCGCCGGGCTCGGCCAGCCCGGCGCGCCGGTGCGCAGGCCGGGCACCGCGGTCTATTTCGCCAAGCAGTGGGAGAACGTGCCGGCGGCGCTGGCGCTCAACCTGAAGCACAACGGCGTGCTGCACGACCACGTGCTGCTGCTGCGGGTGGTGACCGCCCGCTCACCGCATTTGGCGGAAGCGGACCGGCTGACGGTCACCGACCTGTCGCACGGGTTCCGCCAGGTCGAGCTGCGGTTCGGCTTCGCCGAGAAGCCGGACGTGCCGGCGGCGCTGGCAGCGCATCGCGACCAGGTCGGCTGCGACCCGGACTCCGCATCGTTCTTCTTGGGCCGCGAAACCCCCGTGCCCTCGTTGCGTCCCGACCTGCCGCGCTGGCAGGAGCGCATCTACGCCTTCATGACGCGCAACGCCGTCCGCGCGCCCGATTACTTCCTGATCCCGCCGCAACGCGTGGTTGAACTCGGAACTAAGGTCGAGATGTAGCCGAGCCCCAGGCCCGGCTGAGCGGGCCTGCGGCCGCCGGCCCCACCAGGGCAGAGTCCTGCCTCAACGCCCCCAGTGTTCCGCAAGAAGCGCGATGGCGAGGCCGCCGACCACCGAGCGTGCCTGGAACCCCATCTTGCGGGCGCTATCGGTGAAGAACAGGTCGCTGAACGGGACGCGGCTCGGGGTCTCGTTGGCGTAGCGCACGAGGCGCTCGGACCAGTCGCGCAACAGGTCGGGGTCGTCGGTGAGGCAGGCAGCCCACAGCATCCATTCCGGCTTGGTGATCGACCCGCGACCGTCGAGCGGGACGCCGTAGGGCGCGGCCTTCGTGCGATAGAACGTCTGCTCGCGCCGTAGCTCGGCCGCAGGAAACAGCTCCAGGCCGAGCAGGCGGTCCCAGACCAGATTGTATTTCAGGCTCCAGCTGCCGGGCTGGTCGAACGCCAGCCGCGTGCCGTCGCCGTCGCGTGCCTGCGCCAGCCAGTCGCGCGCGAACCCTTCGGCAATGGCGCGGAAGCGGGCCGCGGCCTCGTCGTGCCCGGTCTTCCGCGCGAGCTGGGCGTAGGCGCCGAGGCCCATGATGGCCTTGGCGGACAGGTTCACGTTATGGCCGAGCACGCCGGAGAAGTCGTCGGTGCAGAGCTGTTCCTGCGGGTCGAAGCCGTGGTCGGCGAGGTAACCGGCCCATTGGCTCAGCAGCGCCCAGTGCCGCGCGGCATAGGCCGGGTCACCGTCGGCGCGGGCGAGGGCGGCGACCAGGATCAGCATGTTGCCGGCCTCCTCGATCGGCATCTGCGTTTCGACGATGTTCTCCGCCGCACCGCGCCGGAGCTGGAAGTCGCGGTAGGTTTGGCCGTTGGCGATCGGGTAGGTGCCGAGGTCGTGGGCGGGAAAGGGGTGCGGCCAGTCGTCCGACGCGCAGTAGGCGATCACCGGGTCGAGCATCGCGCGCAGCAGGGATGGCGCGAACAGCAGGAACAGCGGCGCCGACGGGTAGGTGACGTCCACGGTCGCGATGCAGCCGTTGGAGAAGTTCTCCTTGGAGAAGAACAGCATCTGCCCATCGGCGCCCTGGACCAGCTTGTGCGCGGCGATGGCTTGGCGCCAGGTGAGCGAGAGCAGGTCGGCGTAGGCGGGGCCGCCGGCGGCGTCGGCGCGATCCGCCAGCGCGGCGTCGAACCGGCGGCATCGCGCCAGGACCGCCGGGCCGTCGCGGAGGGCAGCGGCCAGCATGTCGTGCAGGCCGGTGGCCGGGTCGCGGCGCCACCACGGGCGCAGGCGGCGACCCATGTGCTCGATCGACCACTCGTCGTCGTAGGCGACGAGGACCGTGGCGGGGGGGCCGCCGGGCTCGAGCGGCAGGCGGGCGGCGGCGACCGCGTCGGAGTTGTAGTCGACCTTGCGCGGGGGCGCCCGGAGCCCCTCGGCAGTGAGCCGGCCGGTGCGCGCGAAGCCGTCGCGGCAGGCGTCGATATCGCCGACCAGGACCTCGCCCGCGCCGGCCGGGATGGCGAGGATGGCGGTGCCCCATTCGATGCGGCGGTGGTCGCCGGCTTCGGGCAGGACGCGCTGCCGCTCCGAGCGCAGCGCCGCGACATGCAGGCCCGGCGCCTGATCGACCGCCCAGGTGATCCGCTCGTGCGGCAGGTTCACCGCCCATTCTCCGGTCATGTCGAGATAGGCGGCGACGTCGTGCGCGGCGTCGTCGAGCGCTTGCGCACGAAGGCCGATATAGGTCACCGGACGCGACAGCAGGTCGAGGTCGTCCGGCAGCAGCGGCGTCGTGAACGTCAGCGTCAGCTCCACCGGCCCGGCGTGGAACACGGCGGTGGTGGTGGTCGCGGCGACGGTCAGCGAGACCTGCTCGGCGGCTTGCGCGAGGAACTCGGGACCGCCCACCAAGCGGTAGGCCACGCCGTCGACGCGGAGCACGGCGTAGAGCGCCATCTTGGTTCCGGTCCAGTGGCGCGGCCAATCGTCCGTCAGCCGGTCGGCCATCGACCAGACGCTGGTGTGCGGGTCGATCGTGACCAGCGGAACCGCGGGCGGGCGGTGCAGTCGGTGCGGCAAGCGGTTCGCCTCCTGATAGGCAAGGATCTTGGTGGGCAAGGACTCGTGTTCGCGCAGGCGGGCCGGCAGGTTGACAGCGTTCGAACGGCTCCACTAGCGTCCTTGATAATACAAAAAATTCCGCTGCAAAGGACAGGAAGGTGGGAGGACTGAGCCTTCGCAGTATCGCCAAGCGTTACGGCGCCGTGGACGTCATCCGCGATCTGTCGCTCGACATCGAGGCGGGCGAGTTCGCCGTGTTCCTGGGGCCGTCCGGCTGCGGCAAGTCCACCTTGCTGCGGATGGTGGCCGGGCTCGAGGCGGTGACGGAGGGCGAGATCCACCTCGCCGGGCGGCGGATCGACGGCCTGCCGCCCGGCGAGCGCGGCGTGGCCATGGTGTTCCAGCATTACGCGCTCTATCCGCACATGACGGTGCGGGAGAACATGGCGTTCGGCCTGCGCAACGTCGGCACGCCGCCGCCCGAGATCGCGGCCAAGGTCGCCGAGGCGGCGCGCATGCTCGAGATCGAGCATCTGCTCGACCGCAAGCCGACCCAGCTGTCGGGCGGGCAGCGGCAGCGCGTGGCGATCGGCCGCGCCATCGTCAAGCAGCCGACTGCCTTCCTGTTCGACGAGCCGCTGTCCAACCTCGACGCGGCGCTGCGCAGCCGCACCCGGGTCGAGCTCGCGCGGCTGCATCACGCCATGCGGACGACGATGGTGTTCGTCACTCACGACCAGATGGAGGCGATGACGCTCGCCACCCGGATCGTGGTGCTGAACGGCGGCCGGATCGAGCAGGTCGGCACGCCGGCGGAGATCTACGGCCGGCCGCGGACGCGCTTCGTGGCCGGGTTCATCGGCTCGCCGGCAATGAATTTCTTGCCGGTCGAGCGGGTCGAGGAGCAGGGCGGGCGTGCCGTCGCCGTGCTCGGCAACGGCAGCCGGGTGGTGACCGGGGTTCCCGCGGCCGCCCTGCCCGGCGGCGCCATGACGTTGGGCGTGCGGGCGGAGCACATCAACGCGGATGGCGGCACGCCGGCGGTGGTGGATGTGCTGGAGCGGCTCGGCGACCGCACGCTCGTGTATGCACGCGGCGGCAACGGCCAGGTGCTGGTCTACGACGAGCCCGGCCATGCGCCGATCCGGGTCGGCGACCAGGTGCATGTCTCGATCGACGGCGACGCGGCGCACCTGTTCGACGGCGCCGGCACCGCGTTCCACGGCCGTCCGGCCGCGGCATGAGCGCCCAGGTCGGCACGGTCGGGGACGCGCCGCTCCGCCCGGTGACCGCCGCCGCGGCGCCGGCCGGGGTGGGGCGCCGCGCCTGGGGCAACGTGCTGTTCGTGCTGCCCTACATGCTCCTTCTGCTCGGCCTGGTGGTGCTGCCGGTGGGGCTCGGGCTGTGGCTCAGCTTCCAGGACTACGACATGCTGGGCGGATTCAACGAGGCGGTCGGCTTCGGCAACTACGCGAACCTGCTGCACGACACCATCTTCCTCGTTTCGGTGCGCAACACGGCGGCGTTCGTGCTGATGACGACGCCGGTGTTCGTCGGCCTGGGCCTGTTCCTGGCGCTGGCGCTCAACGACCGGACGCGGGTCAGCACGCTGTTCCGCGCGATCTTCTTCGGCTCGTCGGTGCTGTCGGTCACGGTCGTCACATTGATCTGGCGCCTCGTGTACTTGCCGGAGCGCGGCCTGATCGCCGACCTCGTGCGGCCGTTCGGGCTCGGCGCGCCCGACATCGTCGCCAACCCGCGCCTGGCTCTGCCCGGCGTCGCGGTCGTGACCGTGTGGTGGATCATCGGCCTGCCGATGACGCTGTTCCTCGCCGCGCTGCAGCAGATCCCGCCCGAGCTCTACGAGGCGGCGGCACTCGACAATGCCAGCCGGTTCCGCACCCTGTGGTCGGTGACGCTGCCGCAGATCCGGCGCACGGTCGCGCTGGTCGCAGTGATCGAGGTGATCCTGCAATTCCAGATCTTCGGCCAGGTCATGCTGATCACCGGCGGCGGCCCGGACAACGCGTCGCGCCCGATGGTGCAGTATATCTACGAGGTCGGGTTCCGCGACTGGCAGCTCGGCTACGCGGCGGCGGCGTCGCAGGTGCTGTTCGCGCTGATGCTGCTGGCGGCGTGCGCCCAGGTCTGGGTCGGCCGGCGGGGCGAGCGGTAGTGGCGCTGCCGGGCCGGCCACGGCAGGTTGGCGATTGGCTGATCCTGGCCGCCGTCGTGCTGCTGGTGGTCGTGTGGATCGCGCCGATCGTTTGGGTGGTGGCGCTGTCGTTCAAGCCGAACGAAGTGCTGCAGGCGAGCACCGGCGGCATCCTGTCGCCGCCGTTCACGCTGCGGAACTACACCGACATCCTCGGCAGCTCGGCCGTGTTCGGCTGGATGCTGAACTCGGCGGCCGTGGCGGTCGGGCAGACGGTGCTGACTCTGCTGATCGCGTCGGCGGCGGGCTATGGCTTCGCGCGCACCGCCTTTCCCGGCAAGGGCGCGATGTTCGCGCTGACGCTTGCGGCGTTTGCCGTGCCGGAGCAGGCGATCATCGTCCCGCTGCACACGATCTTCGCCGCACTCCACCTGCACAATACCTACGCCGCGCTGATCGCGCCCCGGCTCGCGTTTCCGTTCGGGGTGCTGCTGATGGCGCAATACTTCCGGGCGATCTCGCCGGAGATCGAGGAGGCGGCGCTGCTCGACAGTGCGTCGCGGTTCAAGGTGTTCTGGCGCATCATGCTCCCGCTTTCGATCCCGGCGCAGGCGACGCTCGGGATCTACACGTTCCTGCATGCGTGGAACGACTATTTCTGGCCGCTGGTGTCGGCGACCAAGCCCGAGATGTACACGCTGACGATCGGGCTCGCGTCGATGCAGACGAACTTCTCCCAGACCGAAGGGCTCGGCTTCCTGATGGCGCAGGCGGTGTTCGCCGGGCTGCCTGTGCTTGTTTTGTACCTGTTTTTCCAGCGGCACATCGTCAACGCCGCCGCCGGCGGCGCGGGCATCAAATAGAAACCAATGGAGGACTCGATGACGGGCTGGTTTGGCAGGACGATGCTGGTCGTGGGCGCGGTCGCCGCACTGTCCGGCGCCGCACACGCGCAGACGAAGACTGAAATTACCTTCGCCCGCTTCTTCGGCGCCTGCGAAAGCGACTACGGCACCTCGCAGGACGTGGCGCATGCGCGCGGCGAGTGCGGGGTCATGACCACCCTGGTCAACCTGTTCAACGCCACCAACAAGGACGGCATCGTCGTCAAGCCGCAGATCATCGAGTGGGGACCGTACTACCAGCAGCTCACTGCCCGGCTGGCGGCGCACGACATCCCGGCGATTGCGGTGATGCACAGCTCGCAGCTCGGCGATTTCGTCAAGGCGCGCGTGGTGCAGCCGATCGGCGACGACCTGAAATCGGTCGGCATCGACCCGGCCGATTTCACCCCCAATGCCCGGACCGGCGTCACCATCGACGACAAGGTCTACGCCATGCCGTGGGACACGCATTCCTGGCTCTGGCACATCAACGTCAACCTGTTCAAGCAAGCAAGGCTGGTGGACGCGGAGGGTCAGCCGATCCTGCCGAAAACGCCGGACGAGATGCTGATGCAGGCCAAGGCGATCCAGGATAAAACCGGCAAGCCCTACATCGTGATGGCCACCACCGCGTCCGGCGACCAGGCCAACGGCGCCCGCGGCTATTATTGTTGGCTGTATGACCAGAACGGGACGATCTTCCCCAACGGCTACGACAAGGCGGACTTCAAGACGCCCGCCTCGCAGGCGGCATTTGGGGTGTGGTCGCGCCTGGCGCAGGCCGGGGCGGTCACGCGCGGGCTCGACAGCGGCGGCGCGCTCGGCACATTCATCAACGGCGGCGGCGCCACATACATGACCGGGACCTGGCGGATCGACGATCTGCTGGCGGCGTCGGAAAAGCCGGGCTCGCCGCTGGCCGGCGGCTACACGGCGCGGGTGTTCCCGTCGCTGTTCGCCGAACAGCACGTTTGGACCGACAACCACACCTGGGTGTTGCCGCGCGGCGGCTCGGACGCGGCGCAGCGGAAGGCGGCGCTCGTGTTCCTGAAATTCATGTGGGACCACAATTTCGATTGGGCGCGCGGCGGCGGCCACCTGCCGGCGCGGCAGTCGCTGATGGCCGAATACGCCAAGCTGCCGCTGCGGCAGTATGTGGCCGACATTCCGAGCTTCGGGCGGGCGGCGCCGCACGACGTGCGGCGGCAGTTCGGCTTCCAGACGGTGATCGGCGACGAGATCGCGGCGATGATCAACACCGGCAAGACCGTCGAGCAGGCCACGGCCTCGGCGCAGGAGCGCAGCGAGCAGTTGCTGCGGGGGCGGTAATGGAAGGCGAAGGCTCTGCCCTCGACCCGTTGGGGCCGCGGGCCCCAAACCCCGAGTTTTAATTCAGGATTTCAAAGGCGCGCCTTTGATGGGGTCGAGGGGCAAAGCCCCTCGCCTGACCGGTCAGGAGCTCAACACATGCGAGACGCAAAGGTCCTGCTGGACAAGGATTTCACCATCGGCACCACCGATCGCCGGCTGTTCGGGGCGTTCATCGAGCACCTCGGCCGCTGCGTCTATGGCGGCATCTACGAGCCCGGCCATCCCACCGCCGACGCCCAAGGCTTCCGGCAGGACGTCATGGCGCTGGTGCGCGAGCTGAAGCCCACCATCATGCGGTACCCCGGCGGCAACTTCGTGTCCGGCTACAATTGGGAGGACGGCGTCGGCCCGGTCGAGCAGCGGCCGCGCCGGCTCGACTACGCCTGGCTGTCAACCGAGCCCAACACGTTCGGCACCAACGAATTCATCGATTGGTGCCGGATGGCCGAGATCGAGCCGATGCTGGCGGTGAACCTCGGCACGCGCGGGCCGGAGGAAGCGGGCCGGTTCATCGAATATTGCAACCATCCCGGCGGCACCGCCCTGTCCGACCTGCGCCGGCAGCACGGCTGGGAGCAGCCGCACGGGGTGAAGTTCTGGTGCCTCGGCAATGAGATGGACGGCCCCTGGCAGACCTGTGCCAAGACCGCTGACGAGTACGGCCGCATCGCCACCGAGGCGGCGAAGGTGATGCGCTGGGTGGACCCTTCGATCGAGCTGGCCGCCTGCGGCTCCTCCGGGCGAAACATGAGCACCTATGGCGCCTGGGAGGACACGGTGCTGCAGCACAGCTTCGATCAGGTCGAGTGGATCTCGCTGCACACCTACCTCAACAACTATGCCGACGACACGGCGGCGTTCCTCGCCAGCCCCGACCTGATCGACGACTTCATCGAGGAGGTCGTGGCGATCGCCGACGCGGTGGCGGCCCGGCGCCGGTCGCGCAAGCGGATCATGCTGAGCTTCGACGAGTGGAACGTCTGGTACCGGACCCGGCGCCGCACCGCCAACCGCACCCGGCCGGGCTGGCCGGTGGCGCCGCCGATCCTGGAGGAAGTCTACGACATGCAGGACGCGCTGGCGTTCGGCGGCGCCTGCATCGCGCTGCTGAACCACGCCGACCGGGTACGGGCGGCGTCGCTGGCGCAGCTGGTGAACGTGATCGCGCCGATCATGACCGAAACCGGCGGCGGGGCCTGGCGGCAAACGATCTTCTGGCCGTTTGCGCACATGAGCAACCATGGGCGCGGCCAGGTGCTGCGGGCGAGGGTCGAGAGCGAGACGTACGAGACCGCCTACCACGACCCGCGCGGCCCCAGCGATCCGCCGATCCCGCTGCCGGCGGTGCCCTACCTGAAGCTGGCGGCCGTGCACACGGAGGACGGGGGCGTCTCGGTGTTCGCGTTGAACCGCGACCTGCGGCAGCCGCTGCGGCTCCGGGCCGAGATCCGCGGCCTGGGCAGCCTGCGCGTGATCGACGCGCAAACCCTGCACGACGGCGACCTCAAGGCAGCCAACACCAGCGAGCAGCCGGACCGGATCAAGCCGGCGCTCCTGGACGGCGTCGCATGGGAGGGCGGAACGGTGGCGGCGGAACTGCCGCCCGCGTCGTGGACGATCATCCGGCTGGCGGCGGCCTGACCGCGGCGCCGGTCAGGGGAAGTCGACGACCTCGCCGTTGAGCGGCATCTGCCCGGCGTGCTCGCCGGCCCGGGCGGGAGCGACCCGGGCCGGCGCCCCGGTTTCGAGCAGCGCGTCGCTGCCGGGGCCGAGGACGCCCTGGCTGCGGAACTGGGTGAAGGTGAATGGGAGGCTGTCCGCGTCCAATGGCGACGGCCCGTCCATGAGCTGGAAATGCAGGTGCGGCGCCGTCGAGTTGCCGGTGTTGCCGACGAGCCCGATCTCTTGGCCCGCGGTCACCCGATCGCCCAGGCCGACCCGAAGGCTCCCCTTCTGCAGGTGGGCGTAGAAGGCGTAAACGCCGCCGCCGATGTCGACGACGAGCATGTTGCCGCCGATGCTTTCCGGGGTGATGCCCTTGGCGTCCGTTCCGGGAACCTGTTCGTCGGCCCCGTCGTAACGGTTCACGACCACGCCCGCCGCGGCCGCATGCACCGGCGTCCCGTAATAGCGATAGCTCGACAGGCTGCCGGCATCGCCGGCCACGACCCGGCGGTCCGGTCCAAGCTGGACCCAGTCGATCGCGAACCGCTCCGGCACGCGCAACCGCCCGTTGACGGCCATGATCGCGCCGCGGTGCGACGTCACGCTGTCGCAGCAACCGTTGACCGCGACCCAGCCCTCGCCGCGGAGCGGCGGCGCGACGACGGTGGCCGGTGATGCCAAGGCGGTTTCGGCCCCGACGAAGCTGACCTCCGCCGGCACCGGGGCGTCGGCGGGCCAGGGCGCCGGCTGGCCGTTCGCCCCGGCAGCTTGCCGGCTGATGCTGATCCGGGCAGCCAGCCGGGCCGGCAGCGGCGCGTCCGCAGCAACGGCGACGTCCATGAACACCGCCGCCGAGCCGCCGGGCGGCAGCGTCGCGTCGCTGCCGGAATACAGGGTCGTCATCGCGGCAAGCGCCTTGCCCGCCAGCCGCGACAGGCCGTGCCGGTCGCCGTCGAGCGCCTCGACCGCGTCGAGCCGAACGAACAGGTGGGTCGGATTCACGACCAGCAGCTCGTACGCGAGATGCGTGCGGCCGTCAGTGCCGGCCACCGGATGCGGGGCGCTGAGCACCTGCACCGAAATCGAGCTCAGCACCTCATCCTGCCTGAGGGTTTGAGCCGCAGCGTCCCGGACGCCGTGCGGGGCGACGAACGCCGCGGCAGCGACCAGCAGCCTCGCCAGAACACGCACCGGCTCACCCGCCCTATGGATCACGACCAGTCCTCAACCGTCACGCCCCGACGATAATGGCGGCGGCCGGGCTGTTCAAATGCGGCGCTCGGGGCGGCTGTCCTGGCCCTAGGTCGGATCACCGTC
Organism: uncultured Alphaproteobacteria bacterium; assembly: GCA_963752225.1. GTDB lineage: Bacteria > Pseudomonadota > Alphaproteobacteria > Acetobacterales > Acetobacteraceae > JBBROS01. Next base: position 664,447 of record CAVVXS010000009.1, on the reverse strand, counting down.
CTGGACGCCGAACGTGGTCGCGATCACGACTTGGGTCACCGGCGACCACCTCCGTGGCCCCATCCGTCGCCAGTCCTCGGCCGCCTCGCGGTCGTGGCGGACGCGCTCCGGTATCGCCCGCCGGCTCGGGAGCCAGTCGCCGAACGCCCGCCCGGTCCGACTTGGTAAGTTGGGCGTTCGAAACGCGCGCACAACGCTTACGCCGTTGTGTTGGGGGGCCGGCGTGTCCCTGTGCCTGAAGCTGCGTTGCCGCGGTTGAACGTGCTGCTGGCAGGAGCGACGATGGATACGGTTTTGACGGTCAACGGGCGGGAGCATCGGCTCAGCCTCGACCCCCGGGTCACCTTGCTCGACGCGCTGCGTGAGGCCATGGGGCTGACCGGCACCAAGAAGGGCTGCGACCAGGGCCAGTGCGGCGCCTGCACCGTGCTGGTGGGCGGGCAGCGGGTGCTTTCTTGTTTCGTGCTGGCTGGCGCGGTGCGCGGCGCGGTGACCACGATCGAGGGTTTGTCGGACGAAACCGGCGCGTTGCACCCGATGCAGCAGGCGTTTCTCGATTGCGACGCCTACCAGTGCGGCTATTGCACGCCGGGCCAGATCATGAGCGCGGTTGGCTGCGTGCACGAAGGGCACGCAAGCAGCGACGAGGAGATCCGCGACTCCATGAGCGGCAATCTGTGCCGCTGCGCCGCCTATCCAAAGATCGTCGACGCCGTCCGGCAGGCGGCGCTGACCATGAACGAGCCGGTCTGATGCGGCCGTTCACGCTGGAGCACGCGGCCGATGCCGGGGCGGCGGTGCAGCTTGCCGCGGCCCATCCGGAGGCCAGCTTCTTTGCCGGCGGCACCGTGATGCTCGATTTGATGAAGCTCGACGTGATGCGGCCGCGGGCGATGATCGACATCGACGCGCTGCGTCGCGAGCACGGCGCGATCGAAGCCGGGCCGGACGGGTTGCGGCTGGGCGCGCTGGTGCGGATGTCGGCCGCAGCCGAGCACCCGGCCATCCGCCGCGACTATAGGGCGCTGTCGGACGCCCTGGCGCAGGCGGCGAGCGCACAGCTGCGCAACATGGCGAGCCTCGGCGGCAACGTGTTGCAGCGCACCCGCTGCAACTACTTCCGCGACCCGAGCTGGGACGCCTGCAACAAGCGCTCGCCGGGCTCCGGCTGCGCCGCGATGCAGGGCGTCAACCGGCAGCTCGCGGTGCTTGGCACCAGCGAGCAGTGCATCGCCTCCTACCCCGGCGACTTCGCGGTGCCGATGGCGGCTTTCGGCGCCAGCGTCGAGCTGCTCGGCCCCGGCGGCGCGCGGCGCACGCTGCCGTTCGAGGAGCTGCACCGGATGCCCGGCGATACGCCGGAGATCGAGACCAACCTGCAACACGGCGAGCTCATCACCGGCTTCCACGTCCCAGCCGGCGCTTGGACCCGGCGCTCGCTGTATCTGAAGGTGCGGGAACGAGACAGCTACGCCTTCGCGCTGGCTTCGGCCGCGGTCGGGCTCGAACTCGGCGCCGACGGGACGGTCGCCAATGTGCGCATCGGCCTGGGCGGAGTCGCCACCAAGCCGTGGCGCGCCCATGACGCGGAAGGCGCGCTGACCGGCAAGAAGCTGACCGAGGCCACCGCCGAGGCGGCCGCGGACGCGGCGTTCGCGGGCGCCGTGACGCATGGCGGCAACGATTACAAGCCCGAGCTGGGCCGGCGGACGCTGGTCCGCGCGCTGCTCGCGGCGGCCGAGATGGAGAGCTGAGATGGACGGAGATTTCACCCGCATCGGCACGCCGACGCCGCGCATCGACGGACGCGCCAAGGTCACGGGACGGGCGCTGTATGCGTCCGACGAGACGGTGCCCGGCCCGGCCTATGCCTTCCTGATCACCAGCGCCATCGCGCGCGGCCGGGTGACCGGCATGGATTTCGCGGACGCCCGCGCCGTGCCCGGCGTGCTCGACATCCTCAGCCACGAAAACGTCGGCGACCAATCGAAGCCGCCGCCGCAGGCGACCGGCGGCGAAACCACCCAAACCATGGAAACCGACCGGGTGTTCCATGACGGGCAGATCGTCGCGATCGTCGTCGCCGACACCTTCGAGGCGGCTCGCGAGGCGGCGCACAAGGCCCGCATCAGCTACGCCGCCGAACCGCCCGCCGCCACCTTCGACTGCCCCGGCGTGACGGTGGAAAAGCGGGACGACGGCGAGCACGAGGATTTCACGATCGGCGATGCGGACGCGGCCTTCGCCGAGGCGCCGGTCAAGCTCGAGGCCGAGTACGGAACCCCGACCCAGCATCACAACCCCATCGAGCTGTTCACCACCACCTGCGCCTGGAACGGCGACCAGCTCACGATATGGGAGCCGAGCCAGTTCGTGTGGGGCCTGCGCGGCGCGGTTGCCAAGCAGCTCGGGATCGAGCCGGGCCATGTGCGGGTGGTCTCGAAGTTCGTCGGCGGCGCGTTCGGCTCCAAGGGCGGGGCGACGTCGCGCACCGCCTGGATCGCGATCGCGGCACGGCGGCTGCGCCGGCCGGTGAAGCTGGTCGCCACCCGCGACCAGGGCTTCACCGTCGTCACCTACCGCGCCGAAACGCGGCACCACATCCGGCTCGGCGCCACGCCGGACGGCAAGCTGGTGTCGTTCCGGCACGAAGGCTGGGAGGTCACGTCGCGGCCGAGCACCTACAACGTGTCCGGGACCGAGAGCACGGCGCGGGTCTATGCCTGCCCGAACATCCTGACCCGGGTGAAAATCGTCCATGCCGACCGCAACACGCCGGGCTTCATGCGGGCGCCACCGGACATGCCGTACATGTTCCCGCTGGAATCGGCGATGGACGAGCTGGCAAGCCAACTCGGCCTCGACCCGATCGAGCTGCGGCGGCGAAACGAGCCGGAGCGCGACCCGGTCAGCGGGCAAGCCTTCTCCAGCCGTCACATGATGCGCTGCTTCGACGAGGGCGCCGAGCGGTTCGGCTGGAGCGGTCGGGACCACACGCCCGGCAGCATGCAGGACGGCGACTGGCAGGTCGGCTGGGGGTGCGCGTCGGCCTGCTACCCGTCGAACATTTCGGCGTCCGCGGTGCGGGTGACGCTGCGGCCCGACGGGCATGCGCGGGTGCAGTTGGCGGCGTGCGACATTGGCAACGGCGCCTACACCGTGGTGGCGATCGTGGCGGCGGACCGGCTTGGCCTGCCGGTGGAGCAGATCACCGTCGAGATGGGCGACACCGAGCAGCCGCCGGCGCCACTCGCCGCCGGGTCGAGCCTCACCGCCAGCATCGCCAACGCCGTCGCGCACGGCTGCGCGCAGGTGCGGGAGCAGCTGGCGCGGGCGGCCACCACCAGCAATGAGGGCCCGCTCGCCGGCCGCGATCCGGCCGCGGTGCGGCTCGAGGGGGGCAGGCTGACGCTGCCGGACGGGCCCTCGGAGCCGCTCGCCGATGCGGTCAAGCGCGTCAGCGGCGGCGCGGTGGAAGCCTATGCGGAGAACGTGCCGGGCGGTTCGGCGCAGAGTGCGATGGAAAAGCTGTACAGCGGGCAGAACCCGATCCTGCGCGGCCAGAAGCGCAAGGACGTGACCGCCTTCGCCTACGGCGCGCAGTTCGTCGAGGTGCGGGTCCACAAGCGCACGCGGGAGATCCGGGTGCCGCGCCTGCTGGGCGCGTTCGCGGCCGGCACCATCGTCAACCCGCGCACGGCGCACAGCCAATACATGGGCGGCATCATCTGGGGCATGTCGTCCGCCTTGCTTGAGGAAACGGAGATCGACCTCAACGCCGCCCGCTACGTCAACGACAACCTGTCGGAATACCTGATCCCGGTCTGCGCCGACGTTCGCCGGGTGGAGGTGGTGATGGTCCCGGAGGACGACGACAAGGTGAACCCGCTCGGCATCAAGGGACTCGGCGAGATCGGCGTCGTCGGCGTCAACGCCGCCATCGCCAACGCCGTCCACCACGCGACCGGCCGGCGGCTGCGCAAGCTGCCGATCCGGATCGAACATCTGCTGTGAGGCAAGGCCAAGGGGCTTTGCCCCTTGGATCCCCATCAAAGGCCGTGCCTTTGAAATCCAATTTATCCGGGGTTTGGGGCCCGCGGCCCCTACAAAGGAGTGATCCAATGAAAGCAGTCGTTTTCCACGACACCGGCGACATTCGCCTCGACAACGTCCCCGAACCCAAGCTGCAGGAGCGCACCGACGCCGTCGTGCGCCTGACCGCGTCGGCCATCTGCGGCACCGACCTGCATTTCATCCGCGGCACCTTTCCCGGCATGAAGCCCGGCACGATCCTCGGCCACGAGGGCGTCGGCATCGTCGAAGAGGTCGGCGGCGGCGTGCGCAACCTCAAGCGCGGCGACCGCGTGGTGATCCCGAGCACCGTGAGCTGCGGCAACTGCTCCTATTGCCGGGCCGGCTACACGGCGCAGTGCGACGACGCCAACCCGAACGGCGCCGCCGCCGGCACGGTGTTCTTCGGCGGCCCGCCCGCGGCCGGCGGTCTCGACGGGTTGCAGGCGGAGTATGCCCGGGTGCCGATGGCGTATCAGAACCTGATCCGCCTCCCGGACACCATCACCGACGACCAGGCCATCCTCATGAGCGACATCTACCCGACCGGCTATTTCGGCGCGCACCTGGCCGAGGTGCGGGACGGCGACGTGGTCGCGGTGTGGGGCGCGGGACCGGTCGGGCTGTTCGCGGTGCTGTCGGCATTCCAGCTCGGCGCCAGCCGGGTGATCGCGCTCGACGAGCACGCCGACCGGCTCGACCGCGCCCGGATGCTGGGCGCCGAGACGGTGAACGTGACGGAAGAGGACCCGATCGAGGCGCTGAAGGAGCTCACCCGCGGCATCGGCCCGAGCCGTGCGATCGACGCGGTCGGCGTCGACAGCGAGCGGCCCAAGAGCGGCCCGGCGGCGGCGAGCACCAAGGACCAGGCGGAGCAGCTCCTGCAGCAATCGCGCCAGATCGCGTCGGACGCCAAGCCGCGAGGGGAGCAGTGGAAGCCCGGTGACGCGCCGGCGCTCGTTTCGGCATGGGCGGTGAAGTCGCTCGCCAAGGCCGGGACGCTGGGGATCATCGGCGTGTATCCGCCGGAAGACCAATTCTTCCCGATCGGCGCGGCGATGAACAAGAACCTCACGATCAACATGGGCAACTGCAACCACAAGACGTACATCCCGAAGCTGATCGCCAAGGTGGAGGCCGGCGGGACCGACCCCTCGGTGGTGCTGAGCCAAACCGAGGCGATGTCGGACGCGATCGAGGCTTACAAGCAGTTCGACCTGCGCCGCCCTGGCTGGATCAAGGTGGAGCTGAACCCGGCCCGCTGACGCGGGCTTGGCTTCGGGCGGCCCATCGGCGACGATTGCTCTCGAAGGGTCAGCAGCCACGCGGATCGATGTCGGCTTGCCATAGTGGCGGCTGCCTATTCCGGGTTCGTGGTCTGACCCAGCGGGGCGGCGCTACTGGAGCTTTGCTTGTTCCCGCAGGGCGAACTTCTGGATCTTGCCGGTGGCAGTCTTCGGCAGTGGGCCGAACACGACGCGCTTGGGTGCCTTGAAGCGCGCCATCCGCTCGCGGCACCACGCGATCAGCTCGGCCTCGGTCGCGGGGTGGTGCGGGCGGAGTTCGACGAAGGCGCAGGGGGTCTCGCCCCAAATCGGGTCGGGGCGGGCCACGACGGCGGCCAGGTAGACGGCGGGATGGTGCGACAGCACCTCCTCTACCTCCAGGCTGGAGATGTTCTCGCCGCCGGAGATGATGATGTCCTTCGACCGGTCCTTGATCTCGATGTAGCCATCCGGATGCCAGACGCCGAGGTCGCCCGACAGGTACCAGTCCCCGACCAGGGTCTTGGCCGTCGACTCCGGGTTGTGCAGGTAGCCTTTCATGACCGTGTTGCCGCGCAGCATGACCTCGCCGATCGTCGTCCCGTCGCGCGGCACGGCGTGCATGGTGGCAGGGTCGGCCACGATCGCTTCGGCGACGGTGGGCAAGGGGACGCCCTGCCGGGCCATGTTGAGAAAGCGCTGCTCGGGCGTCAGCTCGTGCCAGTCGGGCTTGGCGATGCAGGCAAGCGCCGGGCCGTAGGACTCGGTCGCGCCATACAGGTGGGTGACGCGGAAGCCGATCCCTTCCATCGCCCGCAGCACCGCCGAGGGCGGCGCCGCGCCGCCGGTGGCGCAGGTGACGGTGTGGGACCACGGCACGCGCTGCTCGGCCGGTGCCTGCACCAGCATGCTGAGCACGATCGGGGCGCCGCAGAGATGGGTGACGTGGTGTTCGGCGATCAGCCGGAAGATCGGCGCCGGGTCCACCTTGCGCAGGCAGACCTGGGTGCCGCCCGCCGCGACCACCGCCCACGGGTAGGACCAGCCGCTGCAATGGAACATCGGCAGGGTCCACAGATAGACGCTGTCGAACTGCAGCCCGAACGTCATCGCGTTGCCGAGCGCGGTGAGGTAGGCGCCGCGATGGCTGTAGATGGCGCCCTTCGGGTCCCCGGTGGTGCCGGAGGTGTAGAGCAGGCAGATCGACTGCCACTCGTCGGCCGGCGGCTGCCAGGCGTAGTGCGGGTCGCCCTCGGCGAGTAGCGCCTCGTAATCGGCGCCGCCAGGCGGCTTCGTGTCCGGCAGGCCGGGGTTGGCGATGCCGATGACGAGGATGTCGTGGTCGACGTCCGGCAGCGCCGCGGCCACCAGGGCGGCGAACTCGGCATCGGCGATCAGCACCCGGGCCCCGCCGTGGTTGAGCGAGAAGGCAATCGTCGCCGCGTCGAGCCTGGTGTTCAGTGGGTTCAGCACCGCCCCGAGCATCGGGATGGCAAAGTGCGCCTCGATCATCTCCGGAATGTTGGAAGCGAGGATCGCCACCGTGTCCAGTTGGCCGATCCCGCGCCCGGCCAGGGCCGAGGCCAGCCGCACGCAGCGCTCATAAACCTGGCCGTAGCTGAAGCGTCGGTCGCCGTCGATCACCGCCAGCTTGTCGGCAAAACCCGCCACGGCGCGCTTGAGGAACCAGACCGGCGACAGCGCGACGAAGTTCGCCGGGTGGCGGTCGAGCCCGTCCTCGAAAGGGTGTGGCGCGATGGGGGCGTCCATGGAAGCGCTCCTGCTCAGAGGCCGCTGACGAGATGGCCGCCGTCAACGGTCACCACGCTGCCGGTCATGAACGACCCGGCGCCGGACGCAAGCAGCAGCAGCGGGCCGTCCAGCTCGCTCAGCTCGCCCAGGCGGCGCTGCGGGATGCGGCGGATCAGTGCCTTGCCGGCATCACTGGCGAAGAACGCGTCGTTCAGCTCCGTCTCGATGTAGCCCGGCGCCAGCGCGTTCACCCGGATGCGGTGCCGCGCCCATTCCAGCGCCAGCGCCTTCGTCATCTGCACCACGCCGGCCTTGGACACGGCATAGGGGGCGACGCCGCCGGTGACGCGCAGCCCGAGGATGGACGCGATGTTGACGATGCTGCCGCCGCCCTGCGCGGCCATGCCGCGCGCGGCATGCTGCGCCACCAGCCAGCTGCCGCGCAGGTTGGTGTCGATCACGTGTGACCAGTCCGCCTCGCCCATGTCGAGCGCCGGGCCGGTCGAGGTGATGCCGGCGTTGTTGATCACCACCGTGACCGGGCCGAACCGCGCCTCCGCCGCCGTGAAAGCGGTGGTCACGCTGGCCGGGTCGGTCACGTCCAGCGGCACGGCATGCGCTTGGCCTCCGGCGTCGCCCAGCCGTGCCACGGTGTCGGCGAGCGCGCTTTCCCTCCGGGCCGCCACAGTCACGTTGGCGCCGGCCGCGGCCAGCACGCCGGCGAAATGGCGGCCGAGGCCGCTGGAGGCGCCGGTCACCAACGCATGCTGGCCGGCCAGGCTGAAACGATCCGTCATGTCGCACGCTCGCATGGCTGGGAGGCGAAGGCCAGGAAGTCGCCGATCAGCTCGGCCATCTCTTCCGGCGCCTCCCAGATCGCGCGATGGCCCAGGTCGTCAAGCAGCTCCAGCTCCGCGTCACAAGTGCGCGCCGCCTACACGGGCGGCGCAGCACCGACCATGGCCCAGGCGTCGCGCACGAGCGGCGGGGCACAGGCTCACGCAAAATTCAACGGCCTCGCGACGAGCCCAGATAGACACTTACGCCAGACAATCTCACTCGCGTTCAGCAACCAGCCGCGAGACGAACCTGGGGAGGAAACGAAATGTCCAGTGCGACAATGGCGGGGGATTGGACCGTCTCTGGTCCCCGGGATCCTGTTCTATTTGACCTATTGGCTTCCGGCGGGTTCGGTCGGACGTTGCTCTAAGGTCTGGGAGGACCAGGAACCATGCAGGACTTGCTGAACCTCGGACAGATACTGTCGGTCCACGCCAGGCTTTCCCCCAACCGCGTCGGCGCCCGGGACCTCGACCGGGAGATGAGCTTCGCACAATGGAACGAGCGGTCGTGCCGCTTGGCCAACGCCCTGCTGGGCCTCGGCCTGGCCAAGGGCGACCGCTTCGCCGTGCTGGCTTACAACCGGGTCGAGTGGCTGGAGTTCTACGCGGCCGCAGCCAAATCCGGCCTGGTCATCGTGCCGATCAACTTCCGCCTGGTCGGGCCCGAGATCCGCTTCATCCTGGATAATGCCGGCGCCACCGCGTTGATCGTGCAGGACGAGCTGGCGGGCGCGGTCGAGGCGATCCGCGCCGAGCTGCCGATGCGCGAGACCAACTACATCCATCTCGGCCAAGGACCTTGCCCGGCCGGCTGGAGCGACTACGAAACCTTGCTCGGCAAGGCTAGCGGGCGCGAACCGGTCCAGGAGGTGCAGCCGTCCGATCCGTGGACGCTGATGTACACCTCCGGCACCACCGGCAACCCGAAGGGCGTGCTGCGCAACAACCGCAGCGGGGCGCTGCTGTCGATGGCGACCGAGATCGAGCTCGGACTGCATCGGGAAGACGGCGCATTGCTGGTGATGCCGATGTGCCACGCGAATTCGCTCAACTTCTACGGGGCGTTCGCTTATTGCGGCGGCGTCACGTCGATCTACTCGCGCAAAAGCTTCGACCCCGAGCACTGCGTCCGCACGCTGGCCGAGAGCGGCTCCAGCTTCACGTCGCTGGTCCCCACCCACTACATCATGATGAACGCCCTGCCGGCCGCGGCGCGCGGCAAGTACGACGTCGGCCGGGTCACCAAGCTGATGATCTCCTCGGCGCCGGCGCGCCAGGACACCAAGCGCCAGGTGATGGCGATGTTCCCCAATTCCGGGCTGTTCGAGCTGTACGGCGCGACCGAAGTCGGCTGGGCGACGATGCTGCATCCGCACGAGCAGTATACCAAGCTGGGCTCCGTCGGACGCGAATGCGTGGGCTCGGCGCCGATCCGGATCCTGGACCCGGACGGCAACGAGGTGCCGGACGGCGACGCGGGCGAGCTGTATTGCTCCACGCCCTATCTGTTCGACCGGTATTGGAACCTGCCGGAGAAAACGGCGGCGGCGTTCAACGGACGGCATTGCACGGTCGGCGACATGGCCCGGCGCGACGAGGAGGGCTTCATCCACCTGGTCGACCGCAAAAGCAACATGATCATCTCGGGCGGCGAGAACATCTACCCATCCGAGGTCGAGGCGGCCATCGGCGCCCACCCGATGGTCAAGGATGTCGCCGTGGTTGGCTTGCCGGACGAGAAATGGGGTGAGCGGGTCCATGCCGGCGTGGTGCTGCACGACGGCGCCGCCATCGGCGAGGCCGAGCTGATGGCCTGGTGCAAGTCGCGGCTCGCCGGGTTCAAGGTGCCGCGCGGCTACACCTTCCTGCGCGACGAGGAGATGCCGCGCAACGCCACCGGCAAGGTGCTGCACCGCGCGCTCAAGCTGCAGCTGCAGAAGTAACAGGGGAACCGCTCGATGAAACCAGCTCCCGACAGCGTTGCCGACCTGATCGCCCGGCTGCTCGTGGCCCGCGGCGTGTCGCGCGTGTTCGGCCTGTGCGGCGGCCACATCATGCCGATCTGGATGCGGCTCGACGCGCATGGCATCCGCCTCGTCGACGTGCGCGACGAGCGGGCGGCGGTGCACATGGCGCACGCGCATGCCGAGCTGACCGGTGAGCTCGGCGTGGCGCTGGTGACGGCCGGGCCGGGCGTGACCAACGCGATGACCGGGATTGCCAACGCCCACGTGTCGCGCGTCCCGGTGCTCGTGCTGGCCGGCACCAACCCGCGGCCGCAGGAGAACCGCGGCGGGCTGCAGGACCTCGACCACACGCATCTGGTCCGCACCATCACCCGCTATGCCCGGACCGTGCGTGAGCCGACGCTGGCGCTAGCCGAGCTCGACGAGGCGATCGCGCGCGCCTTCGGCGAGGGCGGCGAGCCCGGCCCGTCCTACATCGACTTCCCCGTCGACACGCTGCGCAGCCCGGTGCCGCACGCTTTGCAGCTGGACGAGCACATGCGGCCCAAGCCGCGCCAGGCGCCCCTGCCGGACCCGGCGCAGGTGGCCGCGGCCGTCGAGCTGCTGTGGTCGGCGCGCCGGGTGCTGGTGATCTCCGGGCGCGGGGCGCGCGGCGCCGGGCCGGAGCTGCTGGCGCTGCTGGATCGGCTCGGCGCGGTCTACCTCGACACCGGCGAGAGCCGCGGCCTGGTGCCGGACTCGCACCCGTCGGCCGTCGGCGCCATGCGCGGGGCGGTGATGGGCGACGCCGACGTCGTGCTGACGGTCGGCCGCCGGCTCGATTTCCAGCTCGCGTACGGGTCGCCGGCGGTGTTCGGCGCGGCGCAGTTCGTGCGCATCGCCGACATCGCGGCCGAGCTGCGGGACAACCGGCGCGGCGCCGCCGAGCTGCTCGCGTCGCCGAAGGAGGCGTTGCGGGCGTTGGTCGAGACCGCCGGCAACCGCCCGTCCGCAGTCGATCGCGCCTGGGCGGCGAAATTGCGCGCGGGCCACGAGGCGCGCGCCGGCAAGCTGCGCCAAACCATGGCCAACGCGCCGCCCGGCGCCGACGGAAAGCTGCATCCCAACCGGGTCCTGGCCGCACTGCAGGAGGCGATGGGGCCGGATGCGATCGTGGTCACGGATGGTGGCGACTTCCTCAGCTTCGCCCGTATCGGCCTGACGGCGCCGGCGATGCTGGACCCCGGGCCGTTCGGCTGCATCGGCGTCGGCGTGCCATACGGGATTGCCGCGAGCCTGGCATTTCCGGAGCGGACGGTGGTGGTGGCGACCGGGGACGGCGCCTTCGGCTTCAACGCGATCGAGATCGACACGGCGGTCCGGCACCGGGCGCCGGTGCTGATCGTGGTGGCCAACAACGCCGCCTGGCAGATCGAGGTGCACGACCAGACCGTGACCCACGGCAAGGTGGTCGGCACCAGGCTGCAATCCAGCGACCACGCCGCAATGGCGCGCGCGTTCGGCATGCACGGCGAGCGGGTCGAGACCGAGGCGCAGCTTGCGCCGGCGATCGAGCGTGCGCTCGCCAACCGGCCGGCGCTGCTCGACGTGGTCGTGACGCCGGAGGCGGTGTCGTCGGACGCGAAAACGGGCCTCGCCTGGGTGCCGGACCTGCAGCCGCTGGCGGCCTGGGACGAGGCGGAACGGAGATGGCGAGCCGGCTAGGGTTTGAGCCCGATCGAGGAAGGACTGCAACCCACCGTGCGTGCGCCACGCGCATCGAGCGGGAATTCGACATCCAGGGAGTGGCCAAGATCTGACTGACGGGTCACGCGGCCGGCCGGCTTTCGCGCCCGGCTTCACAGATGCTTGGTTCGGATCGGGATGGCGGAACAGCGTCGCAGGCCCACCGTTCTCGCCGAGGTTGCGGGAGCTGTACAATGGCTATGAACGTGAGCGACTTCGTTTGGCGTCGCCTGAACGAGTGGGGGCTCAAGCGCGTCTATGGCTACCCCGGTGACGGCGTCGGCGGCCTCGACGTCGCGCTCGAGCACGCCAAGGACCACATGCAATACGTCCAGGTGCGGCACGAGGAGATGGCCGCCTTCATGGCGTCCGCGCATGCCAAGTTCACCGGCGAGGTCGGACTTTGCTATGCGACCTCGGGGCCGGGCGCGATCCACCTGCTGAATGGGTTGTACGACGCCAAGATGGACCACGTGCCGGTGGTCGCGATCGTTGGGCAGCAGGCGCGTTCGGCGATCGGCGCGCACTACCAGCAGGAAGTGGACCTGCAATCGCTGTTCAAGGACGTCGCCGCCGACTATGTGGCGATGGCCAGCGTGCCGTCGCAGGTCCGGCACCTGATCGACCGCGCGGTGCGCATCGCCAGCACCAGGCGCACCGTCACGTGCGTGATCCTGCCCAACGACCTGCAAGGGTTGGCCTACGAGGACCCGCCGCTCAAGCACGGCACTACGCATACCGGGGTCGGCTATGCGGGCCCGGCGGAACTGCCCAACGAGGCGCTGCTGCGCCAGGCGGCGGACGTGCTCAACGCTGGCCGGAAGGTCGCGATGCTGGTCGGCGCCGGCGCCCTGCGCGCGACGGACGAGGTGATCGCGGTCGCGGAAAAGCTGCAGGCGGGGGTGGCCAAGGCGTTGCTCGGCAAGGCGGCGGTGCCGGACGATCTGCCGTTCGTCACCGGCGGCATCGGGCTGCTCGGCACGAAGCCGTCCTGGGGCATGATGCAGGGCTGCGACACCTTGCTGGTGGTCGGCTCGTCCTTCCCGTACAGCGAGTTCCTGCCAAAGCCCGGCTCCGCCCGCGGCGTGCAGATCGACATCGACGGCACCATGCTGAGCCTGCGCTATCCGATGGAGATCAACATGGTCGGCGACAGCGCGGTGACGTTGCGCGCCTTGCTGCCGATGCTGGAGCAGAAGAAGGCCGATCATTGGCGGCACGGCATCGAGCGCGACATCACGTCATGGTGGAAGACGCTGGAAGACCGGGCCATGACACCGGCCGACCCGATCAACCCGCAACGCGTGTTCTGGGAGCTGTCGAAGCGGCTGCCGGAGAACTGCATCATGACTGGCGACAGCGGCTCGGTCGCCAACTGGTATGGCCGCGACATCAAGATGCGGCGCGGCATGATGGGCTCGCTGTCCGGCAGCCTGGCCTCGCTCGGCGCCGCGACGCCTTACGCGATGGCGGCCAAGATGGCGTTTCCGGAGCGGGTGGTGATCGCGTTCATCGGTGACGGCGCGATGCAGATGAACGGGCTCAACGTCATGATCACCATCTCCAAATACTGGCGGGAGTGGTCGAACCCGAAGCTGATCGTGATGGTGCTGAACAACCAGGACCTGAACCAGGTCACCTGGGAGGAGCGGGTGCAATTGGGTGCCGGCAAGACGGAGTCGACCCAGGCGATCCCCGACATGGCCTACCACTCCTATGCCGAGCTGCTGGGCCTGAAGGGCATCGTGTGCCGCGACCCCGAGCAGGTCGGCGCCGCCTGGGACGAGGCGCTGGCCGCCGACCGGCCGGTGATCCTCAACATCTACACCGACCCCAACGTCCCGCCGTTGCCGCCGCACATCACGCTGACGGACGCGAAGAACTTCACCACCATGCTGGTATCCGAGCCCGAGCTCGGCAGCGTGCTGAAGAACAGCGCCCGCCAGGTGCTCGCGAGCGTGCTGCCCGGCAAGGGATAACCGCCGCCGGCGACGGAGTACGGCCGTAGCAGCGGTTGCCGAAACGCGGCGGCGGCTCCTCGGGTGAGCGGAGGCGCGAGAGCCAGGGTGGCCCCGGGGTCGGCCCGGCTCGGGCCGCGGCGGGTCAGCTGGCCGGTTTGAGGGCGCGGAACGACTGCACGATGTGGTCGGCGCGGGGGAGGTCGGGGTCGTCCGTCAAGGGAAGGCACGTGGTGGCGGGGGGTGCTTCGGCGAAGGTTTCGAGGGCCTCGGCTTCGGCGTGGGAGAGGGCGGCGATGGCGAGGTCGTGGTTGGGGGCGGCGCCGAGCGTGTCGTCGTCGGGGTGCGGGGCGCCGGTCGTGTCCATGACGGTCGCGCGGCGGAGGTCGAAGGACCAGGCTTCGTCGCGCAGGTTGCAAAGGGGAGCCAAGGTGGCGAGGGCGCCGAGGCGGATTGCGTCGGCGAGGGCGACCTCGGTGGGCGCGGGCGGCGCTTGGGCCAGGGCCGGGCCGCAGGCGAGGCAGGCGGCGGCCAGAATGGTCCAGGGTGGCATGCGGCATCCTCCGCCGGGGCGGGCGCCGGTGCAAGGGCGGGGTGGCGTTGACAGCCCGGCGGGGGCGGGGGCTTGATCCGGGGCACAAGACCACCCTGGAGGACGTTCGATGATCCGCACGCTGGCCGGCGCGCTTGCCTTGATCTCCGCCGCTGCCGCCGCGGGGCCGGCCGCCGCGCAAACGCCGGGGGTGCCGCAGATCCGGTTCGACGCCGACGCCGAGTTCCTGAAGATGCCGGACAACCTGTATCTGGGCGAGGCGGCGGGGGTCGCGGTGAACGCGCAGGGGCATGTGTTCGTGTTTTCGCGCGGCAGCACGACGGGGCCGGCGTATGCGGCGGCGGCGGCGCAGCTGCTCGAGTTCGGGCCGGATGGCGGGTTCATCCGGGAGATCGGCAAGAACCTGTATGCGTGGTCGTTCGCGCATGCCGTCCGGGTCGACACGGGCGGCAACGTGTGGGTGACGGATAAGGGCTCGGACCAGGTGATCCGGTTCAACCCGCAGGGCCGGGTGACGATGGTGTTCGGCCGCAAGCAGGAAGCGTCGGACGAGGACACCGAGCCGTTGAAGCACCCGAAGCCGCCGTTGCCGCCGGTGGACGGGATGTTCCGGCAGGTGACGGACATCGCCTGGGACAGCCGGGGCAACGGTTATATCAGCGACGGCTACATCAATGCGCGGGTGGCGAAGGTGTCGCCGAGCGGGGAATGGTTGGCGTCGTTCGGCAGCCCCGGCAGCGGGCCGGGCCAGCTCAACACGCCGCACAGCATCGCGGTCGATGCGCAGGATCAGGTGTATGTGGCCGACCGCGGCAACCGGCGAATCCAGGTGTTCGACACGGACGGCAAGCTGCTGCGGCAGATCACGATCGACGTGCCGTATGACGCGAGCGCGAAGCCGGCGATCGGCAACAAGCCGGATCAGAACCCGCCGGTGGGGACGGCGCAGACGATGGTCGCCGGGTCGCCGTGGGCGTTGTGCATCACGCCGCCGCCGAACCAGGTGCTGTATGCGTCGGACGCGTATCCGGGCCGGGTGTACAAGCTGTCGCTGGACGGGAAGGTATTGGGCGTGCTGGGCGGGGCCGGCAAGCAGCCAGGGCAGTTCGGCTGGATCCACGAGATCGCGTGCCCGTCGGAGAACACGCTGTTCGTCGCCGAGCTGCTGAACTGGCGGGTGCAGAAGCTCAGCTTGCATCCTTGAGCGGCTTCTGGCGGGCGGGGCGTCCCCTCCGCCCTCTTTCCATCTGTCTGAAGCCCCCAACCGCGGAGCCGGGGATCGATCAGAGGTGAACTCGGGGAGCGGGTGACGGTGAGCAAACTCTCGGCCTACCAATCCAAGCGCGACTTCAACCGGACGAGCGAGCCGCAAGGGGCGGCCACGCTGCGTCCGTCCGAGCGGCTGCGGTTCGTGATCCAGAAGCATGACGCAACCCGGCTGCATTACGACCTGCGGCTGGAGCTCGACGGCGTGTTCAAGTCCTGGGCGGTCACGCGGGGCCCGTCGCTCGACCCGCACGACAAGCGGCTGGCGGTCGAGACGGAGGACCATCCGCTCGATTACGGCGACTTCGAAGGGACCATCCCGAAGGGGCAGTACGGCGGCGGCACGGTGCAGCTTTGGGATCGCGGGTATTGGGCGCCGGAGGGGATGACGGCCGAGCAGGGGCTGGCGTCGGGCGACCTGAAGTTCACCCTCGAGGGCGAGCACCTGCATGGCAGCTGGGTGCTGGTGCGGATGAAAGGGTGGTCGGGCAAGCGGGTCAACTGGCTGCTGATCAAGCACCGCGACGAGCATGCGCGGGATGGCGAGGGCGAGGCGGTGTTGGGCGAGGATCGCTCGGTGGCGTCCGGGCGCTCGCTGGCGGAGATCGCCGCGGGGCAGGGGCGGGCGCCGAAGCCGTTCATGACGGGGGGCGGCTTGGCCGTGGCCAAGGACGCCGTTTGGGATTCGAAGGCGGGCCTGGCGCCGGCGTCGGGTCCGGCGCCGCAGGCGGTTTCGGCGGGGGCGGGCGAGGCGGCGAAGCCGGCGCGCAAGCGGGCGCGGGCGACGCCGAAGGCCGCGGCCGCGATGCCCGCGTTCATCGAGCCGCAGCTTTGCCACCCGGTCGAGCGTCCGCCCGCGGGCGAGGGCTGGCTGCACGAGATCAAGTTCGACGGCTACCGCGTGCAGGTCCGCATCGAGGCCGGGCAGGCGGTGGTGCGCACGCGCAAGGGGCTCGACTGGACGGACCGGTTCGGCGCCATCGCCCGGGCCTGCGCCACGCTGCCGGATGCGATCCTCGATGGGGAGATCGTGGCGCTCGACCCGGCGGGCGCGCCCGACTTCGCGGCGCTGCAAGCGGCGATCGCCGACGGGCGCACCGATCAGCTGGTGCTGTTCGCGTTCGACCTGCTGCATACGGGCGGCGAGGATTTGCGCCGGCTGCGGCTGTCGGAGCGCAAGGACCGGCTCCGCGCGCTACTGGCCGGGGCGGCGGCCCCGGTGCTGCGTTACGTGGACCATTTCGAAACTGGCGGCGACGCGGTGCTGCGGTCGGCGTGCAAGCTGTCGCTGGAGGGGATCGTTTCGAAGCAGGCGCATGCGCCGTATGTTTCGGGGCGCGGCGAGCTGTGGACCAAGGCGAAGTGCCGGGGCGGGCACGAGGTGGTAATCGGCGCCTGGACCGACACGGGCGGCAAGTTCCGGTCGTTGATCGTGGGCGTCCACCGGGGCGACCATTTCGTCCATGTGGGGCGGGTCGGCACCGGATTCGGCGCCGGGGTGGTGACGAGGCTGCGGCCGAAGCTCGAGGCGATCGCGGCGCCGAAAAGCCCGTTCACCGGGCCCGGCGCGCCGCGGCCGGCCGCGACGATCCATTGGGTGCGTCCGGAGCTGGTGGCGGAGGTGGAGTTCGCCGGCTGGACCTCGGCCGGGCAGGTGCGGCAGGCCTCGTTCAAGGGCCTGCGGGAGGACAAGCCGGCCGAGGAGGTGGTGGCGGAGGCGCCGGCCGAAGCGGCCGAGACGCCGATTGCGGCCCCGGCGCCGAAGCCGGCGCCCCCTCGTGCGGGCGCGAAGGCCGGGCCGGCGGCGGTGCTGGGGGTCGTCATCTCGCACCCCGAGAAGCCGATGTGGCCGCAGGCCGGCGATGACGGGGCGGCGGTCACCAAGCTCGACCTCGCGCGCTATTACGAGGCGGTCGGCCCGTGGATGCTGCGGCATCTGAAGGGCCGTCCGTGCTCCATCATCCGGGCGCCCGACGGGTTCGCCGGCCCGACGTTCTTTCAGCGCCATGCGATGCCGGGCGCGTCCAACCTGCTGGAGCTGGTTTCGGTGGCGGGCGACCGGAAGCCGTATCTGGAGATCGACCGCATCGAAGGCTTGGCGGCGGTGGCGCAGACGGCCGCGCTGGAGCTGCATCCGTGGAATTGCGAACCGTTCCGTCCCGACGTGCCCGGCCGTCTGGTGTTCGATCTCGATCCCGGGCCGGACGTTGGCTTCGACCGGGTGATCGAGGCGGCGCGCGAGGTGCGCGAGCGGTTGGAGGCGCTGGGGTTGGTGGCGTTCTGCAAGACGACGGGCGGCAAGGGGCTGCATGTCGTGACGCCGCTGGCGGCCGCGGCCAAGGGCAATCCGAGCTGGGCCGAGACCAAGGCGTTCGCGCATGCCGTGTGCCGGGCGATGGCCGAGGCGGCGCCGGACCGTTACGTCGTCAACATGGCCAAGAAGCTGCGCACCGGCCGGATCTACCTCGATTACCTGCGCAACGACAGCCTGGCGACCGCGGTCGCTCCGCTGTCGCCGCGGGCACGGGCGGGGGCGACGGTGTCGATGCCGGTGACCTGGGCGCAGGTGAAAGCCGGGCTCGACCCGCAGCGGTTCACGGTGCGCAGCGTGCCGGGCCTGCTCGGCAAGAGCAAAGCGTGGGCGGAGTATTTCGAGTCCGAGCGGCCGCTGCTGCCGGCGATGAAGCGGCTGTCAGCGTAGATGCTGCTCGGGCTGGACACCCAGCCGATGGAGGCGAAGGTCGTCGCCGCCTTGCCGGAGGGTGCGGAGTGGCAGTTCGAGCCGAAATGGGACGGGTTCCGCTGCCTCGCGTTCAAGGCCGGCGGGGCGGTCGAGCTGCGGGCCAAGTCGGGCAAGCCGCTGTCCCGCTATTTCCCGGAAATGGTCGAGGCGCTCGCGCGGGCCAGGCCGGACGGGTATGTGCTCGATGGCGAGCTGATGGTGCCGCGCGGGGACAGCTTGTCGTTCGGCGCGCTGCAGGACCGGGTGCATCCGGCGGACAGCCGGATCCGCAAGCTTGCCGCCGAGACGCCGGCCTTGCTGGTGCTGTTCGACTGCCTGGCGACGCGGGACGCCGGGTCGCTGCTGGATGCCGTGCTGCCGGACCGGCGGGCCGCGTTGGAGGGCGTCATGGCTGGCTTCGGGCGGGCGGACCGGGTGCGCTTGTCGCCCTGGACGGGTGACCGGCAGGAGGCGGTGGGTTGGCTCGACCGGGCGGGCGGCGCGCTCGACGGCGTGGTGGCCAAGCGGCGCGACGCGCCCTACGCGCCGGGCAAACGGGCGATGCTGAAGGTCAAGACGCATCGGAGTGCCGATTGCGTGGTGGGCGGGTTCCGTTATGCCCGCGACACGCGCCAGGTCGGCTCGTTGCTGCTGGGCTTGTTCAATGCCGAGGGCCGGCTCGATCATGTCGGGTTCACCTCGGCGATCAGCCACGCGGAGCGGCCGGCGCTGACGGAGCGGCTCGAGGCGTTGCGGGGCGGGGTCGGCTTCACCGGCGACGCGCCGGGCGGCCCGAGCCGGTGGGCGACCGAGGCGTCGGCGGCGTGGGAGAGGCTGCGGCCCGAGCTGGTGGTCGAGGTGAGCTACGACCAGGTCACCGACGGGCGGTTCCGCCACGGCACGCTGCTGCGGCGCTGGCGCCCGGACAAGGCGCCCGAGCAGTGCACACGCGAGCAGCTCGGCGAGGAGCTGCGGCCCGGCAAGCTGGTCGAGGATATCCTGTGACCGCGGAGCGGCCGCCGGGGTTCGGAGAACGGGAGGCGACGGTGCGATTGTTTGCGGCGACCTTGGCGACCGAGACGAATACGTTCTCGCCGTTGCCGACCTCCCTTGCGGCTTACCGGGCCGGCGTGTTCCTGCGGCCGGGCGAGCATCCGGACGACACGGCGCTGATGTGCACGGCGCCGCTGCTGGTGGCGCGGCGCCGGGCCGCGGGGGACGGCTTCACGCTGGTGGAAGGCAGCTGCTTCGCGGCCAGTCCGGCGGGGCTGACCAGCCGGGCCGATTACGAGGCGATGCGGGACGAGATCATCGGCCAGCTGCAGGCCGCGATGCCGCTGGACGGCGTGCTGCTGGGATTGCACGGGGCCATGGTCGCGCATGGCTACGACGACGTGGAGGGCGACATCCTCGATCGCGTGCGCGCCGTTGTCGGGCCCCGGGTGGTGATCGGCGTGGAGCTGGACCCGCACTGCCATCTGACACGGAAGCGGGTCGAGCTGGCCGACGTCATCGTGCTGTATAAGGAATTCCCGCACACCGACGTCGTGGAGCGCGCCGAGGACCTGCTGACGCTGGTGCTGCGGACGCTGCGGGGTGAGATCGAGCCGGTGATGTCGCTGTTCGATTGCCGGCAGGTCGGGTCCTATCCGACCACGTTGCCGCTGATGCGCGGTTTCGTCGATCGGATGGCGGCGATGGAAGGCAAGGACGGCGTGCTGTCGGTGTCGATCGGCCACTGCTTCCCTTACGCCGACGTGCCGGAGATGAGCGGGCGCGTGCTGGTGATCACCGACGGCGACAAGGCGCTGGCCGACCGGCTGGCGACCGAGATCGGGGAGGAGTTCGTGTCGATGCGCGGGCGCACCGCACCCGAGTACCTCGACCCGGAAGCTGCGATCACGGCCGCGCTGGGCAGCAACGGCATGCCGGTGGTCATCGCCGACCCGGCGGACAATGCCGGCGGCGGCGCGCCCTCGGACAACACCACCGTGCTTCGGCACATGATCGGGCGGGGAGTGGAGAATGCGGCACTGGGGCCGATCTGGGACCCGGTGGCGGTGCAGCTCTGCTTCGATGCGGGGCAGGGCGCGGCGTTGCCGTTGCGGTTCGGCGGCAAGACCGGGCCAGCGTCGGGCGTCCCGGTGGATGCGGTCGTGCTCGTCGCCGGGCTGGCGCGCGATTGCTGGCAGAGCTTCGGGCCGACGCAGGTGAAGCTCGGCGATTGCGCCTGCGTGCGGGTGGGCGGGATCGAGGTCGTGCTGATCAGCAACCGGACGCAGGCGCTGGGGCTGGAGCTGTTCCGCAACGTCGGGGTTGAGCCGACGCGGAAGAAGATCGTGGTGGTGAAGTCGACCAACCATTTCCACGCGGCGTTCGGGCCGATCGCCGACCGGGTGCTCTACGTCGACAGCGATGGGCCGTTGCCGCGCCGGTACGAGCGCATCCCGTACACCCGCGTGCAGCGCCCGCTATGGCCTCTCGACAAGGACGCGCCCGGCAAGCTGATCGTCTAGCGGGGCGGTGGGCGGGACGGCGGGCGGGCGTGGGGCCGCCCGCCCTCCCCGATCGTTTGACTGGGCCAAATGGACACGCGGACCCTTGGATCGCTCCGCCCCGGCGGGCGCAGGGCAGAGCCTTGCTGACTCTGTGTTGGTTTTTGTTGCTGTCGCGTCAGTACGTGTGACGAGACACTACCAAATACGGCGAGGTTCTTTCGTCGGCGGGTTCTATAGCGGTGCTGAGACCGATTGCTCGAGCGGTGCGGCCGATGGCGGCGGGACCGTGAGACGATCGGAACAGCTTCGGATCGGTGATGGCCGGCGCCGGCGTGCGTCGCCGTTGCCGTCCTCGACCAACCGGACGGCTTTCCGGGGGAGTGCCAGCGCTTGACGAACCACAAACCGCTTCGATTGGGCGACATCCTGCTGGTTCGCAAGCTGGTGACCTATGAAGGGCTCGAGGCGGCGCTCGACCGGCAGCGGCGCGAAGGGGGGCGATTGGGCGACAACCTGGTCGCGCTGGGCCTGCTTTCGACCGAGCAGCTGGCGACGGTGCTGGACCAGATCCCGGCGACGCCGCTGAGCGTGGAGGAAACCGGGGTCAGCCGGGCCAGCCTGCTTGCGCTGATGATGAAGTTCATGCGGACGGAGTCGCTCGAAACGCTGCCGGCGTTGAGCGCGAAGATGAAGCTGTCCTCGGCGGTGCTGACCGATCTGATGGCGGGGGCGAACACGCAGCGCTTGGTGGAGGTGAAGGGCGCGATCCCGCACGGCTTCGGCACGACCATGCGCTATGCGCTCACGGATCTGGGCCGGGCGGCGGCGGCCGAGGCGCTGACCCAGAGCCAGTATGTCGGTCCGGCGCCGGTGTCGCTGACGGCATACCAGCAGCGCGTGCGGCGGCAGGCGATCACGAACGAGAACCTGACCGAAGCCTCGGTGGCGGACGGCTTTGCCGGCTTGAACGTGCCTTACAACTTCGTCCGCAAGCTGCTGCCGGCGATCAGGGCGGGGCGCACGGCGCTGCTGTACGGGCCGCCGGGCAACGGCAAGACGAGCATCGGCACGCGGATCGCCCGGCTGTTCCGCGACATGATCTACGTGCCGCACGCGATCGAGGTGAACGGCCAGATCATCAAGGTGTACGACGCCGAGCTGCACAAGCCGTTCCAGGACGAAAGCGACAGCGTGACGCTGTCGAACGGCAATGGCCTGCTGCTCGAGTCGTTCGATTCGCGTTGGGTGGCGTGCCGGCGGCCGGTGGCGATGGCGGGCGGCGAGATGACGCTCGAGATGCTGGATCTCGGCTTCGACCCGGTCAGCAACGTGTACGACGCGCCGCTGCATATGAAGGCGTTGAACGGGGTGTTCCTGATCGACGATTTCGGGCGGCAGCGGGTGAAGCCGACGGAGTTGCTCAACCGGTGGATCGTGCCGCTCGAGAGCCGGATCGACTACCTGAAGCTCAACACCGGCAACAGCTTCCAGATCCCGTTCGACGAGCTGGTGGTGTTGTCGACCAACCTGGATCCGTCCGACCTGATGGACCCGGCCTTTCTGCGCCGGATCCCGTACAAGATCGAGATGCTCGGCCCGACCGAAGGCGATTACCGGCGCGTGTTCGAGGCGATCGCGACCGGCCGCGGCTTGGCGGTCGAGAGCGACGTGCTGGACCACATCATCCGACGGTTGCGGGAGAAGGACTACGCGCTGGCGTATTTCCAGCCGAATTTCCTGTGCGAGCAGGTGTTCAATCTGTGCGCGTGCTTCGCGCTGCCGCCGGTCATCACCACGGGCCTTGCCGACGAAGCGCTCGAGAACCTGTATGTGGACCTGAAGGTGCCGGCGTAGGACGAGGCGGCGGGTCGTGCGGCACTCGCTCTCCGGTCGGATCGCGCCGCGTCAAGGCTGACCCGGCCGGAGGACCACCACGGCGCCGCCATTGGCGGCCAAGCGCAGGTCGAGCACATCGCCCCGTTCGACCGGGCGATCCCGTTGCACGTCGAGCTCGTCCGGCTCGGCGCCGTCCCGGTACACTGTCGCCCGGGACGGACCGGGCGGGAGAAAGCCGAGCGCCAGCGAGACGGAGCGCGGCTCCGCGTCGGTCATCGCGCCGACGAACCACACGGCGCCGCGGCGCCGGGCCAGGACGATGTAGGCGCCGATCTCGCCGAGGAGGAACCGGGTCTCGTCCCAGATCGTCGGCACGTCCGACAGCAGGTCAAACCCGGCGGCGCCGTCATAGGTTGCCGGGCTGTCGGCGACGCAGGCGAAGGGGCTGAGGAAGACCACATACATCGCCAAGGCCTGGCCGCGCGTCGTTTGCACCATCGGCAGCGTGTTGCGGGGCACGAAGCGCTCGGGGGCCACGTTACGAAAACCGCCGGGCGTGTAGTCCATCGGCCCGAGCAGCAGCCTGGTGTAGGCCAGCGCGACGTTATGCCGGGCCGTCACCCGCGTGGTCCATTTGTTGTACTCGGCGCCCAGCACGCCTTCCTGCGTGACCAGGTTCGGATAGGTCCGCTCCAGCCCCATCGGATGGGTTGCGCCGTGCAGGTCCACCATCAGCCGGTGGGCGGCGGCCTTCGACAGCACGCGGTGGTAGAACGCCATCATGACCTGGTCGTCGCGGTTCATGAAGTCGACCTTGATGCCGCGCAGGCCGATGCGCTCGAACTAGGCCAGCGCCGCATCCATCTGCGCATCGAGGTGAGCCCAGTTCAGCCACACGAACAGGCCAATGCCGCGTTGCCGGCCGTATTGCACCAGCGCCGGCAGGTCGATCGGCGGGATCGGGCGGGTGACGTCGATATTCGGCCCGGCGGTTTTCTGGTCCGGATTGGCGTACCAGCCGGCGTCGATCAGCAGGTATTGCAGCCCGGCGCCGGCGGCGAAGTCGATCAGCCGGCGCATGTGCGCTGTGCCCATGCGCGGCTCGGCCGGGTCGGGCGAGGCGTCCATGCTCCACCAATCCCACGCCGCCTTGCCCGGCCGGACCCAGGACGGGTCCGCGACCCGGGACGGCGCGGCAAGGGTGGTGATGAGGTTCGAGCAGATCAGCTCCCCGGGCGTGTCGGCGATCAGCACCACGCGCCAGGGCGAGGCATGCGTTCCGCCGGCCGGCCAGCGTGCCGCGACGGCCGGATCGCTGCCAGGGATCGGCGGCAGGCGGGCCTCGACGCCCGGCTGCCCGTCCTCGGACCGGGCCAAATAAAGGGCCGGGTAATGCTCGACCCCGGCCTCGGCCAGCGCGAAGGCGGTCCCGCTCGCGGTGGTGCACACCAGCGGCAGGTCGAACAGGCTGCTCGGCGCGATGTGCGCGGCCGGAACGGGGCGGAACTCCGTTTCATGCGAGGTGTCGAAGGCGCCGAGATCGGCGCCCCAGCAGATGACGTCCGGCGGGACGGCGAACCGGGTCAGCTCGGCGCGGATCGCGTGACCGGAGCCGGACGGCAGCTCGTAGCGGAATGCGGCGCCGTCGTCGTAGGCGCGCGCGACCAGTCGCATTGTGCGCCGGGCTGGCGTGTCCTGCACCAGGTCGAGCGTGAGCTGCTGCCCGGCCGCGTGGACGTGCCGGGTCTTGCCGCAGGCGAGCGTGTAGTCGTCGGTGACCGCTGCGCGGGCCGAGCGAAGGAGGCGCAGGCCGCTCGCCAGCGGGCCGCCGTCCAACAGGTCGAGGCCGAGCGCCGGCACGCGAAGCAGCACGGCGCCGTCGAAATGCACCGTGAGGTCGAGCGTGCCCGCCCGGGCCAGCGCCGCTTCGACCACGATGCGGCCGTTCCGCGAGCGGATCGTCCCCGCATTCGGGACCGTGCGGACCGCCGGCAGGGCGGCGGCGGCGCCGGCCTGCAGGACGCGTCGCCGGGTGGGATGCGGCGGGGCCGGCGGGGAGGGGTTGGTCATGCGGCCGCCATATGCTGCATTGCACATCGGGGCCAGCCCGCGTCCGGCATGCATCGCCGCTTCTTGATCGACGCGGTGTCCGGCGCCCGGCGCTCGCCTGTGGCGGGATGCGGGGCGGCCGACGGTTCAATTCCGGTCTGGCGCACCATCTCAAGCCGGCGGCGTGCCGGACGCAAGGGAGTGACGATGCAAGCGGTTAGCGAGAATGCCACCCGATACGACGGCCGAACCATGGTGTTCCATTGGTTGACGGCGATCCTGGTTGCCACGCAATGGCTGGGGGCGCAGACCATCGACTGGTTCCCGCGCGGACCGCTGCGGGTCGATGCGCGGTCGGTGCACATCACCGTCGGCGTGCTGCTCGGGCTGGTCCTGGCCGGGCGGATCGTGTGGCGGGCGACCGAAGGGCGGCGCTTGCCGCTGGCGGACTCCGGCGCATTGGCGGTGCTGTCGAAGGCGACGCATTGGGCGTTGTACGCGCTGCTGATCGCGATGGTCGGCGCCGGCCTGTTCCTCGCGTGGACGCGGGGCGACAGCCTGTTCAACCTGTTCAGCATCCCCGCCTACGACCCCGGCAACCGGGCCTTGGTCGATCAGGTCCAGGGGCTGCATGCGACGATCGGCTGGATCACCGTCGGCCTGGCCGGGTTGCACGCTGCGGCCGCTCTGCTGCATCGCTTCCTTTGGCACGACGGCGTGCTGGCGCGCATGCTGCCCGGGCACGCGGCGCCCCGGCCGTAGCGCGCCCGCAGGGTCCTCCGCGGAGGGCGTCAGCTCGCGGCCAGGCCTGGCAGGTCCAGCCCGTGCTCCGCCGCGCAGTCGATCGCCGTCGCGTAGCCGGCGTCGGCGTGGCGCATGACTCCCGTGGCCGGGTCGTTCCACAGCACGCGCCCGAGCCGGCGGGCCGCGTCCGGCGTGCCGTCGGCGACGATCACCATGCCGGCGTGCTGCGAGAAGCCCATGCCGACGCCGCCGCCATGGTGCAGGCTGACCCAGGTGGCGCCCGAGGCGCAGTTCAGCAGCGCGTTCAGCATCGGCCAGTCCGACACGGCGTCGGAGCCGTCCTGCATCGCTTCGGTTTCGCGGTTGGGGCTGGCGACGCTGCCGCTGTCGAGGTGGTCGCGGCCGATCACCACCGGCGCTTCGAGCTCGCCCGAGGCAACCATGTCGTTAAACGCGAGGCCGAGCCGGTGCCGGTCGCCGAGCCCGACCCAGCAGATGCGCGCGGGCAGGCCTTGGAAGCGGATCCGCTCGCGCGCCATGTCGAGCCAGCGATGCAGCGGCCGGTTGTCCGGCAGCAGCTCCTTCACCCGCGCATCGGTGCGGTAGATGTCCTCGGGGTTGCCGGACAGCGCCGCCCAGCGGAACGGGCCGATGCCACGGCAGAATAGCGGGCGGATGTAGGCCGGCACGAAACCGGGGAAGTCGAAGGCGTCGGCGACGCCCTCTTCCTGCGCCATCTGCCGGATGTTGTTGCCGTAATCGACCGTGGGGACGCCCATGCGGTGAAAGTCCAGCATCGCCTGCACGTGGCCGGCCATCGAGGCGCGGGCGGCGCGGGCGACGGATGCCGGGTCACGCTCGCGCGCGGCCTCCCAGCGGGCGAGGTCCCAGCCACGCGGCAGGTAGCCGTGCACCGGGTCGTGCGCCGAGGTCTGGTCGGTGACGATGTCGGGGCGCACGTCGCCCGCCTGCATGCGGCGGACGAGCTCGGGGAAGACGTCGGCGGCGTTGCCGAGCAGCCCAACCGAGACCGGCGACCCCGAGCGCGCGGCATCGATCAGCGCCAGCGCCTCGTCCAGGTTCGCGGCCTGGCGGTCGAGGTAGCCGGTGCGTAGCCGCATCTCGATCCGGCTCGGCTGGCACTCGACCGCGAGCATCGAGGCGCCGGCCATGGTGGCGGCCAGCGGCTGCGCACCCCCCATGCCGCCAAGGCCCGCGGTCAGGATCCAGCGGCCGGCAAGGTCGCCGCCGTAATGCTGCCGGCCGGCTTCGACGAAGGTCTCGTAGGTGCCTTGGACGATGCCCTGGCTGCCGATGTAGATCCACGACCCGGCCGTCATCTGGCCGTACATCATCAGCCCCTTGCGCTCCAACTCGCGAAAATGCTCCCAGGTGGCCCAGCGCGGCACCAGGTTGCTGTTGGCGATCAGCACGCGCGGCGCGTCGGCGTGGGTGCGGAACACGCCGACCGGCTTGCCCGATTGCACGAGCAGCGTTTCGTCCGCGTCCAGCCGGCGCAGGGTGGCGCAGATGGCGTCGAAGGCGGCCCAGTCGCGCGCCGCTTTGCCGATGCCGCCGTAAACCACGAGGTCGCCGGGCCGCTCGGCCACCTCCGGGTCGAGGTTGTTCATCAGCATGCGCAGCGGCGCCTCGGTCTGCCAGGATTTGGCCGACAGTTCGGTCCCGCGCGGCGCGCGAACGACGCGTTCGTTGCCGATCATGGTGTCCCCCCGAGCGAGGGCAGGGGCACCGCGACCGCTTCGGCCAGGGCGCCGGTCGCGACCAGGGTGATGGCGGCGTCGATGTCGGGCGCGAACAGGCGGTCATCCTCCAGCCGCGGCACCTGCGCCCGCAGCAGAGCGCGGGCCCGTTCGAGCGGCGCCGAACTCTCGAGCGGGCCGCGGAAGTCGCAGCCTTGCGCGGCGGCCAGCAGCTCGATCCCGAGCACGTGGGCGACGTTGGTAGCCATCGGCAGCAGCCGGCGGGCGGCGTGCGTCGCCATCGACACGTGATCCTCCTGGTTGGCCGAGGTCGGGATGCTGTCGACGCTGGCGGGGTAGGCGAGCTGCTTGTTCTCGCTGACGAGCGCGGCGGCGGTCACCTGCGGCAGCATGAAGCCGGAGTTGAGCCCCGGGCGCGGGGTGAGGAACGCCGGCAGGCCGGACAGCGCCGGGTCGATCAGCATGGCGATGCGGCGTTCGGCGATCGAGCCCGTTTCGCACAGCGCGAGCGCGATGGTGTCGGCGGCGAAGGCGACCGGCTCGGCGTGGAAGTTGCCGCCCGAGACCACCTCGCCGGCGTCGGCGAACACCAGCGGGTTGTCGGTGACGCCGTTGGCCTCGGTCGCCAGGGTCGCCGCCGCCTGGCGCAGCAGGTCGAGCACGGCGCCCATCACCTGGGGCTGGCAGCGCAGGCAGTACGGGTCCTGCACCCGGTCGTCGTCGAGCCGGTGGCTGTCGCGGATGCGGCTGCCGGCCAGCAGCGCGCGCAGGCAGGCCGCCACCTCGATCTGCCCGGCATGGCCGCGCAGGCGCTGGATGCGGTCCTCGAACGGCGTATCGCTGCCCATCGCGGCGTCGGTGCTCAGGGCCCCGGTCACCAGCGCCGCCGCGACGCAGCGCTCGGCTTCGAACAGCCCGGCCAAAGCAAGCGCAGTGCTGACCTGGGTGCCGTTGAGCAGGGCCAACCCCTCCTTGGCGGCGAGCTCCAGCGGGGCGAGGCCGTGTTGCTGCAGCGCCGCGGCGGCGGGCATCGTGCGGCCGCCGGCGGTCATGGCGCCCTCGCCGATCAGCGCGGCGGCCAGGTGGGCGAGCGGAGCCAGGTCGCCGGAGGCGCCGACCGAGCCTTGGCCGGGAATGACCGGAAGGAGGCTGTGTTCGAGACAGGCGGCCAAGCAGGACACGACCTCCCAGCGCACCCCGGACGCGCCCTGCGCCAACGACGCCAGCTTGAGCGCCAGCACCAGGCGCACCACGGGCGGCGGCAGCGGCGCACCGACCCCGGCCGCGTGGGACAGGACGATGTTGCGTTGCAGCCGGGCCAGGTCGCCGGCGTCGATCCGCACCCCGGCCAGCTTACCGAAGCCGGTGTTGATGCCGTAGACCGGCTCGCCCCGGGCGAGGATGGCGGTGACCGTGGCGGCGGCGGCGTCGACCCGGGGCCGGTCCGCCGGGTCCGGGGCGGCGGGGGCGCCGCGGTAGATCTCCCGCCAGCCGGCGAGCGGGACTGCGCCGCCGCTGAGCGGGATCGGGTGGGGCGTCATCGTGCCACGTTGCGGCGGCGCCGCGGCGCTTGTCCAGTGACCTTACCGAAGCGGTCCGATCAGCGCGCGGCCACCTTGCTGCGGTCGCCCAGCATGGCGGCGAGCGTCGGCTCGATCGCTTCGGCCAACCGCGCCTGCGCCTGCGCGGTCGGATGCAGCGGCGGGTTGGGCGGCGTCAGCTGGTCGTCGAAGAACTGGGTGCGGTCCACCACGCCGTCGCGAAGGAACAGCCGGGTGACGTCCATCCACGTCACGCCCGGGCTCGCGCCCCCGCCGTAGCGGGCGGCGAGCTCGTGGTTGATCGCCTCGGTGGTGCGGTCGACGTAGCGGTTGCGAATGCTGGGCAGCACGCTCAGCAACAGGATCTTGACCCCCGGCAGGCGGCGGCGGGCGTCGTCCAAAACGGCGGTGATGCCGGCCACGGTCTGCGAGGCCGACCAGTGCACCCGGCCCATGTTGTTGGCCCCGATCAGCACCACGGCCGCTTTCGGGCGCAGGCCGTCGAGTTCGCCGTTGGCCATGCGCCACAGCAGATGCGCGGTGGTGTCGCCGCCGAAGCCGAGGTTGAGCGCGTTGCGGTCGCCATAGAAGCGCTGCCACACCGGCGCGAAGGTGCGCCACGCATCGGGCCCGTTCAGCTCCCAATCCTGGGTAATGCTGTCGCCGAGCCAGACCAGCTCGACCGGACGGCCGCTGGCCTGCATGGCCCGGGCTTCGGCGATCTTGGCTTCGTGCCGGGCGCGCCACCAGCCGGTTTCCATGCGGCTGATGGGCGTGGCCGCAACCGGCGCCCGCTCCAGGCCGCCCAGCAGCGGCGCCGCCAGCGCGACGGCGGCCAGCTTGCGGCGGGTCAGCATCAGCGCAGCGCCAGCCAGGCCACGCTGCCGAGGCCGAACAGGACGCAGTAATAGGCGAACGGGTTGAGCGCCCAGCGGTCGTGCTGGCGGAAGTAGCGCATCAGGAAGACGGTGCTGAGCCAAGCGGTAATCCCGGCCACAACGGCGGCGATTGCGGCCTGTTCGAAGGTTCCGGCGGGCACGGTGGCGCCAACCAGGTGGCGCGCTTCGAGCACGGTGGCGCCGATGATGATCGGGGTGGCGATCAGGAACGAGAAATGCGCCGACGCCTGGTGGTCGAGCCCGCGCAGCAGGCCGCCGACGATGGTGGCCCCGGCGCGGGAGATGCCGGGGATCAGCGCCAGGCATTGCCAGCAGCCGACCGCGAGCGCATCGGGCATCGTCAGTTGGGTGAGGGGCTTGGTGCCGAGCCGGCTGGCCCGCTCGCGCAGCCGCTCGCCGAACAGCAGCACGGCGGCGTTGACCACCAGGAACACGGCGGCGACGATCGGGGCGCCGAACAGCGACTTGAAGAACGAGTTGAACGCCCCGCCCAGGATCACCGCCGGGACCGTCGCGACCACGATCAGCAGCAGCATGCGCCGGGCTTCGCGCACCCGGGTCTGGTCGCCTTGGCCGATGGCGCCGGTGAACAGGCCGAGCCAGTCGCGCCAGAAGTAAGCCAGCAGCGCGACCGCGGTGCCGGTGTGCAGCAGCACCAGGAAGGGCAGGAAGGCGGGCGCCTTTTGGTCCAGGTCCCAGCCGAGCACGGCGGGCACGACGACGGCGTGGCCCAGGCTGCTGATCGGGAACAACTCGGTCGCGCCCTGCAGGACGGCGATGAACAAGGCTTGCAAGGTGCTCATGCGCGCCCGTCTGGCCGAACCCGGCCGCCTTGGCAAGCCCTTGAACCTGCCCCGGGGAACCTGGCGCGGGGAACCTGGCGCGGGGAACCGGCCGCGGGACTTGACCGCGCGGGCCCGGGCCGATTGCGTGGCCGGGGCAGCAAGCGGGAGCGATGCGCATGGACAATCTGTTCGACCTGACCGGCCAGGTTGCGGTGGTGACCGGTTCGAGCCGCGGCATCGGCCGCGCCATTGCCGAACGCATGGCCCAGCACGGCGCGCGCGTCGTCGTCAGCAGCCGCTCGGCCGAGGCGTGCGAGCCGGTGGCGGCGGCGATCCGCGCGGCCGGCGGCGAGGCGATGGCGGTGGCCTGCAACATCGGCCGCAAAGGCGAGTGCCAGGCGCTGGTGGAGCAGGCCGTCGCCGCCTGGGGGCAGGTGGACGCGATGGTGTGCAACGCGGCGGTCAACCCGCATTTCGGGCCGATGCAGACCATCTCCGACGACGCCTGGGACCGTATCATGGGCTCCAACATCCGCAGCAACCTGTGGCTGGCGAACCTGGTCGCGCCGGGCATGGCCGAGCGCGGCGGCGGCACGATCACGATCGTGTCCTCCATCGCCGGCCTGCGCGGGACGCCTACGCTCGGCGCCTATGCCGTGTCCAAGGCGGCCGACATGCAGCTCGTGCGCAACCTGGCGGTGGAGTGGGGGCCGCGCGGGATCCGCGCCAATGCGATCGCGCCGGGTTTGGTGCGGACCGACTTCGCGCGGGCCCTGTGGGAGGACGAGGCGAACCTGCGCCGGCGCACGGCGGACACGCCGCTGGGCCGGATCGGCGAGCCCGACGAGATCGCCGGCGCCGCGGTGTTCCTGGCGGCCGCCGCGGGGCGGTTCATGACCGGGCAGACGATCGTGATCGACGGCGGCGTCACCGCGGGGTCACCCGCCCGGCCGGACTGATCGGCCACGCGCATGCGTCGGCGGGCCGGCGCGGCTTCGGGCCGGATCGTGCGTGGGCGCAATGAAATCGCGAGCAGGTTTCAGGTTCCGTGCACTATTCCGGGTTGACAGAAATTTCACGTGATATAAAGGACGGGATCAATTGGGAACTCGTCTGTCCATTGTAGGACAGGTGAAAGCTTGATGTTGGGATTGACTTTATCGTCACGAAAACGTGAACAATTTGTGTTTGGTGGTGCACTGCAATAATAGCAGAAGCATTTGCAATGACTGGGTCATCCGGTCGCAGCGCCAAACAGGAAAGTTGTGCATGACCGTTCGACAGGACGTCCGTGAGGCTCACCGCGTCCGACGATCCCCCGACGTGGCAGCCGGGATCGCTGCGGACATGACCACCGCTGCATTCCCCCTGTCACGGGCCGGTCACGCCGGGCTGGGCAGTTCCCGGGTGCTGCAAGCCTTGCGCGCCTTCGCGGCGCTGCTCGTGGTGCTGTACCACACCAACATCTCGATTTTCCGAACGGCCCGGTATTGGCCCGATCAACCGTTCGGCCCGGCATTCAACTTCGGCCACGCCGGGGTCGAGTTCTTTTTCGTCCTGAGCGGCTTCATCATCTTCGCCGCGCACCGCCGCGACATCGGGGTCGAGCACAAGCTGGCGCCGTTCCTGTGGAAACGATTCCGCCGGATCTACCCGGTCTATTGGGTCATGCTCGCCTTGGTCGTGCCGCTCTATTTCCTGGTGCCCAGCTTCGGCAGCCCGGTCCTGCGCGAGCCCGGCGTCCTGTTCGACTCGGTCCTGCTGCTGCATTTGTTCGGGCACAACGCGGTGGTGCTGACGGTGTCGTGGACGCTGTTCCACGAGGTGCTGTTCTACGGCGTGTTCGCCCTACTGGTGCTCAACCGTACCCTGGGCGCGGTCGTGATGGCGGCCTGGATGGCGGGCTCGGTCGTGAGCCTGTTCGCCGGGGCGGCGATGCCGGAGCCGCTCGCCTTCTGCTTCTCGCCGATGCACCTGCTGTTCGGCATGGGGATCGGCGCGGCGTGGAGCGTGGGACGGCGCCCGACGCCGCTGCCGGCCACCGTCGTGTTGATCGGCGCCGCCCTGTTCTTCGGCGCCGGCGCCGAGGAGGTTTGGGCGGGTTGGCTGCCGGGGGCAGGGCGAGGGATCGTTTACGGGATCGGCAGCACACTGCTGCTGCTCGGGGCACTCGGGCTGGAACGGTCCGGCCGAATCCGGGTGCCGCGTGCGCTGGTGTTCCTCGGGGACGCCTCATACAGCGTCTACCTCGTGCATTTCGTAGCCTTATCGTTCCTGGCGAAGCTGGCCATGGCGCTCGACGAGCGGATGCCGATGCCGCACGCGCTGCTCTACCTCGGCCTCGCATCGGCGTCGGTCGGCGCCGGCCTCGTGTTCCATCGGGCCGTCGAGGTGCCGCTGCTGGCCCGGCTCGGCAAGCGCGAGGCGGCTTCCGCCGCCGCCAAGCAGGTGATGGCCGCCGCCTAGACCCCTCGTAAGAGTTTTCGCCGCGGAACGATCACGGCACGTGCACTTCCGGCGCGCCGATGCTAGTCTGGAGTCGCAACGATGTCGCGTGCGCCCGAGCGCTGCACCGGCGGGGGGAACGGGTGGGCGAGCCAGGGGGCGGCGGCTGGACGTGACGGGGGCGGAGCAAACCTGGCGCCGGCATGGATCGCGCCGAACGCGATGGACGGAACCACGGCGATGAGGGCGCTGCACGTCGCCTTGGCGTTCGCGCTGTCCGGCTGGCTGGTCGGAATCGTCTCGCTCAACGTGTGGTATCGCGAGTACCGCAAAAACAAGTCGGCGGCGCCCGCCGTCAACGATCTCAACGTCTGGTAGGGCCGTTCCCTATCCAAACGCGAACCGGCGTTCGAGCGCCCAGGGTCCGCCGAGGTAGCGCCACAGCAGCAGGCCCTCGGCCCGCACCGTGAACGGCGTGAACTCCGCCCGCATCGCCGTGAGCAGCGCGGCGGCGTCGGTCGGGCTTGCCTTGTTCTGGACCGTCACGTGCGGACGCCAGCCTTGGCGGTCCTGCGGCGTCAGGTGGTCGTGCCAATGCCGGGCCAAACCGGCGCGGAGTTGCAGCAGCGCGGGGGACGCCAAGCTATAGGCGACGCCGCGTCCGAGCGAGCGCAGGCCGTCGACCGACACGGGGAAGCCGGGCTGCGCGCGGGCGGTGACGGCGAGGCTGTCCGTCGCCGCCGCGGCCTCCGCGCCGGGCAGATGATGGAACAGGGTCAGGTGCGCCGGGATCAGGTTGCGCTCGGTCGGGAAGTGCATCTGCCGCAAGGCGTCGAAGCGCGCTTGGTCGTCGGGATGGAAGCCGAGCGTGAGGATCAGGGGAGCGGTCATCGATGGGCGTGGACAGGACCGCATTGGTGGCGCGGTGGCTCACGCTGACCCGCAGCGTGCTGCCCGGCATGGCCGCCGCCGAACGCTGGCCGATCCGCGCCGACCACTGCTTCATGCGGGTATGCCTGGACCATGCCGCCGGCGGGCGCTGGGACGCGGCCTTCCGCCGCCCCGCGATCCGGCACATGCCCGACGCCGACCTCGCCCGGGCCGTCGCGGTCGCCGAGTTGGTGGTCGCAGCGCCGGATCGGCTGCCGGGGCTGAACGCGCAGAGCCTGCAATGGCGCCGTGTTCAGTGGCGGGAGCCTTCGCGCGGTCTGGCCGGCGGCTGAACCACTTTCGGCGGCGTCTGAACGGAGCGCAGCAAGCTGCCGCAGGCGTTGTCCTCGCCGGTGCCGAATTGGATGGTCGGCAACAAGGCGGCCAGCGGCGTGCCGACGATGCCCAACGCCACCGCAGCCCCGCCGCGCACCGCGAGCGGCCCGGCCTCGGGCGCGATGCTCGGCGCGCCGAGGGTGCCGTTCACGTCGATCGGCGTCGGCAAGGAGCCGATGCTGAAGTGCTTGGCCTCGGTCTTCACCACGAGGCCGAGCTTCTCGGAGCGCAGGTCCACGTCACCGGTGATGCCGACCCGCGCCTCGTCGGTGTCGATCAGCATGGTGCGGGCGTTGGCGACCCCGTTCTGCAGCACGAAATCGGTGATCAGGCATTGCAGCTTGGCCCGGGTCGGCACGCCGATCGCCGACAGGAAGGCGTTGCCGAATTGCAGCCCGGACAGGTCCACCAGCAAGGCGCTGAGGTCGCCGCCGCTGCCCATGAACAGCTTCAGCTCGCCATTGCCGTGCGCCAGGATGTCCGCCGTCGAGCGCCCGGTGCCGTCGATCACCGCCTGGCCGCCGATAGTGCCGGCGCCGCGCGCCACGCCGGTGGCGGCCAGCAGCTTGTCGACGTCGATCCGGCGGAAGTCGATCGTGGTCCGGGCGTGCACGGCGTTGGATTTCTCGGTCAAGGTGACGTCGGCGCTCACGTCGCCTTGGCCGATGCCGAAGGCGAGCGGCTTCAGGCTCACCTCGCCGTTCACGATGTCGAGGTTGGCGCGCATGTTGTCGAGCGGCTGGCGCCGTCCCTGGATGCGCGCCGCCTTGTACTGGAGGTGCACGTCGGCCACGTTCAGCTTCGGCAAGCTGATGGGGTCGTTTGGCAGCACCTTGCCCGTGCCGGGCGTTGCGGCCTTTTTGGTCCCCTTCTCGGGATCGCCAGGCTCGGCGCCGATGAAGCCGCCGAGATCCTTGAGGTCCACCAGCTTCGATTGCAGCGTCGCGTTCAGCACGGGCCGGGTTGGCTTGGTGTCCACCTCGAAGTTGCCGGCAAGGTCGCTGCTGCCGACCTTGCCGGAGAAGTCCTCGAACTTGACCACGCCATCGGCATAATCGAGTTGGCCGGCGATCCGATACGGCGGGGTCTTCGGGATGGCGATTCCGGTCAGCGGCAGCAGCAGCGACATGTCCGGCCCGGTGAACTCGAGCTTGAGGTTGGCGCCGGCGAAGGCCAGCGGGTTCTGCACGCTGCCGACCAAGCTGACGCGGGTCGGGCCGTTGGCGACCTTGAGGTCGATCGGATAGGGCTTGCCGGCGTCCCGCAGCGACAGCAGCGCGCCGCCGACGAACTCAGCCGTGACCGGCTGATTGGCATAGGTGCCGTCGGCGTGCGCGGCAATCTGGCCGGTGCCGTCGGCGCTGTCTTGCGTTTCGAGCGCTACGTTGAAGTCGCTGCGCAGCTTGGCGTCGCGGACGTGCACGTGCCCGTCGGCGATGCGCAGGGTGCCGAGTTTCGGCTCCGGCGACGTGCTCGGGGAGGCCGGCTTGTCGCTGCCCGAGGAGAAACTCCAATTCGCGCGGCCGTCGGCGAGTTGCTGCGCGTCGACCTTAGGTGATTGCACGTCGATCACCGGGACGACCAGCTGCTTATGGGTGATGTAGTCCCACGGGAGGATGTCAACGCCGAGCCGCTCGACGGTCGCGAAGTTGCCGCCGCCGGGCCAGTCGGACGGGTTGGCGATCGTGATGCCGTCCGCCTCGATGCGGGTGTTGCGGCCGAGATGGACGTGCAGGTGGGTGACGGTGACGGGGCGGCCGAGTGCGGCGGAGGCCTGCTTGTTCACGATCGGGATCAGCCAGTCCCATTGGAACAGGAGCAGGGCGAGCACGAGGCCGACCAGGATCAGCCCGGACGCGGTCAGCCAGCGGTGGCGCGTGATGAACGACATTCGTTACAAACGAAACGCCGGGGCGGACGGTTCCACCCCACTTGCCGTTCCCGAACGGCATCCGTTGCCGATCCCGAACGGCGCCACTTGCCGTTCCCGAACGGCCCGGCCAAGGTGCCGCATGGTTTGGAGGCACGTCGAATGATACATGAACTGCGGATCTACCGCTGCGTCCCTGGTCGGCTGCCCGACCTGCTGAAGCGGTTCGAGACCATCACCTTGGCGCTGTGGGAACGGCACGGCATTCGCCAAGCAGGCTTCTGGACCACGGTGGTGGGCGAGAGCAACCAGGACCTGACCTACATGCTGGCGTGGGACAGCCTGGCCGAGCGCGAAACCAAGTGGGCGGCGTTCCAAAGCGATCCGGAGTGGATTGCCAAGCGGGCGCAGACCGAGGCCAACGGCCCAATCGTCGCCAACATCGTCAACGCCATCCTGCAGCCCACGGCGTTCTCAAGCGTGAAGTAGCACCGCGCTCCTACGAAGCTGCACCGTCACCCGGGATAGCGATATGCCCCGCCATGGGCGGTGCGGGTGGCGCCGGTGGGCCGGACGATGCGAACCGGCGCGACGGCGGCCCGGACCTGCGGCACGCGCCGGGGTTCGGCCGGGTAGTACGCCGGGTGCTCGCGCCGGGCGGCCGGCTCGCGGCCGTAGCGCGGGCGGGCGGACACGCGTTGCGGCATCACCAGGCCCTGCGCCTGGGCGACGCTGATCAGCGACGGCAGGCGGAGGGCCGGCTCATGCCGGATGGCGACAAAGCTCGGTGACGGCACGCCCATGCGGTCGAAGCCTTGGTCCAACAGGTTGGCCATGTGGCCGTTGCGCTCGCCGCTGCTGGCGGCGCCCATCACGACGCCGATCAGCCGGGTGTCGCCGCGCACCGCCGAGGTGACGACGTTAAAGCCCGACGCGTCGGTGTAGCCCGTCTTGAGCCCGTCGGCGCCATAGTAGCTCGTCAGCAGCGATTGGTGGTTGTGCACCACCCGGCCGCCATACACGAAGGACGGCGTGCTGAAGTAGTGGTAGAAGGCGGGGAAATCCATGACCAGGTGGCGGGCCAGCACCGCCATGTCGGACGCCGTCGTCACCTGGTTCCAGTCGGGCAGGCCGGACGCATTGCGGAACGTCGTCCGGCTCATGCCGAGTGCCCGGGCGCGCATCGTCATCATCAGCGCGAACCGCTCCTCGTCGCCGCCCAGCAGCTCGCCGAGGGCCGCCGCCGCGTCGTTGGCCGACTTGGTGACGAGGCCGAGGATGCATTGCTCGACCGTGATCTGGCTGCCCGGCACCAAGCCGAGCTTGGTCGGCGACATTGCGCTCGCGGACGGGCTGACCGGCACATATTGGTTCAAGGTGACCCGGCGGTCGCGCAGGCCCTCGAACAGCATGTAGAGGGTCATCATCTTGGTCAGGCTGGCAGGGAAGCGCAGCTCGTCCGGGTTGGCCGCCGACAAGACGTTGCCGGTGGCGGCGTCGATGACGATGGAGCTGTAACGGTCGGAGCCGACCTGCGCCTGAGCGACGTGCGATCCTGTTAAGAACAGCAGTACGGCACTCATCGTCAGCATCAGGCGCGAACGCACGCGCCTCCCGGCAAGCTTGGCCAGCATCAACCCGTTCCTCGCGACGTCGCGAGGTCGACCATACGTGCGGCGCCGCCGCGCTGTCCAGCGTTGATGAACAGAACTTTGCTCTAGCAACAGCGCGTTAGACCACGCTGTTGCGGGGTTTGCTTGACATAAAATTGCATTGGTTGACAAAGGACTAACAAATCGTATGTTGCACTGCACAAATTTCTTGACAGCGCCGTGATGGTCGAGCATCACCCGTCATGTTGCGTTGCAGCAATCGGCCACGCTGCATGTGCTTTCGACGACGTCACATTACTCAAGGCCGGGCTGCGCTCGGTGTTGCAATAAGGAAGACCGATGATGAAGACCGCCGAACAATTCGTTTCATTCAGCCAAGCGAACTTTGAAGCCATGGTGAAGTCCAGCCAGATTTTCGCCAGCGGCTTGCAGGACCTGACCAAGCAGATGGCCGCCACGGCGCAGGCGACCATGGACGAGACGATGTCGACGTTCCGCGCGCTGACGACCGTGAAGTCGGTCAAGGAAGCGATGGAGCTGCACACCTCGCTCGCCAAGTCGACGATCGAGAAGGCGGTCGCGCAGACCGGCCACGTCACCGAGACCTCGTTCAAGCTCGCCGAGCAGGCGATGGAGCCGATCGCGAGTTGCGTGTCGGTCGCCGTGGACAGCTTCAAGGGCGCGTAATTCCGCTTCCCCTCGGATACGGCAAGAAGGCCCGGGCACTGTCCCGGGCCTTTTGCGTTGGGACTAGGCGTGGGTGCGCCGGCACCACTTTTATTGGCCGACCGCGCTCTGATATGGGTTATTCTGCCCTGCCGGCCATTCCGGCGGGAAGGGCGCAGTGCGGCATTGCATCGGCTGCGGCTTCGGGACCAGGATAACAGGGCGATGACAACGACGGTGATGAGCGACAACGACAAACGCGGCACGGGTGGTGGGTCGGAGAACGGTCCGACCACCGGCGTGGTCGTGAAGGCGCGACCGAAGACGCGCAAGCCCGCCATGTACAAAGTTTTGATGTTGAACGACGACTACACACCCATGGAGTTCGTCGTTCATGTCCTCGAGCGGTTCTTCCAGAAGACCCGCGAGGAGGCGACCCGGATCATGCTGCATGTGCATCGGCGAGGCGTGGGCGTGTGCGGGGCCTACACGTACGAGGTGGCGGAAACCAAGGTGACGCAGGTGATGGATCTTGCTCGGCAGAACCAGCACCCGCTGCAATGCACGATCGAGAAGGAATGAGACGCCACGGCGCGCGGCTGCGATGGGGTGTGCGGGACGGCGTCCGGCACGGCCCGCCCGTCGGCGCCCCGGCGGTCGAGGGAAGGCGGTCCTGGCCGAATGGCGGACTGCACAACGCGACTGACGTTACCATATCGTGAATGGTCGTCAGAGTTTAAGCTGGTCTGGGATGCCTGGCGGTCCCTGCCATTCCGCCAGGGCGGTCAACCCTGGTTTGGTGCCAGGCTTGTGAGCATCCCGGTTCGAAGGAGCGTCATCCATGTTGTCCCGCAACCTAGAACAGACGCTGCACCGCGCCCTGTCGTTGGCGAGCGAGCGCCGTCACGAATACGCGACGCTTGAGCATTTGCTGCTCGGCCTCGCCGATGACAGCGACGCGGCCACGGTGCTGCGCGCTTGCGGGGTCGACCTCGACAAGCTGCGCCAGGATTTGAGTGAGTTCCTCGACAAGGATTTGTCGGGTCTCGCCACCGACCGCGCCGGCGATCCGAAGCCGACGGCCGGGTTCCAGCGGGTGGTGCAGCGGGCCGCGATCCATGTGCAAAGCTCCGGCCGCGACGAAGTGACCGGCGCCAACGTGCTGGTGGCGCTGTTCAGCGAGCGGGAAAGCCACGCCGTCTACTTCCTGCAGCTGCAGGACATGACCCGGCTCGACGCGGTGAACTTCATCAGCCACGGCATCGCCAAGGCCCCCGGCCGCACCGCGCAGCGCCCGGTCACCGGCAGCAAGGACGAGCCCGGCCACGAGAATGAGCGCGAAGAGAAGCCGGGCCGGCGGCAGCAGGACGCGCTGACAAACTATTGCGTCAACCTCAACAAGAAGGCGCAGGCCGGCAAGATCGACCCGCTGATCGGCCGCGACTCGGAGATCGAGCGCACGATCCAGATCCTGTGCCGCCGCACCAAGAACAACCCGCTCTACGTCGGTGATCCCGGCGTCGGCAAGACCGCGATTGCCGAGGGCTTGGCCAAGCGCATCGTCGAGGGCGACGTGCCCGAGGTGCTGGCCAAGAGCACGATCTTCGCGCTCGACATGGGCGCGCTGCTGGCCGGCACCCGCTACCGCGGCGACTTCGAGGAGCGGCTGAAGGCGGTCGTGACCGAGCTGGAAGCGCATCCCGGCAGCATCCTGTTCATCGACGAAATCCACACCGTGATCGGCGCCGGCGCCACCAGCGGCGGGGCGATGGACGCGTCGAACCTGCTCAAGCCCGCTTTGGCTTCGGGTTCCCTGCGCTGCGTCGGCAGCACCACCTACAAGGAATACCGCAACTACTTCGAGAAGGATCGGGCGTTGGTCCGCCGGTTCCAGAAGATCGACGTCAACGAGCCGTCGATGGAGGACGCGGTCAAGATCCTGCGCGGCCTCAAGACCAACTACGAGAAGCACCACAAGGTGAAGTATACCGAGGAGGCGATCCGCGGCGCGGTGGAGCTCTCGGCCAAGTACATCAACGACCGCAAGCTGCCCGACAAGGCGATCGACGTCATCGACGAGGTCGGCGCCTCGCGCATGCTGCAGCCCGAGGGCAAGCGGAAGAAGACCGTTACCCTGCGCGACGTCGAGGAGATCGTCGCCAAGATCGCCCGCATCCCCCCCAAGTCGGTCAGCGCCGACGACAAGGAGACGCTGCGCAACCTTGAGCGCGACTTGAAGTCGATGGTGTTCGGCCAGGACAAGGCGATCGAAGCGCTGGCCGCAGCGATCAAGCTGAGCCGCGCCGGGCTGCGCGAGGCGGAGAAGCCGATCGGCAATTACCTGTTCAGCGGCCCGACCGGCGTCGGCAAGACCGAGGTCGCGCGGCAGCTGGCCAGCACGCTCGGCATCGAGCTGACCCGGTTCGACATGAGCGAGTACATGGAGCGGCACAGCGTGTCGCGGCTGATCGGCGCACCGCCGGGCTATGTCGGGTTCGACCAGGGGGGCTTGCTGACCGACGCAATCGACCAGCACCCGCACTGCGTGCTGCTGCTCGACGAGATCGAGAAGGCCCATCCGGACCTGTTCAACATCCTTCTGCAAGTCATGGACCATGGGAAGTTGACCGACCATAACGGCAAGGTGGTCGATTTCAGGAACGTCATCCTGATCATGACCACCAACGCCGGCGCATCCGATCTCGCGAAGGAGTTGATCGGCTTCGCCCGGGCCGAGCGGGAAGGTGAGGACACCGAGGCGATCAAGCGGCTGTTCACGCCCGAGTTCCGCAACCGGCTCGACGCGGTCATCACCTTCGCCGGGCTGACTCCGGAGATTGTCGGCCGGGTCGTGGAAAAGTTCGTCATGCAGCTCGAGGCGCAGCTCGCCGACCGCAACGTGACGATCGAGCTGTCCTCGGCGGCCAAGGAGTGGTTGGCCGAACGCGGCTACGACCGGCTTTACGGCGCGCGGCCGCTCGGCCGGGTGATCCAGGAGTTCATCAAGAAGCCGCTGGCAGAGGAGCTGCTGTTCGGCAAGCTCGCCAAGGGCGGCTCGGTCAAGGTCTCGCTCAAGGACGACAAGCTTGAGTTCGACTACACCGAAGCGGTCGCGCCGGCGACGCCGAAAGCCGAGGGCGACGGCGACGAGGGCACGAGCGAGCGGGAACCGGAAACCGCCCAGTAGGGCGGTGACCGCGGCCGGCGAGCAAAGGCGGGGCGCATGAAGGCGGTTTGGAACGGCAAGGTCATCGCCGAAAGCGAAGACATCGTCACGGTGGAAGGGAACGCCTATTTCCCGGCGTCCGCCCTCGACCGCTCGGTGCTGGCCGATAGCGCCCGCACCAGCGTGTGTCCGTGGAAGGGCACCGCGCACTACTACTCGCTCCGGGTCGATGGTCAGGAAAACCAGGACGCCGCCTGGTTCTACCCGGATCCCAAGCCCGGTGCCGAGCAGGTCAAGGACCGCGTCGCTTTCTGGAAGGGCGTCCAGGTTTCCTGAGACGTTGCGGGATAGTGTCAGTTTTTGCAGGTCCTCCGGCCGGATCGTGCTAACTTCACCCGCTGAGTTGCGGGTGCATCATGAATGCTTCGGCCGGCCTCGCGCAGACGGTGAAACCCCGAAGCCTCGGCGAATTGCCGGGGCCGCGCGGTTGGCCCCTACTCGGCAACCTGCTGCAGATCGAGCTCGACCGTCTGCATCAGCAGATCGAGGCCTGGGCGAGCGAATACGGGCCGCTATTCCGGCTCCGCTTCGGACCGCGCGACGCGCTGGTGGTGGCGCGCCCTGACCTGATCGCCTCGATCCTGCGCGACCGGCCCAACGGCTGGAGCCGGTTTTCCGTGATGCAGGCCGTGTTCCACGAAATCGACATCGACGGCGTGTTCGCGTCCGAGGGCGAGGCTTGGCGCCGACAGCGACGGATTGTCGCCGCCGCGTTCACGCCGCCCACCATCGGCCGCTACTTTCCATCCATCGAGCGCATCACCGAGCGGCTGAAAGAGCGTCTCGAGGCGGCGGCCCGCGACGGCGAATGGATCGACCTGCAAACGATCCTGATGCGCTACTCGGTGGACGTCACCGCCAGCCTCGCCTTCGGCAGCGACGTCGACACTCTGCATGGGGGCCCGGACGCCATCCAGCAGCACTTGGACACCGTGTTCCCAATGTTGATGCGCCGGGTCAACGCTGCCTTTCCGCTGTGGCGTTACGTGAAGCTGCCGTCCGACCGCGCCTTCGACCGGCATCTCGCGGCGGTCCACGGGGCGGTGCAGGGGTTCGTCGGGGCCGCACGCGCGCGCATGGCGGCCGACCCGGCGCTTGCGCTCCGGCCCAGCAACTTGTTGGAGGCAATGCTCGCGGCCCGCGACGCGGACGGCGCCGCCCTGACCGAAGCGGAAGTCGCCGGCAACGTCTTCACCATGCTGCTGGCGGGTGAGGACACCACCGCGAACACGCTCGCTTGGACCTTGTACCTGCTGCACACGCATCGGGAGGCTTGGGACGCGCTAGTGGCCGAGGCGGATGCTGCGCTGGGCGCGGACGCGGTTCCGCGCAGCGTCGAGCAGGCCAACGGGCTCAAGCTGGCCGAGGATTGCTGCAACGAGTCGATGCGGCTGCGGCCGGTGGGGCCGCTCAACTACGTCGAAAGCAACGTCACGACCACGATCGGCGACCTGACGCTGCCGGCTGGAAGCTTCGTGATCTGCGCCATGCGCCCCGGCGCGGTCGACCCCGGTGTCGCGGCCGACGCCGGCGCATTCCGGCCTGGCCGATGGCGGGATCCGGGTTCCGGCGACCGCACACTGACCGCAGCGTCGATGCCGTTCGGCGCCGGTCCGCGGGTCTGCCCCGGACGGTTCCTTGCGATGCTCGAGATGAAGATGGTGCTGGCGACCATCGCCCGGAACTTCACGCTGCTCGAGGTCGGCACGGCGGGCGGCGCCCCGCCGCGGGAGCGGCTGGCGTTCGCGATGTCGCCGGTCGGGTTGCGCATGAGGCTCGCCCCGCGCTCGCGCACGGCCGCCGGCTGACAACCGGCAAGCGCCGAGCCCGCGTTTGACGCATCCGCTCGGCGTCGTGGGGACGAACGCGAGTTCCGCAATGCCGTCTCAATTACCATAATACAGTTATTTGCCGAGACTGCCGAACGTCGGGATCGGCCCTAGCATCCTCGTTGCCGCCGCACATCGTTCTCCCCTGCGTCGCGGCAAAACGGGGTCGACACATGGTGGATTGGCGCGACAGGCTCGCTTTGACGGCGCAACGTAATCGGCAGGAGATCGTCCGCGCCAAGCTGACCCGGCGCGAGATGACCCGGCTCGGCCTTCTGACGGCGGGTGGCACCTTGCTCGCCAAGCACGGCTTGAGCGCCGGCGTGACGTCGTCGACCGACGGGCAGCTCAACAGCGACGGGCGGACGCTGCAGAGCGCCGACAACGTTCCGGCCAGCCCGCCCGCCCGGCCGTGGGCGCAGCCGATGCCGCGCATCAACCCCAAGGCGTCGACCACGCCCGGCGCCATGACCGGTGGACCGCCGGACGGGACCACCGTGGTGGAAGGCACGCAGCGGATCCACCACCAATTCTTCACCTACGATCCGGAGACCGGGTATGGCGGCCGCCTCCCGCCCCGGCGGTTCTACGAACTGTTCCTGCAGGAGGCGCAGGTCAAGGTTCATCCCGACTACGGACCGACCACGATCTGGGGGTTCGACGGCACCTATCCCGGGCCGCTGCTGAAGGCGACGATCGGCGAGCCGGTGCTGCTGCGCATCCACAACCACCTGCCCTCGGTGCGCAAACCGGTCGACTTCGGCATCGCCGAGTTCGCCACCCACCTGCACAACGCCCATACGCCTTCGGAAAGCGACGGCTTCCCAACCGACGTCGTCAACTCGATCAACGACCCGATCCCGGTCAACCCGCTTGGCTTCAAGGACTACCACTACCTCAGCGCCTATCCTGGGTTCTCTGCCTCGGCCACGGCAACCGGCGACCTGCGAGAGGGGCTGGGTACGTTGTGGTACCACGACCACCACGTCGATTTCACGGCGCAAAACGTCTACAAGGGAATGGCCGGGCCCTATCTGATCTCCGACACGCTCGACACCGGCGATGAAACAACCGGGCTGCGGCTGCCGAGCGGCGAGTTCGACGTGCCGATCTTCTTCAACGACTTCCTGTTCGACCGCGACTTTCAGCTCGTGTTCGATCTGTTCAACCTCGACGGCATCCTCGGCGACCGCTTCACCGCCAACGGCGCCATCCAGCC
The DNA here is from genome assembly GCA_963752225.1 of uncultured Alphaproteobacteria bacterium. Classification (GTDB taxonomy): domain Bacteria; phylum Pseudomonadota; class Alphaproteobacteria; order Acetobacterales; family Acetobacteraceae; genus JBBROS01. Next base: position 620,119 of record CAVVXS010000009.1, on the reverse strand, counting down.
TTACTTCGATGTGGCGAAACGCCGCTACCGGCTGCGCCTCTACAATCCGGGGCCGTCCCGTTGGATCGAGGTGGCGCTGTTCGACGGCAAGAACTTCCTGCCGTTCTGGCAGGTGTCCAACGACGGCAACCTGCTGCCGCAAGCCGTGCAGGTCACCAGCGTGCGCCTGCCGGTGGCGGCCCGGGTCGACATCATCGTCGACTTCGCGAAGTACGACGCGACCAAGCTTTATTTCGTCAACCGCCTCGAGCAGGTGAACGGCCGCGGACCCACCTTCAAGATCCTGACGCCGGGCATCCCCTTGCTGCAGCTCAACGTCCGCGCCGCCGCCCCGGATTACAGCCGCGATCCGGCGGACCCGAAGCTTGGGCCATACAAGCTGCGTGACCTGCCGGATCCCGATCTGGGTGCGCTGATCGCCCGGGCGGAGAAGCTCAAGACCCGGCGCTTCATCTTCAACCGGCAGAACGGCGCCTGGGCCATCAACGGCAAGTTGTGGGACGAGCAGACGATCCAGGCGACGCCCGGCGAGAACGCCGAGGAGGTCTGGATCTTCCAAAACGGCGGCGGCGGATGGGCGCACCCGATCCACGCCCATTTCGAGGAATGCCGCGTGCTGGCGCGCAACGGCGTGGCGCCGACGCCGAACGCCGTCGTCGATGGGCGCATCGAGTACTCGCGGTCGGACGTCGTGCCGCTCGCCAACAACTTCGAGTATCGGCTGTTCTTCCGCTTCCGCGACATGCGCGGCCGTTACGTCATGCACTGCCACAACGTCGTGCACGAGGACCACGCCATGATGCTGCGGTTCGACATCGTGTGACCGGGCCGCCGCCCCGCCCGTGCCTCACACAAGGGCGCGAGCGTGGTGGCGCCCGGGCGGCGCGCGTGTCATGGGCCAGGACGGTCCACGGCAACGGAGCGCGACCATGAACGACGAGACCCTCGCCAAGCTCGACCTGTGGTGGCGCGCGGCCAACTACCTGTCCGTCGGCCAGATCTACCTGATGGGCCAGGACCCGATGCTGCGGGAGCCGCTCACGATCGACAAGGTGAAGCCGCGCCTGCTCGGCCATTGGGGCACGACGCCGGGGCTCAACTTCATCTACGCCCACCTCAACCGCGTGATCCAAGCGCGCGACCTCGACATGATCTACGTCTGCGGCCCCGGCCATGGCGGCCCCGGGATGGTCGCGTCCACCTGGCTCGAGGGCAGCTACTCCGAGATGGTGCCGGCAATCCCGCGCAACCTCGCCGGCATGGGCAAGCTGTTCCGGCAGTTCAGCTTCCCCGGCGGCATCCCGAGCCACGACGCCTCCAACGTGCCGGGCTCGATCAACGAGGGCGGCGAGCTCGGCTACGCCATGCTGCATGCCAGCGGAGCGGTGTTCGACACCCCGAACCTGATCGCCACCTGCGTCGTCGGCGACGGGGAGGCCGAGACCGGCGCCATGGCCGCGAGCTGGCACGGCACCAAGTTCCTCGACCCGGCCCGCGACGGCGCAGTGCTGCCGATCCTGCATCTCAACGGCTACAAGATCGCCGGGCCGACGGTGCTGGCGCGCATCCCGGAAGAGGAGCTGCTGTCGCTGTTCCGCGGCTATGGCTGGGCACCGGTGATCGTCGCCGGCCATGAGGCGATGCCGATGCACCGGGCGATGGCGCGCGCGCTGGACGAGGCGCTCGACCGCATTGCCGCGATCCAGCAGGCGGCGCGTGACGGCGACGAGAAGCGCCCGGCCTGGCCGATGATCATCCTGCGCTCACCGAAGGGTTGGACCGGGCCGAAAACGGTGGACAACAAGCCGGTCGAAGGCACCTGGCGCGCCCACCAGGTGCCGCTCGACAAGCTCGACGCCCATCCGGAGCGGCTGCAGCAGCTCGAGGACTGGATGCGCAGCTACCGTGCCGAGGAACTGTTCGACGCCGACGGACACCCGGTCCAGGCGATCCTCGATCAGGTGCCGGCCAAGACCATGGGCGCCAGCCCCCACGCCAATGGCGGCATGCTGCTGCGCGACCTCGACCTGCCGGACTTCCGCGACTACGCGGTCGAGGTCGAGGCGCCGGGAACCGCCGAAGGCGAGGCCACGCGGGTCCTGGGCGGCTTCGTGCGCGACATCATGAAGCGGAACATGCAGACGTTCCGCCTGTTCGGCCCGGATGAGACCACCAGCAACCGGCTCGACGCCGTGTTCGAGGTCACGGACCGCGCCAGCATGGGCGAACGCCTGCCGACCGACGACCACGTGGCGCCGGACGGGCGGGTGATGGAGGTGCTGAGCGAGCACCTCTGCCAGGGCTGGCTGGAGGGCTACCTGCTGACCGGGCGGCACGGCCTGTTCAGCTGCTACGAGGCCTTCATCCACATCATCGACAGCATGTTCAACCAGCATGCCAAGTGGCTCGAGGGCGCGGCACGGCTGCCGTGGCGGCGGCCGATCGCCAGCCTCAACTACCTGCTCACCAGCCACGTCTGGCGGCAGGACCATAACGGCTTCAGCCACCAGGATCCGGGCTTCATCGGCCACGTCGCCAACAAGAAGGCGTCGGTGGTGCGCATCTACCTGCCGCCCGACGCCAACACCCTGCTGAGCGTCGCCGACCACTGCCTGCGCAGCCGCGGCTACGTCAACGTGATCGTCGCCGGCAAGCAGCCGGCGCTGCAATACCTCGACTGCGACGCCGCGGTCCGCCACTGCGCCGCCGGCGCCGGCATGTGGGAATGGGCCAGCAACGACCACGGGGAGGTACCCGACGTGGTGATGGCCTGCGCCGGCGACGTGCCGACCATGGAAGCGCTGGCCGCGACCGACATCCTGCGCCGGCACATGCCGGATTTGCGCGTGCGGTTCGTCAACGTGGTGGACCTGATGGCGCTGCAGCCGCCCGGCGAGCATCCGCACGGCCTGCCGACCAGCGTATTCGACAGCCTGTTCACGCTCGACAAGCCGGTCATCTTCGCCTTCCACGGCTACCCTTGGGTGGTGCACCGGCTGCTGCACGGCCGTTCCAATGCGGACCGCTTCCACGTGCACGGCTTCCGCGAGGAGGGCACCACCACCACGCCGTTCGACATGACGGTGCTGAACGGGCTCGACCGCTTCCACCTGGCGATGGCCGCCGTCGAGCGGGTGCCGCGGATGACCGACGTGTCGGCACACCTGGTGCAGTACCTGCGCAACCGGTTGGTCGATCACACGGCCTATGTGCGGGCGCATGGCCAGGACATGCCGGAGGTGCGGGACTGGCGCTGGGGCGACTGATGGCCGTCCTCACGCTGAACGCCGGGTCGAGCAGCCTGAAATTCGCGCTGTTCGACGAGTGCGGCGCGATGCTGCGCGGCGAGTTCGAAAACATCACCCACGCCCCGCAAGCCTCGGCGCGGGACGCCCACGGGGCGGCGCTGGACCCGCCCGCCGCGTCCGGCACCGGGCACGAGGCCGTGCTGCCGGCTTTGTTCGACTGGGTGACGGCGCATTTGGGCGGTCCGGCTCTGGAGGCGGTTGGGCACCGGATCGTGCATGGCGGCGACCACTTCACCGGCCCGGCGCGGATCGACGACGCGGTGCTGGCGGACATGGAGGCGTTGTCGCCGCTGGCCCCGCTGCACCAGACGCACAACGTCGCCGCCATCCGCGCCGTATCCGCCGCCCGGCCGGCGCTGCCGCAAGTCGCCTGCTTCGACACCGCGTTCCACCGCACCTTGCCCGGCGTCGCCCGGCGCTGGGCCTTGCCGGACCGCTTCGGCCTGCGCCGCTACGGGTTTCATGGCCTGTCCTACGAGTGGATCGCCGGGCAGCTTGCGCCGCCGCTGGCGGCCGGCCGGGTGATCGTCGCCCATCTCGGCAGCGGCGCCAGCCTGTGCGCACTCGCTGCCGGGCGCAGCGTCGAGACCACCATGGGCACCACGCCGCTCGACGGCCTGGTGATGGGCACCCGCTGCGGCAGCCTCGATCCCGGCGTGGTGCTTTACCTGCTGCAGGAGCGGGGCATGCCGGCCGCCGAGGTCGAGCATCTGCTGTATCACGAGGCCGGGCTGCTCGGAGCGTCGGGCGTATCGGCCGACATGCGCCAACTCCACGGCAGCGAGGCGCCGGCGGCCGGGGCAGCGGTCGAGCTGTTCGCCTACCGCGTGGCGCAGCTCGCGGGCGGGCTGATGGCGGCGCTGGGCGGGCTCGACGGCTTCGTGTTCACCGGCGGCATCGGCGAGCACGACGCGCGGGTGCGGGCCCTGGTGGCCGACCACCTTCGCTGGCTGGGCGTGGCCGTGGACCCCGGCCGGCCGGCGCCGGGGCGGATCAGCCCGGCCGGTTCGGCCGTCGAGGTCTGGGTGATCCCGACCGACGAGGAGGCGGTCATCGCCCGCCAAACGCGGGAACAGACCCGGGCGACACTGCCGGCGGAGCGCGTCGGCGGCCGCTGACGATTGCCGGAGCCCGTGTCGTGCCTGCAACGGTCGGCGAGGTACGGGGGGAACTCCACCGCGCTCGGACGTTGTCCACGCGAAGCCGGCCACCGTGGACGGCAAGGAGTGGACACCCAAAATGAGCAGCACGATCAGTTCCTCGGCCAGACCGGACGTGGCGACCAGCGCGCCATCCGACGCAACCGCACACCTGCGCAACCGAGCCTCGTGGGGGGCGATCCTTGCCGGCGTGGCGGCCGCCCTGACGGTGCAGTTGCTGCTCAACATCCTTGGCATCGGGCTCGGCGCGTCGACCCTGGATGCGGCCAACCTCGGCAATAACCCGAACGCCTCCGGGGCGTCGATGACGACGGTCGGCTGGATCGTGGGGTCCGGCATCGTCGCCTCATTGGTGGGCGGCTGGGTCGCGGGACGCCTGGCCGGCTCGGCCAACCCCGGCACCGCGCGCTGGCACGGCTTCCTGTCGTGGTGCGCGACGACGCTGCTGCTGACCTGGCTCGTGACCACCGCGGTCGGCGGCATCCTGGGCGGCGCCTTCAGCGCGCTTGGCGGCACGATCGGCGCGGCCGGCCGCGGCGCGGCATCGGCCGTGTCGGGCGTCGCCCAGAACACCGACGGCGATGCGCTGCAGGGTCAAATCCGCCGCCTCGTGAGCCCGAACGACGCGCAGACGGCGCAGGACAATGTCGGCGCCTACCTTCGGGCCAGCCTGAGCGGCGACAAGGGAGCAACCGACGCCGCCCGCGACCGTGCCGTCGACAGCCTCGCCCGCACCGCCAACATCAGCCCGGACGAGGCCCGCACGCGCCTGCAATCGGCCGAGGACCAGGCGCGCCAAGCCGCCGACACCGCCAAACAAAAGGCGCAGCAGGCGGCCGAGGTCGCCCGCAAGAGCGTGGGCACGGCCGGCTTGCTGGGATTTGCGGCGCTCGCGCTGGGCGCGGTAGCAGCGATCCTCGGCGGTGGTTTCGGCACGCCGCGAGCGGTGCCGAATGTGGCGGTCTATCGCCGCGACTAAACCTGTCCCGCCCCGGGGGGCGCCGGCTGGCGCACCCCGGGAAGGCAGGGTGAGTAGGCAGGGTGACAGCCAACCGCCACCGTCCTATCGTCCGCACGTTAATGTGTGAGGGTCAGTATGCTGAAGACGTTCAAGGCTGCCGTCGTCGCGATCGGCATAGCAACGGCGATGAGCGGGGCCGCGCTTGCGGATACCGTTAATTTCGCCGCGACCCTGACCGGCGGCAACGAAGTTCCGCCCAAGCTCACCCCGGCCAAGGGGAGTGCCACGGCGACGCTCGACACCCAGACCAAAATCCTGACCTACACGGTCGAATACTCGGATCTCACGGCGGCGCCGACCGCGGCCCACTTTCATGGACCTGCGGACCAGGGGGCCAATGCCGGCGTGATCGTCCCGTTCAGCAGCGCGCAATCGCCGATCAGCGGCACCGTGACGCTCACGGATGATCAGATCAGCAGCCTGATGGGCGGCAAGTGGTACGCCAACGTCCATTCCGAGGCCAACCCGGCCGGCGAGATCCGCGGCCAGATGGTCCAGAGCAACTGACCGGTCGGGGGCGGGCCGCCGCCCGCCCTCTCCGCGGCGTCAATGCCCGCGCAGGATCTGGCTGAGGAACAGCTTCAGCCGGTCCGTTTGCGGGTTCTCGAACAGCGTGTTCGGCGGCCCTTGCTCGACGATCTCGCCGCGATCCATGAACACAACCCGGTCCGCCACCTGGCGCGCGAAACCCATCTCGTGGGTGACGCAGACCATCGTCATGCCGTCCTGCGCCAAGCCGATCATGGTGTCGAGCACCTCCTTGATCATCTCCGGGTCGAGCGCCGAGGTCGGCTCGTCGAACAGCATGATCTTCGGCTTCATGCACAGCGCCCGGGCGATCGCCACCCGCTGCTGCTGCCCGCCGGACAACTGGCCCGGGTACTTCTTCGCCTGCTCGGGGATCTTGACCCGGCGCAGGTAGTTCATCGCCAGTTCCTCGGCCTCCGCCTTCGGCATCTTGCGCACCCAGATCGGCGCCAGGGTGCAGTTCTCGAGGATGGTGAGGTGCGGAAACAGGTTGAACGACTGGAACACCATGCCGACCTCGCGGCGGATGGTGTCGAGCGCGCGCAGGTCGCTGGTGAGCTCGGTGCCGTCGACGATGATCTTGCCTTCCTGGTGGCTTTCCAGGCGGTTGATGCAGCGGATCATCGTGCTCTTGCCCGACCCGGACGGGCCGCATACCACGACGCGCTCCTTCTGCCCGACCGTCAGGGTGATGTCGCGCAGCACGTGCATCGCGCCGTACCACTTGTTGACCTTGTCCAGCACGATGGCGGGCTGCTGGTTCGAGCCCGGGGCAGGGCGGTCTAACGTCGCGGCTTGGCTCATTGCTTGTCCTCCGTGAGAAGGGCAGGGGCTTGGCCCCTGCACCCCAGCAAAGGCAGGGCCTTTGCAATCCCAATCATCGCGCCGCCCCGCGCCGCAGCTCATTCTCGAGGCCCCGGCTGTAGCGGGCCATCACGTAGCAGAACGCGAAGTAGATCAGCGCGAGCGTGATGTAGAGCTCGGTGCTGTACGCCTGCCAGATCGGCTGCGTGATCGCCACCTTGCCGGCCGATAGCAGGTCGAAGATGCCGATGATCAGCACCAGTGAGGTGTCCTTGAAGAAGCCGATGAAGGTGTTCACCAGCGGCGGGATCACGAGCCGCAGCGCCTGCGGCAGGATGATGAACCCGGTCTTCTTCCAATAGCTCAGCCCCAGCGCGTCGGCCGCCTCGTATTGACCTTTCGGCAGCGCCTGCAGCCCGCCGCGCACCACCTCGGCCAGATAGGCGCCGGCGAACAGGATCACCGCCACCTGCGCCCGCAGCAGCTTGTCCGGGTTGATCCCGGCCGGCATGAACAGCGGGAACATCACGCTTGCCATGAACAGCAGCGTCACCAGCGGCACGCCGCGGATCAGCTCGACATACAGCACGCACAGCGCCTTGACCGCCGGCAGGTTGGTCGAGCGGCGGCCCAGCGCCACCAGCAGGCTGAGCGGGAAGGCCAGCACGAGGCCGAAGGTGGACAGGATGAGGGTGATCGGCAGTCCGCCCCAGGAATCCTGCTGCACGTAGGTGAGGCCGGCCACCCCGCCCCACATCAGCACGCCGATCAGCACCAGCGTCACGAGCCATAGCCCGGCCAGCCAAGGCCGCCAGCAGGCGCGGATGGCCGACACGAAGTACAAGCCGATGAACAAGGCGCAGACGATCGCCGGCCGCCACTGCTCCTCGTAGGGGAAGCGGCCGAACAGGATGAAGCGGTAGTTCTCGCCGATCGCCGCCCAGCAGGCGCCCACGCCGCGGGCGTCGCGGCACACCGATGGGTCCGGGCCGGTGTCGGTCTGCGGCACCGTCCAGAAGGCGTGGATCACCCCCCAGTCGATGAACTGATAGGCCCAGCGCAGCAACAGCAGGCCGAGCACGACCGTGACGATCGACGACGTCACGGAGTTGAACAGGTTCACCCGCGCCCAGCCGATCGGGCCGACGCCGGCGGTCAGCGGCGGCGGCCGGTGCGGCAGCGGCGGCGCGGCGGCGACACCGGCCAGCGACGGGACCGGCTCGCCCGCGGCGTCGGTGAGTTGGGCGGTGGTTTGGGCAGTGCTGTGGGACATCGCCTAGCGCTCCACCAGGGCGATACGGGCGTTATACCAGTTCATGAAGAAGCTGATCGACAGGCTGATCACCAGGTAGACCACCATGATGACGGCGATGCCCTCGATCGCCTGCCCGGTCTGGTTCAGCGTCGTGCTGGCGATCGAGACCACGTCCTGATAGCCGATCGCCACCGCAAGCGAGCTGTTCTTGGTCAGGTTCAAATACTGGCTGGTCATCGGCGGGATGATCACCCGCATCGCCTGCGGCAGCACGATCCGCCGCAGCGTCGGCCCGGCGCGCAGGCCCAGCGCCCCGGCCGCTTCCCACTGCCCGCTCGGCACGGCGAGGATGCCCGAACGCACGATCTCGGCGATGTAGGCCGAGGTGTAGAGCACGAGGCCCAGGGTGAGCGCGCCGTATTCTGGGCTCAAGGTCGCGCCGCCGATGAAGTTGAAGCCGCGCAGCTCCGGCACTTCGAGCGTGAACGGGGCGCCGAGCGCCGCCCAGACCAGCGCCGGCAGCACCAGCAGCAGGCCGAGCGCCACCGGCCAGGCCCGCGGCCGCACCCCTGTCTCCTCCTGCCGCTTGTCGCAGACGCGCGACCACATCAGTGTCCCGAGTGCGCCCAGCAGGAAGGCGCCGAGCACCCACCAATCCTCCTGCACCCAGTCGAGCGACGGGATCTTGATGCCGCGGTTGGACAGGAACACGCCCGGCAGTGGATGGAACGATTGCCGCGGCGCCGGCAGGCCTTGCAGCGCGGTGTACCAGAACAGCAATTGCAGCAGCACGGGGATGTCGCGGACGACCTCGACATAGACGGCCGACAGCTTGGCGATCAGCCAGTTCTTCGACAGCCGGGCCACACCCAGCAGCGTGCCCCAGATCGTTGCCAGCACGACGCCGACCACGGCGACCTTCAGCGTGTTCAGCACGCCGATCCAAAGCGCCCGGCCGTAGGTGTTCTCCGCCGGGTCGTAGTCGATCAGGTGCTCGCCGATGGGGATGCCGGCAATCCGGTCGAGAAAGGCGAACCCGGTTGCGATCCGCCGCGCCGCCAGGTTCCGGCTGGTGTTCTGCACCAGGTACCAGACGATCGCGGCGACGATGCCGATGACCACGACCTGCCACACGATGTTGCGGAAGCGCGGATCGGACCACCGGAACTGCAGCGGCTTCTTCGGCGCCGCGCGCGCGGGCGCCAGTCGCGGATCGATCGTCGCACCGGACATGTTACAAATCCCATCCTGGCCGCTGCGGCCGGGCCGGATGGCCGCCAACGGTCGTCATCAGATTGCAATCTCCGCGCCACTTCAACGGCAGACTGTGCCGCCGGACCAAAAAGGGCCGCCCCCGGGACGGAAGCGGCCCAATGCCTGTGCAGTGCGTCAGCGGATCGGCGGCGGATAGTGCAGGCCGCCCTTGTTCCAGAGATTGTTGATGCCGCGCGGAATCCCGAGCGGGGTAATGTCGCGGTCCCACATCTCGCCGTAATTGCCGACCGCCTTGACGATGTTGACCGCCCAAAGATTGTCGATGCCCATCGCCTTGCCCATGTCGCCCTCGGCGCCCAGCAGGCGGCGGACGTCGGGGTTGGTCGACTTCTGCATGTCGGCCACGTTCTTCGACGTGACGCCGCTTTCCTCGGCCTGGTACATCGCGAACATGGTCCAGCGCACGACGTCGAAGAACTTGTCGTCGCCCTTGCGAACCATCAGCCCGAGCGGTTCCTTGCTGATGATCTCCGGCAACAGAACATGGTCGGTCGCCTTCGGCCCCTGCTGGAAGCGGAACGAGGCCAGGCCCGACAGGTCGGTCGAGTAGGTGTCGCAACGCCCCGACAGGTAGCTGTTCTGGATCTCGGCCAGATCCTGGATCAGCACCGGAGTGAACTTCAGCTTGTTGAGCCGGAAGTAGTCGGCAATCGCGAGCTCGGTGCTGGTGCCGGGCTGCACGCAAACCGTGGCGCCGTCCAGTTCCTTGACCGACTTCACCCCCGACGATGTTTTCACCATGAACCCGGTGCCGTCGTAGAAATTGACGCCCGCGAACTCGAGCCCGAGGTTCGCTTCGCGGCCCAGCGTCCAGGTGGTGCTGCGCACCAGCAGGTCGATCTCGCCCGATTGCAGGGCGGTGAACCGGTTGGTGGTGGTGGTCGGCACGAACTTGACCTCGGGCTTGCCGAGGATGGCGGCGGCGACGGCGCGGCAAGTGTCGGCGTCGATGCCCTGGATCACGCCCTTGGCGTCAGCCAGCGAGAACCCGGCCACACCGGTGGACACGCCGCAGGTCAGCGAACCCTTCGACTTGATGTCGTCGATCGTCTTCGAGCCGCTGCCCTGGGCTTGCGCCGGCGCCGGCAGCGCGGTCGCGCCGGCGAGGAGCGCCGCGCTCCCGAGCATCAACAGATTCCTCATCAGTGTCGTTCCCCTTGCATGGATGGGACATGCGTCCCGCGATGGGCCGGACTGTGCTGCGTGCAAGGCCGAAGATCAATGGGCCGACGGCCAGGTTTCGCGAGCGGCTGTGCCCGACAGGTGATCGCCGCCGGGCTGGCGCCGGCCCCGCGGGCAGGTTAGGTCAGGACTTATGTCCGGAACGGTCGCCACACTTCGCCCGCCTGCCGCCAGCGCTGCCGCGATGCCCGTGCTGCTGGCGATCAGCTTTTCCCACCTGCTCAACGACGTGATGCAGTCGCTGCTGCCGGCGATCTACCCGATCCTGAAGGCCAACTACGCGCTCGACTTCGGCCAGATCGGCCTGCTGACGCTGGCCTTCCAGATCACCGCCTCGCTGCTGCAGCCGGTGGTGGGGATGTACACCGACCGGCGCCCGTTGCCGTACTCGCTGCCGGTCGGGATGGCCGCCACCTTATGCGGCTTGGTGCTGCTGGGGGTGGCCGGGCATTTCTGGTCGCTGCTCCTCGCCGCCGCCCTGGTCGGGCTCGGCAGCAGCGTGTTCCACCCCGAAGCGTCGCGGGTGGCGCGGATCGCCTCGGGCGGCCGGTTCGGCCTGGCGCAAAGCGTGTTCCAGGTCGGCGGCAACATCGGTTCGGCGCTGGGCCCTTTGCTGGCCGCGTTCATCGTCATCCCGCACGGCCAGCGCAGCGTCACCTGGTTCTCCGCCGCCGCGCTCACCGCCATGCTGGTGCTGCTCGGCGTTGGCCGCTGGTACAGCAGCCGCATGCCATCCCGCCGCGCCGGCACGATGGCGCCCCCGGCGCTGCTGCCGCGGGCCAAGGTGGCGACCATCCTCGTCCTGCTGGTCGTGCTGCTGTTTTCCAAGTTCTTCTACGTGGCCAGCCTGAACACCTTCTACACCTTCTACACCATCGAGACCTTCGGCGTGTCAGTGCAGACGTCGCAGCTGCTGCTGTTCCTGTTCCTCGGCGCGTTTGCGGTCGGCGTGCTGGCGGGCGGCCCGATCGGCGACCGCATGGGGCGCAAGCGGGTGATCTGGTTCTCCATCCTCGGCGTGCTGCCGTTCACGCTGGCACTGCCCTATGCGAACCTGGCCGGCACGGCGGTGCTGACGGTGATCATCGGCCTGATCCTGGCCTCGGCGTCGTCCTCCATCCTGGTCTATGCGCAGGAGCTGCTGCCCGGCCGCGTCGGCCTCGTCGCCGGCGTGTTCTTCGGCTTCGCGTTCGGCCTCGGTGGCCTCGGCGCCGCTCTGCTGGGCGAGCTGGTGGATCACACCAGCCTGCAATTCGTGTATCGCTTGTGCTCCGTGCTGCCAGCGCTCGGTATCGTCGCCGCGTTCTTGCCGGACCTGCGGGAGCGCCGCCCCGCCTAAGGCTTAACGCAACCGCTCCCAGGCCGGCCCGGTCAGGTGCGCGACCCGGCCGTCGGCGACCGTTGCCAGGACCGCACCCGAAGCAGGCTCGAGCAGCACGAGGTCGGCCCGCGCGCCCGGCGCGATCCGGCCGCGATCCAGCAGCCCGGCAGCCGCGGCGGGGTTGGCGCTGATCAGCGCCCAGGCGCCGGCCAAGCCGAGCGGCCCGCTCGCCAGCCGCAGGGCCGACTGCGCCATCGCCGGATAGAAATAGTCGCTGACCAGCACCGAGCAGAGGCCGCGCTCGGCCAGCGGCCCGGCCGCGGCCCAGCCCAGGTGCGACCCGCCGCGCACCACGTTCGGGCAGCCCATCACCACCGCCTCGCCGGCCGCCCGCGCCTCGACCGCCACCGCCTCGGCCATCGGAAACTCGCACACCGTGGCGCCGAGGCCGCGGAAGTGGCGACGGGTCGCGACGCTGTCGTCGTCGTGGCTTGCGATCGGCAGCCCGGCCGCGCGGGCCGCCGCGGCGAGCCGCGCCGACGCGTCCGGCACGTCGGGGGTGAACGCCAATGCCCGCTCCGCCAGGGCGCGGAAGGCGGGAAGCGGCATCATCGCCCGATCGGCGTATTTCGCCGCCCCTTCCGGCGTGTCCAGCTTGCGCAGGATCGCCGGGGTGTGGTCGTTGAATGTCACCATGTGCACCCGCCCGGCCGCGATGTCGGCCAGCGCCAGATCGAGCGCGTCGAGGTTGTGCAGCTCCCAGCGCATGTTGACCCGCACGTCGCAGGCGCCGCGCCAGCCCGCGAGCGCGTCCAGCAGCCGGCGCCACGCTTCGGGCCCGCGCAGCCCCGGCTCCCACGACAAGGTGACGGCGTGGAACGCGGTGGTGATGCCGTTGGCGAGCAGCTGCGCCTCGGTGTCACGGACTGCGATCTCGGCGGCGAACTCCACCCCGGGCCGCGGCTGCAACTGCCGCTCGAACGCGTCGCCGTGCAGGTCGACGATCCCCGGCAGCACGAGCAGGCCCCGCGCGTCCAGCGTCGGGCCGCGGCCGGCGGCGGCGGTGCCGAGCGACGCCACCCGCCCGTCCTCGACCGCGACCGCCGCCTCGACCAGCTCCCCGCCCAGCAGCACCGAGCCGCCCTCGATCCGCAACGCCATCGCTCGCTCCCCCATCGCCGGCGCCTCTTAGCCTGGGCCACGGCGTACTCTGCAAATCGCCGCCGCCGCCGCCTAAGAACAAGGTATGGTTAACTTGGCCAAACTGGCGGTCGGCATCCGCGACATCGCCCACCTGCGTGAGGTTCAGGCGATGCGCGTGGCGGTGCGGCCGCCGCTCCGTCACCTGACCCGCAACCTGCCCCGCCGGGTCGCGGAAATCCGCGGCGAGGGGAGCCTTTACTGGGTGATCGCCGGCGCCATGCTGGTGCGGCAGCGCATCCTGGACATCGTGCCCGACCATTGGGACGACGGCTCCCGCTGCGCCGGCATCCTGCTCGACCCGGCGCTGGTGCAGGTCGAGGGCCGCCCGGTGAAGGCGTTCCAGGGCTGGCGCTACCTCGAGGCGGACGACGCGCCGCCCGACCTGACCGCCGCGGACTTCGCACCCGACGCAATGCCGCCCGGGCTGAAGCGGGAACTGCGCACGCTGTGCTTGCTGTGACCCACGTGTTTCCCCTCCGCTGGAGTGCACCGATGACCCTGTTCCGCCTTTCCACCGTGGCACTCGCGCTTGCCGTCCCGCTGCTGGCCTGCGCGTCCGCGGCAATTGCGGCGCCGGTCCGGCATGGGTCGCCGGCGCAGGTGCTCATCGCCACCTACGTCCAGCCGATGCAGACCGACATCGCGTATCGGCACCATCACCGGTCGCGCCGCCTCCACCGGCATTTCGGGCACCGCAGCTGACGCTCAAAGCAGCCTGACCAGGCGGTCCCATTCCGGGACCGCGAGCGTTTCCGCCCGCCGCATCGGGTCGATCCCGGCGCGTCCGAGCAACGCCTCGCCGCCCAGCGCACGCAGGCTGCCGCGCAGCATCTTGCGCCGCTGCCCGAACGCCGCCGCGGTCAGCCGTTCCATCGCCGCGAACAGGTCCGGCGGCGGCTGCCGCTCCAGCGGCACCAAGCCGACCACGGCCGACCAGACCTTCGGCGGCGGCACGAATGCCCCGGGCGGCAGCCGCAGCCTGAGGCTGGTGCGGCAGGTCCATTGCGCGAGCACGCTCAGCCGGCCGTAGGCGGGCGTATCGGCGTCGGCGCAGATCCGCTCGGCCACCTCGAGCTGGAACATCAGCGTCATCCGCTCCCACGCCGCAGCCTGGCGCAGCCAACCGACCAGCAACGGGGTCGCGACGTTGTAGGGCAGGTTGGCGGCCAGCACCCGCGGCGCCGGAACCAGGGCGGCGAGGTCCAGCCGGGTCGCATCCGCCTCCTGCACCGCGAGCCGGCCCGGATAGGCCTGTTCCAACTCGGCGAGTGCCGCAATGGCGCGCCGGTCCAACTCGACCGCCAGCACGCCGGCCGCCGGGCTGTCGAGCAGCGCCCGGGTGAGCCCGCCGGGCCCGGGCCCGACCTCGACCACGTGCCGGCCGGCAATCGGCTCCACCTGCTGCACGATGCGGCCGATCAACCCGGGATCGAGCAGGAAATGCTGGCCGAGCGAGCGCCGTGCATCGAGCCCGTGCCGCGCGATCACGTCTTTCAGCGGCGGCAGCGTGGTCATCGCCTCCCTTCCTCGCCGCCACCGGGCAAGTCAAGCGTCGCGCTGAGGGCCCCCGCGGTCCGAGCCGGAGATTTGACGCTGGGTTCACGAGCCCGCTTGCGTCCCAATCTGGTCCATACGCCTGTCACAAGGCCGAAGCGGTGCCTCCGGGCCCGCGGAGCACTCATTTCCGTGAGCAAACAAAACCTGACTTTAATGTTCTTATAACGATTAAACCGTATGCAGTAACGTTTCGATATCGGCCCGTTGGTCGGGTGATCGTTTTCGAGGAAGCTGTGATGCGGGAGCAAGTCGAGTGGTTCAATACGGTCATCGTCGGTGGTGGGCCGGCGGGCATCGCCCCCTTGCTGGCCGCGCATCGCAACGGTGACCTCGACGAGCTGCTCGACCGCGGCGTCGCCGTGGTCGAGCGCTCCCACCGCCTCGGCGGCGGCGCCATCGGCCAATACGCCATCAACTCCGACAGCAGCGGACGCACGTTCGTCGACTGCCTGCTGAGCGACAGCGACGGCGACACCGAGCTGACCCGGCTGACCGAGCACCCGCTGACCCGGCAATTGGCCGCCGCCGGCGACGGCGCGGTCACGCTGCGCGACGCCGGGCAGTTCCTCGACCTGGTCGGCGCCGCGATGGCCCGCATGGTCGCCAAGCACAAGGCCAGCGCGGTGCTGACCGGCCATGTTGCGATCTCCGCCACCCGCACCGCCAACGGCTGGAGCGTCGCGGTCCGCGACCTCGCGACCGGGGCGGAGCGGACGCTGCTGGCGCGCCACGTCGTGCTTGCGACCGGCGCCGAGCAGCCGGCGCAGCGCCTGGCCGCCGAGCGGGTCGGCGGCATCGACCTGGTGCAGCGTTGCGGCGGACGCCTGGTGCAGTCGGGCGACGTGCTGACCACCGGCTGGCTCGAGACCATCACCGCGCTGCTCGCCGGCAAGCCTGAGCCCCGCGTCGTCATCGTGGGCGGATCGACCAGTGCGGCCGCCGTGGCCCACGCCCTGCTGCATCGCCTGCCCGGCGTCCGGTTCGGCTCCGGCGGCGTGACCCTGATGCACCGCCGGCCGCTGCGGGTCTACTACCCCGACCGCGCCTCGGCCCTGGCCGAAGGCTACACCGAGTGGTCCGAAGACGACGTCTGCCCGATCAGCGGCAAGGTGTTCCGCTTCGCCGGCTTCCGCCTCGACTCGCGTGAGCTGGTGATGCAGGTGCGCGGCATCGGCGGTCGCGCGCCGGAGCCGCGGCTGCAGCTGCATCAGCTGGCGGCCGAAGGTCTGGACACCGAGGCCGAGCGCCTGCTCGACGACGCCGACCTGGTGATCGCCGCCTTCGGCTATCGGCCGCGCGCGCTGCCCATGTTCGATCGCGCCGGGCAGCCGGTCACCCTGCTGTCGCAGACCGGGCCGCAGCAGCCGATGGTCGACGGGCAGTGCCGCGTGCTGGACGCGGCCGGAGCGCCGCTGCCGGACGTGTTCGGGATCGGCCTCGGCGCCGGCTTCCTGCCGCGCGGACGGCTGGGCGGGGAAGCGAGCTTCCGCGGCCAGGCGAACGGGCTGTGGCTGTGGCAGCACGACGTCGGCGCCCTGATCGTCGACGCCGCGCTGAAGTCATCCACTGCCGTCGCGCCGCAATGGGCGGCCGCGCGGCTGCCGGCTGGCCTCGCCGCCTCGCCCGTCTTGAGCTCGTCGCTTGCCGTGGGAGGCGTCTGACATGTCCGTGCCCTTGATCCGGCCGAACCCGCCCCGGCTGAGCCAGGCCGCCGACCGCCTCCGCGCCATCGAAGAGAGCGGCATCTTCAGCAACTTCGGACCCGCCAACACCACGTTCGAGCAGGACATGGTCGCCCGTATGTTTGGCGGTGAAGGCGGCTGCATGACCGTCTGCAACGCCACCATCGGCCTGATGCTGGCGGTGCAGCAGGCGATCGGCGGCCGTCCCACCGGGACAAAATACGCGCTGATGCCGTCCTTCACCTTCGCCGCCGCCGCGCATGCGGCCATGTGGTGTGGGCTGACGCCGCTGTTCTGCGACATCGACCCGGCGACCTGGACCGCCTGCCCGGAGCACGAGGAACGGCTGATCGCGCAATATGGCGCCGACATTGCCGTGGTGATGCCGTACGCCACGTTCGGCTTCGACCTCGACCTTTCGCGCTACACCGCGCTGACCGCGCGCCACGGCATTCCCGTGGTGGTGGACGCCGCCGCCTCGCTCGGCACCGTCTCGGCCGACGGCCGCGGCTACGGCGCCGGGTTCCGCGGGCTGATCGTCTACTCGATGCATGCCACCAAGTCGTTCTCCACCGGCGAGGGCGGGGTGATCTACAGCGCCGATCCCGCCGCGATCGCGACGTTGCGGCAGATGTGCAACTTCGGCTTCGGCAAGCCGCGCAACGCGACCATGCCGGGGCTGAACGCCAAGCTGAGCGAGGTCGGCGCGCTGCTGGCCCACCTGAGGCTGGGCGAGAACGACGCCATGATTGCGCATCGCTCGGCGTTGATGCAGGGCTACCGCGACGCCCTGCCGGAGCTTGCATTCCAGACGCAGCGTCCGGGCGAGCAAGCGCACCAGTTCGCCCCCGGGCTGCTGCCGCGCGCCTTGGCGCCGCATCGGGCCGAGATCATGGCGTCCCTGGCCCGGCGCGGCATCGGCTGCGCGACCTACTTCAGCCCGCACGTGCTGCAGCAGGATTACTTCGCCGGCTTCACCCTGGGCGGCGCGCTGCCGGTGTCGGACGACGTCGGCGCCCGCATCATCAGCCTGCCGCTGTTCGACAGCATGACCGCGCACGACCTGGTCGAGGTGGTCACCGTGCTGCGCGAGGAGATGGCCCGGTTCGCCAAGCCCGTCCGGTCCCGTGCCCGCCGCCCGCTCAAGCGGGCTCCGGCGCCCTTGGTGCCGGTTCCCTCGGCCCCGCACCCGACGATTGGAGCGCGCACCTAAATGCCCGCTTCCAACGGTGGTCCGGCTCGCGCAGT
This sequence comes from uncultured Alphaproteobacteria bacterium, assembly GCA_963752225.1. GTDB lineage: Bacteria > Pseudomonadota > Alphaproteobacteria > Acetobacterales > Acetobacteraceae > JBBROS01. The sequence continues at coordinate 602,575 of CAVVXS010000009.1, read as the reverse complement.
GATGCGAGAGCCGGATCGGATCGGCGCGCTCGACAGCGTCCGCGGCGTCGCGGCGCTGATCGTCGTCGTGCACCACTGCCTGCTGACGCAGCCGGCGTTCAGCGACTATTTCTTTTCGCGCTGGCGAACCGGGCATAGTTCGCTGACCGAGTGGCTGATGTTCGAGACGCCGCTCCGGCTGCTGTGGAACGGGGCCGAGGCGGTGACGCTGTTCTACGTGCTGAGCGGCCTCGTGCTGTCGCTGCCCTGGTTCGCCGGCCGGCCGCCGCGCTACCGCGACTACGCGATACGCCGGCTATGCCGCCTTTACCTGCCCTACGCCGCCGCCGTCGGGCTGTCGGCCGTCCTGGCCGTGTGGCTGCATCCGGTCGCAGCCGTCGCCGGGCTCAGCGACTGGGTCAACACCATGAACTGGACCAAGGAGGTGACGCCGGCCGTGCTGATCGACCATGCCGTCATGCTCGGTCGCCGCAACATGCTCGACGGCGTCGTCCACACGCTGATCTGGGAAGTCCGTGTTTCGCTGCTGTTTCCGCTGCTGATCCTGCCGATCGTCTGGTGGGGCATGCGGGGCGCCGCCGGCGTGGCCGCCGCCATCTGGGCGGTCGTCCTGGGCATCCATTTCGTGTGGGGACCCGACACTTCGCCGTTCGAGCTGCTGGTGTGGCAAGAAGGCGTATCGCGGATCGGCATTGTCGCCATGGAGGTGCAAGGCACCGCCTATTACGCGACCTTCTTCGTGATCGGCAGCACCATCGGCTATTACCTGCGCCGCATCAAACGGATCCGGGCCGGCGCCGCCCTCCTGCTTCTCGCCGCCGGGCTGCTGGTGTTCCAGGGCCACTGGTCGCGTGACCTGTTCACCCAGGACCTTCTCGTGTCCGCAGGCGCGGCGATGATCGTCGTCTCGGCTTTGGCGGCCGGCCCGCTCCAGCGGGTGCTGCAATGGCCGCCGTTGCTGTGGCTCGGCCGGGTTTCCTTTAGCCTCTACTTGGTCCACGTGCCGCTGCTGTTCGTCGCCGTGATCTTGCTGCACGACTACGTCCCGCTGGCCGTGATCCTGGTGGGCGTCGCGTTCGCCTCGCTGGTCGTCGCCTGGCTGTTCAACGATCTCGTGGCCGAACCGTCCGCCCGGCTCGGCAAGTCGCTGACGGGTCGCGGGGCTCCGCGCGGGGAGGCGAAGCTGATGGACGGGTCGCCCCCGGTGTCCTCGGCGCAACCGCAATGACCGGCGGGTGATCGGCAGCGGGATTGGAGGTCCGGGCCGGAATCGAACCGGCATTCGAGGATTTGCAGTCCTCTGCATCACCACTCTGCCACCGGACCCCCGGGCGCGCGGCTAGCCGGGCTTATCTACGGCGGCGGCGGCCGGGTCAAGCCGAACGGGCGCTTGGCATCGGGCACCGCCCGCACCTATAAGGTCGCGTCATGGACGATGCGTTTGCCGTGACCACGCCCCTTGCCGCCGGGACCGACTTCGCCGCCGCCCGCGATCACATGGTCGACGGGCAGGTGCGGCCGAACAAGGTGATCGACCCGCGCATCATCCGGGCCATGCGCACCCTGCCGCGCGAACGCTTCGTGCCGCCGCATCTGGCCAGCCGCGCCTACGCCGACGAGGATGTGAAGCTGCCCGGCGGCCGCGCCTTGATGGAGCCGATGGTGATCGCCCGCCTGGTCCAGCTGCTGCGCGTGCGGGAGGGGGAGCGTGGGCTGGTGATCGCCGCCGGGAGCGGCTACGGCTCGGCGCTGCTGGCCGCCTGCGGCGGCACCGTCACCGCTCTCGAGGACGACCCGTCGCTGCTGGCCGTCGCCCGCTCGGTGCTGCCCGGCCTGGCGCCCGGGGTATCGATCGTCGAAGGCCCCGTCGCGTCCGGCTGGCCGTCCGGGGCGCCCTACGACTTCATTCTGATCGAGGGCGCCGTCGACGCCATCCCGGACGGCTTGGCCGCGCAACTCGCACCCGCGGGCCGGCTTGCGACCGTGACCGCCGCCGCCACCGGCCAAGGTCGTGGGGTGCTGGCCGAAGCGGTGCACGTCGGCGACGGCGTCCGGCTGCGCGCACAGCCCATGTTCGACTGCGCGACCCCGCTGCTGCCGCAGTTCCGTCCACCCCCGGCTTTCACCTTCTAGCGAGGCTGCCGCTGTGTCAGGATGCACGACGCTGGCGGTGGGGCCGGCAACGCGGCGGGCGCCTGCCTGCCTGCCGCCAAGGCGAGGATGACCATGCATCGACGGTTTGCCACCACCATCGGCCTGCTCGCGGGCCTGACCGCCGGCTCGGCGCTCGCCCAGCCGCGCACGCTGCAGGACGCGCTCGCCGCCGCCTACTCGAACAACCCGACCCTGCAGACGGCGCGGGCGCAGCTGCGCTCGATCGACGAGAACGTGCCGCAGGCTTTGGCCGGGTGGCGGCCGACGATCGCCCTGGCCGGGTCGCTGGGCTACGGCGACGGCACCTTCCGCAGCGCAAGCCGCGCCGGGACGACGATCGGCCGCAACAACCGCGACATCTTCACCGAGCAGGCGACCGCGACCCAACCGGTGTTCCGCGGCGGCGCCACCCGCGCCGGCACCAACCGCGCCGACAACCAGGTCTTCGCCCAGCGCGGCCGCCTGCTCGCCACCGAGCAGCAGGTGTTCAGCGACACCATCAACGCCTACGTCAGCGTGATCCAGGCGCAGCAGGTGCTGCAGCTCAACATCAACAACGAGCAGGTGCTGACCCGGCAGTTGCAGGCCACCAACGACCGCTTCCGGGTCGGCGAGATCACCCGCACCGACGTCGCCCAGGCCGAGGCGGCGCTGGCCGGCGCCCGGGCGACCCGGCAATCCTCCGAAGGCAACCTGCAAACCACCCGCGCCACTTATCGCCGCCTGGTCGGCGACCTGCCGGAGCAGCTGATCGAGCCGCAGCCGATCAAGCTGCCGATCCGCAACCAGGCCGACGCGGTGCAGCTGGCGTCGGCCAACAACCCCAACGTGATCGCAGCCCTGTTCGACGACGCCGCCGCGCGCGACAACATCGACCTGCAGTTCAGCCAGTTGATGCCGCAGGTCAGCGTCCAGGCGCAGGCGGCCCGCGCCGACAACTCGACCGTCGTCGGGCAGCGGTCGATCGGCGGCCAGGTGCTGCTGAACGCGACCGTGCCGCTCTACCAGGGCGGCGCCGAATACTCCCGCGTGCGTCAGGCGCGGCAGCAGCAGCAGCAGACCCGCAAGATCGTCGAGGATCAGCGGCGGCAATCGATCCAGCAGGCGACCCAGGCCTGGGAAACGCTGCAGGCGACGCGCGCCACCATCGACAGCACCCGGGCGCAGATCCGCGCCAACCAGATCGCCCTCGAAGGCACCCAGCGCGAAGCGATCGTCGGCAGCCGGACCACGCTGGACGTGCTCAACGCCGAGCAGACGCTGCTGAACTCCCGCGTCACGCTGGTGCAGAACCTCGCCAACCTGGTGACGAACAGCTACGCGGTTGCGGCAGCGATCGGCCGGCTGACAGCGCGCGACCTGAACCTGAACGTGCCGCTGTATGACGAGACGGCCTACTACAACGCGGTCCGGCAGCGGATTTTCGGGACCGGCGACTACGCGACCGAGCAGCCGGGACGCTGATCGATGGCCATTGAACCCCACCCGCCCGGCGCCGGCCCGGACGCGAACTCGCCGCCGGGCGCGGACCCGTCGATGGAAGACATCCTGGCCTCGATCCGCCGGATCCTGAACGAGGAAGACACGAAGCCGGTCCAGGAGCCGTCGCATGCGCCCGCCGACGACGTGCTGGCCTTGGACGAGGGCATGATGGTGTCCGAGCCGTCCGCCCCGCCACCCCCGGCCCCGCCGCGCCCAGAACCGACGCGCCCCGAAACTCCGCGCGCAGAAACTCCGCGCGCAGAACCGCCGCGGGCCGAACCGGCGCCGGCGGCCGCTTTCGCGCCGGTCGCCAGTGAGCCGCCGCCCGCTCCCAGCCCGCCGCCGGCGTCGTCGTCGGACCTGGTCGCACCGGAAGCCGCCGCCGCCGCCGCCACCGCGGTCGGCACGCTGCTGCGGACGCTCGCCTCGGAACGCAACACGCAAGTGCACCGGGGTGGCCCCACCATCGAGGACCTGGTGCGGGAAGAGATCCGCCCGCTGTTGAAGCAGTGGCTCGACACCCACCTCGCGCCGATGGTCGAGCGGCTCGTCCGCACCGAGATCGAGCGCGTGGTCGGCCGGATGACCTGACCGGAGCCAAGCCGCCCCGGCATCGCGTTCAAGGCCCAGGTCTGGGCTCCGTTGCACGATCAAGCTCTTGCGCCGGGGAGGCCGTGGGCTAGAACCGGTCCATGCTGAGCAAAAGCTTCGACCACGCCGGCGTCGAGCCCGCCCTTTACGCCGGATGGGAAGGGCAGGGCGCGTTCCACGCTGGGCAGGGAAGCGCCGGCGACGCCGCGCCCTACACCATTATGATCCCGCCGCCCAACGTCACCGGCAGCCTGCACATGGGCCACGCGCTGACGATGACGCTGCAGGACACGCTGATCCGCTGGCGCCGCATGCAGGGCCGCGACGCGCTATGGCAGCCCGGCACCGACCACGCCGGCATCGCCACCCAGATGGTGGTCGAACGGCTGTTGCCGCAGGAAGGCAACGAGACTCGGCAGCAAATGGGCCGCGAGCGCTTCCTCGAGCGGGTCTGGCAATGGAAGGCCGAAAGCGGCGGCGCCATCACCAACCAGCTCCGCACCTTGGGCGCCTCGCTCGATTGGCCGCGCGAGCGCTTCACCATGGACGCGGGGCTGAGCGAGGCGGTGCGCCGCGTGTTCGTGACGCTGTACAGCCAAGGCCTGATCTACCGCGACCGCCGCCTGGTCAACTGGGACCCGAAATTCCAGTCGGCGATCTCCGACCTTGAGGTCGAGAGCACCGAGGTCAACGGCCACCTGTGGTATATCAGCTACCCCGTCGAGGGCACCGACCGAGTGATCGTGGTCGCCACCACACGGCCGGAAACGATGCTGGGCGACACCGCCGTCGCCGTGCACCCGACCGACGAGCGCTTTGCCGACCTCGTGGGCAAGATGGTGGTGCAGCCGCTCACCGGCCGCCGCTTCCCGATCGTCGCCGACGAGTACAGCGACCCGGAGAAGGGCACCGGGGCGGTGAAGATCACCCCGGCGCACGACTTCAACGATTTCGAGGTCGGCCGTCGCCACGACCTGCCGATGCCCTCGGTGCTGGACCGCGAAGGCCGGGTCACGCTGGCGGAGCTGGACTTGGCCGCCGACACCGATTTCGTTCGCAGCCTCGAAGGCCAAGACCGCTTCGCCGCCCGCAAAGCCATTGTCGCCGAGATGGAGCGGCTCGGGCTGCTGGAGAAGACCGAGCCGCACCGCCACGCCGTCCCGCATGGCGACCGCTCCGGCGTGCCGATCGAGCCGCTGCTGACGGTGCAATGGTATTGCAACGCCGCCGAGCTGGCCCGCCCCGCCATCGCAGCCGTCGAAACCGGGCAGACGCAATTCGTCCCCCGGCAATGGGAGAACACCTTCTTCGCCTGGATGCGCGACATCCAGCCCTGGTGCATCAGCCGGCAGCTCTGGTGGGGCCACCGCATCCCCGCCTGGTACGGCCCGGACGGCGCCGTGTTCGTGGCCGAGGACGAGGCCGCCGCCGCCGCTCAGGCCCGTGCCCAATACGGCGAGGACCGGCCGCTGAGCCAAGATCCGGACGTGCTGGACACCTGGTTCAGCTCGGCGCTGTGGCCGTTCAGCACCCTCGGCTGGCCCGAGGAAACGCCGGAGCTCCAGCGCCATTACCCCGGCGACGTGCTGGTGACCGGCTTCGACATCATCTTCTTCTGGGTCGCCCGGATGATGATGATGGGCCTGCATTTCCGCCAGGCCGTGCCGTTCCGCTCCGTCTACATCCACGGCCTGGTACGCGACGAGCGCGGGCAGAAGATGTCGAAGTCGAAGGGCAACGTCATCGACCCGCTCGACCTTATTGCCACCTACGGCACCGACGCCTTGCGGTTCACCGTCTGCGCACTGGCCGGGCCGGGGCGGGACATCAAGCTCGGCCCGGCGCGGGTCGAAAGCTACCGCAGCTTCGTCACCAAGCTGTGGAACGCCGCCCGTTTCTGCGAGATGAACGGCGTGACCCCGGTCGCCGGCTTCGATCCGGCTGCCGCGCAGTCCCCGCTGTGCCGCTGGGTGCTGGACGCCGCCAACGCCGCGGTGTCGGAGGCCACAACCGCGCTCGAAGCCTTCCGCTTCGACGAGTATGCCGCCGCCGCCTACCGCTTCACCTGGAACACCTATTGCGACTGGTTCCTGGAGTTCGCGAAGCCTGTGCTGAACGGCCCCGACGGCGCCGCCAAGGACGAGGTCCGGGCCACCGCGGCGCATGTGCTGGGCGTCATCCTCCGCTTGCTGCACCCGGCGATGCCGTTCGTGACCGAGCATTTGTGGGACGCAATGGGCTACGGCGCGCCGTTCAGCCTCATCCGCGCCCCATGGCCCGAGCCGGTTCCGGTCGCCGCACCCGAGCCGGCGCGGGCGGAGATGGAATGGCTCGTGGAAATCGTAACAGCGAATCGAAGTGCTCGAACGGAGTACGGCGTTCCTTGGACGCAGAACCTCAACGGATATCTTTGGCTCCGACCGGAGCGCAAACGGTGGCTGTCGGACTGGTTCCCAGTTCTACAGAGAATGTCGAAGACGTCCGTTCACGCGATTGACTACGCGCCTTCCACTGTTGCCGCAGGCTCTGTCCAGCTATCGGTAGCCGGTGACGAATATTGGTTACAGCTAGCCGGGATCGACCTTGCGGCCGAGCGTGCCCGGCTGGAGAAGGACCGCGGCAAGGCCGAAGCAGAAGCGGAGAAAGTGCGGCGCAAGCTGGACAACGCCGACTTCGTCGCCCGCGCGAAGCCCGAGGTGGTGGAAGAAAACCGCGAGCGGCTGGCCGCCCACTTGGCCGAGGCCGGGCGCTTGGCGGCGGCAATGGCACGGATAAACTAAGGCAAGGGCTCTGCCCTTGACCCGTTGGGGTCAGGGACCCCAGACCCCCATCGATCGGGTTCTAAGGGCTCGCCCCTCGCCTTCGAAACGGAGAGAAACATGTTGAAGAAGCGCTGGGACAAGTCCCGTCTCCCCTCCCGCCACGTCACCGAAGGCCCGGAGCGGGCGCCGCATCGCAGCTACTACTATGCGATGGGCCTCACCGAGGACGAGATCAACCAGCCCTTCGTCGGCGTCGCCACCTGCTGGAACGAGGCCGCCCCCTGCAACATCGCCCTCAGCCGCCAAGCGCAGAGCGTGAAGCGCGGTGTCGCCGAGGCCGGCGGCACGCCGCGCGAGTTCACCACCATCACCGTCACCGACGGCATCGCCATGGGCCACCAGGGCATGAAAAGCTCGCTGGTGTCGCGCGAGGTGATCGCCGACAGCGTCGAGCTCACCATGCGCGGCCATTGCTACGATGCGCTCGTCGGCCTCGCCGGCTGCGACAAGAGCCTGCCCGGCATGATGATGGCGATGCTGCGCCTGAACGTGCCGGCGGTGTTCATGTACGGCGGCAGCATCCTCCCCGGCACCTACAAGGGCCGCGACGTGACGGTCGTCGACGTGTTCGAGGCGGTCGGCCGCCACGCCGCCGGCAATATGAGCGACGAGGACCTGCACGAGCTGGAATGCGTCGCCTGCCCGAGCGCCGGCGCCTGCGGCGGCCAGTTCACCGCCAACACCATGGCGACGGTCTCGGAAGCGATCGGCCTCGCGCTCCCCGGCTCGGCCGGGGCGCCGGCGCCCTACGAGGACCGCGACCGCTGGGCGATGGACAGCGGCCGCGCGGTGATGGCGCTGATCGAAAGCGGCCTCCGCCCCCGCGACATCGTAACCATGAAGGCGCTGGAGAACGCCGCCGTCGTGGTGGGTGCGACCGGCGGCAGCACCAATGCCGGGCTGCATCTGCCGGCGATGGCGCACGAGGCCGGGCTGCGCTTCACCATGGACGACGTGCTCGCCATCATGCGCCGCACCCCGTACATCGCCGACCTCAAGCCCGGCGGCAAATACGTGGCCTTCGACGTGCACAAGGTCGGCGGCATCCCCGTCATCCTGAAATCGCTGCTGGATGGCGGCCTGCTGCACGGCGACTGCATCACCGTCACCGGCAAAACCCTCGCCGAGAACCTGCAGCACGTCACCTTTCCCCAGGACCAGGACGTGATCTACACCGTGCAGAACCCCATCACGCCGACCGGCGGCGTCGTTGGGCTCAAGGGCAACCTCGCACCCGACGGCGGCATCGTGAAGGTCGCGGGCATGAAGGTGCAGCAGTTCGAGGGCACCGCGCTCTGCTTCGATTCCGAGGAAGAAGCCTTCGCCGCGGTGGACGCCCGCGCCTACAAGAAGGGCGACGTCATCGTCATTCGCTACGAGGGCCCCAAGGGCGGCCCCGGCATGCGCGAGATGCTGTCCACCACCTCGGCCATCTACGGCCAGGGCATGGGCGAGGACGTGGCGCTGATCACCGACGGCCGCTTCAGCGGCGCCACTCGCGGCTTCTGCGTCGGCCATGTCGGGCCGGAGGCGGCGGTCGGCGGCCCCATCGCCTTGCTGCGCAACGGCGACCGCATCCGGCTCGACGCCGAGGCCGGCACCATCGACGTGCTGCTGGCCGACGCCGAGCTCGCCGAGCGCCGCGCCGCCTGGACGCCGCGCCGCACGGACTACAACAGTGGCGCCATCTGGAAATACGCCCAGACCGTCGGACCCGCGCATCTCGGCGCCGTCACCAACCCCGGTGGCGCGGCCGAGACGCACTGCTACGCCGACATCTGATGGCGTTCGACCTCGACCGCTTCGTGCACGCCCAGGCGCCGGTGATGCCGGCGGTCGAGGCCGAGCTGCGCGCCGGGCGCAAGACGAGCCACTGGATGTGGTTCGTTTTTCCGCAGATCGCCGGCCTCGGCCTGAGCTCGATGGCGCAGCGCTACGCCATCGCCTCGCGGGCCGAGGCGGAGGCCTATCTCGCGCATCCCGTCCTGGGCCAGCGCTTGCGGGATTGCACGGGCTGGGTGCTGTCCACCACCGGCCGCACCGCGCACCAGGTGTTTGGTGATCCCGACACGATGAAGTTCCGCTCGTCGATGACGCTGTTCGACGCCGTGGCGCCGGGTACCGTATTCGACGAAGCGTTGGACCGCTTCTTCGGCGCTGAGCGGGACCCCGAGACCCTGCGCCGCCTCTGATCCGTCAACCAGCGCTGGGCACGACCCTCGCCACCACCAGGGCCGGCATGCCGATCCGGCCAAGCCCCGGCAGCTTCAACGCCGGCCGCCGCAAATCCACCCCGGCCACCGCGGTCAGGATGTTGAGCTCGATCCCCTCCACCCAGGCGACCGTCACTCCGCCATACCCGCCCAGGCTCAGCCGCAGCCCGGTGCGCGACGGCGTGGGCCGCAGCCAGCGCCCGTCATACGGGTAATCCTTGCCGATCGCCGTGTTCGGCAGCGCCACCGCCATCTCCGGCACCGCGTCCAGGATGGCCGAGATGAAGGTATTGGAGTTCGGACCCGGCCAGGCCCGGTAATCGCCGGTGTTGCTGAACTCATAGCCGCTTATCGCCGCCTGGATGCGCGGGATCAGCGCCGCCGCGGCCGGACCGTCCGCCGCATACACCACGTCCGGTGTCCGGCCGAACCAGCGCCCGTCCGGCTCGAACCCGTTCTCGCGGATCGGCGCGCCCCAAGCGGTGTAGTCGAAGCGCGTATAGCGGGCCGCGCCCGCCGCCTTGAACACGATCCAGCAATGGGTGGCGAACACGCCGCGCCACCGCACCGTCTGCGCGGAGAAGATGCGAACGGCGGCGCCCGGCGCGCTTGCCGGCGGCAGATGGCCGATGGAGGAACGGTCCGCCGTGCGCCAGCCCTCGCCGACGTCCTCGAGCCGGTAACGCGCGGCCGAAATGCCGATCGGCAGCACATAGAACAGCACGAACAGCGCGAAGGCGAGGGCGGCGGATGACATCGGCAATCGGACGCTGGCGATGCGGGTCAGTGGCAGTCGTTGCCGCTGCGGTTGAACGCCGCAACCTTGCCGTCGCGGATCACTACCTCGGTGCGGCATCTGAACGAGTAGTCGCGCGACGACAAGCCGGTGCCGCCGCTGTCGTCCCGGGCACCCTGTCCCGCCCGCGCGCCGATCCGCCCGGCGTCGATCTTCTCGTAGAACAGCCGCTGCCCGTCCACCGTGTTCACCGTGTCGCCGCGCGGCCCGAGCGTGCGAACCACGTCCGCCTTGCTGCGGCCCATCAGGTGCTCGAGCGCGGCCCGCGTGTCGAGGTCGGCGCCCTGCGCCGGCGCCGCGGCCAGCAGCAGGCCGAGTAAGGGGAGGGGTGATTTCGCCATGGCATCGTCCCGGTTACCCCGGATCAAGTCCGGTTGTGCCGGGTCGGTTCCCGTCAGGGCGCCACCTCCGCGTCGTGCTGGCCGCTCGCGTCCAAAGCCTGCTTCACGAAGCCCGACGCCTTCATCTCGGCGATGAAGTTCTCGAGGTAAGCGATTCCGGCGCCGTCGCGGTCTTTCGGCGTGCCCATCGTCTGCTCGATCGACATGAAGCGGCCGGGGATCATCCGCGTCTCCGGATGCTGCCGCACCAGGGCCTCGAGCGGCTGCTTGACCCCGGCCAGCACCGTCTGCCGCCCGGCCAGGAAGGCGTCGAACGCCGCCCCGTTGCCGTCGTAGCGCACCAGCTTGGCCCGCTGCAGCGCCCGGGTGAGATACAGGTCGTAGGCACTGCCGCGCACCACCGCGACCTCGACCCCCGGAGCGTCCACGCTCTCCACCGTCGCGAACGGCGCCGTCCCGGCCACCGCATAGCCGCCCTCGATCAGCACGTAGGGGGCGGTGAAGGCGATGCCCTGGCCGCGCACCGGGTCCTTCGCCAGGAAGCAGATGTCCCACACCCCGCTGGCGAGCGCGTCCGTCACCTTTCCGGCCTGCTCGAACGGCACCACCGCCAGCCTGACGCCGAGCCGCTTGGCGAGCTCCGCCGCCAGCGCGCCGGACACGCCGCCCGCCTCGCCATTCGGCCCGCGCTGCGCCAGCACCGGGTTGCCGAAATTGATGGCCGCCCGCAGCGTGCCGGTCGGCGCCAGCGCGCGCACCGCCTCGGCCGGGCTTTGCGCCACCGCGGTGCCGGCCAGCAGCAGGGCACCGATCACGAACGGGGCAAGCGTCATAGCCCGGCCTTTCCGAGATTGATGATCGCCCGGGCGCAGGCCTGGGCGCGCGGCACCATGCTGGCGACCTCGAGATATTCGTCCGGCGTATGCGCCTTGCCGCCGACCGGCCCGACCGAGCAGATGGTCGGCGTGCCCACCCCGGCGGTGAAGCCGCTATCGGCGCAGCCCCCGGCGAACTCGCCCGCGACCGCCAATCCGCTCGCCGCCGCGCCCTCGACATACAGCTCGAACAGCCGCTTGGCCGCCGGCGACTGCACCAGCGGCGCGAACTCGCCGCGGATCGTGAGCTCCGCCTTGGTGCCCGGCACCGCGCTGCGCTCGACGATCGCGGCGATCCGCGCCATCACGTCGTCGCGGTCCGCCGGCTCGATAAAGCGCAGGTCGATCTGAGCCTCGGCCCAGGGTGCGACCGTGTTGACGCTCTGCCCGCCGCTGACCAGGCCGACATTGAGCGTGATCCCGCGCTCGAGGTCCGTCAGCGCGTGAATGGCGATGATCTTCTGCGCCAGCTCCTCGATCGCGCTGATCCCGGCCGAGAAATTGCCGCCCGAATGCGCCGCCTTGCCGGTGATGCGCATCGCCATGAACACGCCGCCCTTGCGGCCGGTCACCACGTTGCCGTTCGGCCGGCCGGGCTCGCTGTTGAACACCACGCGGGCCCGGCGCGCCTCGGCCTCGATCACCGGGCGGCCTTCGGGGCTGCCGATCTCCTCGTCACCGGTGAACAGCCCGACCAGCGGTGCCGGCGCGCCGCCGAACTTGGCAAAGGCCGCCAGCACGAAGCAGTTCATCACCAGCCCCGCTTTCATGTCCGCGACCCCCGGCCCGGTCGCGACCCCGTCCCGCACCGTGAACGGCCGCCGTCCGGCCTCGCCGGCGGGGAACACCGTGTCGCGATGGCCCATCAGCACGATATTTGCGCCGGCGTTGCCGGCGGAGCCACTTCCCCCCGCGTTGCCGGCCGGCCCCTCGAACGGGACCGGCGCCCGCAGGCAGTCGCCGTGCCGGGACTGCGGCAAGCGCTCGACCGGGATGCCGTGCGCGCGGAGGAACCGCTCCGCCACCGCGCCGACCGCGTCGATGCCCGGCTTGTCGTAGCTGCCGCTGTCGATCTCCACCATCTGCCGCAGCAGCTCGAGCATGGCGTCGCCCTGGGTCGCGAGCCAGGCGGTGATGGCGGCTTCGGAGGATTGTGCGTTCAAGCTGTGTTCCTTGTGCTGCGGCCGGTCCGGTAGGCGTCCTGCCATCCCATCGTCGCGTCGGGCTCGAGGTCGGTGCTGGGCAAGTACGGCTTGATGTCGAGCAGCGGCGTGCCGTCGCGGCAATCGAGGTTGCGCACCGTGAGCCGGCCGCCGTCCACGCCCTGCAGGCTCACGACGCTGAGCCCGATCGGGTTCGGCCGGACCGGGGTGCGGGTGGAGAAGATGCCGTGCGGCTGCCGGTCGAAGTTCGGGCTGATCGTCAGCAGGTCCGGCTGCGGCCCCAGCCAATACAGCAGGATCAGGTGGGAGAAGGTCTCGACGTCCGTCAGCCCTTCGCGGAACGGCTCGTCCACCTCCGCCACGCAATCGGGCGGTGGCTGGATCTTGCGGCCGTTGCGCGGGCAATCCGCCAACGTCGCGAACGGCGTGCGCAGCCGTCCGATCGGACGCAGCAGCAGGGGCCCGGACATGCCGGCCGCCCCGCCTCAGGCCTGCGCCACGGCCGCCGACCAGGGCGACATCACATCGGTGACGCCGGTGCGGACCCCGTCCTTGATCTCGATCAGGTTCGGGCAAGCGAAGTTGACCGGGACGGTGCCGTGCTCGACCGTCTCCACCGGACCCTGCGCGCGCAGCGCCGCCAGCACATCCGCCGGCAGCAACCGGTCGGCGTGTACCGTGTCGGGGTCGCTGACGTCGATACGCGGGTGGTGCGCCGCTTCGGCCGGGTCCATGCCGAAGGCGGCGACGAAGGCCACGGCTTGGGTCACCGCCGCCATGATCCGCCGGCCGCCGGACGCGCCGCCGGCCAGCACCGGCGTGTCGCCGTCGCGCAGGATCACCGGCAGCATGTTCGTCAGCGGCCGCTTGCCGGGGCCGACGCTGTTGGGCTGGCCAGGGCGCGGATCGAACCACATCACGCCGTTGTTCATCAGCACGCCACTATCCGGCAGCACCACCCGGCTGCCCATCGACGACAGCAGCGTGGTGGTCATTGCCACCATCGTCCCGTCCGCATCGCACACCGTCAGATGCGTTGTGCAGCTTTCGGCGGCCTTCGGCTCGGCGTCGCCCAAGCCGGACAGGCGCTCGGCATAGGCGGTGCGCATGGCCCCGGCGAGTGCGGCGAACCAGGCCGCGTCCGGCCGCGCCGGCCAGTGGGCGGGCAGCAACTCCAGCACCCGCGCCATCGTCGGCGCCGCCGTCAGGCCGCCCGGCAGCTGCAGCGTGCGCCCGGCGAACGCGACCTCCAGCGGCGCCGTGATCCGTGCCTCGCACCGGCGCAGGTCGTCGGCGTCCAGCACGCCGCCCATCGCCTTGACGTCGGCGACGATGCTGCGCGCCACGTCGCCCTCGTAGAAGTCGCGCAGCCCGGCCTGCGCCAGCGCTTCCAGCGTGTCCGGCAGCCGCCCGAGCCGGAAGAAGCCGGGGTTGCCCTGGTACGGCGCCACCGGCGGCAGTCCGCCCGGCAGGTAGACCGCGGCGCTCCCCGGGTAGCGGCGCAGGATCGCTGCCGAGTTCGCCACTTTCAGCGTGGTGAACCAGTCCTGCGCCAAGCCCCGCTTGGCCAGCGCGACCGCCGGCGCCATCAGCTCCGAGAGCGGCATGCTGCCGAACCGGCCGTGCATGTGGGCGTAGCCGGCGACCGCGGACGGGATCGCGAACGACAACGGGCCGTGCACGTTGGCGTCGCCCTCGACCTCGGGCCAGGCGAACAGGTCCTGCGCGGTCCGGCCCGTGAGCTTGAACAGCTCGGGATGGAGGCCGGCCGGCGCGCGCGGGCCGAAATCGACCACCTCGGCCCGTGGCTGACCGGCCCGGTGCACCATCGCGAAGCCGATTCCGCCCAGGCCACTGTTCCACGGCTCCACCGCCGCCAAGGCCAGCGCCGTCGCGACCGCCGCATCGATTGCGTTGCCGCCGGCGTCCAGGATGGCGACGCCGGCCAGGGCCGCGTCGCGCGATTGGCTCGCCACCATGCCCCGCCGCCCGGTCGCCGCCGGCTTCGACACCTGCCAATGCTGGGTCACGTGCTCGGGTGCGGCGTATGGCATGGCAGTCCTCCGGGTGGCAGATAATGCTAGACCCGGTCCGGCACCTGGGCCAGATGGCAGCCATCCGGCAACTTCCAGTCGAGTTCGGCGTTTGTTGGGTCGTGCCGTTTTCGCCGTTCCGACATCAGAGTGTCACGCAGCGGCCATGGTCTCCGCCTGCCGCCGCGATCCCGCCAACGGAAACGAGGTTCCTCCCGCATGTCTGACCGGCCCCAGATCAGCTTCGTCGTGCCCGCCTTCAACGAGGAAGTGCTGCTGCCGGCCTGCCTGCAGGCGATCCAGGCCGAGATCGCCCGAACCGGCTGCGACGCCGAGATCATCGTCGTCGACAATGCCAGCACCGACCGCACCGCGATCGTAGCCGGCAAGGTTCCCGGCGTCGTCGTGGTGCACGAGCCGCAGAAGGGGCTGGTCGCCGCCCGCCGCTGCGGCTTCGACAACGCAAGCGGCGTGCTGATCGCCAACATCGACGCCGACACCCTGATCCCCGAGGGCTGGCTGGCCCGCGTGCTGCGGTCGTTCGAGGACGATCCGAAGCTCGTCACCCTCAGCGGGCCCTACGACTACTACGACGTGCCGGCGCATATCCGCTACATCGCCCGCGCCTTCTACATGGTCGGCTTCTGCACCTACGCCTTCAACAAGCGCGTCATGGGCGTCGGCGCGATGGTGCAGGGCGGCAACTTCGTCGTGCTCCGCGACGCGCTGGTCGAGGCGGGCGGCTTCAGCGACACCTTCCAGTTCTATGGCGAGGACACCGACATCGCCCGCCGCATGAACCGCGTCGGCAACGTGAACTTCACCTGGAAGCTGATGGCCCGATCCTCCGGCCGCCGCCTGCGCGGCGACGGCGTGATCATGACCGGGGTGCGCTACAGCACGAACTATCTGTGGGCCACCTACTTCCGCAAGCCGTTCACCACTGCCTGGCACGACTACAGGTGAGCGGCTCCGCCGGCTGGGGCCAGCGGCCCCAGACCCGCCATTTCAGGTCATCTTGATCGCCACATGCGCAGCGAAGGCCGGCCGCGCCAACAGCCGGTCGTACCAGGCGCGCAACGCCGGAAGCTCGGCCTTATCGACATTTTCAAAACTGAACCAGCGATGCGCGTGCACCCCGATCGCCATGTCGGCCGGCGTCAACGCGGGACCGGCGACGTAGTCGTGCCGCTCGACCTGGCGCTCGAGGATGCCGTAGATCCGGTCCAGCTTTTCGGCCGCCGCGCGGATCGCCGGCCAGTCCTGCTTGTCGGCCGGCGTGCGCACCAGGCCCCAGAACACCACCGTCATCGGCGGCCCCAGCACCGTGTGCTGCCAGTCCATCCAGCGGTCGATGTTGGCCCGCTCCCGCAGCGCGTCCGGCCAAAGCGGCGTCCCGGCCGCATGCCCGGCGGCCAAATAGCGCAGGATCGCGTTGCTTTCCCACAACACGAACTCGTCCTCCACCAGCGTCGGCACCACCGCGTTGGGGTTCATCGCCAGGTATTCGGGCGTCTGCGTGCGGCCGAACGCGCCGCCGTAATCCTCGCGCTCGTACGGGAGCCGCAGCTCCTCCAGCATCCAGATCACCTTCATCACGTTGCTGGAATTGGCCCGGCCCAGTAATCGGCGCATGCCGCGTCTCCTCCGCTTAGCGCGTCAGCCTATGGCGGCCGGCCGATTGCTCCAAGCCGCAAAGCTTGCCATATGCCCGGCGTGCCCCCCGCGAAGTCCTCCGTGATGGTTCCCGCCCTGTCCCTGAGCCGGCTGCAATGGGCCGGCCTCGTCGGCGCGGTGCTGGCCGGGCTCGGGTTGCTGGTGGCGCTCCTGTCGGAGTCGTTCGGCGGCCTCGTGCCGTGCGCCTTGTGCCTGGTCGAGCGCTGGCCGTACCGCGCGGCGATGCTGTTCGGCGCCCTGGCGCTCGCCTCGCCCCGGGGCGCCCGCTTCCTCGTCGTCCTCACCGCGCTCGCGATGCTGGCCGGCGCCGCGCTGGGCGGCGTGCATGTCGGCGTCGAGCAGGGCTGGTGGCCGAGCCCGCTGCCCGAATGCGCCGCACCCAAGCTCGGCAGCGGCACGATGGCCGAGCGCCTGGCGCGGATGCCGGCCCGGCCCGCGAAGCCGTGCGACGAGCCCACCTACCTGATCCCCGGTCTGCCCCTAAGTATGGCGACAATGAACATGCTGTTCGCTTCCACCCTCGGCACCGGGCTGATGGTGGTGGCGCTGCGCCGTTGGAGCCCACGATGAACGACATGACCACCGCCAACATCCTGCCCGGCGACGCCACGCCGGAGGAACGGGTCGCCCGCATGATCCGCGTCGATCACGCCGGCGAGTACGGCGCCGCCCGCATCTACACCGGCCAGCTCGCGATCCTCGGCCGCGGCGACAAGGGCGACATCCTCCGCCACATGAAGGCGCAGGAGCAGGTCCACCTCGACACCTTCGCCGGCCTGATCGCCAAGCGCCGGGTGCGCCCGACGGCGCTGCTGCCGCTGTGGCACCTGGCCGGCTACGCCCTCGGCGCCGCCACCGCCGCCCTCGGTACCCGCGCCGCGATGGCCTGCACCGTCGCGGTCGAGGAAGCCATCGACGAGCACTACGCCGAGCAGGCCGCGAGCCTCGGCGAGGACGAGGCGCCGCTGCGCGACACTATCGAGCGCTTCCGCGCCGAGGAGCTCGAGCACCGCGACATCGGCCTCGAGCACGAGGCGGAGCTGGCGCCGGCCTACCGGTTGATGTCGGCGGTGATCAAGGCCGGCTGCAAAGTGGCGATCGCCGTCAGCGAACGGGTCTGATGCAGCCGATCCGGGCGCCCTGGGACGGCGTCGCCCTTGTCTGCCGCAAGTGCAGCAAGAAGCTGGACGGCGGCTTCGGCCGCAAGGGCAAGCAGGATTTGTCGAAGGTGCTGCGCGAGACCCTGAAGGCGACCGGCCGCCGCCGGGCCCTGCGCGTGGTGCCGGTGGGATGCCTGGGCCTATGCCCGAAGCGGGCCGTCACGGTCGCCGGCTCGGCCGCACCCGCTTCGGTGTTCGCCGTCCCGGCTGGCACCGATCCCACCGAAGTCCTGCAAACCCTCCAGGCAAGCACTCCGCCCAATTCGTAGGGTGGGCAAAGCCCACCGATCCTAAGCCGCCGGCAACCGCAACCGCTCTACCCGCCCACCGCCGATGACGTGCTCCGTCAACACCGCATCCACGTCGGCCGGCGTCGTGATCTTGTACCAGACCCCTTCCGGGTAGATCACCAGGCACGGACCCAGCTCGCACCGGTCCAGGCACCCGGCCGAGTTCACCCGGATGTTGCGGATGCCGAGCTCCTTCGCCCGCGCCTTCATGTAGTCGCGCAGCTGCTCCGACCCGCGGGCCGCGCAGGAGCCGCGCTTGTGGCCGTCCGGACGGCGGTTGGTGCAGGCGAACAGGTGCGCCTCGAAGAACGGCGCCGGGTCGGCGGGCAGGGGAACGCCCATGGGGGAACCTCAGAAGTAGCGGAGCGAGAAGCGGATGCGGCCACCGCCGGGAACGAGCAGGAAGGCGGCGTCGCCGAACGAGGGCGGCCCGAAGCGGAACGGGGCGTCGTTGCTGAACCCCAGGCCCTCGGTCGGAATGCCCAGCAGGTTGGTGCCGATCTTGCCATCGCCGTCCTCGTCATGGAAGGCCTGCGCCGCCCAAGTGCCCGGCGGCACGCCTTCCAGCCGCACCACCACCTCGCCCGCTTTGGCGGGAGCGGTGGCGACATGCTCGCAGGTCGGCTTCAGGAAGTTGGCCTTCGAGCACACTGCGATCCGGACCTGCCCCGTGTCGTTGCGCACGCCCGCCACCGTCACGATCAGCGGGTCGGCCCGGGCGGAAGCGGCGGCGGCCAAGGTCATTGCGCCGGATAAGCCCGCCCACGCCAGGTGGCGCGCCCACCCCGAGCCGCGCGCAGCAGGCTGAACCACTGCACCACCAGCAGCGCCGCGATCCCCACCGGCTGCAGCAGCGCGGACAGCACCGGCTGCCGGAACCGCACCGCCAGCAACAGCCGCGTGCCGATCCCGCAGGCGAGCGCCAAGGCGGCCACCCCCGTCGGCGCCGTCAACAGCAGGACGGCCGGCAAGACCTGTCCGCCCGCGAGGATGGCGCTCCAAACCGGCAACGCGGCCGGTTTGGCCATGCCCTCCGTCGCGTTTTTGCATAGTCCCTCCCAAAGCTGCTCCGCGTTCCGATACATGCGGCATCGGGCGAACCCGGTCGCGTCGAACAGGAGCGTCATCTGGCCCGCGCGGCGGAACGCCCGTGGCAGCGTCAAGCCGTCATGCAGGCTGGCGCGGATCGCCGCATGGCCGCCCGCTTCATTGTAGGCAGCGCGCCGGGCAATGAACAACTGGCCGCATCCGGCGCCGAGGCCAGGGTCGAGCCGCCGCCGCATCAGCGCCATCGGCAGGAACCCCAGCAGCAGGAAATGGATCAGCGGCAGCAGCAGCCGCTCCGACCACGTCACCACATCCTGCCGCGGAAAGCCGCTGCCGAGCCCCACGCGCTCCCGCTCCATGAACCCCGCCATCCGGCTCAGCGCATCGGGCGCGAGGCGCACGTCCGCGTCCACGAACACCATCAGCTCATGCGACGCCAACCCGCCCAGCACGTGGCAGGCGTGCTGCTTGCCCGACCAGCCTGGCGGCAGCGGCGGCGCGGCCGCCACGCGCAGCCGCGGGTCGTCCATCGCCGCCAGGATCGCCGGCGTCCGGTCGGTGCTGGCGTCGTCCAGCACGACCAGCTCCAGCTCGACCCCGGTGCTGGCCAGCACGGCCGCACAAGCCTCGCCGATATTGGCTTCCTCGTTGCGCGCCGGGATCAGCACGCTGACCAGCGGCCGGCCCGCCGCCGGCGCCGGGATGCGGAACTGCCCGAGATTGGCCACCGTCATCGCCAACGGCACGGCGGCAAGACCCAGGCTCACCCAGCCCGCGACCTCCGCCCCGATCACTCCCGGCCCTCGTGCGAGGCGTCGAACCGCCGCCCCGCCGCCCAGGCGCGCAGCCGGCGCCACAAATCGTAGATGCCGCCGACCCCGGCGCCGCCGCGCACCAGCGGCGTAAACGCGGCCGGGTCGCGCTGCGCGCTCTCGGCGACCAGCGCATCCATGGTGCGGGCCAGCTCCGCCTCCAGGTGCGTCGTCCACTCCGCCGTGCTGCGCCCCCGCCCGGTCGCGATCGGCGCGCCGAACCGCGCCAGCGCCTCGGGCCGGCTCTCGTTCCAGAACCCGTACTCGATCGCCAGCGGCAGGATCAGCGCCCCCGGCACCCGCCGCGCCAAATGCGCGATCCCCGGCCGCAACCGCACGGGCCGCGTCCGGGCGTCGGTGAAATGCCCCTCGGCGGTGATCCACAGGATGCTCCCGGGATCGGCCAGCACCCGCAAGCTGGTCGCGAGGAACTTCGCCGCCCCGCGCTGGCTGTCGAGCTCGATCCCGAACACCCCCATCCGCTCCAGCACGCCATACTTGCCGAGGCTGCGCGCATCCATCGGCCCGTACCCGGCCCGCCCGGGGAACAGCTTGTTGCACAACAGGATGTAGAACGCCGGATCCCACCATGACGGGTGGTTGCTGTAGATGATCAGCGGCTGCCGCGCCGGCACCTGCGGCAGCCCGCCGCGCGACACCCGCACGGCGCGGAACCGCCGCCAGAAATACCAATGCAAGTACCAGCCGAACAGCCAGAACAGCATCGCCGACCGCTTCCGCAGCGGATCGGCGTCCACCCCGCGCGCCGCGGCCGGCGCCCGACCCGAGACCGCCATCTCCTCCCCCGGCGGGAGAGGAGGAGCGATCGTGTCAGGCATGCACGGGATCGCGCGCCGGCTGCATGTCCTGGCACAGGCTGTCGGCCGCAATCCAGCCGCTCATCAGCACCATCGGCATGCCCGGCCCCGGATGCGCCGCGCCGCCCGCCAAGTATAGCCCCGGCAAGTCGCGCGACCGGTTGCCCGGCTTGAACGCGCCATTGACCTTGCCATGGCTCGCGAGTCCGTAAATCGCGCCGTTCAGCACCCGGTAGCGCTCGTGGATGTCCTGCGGCGTCAGGTGCCGCTCGAACACGATGCGCTCCTCGAGGTCCGGCATCCCGGCGCAGCGCTTCAGCTTGTCCAGGATCACCTGCCGATACGGGCCGAACATCTTCGACCAGTCATGATGCGGCCGCAGGAACGGCGTGTGCACCAGCACATACAGCGCCTCGCCGCCGGGCGGTGCCACGCCGGGCTCGGTGCGCGCCGTCGCTGCCAGGTAGCAGGTCGGGTCCGGCGCCGGCTCCCCCTTGTCGTAGATCCAGTCGAACTCCTCGGCCGGGTCCTTGGAGAACACGAAGTCATGGTGCGCCAGGTGCTCGTAGGCCCGGTCGAGCCCCAGGTACAGCACCACGCCCGAACAAGCCGGATCGCGCTTCCAGCGCCGCGCGAATTTCTTTCCCGGAGCGCCCTGCACCAGCTCGCCCATCGTCCGCACGCTGTCCATGTTCGACACCACCGCCGACAGCCGGATGATCTCCCCGCTGGCCGTGACGACCCCGTTGGCCCGCCCGTTCTCGGTGGTGATCCGCTCGATGTCGGTGCCGGGCCGCAGATCGACGCCGAGCTCCCCCGCCAGCTTCTCCAGCGCCAGCGGCACCGCCCGCGTGCCGCCCATCGGGTACCACACGCCGAGATCCGTCTGCATATGCCCGATGCTGCACAGCACCGCCGGCGACGCATAAGGGGAACTGCCGACATACTGCACGAAATGGTCCAGCATCTGCGACACCCGCGCATCCGGCACCCGCTTGCGGATCTGTGACGCCACCGACGTGCCCATCCGCAAGCTGAGCACGTCGCGCAACGTGTCGAGGTTCATGCCCTTCATGCTCAGCGTGTCGGAGATGCCCTCGACCGACTTCCAGAAGAAGAACTTCTCCGACACCTCATGCAGCTTGGCGCTCATCGCGATGAAGTCGCGATACCCCTGCTCGCTGCCGGGCGCGAACTTCTGCACCACCTCGGCCATCGCCGGCACGTC
Source organism: uncultured Alphaproteobacteria bacterium (assembly GCA_963752225.1). Taxonomy (GTDB): domain Bacteria; phylum Pseudomonadota; class Alphaproteobacteria; order Acetobacterales; family Acetobacteraceae; genus JBBROS01. Next base: position 581,073 of record CAVVXS010000009.1, on the reverse strand, counting down.
CTCCTGCAGGTCGAGCACCGACCCGTCGTCGAAGAAGCACCGCCATTGCGGGTCGAGCCGGCGCAGGTCGAGGTAGTCGTGCATGTTACGCCCGGCCTCGCGGAACACCCGCTCCAGCACGTGCGGCACCGTCAGGATGGTCGGCCCCATGTCGAACCGGAACCCGTCCTCTTGCAGCAGCGCCGCCTTGCCGCCCAGCCACGGGTTCTTGTCGAACAGGATCACCTTGTGCCCGCGCGCCGCCAGCGTACAGGCGGCGGCCAGCCCGGCCAGCCCGGCGCCGACCACGCCCACCGGGGGCGGTCCGTCCAACTCGGGCACGGGAAAGATAGCGTTCATAGGGCCTCCGCGATGGCGGGCACGTAATCTGGAGAGGCCATGGCGGACGGCCGCTCCCAATGCGGGTCGAGGCCGAGATCGCCGGCCATGAGCTTGGTGCTGATCCGCGCGCTTTCGAAAATAACCGGCAGCCCGCTGCCGGGATGCGTGCCGCCGCCGACCAGGTAGACCCCGTCGAGGTCCTCGAACCGGTTGCGCGGCCGGAAATGCAGCATCTGCGCCAAATTGTGCGCCAGGTTGAACGTCGCGCCACGATACACCTGCAACTCGTCCTCCCAGCTCTGCGGCGTCAGGATCTTCTCGTAGCGGATCCGGCTCTCGATGTCGGGGATGCCGAGCCGCTTCAGGCGTTCCAGCGTCAGCGCGCGATAGCGGGCGGTCTCCGTCGCCCAATCCGGGCTCGCCTCCATCCGATGCCCAACCGGCACCAGCACATACAGCGTCGAATGGCCCGGCGGTGCCAGCGCCGGGTCGCTGACACAGGCATTCTGCACGTAGAAGCTCGGATTCTGCGGCGCCAATCCGGCCTCGATCTCGTTCAGATTCCGCCGGTAATCGTCGGCCAGGTAGATCGTGTGATGCGACAGGTCCGGCAGCGTCCCCTCGATCCCGAGATACAGCATGAACGTGCTGCAGGAGAATTTCTTCCCAGCGATTTTCTTGTCCGTCCAGCGGCGGCGCACCGCATCGGGGACCAGCGTCGTCATCGTCTGCGCGAAATCCGATCCGATCACCAGCGCGTCCGCGTCCGTCGTCCCCCGCCTCGTACGCACGCCGGTCGCCCGCCGCCCGTCCAGCAGCACCTCCTCGACCCGGTCGTTCAGCTCGATCTTCGCACCCAGGTCGCGTGCCACCCGCGCCATCGCCGCCATGACGGCGCCGGTGCCGCCGCGCGGGTGATAGACGCCGTACTCGTATTCCATGAACGACAGGATCGTGAACAGGCTCGGGCAGCGGAACGGCGACATGCCGAGGTACTTGCTTTGGAAGCTGAACGCGAGCCGGATCCGCTCATCCTTGAAATAGATGCCGAGGTCGGTGTCGACGCTGCGATGCGGCCGCAGCTTGCTCAACCCCTTCAGCACCGGTGGCCGCATCAGGTCGCGCATGCCGTTGAACGCGCCCTCCAGCACCGGCCGGAACACCGCCAGCTTGGCCCGGTTGTCGGCCATGAAGCGCGGGAACTGCTGCGCGTCGGCCGGCGAGAAGCGGGCGATCTCGGCCGCCATCCGCTCCGCGTTCCCGGTCGCCTGGATGGCGCCGCCGCCTTCGAACACCAGGTGATACTGCGGATCGAGCCGGATCAGCTCCACCTCGTCGTCGAGGCTGCGGCCGCACGCCGTGAAGATGTCGCGCAGCACGCGCGGGTATAGAAAGAAGGTGGGTCCGGTGTCGAAGCGGAACGTGCCCTGCGGCGTGGCGCCGGTGATGGTGCTGGAACGGCCGCCGATGCGGTCGCGGGCCTCGTGCACGGTGACGTCGACGCCGGCCTTGGCCAGCAGCATCGCGGCAGCGAGCCCGCCCGGCCCGGCGCCGATGATGGAAACGCGGCGCTTCATGCGGGAACGGATTCGGGGAATGGCATGGACAACCGTAACCTCTCTCTCGCAGACAACAAAGCCAGGCTAGAAGTGGCCCCATGAACGATCTTGTCATCCCGGAGTTCGGTTTCGTGCGCGACGCCGCCCGCAAGGCGGCCACGGCGTGGTCCGCGACCCCGCTCCCGCAGCGCCTGGCCGTCGTGCGCCGGGCCCGCCGCCTAATGGCCCGGGAGGCCGCAGCACTCGCCGCCTCGGTCACGCGCCGGCCGGTCGCCGACACGCTGGTGGCCGAGGTGCTGCCGCTGCTGGAAGCCGCCCGCTTCCTCGAGCGCCGCGCGCCCGCGCTGCTCGCGCCGCAGCGTTCGCCCGGCACGCCGCCGCTGTGGCTGTTCGGCGTGTCCACCACTCTTTTTCATGAGCCGCTCGGTGCCGTCCTGCTGCTCGGCCCCGGCAACTACCCGCTGTTCCTTCCCGGCGTGCAGGCGCTGCAGGCGCTCGTGGCGGGCAACGCGGTGTGCCTGAAGCCGGCGCCCGAGGGCGTCGCCGCCGCCTCGGCCTTCGCCGCCATCCTGGCCCGCGCCGGCCTGCCGGATGGCACGCTCCGCGTGCTGGACCCGGAGCAGGGGCCGGAAGCAGTGGCCGCCGGGTTCGACCGCATCGTGCTGACCGGCTCGGCCGAAACCGGCGCCCACGTGCTGGCCGCCGCCGCCGCCAACCTCACCCCCGCCACGATGGAGCTGTCCGGTTCCGACGCCGTCTTCGTGCTGCCCGGCGCCGACCTCGACCTCGTCGCCCGCTGCCTCGCCTACGGCTTGCGGCTGAACGGCGGCGCCACCTGCATCGCCCCCCGCCGCGTATTCGTCACCCGCGACCGCGCCGAGGCGCTGGAGCGGGCCCTGTTGCCCTTGCTGCCCGGCATCCCCGACGCCACCGTCCCGCCGCTGGTCGCCGGCCGGCTGCAGGCGCTGCTGAACGGCGCGGCGGCGGTGGGCGGCCGGGTGCACCGCGCCGGACCCGAGCGCCCGGCCGTGCTGGCCGACGCCCGCGCCGACCTGCCGCTGCTGCAGCAGGACGTGTTCGCCCCGTGGCTCGCTTTGGTGCCGGTGGCCGACATGGAGCAGGCCCTGGCCGACGACGACCGCTGTCCCTTCGCACTCGGCGCTTCGGTGTTTGGGCCGCTCGGCCCCGCCCAGGCGTTCGCGGCACGGGTGCGCGCCGGGTCGGTCTGCGTCAACGACCTGATCGTGCCGACCGCCGACCCGCGTTTGCCGTTCGGCGGCGGCCGCCGCAGTGGCTTTGGCCGCACTCGCGGCGCCGAGGGCCTCTTGGAGTTCACCGCGACCAAGACCGTCAGCGTGCGGCGGACGGGGTTCCGGCCCTATTTGGCTGCTCCGCGGGCGGACGACGCCGGGCGGTTCGCGGCCATGTGCGCTGCGTTGCATGGCGGCTGGGGAGGAATACTGGCGGCGCGGGATCTGATGCGGAAGTAGGCGCGCCTCCGGCGGCTGGGGTCAGGGACCCCAGACCCCCGAAAGGACGTCTTAGGCTTCGGTTTCGGCGGACTCGGTCAGCGCTTCGCCGAGCGACTTGATCTTCTCGGCGTTCTTGCTGTCCGACTTGCCGGCGATCGTCACCGTCTCCTTGCCGAGCTTGGCGATCAGCTTCTTGACCGCCTCGCCGTCGATCTCCTTGGCGTGCAGGTGCTTCTTGAGGCTCTCGAGGTCCTTGATGATGGTCTTGACGCCCGGCGCCTCGACCTTCTCGAGGGTCGCTTCCCAGCCTTCGATGTTCTTGACGGCGGCGTTGACCGTGAAGCCCTTCACCCCGTCCTTGATGTGCTTGATGGTCGAATCGAATTGCGGCATGCGGATGCTCCGGTCACTGGCGCCGACCTGGCACCAAGGCCGCGGACGTCGGCCCAAACCACCGGCCGTCAATGTTCGGCTCACATGACAATTGCGGCACGAGCCGCCCGCGTCAGGACACCCGGCGCAGCGTCCACCGGTGCTCGCAGAGCTGGCTCGCGACCGTGATCTCCAGCAACCCGCTGCGCAGCGTGCCGTCGATCGTGCCGACGCCGTCGCTGGCCTGCAGCCGGCCGTCCGCCTGCACCACCGCCGTCAGCGACACCCGCTCGGGCCGATAGCCGCGCGGCGCCGGCGCAAGATAGGCCAGCGTCACCGCACCGCCCGTCACGTCGAACAGCCGCGGCCCGCTGCGCTGGCAGGACTGGCTGTCCGACCGCACCAGCCGCGTGGTGCCGCGATACCGCCCGTCCACCCCCTGCGGCGCCACCGAACGCGCCGGCTGCACCACCACCGGGCGCCGCACCGGCTCCGGTGAGCCGCACCCGGCCAGCGCCGACGCCAGAAGCAATGGCAGCAGCGACGCCGGCCGCACGCGAGGCAATTGTGTCAGCCGACGAGGTCCACGCCCGCAAAGAAATACGCGATCTCGGTCGCGGCCGCTTCGGCACTGTCGCTGCCGTGCACGCTGTTGGCCTCGATGCTTTCGGCGAACAGCTTGCGGATCGTGCCCGGCTCGGCATTGGCCGGGTTGGTCGCGCCCATGATCCGCCGGTTGGCCGCGATCGCGTCCTCGCCTTGGAGCACCTGCACCACCACCGGCCCGCTCGTCATGAACGTCACCAGGTCGCGGAAGAAACCGCGCTCCTTATGCGCGCCATAGAACGTCTCGGCCTGCGCCGTGCTGAGCTGGATTCGGCGCTGCGCCACGATGTGCAGCCCCTGCTCCTCGAACACGGCATTGATCTTGCCGGTCAGGTTGCGCCGGGTCGCGTCGGGCTTGAGGATGCTGAGCGTGCGTTCGATGGCCATGATGGATCCTGATCTGACGGGATAAGCTGGCCGGGCGTGTAGCCAGTCGCGCGCCGACCGGCAAGGTCAGGGCCAAGGTCGGGGCCATGGTCAGTGGCAGGGTGGCGCCCTTTGCCCCGGCCGCCGGGCGGGCTATCTGCACGTCATGAGCCTGTTGGTCATCGAGGACCTGGTGCTGCGCGTCGCGGGCCGCACGCTGCTGGACGGCGCCGGCCTGCGCATCGATCCCGGCCGCCGCGTCGGCCTCGTCGGCCGCAACGGCGCCGGCAAGAGCACCCTGCTGCGCGCCATCGCCGGCGAATTGGGCGTCGACGGCGGCTCGATCCGCCTCAGCAGCCGCGCCCGCATGGCCTGGGTCAAGCAGGAAGCGCCGTCCGGCGGGCAATCCCTGCTCGACACCGTGCTCGAAGCCGACGCCGAGCGCCTCGCCCTTTTGGCCGAGCAGGACACCGCCGACCCGGTCCGCTTGGCCGAGATCCACGAGCGCCTACGCACCATCGGCGCCGACGCCGCGCCCGCCCGCGCCGCGTCCATCCTCGCCGGGCTCGGCTTCGACGCCGCCGCGCAGGCCCGCCCTGTCGACAGCTATTCCGGCGGCTGGCGCATGCGCGTCGCCCTTGCCGCCGCCCTGTTCGCCGCCCCCGACCTGCTCCTGCTCGACGAGCCCACCAACCACCTCGACCTCGAGGCGACGCTCTGGCTCGAGGGCTACATCGCCCGCTTTCCCGGCGCCTGCGTCATCGTCAGCCACGACCGCGGCCTGCTCGACCGCGCCGTCCAATCCATCGCCCACCTCGACCGCGGCAAGATCAGCCTGACCCCCGGCGGCTACGACGAGTTCGTCCGCATCCGCACCGAGCAGGCCATGCAGCAGGCCCGCGCCGCCGAGCGCATCGCCGCCCAGCGCGCCCACATGCAGGCCTTCGTCGACCGCTTCCGCGCCAAGGCCACCAAGGCGAGGCAGGCGCAATCCCGCATCAAGGCCCTGGAGAAACTGCCGGCGCTAGACACCGTGGTCGCCGACGCGCCCACCCGTTTCGCCTTCCCCGACCCGCCCCGACTCGCACCCCCCATCCTCGTGCTGGAACGCGTCGCCGCCGGCTATGACACGACGAAGATCCTCTCGAACGTCAGCCTGAACGTCGACCCCGACGACCGCATCGCCCTGCTCGGCGCCAACGGCAACGGCAAGAGCACGCTGGCAAAGCTGCTGGCCGGCCGCTTGGCGCCCATGTCCGGCGAGATGCGCCGCTCGCCCCGCCTCAAGGTCGGCTACTTCGCCCAGCACCAAACCGACGAGCTCGTGCCCGACGAAACCCCGGTCCACCACATGGCCCGCGCCTTGCCGCAAGCCCTGCCGACGCAGGTCCGCAGCCAGCTCGCCCGCTTCGGCCTCGACGCCGACAAGGCCGACAGCGCCGTGCGCAACCTGTCCGGCGGCGAGAAGGCCCGCCTGCTCCTGGCGCTCGCCACCCGCGACGCGCCGCAGCTTCTGATCCTGGACGAGCCCACCAACCACCTCGACATCGACGCCCGCGAAGCGCTGGTGCGGGCGCTCGCCGATTTCGAGGGCGCCGTCCTGCTCATCACCCACGACCCGCATCTGGTCGAGCTCGTCGCCGACCGGCTCTGGCTGGTCGCCGACGGCACTGTCCGCCCCTATGACGGCGACATGGACGAGTACCGCCAGCTCCTCGCCGAGCGCGCCCGCGGCCCCGCCCGCGCCGACGCCGCCCCCTCGCGAAAGGACGAACGCCGCGACCGCGCCGAGGCCCGGGTGCAGACCGCCCCACTCCGCCGCCAAGCCCGCGACGCCGAAGCCCGCATCGCCAAGCTCACCGCCGAGCGCGCACGCCTCGAAGCCCGCCTCGCCGACCCCGCCCTCTACACTCCCGGCCGCGGCGCCGAAGTGGTCGAAGCCCAGCAGAAACTGGCCGCCCTATCCCGCGACCTCGACGCTGCCGAAACCGCCTGGCTGGAGGCCGAAGCCGCGCTCGAAGCGGTCGGCTAAAGCAACATCCGACCGAACCAGATCAGTTCGGTCGAATTAAGTGGGGCGGGTCTGGGGCCGCCGGCCCCAGCGGGTGCAGGGCAGAGCCCTGCAAAGAAAAATGACAAAACCGCCTCAGTCGAACAGCCCCGGCAGCACGCGCGTCCCCTCGATCCGCACGGCCTGCAACTCCGCCGGCGACAGGCCGAGCGCCCGCAGGATCGTCGGCGCGATCTGCGTCGTCGTCACCGTCCGATCCACCGAGCGGCGCTCGAGTCCGGCCGCACTGACCAGCAGCGCCACATGCCGGTCGTCGTCGGCCACCCCGCCGTGCTCGGCCAGCTTGCTGCCCGACGTGTAGATCACCCCGTGCTGCGACACGACAAAGAAGTCGGGCGTGCGGCTGTCGCTGAACGGGTCGCGATAGATCTTCGCCAGGTCGGCGCGCGTGAGGATCCGCTCGATCCCGAGCGCATCCTTGGCCGCCTGCAGGTCCGCCAGCGCCAGGTCGTAATTCGCCTGCTGCGTCGCCGGGTCGAGCCATACGAGCGACGCGTCGTCGGCGATGTTGAACGCATAGCCGTGCGTGATCACGCTCGAATAGGTGTCCTTGATCGCCCGGCGCAGCGTCCGGTCGATCGGCGACTGGCCATGCTTGGCGCTGACGATGATCACCGTCCGATCGAACAGCCCGCGGGCCTTCAGCCGCGCGACCATCGACCCGAGCGACGCGTCGATGAAGTCGAGCTGCAGCGACAGCGCGTTGCCCGGCGTCCCGGCCGCATCCGTGTAGCCGCCCACCAGCCCGGCCGCATCGCCGAACCCGGACTTGGCGAGCTTCTGGCCGACGCTGACCGCCTGGAAGTTCATGCCGAACACGTTCGGCGTCGGCCGCCTGCTTTGTCCCGTGCTGTCCATTCCGTCGATTTGGTTCAGGATCGCCTTCACTTTGATCTGGTCGTAGTTGCGGGTGCCGGCGAAGCTCGTGGTGTTGTCGGCGCCGGCCGCGCCGCCCGGCAGCTGCGAGTTGATCTCCGGCGTGAACAGATCCTCGATGCCCGCGCCGGAGGGGCCGCTCAGGATCTCGTAAGCCGGGTGCTTGTCCGACCAAGCCGTGTGGCCGCCATGCGCCCGCACCACCTCGAACAGCGTATTCACCCGCAGGAACTGGTGCGGATACACCGGCACGCACCCGTTCGGCGTCATCCGCAGCGGCAGGTTCTTGGGGTCGATCTGCGTCAGCGGCTGGCCGAGCGTGCCGCCGCCCGTCACATCGTCGAGGCTCTTGTCCAGGTTCTCGGCATAGGTCGTCTCGGCGCCCGGCATCCCGGCGCAGTTCGAGCCCGGCGCATACAGCGTCCGGTCGTAGCTGTCGTCGTAGAACACGCCGACCGAATAGGGCGTGCCTCCGGTGACTTGCGCCAGCATGCCCGGAAAGCTGTCGGACGGCGCCGTCGTGTAAGCGTTCGAGTAGGTCGTGCCGCGTGCCGAAAGCCGGGCCAGCGTGCTGCCCGGATGGCTCGCGACGTAGCGGGACAGGTCGACTTCGTGCATCCCGTCCACGCTGATCAGCAGCACGTGCCGCACCGTCCCGCCCTGCCGCTGCTCATGGTCGTCGGCCAAAGCGGCTGAACCCGCGCCCAACAGGGCTGCCCCGATCAGGATCGCGTGGAATCGTGCGTGCATGTTGCTTCCCCCCGGGTGATGCGTGGCCCGCATAACGAGCGCGCCTCTCATGCCGCAGGCGGGAAGTGCGTGGCCGTTACAATCCTATGATGGTTTGCCGGGGCAGCGTCACTTCGCCGGTTGGCGGCCCACCACCGGGTCGCCCTGCAGCGGCCCCGTGCCCTTCGCACTGCCGCCGCCCATCGGCGCCGCCCCGCCCGTCACCGTGCTGCCCGACGTGCTCGTGTTCCCGCCCAGCGAGCCGGTTTGCCCGGCGCCATTCCCCGGCCCCTCGACATTCGGCGCCGTCGACCGCGTCACGTTGGTCTGCCCGCCCGCCTCGCTGCCGGACACGCCCGAGCGCTGCCCGTCGCCATTGATCGCCCCCTGCGCCAAGGCCGACCCGGCGAACCCGACCACGAAAACGAGCGAAAGAAACCGCATCTGTTCGTCCTCCCTTGATGGCCTGCCAAACGTCGGGCGCCGCCGGATCGTTCCGCCCATCCACCGGCTCACCCACATTCCTGCTTGGCAAGCACTGTCCACTTCGGTTTACACTCATCCCGTATGGACACGCTGACATCGGCTCACCTCCCGCCCGCACTCGACCATCGCCCCCATGCGGTGGTGATCGGCAGCGGCTTCGGCGGCCTCGCCGCCGCCGTCCGCCTCGGTGCCCGCGGCTATCGCGTCACCGTGCTGGAGCGCCTCGACGCCCCCGGCGGCCGCGCAAGCGTGTTCCGCCAGCACGGCTTCACCTTCGACGCCGGCCCCACCATCGTCACCGCCCCGCACCTGTTCGAGGAGCTCTGGGCCCTGTGCGGCCGCCGCCTCGCCGACGACGTCGAACTGCGCCCCATCGACCCCTTCTACCGCATCCGCTTCAGCGACGGCGCCAGCTTCGAATACTCCGGCGACCCCGCCCGCATGCGCGCCGAGGTCGCCCGCTTCAGCCCCGCCGACGTCGCCGGCTACGACCGCTTCATGGCCGCCTCCGAAGCCATCTACCGCGTCGGCTTCGAGCAGCTCGGCGACGTCCCGTTCGGCCACTGGACCGACATGGCCCGCGTCGCCCCCGACCTGCTCCGCCTCGGCGGCCTGCGCAGCGTCCACGCCCTGGTCGCCAAGCACATCCGCGACGAGCGCCTGCGCACCGTGTTCAGCTTCCACCCATTGCTGGTCGGCGGTGATCCGTTCCACGCCAGCGCCATCTACGCCCTGATCGCCTTCCTCGAGCGCGACGGCGGCGTTCATTTCGCCATGGGCGGCACGGGCCGCCTCGTCCAAGGCCTCGTCCGCCTGATCGAAGGTCAGAACAACGCCGTCCGCTGCAACGCCGAGGTGGCCGAAATCCTCGTCGAACGCGGCCGCGCCACCGGCGTGCGCCTGGCCAGCGGCGAGCGCCTCGCTGCCGACCTCGTCGTCTCCAACGCCGACAGCGCCTGGACCTACCGTCACCTGATCGCGCCAAGCCACCGGCGCCGCTGGACCGACCGCAAGGTCGAGCGCGCCCGCTACTCCATGTCCCTGTTCGTCTGGTATTTCGGCACGCGCCGCCGCTACGACGACGTCGCCCACCACACCATCCTGCTCGGCCCCCGCTACCGCGAGCTGCTGCGCGACATCTTCGGCCGCCACCACCTTGCCGACGATTTCTCCCTCTATTTGCACCGCCCCACCGCCACCGACCCCAGCCTGGCCCCGCCGGGCCAGGACGCCTTCTACGTGCTGTCCCCGGTACCGCATTTGGCCAGCGGCACCGATTGGGCGACCGCCGCCGAACCCTACCGCGCCCGCATCGCCGCCGAGCTGTCGCGCACGATCCTCCCCGGCCTCGAGACCGAAATCGTCACCTCCCGCCTCATGACCCCGGCCGACTTCGAGACTCGCCTGCTGTCCTTCCGCGGCGCCGCCTTCGGCATGGAGCCCGTCTTGACCCAAAGCGCCTGGTTCCGCCCGCACAACCGCAGCGAGGACGTCGACGGGCTCTACCTCGTCGGCGCCGGCACGCATCCCGGCGCCGGGCTTCCGGGCGTGCTCTGCTCGGCCAAGGTGCTGGACCGGCTGATCCCGCCGGCCACGACAGCGAACAGGGTGGGAGTGGCGCATGGGTGAGTCGATCGGCGCCGACGACCTCGCCGCCTGCCGGGCCATGCTGCGCGGCGGCTCGCGCTCCTTCCACGCCGCCAGCCTGCTGCTGCCACGCCGGGTCATGGAACCGGCCACCGCGCTCTACGCCTTCTGCCGCGTCGCCGACGACCTGGTCGACGCGGCCGGCGGCGGGGCAGGGGCGTTGGACGGCCTCTATCGCCGCCTCGACGCAATCTACGCCGGCGCCCCCGCCAACCAACCGTCGGACCGCGCGCTGGCCGCCGTCGTGGCTTCGCATCGCCTGCCGCGCGCCCTGCTCGACGGGCTGCTCGAAGGCTTCGCCTGGGACGCCGCCGGCCGCCAATACGAGGACCTCAACGCGCTGCAATCCTACGCCGCCCGCGTCGCCGGCACCGTCGGCGCCGCCATGGCGGTGCTGATGGGCGCCCGCGATCCGGACGTGGTGGCGCGCGCCTGCGACCTCGGCGTCGCCATGCAGCTCAGCAACATCGCCCGCGACGTCGGCGAGGACGCCCGCGCCGGACGTCTCTATCTGCCGCGCGCCTGGCTGCTGGACGCTGGCATCGATCCCGACGCCTGGCTGGCCCGGCCGCGCTTCACCCCGGCGCTGGGCGAGGTGGTGATCCGCCTGGTCGCCACCGCCGGCGCCTTCTACGCGCGCGCCGAACCCGGCATCGCCGCCCTGCCATGGGATTGCCGCCCCGGCATCGGCGCCGCGAGCCGCCTTTACGCCGCGATCGGCCACCGCGTGCTGGCCGCCGGCGGCAACTCGGTCGACGCCCGCGCCGTCGTGCCGCCCGCCGGCAAGTGCCTGCTGCTGGGCCGCGCGATGGCCGCCGCCCTGCTACCCGGCGGCTCGATCGCCGCCCCCGCCGCCCCTTCCGTACGCCACCTCGTGGCCGCCGTCGCCGCCACCCCGGCCCCGCCCGCCGCTCCGGGCGGCCTGATCTGGCTGATCGAGCTGTTCTCCGAACTCGACAGCCGCCAAGCCATGGCCGCCGCGAACCGCCCGGGCGTTCGCGCCTGAATGGGCCAGTGGGAATGGATCATCCTGCTGCTCGGCTTCCTCGGCCTGCTGGTCTGGGAGCTCCGTTCGGTCCGACGCGCGATCCGCCGGGCCGGCGACCGGCCCGGGGCAAATCCCGCCATGCCCGGTCGCCCGCAGGACGATCGCCCGGCCTGACGCAACATCCGACCGAACCGGATCGGTTCGGGCCGGCTAAGCCGCGTCTCGGCGGCCCCTACTCGGCGGCCATCGCCGGCACCGGTCGCGGCAACAGGAGGCTCTCCACCGGCTCCTCCCGCCCTTTCGGCGGCGCGCCATGGTGCCGCTCGAAGTAAGCGCAGCCCTTGCAGGGATCCGGCGCCGGATCGGACGGCTTCTTCCCGCGCTTGAACAGCTTGCGCGCCGCCTGCACCGTCGGATGATTAAAGGCATCCATCACCGACATGGTCCGCAGGTCGGCATATTGCGCAACGTTCTGGTAGATCAGGCAGCGCGCCAGCTTGCCGTTCGAGTTGAGCACCAGCGAGCGCCAAAGGAAGTAGCATGGGAACCCGTTGACATAATTCCCCTTGGCGATCGGCTTGTCGCCCTCGACCAGCCACTCCGCCTCGAGCGTCTGGTTCCATTCCATGCCGCGGATCGGTGCCGTGCGGAACCCGATGCCCAACTCGGCGGCCAGCGCGCGCGCCGCCTCCACCTCATGGATATTACGCGAATGAGTCAGGAACTGCCATTCGATCGCAAGCGACGTCCGCCCGGCCCGGGCGCGCGCGTCCACCACGTATCGCAATCCGTCCAGCGCGTCCTTCACCTTGCCGCCCACGCGGTAGGTTGCGTACGCGTCCTGCGACATGCCATCGATCGCAATCACGAGGTGGTCGAGGTCCGAGGCCACGATGTCCTCGGCCATCTCCGGGGTGATCAGAGTGGCGTTGGTGCTGAGCATCGTGAAGATCCCGCGGGCATGGGTGCGGGCTAGGATTTCCTTGGTCAGCTTCCAGTTCATCAGCGGCTCACCCTGGCCGAAGATCTGGCACTGGAACAAGTAGGGGCCGACCTCGTCCAGGATCCGGTCGTAAAGCTCCAGGGACAATTTTCCCGCGTCCTTGTAACGGGCGCTCGGGAACACCTGTCGGTCGCACAGCGGGCAGTCCAGGTTGCAGTAGTACAGCGGCTCCAGGAACAGGATATACGGCCGGGAGGATACATAGGACCACCGCATCCGATAGGCCAACTCGGTCCGCAGCGCGTTGATGATCTTCCGTGGCGTGGAGTACTCGCGCACGGCACGAAAGTACATGCTTTGCAGCCGGCTGTTCTGTCCGGCATTGCTGTAATTAAGCATCCATGAGTCCCTGCTGCTGAACCAGACGCCGAACATGGCGGCTTCCAGCATCGCCTTGGCGCGGCGAGCTGGATCATTCCGGTGTCATTACAGCGTTAAATCATCTCTGTAAAGCAACAATCGCGCGGTTGCCACATGCCGACCCGCTCTGCGCATTGGAGTATGCCCGTATCACCGGGGGAGGGGCCGCCGGAACGGCTCACCCAAGAGCGCCGGTATGGCGTAACCCCAGCAAACCCGCTGGCTGCCCAAACGGCGCCATCCCGCCGCCCCCGGACACGAGGCCCCAGGCCTGCGAACGCCCGGGCTCGGTGGTTCGGGAAGCGTGTCATTGTAACCGCCCACCCATTCCTTTAAACCTTCGGACCGAGACGCCCGCTCGCGTCTCCAAGAACCAACCTTCGACGGAGACACGGCCTTGCCCGGACGCCATTTTCTGTTCGTTCCCGGACCCACCAACGTCCCCGTGCGCGTCATGCGCGCGATGATGGTGGCGATGGAGGACCATCGCTCCCCCGTCTTCCCGCAGCTCGTGCTGCCGCTGTTCGCAGACTTGAAGAAGGTGTTCCGGACCGAGCACGGCAGCGTCTTCGTCTTTCCCGCCACCGGCACCGGCGGCTGGGAAGCGGCGCTGACCAACACCCTGTCGCCGGGCGACAAGGTGCTGGCCTCGCGCTTCGGCCAGTTCAGCCACCTCTGGATCGACATGGCCCAGCGCCTCGGCCTCGACGTGCAGGTCCTCGAGGAGGAGTGGGGCACCGGCATCAAGCCCGACCGGGTCGAGGAGGTGCTGCGCGCCGACAAGTCGCACGCGATCAAGGCGGTGCTGGCCGTCCACAACGAGACCGCGACCGGCGTCACCAGCAACATCGGCGCGCTGCGCCAGGCGATGGACGCCGCCCGCCACCCGGCGCTGCTTTACGTGGACGGGGTGAGCTCGATCGGCAGCATCGACTTCCGCATGGATGAGTGGCGGGTCGACCTCGCGGTCGCGGGCTCGCAGAAGGGCCTGATGCTGCCGGCCGGCCTCGCCATCGTCTGCGCCAGCCCACGGGCGGTGGAAGCGCACCGCACCGCCGAGTTGCGCCGCGTGTTCTTCGACTTCGGCGACATGCGCCGGGCGAATGAGAGCGGCTACTTCCCCTACACCCCCGCGCTGCCGATGCTCTACGGCCTGCGCGAGGCGCTCGCCATGCTGTTCGAGGAAAAGCTCGAGCACGTCGTCGAGCGCCACCACGTGCTGGCCAGCGGCGTGCGTGCGGCGGTTCGCGCCTGGGGCCTCGAACTTTGCGCGAAGGGGCCGGAATGGCACTCCGACACCGTCAGCGCGGTGATGGTGCCCGAGGGCCGCAACGGCGCTGACGTGATCGACGCCGCCTTCCGCCGCTACGACCTGTCGCTCGGCGCCGGCCTGTCGCAAGTGGCCGGCAAGCTGTTCCGGATCGGCCACCTCGGCGACCTCAACGACCTCATGGTGCTCGGCGCGCTGGGCGGCGCGGAGATGGCGATGCGCGACGTCGGCATCGACATCCAGCTCGGCAGCGGCGTGGCCGCGGCGCAGGCGCATTTCCGCTCCACCGTCATGGCCAAGGAACGCAAGCCGACCGTCCAGCAACGCTTCGCCGAAAACCATCCAGAAGGCGTCGTCAACGACTGACCAAACGTAGGGTGGGTTGCCCTCCGCAACCCACCACCCCCCCGAAAACATCCTCAACCGCAACCCACCTACCGAAACACCAACCGCCGCGTCGCAAAGAAATTCGCGAACATCCCCGCCACCGCCCCGGCCGCCACCGCAATTGCCGGGATGTCGTGGCAGACCTGGCTCACCGTCACCAGCAGGAAATACATCCCGCGGTTCAGCACCAACCCGGTCAAGTTGGCGCCCAGGAACCGCACCCACTGCCGCCAGATCGGCCCCTCGCCGCGGCCCCTGAACGTCCAGATCCGATTGAACGCGAACGTCCAGGTTGCCGCGAACAGATACGAAGCCGCACCGGCGCCGTACAACCCCAACAGCCCTCGCAGCATGTAGACGACCGCGATGTCGACCGGCACCGCGCTTGCGCCGACGATGCCGAACCGCAGGAAGCTGAACGCCAGCGCCCGCCGCTCCGGGGTGAGCAAGCGCATCATCGCGGCGCCGCCGCCCGTTGCAGTCGGTCGTTGATCGCAAGCCCCAAGCCGCTGTCCGGCACCGGCATCGCCGCAATCCCGCGCAGCCCGAGCCGCCCGCCCTCCCGATCCAGCCAGCGCAGCCCCTCGAACAGCCGCGCCGCCGCCTCCACCAGGTCGCGCGCCGCGCTGAGCTGATACACCGCGCCGCCGCCCTCGAGCGGCGGGCCGAACGCCAGCACCGCTTCCTCCGCCTCCGCCCGCTCGGCGCCCAGCCGCACCGGCAGGGCAGGGGCGTAGTGCGACACCAGCAGACCCGGCGAACGCAGCGTCCGCGTCGTTTCCGCCGCCGCCGGCGTCAACCCGCGCCCGACCGGCCCCAGCAGCGCCTCGATCGCCTCCACCGGCACGCCGCCCGGCCGCAGCAGGCACGGCGCGCCGGCAGCCAGGTCCAGCACCGTGCTTTCCACCCCCACGGCGCACGGCCCGCTATCGAGCACCGCCGCGATGCGGCCGCCGAGCCCATCCAGCACATGCTCCGCCGTCGTCGGCGACACCTGGCCGGAGCGGTTGGCCGACGGCGCCGCCACCGGCCGCCCGGTCGCCCGCAGCAACGCCTGCGCCGCCGCCCCGGCCGGCACCCGCACCGCCAGCGTATCGAGCCCGGCGCCCGCCAGCAGCGCCACCGGGCACGTCACCCGGCGCGGCAGCACCAACGTCAGCGGCCCCGGCCAGAACGCACGCGCCAGCACCCGGGCGGCGTCCGGCGCCTCGACATGCCCGAACGCCTCGCCGGCCTCGGCGTAATGGCAGATCAGCGGGTTGAAGTGCGGCCGCCCCTTGGCGTCGAAGATCGCGGCGACGGCAGCCGACCGGGTCGCGTCGGCGCCCAGGCCGTAGACCGTCTCGGTGCCGAACGCCACCAGCTCGCCAGCCAGCAGCAGCCGCGCCGCCTCGGCCACGCCGACGGCGTCGGGATGCAGCAGCCGGGTCATGCGGCGTCGGGCGATCCGCTGTCGTCGCCGGTGTAAACGCCGGTGCAAACGCCGGTGCAGACGAAGGGCGGGTTCTCCCAGCCGGGCTTGCCGTAGCCGAGCTCCGTGCCGTCCATCGCCAACAGCCGCCCGCCTGCCGCTTCCAGCACCGCCTGCGGCGCCGCGGTGTCCCACTCCATGGTGCGGCCGAACCGCGGATACAGGTCGCCCGCACCCTCGGCCAGCCGCACGATCTTCAGCGCCGAGCCCATGTTGGTCACCTGCGTCACCGCCCGCCCGTGCAGGAACGCGTCCAGCCGCTTGTCGGTCGCGTAATGCCGGCTTGCCAGCACATGCAGCCCCTCGGGCGGCGCCACCCGCGCCCGGATCGGCCGCTCCCCGGCGCCGTTCCGCTTCCACGCCCGCTTCTTCGCACCGAGCAAGCCCCCGAACAACTCGCCATAGGCCGGTACCCCGACCGCACCCAGCACCGGACGCCCGTCGCGCACCAGGCCGATATTGACGGTGAACTCGTCCCGCCCGGCGGCGAACTCGCGGGTGCCGTCCAGCGGATCCACCAGCCAATACTCGTGCCCCGGCTCGTGCCGATGCCCGGCCTCGATCTCCTCCTCGGCGATGACGGGAATGTGCGGCACCGCCTGCCGCAGCCCCTCCAGGATCAGTGCCTCGGCTGCGTGGTCGGCTTCCGTGACCGGGCTCGCGTCGGTCTTGCGCAGCGTCTCGAACCCCCGCGCGCGGACGGCGAGGATCACCGCTCCCGCGCGTCGGGCAAGATCGGCGGCCAGGCTGAGCAAGGCGGTGTCGTCCATCGCTCCGATGTAACGAGAGCCGGGCGCCAAGCCAAGCGCGCCGGCGGCGCTGGCATTGCCGGGCTGCGCTGTTACATTCGGACGCAGTGATGAAGGATTAGGGATGATCGAAATCGCCTTTGCGCCGGCGCAGGCCCCCGAGGGCGGAGCGCTGGCCCTGCTCTGCATCGAGAACCAGGCTCTGGCCGGGCTCGCGGCCACGGTCGATGCGGCCTGCGACGGCGCCATCTCCCGGGCCGCCGCCGCGGCCGAGTTCGCGGGCAAGAAGGGGCAGACCTGCGTCGTGCTGGCGCCGGGCGCCGGGCTACAGCGCGTGGTTCTGGTCGGCGTCGGCAAGCCCGAGGACCACACCCTGCGCGGCATGGAGGAGGCCGGCGGCGTCGCCGCCTCCGCCCTGGCCCGCGACGCCACGGCCGCGGTCGCCGCCGACGGCATGCCCGCCGAGCACGCCACCGCCGCCGCCCTCGGCGCCATGCTGCGCTCCTATCGCTTCGACAAATACCGGACCAAGGAGCCGGACGACGCCAAGCCCAAGCTCGAGCGCCTCACCGTGCTGACCGACGACGTCGACGCCGCCACCGCCGGCTTCCCCGCGGTGCGCGCGGTCGCCGACGGCGCCAAGCTCGCCCGCGACCTCATCAGCGAGCCGCCCAACGTCCTCAACCCCGCCGAGATGGCCGAGCGCTGCCGCCCGCTCGCCGAGCTCGGCGTGACCGTCGAGATCCTCGGCCCGGCCGAGCTGGAGGAAAAAGGCTTCGGCGCCCTGCTCGGAGTGTCCCAGGGCAGCGTCAACGAGCCGCGCGTCGTGGTCATGCAGTGGAACGGCGGCACCCCCGGCGAGCCCCCCGTCTGCGCCGTCGGCAAGGGCGTCACCTTCGACACCGGCGGCATCAGCATCAAGCCCGCCGCCGGCATGGGCGACATGAAGTGGGACATGGCCGGCGCCGGCGCCGTGGTCGGCCTGATGGCCGCCGTCGCCGGCCGGAAAGCCCGCGCCAACGTCGTCGGCATCGTCGGCCTGACCGAGAACATGCCCAGCGGCAGCGCCCAGCGACCCGGCGACGTCGTCCGCAGCCTGTCCGGCCAAACCATCGAGGTGCTCAACACCGACGCCGAAGGCCGCCTCGTCCTCGCCGACGTGATCTGGTACGCCGAAAGTCGCTTCAACCCGGCGATCACCGTCGACTTCGCCACCCTCACCGGCGCCGTCATCGTGGCGTTGGGCCACGAGCACGCCGGCCTGTTCAGCAACGACGACACCCTCGCGACCAGGCTACTGGCGGCCGGCCAGGCCGCCAACGAGCCCGTCTGGCGCATGCCGCTCGGCGACGCTTACGACAAGCTGATCCGCAGCGACATCGCCGACATGAAGAACATCGGCGGCCGCCCCGCCGGCGCCATCATCGGCGCCCAGTTCATCCAACGTTTCGTCCGCGGCCCCTGGGCCCACCTCGACATCGCCGGCACCGCCTGGAGCACCAAGGACACCGCGACAATCCCCAAGGGCGCCACCGCCTTCGGCCTCCGCCTGCTCGACCGCCTGATCGCCGACCACTACGAGCCGAAATAGCCGTCCGGTGACCCCCCGCTTCGTGCGGCGTAGCGACGCCGCCGTGCGCGCCGTGCCGGTCGCGCCCGGCGCATCGCCGCCCAAGCCCGACCGGGCGGCGCGTGCCGGCTTCGGCGACCGGGAAGGGCAGGTGGCCGAGGTGCTGACCAAAAAGCACCGCCTGCTGCTGATCCGTGCCGGCGTCGACCTCGAAGCCGCCGGCGCCCTCGCCGCCGCCCGCCTGCCGCTCGTCGAGCACATCGCGCTGGACGCCCGCGCCTGGTCCGCCGCCGACGCCGCCCGCCTTGCCGCCGGCGCAGTCCTGCGCGCCTGGCGCTATCACCGCCACCTGACCCGGCCCGACCCGGAACGCCCGATCCTCGCCCGCCTCGACGTCATGGCCGACGACCCCGACGCCGCCGAGGCCGCATGGGCCGCGCTCGCCCCCGGCGTCGCCGGCGCCCTGTTCGCCCGCGAGCTCGTCGCCGAACCGAGCAACCTCCTGACCCCCGCAATCTTCGCCGCCCGGCTGCAGGAGCTCGAGTCCGAAGGCCTGAGCGTCGAGGTGCTGGGCCCCGACCGCCTGGCCGAGGAACAGTTCGGCGGCCTGCTCGCCGTCGGCCGCGGCAGCGCCAACCCGCCGCGCCTCGTCGTCCTGCGCTGGCCCGGCGCCCCCGCCTTCGCCGACCCCGCGGCCCCCGTCCTGTTCGTCGGCAAGGGCGTCACCTTCGACACCGGCGGCGTGTGCATCAAGCCCGCCACCCCGATGTGGGAGATGCGCGCCGACATGTCCGGCGCCGCCGCCTGCGTCGGCGCCATGCTCGCCTTGGCCCGCCGCCGCTCCCCCGCCTCCGCGGTCGCCGTCCTCCCTCTGGTGGAGAACATGCTCGGTGCCGCCTCCTACCGCCCCGGCGACGTCCTCCGCCTGCAGAACGGCACCACGGTGGAGATCGTCGACACCGACGCCGAAGGCCGCCTCATCCTCGCCGACGCCCTCGCCTGGGCCATCGACGCGTTCAAGCCGCAAGCCGCGATCGACCTCGCGACCCTCACCGGCAGCATCATCACCGCCCTCGGCCACCACATGGCGGGCCTGTTCGCATCGGACGACGTCCTCGCCGCCCACGTCGCCGCGGCCGGCGCCGCGGTCGACGAGCGCGCCTGGCGCATGCCGGTCTCCGAGGCCTACCGCGACGCGCTCCACAGCGACATCGCCGATGTGCGCCAATGCGCCGAAGGCCGGCTGCAGCCCGACGCCTGCCACGCCGCCCTGTTCCTCCGCGGCTTCGTCGCCGACACCCCTTGGGCCCACCTCGACATCGCCGGCGTCGAAGCCCACGAGACCGCGTCGGACCGCCACCCCGCCGGCCCCACCGGCTGGGGCGCCCGCCTCCTCGACCGCCTGATCCAAGACCGCTTCGAAGACCCGCACCGCGGCTGAAAGGCCCGGCGAACGCGCGCCCCAACCCCTTCCCCTGTCACAGACCCCATGCTAGACGCCCCTCCGCCGGCAGCTGTGCCGGTCGAACGATCGAGGAAACCCGCGTGGCTTCTGGCTCCACGACATCTGGCGGCGGACTGACCGACCGCTACGCCAACGCGCTCTACGCGCAAGCCGACGACACCCACCAGATTGACCAGACCGTGTCCGAAATGGAGCAGCTCGGCCGCCTCATCGACGAAAGCGCCGACTTCCGCCGCCTGCTGCAAAGCCCGTTGATCGACGTCACCCAAGCCCGCACCGCCGCCTCCGCCGTTCTCGAGCAGCAAGGCTTCGGCAAGCTCGTCCGCGACTTCGTCGGCGTCGTCGCCAACAACCGCCGCCTCAACGCGCTCCGCGCCATCGTCGCCGCCTTCGCCGCCCTCGTCGCCCAGAAGCGCGGCGTCGTCGTCGCCGAGGTCGCCACCGCCCATCCGCTCACCGACGTGCAGCGCGAACAGCTCCGCGCCCGCCTCATCGAGGCCGGCTACGGCAGCGTCAACATCCAGGACAGCGTCGACCCCAGCCTGCTCGGCGGCCTCGTCGTCCGCATCGGCGCGCGTCTCTACGATACCAGCCTCAAATCCCGACTGCAGCGACTGCAGTATGCCATGAAGGGTGCCGCCTGATGGAAATCCGTCCCGCCGAGATCTCGGACATCCTCAAGAAGCAGATCGCCGCGTTCGACACCGAGCAGAACGTCGCCGAGACCGGCCAGGTCCTGTCGGTCGGCGACGGCATCGCCCGCGTCTTCGGCCTGCAGAACGTGATGGCCGGCGAGCTCGTCGACTTCCCCTCCGCCGGCGTCAAGGGCATGGCGCTCAACCTCGAGACCGACAACGTCGGCATCGTCGTGTTCGGCGACGACACCCGCATCCGCGAGGGCGACACCGTCACCCGCACCCGCGACATCGTCGACGTCCCCGTCGGCAAGGGCCTGCTCGGCCGCGTCGTCAACGGTCTCGGCGAGCCCATCGACGGCAAGGGCCCGCTCACCGACGTCACCCGCAGCCGGGTCGAGGTCAAGGCGCCGGGCATCATCCCGCGCAAGTCCGTGCATGAGCCGATGCAGACCGGCCTTAAGGCCA
This sequence comes from uncultured Alphaproteobacteria bacterium, assembly GCA_963752225.1. Classification (GTDB taxonomy): domain Bacteria; phylum Pseudomonadota; class Alphaproteobacteria; order Acetobacterales; family Acetobacteraceae; genus JBBROS01. The sequence goes on along the minus strand of CAVVXS010000009.1, from coordinate 560,202 downwards.
TCGACGCCCTCATCCCGATCGGTCGCGGCCAGCGCGAGCTCGTCATCGGCGACCGCCAGACCGGCAAGTCCGCCGTCATCATCGACGCCATCATCAACCAAAAGCCCGCCCACGCCGGCACTGACGAAGCCGCCAAGCTCTACTGCATCTACGTCGCCATCGGCCAGAAGCGCTCCACCGTCGCCCAGCTCGTCCGCACCCTCGAGGAGAACGGCGCGATGGAATACTCCATCGTCGTCGCCGCCACCGCGTCCGACCCGGCGCCCATGCAGTTCCTCGCCCCCTACACCGGCTGCACCATGGGCGAATACTTCCGCGACAACGGCATGCACGCCATGATCTGCTACGACGACCTGTCCAAGCAGGCCGTCGCCTATCGTCAGATGTCCCTGCTGCTGCGCCGCCCGCCGGGCCGCGAAGCCTACCCCGGCGACGTGTTCTACCTGCACAGCCGCCTGCTCGAGCGCGCCGCCAAGATGTCCGACGCCTTCGGCAACGGCAGCCTCACCGCGCTCCCCATCATCGAGACCCAGGCCGGCGACGTCTCCGCCTATATTCCCACGAACGTCATCTCCATCACCGACGGGCAGATCTTCCTCGAGACGGAATTGTTCTTCCGCGGCATCCGCCCCGCCGTGAACGTCGGCCTCTCCGTCTCTCGCGTCGGCTCCTCGGCTCAGATCAAGGCGATGAAGAAAGTCGCCGGCTCCATCAAGCTCGAGCTCGCCCAGTATCGCGAGATGGCCGCTTTCGCTCAGTTCTCATCCGACCTCGACCAGTCGACACAGAACCTGCTCGCCCGCGGCGCCCGCCTGACCGAGCTGCTCAAGCAGCCGCAGTTCAGCCCCATGCCGGTGGAGGAGCAGGTCATCAGCATCTACACCGGCACCAAGGGCTACCTGGACAAGATCCCCGTCGGCAAGGTCGGCGAATACGAGCGCCGTATGCTGTCCGAGCTCAAGGTCCGCGAACCCGGCGTCCTCGAAGGCATCCGCAACAGCCGCGAGATGAAGCCCGACGTGGAGAAGACCCTCGTCGCCTTCCTCGACAGCTTCACCAAGAACTTCGCCGCAGCCTAGACATGGCCAGCCTGAAAGCCCTGCGGGCCCGCATCAACAGCGTCAAGTCGACGCGGAAAATAACGTCCGCCATGAAGATGGTGGCCGCGAGCAAGTTGAAGCGCGCCCAAAGCCAAGCCGAGGCCGCCCGGCCCTACGCTGAGCGCATGCAGCGCATGCTCGCCGCCCTGGCCGCGTCGGCCGCCGGCAGCCCCACCGCGCCGCCGATGCTGGTCGGCACCGGCCGCGACCAGGTGCACCTCCTGGTCGTCGTCACCGCCGACCGCGGCCTCGCCGGCGGCTTCAACACCAACGTCGGCCGCGCCGCCCGCACCGCCATCCAGCGCCTCGAAGCCGAAGGCAAGACCGTCAAGGTCATCACCGTCGGCCGCAAGGGCCGGGACTACCTCCGCCGCGAATTCGCCTCCCGCCTCGTCGGCGAATACAGCTTCGCCGGCAAGAAGCGCGTCGAGTTCTCCGACGTGACTGAAGTCGGCGAGCGCATCGCCCAAATGCTGGCCGCCGGCGAGTTCGACGTCGCCACCATCATCTACAACCGTTTCGTCTCCGTCATCAGCCAGATCCCCACCGAGCAGCAGATCATCCCGCTGCAGGTCGCGGCCGAGGACAAGCCCGCCGACACCGCGTCTGGCCCGCAAGCCATCTACGAGTTTGAGCCCGACGAGGAAACCATCCTCGCCGCCCTCCTCCCCCGCAACATGTCGATCCAGCTCTTCCGCGCCCTGATCGAGAGCGCCGCCGGCGAACAAGGCGCCCGCATGTCCGCCATGGACAACGCCACCCGCAACGCCGGCGAAATGATCAACCGCCTGACCCTGAACTACAACCGCACCCGCCAAGCCAACATCACCCGCGAACTGATCGAAATCATCTCGGGCGCCGAAGCGGTCTAAACGGCAAGCACGTAGGGCGGGTAAAACCCGCCAACGCAAGCCACCACCATCACCGCCGCTCCCCCATCTTGGCAAGATCAACGCCCTCCGCCCCCCAATCGCCAGCCCGTAGGGCGGGTGAAACCCGCCAACGCAAGCCACCGCCTCATCACAGCCGCTCCCCCACCTCAACGACACCGCCACCCTCCAACCCCCAATCGCCGGGATACAACCCCCGTTCCACGCACCGCCCGAACGAGGAATACGGCCAATCCGCCGCCCGCCTGACCAACCCGTGCTTCACCGGATTGAAATGGACGTAATCCATATGCGCGGCATAATCGCGGTCATCGCGAATCGTGTGCTCCCAAAACCGCCGCTGCCAAATCCCGCGCTCGCCACGGCGCACCCGAACGGCCGACCGCCGTTCGCCGGCCGGCATCGCCGCCGCAAACCGCGCCTTGATCGCCTGCCAGCGGCCGGAATAGTCGTCGTCACCCGGCGGCAACGTCCAGATGCAGTGCAAATGCTCCGGCAACACCACCCAAGCATCGATGTAAAACGGCGGGCCACCACGAACGGTGCGAACCGCCTCGCGCAACACGTCCACCTTCTCGACCAACAACCGGCTGTTCCGGTCGAGCAAGTTGACCGTGAAGAAATAAGTGCCTCCTGGCACCCGGTTGCGGCGATAATCCGGCATGACGCCATGCTGCCGACTTCAACCGCGCCTGTGTAGGGCGGGTGCAACCCGCCATCGCAAGCCTCGTCATGCCAGGTGCTGCAACCCGTCCAACCTGAACGAAGCTCAGGCCGCACAAACCATCAGCAAATCCCTTGACCCCCACCCCCTGAAAATGTTCCTAACGCCTCCATGTCTACAACCGCCGAAGCCGACGCCGCCTACTACCTCCGCGTCCTGCACGACCTCATCGACCGCGGCGCCGATCTCGCGCGACGGGTCCATGAGGCGGCGATGGCCGCGACGCCCACCGCGGACAACCGCCCCGACAGCGACCCGACCGTCGCCTTCGACCGCATCGCCCGCACCGTCCGCCGCACGATCGCACTCGCCCGCCACATCGCCGAGCACCCGGCCCACGCGGAGAAACCGGCCGCTCGCACCGCCGCCCGCGCCCGCGTCATCCGCGGCGTCGAGGACGCCATCCACCGCCGCCGCAACGACACCGACGCCCAATCCCTCCACGCCGAGTTCGCCGAACGCCTCGACGACCCCGAGTTCGAACACGACCTCGACGGCCGCTCGATCGACGACGTGATCGAGGAGATCTGCCGCGACCTCGGCGTCGCCGCCCAAGGCCGCGCCTACAGTTGGAAGCGCCGCACCCCCAAGGACATCGCCGCCCTCCGCGCCCGCGCCGCCCAACCCCCGGGCGCCCACGCCGCCGGCCTCCACCTCATCCAGGGCGGCAGGCCCAAAGCCAAACCGTCCTGAGCTCCGAGGGTCACGCCCTCGCTCCGAAGACCCCACCCGCACCGGCCCACCAGCCGCACCAATCCGCCCCATCCCGCACCCGCCCCGCCGCCGCACGCCGGCGCGCCCGCACGCTTGGCAGGCCCCGCCCGCCAGTGCATTGCTGTGCGCAACACGGGGGAGGGTGGCGCGTGCAGCAATTCGGTCTTGTGCTCCTGGCCTGCGTCGCGCTCGCCGCCTGCCAGTCCACCGGCGACATCGCCTACGCCCCCACCGTGCCGGTCGTCCGCGGCCCGCCCGCCACGATCGCCGGCGTCACCACCCGCGACGTCCGCGACGAGAAGCCGAACCGCCTCGCCACCGTCCGCGGCCTCTACGGCAACCCGTCCCAGGTTTACGACACCACCCGGCCCGTGGCCGCCGAGGTGTCCGAGGTGTTCACCGCCGCCCTGCAAGCTCGCGGCATGCTGTCCCCCACCGCCCCGCTGCGGATGCAGATCACCCTGCGGACCTTCTACGGCAACACCTACTTCGCCCGCCGGGCCGTGCTGGATCTCGACCTGACCGTCGTCGACCCGGCCGGCCGCACCGTCTATCAGGACACCTACAAGAACGACACCGCCGGCTTCGAGGTCTTCAGCGGCATCACCGACCTCGTCCCCTTCACCCAGCAATTGCTCAACACCGCCGCCGACACGATGCTGGACAAGCCGCAGCTCCGCGCGCTCCTGTCCCGCCCCGGCCCGGCATCCCGCCCGCCCTCGAGCTAGCGGACCGCACCCTGCCCGCCAGCACCCTGCTCGACCCGCCACGCCCAGCCCTTGCAGCGCCGGCCGAGCAGGCCGAACGCGCCACCTGGATGGACGGACTGCGCGGCCTTGCCGCCCTTCAGGTCCTGCTGCTGCACGACGCGACCGCCTTCCTGCCCGGCCTCGTCATGCCCGACGCCGCGCCGCAGCACTACGGCTGGGAGGCCTGGGTCGGCGCCACCCCGCTGTTCCTGCCGCTCAACGGCTTCGTCGCCGTGTTCATCTTCTTTGTCATGAGCGGCACCGCCCTGACCCTCTCGCTCGATCGGCACCTCGCCCCGGCGCATCGCTGGACGCTGGGTCGGGTCGTCCGGCTCGGATGGCCCATGGCCGCATCGATCGCGCTGGCGGCAGCGCTGCACGCCTGGCTCCCGCACACGCACGCCGCCGCCGCCGGCCTGACCGGCTCGGCCGTCTGGCTCGGCGCCATCGAGCCGCCGCCGCCCACCGCCGCCCACCGCCGCCGCCATCCTCCACCAGGTCGCCCTCGAGGGCATGTTCGCCGGCTACCGCGAAACCAGCCTGCTGCCCGCCTGGGCCGTCGCCGGCCTTGGCCTGCAACCGCTCTACCACTCCTACAACGCCCTGCTCTGGACGCTCCACGTGGAGTTCGTCGGCTCGCTGCTGATCCTGCTCCTGGTCCAACTGCAACGGCGGCTGCCCCCGGCGATGCACCGCGCCGGCTGCGCGCTCCTGGCGGTCGCCTTCGCCGCCTCGCCCTTGCTGATGTTCCTGCTGGGCTACGTCGCGGCCCGCTCGCCGGCCATGCGCCGGCCGCGTCCGCTGCTCGGCCTGCTGCTGCTGGCGGGCGGAGTGGCGCTATGCTCGAACCAAGCCGCCCCGTTCGCCGCCACCCTGCTGGCGCTGCTGCCGCGGGCGCCGCTCGGCCCGCCGGCCACCGCGATCTCGCTGCAGTTCACCCTGGCCGCGGCGCTGCTGTTCAACGGCTTCGCAATGCTCCCGCGGGCCCAAGAGTGGCTGAGCCGCCCCGCTTTGCGCTGGCTCGGCCGCATCTCCTTCAGCCTCTACCTCGTGCATTTCCCGATGCTGTTCACGGTCGTCAGCGGAGTGTTCGTGATCCTCCTACCCCGCCTCGGCTACGGCCCGGCGGTGACGAGCAGCCTGCTCCTCGGCGGACTGATGACCCTGCTTTTGGCGATTGCCTTCGAACGCTTGATCGACCGCTCCGGCATCCGTCTCGGTCGCCGCCTGGGCCGGCGGGCTGCCCCCGACATCCGCAAGCGGACGCCGGGGGCGGGATGCTAGGCGAAACGCCGCGTGAGCCGCTGCGCCGCAAACCCGGCGCCGCAGGCGAAGCGGAGCAGGGGACCGAACGAAAATGCCGCCGTCGGTCCGGTGAAGAAGAGGCCCGGCACAGTCGACTCGAACGTGCTCGACAACACCGGCGCGCCGTCCTCCAGCCGCAGGTCGGCCCGGATCGCCGGGTCGAGGAAGCCGAGCTTGTTCATGTTGACCTTATAGCCGGTCGCGGACAGCACGTGGTCGACGTCCAGCGACGTCACCTCCCGCTTCCCGTCGCTCACCGCCCGGTCGAAATGCAGCGTCGCCCCGCTGTCGCTTCCGTTCGCGCTGATGATGTTGACCGACTTCTGCACCTTCACGTGGTTCTCGATCTGCGACCGGACGAACCAACCCGGCGCCGGACCGAGGAACCGGCGCGTGATGTCCAGCCGCGTCGCCTCGGGCAATGCGTGGAACACGAGAGGTGCGGTGGTCCACAGCACCGACTTCCAGCCCGAGCCAATCGTGGTGAACGGGTAGCGCACCCGGTCCCACAAGCTGCGGCGTGCCGGCGGCGCATGGAACGCCAAGGCCGAGCGGCGCGTCACGAGGTAGGTGTCCGCCCCGGCCAGCGACAGCAGCGCCGCGCAGTCCGCCGCCGACGCGCCGCCCCCGACCACGCTCACCCGGCGCCCGGCAAAGACCGACAGGTCATGATGCGCCGAGGAATGCGACAGCACGCTCGACGGCAAGCTCTGCAGGACGGGAGGAATGAACGCGTAATCCCGAATGCCGATCGCCGAGACCACGGCCCGCGTGGCGATCGTCTTGCCATCCGCCAAATCGAGTTCGAATCCGCGCTTGGTCCGGCGCAGCGCGACCACCGACCGGTCCTCGAGCATCGGCACGTAACGACGGCCGAACTCCTGCCCGTAATCGGAAAACGTCTGCAAAGCCGTCGGCAATCCGACGTCGGCATATGGTATGTCGTGCTCGGCACAGTAACGCGACAACGGATAAGCACCTGCGGGATCATACAGGCTCGATGCAAATCCCTCTGACTTCAAATGCATGCCTTTGGGCATGTTGGAGCGCCACGTCTCCATCGGCGCACCGAACACGCGGATGCGTTTGCCAAGCGTTGCAAGATGTGCGCCCAGCGACAATCCATACGGCCCCGCGCCGATTACGCTCACATCGTCCATGCTGCCTTCACCCCCGAGTCACAGCCTATTGATTTCGACATTGTTTTCAAGTCCTGTTTGTAGATCCTCTCATTAAAGTAGTTTGGGGCAGCGAATTTGAATGTGACGCCCAACCTTGATCACACTGCTGTGTTCGAAACGAACGTCCAACGGTCTGGTTCCAGTGTGGGAACGGATGAACACGTTCTGCTCGTCACGACCTGTTGGTGGGCCGCTACGGCGCACTTCGCACACCTGCTCGTCCACGCCGGCTGCCGGGTCTCAGCCCTAAGCCCGCAGGGCCACGCCGTCCAGGCCGTAGACGGTGTCACTTTGTACCGGCAGCGACCCTATCTGCCGATCCGGCGCATCGCCGAGGTGATCCGGCACAGCAAACCCAACCTGATCGTGCCGGCCGACGACCGCGCTGTGGCTTATTTGCACCGCCTGCATAAATCCGGGACCAGCAGCGAACGGGCGCTGATCGAGCGCTCGATCGGCTCGCCCGAGCACTACGATACCGTTCTCTCCCGCGTCCGCTTGCTTGCGCTCGCGCAACGCCTTGGCATCGCTGTTCCGGCCAATACCGCCGTCGCATCGGTCGACGACATGAGCCGCGTGCTGCAGCGTGATCGTGGACCGTGGGTGGTCAAGACCGACGGCGCGTGGTCCGGCCATGGCGTGCGGATCGTCACCAGCCGCGAGCGGGCGGTGAACGCCGCCCACGGGCTCCGCCGCCGCCAGCAGCTCGCGCCGGCCTTGCTTCGGCTGCTGATCTACCGGGATCCATACTGGCTCGCGGCCAGCATGCGTCGGGAGCGGCCGGAACTCAGCGTCCAAGGCTTCGTCGACGGATGGCCGGCGACGCTGGCGATGTTCTGCTCCGGCGGCAAGGTGGTGGCCGCCACGTCCGCCGACGTCTTGGCCCGCGCGCATGAGACCGGCCCGGCGGTGATCATCAAGCTGGTCGACCGCCCCGACATGATGGCGGCCGCGCACAAGCTCGCGGACGCGCTCGGGTTGACCGGGTTCTACGGCCTCGACTTCATGATCGAGCAAGAGACCGGGCGTGCCCTCCTGATCGAGCTCAACCCGCGCGTGACGCCGCTGGTCAATGTCCGCGTCGGCAAGGCCGGCGACCTGATCGCGGCCGCCATCGAAGTCATCTCCGGGCGCCGCCTCATGCGCCGCAACGAGGCGCCGGGCACGGACCTGGTGGCGCACTTCCCGCTACCGGACGATTTCCATCCGGACGACCCCCGGTTCGTCGGATGCATCCACAACCGGCCCAAGGGCAGCCAAGCGCTCGTGAACGAGCTGCTGCGCTCGCCCTGGCCCGATCGCCGCTTGCTGGCGCGGGTTGTCACGCACGTCCGCAAGGCGCAGCGCGCGATCCGTTCCCGCAAGTAACGCCGGGACATCTCCGCGTCCCGCAAACCGTGATCGCCGCGCGGCCTGTCCAACCCGCATTGCCCGCCCACGTCCCGCGCACAAGAAAGGGACGATGATGCAGGACCAGGCCGAAACGAGTGCCCAACCATGACAGACATTGCCACGGTGATCGGCTTCGCCGCCGCGGCGGCGTCGACGTCCAGCTTCGTGCCCCAAGCATGGAAGATCATCAAAACCCGCGAAACGGCCGGCATCTCCGTCATCACTTACCTGATTACGGTGGCCGGGTTCGCCCTGTGGTTGGGCTACGGCATCATGCTGGACAAATGGCCGCTCATCCTCACCAACGGGATCTGCTTGGTGCTGTCCGCCTTCATCCTGATGATGAAGATTCTGCCCCGCGGCGACCGCGAAGCGGTGGCAAAAACCATCACGGGATGAACGGGCTGGCGGGGTCCCCCGTCCCAGTCACCGCAAGCCGTGCGCGATCGCCTTGGCTTCCGGCCGCCGCCGCAGTGCCAGCATGGCGGCAACGCCCGCGATCGGGCCGGGAGCGAGGAACAGAAACCCCCAGCGCCACCCGACAAGGTCCGCCAGGACCGGCGTGAGCCGGATGGACACGACCGTCAGCGCGAAGCCGAGGCCGAGTTGCAGCGCCAATGCGGTGCCGACGTAGCGCGGATCGCTCAACTCGGTCGCCATCGCCGAGAACTGTGCGGAGTCGCCGATGACGCTGACACCCCACAGCAGCGCGACGATCACGAACAGCCAAGGCGGCCCGTCGAACACGAAGCCTGCGGTGATGGCGCAGGCGCCGGACACCCCCATCATGGCGGCAGCGACCGCCGTCCGGCCGACCCGGTCGGCGAGCACGCCGCCGGCCAACGCGCCCACCACGCCGACGGCGATCACGGCAAAGGTCAGCAGCGACGCCGTGCGCCCGCCATCCAGCCCGAGCCCGGGAAGTGCGGCGGTCGTGAAGGCCAAGAACCAGCCCCACATCGCATAGAGCTCCCACATGTGGCCGAAATAGCCGAGGTTCGCGAGCACCAGCGGCCGGTTGCGCAAGACGGCGGCGATCTGCCGCGGATCGAAGGTGGCGCGGCTGAACGCGAACGGGCCGTCGGCCGCATACCGCCCCAGGACCACGGCGCCCACCGCCGTCGCCGCCGACGCGGTCAGCACCACGGACTGCCAGGCGACCTGATCCGTGGCCGCGCGCATCAGATGCGGAAGCGACGAGCCCAGCGTCAGAGCCGCAATCACCGCGCCCAGGGCTGTGCCTCGGCCTCGCTGAAACCAGGTGGACACCAGCTTGAGCGCCGGCGGGTAGACGCCGGCGAGCGCAAGCCCGGTGACGACGCGCGCCAGCAGCAGGACGGCAACGGACGGCGCGACGAGAAGGGCGAGGTTGGCCGCGCTGGCCACGAGGGCGCTGGCCGCCATGAGCCTGCGCAGCGGCACCAAGTCGGGAAGGTTGACCAGGCTCGACAGCAACGCCCCGGCCACGAAGCCGATCTGCACCGTGTTGGTCAGCCACGACGCCTGCGCCGGGGAGAGTGCCCACCGGCGCACCAAGTCCGGCGTGATCGCGGTGGCGGAAAACCACGTCGTCATCGACAGCACGACGCCGACGCACACCAGCAATAGGACACGCCAGCGCGCCGCGTCGCCCGCGGCCACGGCGGCCGACGCCTCGCCGGGCACGGCGTCAGCCGTTCGGGCGGAAGATGGTGATCGTTTCGGCCAGGGCGCTCGGCCGGGCCGCGCCCCGCGGGCTCGCCGCTACCGTACGATGCGACCGAACATGTAGCCGGCCCCGCAGGCGATCAACACGGCCGCGAGCGGGTTGCGGCGGATCGCGACCGCCGCTTCGTCGGTCCGGTCGGCCACCACGGCCTGCGTTTGCTGCGCGTATTGCCGGGCTTGGTCGGCCGCGTTGGCGACCGCCGGACGCACCGGGTTCGACAACTCATCGACCCGGCTTCTGAGCTGTTCGACCTCGTCTTTGGCGCTTCCTGGCGTGGCATCGGTCATTGGCGTCGTTCTCCTTGGCAGCAATCAGGCCCGGCGGCGCGTCCGGTTGGCCGGCGCAGCGGCTTCGGCGGCGGGAGCGGCGTCGGCTGACCGGGCCGCCTTCTTGCCACCGGCGATCGGCAGCTTCAACCCGGGCTGCCGCCGCGTCTCGTCCGGCGCCGAAGGCGCCTTGGAGCGCTTGGCCGCCCGGGCCGGCGGATGGGCGGCCGACCCGGTCGCCTCCGCCTCGGCGGCCGGCCGCGAACTTGCCGGCGACGCACCCTTGAGGCTGGCGCGGAGTGCCGCCATCAAGTCCACCACGTTGCTGTCCGCCGCCGCGGGCGTGCCTTCGGTGACGATGCCCTCACCCTTCATCTTCGCATCGATCATGGCCCGCATCCGGCTCTCGTAGCGGTCCTCGAGGTCGGACGGATCGTACTGCGCGCTTTGCCGGGCTATCAGCATCTCGGCCAACTGCACCATCTCGGGATCGATCGACACGGTCTTGATCGTCTCGAACAGCGGTTGCGCCGAGTTCAGGTCGCGCTGCTCGTTCAGCGTGTGCGCGACCAAGCCGCCATCCATTGGGCGCAGGGCGACGGTCCGTTCCCGCTGCGCGATGACGATCCGGGTCAGCGCCACCTTGCCGGCCTTCTGCACGGCCTCGCGCAGCACCGCATACACGTCCTCGGCGCCCTTCCCGTCGGGCGCGAGATAGTAGCTCGCGTCGTAGTAGATCGGGTCGATGGAGCCGGCGTCGACGAACTTCTCGACCGTCATGGTCGACGAACTCTCGACCTTGACGCTGTCGAGGTCCTCCGGGGTGACGATCAAGTAACGGCCCTTCTCGACCTCATACCCTTTCACCGTGTCCCGCCGTGCGACGTCCTCGCCGGTCTCGGCGTCTTGCGACACCATCTTGATCCGGTTCCCCGTCTTCGGGTTGATCATGTTGAACCGGATCGTTTCCCGATCGTGGCGCGCGTTGTAAAGCGCGACCGGGCAGGACACGAGGGCGAGGCGCAGGTTTCCGCGCCAAACAGGCCGCTGAGCGATCATGGCGAAATCCTCCCGCGACGCCGGGTCATGGCTGTATGCATGCACAGGTAAGGTCGCTCGCGCCGATCGGTTGAGGCGGCAAAACCCACTGGCGCGACAGGCTCTCAACACCCGACTCGAACTGCTTCGCGCATGTCGTTCCGCTCACTCACAAAGCGGCAAGGGAGCGGTCTCGCGCACGTTGTCGTGAGGCCGCCTCCCGTTGGTGTCCGTCTCGTCCCGCTATCGTTGTGCCTGGTCCGTCGCGCCGGCTGGCATCTCCTGCATGCGGTTGCCCTCGATGAGCAGGAACCGCGTCCCGACCGCGGCGACGAAGCTGCGGTCGTGCGATACCAGGACGCAAGTCGCGTCTTGAGCCAGCAACTCGCGTTCCAACTGTTCCTGTCCTGGAATGTCGACGTGGTTGGTCGGCTCGTCCAAGAGAAAGAAGTTGGGCTCGTCCAGGCGCAGCGCGAGCAGGCCCAGGCGCGCTTTCTGACCCGGCGACAGCAAGCCGATCGGCCGCACTTGCGCGTCGACGCCGATTCCGGCGCCGGCCAGCAGCCGCGTCGCCTGCGCGTCGCCGACGCCGGCTCGGGCGGCGATGAAGCGGCGCGGCGTATGGGCGTCGGGGAGGTGTGCCATGTTCTGGTCGGTGACGCCCGGCGCGACGCTCGGGCTGAGCTGAAGACCCGGAACCGGGTGCGTCAGAGCACGGCACAGCATCGCGAGGCAGCTCGACTTGCCGGCACCGTTGCGGCCCAGCAGCACCACCCGGTCACCTTGCCGGATGTCGAGCTTGTCGATGCGGAACAGCGGACGGCCATCCGGGGCCTGGACCGTCACGTCGCGGAACGCGGCCAGGATCTTGGCGTGGATGGGGCGGCTCGCCAGGTGGATGGCGCCGGACCGCTCGACATGCGCCGGACGCAGCGTCTGCTCCAACCGCTCGGCCCGGTCACGCAGGTGCATCGATTTCTTCTGCAGCAAGTCGCTGCCGCTGTTGACGCCGACGTTGCGCAGTTCGCCGGCGTTGCGTCGCAAGCGGTCTACCTCCTTGGCGTCCTTGGCGTGCTTGCGGTCCTGCGCGGCGTCGTCGTCGGCCAGCAGCGCGCGCGCCCGCGAGTAGGGATGGGCGTAGATGCGGCTCAGCCCGGGGCGCAGGAACAGGGTGCGGGTCGTGCAATGGTCGAGGAAGCGGCGGTCATGGCTGGCGACCAGCATGGGCGTGCGCGACGCGGTCCCGTTGATCCAGGCCTCCAAGAGGGCGATCTTCTCGTCGTCGAGATGGTTGGTCGGCTCGTCCAGCAGCAACGCGTCGGGCTGGGCAACCCAAGCCCGGGCCAGCAGTGCCAAGCGTTGCCAGCCGCCGCTCAGCGCCTCGACCGGGCGGTCGCGTAGCCCGTCCGGCGTCTCGAACTCGTCGAGCACCGCGCCGACCCGCCAGGAGTCACTCTCGCGATCGGCCGGGGGCAAGGCGCGCCGGATCGCCTCGTGCAGCGGCAACGGCAGGACGGTGCGCGGCACGTCCTGCTCGACAAAGCCGACCCGCAGGCCGCGGGACAGGACCACGCTGCCCTGGTCCGGCTCGGCCAAGCCGGCAACGCAGCGCAGCAGCGTCGATTTGCCGCCGCCATTGCCGGCGATCAGGCCCACCCGGTCACCGGGCCCGAAGGTGAGGCTGAGATCCTGGAACAGCGGCCGCGGCGAAACGACGCCGACGTCGCGTAAGCTGATGAGTGCCATAACCGTTCCCGATGGAGCGCCGGCGCGCAGGGCGGCCGGCGGGATGCAACTAGGGCAGTCCGGGACGGAGCGGTTGGCTTCGAGCGGCTCTGCCCTGCGACGCCTTATCGCAGGGCGGAAACAGGGCCACGGGGATGGCGCCGGTTGTAGCTGGACACACGCACCTCCGCTGGCCAAGGCTTCGACAGGATCACAGTACGAAACGGTCGGCCGGCTTGCAAGCAAACTCGTCGCGCAACCGGATCGGCTCGTCGGCGCCCGACGGCGGAAGCACGCGGCCGATCACCGCAGCCTGTGCGTAGCCGGCTTCGCGGAGCGCCGCCATGCAGGTCGGGGCCGACCTGGCGGGCACTGCCGCCAGCAGGCCACCCGCGGTTTGCGGATCAAACAGCAGCGGATAGGCCGGCAAGCGCTGCGCCGCATCCAAATCGCGGATCGCCCGGCGCAGCCGCAGGTTGGCCGGCTGCAGCGACGAGAACACCCCGGCCGCCATCATCTCGCGGGCGCCGGCCAGCAGCGGGATCGCGGCGGTGTCGAGCTCCGCCGCCACCCCGCTCGCCTTCGTCATCTCCAGCAAGTGGCCGAGCAGGCCGAAGCCGGTCACGTCGGTGGCGGCGTGCACGCCGTGGCGGCGAAGGATGGTGGCGGCGGCGGCGGCGCTCTGGGTCATGTGGGCGATCGCCGCGACCACCCAGCGGGCGCGCGCCAAGCCGCGCATGTCGCCGGCGAGCACGATGCCGGTGCCGATCGGCTTCGTAAGGATCAGCGCGTCGCCGGGCTGCATGCCGTCCTTGCAGAGAAAGCCGGTGCGGGGCACCTGTCCGTTGACGGCGAAGCCGAGCGACAACTCGGCGCCTTCGCTGGTATGGCCACCGACCAGGGCGCAGTTCGCGGCCGCCAGCACCGCGTTCGCACCCTGCATCATGTCCGACAGGTCCGCCTCCACCTTGGCCTCGAGGCCATACGGGACCGTGGCGATGGCCAGCGCGGTCAGCGGCTGCGCGCCCATGGCATACAAGTCGCCCAGCGCGTGGTTGGCGGCGATGGCGCCGAACCGGTAGGGGTCGTCGACGATGGCGCGGAAGTAGTCCACCGTGTGCACCGACAGCAGGGGCCCGCCGGTATCGACCACCGCGGCGTCGTCGGGCGCGGCGAGGCCGACCAGCACCTCGTCGCGCGGCGCCGGGGTGAGCCGGCCCAAGGCGCGGCCGAGCACGGTGGCGCCGACCTTGGCGCCGCAGCCGCCGCAGCGCATGGCGACGGCGGCCAGCTCGTGCAGCGCCGCCTTGTCGGCCAGCGGTGAGGTTGGCGCGGCCGGTGGCCCGGGCATGGCGGGCAGGTCGTTGTAGGTCGCCATCCAGCGCCGGTCGATCCAGTCCTTCAGCCGCCAGGCCCAGGCGCCCTCCAAGGTGACGCCGCTGCGGGTCAGCACGGCACGGCGCCGGCCGTCGGAAACGATCGCGAGGGCCGCCGCTTGCGGCCGGTAGCGGCGCAGCCGCCGGCCGGTCAGGCTCGCGCGGATGTTGTGCGCAAGCACCGGCCCCGCACGCACCGCGTAGACGCCCGAGCGGGGGATGGCACCCGGCTGGAATGCGATCATGTCGCCCGCGGCAAAAACCGCCGGAGCGGCTTGCAGCATCGCATCCACGCGGAGGAACCCGGCCTCGAGCGGCAGGCCGGTCTCGGCCAGCCAGGCCGCCGGCGCGGCCTCGGTCGTCCACAGCACCTCGTCGGCCGGCAGCCGCTCCCCGCTGCCGGCCAGCACGACGGCGTCGGGCTCGACCCGGGCGACGCGCCGGCCGGTGCGCACGCTGATGCCGCGTTCCGCAAGGATCGCGCGGAAGCGGGCGCGGAACGCCGGGGGAAACGTCATCAGCACATCCGGCGCGCCGGTCACCAGCGTGACGTCGAGCGCGGCGCCGGGCGGGGCTTCCCGTTGCAGCCGCGCCTCGACCGAAAGCAGCAGCTCGACCCCGCCTGCGCCGCCGCCGACGGCGACCACGCGGCGCGACCGTCCGGCCCGCACCCGCTGCAGCATGTCGTCGAAGCGGCGCAGGAAGCCGTCGATCGGCTTGACCGGAATGGCGTGCTCGGCCGCACCGGGCACGTCGACGGTGTTCGGCCGCGAGCCCACGTCGAGCGACAGCACGTCAAAGGGAACCGGCGGACGGCTGCGGCAAAGCACCTGCCGCGCGGCGAGGTCGATGCCGACCGCTTCATCTTGGTAGATGCGGCCGCCGGCAAAGCGCACCAGGCGGCCGGCGTCGATCAGCGCCTCGTCCGGGGCATAATGGCCGGCGACGACGCCGGGCAGCATGCCGGAGTAAGGCGTTTCCACCTCGCGGGTCAGCAGCGTCAGGCGCACGCCTTCGATCGGGCGCATGCCGAACGCCTTCAGCACCGCCACGTGCGCGTGCCCGGCGCCGACCAGCAGCACGTCCTTGACGACGGGACCCAGCCGCATGCGAGTCGCGCCAGCCCTAGCCCGGGCGCGGCGGCCCGTGCCGGGTTAAGGCGCCACCTTCAGTTGGCCGAGGTCCACGGTGCCGTGCTGGCTGACGAACACCAGCGTGTTCGCGTCGCCATGCCGCTGCGACACGTCGCTGATCTCGTGGTCGGCGCTGTCGTAGACGGTGACCTCGCCGTCGCGCCGGATGGCCAAACGATGCGTAGCGGGGAAGAACGCGTAGTCCAGGTCGTTCTGGCCGCCGCTGGTGCTCGGCTCGCCGAGGGCGTCGGGCCACCATTTGGGGCCGAACTCCATGGGCGGCATGGGTTCCATCGGCTTCATCGGTTCCATCGCTCGCTCCTGTGTCGGTTCGGACCCGCCTTGCACGGCGACGGCGAGGGCAGACGCCCGGTCCGGGTGCTCAGCGGCCGGGGGTGGCCGGGATCGGGTCGGTCGCGGCGCGGAAGCGGTTGTACTCGCGCACCCGGTTCGGATACTTGCGCCAAGCCGACGTGCCCTCGTAGCGGGCGAAGGGAGGGACCTTCTGCACGAAGGTGCGGTTCAGCGCTCCCGGCGCTGCCTTCACCGCCGCCTGCGCGCTGTCGAGCCACTCGGCCGACAGGTGGCTGGTGGCCGTCAGGTGCTGCGGCTCCGGGATCGAGCCGGTGCGGATCGCGCGCCGGAGGACCCGGACGGGAACGCCGAGGCGGCGTGCGGCCTCGGGGAGGCCAAGGGAGGTTGTCTCGCTCATGAACATCGATCCAGGTTGATGCGGCCCTTCTGACCACCGCGCCGGTTGGATGGCAAGAGCGCGCGGCGCCATGCCGCTTCCACAGCGGCCGCGGCTTGGGGCATGGTTCGGCCCAGGGAGGACCGCATGCGCAAGCTGGTGAACGAACCGCGCGCCGTGGTGCGCGAGATGCTGGAGGGCGCGGTCGCGCTGCAGCCGGGCCAGGCGTTGCTGGACGGGTGGACGGTGGTGCTGCGCGCGGACCTGCCGCCGCCGGAGCGTCGCGAGGTGGCATTGATCTCGGGCGGCGGCAGCGGGCACGAGCCGGCGCATGCAGGGTATGTCGGCGACGGCATGCTGCACGCGGCGGTGGCCGGCGACGTGTTCGCTTCGCCGCCGGTGGATGCGGTGCTGGCGGCGATCCGCGCCGCTTCAGGCCCGGCGGGCGCGCTGCTGATCGTCAAGAGCTATACCGGCGACCGGCTGAACTTCGGGCTCGCGGCCGAGCTCGCCCGCGCCGAAGGCATCCCGGTCGAGGTCGTGGTGGTGGCCGACGACGTGTCGCTGCGCGCGAGCGTGGCGGCGACCGGGCGGCGCGGCCTGGCAGGAACCGTGCTGGTGCACAAGGTGGCGGGGGCCGCGTCGGCGGCCGGGCTCGACCTTTCGGGCGTGCGTGCGGCGGCGCAGGCGGCGGCCGACGCCGTGGGCACCATGGGCGTGGGCTTGAGCGCCTGCACCGTGCCGGCGGCCGGGGCGCCGGGCTTCGAGCTGCCGGATGGCGAGATGGAACTCGGCCTCGGCATCCACGGCGAGCGCGGCGTGCGCCGGGTGCCGCTGGCGACGGCGGATGCGGTGGTCGAGACGATCCTTGAAGAAATCCTGGCCGACAAGGCGTTCGCGCCGGGGAGCCGCGTGGCGCTGCTGGTCAACGGGCTGGGCGGCACGCCGGCGATGGAGTTGGCCGTGGTGGCGCGCCGGGCGGTGCAGGTCTTGCGCGACCGGGGATTGGTCGTGGCGCGGGCTTGGTCGGGCACGTTGTTGTCGGCGCTGGAGATGGCCGGCTGCTCGCTGTCGGTGATGGCGTTGGACGATGCGCGGCTGCGGTTGCTGGACGCCCCGACCCGTGCCCCCGCCTGGCCCGGCCCCGGCCGCATCCCGGACGCGGTGCAGCGGGTCGCCGGCACGGCCACGGCACCGGCCGCGGCGCCGGGCGAGGCAACGCCGGCGCCAATGCTGGGAGCCGTGCGGGCGGCTTGCGCGGCGTTGCGGGCCGCCGAGCCCGCGTTGACGGCGATGGACGCCAGCGTCGGCGACGGCGACCTGGGCGCGGCGCTCGCCCGCGGCGCCGACGCGGCGGAGGGGGCGCTCTCGGGCGGCGGCCCGGCGCCGGCGGTGCTGGCGCGCATCGCCGGCGCGGTGCGGCGCGACGTCGGCGGCACGTCCGGCCCGCTTTACGCGGCGCTGCTGCTGCGAGCCGCGCGCGCGCTGAGCGGCGGCGCGCCCGACGCCGCCGCTTGGGCGCGGGCGCTGTCGGCGGGAGCCGACGCGGTCGGCGAACTGGGCGGAGCCAAGCCCGGCGACTGCACCATGCTCGACGCGCTGCGCCCCGGGGCGGACGCGTTCGCGGCGGCGCTCGCGGCGGGTCAGACGCCGGCCGCGGCCTGGCGCGAGGCGGTGGCCGCAGCCGAACGGGGGGTTGCGGCAACGGCGGCCATGACACCGCGTCTGGGCCGGGCGAGCTACCTCGGCGAGCGGGCGATGGGCGTGACCGACCCGGGCGCCGAGGGCGTGGTGGTCTGGATGCGGGCATTGATTGACACTGCCGGGGACGCCTCATAGCGTCTCGGTAAAGCATCGATCGAGAATGCTGAGCGTCTAACCGGGGGGAAAGACCATGCACAAGATCGCCCAGACGCGCTTGTCGCGCCGCCTTGCGTTGGCGGGTGGGGCAGGCTCGCTGCTGCTGCGTCCCAATCTCGTCCGCGCCCAGGCCGCCCATCCGCTGAAAGGCAAGACGATCGAGATGTCGGTGCTCGGCATCGCCGGGTGGCTGCCGAGCAAGCTCGGCGTCGACATGTCGCCGATCTTCGCCGACTACGCCAAGCAGCATTACGGCTACGACGTGAAGTTCCGCTTCGCCGACGCGCCGTTCGGGCAACTGTTCCAGAAGGCGGCGACGTCGCTGGCGACGCGCTCGCAGGAATACAACATCATCATCTCCGACAGCCAATGGCTGGGCGCGCTGGCGTCGCCGAAGTGGATCGTGCCGCTCAACCCGGTCATCCAGGCGAACAAGGATCTCGACATCGAGTGGTATGCGCCGGCGATCCGCGACGCCTACCAGATCTACCCGGACGGCACGAACAACCGCTGGGGCTTTCCGCAGGAAGGCGACGTGCTGGCGCTGTTCGTGCGCCGCGACCTGTTGACGGCGCCGGGCGAGAACGAGGCGTTCAAGGCCAAGCACGGCGCCGACCTGCCGCAGACCTGGGAGGACTTCGAGAAGCTCACCTGGGACGACTACACCAAGGTGGCGGAGCATTTCACCCGGCCGGACAAGGGCTATCACGGCCTGGCGACGCAGAACTCGCGCGAGTACGACTTCTTTTCGTGCCCGGCGCTGTCGTTCATGCGCAGCATGGGCGGGGACGTGTGGAACGCGAAAACCGGCCAGGTCGAAGGCGTGCTGAACGCGGCCGGCAACGCGAAGGCGCTCGAGGCCTACAAGGCGCTGCTGAAGTATCAGCCGCCGGGGGCGATCAACTACGGCATTGCCGAACTCGTGGACGTGTTCACGCAGGGCAAGGTGTTTTCCGCGATGCAATGGGCCGCGGTCGGCCCGGCGATGATCCGGCCCGACATGCGCGACAAGGTGCTCGTCGTGCCGCCGCCGGCGTTCAAGGGCCGCGACGGCAAGACCGTCCGCAACTACATCATCGGCGGCCAGCCCTGGGTGCTGAACGCGTTCAACGACGACGCGCATCAGCGGGTGGCGATCGACTTCATGAAGTGGTGGTACTTGCCGGAGACGGCGCTCGAGTTCGCCAAGCGTGGCGGCGACCCCTGCGATAAGGCGACCCTGTCGCGCGCCGATTTCGATGCGATGCAACCCTGGTTCCGCACTTACAAATACATGCTGCAATACTCGAGCGATTTTTGGCATGACCCGAAATACTCGGAGATGCTGGCCGTGCAGCAGGAAGCGTTCACCGCCTACGCCACCGGCCAGATCAACGATCCGCAGCACGCGCTCGACTACGCCGCCTGCAAGCAGCAGGCGATCCTGTTCGACAGCGGCACCGCGGAAAAGCAGCCGAGTGCGACGTGCCGGTCGATCCGGCTATAGGAAGGCCAGGGGCGCTGCCCCTGGACCCCGCTGGGGCGAGGCGCCCCAGACCGCCCGTAATCGGATTTCAAAGGCTCGCCTTTGACGGAGTTCAAAGGGGCAGAGCCCCTTTGCCTTCTTCCACTTGCTAACGCTTTCACCCCGCCGCTGGCTCATCCCGCTGCTGCTGGCGCCGGTGCTGGCGTTCTTCATTATCTGGAACACCATTCCGACGCTGTGGCTGCTGGGCCTCAGCTTCTACCGCTTCTCGCTCACCAGCGGACGGCCGCCCATCCCGTACGGGTTCGGCAATTACGACAACATCCTCGCCGACGGCGGCATCTGGCTCGACCTCAGCCGCACCTTCTCCTTCATGTTCGCGACCGTCACGATCGAGACCCTGCTCGGCGTCGCACTCGGCTTGCTGTTCTGGGGCAGCGCGCAATTACCGGGGCGGCGCCTTGCACTCACGTTGCTGTTCGCGCCCATGGTACTGACCCCGGTCGCGAGCGGCACGTTCTTCCGGCTGATCTACGACCCGACCTTCGGCGTGCTGAACGCGATGCTGCGCGCGGCGGGCCTCGGCACCGTCAACTTCCTTGGCGACGCCTCGATCGCGTTTGCGGCGGTGGTGGCGGTCGACGTGTGGATGTGGACGCCGTTCATGATCCTGATGACGCTCGCCGCGCTCGCCTCCGTGCCGAAGGCCGAACTCGAAGCGGCGGAGGTGGACGGCCTGCCGTGGCTGCAGCGGCTGCGGCTGATCGTGCTGCACCATGGCCGCTTCATCCTGATGCTGGGCGTGCTGCTACGGGCGATCGACAGCTTCAAGACCATGGACCTGATCTACAACATGACCTTCGGCGGGCCGGGCTCGACCACGCAGCTCGTCGCCATCACGCTGTACCGCCGCGCCTTCGAGGCGTTCAACATGGGGTCGAGCTCGGCGCTCGCGGTGATCCTGCTGCTGGTGTCCATCGGGCTCACCAGCGCCTTCATCTTCCTTCTTCGGCAACGCGAGCGGGCCAGCGGATGAGGCGGCATCTTTACCACGCGTTGCTGTGGCTGGTCGCGCTGCTGTTCTTCGCGCCGGTCGGCTGGATCCTGCTCGGTTCGTTCAAGCGCCCGGACGATTTGCTGGCGGTGCCGCCGAAGCTGTTGTTCGCGCCGACGCTCGCCAACTACCGCGCCTTGTTCGCTCGGGCGGAGTTCACCAATCAGCTGCTGAACTCGCTGCTGATCTCGATCTCGGCAGTCGTCATCGCGGTGTTCGTCTCGTTTCTGGCCGCGTTCTGCTTTTCGCGCTTCAAGCCCCGCGGCACCGGGTTCCTGATGTTCCTGCTGCTGTCGATCCGGATGCTGCCGGGTTCGGCAGCCATATTGCCGGTATTCCTGATGTATGTCGCGTTCGGCTGGAAAGACACCTACGCGGGCATGATCCTGTTCTACGCGATGTTCTCCATCCCGTTCTCGGTCTGGATCCTGAAGGGGTTCCTCGATTCGGTGTCGCTGCGCTTCGACGAGACGGCACTCGCCAACGGAGCGTCCTGGGCGCACGTGATCGGCCGCGTCGTATTGCCGCAGGTCGTGCCGGGCCTGGTCGCGGCGTTCATCTTCAACATGATCTTCGTGTGGAACGAGTTCCTGTTCAACTACATCATCGGCGGCAAGACCACGACGACGATCCCGGTGGCGCTGTCGACCGGGCTTTACTCCGAGGGCGGCATCGACTGGACCTTTCTGTCGGCGCTGACGAGCATCTACCTGCTGCCGCCGGTCCTTGCCGTCTACGTGTTCCAGCGATTCCTGCTGGCGGGCATGACGTTCGGCACGGTGCGCGGCGAGGTCTGAATGGGTTTTTCTCTGCGCCTCGAGGCCGCGCTGCTGCTGGTGTTCGCGGCCGGGTTGCTGCTGATCGCGCAGACCTGGGTCGAGCCGCTCTACGAGGCCGGCCTGTTGATGGTAATCGGCTCGGCGCTGCTGATCATCGCCGTCGGCAACGTGCCGGCGCATCTCCGCCCGCTCGGCGCGATGCTGCGGGTGGCGCTGCTGCTGCTGCTGCTCGCGGCGGTGTTCGGCGCCGGCTACTTGCTGGTGCCGGTGCTGGCCCGGCTGGGCCAATGACCGCCGCCGTGTCGTTCCGCGGCGTGGGCAAGCGTTACGCCGGCCGGGCGGTGCTGGACGGCGTCGACCTCGACTGCGCGCCGGGCCGGATCACCGCCCTGTGCGGGCCGCCGGCTGCCGGCAAGTCGGTGCTGCTGCGGCTGCTGGTCGGGCTGGAGACGCCGGACGCGGGCCGCATCCTGGTGTCGGGCACGGACGTGACCCTGGCCGATCCCGGGCGGCGCAAGCTCGGCTACGTGCCGCAATCCTTTGCGCTGTTCCCGCAATGGAGCGTGTTCGACAACATCGCCTACCCGCTCACCGTACGCGGCATGTCGCGGGCGGCGGCGCGCAGCCGGGTCGAGCGCCTGGCGGCGCTGCTGGGGCTCGAGGCGGCGTTGGGCAAGCGGCCCGATGCGCTGTCCGGCGGGCAGAAGCAGCGGGCGGCGCTGGCTCGCGGCCTGGTGCGCGAGGCCGACGCCTTCGTGCTCGACGACCCGCTGGTCGGGCTCGACTTCAAGCTGCGCGAGCGGCTGGTGGACGATCTGAAGCGCCTGCGGGTGGAGTATGGCGCGGCATTCCTGTACGCGACCAGCGACTCGCTCGAGGCGTTGGCGGTGGCCGACGACATCGCCGTGCTGGACGGCGGCCGGGTGGTCGAGCACGGGCCGGCCGAGGCGATCTACCATCGGCCGCAGGCGCTGCGCTCGGCGGAGATCGTGGGCTTCCCCCGCTGCAACGTGCTGCCGGGCACGGTCGATGGGGACGGGCGCTGCCGCACGGCGCTCGGCAGCTTCCGCCTGGCCGGGGCAGCAGCGCCGGGCCCGGTCAGCATCGCCGTGCGGCCGGAGCACTTCGAGCCTGCGACAGAACCTGGCGGGCTGGATGTGCAGGCGGTGGTCCGCCTGGTCGAGGATCTCGGCGCCGAGCTCGTGGTGCATTTCGACGCGGGCGGCGGCGACGGATCCGCGCTCGACACCGGCGCGCTCGTCACCGTGCTTCCGGCCGCCTCGGCCGGGGCGGTCGAGCTCGACGGCACGTTGCCGCTGTCGGTGCGTCCGGACAACCTCGCCGTGTTCGCGCCGGATGGCGCCCGGCTCGGCACTGGCGCTGCATGAGCGGCATCGCGGTGCGCGACCTATCGAAGCGGTTCGGCAGCGTTTCCGTGCTGGACCGGCTCAGCTTCGACTTTCCCGCCGATACGGTGACCTGCCTGCTGGGCCCGTCGGGATGCGGCAAGACCACCTTGCTGCGGCTGATCGCCGGCCTCGAACGGCCGGACGGCGGCGCGATCCTGCTGGGCGGCGCCGATCTGGTGCGGCTGCCGCCCCGTCAGCGCAACCTGGCGATGGTGTTCCAATACCCCGTCACCTACCCGACCCTGTCGGTGGCCGACAACATCCGCGAGCCGTTGCGGCACGACCGCAGCCTGTCGCCCGCGCTGCGCGAACGTCGGGTCGAGGAAGTATTGGACATCCTGGCCCTCGGCGCGGTGGCCGGACGGCGCGCGCGCGAACTCGACGCCGGTGGAAGGCAAAGGGTTGCGGTCGGCCGTGCCGTGGCCCGGCACTGCCCGGTGCTGCTGTTCGACGAGCCGACCACCAACATCGAGCTGGCCGCCAAGCTGCAGCTGATGCGCGCGTTCAAGCAGATCACCCGTCGGCTCAAGCAAACGATCGTCTACGTGACGCATGACCAGACCGAGGCGATGACGGTCGCCGACCGGATTGCGCTGATGCAGGACGGGCGCATCCTGCAATGCGACACGCCGCGCCTGCTGTACGAGCGGCCGGAGACGGAGTTCGGCGGCTGGTTCCTCGGCAATCCCGGGATGAGCTTTCTTTCCGGCGTGCCGGGGCCGGATGGGATGCGGTTCGCTCTGCTGCCGGACCCGGTACCCGGCGCGCCGCCGCTTACGCTCGGCGTGCGGCCCGAGCACCTGCTGGTGGCGCCGGCGCCGTTCCCGGGATCGGTGGCCGCCACCGTCACTGCCCGCACGGTCGGCATCGGCGGCGTCGTCCTGCTGACACTCGATCTCGGCGACACGCAGCAGGTCCGGGCCAAGGTGCCGCCCGGCAGCTTGTTCCAGCCCGGCGCCGCCGTGCACGTCGCCTGTGCGCCCGGCCGGGCCGCACTGTTTCGCGATGGGGTGCGGCTGGCGCTGCCGAGCTCAGCGCCGGCGCTGGTATAGTCGGACCGAACAGGGAGGCGGCAATGAAGACCATCAAGGGCCCGGCGATCTTTCTCGCGCAGTTCGCCGGCGATGCGGCGCCGTTCGACAGCCTCGGCGCGATCGCGCGCTGGGCGGCCGGGCACGGCTACAAGGGCGTGCAGATCCCGAGCTGGGACTCGCGGCTGTTCGACCTCGACCGCGCCGCGGACAGCAAGGACTACTGCGACGAGGTGCGCGGCACGCTGGCCGACGCCGGGGTGGAGCTGACGGAGTTGTCGACGCATCTGCAGGGGCAGCTCGTGGCGGTGCACCCGGCCTATGACGTGGCCTTCGACGGGTTCGCCGCCCCTGCGGTGCGCGGCAATCCGGCGGCGCGGCAGGAGTGGGCGGCGGACCAGCTGCGCAAGGCCGCGCGGGCGTCGCGGCATTTGGGCCTGTCGGCGCATGCAACGTTCTCCGGGGGGCTCGTGTGGCCGTTCCTGTATCCGTGGCCGCAGCGGCCGTCCGGGCTGGTCGAGACCGGCTTCGACGAGCTGGCCCGGCGCTGGCGGCCGCTCCTCGACGCGTTCGACGAGGCGGGCGTCGACCTCTGCTACGAGATCCATCCCGGCGAGGACCTGCACGACGGCGTCACCTTCGAGATGTTCTTGCAAATGGTCGGCGGCCACCCTCGCTGCAATATTCTCTTCGATCCCAGCCACTTCCTGCTGCAGCAGCTCGACTACTTGGCCTTCATCGACATCTACCATGACCGCATCAGGATGTTCCACGCCAAGGACGCCGAGTTCAACCCAACCGGCCGACAGGGCGTGTATGGCGGTTTCCAGCCCTGGGCGAATCGCGCCGGCCGGTTCCGCTCGCTCGGCGACGGGCAGGTGGATTTCTCCGGGATCTTCTCCAAGCTATCGCAGTACGGGTTCGACAGCTGGGCGGTGCTCGAATGGGAGTGCTGCATCAAGGACGGCGAGCAAGGGGCGGCCGAAGGAGCGCCGTTCATCGAGAGCCACATCATCCAGGTCGCGGCCCGGGCGTTCGACGACTTCGCCGCGAGCGGCGCCGACGAGGCGGCGAACCGCCGCATGCTGGGGCTCGGCTGATGGGCCGGCGGCTGCGGCTCGGCATGGTCGGCGGCGGCGAGGGTGCCTTCATCGGCGCCGTGCACCGCACCGCCGCCCGGCTCGACGACCGGTGGGAGTTGGTGGCCGGCGCGCTCGCCTCCGACCCGGCGCGGGCGCGGGCCAGTGCTGCGGCGCTGCACATCGCCGAGGACCGGGCCTATGGCAGCTTCGCCGAAATGGCCGAGCGCGAGGCCGCCCGCCCGGACCGGATCGACGCCGTCGCGGTAGTCACGCCGAACCACGTGCACGCGGCGGCGGCCACGGCCTTCCTCGAACGCGGCATCCCGGTCGTGTGCGACAAGCCGCTGACGCATCGGCTGGAGGACGCGCTGGCTCTCGCCGCCACGGTCGAGCGCACCGGGGTGCCGTTCGCGCTGACGCACAACTACACCGGCTACCCGCTGGTGCGGCAGGCGCGGGAGATGGTGCAGGCGGGGGTGCTCGGCGCCATCCGGGTGGTGCAGGCTGAGTACCCGCAGGAATGGCTGACGACCCGGCTCGAAGCCACCGGCCAAAAGCAGGCGGCGTGGCGTACCGACCCGGTCCGCAGCGGCGAGGCCGGATGCCTCGGCGACATCGGCACGCATGCGTTCAACCTGGCGGAGTTCGTGAGCGGACTGCGCTGCACGGGCGTCGCGGCGGAGCTGAGCACGTTCGTCCCCGGCCGCCTGCTCGACGACAACGCGCAGATGCTGCTGCGCTTCGAGGGCGGGGCGCGGGGGATGCTGTGGTCGTCGCAGGTGGCGCCTGGAAACGAGAATGGCTTGCGGCTGCGGATCTATGGCGAGGCGGGCGGGCTGGAATGGGCGCAGGAGCAGCCGAACGAGCTGTGGCACGCGCCGTTCGGCGAGCCGCGCCGGTTGATCCGCCGGGGCGGGGCCGGGGCCGGGGCGGCCGCGGCGCATGCGACCCGCCTGCCGCCCGGGCACCCGGAGGGGTACCTGGAGGCGTTCGCGCAGCTCTATCGCGACTTTGCCGAGCAGCTTGAGGCGTGGAGCGAGGGGCGGGCGCCGGACCCGGCCAGCCTGCTGGTGCCCGGCATCGAGGACGGGGTGCGCGGGATGCGGTTCATTGCGGCGGCGCTGGCGTCCTCGCGCGGGGATGCGCGGTGGACGCCGCTGGACGGTGAGGCGGCGCGCGGTTGACCGGCTTGACGCCAACGCTGGCGGCGCTGTTCGGCAGCATCGCGACGGCAATCGCGATCTTCGCCGGCGGGCTTGCGGTCGAGTTCTACAAGCGGGAGCGGGACCGCCGAGGCATGGCACTGGCGCTGGCGGGGGCGATCGACGCATTGCTGGGGCTGATCGAAGCGCGCGGCATGACGGCGGAGCTGACGGGGGCGCTGCAGGAGTTGGATGCGGGGCGGCCGGTGGTGTTCGGCTCGCTGGTAGGCGACAACGATCCGTTCAAAACCATCACGCTCGCCTATGCCGACCAGATCGGCCATCTCGGCCGGGACCTGCCGTTCCGGGTGGCGCGGTTCCTCACATACAGTCAGGAGTTGCTGCACGACCTGGCGCGGCTGGACCGGCACCAGGACGCGCCGCCGATGCAGGCGATGCTGATCCGTCGGATGGGCCCGGTATGGGAGATGACGGAGGAGCTGGGGCGAGGTCTGGTGGGGGACCTGCGGCAGGAAGCGGCGGCCCGGGGGCGCGGGCGGGGGTAAGCGGCGCCGCGAAAGCGCTTCCCTCCCTCGATCCGTCCTCGACATCAGGCGACGGTCAGCACGATCTTGCCTTTTACGCCGCCCTTGCGGCTCAGCTCCTGCGCTTCGGCGGCGTGCGCCAAAGCCAGGACGGTTGCCACGTTTGACCGGATCTTGTCGCCGTCGACCAGCTCGGCCACGCGGCGGAGCTGCTCGCCGTTCGGAACGCACCCCATGCCGGTCGCCCGCACGCCGCGTGCCGCCGCCTGGCTTGGATCGGCGACGCCCAGGGCCGAGACGAGGATGCCGCCGGGCTTCAGTAGGCCCCAGGATCTCGCCTGCATGTCGCCCGCGATCGTGTCGAAGACGATGTCCTGATCGCGCACAACATCTTCGAACCGCTCCGATCCGTAATCGACGACGCGGTCCGCGCCGTAGCGCCCGACAAGCTCCCGCGACCGTGCGGAAGCGCCCGCCGTCACGTGAGCGCCGAGCGCGTGCGCGATCTGCACCGCCATTCCGCCGACATTGCCGGCCCCGGCGTGGACGAAGACGCGATCTCCGGCCTTGAGCCCGCCCGCCTCCACCACGCCCTGCCAGGCGGTGAGCGCGCCCATCGGAATCGACGCCGCCTGCACCATGTCGAGCGACCGCGGCTTGCGCGCCACCGCGGCCTCATCCAGCACGGCGTACTCTGCATAGGCTCCGCCGTCGGGCATCGCCGTCATCCCGAACACCTCGTCGCCGGGCCGCAAGCCGCGAACGTCCTCGCCCACGGCTTCGACGGTGCCGGCCAGATCCTGGCCGGAGATGATCGGCAGCCGAAGCGGCGCCAAGTCCTTCAGCAAGCCCTGACGGAGCTTCCAGTCGATCGGGTTCACCGACGCCGCATGGATGCGGACGAGAAGCTGCCCTTTGCCGGGCGAAGGTTTGGCGACCTGCTCCGTGACCAGAACCTCCGGACCGCCATACGTGTGGAAGCGGATCGCGTTCATCGTGTGCGTCATCGTCATCCTCCTCAGACCACCAGAGCGCCGCCGTCGATATGCATGACCGTTCCGCTTGCGTAGGGGCTCGCCAACAGCGACAGGGCAGGGCCGGCGACGCTGTCGGCGTCGCCGACGAGGCGGGCGGGCAGGCGCGCCGCCGCGCCGTCGATCATTGCCCGGCGGGCGTCGTCCGGCATGCGTTGATAGGCGTCGGTTCCCTGCACCAGGCCAGGCGAGACGACGTTGACCCGCACCGGGGCCAATTCGGCCGCCAGCGCGCGTCCCAGCGACTCGACCGCCCCGTTCACGGCCGCGACGATCGCCAGCCCCGGCGGAGCGCGGAGCGCGTAAGTGCCGCTGAACAACAGGATGGAGCGCCGCACCTCCGCATAGCGGGCGCACAAGTATTGCGACCAGAACTTGCCGGTGAACGACGTGCGGGCGTCCTCGCTCGAGCCGGTTTTGAACGGTCCGGGCCGTACGAAGGCGGCGGTCGTCACGAGATGGTCGACAGCACCGAGTGCTGCGAAAAACGCGCGGATGCTCGTCTCGTCACCGACATCGATGGTGCGCGCCTCGGCTTGCGGCGGGCCGCCATGATCCTGGCTCCGCCGGCCGGCGACGATGACCGTCGCGCCTTCCGCAACAGCGCGGCGCGCGATCGCCGCGCCGATCCCGGCCGTGCCGCCGACCACGCAGATACGCTGGCCGGCGAGATCGGCGCTCACCGCAGCACCATGGGCGCGATCACCGGCGCCATGATCATCTCGAACGCAAGGTTGACCGCGCCGACGAAGTTCTCGGCGATGCGCCCGTCGCGCAGGCGGATGAGGTGAGTTTCGTGCATCGGCACCGCCCGCCCGGTCGCCGCCACGCCGTAGTACGGCTTGGCGTGGGTGGCATGCGCGGTGAAGCGCAACACCACGCGATCGACGCCGGCGTCGAGGATCTCGTGGATGTCCATGCGCGACACCGGGAACGCGTCGGCAAAGCCGGCAAGGACGTTCTTGTAGGCGTCGCGGCCCCGGATCGGCTCCGCGGGGCTCAAGCCGGTGTGGACAACCACGTCCTCGGCCACGACAGCATCGGCCGTGCCGAGGTCGGCGCGGCCGAGCAAATCGGCCGCGAAGCGTCGAACCACCTCCGTATTAGCGTCCATGACGGTCTCCCTGTCTGCGACGATCAAGTTGCGTTCGCAGTCGGATTACGCAAATCGATCTCCGTCATACCGAACATGGCTGACCGTGATGCAGCTGACCGCTCTGGATCTGAACCTCCTGCTCGTGTTCGAAGCCTTGTTCGAGGAGCGCAGCGTGACCGCCGCCGCGGCACGCCTCGGCCTCGGCCAGCCCGGCATGAGCGCCGCCCTCGGCCGCCTTCGCAAACGCATCGGCGATCAATTGTTCATCCGGGTGCGGGGCGAGATGCGGCCGACCCCGAAGGCAACGGAACTGGCGCCCGGCCTCCTTGCGGCCTTGGGCCAGCTTCGCCGCACGCTCGAGTTCAGGAGTAGGCTTCGACCCGGCAACGGCCGCGCGGAGCTTCGTCGTCGGCAGCACGGACTACACAACCTCGGTCTTGATACCTTTGCTGGTCGCCTACACCCGCAGGTTCGCGCCGGGAGTTGAACTGAGGGTGGTCGGGTATGAGAAGGATGCGGTTCCGGAAATGCTCGACAGGGGCGAGATGGATGTGGCGCTGGGCGTCTTCCCGAGCCCGCCGCAACGCGCGGTGATCAAACCGCTGTTCGAGGAGCGTTTCGTCGGGATCGCTCGGGCGGATCACCCCGCGATCCGGCATGGCAGCATCGATGCGCCGAGCTTTGCCGGTCTGCCGCATGCGTTGGTGACCCTCAGGCGCGATGCCACAGGAGCCTTGGACGAGGCGCTGGCAAAGCTTGGCCTCAAGCGGCAGGTCGTGCTGACGATGCCCTACGCCTTGGCCCTGCCGGCGGTGTTGCAGGCAAGCGACCTCGTCGCGGCGGTCGCCTCGCGGCAGGCGGCCCGGATGCTGTCGGACGGGGCGATCCAGCAATTCGACCTGCCGGTGGCAACACCTGCCTGGACCGTCTCCATGCTTTGGTCGGCGAGTTCGCGCAACGACCGGGCGGCGGCATGGCTGCGTGAGGCCATGGCGACCTGTGCCAAGTCTGCGTGACGCAGGGGCCGGTTACGACGCGCCTTGTGCCGGACGACCGCACGGCCTCCGGAAAGATGGGGGATGGCCGGTGGCTGTGGGCGTCGGGAGCCGGCGGCGGCGTGGAGCGGGGCGGCGCTGCTCGGCTATGCTGGGCGGTGGGTCAGGGGGCGGCGAGGCCTTGCGGGGCGCTCCGGGGCTCGCGTGGGCTGGGCGCTTGGGCCGGCGAGCCGGAGAGGGGGCGGAATGTTCGGGAAGGCGGGGTTGGTGCTGGCGATGCTGGCGGTGGCGGGCGCCGGGGCGGGGTGGGCGGAGCCGGTGCGGTTCGCGGCGGCGGCGGTGGAGCCGACGCCGTTCCTGCGGCGGTTCGCGGAGGAGCACGGACGGGTGGCGGCGGCGCAGCCGGGCGAGACCGTGGCCGGGGATCTGTTCCGGCCGTCGGGGGCGGGTCCGTTTCCGGCACTCGTGACGCTGCACGGGTGCGAAAGCGAGGACGCGACGGCGGCCCGGCGGCAGCAGCAGGCGGATCGCTACGTGGCGCAAGGGTATGTCGTGCTGGCGGTGGACAGTTTCGGGCCGCGCGGGATCGAGCAGGATTGCGTGTCGGTGCGCGGCGGCCCGGCGGCGGACCGGATCGCCGACGCGTACGGGGCGCTCGATTTTTTGGCCGGGCAGCCGTTCGTGGACCGGGCACGGATCGGGCTGCTGGGGGCGGCGCAGGGCGGCAGCGCCGTGCTGCTGGCGCTGAGCCCGATCGGCACGGAACAGCGGCCCGAGCGGCGGTTCGCGGCCGGGGTGGCGTTCTACCCGGCCTGCTCGCCGGTGGCGGCGACGCTCTCGGCGCCGGTGCTGGTGCTGATCGGCGCGCTCGACCGGTGGGCGTCGGCAGCGGACTGCCGGGTGATGGCGGCTTTGCCGCAGGCGCGCGGGGCGGCGGTCGAGTTGGTGGTGTTGCCCGGGGCGCATCACGGCTTCGACGCCGAGGCGCTGCGCGGTGGCCCGCGGGAAGCGTTCGGCTATCATCTCGAATACGATGCGGCCGCCGCGGCGGCGGCGAACGCCGACGCGGAGAGGTTCCTGGCGCGCACGCTGAAGCCGTGACGGTGCGCACCCGGGCCGCGTGCGCTCAGCGGGCGGGCGGGGCGTGGTCCTTGCACCAACGGGCGATGTCGGCGTGGGTAGCGAACCAGCAGCCGCCGCGCGCCTTGGCGTGGGCGATCAGCTTGGCCAGCACCGGCAGGCGGGAGCGGTGGCCGGATATGTGCGGGTGCAGGGTGAGCAGGAACAGGCCGCCTTCCTCCCAGGCGGCATCGAACTCGGCGGTGAAGATCTCGCCCACGGCGCTGGGCGGGGTGTAGGGCCGCAGGGCGCTGAAGCGGACGAAGTTGTAGTAGACGGCGTCGTCGCGGATCCATTCCGGCGGCAGCTCGACCACGCCGGTGGGCTCGCCGCCGTCGGTGAGCTCGTAGGGGTCGTCGTCGGCCATCAGCGAGCTGTCGTACAACAGGCCGAGCTCGCGGATGATCGGCAGGGTGTCGACGGAGAAGTCCCAACTGGCGGTGCGAATGCCGACGGGACGGCGGCCGGCCAGACGCTCGAGCGTGTCCGCGGCGCGGAAGGTGAGGTCGCGCTCGACGCCGGGCGGGAGGCGGGTGTTGGCTTCGTGGATCCAGGAGTGAATGCCGATCTCGTGCCCGTCGGCGGCGACGGCGCGGACCTCGTCCGGGTAGAGCAGGGCGGATACGGCGGGATAAAAGAAGCTGGCCGGCACCGATTCCCGCTCGAGCAGGCGGCGGATGCGCGGGACGGCCTGGCGGTTGCCATACTGGCCCTGGCTGATGCGCATCGGGCTTTCGTCGCTGTCACGGAGCGGGATGGTGTCGTGGTCGGCGTCGAACGAGATGGCGACGGCGCAGCGGGCGCCGCCGGGCCAGGCGGCGGGGGCGAGGCTGCGGCCGGCGCGGGCGCGGCCGACGATGCGACGCCATGTGGCTTCGGGCCATTCCCAGGGCTCGCCGTCGGGGTGCTTGGTGTCGCTCATCGGTGGGCTCCGTCGCTGCGCCGGGCATTGTGCGGGGGAGGCGGCGGGCGGGCAACCGGGGGCGGGCGGCGTTGTGCGCGGGGCCGGTGCGTGGGAGCGTTCGCCGGGGCGAGGCGGAGGCGAGCATGAGCGGGGCGGCGACGGGCTACGAGGGCAGGGCGGCGGCGCCGGCGATGACGGCGCGGCGGGCGATCACCGCGGCGGGGATCGGCAACGTGCTCGAATACTACGATTTCGGCATCTACGGTTTCTTGGCCGGGGTGATCGCGCGCAAGTTCTTCCCCGGCGCCGACGAAGTGGCGGCGCTGTTGTCGACCTTCGCGGCGTTCGGGGTGGGCTTCCTGGCGCGGCCGTTGGGGGCGGTCGTGTTGGGGCGGTTGGGGGATGTGCGGGGCCGGAAGTCGGCGCTGGTGACGACCATCCTGTTGATGGCGGTGGGGACGGTCGGCATCGGTCTGATCCCGGAGTATGCCACGATCGGCGTTGCGGCGCCGGTGCTGCTGGTGCTGTGCCGGATCCTGCAGGGGTTGTCGGCGGGGGGCGAGTGGGGGAACGCGACCGCGTTCATCGTGGAATGGTCCCCGACCGGGCGGCGCGGATATTTCGGCAGCTACAGCCAGGCCTCGGTGGTGGGCGGGGTGCTGATGAGCTCGGCGGTCGCGGCGTTGCTGAACAACCTGTTCGCGCCGGCGGCGATCGACGCGTGGGCGTGGCGGCTGCCGTTCCTGCTCGGGGCGGTACTGTTGCCGGTGGGGCTGTGGCTGCGGCGGGGGATCGACGAGACGCCGCGGTTCCGCGAGGAGCAGGCCGGGCAGGGATCGGGGCTGGCGGCGCTCGGCAGCCCGTTCGGGCTGATGGCGCGGGCGTTCGGGTTCACCGTGCTGTGGACGGTGTCGTATTACGTGATGCTCACCTACCTGCCGACCTTCACGCAGAAATATGCGGGGTTGTCGGCGGCTGAGGCGCTCTGGTCCAACACCGTGGCGCTGCTGGCGCTGATGCTGGCGATCCCGGTGATGGGGGCGGTGTCGGACCGGGTCGGGCGCAAGCCGCTGCTGCTGTTCTGTTGCCTGGCATTCGCGGTGCTGGCCTATCCCGGGTTCCGGCTGATCCTGTCGGGCCTTACCGTGTGGGGCGTGGCGCTGGTGCAGATCGGGTTCAACCTGGTGATCGCCTGCTTTTCCGGTCCGGGTCCGGCGGCGCTGGCGGAGCTGTTCCCCACTCGGAAGCGGACGACGCTGATGTCGATCGGCTATTCCTTATCGGTGGCCGTGTTCGGCGGCTTTGCGCCGTTCATCGCGACCTGGCTGATCCAGCAGACGGGAACCCCGATCGCGCCGACGTTCTACCTGGTGGCCGCCGGGCTGGTGTCGGCGGCGACCATTGCGAGCTTCCGGGAAACGGCGTTCGAGCGGCTGCGCTGAGGGGGTGGGGGACTACTTCGCCGGGCCGGGCCGGCAGCGCCAGTTGGCCGCCTCGGCGACGTCGCCGGCGCCGCGGAAGCGCGCCTGAAGCGGGTAGGGGCAGAGCGGCAGGTGGTCCGGGGCCGGGCCGCCGCTGCAATGGTGCATGCCGGGCACCAGGAACAGCCGCACATTGGCCTGCGTCCGCGGAAGTCCGTGCTGCAGCGCCGTGAGTTCCCGGCGGACAGGCGGTGGGCGCTTGGACCAGGCCGTCCTTGGCAAGCGTGTTGCGTTAACCCGGGCAGGGCCGCGGCGGGCCGCCAAGCCGGCGCCGCTTGTTGGCTTCCTGCCCGGCATGGCCCACCCTGCGGCGGCGAACGAGGGAGAGCGGGGATGGAGCCGACAGCTGCTGCAGCGATCCGGGTCACGGTTGCGTCGGGCGCCGCCGCGGCGGGACGCGGGGCTGCGGAGGTCGGCGCGGCGGCCATCCGCGAGCGGCTGGCCGAAGCGGGGGCGGCGCGGATCGTGCTGGCGACCGGGACCAGCCAGTTCGCGGTGCTTGACCGCCTGGTCGCCGAGCCGGGGATCGATTGGGCCAAGGTGACGGCGTTTCACCTGGACGAATATATCGGCCTGGACGCGCGGCATCCGGCGAGCTTTCGCCGCTACTTGAAGGAGCGGTTCGTCGACCGGGTGCCCGGGGTGCGGTTCGTGCCGATCGACGGAATGGCGGAGCCGGCGGCGGAGGCGGCGCGGCTGGGGGAGTTGGTGGGCGCCGGGCCGCTCGACCTCTGCTTTGCCGGCGTGGGCGAGAACTGCCACCTGGCATTCAACGACCCGCCGGCGGATTTCGAGACGGAGGCGCCATTCCTCGTCGTTACCCTAGACGAGGCGTGCCGGCGGCAGCAGGTCGGGGAAGGCTGGTTCCCGAGCTTGGAGGCGGTGCCGGGCCGTGCGCTGTCGATGAGCATCCGCCAGATCATGCGGTGCAAGCGGATCGTGCTGTCGGTGCCGGGCGCGCGCAAGGCGCAGGCGGTGTTCGACATGCTGCGCCAGCCGGTCTCGCCGGAGTTTCCGGCGTCGATCCTGCAACGGCACCCCGACACCGCCCTGTTCCTCGACGCTGACTCGGCGGCTTCCCTGGCCTGAAGCGCCTACAGCGTTTTCAGGTACTCGAGCAGCGCGCGGCGGTCCGGTTCGGGAAGGGTCGTGCCATATGCGTGCCCGGCGTTGCTGTTGCCGGGCCGGCCAGTGTCGAAGCGGTGCGGGCCCGGCGCGTCGAGGGACACGCCAACGTCGACCGGGTCGAACTCCGCCGAGCCCACGGGGAACGATTTGGCCCGCTCGCCGGGCGGCAGCAGGAGCTGCCACAGGCTGGGCACCGAGCCGTTGTGCAGATAGGGGGCCGCGGCCCAGACGCCGTTCAGGACACGGGATTCGTAGGCGGCGCCGGCCGGGTCGTCGCGGTCCCGGCTGCCGGCCGGCAACTGGTACAGGCCGGCGGTTTCACTGGCGACAGCCGCGGTGGGCCGGGCGACGGCGGCCAGGGCCGAGATGCCGGGGTTGCGCGCCGGCACCGGCGGGGTCGAGGCTTGGCATTCGGCCGGAGGGGTCCAGCGTCGACCGGGGGCGGGGCCGGCGTTGTGGCCGGCGGTGTTGCGGTCGAGGATGTCCTGGCGGATCGCGCGCTTCAGCCCGGAGTTGATCGGGATGGCGTCCCGTAGCAGGCTCCCGATCACCGCATTGGACAGGATGCTCACCTTCTGTTCGGACGCGCCGAGCAGGCCGCCGGTGGCGAGCTGCGGGGTTCCCTCGAGCACCCCGGTCTGGGCCGTGAGCAGCGCGTTGCGAAACATGACCGGGTCGGTGCCGACGCGGCAGACCGGGGTCGCCCAGGCCGAAGCGAGCTTGGCCGACGGCTGCTGCGCGTGGCAGGACGCGCATGCGGCGTCGAACACGGCGGCGCCGCGGCGGGCAAGCGCCTCGTCGAGGCCGAACTCGGCCCGGGGCCAGGCAGGCGGGCGCAGCCGGGCCACATGCCGTTCGAGCGTGTGCAGGTTCCGGAACGAGACCGAATTATCGTAGTCCACGATCAAGCCGATGCGCTTCGGGGCGAAGCGGCCGAACACGCCGAACACTTCGCCGGTGTTGCGGGCGAGCGCCTTGACGTAGTTGCCGTTGGGCGCGGCGCCGTCCCACTGGGTGGCGTCCTGGGCGGGTGCGTTCCACAGGAAGGGGTAGCGGACCGGCGCGTCGGCCGGGCGGTAGTTGCCGGGAATGCCGAGGTCGAGGGCGGTGACCCGGTTGAAGATCATGCCGAACGCGTCGAGCCGGCCAGGGCCCCAGGGCTCGGCCGGCAGGCTCCGGTCCATGAAAGTGCCGAACTCGGCCACGCGCCGGCGAAAATCGGCCTCGAGCGCGGCCTTGGCGGTGGGCGAGGCGCCGGGTCCGGCGACCGCGGCGATGAAAGCATCGAGGCGACCGGGCTGCAGCGTCGCGCGCAGGGCGGCGGTGAGCTCGACGAGGAAGGCCTGGAAGTCGGCGTTGGCCCGGCCGCCGTCGATGCGCCAGGTTCGGCCTTTGAAGCGGACAGCACCGGTATGGCAGGCAGCGCAGGTCATGCCGAGCTCGCCGCTGGCGGGGTCTTCGACGAAGCCGATCGGCAGCGGGGCGGCGCCGTTCGGGAGATAGCCGAAGCGGGCGAGACGGTCGGCGGCGAACGATCCGCTGCCGTCGGCGCGCTGCAGCGCGGCGAACCAGGCGGCAGGGAGCAGCCGCGACCCTTGCCCGGTGGTGTAGAAGGTGGCGCGGTCGGTGGCCGACCATCCCTGGTCCAGCAGGAGCGGCGCACCGGCGGCCGGGCCCGGCGCGGCGGCAGGCGGGACCGGCGGCTCCGCCCCGGAGCAGCCCACCAGGATCAGCAACCAAAGCAACGAGCGCTTCATGGCCGTTCACTCCTGTTGGTCGACGGCACGGCGCAGCGCGCGTTCAGCCGTTTACGACCGCGTAACGAAACCGTTTTGACCAGTTCGTTTCAACTGCTCTTTCGTTCGTAATGGTAACGCTTACGAGATCGCCCGGCGCGGCGGCGGCCCGGACGCGGCCGCGTTGACGCACTCAGGTGGCCCGTGCCGACAGCCCGCCATCGACCGGCAGGCTGACGCCGGTGATGTAGCCGGCCTCGTCGCTGGCGAGGAACAGCGCCGCGTGGGCGACGTCCCAGGCGGTGCCCATCCGGCCGGTGGGGCAGGCAGCGTTGCGAGCGGCGACCATGTCCTCGGCGGTTGTGTACTGGCCGGAGATTTGCTGGTGGATCAGCGGGGTGTTCATCAGGCCGGGCATGATGGCGTTCACCCGGATGTTCTGCGCCGCGTATTGCAGCGCGAGGCCCAGGGTGAAGTTGTTCACCGCCGCCTTGGCCGCGTAGTAGGCGATGTAGGGGTAGCCGGTGTAGCGCACGGCGGCGATCGACGAGACGTTGACGATGGCGCCGCCGCCTTGCGCCAGCATGTGCGGCAGGATGTGCTTGCATGTGAGAAAGCAGCCAGTGACGTTGAGGTCGAGGCTGCGGTGCCAGTCCGCCTCGTCGAGCTCGATCGGTCCGCCCATCTGTGCGAAGCCGACGTTGTTGTGCAGGACGTCGATGCGCCCGTGCTCGGCGACGATCTGCTCGACCAGGGCGCATACGGAACCGGTGTCGGTGACGTCGCAGACGCCGGCGCCGGCGCGGTTGCCTTCGCCGGTGATGATGCCGGCGGTTTCCTCGGCCGCGTCGCGCCGGACGTCGACGCAAACGACGGTGGCGCCCTCGCGGGCGAACAGGGTGGCGGTGGCCTTGCCGTTGCCCCAGCCGAGGCCGACGGAGCCGGCGCCGAACACCACTGCGACCTTCCCTTGCAGACGCTTGCTCATGCGGTCTCCCGTTTGTTGGGCGAGGGTCCGGGCCGCGAGACGCGGCCGGCGTGCGCTATTGCGGCCGGGCCGCCGGTTTGGCCGCCCAGTTGAACGCCGCCCCCGCCGCCATCAGCACCGCGGTGCCGAGGAACACGGCACGCATCCCGAGATGGCCGCCGACGAAGCCGCCCAGCAGCGGCCCGGCGACCTGTCCGGCGTATTGCGAGGAGGTCGAGTAGCCCAGCATCGTGCCGACGACGCGTTCCGGTACGCTGTGACGGATCACGCTGGCGACGCAGGGCAGCAGGCCGCCGAGGGACAATCCCATCAGGAAGCGCAGCGCGACGAGCTGCCAGCCGGCGGACAGGAAGGCCTGCGGGATCAACAGCAGGGCCGAGACCGCGAGGCAGCCGATGATGACGGTCCAGTGGCCGACCCGGTCGGCCAGCTTGCCCAGGCGGGAGGCTGACAGGATGCTGCCCAGCGCGGCCGCGGACATCGCCAGTCCGGCCACGATCGTCACATGCGCCGGGTCGGCGACGAGCTGCTCGACGTAGACGGTGATGATCGGCTCGATGGACATGTTGGCGAGCATCAGCAGCATGCCGGTGAACAGCATGGCGAGCAGCGGCCCCTTGTCCGGCACTGCGGCGAACCCGCGGCGCTCCTTGGCCTTGGCAGGGCCGGGCGACCGTTTCTCCTCGCGGATCAGGCCGACGGTGGCGAGAAAGGCGACAAAGATCACCGCGCCCGCGGCGAGGAAGGTGGTGCGCAGGCCGATCAGCGGCGGCAGCACTCCGCCCAGCAGCGGCCCGGCCAGGCTGCCGGCCATGATGCCGGAGCTGAGCGTCCCCAATGCCCAGGCGGAGCGGGCCTTGGGCGCCTGGGTGGCCACCATGAGGAACGAGCCGGACGCGTAGCCGCCGAGCAACCCGGTCAGCAGCCGCAAACCCACGAGTTGGTAGATGTCCTGCGCCATGCCGCTCAGCGAGATGGCGACTGCCATGCCGAGGCTGGCGCGGATCAGCATCAGCTTCCGGCCGTAGCGGTCGGCGAGGCGGCCCCAAAGCGGCGCGACCAGGGCGGCGGTGAAGAAGGTGGCGCCGTAGGCCGCGCCGGACCATTGCACGACCGCTGCCTGGTCCGACACCCCGAGCTGTTCGACGTAGAGCGGCAGGAACGGGAGCAGCAGCGTCATCGCGACGATGGTGGTGAAGGACCCGAACAGGCAGACGATGAGGTTGCGGCGCCAGAAGACGGAGCCGCCCTCCGGAGGGGTGGCAGGAGCAGGCGCCGGTTCGGTGGGTGCGGATTCGGTTGCGGCAGCCGTGATGCTCATGGGGTCATCCTAGCGCCGGGCATCCTGTTGCCGGGAGCGCCATCGCGCATGTCACCTCCGCGCGCTCCGTCCAGCACGACGGGCGGCGCTGGGCGCGGTCCCGTCCGGCGTGCAGCGCAAAGTCGATCAGCATGATGCATCCCGACGACCAGGGCACCTGCGACCGGTCCTACGAGCTGACGGGTGCGCCGCATCGGGAACGAACACAGCCGGGCCGGCGTTCCCCCCAACGCAACGGACGAAGCCAATGCCATTCAAATATCGCCTGCTCATCTGGCTTACGTTCGCCATCGGCCCGAGTTTGGCCTTCGCGCAAGGTCCGGTCCAAGGATCCGGCGCGACCGACGCGCCGCAAGGCAGCGAAGCCGGCAGCCGCTCCAGCAAAATGGGCCTTCCGACCGGAACCTCCGCCGGCGCCAGCAACGGCGTTGGCACCGAGGGTTCACTCGATCACGATGCCGGCAAATCCAGCAGCACCGTCTCCGGCATGCACGGCGGCACGGCCAGCTTTGGCAGTGGAGCGCAGCCGACGAAGCCTGCCGAGAACGAGCCGGCGATCGGCGGTGGCGATCAAAAGCCCAAGTAGCGGTCCGTCGCACCGCGTGGTTGCCGAGATCGCACCGGGTGATAGACTCTCGACGAGTTGCTGGACGGGAGCGTTGGGGTGAGAGTGTTCCTGTTGTCGTGCGTCGCCGCCGTCTGCATCGCGGCCGGTTGCGAGTTCCTGCTCAGTCACTTCGTCGGCGAGAGCTCGGAGCGGGCGTACTCTGAGGCGTCTACCCGCCCCGAATAGCTCATTCGGCCGGATGCGCCGACCCCAGCGTGTCCGACGGAATCTGGCCCTTGCGCATCTCTTCTTCGACCCAGAGCCCATGGTGCGTCTTGGCCCAGTTGACGTCGACACGCCCCGTCGCCATCGCCTGGAACGAGCCCTGCACGCCGACCGAGCCCAGGTAGATGTGGCCGATAACGACGGCAATCATCAATGCGGCCGCCACCGAGTGCACGCCATGGGTGATCTGCATGCCGCCAATATCCAGAAAGTAGAACGGCGCCAGCAGCAGCAGGCCGGTGATCGAGATCAACCCGCCGCCGAACACCGCGATCCAATAGATCATCTTCTGACCGGCGTTGAACTTCCCTGTCGGCGGATGCGCGCCGTTGAATATGCCGCCGAGTTCCTTCAACCAGGCGATGTCGACGCGGCTCGGCAGGTTGCGCGTCAGCCATTGCACCGTCATGACCGCAAGCCCGGCGATGAAGGAGAAGCCGACCGCATTGTGCGACAGCTTCAGCAGCGCCGAGAGCGTGGCGAACGGATCGTCGCCGATCATCGGGCGCAGCAAATGGCGTCCGAACACCAGATTCAGCCCGGTCAGCGACAGCCAGACGAACGACACCGCCGTCGTCCAATGCACGAAGCGCTCGAACGCCGTGAAGCGCTGGATCGTGCGCCCGGCCGGGTCCGGCCGGTAGCGCATCGGCCCGGCGAACAGGAACAATGCCAGCATCGCGCCCACCGCGATCACGATCAGCGCGGCATCCAGCCAGGGCTGCACCCGGGTGCGGACGTCGCGGAACTCGCGTCCTTCCGGCTGCACCAAAATGCCGGTCTTCGCGTCAGGAAGGTGCGTGAAGCCTTGGATCTTGCCGGGCGGCATCGCCGTTGCGCCGTCCAGCTTTTGCTCCAGCGCAGCGCGGTCGGGGTTGGGCCGGTTATACGGCAGGTCGAGCGCCATGACCTGGCTCGCCCAGCCGAGCAGCATGGCCCAACCGAATATGGCAACGAGAAGCAGCCGCAGGTGGCGCATGGCGGACCTCAAACCGTCGGGCTGTCGCGATAAGCGGTGGACCAGCCCCAGGCGCCGGACCCATAGCCGCGCCGGAGCACCCGCTCCTTGTAGATGGCGCCGATGGTGGCGCCGTCGCCGGCCAGCAGAGAGCGTGTCGAGCACATCTCGGCGCAGATCGGCAGCTTGCCCTCGGCCAGCCGGTTGCGGCCATACTTGGCGAATGCCTCGGGCGAGTTGCTGCCGTCGGGGCCGCCGGCGCAGAAGGTGCATTTGTCCATCTTGCCGCGGCTGCCGAAGTTGGACTTGCTCGGAAATTGCGGCGCGCCGAACGGGCAGGCGTAGAAGCAATAACCGCAGCCGATGCACTGGTCCTTGTTGTGCAGCACGATGCCGTCCGCGGTCTGCACGAAGCAGTTGACCGGGCACACGGACGCGCACGGCGCGTCGGTGCAGTGCATACACGCCATCGAAACCGACAGCTCGCCGGGCTCGCCGTCGTTGAGCGTCACGACCCGGCGCCGGTTCAGGCCCCATGGCACCTCGTGCTCATTCTTGCAGGCGGTCACGCAGGCGTTGCAATCGATGCAACGCTCGGCGTCGCACAGGAACTTCATCCGGGCCATCAGCGGCCTCCCTCGCAAACGGTCGTCAAGCCGCCTCGACCCGGCACAGCGTGACCTTGGTTTCCTGCATGTGCGTAACCGAGTTGTAGCCGTAGGTGGTGAGCTGGTTCACCGCATGGCCGAGCACGATCGGGTCCAGGCCGGGCGGGTATTTGCCGCGGTTGTCGACGCCCGCGGTCATGCCGCCGAAATGGAACGGCACGAACACCACGCCCCGGCCGGTGCGGTTGCTGACATGCACCCGGTAATGCGCGCGGGATTGGCTCTCAACCCCGTAGATCCAGGCCATACCCTTGTCCTTGATGCCCAGACGTTGCGCATCGTCCGGGTTGAGTTCGACGTAGGCCTCCTGGACGATCTCGGCGAGCCAGCGGTTGGACCGGGTCTCGTCGCCGCCGCCCTCGTATTCCACGACGCGACCGGTGGTCAGGATCATCGGGAATGCCGAAACGTCCTGGTCCTGCAGGCTGCGGCCCAGATACGGCAGCCGGAAGTCGCGCCGGTCCTCGAGCGCCGGATACTGGGCGACGAGGTCGCGCCGCGGGGTGCGGATCGGCTCGCGATGGATCGGCACCGGGTCGATCAGGTTCCACGCGACCGCGCGCGCCCGGCCGTTGCCGAACGGCGCGCAGCCGTGCTGGATCGCCACCCGCTGTATGCCGCCTGAGAGATCGGTCTGCCAGCTCACGCCGTCGATGTCGCCGCCGCCGATCTGCTGGATGATCCCCATCTCCTCGGCGGTCAATTCCTTGTCCCAGCCGAGTTTCTTCAGGACGGCAATGGTGAACTCGGGGTAGCCGCCCTTGATGTCGCTGTCCTTGGGGTAGTCTTCGGCCAGCAGGCTGACACCGTCGCGCTCGACGCCCCAGCGGGCGCGGAACCCGCTGCCGCCCTCCTTCACCGGAATCGCCGTGTTGTAGAGCCAGGCGGTCCCGGGATGCTTCAGTTCTGGCGTGCCCCAGCACGGCCAGGGCAAGCCATAATACTCGCCGGCACACGGGCCCTTGGTCGCCTTCAGGGTCATCGGGTCAAAGTCAGCCTGGTGCTTCATGTGCAGCTTCAGCCGCTCCGGCGACTGGCCGGAGTAGCCCATGGCAAAGCAGCCGCGGTTGATCTCGCGCAGGATGTCTTCCGACACCGGCACATTGTCCACGACCTCGATGTTCTTGGTCAGCTGCTCGGCAAAGCCGAACTTCTTGGCGAACAGGTACAGGATCTCGGTATCCTGCTTGCTCTCGAAGATCGGCTTGACGACCTGCTCTCTCCATTGGATCGACCGGTTCGACCCGGTGACGCTACCGGACTGCTCGAACTGGGTGCAGGCCGGCAGCAGGTAGGTGCCGTCCTTCCGGTCGCCGGAGATGGCGAAGGTGGTCGGGTGCGGGTCAACCACCAGCAGCAGATCGAGCTTGTTCATCCCCGCCCGCATCACCGGCTCACGGGTGATGGAATTGGCGGCGTGGCCCCAGGCGACCATGGCGCGCACGTTGTCCGGCTGGTCGAGCTCGGACTTGTCGGCCAGCACCGCGTCGAACCAGCGCGTGCTGGGGATGCCCTTGTTCTCCATCAGCTTCTTCGAGGCGAAACGGGAGACCAGATAGTCGTAGTCGAGGTCCCATACCCGGGCCCAATGCTTCCACGCCGCCTCGTCCAGCCCGAGGTAAGCCGGCAGCGTCGTGACGTCGAGGCCGAGGTCGGTCGCGCCCTGCACGTTGCAGTGGCCGCGGAAGATATTGGTGCCGCCGCCCGACTGGCCCATGTTGCCGAGTGCCAGCTGCATGATCGAGTAGGCGCGGACGTTGGCGGTGCCGACCGTCTTCTGGGTGGCGCCCATGCACCAGACCAGGCTCGAGGGCCGGTTCTTGGCCATGATCTCGGCCACCTTCTTGAGCTGCGCCGAGGGCACGCCGGTGACGCGCTCGCTCTCCGCCGGGTCCCATTTCGCGACCTCCTTGCGGATTTCGTCCATGCCGTAGACGCGCTTGGCGATGAAGTCCTTGTCCTCCCAGCCGTTCTCGAACACGTGCCAGAGGATGCTCCAGATCACCGGGATGTCGGTGCCCGGCCGGATGCGGACGTATTCGGTCGCGTGCGCCGCGGTACGGGTAAAGCGCGGATCGACCACGATCAGCTCGGCCTGATTGATTTCCTTCGACCGCAGCAGGTGCTGCAGGCTGACGGGATGCGCCTCGGCGGGGTTGCCGCCCATGATCATGATGGCCTTCGCGTTGGCCAAGTCGTTGAAGCTGTTGGTCATGGCGCCGAAGCCGAAGGTGTTCGACACCCCGGCCACGGTGGTCGAGTGGCAGATGCGGGCTTGGTGGTCGACCGTGTTGGTGCCCCAGAGTGCGCCGAACTTGCGGAACAGGTACGCGCCCTCGTTGTTGAATTTGGCCGAGCCCAGCCAGAACACGCTGTCCGGGCCGGATTTCTCCCGGATGGCCAGCATCTTGTCGCCGATCTCGTCGATCGCCTGGTCCCAGCTCAGCCGCTTCCAAACCCCGCCCTCGAGCTTCATCGGGTATTTGAGGCGCCGGTCGCCATGGGTCAGTTCGCGCACCGCCGCGCCCTTGGCGCAGTGGGTGCCGAGGTTGTTGGGGCTATCGAACGCCGGGTCCTGGCCGACCCACACGCCGTTCTGCACCCGGGCAATGACGGAGCAGCCGACCGAGCAATGGGTGCAGACGGTTTTGCGGGTTTGCACCGGCTCGCCGGGCACGATCTCGCCAGCCTGGGCCTTCCGGACGGTGGCGGCGCCCAGCCCGCCCAGCGCCGCGACGCCGGCCGCGGCCAAGCCCGACGCGCGCAGGAAGCGGCGGCGGTCGACCGCGGCCGGCGTCTGGCCGGAGACGGGCGCGGGCGCGACCGGGAGGGCGCGCGCGGTGGCCTGGGGGCGGAGTTTGGTCAGCATGGCGCGGGTCCTAGCGGCGGTTCAGCTCGTAGAAGCGCTTCACGTGCTCGGATTCCTGGTAGCGCGGACCGATCTGATGATCGGTCGGCTGTACCAGGCGTTCGGCGCTGGCGCTCAGCGGTATCGAAGCGGCGGCGACCGCGGCGCCCCGCAGGAACAGGCGGCGGTCGGCCTCGACGGGCGGGCTCTTGGTCTCGGTCATGATGCACCTCGGGCAAGGGATGGTTCGGCCGCATAGGCGAAGGCTTGGCGATCCAGGTCGATCAGGGCGCGGCCGAGCGCACCGACCGGGCGGTAGAACCGGGCTGACGGCGCACGCTCCAGGTCGTTGAAGAACGCAACGCTCCAGGGCGCCAGATGGCGGTCGAAGAACCCGGCCTCATCGGCGGCCGCACGCCGCTCGATCAGCGTCGCCATGACGTCGCACAGCGTCGCCATGTGGTCCTCGGGATCGGACCGGCCCGCAGCGCGGGCGAGGCCGAGCCGGGCCAATTCGACACGTAGCCGGGCCAACGGCCGCTCGTGCAAGAAGCCGGTGAGATAGAACGAGGCGTATGGCAGCAGCTCGCCCCGGGCGACGCCGATGAACAGCTGATCGTACTCGGCCTTCGCCGCACCGGCCGACGTAGCGGCTGCGGCGGCGGCCACCTCGCGCAGCGCCGACCCCAATTCGCCCTCGTCGCCGTGCAGGCGGGCCATCCGGGACAACAGGGCGCTTGTGGGTGGCTGCATCAAGGCATGCGCGAGAAGGCGGTAGAGCCGCGCGCGCGCCGCCTCCACCTCGTCCAGCCCTGCATCCGTCGCGTCACCCTGGCCGATCATGCTGCCCACTTTGCATCGTCCAGGTAAGGCCGATCACACGGGCTCAGGCAACTCACGAACGCCCTAATTCGCGACTTAGAACGGTTCACGTCGGCATCGCTCGCCCGTGCCGACGGGGCGGCGGCGGCGGTTGCTCGGCCGCGTGGACCTCGGCGT
This sequence comes from uncultured Alphaproteobacteria bacterium, assembly GCA_963752225.1. Classification (GTDB taxonomy): domain Bacteria; phylum Pseudomonadota; class Alphaproteobacteria; order Acetobacterales; family Acetobacteraceae; genus JBBROS01. The sequence continues at coordinate 515,736 of CAVVXS010000009.1, read as the reverse complement.
CCGGCCCGTCCCGATCCCTCTCCGGCTCCGGCTCCGCGGCCACGGCGATCGGCGGCGGCTCGGGTAGCGGTTCCACGGCGGGCGGCGTCATCACCGCCGCGAGCAGCTTGGCGGCGTCGTCCGAGGCCCACAGCCTGCCGTAGGTCGGTGCGTTGAAATCCCAGTCGTAGTCGGCCATGCCGCGAAACTCGGTTATGGCGGCATCGCTGCGCCAAGCCACCGCGAGCGCCCGGCGCTGCAACTCGGCGGCGACGCCCTGCTGCAGGAAGGCGGCGAAGTCGCTGCCGGCGCCGAGGCTCTCGACCGGCGGCAACTCCGGCGGGGATGCGGCGGCGGTTGGTATCGCGGCGGGGTGTCGGGCGGTGGCCTTGCGGCGCGACCAGCGGCCAAGAAACCCCGGCTCACTCATCGGCGACCTCCCGCTCGGCCGGCTCGGTCTCGCCCCAACGCTCACGCCGCCGCTTATAGTTGGCGCGGTGAACGTGATGGCGGACGACGAACCCGGCGACCCAGGCGACAACCGACGGCGGCATCGGCACCGCCTCGACCAGATCCGAGCCGGTGTCCGCGTGCGCCCCGGCTTCGCCCACGCAAGCCGTCGCCCCCAGCAGCGCCACGCCCGGTGCCGCCCGGGTCTGGCGTAGGAACACATACAGCGACGGCTCCGGCCCCTCGATGTTGGCCTTCAACGTGTCCGTCTCGAGCGGAAACAGCAGCAGCTCGGCGTTTCCCGCGAAGTAGCGGCGCAGCCCAGGAGCTTCGTGCAGCACGGTCCAGGGCTCCGTGGCAGCCGATCCCGGCAGGATGCCGGTCACCCGCCAGCGATGCTCGACCCAGGGGCTGTCCACCGCCTGCCACTCGACCACCACGCCCACCTCGCATCGCTCGGCCCGGCTCATGCGCGGTCCTGCGCCAGCGCCCGAAGGTCAAGCGGCTGACCAAACTCGGGGCCTGCGCTCTCGGCCGGCGCGTTGCGGGTCAGGGTCGCGAACTGCTCCACCACGCCGTCCGGGCCATGCTGGCGGAAGAGGGTCAGCAGGGTTCCGATCTTGTGCTCGCACAGGCTCGCCGCAAACGCGATCTCCTCGGCAGCGACGGCGCGGGCGGCGGCGAGGTCGGGCGCGCCGTGCCGTGCGACGAAATGCCGGGCCAGCGCATCGGTGGCCGCCTCGACGGCCGCGTCCGGCGCGTCCGACACCATCACGAGCGTGGACCAGCCGAAGCTGCCGATCCCGAGGAACCCGTGCTGGAAGGCCCGGAGGCGCTTGCCGGCCAACGCTTCCGGGGCGTCGCCGAGAAACTCGAACGCGCCCGCCACTGCCCATTCGCCGGGCTCTGCGGCGTGGGCGAACACCGACCGATCGGAGGGGTCGAGCTGGATGGTGCGCGGCAGCCGGATCATGCCCGCACCGTCGCCTGCCGATCCTGCACCGCCCGCGCCAGCAATGCCGCGCCATCCTCCTGCCAGGCATCGATCCAGACGAGCAGATGCCGGCAGGTCAGCGCCAGGATTTCAGCCGCGGTCACGTCCCCGAACCCTTCTTCGGCCAGGCTGGTTTCGCCGGGATACAGCCCTGGGTCGTCGCCGAGCGCGCCCACCGCCACGTCGATGCCGATCACCGCCCAGTCGGGCCAGTCGCCAGGCGCCTGCTCGGTGCGCACCGACGCTGCGCGGGCGCCGTCGACCGACAACTCGTCCGCGCCGGTGACCTGGAGCGGCACCTGCGGCGGCGCCAGCGATGCCAACGCATCGAACAGGGCAACGAGGCCGAGGTCGCGCAATGCGTCGGCCGCCAAGGGGCGATCGGGCGTGAGCACCAATCCGGCGTAGCATCGCCCGGCCGTCGACGCCCAATAGACGGTTCCCGGATCGGCGCCGGCCGCCGCTGCCCGGACAGCGGCCAGGAATGGATCGGAACCCCCCGGCAGCACGCGAAAACCAGGGGGCAGGGGTGGCAGATCTGGAATGATGGACCCTCGCCGAGCGGAACTATGTGACCTGCCATGTAGCCGTCAGGATAGGGTTGCCGTAACAGGTTGCAATGGGTCGTCTGGACGGGCGTCCAGCACACACAAGGAAGAAACCGGGATGAAGTTGCACGGCAAGACGGTGCTCGCCTGCACCTGCCGCGGCACGATGCCACTCGAGGCCGCCTCGCTGGCGCGGGCGTGCGGGGGCCAGGCCAGCGGGCTAGCGCACGAGCTATGCCGGGCGGAACTCGACCGTGTCGCCGCTGCGGCGGCTGAGGGCCCGGTGCTCATTGCCTGCACCCAGGAGGCGCCGGCGTTCCGCGAAGCAACGCCAGCCGCCCGGCTCGGCTTCGTCAACATCCGCGAGACGGCCAACTGGTCCGGCGAGGGGCGCCAGGCGCTGCCCAAAACCGCCGCCCTGCTCGCCCTTGCCGCGTCCCGGCCCGACCCGGCGCCATCGGCCGACGTGTCGCTGAGATCGGACGGCGTCACCGTCGTCTACGGCCGCGACGACCGCGCGGTCGAAGCCGCGATGCAACTCCGGGACCGATTGGACCTCACCGTCATCATTACCGGCGACGCCCCGGTGACGCCGCCGCGGATCAACGAGTTCCCGGTGGTGCGGGGCACCATCAGCCGGCTGCACGGCCATCTCGGCGCGTTCGACCTCGTGGTCGACGGTTTCGCCCAGCCGCTGCCCTCGTCACGGCGGCAGCTCGAGTTCGGCCCGGCCCGCGACGGCGCCCGCTCCCGCTGCGACGTGGTCGTCGACCTCAGCGGCGGCCTGCCGCTTGTGTCCGGCCACGCGCATCGGGAAGGCTACCTGCGCGCGGCGCCCGACGACTCGCTGGCAGTGCAGAAGGTCCTGTTCGCCGCCTCCGACCTGGTGGGCGAGTTCACCCGGCCGCGCTACGTCACCCTCCACACCGGGCGTTGCGCCCATGCCCGCTCCGGCCAGGTCGGCTGCACCCGCTGTTTGGACGTGTGCCCGGCCGGCGCGATCACGCCAGCCGGCGACAGCGTCGCGGTCGACCCGCATGTCTGCGCCGGTTGCGGCCAGTGCGCGGCGGTGTGCCCGACCACTGCCGTCCGCTACGCAATGCCGGGCGCCGAGACGACGGCACGCTCGCTGCGCACGCTGCTCGGCGCCTATCACGCCGCCGGCGGCGTGCAGCCGGCGGTGCTGCTGCTGCACGACGAGACCCACGGCGCTTCTGTCATCGACATGCTGGCCCGGCACGGCGACGGGTTGCCGGCCCGGGTCATCCCATTCCCGGTGAGCGGGCAGTTCGGGCTTGATGCGTTCGCCACCGCGTTGGCCTTCGGCGCCGCGGAGCTGCGCGTGCTGACCGGCGGCCACGACGGGGAACGGCGCGATGCGATCGGGCGCGAGATCGCGCTGCTCGACGCCATCACCGGTCCGCTCGGCCTCGGCACCGGCCGGCTCGGGCTGATCCAGACCGACGATCCGTTCGCCCTTGGCGACGAACTCGCAGCCCTGCCGCAGCGGTCCGGGACGCGGCCCGCGTCCTACCTGCCGACGGGGGATAAGATCGCGCTGACCACCCAGGCGCTCGACGCGCTGCACCGCGCCGCCCCGACGCCGGTCGAGACCACCCCCCTGCCGCGCGGTGCGCCGATCGGCGCGGTCCAGATCGACGTCGCGGGGTGCACCTTGTGCTTCTCCTGCGTGTCGGTTTGCCCGACCTCGGCATTGCGCGACCACGCCGAGCGGCCGATGCTGAAATTCGTCGAAGACCTTTGTGTGCAGTGCGGCCTCTGCGCATCGACGTGCCCGGAGCAGGTCATCCGGCTCGAACCACGCGCCACCTTCGGCGCCGCGCGCAAGGCAGAGCGGGTGGTCAAGGAGGAGGAGCCGGCGATCTGCATCCGCTGTGCCAAGCCGTTCGGCATCAAGTCCTCGATCGACCGCGTGGCGGCGCAGCTTGCGGGCAAGCATTGGATGTTTGCCGATGCCGCGATGGCCGACCGCATGCGGATGTGCGGTGACTGCCGGGTCATCGAGCAGACCCGGCGCGGCTTCGACCCCTACGCCGGCCCGGCTCGGCCAAAGACACGAACCACGGACGACTATGGTTGACGTCGACGAGTGGTGTTGACTGTGCCGGGCAGCGAAAGCGCAACGTCGCCGCGCATCGCTTCACGTCATACGAATAATGGTCGTCTGGTTTCAGCAGGTTTTGCGCGGTTGCAGCGTAGCGGCCGTGCGGGTCCGCCCCGCCATCGCGACTACAACCGCCCGATCCCGCGCCCCGAGGAGTGGCTCCTGACCGAGTGGCCCGAAGACGAGCCGGAATCCGCCAAGTATCGGCTCTCCACCTTGCCGCCCACCGCCACGCGCCGGGCCATGGTCGAACCAGTTCTGTTGGCCGGTCGCGCGAGATCGTAAGCTCCAGCTGACGAACCATCCTGAAAGCTGAAAAGGGTTCGGGTATCGCTGACCCCGAACCTGCCGTTCGCTTGCGTGGCTGCGCCTCTCCGTGGCCGACCGGGGATGCGGGGTGCCGCACGGCTTCGATCCAAGTGCGTGTGAAGGCCTCGGCCTCATGATTGTTCGCGCGACCGCTCGACAGTTCGGCGGTGAGCTCCGGGTGGAGTTGGATCGGGGCACGCGCTTCGCACTGCTTCTCGACACCCGGCGCTTCGATTGAGAGCGTGCCATGAAAATCGCGCAAGTTGCTCCGCTGACCGAAAGCGTGCCGACCAAGCTTTACGGCGGCACGGAGCGGGTCGTGTCGTATCTGACCGAAGAATTGGTCGCGCTCGGCCACGAGGTCACGCTGTTTGCGAGCGGCGACTCCGTGACCCGCGCCGCGCTTGATGCGGTCAGCCCCCGAGCCATCCGGCTCGTCTCCGACTGCCGGGATCCTGGGGTTTGGCACGCTCTGATGCTGGAGCGCGTCGCGCGCCGGACACCCGAGTTCGACGTCATCCACTTCCACACGGATTGGCTGCACCTGCCGTTGTTTTCGCGTCTCGACACGCCCGTTGTGACGACGCTGCATGGCCGGATCGACACTCCGGAAAGCCGCACCATGCTGCGTGAGTTTGGCTGGACGCCGCTCGTCTCGATCTCGGACGCGCAGCGATCGGCGAGGCGCAAAAGGCAGAGTTCCTCGGCAACGCCGAGGCACTCCTGTTCCCGATCGCCTGGCCCGAGCCGTTCGGCATGGTCATGATCGAGGCCGCCGCCTGCGGCACGCCGGTGGTCGCGTTCGGGTGCGGCTCGGTTCCCGAGGTGGTCGAGCATGGCGTCTCTGGCTTCATCGTACGCGACGAGATCGAGGCGGCCGAGGCGGTGGACAAGCTGCACACGTTGCCGCGCGCGGGTGTACGGCACGCGTTCGAACGCCGCTTCACGAGCCGCCACATGGCGGAGCGATACGTTGGCCTTTACGCCGCCCTGGCTGGGAGGGCACAAGCCGGGTCGGTGATGCCCGCCCTTTCCCGCCGCGAGCACTGGCTCGAGGACCGCGAACGACTGCGCAGCCGCGCCGATACTCGTCTCCAGGCATAGCCGGGGTTTGGCTCAGGCGTGCGGCGCGATCCGGCCGCCAGGGCAAGCTGCGGAAGTTCCGTGAGGCTGCGCGAGGGTCACCGCGCCATACTCGTCGCGAGTGGGGACTCTGATGCCGTTCACCGACGCGACCCACATCGAGGTTCCCGACGGGCTACAACCCGCTACGCCCCCCTGGCCCGTGCGACGTGAAAACCCGTCCGCCCGCGGACAGGGCGCCCGGAAGCGGCGCTCGGCGCATGCAACAGCCACAACCGGCTGGATGCGCTGCCGACGGGTGAGTGGCGCTCGGCTTAATCGCTTCGCGCTCGACGCGGGCGCCCTGATTTACGCTGGCGATGGCTGGTGCGCTGAGACGCGACCGTGACGCTTCAGCCCCACATCCCGGGCATGCGCATGGATCTTGGAACCGTGCCATGGGCTGCAACGCAGTGAACGGCCCGCATCCTTCGCAGTCATAATCGTAGATCGGCATCGTGCCCTCATGTTCGAGCCCAAATGGCAAAACGTCGGTCGTGAAAGCGCGCCCCAAGGTCCTGGTCAGTTCGTAACCGGCCCGGACAATTTACGGATGAGGACTGTGTCGGCTTGACGGCTGATCTCGACCAACTCCGGTGCGACGCCCACCTCATGGGGCGTGGACAGGATGACGCTTTGGCTTTGGCCCAGTAACGCTTCGACGCGCTCGGGCGTGGCGCTCTCGCCCGGCTGGGAAAGGGTCGCGACCACGCGGAATCCCCCACGTTCGACCGTGTAGTAGGCAACACCGGACACTGTGCCGAGGTCGAGGGTCCGGGCCTCGATCGGCTGCAGCGAGTCCGCGCGTGCCTGCCCGCTCAGCGTGGCGAGCGCAAGAATGGCGCCCGCGACGTGACGATTGTCCATGGCACTCTCCTATGCCGCGCCGGCCGAGCATGAGATTGCCCGAACGGCCCCGAATGGTCACGCGGCGGGCTTGAGGACCACCTTGGTCCAGCCCTCGTCACGCGCGTCGAAGTGCTGGTAGGCGTTGGGTGCCTCACCCAGTGGCAGTTCATGCGACACGATGAAGGACGGCTTCGCGCGGCCGGTCGAGATGAGGTCGCGGAGTTGCCGGTTATACGCCTTCACGTTGCACTGGCCGGTGCCGATCGTCTGACCTTTGAACCAGAACAGGCCGTGGTCGAAGACGATCTCGCCCTGCTTGTAAAGACTGTCCTGGCTCGCCGGGTCCTGCGGCACGTAGACGCCGACCACGCCGATGCCGCCGGTGAATTTCACTGATTTCACCAGGTTGTTCATCGTCATGTTGGGATGTTCGTTGCCCTCCGGGTCATGCGCCTGATAGCCGACACACTCGCAGCCACGGTCGGCGCCGATGCCGTTCGTCAGCTCCATGACCTGATCCACCGGGGAGCCCTTGGAGTCGTCGATCGGCAACGCTCCGATCGAGCCTGCGAGGCGCAGCCGGTCGGGATGACGATCAACGACCATGACCATGCAAGCGCCCTTGATCATCGCCGAGTGGGCGGCCATGAGGCCGACCGGACCGGCCCCGTAGATGACGATCGACTCGCCGGGACGCAGCCCGGCGAGTTCGGTGGCGTGCCAGCCGGTCGGGAAAATGTCGGCCAGCATCACGTAGTCGTTCTGCCGCTCCTCCACGTCCGGGGGCAGCTTCAAGCAATTGTAGTCGCCGTAGGGAACGCGCAGCAGGTCGGCCTGCCCGCCCCGATAGGGTCCCATGTCGGCGAAGCCGTACGCGGCGCCGGCCATGTTCGGCGCAACGCTCCGGTCCGCCGTTGTGAGACAGAAGGCGCTCAAGCCCCGCTCGCAATTCTTGCAGAAGCCGCAGCCGATGTTGAAGGGGATGGCGACCCAATTCCCGACTTTCACCCGGTCGACGGCACTGCCCACCTCGACCACTTGGCCCAGGTTCTCGTGCCCGAACACGCCGCCGCGCGGGAAGTCGGTCCGGCCCTCGTACATGTGCAGGTCGGAGCCGCAAATGTTGGTGCTCGTAATCCGTACCAGCACGTCGGTCGGCCGCTCAATCCCGGCGTCGGGCACGTCCTGGACTGCGACGTCGCGCGGTCCGTTGTAGACAACTGCTTTCATCGCGTCCTCCCGATTCGAGCGGCATGCTCGGTCGGGACGGTGTCAAGCAGTCCGCAAGCGGACTATCCGGTCGATGCCTAAGGACACCACCTGGCACGGCCGCGTTCTCCCTTCGCGGCGGCAGGGTTTCTCCGTCCCTCGCGAGGTCGAACGCTTGGTTGCATGTTCGCCAACCCCGCCATGCTGCGCACGACTCTCGCTGACGATCCGACTTTGGCGGTGCTGCTGCAGCGGGTGCGGCGGGTGACGGTCGGCGCCGATCCGCACGGCGAACTGCTGATTGAAGACGTGCTCCGCAATGTCCTTCGCCGAGGGTGCCGATCGGTCAGCACAGATTTATTTGATGCCGAGATGGTCTCGCGGATGGTGGGGCGGCGGTTCGACCTACTTGACCAACGGGCAGCCGCCCTCGGCCAGCGGGCGATTGGCCACATCGGGAGGAATGGTCGAGATCAACCTCAAGTAGTCCCAGGGTTCGGTCTGCTCGGCGGGTTCCTTGACTTGCAAGAGATAGAGTTCGTGGGCGAGCTTGCCGTCGGCACGAAGGCGGGCGCCGCGGGCGAAGAAGTCGTCCACCGGCGTGGCACGCATCTGGTCAGCGACGGTCACCGGGTTATCGGTCCCGGCAGCCTGCACCGCCTTCAGATAATGCATCACCGCGGAGTATGCGCCGGCTTGGCCCTGACTTGGCATGGCATGCTGGCGGGCGAAGTAACGCCGGGCGAACCCGCGAGTACCGTCGTCTAGATCCCAATAGAACCCTTGGGTCATCATCAGCCCGTGCGCCGCACTCAGCCCCAGCGCGTGGATGTCGCTGAGATTGAGGAAAAGGCCCGCCAGCCGGGTGCCTCCGCTGGTTAGGCCGAACTCCTGAGCCTGCTTGACGGAATTGATGGTGTCGCTCCCAGCGTTTGCCAATCCGATCACCTGCGCGCCCGAGCTTTGCAGTTGCACGAGGTAGGAGGCATAGTCCGTCGTGCCCTGGGGATGGCGGATCGAGGCGAGCACTTTGCCGCCGGCTTTTTGCACGGCGAGCGCGGTGTCCTGCTCCAAGGCCTTGCCGAATTCGTAGTCGGCGGTCAGGAACGCCCAAGTCTTCGCGCCGCGCGCGACCAACGCATTCCCGGTGCCGGCCGCAAGGCCGTAGGTGTCGTAAACCCAGTGAAACGTCTGCGGCGCGCAGTATTCGCCGGTCAGCGACGACGTGCCACCGGTGGTGACGACCAAGAGCTTGTGCCTGGCGCGCGCAACCTCGTTGACGGCCAGCACCACCGAGGACGTTGGCAGGTCGACGATCAGGCCGACACCGTCCCGGTCGTACCATTCTCGGGCGATGGCCGAACCGACATCGGGCTTATTCTGATGGTCGCCGGCCAGCACCTCAATCGGCCGGCCCAGGACCGTGCCGCCAAAGTCCTCCGCGGCCATGCGCGCAGCGGTGACGGAACCCGTCCCGGCGATGTCGGCGTAGATGCCAGACTGGTCGTTCAGCACGCCGATGCGCAACGGCGTAGCAGCCAAGCCCGCGACGGGCAGAAGCAGGGCGAATATGATGAGAGCGCGGTGCATGTGTATCCATCCTGGTCTGGTGTGGAGGCACGGTGACCCGTCCCAAAATCCCGTCGCATTTTCGGCCGCATGCATCCCTGCATCGAGGCTGAGTTGGAGGACACTCTCGCTGGGGAGATCCACATCTGCAACGATGGCGAAGTGTCGCTCACCGCAAACGTCGGTGAAGTCCCGAAGCTGCGGGAGCGCTTGGCACGACGTTCGCATCGCCGCCCCGGCTTACACGGCTGTCCTGGCTATCGCCCGACAGCCATCTTGCAGGGGCAGCGACCGCCATCACTCACGGCGGACAAACCGTCGCGCATGGCCCGAATTCCGATGGACTGGCAGGTCTCGGAGCGTCGCACCGCGTTTCGATGCGTCCAACTGCGGCTCGTTCCGGTCTGCTTGCCCGTAGATGATGGCAGTCGCATCCGATGAGGAACGCCACTCGCGCTCAACTCTGGAGGCGCAACAATGCCCCAAGGAGACTTCGGCCCGGACCCACCTGGATATCGTGGGCGAGAACGTCGCTCGTCCGGACCAGCAGTGCGCAATCAGGAAAGTCAGTATGTTAGTGGCTGGGGGACCTGGATTCGAACCAAGGCTTTCCGAGTCAGAGTCGGAAGTTCTACCGCTAAACTATCCCCCATCGCCGCTCGTCGGGTCGGCGGGTGCCTACGAGAGGGCGGGTGATTAGCACGACGTCCCGGCGGTCGCAACGCTTGCCGATGGCGGGGCGGGGCGACTTGACAAGGTTGGCCTTGCGCCATGCAGCGAAAGGTAAACACAATGAGCGATGGTCCGTCGAGACACCATCGTGCAACCCAGCGCCCTTCGGCCGAGATGAGCTGGTCCAGCCATGCCGGCGGCCGGAGCGGGCAGAACGTCTATGTCGCGCTCGACCTCGGCACCAACAACTGTCGCATGCTGGCGGGCGCGCCCACCCGCGACGGGTTCCGCGTAATCGACAGCTTCAGCCGGATCGTCAGGCTCGGGGAAGGGCTGCAGGCGACCGGGCGGCTGAACGAGGCGGCGATGGAGCGGGCGATTGCGGCGTTGCATGCCTGTGCCGCCCGGCTGGACCGCCGGCCGCCGCGCTTGACGCGGGCGGTCGCCACCGAGGCCTGCCGCAAGGCCGCCAACGGCGCCGGCTTCCTCGAGCGGGTGCGGCGGGATACCGGGTTCGCGTTCACCGTCATCACCGCGCGCGAGGAGGCGTTGCTCGCGCTTGAAAGCTGCGGACCGCTGCTGGCCCGGTCGGCGCGGCGCGCGCTGCTGTTCGACATCGGCGGGGGCTCCACCGAGTTGGCCTGGGTCCGGCTTGATACGCCGAACCGCGCGCCGGAATTGATCGGCACCGCCAGCCTGCCGGTCGGGGTGGTCAGCTTGGCCGAACGCCATGGCGACGCCGGGTTCGCGCCGGCGGGGTTTGCGGCCATGGTGGACGAGGTGCGGCGGCAGTTGGCCGGGTTCGAGCAGGTGCACCGGATCGGCCGGGAGGTGAAGGGGGGCGGCGTGCAGCTGCTCGGGACCAGCGGCACCGTCACCACGCTCGCCGGGGTTGCGATGAACCTGCCGCGCTATCGCCGGCCGCTGGTGGACGGCACGACCCTGTCGGCGGCGGAAGGCGACGCGGCGCTCGCATTGTTGCGCGGCCTCGGGCAGGACGGCTTGCGGCAGCATCCCTGCGTCGGGCCGGAGCGGGTGCCGTTCGTGCTGCCGGGTTGCGCGGTGTTCCAGGCGATTCGCGAAACCTGGCCGATGGCGGAGGTGACGGTCGCCGACCGGGGCCTGCGCGAAGGCATGCTGCTGCGCATGATGCGGGCCTCCGGAGCGCCGCGCGCGGTGGCCCACCGCCCCGCTTCAATTCCGGCGCCGGTCTGACGGCGGTGGCGAAGGCGCCCCCGGGCTCGCGCGGCATGCGGGTCAAGCTCAAGACCGCGCTCGGCCGCACCACCGGGCAGCAGAAGTGGCTGCAGCGGCAGCTCAACGACCCCTACGTGCGGGCGGCGCAGGAGCAGGGCTGGCGGTCGCGCGCCGCGTTCAAGCTGATCGAATTGGATGAGCGGTTCCACCTGATCCGGCGCGGCGCCCGAGTGGTGGATCTGGGCGCGGCGCCGGGCGGCTGGACCCAGGTCGCGGTCAAGCAGGGGGCGGCGCAGGTGGTCGGCATCGACTTGCTGCCGATCGAGCCGATTCCGGGGTCGTCGCTGATCCAGGGCGATTTCACCGACGACGCGATGGAGGCGCGGCTGAAGCACGTGATGGGCGGCAAGGCCGATCTCGTGCTGTCCGACATGGCGCCCAACACCACCGGCCACACCGACACCGACCACATCCGCATCATGGGCCTGGCGGAACTGGCGCTGCATTTCGCGCTCGAGATGCTGGAGCCCGGCGGCGGGTTCGTCGCCAAGGTGTTCCAAGGCGGGTCCGAGAAGCACATGCTGGAGCAGATGAAGCGGCACTTCGCCAGCGTGCGGCATGCCAAGCCACCGGCGAGCCGGAAGGAATCGAGCGAGCTCTACGTTGTCGCAACCGGGTTCCGGCCGGGGTAGGCCGAGCGGCTAAAGGGCGGCAAGCATGCCCGCCGCCAGGCCGGTCCCGGATGCCCAGGCGCATTCCACGCGTGGGCCGAGCAGCCAGTCGCCGCACACGCCGAGGCCGAGGCCGGCATCCCACAGCGTGCCGCTGCCGTCGGTGCCCGACCGGGCGTAGCGCCAGCGATGCGCGGCCGCCGCCAACCGGGTGGGCAAGGGGGCGGCGATCCGTTCGGCAAACGCCTGCAGCAGTTGCGGCATCACCGCGTCCGGCGATTCCTCCAGGTGCTCGGCCGACCAGCCGGGGCCGGCTTGGATCACCCAGGCTTCGGGGCCGGCGCGGCCGGGCTTGGCCACGTTGCGCGCCGCCCAGCCGATCGGCCCGTCCTCGCGCAGCACGTCCGGCGCCGGGACCCGGCCGTCGAACGCCGCGATCACCGTCCAGCAGGGCTGCGACACCGTCGCCACGGCGTGCCGGGCAAAGCCGGCCGACCAGGGCGCCAGCAATGGAGCGGCCTGCTCGGCCGGTACCGCGACCACCACCGCGTCGAACGGCCCGGCTTCGATGCCGTCGCCGCGCACACGCCATTGCCGGCCGTCCCGCAGCAGCGCATCGATCCGCGTGCCCCAGCGCACGTCGAGCGGTTGCGCCAGCGCCTTGAGCGGCGCGTTCATCGCCGGGGTGCCGACCCAGGCGTCGGGTCCGGCCGCCGGCCAGCGTGCGGCGAGGCCGGAAGCGGCCCAGGCCTCGACCTGGTTGCGGAAGCCGTCGTTGCGGACGGTGAAATACTGCGCGCCATGGTCGAACCCGGCCTCGCCCGCCGCCGTCGGCACACGTCGGGACGACATGCGGCCGCCGGGGCCGCGGCCTTTGTCGAACAATTGAACGGCCTGCCGCCGGGTCAGCAAGGTCGCGCAAGCCAGGCCGGCGAGGCCGGCGCCAATGATCCCGATCTTCATTGCCCCACCATCCCGCGCCGGGCTGCGCCCGTCCAGCGCCGCCGGGCGGCACGGAAACTGCAACGCAGCCGTGCTTGCGCCGCTGCGGCCCGCGGCTTATGTGGAACCGCCAAGGCAGGGGGCCGGCGGCCGGTTCGCCCCGCATGAAAGGTCCCTCCATGGCACCCGACACCAATGCGATCAATTCCGACCCGGCAAACAGGCGGGTCGGCATACGGCCCGAGGACAAGGTGCAGGAGGCGCTCGCCTTCGACGACGTGCTGGTGGTGCCGAACTACTCGCAGGTGCTGCCCGGCAGCGTCAGCACGCGCACACGCTTGACGCGGGAGATCGAGCTGCACGTGCCGTTGGTGTCGTCGGCGATGGACACCGTGACGGAGGCGGCCATGGCAATCGCCATGGCGCAGCTCGGCGGCATCGGCGTCATCCACAAGAACCTGGAACCGGCCGAGCAGGCGGCGCAGGTCCGCCGGGTGAAGAAGTTCGAGTTGGGGATGGTGGTCAACCCGTTGACCATCAACCCGGACCAGACGCTCGCCGAAGCCCGCGCGCTGATGAACCAGCACAACATCAGCGGCTTTCCCGTGGTCGAGAAGGAGACCGGGCGCCTGGTCGGCATCCTGACCAACCGCGACGTGCGCTTCGCCACCGACCCCAACACGCGCGTCTACGAGCTGATGACGCGGGAAAACCTGATCACGGTGCAGACCGATGTCGCCCACGACGAGGCGCGGCGGCTGCTGCACCGGCACCGGATCGAGAAGCTGCTGGTGGTGGACGAGGCGTATCGCTGCGTCGGCCTCATCACCGTCAAGGACATGGACAAGGCGCAGGCGCATCCCCTGGCCAACAAGGATGCGCTCGGCCGGCTGCGGGTCGCGGCGGCGACCGGCGTGGGCGACGACGGCTATGCCCGGGCCGAGGCGCTGGTCGCCGCCGAGGCCGACGTCATCGTCATCGACACCGCGCACGGCCATTCGGCCGGCGTGCTGGCGGCGGTCACCCGGGTCAAGCGGCTGTCGAACGCGGTGCAGATCATCGCCGGCAACGTCGCAACACCCGACGGCGCCCGGGCGCTGATCGACGCCGGCGCCGACGCCGTCAAGATCGGCATCGGTCCGGGCAGCATCTGCACCACCCGCATCGTGGCCGGCGTCGGCATGCCGCAATTCACGGCCGTGCTCGAGACCGCCGCCGCCTGCCGCGAGCACGGCGTGCCCGCAATCGCCGATGGCGGCATCCGCACGTCGGGCGACATGGTCAAAGCGATCGGCGCCGGGGCGGACGCGGTGATGATCGGCTCGTTGCTGGCCGGCACCGACGAGGCGCCCGGTGAAGTGTTTCTTTACCAAGGCCGGTCATACAAGAGCTACCGCGGCATGGGCAGCATCGGCGCGATGGCCCGCGGCTCGGCCGACCGCTACTTCCAGCAGGAGATCAAGGACACGTTGAAGCTGGTGCCGGAAGGGATTGAGGGCCGGGTCGGTTACAAGGGGCCGGTGGCCCCGGTGGTGCACCAGCTGGTGGGCGGACTGCGCGCCGGCATGGGCTATACCGGCAGCGCCGATATCGACGACCTGCAGCGCAACGCCCGGTTCCGCCGCATCACCGGGGCGGGCCTGCGGGAAAGCCACGTGCACGACGTCGCCATCACCCGCGAAGCGCCCAACTACCGGCAAGAGGTATGAGCGGCGCTATGTCGGGCAGCCCAGTCAAGGCGGTCGTGTTCGACGCCTACGGTACCCTGCTCGACGTGCACGGCGCCATGCAGCGCCATGCCGATCAGCTCCCGCCGGATTGGGAGCGGATCAGCCAGGAATGGCGGCAGAAGCAGCTCGAATACACTTGGGTCCGCACGCTGACCGGCGCCCACACGCATGCCGATTTCTGGCAGGTCACCCGCGACAGCCTGGCCTTCGTCGCGGCGCGCCATCGCATCACCGAGCCGGCCGTGCTCGACGCGCTGCTCGCCGCGTATCGGCGGCTGCCGGCTTACGACGATGCGGCGCCGATGCTGTCCAAGCTGCGGGCGGCCGGCATCCGTACCGCGATCCTGTCTAACGGCGAGCCCTCGATGCTGCAGGACGCGGTGGAGGCGGCCGGGCTGGCGCCGCTGCTGGACGCGGTGCTGAGCGTCGAGGACGTCGGCGTGTTCAAGCCCCATCCAAGGGTCTACGGCATCGCCGCCGGGGCCCTCGGCTTGTCGCTGGCGCAGATGGGGTTCGTGTCGTCGAACGCCTGGGATGCGCAGGCGGCGGGGCTGGCCGGGTTCCGCGTGTTCTGGTGCAACCGCACCAAGCAGCCCGAGGAATATGGGCTGGAGCGGTCGGCCACCGTGATGTCGGGCTTGTCCGAGCTGCCTGCCCTGATCGCGTGACCCCCGCCGCGCGGCTGGCCGCCGGCATCGAGCTGCTGGCCGAGATCGCCGACCATCCCCGGCGTCCGGCCGACGCCGTCGCCAACGACTTCTTCCGCAACCGCCGCTTCATCGGTTCCGGCGACCGGCGCGCCGTGTCGGAGCGGGTGTGGCGCGTGCTGCGCAGCCAGCGCCGGCTGGCCTGGTGGCTGGAGCGGGGCGGCGGTGCTCCGACCCCGCGGCTGCTGCTGGCGGCGAGCCTGATGCTGGAAGGCTGGACGCTCGGCGGAGTGGCGCAATCCTTTTCCGGCGGTCAATATGGCCCGGCGCCACTGCTGCAGCCGGAGATGGCGGCGCTGCGCCCGCTGGAGGACCATACGTTGAACCACCCGGAGATGCCCGGTGCCGTGCGGATGGAGGTGCCGGACTGGCTGTTTCCCGCGATCGAGGCGCGCTTCGGCGACGACACCGCGGCCGAAATGGACGCCGCGCTCGACCCGGCGCCGCTCGACCTGCGCGTCAACCTGCTGAAGAGCACCCGCGAGGAGGCGCGTGCCGCCTTGGGGGCGGAAGGCGTGGAAGCGGCGCCGACGCCTCATAGCCCGTGGGGTTTGCGCATCGACGGCCGCCGCTCGATCACCGCCGGGCCGGCGTTCCAGGGCGGCTTGGTGGAAATCCAGGACGAAGGCAGCCAGCTCGTCGCCGCCCTGCTGGGCGCCGCGCCCGAAATGCGGGTCGTGGACTGGTGCGCCGGCGCCGGCGGCAAGACGCTGGCGATCGCCGCGCTCATGCAGAACCGCGGCCATCTGGTCGCCTGCGACGTGTCGGCGCCGCGGCTCGAAAGCGCGGTGCGCCGGTTGCGCCGGGCCGGGGTGCAGAATTGCGAGCGGCACTTGGTCGGGCCCGGAGACAAGTGGGCCAAGCGGCGCGGCGGCACGTTCGACCGCGTGCTGGTCGATGCGCCCTGCACCGGCACCGGCACCTGGCGCCGCAACCCGGACGCCCGGCTGCGGCTGCGCGAGCTCGACTTGGCCGAGCTGCTGCCGAAACAGGCGATGATCCTCGACGCCGCGGCGCGGCTGGTGCGCATCGGCGGGCGCCTGGTCTATGCCACCTGCTCGCTGCTGCCGGACGAGAACGAGCTTCAGGTGGAGCGCTTCCTCGAACGGCATCCGGCGTTCAGCCAAGTTCCGCTGTCAGAGGCGTGGCCGCTGGACGGGCCGCCGCCTTGCTCCGGCCCGGCGCTGTCGCTGACGCCGCGCCGGCACGGCACCGACGGTTTCTACGGCGCCGTGCTGGAGCGGCGGTCGTGATCGTCGGACGGGCCCGGACGGTCGACGCTCCGGGGATCGCCCGGGTGCACGTGGCGGCCTGGCGCAGCGCCTACGCCAACCTGCTACCGGCCGACTACCTCGCCGGCATGTCCGTGGTGCGGCAGACGGCGATGCACCAAGCGGCCATCCTGGCCGGCCGCGGCGTGCTGGTGGCGCGGTCCGGCAACAACGTGGTCGGCTTCTGCACCGTCGGCCGGCCCCGCACCGCCGGGCTCGGCGAGGGCGAGATCGAGACGCTGTACGTGCTCGACGACTGGCGCGAGCAGGGGCTGGGCCGGCGCTTGCTGCAAGCCGGGGCGAAGCACCTGGCCGACACCGGCGTCGGCAGCGCCTTCCTGTGGGTGCTGCAGGACAATCCGAGCCGCTGGTTCTACGAGCGGCTGGGTGGCCGCAAGTCGGCAACGTCGAAAACCCAGGTTGCCGGGCAGAGCTTCACCCAGACCGCGTATGTGTGGGATCCGATCGGGCTGCTGACCTCGGCCACGGCTGCGCGGCGCTCTTGACGGAGGCGGGCGGCGATGCTGCAAGCTCGCCCATGACCCAGACCTCGCCGCCCGCCGCCGACGCCGTCCCGGCCAGGGATCGCGTGCTGATCCTGGATTTCGGCAGCCAGTTCACCCAGCTCATCGCCCGGCGGGTGCGCGAGTCGGGCGTCTATTGCGCCATCATGCCGGCCGACGCCGAGGTGGAGCGGATGGCGGCGTTCGCGCCCTCCGCCTGGATCCTGTCCGGCGGCCCGGCCAGCGTGAAGGATGCCGAGGCGCCGCGCGTGCCCGAAGTGGTGTTCACGTCCGGCCTGCCGGTCCTGGGCATCTGCTACGGCCAGCAAGCGATGTGCGACCAGCTGGGCGGCCACGTGCAGTTGGGCGACCACCAGGAGTTCGGCCACGCCACCCTGACGGTGACGGACGATTGCGCGCTGTTCCATGGCGCCTGGGAACAGGGCGGGCGGGAGCAGGTGTGGATGAGCCATGGCGACCACGTCACCGCGCTGCCGCCGGGGTTCCGCAGCGTCGCCAGCAGCCCCGGCGCACCCTACGCCGCGATCGCCGACGACCGCCGCCGCTATTACGGCGTGCAGTTCCACCCCGAGGTCGTGCACACGCCGCACGGACGGCAGTTGCTGCAGAACTTCACCCATCGCGTCGCCGGTCTCACTGGGGATTGGACGATGGCCGGGTTCCGCGACGCGCAAAAGGCGCGCATCCGCGAACAGGTCGGGCAAGGGCGGGTGATCTGCGGCCTGTCGGGCGGCGTCGACAGCTCGGTGGCGGCGGCGCTGATCCACGAGGCGATCGGCGACCAACTCACCTGCATTTTCGTCGACTCCGGCCTGCTGCGCCAAGGCGAGGCCGAGGAGGTGGTGCGCACGTTCCGCGACCGCTTCAACATCAAACTGGTGCACCGCGACGCGTCACGCCTGTTCTTGGACGCGCTGGACGGCGTCACCGACCCGGAAACGAAGCGCAAGGCGATCGGCCGGGTGTTCATCGAGGTGTTCGAGGAGGAAGCGGCCAAGGTGGGCGGGGCCGATTTCCTGGCGCAAGGCACGCTCTACCCCGACGTGATCGAGAGCATCAGCGCGCACGGCGGTCCGTCGGCGACGATCAAGAGTCACCACAACGTGGGCGGCTTGCCGGCGCATATGCGCATGAAGCTGGTGGAGCCGCTGCGAGAATTGTTCAAGGACGAAGTCCGCCAACTCGGCCGCGAGTTGGGCGTGCCGGAGCACATCGTCGGCCGCCACCCGTTTCCCGGCCCGGGGCTGGCGATCCGCATCCCGGGTGCGGTGACCGAAGAGCGGCTGGCGATCCTGCGCCGGGCCGACGCCATCTTCCTCGAGGAGATCCGCGCCGCCGGGCTTTACGACGCGATCTGGCAGGCCTTCGCGGTTCTGCTGCCGGTGCGCACCGTCGGCGTGATGGGGGACGGCCGCACCTACGACAATGCGTGCGCGTTGCGGGCCGTGACCAGCGTCGACGGCATGACCGCCGAGGTCTATCCGTTCGACATGGCGTTCCTGGCCCGCACCGCGACCCGGATCGTCAACGAGGTGCGCGGCGTCAACCGCGTCACCTACGACGTCACCAGCAAGCCGCCCGGCACGATCGAATGGGAATGACCGCGCGGCTCAGCGCCTGATCCGGAACAGCTGCGCGAAACCCTGGTCGGTGACGAGCTCCATTTCGGGCGGCAGCTCGACCGGTCCGTCGCGATCGGGCAGGTCGGCGTCGATCACCAGCATGTAGTCCATCCGGTCGCGCCAATGCGCCAGATAGGGCGTCTTGGCGATCACCGCGCGGTATGCGTCCGGCTCGGCGAGGGCGTGCACGCTGACGAGGTTGCCGCCGCTCACGGTGGCCAGGCCTTCCCACGGCGGCAGCACGCGGACCGGCTGCTGGCCGCGGATGGCGAACAGGGTGGGGACGAAGGCGCGGCGCCACGGGATGGCGAGCGTGACCGCGTGCCGAAACGTCGATTCGCCGACGGTGAGGTAGCGGCCGAGCGGCGGGACGAAGCTGGCCGCCGGCCGGTGCTCGACGGCGAACACGGCCGCTCCGGGCGGGACCTGGGACAAGGTCCGGGCCACGGCCGCGTAATCGGGCTGCCGCTCGCGCCAGGCGGTCGCCACGTAGCCGGTTCGGAACAGCGAGCCTCCCAGCAGGAGCAGCGCGCAGGCGAGCGCCGGCCGCGGCGGCAGCTCGGGCCGGAGTGAAGCGGCCAGCAGGAGCGGGATCATGCAAACGAAGCGCCGGTCCACCCAATCCGCGCCGGCCAAGGCAGAGGGGCAGAGCAGATAGGCCATCAGGCAAGCGGCGGCGCCGGCGAGCAGGCCGGCGTGGACACGCACGCGTCCCGCTCCCGCGGCGGCGGCGAGCGGCAGCACGAGACAGGCCACGGCGAGCGCGTCCGCAAGGTTCGAGTAGCTGCGCAACGCGGTCGCCACGCCCACCAGCTTGGAGCCGGGCCGGGCGAGCGCCTGCCGGAACCCGGCGGAGATTTCGGCCAAGCCGGTCTGCAGGCCGCCCGTGTCGCCCGGCAAACGCGGCGACACCGCGAGATACAGGCCGAGCGGCACCGCGAGCGCCACGGCGGCCGTCAGCAGGCCCGCCCCGATCTCTTGCCAGCGGCGCCGTGCGGGGTGCGGGCCCAGCACGAGGCCGAACAGCAGCACGCCGTAGAACACGAATCCGAACGGATGAAACAGCAGGATCACCGCGCCGGACACGAGGCGCAGGAGAGCGATCCGCCAGACGCGGCGAAGCGGCCGGCTCGCCTCGTATGCGGTCGCGAGCAGCGCTAAGCCGAGGCCGAAGCGGAAATTGAGGAAGCCGTCCAGCAGCTCGAAGCTCCAAGCCAGCAGCACGAACGCGATCGGCCACCAGTGCCGCCGGCCGTGCAGCGCGCGCCACAGCAGCACGCCGCCGACCGGCACGATGAGCACGCCCAGCAGCGCGATGATGCGGGCGGCAAGCTCGACGCCGGCGACGGGGGCCAGGAGAAGCGAGAGCAGGTCGGTTCCGAGGTTGGTCAGCGTGTCCCATTGGACCGCGAACATCCCGGGCATCGGCGGGTCGACCGCATGCGTCAGCAGCCAGAACCGCGCGAGATTGTTCGGGTAATCGGTGAGCGGCGGGATCGGCGCCAGCAGTGACGGAATCGCAAGCGCGGCCAGGGCGCCGCCGAGGATCCACGCGAGCCGCTGTCTCGAGGCGGTCCCGCCGGACGGGTCCGGCGCCGCCGTCATGCCGTTGCCAGCAACATCACGCCGAGCCCGATCAACGCAAGCGCACCGATCTTCTGCATGCCGATCGGCTCGCCATAGCCGAAATGGCCGATCAAGGCGACCATGAAGTAGGACAGTGCCGTGCACGGCAGGGCAACCGAAAGCGGGATCCGGCGCAAGGCGACAATGTAGAACATCGCCGACAGGCCGTACACGCACACTCCGCCCACAGTACGGACGTCGGTCAATTGGTCGGCGAAACTTTCCGCGCCGGCTCCCGCCTTCAACAATGCTTGGCCCGCGACCGACAGGGCGACGGCCGCGAGAAGAAAAAGCCAATACATGCGTGCGTTCCCGTCCTGACTGTGGCCCGCTCCCGGCCCGGCGGCGAGCGGGATACCACGACCGGCGCGCCGCCTATACCGGCGGGGGACGTTTGTTCGGTCCGGACCGGCCATGGTAGGACGCCGCGGGGCGCGACAGGATGCGGGCTTTGCATGGACGGTGATCGAGAATTGCGGATACCGGGGCACGCCGGCCGCCCTCCCTCGTTCAGCGCGGTCGGCGCGATCGTGCTGCTGTGCCTGCTGGGCCTGCTTGCGGCTCACCTCGTGGCCGTGGTCGCCGACGGCTTGGCCGCCATCGCCGATCCGCTGGAGATCGATTACGGCGAGGGCATCGTTTGGCAGCAGGCGGCGCTGATCCCGGGCGGCCGCATGTACCCCTTGTCGAGCGCGCTGCCATTCATCGTCTTCCATTACCCGCCGCTGTTCCACCTGCTGGCGCGTGCGGCGCTGCGGGTGGAGCCCAACTTCCTGGCCGCCGGCCGGCTGGTCGCCACGGTCTCGACGTTGTGCCTGGTGCCGATCTTGGCAGGGCTGATCCTGGCCGCCGTCCGAGGCGGCGCCGGGTTGCGCGGCGCCGCCATCGCTTTCGGCATGGGGGTGCTGGCCATCAGCCTGCATCCGGTGCACAGCTGGGGGTTCCTGATGCGGGTCGACATGCCGGGCTTCGTGTTCGGTTTCGGCGGCCTGCTGCTGGCAACGCGCGCGGACGGCCGGTTCTGGGGCACGACGGCCGCGCTGTTGCTATGCGTGGCGGCGGTGTTCACCAAGCAGACGCTGCTGGCGCCCGGGATAGCCGTGTTCGCGATGGGCGTGTTTCGCCGGCCCAAACCGGCGCTGGCCGCGGGCCTTGTCGCCGGCGCCGTCGGGTTGGCGGCGCTGGTCTGGCTGCAGCACGCGACCGGCGGCGGCTTCCTGCACAACATCGTCGGCTACAACATCAACCGGGTCTCGCTATTGCAAGGTTACCACATGGTCGCCAGCGAGAAGCTGACGATCCCGGTCATCCTGCTGATGATCGCCGGGGCCGTGTGGCTGGGCTTGGAGGTCGTGCCGTCAGCCCTTTCGTTCCGCCCGCTGCGGATCGGGCGCGATATACTGGCGTTGCAGCATGCCGAGCCGGCGGTCGCCACGCAGGCGCTGCTGCTGCTGCACCTCGCGCTTGCGACCGTCATGCTGTCCACGATCTTCAAGCTGGGCAGCGGCCCGAACTACCTCATCGAATGGCTCTGCTCGGGCGCCGTGGTGCTGGGCGTTGCACTGGTCCAATCAGGACGCCGGTCGCGTGCCGCGCGAAACTGGTCCGACGCCGGCCTGTTCGCCCTGTTGGTGTCGTTGCAGTTCGTCCCATTCCGGTTGGTGACTGCGCCGCAGAGTGCGGCTTGGGCGAAAGCGGCGGAGCAGGCGGTCGCGATGATCCGTGACGCGGCGCCGCGCCCGGTCGCGTCGGAGGACATGACGTTGCTGATGCGGGCCGGGACCGGCGTGACGTTCGAGCCATCGATCGTGACCGAGCTCGCGAGCGTGGGCCGGTGGGACGAGACGCCGCTGCTGCAGATGATCCGCTCGCACGGGTTCGCCTTCGTGCTGACGATGGGCACCCCCGACGGGTTCTACGAACGACGCACTCCGGCCGTGAACGAGGCGTTCCAGACCGAATATCCGCGCCTCGAGCGGCTCGGTCCGCAGTATTGGATCCGCCGGCCGGCCGAGTAGGCCCGGCGCGGCACTGAGTTCAGTCTTGTGCCGCCCGGCTCGGGACCGGTGCGAGCCGGACGCTGCCGCCCACCGGTTCGGTCCGTGGCTCGCGTGCCGCAGAGCGCATGATCTCGCGGGCCAAATAGAGCGGCCGGTGCTTGGTTTCGTTGAAGATGCGCCCGACATACTCGCCGATGATGCCAAGCGTCATCAATTGCACCCCGCCCAGGAACAGCACGATCACCACGAGCGATGGATAGCCGGCAACCGGGTTGCCGTAGAGCACCGTCCGGAGGGCGATGAAAAAACCGTACGCGGTCGAGAGCAAGGCAATCAGGAACCCGAAATATGACGCGAACTGCAGCGGCAGGATGGAGAAGCTGGTGAAGCCTTCGACCGACAGGTTCCAAAGCCGCCAGTAATTCCATTTCGTCGTGCCGGCGGCGCGGGGCGCACGCGCATACGGCACTTCGACCTGATCATAGCCCACCCAGGCGTACAGCCCCTTCATGAACCGGTGCCGCTCACGCATGCGCAGCAGGCTGTCCACCGCCCGCCGGCTCATCAGCCGGAAATCGCCGACGTCGGCCGGGATCGGACGGTCGGCCAGCTTGTTCATCAGCCGGTAGAACAGGTGCGCGGTGGCGCGTTTCAGCGTGGTCTCGCCTTCGCGCTCGGTGCGCCGGGCATAAACGACGTCGTAGCCCTGCTGCCACAGCCGGACGAACTCGGTGATCAGTTCCGGCGGGTCCTGCAGGTCGGCGTCGATGACCACGACTGCCTGGCCGCGGGCGTGGTCGAGCCCGGCCGTCATGGCGATCTCCTTGCCGAAGTTGCGCGACAGCGACACCATCGCGATGCGCGGGTCGGTCGCGTGCAGCGCGCGGATCATCTCGGCGGTGCCGTCGGTGCTGCCGTCGTCGGCGAACACGATCTCCCAATCCAGGCCGATCGCGTCGAGGGCCCGGGTCGTGCGGGCGATGAACGCCTGCAGGACGGGCGCTTCGTTGTAGGCGGGAACGACGACGCTCAATATCGGTTCAAACGGCATCAAGATGCACCTTCAATGCTCAATCGCGCCGCAGCGGCCCCGGCCGTCCAGGAGTTATGGTGTGATTACCATGCTAGCCTTTGAGACGGTAACGAAATCGCGAGCCGGTCTGGAGCGGCGCCGGCCGTAGCTCCTGCGGTGCCGAGGTCGGCGACCGCCTCCCGGTTGCGGGCTGCCGCCGCCAGAGCCGCTCCGCAACCATCAGCATCACCGTCAGCTCGATGATCGGCACCGCGGTGACGTTGTAGCGTGCTTCCAGGAACAGGCCGGTCGCCGCCAAGATCGATTTAAGCAGCACGATGCTTGCTGCCGACAGCGTAAACGCGGCCCGCGCCGGCGGCTGTCGCGGCACCGTGGCGGCGGCGACCAGGAAACCGAGCCCGAGCGCAACCCGGTAGAAGCGGGTCAGGGTGTTGAGAAGGGCGCTGGCACCGCCGCCCAGCGAGCGTTGCAGCCACGTCAGGAGCAAGCCGGGGGAGAGCGGTCCGTCGTTCGGGCGCAGTTCCTTCGGCAGCGGCTCGACCCAGCTGCGCCACAAGGTCGCGCCTTGGATGAGCCGCAATTCGGCCGTCTCGAGCGCCGGCCGGGACTGGCGCAGTTCGGCGGCCATGGCGGCGAAGGCCGCATCGATGGCCGAAGGGAACGGCTGGCCGGCGTAGCGCTCGAGCTGCTCGAGCAGGGCTTGCGCCCGGGCCGCCTCAACTTCCGGCAGGAATGCCCCCGGCAGCAGACGGATCCGGTCGTAGCTGTTGACCTCGAAGAACGCGGCCGCGGAGCGCTGGTCCTCGTTCGTCACCCACTCCCGCAGCCACGCGAGGTAGCCGAGCGGGCCCGTGCTGCCGTCCGGCAGCATCCATTGCCGCGCGGCCGGCAACACCGGCACCCCTGCGGCGACGTTGCGCGCGGTCCAGAGTCCGAGCGGGAGGGCGAGGCAAGCGGCGACGGCGGCGCCGCGCAGCAGCCCGGCACGCAGACCGTGGATCCGCCAGGCGACGATGGCGACCGGAACCGCGTAGGCGACCGAATCGAGCCGCAGGAACAGGGCGGCCGCCAATGGCGCGGCGACGGCCACAACTCGCAGCCGGCCGACGGCCAGCGACAGCGCCAACTCCGCCAGCAGCCAGTTCAGGGCGCCCAGGGTCAATGCTTCGGCCAAGCCGTAGCGCACCATGAACGCCTGCAACGGCGACAGCGCGGCCAAGGCGCCGCACAGCAGGCCGGCCCTGGCACCGGCCAAACGTGCAACGGCGTAAGCCAGGCGTGGGACAGCCAGCGCCGCCAACGCCGCCTGCGCCCACAGCACGGGAGCCTTGCCGCCGTCCGACAGCGACCATATCGCGGCGATGAAGGCCGGATAGCCGGGCAGGCCGTTGCCGCCGAAATGCGGCGCGCACTCGCCCGAGCCCGGCGGCGACAACGACACGCCGCAGCCGTCGAGGAGGTTGCGCGCCACAGTGGCGTAAACCGGCCAATCGCCGTCCGAGACGTGGACCTGCGGCAACAGCAGGTCGACGGCGCGGATCGCGATCGCGGCGACATACAGCAGCGCCAGAATTCGCCAACGCAGCAAGGGTGCCGCTCCCGCCGTTGTGCGCGCCTGCATAACGCAGCCCTGTTGAGCGTGCCAGCAACCGCCGGGAACGTGCGGACACTGTCTTGACGGGATGCGCCGTCTGCCCCATCTCCTGCATACAGGACTGCCCCGGTCCGCATACGGTTGATCTGATGTTAAGACTTTCTAAACTATCCGATTATGCCGTCGTCGTGCTGGTGCGGTTGGCCAGCGACGAAGGTAATTCCACCTCGCCGGGCCTCGCCGCCAAGACGGGCTTGCCGGAGCCGACGGTCGCCAAGGTGCTCAAGGCGCTCGCTTCGGCGAAGCTGGTGACGAGCCAGCGTGGCGCCCGCGGCGGCTATCGGTTGGCGCGGCCGTTGTCGAGCGTCGCGATCGCCGAGGTGATCGCGGCGATCGATGGGCCGGTGGCGTTGACGGCCTGCACCGATGGCAGCGCCGGACGCTGCGAGGTCGAGGCCTGCTGTTCCGTGCGGGGGCGATGGGACCCGGTCAACTCGGCCGTACTCAGCGCATTAAGTCGCATCACCTTGGCCGACATGGCCGGCGCGCCTCGCTCGCCCGCTGCCCCGGCATCCGCGCGCGTGGATGCCGCTCCCGTTTCAATTCCTGCTGAATAGGTCGCCCGATGCCCGCCGTCGCCGAAACCCTCGACACCGTCCAGTCCGTCACCCAGTCCGGCTATAAGTGGGGCTTCGAGACCAATGTCGAAATGGACATCGCCCCCAAGGGCCTGACCACCGACACCATCCGCATGATCTCCGCCAAGAAGGAGGAGCCGGAGTGGCTGCTGGAATGGCGGCTGGCCGCGTTCGCCGCCTGGCAGACCATGAAGGAACCCGATTGGGCCAAGGTCGGCTACCCCGCGATCGACTACCAGGACATCCACTACTACGCCGCGCCGAAGCGCCCGGCGCCGAAGTCCCTCGCGGACGTCGATCCCGAGCTGCTGGCCATGTACGAGAAGCTCGGCATTCCGCTGAAGGAGCGGGCGATCCTGGCCGGCGTCGAGGGCGCGGACGCGTTGCCGGACGAGGCGGCGCCGGTGGCGGTGGACGCGGTGTTCGACAGCGTCTCGGTCGCGACCACGTTCAAGGATACGCTTAACAAGGCCGGCGTGATCTTCATGCCGATCAGCGAGGCGGTGCGTGAGCATCCCGATCTCGTGCGCAAGTATCTCGGCAGCGTGGTGCCGGCGGCGGACAACTTCTTCGCCGCCCTCAACAGCGCCGTGTTTACCGATGGCAGCTTCGTCTACATCCCCAAGGGCGTGCGCTGCCCGATGGAGCTCAGCACCTATTTCCGCATCAATGCCAAGAACACCGGGCAGTTCGAGCGCACGCTGATCGTCGCCGACGCGGGTGCCTATGTCAGCTACCTCGAGGGCTGCACGGCGCCGCAGCGAGACGAGAACCAGCTGCACGCGGCGGTGGTCGAGCTGGTTGTGTTCGATGATGCGCAGATCAAGTACAGCACCGTGCAGAACTGGTACCCCGGCGACGCCAACGGCCGCGGCGGCATCTACAACTTCGTCACCAAGCGCGCCGCCTGCCGTGGCGCCCGCAGCAAGGTGAGCTGGACCCAGGTCGAGACCGGGTCGGCGATCACCTGGAAATATCCGAGCTGCGTGCTGCAGGGCGAGGGATCGGTCGGCGAGTTCTATTCGGTGGCCGTCACCAATAACCGGCAGCAGGCCGACACTGGCACCAAGATGATCCACATCGGCAAGAACACCCGCAGCACGATCGTGTCGAAGGGCATCAGCGCCGGACGGTCCGACAACACCTATCGCGGCTTGGTGCGGATCCTGCCGCGGGCGACCGGGGCGCGGAACTTCACCCAGTGCGACAGCCTGCTGATCGGTGACCAATGCGGGGCGCACACGGTGCCGTATATCGAAAGCCGCAACCCGTCGGCCAAGGTGGAGCACGAGGCGACCACGTCCAAGATCGCCGAGGACCAGCTGTTCTATTGCCGCAGCCGTGGCCTTTCGGAAGAGGACGCGGTCGGCCTGATCGTCAACGGCTTCTGCAAGGACGTGCTGAAGGAGCTGCCGATGGAGTTCGCCGTGGAAGCGCAGAAGCTGCTCGCGGTTTCGCTTGAAGGGTCTGTGGGCTGATGCTTGACATCAAGGGATTGAAGGCGGGGATCGAGGACAAGGCGATCCTGCAAGGGATCGACCTCGAACTGCCGACCGGGCAGATCCACGCCATCATGGGGCCGAACGGCTCCGGCAAATCGACGCTCGGCTATGTGCTGGCCGGCAACGAGGGCTACGAGGTCACCGGCGGCACCGTCACTTTCGACGGCGCGGACGTGCTGGCGATGGAGCCCGAGGCGCGGGCGGCGGCCGGCATGTTCCTGGCCTTCCAGGCGCCGATCGAACTGCCGGGCGTCAACAATGCGAACTTCCTCCGCACTGCGTTGAACGCGATCCGGCGGGCGCGCGGAGAGGCGGAGCTGGACGCGGTGTCGTTCCTGCGCATGGCGCGGGCCGAAAGCAAGCGGCTGCATTTCCCTGACGACATGCTGAAGCGCAACGTCAACGTCGGTTTCAGCGGCGGCGAGAAGAAGCGCAACGAAGTGCTGCAGATGGCGCTGCTGCGGCCGAAGTTGGCGATCCTGGACGAGACCGATAGCGGCCTCGACATCGACGCCCTGCGGATCGTCGCCGACGGTGTGAACGCCCTGCGCAGCCCCGATTTTTCGGCGCTGGTGATCACCCACCACCAGCGTTTGCTCGATCATCTGGTGCCGGACCGGGTGCATGTCTTGAGCCAGGGCCGGATCATCCGTTCCGGCGGGCCGGAGCTGGCGCGCGAGCTGGAAGCCAACGGCTACGCGCAAGTGGTCGCGAGCGCGGCATGACCGTGTCGCTGGCCAACGGCGCCGACGCGTTCCTGGCGCGGTATCGCGGGCTGCGCGACCGGCTGCCCGGCGACCAGGCCCGCCGCGCCGCCGCCGCCGGAGCGTTCGCTGCCGCCGGGTTGCCGAGTGTGAAGGCCGAGGCGTGGCGCTACACCAGCCTTCGGGGCCTATCCGAGGTGTCGTTCGCGGAGCCGCTGACGGAAGTGTCGCAGGCGCCGGTGGTGCATCCGCTGCCGGAGCTGCCGCGCGTCGTTCTGATCGATGGCCGCTACCAGCCGGACCTATCCACGCCGCCCGCCGAGATCGGGGTGACCACCTTCGCACAGGCGCCCGAGTTCGATGGCGCCGGCGAGGCGCTGCCGATGGTGGCGCTCAACACCATGCTGGCCGAGGACGGGCTGCAACTGCGCGTCGCCGCCGGCGTCGACGCCGGCACGCTGGTGATGCTGACGATCACGCCGGAGCCGCACCGCCCGGTCGATTTCCATCCGCGCCACCAGATCACGCTCGAGGCCGGCGCCAGGCTGTCGATCATCGAGGTGGCGCAAGGCGAGGGCACGTATCTGCACAACGCCGTCACCTCGGTCGCGGTCGCGGAGGGCGCGACGCTGACCCATGTGCGGCTGCAGCAGGAGAGCGCGGAGGCGTTCCACGTCAATACCACCATCGCCGAAATCGCTGAGCGCGGCACCTACGACACCTTCGTGCTGACGCTCGGCGCGCGGCTGGCGCGGACCGAGGTGCATGCGCGGCTGGCCGGACCGAACGCCGCCGTGCATCTGAACGGCGCGCAGCTGCTGGGCGGCACGCAGCATGCCGACATCACCACCGTCGTGGCGCATGACGCGCCAAGCTGCGCGTCGCGGCAGACGGTGAAGAACGTGCTGGGCGGGCGCAGCCGCGGCGTGTTCCAGGGCAAGATCGAGGTCGCCCGGGTGGCGCAGAAGACCGACGGCTACCAGATGAACCAGGCGCTGCTGCTGAGCCCGACGGCGGAGATCGACTGCAAGCCGCAGCTCGAGATTTACGCCGACGACGTGAAGTGCAGCCATGGTGCGACGGTCGGCGAGCTTGATGCCGACCAGCTGTTCTTTCTGCGCAGCCGCGGCATCCCCTTGGTGTCGGCCCGTGCGATTTTGGTGCGCGCCTTCCTGACCGAGGCGCTGGACGTGGTGCGGGACGAGGCGGCGCGCGAGTTGATGGAACAGGCGATCGAGGCCTGGTGGGATCGGAACCCGGAATGAATGCCCTGACTAAATTGCCGTTCGACGTCGACCAGATCCGGGCGCAGTTCCCGATCCTGGAGCAGCAGATCCGCGGCAAGCCGTTCGTGTTTCTCGACAGCGCCGCCAGCGCGCAGAAGCCGCGGGCCGTGATCGACGCCATGGTGAACGCTATGGAGACGCAGTACGCCAACGTGCATCGCGGCCTGCATTGGATGAGCGAGCGCACCACCGACGCCTATGAAGGCACGCGGGACGTGATCGCGCACCTGCTGAATGCCGGGTCGCGGGACGAGATCGTGTTTGCCAAGAACTCGACCGAGGCGATCAACCTAGTGGCCCACAGTTATGGCCGTGGCGTGATGACGCCGGACCAGGCGGTGGTGATTTCGGAGATGGAGCACCACGCGAACCTCGTGCCGTGGCAGATGCTGCGCGACGACCGGGGCAACGACCTCCGCATCTGTCGCATCACCGACGCGGGCGAGATCGACATGGCGGCGCTGGAAGCGCTGCTTGCCGACGGCAAGGTCGGCCTGGTCGCGATCACCCATATGAGCAACGTGCTCGGCACGGTGACACCGGCGGCGCGGGTCGCGGCGCTCGCGCACCAGTATGGCGCCAAGGTGCTGTTCGATGGCAGCCAGGCGGTGGTGCACCGGGCGGTGGACGTGCAGGCGATCGACGCCGACTTCTATGTCTGGACCGGGCACAAACTGTACGGGCCGACCGGCATCGGCGTGCTCTACGGAAAGCGGGAACTGCTGGAGCGGATGCCGCCGTTCATGGGCGGCGGCGACATGATCGGCAGCGTCAGCTTCGAGCGCTCGACCTGGGCGGAGGTGCCGCACAAGTTCGAGGCCGGCACGCCGATGATCATCGAGGCCATCGGCCTGGGCGCCGCGATCGAATGGGTCCAGGCAATCGGGTTCGACGCCATCGCCGCGCATGAGGCGCGCCTCACCGAGCACGCCATGGCCCGGCTGTCGGCCATCCCCGGCCTGCGGGTGCTGGGCCAGGCGCAGGACCGCGGCGGCGTGTTCAGCTTCACCCTGAAGGGCGCGCATGCGCACGACGTCGCGACCTTGCTCGACCGGCAGGGCAT
Organism: uncultured Alphaproteobacteria bacterium; assembly: GCA_963752225.1. Taxonomy (GTDB): domain Bacteria; phylum Pseudomonadota; class Alphaproteobacteria; order Acetobacterales; family Acetobacteraceae; genus JBBROS01. Next base: position 485,800 of record CAVVXS010000009.1, on the reverse strand, counting down.
CGCGGTGCGGGCCGGCAATCACTGCGCCGAGCCGCTGATGCGCCGGCTGGGCGTGGATAGTACCGCGCGGGCGAGTTGCGGCATCTACACCACCGAAGCCGAGATCGACGTCTTGGCCGACTTGCTCGATCGTGTGCGCGAGTTCTTCGCGTGAAGACGGCGGTCTGATGTTCGACGACGTTCGCGATCTGTATAGCGCCGAGATCCGCCAGCACGGGCGGACGCCGACGCATGCGCGGCGCCCGGACGGGTTCGACACGCAGGCGCGCGGCGACAATCCGATGTGCGGCGATCGGGTGACGGTGTTCGTGCGCCGCGGCGGCGAGGCGGTGAGCGAGGCCGGGTTCGAAGCCCGCGGCTGCGAGATCACGGTCGCGAGTGCCGATCTGATGTGCGAGGCGGTCCGCGGCCGCAGCGCCGACGACATCCGCCGCATGGCAAGCGAGGTGGACGCGATGGCGCGTACCGGGCGTTGCGAGGCCTGTGACGCAGGCCTGCAAGGCTTGAAACCGCTGAGCGCCGTGCATGAATATCCGTCGCGCGTGCGGTGCGTGACGCTCCCCTGGGTGGCCCTGGTGGCCGCGCTCGATGGGGTGCAGGAGGTTGGACCATGAACGATTTGAGCTGGACCCCCGATGGCGACGCGGCCGCGCCCGCCGCGGCCGCGGATGACGCGCCGCGCCCGAGCGAGGAGGCGGTGCTGGAAGCCATTGCTACCGTGTATGACCCGGAAATCCCGGTGAACATCTACGAGCTCGGGCTGATCTACGCGGTCGAGATCGGCGACGACCACCACGTGAAGGTGGAAATGACGCTGACCGCGCCGGGCTGCCCGTCGGCGCAGGAGCTGCCGGTGATGGTGCAGGACGCGATCATGGCGGTGAAGGGCGTGACCTCCTGCGAGGTCGACACCGTGTGGGATCCGCCGTGGGACCCGAGCCGGATGACCGAAGACGCGCGCCTCGCGCTGAACATGTTCTGAGTTGAGGGCCCCGATGAGTGCCACCCAGACCACCACGCCAGCCAAACCCCGCCGGGCGCTGCCGCCGTTGATGCGGCTGAGCGACGCCGCCGCTGGGCGCCTGTCCACGCTTTACGCCAAGGGCCAGGCGGGCATGCTGCTGCGGATCAGCGTCAACACCAAGGGCTGTTCCGGCCTGTCATATGTCATGGATTGGGTGCCGCAACCCGGCCCCGGCGACGAGGTCGTGACCGACAAGGGCCTGACGGTGCTGGTGGATCGCAAGGCGAGCCTGTTCCTGATCGGCTCCGAAATGGACTACAAAGCCGATGTACTGACGTCCGGGTTCACCTTCAGCAACCCGAACGAGAAGGGCCGGTGCGGCTGCGGCGAAAGCTTCCATGTCTAGCGGCGCCGCCGGCCGCCTGGCCGGCAAGCGCGCCATCATCACCGGGGCCGCACGCGGCATCGGTCGCGCGACGGCGGAGCGGTTCGCCGCCGAAGGCGCGCGACTGCTGCTGAACGACAGCGACGCGGCGGCGCTGGAGGCTTTCGTGGCGGAATTGGCGCGCGCCGGCGCCACCGTCCGCGGCGCGCCGGGCGACGTGTCCGAGGATGCGGTGGTGCGCCGCTTCACCCAGGAGGCAGCCGACGCTTATGGCGGGATCGACATCCTGGTTGCCAATGCCGGGGTGATTCCGGAAGCCGACCTCGCCAGCGCCACCGCCGAATTGTGGGACCGCACCATGGCGGTCGATGCGCGCGGCATGTTTCTGTCCTGCAAACACGCTGCCGAGGTGATGGTTCGCCAGGGCTCCGGGGCGATCGTCTGCTTGTCGTCGATCTCCGCATTCGCCGGGCAGCCCGGTCAGGCGGTCTATGGCCCGGCCAAATTCGTCGCGTCCGGCCTGACCAAGCATCTCGCGATCGACCTCGCCGGCAAAGGCGTGCGCGTCAACGCCGTCGCTCCCGGCACCATCGACACGCCGGCGGTGGCGAACATGTCCGAGGAGGCGATCAAGAAGGTCGTGTCGATGCACCCGCTGGGCCGCATGGGCCGCGCCGAGGAGGTCGCCAGCGCGATCCTGTTCCTGGCGTCGGACGAGGCCTCGTTCATCACGGGTGCCGTGCTGCCGGTGGACGGCGGCTACCTGGCGCAGTAGCGCGGCCATCGTGGCAGGACTGCGCGAACGCTACGAGACGCTGCTGATCGAGCAGCCGCAGCCCGGCGTGCTGCTGGTGACGATGCATCGGCCCGACGTGCTGAACGCGCTCAACACCCAGATGGGACACGACTTGCTGGCGGTGTTCGAGGCGCTGGCAGCCGAGCCGGACATCTGCGCCGCCGTCGTGCTGACCGGCGCCGGCACCCGCGCCTTCTGTGCCGGCGGCGACTTAAAGCAGCGGCGCGGCATGACGGACGCCGAGTGGCAGGCGCAGCACCACGTGTTCGAGCGCAAGGTGCGGGCGATGATCGACTGCCCGGTGCCGCTGATCGCCGCGGTGAACGGGGTGGCTTATGGCGGCGGCTGCGAGATCGCCCTGTGCTGCGACTTCATCTACGCCGCCGCGACGGCGCGCTTCGCGTTGCCGGAGGTGACGCTGGGGATCATGCCCGGCGCCGGCGGCACCCAGAACCTGCCGCGCGCGGTGGGCGAGCGCCGGGCCAAGGAGCTGCTCCTGACCGGCCGCCCTTGGTCGGCGCAGGACGCGGAGCGCTGGGGCATGGTCAACCGCGTGTGCGAGCCGGAGGCGCTGGTCGCCGAGGCCGTGGCAACGGCGGCGGCGATGGCCGGCAACGCACCGATCTCGATCCGCCAAGCCAAGCGCTCGATGCATCACGGGTTGGGCATGAGCTTGGCCGACGGGCTGCTGTTCGAGATCGAGGCGTACAACCGCACCGTGCCGACCGAGGACCGTCGCGAAGGCGTGCTGGCATTCAACGAGAAGCGCAAGCCGTCCTTCAAGGGCCGTTGATGCTGAGGCCGTTGATGCTGGGGCCGGCGGCGAGGTTCACGTCGCGAGCGGCAGCCGTTCCGCAATCAGGAACGGTGCGCCCGGGCCGGCCTGGGTGAACAGCGTCAGCGCGTCCACCCGCCGGGGCGCGGGCAAGGCGGGCGCGAAGAGGGCTTCGGCGGCCGGCCGCACCGCCGCTTGCTCCTCGGGCGACAGGCGCCGGGTCAGGGTCATGTGGAAGAACCACGTCTCGAACACGTGCGGGTAGCCCCAGCGCGTTAGCATTGCTTCTTGCGCCGGCGGCAGGCCGTGGCGCCGTCGCCGGGCCAACTCGGCTGCATCCGGCGGCGCCCGGTGCGCGTCGAGCCCGGCGACGCAGGCGTCGGCCAGCGCCTGCAGCTCGGGCGAGGGCCGGGTTTCACGCAAAGCGAGGAAGCCCGACAGGTCGGCGACAGCGAGCGGCGGCAAGTCGAACGCGGTGAGCGTGGACGCCAACCGCGCCGCGTCCTCGAGGAACAAGTCGTAGCTGGTGGCCAGCCGCATCGGCGGCTTCAGCGTGGCATGGAAGCCGTACATCCGCGGGTCGGCGGTCAGCGCCGGCAGGTCCGGCACCGGCGGCTGCTTCAGGGTGGCGGCCGTTTCCGGGTCGCGGCCCAGCCAGGTGCAGCCGGCGCGCCAGAGCGGGTCGGCGGGCGCCGGCGCGTAATACACGGCGACGCGCATCGGCCGGCTCAGATCACCCGCTCGCCGGCCCGCCACACCTGGCGCACCACCGGCATGCCCTCGTGCTCGCGCACCCGCACCAGATCGGCCCGCAGCCCGGGTTCGAGCCGGCCGCGATCCCCAAGCCCGGCCATCGCCGCCGGGTTGGCGGTCACCATGGCCACGCCCTCGGGCAAGCTGATCCCCGCCTCGCGCACGACGGCGAAGGCGGCCTCGACCAAGGCGGCCGGCACGTAGTCGCTCGCCAGCGCGTCAACCGCGCCGTTGCGGACCAGCTCGGCCGCCGACACGTTGCCGGAATGGCTGCCGCCGCGGACGATGTTGGGTGCCCCGGCGATCACCTTCATGTCGCGCCGCCGCGCCTCGATGGCGGCGACCAGGCTGACCGGGAACTCGCTGACGCGGATGCCGTCACGGTGGTTCTCCTCGATCTCGGCCGCGGTGCGGTCGTCATGGCTCGCCAGCACCGCCGCGTGGCCGCGCATCCGCGCCAGCAGCGCCGCCCGGTTCGGCCCCCGCATCCGCTCCCGCTGCGCTTGCAGCTCGAGGATACGCGTCTCGATCCAGTCCGACGCGTGCCCTTCGCGCTTCCGCATCTTCCGATACTGGTCGAGGCTCGAGTATTGGCCGACGCCGGGCGAGTGGTCCATCAGGCTGACCATGCGCACCCGTGCGTGGTCGGCGACCGGCTCGAACAGCGCCATCATGTCCGACGCCGGCAGCTCGCAGCGCAGGTGGAGGAAATGCTCGGACTTGAACAATCCGGTGTCGGCGAGCGCGTCGAGGTCGGCGACGCCGTCGTGGAAGGTCTGGGTGCGGCCCTTGTCGAAGCCGAGGTCGCCGAGGCAGAGCGCGTCGAGCACGGTGGTAACGCCGGACGCGGCGCACTGGGCGTCGTGCGTGAGCATGGCCGAGCGGCTGGGCCAGCGGGCATTGCTGCGCGGCTGCACCTGGCGTTCGAGGTTGTCGGTGTGCACGTCCACGACGCCGGGCATGAGCGTGTCGCCGTCGAGGTCGACAGCACCCGGCGCCCGGCTGATCCCCGGCTGGACCTCGGCGATTGTCGTGCCATGCAGCACGATCGTGCCGTGCAGCAGCCGGTCCGGCAGGACCAGGCGGGCGTTGGTGAGGATGGTCGGGTCGGGCATTCAGGCGGCGTCCTGCATCGGGCTGACGGTCAGGCACGAATCGGCGACCGCCTCGCGCACCGCTCTATCATGGAAAATGCCGACGATCGCCGCCCCGCGCGCCTTGGCCTCGCGGATCAGGCCGATCACCACGGCAGCGTTGTCGGCGTCGAGCGAGGCGGTCGGCTCGTCGAGCAGCAGGATCGGATGGGCGGCGACGAAGCCGCGCGCCAGGTTCACCCGTTGCTGCTCGCCGCCGGAGAAGGTGGCGGGCGGCAGGCCGTGCAGCCGGGCGGGGATGTTGAGCCGCAGCAGCAGGGCACGCGCCCGCTCGCGCGCCGCCTCGGGCGCGGCGCCGCGCCCGGCGGCGGCTTCCGCGACGATCTCGAGTGCCGGAACGCGCGGCACCACGCGCAGGAACTGGCTGACATAGCCCAGCGTGTCACGCCGCACCGCCAGCACGGTGCGCGGGTCGGCGGCGGCGATGTCGACCATTGCGCCCGCGTGCCGAACCAGGATGCGGCCCCGGTCGATGCGGTAATTGCCGTGCAGGCTGCGCATCAGCGTGGACTTGCCGGCGCCGGACGGGCCGGTCAGCGCCACGCACTCGCCCGGCCGCACGGCAAGCGCGACGCCGTCCAGCACGGGGAGGGTAACGCCGCCTTGCAGATGCAGGACGAACGTCTTCCCGACCGCCTCGGCCAGCAGCATGACCGGCCCGGTCCGGCTCGCACTCATGCCTGCAGCACCGAGCTGACCAGCAGCTGCGTGTAGGCGTGCTGCGGGTCGTCGAGCACCTGGTCGGTCAGGCCGGTCTCGACCACCCGGCCGCGCTGCATCACGACGATGCGCCCGGCCAGCAGTCGCGCGACGGCGATGTCGTGCGTCACCAGCACGACCGCGATGCCGAGCCTGGCCACCAAGGTGCGGATGAGGTCCAGCAGCCGCGCCTGCACCGAGACGTCGAGGCCGCCGGTCGGCTCGTCCATGAACACCAGGCGGGGATGGGTGACGAGCGTGCGGGCGATCTGCAGCCGCTGCAGCATGCCGCCCGAAAAGGTGCCGGGCATGTCGTCGATCCTCGCCGGGTCGATCTCGACCTGCCGCAGCCAGTCGATCGCGGCGTCGCGGATACTGCCGTAATGCCGCGCTCCCTGAGCCATCAATCGCTCGCCAACATTGCCGCCCGCCGAGACCCGCATGCGCAGCGCGTCGCGCGGGTTCTGATGGACGAACCCCCAATCGGAACGGTGCAGCGCCCGCAGCGCCGGCGCCGGCATGGCGTGCAGGTCATGAACTTGGCCTTCGGGATCGCGGACCGAGACGGTGCCGTCATCGGGGCGCACCCGGCCGGACGCGACGTTGAGCAGCGTGGTCTTGCCAGACCCGCTTTCGCCGACGATGGCCAGCACCTCGCCGGGCCAAAGGTCGAGATCGACGCCATCGAGCGCGGGGATGGCGCCGAAATGCAGCGAAAGGCCGCGGGCGGACAGGAGCGTGTCGGAGGGGACCGTCATGCCGCGCACACGCCACTGCTGAACGTCATCCCCGGACTTGATCCGGGGATCCATCGACGGCTGCCGCTTGGTCGTCCAAGCGGGCGGCAGATGGCCGGATCAAGTCCGGCCATGACGGTATTGGGCATGCCTGCGGGGAACAGCGTCACGCCGCCGCCTCCCGCCCCGCGACCCGGCCGGCGCAGTAGTCGGTGTCCGAGCAGACGAACATGCGCGTGCCCCGGTCATCGGTGACGACCTCGTCCAAGTAGCTATCCGCCGCGCCGCACAGGGCGCAATGCTGCGGCGCCCGGCCCGGGCGGAATGGGTGGTCATCGAAGTCGAGCGAGCGCACGTCGGTGTAGGGCGGCACGGCATAGATCCGCTTCTCCCGCCCGGCGCCGAACAGCTGCAGCGCCGGCATGCGGTGCAGCTTCGGATTGTCGAAGGCCGGGATCGGCGACGGTGCCATCAGATAGCGGCCGTTGACCATCACCGGATAGTCGTAGCTGGTGGCGAAATGGCCGTAGCGGGTGATGTCCTCGTACAGCTTCACATGCATCAGCCCGTATTCCGCGAGCCCGTGCATGCGACGCGTTTCCGCCCGGCTGCTCTCGAGCCGGTACATCGGCTCCGGCTGCGGCACCTGATAGACCAGGATTTGCCGTTCGGTGAGCGAGTGCTCCGGGATGCGATGCCGGGTCTGGATCACGGTCGCGTCCGCGGTGTGGGTGGTGGTGCGCACGCCGGCGGTGCGGCCGAAGAAGCGGCGGATCGACACGGCGTTGGTCGTGTCGTCGGCGCCTTGATCGATCACCTTCAGCACGTCGTCCGGTCCGAGGATGCTGGCCGTGACCTGGATCCCGCCAGTGCCCCAGCCGTACGGCAGCGGCATCTCACGGCTGCCGAACGGAACCTGGTGTCCGGGGATCGCCACCGCCTTCAGCAGCGCGCGGCGGATCATCCGCTTCGTTTGTTCGTCGAGATAGGCGAAATTGTAGTCGGTCATTCCGCGGCCTGCTGCAGCCCGGCGGCCGCTTCGGCGCGCATGCGGCGGACCGTTTCCAGCTCGGCCTGGAAATCCACGTAATGCGGCAGCTTCAGGTGCTCGACGAAGCCGGTGCCCTCGACGTTGTCGGAGTGATACAGCACGAACTCCACGTCCTGCGCGGGTGCCTCGACCGGCTCGCCCAGCTCCGCCGCGCGCATCGCCCGGTCCACCAGCGCCATGCCCATCGCTTTGCGCTCGCCCTGGCCGAAGCAGAGGCCGTAGCCGCGGGTGAACTGCGGCGGCGCCGTGCGGGAGCCGTGGAACTGGTTGACCATCTGGCACTCCGTCAGCGCCACGTCGCCGATGTCGACGGGGAAGCCGAGCTCCGGCGGCTCGATCACCGCGGCCGCGTCGCCGACGCGCAACTCGCCCACGAACGGATGCGCGCTGCCGTAGCCGCGCTGGGTGGAGTAGCCGAGGGCGAGCAGGAAGCCTTCGTCGCCGCGGGCCAGAGCCTGGAGGCGCAGGTCGCGCCCGGCGGGAAAGGATAGTGGCTGGCGTGTCAGGTCGGCCGGCGTGCCTTCGGTGGCAGGCGGGTCGGGCTCGACCAGGTCCTCGCGGCTCAGGATGCCGAACACCGGCGGCAGCGGCGCGCCGTCGGACGGCGCCTCGGGCGGCGGCGGCGGCGCCTCGGGCAGCATCGGGTCGAGCAGGCGGTGCGTGTAGTCGTAGGTCGGGCCCAGCACCTGGCCGCCGGGCATGTCCTTGAAAATGGCCGAGACGCGGCGGCGCAGGCGCATGGCGCCGGTGTCCACCGGACGGCTATGGCCAAAGCGGGGCAGGGTGGTGCGGTAAGCGCGGAGGAGAAAGGCCGCTTCGATCAGGTCGCCCTGCGCCTGCAGGATGGCGCGCGCGGCCAGCGCCGGGTCGTAGCAGGAGCCCTCGCTCATGACCCGGTCCACCGCACGGCCGAGCTGCGCCTGCACCTGCTCCGGGGTGATCGGCGGCAGTGCCGGGTCGCCGCGGCGCTGCGTGGCGAGCCAGGCATGGGCGGCGTCGATCGCCCGCTCGCCGCCCTTGACCGCGACGTAGGCCATCAGGCGGGCTCGAGCTGCAAGGTGCGCGGGAACGCCGCCAGCCGGTCGCCGGCGCACAGGATCAGGTCGACGCCGCGCGGGAACATGGCCCGGTTTGCCGCCCATTCGGCGACGAACTCCCGGGGCAGGCCATCGAGGGCCAGCGTCGCCGGTGCGGCAAGGCCCGGCCCTTCGAGCCGATAGGTCGGCCCGGAACCGATCGCCCGCACCTGCCGGATGATCGTGGCGCTTCCCTCCGGGCCCTCGTCCGACCCGGCGCAGAAATCCGCCAATGCCACGGGGCCGAGCGCCACGCCGAAGGCCGCCCGGTCCTTCGCGCAGAGCGTGGCGCCGCAATGGAAAGCGACCCAATCCGCGGCGGCTCCGGCGGCGTCGTCGAGCCAGAGCGGCGTGTCGCCATCGACCAAGGTCAGCAACGCGGCCGTGGTCGCGCGGTCGAGCGGGGGCGGCGGCTCGGCGGGCGCGGTCAGGATGTGGACCGTGCCAGGCCGCGCCATGGCGTCGAGCACGGCCCGGAAACTCGCCTGGCTGTCGAGCACCGGGTCGGCGAAGCCGGAGAGGGTGATGGTCATGCGCGCGCCGCCCTCATCGCATCGTCGCCATGGTGAAGAACTGCACTTGCGTCGCCGCGGCCCGACGCGCGGTCTCGGCCCGCGCCGCCGCCTGCGCTTCGGCCAAGGGGCGCACCACCGTGTCCTGCAGCGCGCCGTGCCGAGCCGGGTCTTGCAGTGCCGCGTCCAGCGCCGCCGCCAACTCCGCCTGGCGCAGGTCGCGGCCCAGGCAATAGGCATGCCCGACCTGGCCGGCCTCGGTGCGGACAGTGCAGCGCGCAACCGTCGCCTCGCCGAGGTTGAACGCCTCGCCGGTGCCGCCGGCGCGGCCTTGCAGCATCACGAGCCCGATTTCGGGACCGCGCAGCCTGGTCCAGCCGGGCAGCAGGCTTGCGGCAAGACGCTCGAGCTCGTCGCCGGCCGCGCGGGCCAGGACGGCCATCCAGGCTTGCCGGGCGGCAGTGTCGAAAGGTGCGGCGGTCGGCATGGAGGAGAAAGCCCGCTTGTTGTCTAGACAACTAGTCGCCTGCCACGCTAGCGTCAACCCGAACAGCATGACGGTTCGATGATCGAATCCCGCGCCGCCGTCCCGCTTTGGCGCAGCATCGCGCAGCGCCTCTCGTCCGAGATCGGCCCCGGCGGGCTGCGGCCCGGCGCGCGCCTGCCGACCGAGGCCCAGCTCGCCGCCCGGTTCGAGGTCAACCGCCACACCGTCCGCCGCGCCATCGAAAGCCTGGTCCGCACCGGCCTGGTCCGGGTCGAGCAGGGCCGCGGTTCGTTCGTCGCCGACGACGTGATCGACTACACCGTGACCGGACGCACCCGCTTCAACGAGTGGATCCGGCGGCAGAACCGGGAGCCGACCGGCCAGGTGCTGCAGGTGCGTGAGCTGGCCGCGACGCAGGCAGTGGCGGCCGGGTTGGGCGTGGAGCGGGGCAGCAAGGTCGTGCTGATGGAACGGCTCGGCTTCGCCAACCGGGTGCCGGTCAGCCTGGGCGCACACCATTTCTCGCCCGATCGCCTGCCGGGCATATTGGATGCGCTGCAATCGCACCCGAGCGTGACGGAGGCGCTCGCGGCAGTCGGGGTCGCCGACTACGTGCGACAATCCACCCGCGTGTCCGCCCGGCTGCCGAGCGTCGTCGAAGCCAACCTGCTGCAGGTCGGGCGGACCCGGCCGATTCTGGTGTGCGACAACGTGAACGTCGATGCGGCCGGCCAGGTCGTCGAATTCGGCGTCACCCGCTATCCAAGCACGCGGGTGCAGGTCGTGTTCGAGCCGTAATGCGCTAGGCTGCGGCGCATGCGCATCCTGCTGCTGAACCCCAACACCTCCCCCGGCATCACCGCCCTGCTCGACGCGGCCGCGCGCCCGGCACTGGCAGCCGGCACCGAATTGGTGTCGATGACGGCGCCGCGCGGGGTGCCCTACATCGCGTCCCGCGCCGAAGCGGCGATCGGCGGCGTGGTGGCGCTCGAGCTGCTGGCCGAGCACCACGCCGGGTTCGACGCCGCCATCATCGCCGCGTTCGCCGATCCCGGGCTAGGCGCCGCGCGGGAGTTGTCGCCGATCCCGGTGGTGGGCCTGGCCGAGGCCGGCATGCTGACCGCCTGCATGCTGGGCGCCCGTTTCGGCATCGTCACCTTCAGCCCCTCGCTGGACGCCTGGTATCACGAGAGCGTCGCTTGGCATGGCTTGGGCGGGCGGTGCGCCGGGGTGTTCGCGCTGGACGAAGGGTTCACGAACGTCGTCGGCGTGCAGGACGAGAAGGCAGCGGCGCTGGTCGCACTTGCCGACCGCGCCGTGGCGGCCGGGGCGGATGTGATCGTGCTCGCCGGGGCACCGCTTTCGGGGCTTGCGGCCAAGGTGCGGGACGCGATCCCGGTTCCGGTCGTGGACTGCGCCGTCGCCGCGGTGAAGCAGGCCGAGGCGCTGGTTGCGTTGCGGGTGCGGCGGCCGACCGCCGGGTCGTTTCGGCGGCCGGCACCGAAGCCGGTGCAGGGAATGACGGGGCCGCTGGCCCAGTGGATCGAGGGCGGGGACCCCGTTCTATAGCGGCGCGGCGGGCACGCCTTCGACCGACCGGTAGCGGCCGTCGACGGCGCGGAGGCGGCCTTGCCGCCGCATCAGGTTGACGTGCGCGAGCACCTCGCTGAACGCGAAACCCATCTGATGCGGGTCGTCGATCGGCCGACGGAACACGACCGGTACCAGGTCGGCGGCGGTGCAGCCCCGCTCCGCGCAGGCGTCGAATATCGCCGCGCAACGCGCCTCATGATGCGCCGCCAGCTCGTCCACCCGGGCATGCAGCCCGCGAAATGGCAGGTTGTGGCCCGGCACCACCAACGTGTCGGCGGGCAGCGCCCGCTTCAGCTCGGCCAGCGAGCGGAGGAAAATGCCCAGCGGGTCACCCTGCGGGTCCATCGCTTGCACGCTGATGTTGGGCGAGATCCGCGCCAGCACCTGATCGGCGGCCAGCAGCAGCCGGTCCGCCTGGCAGTACAGCATGACCTGCTCCGGCGAGTGACCGCCGCCCGTCAGCACCTCGAACCGCCGGGTGCCGATGACGAGCGTCTCGCCCGCGATCAGCCGGCGGAAGGTTCGCGGCAGGCCGGTCAGCATGCGCAGATAGCGCTGCCCCTGGCTCAGCAGCTTGGCGGTGGTATCGGGGTCCAATCCCTCGGCCAGGTAGAAGCTGCGATACGGCTCGGAGTTGAGCGCGTTGGGGTCGAGCAGCAGGATCAGGCTGGTGAGGTACTCGGTCTGACTCATCAGCAGCGGCACGCCGAACCGTTCGCACAGCCATCCGGCCATGCCGGCGTGGTCCGGGTGGAAGTGGGTCACGATCACCCGGGTCAACGGGCGCCCGCGGAGGAAACCGTCGAGCAGCGCGGTCCAGGCCTCCTGCGTAGGCGCGTCGCCGATCCCGGTATCGACGACGGCAAACCCCGGCCCGTCCTCGAGCAGGTAGATGTTGACGTGGTCCAGCCGGAACGGGAGCGCCAGCCGCGCCCAGAACAGGCCGGGCATCACCTCGGTCAAGGCGCCGGGCGCGGGCGGCTCGAGAAACGGGAACTGCAGCAGGGCGGGCTCGGTCATCGGGCTTGCATAAACCGGTGCGTCGGCGAGGGCGAGCGGCCCGTTACTCCATGAGGAACACGCCTTTGCCGCCGGTCTGCTTGTTGAACAGGTCGTAGGCTTCGGCCGCCTGGTCGAGGCGCCAATGGTCGGTGAACAGCGCGTCCACGTCGACGCCGCGCTCGACGATGAACCGGGCGCACTCGGCCTGGCCGATGGTGGAGAAGGTCCAGCTGCCGACCACCGTCAGCTGACGCCGCAGCAGGTCCGGGCTGACGTCGATGCGCACGTCGCCGCCTTCGCCGACGCAGACCATGGTGCCCCACACCTTGGAGGCGCGGATCGCCGCGATCCGGGCGTCCGGTGAGCTGGAGGTGTCGAAGGTGGCGTCGGCGCCGCGCCCGTCGGTCAGGTCGCGGATCCGTGCCGCGGCGTCGTTCGAGCGTGGGTCCACCGTTTCCCACGCGCCGAACTGCTTGGCGCGGGCCAGGCGCTCCGGGCTGACATCGAGGGCGATGACCCGGGCGCCCATCGCCGCGGCGAGCTGGGTTGCGGACAGGCCGACCGGGCCCTGGCCGAACACCGCGATGGTGTCGTTGCCCGACAGGTTGGCCCGGCGCAGCGCGCCGTAGGCGGTGCCGGTGCCGCAGGCGATCGCCGCCCCGGCCGCGAACGACAGCGCATCCGGCAGCGGCAGCACGGTGTTGGCCGGCACCTTGAGGTAATTGGCATGCCCGCCATGGGCGTTGTTGCCGTACACCTTGATCGGCACCTCCTGGCAGAGCTGCGTCCAGCCGGAGCGGCAGTGGTTGCAGGTGTTGCAGCCCTGGTAGTGGTGGATCATCACTCGCTGCCCGACCTGCGCCATCCGGCGGTCCACGCCAGCGCCGACCGCGGCAATGACCCCGGCCGGCTCGTGCCCGACGATGACCGGGTCGGTATTGACCGGCAGTCCGGTGGCCGCCGGGCCGCCGCCCTTCTTGCGGCGGTACTGGTGCAGGTCGCTGCCGCACATGCCGGACGCCTTCATTTCCACCACCACCTCACCCGGGCCGGGCTCGGGGTCGGGGAACGGCATGATCTCGACCTCGCACTCGCCGTGGAACACCACCCCGCGCATTGCTCGCCTCCGTGTTGGACCGGCGCCGGGCGGTGGTGCCGCCCGGTCACTCCGGGATGCGATGCTGCCGCGTCCGGCGCCGCTCGGCGAGGGGCTTTACGCGGCCGGCGTCACCATCTGCGATTTGCCGGCTGTGGCCAGGTCGGCGCTTGCCGCCAGCAGCGCCCGCGTGCTGTCGCGGTCGAGCGCCTTGCTGAACAAGAAGCCCTGGCCACGGTCGCAGCCCCACTTCTCGAGCAGCGCGGCCTGGTCTTCGGTTTCGATGCCCTCGCCGGTCACGCGCAGGTTCAGCGACTTCGCCAGCGCCATGATCGCGTGGATGATCGCGGTGTCCTCGTGATTCTGGCCGACGCCGCTGACAAAGGAGCGGTCGATCTTGAGCACGTCGAGCGGCAGCCGCTTCAGATAGGATAGCGACGAGTAGCCGGTGCCGAAATCGTCCACCGCCAGCTGGATGCCGAGCCGCTTCAGCTCCCACAGGGTGCGGATCGTCGCCTCGGCGTCGCGCATGATGATGCCTTCGGTGATCTCGAGCTTGAGGCAGCCCGGCGCGAGCCCGGTCGTTTGCAGCACCTGGACGATGTCGGCCACCAAGCTCTGCTGCTGGAACTGCCGCGGCGACAGGTTGACGCTGACCGTCAGCGGCGGCGTGGTGGGGAACTGGGCCTGCCATTCGGCGGTCTGCCGGCAGGCCTCCTCCATCACCCACAATCCGAGTGGGATGATGAGCCCGGTCTCCTCGGCGAGCGGGATGAAGTCGTTCGGTGGGATGAGGCCACGGCTGGGATGCTGCCAGCGGACCAGCGCCTCGACCTCGCTGACGACCCCCGTTTCCATCGTCACGATCGGTTGGTAGTGGACCCGCAACTCGCCGTGCGAGATCGCGTGCCGCAGGTCGCTCTCGAGTTCGAGCCGGGCCAGCGAGTCGGAATGCATGGTCGGGTCGAAGATGACGGAGCGGGCGCGGCCCTCGCTCTTGGCCCGGTACATGGCCACGTCGGCGTTGCGGAGCAGGGTTTCCGCGGTGTCGCGCTCGGGCGAGCTGAGGGCGATGCCGATGCTCGCGGAGATCACGAGTTCGCGGCCGTCCAGGATCACCGGCCGGCTGAACTGGTTCTGGATGGCCTGGGCGATCGACAGCGCGTCCTCTTCGCCGCTCAACAGCTCGAGCACGATGACGAACTCGTCGCCGCTGAGCCGCGCCACCGTGTCCTGGGCGCGGATGCAGCACCTGAGGCGCGCCGCCGCCTCGACCAGCAGGCGGTCCCCCATGTGGTGGCCGAGGCTGTCGTTGATGAGCTTGAAGTTGTCGAGGTCGATGAACACCAGCCCGACCGCGTCCTTGCGCCGGCTGGCGCGCACCAGCGCCTGCTCCAGCCGGTCGCGCAGCAGCACGCGGTTCGGCAACCCGGTCAGGGCGTCGTAGAATGCCTGCTGCGTCAGCTGCTGCTCGTAGCTCTTGCGCTCGGTGATGTCGCGCGCGGTCAGCACGACGCCTGCGAGCGCCGGGTCGTGCAGCAGGTTGGTGCCGACCAGTTCGGCAAAGCGCCACTCGCCGGCGCCGCTCCGCAGACGGAGCTCGATCTTGCGCACGATGTCGGGCGCGCCGGTCGGCACGATCCGTTGCAGCTGGTCCCACATTTCGCGGAACGCCGGATGGTCGTCCTCGTGGATCAGCGACGGCAGGGTGTCGCCGATCAGGCTGCCGTCGTCGTAGTGCCAGGCGGTCTTCGCGGCGGGGCTGTTGTAGGTGATGCTGCCGTTCCTGCTGCAGATCAGGATCAGGTCCGACGCGTTCTGCACGAGGCCGTGCAGCCGACGTTCACTGCGGCGGGCAAGGGCGGCCTCCCGGGTGATCGTCTCCGCTTTCTCGCGCTGGGTCCGGCGAAGCGTGAACCAGAACAGGGTGACCAGCACGCAACCGAAAGCATAGATCGGCGGCGTCACCATCAACTGCTGCCGCTGCACAGCCGACAGCGCCGCGAGGTGCCGTTGCGCCTGGAGGCGGTACTGTTCGGCGGCCTCGTCGACCCAGGATTCGACCTGGTCGAACACCGGGTCAGCTTCCCCTTCGTCGATCCGCTTGACGGCGTCGAGGTCGCCCGCATCGACGGCGGCGAACATCCGGGGGACGATGGCGAGGTAATGCTGATGCCGCTGCTGCACCTGCTCGACCATGGCTTGGTCGCGGGCGTGGACTTTATCGTGCAAGGATTTGAGGGTGTCGTCGAGCTGTGCGGCCACGTCGCGGAAGCTGGCGAGTGCTTCCGGGTTCGGCTCGATGCGATATTGCCGCTCGTTGGATTCCTCGACACGGACCAGGAAGCGGGCTTGGGCGAACTCAGCGCTCAACTGCGCGGCGCGCTTGGCGCCCTCGCCGTTGCGGTAGGTGTCGAGCGTGCTCAGGACGGCGAACGTCAGGAACAAGCCCAGGACGGAGAACAAACCGACGGTTGCGAGGGTACCCGACCGCTTGGCGCGCCGAACGATGCCGGCGCTGCTTGCCTCGGGCAGCTCAAAAGCGTTCATAGGCGGTGAATTCCAGGTGCAATCCACGCCCGCTATAGCAGCGTATTCCTGAAGCAGAATTTAAGACTTGTTCGAAATGTCATGTTCGGTCGTCGCTGGCGCCTGGGCCGGCGCCCGGGCTGCCGGCCGGCCGCGCGGCCGGTCTAGGCCCTGCCGCCGGTTGCGTGCTAACAGGGCGCCGGAGGACCCTGACGCGTCATGTTCGATTTCGCCTGGACCGAGATAGCCCTGATCGGGGTGGTGGCGCTCGTCGCCATCGGACCAAAGGACCTGCCCGTCGCGATCAAGGCCGTCGCCGAGATGGTCAAGAAGGCCCGGCGCATGGCCGGCGAGTTCCAGACCCATGTGGACGAGATGGTCCGCGAAGCGAACCTGCACGAGGTACGCGACCAGTTCAACGATCTCCGCCGCATGGACATCAAGGGCAAGATCCTCAATGCGGTGGACGGCGACCGCACGATCCGCAAGACGATCGACGAGAACCCGTTCGACTTCAAACCCGCCCCCCCGCCGGTTCCGGTGGCGGATGCGAGCCCCGGGCTGACCGACGCCGTGGTGTCCGAACTGGCGGTCGCGGAACGGCCCCAACACGTCATCCCGGCGCCGGCCGACACGCCCGCGCCCGGTGCTTCCGACGTCGCCGCCGACACTGCCGGTGATGCATCCGGTGCCGCCCCGTCTTTCCTGCCGCCCACGGTCGTGGCCGCCGGACGGCCCTCGTCGCGCAGCCTGCCGCCGGCCTTCGTGCCGCCCGCCGTGGTCGCCGCCTCGGCCCGGCGGCGGGATTACGCGTCGCCCTACGCTTGAGGCCGCCGCCGCCGCGGCCCCCACTCCAGGACATCCGAATTGGCCCCAAAAGACGCGCTCACCGACGACGACCCGATCAACGACAAGCCGATGCCGCTGCTCGACCACCTGATCGAGCTGCGGCGACGGCTGCTGTGGTCGGGTGTCGCGTTCGCGGTATGCTTTGCGTTCTGCTACCACTTCAGCACCGAGATCTACTCGTTCCTGGCGCAACCGCTGGCCGACATCCTGGTGCAGAAGACCGGGCAGAACCGGCGGCTGATCTTCACGCAGCTGTACGAGGCGTTCTTCACCTACCTCAAGGTCGCGTTCTTCGGCGCAGCCTTCATCTCGTTCCCGGTGGTCGCCAGCCAGCTGTATATGTTCGTCGCGCCCGGCCTGTATCGCAGCGAGAAGCGGGCGATGTTGCCGTTCCTGATCGCAACGCCGTTCCTGTTCGTGCTCGGCGGGGCGCTGGCCTATTACTTCGTGTTCCCGGCGGCTTGGCGGTTCTTCCTCAGCTTCGAATCACCTGACGGCGGCGGCGGCTTGCCGGTGCAGCTGGAAGCCAAGGTCAGCGAGTATCTGAGCCTGGTGATGAAGCTGATCTTCGCGTTCGGCATCGCCTTCCAGCTGCCTGTGCTGCTGACGCTGCTGGCCAAGGTCGGCATCGTCAGCTCGGCGGCGCTGAAGAAGTATCGGCGTTACGCGTATGTCGGCATGTTCATCGTGGCGGCGATCATCACGCCACCCGACGTCATCACCCAGACCGGCCTCGCGATCCCGCTGATCCTGCTCTACGAGGTGTCGATCTTCACCGCGAGCATGGTGGAAACCAAGCCGGTGGACGCCTGATGCACGACATCCGCATGATCCGGGCGGATCCGGCGGCGTTCGACGCGGCGATGGCGCGGCGCGGGCTGGCGCCGTTGGCCGATGCGGTCGTGGCCCTCGACACCGAGCGGCGGGCGGCCCTCGGCGCGCAGCAGGAGCAGCAGGCCCGGCGCAACGTCCTCGCCCGCGAGATCGGCGCCGCGAAGCGGTCGGGCACCGACAGCGCGGCGCTGGAAGCGGAGGCGACCGCGCTGCGTGACGCCATGGCCGCGCTGGAACGCAAGGCGGCCGGCCTGGACGCGGCCGTGCGAGAGCGGCTGGAAGTGCTGCCCAACGTGCTCGACGCCGACGTGCCGGACGGCGCCGACGAGAGCGGCAACGTCGTTCTCAAGCAGCACGGCGAGCCGCTTCGGCCGGACTTCTCCCCCCGCGAGCATTTCGACCTCGGCGAAGCCCTAGGCGACATGCTGTTCGAGCAGGCGGCGCGCATGTCGGGCGCCCGCTTCACCATCCTGCAGCGTGGGCTGGCGCGGCTGGAGCGGGCGCTGGGCCAATACATGCTCGACCTGCACGTGGAAAAGCACGGCTACGTCGAAACGCAGGTGCCGCTGCTGGTCAACGACGCGGCCGCCTATGGTACCGACAAGCTGCCGAAATTCGCCGACGACTTGTTCCGCACCACCGACGGCCGCTGGCTGATCCCGACCGCGGAGGTGCCGCTGACGAGCCTGGTGACGGACCAGGTGGTGCCGGAAGCGTCGCTGCCGATCCGCGTCACCGCGCTCAGCGAGTGTTTCCGCAGTGAAGCCGGGTCGGCCGGGCGGGACACGCGGGGGATGCTGCGGCAGCACCAGTTCCGCAAGGTCGAGCTGGTCAGCATCGTTCATCCCGACCACAGCGAGGCGGAGCATGAGCGCATGACCGCCTGCGCCGAGGCGGTGCTGGAGGGTCTGGGGCTCACCTATCGCCGCGTCGTGTTGTGTTCCGGCGACACCGGGTTCGGCGCCGCCAAGACCTACGACCTGGAGGTCTGGCTGCCGGGGCAGCAGGCGTGGCGCGAGATCAGTTCCTGTTCCAACACGCGGGCGTTCCAGGCACGGCGGATGAACGCGCGGATGCGCGGCACAGATGGCAAGGTGGCCGGGCCGGTGCATACGCTGAACGGCTCCGGCGTGGCGCTGGGCCGGGCGCTGATCGCGGTCATGGAAACCGGCCAGCAGGCGGATGGCAGCATCGCCGTGCCGCCGGTGCTGGCGCCCTACATGAATGGGCTCGATCGGATCGGACCTCCCGCCGCGGCATGAACCCGGCTGCGGCCGAGGCTACTGAGGTGCGGCTTGACGTGACACGTCGGCGCTTCATGCTGTGGCCATGACCGATGAACAACTCGATGCGCTCGCCGCCGCGCTCGGCATCCCGCTGCGGCCGGAATGGCGCGACGCGGTCCGGGCCAATCTCGACGTGAGCCTGCGCCTGGGTGGGGAGGTCGCCGCCTTCCCGCTCGACGACGAGGCCGACCTGGCGCCGGTGTTCCGGGCATGACTGTTGCCGAGAGCCTGGCGCGGATCCGGGCGAGCCGGCTCAACGCCTTCACCGACGTGCTCGAGGATCGGGCGACGGCACAAGCCGAGAACGCGGCCGGTCCACTGGCCGGGGTGCCGTTTGCGGCAAAGAACCTGTTCGACATCGCCGGCCTG
The DNA here is from genome assembly GCA_963752225.1 of uncultured Alphaproteobacteria bacterium. Classification (GTDB taxonomy): domain Bacteria; phylum Pseudomonadota; class Alphaproteobacteria; order Acetobacterales; family Acetobacteraceae; genus JBBROS01. The sequence continues at coordinate 466,853 of CAVVXS010000009.1, read as the reverse complement.
CCGACCCGGGCCGGGTCGCGGATCAACCGCGAACGGGCACCGGCCGGCGCCGATGCGTGCATGATCAGGCGATTGGAGGCGGCCGGCGCGGTGCTGGTCGGCGCCCTCAACATGGGCGAATACGCCTACGACTTCACCGGCGAGAACGTGCATGACGGCAATTGCCGCAACCCGCACGACCCGGAGCGGATGTCGGGCGGCAGCAGCAGCGGCTCCGGCGCGGCGGTCGGCGCCGGGTTGGTGCCGCTCGCACTCGGGTCCGACACCAACGGCTCGATCCGGGTGCCGTCCAGCCTGTGCGGCGTGTGGGGGTTGAAGCCGACCTATGGCCGGCTGTCCCGCGCCGGCACCTTCCCGTTCGTCAACAGCCTCGACCATGTCGGACCGTTGGCGCGGGATGCGGGCATGCTGGTCATGGCATACAACGCGACGCAGGGGCCCGACCCGGACGACCCGGCCGTTACCGACCGCCCGGCCGAACCGGTCGAGGACCGCGGCGTGGCCGACCTGCGGATCGCGGTCGCGGGCGGCTATTTCGAACGCAACGCCGGGCCGGAGGCACGTGAGGCGGTGGCGTCGGTTGCGGCGGCGCTCGGCGCGGCACGGCAGGTGGAGTTGCCGGAGGCGGCGCGGGCGCGGGCGGCCGCCTACGTCATCACCACGGTCGAGGGTGCTGCCCTGCACCTCGACCGGCTGCGCGCCCGCCCGCAGGATTTCGACCCGGCGGTGCGCGACCGGCTGATCGCGGGCGCCATGGTGCCTGGCGCCTTTTATGCGCGGGCGCAGCGGTTCCGCCGCTGGTTCCGCGATGCGGTGCTGCGGCTGTTCGACGAGGTCGACGTCATCCTAGCGGCCTGCACCCCGGTGCCGGCGCCGCGGATCGGCCAAGCCACGATCGAGGTCGGGGGGCAGACGGTGCCGACCCGGGCCTCGATGGGGCTGCTGACGCAGCCGATCAGCTTCATCGGTCTGCCGGTGGCGGCGGTTCCGGTCGTGCGCCCGGGGCTGCCGCTCGGGGTGCAAGTAATCGCCGCGCCCTGGCGCGAGGACGTGGCGCTAGCGGTGGCCCTCGACCTCGAGCGCCGCGGCGTCGCGGCGGCCCGCTGAGCTTTCCCGCACGCCGGTGGCCGGCAACGGCCGCGCGACCGCCAGCACCGCCAAGCCGATCCCGGCCGACAGCAAGGAGGCGATGAACACCGCGAGCTTGACCTCATCGCCGCGCGGCGAGCCGCGAAAGGCGAGGTCGCCGATGAACAGGCTCATGGTGAAGCCGATCCCGCACAGGATCGCGGCCCCGTAGAGCTGCACCAGCGTGATCCCGGTCGGCAGCCGCGCCAGGCCGAGCTTCCAGGCGGCGATCGCGGCGCCGAACACCCCGATCTGCTTGCCGAGCAGCAGGCCCAGCACCGTGCCGATTGCCAGCCGATCCGCCCAGGCGCCGGCCGGCAAGGTGTCGAAGCGCAGCCCGGCATTGGCCAGGCCGAACACCGGCAGCACGAGGAACGCGACCCAGGGCTCGATCCGGTGCTCGAGCCGGGCGGCCGGGGCATGGTCCTCGCCGTCGCGCGGCGCCATCGGCACCACGAAGGCCAGCGCGACGCCGGCCAAGGTGGCGTGTATGCCGGACCGGAACACCAGCGCCCACAAGACGATGCCGCCGAGCACGTACGGCACCAGGCTGCGCACCCCGGCACGGTTCAGCCCGAACAGGCCGAGCAGCACCAGCAACGCGCCGCCGAGCGCCCAGACGTCGAGGCCGTGCGAGTAGAACAGCGCGATCACCAGGATGGCGCCGAGGTCGTCGATGATCGCCAGCGCGGTCAGGAACACCTTCAAGGCCACCGGCACCCGGCGGCCGAGCACGCTGATGACCGCCAGCGCAAAGGCGATGTCGGTCGCGACCGGCACCGCCCAGCCACGCAGCGCGGTCGCATCGCCCCAGTTCAGCGCCGCGAAGATCAACGCCGGGGTGATCATGCCGCCGAGCGCCGCAAGACCCGGTGCGGCGAGCCGCTGCGGAGAGGTGAGCTCCCCTGTGGTCATCTCACGCCGCAGCTCGAGACCCACGAGGAGGAAGAACACCACCATCAGCCCGTCATTGATCCATAGATGCAGCTCGAGCGGCACCGCGGCGACCGGCACGGCGTGGAGCAGCGACTCGTAGACCGGGTGCAGCGGCGAGTTGGCCCACAGCAGCGCCACCACGCCGGCCAGGATCAGCATCGCGCCGCCGGCGCTGCCGGATCGGAGGAAGTCGAGGATGGGGACGAGGCGGGTGGCGATGGGTCTTGGCAGGATCATTCGGTCTCCGGGCGCAACGCCGAGGGCCACCGGCGCGTTCGTGCTCTATGCTTCAAGCAGTGCCGGTTCAACGACTGCGGCCGAACGTTTCCGAGAATTCTGGCGCAGATCCTGGCACGAGTCCGGGCGCCCGCTGGGACGCGGCGATGCGGGCCGACGACTTACCGGCGGCCTGGGCGGTGAGCGACGCGGTGCTGGCTGCGCGCGATCCGGCCCGCCGCGACGACCCGGGACTGCCGTATCATCTGCGCTGGGTGTGGGACGGCCGGCCGCTCGACGGGCGGCGGGTGCTGGTGCGCTGCTATCACGGGTTGGGCGACACGTTGATGTTCGCCCGCTACCTCCCGGTGCTGCGCGCCCGGGCCGCGCATGTCACGTTGGAGGTGCAGCGCGAGCTTTGTCCGCTGCTGGACGGTTGGGCGGACCGGGTGCATCCGTTCGATCACGACGCGCCGCTGCCGCCGGAGGAGGTCGACGTCGAGATCATGGAGCTGGCGCATGCCCTGCGGTGCCGGCCCGACGATGCGCCCTATCTGCAGGTGCCGCCATCCGCGGCCGGGGCCGGGCGGGTCGGCGTCTGCTGGCAAGCCGGGACCTGGGACCCGCAGCGCAGCGTGCCGGCGGCGCTGCTGCCGGGCGTCTTGGCGCCGCTGGCCCGCGTCGCGCCGCTGCTCAGCCTGCAGCGCGGGCCGGCAACCGCCCAAGCCCACGGCCTGCCCGACCCACTGGCCGGCAGCATGGACATCGTGCAATCCGCGGCCCTGGTAGCGGGACTGGCCGCGGTGGTGACGGTGGACACGATGCTGGCGCATCTGGCCGGTGCGCTCGGGCGGCCGGTGGTCGTCATGCTCAAGCCCGACGCCGATTGGCGCTGGGGCCGGACCTCGCGCAGTGCCTGGTACCGCACGGTGCGGCTGGTGCGGCAACGGGCGGCCGGCGACTGGGCGGGCGTCGCAGCCGACGCGGCGGGGGTCTTGACGGCGGCGGCCGGCGGGAACTTTGATTGTGCCTGACGTTTACTTCAACTTGCATCGATCGGAGCCGTTCCGCCCCCGTGCCACGTTCGTCCCCCCGGTCCATGCGGATCGTCCTCCTCGGCCTGACCATCACCTCGTCCTGGGGCAACGGCCACGCGACGACCTATCGCAGCCTGGTGCGGGCGCTGGTCGAGCGCGGGCACGAGGTGCTGTTCCTCGAGCGCGACAAGCCCTGGTATGCCGAGAACCGCGACTTGCCGGCCCCCCCGTTCGGCGAAACCCGCCTGTATGACGGCGTCGACGCGCTCGACCGGCAATGGGCCGGGGCGATCCGCGACGCTGACCTCGTGCTGGTCGGGTCGTATGTGCCGGACGGCGTCGCGGTCGGGCGGCTGGTGCAGCGCCTGGCGCGCGGTGTCACGGCCTTTTACGATATCGACACGCCCGTCACCCTGGCCGCCTTGGCCGAGGGGCGTTGCGACTATCTGACCCCGGACGTGCTGCGCGGCTTCGACCTGTACCTGTCGTTCACCGGGGGGCCCACGCTGGAGGAACTCGAGGGCGAGTGGGGCGCGCAGGCGGCCCGGACGCTGTATTGCTCGGCCGATCCGGACATCTACCGCCCGATTGCCGCGGCGCCGATGGACTGGGACCTCGGCTATCTCGGCACCTACAGCCCGGATCGGCAGCCGACCGTGGAGGCGCTGCTGTGCCAACCGGCCGGGGCCTGGGCGGAGGGCCGCTTCGTGGTGGCCGGCCCGCAATACCCCGACGCGCTCGCCTGGCCGGCCAACGTTGCCCGCATCGAGCACCTTCCGCCGGGCGAGCACCGCAGCTTCTATTGCGGCCAGCGCTTCACCCTGAACGTGACCCGTGCCGACATGATCCGGCGCGGCTTCTCGCCCAGCGTGCGGCTGTTCGAGGCGGCGGCCTGCGGCGTGCCGATCATCAGCGATTGGTGGGAGGGACTGGACGAGCTGTTCCGGCCCGGCACCGAGATCCTGATCGCGCATGGCGCCGAGGACGTGCTGCGGATCGTGCGGTCGATGCCGGAGAAGCAGCGCCTGGCGATCGCTTCCGCGGCGCGGGCCCGGGTGCTGGGCGGCCACACCGCGAGCCACCGGGCCGAGACCCTCGAAGGATACGCGCTGGAGGCGGCGCGGGCGCGGGTGGCGGCATGAGGATCGTGATCTTCGGCCTGAGCGTATCGTCGTCGTGGGGCAACGGCCACGCCGCGCTGTGGCGCGGCCTGATCCGCGCCTTGCTGGCCGCCGGCCACCGCGTGACGTTCTTCGAGCGCGACGTCGCCTATTACGCCGAGAACCGCGACCTGGACCGGCTGCCGGACGGCGGCGAGCTCGTCTTCTATAAGTACTGGGCCGACGTGGAGGATCAGGCGAGGCGGGCGTTGGATCTGGCCGACGTGGGCATGGTGACCTCGTACTGCCCCGACGCGCTGGCGGCGTCCCGCCTGGTGATCGACCGGCGCCGGCCGGTCGGCTGCTTCTACGATCTGGATACGCCGGTGACCCTGGCGCGGCTCGAGGCCGGGCAGGCGGTCGACTATATCGGGCCGGACGGGCTCGCTGAGTTCGACATCGTGCTGAGCTATACGGGCGGGCCGGCGTTGGACGCGTTGCGCGACCGGCTGGGCGCCCGGCGGGTGGCGCCGATCTACGGCTCGGTCGATCCCGACCTGCACCGCCCGGCGCCGAGCCGACCGGACTATGCCGCCTCCCTGTCCTACATCGGCACCTACGCTGCGGACCGGCAGGCGGCGCTCGAGCGGCTATTCGTCGAGCCCGCCCGGCTGCTGCCGCACGACCGCTTCGTGATTGCCGGGGCGCAATACCCGGACGGGTTCCCGTGGACGCCGAACACCTGGTTCGTCCGCCATCTGCCGCCGCCGGAGCACCCGGCGTTCTATTGCTCGTCGCGCTTGACGCTGAACGTGACGCGGGAGCCGATGGCGCGCATGGGCTGGTGCCCGAGCGGCCGGCTGTTCGAAGCGGCTGCTTGCGGCGTGCCGATCCTGTCCGACGCCTGGGCCGGGCTCGACGCTTTCTTCCAGCCCGGCGCCGAGGTGCTGGTTGCCGACACGACCGAGCAGGCAATGCAGGCGCTGGCGCTTCCAGATGGGGAACTCGCCGGGATCGCCCGCCGCGCCCGCGACCGCACCCTCGACGAGCATACCGCCGCGCGGCGCGCGACTGAGATGGTGGCTGCGTTCGAAGGCGCGCACAGCCGGGAGCTGGCGTAGATGTGGGGCATCATCCCGGCCGCGGGCAATGGCACCCGAATCCAGCCGCTGGCCTTCAGCAAGGAGTTGCTGCCGGTCGGCTCGCGGCTCGATGAGGGCGGCACCGAGCGGCCGCGGGCCGTCAGCGAATACCTGATCGAGCGCATGGTGCGCGGCGGCGCAAACAAGATCTGCTTCGTGATCTCGCCCTGGAAGAGCGACATCCTGCAATATTACGGTGCGGCGGTGGGCGACGTGGACCTCGCCTACGTGTGCCAGGCCGGCGCGGTCGGCTTGTGCGACGCGATCTTCCGCGCGCTGCCGGTGATCCCGCGCGACGAGCCGGTCATCGTCGGCCTGCCGGACACGGTGTGGTTCCCGTCCGACGCCCTGGCCCGGCTGCCCGATGACCGCTTCAGCTTCCTGCTGTTCCCGGTGGAGCGGCCGGAGCTGTTCGACGCGGTCGACCTCGACCCGTCCGGACGCGTGCTGCAGATCCAGGTGAAGTCGGACACGGCCCGCACCCATTGGATCTGGGGCGCCTTCAAGATGCCGGGCGCCACGCTGCACGCCTTGCATGCGCTCTGGCTCGAGCGCGAGCGGCAGGACGAGTTCATCGGCACCCTGGTGAACGCCTGGCTGGCGCGGGGCGGCGAGGCGTGGGGTGTGCGCGGCGGCGACAGCTACGTCGACGTCGGCACCATCAACGGATACCGCGAGGCGATGCGCCTGTTGGGCGGGCAGGCGGCGGCGCCGGCGAGCCCGGGCCTCGCCTCGGCGCAACCGATGCGCGCGCTGTGACACGATCGCCGGAGGGCACCTTGGACTGGACCACCGAAACCATCCGCGAACGCGCCGAGGCGCTCGGGCCGTGGTTCCACAACATGGACCTTCGCGGCGTCCGTACCGCACCCGAGCATTTCCTGGGCGACTACCCGCAGGTGAAATGGGCGCGGTTCCGCGACTCCCTTCCGGCCGACCTGTCGGGCATGACGGTGCTCGACATCGGCTGCAACGCCGGCTTCTACAGCATGGAGATGAAGCGGCGCGGGGCGGAGCGGGTGCTGGGCGTCGATTTCGACGAGGATTACCTGGCCCAGGCACGCTTTGCCGCCGAAGTCGAAGGGCTCGACATCGAGTTCCGCCAGCTCAGCGTCTATGACGTCGGCAGTCTCGGTGAGCGGTTCGACGTCGTATTCTTTATCGGCGTGTTCTACCACCTGCGCCACCCGCTGCTGGCGCTCGACCTGATCCACGAGCATGTCGCCCGCGACCTGCTGGTGTTCCAGTCGTTGCAGCGCGGCTCGCCCGAGATCATGCCGGTGGCCGACGATTACGCCTTCGCCGAAACGGCGATCTTCGACGACCCCGGCTATCCGAAGATGCACTTCATCGAGGGCAGCTACAGCCACGACAACACCAACTGGTGGGCGCCGAACCGCGCCGCCTCGGCGGCGATGCTACGCTCGGCCGGGTTCACGATCGAAAGCAACCCCGAGGATGAGGTGTTCGTTTGCCGCCGCGCCGAGCGGCCGGATGCGCGCTACGGCGCCGTGTATCCGGCAGGCGGGCCTGCTCGCGGCACCAGGAAAGGCTGAGCGATGCTCGAAGCGGCGATGATCTGGAACGAGCCGAACAACAAGTCGCATTGGGATTTCGAAAACGATCCGGGCTGGGCCGTGTTCGGCCGCATGGCCAAGCTGGCCGGCGAGGCGATCGCCGCCGAGGCGCCGGGCCTGCCGCGCGTGCTGGGCGGCATCAGCCCGATCGACCCCGACTTCATCCGCGCGCTGCAAGCCAATGGCGGGCTCGATGCGCTCGATGCGGTGGCGGTGCACGGCTTCCCGCTCGACTGGAATCACTGGATGCTGGACGAGTGGCCGGCCAAGCTCGACAGCATCCGTGCCGTCACCGCGCTGCCGCTCTGGGTCAGCGAGGTCGGCATCTCTACGTTCGGTGCCGAGGAGGTGCAGGAATGGGGCCTGCGCCGCACCGCCGAGCTGCTGATCGGCCAAGCGCCGCGTATCCACTGGTACAGCCTCTACGACCTGCCCGCGGCCTGGCCGGCGACCACGCGGCACCGCGAGGCCGAGGGCAGCAGCTACTACCGGCATTTCCACATGGGTCTGCTGGACGAGCACGGCCGGCCCAAGCGCGCCGCCCGGATGTTCCATGAGTTCACCCCGGAGATCGGGCTGTGCCAATGGTTCCACTTCGAGGACCACCGGCTGGACGACGCGGTGCGGCACATGAAGGATATGGGCGTCACCTACCTGCGCACCGGCTTGAGTTGGGCCGACTGGTACCGGCCGGACGCCGAGGCCTGGTTCGACCGGCAGATGCGGGCGCTCGAGGACTTCCAGGTCACTGCCACCTTCTGCTTTACCCCGGAGCACAAGGGGCAGTGGCCGCACTACACCGCGGTGCCGACCCATCCCGAGGAGTTCGCCGAGTTCTGCGCCGCCATGATCCGCCGCTATGCGCCGGGCCGGGCGCAGGTGCTGGCGCCGGCCCGAGCCGCCGCCCCGCTGGCACCGGTTTAATGCTGGCGGCGCTGGCCGAGCGGCGTCCGGTCGATTGCCGGGTGGCGATCGTCGTGGCGCACCCCGATGACGAGACCATCGCCGCCGGCGCCCGGTTGCGGTTCATGCCCGCGCTGCTGCTGGTGCATGTCACCGACGGGGCACCGCGGCGGCTGGCGGACGCGCGGGCCTGCGGCTTCGGCACCCCGGCCGCCTACGCCGAGGCGCGCGAGCAGGAGCTGCAGGCGGCGCTCGAGCTGGCCGGGGTGACGCCGGAGCGGCTCCGGCTCGACGTGCCGGACCAGGATGCCGCCCTGCACATGCCAACGATCGCCGCCCGGCTGCGCACCGCTTTTGCGGAGTTCGGCGCCGACGCTGTGCTGACCCACGCCTACGAGGGCGGCCACCCCGACCACGACGCGGTAGCCTGCGCCGTCCATGCCGCCGCCGGCGGCCGTCCGGTGTTCGAGTTCGCCGGCTACCGCGCCGGCCCCGACCGCGAGATGACGGTGCAGCGTTTCCTGCCCGGTCCGGCCGAAACCCGCGTCACCTTGTGCCCGGAAGAGCAGGCGCAGAAGCGGGCCATGCTGGACTGCTTCGTGACTCAGGCCGGGATCCTGTCGGGCTTCGGCGTGTCGGTGGAACGCTACCGCCCGGCGCCGGCCTACGACTTCACCGCGCCGCCGCATCCGGGTCCGCTGAACTACGAGAACTGGGGCTGGGAGATGACCGGCGCGCGTTGGCGGGCCTTGGCCGAAGGATTGCGGTGCGAGGCCTGACGGTCCTGAGCGTCGCCTACTCGCTGGCCCCGGTGGGCCCGGACGCGGTGGGTGGATCGGAGCAGATCCTGTCGGCGCTCGACCGGGCGCTGGTGGCCGGCGGGCACCGGTCCGTGGTGGTGGCCTGCGCCGGCAGCGCGGTCGCGGGACAGCTCGCCGCATACCCGCCGGTTCCGGCCGGGCGCTGCATCGGGCCGGACGACGCCGCCTACCGCCAAGGCTGGACCCGGCATCGCATTGCCCAGGTGATGGCGACCGAACCGGTGGACCTCGTGCACATGCACGGGCTCGATTTCCACGCTTGCCTTCCCGAACCCGGCGTTCCCGTGCTGACGACGCTGCATTTGCCCCCCGACTGGTATCCCGGCGATGCGCTGGCGCCGGCGCGGCCGCAGACCTGGGTGCACGGCGTGTCGGCCAGCCAGGAGGCGCTGATGCCGCGCTCGCCCGCCTTGCTGCCGCACATCCCGAACGGCGTTCCGGTCGAACGGCTTGCGGCGCTGCGCCCGAAGCGGTGCGGTTTCGCGCTCATGCTCGCCCGGGTCTGCCCGGAGAAGGGGCTGCACCTGGCGCTCGAGGCGGCGCACGCGGCCGGCGTGTCGATGCTGCTGGGCGGCGAAATCTTCCCCTACAAGGTGCACCAGGACTACTTCGAGCAGCAGGTGCAGCCGTTGCTGGACCGTCGGCGCCGCTATCTGGGGCCGGTCGGGTTCAGCCAGAAGCGCCGCCTGCTGGCCGCCGCGCGGTGCCTGGTGGTGCCGAGCCTGGTGGCCGAAACCAGCAGCCTGGTGGCGATGGAAGCGGCGAGCTGCGGCACCCCGGTGGTGGCATTCCGCAGCGGCGCGCTTCCGGAGGTGGTGGAAGACGGCCGCACCGGGTTCCTGGTCGACGACGCCGCCGGGCTGGCCGAGGCGATCGGGCGCGCCGGGCAGCTCGACCCCGAGGAGATCCGCGCCGTCGCCCGGCGCCGGTTCTCGCATGCGCGCATGACGGCGGCCTACCTCGACCGGTATCACGACCTCGCCGGCGGCGCGGTGCGCGCGGCGGCGTGACGGTCGCGATCCTCGACGACACGGCTTCGGTCGAGCGGCTGACGGAAGAGTGGGCGGCATTGTGGGCGCGCTGCCCGGCGGCCGCGCCGTTCGCGCATCCGGCCTGGCTGCTGCCGTGGTGGGCCGCCTTCGGCACCGGCGCGCCGCGTGTCGCGACCTGGCGCACGGGAGGGGCGCTGGCGGGTGTGCTGCCTGCTTACGTGCTGGTGGAACCGGGCGGGCGGAAGCTGCTGCCGATCGGCGCCGGCACGTCGGACTATCTGGACGGGTTGGGCGTGGGTCTCGAACCGATGCTGGCGGCCCTGTTGCGGCGATGCGGCGACGACGGGATCGGGCGGTTCGATTGGATGGACCTGCCGCGGGATGCGGCTTTGCGCGCCACCGCGGCGCCCGACGGCTGGCGGGCCGAGTGGGCGGCGGGCGCGGCTTGCCCGGTGCTGACCCTGCCGAACATTCCGGCCGGCATCCGGCGCAAGCTGCGCATGAGCCGGCACCGCGCCGAACGGGAGGGCGGCTGGACGGTCGAGACGGCCGGGCCGGCGGGGCTCGACCGGTTGGTCGCGCTGCATCAGGCGCGTTGGGAAGCGGACGGCGAGCCCGGCGTGCTGGCTGACCCGGCGGTCTTGCGCTGCTTGCGGCTCGCACTGCCGGCGCTCGAGGCCGCCGGGTTGCTGCGGCTGCAACTGCTGCGCGTCGGCGGCACGGTGGCCGCGGCGGTGCTGGCCCTGCTCGCGCCGGGCCGGATCTTCTTCTACCTGAGCGGCTACGATGCGGCGCGGCGCTTCGTCAGCCCCGGCACTCTGCTGGTCGGCGCCATGCTGGAGCAGGCGGTGGGGGAGGGGCGCACGGAGGCGCACTTCCTGCGCGGACGAGAAGGCTACAAATACGCGTGGGGCGCGGTCGATCGACTGAATGCTAGCGGCGGATTCCGGCTGGCGTAAGGTGTGCGCAAACGGGAGACAGGCGATGGCGACGATACAATTGCAACGCGCAACGCTGGGCCAGCTGCCGGCAACCGTCCACCGCCCGGGCTTCGACACCGCCGCGGTCCGCCCGGGCATCGTGCATCTCGGCCTCGGCGGCTTCCACCGCGCGCACATGGCCCGCTACACCCACGAACTGATGGAGCGGCGGCCGGACATGCTAGGCTTCGGCATCGTCGGCGCTGGGCTGATGCCGGGCGACCGGCGGATGGCCGAGAGCCTCGCGCCGCAGGATTGCCTCTACACCTTGGTCGAGCGGGCAGGTGCCGAGGAGACCGCGACCGTGATCGGCTCGCTGGCGGGCGTGATTTTCGCCGCCGAGGATAGCGGCAAGCTGCTCGATGCGATCGACCGGCCGGAGATCCGCATCGTCAGCCTGACGGTCACGGAACACGGCTACTGCCTGAACCGCTCCACCAAGCGGCTCGACCCCGAACACCCGCTCATCCGCGCCGACCTTGCCGCGCCCGAACGGCCCCGCAGCGCGATCGGCATCGTGGTCGAGGCTTGCCGCCGCCGCAAGGAAGCCGGCGCCGCCCCGTTCACCGCGCTGTCCTGCGACAACATCCAGCACAACGGCAACGTGCTGCGCGACGCCGTGCTGGCCTTGGCCGAGCTGCGCGACCCGGCGCTCGCCCGCTGGATCACGGACACGATCAGCTTCCCGAACACCATGGTGGACCGGATCACCCCGGTGACGACGGACGCCGACGTGGCGGCGCTGGCCGAGCGCTACGGCATCGGCGACCGTTGGCCGGTGGTTTGCGAGACGTTCACCCAATGGGTGATCGAGGATCGCTTCGTCGCGGGCCGCCCGGCCTGGGAGGAGGTCGGCGCCCAATTCGTGGACGACGTGGCGCCCTACGAGATGATGAAGTTGCGGCTGCTCAATGCGAGCCACCTCGCGGTGTCCGGCCTCGGGCGGTTGGCGGGCTATCACACGATCGACGAGGCGATGGCCGAGCCGCTGATGACCCGCTACATGGGCGCGCTGATGGACCGGGAAACCGGCCCCACCTTGCCGCCGATCGCGGGCGTGGACCTCGGGCAGTACAAGCGGATCCTGATCGAACGCTTCGCCAACACCGCCATCAAGGACACGGTCGAGCGGGTCAACACCGACGCGCCGCTCAACATCCTGGTGGACCCGATCCGCGACAGGCTGCGCAGCGGGCAAAGCGTCAGCCTGCTGGCGCTCGCGCTGGCGGCCTGGCTGCGGCGGATCCGCGGCGAGGATGAACAGAGGCAGCCGATCGACGTCCGCCACCCGCTTGCCGCCGAACTCCGGGAGCGGGCGATCGAGGGCGGGGACAATCCGGTGCCGCTGCTGGGCATTCGCGCGTTGTTTGGCGACACCGGCGCCGACCCACGTTTGATTGAACCGGTCGGGCGCTGGCTGGCAAGTCTTTACCGGTCAGGCGCCAAGGCCACCCTGACCGAAGCCGCGCGCACGCTAGGGTTCTGACCACAAGGGCTTGTTGTCCGCTATTATTGACGGATGACGGCCGGACTGACAGGCTTGCGGCAATAAACGCTGTAAAGCGGCGTACCGCAATTCCGGGAGATTAGTCCATGGGCCACCACGTCAAAGCACTCCGCGCCGCTGCCGTGACTGGCGCGCTGCTCGCCGCCGCGGCGACGCAGGCGCGGGCCGACAGCACCGTGACCATCGCGACCGTGAACAACGGTGACATGGTGGTGATGCAGAAACTCGCGCCGAACTTCGAGAAGCAGCATCCCGACATCCACCTGCGCTGGGTGGTGCTGGAAGAGAACGTGCTGCGGCAGCGGGTGACGACCGACATCGCCACCAAGGCCGGGCAGTTCGACATCCTGACCATCGGCAATTACGAGGTGCCGATCTGGGCCAAGCAGGGCTGGTTGGCGCCGATGGACAACTTGCCGGCGTCCTATGCGGTGGACGACCTGCTGAAGCCGGTGCGCGACGGGCTGACCTATGACGGCAAGCTGTACGGCCTGCCGTTCTATGCCGAAAGCGCGATGACCTATTACCGAAAGGATCTGTTCGAGAAGGCTGGCATCACCATGCCGGACAACCCGACCTACGAGCAGATCCGCCAGTTCGCCGACAAGATCACCGACAAGCCGAACCAGATCTACGGCATGTGCCTGCGCGGCAAGCCCGGCTGGGGCGAGAACATGGGCTACATTACGACCCTGGTGGACGCGGAGGGCGGGCAATGGTTCGACGCCAAGTGGCATCCGACCATCGACACGCCCGAATGGAAGAAGGCCATCACCTATTACAGCGACATCCTGAAGGCTGACGGTCCCCCCGGCGCCTCGTCGAACGGGTTCAACGAAAACCTGGCGCTATTCGCCAGCGGCCATTGCGGGATGTGGATCGACGCCACCGTTGCCGGCGGGCTGCTGTTCGATAAGAAGCAGTCACAGGTCGCCGACAAGGTGGGCTTCGCGGCGATGCCGAGCGGCAGCTTCAAGGGCGGTCCCACCTGGCTGTGGAGCTGGAACCTCGCGATCCCGGCCTCGGCCAAGAACCTCGAGGCCGCCCGTACCTTCATCACCTGGGCAACGTCGAAGGAGTATGTCGAGCTGGTCGCCAAGGAGAATGGCTGGGTGTCGGTGCCGCCGGGCACGCGGCAATCCACCTACTCCAATCCCGAGTATCAGAAGGTCGCGCCGTTCGCGAGCTTCGTGCAGAAGGCGATCGACACCGCCAACCCCAGTGGCCAGACCCGGGAGCCGCGGCCCTATCAAGGTGCCCAATTCGTCGCGATCCCCGAATTCCAGGGCATCGGCACCAATGTCGGCCAAACCATCGCCGGCACGCTGACCGGCCAAAGCACGGTCGATGCCGCGCTCAAGACGGCGCAGGCCGCGACCGAGCGGACCATTCGCCAAGCGGGTTACCCGAAGAAGTAAGGGAACCGCGATGTCTGCTGTCGCGGGCCAGGCGCCGGCGGCGGCGGCGCCCGTCGCGGGGCGCCGCCCCGGCTCCTGGTTGGTGATGCCGTCCGTGATCGTGTTGCTGGCGTGGATGATCGTCCCGCTGGTGATGACGGTCTGGTTCTCGTTCCAGTATTACAACCTGATCAACCCGGAGACCGCCGGGTTCGCCGGCCTCGACAATTACGAATTCCTGGTCACCGACCCCGATTTCCTGGTCTCGCTCGAGAACACCATGATCCTGCTGGGATCGGTGCTGGTGATCACGGTGGGGTTCGGGACCTTGCTTGCGGTGCTGTTCGACCAGCCCTTCCCCGGGCGCAACATCGCCCGGGTGCTGGCGATCTCGCCGTTCTTCGTCATGCCGACCGTGAGCGCGTTGGTGTGGAAGAACCTGATGATGCACCCGATCTACGGCGTGCTAGGGGCGGTCGCGCGCAGCGTCGGGATGCAGCCGGTGGACTGGTTCGCGGACTATCCGCTGGCCTCGGTGATCGCCATCGTGTCGTGGGAGTGGCTGCCGTTCGCGCTGCTGATCCTGTTGACGGCGGTGCAGTCGCTCGACCATGAGCAGCGCGAGGCGGCGCGCATGGACGGCGCCGGCGTCGTCGCCCAGTTCTTCTTCATCACGCTCCCGCATTTGTCGCGTGCGATCGGTGTGGTGGTCATGATCGAGACCATCTTTCTTCTCACGGTCTTTGCCGAGATCTTCGTCACCACGGCGGGCGGGCCGGGCAATGCCACGACCAACCTGGCCTTCTTGATCTATGCCCGCGCCTTGCTGCAATTCGACGTCGGCGGCGCTTCGGCAGGCGGCGTGGTGGCGATCATCCTGGCCAATATCGTGGCGTTCTTCCTGGTGCGCAGCATCGCGCGCCGGCTGGAGGTCTGACCCTTGGAGCAAAGCCTCGCTCAACGCATCGCGATCGCCGTCATCGGCTGGCTCGTCGCCTTGCTGCTGTTCTTCCCGATCTTCTGGATGGTGCTGACCGGCTTCAAAAGCGAGACCGAGGCCGTCGTCGCCAGCTTCCGTTTCACCCCCACGCTCAGTTCCTACGCTGAGGTGCTGGTCCGCGCCGATTACCTGGCCTTCGCGATGAACAGCATCATCGTCTCGGTCGGCGGCACCGTGCTCGCCTTGCTGCTCGCGATCCCCGCCGCCTATTCGATGGCGTTCCACCCGACCGAGCGCACCCGCGGCACCTTGCTCTGGATGCTGTCCACCAAGATGCTGCCGCCGGTCGGCGTGCTGGTGCCGATCTACCTGCTGTTCCGCACCGCCGGCCTGCTCGACACCCGGATCGGCCTGGTGGTGATCTACGCGCTGATGAACTTGCCCATCGTCGTCTGGATGCTGTTCACCTTCTACAAGGAGGTGCCGCACGAGATCCTGGAGGCCGGCCGGATGGACGGCGCCCGCACCGGCGACGAGGTGTGGCACCTGCTGATGCCGCTGACGCTGCCGGGTGTCGCCTCCACGGGGCTGCTATCGCTCATCCTGTGCTGGAACGAGGCATTCTGGAGCCTCAACCTGACGTCGTCCGGGGCGGCGCCGCTGACGGCGTTCATCGCCTCGTTCTCATCCCCCGAAGGGCTGTTCTTCGCCAAGCTCTCGGCCGCCTCCACGATAGCGGTCGCGCCGATCCTGGTGTTCGGCTGGTTCAGCCAGAAGCAACTCGTGCGGGGCCTCACCTTCGGCGCCGTGAAATAGGAGGCCACCCATGGCAACGCTGACGCTGCGCGAGATCCGCAAGGCCTACGGCCCGGCCGAGGTCATCAAAGGCATCGACCTCGACATCGCCGACCGCGAGCTGGTGGTGTTCGTCGGCCCATCGGGCTGCGGTAAATCGACCTTGCTGCGCATGATCGCAGGGCTCGAGCCGATCACCTCCGGCGAGCTGCAAATCGACGGCAAGCGGGTCAACGAGGTCGGGCCGGCAGACCGTGGCCTGGCGATGGTGTTCCAGTCCTACGCGCTCTACCCGCACATGACGGTCAAGCAGAACATGGGCTTTGCGCTGCGCTTGGCGAAGGTTCCCAGGGCGGAGCGCGACCGCAAGGTGGCCGAGGCGGCGCGCGTGCTGCAGCTCGACCCCTATCTGGAGCGGCGGCCGAAGGACCTGTCGGGCGGCCAGCGTCAGCGCGTGGCGATCGGCCGCGCCATCGTGCGCGACCCAAAGGTGTTCCTGTTCGACGAGCCGCTGTCCAACCTCGACGCCGCCTTGCGCGGGCAGATGCGGATCGAGCTGTCGCGGCTGCACGAGGAGCTGAACGCGACGATGGTTTACGTCACCCACGACCAGGTCGAGGCGATGACGCTGGCCGACAAGATCGTGGTGCTGCAGGCCGGGCGCGTCGAGCAGGTGGGGTCGCCGCTCGAGCTATATCACCATCCGGCCAACCTGTTCGTCGCCGGGTTCATCGGCTCGCCGCGCATGAACATGCTGCCCGCGCAAGTCACGGGCGTGGATGGCGGCATTGTTGAGGTCGCGTTGCCGTCGGGTGCCCGGGTGCGGGTTCCGGCCGCGGCGGGCTCGGCCAAGCCCGGCGACAAGGTGACGCTCGGCATCCGTCCGGAGTCGCTGCGCCCCGGCCAGACCGGCGACATTGCTGGCGAGGTGAAGCTGGTGGAGCGCCTCGGCGGCCTGACGCTGCTGCACATCGGCAACGAGAACGGCGGCCCGGATGTGACGGTGCAGACCGAGGGCGCCGATGCCACGCCGGCGCACCAGAAGATCAGGCTCTCCTTCGACCCGGCTTCGTGCCACCTGTTCGATGCGCAGGGCCAGGCATTTTCGCATGAGGTGCGGCACCCGCTGGCGGCTTAGCGCGCGGTCGGAGCCGATCGGCCCCCCCGCCCAGCCCCCGGGGTGGTGTTCTTGCCCGCTATCGGACCCGCTATCGGAGCGGGGCCTCACTGATGGCTCCGGCGGTTGAGACCTGAGAGGCGTCGCGTCGGCCGACATGCTGGGTGAACATCGGAATGCCGTGGTCCAGTTGGCCCGAGGCAAGCTGCTGCAGCACCTCACGATAAACGCGGTGGCTCGGGTAGAGCTGGTCCGGCGGCGTCGTGAACCAGCGCAGGTCGCCGGCGGCGGGCGTGTCGCCGGGTCCGAGCACGCGCCGGCCGAGCGGGCCTCGCAGACGTGCTGGAAAGCACAGCGAGATCGAATGGCCGCGGTCGTCAAAGATCTGCACCAGGGCGACCGGCCGCTCCGACACGTCGAGTGCGCAGCCGAACTCGTCGGCGGCGCAAGCGGCGATGCGATGGGCGAACTCCTCCCGGTGGCGGACGATGCTGCCCGGCACGTGCCAGCCGCGGCCGAACGGGTCGTCGCGCCAGGCCAGCAGCACACCGTGCGCCGGGTCATGGACGATAAGGTCGGCGTTGGTCGTCGCCGTGACCTCGGTGATGAAGCGGAACAGCGGCCAGGGCAGCTCGGCGCCGGGACCCGCGAGCTTGCCCAGGATGCGCTCCAGCGTTGCCAGCTCGTCGTCGGTGAGGCGCGGCGTTGCCGGTCCCGTCACGCCATCGCCGAGGCGGTGAACACGAAGCCTTCGTAGCCGTTCGCGGCCACGTCGTCGCAGATGCCGCGGTAGCGCGCCATGCCGCCGGCGTAGGGCATGAACACGCGCGGCTTGCCGGGCACGTTGGCGCCCAGATACCAGGAGCTCGACGCTTGCGGCAGCAGGGTCTGCGCCGCGACCTCGTTCACATGCGCCACCCAGCGCTCGACCGCCTCCGGCGCCGGCTCGACCTGCGCGATGCCGTTCTCCCGCATATGCGCGATGCACCCGGCGATCCACTCGGCATGCTGCTCGATCGGCACCGGCATGTTGCACAGCACCGACGGGCTGCCGGGCCCGGTGATGGTGAACAGGTTGGGGAAGCCCGCGACCTGCAGGCCGAGATAAGTGCGCGGGCCCGCCTTCCACGCCTCGCGCAATGAGAGGCCGTCGCGCCCCTTGATGTCGATGCGCAGGAACGGGCCGGTCATGGCGTCGAACCCGGTCGCGAACACGATGATGTCGAGCGTGTAGGTGGCGTCGGCGGTGCGCACGCCCTCGGGCACGATGGCCTGGATCGGCGCCGCCTTGACGTCGACCAGGGTGACGTTCGTGCGGTTGAAGGCCTCGAAGTACTCGGTGTCGATCGGTGGCCGCTTGGCGGCATAGGGGTGGTCGAAGTCGGTCAGGATGTCGGCGACGGCCGGGTCGTGCACGATCTCGCGGATCTTGCGGCGGATGAAGTCGGCGGCGGTGGCATTGGCGGCCGGGTCGGTCAGGATGTCGCGGAAGCCGGCACGGAATTGCAGGCCGCCCTCGGCCCAGGCCGCTTCGAAGATCGCCTCACGCTCCTCGTCCGAGACGTCGAACACCGAGCGGTCGGTGATGCGGAACGGGTGGCCGTTAGTGGTTTCGCGCATCGTGCGGCGGATCTCGGCGTAGTCGGCCTTGGTTTGGCGCTGCACCGCCTCCGACAGCGGATGGTTGCGAGCCGGGACGCTGTAATTGGCCGTGCGCTGGAACACCGTGAGCTGCCCGGCCTGCTCGGCGATCACCGGGACCGCCTGGATCCCGGTCGAGCCGGTGCCGATCAGCCCGACCCGCTGCCCGGCGAAGTCGACGCCTTCGTGGGGCCACTGGCCGGTGTGATACCAGCGTCCGCCGAACGTCTCGAGGCCGGGGATGGCGGGGACGTTGGTGGTGGACAGGCAGCCGACGGCGGTGATCAGGAACGTCGCCGTCAGCGTCTCGCCGGCTTCGGTGCGGATGCGCCAATGGCCGGACGCCGCGTCCCACTCGGCGGCAGCGACCCGGGTCTTGAAGCGGAAGCTGCGGCGGAGGTCGAAGCGGTCGGCGACGTGGTTCAGGTAGCGCATCACCTCCGGCTGCTGCGGGTATTTCTCGGTCCAGGACCATTCCTGCTCCAGCTCGCGCGAGAACGAGTAAGAATAGGAATAGCTCTCGCTGTCGCAGCGGGCGCCCGGGTAGCGGTTCCAGAACCAGGTGCCGCCCACGCCGTCCGCGGTTTCGAACCCCTGCACGGCGAGGCCGAGCAGGTCGCGCAGCAGGTGCAGCTGATACAGGCCGGAAAAGCCGGCGCCGATGACGATGGCGTCGAAGTCCGGCGCGGTTCGGCCGGGTTGCGGCGCCCCGGTTTCGACCGGGTTCCGCAGCATGGTGTCAGGCATGGCAGTCCTCCTGCCGCATCAATCCGGGTCGCCGCGCCAGGGTCAAGTCAAGGCTGATTGTGGACAGGTCCGGACGCCGGCGGCGGCCTCCGCTTTGCTTTCGCCTGCAGCCTGCTAGAACCTCGCCGTCATGACCGACGACCTGCCTCCCAACCCGGCGCTGCTGCCGACCGGGCTGATCGACCTGCTGCCGCCGGAGGCGGAGGCGGAGGCGATTGCGGTCGGCCGGCTGATGAAGGTGTTCCACAGTCACGGCTATCAGCGGGTCAAGCCGCCGCTGGTGGAGTTTGCCGACGGGCTGCTGGCTGGAACCGGTGCGGCCATGGCCGAGCAGACGTTCCGGCTGATGGACCCCGACACCCACCGCATGCTGGGTCTGCGCGCCGACATGACGCCGCAAGTGGCGCGGATCGCCGGGACCCGCCTGGGCGCCAGGCCGCGGCCGCTGCGGCTTTCGTATGCCGGGCAGTGCCTGCGGGTGCGTGGCAGTCAGATTGACCCCAACCGGCAGGTGGCGCAGGCCGGGGTCGAGCTGATCGGCCCCGACGCGCCGGCGGCGGATGCCGAGATGGTGCTGCTGGCGGCGGAGGCGCTGTCCGCGCTTGGGCTCGAGCGCATCAGCATCGACCTCACCATGCCGACCCTGGCGCCCGCCTTGCTGGACGAAGCCGGGATCGACGGCCCGGCGCGGCAGGCGTTGATCCGCGCGCTGGACCGCAAGGACGCGGCCGTGGTGGCCGAGCATGGCGGGGCGATCGCCGGGCTGCTGACCGACCTGCTGCTGACGGCCGGACCGGTCGGGCCGGCGATGGCGGTGCTGGATGCGGCACGCTTGGGGCCGCTGCCCGCGGCGATGCGGGACCGGCTGCGGGCCACGGTGGACGTGGTGCGGGCGCGGGCACCGGGGCTGCGGCTGACCCTCGACCCGCTGGAATTCCGCGGCTTCCGCTATCACACCGGGCTCTGCCTGACGGTGTTCTCGGCCGGCCGCGCGGAGGAGCTGGGGCGCGGCGGCCGCTACGTGTCGGGCGAGGAGCCGGCGACCGGATTGAGCTTGTTCCCGGACGCGATCCTGCGCGTGTGTCCGCCGCCGCCGGTGCGGCCGCGGCTGTTCCTGCCCTGGGACGCGCCGGCCGAAGCCGGCGTCCGGATGCGCGCCGACGGCTATGCGACGATCTCGGCGCTGACCGCCGCCGGCGACCCGGCGCAGGAGGCGGCGCGGCTCGGCTGCACGCACATCCTGCGCGACGGCGCCGCCATGCCCATCATCCAGGAGAGTTAAATGGCGAATGTCTGCGTGATCGGCGCCCAATGGGGTGACGAGGGCAAGGGCAAGGTGGTGGACTGGCTCGCCAGCCGCGCCGAGATCGTGGTGCGCTTCCAAGGCGGCCACAATGCCGGGCACACGCTGGTGGTCGGCAATCAGACCTATCGGCTCAGCCTGTTGCCGAGCGGTCTGGTGCGCGGCAAGCTCGGCATCATCGGCAACGGCGTGGTGATCGACCCCGAGGCACTGCTCGCCGAGATCGACCGGGTGCGGGCGCAGGGCTTGGCGGTAACGCCGGAAACGCTGCGCATTGCCGAGAACGCGGTGCTGATCCTGCCGGTGCACGGGGCGCTCGACCGGGCCCGCGAGGCGGCGCGGGGCGACCGCAAGATCGGCACCACCGGGCGCGGCATCGGGCCCGCCTACGAGGACAAGGTGGCGCGACGGGCGATCCGGGTCTGTGACCTGGCGGAACCCGAGACGCTCGACGTAAAGCTCGACGAGCTGCTGCTGCACTATAACGCCTCGCTGACCGGGCTTGGCGCACCGGTGGTGGAGAAGCAGGCGATGCTCGACTGGCTGCTGGCGGTGGCGCCGCGCATCCTGCCGCATGTCGAGCCGGTGTGGGAACGGTTGGACGCGGCCCGCCGCGCCGGCACCCGCATTCTGTTCGAGGGCGCGCAGGCGGTGATGCTGGACGTGGACCACGGCACCTATCCATTCGTCACCAGCAGCAACACCATCGCCGCGACTGCGGCGGGCGGTTCGGGGATCGGCCCGGCGTCGGTCGGGTTCGTGCTCGGCATCGCCAAGGCGTACACCACGCGGGTCGGCAGCGGGCCGTTTCCGACCGAGCTGCACGACGAGACCGGGCAGATGCTCGGGACGCGAGGGCACGAGTTCGGCACCGTCACCGGCCGGCCACGGCGTTGCGGCTGGTTCGACGCGGCCCTGGTGCGGCAGGCCTGCAAGGTCGGGGGCGTGCAGGGGTTGGCGCTGACGAAGCTCGACGTGCTGGACGGGTTGGAGACGTTGCAAATCTGCACCGGCTACGACATCGGCGGCCGCCGCTTCAACCACCTGCCGGCCGGTCAAGCGGCGCAGGCCGCCGCGACACCGGTCTACGAGACGATCGAGGGCTGGTCCGACAGCACCCGCGGCGCCCGCTCCTGGGGCGAGCTGCCGGCGCAGGCGATCAAGTATGTTCGGCGCATCGAGGAGCTGGTGGAGACGCCCGTCACACTGCTGTCCACCAGCCCCGAGCGGGATGACACGATCCTGATGCGGGATCCGTTCGAGGGATAGCGGAGCGGCGGGGCAAGCACTTGTGTCGCCATGCCTGCCATCGCCGCGTTGGTTCTCAGGCCGCCTTAGACAAGGGAGTGGTCGCCTCGTCGACCTTTGCGAGGTTTGCATCGTTCTGCGCGAAAGCCAACGCGAGCAGATTCGGCGCTGCACGCACCACCCGGGCGCTGATCGCCGCTTGCCCATCGATCTCGACCGAAACCAGCGTTCCCGCTGCCAGGGTAACCGTGCAGCGTAGGGCGACGCCGCCACGCGACAGGTCGATCACCGCGCCCGAATGGGTTTCGCCCGCCTCGGTCCGCAGCCGGGCCATGGCGCCGTTGCCCGGTACGCGTTCGTAGCGGCGGCGCTGCTCGGCCGTCGGCTCGGCCAACGCACGCAGAAAGTGGTTCATTTCGGCATGCAGCGTCGCGGACGTGGTCCCGACGTCGGCGGCCGAGGTCGAGACGCTGCGGCTGGTCGCGTCGGACGCCTCGATCACGGCGCAGACCTCGTCCATGGCCGCCGTCGCCTGCGACGTGGCCGCCGCGACATGGTGCGCGCTGGAGCTGATCTCCCGCGTCGCGGCTTCCTGCTGCTCCACGGCGGCGGCGATGGTCGTGACGACGATATCGAGTTCACGGATGGTCTGGTTCACGCCTTGCACCGCACCGACCGCTTCCGTGGTGGCGGTTCGGATCGCCTCGATCTGGGTACGGATCTCATCGGTGGCCTTGGCGGTCTGCGCGGCCAGCGACTTCACCTCCCCGGCCACGACGGCGAACCCGCGGCCGGCCTCACCGGCCCGGGCCGCCTCGATCGTGGCGTTGAGCGCGAGGAGGTTGGTTTGCCCGGCAATGGTGGTGATGAGCGACACCACGTTGCCGATCCGCTCGGCGGCGGCGGCAAGGCCGCCCACTTTCTCGTCGGTGGCGCGCATCTGGTCCGTCGCGGCGCGGGCCGAGCGCGAGACATGGGCGACCTGGTGGCTGATCTCGCCCGCACTGGCCGACATCTGCTCGGCAGCGGCGACCACAGTGGAAAGATTGGTGGCCGATTTGC
Source organism: uncultured Alphaproteobacteria bacterium (assembly GCA_963752225.1). Taxonomy (GTDB): domain Bacteria; phylum Pseudomonadota; class Alphaproteobacteria; order Acetobacterales; family Acetobacteraceae; genus JBBROS01. The sequence goes on along the minus strand of CAVVXS010000009.1, from coordinate 444,264 downwards.
GGGCGCCGTCGGCGGTCTCGATTGCGCGCAGCCGGGTTTTCGCCACGGCGGCGGCCATGTCGTCGGCAGCGACGGTGATACGCTCGCCGGCGCTGACGAGCTGCTGCATGACGCCGGCAATAGCCGTGCCGAAGTCGCTGGTGTGCCGTTCCATCGCGGTTTGCCGCCGGTCCCGCTCGGCCCGGTGCGACGCCACCTGAGCTTCGAGTTGGGCGCGTTCACGTGCGGCGTCGCGCAGGGTGCCGAGTGCCGCGGTCATGGCGCCGAGCTCGTCGGCCGTGGTCACGTCCGGTATCGGCGTGTCCAGATCGCCATCGGCCAGGCGAAGCGTTGCGGCGCTGAGTTGGGCGAGTGGCCGCACCACGCTGCGCCGTACCGTCCAGGTCACCCCGGCCAAGGCCAGCGCGAACAACACGGCGGTGCCAGCGAGCACGCGCAGCTGTGCCGTCCGCAACGCGTTTACACGCGCTTCGAGCAAGCGGACCAGCTCGGCTGCCGCGCGATCATTGAACTGGCCGATCTGCTGAAGCAGCGCCGGGACGTCGGCCGGGTCGGCGGCATTGACCTTCAAGGCGCCCGCATAAGTCGAGAGCGCCTTCGTCAGGGCCGCATAGGGTCCGGCCAGAGCCGTTGCCAAGGAGCCGTCGGCATTGTTCTGCTGCGTCGAGGTCATAGAGCCGTCCATGCCTTCGATCGTGCCGGTCAAGCCGCCCAGGGCGATCAGGAACCCGCCACGTACGTCCAGGTCGGCGCTTTGACCGGCGCCGCCCTGCACGAGCATCGCCAGCTCCGCCGCCCGATCGAGCACGTCGGGCAGGCGCGTCAGCACCACGTCGGTCAGGTAGTAGCTGTCGAGCACGTTATCGAGGATCAGGTTGGAACGGTCGCCGATGCGGGTGATGAGCTCACGCACCGCCGTGCGGCCGGCCGCAAGCGCCCCGGGCTTGCCGGGCGCGAGCGCGGTGGCGGCTTTGTCGGCGGCTTCGTTGGATTCGAGCTGGGCACCGAGCGCCGCCTCGGCCGAGCGGATCGCCGCCGCGGCGCCGGCGGGTGCGGAGTCATTGCGGACGGCAGCCACAGCCGCGCTCGATTGCACCGGCGCGAGCGCTGCCAGGTAGCGCGCGCCGGCGGCTTCTTTGGAAGCAAAGCTGATGGCGATGTTCTGCTCGGCGAGCAGCATCCACAGGGCGAATCCGATCGGAACGGCGCAGAGCAGCGACGACAAAGCGAGCTTCCGCGCCACCCCGCCCGCGACCGCAAATCGGCGGCTCGCACGCGTCTTTCCGCCGACACTCAACCGTTCGTCGTTCGCTTCCATTTGAGACTCCTGTTCGCGGAGGAGCCTAGGCGATGAGGGTGAAGAAACGGTTAGCGCCGCCACTGACTCCGGCGCAGCACCCTAGCCGAACACCTCGTCCCAAGCGGAGCGGAGGGCAACGTCGGCGTCTTCCATCGTCACCGGCAGCCCGAGTGCCGCGAGGGAGGTCACGCCGTGCTCGCTGATGCCGCACGGCACGATGCCGGCGAAATGGGCGAGGTTGGGCTCTACGTTGAGCGCCACGCCATGCCAGCTCACCCATCGGGTGACCCGGACGCCGATTGCGGCGATCTTGGCTTCGGCCCCGGTGGCGGGGTCCGCGACCCAGATGCCGACGCGGCCGTCGCGCCGCTCGCCGCGCACGTTGAAGCGGTCGAGCGCCCGGATAAGCCACTCCTCCAGGCCATGAACGAAGCGGCGCACGTCGCGCGGCGGGACCGCACCGTGCGGCCGTTGCAGGTCCAGCATGGTGTAGGCCACGCGTTGGCCGGGTCCATGATAGGTCCATTGGCCGCCCCGGCCGGCGCGGTGGACCGGGAACAGTCCGGGCTCGGCGAGGTCCTCCGGCCGGGCCGACGTGCCGGCGGTGTAGAGCGGCGGGTGCTCGACCAGCCAGACCTGCTCGGCCGCGGCGCCGGCGCGGATGGCCGCCACGCGCGCCTCCATCGTCCGCAGCGCCGCGTCGTACTCCTGCAAGCCGCCTTGAACCTGCCACTCGAGCGCGGACGTTTGGCGTTCGGGCAGAACCGCGATTGATACCGGCGCGTCCATCGGCTATACCCCGCCGCCTGCGATGCGGTCGTGGCGAAATGGTAGACGCGCAAGCTTGAGGTGCTTGTGGGGGAAACCCTGTGGAAGTTCGAGTCTTCTCGACCGCATACCGCTGACTGCCCCGTGACCTCCCCTATATAGGAGCTCGAGCCGACCGGTTCGAGCAAGGCGCGGGCAGCGCCGCCGCCAATCCGTCGAACCGCCCCCTTTGCCTGCGCTCCGCACCCGCTTACACCTTGGTTAAGTGGAGGACGCGAATGGACGAGGACTTTCGACGCGCGGCGCTGGACTATCACCGGCTGCCGACACCGGGGAAGCTGTCGGTTGAGCCGACCAAGCGGATGGCCACCCAGCGCGACCTGTCGCTCGCCTACTCGCCCGGCGTGGCCGCCGCCTGCCTCGAGATCAAGGCCAACCCCGATCTCGCCCGCGACTACACCGCGCGCGGCAACCTGGTCGGCGTGATCAGCAACGGCACCGCCGTCCTCGGCCTCGGCAACATCGGCGCGCTTGCCGGCAAGCCGGTCATGGAGGGCAAGGCGGTGCTGTTCAAGAAGTTTGCCGGGATCGACGTGTTCGACGTCGAGGTGGATGCGGCCGACCCGGATCTGTTCTGCTCCGTCGTCGCAGCGCTCGAACCCACCTTCGGCGCCATCAACCTCGAGGACATCAAGGCGCCCGAGTGCTTCGCCATCGAGCGCCGGCTGCGCGACACCATGAAGATCCCGGTGTTCCACGACGACCAGCACGGTACCGCCATCATCGTCGCGGCCGCGATCCGCAACGGGCTGCTGCTGCAGGGCAAGCGGCTGGAGCAGGTGCGGCTGGTGACGTCGGGCGCCGGTGCGGCAGCACTCGCCTGCGTCGACCTGCTGGTGACGATGGGCTTGCCGCCCGGCAACGTCACGCTGACCGACGTCCAGGGCGTCGTGTTCGAGGGCCGCGACGACGACATGCCGTCCAACATGGCGGTCTATGCCCGGCACACCACGGCCCGCACCCTGGGCGACGTTCTGGAGGGGGCCGACGTGTTCCTCGGCCTGTCGGCGCCGCGCGTGCTGAAGCCGGAGTTCCTGCCGCTGCTGGCCGAGAAGCCGCTGATCCTGGCGCTCGCCAACCCCGACCCGGAGATCATGCCGGAGCTGGTGCGCGCGGCCCGGCCCGATGCGATCGTCGCGACCGGACGGACCGATTATCCGAACCAGGTCAACAACGTGCTGTGCTTCCCGTTCATCTTCCGCGGTGCGCTGGACGTGGGGGCGACGACCATCAACGAGGCGATGAAGGTCGCCGCCGTCGAAGCCACCGCCGAGCTGGCGCGGGTCGAGGCGAGCGAGGTGGTCGCGGCGGCCTATGGCGGCGCGGCGCCGGTGTTCGGCCCCGAGTACATCATCCCCAAGCCGTTCGACCCGCGGCTGATCCTGCAGATCGCTCCCGCGGTCGCGCGGGCCGCGATGGCCAGCGGCGTCGCCACCCGGCCGATCGAGGACTTCGCCGCCTACCGCCGCGACCTCGAGAAGTTCGTGTTCCGGTCCGGGCAGCTGATGCGCCCGGTGATGGAGGCGGCCAAGAAAAACCTGCAGCGTATCGTGTTCGCGGAGGGCGCCGACGAGCGCGTGCTGCGGGCGGTGCAGACCCTGGTCGATGACGGGGTTGCGCAGCCGGTGCTGCTGGGCCGCGCCGACGAGATCCGGAAGCAGGTCCGCGACATGGGCCTGCGCTTGAAGCTGGGCGACGCGGTCGAGATCCTCGATCCGGAAACCGACCGCACCGTGTTCGACCCGCTCTCGGAAAGCTACCAGAAGCTGGTGGGCCGCCGCGGCGTGCCACCCGATGCGGCGGCACGCCGGCTGATGCGGCGAGCCACGGTGGCGGCGTCCATGCTGCTGCATGCGGGCCAGGTGGATGCGGCGATCTGCGGCGGCACCGGCGATTGGTGGCGGCACATGACCTATATGATGCCGATCATCCCGAAGCGCCCCGACGTGTCGCGGATCTACGCGATCTCGGCGCTGATCGCCGGTGCGGGCAACATCTTCGTGTGCGACACCCACGTCAACGTCGATCCCTGCGCCGAGCAGATCGCCGAGATGACGGTGCTCGCGGCCGAGGCGGTACGCAATTTCGGCGTGGTGCCGAAGGTCGCGTTGATGTCGCACTCGAGCTTCGGCAGCAGCAACAGCGACAGTGCCCGCAAGATGCGCCGGGCGCTCGGCCTGATCCGCCAGCAGGCGCCGGAGCTCGAGGTGGATGGGGAGATGCACCCGGACGCCGCACTGGTCCCGAGCCTGCGCGAGCGGATGGTCGGGGACAGCCGGGTGGACGGGGTGGCCAACCTGCTGATCATGCCGACGCTGGATGCGGCGAACATCGCCTTCAACCTGGTCAAGGCGGTGGCCGACGGGCTGCCGATCGGGCCGATCCTGCTGGGCATGAGCAAGCCGGTGCACGTGGTGGTTCCGAGCGTCACTGCGCGCGGCATCGTCAACGTCGCCGCGGTGGCCGCCCAGGAAGCGCAATTGCACAACCAAGCAGCCCGTTGACGCAGGGCCCGGGGCGCCTCGCCCGGTTGGGTCCAGGGCAGCGCCCCGGCCGGCCATGATTGCCTTGGCGTTGGGCCTGGCGGCCGTCGCCCTGACCCTGTGGGCCGCTAACGCCTTTTCCCGCGCCAGCGTCGCCTCGATCAAGGCGCTGCTGGCCTGGGTCGCGGCGCTCGCCGGGCTGAGCTTGGTGGCGATGCTGTTCCTGACCGGCAAGGGCGCCGCGGCACTGTATGGGCTCGTGCTGCTCGGCCCGCTGGTGTGGGATTTCTGGAAGAAGCAGCAGGGCCGGGTGACGGCGCCGTACGCGGCCAAGATGGGCCGGGCCGAGGCGCTGGCTGTGCTCGGGCTGCCGGAGGGAGCGTCGGACAGCGACATCCGCGCCGCCTGGGTGCGGCTGATGCGAGTGGTCCATCCGGACGGCGGCGGCACCGATTGGCTGGCGTCGCGGGTGAACCAGGCCAAGGACGTGCTGCTGCAGCGGCGCTAATCCCGTCGCTTTTCCAGCACCCGTGCGGCATGCTGCCGCGGCGATCAGTCGCGGAGGAGGTCGGTTATGCACATCACGCCCTACCTGACGTTCGACGGTACCTGCGCCGAGGCGTTCCGCTTTTACGAGCAGGCGCTGGGCGGCCAGATCGTCATGATGATGACCCACGGCGAGGCGCCGCCCACGCCGGACATGCCGCCGGTCGATCCGAAGAGCATCATGCACGCGCAGCTCAAGGTCGGTGAGGGCACCCTGATGGCGTCGGATGCCATGAGCGGCCGCGGCCAGCCGATGGCCGGCTTCTACGTCTCGCTGATGCCGGCGACGATTGCCGAGGCCGAGCGGATCTGGGCGGCGCTGACCGAGGGCGGGGAGGTGCGCATGCCGCTCGGACCCACGTTCTGGTCGCCCCGGTTCGGCATGGTGGCCGACAAGTTCGGGACTCCCTGGATGGTCAACTGCACCGAAGGCATGCCCGGCCCGGCTTGATGCAGGCGCCCGTCTCAGGAAGCGCCAACGACGCTTAGGTTTTGTTGGAACCACGCCGCCTCGATTGATCCCCCTGTGCATTGCGATATAGTAACGAACATCGAATAGCACAGTGATGGTCGATGGCATCGCTCGCCGGCAGCGCTTCCACGGATGCGGACGCATACGCGTGGGTCGGCCTGAGCGGCAGTCTGTGGAGCGACGCGTCCGCTTGGGTCGACACGACCGCCGGCGTCGGCGGCGTTCCGGCTGTGACGCCGCCAGGCCAGCTCACGCCCGTCAGGATCGCCGGCCCGACCGGCTCGGCCTTGGCGACGCTCGGCGGCAGCGGGGTGGCCGGCAGCGTGGTGGTGACCGGCAATGTCGGCTTCGCCGGTGGTGCGGTGGGCGTCGGCGGCACCCTGACGGTCGGCGCGCCGGTCCTTGCCGGGCCGGCTGGTGCCACGCTGGCCGGGCAGGTGGCGGTGGTGGCGGGCGGCCGGCTGACGGTGGCGGGGCCGATCACCGCCACGACCAGCATCCTGGCGGCGCTGGGCGCCGGGTCGGTGCTGTCGGGCGGCGTGCTGACGGCGGTGTCGGGCGGCTATCTCGCCGGCGCCGGCCTGGCCGCGTCGGGTACGGTGGTCGCTGCCAATGGCGGGGCGGTGCAACTGGCCGGCCTCGTGTTGAACGCGCCGGCGTCACCGGCCGCGCTTGCCGCGAGGCTCCGGACCGACGGCAGCTCGAGCATCGAGATCGGCGGCGCCGGCGGCGCGGCGCCCGGCGCCATCACCGTGGACGCCGGCGCGACGCTGATGGCCAACACGGCCGCAACCCTGAACGGCGCCTTGATCGATAACGGCGTCGTCGCCATCACGGCCGGAACGCTGACCGAGACCGGGACGGTATCGGGCAGCGGCGTCCTGCAGATCGGCCGCGACGCCACGTTGCTGCTGAACGGCCCGGTCGGCGCCGGCCCGGTCATCGCCTTCGGCGGCACCGGCGCCACGCTGTCGATCGGCTCCGGCTACGTCTACACCGGCGCCGGGACCGTGTTGGCGCCGCTCCCGGTCGGTGCCGTGCTGACCGGGTTCGCGGCCGGCGACAGCATCGTGGTGGGCCAGCCGGTCACGGCGGCCATCCTCCTGCCCGGCGTCGCGGGCGAGCCCGGCACGCTGCTGCTGCGCAACGGCGCGGCCACGGTCGAGACGTTGCGGCTGTCGGGCGATTTCACCGGGCAAGCGTTCCTGGTCAGCCCGGCCGGCAGCGGTGCGAGCATCACGCTGATCCCGCAAAGCCGGGTCACCCCCGCGCCGCCTTCCACCGGACCGGACGGCTTTACCTGGATCGGGCTCAGCGGCGGGTTCTGGAATGGCGGCGGGAATTGGAGCGACCCTGCGGCAGGAATGACGCCGACCGCCTTTGTCCCCGGGTCGTCGACGCCCGTCACGATCGCGGGCCCGGACGGCGCCGCCTCGACCGTCGTCGCCGGCGGTGGGACCGGGGCCAGCCTCACCGTGTCCGGCAACGTCGATCTCGGTGGCGCCTATGTGTTCGCTGGGGCGGTCTCGGCCGGCAGCCCGGACGGCGTCGTCGGCGGGGCGGGTTCGGCCGGTACGCTGACGGTCGGCGGCACGGTGTCGGCCGGGTCAGTGGCGGTCGCGGGCGGCGACGTGGTGCTCGCCCCGGGCGCTGCGCTGTTCGCCGCCGGCACGCTGACGGTCGGTGCGGCGGGGGGACGCAGCGGCACGGTGGCGGTGCGTGCCGGGTCCACCCTGTCGGCCGGCGGAGCGGCGTCGGTCGCGAATGGCGCTCTGAACGACGCGGGCGGTTATGCCGGCCTCGGCGGCGCCTTGGCGGTCGGCACCGCGGCCGGAGCGGGGCAGGCCGCGGCCGCGCCGGGGCAGGTCGCGGTGACGGCGGGTGGCACGCTGACGGTAGCGGGCCCCATCACCGCCGCGTCGAGCATCCTGGCCGCGGTCGGCGATGGCGCCAGCCTGCGCGGCGGCATGCTGTCCGCTGCGTCCGGCGGCTATCTGAGCGGCGTCGGGCTGGCCGCGTCCGGCACCGTGCTGGCCGCGGCCGGCGGGTCGGTGCAGCTGGCCGGGGTCGTGCTGAACGCCGCGGCCGCGCCGGCGGCTCCCGCGGCCAGCCTTTCGGTCGACGCGGCGTCCCGCATCGAGATCGGCGGCGCCGGCGGTGCGGCGCTGGGCGCGATCACCGTGGATGCGGGCAGCACGCTGCTGGCTCATGCCACGACCACCCTCAATGGCGGACTGGTCGACAACGGCGTCGTGGCCATCACCGGCGGCACGCTGACCGGCAACGGCGGCGTGTCCGGGGGCGGCACGCTGCAGATCGGCGGCAACGCCACGCTGCGGCTGAACGGCACGGTCGGCACCGGCCCGACGATCGCGTTCGCGGGGGCCGGCGCGGCGCTGTCGATCGGCTCGGGCTATGTCTACAACGGCGCCGCCAGCGTGCTCGCGCCATTTGCCGTCGGCGCCACCCTGACCGGGTTCGCAATCGGCGACAGCATCCGGCTGGAGCAGCCGCTGACCGCCGCAACCTACACGGCGGGCGCGGCCGGCGCCCCCGGCAGCTTGGTGCTGCGCAACGGTGCGGCCACGGTCGAGGTCCTGCGTGTGGCCGGCGACTTCACCGGCAAGCGCTTCACCGTGGCTGCGGCCGGCAGCGGAGCGGTCGTGAGCCTGGTCAATGTGCCGCCGCCGGACCCGTTGTTCGACCGGGCCTATTACCTGGCGCGCAACCCGGACGTGGCGAAGGCCGGCGTCGACCCCTATCAGCACTACATGACGACGGGGTGGAAGGAAGGCCGCAACCCCTCTGCGGCGTTCGACACCAATTTCTACTTGGCCGGCAACGCGGACGTGAAAAAGGCGGGCGTGAACCCGCTGACGCATTTCGAGGCGAACGGCTGGAAGGAAGCGCGCAACCCGGACGCCTTTTTCGACGTGCGCTTCTACCTCGCGCAGAACCCGGACGTGAAGAAGGCCGGCGTGAACCCGTTGCTGCAGTTCCTGGCGACCGGCTGGACGGAGGGCCGGGCACCGAGCCTGCTGTTCGACGACGCCAAGTATCTGGCGGCCAACCCCGGCGTGCGGGCGGCCGGGGTCGATCCGCTGGTGCATTACCTCACGACCGGCAAGGCCGAAGGTCGCACGGCATTCCTTTTCGGCGGGACGGCGGCTGCCGATCCACTGGTGAATGCCGCCTTTTACGACCAGCAGCTCGGCGCGACCCTGATCCCGGCGGGCCCGGCGGCGGCGCAGCAGGCCGCCTATGCCTACGACCACGGCGGCTGGCAGGCGGGCTTGAACCCCGACGCCTGGTTCGACACCAAGTATTACCTGAGCCACAACCCGGACGTGGCCGCCGCGCACGTGGACCCGCTGCTGCATTTCGAGACGCATGGCTGGTCGGAGGGCCGCAACCCGTCGGCCGCCTTCAGCACGGGCAAATACCTGGCCGCCTATGCCGACGTGCGGGCGGCCCATGTCGACCCGCTGGTGCACTTCGTCACTCGCGGTGCGGCCGAGGGACGGCACGCGTTCCCGGTCTGAGGCGCAGGCCTTTTCCCGCCACGATCATTCCGCCTATTGTGGACCGACAGGGCCCGCGAGAGGCCCGCTGGGAGTTCACCGATGATCCGTCGCCGTTCGTTGCTGGCCGCCTCGGCCGCCCTTCCCTTGTTCAACATTGTCGAGCGCGCCAATGCGCAGAGCCAGTTCGACTGGAAGCAGGCCAAGGGCGCCAAGATCGAGGTGAACTTCGCCAAGTCCCCGCGTGGCGACGTGCTGCAGGCGCATCAAAAGGAGTTCGAGGAGCTGACCGGCATCCGTGTCGGCGCCGAGCAGATTCCGGAGCAGCAGCAGCGGCCCAAGGTGGCGATGGAGATGGCGTCCGGCCGGCCCTCGTTCGACGTGGTCAATGTCGCCATGCACGTGCAGAAGCGGCTGATCGAGAAGGGCCGCTGGATGGAGGATTTGCGGCCGCTGATCGCCGACCCGGCGAAAACGGCGCCGGGCCTCGACATGGCCGACTTCTCGCCCGCCACCATCCATGCCGCGACCGGGCCGGATGGGCGCATCAACGTGCTGCCGATGAACCAGGACCTGTTCATCCTCTACTACAACCGCGAGATGTTCGACGCCGCCGGGTTGCAGCCGCCGAAGACCTATGACGAGCTGATGGCGGCGGCGCAGAAGCTGACCGACAAGAGCAAGGGGGTATTCGGCTTCACCGGGCGCGGGCTGAAGAACGCCAACGTCGTGCTGTACGACAACATCCTGCTCGGCTGGAACCAGGAGACGCTGTCCGAGGACGGCAAGACACTGCTGACGGACAGCCCGGCGGCGATCGAAGCGGCCAGCTTCTACCAGAAGCTTATGCGGGACTGCGCGCCGCCGGGCTCGGTCGGGTTCAACTGGAACGAGTGCCAGACGACCTTCAGTCAGGGCCGGGCGGCGATGTGGTGGGACGGGATCGGCTTCTCGGCGCCGCTGGTCGATCCGCAGAAATCGAAGGTGGTCGGCAAGGTGGGCTTCGCGCCGATCCCGCGCGGGCCGCAGGCGCAGCACTCGGCGACCTTCATCGACGGCATGGGCATCCCGGCCGCAAGCAAGAACAAGCAGGCCGCGTGGCTGTATGTGCAGTGGGCGTGCAGCAAGGCGATGTTCCCCAACTGGCTGCGCGCCGGCGCCGGCACGCCGCCGCGGGCCAGCAGCTACGAGCAGCAGGACGTGATCGCCGCCAGCGCCTTCCCCAAGGACTGGTTCGAGACGACGCTCACCAGCCTCAAGATCGCCCGCAGCGGGCTGCCGGAAATCGTGCCGGTGACCGAGTTCCGCGACACGATCGGGATCGCCCTGACCAACATCGTGGGCGGCGCCGACCCGGCAGCCGAGCTGAAGCGTGCATCGGATACGTTCCGGCCGGTGCTGGCGAAGGCGAACGAGGCGTGAGGCTGACGCCGATGGGGCGGCGGCCGGGCGGGCGTTGGGTGGTGCTCGCGCTGGCTTCGGCGATGCTCGCCGGCTGCGTGGGCCAGGCTTATGCGCCGCAACCGGCGCCGCTGCCGCAGCAATACGAGCTGCCGGCCGACGTGCTGTTCCGGTTCGACAGCGCCAACCTGCTGCCGCAAGCGTCGACGGCCCTGGAGGAGCGTCTGAGCGCGATCCGCCGGGCGTATCAGTATCCGCTGATACGGGTGGAGGGACACACGGACTCGATCGGCAGCGACGCCGCCAACGACGCGCTATCGCTGCGGCGGGCGGAGGCGGTGCGGCAATGGCTGATCGGCAACGGCATCCCGGCGGCGGCGATCACCGTCGCCGGCTACGGCAAGCGGCAGCCGATCGCCCCGAACACCCGGCCGGACGGATCCGACGACCCGGAGGGCCGGGCGCGGAACCGGCGCGTGGTGCTGGTCGCGTCGCCCGCCTGACAAGCCGTGCTCGTCGGCCGGGCTCCCCGAAACGTGTGGCGCGGGCGGCGCGTGATCGTTGAGTATCCGGTCAGGAATTGTTAGTCTTTGTCGGCAATGACAACATTCGACATCACGGCCCTTTGCCTTGGCGGCATCCTGATGCCCTTGATCGTCGGCACTCTGATCGTAATCCGGCAGGACCTCGCGCGCGAACGCCGCGACGACCGCTGGCTCAGCCGGCATCGCTGAGCGGCGTCTCGCGGCCACTCAGCCCGGCGCTTACACGATGCCGGCGAGCATCGCCGTTCGTTGCTCGAACAACTGCCCGACCGTGTTCCGCAAGGAATCCGCCCGATACGGTTTTGGCAGGAAGGCCACGTCCTCGCGGACGCGGTGCCGGACCTCCAGCGCTTCCCGCGCATAGCCCGACGTCAGCACCACTTGCATCCTGGGGCGGAGATGCAGCGCCCGCCGGGCCAGTTCGACGCCATTCATATCGCCCGGCATGATAATATCGGAAAACAGCAGGTCGAACGTCATCTCGGTTTGCAGCAGACCGAGCGCTTGGGCCGCGTTCTCGGCCTCGTGGATCTCGAAGCCGGCGTCGGTCAGGATGTCGACGGCGGTCTGACGCACGTCGACGTCGTCCTCCACCACAAGAATGCTCGGGCGCTTTTCGGCGCGGATGCTGGGTTTGGCGAGCTGTTTGCCGGCGGCGAATGGCATCACCAGCCGGACGGACGTGCCGCGGCCGGGGGCGCTTTCGATCTGCATCTCGCCGCCGGACTGAACCGCAAAGCCGTAAACTTGGCTGAGCCCCAGTCCGGAACCCTGCCCGACTTCCTTGGTGGTGAAGAACGGCTCGACCGCGCGGGCCGCCGTCGCGGCGTCCATGCCCACCCCGGTGTCGTGCACCTCGATCACCACGAAGGCGCTTTGGCCGAAGGCGGGGTCGGTCGGCGCGGTGTTCGGGCCCGGGTTGCCGGTCCAGGTGCGGATCGCAAGCTGGCCGCCATCGGGCATCGCGTCGCGGGCGTTCAACAGCAGGTTAAGCAAGGCCGACTGGAACTGCGCGCGGTCCAGCTCGGCGGTGCCGGCGCCGGCCTGCAGGTCAAGGTGAAGGAGGATACCTTCGCCCAGTGCCTGGCCGATCAGGGGCTGCAGGTTTTCAATGAAGGCGTCGACCTCGGTGGCTGTGGGCGACAGCGTCTGCTTGCGCGAGAAGGTCAGCAGCTGTTCGATCAGCTTCTGACCCCGGCTGGCCGCCGCTCGCCCGGACGTGAGATAGCGGTCGAGCGACGTGTCCTTGTTCTTCATGCTGACGAGATCCAGGCAGCCCAGGAGAGCGGTCAGCAGGTTGTTGAAGTCGTGCGCCACGCCGCCGGTCAGGTGGCCGACGAGCTCGAGCTTCTGTGCCTGCACCAACTGCTCCTTGGTGCGCTCGAGCTCGTAGCGGGCGCTGACGTCGCGGGTGATCTTGGCGAAGCCGACCAACTTGCCTTTCGCGTCGCGGATGGCGTCGATGATGACATGGGCGCGGAAGCGGGTGCCGTCCTTGCGCAGGCGCCAGTCCTCGTCCTCGAACCGGCCCGCGCGCGCCGCGATCTGCAGGTTCAAGGCAGGCTTGCCGTCGCGAACGTCGTCGGGCGTGTATAAGGTGGCGATTGGCCGCCCGATGATCTCGGCCGCCTCATATCCCTTGATGCGAGCGCCCCCTGGATTCCATGAACTCGATGATGCCATCGACGCTAACCCGGAAAATCGCGTAATCCGTCACCGCCTCGATCAGCGCGGCGGCTCGCTGGGTGAAATTGTCACGCATGCAGACTACCTTCAGTGCGGTCAGCCAACGGTTTCGGGAGAAGCTACAGTTCGCTATAAGTTTACCTTACCGTTGTTAAAGAGTCATAACAAGACTATCCAAATTGACTATACCTGATCGTTCCGCGTTGGATCGAAATTGCGACTGGTCCCGCTGCAGTCCGCAGTTTGCGTGACTGCAGTGACTCTCGATAACCGGACTTATGCTTGGCGCTGCTGAGCGTCGCTGTCCGGTGTCAGGTCAGCTGCGCTGCCATCGGCCGCCCGGGTCAAGCGTCCAGACCGGTGCGGCGTCCCCATGGCCTTCGACGCGCTCGATGTGCAGCTGCAAGCCGCCGCTGTTGTTGCTGGCCGCTTGCCACCAGTCATTCGCGAACACGTGCAGCAACCCGGACTCGGCCTCGTTCCTGATCAGCACCGAAGCGTCCTGGCGCCCGAGGTCCTGGCCGATGGCGGCCAACTGGCTCGTCAGCTCGTCCGGGTCGCGCACGAGCAGGATCCGCAGCAAGTCGGTGAACCCCCGCTCGAGCAGCGGCCAGCTTCGCGGGTGCGCGACCGTGGCGACCAGGCGCATCCAGGGTTCCCCACGCACCCGCCGGCCCACGGTCAGGTAGCGGCGCAGGTCGAACAGCCCGGACGCGACCTGCCCGGCGCCCGTGCACGGGGCAGCGTCGGCGTCCCGCCACAGCCCGCCGAGATAGGTCACGCGGTAGGTCGCCCCCGCCTCGATCACGATTCCGGTGCGGTCCCATGCGCGGCCGGCCTCGACCACGATGACCCGGGATGCGCCGGGTTCGAGGCGCACGAGGTCGGGCCGCCCGGTGCGCGCCTCGACCGCCGCGGCGCGCTCCAGCACGCTCCGATGCAGGGTGGTGCCGTTGCTGTCGGGAACCGCGCCCGGCGTCGGATGCCACCGCGGCCAGCTGCCGAACAGCACCCATCCCGGGTTGCGCTCCAGCTCGTCATGCGTGGCGCCGAGCGGATCCGGCCGCAGCGTCTCCCGGGCGCCGTCGCGGAGCCGAAGGCCGTGGCGCTGCATCGCGTCCAGCATCCAGCCGAGGGTGATGTCGGACAGGTCGCAGCGGGCGTAGCCGCCGCCGATATCGGCATGGGCGCCGCGGAACCAGACCTGCTGCAGCGTCTCGAGCTTGTCGCGGGCGCTGCGCCGTCCACCGAAGTGCGGCCGCGGGTCGGTGTAAAGGGTCGGGAAGAACTCCGAGCGGCGTTCGTCCATCGACAGCGCATGGTAGACGTGGCGACAGGCCTCGACCGGGTCGGTCTGCAGCGGCCCGAGCTTCCAGATCGGCAGGACGCGGAACCACCAGCCCCATAACGGCACCCCGAGCGAGGCCACGGTGTCGAACACGCCGACGAACTCGATCGCCGGGTCGTCATGCACGATGCAGGGCCGCACCGCGACCTTGGCATGCTGGTCGGCGCGGTTGCGGTAAAGCTGCACCATCTGCGGCGCGTAGCGGCCATGTTCCGCCCGCAGCAGCCCGACCTTCGAGATGACGCCGGCGATGCAGCGAGCGGTGTAGGCGCCGCGCGAGAAGCCGCACAGGTAGATCCGGTCGCCCGGCCGGTATTGCCGCACGATCTCGGCATAGCCGTTGACGATCCCCTCGCTGATGCCGGTGCCGAAGGCGCTTTCGACCAGCTTCACCAGCCGGTCGCCGTAGGCGGCCACCTGCGACCCGGCGTTGGCGCCGATCGCGGCAAGGATCGCCTGCGTCCGGCGCACCTGGCGCGCGGTGGACGAGGTGTCCGACCCGACACCGGCCTGATACCAAGTCGTCTGGATCTCGTCGGCCGCGAGCAGGGTGAACAGCTTGTAGACGTTGGTGGTGCTGGCCAGGCCCTCCTGCGTCTGGCCGGGCCGGTTGCTCGTGCCATCGCACAGGATGACGATCCGGCGCCCCTCGGCGTCGGCGGGCGGCAACTCCGGCCCGTCCTGCATCGCGGCGTCCGCGCCGGGCATCGGCAATTCGGTCAGGAACCGGCGTCGCCGCGCCGCGCCGAGCGCCGCCGCCGCTTCGCCCACGGCGGCCCAGCTGCCGGCGAGGCCAAGCAGGACGGAGGCGGCGACCGTGACCACCCGCCACGGCACGGTCACGGTCGATTGCTGCAGCCCGACGCTCTGCGGCAGGTCCACCATCGTCCGGAACAGCAGCCGGGCGAGCACCCAGACGGCCGCCGACAGCCCCCCCGCGATGCCGAACAGCGCCACCCCCGCCGCCGCGAGCGGGCCGGTCCGCAGCAGCGCCGACCGCTCGAGCCAACGTGCCGCCAGCCGCATGGCCCCGCCGGCCAGCCACCAGGACAGGCTGCCGACCGATGCGACCGTGACGAAGAGTTGCGCCAGCAGGGCGAAAACGCGCATGCAAACGAGGCTGCCGGGATCGATCCGGTGAAGCAATAAGCAGAATGTAACGTGTCTGTTACGGCTTCGCGGCCGGCGGCGCCGTTCCTCGTGCCGGCCTCAATCCCAGTTGATGCGACGCATCGTTCGCACGTCCCTCACGTTCACTTGGTGCGACGGAGAGGCCGACCACCCGGCTGCGTCGCCAGAACGCACAATATTGGAGCACGACATGTCAAAGGCCAATTCCCTCAGCGATGTTTATCTGGAAGAGATCCGTGATTTGTGGTCCGCCAACGACCAAATGCAGCGTGTCATGCCGAGCCTCGCCGAGGCCGCTTCGGACAACGGCTTGAAGTCGATGCTGCAGAAGTCCGTCGACGGCATCGGCAAGCACACTACGGCCTTGAAGGCGATGGTCGAGGCGGTCGCCGGCGACGTCGGCAAGGATCATTGCCGCGGCATGGAAGGGCTGGTCGAGGAAGCCAAGAAGCACGCGCTGGAGGCGGAGTTCGGCGGCCACCTGCGCGACCTCGCGATCATCTCGCAGTATCAGCGGATGTCGCATTACGGCCTGGCCGGGTTCGGCACCGCGGCGGCCTATGCGGAGGCGCTGGGCAAGGGCGACGACGCATCGAAGCTGAAGTCGATCGTCAGCGACATCTACAAGGCCGACGAGTACAGCAGCCAACTGGCCAAGCAGGCCGAACAGTCAGCCGCAGCCTAAAGCCGTCCACCTGTCCCGAGCGGGGCAGGTGGACGGGCGCCGGGGCCGCGGCCCCGGCGCTCAGGCGGCTCGGGCCTGCGCCCAGGGCGGCGACAGCACCCGTCCCGCGGCCAGCTCCGGCAGGTCCGCGGCGGGCATCTCGCCCACCACGGCGCGGGCCACCAGCTCCCCCATCAGCGAGCCGAGCTTGAAGCCATGGCCGGAGCAGGCGCTGATAACCCAGCCCGCCGACCCCGTCGGCCGCACCTGGAACTCCTCGTGCTCGTGCACGGTGTAGAAGCACGCCTTGCGCTCCAGCTCGGTGTAGCGATCGAGCCCGGCGAACACCGCCCGCGCCGCCGGCCATAGCCGCTCCAGGTCGTGCGGCGTCGCCAGCCGGTCCTCGTCCGGGTTGCCCTCGCGGGAAAACACATGGTCGCCGATCTTGAGCCGGGTGCCTTGGCGCGGCGGCAGGATATACACGCCGCCATCGCGGCCGACGTCGAGCATCACCGGCGCGTTCGCCCAGGCTTCGGCCAACTCGGCCGGCGGCGACAGGTACAGCACCGCCTGGCGCGACGGCACCACCACGCCGCCGAGGCTCGGCACCAGCCGCTCCGCCCAGGCGCCGGCGGCGACGATCACGGTGTCGCCGGAGTAGGTCTTCCCGCCGGCAACCAGCGTGCCGCGGTCCGGGTCCACCTCCGTCACCTGCGTGCCGCTATGCAAGCCGACGCCGAGCCGGCCCAGCAGCACCACGAGGTCGGTCAGGATGCGGATCGGGAACAGCATGCCGGCGCTGTCGGTTTCCACCACCCGCTGCAGCCCGTCCGGACGGATCATCGGGAAGCGGCGGGCGACGTCGCCGAGCGGGATGTCGCGGTAGCCGATCCCCATCGCGTCGAGCGAGCGGGAAGCGCCGTCGTACCAGCCATTGTCGTGCCGCAGGAAGTAGACGGCGCCGCACGGCTCGTAATGCGAGCGGCCGGTCGCCTGCCACAGCCGGTCCCAGGTGCGGAACGCTTCCGGCATCAGGTGCGCATAGCCTTCCATGCGGCCATAGGCGTGCCGGGTGATGCGATGCTCGTCGTAGGAGGAGCATTTCGGGTTGGGCAGCGGGCCTTGCTCGAACAGCTCGACCTGCACGCCGCGCCGGGCCAGCGCCCAGGCGGCGGACAGGCCGGCGATCCCGCCGCCGACGATCAAGGCCTTGCTCATGTGTGCTCTCCTCCAGGGGCGGGCCGGGCGTCGCCCAGGCCGGCGAAACGATGGATGATCCAGTCGCGGAACAACGCCACCGCGGGATCGGCGAGATCCTCGGGGTGGACGTTCAGGAAATAACCGAACCCGTCCTCGGACCGGGCTTCGGGGAACGGCGCCACCAGCCGTCCTTCCTCGAGCTCGCGGGCGAACAGGCGGGTGTCCACCAGCGCCACCCCTTCGCCGAGCATCGCATATTGCACCGCGAGCACGGCGGTGTCGAAGGCGAGGCCGCGGTCGGTGGCGACGGCGAGGCCGCTGCGCCGGGTGAATTCGTTCCAGATCAGGTCACGCGGCTGATTCTCGAGCCGCATGTGCAGCAGCTCGGCGCCGGCCAGGAACGCGGCGAGGTCGTCGCCTGCTCGGGCGCGCCCGGCCGCCGCCACCGCCGGGTGGCACACCGGCGTCACCTGCGACATCCACAGCAGGTCCGCCACCATGGTTCCGGCCTGCGGGCGGCTGAACACGATCGCCGCATCCACGTCCCCCGGTGGCGGCCCGACCTGGCCCGGCGTCGTGATGTCGAGCACCATCTCCGGATGCTCGGCGCGCAGGTCGCGCAGCATCGGCATCGCCAGCGTCTGCGCAAAGGTGGGCGGGATGTGCACCCGCAGCACTCGGGCGCCGGCGCGGTCGCCGACGATGGCGTTCAGCTCCCCCTCGATGCGGTCGAACGACTTGCTCACAACCGGAAGCAGAGCCGCCCCGGCCCGGGTGAGTTCGAGGCCCTGGCGGCGGCGCTCGAACACCGGTGCGCCGAGCAGGCCCTCGAGCGTCGTGATGTGCCGGCTGATGGCGCTTTGCGACACGCCGAGCGCCTGCGCGCCCTGGGTGATGCTGAGGTGGCGGGCCGCTGCCTCGAACGCCCGCAGCGCATTCAACGGCATCCATTGCCGGCCGATGGTGGCGCGTCTCGCCGTCACAATGATCCGCTTCGGTGCCTGTCAGGGCGATCATCGGCCCGGTAACCGTTTGGGGCAAAGCACAAAATGCGATCGGCGCATCGCAAAATACGATGCGGGCCGGCGCTCGCGCGCGCGTATGCTGCAATCGTTCGTCTGGAGGACCAATGACCGACCTTGCGCGCATCCGCGACCTGCTCGACCGCCGCCGCCCCGGCCACACCCTGCCGCAGGCGTTCTACAGCGACCGCGATATCTTCGAGTTCGACTGCGAGGCGATCTATGGCCGCTCCTGGATCCTGGTCGGCTTCGAGGTCGAGTTGCCGGAGCCCGGCTGCACCCTGGCCACCACGATCGGCCGCAATCCGGTGGTGATCGTGCGCGGCCGCGACAACGTGTTGCGCGCGTTCCACAATTCCTGCCGTCATCGCGGCGCCCAGATTTGCGCCCCCGGGGCTGCCCGCCGGCCGCGTTTGGTGTGCCCCTACCACCAATGGTCCTACGACCTCGAAGGCAAGCTGGTGCATGCCGCCCGCATGCCGGACTGGTTCGACCCCTCCGAGCACAGCCTGCGTCCGGTCGCCTTGCGCACGATTGCCGGCACGATCTACGTCTGCCTCGCCGAGCAGCCGCCCGCCTTCGACGAGTTCCACGACGCGTTCGAGCCGCTGCTGGCGCCGCACCAGCTCGGGCGCGCCAAGCTCGCCCATCAAACCACGCTGGTCGAGCGTGCCAACTGGAAGCTGGTGATGGAGAACGCGCGCGAGTGCTACCATTGCGCCGTCAACCATCCGGAGCTGTCCGTCACCTTCCCGGTCGGCCGCCGCAGCCTGACGGTCGAGGAGCAGGCGAGCGTCAACGCGAGCTTCGCCGAGCGGATGGCGGAGCAGGGCCTGCCCTGCGGCCCGGTGGAGGGCGAGTGGTGGCAAGCCGGGCGGTTCGCGCTCAACCCCGGCACCAGTTCGCTGACGATGGACGGCAAGCCCTGCGTCGCCAAGACGATCGGCAACGTCGGCAACGGCGACGTCGGCTCGCTCCGTTGGGCGCTGGAGCCGCACAGCTTCGCGCACGCGCTCGGCGACTACGTGATGATGTTCAGCGCCATGCCGACGGGGCCGGAGGAAACCATCGTGACCGCGAAGTGGCTGGTCAGCGCCGACGCGGTGGAAGGTGTGGATTACACCGTCGAGGGGCTGACGGAGCTGTGGAACCGCACCAACCTGCAGGACCGCGAATTGGCGGAGAACAACCAGCGCGGGGTCAACTCGATCGGCTACCAGCCGGGGCCCTATTCCGAGATGTCGGAATTGCTCGTGCTGCGCTTCGTCGATTGGTATTGCAAGGCAGCCGGCCGCTACGTGGCGGCGCACGGCTAGAGCAACATCCGACCGAACCGGATCAGTTCGGTCGGATTAAGTTGCTCTATCCACTTAGTTTTAGAGCACTACTCCCGAGCCGATTGGCTCGGGACGTGCTCGAGCGAACCAAATCTGACAATTCCACTTGCCCTGGCCTCGTTCTTGCTCCCCCATTCCGCCGACGGCTTAGCGGAACCGACGGGAGCAAGACGATGATCCGAGGCGCGAACCCCCTGGACCTGCTGCGGCTCGAGCAACTGCGGCGGCGGACCGGGCCGCTCGAGAACCACGTCATCGACGAGTTCCTGGCCGGCCGGCTCAACCGCCGGGCCTTTCTCGCCCACGGCACCCGGGTCGGCATCGGCCTTCCCGTGCTGAGCGCGCTGCTGGGCCTCCCGGCCGCAAGCCCGGCGCGGGCGGCGGGCAAGGCGGACGCCACCATCCGTGTTGCCAGCACGACCCCGTCCGGCGCCATCGAGCCTGTCTCGACCGCGAACGCCGGCGGGTTGCTGATGCTGATGCAGACGGGCGAGTTCCTGATCCGCGACACCCCGGACCTCACCTTGCGGCCGGCGCTCGCGCTGTCGTGGAAGCCCAACGACGACGGGAGCGTCTGGACGTTCGCGCTGCGGCCCGGCGTCAAGTTCCACAACGGCAAGACCATGACCGCGGCCGACGTGGTGGCGACGATCGACCGCTTGGCCAACCCGAAGAACGGCTCGAACGCGCTGTCGGCGTTCCGCGGCGTGCTGTCGGTCGGCGGCACGAAAAAGGTCGATGACCTGACGGTGGCGTTCCACCTCGATGCGCCGAACGGCAACTTCCCCTATCTCGTCTCGTCGGACAACTACAACGCCATCATCCTGCCGGAGGAGTACTCCGGCGACTTCGAGAAGACTTTCATCGGCACCGGCCCGTTCAAGCTCGAGCGGTTCACGCCGAACGTCGGCGCCAGCTTCGTGCGCAATCCCGATTGGTGGGGCGGCAAGGTGCTCCCGGCCCGCACCGAGTTCACCTTCTACGCGGACCAGCAGCCGCAGATCCTGGCCCTCCAGGGCGCTCAGGTGGACATCATCGCCGCCGTCGCGGTGCAGGGCGCGCAGGGGCTGCTGAACGACCCCGACGTCAAGCTGATCAAGCTGCGCTCCTCGGCGCACCGCCAGGTGCACATCAAGACCGACGTGCCGAAATTCGCCGACAAGCGGGTAAGGCAGGCGATGGCGCTGACGCTCGACCGGCCGGCGCTGGTGTCGGGGCTGTTCCGCGGCAATGCCGAGGTCGGCAACGACTCGCCGATCGCGCCCGTGTACCCGTCCGCCGACCCGGCGGTGCCGCAGCGCAAGAAGGACGTCGCACTCGCCCGCAAGCTGATGGCCGAAGCCGGGGCGGAGAAGGGGTTCGAGGCGACGCTGACCTTGGAGCGCACCCAGGAGCTGCCCGACTACGCCGTGCTGATCCAGAACTCGGTGTCGCAGATCGGCATCAAGCTCAACCTCAAGATCGAAGACCAGGGCGCCTATTACGGCAACGTCAAGCCCGGCACCTCGGACTGGCTCGATTCCGAGATGGGCATCACCGTTTACGGTCATCGCGGTATCCCCAACGTGCTCCTGGGCGCGCCCCTGCTCAGCGGCGGCGCCTGGAACGCGGCGCACTTCAAGAACCCCGAATACGACAAGCTGGTCGCCGACTACGTGGCCGCCACCGATCTCGGCGTACAGCGCAGCAACGCCGGAAAGATCAGCAACCTGCTGCTGGATCAGACGCCGATCATCTTCGCCTATTTCTACAATTACATCACCGCCACCGGCCCGACCGTGACCGGCGTCGAGAACACCGCGATCACCCAGCTCTTTCTGCACAACGCCTCGGTGGCCTGAACGCGATGGGGCTGGCCGTCACTCTGGTGCGGCGCCTCGCGGCCGGGCTGCTCACCCTGCTGCTGCTGAGCATGGTGATCTTCGCCGGGGCGCAACTGCTGCCCGGCGATGTCGGCCGCGCCATCCTCGGCCCGCTCGCCGACCCCGACGCGGTGGCGTCGCTGAACCACCAACTCGGCGCCGACCGCCCGGCGCTGGTGCAGTATTACGAGTGGATCACCCACTTCGTCACGGGCGACATGGGGCAGTCCTATTCGTATCGCTCGCCGGTGGCGCCATTCATCGGCAACGCCCTGTCCAACTCGCTCAAGCTCGCCGCGGTGACCTTCGTCATCGTCGTGCCGCTGTCGATCGGCGCCGGGGTCTATGCCGCAAGCCGGGCCGGGCGCTGGCAGGATCGCGCGATCAGCATCGCCGGCCTGTCGCTGACGGTGGTTCCGGAATTCGTATCCTCGATCGTGCTGATCCTGGTGATTGGCGTGTGGCTGCGCTGGTTGCCGATCTCGGCCGCTACCCGGCCCGGCACCGGCGGATGGGAGCAGCTGCAGCACCTGATCCTGCCGGCCTTGCCGCTGGTGATCGTGCTGTTCGGCTACATCGCCCGCATGGCTCGCGCCGGCACCGTCCAGGCGCTCGACGCCGACTATACCCGTACCGCCGTGCTGAAGGGCCTGCCGCGGCGCACCGTCATTGTCCGGCATGTGCTGCGCAACGCGCTGCTGCCGACCATCACGGTGATCGCGTCCCAGCTCGGCGGCATGATCGGCGGGCTCGTGGTGGTGGAGGCGCTGTTCCGCTACCAGGGCGTCGGCAGCCTTATCCTGAACGCGGCGCGGGGCAAGGACTTCCCGATGATGGAAGCCGGCATCCTGACCGTCGGCGCCGTTTACGTCCTCGCAACGCTGATCGCCGACGTGCTCTACAGCGTGCTCGACCCGAGGCTTAGGGCGGGAGTCGCGCGGTGAGCGCTACGGGCATTGCTGCGGCTAGCACGCCGCCGGTGCCGCGTGCGCCGCGCACCCGCCTGTCGCTCATCCTCCATTCGGGCGTGTTCCTGACCGGGCTCGCCATCGTGCTGTTCTGGATCCTCTGCGCCGTGCTGGGCCCGTCCGTGGTGCCGCAGGACCCCTACGCCGACAACATGATGAACACGCTCGAGCCGCCGTCCTGGTCGCACTGGTTCGGCACCGATCAGCTCGGCCGTGACATCTTCTCCCGCGTCGTGGTCGGTGCCCGGCCGATCCTGTCGATCGCCCCCTTGGCCACGATCATCGCCACCGTGCTCGGCACCTCGCTCGGGCTGCTGACCGGCTATGCCGGTGGCGTTGTGGACCTGGTGCTCGGGCGGCTGATCGAGGTGCTGCTCGCCTTGCCGCTGATCATCGTCGCCTTGGTGGCGCTGGTGGCGCTGGGACCGTCCTCCGCCACCGTCATCGCCGTCATCGGGCTGATCTTCACGCCGCTGATCGCCCGCACCGTGCGCGCGGCGGTGCTGTCCGAGCGCTCGCTCGATTACGTCGCCGCGGCCGAGCTGCGCGGCGAAAGCGCGCTGCACATCATGTTCGCCGAGATCCTGCCGAACGTCCTGCCGGCGGTGCTGGTCGAGACCACGGTGCGGCTCGGCTACGCGATCTTCACCGTCGCCTCGCTCAGCTTCCTCGGGTTCGGCATCCAGCCGCCTTCGGCCGATTGGGGCCTGTCGATCGCCGAGAACTACAGCATGATCAATGGCGGCTATTGGTGGACCGCGGCGTTCGCAGCCGGCGCCACCGCCTCCTTGGTGGTCGGCGTCAACCTCATCGCCGACGGCATCGCGGGAGCGCTCCGCTGACCCCGGCGCTCGACCTGCGCGACCTCCAGGTCGCCTATCGCAGCCGCGGCAGCAGCCAGCAGGTGCTGCGCGGCGTGTCGTTGCGGATCGAGCCCGGCGAGACCTACGGCCTGGTCGGCGAAAGCGGCTGCGGCAAGTCCACGGTGGCGCTTGCCGCCTTGCGAGCCTTGCCCCGAACAGGCGCCATCACCGGCGGTGCGGTGAAGATCGCCGGGGAGGACGTGGCCGGGCTGGACCGCGAGGGATTGCGGCAGTTGCGCGCGCGCACGGTGTCGATGGTGTATCAGGACGCGAGCCGGGCGCTGAACCCGTCGCTGACCGTGGGCCGCCAGCTCGATGAGGCGTTCGAGGCGATCGGCCGCCCCGGCGGCCCCGACGCCGAGGCGATGCTTCAGCGGGTGCAGATCGCCGCCCCCGGCCGGGTCATGACGGCGTACCCGCACCAGCTTTCGGGCGGCATGCAGCAGCGCGTCGTGATCGCGATGGCTCTCGTCAAAGACCCGGCGCTGCTGATCCTGGACGAGCCGACCACCGGCCTCGACGCCACCGTGGAAGCCGAGGTGCTCGACCTGATCGCGGCCCTGCGGCGGCAGTCCGGCACGGCGGTGCTGTTCATCAGCCACAACCTCGGCGTGATCGAGCGCATGTGCGACCGGGTCGGCGTGCTCTATGCCGGCAAGCTGGTCGAGGAAGGCGATGCCGCCGGGCTGCTGGCGCGGCCGATCCACCATTACACGGCGCGTTTGCTCGGCTGCCTGCCGGTGGCGGGGCGGCGCAAGAGCGACGGGCGGCTTGAGTCGATTCCCGGCACCCTGCCTGCGCCGGGTCCGTTGCCGCCCGGCTGCGTGTTCGCGCCGCGCTGCGACGCCGCCGACACGGTGTGCCGCACCGTCGATCCGCCGGAGCGCGGCGGCGCCGGGCATCGCGCCTACTGCCATTACCCGATCGCCCCCCGCGGCATTCCCGGGGTGCGGCCGAAGTTGACGCCGGCGCCGGTGCAGACGGCCGGGCGGCCGGTGCTGCGGGCGGACCGGGTGTCGAAAAGCTTCGGCCCGGTGCGGGCGGTGTCGGACGTGTCGCTGACCTTGCGCGAAGGCCAGACGCTCGGCCTGGTCGGCGAAAGCGGAAGCGGCAAGACGACCCTCGCGCGGCTGCTGCTTGGCCTGACCGCGCCCAACAGCGGCAGCGTGATCGAGCTCGACGGCCACCCGCTGCCCGGCACCGCCAAGACAAGGTCGCGCGCCGACCGCAAGGCGCTGCAGGTGGTGTTCCAAAACCCGGACTCCGCGCTCAACCGCTCGCACACGGTGCGGCATCTCGTCGCTCGCTCGCTGTCGAAGCTTGCCGGCCTGGCCGGCCCGGCGCTGGAAATCCGGCTCGGCAGCCTGATCGAGGCGGTGCGGTTGACGCCGACGCATCTCGGCATGCGGCCGCGCCAACTCTCGGGCGGGCTCAAGCAGCGCGTCGCCATCGCCCGCGCCTTTGCCGGCGACCCGCGCGTGGTGGTGTGCGACGAGCCGACCTCCGCGCTCGACGTGTCGGTGCAGGCGTCGATCCTGAACCTGCTGGTGGACCTGCAGAAATCGGCCGGCGTCAGCTACATCTTCATCAGCCACGACCTGGGCGTGGTGCGCTATTTGTCCGACCAGATCGCCGTGCTTTACCTCGGCCGCACCATGGAGGTTGGGCCGGCCGAGGCGGTGTTCGACGGGCCGCACCACCCCTACACCGAGGCGCTGCTGTCGGCGGTGCCGGGTGCGCCGGGACCGCGGGTGCGGCTCGAGGGCGAGATTCCGAGCCCGCTCAACCTGCCCGCCGGCTGCGTGTTCTCGACCCGCTGCCCGCGCAAGATCGGGCCGATCTGCGACCAGCAGCCGCCGCCCTACGACGACCGGGATGGCCACGCCATCCGCTGCCACATTCCCCGCAACGAGCTGGGCCGCCGCGCCGCGCCGGCGCCCGAAGCCAGTTGGAGCACCGCCTGATGATGAGCTCAAGCAGGCCGCCGATCAGCGGCGGCGTCCGCGACCCGCGTTCCACCGCCAATGCCGGGCTGACGCTCGCCGACCGCGCGGACCTGCTGGTGGTGGGCGCCGGCCCGGCCGGCCTGGCCGCGGCGATCTACGCGGCCGGAGCGGGCAAGCGGGTGGTGCTGGTGGACGAGAACCCGGTGCCGGCCGCGACCATGGGCGACGACATCCCGCTGCATTGGGGGCAGCGCATGAGCGGCGCCGTGCGCAACGTCGGTGCCATGACCGAGGCGCTGGTGGCCGGCGAGCCGATGCTGGAAGCGGCCTTCGAGGCCGGGGTGGACGTCCGGCTCGGCACCGTGGTGTGGGGGCTTTACGCCAACGGCGCCACGGTCGGCTGGCTGCCGGGCAAGGTCGCCGGGCTGTCGGACGGGGCGCAATCGACCATGCTGGGGTTCGACGCCGCCGTGGTGGCGACCGGACGGCGCGACATGGGCCTGGCGTTCCCCGGCTGGGAGTTGCCCGGCGTGATGGGGGCGACCGCCGCCGAGCGGCTGGCCCGGCTCGGCGCGCTGGATGCGCGGCGCGCCGTGGTGCTGGGCACGTCGGCCGAAGCGCTGTCGGCGGCGTTGGCAATGCAGCGAGCCGGCGTCGAGATCGTCGCCGTGGTCGAGCAGGCGGCGGCGCCGATCGGCCCGGCGTCGCTGCTGGATGAGCTGCAAGCGCCGCTGTTCGCCGGCCACGTGGTCGCCCGGGCCGAAGGCAAGGACGGAGTCGAGGCGGTGACCCTGGCGCCGCTGGACGGCGACGGGCGCCGGGTTCCGAACCAGGCAGTGCTGCTCGCCTGCGACACCGTGGTGCTGGGGGTCGGCGCGGTGCCGGTGATCGAGCTGACGGACGCCATCGGCTGCCGCAACGTTTTTGCCGTGGAGCGGGGCGGGCATGTGCCGGAGACCGACGCCCATGGGGCGACATCGATCCCCGGGATCTACGCGGCCGGCGACTGCGCCGGAGTGTGGGCGGCCAAGACGCTGGACCGCGGCATCGCGGAGGCTGAGGGACGGCGCGCCGCCGCCCATGCGATCGGCACGGCCGCGGCCGAGGAGGGAAGCAGCACCCCGGACCCGCTCGCTTACGATTTCGCCGCCTACCGGATGGGCTGGGTGAAGGCGGCGGTGGTGGACGCCGACGGCGCCGCCCATGTGTGCCAATGCGAGTCGGTCGGCGCCCGCGACATCCTGGAAGTGCGGCCGCCCGCCTACCTCAAGTGGCCGACCCCGCTGCGCAACGACCCCGACCTTTCCGCGCTGCTCGGCAACGGGCCGCCCAGCCCGGACCAGGTCAAGCGCCTGACCCGCGCCGGCATGGGCCTGTGCCAGGGCCGCCGCTGCCGCGAGCAGGTGGGCGCGCTGCTGGCGCTCGGCGGCCAGGCGCCGTTGAGCGAGGTGCCGCTCGGCACCTATCGCGCCCCGGTGCGGCCGCTGCCGCTCGGCTTGGTCGGAACCGTCGAGGAGCCGGCGGCGATGACCGAGCACTGGGACATCTGGTTCGGCATCCCCGGCCAGGTCCGCGGCTATTGGGACATTCCGCCCTCGGCGGCGCCCGAGGCGGAGAGCGAAGCGTGAGCGAGACGTCCGGCGCCGCGGTCGTCATCGTCGGCGGCGGCGCGACCGGGCTCAGCGCCGCCTGGTGGCTGGCCCGCGCCGGCGTCGACGTGCTGGTGATCGACAAAGGGATCGTCGCCTGGGAAGCGTCGGGCCGCAACGGCGGCGGCTGCACGCACGGTTTCAGCCCGTTATTTGCCGAAGAACAGCGGCTGTGGCCGCAGATGGACGAGCTGCTGGGCTACCCGACCGAGTTCTGTTCCGGCCGCATTCGCATCGCGATGGACGCGCAGCAGTTCGCCGATACCGACCGCATGGTCGCGAACGGCGCCCGGCTCGGCTTCACGTCGGAGCGGCTGGACGCGCAGCAATTGCGCGAGCTCGTGCCGCTGGCCGGCGAGTGCTACGGCGCCACCCACCATCATTTCGGCGGCCATGCCAACCCGCACCGCACCGTGCAGGGCTATGCCTGGGCCATGCAGGACCATGGCGGGCGGCTGCTGCAACACACCACCGTGCTCGGTTTCGAGACGGCCGGGGGCCGGGTCACCGCGGTCGAGACCGACCGCGGCACGTTCGGCTGCGACCAGCTCGTGCTGTGCGCCGGGCCGCAAACCGGGAAGCTCGCGGCGATGCTCGGCGTGCACGTGCCGGTGGCGTCGGCGCGGGCGGAAATGATCGTGACCGAACCGCTGCCGCTGATGCCGTTGGGCGGCGCCGACGGCAACGGGCTTTATGGGCGGCAGACCTTGCGCGGCAACCTCGCTTATGGCGGCGGGCCGCATGAGTGGCTGGACGAAACCGACGGCATGGCAGCGCCGCCGCGCTCGAGCACGCCGCTGATGGGCAACATCGCCGGGCGCCTCGCCGCCATGCTGCCCGGCGCCCGCCATGCGCGCATCATCCGCAGCTGGGGCGGCATCATCGAGAACACGCCCGATGGCCGCCCGGTGATCGACCGGCTGCCGGACCCGTCCAACGTCGTGCTGGCAACGCTGTCGTCGATTGGCTTCGGCCTGTCGCCCGCCAGCGGCCATGCCATCCAGGAGCTTGTGACGGACGGCGCCTGCCACTGCGCCGACCTGTCCACGCTCACCCTGGCCCGTTTCGCCAACCTGCAGGAAGGCTGGGCCGAGCAGCAGGGCTGGCGGGCAGCCTAGCTAAAACTCCGGCGGGTCTGGGGCCGCTGGCCCCAGATCTTATTTATCGGGCCGCCTAAATCCTGACCTGCATCGCCTGATTGATTTGCGCCGTCGCCTGCGGCGGCAGGTTGAGCGCCGCTGCGAGGTCGTTGAGGTAGTCGCGCTCGGCTTGGCTATCGACCTCGATCGCCATCAGCGAGGCCGCATAGACCTCGGCGGCTTCCTGCGGGCTGCGCACGTCGCGCACCAGGGCGTCCAGGTCGATCGGCTTGCGCATTTCGCTGTCGACGAAGGCGCGGGCCTCGGGGTCCTGGCCGTGTTCGGACAGTTTGCCCAGGATCCGCTGACTTTCCGTGGCGTCCACCTGCCCGTCGGCCTTGGCCGCCTGGATCATCGCCCGGGCGATCAGCGTGGCCCGGTGCTGCGCGTCGGCGTCCGTCGCCGGCATGGCGCCCGCGGCTTGCGGCGACGCGGCGCCGCCTTGCCCTTGCATGGCGCGGTAGGCGAGGCTGCCGAGCACCGCCATCAGCCCGCCGCCGAGCGCGCCGTTGCCGCCGTCCAGCAGGGCGCCGGCGAGGGCGCCGAGACCGCCGACCGCCACGGGGTTGTTGCTGCGCACTTCCTGCTGCGGCGACTGGGCCGCACGTTGCGCCATCTGCGCCAACCCGCCCAGCAGGCCGCCCAAACTGTTCGGCTGGCCGGTGGTGCTGGCCTGCATCCCGCCTTGGCCCCCGAGCAGGCCGCCGATCAGTCCGCCGAGACCGCCGCCGGCCTGGCCGCCGAAGCCGGCGCCGGGCGCCTGTCCGAACGGACCGCTCGCGGCCTGGTTCATGGCGCCGCCGAACCTGTCGCCGGCGGACGGCGCCGCATGGGTCTGGGCCAACGAGCCCAGCAGTTTCAATGCATCGAACATCAATGAACTCCGGTTGAGGGGGTGGCGGTGGCGGCGTTACGGGCCGCGGCGCTGGTAGGCGCCGCCATTATACGTGGCGCCGGGGTTGGCATCGGTGGTGACGGGTGCATCGCTGCGCGGATAGGCGGTGCCGTTGTAAGCGCCCGGGGTCGGCTGCTGCTGCCGGCGCAGGCTGTCCTGGCGCGCCTGCTCGGCCCGCTGGTTGGCGAGCTTGCGTCCGACGACGCAGCCGCCGAGCGCGCCCAGCACCCCGTGCCCGGCATAGTGCCCGGCGACGCCCCCGACCACCGCGCCCTTGATGCAGCCCTTGGCCTCGGCTGGCGCCGGCGTCACGGTGACGGTCGCGGCCGCCAACGCCAGGGCGGCGAGTGCCGCGGTGCCGCGACGGAGAACGATGTTGCGGGTGCTTGCCATGGGGGTCATCCAATCTTCGAGGTCGGGAGGTCTGTGATGGGGTGGCGTGGCCGAGGACCGAGGCCGCCGGAGCGGCCCGGTCGCGCCGCAAGGGATGCAGCCGGCCGACCGCGGCATCTTGCCCATGCCGCGGCCGGTTGGGAACCGCTATTCGGCGGCGGCGCCGCCGTGCTCCTCGACGACGATGGTCTCCATCAGCGTGTCGGGCTCATACAGGATGCGCGACAAGGCGCCGGCGATCATGGCCCCCGCGACCGGCGCCAGCCAGAACATCCAAAGCTGCCCGACATACTCGGTGCCGCCGAACAGCGCCGGGCCGGTGGAGCGGGCCGGGTTGACCGAGGTGTTGGTGATGGGGATCGAGATCAGGTGGATCAGCGTCAGCGCGAGCCCGATCGGGATGCCGGCGAACCCGGTCGCCGCTCCCTTGGACGTCGTGCCGACGATGATCAGCAGGAAGAAGAACGTCAGCAGCAGCTCGGCGAGGAAGCAGCTCCCGACCGAATACTTGCCCGGGCTGAGCGCGCCGTAGCCGTTGGACGCGAACCCGGCCGGCACCCAGTCCGGCTTGCCCGAGGCGATCAGCCACAGCACCGCCGCCGCTGCCACCGCGGCGACCACCTGGACGATGATGTAGGGCAGCACGTGCTTGTTGGCGCATCGCCCGGCCGACCACAGGCCGAGCGTCACGGCCGGGTTGAAGTGGCCGCCCGAGATGTGGCCGACGGCATAGGCCATCGACAGCACCGTCAGGCCGAACGCGAACGAGACGCCGACGAAGCCGATGCCGAGCTGCGGGTAGGCGGCGGCGATCACGGCGCTGCCGCAGCCGCCGAACACCAGCCAGAAGGTGCCGAAGAACTCGGCGATAAGACGTCGCTGCATGTCGTTCTGCATGGTCGAACTCCTGTGTTGATGGTCAGGCCGCTGCGGCTGGCGCGGCGGCGGCCCGGGGTTGCGGGGTCGTTTCAGCCTGTTCATCGCCCAGCCGCACCCTGAGGCGGTCGGCCAGGCGCAGCACGCCGAGCATCAGCGCGGTCTTGTCGGCGCGCTCGTCCGCGGCCGAGCGTACGTCAAGGCAGCAGCCGAATTCCACCTCGATCCCGTCCGGCGTGATCGAGCCGACGCCGACCTGCACCGAGCCGGGCTGCACGTGCGGCACGCCGCGGATCAGCGCCGCGACCTCGTCCATGAACGCGGTCAGCTGCTCGGCGCCGGTGCCGTGCGCGACCAGCAGCTTGGCGTTGGTCACGCGGTGCCGGCGGGTTCCGAGGTTGTTCACCGTGGCGTCGGCCAGCTTGCCGTTCGGCACGAACATCAGGCTGTCGGTGCCGGTGCGGATGCGGGTGGAACGGATGCCGACGTGTTCGACCGTGCCCTTGGCGTCGCCCGCCTCGATCCAGTCGCCGCGCCGGAACGGGCGGTCGGCGACCAGGATGCCGGCGCCGAACACGTTCGACAGCGTTTCCTTCGAGGCGAAGGCGAAGGCCAGGCCGCCGATGCCGAGGCCGGCGATGACGCCCTCGTACGGGATCGACAAGGCTTGGGCGATGAACACGAACCCGCCGGCCAGCAGCACGAGCTTGCAGGCACCGAGCACCAGCGAGACCACGATCTCGTCCAGCGTGCCGGCGCGCGCTTCGGCCCGGCGCATGGCGCTGGCGCCGAACGTGTCGAGCAGCTTCCAGCCGCCCCAGACGGTCGCCGCGGCGATGATGACGCCCGTCGCACCGGTCGAGATCCGCTTGGCCGCTTCCGGCAAGCCCAGCGCCGACACGACGGCCGAGTAGAGCAGGAACGCGATCGTCAGGCGCAGCGGCCAGCGGAACTCGCGTTCGGACGCCACCTGCCGCCCGCCGATCAGCACCCGCAGCAGGACGACGACGACCCAGCTCACGACATAGGCGACGACGAAGCAGGCCAGCAGCAGGACGACGACGCCCAGGATCTGCCACAGCTCGAGCGGGCCGATCCGGTCGAACAGCGCTGGCGAGGCGGCGCGGATCCAGCGCCGCAGCTTCATGTAGGAGGACGGCACGTCGGACGCGAAGCCGCCATCCACCTCGGGCATGTCCTCGATCGCGGTGTAGAGGTCACGCGCGCCGCGCACGCTGTCGGCGGTGAAGCGCCAGCCGCCGCCCTCGGCCGCCGGCGCCAGCACCAGGCTGCCGGCCGGATGGCTGAACACGGTGTAAGGGACACGGTCCTGCGGGTCGTCCGAGATCTCCTGCGGCACCACCTTGCCGATACGGTCGAGCGACTTGTTCATGTAGGCGGCGGCCAACTCGCCCTCGTAGTCCCGGGTCGCGTCGCTGAAGCCGGACAGGTCGAGCACATCGAACACCTGGGCGCGGCCGCTGCCGCCCCAATCCTCGAACCCCTCGATGAAGCTGCGCATCGCGTCCCGTGCGGTCGCCCGGCGCTTGATGTCGCCGGGCGGCGGCAGGCGTCCGCCGGAGCGCGCCAGTAGCGCCTCCCGCAGCTTGCCGAGATCCTCCGTCGGCATTGCGACGCGCCACAGCTTGTCGGCGCCGCGCACCAGGCTGAGCGGCAGCACGACGGTGGTGCCGGCCTGTTTCAGCTGCAGGTCGAGCCGGTCGCCCGTCGCCCGCCGCCCGGGGATGGCGAACAACTGGAACGTGGTCTGGTCCACCAGCTCGAACAGGCTGCGTGCGGCGGCGAGTTTCTGCCCCGGCGCCAGGCTGGCGCCCGCCTCGCCGAAATCGACCACCGCGGCGGCCTTGGCCCACTCGTCGGCCTTGCCGGACCGGGCGGCGTTGCCGGCCAGGACAAAGGTGCGCAGCGCCTGCCGCGCCCCCGCCTGGTCGAGCGCCACCTCGCGGCCGCCGGCTTCGAGCCGGCCGCCGGTCCACCACTCGCCGGTTTCGAAACGGCCCATGAAACTGTGGCCGTCCGGGGCGATCACGAAGACGATGTTGCCGGAGCGGGAACCCTCGCTCCATTGACCGTGCAGTTCGCGGCCTTGCACGGTTCCGGTGATCAGCCCGCCATAGGCAGGGTAGCTGCCCGTCACCTTATCGCCGTCCTGCTTCAGCTCCATGCGGGCGCCGCCATCGCGCCAGCGAGTGTCCCATTGGCCGGACCAGCTCGGCTCGGCGGCGGCGGCGAGGCTGGACAACAGGGTCAGCAACAGGGCGGCGATCAGGCGCATCAATGAAGGCTCGTTCCGGCTGAGGGGCGGGGGTGCTCGCCGTCGTCGAGCAGCCGGCGGGCGCGGCCGATCGACACCAGCGCCGCGCGGGTGAGGGCGTCGCGTTGCTCGGGGTTGCTGCAGGCAGCGGCCTGCTGCAGGAGGCCGGCGGCTTCGTCGCGCAGGCGCTCCACTTCGCGCGCTGCCGCGCTTTCGCCCGTGTCCGCCGGCTTCGCTCTCGACCCCATGCCCGACCCTAGGCGACCCGGTGCGGCGCGCCTTGTTGCGGCTTGCGGTTATTTATTGTCGATTTGCGGTTTGAACTGTTATCCGGCGAAAGCGGCCCGGCGTTTCCCCGGTCGCTTGCCGGAATGCCTTCGTGAAGTGGCTTTGGTCGGCGAACCCGGTTGCGGCGGCGATCTCGGCGAGCGAGCCGCGGCCGTCCCGCAGCAGCGCCTTGGCCCGCTCGACCCGGCGCTGCACGGTGAAGCGCTGCGGCCCGGTGCCGACCGCGTGCGTGAAGCTGCGGCTGAAATGCGCCGGGCTGAGGCAGGCAACGCCGGCCAGTTCGGCCAGGGTCAGGTCACGGTCGAGATGGGCGTCGATGTATTCGATGACCCGGCGGATGCGCGGCTGCGGCAGGTCGGGCGCCCGCGCCGCCGCGTCGGGCAGCCCGAACCGCTGCGCGACCCGCATCACCAGCGCCGTCATCAAGCTGTCGGCCAGCAGCCGGTCGATGTGGTCGTGCCCGATCTCCTCGACCAAAGTCGTCAGCAGCTGCGCGAGCAGCGGATCCGTGAACGTCAGCTCGGGGCGGTCTTGCAGCGGCAGCGGGACGCCGGGCGCCGCGCTCCGAACCAGGTCGGGGTCCCAGCACACATGGGCGTAGCGCGAGTCCGTGCCGACGGTCCGGACTTCGGGCCCGGCCGGATAGAAGCTGATCCGGTCGAGATTCGGCATAACCGTTGTCGGCGCGTCGCCTTCCACTTGCAGCAGCAGCGGCGCGCTCGGGGTGAGGGACAGCACCAGGCGGTGCTGGTTGCTGCGCCACACGCCTTCGCCGACGCCGCGGTCGTACACGCCGGCGCCGAACTTGTCCCAGTGCCGCCACGACCGCACGTAGCGTCCGCGCAGGCCGGAGGTGCCGTCGTCGCGGCCGCGCCCGGCCGCCGGCGGTCCGTCGCCGGGTCCCGTCACGCCAGCGGGCTCGCCGCGCCGCGCCAGGCCGGGGACGGCCGGCCGGCCAGCGGAGCCGAAACGAGGGCGGAACTGCTGGGCGCTGGGCGGCGCATCGGCGATCACATCCCATACGGACAAAAGCTGTGAATGTTGTCTTAGCCTACACGGCGCCGTTCCGACGTGACAAGTTTCTGGCAACCGGCGGCCCAGCTGGGCCTACGCGCTTACTGCCCGGCCTGGGCCTACGCGCTTACTGATAGAACTCCGGCGCGTAGCGGATGGACGCGGCCTGCTTGGCGTCGTGGTTGATCCAGAACTGTGCGTGGCGCTCGGCCACGAGTTCGGCCACATGGTCCATCGAGGCGATCGACTGGTCCTTGCTGGTATTGCCGCCGGGCACCCGGCGGTTGTCGAAGTTGTCGCGGAAATGCGCCACGTCGCCGCTCAGCAGCACGGCGCCGGTTTGCGGCAAGTTCACCAAGAGCGATTGGTGTCCGGGCGTGTGGCCCGGCGTCGGAATGATCCGCACGCTGCCGTCGCCGAACACGTCCCGCTCGCCCGCGAGCGGCTCGGCCTTGTGCCCGGCGTCGAACGGCTTGTTCGCCGACCCGAATGCCCAATCGTATTCCGCCCGCTGGATCAGCACGGTCGCGGCCGGGAACAGGTCCACGTTGCCGACGTGGTCGCCATGCGTGTGGGAGATGCCGATAAATCGGATGTCGGCCGGCTGGACGCCGATCGACGCCAGCTGGGCGACGAGGCCCTTTTCGCGGCGCCACGGGATCGGCCCGGGCGCCGGTTGCGCCTGGCCCACCAAGCTGTCCGGCACGCCGGTGTCCCACAGCAGGTAGCCGTCGCGATGGTGCACGAGGTAGCAGTTGTCGACGATGTCGAGCGGCTGCCCGACATTCACGCCGGGCGACCAGCGGGACTGGTCCGGCGCGTGGGCGGCGCCGCAGTCGAGGACGTATAGCCGGTCCACGCCGGACGGCGCGGCCACAGCCGGGGCCGCGACGGCAACGAGCAGCAGCATCAGGCCAGAACGCAGCATCGGCGGGTTCTCCGGACGAACCCGCCGAGGCTACTCTGCCGCGGCGGCGGCGGAAAGCCGGACGGAGAGAGCCGGATTGTGAGAGACGGATGGGGCAGGCGGTGACTGCTCCAGCAGCATGTCCTCGGCAAAGCCGATGGGCGGCGTGCTCTCGGCCATCAGCGCCGGCCGCGGGCGGTGGCGGATGATCGGCGTCGGGACGGGCGCCGGCCGCGGCGGGGCCACGGCCACCGATCCGAGCGCCGCGGCCGCGTCTGCGTTGCCCAGGTTGGCGGCCGCCGCGAGCATGGCTCGGCCGTCCTTCACCTGTCCAACGGCGATCAGGACCTGGGCGAGCTTGAACAGGCGGGTGCCCTCGTCGACGGCCGGTTTGACCAATCTGGGTGAAGGGACGGCGGCCGCATCGACCGCCGGCCGGGGCAGGGCCACGGCGACCGGAGCCGAGGCCACCGCGGCGGGTCCGGCCGGGGCTGGCACTGCAAGGGTTGAGGCCGCCGGGCTCGTCGCGGCCGGCTGCTCGCGGGCCGGCATCGGCATGAGGGCGGCGCCGGTGGCGATCACCTGCGTGACCGCCGGCCGCGGCTGTACCGGGCTTTGCGACGGCATGGCCGCGCTGAGCGCCGCGGCCGGGGGGGTGGGAACGAACAGCGTGAGCGAGGTCGAGCCCGGCGGAGCGGCGGCCTGGAGCGGCACCGTGCTCGCGTAAACGTACGCTGGCGGGGGCGCCGCGGCCGGTGGCGAAGGCGGAATGACCGGCGCGGCCGGCGCAGCCTCACGCGGCCCGGAGGGTGCCACGGCAGCGGACCGGGGCGCGGACGGGCTAGGGCGGGCCGCAGGCTCTTCGGCACCCGGCGTGGCTGCGGCCGGCTCCGGTTCGGCCATCACCAGCACGGGTTGTACCGGAGCGGCGGAGCGAGCGGGCCGGGCCGGGCCGGGCGCGCGCGATGCTCCGCCCGGCGCGCTCGACGTCCCGAGATCCAAGCTCGCCAACAACCGGGCGGCGCCGTCGAGCGGCCCGGCGAGCAGCCGAGCGACCTCGGTCGACGCCACCTTGGCGTGGCCGGACAGGTCGAGCGACGGCGCCAGGACGAGCACGCCGCCGGCGATGGCGACGGTTGCGCCGGCTTTCAGCACCGTCCGCACCCGGCGTCCGCGCGTGGTCCGCCGCGCACGGTCGATCTCGTGCGGCCGGTGCGGCTGGCTCAACTTGTCCCAGGCAGTCACCGGCCGGGCGGACTGCGCCGGCTCGCCGGCGGGGGCGGCCGGGAGGTCACTCGGGGCCGCTTCCGGGGTCGGTTCCGGAGCCGGCTTCGGCGCGGCCGCAACGACGGCCGGGCGCGGCGCGGCCGCAACGACGGCCGGGCGCGGCGGGGCAGCCGCTGGCGCCGGCGCGGCCGCTTCGGGCTTGGCGACGAGAGGTGGGACAGCGGGCGCTCGAGGTGCGGGCGCCTGGGCCGCCGCGGCGGGGACGGCTTGAGGTGCCGGCGTATGCAGCGTCGGGAACAGGATGCCGCGGGCCGGCGCCGGCGCGGTGGCCACCGGGGCCGGTGCCAGGGTCGATGTCAGAGTCGAAGTCGTGGCCGGGGCATGGTCCGCCAGCGTCAGCATGGCGCGTTCCACGTGCTGGCCCGAGATGCGCCGCGTGCCAGCGGCGGCGGCTACCTGCCGGGCGGCGCCGAACAGCAGGAACAGCTTGTCACGGTCGCCGCCGCACGCCTTCTCCAACACCGAAACGGCTTTTACCGTGAGAGCGTCCCGCTCCATCCCGGCCGCCTGGCGGCAGCGCTCAAGCAGGGCCCGAACCTCGGGCGGTGTCATGTGCTCTGTTGGCATGGGCTCGACCTCGACGCCAGGAGATAGGCTTGGTGGCGCCGGATTTACTTCGCCGCCAGGCCGAAAGGACTGAAGCGCACCGAGTAATCTTCTGCTCATCCCCGAAAGAACGAACATCTCGACTGATCGGGCAAGTCCGGTTTTGTCAGAGGATGCCAACGACCTTCAAGCCGGTCGCTTAATGCGTTCGGACTATCTCTGACCGGTGTGGCCCATAGACGATGGCCGAGCCGAGGTGCGTCGCGATGTGATCGGGCACACAGCCCGCGTGCCGGCGACGTCCTACTTCTCCGCCGTGGCCGCCGCCGCGCCGTCCGGGCAAAGGGTCCGGGAACGCGCGGCGGCGTCCACGGGGGATCATACCATGAGCACGAAACACCTTGTCGCCGTGGCCGCGATCGCGTTCAGCCTGGTCGCCGGCCGCGCCTTTGCCGAGGGCGAGGGGAACGGCGAGCCGTTCGCCATGCGGGCCGGTGCCACAACGAGCAGCGGACGCGCCTTCGTCGCCGAAACCCACTCGTCGGCCTATCCGGACCTCACCGGCAACCGGGGCCAGCCGTCGAGCCTCGCGCTGCTCGAGCCGGTTTCCGGCAGCGAGGCGCCGGTGCAGACGGCCAACTCGATGCCGCGCGGCTTTGAGAACGGCACGGTCGCCGCGGCGCAAGCGTCGCGCATGAACCGGCAGTTCGCGGGCAAGAAGGCGCCGGCCATCCTGGAGGTCGGCACCGCCTGGCCGCACGGCTGAACCGACGGTGCGGTCCTGGCAGCAGCCGGCGCGGCGAGTGAAGCGGCTTGCCACGAGGACCGGACCATTGGGGTCCCGAGTCGTACGGCTCGGGACCGGCTGCCGGGAAGTTAAGGTGAAGGAAACAGTTCCCGACCAGACCGTCATCTTCGACGCCGATTGGACCAATCGAATGCATTGTTTCGGCTGTATCTCACGTCCGGTTTACAATGAAGCTTCGCCTCGAGCGTTGACTCGTTTCCGCCCCGCGATCACGTTCCGTAACTCGAACTATCCGTCCAAGCAACGCCGGTGGGGGCCATGCCGACCAAGTCGCCTGACGACGTCCGGCCATTGTCGGCCGCGGCGCCGAGCTTCGACGCGAGGGTGCCGGCCGGATCTGTCGCGGCCGACGCCGGGCTTTTGGATGCCACGCAGGCGGTCCGGCCGCCCAGCTGCGCGAGCTGTCATTCGGCCACCCTGCCGAACGCCAAGTTTTGCCACCACTGCGGCAGCCGTCTCGTGCAAGCGGCGGGCGCCGACGCCGGATCGCCGCAATTCTCGGCCGAGCGCCGGCTGGTGACGATCCTGTTCTGCGACCTGGTCAACTCGGTCGGCATGGCCGCCGGGCGCGATCCGGAGGACGTGGCCGACGCCATGCGCCAATTCCACGGCACCCTGTCGGCGACCATGGCGCGGTTCGGCGGCTATTTCGAGCGGCCGATGGGAGATGGCGGATTGTTCTATTTCGGCTATCCGGCGGCGGCCGAGCACGATTGCGAACGCGCCGTCGAGGCGGCCCTGGAAACCATCGACACCATCGCCCGGCTGCCGCCGCTGCTCGGCACGCGGCTGCAGGTCAGGATCGGCATTGCCGCCGGCGTGGTGGTGATCGGCGACCTGCTCGGCGCGGCCGACGGCGGCGGCCACGACGTGGTGGGCGACGTCGCCAACCTCGCGCCCGGCTGCAGCAGACGGCCCGCCCGGGCTGCGTGCAGGTTAGCGACGCGGTGTGGCAACTCACCCGCACGGCGTTCGAGTTCGAGGATCTGGGCCAGACCACCCTGCGCGGCTGGTCCGAGCCGATGCAGCTCTGGCGCCCGCTACGCCGCATCTCGCCCACCGACCGGTTCGACGCCCGGCTGAGCGCCACCGGCATGTCGCCGCTGGTGGGACGCGCGGCGGAGCTGGCCAGCCTGGCCGCTCATTGGGAGCAGGCGCGCAATGGCGCCGGGCAGACGGTGCTGCTGATCGGCGAACCGGGGATCGGCAAGTCCCGCCTCGCGCACGAGCTGGTCACGGCGATCGTGCCCGCGGGGACCGCCATCATCCGCTATTCCTGCGCGCCGATGCAGCAAGATGCGCCGCTGCACCCGGTGATCGAGCGGCTTGCCCGCGACGCCGGGCTGGCCGCCGACGATCCGCCTGCCGTGCGCGCGGCGCAGCTCGCCTCGTTGCTGGCCGATTGGCCGGACGCCGATGCGGCCCTGGTCGCCGCCCTCGTCGCCCCCGACCTGCCGGCACGCGGCCGGCCGCTGCACGAGGCGTCGCCCGAGCGGCAGCGCGACCGCATCCTGGCCGCCTTGCTGGCGATGCTGCTGCGCGCCGCTGCCGACGGCCCGTTGCTGCTGCTGGTGGAAGATGCGCATTGGAGCGACCCGACCACCCGGCTGCTGCTGGCGCGGATCGCCGCTGCGGCGTCGGCCCGGCCGATCCTGCTGGTGATCACGGCGCGGCCGCAATTCCGGCCGGACTGGGCCGACGGGCCGGACACGAGCCGAATCCCGCTCGACCCCCTGCCGCCCGGCGACAGCGAGCGCCTGATCCGGATGGCGTCCGGCCCCGCACATCTGCCCGAGGACGTGGTGGCCGACATCGTCGCACGCTGCGACGGCGTGCCGCTGTTCATCGAGGAGGTCACCCGCTCCGTGCTGGAGTCCGGCGGCGCCGACCGCGACGTGCCGGCGTCGATCCATGCCTCGCTGCTGGCGCGGATCGACCGGCTCGGCCGGGCGCGCAGCGTCGCCGAGGTCGCCGCCGCGATCGGCCGGGTGTTCGACCTGGCGCTGCTGCGGGCCGTTTGCGACGAGCCGCCGGCCGAGCTGGCGCAGCTGCTGCGCAAGCTGATGGCGTCCGGCCTGGTGCGGCCGGACGAGTCTGGCGGCCGCGGCGCGTACGGGTTCCGCCACGCGCTGATCCGCGACGTCACCTATGGCACAATCGTGCGCCGGCGCCGGCGTGCGCTGCACCAGCGCATCGCCGAGACGCTGGAGCGCGATTTCGCGGCCAGCGCTGCCGCCAATCCGCAGCAGGTCGCGCAACACTATGCGGCCGCCGCACTGGATCGCCAGGCGGCGGCATGGTGGCTGCAGGCCGGAGTGCAGTCGCTGCAGCGGTCGGCGATGACGGAGGCGGTGACGCAGCTGCGGCGCGCACTTGCGCTGCTCGAGCCGCTGCCCGACAGCGCCGAACGGCAAGCGACCATGCTCGAGGTGCTGCTGGTGTATGGCCGGGTGCTGGGCGTGATCGACGGCCATGCGGCGCCGACCACCCGCGACGCCTTCGCCCGCGCCCGGGTGTTGTGCGACCGGCTCGGCGACCCGCCGCAGCTGCTGACCGTGCTGTTCACCGGCTGGACCCAGGCGTTCTTTGCCGGCCAACTGGCCCGGGCGGAGGTGCAATCGAGCGAGCTGATGCAGCGTGCCCATGCCCGCAACGACAACGTCTGGCTGGTGATGGGCTACTACAGCCTAGGCCTGACCCGGGTGGTGCGGGGCGACATGCAGGGCGGCAAGCAGCTGCTGGAGCATGTCGCGCTGTGCTACGAGCCGGCGCGGCGGGCCGATTACGCCCGCCCGGCGATCGGCGACCCGCTGGTGATCAGCCGCACCTTCCTCGGCTGGGAAGCGACCATGCGCGGCGCGTTCATCGAGGCCCGGCAGTTGTTCGCCGCCGCGACCGCGGACGCCTACGAGCTGCGGCAGCCATTCTCGCTGTCGCTGACCTTGCACACCAGGATCTATGCCGAGCTGACATTGTATGGGCCGGACGCGGCGGCGCCGCTGCTGGAGGAGTTCAACGTCGCTGCAGCCGGGATCGAGCATTTCGAGGCGTTCGGGCTGATCACCAAGGGGTGGCTGCTGGCGGCGACCGGCCATGCCGAAGAAGGGCTGACCTGCTCGCGGCGCGGCCGCAGCCGCCATGTCGCCGCTGGAACCCAGGTGAACGGCGCCAACGCGTTGCGCATGGAGGCGGAAATGCTGATCAAGCTCGGCCGGGCCGGCCAAGCCCTCGACGGCCTGGACGCGGCCAAGCGCTTGCGTGCCGAAACCGTCGAGCACTGGGACGATGTCGAGCACCACCGCACCTGTGCCGAGGCGTTGATCGCCTTGTCGCGCCACGACGCCGCCGAAGCGGAGCTCGAGGCGGCGATCGGCCTGGCGCGAAAGCGCGGCCAGCACTTGTTCGGCCTGCGGGCGTCGATCGTGCAGGCCCGCCTCCTCGCGCGGCGCGGCCGCACCGGCGAGGCCGGCGCGCTGCTGCGCGAGGCGCTGGCGTCCGTGGATCCCGATCCGGCCGTTCTGGACGTGCTCGCCGGGCGCCGTTTGCTGGCCGAGCTGGCGGTGGCGGCGTGATGGACGGCTCGTTGACACTCGCCGCCCCGGCCGCGGCCGGCACGCCGGCGTTCGACCCGTCCGAGATGCGCTCCGCCGGGCTGCGCCGGCGGTTGCAGGAGTGGCTGTTCGACCGCTTGCCGCTGGCCTACCCGCTGCTGCGCACGGCCATGCGCAGCGTGCGGATCGGCCGCACCGTGATCGTGTCGCGGCGGGACGACGTCGAGGCCGTGCTCGACAATTGCGAGGCGTTCCATTCGCGGTCGGGAATGCGCATCGGCCAACTGCAGGAGGCGGCCGGCATTGCCTTTCCGCCGCCCGTGCTGGGCCTGCGCAGCGACGAGCCCGGCGTGTACCGATGCAACCATGAGAACGGTCGCGCGGGCGATCCGGCTGGACGACGTCGGCCGCGTGGCCGCCGTCGTGGGCGGGTTCGTGGCGCCGCAGGTGGCGCAGACGGGCACGATCGATGCCGGGCCGCTGTTCCTGCGCGCATCGGCATACCTGGCGCGGGATTATTTCGGCCTGCGCGCAGCCGACAGCGAGCTGCACGAGCTGGCGCTGTGCTGCCTGTCGCTGGTGGCCTACGCGTTCGGCCCGGACCGGATCGACACCGCGACCGGCCGGCTCGGCGTCGCTGCCGCGGCCCGCATCTCGCACACGCTGCGGCGCTCGATCGCCTGGCGCGGTGGCCACTCGGACACCGTGATCGGCCGGCTGCTTGCGGACGGCATGACCGAATCGGAGGTCGAATCGATGCTGACGGTGCTGATGATGGCGTTGGTCGCGGTGCCTGCGGCCGCGTCGATCAACGTGCTGCGCTTGCTGCTGCAGCGGCCCGAAGCGATGCGGCTGGCCCGGGCGGCGGCGGTGGCCGGCGACGACACCGCGCTGGGGCGCTGCACCGTCGAGGCGCTGCGGCTCAACCCGGGGCTGCTGGGGTTGTTCCGGGCCTGCCACAAGGACACCGTGATCGGGGCCGGCAGTTGGCGCAGCGTGCGCGCCCGGGTCGGCGACACGGTGCTGTCGCTGACCCATTCGGCCATGCTCGACGGAAGCCGGGTGCGGGCGCCGCGCGATTTCGATCCGGACCGGCCGGCGGCCGACACGCTCGGCTTCGGCTTCGGCCGCCATCTCTGCGTCGGCTTCGCGATCGGCCGCGCCCAGCTCACGCACGCGCTGAAGCCGCTGCTGTGCCGCGGCGTGTCGCAGACGGGTGCGGACCGCGCCGCCGTCAGCTACTTCGGCACCGTGC
The DNA here is from genome assembly GCA_963752225.1 of uncultured Alphaproteobacteria bacterium. GTDB lineage: Bacteria > Pseudomonadota > Alphaproteobacteria > Acetobacterales > Acetobacteraceae > JBBROS01. The sequence continues at coordinate 402,258 of CAVVXS010000009.1, read as the reverse complement.
CCGAGCATTTCCCGGTGCGGCTCGGATGACGCCCTGCTTCATCTCGGTCGTGGTGCCGATCGCGCCCGGAACCGAGGCGGCGGTGCGCGGCGTGCTGCGCGGCCTCGACGTCGGCGGGCAGATCGGCTCGCTGCATCTCGTGCATTTCATGAGCATGACCGTGATCGCCGAGCCGCACCTGCCGCACGGGTTCCTGCTGCTCGAGCTGACCGCCGACGCCCCGGCCGCGATCGTGCTGCCGAAGCTCGCCGCCAGCCTGCACGACGCCTTGGACCTTGTTCTGCGCACGGCGCGGGTGGCCCGCTACAAACCGTCCGACCTGGCCGGGCTGCTCGCCTCCCACGTGGTCGATTTCGGCACCAACTGGACGGCGGCGCTGCGCCGCGACCGGGTGGTCGGCATGCCGTTCACCGGCATCCCCGGGATGAGCGTCGGCCGCATCCAGCGCGAGGAGGCGCTCACCCGGCACATCATCGGGACCGGCCTGCTGCATGGCCCCGACAGCGCGCTCGAGAAGCTGCGCCGGATCCGCACCGCTATCTGGGCCGAGGGTCACTTCAAGTGGGCGTTCCAGGCGGTCGACACGCCCTTCCTGCACGACGTCACGCCGGCCACGGCCTGGATCTGGTTCAAGATCTACGCTGCCTCGTTCGGGCCGCTGCTGTGGCCGCTGCTGGCGATTCCGCTGTGCAGTTGGCTGGTCGCGCGGGCCCTCGGCAGCGCCGCGCCGGTCTGGACGGCGCTGGCGGTGACGGTCTTGGCGCTCGGGGCGCTCGGCGCCTTTCTGTTTCGCACGCTGGTCGCGGCGGAGGCGGCCGACATCCCCGACGACATGCCGCCCTGCGCCGCCACGGTCGAGCGGATCATGGCGAACGAGAACCGGGGTCCGATCAACCTGCTCGTCACGGTGTCGCGGCTCAAGGAGGGCTGGTTTCGCCGGCTCGCCCTGCGCGGCGTGTTCCGGCTGACGCAGTTTCGCCTCGCTGGGCGCGGGCGCCCCGGCTTCCTCGGCGTGGGAGGCGCCGTGGGCACCCTTCACTCCGGGCGCTGGCTGGTGCTGCCCGGCACCGACCTGCTGATCTTCGCGGCGCATTACGACGGGTCCTGGCTGAGCTACATGCAGGACTTCGTCGACCTGATCCCGTACGGGCCGACCGCGATCTGGACCAACACGCGCGGCTTCCCCCGCACCCGTTTGCTGTTCAAGGAGGGCGCCGCGGACGGCGATCGGGTCACCCGCTGGTTCCACCGGCAGCAGCGGCCGATCGACTTCCGCTACGCCGCGTCAGATGGGCTGCCGCTCGGACGCATCCGCGCCAATGCCCGCATCCGCCAGGGCTTCGCCAGCGCCGAGACGGAGGCCGAGGCCCAGTCCTGGCTGTCGCTGTTCGGCGCCCCGTCGCCATCCAGCCGGGCAGCGCTGCCGCCCGACTCCGACGAGATCCCGACGCTCGCCTACGGTGCGCTGACGAAGCTTCAGCGGGCCGCTTGCCTGGTGCTGCAGTTCAGCGGCCATGCGGAGTTGTGCCGGGCCTGGCTGGCCGGGATCGCGTCCGATCTGGCCTACGGACGGTTCGATCATGACCATGGCCGTCCGGCGCTGGTGCTGGCGCTTTCGGCAAGCGGCCTGCGTCGGCTCGGGCTGAACGAGGCCGATCTGGCGACCTTCCCGACCGCGTTCGTCAACGGCATGGCCTCGGCAGCCCGCGCCCGGGTGCTCGGCGACACGCCGGCGGACTGGGACTGGGGTGGACCCGACACCCCGGCCGACGCGGTGCTGCTGGCCTACGCCCATCACGACACGCACCGATCCCGGCCCGGCGACGCCGGCTGCGGGACGGAACCGGCCGACGCGTTGGCCGGCGTGATCGAGCGCGTCACCGGCGCCGGCCAGGTCAGCGTGCTGGCCCGCATCGACCTGCAGACGCGCGACCGCGGCGACGCCGAGCCGTTCGGCTTCCGTGATGGCCTGTCGCAACCGGTGATCCCCGGCACCCCGGCCTTCGAGCGGCACGCCCCGCCCGGCCACGTCGTCGCCCCCGGCGAGTTCGTGCTCGGCCACCCCGACAGCAGCGGCTATGAGCCGCCGATGCCGACCGTTCACGTCGACCCGGCCAGGCCACCGCACCGGCTGCCGTTCGCCGGCAATGGCCGCGCCCAGCTCGGCCGCGATAGCTCGTTCCTGGTCGTCCGCCAGTTGCGGCAGGATGTCGACGGCTTCAAGCGCTACACCGCCGAGCAGGCCGAACGTTTGCAGCAGAGCCCCGAGTATATCGGCGCCAAGCTGCTCGGCCGCTGGCCCGACGGCTCGTCGCTGGTGCGCCATCCGCACCGGCCCGGACAGGCGCCCGACAACGACTTCCGGTTCGCCGCCGAAGACCCGGATGGGCTCGGCTGTCCGCGCGGCGCACACATCCGCCGCGCCAATCCACGTGACGTGCTGCATCCTGACCTCGATGACGCGATCCGGATCACCAACCGGCGCCGGATCCTGCGTGTCGGCCGCCCCTACGTGGACCGGCCGGACGGCACGCCGCAGGGCATGCTGTTCATGTGCCTCAATGCCGATATCGAGCGGCAATTCGAGCTGGTGCAGCAGGCCTGGATGCAGAACGCCGACTTCGACGGCCTGCGCGACGAGACCGACCCGCTGCTCGGCCGTCGCGACGGTGGTGCGCCGCGCTCCTTCACCATCCCGACCCGGCACGGTCCGGTCTGCCTCAAGAACCTGCCGGACTTCGTCAGCGTGGTCGGCGGCGGCTATTTTTGGATGCCGAGCCGGGCCGCGGTGGACTTCCTGGCCCACGCGCCTGCCGATGCGGCCGTCGCCGGCCCGGGAACACCCACCCCGAGTGCACCAAAGGCGGCGGCTGTCGCGACACCCGAACGGCAACCGGCGTCGGCGGGCGAATGACGGAGGCAGAAGAGGCTTTGTCGGCCGCCCGCGCCGCCCGGGCGGCCGCGCCCCATGCGCCGGGGCCGGCGTTCCGTCTTTGCGTTGCCTTGCTGCGGCGGCAGGACCCCGAGGCCATGACGATGCTCGCCACCCTGGAGCAGTTTCCCGGGTTCGCGCCGGGCTGGGAGGAGTTGGGGGAGACGCTTGCTGCGAAACATCCGGCAGCTGCGACGGTCGCGTGGCGGCGGGCGGCCCACGGCTACGCCGCCGCCGAGTCCGCGACGCCGACCGCTGCCGCGGCGTTCCGGCTGGGCCGGGTGCTGCGTCAACTCGATGATCGCCCGGCCGCGCGGGCGGCGCTGCAACGCGCGGCGACCCGCGACGCCTCGATGGCGGAGGCATGGTTCGCGCTCGGTTTGTCGTGCCAGGACCTCGGCGACCCGGCCGCCGCCGTGCACGCTTTCGCCGCCGCCCTGGCCACCCGGCCGGACTTCCACGAGGCGGCGTTCAACCTCGGCGTGGCCCGCCAGGAGGCCGGCGATCTCGAGGGGGCGCTCGACGCCTACGCCCGGGCGTGGCGCCTGCGCCCGGCCAGCTTCGGCCGCATCGCCCAAGCCCTCGTCTCACCCGCCGTCGGGCGGCTCTGGCTCCGGCCATCGGCCCTGCAACGGGAGCTTGCCGCCCGGGCCTGAGCGGTAGTCGCGGCGGTACACTCCGGGGCCGCCCAGCAGGCGCCCGGCGAGCGCGTCGTAATTGCGCGCGTCGTCCGCGCCGAACGGGGCGTGCACCAGGTCGAGCGGGACCCGCGGCACCGGAAAGCATTGCGCGACCGGGGTGCCCCGCGGCAGCGTGCCGGTGAAGTCCGGGTCGATCCAGACGGCCGGAAACAGCAAGCCGACGGCGTTGTAGCGGTCGGCGTCGACGAGGCCGCTCAGCAGCCGGAACGGCAAGTCGGCGCGGTTGACCGGGTGCGTGACGAACAACGACCAGCCAGGTTCGAGCGTCACCGTCCAGAAGCTGTTGAACTTCACGATGACCTGGTCGTCACCGTGGAACGGCGTGCCGCTGACCTGGGCTGGGGCATGGAAGCTGATGGGCGCGCGCGGGTGATGGCCGGCGGCGAGCTCGGGCAGCGTCCAATCCCACGACAATGTGCCGTCGCGGGCTACCACGTCGCAGGGCAGCGGGATGACGAAGCCATGCCCCATGGCGTCCACGAATGGCGGGCATTGCTTGACGGTGCGGACCGGCTCGGCATGCAGGTCCGACGCTGCGGTGCGCGGCATGGTGCGCAGCCAGTCCGGCAGTGCCGCGGCGGCGGCGTGCGGGCGCGGCAGACGGTCGAACAGCGCGGGGTCGCAGGCGAACGCAACGCGCATGGCTCAGGCCGGGCGGACGTTCCAGAAGGTGGCGAACCCGTTCAGCACGCACGTGATGCGCGTGTTGAACGCCGTCGGCGACTGGAACTGGCCGAGCGGGATGCTCGGCAGGTCGAGCATCGCCTGGCGCTGCAGGTCGGTGCAAATCGTCTGCTGCGCGGCAATGTCGGGCGCCTCGAACCAGGCATCGCGCAGCGCTTCGAGCTTCGGGCTGACGCACCAGCCGGGCCAGGCGGCCGGGTCGTTGCCGTTGCCGCGCATGGCGTAGTGGTTGGACGGGTTGAGGTGGTCCTCGCCCTCCCAGCCGGTAAAGAAGCAGCTCCAGCCGCCTTGGCTGATCGGCCCCTTGTTGTTGCGCCGCTGCAGCATGGTGCCCCAGTCGGTCGCGACGTAGTCCACGTTCATCCCCGCCTGGCCCATGCTGTCGGCCATCACGTCGCCGATCGCCTTGAACTGCGTGTAGTCGGTGGCGATCAGCATCGTCACCTTCTCGCCCGCGTAACCGGCGGCCTTCAGCAGTTCCTTGGCTTTCGCGTAATTGCGCGGACCCTGCAGCGGCGCCAGCCCGGCGTCGCTCGCCATCGGCGTCTTGGGACAGAACACGCCGTGCGGCGTGTGATACATGGACGAGTCGGTGCCGACGATTGCTTCCATGCAGGCCTGCTGGTCGACCGCGTAAAGCAGCGCTTGCAGGATCTTCGGGTTGTCGAACGGCGGCTGCAGGTGGTTCGGCCGCATCATGTTGACGTTGCCGGTCGGGTTGGTGGTAACGACCTTGACGTTGCGCTGCCGGGCCAGCAACGGTAGCAGGTCGGCGGTCGGGTTCTCCCACCAATCCTGCTCGCCCGACTGCATGGCGCCGACCTTCGTGCCAGCGTCCGGCATAGTGGTCCATTCGACGCGGTCGAAATGCGCGACCTTGGGCCCGGCGGTCCAGTCGGGCGTTCCGCCCTGCCGCGGCACATACCTATCGAAGCGCTGGTAGACGTTGCGGGCGCCCGGCACCCGCTCGTCGGCGACAAAGCGGAACGGGCCGCTGCCGACCATCTCGGTGATCTGCTTGAACGGGTCGGTGTTGGCCAGCCGCTCCGGCATCATCACCGGGTTCGGCGTGGTCGGCTTGCCGAGCGCCTGGGGCAGTAGCGGGAATGGCCGCTTCAGCACGAAGCGGATGGTCTTGTCGTCCGCCGCCGTCAATGCGTCGGTCGCGGCCATCAGCGCACCGCCGAACGCGTCACGCGCCGCCCAGCGCTTGATGCTGGCGACGCAATCGCGCGCCAGCACCCGCTCGCCATCATGCCAGACCAAGCCGTCGCGCAACGTCAGCGTCCACAGCTTGCCGTCGTTCTCGACTTGGTGCCCGGCCAGCATCTGCGGCGAGGAGGTGAAGGTCCCGTCCTGCCCGTAGAGCGTGTCGAACACCATGTAAGCGTGGCCGCGCGTCACGTTGGCCGTCGTCCAATGCGGATCGAGGAAGGCAAGGTCGATCTGCGGAATGAACTTCAGCGTGGTCGTACTGGCGGCCCGCAGCAGCGACGGCAGCGCAATGCCGGCGGACGCGGCGCCGAGGAACGTGCGCCGCCTCACCGACGGCACCGGACAGAAGCGGATGTCATATCGGCTCTCCCTCTCGGAGTGACCGCGTTCCCCGTGCGGATCGTAGCACCCCGGCCAGGGACGCGGTCAAGGTTCCGCTCTTGCGGCAGCGCCGGCGTCGATGGGCCGCCCTTCACCGTTTCTTCACCGATATGCGGCAGCATGGGCGTCTCATCACCAGTGGTTCGAGGCATGCACGACGAGGCGAGGGCGAGTGGGTTACGCCCGAGGCGCGGCCATTCCGTTCGAGCGAGGTCGGCCGCACGGCCGGAGATCGCCGCCGTGGTGGTGTTCATCGCATTGATTTGGCTGGCCCTGTACGCGGCCCTCGCCCGTGAGTACCGCTCGGCCGAGCGGGAAGCGCTGCAGAACAACGCCAACCTTGCCTTTGCCTACGCCGACAACGCTCGACGTCTCGTGGCCAGCGTGGACCAGCAGCTGCTTGCGCTGCGATCGAGCTATGCGGACCATCCCGATGGTTTCGACGTGGAGTTGTGGTCGCGCCGACGCACGCCCGAGGACCGGATGCGAGTGCACGTCGGCCTGATCAGTCCTGGCGGCCGGCTGACCGGCTCCACCGTTCCGGGAGCGGTGATGCAAGTGGACCTGTCGGACCGGGAGCATTACCGGGCCCAGCTCGATCCCGGTCGGGACGACTTGTTCATCAGCAATCCCGTAACCGGGCGGGTGACCGGAAAGCAGACGATCCAGTTCAGCCGCAAATTGCTGCGGGCCGACGGTAGTTTCGCCGGGGTGGGCGTGGTGTCGGTCGGCTGCGAGGAGCTTGCGCGCTTCTACGAGGAAAACGACCTGAACGGGTTTATCACGTTGGTCGGCACGGAGGGGATCGTCCGCGCCCGGGGGCCCAGGTCGGAGGGCAGCGTCGGGTCGAACCTGCGCACCGACCCCGTGTTCGCGCCGATCTTCGACTCCGCCCGACCGCACGGGGCGCTGAGCATCATGAGCGAAGGCCGGTCCTACAATCTGGGTTTCAAGCGCCTCGATGATTACCCGCTGATGGTCCTGGTCGGCACGGACCATACGGCTGCCCTCGCCGGCTATGCGGCCACCCGCAGCCGGACGCTGGCGATCGGCCTGCTCGTCACCTGCGTCACCGGCTTGCTGGGCCTGTTCTGGGTAATGCAGCGCCGCAAGTCGGCATCGTTCCAGCGCGACCTGGAGCTCACGCTCGGCAGTGTGAGCCAGGGCATCGTTATGCTCGATGACCGGAGCCGCATCCGGGTGGCGAATCAGCGTGCCGTCGAACTTCTCGGGCTGCCGGCGGATATCTTGGACGGTTCGGCCGAGCGGTCCGCCGAGCATTTGGGTCCGACATCAGGACAGCTCCCGGGGGAGCTGCGTGTGCTGGCCCGGGGCGACAAGCTGATCGAAGCGCAAGCGCGTCCGACGGCGCAAGGCGGCTTGGTGCTGACGTATTCCGATGTCACGGAACGGTCCAAGCACGAGGCGCAGATGTCGGAGCTTGCACATCACGACCGTCTGACCGGCCTCGCCAATCGCGTCCTGCTGGATAAGCGGGTGCAGGAGTTGCTGCGGCGGGCACAGGCGTCCGGCGAGCGGTTTGCGCTGATCGCGCTCGACCTCGACAACTTCAAGACGGTCAACGATGAGTACGGCCACGAATTCGGCGACATGCTGCTGGTCGAGGCCGCGTCCCAGCTGACCCGGTCGGTCCGCCCGGCCGACACGGTCGCGCGCATCGGCGGCGACGAGTTCATCGTGCTGGTCGACGGGCTGGCAAGCGACGAGGCGTTCGAGCTGGTCATGCAACAGCTGGTCGGTGTCCTCGCGGTCCCGGCGCGCATCGAGGGTCACTCCGTCAACCTGGGCGCGAGCGCCGGCCTGGCCATCTTCCCGGCCGATGGGACGTCCCAGCGGACCTTGCTGCGCAACGCCGACACGGCCCTCTATGAAGCCAAAGCGGCCGGCCGGGGCACGTCGCGGCGCTTTCACGCCTCGATGCTGGAGCGCCTGTCCGAGCATCGTTGGCTCGAAAGCGAATTGCGCACCAGCCTCGAGCGCGATGGCATCACGGTCCATTACCAGCCGCAGTTCGATCCGCGCACCTTGGCCGTGACCGGCTTCGAAGCGCTGGCGCGCTGGCACCACGCCGAGCGCGGCTACATCTCGCCAGCGTCGTTCATCCCGGTGGCCGAGGAATGCGGCTTGATCACCACCATCGGCAAGCAAGTGCTCAAGCAGGCGTGCACCCTGGCCGCCTGCCTGCCTCGTCCGTGCCGGGTCGCGGTCAACCTATCGCCGATCCAGTTCCGCGATGCCGGGCTGATGACGCTGGTGGTCGATACGCTGACGCAAAGCGGGCTCTCCGCCGACCTGCTGGAGTTGGAGGTGACCGAGGGCGTGCTGATCCATGACGAGACGCAGGCCCTGCAGATCCTGGGGGAGTTGCGGCAGTTGGGCGTGCGGATCGCCTTGGATGATTTCGGCACCGGCTATTCGAGCCTGAACTACCTGCGGCGCTTCCCGTTCGACCGGGTCAAGATCGACAAGTCGTTCGTCCAAGCGCAAGAGGGCGACGACCGATCGGCCGCCATCCTCGACGCCGTGCTGACCTTGAGCGGTCGCCTGAACTTGTCGGTCACAGCCGAGGGCGTCGAGACGGAGGCCCAACTGCAGGCGCTACGCAGAAAGGGCGTCGGTGAGATCCAGGGCTTCCTGCTGGGCCGGCCGATGCCGGGCACGGAGGTTCGCCGCTTTCTCACCACCACCGAGGCGAGCGCCCGGCTTCTGCGCCGAACGATACCGAACCCGGTCGAGATCGAACAACCGAGCAGCGCCTCCGCTTGAGTTCCAGCGGACTCCTGCCCCGCCCGGTTCAGTGCGCCAACGGGTCGGGGCGGAGCTGGATGTGGTAGACCCGCGGCCGCTCGCCCTTGCCAGTCTCGTTGTGGAACATCGCCCGCGTGCCGGACGTGGTCCACAGCCCGCGGCCTTTCCAGCCGGCGCCCGCGTCGTCGATGCGGCCATCGACGTTCTTGGTGAACATGCCGGCGGGATAGGGCACGTGGAATTGCAGCATCTTGCCGTCGACCAAGGCGGTGATGGCTTCGCCGCCGTTGGTCATCGCCATCGGCACGTCTTCGCCCAAGCCGAACGTGTTGTAGCGGTCGACCCAAACATAATAGGCGTGGTTGGCGCTGCCGCGCTCGTCCACGCCCGCGAATTGCGGGCCCGGGAAGCGATACAGCGTCCAGCCCTCGGCGCATTGCTTGCCGGTCGCGGCGTCGGGCCCGGTGAGCGGCGCCCGGCATTTCGAGCGGTCAAAGCTGGCGAGCTGCCCGCTCGACAGTGCCGTCCAGGCAACCCCCTTGCTGTCGAGGTCCATGCCGCGCGGCCCGAACGTGCCTTCGGGCGGCTGGAAGATCTCGGCCAGCGCGGTGTTGGTGGGATCGGCGCCGGGGATGAAATGGATGATGTAGCCGGGTTGGTCGAGGCGGGAGAAACCGACGTCCATCGACTGGCCCCAGACGGTGTCGTCGATCGGGCTCGCTTGCACGCCATACCAGCCGGCGATGACCCGCTTCTGCTTGTTGGGGTCGACCGGCTGGTTCGCCTCGACATACTCGCCGCGCTTGCCCCAGCCGGGCACGTCGACGATCAACGGCGCCCAGCCTTGCGAGGCTTTGGCGTCGCCGGTCTCGAGGAACTTGCGCGTGTTCAGCCAGCCCACCGCCGGCGCGCCGGCGCCGCCGGCGCTGGTCCACAGCGTGTTGTCCCGGTCGTGGCCGAAATAAAGGTGCTGCGTGGTGAAGCAGGTGTCGATCAAGGTGAATTTCTGGGTCTTCGGATCGAACGTCGAGAGATGCCGCACCGAGGTGTCGATCGGCACCAGTTTCGCCGATTGCAGGTCCGAGCCCTTCTTGCAGTAGGCCGGGTTGTCGGCGGGACGCACCTTGGCCGCGAACCACAGGCGCCCGGTCTCGTCGAAGATCAGGTTGTGGTTGCTGGTGTGGCTGTCCCAGATCGGCTCCTCGCCCCAGAACACCGACGGGCCCATCGGGTCGTCCTTGGTGGTCGGCGTGCCCGGCGCGTAAGGGTGCGGGATCGTCCAGGTCTTGTTGGCGACCGGGTCGAGCACGGGCACGTTGTCGGTCGATTCCTCGGGCGAGCCATAGATCAGCCCGTTCGCGTTGACCGTCGGGTGGCGCTTATCGGTCGAGATCGCGTCGTGCATGTAGGTCGTGGGCTCCGCCCAATCCCACACGGTCGCGACCATGTTGCGCTCGAGCCCGGCTGGGCGCTGCGGCTTGGCGGCCGGCAGCTCGCCGGCGGCGATGCGGTCGGTCCAGTCGGCATACAGCGACAATCCCTTGTCCGGCCCCAGCCGGGCGATCGACACCGCCATCCCGGTCATCGCCTGGCCCGACTGGATCCGCCGCGTCCACATGTCGGTGGAGTTGGCGAACTCGCCGAGCTCCTTGACGCGCGGCGAGCGGACGTTCTCGCTGCCGAGCGCGTGGCACGACTGGCACGAGTTCTTGACCGTATCGATCCAGGCACCCTGCGTCTTCAGGAACGCAGGAATGCCATTGCCCTTGTCGCCGGTCCCGGGGAACTGGTCGGCGGCGGGGATGTGCAGCATCGAATACCAATACATGCCCGGATAGTACTTGGCGGCGGCGGCGGCGTTGGGTGCGACGGCCGCGGTGAGGTCGAGTGGCTTGCCTGGCTCGCCATCGACCCGTCCCGAGTTGACCAGGCCATAGCCCCGCACCCACACCTTGTAGCGCGCCTTCGGCAGGCCGGGGATGACATAGCGGCCGGCGTCGTCGGTCACCACGATCTTGGCGAACTTGGTCGGCAGGTCGGTGGTCTCGGCGATCACCCAAACGCCCGCCTCGGGTCCTTGCGCGCTTTTGACCACCCCGCCGATATCGGTGGCGCCGATCTCGACCGCCGGTTGCGCCCGGGCGGCCGGCGCGGCCGACAACAACCCGGCGAGCATGGTCGCCCACAGCAATGCGTGACGTTCGATGCGAGACATGAGCGTTCCCCCCGGAGCCGGTCGGTCGAAACGGCTGGCGGTTCGATGCCGCCATGCCGTGTGTCAAAGAGGATGGACCGTCGTTGCTGGACGAGCAAGGTTGCGCCCCCCGGCGCTCGCCGCCGGCCGGTGGCGCTGGAACCGTGGCCGCCGGCATGGTTTTGTCTTCCGTCCGCTGCGGGAGATGCCGATGCGACCGATCCATGTTACCGCCGACGGGCTCGCTGGGGGCACGGCATGATTACGCCGCGCTTGGCGGGCCGCTTCGCCCTCGTGACCGGCGCGTCGCGCGGCATCGGGCGGGCGGTGGCGGAGCGGTTTGCGGCCGAAGGGGCGACGGTGGCGATCAACCATGCCGGCGACGCCGCGGAAGCGGCCGGTGCCTTGTCGGCGCTGAGAGCGGCGTCTGCCGCGGCCGGGCATGGCGACCCGCCGCACCGGGTCGAGGAGGCCGATATCGGCAACGGGCCGGACTGCCCGGCCTTGCTGCAGCGTGTCGCGGCCGCGTTCGGCCGGCTCGACATCCTGGTCAACAACGCCGGCATCCAGAAGGAAACGCCAGGCGACGGGTTCGATGACGCGGTGCTGGAGCGGATCTTGGCGGTCAACCTGCTCGGCGCCGCGCGATGCGCTCGGGGCGCCATCCAGCACTTCCTGTCACGGCCGGGCGGGGGCGTGATCATCAACACGTCCAGCGTGCACGAGCTGATCCCGAAGCCCGGCTTCCTCGCTTATTCGATGTCGAAGGGTGGCCTCGGCAACCTCACCCGCACCTTGGCGCTCGAGTTCGCCGACCGCGGCATCCGGATCAACGCGGTGGCGCCGGGCGCCACCGCAACCGACATGAACCGCGCCTGGACCGAGGATCCGCTGCGGCGGCGGTCGATCGAGGCGCATATCCCGATGGGCCGGGCAGCCGAAGCCGCCGAGTTGGCGCCGATCTTCGCCTTCCTCGCCAGCGACGAAGCGTCGTACATGACCGGCCAGACGCTTTACGCGTGCGGCGGCCTGACGCTGCACAACGACTTCCGCTCCAACTGGGCGTCGTGAAGCGGCGAAGCGCCTTCCCGCTCAGCCGCCGGTGGCAAAGCCCGGATAGAGCGTCATGCCGCCGTCGACGAACAAGGTCGTGCCGGTGACGTAGTCGGACGCATCGGACGCAAGCCAAACCGCCGCTTGGGCGATGTCGTCCGGCTCGCCGATGCGCTTGTAAGGCACCAGTGTCATCAGGTCGGCATAGGCCTGCGGCGTATCCCAGGCCGCGGTGTTAATCGGGGTGCGGATAGCGCCGGGGGCGATCGCGTTGACCCGGATGAAGTGCGGCGCCAGCTCCTGGGCGATGCTTTTCATCAGCATCATGATGCCGCCTTTGGACGCAGCGTAGTTGGCATGCCCGGCCCAGGGGATCTGCTGGTGCACCGAGCTCATGCAGATGATCTTTCCCGCCGCCTGCGACACCGCGGGCGCCACGCCCCGGCGCTTGAACTCGCGGGTGGCGGCGCGGGTGCACAGGAATTGGCCGGTCAGATTGACGCCGATGACGGTGTTCCATTGCTCCAGCGTCATCTCGTCGAACGCCGCGTCGCGCTGCAGCCCGGCGTTGCTGACGGCGATGTGCAGCGTGCCGAACTCGGCGATGGCCTGCCGGAACATCGCCTCGACCTCGTCTTCTTTGCTGACGTCGGCCTTGATGACGACGGCGCGCCGGCCCATGCCGGTGATCGCATGCGCGACCTCCTCGGCGGCCTCGGGGTGGGTCACGTAGTTGACGGCGACGTCGGCGCCCGCCTGGGCCAGGCCGAGTGCGACGGCCTTGCCGATGCCGGAGTTGGCGCCGGTGACAAGCGCCGGCTGCCCGGTCAGCACCGGCTGATACGGCGCGCGCGGCAGCCGCGACGCGTCGGGCCGGGCGGGACCATTGGGGGCCTTCGCGCCGGAAGCGGTGTCATCGATCATGCGGTGGCCCTTTCGAGGCGATGATTGGCGGCGGGCCCGGCGGGCCGGGGCAGGTCCGTCACGACGTGGTTTCCCGCCGAATGATCAAGCGCCCGGCGCGCTGATGCGTGACGTAGGCGAACAACCATTGCGCGCTGACCATCACCCGGCTGCGAAAGCCGATCAGGAAGAAGATATGCGCCACCGCCCAGGTGATCCATGCGACGAAGCCCTTGATGTGCAGCGGCCCGAACTCCGCCACCGCCTTCGAGCGGCCGATGGTCGCCAGCGTGCCGTAATCGCGATACCGGAATCGTGGGCGGGGCGGTCGGCGGCCGCGCTGCCGGCGCAGGATGGCCTCGCCGACGAACTCGCCCTGCTGCTTGGCGACCGGCGCCAGGCCCGGGTATGGCTGCCCGTCCGGGTCGGTGGCCAGGGCGGCGTCGCCGATCACCGTGACCTCCGGATGGCCGGGAACGCTGAGGTCGGGTTCCACCGCCACCCGCCCGCCATGCCCGGGCGTCACGCCCAGCCATTCGGCCACCGGCGTCGCCTCGGTGCCGGCGGTCCAGATCACGCTCGCCGCCGCGATCGAATGATCGCCGAGCTGCACCCGGTCCGGCGCGATCCCGGTCACGCTGGTGTTCGTCATGATCTCGACGCCGAGGCCGCGGAGCATGCGGGCGGCGTAGTCGGACAGGTCGGGCGTGAACGCGGACAGGATGCGCGGTCCGGCCTCGACCAAGACTATCCGGGCACGGCGCCGCGGCAGGGCGAAGTCGCGCGCCAGCATGTCGCGCGACAGCTCGGCGATCGACCCGGCCATCTCCACCCCCGTCGGGCCGCCGCCGATCAGCACGAAGGTCAGCAGGCGGTCGTGCTCGTCGGCGTGGCTGACGGAGGCATGCTCGAACACCTCGAGGATGCGGCGGCGGAGACCGAGCGCGTCTTCCAGCGTCTTCAGCCCCGGCGCCGTCTCGGCCCAGTCGGCGTGGCCGAAATAGCTGGGGCGCGACCCGGTGGCGATGATCAGCTCGTCATACGGCACGTCCGCCTCGGTGCTCAGCACCCGGCGGTTGGCGGTGTCGATGCCGGTCACGCGCGCCATCAGCACGCGCACCCCTGGCGCGGCCGGCAGGATGCCGCGCACGGGGGAGGCGATGTCGGCCGGCGACAGGGCGGCGGTGGCGACCTGATACAGCAGCGGCTGGAACAAGTGATGGTTCTGCGCGTCGATCATCGTGAGGTCGATGCCGGGTCGGCCGGCCAGGCGGCCCGCCGCGGCCAAGCCGCCGAAGCCGGCACCGATCACCACCACGCGGCACGCCGGCCGGCCGCGGCCGGTCCGCACCGGGCGTCGGCGCGGAGGTGCCGCGAGGGCCAGCGCGGCGCCCCCGGCCAGGGCGAACAGCAGCGGCGCTGGGGCAAGTCGGCTCATCCTATGCTCCTGTCGGCAGCCGCGCGGCGCCACGCGTGTTGGTGAAGATGGCATAGAGGGTATGGGAGGCGCAGATGAACAGCCGCGCCCGGTTGCGCCCGCCGAACTCCAGGTTGGACACGGTGAACGGGACCTTGATCACGCCCAGCAAGGTGCCGTCCGGCGCGATGCAATGCACCCCGTCGCCGGCGCTGCTCCACAGACGCCCGTCCTCGTCGCAGCGAACCCCGTCCGCGTTGCCCGGTGAGACCGTGTGGAACACCCGGCTGCCGCCGAGCCGCGCGCCGTCGTCCAGTACGTCGAACACGCGGATATGCCGCACCGGATGCTCGGCGAACTGCGCCCCGGTCTCGACGACATAAAGCAGGCGCTCGTCGGGCGAAAAGCATAGGCCGTTCGGGCCTTCCATATCATCGGCCACCACCGTCAGGCGGCCGTCGCCGGGATCGAGCCGGTAAAGCGCCGCCGGCAGCTCGGGGCTCTGCTTGCCTCCTTCGTAGTCGGTGTTGATGCCGTAACGCGGGTCGCTGAACCAAATCGTGCCGTCGGAGCGGCATACGATGTCGTTGGGGCTGTTGAGGCGGCGGCCTTCGAAGCGGTCGGCCAGCACGGTGATGCGGCCGTCCAGCTCGGTGCGGGTGACGCAGCGCTGCCGGTGCGAGCAGCCGAGCAGCCTGCCCTGGCGGTCGCGGGTATGCCCGTTGGCGAAGCCGGATGGCTGCCGGAATACGCTCAAGCCGCCGCTGTCGGTCCAGCGCATGATCCGGTCGGCCGGGAGGTCGCTCACGAGCAAGCAGTCGAGGTCGGCGAACCACACCGGGCCTTCGAGCCAGGACATCCCGTCCGCGAGCTTCAGCAACGGCGCGTTGGGCAGCACGAGCGAACGGAATCGTGGGTCGTGGATCTCGAACCCGTCCATCGTCAGCGGGCGTGGCAGGGTTCGTGCCGCGGCGCCACGTGGCGCTGCACCGTCATCAGCACCGCCGGTTCGTGGCCGACCGTGCCGGAGCGGTGGCCCTTCTTGCCGTCCCGTTCGACGCAGCCCTGATCCTCGCCGAACGAGAACTCGCCGGGACCCTGCTCGATGCGGGTGCCGTCCATGCTTTCGATCCACCACCGCCCGGACAGCACCACGATCCATTGCGGCGCCGGGTTCTCGTGCCATTCGCCGACCCAGCCGACCGGCTGCACGGTGAACACCACGGTCGCCTCGGAGCGGTCCTGCTTGTCATTCCATTGCGGCGCGGCGTTGCCGACGCCGTGCAATTCGAACTCGGTCAGGGTGCATTGGCGCTGATGGCTGACGCCGTCGGCGTCGCTCCAAAGGTGCCAATAAGGGATCTGCGGCTTGGGCCCGGATGCGGCGTCGGTCATCGCAACTGAACTATCGAAGGCCGACCTTGTTCCATCCGGGCGGGACGCGGAGGAGGCGGGCAGTGCTGGCGACCATCAACGATTATGCGCCGCTGCTGCTGCGGATCTGCCTCGTGGTGCTGTTCCCGTTCAGCGCGCTCGACAAGGTCGTGAACTGGCGGGCGGCGATGAAACAGGCGGGCGAGGGCGCGTGGGCGCCGGCCATGCTGGTCGCGGCGGCAGCCGTGGAGATCGTTGCCCCAATCTGCATCGTGGTCGGCTGGCACGATCGGCTGGCCGCGTTCCTGCTGGCCGGGTTCTGCGCCGTGACGGCGGTGCTGTATCACCAGTTCTGGCGCTTCCCTGGCTTCTGGCGCTTCGAGGAGGGCGAGGGGCTCGAGCACTTCTGGGAGTTCCTGAAGAATTTCGGCCTGGTCGGTGGCCTCGGCCTGGTGATGCTCGCGCCGCGCACCCTGCCGCTGACCGAGGTGGCGCAGCACCCGATGGCGTCGACCGTCGTGAGCGGGCCCGAGGCCGGCGCCGTGGCCGGCGGACGCTGAGTCCTCAATACATCAGGCGCGTATCCAGGGTGTTCGTCTTGTCGCCGCGCCGGCCTTCGAGCCAGCAGGTCAGATTGTGGACGAAGATCTGGGTGATCCGTGCGTTCTCTCGCCGCACCGTGCTGGCCGAATGCGGGCTGATCAGCACGTTCGGCAACGACCACAGCCGATGGTCCGGCGGCAGCGGCTCCGGGTCGGTCACGTCCAGCGCCGCGAACGCGACCTGCTTGCGCTCGAGGGCGGCGATCAGCGCGTCGTGGTCCACCGTCTGGCCGCGGCCGATGTTGACGAAGGTGGCGCCGGGCTTGATCGCGGCAAAGGCGGCGGCATCGAGCATGCGCTCGGTCGCCGGCGTGTGCGGCACCGTCATCACCAGATGGTCGGCCATGCCGAGCGCCACGTGCAGCTCCTCGACCGGGACGACGGCGTCGAACAGCGCGTTATGCGGCCGGGCACGGCCGGCGTCGCGGGCGACGGCGACCACACGCATGTCGAACGCGCGGGCGACGCGGGCGCAGCCGCGGGCGAGGTCGCCGGCGCCGAGCAGCACCAGGGTGCGGCCGGCCAGGTCGTCGCCGGCATAGCGCTCCCAGCGGCGATAGGCCTGCTCGGTCTTGAGGTGGTCGAGGCCGCGCAGGTGGCTGAGGATCGCCATGAACGTCCATTCCGCCAGCGGCCCGGCATGGACGCCGCGAGCGGTGGTGACGAGGACGCCGGTGCGGTCGAGGCCGAGCCGGGCGACCGCCGGGCCAACCCCGGTGCTGGTTGTCTGCACCCAGGCCAGCCGCGAGAGATAGGGCAGGTCGGCGGCGTCCGGCAGGTCGAACAGGATGTTGGCGCGCACCAGCATGCCCTGCCAGCGGGTCTGCTGCTGCAGCGTGCGCTGAAATGGCGCGCCCTTGTGGTCGCTGGGAAAGCGGGGTGTCGGCAACAGGGTGCGGTCGTGCAGCACCTGCAGCCGGTCGGGGGCGAGGGCGCGGATCCGGGCGACGTGCTCCTCCTCGAGCGGCGAGGCGATCAGGAGGATCTGCGGATTCGCGACCATGTCGAAACCGGACCATGACGATGTTTGTGCGTCAATTGTTCTCATGGCCCACGCAGCCGCCAGCTGGCCGGGGCCGCCTGGCCCCGGCGGATCAGCGCCGGGCGGTTTGCGCGAAGGTGGTTTCCCAGCCGCCGCCGAGCGCCTTGTACAGCTGCACCAGGTTGGTGCTGACGGTGGTGGTGCTGTCGGCAAGCTGCTGCTCGGCTTGCAGCACCGTGCGCTGCGCCGTCAGCACTTCGAGGAAGTCGGACAGGCCTTGCCGGAACCGCTGCTGCGCCAGGCTCAGGGCGCGGCGGGCCTGGCCGACTTGCGCGGATAGCCGGTCGCGGCGGTTCTGCTCGGCGCGATAGGCGATCAGCGCATTGTCGACGTCATGAAACGCGGTCAGCACCGTCTTCTGGTAGTTGATCGCGGCTTCCTGCTGCTGCGCCTCGCGCAACTCGAGGGTGCGGCGGAGGCGGCCGCCTTCGAAGATCGGGATGGAGATGTTGGGGCCGAACCCGTAGGTACGGCTGCCGAAATTGCCGAGATCCTTGATCTGCGTCGCTTGCAGCGCAAACGAGCCGGACAGAGTTACGCGCGGGAAGAAGTCGGCGCGAGCCTGGCCGATGTCGGCGGTGGCGGCATGCAGCTGCGCTTCGGACTGCCGGATGTCGGGGCGGCGCTGCACGAGGTCGCTGGGCACCCCGACCGGCACCCGCGGCGGCACCGGCGGGACCGGCTTGGGCGGCAGCAGCTCGGCCGCCAGCGCGCCGGGCGGCGCGCCGAGCAGGAGCGAGATGGCGTTGACGAGCTGTTCTTCTTGCTGCTCGAACTGCGGGATGGTTGCCGCCGTCGAACTCGACCTGGGCGCGCGCGTTGGCGACGTCGAGGTCGGTGGCGAGGCCGCCGCGGAACCGCTCGTTGCTGAGGTTGGCGCTTTCATTGGCGCTCGACAGGTTGGCCCGGGCGATGCGGATCTGGTCCTGGGTGCCGCGCAGCTGGACGTAGTCGCGGGCGAGTTCGGCCAGCGCGGTCACAAGCGTTTGCCGCCTTGCTTCGGTGGAGGCGTCGATGGCGGCGTCGGCGCTTTCGACGGCTCGGCGGACACGGCCCCACAGGTCGAGCTCGTAGGAGGCGTCGAACCCGGCCTGGAACAGATTGAAGGCCGGGATCGCCGGGGTGCCGCCGCCGCCACCACCCGCGGCGTTGACCGGCACGCCGCCCTGGGTGCCACCGAGGCCGTTGCTGCTGGTGGTCGTCGAAGTGCCAGAGCCATTCGACGAGGACGCGCCGCCGCCGATCAGGCCGATCACCCCGCGCTGGCTGAGCCGTTCGCGCGAGTACGACCCGTTGCCGTTGATCTGCGGATACTCGTCAACCGCGGTGATGCCGCGCTGCGCGCGAGACTCCGCCAGGCGGATAGCGGTCGTGCGCACGTCGAGGTTGCTGTCGGCAACCCGGCGCATCAACCCGGTCAGCACCGGGTCGTGGAAGCTGTTCCACCACTCGGGGTCCACCGGCTGGTTGGTCGGCAGGCTGGCATAGTCGGGCTTCGGCGTGCGCCGGCCGAACCAGGAGGCGGGCGACCACGGGCTGGGGCGCTCGAAGTTCGGGCCGACCGTGCAGCCGGCGACCAGCGTTGCGACCAGCATGGGGGTGAGAGGGCGGAGGAGGGAGCGGGAATTTCGGCGCGAAGCGGGACGCAAACGGTCGTCAGTGGCCACCGGCGGGGGCGCCTTTCTTGATGTTGGGCAGGAAGAGCACGAAAGGCACGCAGGCCAAGGTGATGAAGCTCAAAATGGTGAACACGTCCAGATAGCTGAGGATCGTCGCTTGCCGCTGCACGGCAGCGCCGATCGCTTGCAGGTTCGCCCCGAAGCCGTAGCCATTGTAGGGCGTGATGTGCTCCGCAAGGCGGGCATGGTGGAATTGGCCGCGCCAGGCCAGCTCCGTGGTGACGATCGACACGCCGAAGCTGCCGCCGAGGTTGCGCATCAGGTTGATGATCGCCGACGCGTCGTTGTTCTGCGCCGGCGGCACGCCGGTGAACTGCACCGCCGACAGCGGGATGAAGACCAGCGGCAGCCAGAACACCTGCAGGATGCGGGACGTGGAGATGGCCCAGAACGACGCGTTGAGGTCGAGGCTGGAGGCGTAGTGCATCGCCCCAGACACCCCGAACATGGCCGACAGCACCAGCCATTTCGGCTGGATCAGCCGCCCGGTGATGACGCCGGCAAGCGGCATGATGAACACGCTCACCAGGCCGCCGGCGCCCAAGGTGAGGCCTGCCGTCACGGCGTTGTAGCCCAGCAGCTCCTGCGTCAGCTGCGGCAGCAGCTGCGTGGTCGAGACGATGATGAAGCCGAACGCGAACATGACGATGTTGCTGATCGCGAAGGCCGGGATCTTCAGCAAGCGAAGATTGACCACCGGTTGGTCGTGATTGAGCTCCCAAACCACCAATGCGACCAGCGACGCGGCGCTGGCGACGGCGAACGAGGTGATGAAGCTGCTGGAGAAGCCGTCGTCGCGCTCGAACCGGTCGAGCACGACCTGCAAGCAACCGAAGCCGATCGCGACCAGCAGGAAGCCGACGTAGTCGATCTTGAGGCCGCGGGCGAGCCGCTCGCGCCGTTCCTTCTGCACCAGCGGCGAGTCATAGACGAAGAAGTAGGTCAGGGTCAGCGAGATCAGGCCGAACGGCAGGTTGATCAGGAACACCCAATGCCAGGAGAAGCTATCCGTCAGCCAGCCGCCCAGCACCGGGCCGATCGCCGGGGCGGTGACCACGGTGAAACCATACAAGGAGAAGGCCAGCGCCCGCTGCTTGGGGGTGAAGCTGTCGGCGAAGATCGATTGCTCGGTCGGCGCCAAGCCGCCGCCGCCCATGCCCTGCAACACCCGGCAGAGCAGCATGAACCACAACGAGGTCGCGAACGCGCACATCACCGAGCTGATCGTGAACAGCGCCACGCATCCCATGTAGAAGCGCTTGCGCCCGAGCACGTTGGACAGCCAGCCGCTGATGGGCAGCACGATCGCGTTGCTCACCAGGTAGCTGGTGATGATGTAGGTGCTCTCGTCCTGCCCGGCCGCGAGCGACCCGGCGATGTAGCGCAGCGCCACGTTCGCGATCGTGGTGTCGAGCACCTCCATGAAGGTCGCGATGGACACGATGATCGCGATCAGCCAGGGCGAGTTCGGCCCGGCGGCCGAGCGCGGCAGCTCGGGATTGGGCTCAGCCATGGTGTTCGGGGGCCTAGCGGACGGTGACGCGGGGCGAGACGGACAGCCCGAGCGACAGGTTGCAGCGGCCGAGGTCGGGCTTCCCGTCGAACACGATCTTGACCGGAACCCGCTGCACCACCTTCACGTAGTTGCCGGTCGCGTTCTCGGCCGGCAACGAGGAGAACACCGCGCCGGTGCCGGTCTGGAAGCTGTCGACATGGGCCGGCAGGTCGATGCCGGGGCAGGCGTCGACGCGGACCCGCACGGGCTGGCCGGGGTGCATGTCGGCCAGCTGGGTTTCCTTGAAGTTGGCGGTGACCCAGTAATTGTCGGGGATGACCGCGAGCAAGGACTGTCCGGGGTTGACGTAGTTGCCGACCTCGACCGTGCGCCGGGTGATGCGGCCGGAGTCCGGCGCGTGCACCGTGGTGTAGCCGAGTTGCAACTCGGCGTTCTCGATCGTCGCGTCGGCGGCCTGCAGGTTGGCGGCGGCGGCGGCGATCTGCGCCTTTTGCGCCTCGAGCTGGGCCTTGGCGGCTGCGACCGCCTGCTTGCTGGCGTCGAGCCGGGCTGCGGCCGACCGGGTTTGCGCGTTGGAGGTGTCGAGCTGCTGCCGGGTGATCGCCTTCGGGTCGATCGCGCGGTAGCGGGCAAGGTCGAGCTGCTGCTGGCCGAGGTCGGCTTCCGACACGCGGACGTTGGCCTCGGCCTGGTCAACCTGCGCCTGCTGCTGCAGCAAGCCGGCCTGCGCCTGCTGCAACTGCGCGGCGGCCTGCGCGCGCTGGGCGCGGGCTTGGTCGAGGCGGACCTGGTAGTCGCGCGGATCGAGCTGCAGCAGCGGATCGCCGGCGCGCACCTGCTGGTTGTCCTCCACCGCGAGCTTCACCACCTTCGCGGCAACCTGCGCCGAAACCTGCGACTGGTGGCCGTCGATGAAGGCGTCGTCGGTGTTCTCGTAATGGCGGGCGTGCAGGTAGTACAGCACTCCGCCGATGAGCAGGGCGGCCACCGCGGCGGCGCCACCAATCCAATATAGTCGTTTCTTCCACCGCGGCGTCTTCGGTTTTGCCGCCTCGTCCTCGCCGGACTGCTTATCGTCGGCCGGCTTCTTGCCCCCGGCCTGCTTGTCGTCGGGAGGCTGCTGCGTCTCGCGGCGCGGTTCGCCGCGGTCACGGGCAGGGATCTCCGGGCGGCGCTGAGGCGCATCGGCCGTGGCGGGCATCGCGCGCGGGAACCCGGTATCGGCGCCGATCGGGCTCGAATAGCCCCAACCCTCGCCGGCGTCGTGGTCGGCGGGCAGCCGGCGGGAGCGCGGCCGTAAGTCTCCATCCATGCGACAGATCCAGAGCTTCGCGGCACCGGCATAGGGCCGCCGCACAATGCTACGGTGAAAGCGAATGTTCGTTCCAGCCCGAACGATCGCTTCTGCTGACTGGCACGAGGTTGTGATGCGGTGCGGCGAACCGCTGCTTCGTCGATGCAGTCCGGCGACGAGACGCCGGCGCGACCGGTAGCGTCGTGGACCTCAGGCGCGCTTGAGCAGGAACAACGCTTGCTCGCCGAACAGGTTCGCCAAGCCCGGGAAGCTGCGCCAAGGCGTCGTACGCCCGGCTTCGTCGAACGCCAGCCATTGTTCGACCGCGTAGCCTTCCCGGGCGCACAGGTCGAAGAAGTCCTGGATCGAGCATGGATGGATGTTCGGCGTTTCGAACCAGGGCGTGCTCCAGGTCGGCGTCATCGGCATGCGGCCGGACCAGAGCAGCTGCCAGCGGACCCGCCAGTGGCCGAAATTGGGGAAGCTGACGAGCGCGCGGGTGCCGATCCGCAGCATCTGCCGCAGCACCTCGCGCGGCCGCTCGACCGCCTGCAGGGTGCGGGACAGCACGACGTAGTCGAACAGCCCGTCGGGGTAGTGCGCAAGGTCGGTGTCGGCGTCGCCATGCATCACCGGCAATCCATAGGCGACGGCTCGGGTGACCTCGGCCATGTCGAGCTCGATGCCGCGCGCGTCGCAGCCTTGGGTGCGGAATAGGTGGCTGATGAGCGAGCCGTCGCCGCTGCCGATGTCGAGCACGCGGGTGTTGGGCGCGATCATCTTCGACATGATTTCAAGATCGGAGCGGATGTTGGCGGCGGGACGCGGGGGCAGCTTCATGGGCGACTCCTAAGGCAAAGGGGCGTTGTCCCTTTGAACCCCATCAAAGGCGGAGCCTTTGAAATCCATTGGTCCGGGTCTGGGGCCGCTGGCCCCAGTCTTACGTTAATCCGGCATGTTCGGCGCATCCCCGCAGAAACCCGGACAGCGTCCGATGCATGTCCGGCTCGTCGAGCAGGAACGCGTCGTGGCCCTTGTCCGACGCGATCTCGACGAAGCTTGCATTCGCGCCGGCCCGGTTCAGCGCCCGTGCGATGGTCCGCGACTGCGCGGTCGGGAACAGCCAGTCGCTGTCGAAGCTGATGATGCAGAACCGGGTCGGCGCGCCGCGGAACGCGTTGGCGAGGTCGCCCTCGTGGTCGGCGGCGAGATCGAACAGGTCCATCGCCCGGGTGATCGTCAGGTACGAGTTGGCGTCGAACCGGTTGACGAAGGTGCTGCCCTGGTGCCGCAGGTAGCTTTCCACCTCGAACATATCGCCGAACAGGGTGACGTTGAGCGGATTGGGTGCCGCGTCGCCGGCCTGGCGAATGCGGCGGCCGAACTTGCGGGTCAACGCCTGCTCGCTGAGATAGGTGATGTGCGCCGCCATCCGGGCGACCGCCAGGCCGCGCGCGGGGATGCGGCCGTCGCGCCAATAGAACCCGGCCTGGAAGTCGGGATCGGCGAAGATCGCCTGCCGCCCGACCTCGTGGAAGGCGATGTTCTGCGCCGAATGGAACGAGGCGGTAGCGATCGGCACGGCCGCAAACACCTGCTCGGGGTAGGTTGCTGCCCATTGCAGCACCTGCATGCCGCCCATCGAGCCGCCGATCGCTGCGAACAGCCGCGGGATGCGGAGGTGGTCGATCAGCAGCTTCTGCGCCCGCACCATGTCGCCGATCGTCACCGTCGGGAAGGTGATGCCCCAGGGCTCGCCGCCCGGGCCCGGGTCGCGCGGCCCGGTCGAGCCCATGCAGCCGCCCAGCACGTTGGCGCACACGACGAACAAGCGGTCGGTGTCGACCGGCCGGCCGGGTCCGACCACCTCCTTCCACCAGCCGGGCTTGCCGGTCAGCGGGTGGGTCTCGGCGGCGTACTGGTCCCCCGTCAGCGCGTGGCAGACGAGCACCGCGTTGCTGCGATCGGCGTTCAGCGTTCCCGCCGTGGTGTAGGCGACGGTGATGCCCGGCAGGCTGCCGCCGTTCTCCAGCGCGAACGGCTCGGCGAACGTCACCGACTGATGCCGGAACGTCGCGGGCGGACGCAGCTCGGTGGGGGAGGCCGGGGTGTCCATGGGCCGACACAGATAGTGCGGCCGGGCGCCGGGTGGTAGGCATGGGGTTGCGCATCGGCTATTCACGCCGGTCCGTTCCCATGAGTGATCGCCCCGCCATGTCGTCGACCCTGCAGCCTGCCGTGGACAAGCCCGATGCCGCCGTTGGCCGGCCGCCCACCTTGGCGGACTTGCGCCAGGAGCTCGACCGGATCGACGATGCGATGCACGACCTGCTGATGCGCCGGGCCGAAGTGGTGACGCAGGTCGGCGCTCTCGGCGTGAAGGGCCCGGTGCCGCTGCGGCCCGGGCGCGAGGCGGTGATCGTCCGGCGGCTGCTGGCCCGCCACCGCGGCCCGTTTCCGCCCGCCAGCCTGGTGTGCCTGTGGCGCGAGCTGATCTGCGGCATGACGGCGCTGCAGCGGCCGTTGCGGATCGCCGTCGGCGGCGATGCGGCGATCGCGGTGGCGCGGGAGCATTTCGGCGCGCTCGTGCCGGTGCACCGGGCCACGGACGACGCCGTCGCCATCCGCGAGCTGCGCGACGGGGTCGCGGTCGCCGCGGTGTTGCCGGTGCCGCAGCAGGACGAGGAGCGGCCCTGGTGGCCGGCGCTGTTCGACCCGGCGGGGGCGCGCGTGCACGTGGTGGCCCGGCTGCCGTTCTGGGCGCCGCGGCCGGAAGGGGCCGCGCATGTCGAGGCGTTCGTCGCCAGCGTGGCGCCGCCCGACCCGAGCGGCGCCGACCGGTCGCTGCTGGGCCTCGCGGCGAGGCCCGGGGGCGGCGAGGCGCGATGGCGGGCCGAGCTGGAGCGGGCCGGTTTCGAGCCGGGGTCCGTCGTCACGCGCGGCAGGGAGGCGCTGGCGGACGTGGCGGGGTTCGTCGCCGACGGCGACCCGCGGCTGGCGGCGCTGCCGGGCGCAGTGCTGGTGGGCGCCTACGCCGTGCCGGTCGGGGGCGCGTCGTGACCGGCCCGCGTCCGCGGCCGGAGATCCTCCGGATCGAGCCTTATGTCGGCGGCGAAAGCAAGGCGCCGGGGCAGAACCGCACGATCAAGCTGTCGTCCAACGAAGGCGCGTTCGGGGTGCCGCCCGGGGCCAAGCGCGCGGCCGAGGCGCTGGCCGGCGAGCAGCACCGCTACCCGGATGGCGGCGCGTTGGCGCTGCGGCAGGCGATCGGGGCGAAGTTCGAGCTGGATCCGGCGCGAATCGTGTGCGGCGCCGGGTCGGACGACCTGATCTACCAGCTTTGTCTCGCGTACGGCGGCCCGGGCACTGAACTCATCATGAGCCGGCACGGGTTCAGCATCTACGGCATCGCCGGCACCTATGCCGGTTGCCGCATCGTGAAGACCCCGGAGCGGGCGCTGACCGCCGACGTGGACGCGATGCTGGCGGCCGTCAGCGGGGCGACCCGGCTGGTGTTCCTGGCCAACCCCAACAACCCGACTGGCAGCTGCCTGCCCGCGGCCGAGTTGCGGCGGCTGCGCGCCGGGCTGCCGCCTGAAGTGCTGCTGGTGCTGGACGCGGCCTATGCCGAGTACGTGGAGCGGGCGGATTACGATCCGGGCGTCGCGTTGGTGGACGCGGGCGACAACACGGTCATGACGCGGACATTCAGCAAGATCTTCGGCCTCGGCGGGTCGCGGATCGGCTGGTGCTATGCGCCGGCCAACGTGGTGGACGTGCTCAACCGGGTGCGGGCGCCGTTCAACGTCGGCCTGGCCGCGCAGGCGGCGGCGATCGCGGCGCTGGCCGAGCCCGGCTGGGTCGAGGCCGGGCGGGCGCACAATACGCGCTGGCGGACCTGGCTGGCCGAGGCGTTGACGGCGGCCGGGCTCAAGGTCTGGCCGAGCGAGGGGAACTTCCTGCTGGTGGATTTCGGCGCCGCCGAGGCGGCCGATGCGGCGGACCTGCGGCTCAAGGCCCGCGGCGTCGTGATCCGCAAGATGGGGTCCTACGACCTGCCGCACTGCCTGCGGGTGTCGATCGGCACCGAGGAGGAGTGCCGGCTGGTCGCGGACGTGCTGTCCACGCCGTCATGAGCGAGCCGCTGTTCCGGCGGCTGGCGCTGCTCGGGGTGGGGCTGATCGGCAGCTCGGTGGCGCGGATCGCCAAGCAGCGCGGCGACTTGGCCGGCGAGCTGGTGGTCAATGCCCGAACGCAGCGGACGCTCGACCGGGTTATGGAGCTGGGCATTGCCGACCGCGTGGCGCTCGACCCGGCCGAAGCGGTTGCCGGCGCGGACGGGGTGATGCTGTGCGCGCCGGTGGGCGCCTTCGCCGACCTCGCCGCCGCGATCGGGCCACACCTCGCGCCCGGCTGCATCGTGACCGACGTCGGCAGCACGAAGATGTCGGTGATCCGCGACGTGGCGCCCTTGCTGCCCAAAGGCGTGCACTTCGTGCCGGCGCATCCGATGGCGGGCACCGAGTACTCGGGTCCGGACAGCGGCTTCACGACCTTGTTCGAGGGCCGCTGGACCTTGCTGACGCCGTTGCCGGGGTCCGACGCCGCCGCGGTCGAGCGGGTCAGCGAGTTGTGGCGGCGGTGCGGCAGCATGATCGACACGATGGAGCCGGCGCACCACGACCGGGTGGTGGCGATCGTCAGCCACCTGCCGCATCTGCTGGCGTTCACCATTTGCGGCACCGCCGACGACCTGTCGCGGCAACCCGAGGCGGTGGACAGCGGCGAGGCGACCCGCAGCGAGGTGCTGAAATACGCCGCGGCCGGGTTCCGCGACTTCACCCGCATCGCCGCCAGCGATCCGGTGATGTGGCGCGACGTGTTCCTGAACAACCGCGAGGCGCTGCTGGAGATGCTGGCGCGGTTCACCGAGGACGCGCAGGCGATGGGGCGGGCGGTGCGTTGGGGCGACGCCGCATATATCGAGGACAAGATCGAGCGCGGCCGGGCTATCCGCCGCGGGCTGATCGCGTTGAACCAGGCGTAGAAGGCCGGGAGGCAAGGCTGTTGCAGACGCTGTGGGACTGGCGGCGGCAGGTCGCCGACCTTTACGCGCAGGTGCGGGCCGAACCCGACCCCGCCGCTGCCTGGGTGCATTGGCGCCGCGTGCGCGACCGGCTCTATCGCACCCACACGCAGTCGCCGCTGGACGCCACCGCGGATTTCGAGGGCTTGCCGTTCTTCGACTACGATCCGGCCATGCGCTTCCTGGTGGAGGTGGCGGCGGCCGAGGGCGAGCCGCTCGACCTGCCGGCCGGCGATGACGGCCAGGTGCGGCTGCGTCCGTTCGGGCGCACGGTCGGGCTGGCGGGACGGCTGGGCGGGGAGCTGACGCTGTATTGGATGCAGGGGTATTGCGGCGGGGTGTTCCTGCCCTTCGCCGACGCGACCAGCGGCGCGGAAACCTATGGCGGCGGCCGTTACCTGCTCGACACCATAAAAAGCGCCGACCTGGGCTCGGAAGAGGGGCGGACGGTGCTGGACTTCAACTTCGCCTACAACCCGTCCTGCGCCTACTCGATCCGCTACGTATGCCCGCTGTCGCCGCCGCAAAACCGGCTGCCGGTTGCGGTGCGGGCCGGCGAGCGGGTGGAGCCGTAAGCCTCAGATCAGCGCCGCCTGCCGCAGCCGCTCGATCTCCGCAGCCGTCAGCCCCAGCCGTTCGGTCAGCACCGCCTCGGTGTCGGCGCCCAGCAAGGGCGGGGCGTGGCGATAGCTGGTGGGGGTTGCGGAGAGGCGCACGGGGTTGGCGACCAGGGCTACGTCGGCGCCGGCGGCGTGGGGCATGGCGATGCGCATCCCGCGCGCCTGGATCTGCGGGTCGGCGAACACCTCGCCCAAGTCGTTGATCGGCCCGCACGGCACGCCGGCGCTCTCGAGGTCGGCGACCCAGGCCGCGGTCGTGCGGCTGCGCGCCACCGGCGTGAAGGCGGCGACGAAGTCGTCCCGGTGGGCGACCCGGGCGCGGTTGGTGGCAAAACGCCGGTCGGCCGCCCATTCGGGGTGCCCGGCGGTGGCGGCGAGGCGAGCGAACTGGGTGTCGTTGCCGACCGCGATGATCATGGCGCCATCGGCGGTGGGGAAGTCCTGGTAGGGCACGATGGAGGGGTGGGCATTGCCCATCCTGACCGGCGGCATGCCTGTGGTGAGATAGTTCAGGGCCTGGTTGGCCAGGCTTGCGACCTGCACATCGAGCAGGGCGACGTCGATGTGCTGGCCCTCGCCGGTGCGGTCGCGATGCGCGATGGCGGCCAGGATGGCGGTGGTCGCGTAAAGGCCGGTCAGCACGTCCGTCAGCGCCACGCCGACCTTCTGCGGCCCGGCGCCGGGCTCGGCGTCGCTGCGGCCGGTGATCGACATCAGGCCGCCCATGCCCTGGATCAGGAAGTCGTAGCCGGCCCGGGGCGCGTAGGGGCCGGTCTGGCCGAAGCCGGTGATGGAGCAATACACCAGCCGGGGATTGACCGCGCGCAAGCTGTCGTAGTCGAGCCGGTACGGTTTGAGGCCGCCGACCTTGAAGTTCTCGATGACGACGTCGCTGCCGGCGGCGAGGCGGTGGATCAGGTCCTGGCCGGCCGGCTTGGTGAAGTCGATCGTGACGCTGCGCTTGTTGCGGTTGGCGCACAGGAAATAGGCGGCGTCGTCGGTGGGGGCGCCGGCCGCGTCCGGAGTCCAGGGCGGGCCCCAGCCGCGAGTGTCGTCACCGGTGCCGGGGCGTTCGACCTTCACCACCTCGGCGCCGTAATCGCCGAGCAGCTGGGCCGCCCAGGGGCCGGCGAGAATGCGGGACAGGTCGAGGATCTTGAGGTGCGCGAGGGCGGTGCGGCCCTCAGCTGGGCGGCTCATGGCGCGCCGTCCGGGCTGGCCGCGGCGGCCGGGCTGTGCGGGCGCGGAGGCAGCAGCCCGGCGCTGCTGAACCCGCCATCGACGTTGAGGGTATGGCCGCACACATAGCTGGCGGCCTCGCTGCACAGGAACAGCGCGGCGGCGGCGACCTCCTCGGGCGTGCCGTAACGCCCTTGCGGCGTGCGCTCGTGGAAGGCGCGGCGGGTGGCCGGGGTGTGGATCCGCGCCGCCATCTCGGTCTCGACCGCGCCCGGGGCAATCGCGTTGAAGGTGATGTTGGGGGCGGCGAGTTCGGCGGTCATGACCCGGGTCAGCAGCTCGACCGCCGCCTTGCTGGCGCCATAGGCGGCGCGGCCGATGTTGCCGCGGCCACCGGAGATCGAGGCGATGCTGACGATCCGGCCATAGCCGGCCGGGAGCATCCGGCGCAGCGCCGCCTGGCTGCACAGCAGCGTGCCGGCAACGTTGACGCGCATGACCCGGTCGAGGTCGGCCGGCGTCGTGTCCATGAACGGCTTGTCGAGGCCGAGCCCGGCATTGTTGACCAGGATGTCGAGCCGGCCGGTGGCGGCCATCGCGCGCTCGGCCAGCGCCTCGGCGTCGGCCGGGTCGGCGATGTCGGCGCGCAACGATTGATGCGCCGGTCCGAGCTGCCGCGCCACGGCGGCGACGGCGTCCGATTCGAGGTCGGCGAGCACGAGGGTGGCGCCGTGGGCGGCGAACAGCCGGGCGATGGCGCCGCCGATGCCGCGGGCGGCGCCGGTGACGATGGCGGTGCGACCGGAAAGAGTCATGGGGTTCAAAGCAGTGGCTCCGGCGGGGATCGTCTCGTTTCGGAGACTAGATAGGGCGGCGCGCAGGGCCGGCAGTCTCCGGTCGTTGTCCTGGTCGAGCGATGATCTAGCCAAGACGGGATCGATACACTACAGGCGTTTGCGCTGGGTCATTGGCCAAACGGTCCATATCGCAGCGCAAAAGCGATTACGGCTTGACCGCATGGTGACACGCGCTTTGCATTCGGGTTAGGTGCGGCTCGGCGAATCGAGGAAAGGACGACTGATGAACGTGACAGAGATGGCTGACCACATCGCTTCCAAGCACGATATGCCAAAGAATACGGCCAAACAGGTCGTTGAGGCCGTGTTCGAGGCGATGCGCGAATTGGCCGTGAAGGGCGACGAAGTCTCGATCCCCGGTTTCGGCAAGTTCAAGGTGGCGGCTCGCGAGGCGCGGACCGGCCGCAACCCGGCCACCGGTGAGACGATCCAGATTGCCGCATCGAAGAAGCTTGCGTTCTCGCCGGCAAAGCAACTGAAGGACGCGCTCAACCCGGCCGAAGCCGCCGGCAAGCCCAAGGGCAAGGCTAAGAAGTAATCCGAAAGGGGAAGCGGGCGGCACGCGGGGAGGGGCCGCGTGCCGATTATGGTCGATATTGACCGACAATGAACTTCTTCTGCCGTTCCCGCGATGATGGCAGGTGACCATCTTGCAAGCGATCGTAATCTCGACCGATCCGCCCGTGCGGCGTAGCGGCGCCCGCAGGGAGCCGGCTCATGCCGACCGCCGGTAAGCGCGTGGCTCTCGTGACCGGCGCCGCCCGCGGCATCGGCCGCGGCGTCGCCGCCCGCTTGGTCGCCGACGGCTGGCACGTGGTCGGCGCGGATCGCGAGCGGGTCGATGGGGCCGGCGTGCAGGCCGTTTTGGCCGACGTCGCCGACCCGGCGGCCATCGAGGCCACGGTCGCCGCGCTGGAGCGAGAGCACGGCCGACTCGATGCGCTGGTGAGCAACGCCGGGTTCATGATCCGCAAGCCGTTGCGGGAACTTGCCCTGGCGGAGTGGTCGGCGGTGATTGCCACCAACCTGACCGCGACGTTCCTCTTGGTCCGTGCCGCCGAGTCGCTGCTGCGGGCGGCGCGGGGCAGCGTGGTGACGATCGCCTCGACTCGCGCGCATATGAGCGAGCCCGACACCGAAAGCTATGCGGCATCCAAGGGCGGTTTGCTCGCATTGACGCACGCGCTGGCCGTGAGCTTGGGGCCGGAGGTGCGGGCCAACGTCGTCAGTCCCGGCTGGATCGACGTGCGCGGCGAGGCGCTGCGGCCGGAGGACAACGCGCAGCATCCCGCTGGCCGGGTCGGCCGGGTGGAGGACGTGGCCGCCATGGTCGCCTGGCTGGTCGGATCCGAATCGGGCTTCGTCACCGGCGCCGAGTTCGTGGTGGACGGCGGCATGACCCGCAAGATGATCTACGCCGAATAAGACCGGGCCCCGTCAGGCGCGGGTGACCGCGCTGGGTAAGGTCGCGAGCCGCTCCATTTCGGGCGTGTGCAGCAATCCGGGGTCGGCGAGGCAAGCGAGCGCCATCGGGATCGCGTCGGCGCCCCAGAACAGATCGCCGCCGACGGCCAGGGTCGGCACGCCGAACACGCCGGCGGCGATGGCCTGGTCGGTCCAAGCGCGCAGGCGGGTTTTGGCGCCGGTGCGTTCGACCAGCGCCTCATACGGTTCGGCGGTCAGGCGGGCGGCAAGCGCGTCGCGCTCGGCCGCGGGGTCCCGGCCTTCGGCCCAAACGAAGTCCATAACGATGCGTGCCGCGTCGGGCGACGCGTCGAGTGCCGCGAGCAGACGGAGCGCCTCGAGCGAGCGGAACGGGTGCGCCGGGGGGAAGCGGAACGGGATCCCGGCGCGCTCGGCGAGGAACTGGCAATGGCGGTAGGTATGGGTGCGCTTGGGCGGGATTTCGGCCGGGCCGAGCTGGCCCCAATGGGCGAGCACGGCGGCGAACACGATGGGGCGGTAGGTGACCGCATGCGTCCGCCCGAGGCGCTCGATATCGCGGAGGGCGAGATAGGCGAAGGGGGAGACGGGGTCGAAAAACCAGGTCAAGTCCATGGCGCCCTTCCTTCGTGTGAGGATCCCGCCATGCCGGTAATTGTACAGGCTACGACGGAGCTGGCGGATCGAACCATTCCCCCGCCTCGACGACTGCCCGGAGATGGGCGATCGTCCAGCCGCGCGCCGGCCGGTGATCCCGCCTGCTCAGGTCCGGTCATGGGTCAAGATGGTTCACGGTGAAGGGGTGGGCCTCGCACAGAAGCTGGGCGACGCGCAGCCGGTGGCAGATGTGCGGGTCGGCCTCGTAGCAGAGCAAGCAGCATGGCGCGTCCAGCGCGAGGCCGGCCGCCTGGTGCAAGGCGTGCTGCGCTTCGGGCGTCTGCAGCGAGGCCTCGACGATCTCCCAGAATCGCGGCCATTGCTTGCGCTTGTTGGCTTCGCGGCCCTCGGGCGGCGTGCCGAGCGGGCGCAAGTGGGTGTAGGCGATGCCGGCGTCCGCCAAGGCGTTGCTGAGCGGCGTCTTGGAGAACCCGGCCCGGCGCGACAGCGGCAGGTCGCGGACGTCGATCACCCGCCGGACGCCGGCCACCTGCAACGTCTCGACCAGTGGTGCAAGCGCGGCCTTTTCGTAGCCGACGGTGTAGAGCGCCGGCCCCGTAGCCGGCCCCGTACTCACGCCGCTTCGCGTTGCGGGGCCAGTTGCGCGTTCACCTCGGCCAGGATCTCGTAGGAGCGCAGCCGCGCGTCGCCGTCGTGGATCGCGGCCGCGACCATCAGCTCGTCGGCGCCGGTCTCGGCCAGCAGCCGCTCGAGCCCGCTGCGGACGGTGTCGGGACCGCCGACGATCGAGCAGGCCAGCATGGCCGACGCCTGCATCTTCTCCATCGGCGTCCAGTAGGTCTCGATGTCGTCGATCGGCCGCGGCAGCTTGCCCCGAGCGCCGCGGAACATGTTGGCGAAGCTCTGCTGCGGCGAGGTGAACAGGCGCCGGGCTTCGGCGTCGGTGTCGGCGGCGATGATGTTGACGCCGACGGTGGCGTAGGGGCGCTCGATCTGCCCGGGTCGGAAGCCTTCGCGGTAGGCGCTCAGGGCGTGCGGCAGGGCATCGGGCGCGAAGTGGGAGGCGAAAGCGTAGGGCAGGCCGAGATGGGCGGCAAGCTGGGCGCCGAAGGTGGAGGAGCCAAGGATCCACAGCGGCACATGGGTGCCTTCGCCGGGGACGGCGTGGATCGCCTGGTTCGGCGCCGGGTCGCCGAGCAGCGCCTGCAGCTCGAGCACGTCCTGCGGGAAGCGGTCGGACGCGGCGGGGTCGCGGCGCAGCGCGCGCCAAGTGCGCCCGTCGGTACCCGGGGCGCGGCCGAGGCCGAGGTCGATGCGGCCGGGATACAGCGTGGCGAGGGTGCCGAATTGCTCGGCGACGACGAGCGGCGAGTGGTTCGGCAGCATGATCCCGCCGGCGCCGACGCGGATTGTGCTGGTGGCCCCGGCGACGAAGCCGATCGCGACCGCGGTGGCGGCGCTGGCGATGCCGACCATGTTGTGGTGCTCGGCGAGCCAGAAGCGCCGGTAGCCCAGCCGTTCGGCGTGTCGGGCGAGGTCGCGGGCGCGCAGCAGCGCGTCGCGCGCGGTCGCACCTTCGGGGACGGGGGCGAGGTCGAGGACGGAAAGTTGGGCCATGCTTTACGAGTTCGGTTCGCGGACGGGCAAAAGCAAGTCCGGATCACCCACGGCGTTGGCGCTTCGGCTTCGGCGCGGCGAGCCGGTAGGCGGCCTGCAAAGCGGACGCCAAGGTGGGTTCCGCCACCGCCGCGAGGTTGCAGCAGGTCGCGCCACGGCGCCCCCACCCGCCCGGCACCGGGCTGAACGCCTCCGGCGCCCGGTCGCAAAAAAAGTCGCGATGGTCCGGGTCGAACATCAGGTTGAGGTCATGCGCTTCGGCGTCGAGGGTGGCAAAGATCTTGCGCGGCGTGCGAAAGGCCAGCCGATGCCAGTGCGGGGCTTCGGTGACATCCGGGAACGCGCGCGCCAGCTCCCGCGCTCGATCGGCACTGACCGCCATAGCTGCCCATCCCACGCTCGGTTGCGTGCAGTCTGCGCTTTGCGGGGTTTCCGGACAGGATCCGGCCGCCGCGGCATGCAGTCTACGTCAGGCCTCCGTCCGCCGCAGCAGGTAGTCGAGCCCGCCGACGCGGAACCAGCGATAGCCGTAGGGCTCCATCAGCACGCAATGGACGCCGTCGGCGCCGGGGTCGCTGTGCCGGTCGGAAAGCAGGTTGACCAGCGTGCCATCATGGGAGCCGTGCGCGCCGGGTTCGAACCGCACCTCCTTCGGCACCGCGCCCAGGTTGTGGACGACCAGCACGGAGTTGTTGCGCCAATCGTAGCGGATGGCGAGGAACTCCGGATCGGTTTCGAGGATGGCGAATGTGCCCCAGCCGACCTCGGGGAGCTCCTTGCGCATCCGCAGCATGCGCTCGGTCCAGTTCAGCATCGAGTTCGGGTCGCGCCGCTGCTCGGCGACGTTGACGTGCTCGAACCCGTAGGGGCCACCGCTGATGGCCGGGACCACGGGCGTGTCGCCGGCGGTGAAGCCGCCATGCGCCTCGTCGGACCACTGCATCGGCGTGCGGGCGGCGGTGCGCTCCGGCAATCCGAGGTCGTCGCCCATGCCGATCTCGTCACCATAGCGGATCACCGGGGTGCCCGGCAGGGTCAGCATCAGGCTATAGGCGAGCTCGAGCCGGCGGCGGTCGCCCTGCAGCATTGGCGCCAAGCGGCGGCGGATGCCGCGGTCGTAGAGCTGCATCTCGGGGTCCGGGCCGAAGGCGTCGAACACCGCCTGGCGCTGCGTGTCGGTCAGGCGGCCGAGGTCGAGCTCGTCGTGGTTGCGCAGGAACATCGCCCATTGCCCGGTCGGCGGCCGCGGCTCGGTGGCGGCCAGCGCCTGCCGCAGCGGCTCGGTGTCGGCGGCGGCCAAGGCGTAGAACAGCGCCTGGTTGACCTGGAAGTTGAACATCAGCTGCAACCGCTCGCCGTCGTCGCCGAAATATTCGAAGTCGGTTTCGGGCAGCACGTTGGCTTCGGCCAGGATCACCGCGTCGCCCCGGCGCCATTGCAGGAACTCGCGGAACCGCCGCAGCATGTCGTAATGCTCGACCGGCTTGGTGACGCCGGGCCCTTTCTCGGCGATCACGAACGGCACCGCATCCATGCGGAAGCCGGACACGCCGAGCTGCAGCCAGAAGCCCATGATTTTCAGGATCTCCGCCTGCACCGCCGGGTTGGCGGTGTTGAGGTCGGGCTGGAAGTCGTAGAAGCGGTGGAAGTAGTATTGCTTGGCGACCGGGTCGCGGGTCCAGGTGGATGTCTGCACGCCGGGGAAGACGACGCCGCTTTCCGCGTGCGGCGGCCGCTTCTTCGACCATACGTACCAGTCGCGATACTTGGACGCCGGGTCGCGCCGGGCCTCCTGGAACCATGGGTGCTGGTCCGAGGTGTGATTCACCACCAGGTCGATCAGCACCCGGATGCCGCGTTGCTTGCAGCCATGGGTGAACTCGACGAAGTCGCCGAGCGTGCCGTAGCGGGGGTCGACGCCGTAATAGTCGCTGACGTCGTAGCCGTCGTCGCGCTGCGGCGAGGGCTGGAACGGCATCAGCCAGATTGCGGTGATGCCCAATCCCTGCAGGTAGTCGAGGCGCCGGACCAGTCCCTGGAAGTCACCGACGCCGTCGCCGTTGGCGTCCATGAACGTTTCGACCGACAGGCAATAGATGATGGCGTTCTTGTACCAGAGGTCGTTGATCACGCCCGGCTCCCGCTGCGGCCCGGTGAACAATGCCCCGCCGGGCGCGTTGTGTCGCGCTCGGGCGTGGCGCGAAGGAGCACCGGATGGGGTTGGCATGGTGGCAGCGCGGCGTCGTGTATCAAGTCTACCCGCGCTCGTTCGCCGACAGCGACGGTGACGGGGTCGGCGACCTGCGCGGGATCACCGGGCGCTTGGAGCACCTCGCCTGGCTCGGCGTGGACGCGGTGTGGATCTCGCCCATCTTCCCATCGCCGATGACCGATTTCGGCTACGACGTGGCCGATTATTGCGGAATCGACAAGCTGTTCGGCACCATGGCCGATTTCGACGCGTTGCTGGCGCGGGCGCATGCGCTCGGTTTGCGGGTGATCCTCGACTTCGTGCCGAACCACAGTTCGGACAAGCATCCCTGGTTCGAGGCGAGCCGGCGACGGGCGGACGGCAAGGCGGACTGGTATCTGTGGCGCGACGCGGCGGCGGATGGCGGCCCGCCCAACAATTGGATCGGCAACTTCAACGGCGCTGCCTGGACCTGGGACGAACAACGGCGGCAGTACTACTACCACTCGTTCCTGCCGACCCAGCCCGACCTCAACTGGCGGAACCCGGAGGTGCGGGCCGCCCTGTTCGACGCGATGCGGTTCTGGCTGCGGCGCGGCGTGGACGGGTTCCGGGTCGACGTGCTGTGGATGATGATCAAGGACGACCAATTCCGCGACAACCCGCCCAATCCCGATTGGCGCCCCGGCATGACGCCGCACGACCGCTTGCTGCCGCTCTACACCGCCGACCGGCCGGAGGTGCACGAGGTGGTTCGGGCCATGCGCGCCGTGTCGGACGAGTTCGCAGACCGGGTGCTGATCGGCGAGATCTACCTGCCCGTCGACCGGCTGGTCACCTATTACGGCACCCGCCTGGATGAGGCGCATCTGCCGTTCAACTTCCACCTGCTGCTGCTGCCGGAGTGGTCGGCGGGCGCGGTGGCGGACCTGATCCGGCGCTACGAGGCGGCGCTACCGCCCGGGGCTTGGCCGAACTGGGTGCTGGGCAACCACGACCGGCCGCGCATCGCCAGCCGGGTCGGCCCGGCGCAGGCGCGGGTGGCGGCGATGTTGCTGCTGACCCTGCGCGGCACGCCGACGCTCTACATGGGAGACGAGCTCGGCATGGTCGACACGCCGATCCCGCCCGAGGCGATCCGCGACCCCGGCGAACTCCGGCAGCCGGGGCTCGGCCTCGGCCGCGACCCGGTGCGGACGCCGTTCCCCTGGACCGACGAACCCGGCGCCGGCTTCACCACCGGGACGCCTTGGCTGCCGATCGGTGCGGACGTGCCGCTTTCGCGGCAATATGGCGACCCCGATTCGATGGTGTCGCTGCAGCGGCAGCTGCTGGCGCTGCGCCGGGCCCGGGCCTCGTTGTCGGACGGCGCGGTGGCCGCCGTGCGCGCGAACGGCAGCGCGTTGTGCTACGAGCGCCGCCACGGCGACGACCACTTGGTCGTGGTGCTCAACCTGGCGCACGACCCCGCCTCCATCGACGCGGCGGCGGGCCTGGTGGTGGCGGCCACGCACCGGGACCGGCTGGGCGCCGCGGCGGGCAGCTCGGTCACGCTGCGGCCCGATGAAGGGCTGGTGATCGATCCTTCGCGCGCCTGACCCGGGTCGCTCAGACGGGCTCGATCGGTTCCGCTAGCAAATCGAGGTGGTCGGCGTTGCGCCGGTGGAACTCCTCCATCACCGATGCGACCTCCTGCCCGGCGGCGATCGGCGGTCCGCCGGGCCGGAGGATCGACACCCCGTAGCCCTGCGCATGCAGCCAGCGCAGGTAGCCCGGCCCGTCGATCCCGGAAATGCCGGGCATGAAGGTGGGGCTGAACTCGCTGACGATCGCCGGCCGGTCGCGGCCGATCACGCCCTGCGCACCGAGCAGCGCGTTGTACTCCGCCCCCTCCACATCCACCTTCAACAGCCCCACCCGCCGCTCGGCCGGCCATGAAGCGGCAACCAGCGCGTCCACCGGCACGCACGGCACGGTGCGGGCCTGCAGCAGCGCGCCAGGGTCCTCGGCCGGTTCCGAGGTGGTGCCGTTGCTGTGGGTCGTGTTCAGCACTAGCACGCCCAGCGCGCGGCCGGCCGCCACCTGCGCCAGGGTGACCTGGGCGAACCCGTTCAGGCGCCGGCTGGCCTCGATCATGCGGCCGTTCTCCGGATTGGGCTCGACCGCCAGCACGGCGCCGGACGCGCCCACCAGGGAGGCGGACAGCATGGAAAAGAAGCCGATGTTGGCGCCGATATCCACGACCGCCATGCCGGGCCGGAGCACCTGGCGGAAGGCGGCCGCGACCTCCGGCTCGAACACGTTGGCGACCACGTGCCGGCCGACATGCGGGTCGGCGGCCGAGGCATAGATGCGGAAGCCGTCGCATTGCGCGATGCCGGGCATGGTCGCCGGGTCGGGCCGAAGCAGGTTGCGGCGGGCGAACTCCAGGCTGTTGACGTAACCCGCCACCACCGGCCCGAGCGCCTGGCCGGCCTGCGCCGCGTGTCCCACCCACTCCTCCGGGTTCGGCGACCGCCCCAGCAGCAGCCGGAAGCACATCCGCACGTCGTGTTCGGTCGTAACCGAGGGGTCGGCTTCCGGCTCGGCCGCCGCCGGAGGCTCGGGGTTGCGACGGAGAAGACGGTCGAGGATGCCCACCATGGAAGCGCTGCTACCGCCGCCGGCCTGCCTGGGCAACTCCGGCGCCCCTGCTGTAGAAGGTCCGGCGATGACGTTCGTCTCGTATGCGCAGAATTTCGAAGACGTGCTGTTGTGGCGCGCGCTGGGCCATCTGCCGTCCGGCTTCTACATCGACGTCGGCGCGTCGCACCCGGACACCGATTCCGTGACCCGCGCCTTCTACGATCGCGGCTGGAGCGGCATCAATGTCGAGCCGGCGGACGGCGCCTTCCGCCGCCTGGCCGCCGCGCGAACCCGCGACGTGAACCTCCGCCTCGCCCTTGGCGCGGCCCGGGGGGCGGCCGAGCTGTTCGAAGCGGTCGGCGCCGAAACCGGGCTCTCGACCCTCGACGCCGACGCGCCCGCCCGTTTCGGCGCGCTCGGGATCGAGCTGCGGCCCGTCCCGGTCGCGATCGACACCTTGGCCGCGGTGTGCGACGCGCACGCACAAGCCGAGATCCATTTTCTCAAGATCGACGTCGAGGGCGCCGAGCGGGCGGTGCTCGAAGGCGCCGACTTCGCCCGGCACCGGCCCTGGATCGTGCTGGTCGAGGCCACGGCGCCCATGTCCACCGTGCCGACCCATGCGGGATGGGAAGCGTTGCTGCTGAACGACGGCTACCGCTTCGTGTGGTTCGACGGCCTCAACCGGTTCTACGTCGCGTCCGAGCGCCACGCCGCGCTGGCCCGGCATTTCGCCACCCCGCTCAACGTGTTCGACGATTTCATCCGCGCCGCCGACACCGACTGGGCGGGCCGACTGCACGGGGCCGAAAGCCGCGCCGCCGCCGCCGAGCGCGGAGCCGCGGCACTCGAGTTGCGCGCCGCAGTCGCCGAGGACCGCATCGAGGGCGCCTACTTGCGGCTCGCGCGCAACAGCGTGGAAACGGCGCGCATGCGGGCGCTGGCCGAAGCGCGTTACGAGATCATCGGCCGGTTGGAGCGCGACGCCGTGCAGGTGAACGCCGAGGCACGGCATGCCATCCGCGTGGCCGAGGACGCGATCGCCCGCGCCAACGCCGCCGAGCAGGCGCGGCTGGAAGCCGCCGCCTGGGTCGAGGCGATGCGGCGGAGCACGTCCTGGCGGGTGACGGAGCCGCTGCGCCGGGTCGCCGGGCGGCGCGGACAGGGCGCCGAGCCGGGGCCGCCGCCGGGCGACCCGCAACCGGAACCCGGGCCGCCGCCCGCCACCCCGCCGCAGCCACCGCCGTCTGCGCCGGCGCTGCGCCGCGCCGTGCACCAGTTCCATTCCGGCGCCGCCCCCGGCGACGCCATCACCAACGCCATGCTGCTGACCCGGCGGGTGCTGCGCGGGCTCGGCTACGACAGCCGCATCTTCGCCCGGCATCGCGCCCCCGGGCTCGGCGACGACATCCACGGCTTCGAGGACCTGCCGCAGCACGACCGCTACGTGCTGATCGTGCGCCACTCCATGGGCCATGACGCAATCGAGCAGGTGCTGGCGCTGCCGGTGCGCAAGGTCCTGATCTACCACAACATCACCCCGGCCGAGCTGCTCGACGACGGGTCGTTCCTGCAGCAGATGGCCCGGGTCGGGCGAGAGCAGCTGGCCGTCCTGCGCCCCGGCATGGCGGCGGCGCTGGGCGACAGCGAGCTGAACAGCTTCGAGCTGCTGCAGGCCGGTTTCGCCAACGTGGCCACCAGTACGTTGTTGTTCGACTTGGATGCGGTGCTCGCCGGCCGCGTGCAGCGGCGTCCGGCCGCCGCGTTCACCGTCCTGTTCGTCGGGCGCATTTCCGCCGCCAAGGGACAGGCGGCGCTGGCCGA
Source organism: uncultured Alphaproteobacteria bacterium (assembly GCA_963752225.1). Taxonomy (GTDB): domain Bacteria; phylum Pseudomonadota; class Alphaproteobacteria; order Acetobacterales; family Acetobacteraceae; genus JBBROS01. The sequence continues at coordinate 362,442 of CAVVXS010000009.1, read as the reverse complement.
GGCATTTGCCCGCTTCCGCCGCCAGTACGAGGGCCCGTGCCGACTGGTCCTAGTCGGGCGTTGCGGCGACGACGCCTACGCCGCCGATCTGCTCGCCTGGGTGAACCGGCAGGGGTTCGAGCCCGGCACGATCGAGCTGACCGGCCTCGTCAGCGACGAGGAGCTGCGCCGGCATTACGCCGAGGCGGACCTATACGTGTCGCTGAGCCGGCACGAGGGGTTCGGCGTGCCGTTGGTGGAAGCCGCGGCCAATGGCGTGCCGGTGCTGGCGGTGGCGGCCGGCGCGGTCGGCTACACGCTGGGCGCCGACCCGGCCGGGCTGCTGCCGGACGATGGGCCGGCAGCGGCGGCGGCGGCCATGCTGGCGCTGGCGCGCGACCCGACGCGGCGCCGGGCCTTGGCCGCCGCGCAACGCGCCGCGATCGACCGCTTCGCCCTGCCGCGGCAAATTCCGGCGCTGGTCGAGGCGCTTGCCACCGCCGGAGCCGCCCGTCCGGTGGACGCCGGCTTGCGCGCGGCACTCGCCGCCAACCTGCGCATCACCGTCGCCGGCCACGTCAACGGCAGCTACAGCCTGGCCGAGATCAACCGGCAACTCGCGCTGGCGATCGATGCCGTCCGCCCCGGCGCCGTGCGCCTCGTGCCGGTGGAAGGCGAGGTCACCACCGACGTCCACCGCATCCCGGCCGAGCAGCGCGACGCCATCCGCCCGCTGCTCGCCCGCCCGCCGCCGGCATCGGCGCCGCACGTGACCATCAGCCAGCACTACCCGGTCTGGGTCCCGCCGGAGCCCGGCGACGCGGCCTTGGCGCTGTTCTTCTGGGAGGAGAGCCTGGTTCCGGCCGCGACGATCGAGACGCTGAGCACCCGGTTCCGCGGCGTGCTCGCGCCGACCCGCGCGGTGGCCAAGGCGCTGCTGGAGTCCGGGCTGCGCGTGCCGGTCCGGGTGATCGGCCAGGCGCCGCGGCTCGACGCGTTCCGGGGGCTCCGCGCCGAGCGCGCCGCTGCCGGCCGCACCGGTCCGTTCACGTTCCTGCACGTCTCGTCCTGCTTCCCCCGCAAGGGGGCGGACGTGCTGCTGGCCGCCTACGCCGAAGCGTTCGGCCGCCACGACGACGTCCGTCTGGTGATCAAGGGGTTCCCCAACCCGCACAACACCGTTGCCGCCGACCTGGCGCGCTTGCAGGCGTCGCACCCGGACCTCGCCCCGGTCGAGCTGATCGACCGCGACATCACCGGCCCGGAACTGCTGGCGCTGTTCCGCGAGGCCGATGCGGTGGTGCTGCCGAGCCGCGGCGAAGGCTTCAACCTGGTCGCCGCCGAAGCGCTGGCCGCCGGGCTGCCGGTGATCCTGACCGGATGGGGCGGGCACCTCGATTTCGTCGCCGACCGGCCGCCGGGCGACGTCCGGCTGCTCGGCTACCGCCCGGCGCCCTCGGCCAGCCACTTGGCGACGCCGTTCTCGCTTTGGGCCGAACCGGACCGCGACGACCTCATCGCCGCGCTCCGCGAGGCGGTCGCAGCCGGACGCCACCTGGCGGCGCCGTTCGACATCGCCGGCCGGCCGATGGTGGACCGCATCGCCGCGTTCGCCGCCGATCTGCTGCTGGCGCCGGCTCCCCCGGCGCTCTCGGTCGGCTGGATCACCACCTGGGAGGTGCGCTGCGGCATCGCCGAGTATGCGCGCCACCTGCTCGACGCCATGCCGAACCTGCCGGCCACCGTGTTCGCCGACGTTCGCACCACCGTGCCGGAGGCGCCGGGCCGGCACGACGTGCGGCCGAGCTGGCGCGTGGCCGACGACGCCAGCCACCCCGGCCTGATGAGTGCGATCCTGCGCGCCGACCCGCACGCCGTGGTGCTGCAGCACCAGCCCGGCCTGGTGCCCTGGGCGCACCTTCCGGCGCTGCTAGCGCAACCGGCGCTGGCCGGCCGGGTATTGTGCGTCACCCTGCACAACACGCAGGACCTAGCGGACACGGTGGAGCCGGTGCGGTCCGCCGCGGCAGACGCCCTCCGGCGTGCGTCGCGCGTGGTCGTGCACACGCTGCGCGACCTCGAGACGCTGGTCGGGCTCGGCCTCGGCGACAACGCGACCCTGATCCCGCATGGCGCCGACCCGCCGCGCACCGGCGCCCCCGTGCGGCCGCTCGCGCCGGACCGCCCGGTGCTGATCGGCTGCTACGGCTTCTTTCTTCCCGGCAAAGGCATCCCGCAGCTGATCGAGGCACTGGGCATCCTTCGCCGGGCTTGGCCGCTCGCACGCCTTCGCCTGGTCAACGCCGAGTATCCGCTGCCGGACTCGGCGGCCGAGATCGCCGCCGCCCGGGCCGCGGCCGCGGCGCTCGGCGACGCCGTCGAGTTCCACACCGACTTCCTCGAACGGTCCGCCTCGCTCGAGCTGCTGCACCGATGCGACGTCGTGGTCCTGCCCTACCAGCGCTCCAAGGAGGGCTCCAGCGCCGCCTTGCGCGTGGCGCTGGGGGCCGGGGTTCCGGTGGCGGTGACCCCGCTGCCGCTGTTCGACGAGGCGGAGGGTGCCACGGTCCGCCTGCCGGGCGTGACGCCTGAGGCGATGGCGGCCGGGCTCGACCGGTTGCTGCGCGACCAGGCCGCTCGGACGGCGGCCGTGGAGGCGGCGCGGGACTGGCTAGGGGCGCATGACTGGGCCGCGGTGGGCGAGCGCTGGCACGGGCTGCTCGCGGCGCTGTCGGCCTCCGGCGTCGTGCTGGCGCCGCCCGCGTGAGCAAAGCGGAGCGCTGGACCGGCGGCCGGATCGAGTTCGCCAACCAACTGCGTGGGGTCGCCGCTTTGTCGGTGGCGGCCTCCCATCTGGTCGGGGTTTACTGGCTGATTCCGGATGTCGTCAGCTTGGTGACGTTCTCGCCGGCGCCTGCGGCGTCGCCGCCCGCCATCGTGTCGCTGTTCCGGTTTCCATGGTTCAATTTCGGGCCGTTCGGCGTCGCTCTGTTCTTTCTCATCAGCGGCTTGGTCATCCCGATCTCGCTCGAAAGCCAGGGGCGGACGGGTTTCGCGTGCGCCCGGCTGCTGCGCATCTACCCGACCTACATCGCGGCGCTGCTTCTCGAGATGGCGGTGTTGGGCGTCGCATCGCTCGCCTGGCAGCGGCCGTTCGGCTGGAGCGCGGGCGCCATCTTGGCCAATGCGCTGCTGATCTACGACGTGATCGGGGTGCCGAGCATCGACCTCGTCAACTGGACCCTGTCGGTCGAGCTGAAGTTCTACCTGCTTGCGATGATGCTGCTACCGTGGCTCCGGCGCGGCAGCGCCGCGGCGTTGCTGGCCGTGGCGGTGACGATCCTGGCCGGCAACGCTGCGATGGCGGCGGGCTTGGTCGGCGACATCGCCGCGCCGCTCAGCACGCTCAGCTACACCTTCAGCAGCCACTCGGTGTGCCTGACGTTCATGCTGATCGGCGTCGCCTTCAACTTTCATCTGCGCGGCTTGCTTTCGACCGCCGGCCTGGTCGGGCTGGGGGCGGTCCTGCTGGGGCTGTTCACCGAAACCTGGCGGCTGGGCGTGTTCCGCGACCAGTTCCCGGTCGTCACGCTCAACTACGACCTGGCGGTCCTGCTGTTCGCACTGTTGTATGCTGTGCGCCGCCGGGTTCGGCCCAACAGGCTGCTCGACGCGATGGCGGCCATCAGCTTTCCGTTCTACGTCGTCCACTCCTTGTTGGGGTACTCGCTGCTGCGCGGCCTGATGGCCGGTGCCCAGCTTGGCTACGGCCTGGCGTTGGTGATCACCCTGCCGGCGCTGCTGGCGGTGTCGACCGCGCTCCATCTGCTGGTCGAGCGTCCCACCATCCGGATCGGCCGGCGCCTGGCCCGCGCCTGGACCCGTCCCGCCGCCCCGCGCATCACGACCGCCGCGAAGAACGCATAATCCTAGTTCGGTCCGCATCCGTATCAGGAACTCCGCAGTAATGGAGGCGTGGCTTCCGAGATGGTGCAGGATCACGCCGGCGGTCGGCATGGTTCTCGAGCCCGGACGGCGGCCGGGAGTAAGTAAATGTCCGAAACTACGTCAACCCACTCCATTCGAGCGGGCCTCGATCGCCGCGGCGTGTTCAGCCGGATTGGCGCCGGAGCGGCCGGCGCGGTCGCCCTCGGCGCGCTTGCGGCCGGCGGTCTCACCGCCAGCACGACCGCGGCCGACGCCCAGACCGTCACCGACGCCGACATCCTCAACTTCGCGCTCAACCTCGAATACATCGAGGCCGAGTATTACCTGCGCGCCTTTACCGGCCAGGGCCTCGCCGCGGCCGACACCACCGGGACCGGCACACTCGGCGCCGTCGTGGGCGGCGCTCAAGTGCCGTTCCGCAGCACCGCCATCCAGGCGTATGCGCAGCGCCTGACGGTCGATGAGCAGACGCATGTCCGCTTCCTCCGCGCGGCGCTCGGCTCGGCCGCGGTTGCCCGGCCGGCGATCAACTTCACCGACACCTTCACCGCGCTGGCCAGGGCAGCCGGGCTGATCACCGCCACCCAGACATTCAACCCGTTCGCCGACGACGTCAGCTTCCTGCTCGGCGCCTTCGTGTTCGAGGACGTCGGCGTCACCGCCTATGCCGGCGCCGCCCGGCTCATCACCAACAAGGATTACCTCGAGGCCGCGGCCGGCATCCTTTCGGTCGAGGCCTATCATGCCGGAAGTATCCGCACGCTGCTGGCCAATATCGGCGCCGGCGTTGCCGCCAACGCCATCTCCGGCGTGCGCGGCGCACTCGGCGGCGGCAAGGAGCAGGGCATCCTCATCCCCGGCCTCAACTACAACTCGGTTGCGGCCGATTCGGAGTCGCTCGCCTTCCGCCGCTCCACGACGGAGGTGCTCAACATCGTCTATGCCGGCACGGCCGGCGGCGGCGGCTTCGCCCCGGCCGGCTTCAACGGCACGATTAAGTAACGGACTGCTGCGCGAAATCGGCAGCGCGGCGAGGTCTTCGCCGCGCTGCCGCCAGGCCACTTGCCACGCCCGCCCGGGTGGGCCCTATGATCGGGTCAAGCAACACTCGGGAAGCGACCTCCATGGCAACACGGGCGACGGCGTTTCGGCGCGATCTGATGCGGGCCACCATCGCCGCCGGCGCCGCGCTGGCCGTGGGCGGTGCGGCCGACTTGCCGGCGCCCGAAGCGCCCGACGGCGTGTGGGCCGCGAGCTACTGGGCCATCAAGCGCCGCGACGGCCAGGACATCCGGCTCGCGATGTATCGCAAGCGCGCGGGCGCCCCGGCGCCCGGCGACGCGCCGCGGCCCGTGCTGCTGCTGGTGCACGGCTCCTCGCCGGCGGCCTTGTCGAGCTTCGACCTCGCCGTTCCCGGCCATGGCCCGGATGACGACTATTCGTTGATGAACGTGTTCGCCCGGCTCGGCTACGACGTGTGGACGCTCGATCACGAAGGCTACGGCCGCTCCACCCGCACCGAAGCCAACTCCGACATCGCGAGCGGCGTCGCCGACCTTGCCGTCGCGACCGACCTCATCACCCGCGAAACCGGGCAGCCCACCATGCATCTGCTGGGCGAGTCGTCGGGCGCCCTGCGCGCCGCCGCGTTTGCCATGGCGCATCCGGAGCGCATGGGCCGGCTTGTGCTGGCGGCCTTCACCTACACCGGCGCCGGGTCGCCGACACTGGGGAAGCGGGCCGAGCAGACGGAGTTCTTCCGCACCCATAACCGCCGGCCGCGCGGGCGGGACATGCTGGAAAGCATCTTTACCCGCGATCATCCCGGCACCACCGATCCCGATGTGGTGCAGGCCTTTGTCGAGAAGGAGATCGTCAACGGCGACACGGTGCCGACCGGCACCTACCTCGACATGACCGCCAACCTGCCGGTGGTCGATCCGCTGCGGGTGCTGTGTCCGGTGCTGCTCGCCAAAGGCGAGTACGACGGCATCTCGACCTTGGAGGACCTGCAGGCGTTCTACGCCAAGCTGCCGAACGGTGACCGCCAGCTTTCAATCATCGCCGGCGCCGCACATTCGGTGATCGTGAGCCGCAGCCACAAGATCTTCCACCACGTCGTCGAGGCGTTCCTCGCAATGCCGCGTAGCCCGGCGCAGCAGGGCTAGCTCGGCGATCACGGGTATCATTCCTTCCACGTATTAAAAAGTCTTTCACTTCTTGCAGGCACGATCGGCTCGCTGCACTGGCAGATCGGAGCCGAAGAGTGACCAATGCCGTCATCCCGCTGGCGAGGCCGCGCCTGCCCGCCGCCGCCCGCATCATGCCATACCTGCACGAGATCGACGCCAATCGCCGCTACAGCGACGACGGCCCGCTCGCACATCGGCTGCGCGCTCGCCTGGCGCAGCATTGGGGGCTGGCGAAGGCCGAGCTGGCGCTGGTGGCGAACGGCACCCTGGCCATCAGCCTGACCTTGCTCGCCAGCGGCGCGGCGCCGGGGTCGCGATGCCTCATGCCGGCCTGGGCGCCATCCGCAAGTGCCGCCGCCGTGCGCGCGGCCGGGCTGCTGCCGCATTTCGTCGATGTGGAGCCCGGCAGCTGGACGCTCGACCCCGATTGCGTGCTTGCTTTGGCCCGGCAGCCCGGCGTCGGCGCGATCCTGGTCACGGTCCCGTTCGGCGCCCCGACCGACCTTGCCGTTTGGGACGACGTGCGCGGCTTGACCGGCGTGCCGGTCGTGATCGACGCCGCCTCCGCCTTCGATACGCTCCGCGTCGGCGGTCCCATGACCCTCGGCAATTGCCCGCTGATCGTCAGTCTGCACGCCGCCGAGGCGTTCGGCATGGGGGAGGGGGGCGCGGTGCTCTGCCGCGACGCCGAGTGGCTCGACCGCATCGCCCGCCTCGGCTGCCTCGACGCCCGGCCCGGTCAGGACGCCGGCCGGGACGCGGGACGGCCCGGATTGAACGGCAGGATCGCCGAATACGCGGCGGCGGCCGGACTGGCCGGGCTCGATACTTGGCATGAAACGAGGGCGCGCTGGGCCGCGGTGACACGGCACTTCGAGCGTGGCTTGCGCACAGCCCGCGTCCGCCTGGTTCCCGGCTTCGGCCAGGGCTGGGTTGCGGCTGCGCTGCACGTGGTCTGGCCGGCCGATCGCCTGCCCGGGATCGCGACGCTGCCGATGCTCGGGATCGACATCGCCCGGCCATTGGGGGGTGGCTGCCACGCGCACGAGGCGTTCGCCGCCTGCCCGCGCGAGGCGCTGCCGATCACCGAAACCTTGGCCCGCGTCGCGGTCGCCCTGCCGTTCTGGCAAGACCTGACCGCCGCCGAGATCGAGCGCGTGTGCGACGCGGTAACGGCCTGCAGCGCGGCCCGTGTCGCCTCGCTGGACGCGTTGGCGGCCTGAACCGCGACGGTCGCGGCCGCTGCCGGTTCGGGTCGCCGCCGCCCCCACTCAAGTCCGGCGCTCGGCGTCGGACGCACGAGTGCGGCACAGCCGGTGGCGCGGGTCCAAACCGCTTGACGCTCGCGCTCCGATGCCGGTTCATGGAACGCCAGGTATCGGCGGGGCGGAATGACGATCGGCGTGGGTGGTTCGAGTTTCGCGGCGGAGTTGGCCGGCATGTCACCCATGCTGGACGGGGTCGAGCCGATCGGCGAAACCGAGCTGCGCCAGCGCGTCGAGAAAGCGCAGCGTCTCATGCGCGAGCAGGGGGTGCAGGCGCTCTACTTGGACACCTCGACCAACCTCGCCTACTTCACCGGTATCGGCCTCAAGCTGACCGAGCGGCTGCATGGCGCCATCATCCCGGCCGAGGGTGAGGTCGCCTATCTGAGCCCGGCCTTCGAGGAACCCAAGACGCGCGCCTACCTGCGCTTCGGCGACGACATCCGCTGCTGGGAGGAGCACGAGGACCCGACCGCGCTGGTGATCGAAACCGTCCGCAGCAAAGGCTATGAAAGCGGCACCGTCGCGATCGACCCGGCGACGCCATTCTTCACCGTGGACGGACTGCGGAAGGCCGGCAACAGCCTCGGCTTCGCCAGCGCCGCCTCCATCACCGCCGCCTGCCGCCAGGTGAAGTCCGCGGCCGAGATCGCGCTGATGCAGCGCGCCAACGACATCACGCTCCTCGTGCACAAGGCCGCCGCGCGCGCCCTGGCGCCGGGCATGACCACGCTCGAGGTGAAAGCCTTCGTCGACCAGGCGCATCTGAAGCTCGGCGCCGCGACGCCGGGCAGCGGCGTGCAGTTCGGCGAGGCCACCGCCTATCCGCACGGCGTGCCCTATCCGCAGACGCTGCAGGAGGGCGACATGGTGCTGATCGACATCGGCGGCTTCGTGCACGGCTACCGCTCCGACATGACCCGCACCTTCGTGTTCGGCGAGCCGACGCCGCGGCAACGCGAGATCTGGACCCTCGAGCAGCGGGCGCAGCAGGCTGCGTTCGATGCCGCGGTGCTCGGCGCGCCATGCGAGGCGGTTGACCGCGGCGCCCGCGCGGTGATCGAGGCGGCAGGGTTCGGCCCCGGCTACAAGGTGCCCGGCCTGCCGCACCGCACCGGCCACGGCATCGGCATGGACGTTCACGAGGAGGCGTTCATGGTGCGCGGCAACAAGACGCCGCTCGTGCCCGGCATGTGCTTCTCCGACGAGCCGATGATCTGCATCTACGGCGAGTTCGGCGTCCGGCTGGAGGACATCATCTATATGACGGAAGAAGGGCCGCGCTGGTTTACCCGGCCCTGCCACTCGGTCGACGACCCGTTCGGCTACGAGGCCGGGTAGCGGGTGGACGCCGCAACCCTCCCCGCCGCGCGCTTCCGCACCGCGCCCCCCGGCGCGACCGCCGAACGGGTGGCGCAATGGGCCGGGTGGGCGTTGCTGGTGATCGGCGCCGCGCTCGTTCTGCTGCCGCTGCTGCTGACGTTGTTCCTGAGCGTGTTCGACGAGGCGATCCTCGCCTTCCCGCCGCGCGGCTATACCTTGGCTTGGTATGGGCAGATCGTCGGCAAGTTCGCCGGGCCGATCTGGACCAGCGTCAAGATCGCCCTGGTCGCGACGGCTTGCGCGCTGCTGGCCGGCGTGCCGGCCGGGATCGGCCTCAGCCGCTACCGCTTCCGCGGCCGGAGCCTCGTCAGCACGATGCTGCTGTCGCCGCTGACCGTCCCGGGGGTCGCGCTCGGCCTCGGCATCTACGTCTTCGCCGTCTGGGTTGAGGAGAACACCGGCGCGCCGCTCAGCGGCTCGCTGCCGATGCTGATCGCGGCGCACGTGCTGATCACGACACCATGGGTGGTGCGGCTCTGCCTGGCCGGCCTCGCCAACCACGACCGTTCTGCCGAAGAGGCGGCCGCGAGCCTCGGCGCGCGTCCCTGGTCGGTGATCTGGCGCGTCACCTTGCCGGCAATGCGGCCCGGCATCGTCGCCGGCGCGCTGTTTGCATTCATCATCTCGTTCGAGAACCTCGAGATGACAATTTTTCTGGTCGGTCCCGGCATGAACACGCTGCCGAACGCGGTGCTGCAATACCTGATATACCGCATCGACCCCTTGGTCGCGGCGGTCGCGGTCGTGCAGATGGTCCTGGTCGGCGCGGCGCTGGTGGCGCTCGACCGCTTCGTGCGGCTGGCGCAGGTGCTGCGATGAGCGCGGCGCTCGCCTTGCGCGGGCTGACCCGGCGCTACGGCACCCATTTGGCGGTCGACAGAATAAGCCTCGACGTGGCACCGGGCGAACTGCTGGTGCTGCTCGGGCCATCCGGTTGCGGCAAGACCACGACGTTGCGCATGGTCGCGGGCTTCGTCGAACCGAGTGCCGGCAGCATCGCGCTCGATGGGGAGGACGTGACGCGCCTGCCGCCGTATCGGCGCGAGATGGGCATCGTGTTCCAATCCTACGCCCTGTTCCCGCACCTCAGCGTCGCCCGCAACGTGGCGTTCGGCCTCGAGATGCGCAACGCGCCGAAAGCCGAGCGGGCCGCGCGCGTGGCGGAGATGCTGCGGCTGGTGAAGCTCGAGCCGTTCGCCGACCGGCTGCCGCGGCAGCTTTCGGGCGGGCAGCAGCAGCGGGTGGCGATCGCCCGTGCGCTCGCGATCCACCCGCGCCTGCTCCTGCTGGACGAGCCGCTGTCCAACCTCGACGCCGCCTTGCGGCAGGACGTGGCGCGGGAGATGCGGCTGCTGCAGCGGGACAGCGCCATCACCACGGTCATGGTCACGCACGATCAGGACGAGGCGATGGCGATGGCCGACCGGCTGGTGGTGATGCGCGACGGAAGGGTCGAGCAGGTCGGACGGCAGGAGGACTTGTACGAGCGGCCGGCATCGCCGTTCGTGGCCGGCTTCATCGGCCACAGCAACCTCGTCGCCGGCACGCTGCGCGACGGCGCGCGGCTTGGTATCGACGGCGGCGAGGTCAGGCTGGCGGCGCGCTATGGCGTTGCCGGGCCGGCGACACTCGCGGTGCGCCCGGAGCGGATCGAGCTGGCCGCCCCCGGCGGCCACCGGCACGAACGCGCCGTCGGCCGGGTCGAGCTCGCGACCTACCTGGGCGCGGTCATGGAGCACGTCGTCCATCTCGGCGATGCGCTGCGGGTGGTGGTCAGCGGCGCCTCGTCCGGCGTCGCCGCCGTCCCGCGGCTGCAAGTCGGCGAGGCGGTCGCGTTGTGTTGGCCGCCCGAAAGCGAACGCCTGTTCGATGGCGCCGGGAAGCCGGTTGCCGCCACTTCCATCCTCCACCCCCAACCCTCCGGCGAGAAGGTCGAGAACCATGCGTGACGCCCCCGAACCGAAGCTGTCGCGGCGCCTGCTGCTGGCAGGCGCCGCCGGGCTGGCCGCCCCCGCGGTCATCGGCAGCGCCGCCCGCGCCGCCGACAGCCAGGTGGTGGTCGGCAGTTGGGGCGGCGATTACCGCCGGCTGCTGGACGAGAACGTCGAGCAGCCGTTCCTCGCCAAGCAAGGCATCGAGGTGGTGCCCGACATCGCCGACGAGCCGCCGCGCCTGGCCAAGCTGCAAGCGCAGCGGAGGCTGCCGCGCGGCGCGCTCGACGTTGCCTGCGTGCAGGCGGTGGTCGGCTACCAGCTTGCCGAGATGGGGCTGATCGAGGAGCTGACGCCGGAGAAGGTGCCCAACATCGTGCACCTGAACCCGAAACTGCGCACGCCCACCTACGCCCCGCACATCTACAGCCCGCAGGTGATCGCGTATAATCCAGAACGGGTGCCGACGCCGCCGACCACGCTCACCGACCTGCTGGACCCCCGGTTCAAGGGCAAGATCGGCTTTCCCGACGGCAACTTCTTCTACGCAATGCTGGCCGCCTCCCTGGCCACGTCGGGCGGCGCCAGCGACATGGACCAGGCCAAGGCGCTGATGCTGAAGCTGAACGAGAACGGCTTGCGGCTCTATCCCTCGACCGACGCGGCCGGGCCGCCGTACAAGACCGGCGAACTGGACGCCGGGCTGATGTGGCTGGCGCGGGTCAACATGTGGCAGAACGCCGATATCCCGGTGAAGGCGTCGTTTCCCAAGGAAGGCTGCATCCTTTACGTGTCCGGCATGGTCGTGCCGAAGAACGCGCCCAACAAGGACGGCGCCTACAAGTATCTGAATGCCATGCTGGAGCCTGACGCGCAGCGCGGCTTTGCCCAGAAGATGGGCTACCTGCCGACCGTGGAGAACGCGCCGCTGAGCGGCAAGGTCGCCGAACAGCTCGCCTTGCCGGACGATCTGAAGCTGGTCGCGCCTGATTACGCCTACACCACCAAGATTTCGCCGGAGATGGCGGATTGGTGGAAGAAGACGATCCAGCACAGTTGAGCGCCGCCGCACGCCGGGACGGGATGGCGGCGGCCAGCTTTCTGGCCCCCGCCAGCCTTGTCGTCGTGCTGATGCTCGGCGCGCCGCTGCTGCTGATGGCGCGCTACAGCCTCAACCGATACAGCCCGACCGAGCTGATGGTGGACGCCGTCACGCCGGAGAATTTCGTCCGCTTCTTCACCGACCCGTTCTACGGCAGCGTCATGCGCACCACGGTCGGCGTCGCGGTCGCGACCACCGCGCTCTGCCTGCTGTTCGGCCTGCCGCTCTCCTGGTGGATCGCGCGAATGCAGTCGCGTTGGAAGGGCGCGCTGATGCTGGCCGTCGTGTTGCCGCTGTTCATCGGCAGCACGGTGCGCACGGTTGGCTGGATGATCGTGTTCGCCCGCGACGGCGTGCTCGATCAGCTCGCCCGGCACACCACCGGCGGCCGGCTCGATCTGATGTTCACCCCGGCGGCCGTGGTGATCGGGATCGTTTCGTTCAACCTGCCCTACCTGATCCTCACGACGCAAAGCGTGTTCGAAGGGATCGACACACGGCTCGAGGAAGCAGCGCAGGGCATGGGGGCCGCGCCCGCGCGGGCGTTCTGGCGGGTGATCTGGCCGCTTGCTCTGCCTGGCGTCGGCGTCGCCGGAATCCTCTGCTTCATCCTCAGCATGAACGCCTACGCGACCCCGGTGCTGCTGGGCGGTCCGCGATTCCACATGATGGCGCCGCTGCTTTATTGGGAGTTCGGCACCAACAACAACTGGCCGTTCGCGGCGGCGCTCGCGTTCATCCTGATGGGCACCACGCTGCTGCTGACGTTTTCCGCCAACGTCCTGATCCCCCGCCGCTATCGCGTCTGAAGGAGACCCGTCATGGCATCGTTCCTGTTCACCGGTGGCCGCCTGCTCGACCCCACCCACGATGCGCTGCTCGACGGCATGGAGGTGCTGGTCGAGGATGACCGGGTGCGCGAGGTCTCGGCCCGGCCGATCGCGTCGGCCGCCGGCACCCGCATCGACCTCGGCGGCAAGACGCTGATGCCGGGCCTGGTCGACGCCCATGTGCATGTCACCTCGGCGGTGATCGCGGTCGGCGTCAACGCGATGAACTACAATTCGCTGGCCTCGCTGCGCACCGCTCGGGTGATGAACGGCATGCTGATGCGCGGTTTCACCACCGTGCGCGACCTGGGCGGGGCCGATTACGGGCTGACGATGGCGGTCGAGGAGGGGCTGATCGACGGTCCGCGCCTGGTGGTGTGCGGCAAGGCGCTGGGCCAGACCGGCGGGCATTCCGACAGCCGTGCCCGCTCCGACGACCGGCCGGATTTCGGCCACCGGGTCGGCTCGCTCGGCCGGCTGGTGGACGGCGTCGACAATCTCCGCCGGGCCTGCCGGGAGGAGATCAAGGCCGGCGCGCAGTTCATCAAGCTGATGGCCAATGGCGGCGTTGCCTCGCCCAACGACCCGATCCACGCGCTCGGCTACTCCCGCGCCGAGATCGAGGCCGCGGTGGAGGAGGCCGACAACGCCGGCACCTACGTCGCCGCGCACCTCTACACCGACCGGGCCATCCGCCGCGCCGTCGAGTGCGGCGTCCACTCGCTCGAGCACTGCAACCTGGTCCAGGCGGAGACGGCGGCCTTGGCGGCGAAACAGGGCGCGATCGCCTGTCCCACCCTGGTCGCCTATGAGGGCCTCGCGCGTGACGGCAAGCAGCTCGGGTTGAGCCCGGAAAGCATTGCCAAGATCGAGACGGTGCGCACCGCCGGGCTCGAATCGCTCGACATCATGCAAAGCGCCGGTCTGCCGATGGCATATGGCTCCGACCTGCTCGGCGGCCTGCACCACTACCAGGCGATGGAGTTCGAGCTGCTGGCCCGGGTGCTGCCGGTGCCCGAGATCCTGCGCTCGGCCACGCTCATCGCGGCCAAGCTGTGCCGCATGGAGGGCCAGATCGGCGTGCTGGCGCCGGGCAGCTTTGCCGACCTGCTGGTGGTGGACGCCGACCCGTTCCGCGACCTCGGCGTGCTGCAGCAGCCGGAGCGGATGGCCGCGATCATGCGTGGCGGCCGCTTCTTCCAGAACAAGCTCCACTGACGCCGATGGACCCGACGCAGCTTCCGTTCGACGCGGACGCGTGCTGGGCGCGCTCCGCCCCTGGCTAGAGTGCGAAAGCCCGACCCACGACGCGGCCGCGGTCAACCGCATGATGGACCTGGCCAGCCGCGACCTCGCCGTAATGGGCGCGCGGGTGGAGCGCATCCCCGGCCGCATGGGTTACGGCGACTGCATCCGCGCGACGTTGCCGCACAAGCGGGCCGGCGTGCCGGGCCTGCTGCTGCTGGGGCACATGGACACGGTGCATCCGGTCGGCACGCTCGCCGCATTGCCGTGGCGGCGTGACGGCGATCGCTGCTACGGCCCGGGCATCTACGATATGAAGGGCGGCAATTTCCTTCTGCTCGAGGCCATTCGCCACGTCGCCGCCGCTGGGATCGAGACGCCGCTGCCGCTGACGATCCTGTTCACGAGCGACGAGGAGGTCGGCTCGCCCTCCACCCGCGACCTGATCGAGGCGGAGGCGGCCCGGCATGCCGCCGTGCTGGTGCCGGAGCCCGGCGGCCCGGGCCACGAGGTCACGACCGGCCGTTACGCCATCGCCCGCTTCGCCATCGAGACCACCGGCCGCCCGTCGCACGCCGGCGCCCGCCTGGCCGAGGGCCGCTCGGCGATCCGCGCCATGGCCCGGCGCATCCTGGCGATCGACGACATGACCACCGAGGATTGCACCTTCTCGGTCGGCGTGATCCGCGGTGGCGAGTGGGTCAACTGCGTCGCCACGACCTGCACCGCCCAGGTGCTCAGCATGGCCAAGCGCCAGGCCGACCTCGACCGCGGCGTCGAACGCATGCTGGCGCTTGCCGGGACGGAGGACGGGGTGCGGTTCACCGTCAACCAGACCGTGACCCGGCCGGTGTGGGAGCCGGATGCGCGCACCTTGGCACTCCACGCCCGGGCGGACGCCATTGCCGGGCGGATCGGCATCCCGCTGCCGCATCGCAGCGCCGGCGGCGGGTCGGACGGGAACTTCACCGGGGCGATGGGCGTGCCCACGCTCGACGGGTTGGGCGTGCTCGGCGCGGGCGGCCATACGCTCGAGGAGCACCTGCTGGTCGACAGTCTCGTGACCCGCGGGCGTTTGCTCGCCGGCCTGCTGGCTACGCTCGACGGCGGCTGACCGCGGCAAACCGGCCACGCGCGGCCAGCGACTCGGAACAGGATTGCAGGTTCATGAAACCGGCTTGCCGGTCAAGCGTCTGCATCGGTCGCCGCTCGTTTTCGAGATACCGATCTGTTTCCGAGACGAAAATTATGATCCATGCAGAAGGACCGCGCGATGAACTGTCGTAGTATCGCTGCCGCTGCCGTTCTCGTCGTCACCGCCGCAGCCGCTGTTTCGGCCCAGGCCGCCACGGACGAGCATCTGGGCCAGGTGCCGTTCGATCTGAACAATCCCCAGGTGCAGGCCGAGGCCCGGACGCAAGCGCGCAAGCCGCCGCTGGCGCCGGTGCACGGACGCCGGGTCGTCGAGGACCATAGCGGCCGCAAGCAGGCAGGAAAGGCGTCGTTCTACGCGCCCTCGTTCCAGGGCAAGAAGATGGCCGACGGTCACCGGTTCAACCATTCCGGCAAGGCGGCGGCGAGCAAGACGTTGCCGCTGGGAACGGTCGCCAAGGTGACCAACCTCGAGACCGGCAAGACCGCCGAGGTCACGGTCGAGGATCGCGGACCCTATGTGGATGGCCGCACCATCGACCTCACCAAGTCCACCGCGCAGCAGATCGGGCTCGACGGCCGGGACGGGGTCGCCCCGGTGATCGTGGCGCCGGTCGCGGTGCCGCAGCCGGACGGGTCGGTGAAGCCCGGCGCCGGGGCGCTGCCCGGGCCGGCCACTGCCTCCCCGCCGAGCTGATCGAGACGAGCCGCGTTACCGCCGCGGCAGCAGGAACACTCCGTTGCGCCGCAACTCCAGCGCGTATTGGTAGACGCTGACCACGTCGATCGGCAGCGGTCCGGCCCGGGGCGTATCGTAGGCGACGGTGTGGATGCGGACGGCGCAGTAGACGAGGTTGTCCCGCCCGCTTGCGACTTGGCCGACGCTGTCGGCTTCGAGCACGCCCGGCTGGCCGGCGTGCTGAAGTTGTTCGCGCACGAGCTGCAGCACCTCCGACTGGGCGCAGACCGGCGTCGGCAGGTCGGTTCCGGCCGCCGCCGGCACGACGGCGGCCAGCAGCAACGCAGCGGTGAGGGCGGGGCGGCGCATGACCGGTCTCCTGTCGGTTACTTGTTGCAGATCAGGCCCGAACCGTCATCGGTGCCGTTGCCGTTCGGCCCGCGCGAGCACAGGTCGAACTCGCGGCCGTTGCGACCGGGGCTTTGGTAGGTATAGGGGCGGCTCCACGGATCGAGCGCCGCGCCGTCGCCCTTGAGGTAGGGTCCGTTCCAGGTCGCGACGTTGGACGGCTTGGCGTTCAGCGCCGCCAAGCCTTGGTCGGTGGTCGGATAGGACCCGACGTCGAGCTTGTAGAGATCGAGCACGGAGGCAAGCCGCTCGATCGATTGCCGGGCGACGGACACCCGGGCGCCGCCGAGCTGGCGCAGCGCCGCCGGCGCGACGAGGCCGATCAGCAGGCCCAGGATCGCGATCACCACTAGGATCTCGAGCAGGGTGAAACCCGCCTGGCGGCGGCTGACGTGGTCGTTTCGATGTTGCTGTGCGGGCATGGTTTTCTGCTACATGGTTTTGCGCGAAGCGACGAGGGGCGATGCTGCGGAAAGCTGGAGTCACCGATGTCCGGCCCGCCGGGGACGCGGGCTGATGGCGGTGCCGTTTCTCGCCTGCATGGCGCTCGTCGCGCAGGTGTATAGCTTGCCGCCGCGTGTGCTGCCATCGATCCAAGCGGTCGAGGGCGGCGCTCCCGGGTTGGCGCACCTCAACCGTGACGGCAGCGAGGATCTCGGCGTGATGCAGGTCAACACGCTCTGGATCCCGCGCCTGGTGCGCTACACGCGGCTCGACGCCCCAACCGTCCGGGAGCGTTTGTTGAACAACGTCTGCTTCAACGTCGCCGCCGCTGGGCTGATCATGCGCACGTACCTGGACGAAGCGTCGGGCGATCTGATGCGGGCGGTCGGGTATTACCATTCGCACACGCCGCAATTGCACGATGCTTATGCAACAAAGGTCGTGCAGTCCGCCGCGAGGCTGTTCGCCGGCGGCCGATAGGAACATTGATCCCGGGCGAACGACCATCCGGGCCGAGACTGGGCGGCCGCAGTCAGCGCGGCGTCACCTTGGGCCGCGCCTGGGTGCGGTTCTGCTGGTCGGCCTCGAACAGGCCCGACAGCTCGTCGGCGGTTTGCTTGGCGCTTTGGATCAACTGCTGCTCGTCGTCATAGAAGGCGTGGCTTTCCACCAGGCGCCGCTCGTCATATTCCTCGAACAAGCGGACGGCCTGGTCCGCTTCATTGCGTTCGAGGCCGAGGTCCTGCAGCACCAAGGCCGCGAGGCGTAGGCTGGAGTGGAAGGTCTCCCGGACCAGCCCGGCCACGCCGCGGTCCATCAGCAAGTGCGCGTGGCGCCGGTTGCGCGCCCGGGCGATGATCCGCAAGTTCGGGAAGGTGCGTCGGGCGACGTCGATCACCTGCAGGCTCTCGGCCATGTCTTCCAGCGCCACCACGAGCAGCTTCGCGTTCTCGGCTCCGGCCGCCCGCAGCAGGTCGGGGCGGGACGGGTCGCCGTAATACACCTTCGTTCCGAAGCGGCGGATGACCTCCACCTGTTCGCTGTCCTGCTCGAGCGCGGTGTAGGCAATGCCGCGCATCGTCAGCACCCGTCCGATGATCTGCCCGACCCGGCCGAAACCGCAGATGATGACCGGCGCGCCCTCGTCCTCGATCGCATCGTAGCGCGGCGGCGCGTCGGTCTTGGCGAAGCGCGGGATGACGAGGCGCTCGGACGCGGCGAACAGCAGCGGCGTGGCGGCCATGGACAAGGCGATCGCAAGCGTCGCCCGATCGGAGGCGGCCTGCGTCAGGGCCCCGGTGCCGACCGCCGCCGCGAACAGCACGAAGCTGAACTCGCTGCCTTGCGGCAGGGCGGTCGCGAAGCGCAGCGCGGTCCGGACCGGCTGCCCGCTCATGCGCCCCAGCAGCAAGGCGACCCCCGCCTTCACCAGCATGAAGCCGGGGACGGCGGCGGCGAAAAACCACGGCTCCTGCACCGCCAAGGCCAGGTTGGCCGACATCCCGACCGACAGGAAGAAGAAGCCGAGCAGCAGGCCCTCGAACGGCTCGACATCCGCCTGGACCTCGTGCCGGTACTCGGAGTCGGATAACAGCACGCCGCCCAGGAACGCGCCCAGCGACATCGACAGACCGGCCGCGTCGGCGAGTGTGGCGGCGCCGGCGACGACGAACAGCGCGAGCGCGGTGAACACCTCCGGTGTCCGGGCGCCGCCGATGGCGCGGAACGCGGGCCGGATCAAATAGCGGCCGCCGACCAGGATCACGGCAATGGCGCCGATCGCGCGCCCCGCCTCGAGCAGGGGCACGTGGTCGGGCGTCTTGGCCTCGCCGGCCAGCAGCGGCACCGCCGCCACCAGCGGGATGAAGGCGAGGTCCTGGAACAGCAGCACCGCGAAGCTGTCCCGTCCCGCCGGGCCGCCGAGCAGGTTCCGCTCGCCCAGCATCGGCAGCACGATCGCCGTCGACGACAAGGCCAGCCCGGCGCCGAGCACCAGCGACGCCGGCCAGGCCACGCCGAGCGCGTGCGCCGCCACCGCCAGCACCGCGGTGGTTCCGGCGACTTGCGCCGGGCCGAGGCCGAACACCGCCCGCCGCATGACCCAGAGCCGTTGCGGCCGCACCTCGAGCCCGATCAGGAACAGCAGCATCACCACGCCGAGCTCGGACACCCCGGCGATCGCGTGCACATCGGTGATGAGGCGAAGGCCGGAGGGCCCGATCAGGGCGCCGCCGACGAGGTAGCCGAGCACGCTGCCGAACCCCAGCCGCCGCGAGAGTGGGACAAGCAGAACGGCGGCAGCGAGCAGGGTCGCAAGGGTCAGGAGCATAGGCAGGCGATGGAACGACCGGGCGGGAAGGTCAACCCGGGTGGAAGCCCGGCATGCCGCCGGCCCGCCGCGTGCGCGGTTCCACCTCGGTCCCGCCTCGGCTACCCTGCGCGCAACCGAAGGGAATGGTGCATTGAGTTTCTCGAACGTATTCGCGCGCGGCGTCGCGCTGGTTGGCGGCGGCGCCTTGTTGGTCAGGCGGCTGAAGGACGGCACGCATGAGCCGGCCTGGGGCGCCACCCCGGCCATTCCGGCCGCCAAGCCGCAAGGCAGCATCCCGACCCTGAAGATGCCGACCGCGCAGGGATGGGCCCCCGGACAGACCCCGGTGGCGGCGCCGGGCCTGAAGGTCAACGCGTTCGCCACCGGCCTGAAGCATCCGCGCTGGTTCCACGTGCTGCCCAACGGCGACACCCTCGTTGCCGAGGCCACCAACGTGCCGCGGCCGGCGCGCGGCGTGTTCGACTATGCCGTGCTGAGCACGATGAAGCGCGCAGCGGCCGTGGGCGTCAGCGCGAACCGGATCACCTTGCTGCGCGACCCCGACGGCGACGGGGTGGCCGAAATCCAGACGACCTTCATGGAGAACCTCAACCAGCCGTTCGGCATGGTCGTACTGGGCGACAAGTTCTACGTCGGCAACACCGACGGCGTGGTGGTGTTCCCCTATGTCGCCGGCACCGACCGTATCACGGCGCCGGGTCAGCGCCTGGTGGAGTTCAAGCCGGGCGGCCATTGGACAAGAAGCCTGCTGCCGAGCCTGGACGGGCGTAAGCTTTATGCCGGGGTCGGCTCGCTCAGCAACATCGGCGACAACGGCATGGACGCCGAACAAGGCCGGGCTGCGATTTACGAGATCGATCTGGAAACCGGGAACAGCCGCATTTTCGCGAGCGGACTGCGCAACCCGGTCGGCTTGGCGTGGGAGCCGACCACAGGCGCGCTGTGGACGGTGGTCAACGAACGTGACGGGCTCGGCGACGAGACGCCGCCCGACTATCTCACGTCGGTGCAGGATGGCGGGTTCTACGGGTGGCCATACTGCTATTGGGGCCAGACGGTCGACGACCGGGTGCCGCAGGATCCGGCTCTGGTCGCCCGCGCGCTGACCCCGGACTATGCGCTCGGCGGCCACACCGCATCGCTCGGCCTGTGCTGGGTGCCGTCCGGGACGCTGCCGGGCTTTCCGGACGGCATGGCCATCGGGCAGCACGGATCGTGGAACCGCAGCACGCTGAGCGGCTACAAGCTCGTGTTCGTGCCGTTCGAGCATGGTCGGCCGTCCGGTCCGCCGCGCGATATCCTGTCGGGCTTCCTCGCAGCCGACGAGCGTGCCTCGTTCGGCCGTCCGGTCGGCGTGACCCTCGGCCACGATGGGCGTTCGCTGCTGATGGCGGACGATGTGGGCGACGTGGTGTGGCGGGTGACGGGGGCCTGACCGCCGTCGGGTCGTCTCGTGTGCCGAGACAGCCACGACGGTGTTGCAGTGCAATGACAATCAAGGCAGTGTGCGGCCGATCGATGGTGAACAGGGAGTGCCATGCCGCGCTTCTTCTTCGACGTGGCGACCGGACCGGTTCTGGTCAGGGACACGGAAGGCGTCGAGCACGCCTCGCCGGAGGCTGCCCGCTCGGCAGCGGTCGATGCGCTGCCGAAGCTTCCGCCGAGCGGTTCGGCGCAGGAGAACTCGCGGTTCTTCGTGATCGTTCGCGACGAGGCGGGCCGCGCCATCCGCGCGACGTCGTTCATGTGCTGACCGGCACGACCTCTCAACGACGTCCGCGGTCGGACATCAACTCGCGCAATATCTGACGTTCGAAGGCGTTCATCGGCCGCGGGCCGCGTCGCGCCGGGGAGTGGAACCGGGGCTCGCCGGCGGACACGAGATGTCCGCCGGCGAGCCGAACGGTCAGACGAAGGCCACGTTGGCGGGGACGAGGTTCACCGGGCTGCTGAAATGGATCACGTCGGCTACGCCGGACGCTCCGCTCGCAACCCACGTCGATCCGTCCACCGCCGTCAGCGCCGCACCGGCGCCATAGCCGGCCAACTCGAGGACGTCGCCAGCCGCCGGATCGGCCTTGAAGTTGGTGATGACGTCGTCATTGGCGAGGCCGGCGTGCAGCACGAACGCATTGCGCCCCGCCCCACCGGTCAGCACCTGGTTCCAATCGCTGCCGCCGTCGACGATCGCGCCGCCCGAGGCGCTGATGAACGACGGGTCGGCGAGGCCGAGCGTGGCCGCACTCAACGCCGATACCGTGTTGCCGGACGTGTCCGGCGTCACCGGCGCTGCGGCTGCGGCCGGCGCCGCCGAGGCGGCCGGGTCCGTCGGCGTCGCGGCGGCGGCTGGCGTGCTCGCCGCAGGAACGGACGGGCTCGAGGACACCGGCGCCGTTGCCGTGGCTGCGGGGGCTGCCGCCGCGACGGGCGCCGACGCGGCCGCGGCACCGGTCGGCGTGACCTCGACGATCAGCGGATCGGTCGTGAGCTGCACGTCGATGGAGCTGACGCCTTGCGCGTGGCTGATGGCACCGGTGCCGACGACCGGGTCGAACACGTCGATGTTGTAGGTGCCGTTGAGCTTCACCGTCACGGTGGACGGCGTGACGTTCGCTTCCTGGGACGTCGCCGGGTTGAAGAAGTTCGGCTCCGACCAAAGCGCCACGTCGAAGCTGCCGTTGGACTTGGAGAACAGGGTCTGGAACCCGTACTGCGGATCGAGGCCGCTGACGCTGTAATCGAGCGACCCCGGTGCGAAGGAACTGGCGTTCGCGCCCTTGTCGGCGAGGATCGTAGTCAGGTTGTGCAGGTCGGTCGCCGCCTGCTTCGGCGCGCCGTCGACGGTGAACAAGCCGTAATGATTCTCGATGTCGCTGGACGGGGAGCTGTATCCGTCCTCGAGCTGGTAGACGTAGGTCTTGACGACGCCGTTGACGTGGTTGCCGAGGAACGTGTCCATCAGCCACTTCGCCTGGACGTCCTGTGTGACGCCGCCGCGCGGCTCGTAGATGGTGGTGAAGCCCGTCTCGGTGATCGCATACGGCTTGCCGGGTGCGGTGGTCACCTGGTTCGTCCAGTAGTTGATCTGGTCGAACGGCGGCAGGCCCTGGCCGGAATAGGCGTGCACGTTGCCGATGTCCGCATAGGCGCCGACGTTGCCGTATCCGCTCATGTCGAAGCCCATCGACAGCGAGAACGGCATCACCCGGACGCTGGTGAGGTTCGGGTCGGAGTGAACGGCGTTGTACAGGTCGGCCTGGAACGCCTGGGCCGCCGCGGCGCCACCGAGCCCCTTATAGGACACCGGGATGGCGTTCACCTCGTTCGGTCCTTCGACCAGCGTGACGTAGGGCGCGACCTTGTCGATCAGGCCCATTTGGGTCTGGAGATCTGTATTCCATGTGACGAGATCGAACTTGATGCCCTGTTGGCCGAGCGCGACGAAGGTGCTGAGGCGGTTCCCCGGTGCTTCCGAACGAATGTTGCTAAAGCCGAGAT
Source organism: uncultured Alphaproteobacteria bacterium (assembly GCA_963752225.1). GTDB lineage: Bacteria > Pseudomonadota > Alphaproteobacteria > Acetobacterales > Acetobacteraceae > JBBROS01. The sequence continues at coordinate 340,054 of CAVVXS010000009.1, read as the reverse complement.
AAGCCATTTGGGCGCCAACATCGCTGGACCCGTAGCTAGAATTGCCATCAGCTAAATGGGCGCTAACGCCCAATTCCTGAATGAAGTCGTTGGTTCGAGTGGCATCAGTGGGCATGCGGCGAACATTCCTGTGTTTTGGACGCGCCTTCACTGCTCGAACTCAGCGCAACAGGTCAACTTCTTGTGGATCTGGTTACGATATCACACAGAGGTGATCAACTTAGCCCGATATACATTATGGTAAAATCAACTTCTTCAACGAAGGTCAGGGACAATGCTTTCAGCCAGAAATGGCGGGAGGTTTGGCCGGCAGGCGAAAGGAATTGCGTTCCTTCAGCCACAGGTTGAGAAAGAAGTGGGTTTATCGCGTGATTTGGGCTTGCCTGTGATCAACTTGCATCGGTTTGCGTCATCCCGGTGACCGCGCCCGCTCCGCGGGACGGCTCACGATCGGTTGCCACACCGCGGTCCGCGCTCTTACAACGCCGCCGCATGAACCGGCCCGAACCCGCCGCTGCCCCTGCCGCCGCCCCCGCAGCCGCTCAAAACATCTACGACCGAGCCGACTTCTTTGCCGGCTATAGCCAGCTCGGACGCTCGTTGGCGGGCCTGGAGGCTGCGCCGGAGTGGCCGGCACTCCGCGCCATGCTGCCCGACTTGGCGGGTGCGCGGGTGGCCGACCTCGGTTGCGGCTTCGGCTGGTTCGCCCGCTGGGCGCGACAGCGGGGCGCCGCGATGGTTCAGGCCTGCGACCTGTCCGAGCGCATGCTCGCGCGGGCTCGCGCGACCACATCCGACCCGGTCATCTCATACCAACGGGCCGACCTGGAGACGCTCGATCTCGAGACCGGCGGCTTCGACCTCGTGTTCAGCTCTCTCGCGTTCCACTACGTCGCCGACGCCGGGCGCCTGTTCGCCGCGATCCACCGCGGCCTGGCCGATGGCGGCCGCCTCGTGTTCTCCACCGAACACCCGATCTTCATGGCGCCCAGCCGGCCGGATTGGTTCGTCGACGCCGAGGGACGCACGACGTGGCCGGTCGACTCCTACCTCGTGGAAGGGCGCCGCACGACCGACTGGCTCGCGCCCGGGGTGGTCAAGCACCACCGCATGCTCGGCACGACGCTCAACCTGCTGATCGCGGCAGGCTTCGCGATCCGCCACGTCGAGGAGTTCTGCCCGACCGACGACCAGGTCGCCGCGCGCCCGGAACTGGCGCGGGAGCGGCACCGGCCGATGTTCCTGCTGGTGGCGGCCGGACGCTGAGCGGACGGCCGCGGGATCCGGTCAGGCCGGCTTCACGCCATACATCAGCGCCGTTCCGGACCGCTGCAGCCCGGTGATGCTGGTGCGATACGCGGTCGGGGTGAAGAACATCCCGGTCGGCAGGAACGGCACCTCGTCGAGCGCCAGCAGCTGCATGTCGCGCGCGATCTTCTGCTGCGCCGGCAAGTCGGGGGCGTCGAACCACTGCTGCCGCAGCGCCTCCATCTTCGCGCTGCTGGCCCAGCCGAACCAGCCCTCCTTGCCGTTCTCCCGCATCGGCTGGCTGTTGCCGGGGCTGGAGGTGGACAGCCCGGCCCAGGTGGTGATGAACATGTCCCAGCCGCCCTGCGCCGACGGCTCCTTCTTGGTGCGGCGCTGGATCAGCGTGCCCCAGTCCATCGAGGCGTAGTCCACGTTCAGCCCCATCTGCTTCATCACATCGGCCGCAACCAGGCACATCGCCTGCAGGTTCTGCTGATCGGACGGCGACATCAGCAGGATCTTCTCCCCGTTATAGCCGCTCTCCTTGACCAGCTTCTGCGCCAGCTTGATGTCGCGCTTGCCGGTCAGCACGCCCAGCCCGGCGTCGGACGCGTACGGCGATCCGGCGGTGAAGAACCCGGCGTCGGCGCGGCCATACTTGCCGGCGAGGTCGCCATAGACCGCGGCGACGAAATCGTTCTGGTCGATGGCCGGAATGAATGCCCGGCGCAGCTTCACGTTGTCGAACGGCGGATTGAGATGGTTGAACCGCATCACGCCCAGCGTTCCCAACGGGTCCAGCACCTCGGATTTGATGTCGGACTGCTTGAGCATCTGCGGCAGCAGGTCGGGCAGGGGGTTCTCCCACCAGTCGATCTCGCCGCGCTGCATGGCGGCCGCGGCGGTCGCCGGGTCGGGGATGATCTTCCACTCGACCCGGTCGAAATGGGCGACCTTGCCGCCGGCCCACATGCTGACCGGCTCCTGCCGCGGCTGGTACTTGTCGTTGCGGGCATAGGCGGCCGAGGCGCCGGCCACCCATTGATCGGGCAGGAACTTGAATGGGCCGCTGCCGGTGTAGTCGCTGATCTGGGTGAAGGCGTCGGTCTTGGCCACGCGTTCGGGCATGATGAAGCACCCCTCGCCGCCGAGCACCTCGGGGATCAGCGTGAAGCGCTGCTTGAGGCGGAACTGCAGCCGCTTGTCGTCGAGCGCCTTGAGCTCGTCGGTGCGGGCGATCAGCGTGCCGCCCATCGGGTTGCGCTTGGACCAGCGCAGGATCGAGGCGACGCAATCGGCCGCGCGCACGGGTGCCCCGTCATGCCACAGCAGCCCGTCGCGGAGCGTGATGGTGAACGTCATCCCGTCGTCGGACGCCTCGTGCCCGGCCGCCATCTGCGGATGGGCGGCGAGCTTCTCGTCGAGGCCGTACAGCAGGTCGTAGATCGCGTAGCCGTGGATGAAGGCGACGGTCGCCGATGTCCAGATCGGGTCGGGGCTGGACAGGTTGGCTTGCGGCACGAAGCGCAGCGTCTTGGCGCCCTGCGCCAGGGCCGGTCGCGCCAGCCGGCCGGCGCCGGCCAATGCCGCCGTGCCGCCGATCATCAGGGTCCTGCGTCGCATTCCGGCCTCCATCCATAACGATCCGCCGACCTTGCCGCGGGGACCGCCAGGGAGGAATGCACGAGTTCGTCGGCGCGGCGAGACCCGGCGGCGTCTACTCGGCGGCTGTCCGTGCCGGGTCGGCGGCGGCGCGCCGCTCGGCGACGCCGGTGGTCGGCCGCGACAGCGTGCCGCCGTGCTCGTCGAGGTGATGCCGCATCATCTCGTAGCCGTCCTCGAACCGCCGCTGCACGCCATGCTGGGAGAAGTCCATGCCCCCGCTGAGCGCGACATTGCCGTTCGACACCACGTGCAGGTTCTTCAGGCCGCGATACAGCATCATGCGCTTGAACTGCGGCTCGTTCCGGATCGGGTGTTTGGGCGGAACGACGGCCTCCAGCCAAGCGAGCACGTCGGCGTAATCCTCCGCACCCTGGCTGCCGCCGTAATCGGCCCAGAACCGGCTCTCGTAGGTGATCTCCAGCTGTCTCGTCTGCGCTTCCATCATCGAGGTGGGAACCCGTCCGTTCATCGGGAATAGGCTGAGCACGACGATGGGCAGCTTCACTGCCTCCTCGTCGGTCAGCATCTCCAGCAACGGCCGCACCGGCGTGTTGTCGAACAGGCCGCCATCCCAGTAATGCCGCGAGCCGATCTTCGTCATGGGGAAGCCGGGCGGCAGGCTGCCGCTGGCCATGATGTGCTCCGGGGTGATTTTCGTGGCGGTTTTCACGGCCAGGATGGATTTGTCGGGCTTCTTGTCGTCGGGCTTCTTGTCGTCCCCGGGCTGGTAGTTGGAGAAGCGCACGCTGTCGCCGGTCTCGACGCAGGTCGCGGTAACGGCGATCCGGACGTCGGGCGCGGGCTGGTTGATGCGGTCGAAGTCGACCACGTCGCGCAGCGTGTCATACATCGGCGAGACGTCGCACAGGCTGGTCCAGCTGAACAGGTTGTGCATGTCCAGGCGCGACCGCCAGAAACCGGGGTTGCCGAACATCGATAGCGTCGCCTGCTGGTCGGGCGGCAGGAACGGCATCGGCGACAGGCTGATCCGCCGCCACAGCTCCTGCAGCCGCGCCTTGGCGTCGCCGCCGCGGGCGCCGGCGATGACCGCGGAGTTGATCGCGCCGATCGAGACGCCGCTGACCACCACCGGCTTGAAGCCTTGGTCCAGCAGGCAGGTCACCGCCCCGTACTCGTAGGCGCCGAGCGCGCCGCCGCCTTGCATGATCAGCCCGATCGCTTTGGGATCCATGACGTCGCCTTCCTGCGAAAATGTGCGCGTGCCTAGGCCGTCATGTCACCAGGCAATCCAGCGCATGACGGTCGGCGGCGATGCGGCGCCGGAACAGCTCGAGCTGCTTGGCGTCAGCCTCGGCGGCGGCCACGTCCAGCAGCTCCAGGGCCGCCATCCGCGCCGGCTTGCCGCCGTCCCGGGCCAGCAGCAGCTCGGCCTTGAAGCGCAGCAGCTCGGGCCGGCACCACAACTCCTCCCTGCGGGTCGCCATCGCCAGCGCCCGCTCGATCTGGTCGCTGGCTTCGTCGAACATGCCGGACCGCATCTGCGCCTGCGCCAGCAGCCCGACCTGCATCGGCTCGAACAGGCAGGATCCGGCGGCACGGTAGGCGTCGAGCGCGGCGGCCATCATCGCCGACCCCGCCGCTGCCTGCCCGGTGCGGGTCAGCAGCCAGCCACGGCTCAGCAGCCCATACGCCCGCCACAGTGCCATGCCGTGCCGTTCCGACAGATCGATCAAGGCGTCGGACAGGCTGCGCACCTCGTCCACGTCGCCGCGCACGAGCGCCGGGATGCAGCCGCCATAACTATAAGTGTAGGCCTGCGAGTTGGCGTGGCGCAGCTCGCCGGCTTCGGCGATGCTCGTGGCGGTGCAGTCCCGGCTTTCCACGTCGCGGCACTGCAGGCAGCGCAGCAGCGCCATCGACGCCAGCGCCGCCACGCGCGGGTTCTGGCCGAAACGGAAGCCGAGGTCGCGGTGCGCGGCCTGGTCGTAGGCGGCCAGCATGGCGCCAAGGTCGGCATCGGCGGCGGCGATCTCACCCATCAGCAGCCGGGTCAGCCCGCGCACCCGCTGCCCGACCACGCGGATGCCCTCGTCGCCCAGTTGCCCGGCGACCTCGAGCACGGTTTCGGCCATCGCCAGCGCATGCCGCATCTCGCCGCGCGAGGCGTTGGCCGCCCACAGCCCGTACGAGGTGCGGGCCAGCAGTTCGCTTTCGCCAAGTGCTGCCGCCAGCTCGCGCGCCCGCTCCCAGCACTCCCAGGTCCGCGGCGCCGCATAGCCGTGCACGGCGATGTTCGGCATCCCCATCTCGACCCGCAGCAGCAGCTCCATGCGTTCCCGCTCGGCCGGCGGCTCCACCCGCTCGAGCACGCGCAGCCCGGCTTCGAGATGGGCCAGCGCCTCGAGATTGCCCGAGCGCTGCGCGCTGCGCCGTCCGGCGCGCAGCCAGTGCTCGGCGGCGATCAGGGCGTCGCCGGCCTGCTCGAAGTGATGCGCCAGGATCTCCGGCTGCTGCTCGCCCACCGCGGGCGAGAGCTCCTGCAGGATCTCGGCGCAGCGGGCGTGCAACTGCTGACGCCGGGCCAGGATGATGGTGCTGTAGGCGGCGTCCTGGATCAGCGCGTGCTTGAAGAAGTAGGTGATCTGGCCCGGCAAGCCGCGCTGGTAGATCAGCTCGGACTGGATCAGCAGCGCCAGCGCCTTCTCCAGCTGCGTCTTGTCGAACCCGCCCATGGCGGCCAGGTGGCGGAACGAGAACTCGCGGCCGATCACCGCGCCGACCTGCGCCACCTCCTTGACCGCGCTCAGCCGGTCCACCCGCGCCAACAGCGAATCCTGCAGCGTGGTGGGGATCGCCAGCGGCGGCAGCGAGCCGCGCAGCACGTAGCGGTCGCCGGCGTCCTCGAGGATGCCGAGGTCGAGCACCGCCTTCGTCAGCTCCTCGATGAACAGCGGCACGCCGTCCGTCTTGTCGAGGATCTGCGCCATCACCTCGGGCGGCAGCGGCTTGCCGGCCACGTGCTCCGCGAGGTCCAGCCGCGCCCGCTTGGCCAGGCGGCTCAACTGCAGGGTGGTGGCGTTGGCGAGCTGCGACCAGCGCGGCCGGAACTCCGGCCGGTGCGTCACCAGGATCATTGCCGGGACGTCGTGGATGCGCTCCATCAGCATGGACAGCATCTCGGTCGTGGTCGGGTCGATCCAGTGCGCGTCCTCGACCAGCAGCAGCGCGGGACGCTCGCTGGTCAGCGCCAGGAACTGCATCACCAGCATCTGCAGCGTGCGGTTCTTCAGCACGTCGGCCGACACGTCGAGCGCCTCGGCGCCGTGCTCAAGCGGGATCGACAGCAGGGCGGCGGCCAGCGGCACCGTTTCGGCCGCGTCGCCATCCCGTGCCAGCAGCGCGGTCAGCTTCTCCAGCTTGGTCGCGTCGTCGTCGCCCGGCAGAAAGCGCGCCGCGCGCTGGAGGTGGTTGATGCACGGGTGCAGCGCGCTGTTGGCGTGGAACTCCGAGCATTGGTAATAGACGACGAAGTGCGGCAGCGCCTTGATGCTGTCGAGCAACGTGTTGGCCAGGCGCGACTTCCCCATGCCCGGCTCGGACCCGATCAGCACGACCTGGCCCTCGCCGGTGCGCGCGGCCTCCCAGCGGTTGCACAGCAGCTCGACCTCGGCGGTGCGGCCGAGCATCGGCGAGCCGGCCTGGCCGCGCATCGCCTCGAACCGGGTCCGCGTCGCGCGCTCGCTGCCCACTTCCAGCGCCTCGACCGCGCGGTCGAACCCCTTCAGCGGGAAGCTGCCGAGCGAGCGCAGCTCGAACAGGCCGTGCAGCATCTGCGCCGCTTCGACCGAAACCACCACCCGGTTGGGCGGCGCCAGCTGCTGCAGCCGGGCGGCGAGGTTGAGCACCTCGCCGGCCACCAACTGCTCGCCGATGCCGCCGCCGCGGTCACCGTCGATGAAGGCGACGCCGCTGTCCACCGCGGCGCGGACCGCGAGCGGCTCGCGCAGCGAGGTGGTGATCTGCTGCACGGCGGCGATCACGCCGAGCGCGCCGCGCACCGCCTGCTCGGCGGCATTTTCCTGCGCCAGCGGGTAGCCGAAATAGGCCATCACCCCGTCGCCCATGAAGCGCTCGGCATGGCCGCCGGCGCGTGAGATGGCGGCGGTCGCGGTTTCGTGGAACGCGCGGATGATGCGCCCGACCTCGTCCGGCTCGAGCCGCTGCGTCAGCCGGGTGGAATCGACCAGGTCGCAGGTACAGCACCGTCAACCGGCGGCGCTCCGGGCTGGTATGGCCGGGCCGCTCGCCGCTCGCCTCCAGCTCGTGCGACGCCTTGGCGAGGGCGCCATTGGCGACTGCGGCCAGCAGCTTGCGGCGATGGCCGAGGCTGAGCCCGAGGTCGCGCAGGTCGTCCTCGGTCAGCAGCGGCAGCACGTCGAGGTCGACGTCGGCCGCAGCCAGCGCGTTGGCGCAAGCAGCCAGCCCGAGGCTGGTCAGCACGCTCAGCAATCGGTCGTCCGGTGGAATGGCGACTCTCCCCGACCCGGTAACCAACGACGTGGCGGCGTTGGCCGATCCGTTCATCGATCTTTGACATCGGTCGCCGCGCGACGCAATGTCCCCGCAACGAACTTCCCCGTGGGGTCATCCGGTTTCCCGGTGATTGGAGCCGTCGTGGACACGTTGCCGGACCGTGCGCGAGATGGGGCGCCGAACCTTGCCGCCGCCTTGGCGGCCCGCTTGCTGAGCGAGGTGGGGGTCGACGCGGCGCTCGCCGGCCGGATCACGGTGACCGGGACCGAGCCGGTGCTCGAACTCGCCATACCGGCCGGCAAGCGTCGCGGCCGGGGCGCTCGCCGCGCAAGGGGCGTTGCTGTCCGCCATCCTGGATCGGCGCGGCGGGGGTGGACCGCGCAATGGGCGCATCAGCCTCGGCGCCGCCGGGCTGGCGCTGCAAAGCGTGATGCTGCAGCGCTTATGGGGGCGGCCGATCGCGCTGAACGAGCCCGACTACCCGACCGTCAATATCTACGCGACGCGCGACGCACGTTTCATCATGCTCAACGGCGGCTACCCCAAGCTGCGCGAAGGGCTGCTGCGGCTGCTGCGCTGCGCCGACGACGTGGACGCGCTGACCGACGCGGTCGCCTCGCACGACGCGGCCGAGTTGGAAGATGCAATTGCCGCCCACGGTCTGTGCGGAACCGTCATCCGCAGCGAGGCGGAATGGCGTGCCCATCCGCAAGGCGTCGCCTTGGCGGCCGTGCCGGCGATCGAGCTGGTGCGGATCGGCGACGCGCCGCCAACGCCGGTCCCGGCCGGGGCCGCCACCGACCGCGTGCTGGCGGGGCTGCGCGTGCTCGACCTTACCCACGTGATCGCCGGGCCGACCTGCGCCAAGAGCCTGGCCGAGCATGGCGCCGAGGTGATGCATATCTATGGCCCGCAACGGCCGCAGCTGCCGCCGTTCGACATGGACACCGGCCACGGCAAGCGCTGCGCCTTTCTCGACATCGCGGCACCGGGGGATCTCGGGACGTTGCTCGGGCTGCTCGACAGCACGGACGTGTTTTCGCAAAGCTACCGGCCCGGCCGTCTCGCCGCCCACGGCCTGTCGCCGGAGCGGCTGGCCCGGCGCCGGCCCGGGTTGGTCTACGTGTCCACCAGCTGCTACGGCCATACCGGGCCTTGGCACCTGCGGCCCGGCTTCGAGCAGCTCGCGCAGGCGGCGACCGGCATGGCGGTGCGGCAGGGCGGCGCCGATGCCCCGATGCTGTCCTCGTCGACGTGGACACCGTTCTATCCGAACGACTACGTGACCGGCTTCCTGGCCACCGTCGGCGTGCTCGCGGCGCTGCTGCGGCGGGCGGAGGAGGGCGGCAGCTGGCATGTGAAGGTCTCGCTGTGCCGCACGGCGATGCTGATCCAGGACGGTGGCGCGCCGCCGCCCGGGCCGCCGCAACCGCTGCCGGCGGCGGAGGCCGAGGCGCTGATGCAAACGATGCGGGCGCCCATCGGCGAGCTGCGCTTCCTGGGCCCGGTGCTGGCGCTCGACGGCGTGCGCAGCGGCTGGGACCGCCCGCCGGTGCCGCTGGGCGCCGATCTGCCGAGCTGGGCCGAAGCGGGCTGATCGCGGGTCGAGCCATGGCGGCCGGCACCGGGCCGGAGTCGGTGCTTGCGGTCGACCTGGGCAAGACCGCTTGCCGAGCCGGGTTGTGGCGCAACGGGGTTTGCACGACGGCGACCGGGGCCGGCGCCCCCGGCTTGGCGGCGCCGGATGGCCTCCCGCGCGCGCTTGCCGCGATCCGCGACGTGGTGGCGCCGTTGCTGCGGGCGGCCGGTTCGGCGCCGGTCGACCGGGTCGGCGTGGGGGCGGCCGGTGCGCTCGCCGCGCCGGAAGCGGCGCAGGCCTTGGCCGACTTGCTGCTGGAGGACACCGCGGCCGCAGGCGCCGTCGTCGCGAGCGACGTGGTGGCCGCGCATGCCGGCGCGCTGGCGGGCGGTCCCGGCGTGGTGCTGTGCGCGGGCACCGGCGCCGTCGCCCTGGCGGTCGCGCCGGATGGCGCGGTCACGAGGGCCGATGGCTGGGGGCCGTGGCTGGGCGACGAGGGCGGCGGCGCCTGGATCGGGTTGCGCGGCTTGCGGGCGGCGCTGCGCGCGGCGGAAGGAAGCGGCCCGCCGACGCGCCTGCTGGACGCGGCGGAGGCGCGGTTCGGCCCGATCGGCGCGCTGCCCGCGCGAATGGAAGGGAGCGGCCATCCGCCCCGCTTGGCGGCCGGCTTTGCCGCCGATGTGGCCGCCGCGGCGGCCGCCGGCGACCCGGTCGCGGCCGAACTGCTGGCTCGCGCCGCTGCAGCGTTGGCCGGGACGGTGCGGGCGGCCGCCCGAAGCTGGCCGGAGGGCGTCGTCGCCCGCCTCGCCGTGACCGGTGGCCTGCTCGAGCTCGGGGCCGGCCTGACCGGCCCGTTGCGCGACGCGCTCGAACGGGCCTGCCCCGCCATGCAGCTGGTGGCCGCACCCGGCACGCCGCTCGACGGCGCCCGGCTGCTGGCGCTGCGAGCCGATACGCCGCATGAACCCGGCTTGCGCCGCGCGGCTGCCGCGGCCCGCGCCACCATTCTCGCGAGGTAACCGCCGCCAATGCGCCTGCTCGACCTGCTTGTGATCCTGGTCTACCTCGTCGCGATTGCCGCGGTCGGGCTGCGCCTGTCCGGACGCCAGGCCAGCGCCACGGCCTATTTCGTCGGCGAGCGCGACCTGCCGTGGTGGGCGGTCTGCTTTTCGGTCGTCGCGACCGAAACCAGCACGCTGACGGTGATCTCGGTACCCGGCGTCGCCTATCTCGGCGCGTTCGGCTTCGTCGAGCTGTCGATCGGCTACCTGCTCGGCCGCAGCCTGGTCGCGTTCGTGCTGCTGCCGCTGTATATGCGCGGCGGCTTCGTCAGCGCCTATCAATACTTGGGGCAGCGGTTCGGCGGCGGCCTGCAGGGCCTTGCCGCGGTGACCTTCCTCGGCACGAGGCTGCTGGCCGAGGGCGTCCGGCTGTTCGCTTCGGCGATCCCGATCAAGCTGCTGCTGGATGCGATCGGGTTGCCGACCGGGTATGTGGCGATCATCGCCGGGCTGTCGCTCGTCACCGTTCTGTACACCTACGCCGGCGGCATCCGGGCGGTGATCTGGACCGACGCCATCCAGATGACACTGTACGTGGGCGGCGCCTGCGTGTGCGTTGCCGTGCTGCTGGGCGAGGTTGGGGTGGCGGGTCTCGGCCAGGCCTATGCCGCCGGCAAGTTCCAGGTGATCAACCTGTCGGCGCCGGTGCTGACCAGCCCGTTCAACGCGGTCGCGGCGATCCTCGGCGGCGCGATCTTCTCCATGGCCTCGCACGGCACCGACCAATTGATGGTGCAGCGGGTGCTGGCATGCCGCAGCTTGGCGGACGGACGCCGGGCGATGATCGGCAGCGCTTGCATGGTGGGGGTGCAATTCGCGCTGTTTTCGCTGGTGGGCGCGCTGCTCTGGGTGCACCTCGGCGGCCGGAGCCCCGCCGAGTTGGGGCTGCGCTCGTCGGACGACCTGTTCCCGCAATTCATCCTGGACGAATTGCCGCCGGGCCTGTCGGGTCTGCTGATCGCCGGGATCCTGTCGGCGACGATGGGATCGCTGTCGTCGGCGCTGAACTCGATGGCCACCTCCACCGTCGCCGATTTGTGGCGCGCGCTGGGGCGGGGCAGTGAAGCACGGGGCAGTGAAGCATGGGGCAGTGAAGCAAGGGGCGGCGAGGCGCGCGGGGCGCTGCGGCTGTCGCGGGCGCTGACGCTGGTCTGGGCGGTGGTGATGGCCGGTTTTGCCTGCCTGTTCACCGACACCAAGGGCGCCGTTGTGCTGCTCGGCCTGGGGATCGCCGGCTACACCTACGGGGCGCTGCTGGGCGCGTTCCTGCTGGGCCTCGCGGTGCCGCGGGCGAACGGGCGCGACGCCATTGCCGCCTTTCTCGTGACCTTGGTGGCGATGACGGTGGTGGTGCGCAGCTACACGCTGGCCTTCACCTGGTACGTGCCGCTGGGCGTCCTGGTGTCGCTCGCGGTCGGCGGGCTGCTGTCGCTGCTGCATCCGGCGCCGGACGCGGCCGATCTCGAGGGGGCTCGCTGATGGCGCCGCACGGCGAAGGCTGGTTCGTCGGCCTGATGACCGGGACGGTGCTCGACGGCAACATCGACATCGCCTTGCTGCGCACCGACGGCGAGACGGTGGCGGAGTTCGGGCCTTGGACGCTGGCCGAGTACGACGATCCGACCCGCGCCCTGCTGGCCGAAGCGCTCGCGCAGGCGCTGGCGTGGCAGTTCGAGGGGCCGGAGCCGGCGGTGTTCCGCCAAGCCGAGGACGCGCTGACCCGGGCCCAGTCGGCAGCCGTCACCGCGTTCCTCCATGGTGCCGGGATCAAGCCGGCCGAGGTGGCGGCGATCGGCTTCCACGGCCAGACGGTGCTGCACCGCGCGCCCCGTCCGGACCGGCGCGGCGATACGAGGCAGCTCGGCGACGGCGCGTCGATGGCCGCGCTGACCGGCATCGACGTGGTGCATGATTTCCGCACTGCCGACGTCCGCGCCGGCGGGCAAGGGGCGCCGCTGTCGGCATCTTACCATGCCGCCCTGCTCGCGCGTGCGGACCTGCCGCCATCGACCGCCGTGCTCAACCTGGGCGGCGTCGCCAACATCACCTGGCGTGGCGCCGACGGGCAACTCTGCGCGTTCGACACCGGCCCGGCCAATGCGCCGTTGAACGACTGGGTCGGGCGGGCAACCGGGCAAGCCATGGATCGCGACGGCGCGCTGGCCCGGCAAGGCCGGGTGGACGAGGTGCGGCTGGCCCGGCTGCTCCAACACCCGTTCCTGGCGGCGCCGTTTCCGAAGTCGCTCGACCGGTTCGATTTCCCGGCCGCCATAGCCGACGGGCTCGACCTCGCCGACGGAGCGGCCACGCTGACCGCGTTCACCGCCGGCGCGGTGGGGCGCGGGCTCGACTTGCTGCCCCAACGCCCCACCCGCCTCGTGGTCTGCGGCGGCGGCCGGCGCAATCCGGCGATCATGGCGGCGCTGCGGGACCGTGCCGCGGTGGAGGCGGTCGCGGCCGAGGAGGTCGGCTGGCGCGGTGACGCGATCGAGGCCGAGTGCTTCGCCTACCTCGCCGCCCGCGCGCGACGCGGCCTGCCGATCAGCTTCCCGACCACCACCGGGGTGCCGGCGCCGATGACCGGCGGCCGCTTCAGCCGGCGGCCTTGAGGGAACGATTGCCGTCATCCCCGCTTTAACGCCTCGGCCGTGGCGCGTGGCGGCGGCCGCGAAACCCGAGGCTTGGAAAGGCAGGCGACCATGCGAGGCAAGCTCGACAATCCAGTGCTCATCGCCGGGCTCGGCATCGCCGGCCTGCTGCTGGGCGGCTACTCGGCGCCGGACCACCGCGCGCCCGCATCCCCGGGCCGCGGCAACGGGCCGGGTGCGGCGCGTGGCGCGGCGTCGCCGGACGGTGCCGGCCGCGGGCACGACGCCGCGCGGCCCAGCGACATTCCGGCACGCGGCTGGTGGGACATCGCCAAGCGGGTGGTGGCGCAGATCTCGGCCGACCGGCTGCTGACCGAGGCCGCCGGCGTGACCTTCTTTGCCCTGCTGGCGATCTTCCCGGCTTTGGCCGCCATGATCTCGATCTACGGCCTGGTCGCCGATCCGCGGACGGTGTCGGATCATATGACCGCGCTCGATGGGATCATGCCGGGCGGCGGGATGGACATCCTCAAGGAGCAGGTCAAGGCGCTCACCTCCGGTCCGCCCAAGGCGCTCGGCTTCGGCGTGGTGTTCGGGTTCGCGACCTCGCTGTGGAGCGCCAACCAGGGGGTCAAGGCGCTGTTCGACGCGCTGAACGTGGTCAACAACGAGAAGGAGACGCGCAGCTTCGTCCGCCGCACCCTGACCACGCTGGCGTTCACATTGGGCGCGTTGGTGTTCGTGGTGCTGGCGATGACCGCGGTGGTGGTGCTGCCGGCAGTGTTCGCCTTCATCGGCCTGAGCAGCGTCGTCGAGTGGTTGTTGCGGTTGGGCCGCTGGCCGCTCCTTTTGGCCGCCGTCACCTTGTTTCTCGCGCTGGTCTACCGGTTCGGGCCCAGCCGGGAACGCGCCAAGTGGCGCTGGGTGAGCTGGGGCGGCGCGTTTGCTGCCGTCGCCTGGGTGGTGGGCTCGGCCGCGTTCTCCTGGTACGTCGCCAATTTCGGCAGCTACAACAAGACCTACGGCTCGCTCGGCGCGGTGGTGGGCTTCATGACCTGGATCTGGATCTCCACGATCATCGTGCTGATTGGCGGCGAGGTGAACGCCGAGATGGAGCACCAGACCGCGCGCGACACCACCACCGGCCCCGAGGTCGAGCCCGGTGCACGCGGCGCGGTCAAGGCGGACCGGGTTGCCGCCTGACGCGGGGCAAGGCAAATACTGCCCAGCTTGGGGGAGCGATGGATGCTTGGCGCCGCCGATCGGGACTTTGTCCGTGACTACCTGAGCCAATCCGCCGACGCGCTGCGGGCGTTCCAGTCCGACCCGGCGCAGTCGGCGCTGTTGGAGCGGATCACCGGCGCGATCGTGGGCTCGCTGCAGGACGGCGGCAAGCTGCTGATCGCGGGCAACGGCGGCAGCGCCGGCGACGCGCAGCACATCGCCGGCGAGTTCACCGGCCGGATGCTCTACGACCGCGCGCCGCTTCCGGCAGTGGCGCTGCACTGCGACAGCTCGGCGCTGACGGCGATCGGCAACGATTACGGCTTCGAGCAGGTGTTCGAGCGCCAGGTTGTCGCCCTGGGCCGGCGCGGCGACGTGCTGATGGCGCTCTCGACGTCGGGCAACTCGCCCAACGTGGTGCGGGCGCTGGCCGCGGCCCGGGCGCGCGGCCTGGTGACGGTCGGCTTCACCGGGGCGGAGGGCGGCCGCATGGCGGCGGATTGCGACCTGCTGCTGCTTGTGCCGTCGACGCTGACGCCCGTGGTGCAGCAAGTGACGATGGTGGCGGCGCACATCATCTGCGCACTGGTCGAACGGGTGATGTTCCCCAAACGCCCGTGACGACGGTCCGCCAGTGCGTGGTGCTGGTCGGCGGCCTGGGCACCCGGCTCGGCGCGCTGGCAGCCGACGTGCCGAAGCCGATGCTGCCGGTGGCCGGGCGGCCTTTCCTGTCCTGGCTGCTGCAGGAGGTCAGCCGGTTCGGCGTCGATGACGTGGTGCTGCTGACCGGGCACCTATCCGAGGTGGTCGAGGCCGCCCTGCCTGACCTGGTCGCCAGTCTGCCGCGGCCCTTGCGGATGCGGATCAGCCGCGAGCCGATGCGGGCCGGGACCGGCGGCGCGTTGCACCATGCGGCGGCGCTGCTCGACGAGCGCTTCCTGCTGCTCAATGGCGATTCCTGGTTCGACTGCGTGCTCGGTCCGTCGCTGGCCGCCTTGCCGCCGGGCGCGCTGGGCACGCTGATGCTGCGTCAGGTCGCCGACGCGTCGCGCTTCGGCGTCGCCAGCCTGGGCGAGGACGGACGCCTGGACGCGTTCCGGGCGCGCCCCGACCCGGGCCAAGCCGGCGCGCGGCCGGGCTTGATCAACGCCGGGGTCTACGTGCTCGACCGGCGTGTGCTCGAGCGGTTGCGGCCGCAGTGCTCGTTCGAAACCGACGTGCTGCCGGACTTGGCGGCGCAAGGCTTGCTGCGCGGGGTCGAGCAGTCCGGCTGGTTCATCGACATCGGCATCCCCGCAGACCTCGTCCGGGCGCAGCACGAATTGCCCCGGCAAATGGCGCGGCCGGCGTTGCTGCTCGACCGCGACGGGGTGCTCAACCGCGACCACGGCTGGGTCGGCACGCGCGATCGGTTCGAGTGGATGCCGGGCGCCAAGCAGGCCATCGCCGAGGCGACGCGGCGCGGCGTCCATGTGTTCGTGGTCACCAACCAGTCCGGCATCGCCCGCGGCCATTACACCGAGGCGGACTTCCTGGCGCTTCACCGCTGGATGCTGGACGAGGTGCTGGCGGCGGGCGGCACGGTCGACGACATGCGCTTCTGCCCGTTCCATCCCGAAGCGCCGCTCCAGCAGTACCGCCGCGTGAGCGACTGGCGCAAGCCGGCCCCCGGCATGATCCTCGACCTGCTCCGGGCGTGGCGGCTCGATCCCGCCCGTTGCCTGTTCGTCGGCGACCAGCCGACCGACATGGAGGCCGCCGCGGCGGCCGGCGTGCGCGGCCATCTGTTCGCCGGCGGCGACCTGCTCGACGTCGTGCGGCCCTTGCTGGAGACCATCCCATGATGACGCCGCGAAGCCCCGTGGTGCGGGCGCGGGTGCCGCTCCGGCTCGGCCTGGCCGGTGGCGGCACCGACCTCAGCCCCTATTGCGACGAGCATGGCGGCGCCGTGCTGAACGTCACCATCGACCGCTACGCTTACGCCTTCATCGAACCGTCCGGCGACGGCAAGGTGCATTTCGTCGCCCCCGACATGGCGGTCGAGGAAGTGTTCGCGCCGGATCTCGAGGCGATCAGCGCTGCAACGCTGAAGCTGCATGCCGGCGTCCTGGCACGGATGGCGCGCGAGTTCTGCGGCGGCAAGCTGCTGCCGATGCGGGTGACGTCGTTCGTGGACGCGCCCGCCGGGTCCGGGCTGGGGTCGAGCTCGGCGCTGGTGGTGGCGCTGGTGGAAGCGTTCCGCACCTATCTCGGGCTGCCGCTCGGGCGCTACGACGTGGCGCATACCGCGTTCGAGGTGGAGCGGCTGGAGTTGGCGCTCGCCGGCGGCAAGCAGGACCAGTACGCCGCGACCTTCGGCGGCGCCAATTTCATCGAGTTCCTCGGCGCACACCGGGTGATCGTAAACCCGCTGCGGGTGCCGGCCGGGCTGCTGAACGAGCTCGAAACCTCCACGGTGATCTGCTTCACCGGCGTGTCGCGACGCTCGGAGCGGATCATCGAGGATCAAACCCGGCGCATGACCGGACCGGGCCAGGATCTGGCCGCGCTGCACCAGCTGAAAGCCGACGCAATCGAGATGAAGCTCGCCTTGCTGCGCGGCGAGATCGAGCACATGGCGATCGTGCTGAACCGCTCCTGGGAGGCCAAGAAGCGCACCGCGTCCGGGATCAGCACCGAACTGATCGAGCGGTTGTGGGAGCGGGGGCGGGCGGCCGGCGCGACCGGCGGCAAGGTTTCGGGCGCGGGCGGCGGCGGGTTCATGATGTTCCTGGTGCCGCCGCCGCGGCGCATGCAGTTGATCCGAGCGCTGAACGAGGCCGGCGGAACGGCGAGCGGCGTACACTTCACCAACGAGGGCGCGGAAAGCTGGTCGCCGACCTGACACGCCCGGCCAAGCGGCGCCGTTTGCTCGGATAGCGCGGCGCCGTCCTCAGTCCGCTCGAGCGGACTCTTGGGCGGCAGCGAAGCGGGCGATGTCGTCCAGGGCGCCGCTGACCTGGGCGTCGGTCATCGGCCGGTCGCGGCGGAGCACGAGCGCCATGACGGTCGGTCCAGGGTTGCTGCCGGACAGGCTGTTGCGCGCCAGGCGGATCCGTTGCGCGAGGCCGCCGATGGCGGGGTGGCCGTCGATCCAGGTGCTCACCCCGGCCACCAGGAACGGCTTGGCGACCACGACCGACTGCCACCCGGGCGCCCCGGCCACCGGCCCCGTTTGCGCCTCGTCCGGATCGAAGGCGCCGAGGATCGCCTGCCGTGCCTCGTTCAACTGCGCGCCCGTGCTGCGGCTGGAGGTCGCCTGCGTCGTGACCGTCCAGATCCGGTCCTCGCATGTCATGGTGTACTGCGCGCGTGCAGCGTCGGCGGCGGCCGGGTCGAGGCGGCAGCCGATCGGGCTGGCCGGCACCGCCCGGCGCGTCAGCACCGCCGCCGGCGCATGGCGCTCGATCGCCATCACCGCGGCCGGTCCGAGGGAGGCCAGGATCAGCACGGCGGCGGGGAACAGCGGTGCCGCCCGCGGCGGTGGCGGCGGGTTCGGCCGTGCCGGCGGCGACCCGGCGGGCGTCTCGCGGAACGGCAGCCCGGCGGCCACCAGCAGCAGCATCACGAACGAAAAGAACACCCAGCCATAGATCAGGTGGTCCGCCGCCGCCGCCTGCGCGCTGCCGAGCACCTGGCCCAGCACCACGATGCCGAGCGCGCGGACGCCGTTGGCAACGATCGGCACGACGATGGACACTGCGATAAAGGCGGCCCGGCGACCGGGGCTGCGATAGTTCAGCAGGGCGAAGAACACGCCGAACGCCACCGAAGCGATCAGGAACCGCAGCCCGGCGCAGGCTTCAGCGACAAAGAAGGTCCCGGACGTCACCTCGATCACCATGTCGGTGATGAAATGCGGGATGCCGAGCACCGTCAGCCCGGCATCGATGAACCAGGCGGTGAAGGATTGCAGCGCCGGGGTGACGAAGGCGCCGAACGGCACGGCGAAGTAGAGGTAGAGCAGCGGTCCCGACAAGGCCAAGAACAGGCGCCGGCCGAGCATCACCAGGAACAGCAATTCAACGAACGACAGCGCGACAAGCTGGCGCCCCTCCATGACGCCGAGCCGCTCCGCCGCGAACCACGCGGCGGCCAGTGGCAGCCCGAGCAGCGCCGGCGCCAAAGCCGGTTGCGGGGCCATGCCGCGCACCGCGTCGCGATTGTCCCAGGCGAGGAAGGCGGCGATCGGCGCCACCAGGAAGCAGTGGCCGAACGCCGTCGACTCGGTCCATACCCGCACCGCGGCGCCGGCTTCGGGCCAGAAGACCGCCACCAGCGCCAGCAACCCGACCCCGAGGGCGGCCAAGGCGGGCAGGGTGGCGCGGCGGACGGGCGCGGCCTCGCTGACAACGGCGCTCATGCCAGGGCTTCTACCATGGCGGGCGCGCTCGAGGCTGCGAGGATGTGGTCCAGCCGCGCGAGGGTGGCCGACCAGGCATAGCCGGCCTCGACCGCCCGGCGCCCGGCGGCAGCGACGCCGGGGTGAGCGCCGTCGAGCACGGCGCCGATCGTGGCTGCGGTCATGGCGGCGCCGTCGGCAACCAGCAGATCGCGGCCGGAGACGGCGCGCACGCCTTCGAACGCCTGCGGCGAGGCGACCATCGGCCGCGCCATTGCCATCGCCTCCAGCACCTTGTTCTGGATCCCGCGGGCGATGCGCAGCGGCGCGACGCAGACCGCCGCATGCGCGACGTAGGGCCGCACGTCGGCAACCCGGCCGGTGACGTGCACACCGGGCAGACCCGTCAGGCGCTGGACGGCCGGACCGGGATTGGCGCCGACGATGTGGAAGGCAAGGCCGGGCCGGGCGGCGCGGAGCAGCGGCATGACCTCGGTGGCGAACCAAGTCGCCGCGTCGGCATTGGGCCAGTAGTCCATGTTGCCGGTGAAGACGAGATGCGGGCCCGGGGTGGTGAACGGGGTGTCCCACTTCGCAGCCGGCGAGAACCGCTCGAGGTCGACCCCGTTCTCGACGGCATGCACGCGGCCGGCGGTTTCGGGCGCCAACTGCTCGAAGCGGGCGGCTTCTTGCGGCGACACGAACAGCGTGGCGTCGCACGCCATCGCGGCCCGGCGTTCATAGGCCAGCAGGGTGCGGCCTTCGCGGGCCCAGACGTGGCGCATCGGAAAGGCGGCGGTTTCGGCGTAGGTGGTCCACTTCTCCGAGTCGATATCCTGCGCGTCGAGGATCATCCCGGCCCGCCGCACCCCCTCCACGTAGGGCATCATCGCGACCGAGTAGATGTAGGTGATGTCCATCGGCGTGCGGGCCATCGTCTCGGTCACCCAGCGCTGCAGGCCGCGGTGGCGGTAGTAGTCGAGCATCAGCGGCCGGCCCGGCCGGGCGCGCAGCAGGGCGGTCAGTTTCTGCCGGCGCTTGTCGATCGGGAAGCCGGCGACGGTCGCGCACCATTCGCGCAGGGTTTCGAGGTGGCCCCGGTCGTCGGGACTTTCGGTCAGGCAGCCGAGGTGGATGCGGTAATCGCGGGCGAGGTGCTTGAGCAGGTTCAGCCCGCGGATCTTTTCCCCCTTATCGGGCGGATAGGGGATGCGGTGGGCGATGAAGACGAGGTCCTTCACCCCACGCCCCGCACGATATGCGGCCCGACCAGGTTCGCGACCGGTAATGGCAGGCGTTTCCAAGCCTTGATGAACAACGCGTATTTCGGATTGAGCGGGTTGTGGTCGGGGATCGCGGCGCCTGGGGCGAGGTGGAAGCGATGCAGGAGCGGAGTCGGCGCGAACCCCCAGTTCTTCTTGAACGCGTAGGCGCCGGTGCCGAGCTTGCTGCGGCCGAAATCGAAGCTGCGGCAGCCGCGGTCCACGGCGCGGCGCATCACCTCCCAATACATGAAGTCGTTGGCCGCCAGCGGCCGCGCCAGCGCGTTGCCACCGCCGTAATAGGGCAGCACTTCGCCGCGCTCGTCGTAGAAGTTGAGCACGGACGCGACCGGGCGCCCGTCGTGCAGAACCGTGACCACGTCCATCTCGCCCGCGAACACCTCGGCAAGGAGGCGGAACCAGCGGCGCGGAAACACGGGCGTGCCGAGGTTGCGGACGCTTTCGCTGTAGATGCGGAACAGCGTGTCGACGTCAGCCGGCGTATGGCCGGCGACCGAGGTCAGTCCCTTGTCGATGCCCTTGCGGACCATCGCCCGCTGCTTGCGCGGGATCGCCTTCAGGTTGGCGTCGTGGTCGGCCGCGAGCGGCTTGCGGAAGGTCACGTAGAGGTCGTCGCGCGTCTGCCACTCGGACCCGGTGTCCGGCGCGTCGCGGAACCGCCACTCCATCACCGGCACGCCGAGGCGGCGCTGCAGCTCGGTCGCGGCCTGGGCAAGGGCGGTCGCCGCCTCTGCATCGGCGGCGAGCGGGCCGCCGTAGACCAGGAACGGCGCCGACACCAGGCTGTCCCCGAACAGCCGGGTCCGGACCCGCGCCAAGGGCAGGATGCCGGTGACCGCCCCGTCCTGCTCGGCCAGCAGGTAGTGGGTCTCGTAACCGAAGCCGCGTTCCAGCAGGCCGGCCCAGGCTGCGCGGTGCAGGAAGCTGCCGTGCGGGTGCGCCGCGGCGAACGCGTCCCAGGCAGCCCGGCGGGCCGGGGTGAGCGTCGTGACCCGGGTCATCGGCTCAGCTTGCCCGGGCCGTTGCGAGATCGGCGGCGAAGGCGCGGTCCATCCGGTCCCAGCGGAAGTCGTGAAGCAGGCGGTCGACCCGCCCGGCCATGGCACGCAGGTTGACGGTGTGGCGGAACCGCGCGAGGCGGGGCGCGGCGGTCATGCGCGGCTGCCCCGGATCGATCTCCCAAGGGTGGAAGTAGAACACCGACGGGCGCCGTTCGCGCCGCAGGAAGCGCCGCAACAGAAGGCGGTAGAGCGGGTAGGGCAGCAGCCGGAAATAGCCGCCGCCGGCGATCGGGATGCGGCGGCGGACCAGCACCGTCGTGGTCATCGGGATCTCCAGCAGCGCCCCGGCGCCGGGCCGGTACGGCGACCGCGGCGCATCCGGCACCCCATACAGATCGTGCCGCACCGGGTAGACGCTGGAGCTGTAGCCGTGCCCGGTTTCCTCCAGCACGTCCCAAGCCCAGGCGTTGCGCGGGCCGATCGAGAAGGTCGGTGCCCGGTAGCCGGCGACGGCCACGCCGCCGACCTGCTCCAGCACCGATTTCGCGCGCAGCACGTCCGCGCGGAATTCCGCCGGCGTCAGCAAGTGTACCAATTGATGGCCGTGCCCGTGGCTGGCCAGCTCATGGCCCTCCTCCACGATCCGGCGCACGATCTGCGGGTAGCGCTCGGCAACCCATCCCAGGGTGAAGAAGGTGGCATGCACGCCGGCCGTGTCGAACGCTTGAAGCAGCCGGTCCATGTTCGCTTCGACCCGGCACGGCAGCGTGTCCCAGCTGGCCGGGTCGATCAGCCCGGCGAACGCCTGCACCTGGAACCAATCCTCCACGTCGACGGACAGGCCGTTCGGCCCCGAGCCGGGCCCGGCTTGCGTCATCTCAGCCGCCCACGCCGAGCATCTGGGTCAGCCGGCGGAACACCCGCTCGCGCGTCGCCATCTGCTGCTCGAGGCTCTCGATCCGCAGCACCAGATCCTCGAGGTCGGTCGAGCCGTTCAGCCGCCGCTCCACCGCCGGGTTGGTGGCTTCGGCGGCGTCCTGCTTGGCGCCCTCGAGGTCCTGCGCCAGTTCCACGGCGGTCTGGTTGACGATGGCCGCGGTGATGTGATGGGTCTCCTCCAGCACGCCGTACAACAGCACGCGGGAGCACAGCCGGTTGATCCGGCGCGGGATGCCGCCGGTGTGGCTGAACACTGCGGTGTAGGCCTCCTCGTCCCAATGCGGGTCGTCGTTCCAGCCGACGGCGGCCATGCGGTGCTCGACGTAGGCGCGGGTCTCCTCCTGGCTGAGCGGGCCGAGGTGATAGCTGGTGAGCACGCGTTGCCGGAGCTGGTCGAGGTTGGGGCTGGCGAGCATGCGGCGGAACTGCGGCTGTCCGAGCAGGATGGTCTGCAGCGAGGTGCGGCCATCCACCGTGATGTTGGACAGCATGCGCAGCTCCTCCAGCGCCGGCAGCGACAGGTTCTGCGCCTCGTCCACCACCAGCAGGCAGCGGCGGCCCTCGGCGTCGTGCTGGCGCAACACGTCCTCGAACCGGTGCAGCAGGGCGGCTTTGGTGAGGTTCTCGTCGTCCAGGCCGAACCCGCCCATGGCCAGGCGGAACAGGTCGCCTTCCGACACCTGGGTGGTGCTGACGCGGGCCACGGTGAAGGCGGTGCGGTCCATTTGCGAGCGCAGCCATTCGACCAGCGTGGTTTTGCCGGCGCCGACCTCGCCGGTGATGATGATGAAGCCCTCGCCCTGAGCCAGCCCGTAATTGAGGTGCGCGATCGCCTTGCTGTGGCCGCGGCTGCCGAAAAAGAACCGGCTGTCCGGCGTCAGCTGGAACGGCATCCCACTCAGGTTGTAGAATGTTTCGTACACGTTGGTCCCGTTCAGAAGCTCTTGCGCAGGCCGACCAAAAGCGTGTTCTGGGTGAAGTTGCCGCCGCTGAACCCGTTGGTGGTCACGACCTGGCCGCCGGACTGGTCGGTGAAGATGTAGCGGATGTTGCCGGTCAGGGTCTCGGTAAACCGCTTGCTGAGCACCGCCGACAGCGACAGCGTGCGGGTCTGGCCGCGGCCGGCGCCGATGAACTGCCCGGTGTTGGTGGAGATGCCGTACTGGCCGAAGCCGGTCAGCGCCATGTCGGGCGACAAGTCGTGCTGCCACGAGAGGCCGGCATAGGTCGGTACTGGTGCTGAGCCCCGCCGGCACCACGCCGCCGCCGATGAAGGTGGGCGTGGTGGTGAGCGCGGTGCGGTCGTCGTTGCCCACGCTGGCCGACCACGTGTCGCGGTCCTGCAGGAACAGCAGGCTCGCCGAGAAACGGTGCAGCCGGTAGAGGCCGTTCTGCACGCCAGCGAAGCTGTTGGTCAGCACCGGGGCACCGGTGGCGCTGTCGGTGACGTAGCCGCCCGGCCCCACGTTCGTGCTGCCGAGCAGGGTTTGCGACTGCTCCAGGTCCGACGTAATGCCACTGCTGTAGCTGGCGCTCAGGCGGCTGCGCGGCGTCGGCGAGATCTGGCCGAAGAAGGTGACGTTGTTCTGGCCGTCGTGGCGGCCGTATTCCAGCGTGATCGAGGTATCTGGGCTCGGCGCAAAGCGCAGGCCGATGTTGTACGTGAGCCCGTCGACATGATAGCCGGTGCCGAGCCCGGCGGCGTCGAAGCCGGTCGAGCCGTAGGACAGGTTCTGGTAGCCGAGCCCGGTCAGCAGGGTGAAGGACCGGTTCAGCGCGAAGTTCAGCTCGTTCTCGACCTCGCGCCGGTAAGCCCCGTGGTAGACGCCGACACCGCTGTATTGGGTGGCGCTGAGGATGACCTGGTCGTTGAAGCGGCCGAAGTTCTCGCCGGTGTCGAAGGTGGCGAGCTCGCGGTTGGTGGACAGGTTGCCGATGGCGCCGTAGCCGGGGCGGCCGAGCGTATTGAACGTGTTCTGGTTGTTGTTGAACAAGGTCTGGTTGTCGTACGTGTCCTGCAGCGAGCGGCTGAAGCTGTACTGCAGGCGTCCGGTGCCCCAGCCGCCGAACCGGTGCAGGACGTAGGGCGTGACGGCGAAGGCGATCGTCTGGACGTCGTTCTGCCGCCCGAAGGTCTGGCCGTTGGCCTGGTTGAAGCCGCCACCGAGCAGCGAGGTCTGGTTGATGCTGCCACGCACGTCGAGGAACACGGCGTCGGGCACGATGACGCCCAGCGCCTGGCCGTTGAAGAAATTCCTGAACTGATTCTGGCTGCCGGTGTTGGCGTAAAGGATTGCTTGCGGGGAATAGGATAGGTTCAGGTTGACGCGGGCGGTGTCGCCGTTGACGACCACCGTCGGCGACAGGATGCCGAACACATCGGCCTGCTTCGGGCCGTTGCCGTAGCGGGCGTTGTCGGTCACGCCCAGGTCGAGGTCGACGGAGGAATCGATCGTCCAGGCCGGCCGTGCCGAAAGCGGCGGGGCAGGGGTGAGGATGCTTTCCAGCTGCGGGCGGAGATTGCCGACGCGCGGGTCGGTGCCCAGGTCTGGCAGGATGCCGCCGTAGCCCAGCTCGCCGCCGACGCCGCCCGCCTGACCCAGCGCCGGCCCGGCGACCGCGGCGAACAGCGTTGCGGCGGCGGTGGCGGTCGCGGCGAGGCGGCTCGGCAGGCGCCCGTCACTCCCACCCGCGGCGCCCGGCCCGGGCCGCGAGCTCGCGCGGGGCTGACGTGCCGCCTTGGCGCCGCGTCCCTTCACCCGCGACGTCATGCGGCAACGCTGCGCGACGCCGAACGGCCAGAAGGCGCGGCACCCGGTCCGGACCGAAGGGTCGGGTGCCCCGCCCTGGAAGCGTGCCTTGCACAGTCCGCGACCAGCAGGCAGCGCGAAGGGTCCGTTCGTGTCCGTTTGTCAGTCATCTCAAGCCCACGAACTGCTGCACTGATGCACTGATGCACTAGGTATAGGATCCGAAGTAGTCGTACGCGCCGAATGTGTGGCTCGTGGTCATCCGCACCTTGTTCAGCAGCAGGGTGATGGAGGGGCAGACGCGGACCAGGTCGATCGCGGCCTCGACCTCGGACCGCTGGGTGCGTTCGGCTTCGACCACCAGCACGACCTGGCCGACATGCGGCGCCAGCGTGTGCGGGTCGCTGGTGGACAGGCAGGGCGGCGCGTCGAGCATGATCAGGTGGCGCGGGAAGCGGCGCGCCAGCCGGGTGACGGTGGGGATGATCGGCCGCATGCTGGCGGTGCCCCCCGCGGTCTGGGCGGCGCCGCCCAGACGGGTGCCGACCGGCATCACCGCCAGGTTGGGGATGGCTGTGACACGCAGCAGGTCTTCGGGCCGCAGCGACGGATCGGACACCAGGTCGAGGAAGCCCGGCGCTTCGCCCAACCCGAGCTGGTCCGAAAGCGGCTTGATCTTTGGGTCCACGTCCACCAGCAGCACCGCGTCGGTGCCGTTCTGGGCGATCGAGCCGGCGAGGTTGAGGGCGCTGAAGCTTTTCCCTTCGCCGGGCCGGGCGCTGGTGACCATCAGCACGTTGCGGGCGCCCTGCACGTCCGCCGTTTCGTGCAGGACCCGCAGGATGCGGCCGATGGCGATGCGGTACTCCTCGGAGATGCGGGTGCGGGTGGTGCGCGCCACCACCATCCCGGCCCGCTCCAGGGCGTCGAGCTGGACGACCGGCGGCGGCTGCAGCGCGGTCGAGCCGGGCCTCGCGGCGGGGCCGGGCGGCGTGCCGAAGGCCAACGAGCCGAGCACCGGGCCGGGCGGCGGCATGAGGGCCGGACGCGCCGGCGCGTTGCCCGTTCGCCGCAGCGGCGGTGCCGGCGCCGGGATCGGGCCCGACACGGTTTCGGGCAGGATGTCGTCGCCGGCGTCGAGCGGGAAGGCGTGGGGCGTGAAGGCTGGGGACGAGTAGGCGGACGGCGGGTAGGCGGACGGCGTGTGAGCGGACGGCTCGGGCGGCCGCGGAATGGATACGTCCAGCTCCGGCAGGGTCGCGTGGCGGCGCTTCCCCGCGTCGCCTTCGGCATTGGCGTCGGCAACGGGCGGCTCGGCGCGCGACGGCACGGGCAACGGCTGGAACGACAGCGGCGCCGGATCGCGCGGCCGGGCGCCGTCGGCGGCCGGCGCCGGGGGGGCCGGCACCGCCCCGGCTTCCCGCAGCTTGGCTGCCGCACGCTCGATCAGATGTTCGACCCGGTCGTTCATGGGCGCGTGCGATGGAGCGGGTTGGAAGCGGCCCGGGAACCGATCTGGAAGTGCAAGGGCATTGCGGTCGAGCGTGTTGCTTGCATCACAGGATCAACCATCAGTGAATGGTACCATCTCATTGTCTCGCCGTCACGTGCATGACCCTGCTACTCTCTCGCATACTGCCCGCAAAAACCGCCGGCAGGCAGGCAGGGAGCGTGTAGTGCCTAGATGTGCCAGGTTCATGTCAAAAATTGACATCTCGCGCATTTTGTTGCGGGCGCCAGTCGAACAGATTGTCGCCAGTTCAGCACCGCAGGGATTGTTCAATGGACCACGATGGCGCGCGACTGCTGCCTCGGGCAAGGCTGATTGAGAATGACTGGGCTGGTCCGATTTCGCTGCCCCTTCGCATGACGCTCGTCGCGCACAAGTCGGCCGATCGTCTTGACAGCGGCGGCACCGTTTCGGCCGAGCGCGGCGGTGCGACCCGCTCGGCAGCGCGGCACGTGCCGCCGGAAATGCTGGCGTTGCTGCTGCTGGAAATGGGGCTGGCGTTCAGCCTGGCCTGTGCCGTGGCGTCACCGGGCGGCCTGGGGCAGCTGAGCGCGGCGGCCGCCAACCAGGCCCTGCTCGCCGCCGCGACGGTCGGGTTCACGTCGTTTCTGCTGGGCCAGTATCGGCCCAAACTGTTCATGCGCACGCGCAGCCTGCTGCTCAACACCGCCCTGGGCGGGGTGGTGGCGTTTCCTGCCGT
This sequence comes from uncultured Alphaproteobacteria bacterium, assembly GCA_963752225.1. Taxonomy (GTDB): domain Bacteria; phylum Pseudomonadota; class Alphaproteobacteria; order Acetobacterales; family Acetobacteraceae; genus JBBROS01. Next base: position 313,631 of record CAVVXS010000009.1, on the reverse strand, counting down.
CTGGGCCGTGCTGTCGGCCTGCGGCATGCGGGGGGAATGGCTGGTCGGCCCCGACCGGGTTTGGCCGACCAAGATCCTGCTGACCTGGCTGGTAGCCTTGTTCGCGATGCGCATCGCCATGCTGCTGGCGGTCCGCTCCAAGCTGTTCGTGCGCCGCGTCGCCGTGCCCGGCAAGCCGGCTGCGGTGGCCCGCGCCGTCGCCGCAGTCCGCTCCAGCCCGGCCGGCTTTTTCGAGATCGTGGCGCCGCCCGCACCCGGCATCTCGCCCGAGGCGCTGCGCGAAGCGGGCATCCGCAATGCGCTGATCAGCCAGGACGAGCTGGCGGCGATGCCGGAACCGATGCTGGCCGAATTCGCCAGGGCGAAGGTCGCGCTGGAACCGGAGCCGGTGTTCTGGGAACGGCACCTGAAGCGGGTCGACATCGACCATCTGACCCCGCGGTGGTTCGGACGCCTCGACGATCGCCCCCCGAGCCGGCTGCAGCCGGTCGTCAACCGGGCCTGCGACGTCCTGCTGAGCCTCATTTTGCTGGTGGTCACGCTTCCACTGATCGTTCTGGTCGCGATTATGGTGCGGCTCGACAGCCCCGGACCGGTGCTTTACCGGCAGGAACGGGTCGGTCTAGGCGGGCGCCGGTTCGTCCTGCTGAAGTTCCGCAGCATGATCTGCAACGCCGAGGAGCGTGGCCCGGCCTGGGCGCAGCAGCGGGACCCGCGGGTGACGCGGGTCGGCTCGATCATGCGGCGGAGCCGGGTGGACGAGCTGCCGCAGCTGCTCAACGTGCTGCGCGGCGAGATGAGCTTCATCGGGCCGCGCCCGGAGCGGCCACACTTCGTGTCCCAACTGGCCGAGGTGATCCCGTTCTACGGCGAGCGGGCGCGCGTAAAGCCCGGCCTGACCGGATGGGCGCAGGTGAATTACCCCTACGGCGCCTCGGTCGAGGACGCGCGGGCCAAATTGTCCTATGACCTCTATTATGTGCGGCACCGGAGCGTGTTCCTCGACCTGTCGATCCTGTTTGCGACCGTTCGCGTGATCCTGTTCCAAGAGGGCGCTCGCTAACCGGCGCGCGGCCAAGTCGAGGCCCGGGCCGGTCCGGATCGGCGATCAGACGGATTGCGGCACGGCGCGGCTCGACAGGCCGCTCGACGTGCCGGCGATGAAACGATAGGTCAGGCAATATGAACAACAGGACGACATTGGTGGCCTCGGTTGCGGCGGTGGCCGTGCTGGCGCTCGCAGGTGGCGGTTGGTGGATGTTCGGCCACCCCGGCGACCCGCTGCTGCGGGCGCAGGACCTCGCGGCCAAGGGCGACCTCCGCAGCGCGCAGATCGAGCTGCGCAACGCCGTGCGGCAGAATCCGGAGAACCCCGAGGGACACCTTCGCCTCGGCCTGACGCAGATGCAGATGGGCGACCCGGTCGCGGGCGAGAAGGAGCTCAAGACCGCGCGCGACCTCGGCGCCGATCGCTGGGCGATCATCCCGCAGCTCGGCCAGTCCTACGTCGCCCAGGGCCGGTTCAAGGACGTGCTGGCCGAAGTGCCGCCGGAAGGGCCGCGTCCCGAGCTGGCGGCCAAGAACCTGATGCTGCGGGCGGTCGCGCAGGTGGCGCTCAACGACATCGACGGCGCGAAGTCGACGCTGGCCCAGGCCGAGCGCGCGGCGCCGGGCAACGAGGAGGTGCTGCTGACCGCGTCGCGCCTGGCGCTGGCGCTGAAGGACACGCCGTTGGCCGAATCGAAGGTCGACGAGGCGCTCGCCAAGAACCCGAACTCGGTCGACGCCTTGATGGTGAAAGGCCAGATCCTCGTCAGCAAGGGCGACAGCGCCGCCGCGATGGCGATCGCCGACCGGCTGGTGGCGGCGCAGCCGAACTCGGCCGCCGCGCGGCTGGATCGGGCCAACCAGCTTATCCTTGTCAACGACGACAAGAAGGCGCAGGCGGACGTGGAAGCGGTGCTGGAGAACCAGCCGCGCAATGCGGGCGCCATCTACCTCAACGCGGTGCTGCTGGTGCGGGCCGGCAAGTATGCCGATGCCTCGACCGAGCTGCAGAAGATGGGACCGGTGATCCAGCGCTTCCCTCGGGCGCTCTACTTCCAGGCGCTCGTTGCCGCGAACATGGGCCAGACCGACGTCGCGATCGATTTTGCGGACCGCTACGTGGCGAAGATGCCGTCCGATCCGGATGGCACGCGGTTGCTTGCGCGCACCCAGTTGACGGCCAACCGCCCGGGCCGCGCGATCGAGGTGCTGACCAAGGCGGTCGCCGCCGGGCAGAACGATAGCCAGACGCTCGACCTCCTCGGCCGTGCTTATGCGATGACCGGCAAAAGCCCGGAAGCGGTCGAGACGCTGCAGCGCGCGACCGCACTGGCGCCGAATGACGCCAGCATCCTCACCCATCTCGCCTCGTCGCAGATGCAGCGCGGCGACGCCAGCAGCGCGCAGGCGACGCTGGAGAAGTCGGTGCAGCTGGCGCCGTCGCAGGCCAGCACCGGCGAGGCCTTGGTGGCGGCGGCGTTGAGCGCCGGGGACCTGGACGGCGCCGAAGCCGCGCTGGAGCGGCTGCGGGCGCAGGCGGGCGACACCGAGGCGGTCGGCATCCTGTCCGGCATGGTGCGGCTCGGGCGGCTTGACCTCGACGGCGGGCGGGCCGCGTTCGCGAACACGCTCAAGCAGTTCCCGGATTCGGTGAACGCGAAGCTGAATCTCGCCAAGGTGCTGACCCTGCAAGGCCGGCGCGCCGACGGCGAGACGCTGCTGAAGGAGATCCTGGCCAAGGATCCCACCAACATCGCCGCGCTCAACACGCTGGTGCAGCTTCAGGTGGCCGACGGCCGGTTCCAGCCGGCGATCCAAGCCGTGGAAACGGCACGGGCGGCCGCACCGAACAACGTGGCGTTCACGGCGATCCTGTCGGACTTGCTGGTGCGGGCCAACGACCCGCGCCGCGCGCTCGGCATCCTGCAGGCGATGCGTGACACCGCCGACCTGCCGCCGGCGCTGATGGGCGCGATGGCGCGGGCCCAGGTCGCCGCCGGCATGGACGAGGAGGCCAAGCGCACCTATCGCGAGATCCTGACCGCCAACCCGACCGACCTCGAGGCCCGGCGCGCGCAGGTCGACCTGCTGCTGAAGCTCAAGGACATCGATGCGGCCAAGGAGTCGCTGCGCCAGGCCATCGAGAAGTCGCCGGGCAACATCGGCATCATGTCCTCGATGGTGACGCTCGACGGGCAGACCGGCGGCATCGAGGCCGCGCTGCGCACCGCCGACGAGCTGCGGCGCAACCCGGCCAACTTGCCCAACTCCACGGTGCTGAAGGGTGACGCGCTGATGCAGGGCAAGCGCTACGCCGACGCGGCGCAGGCGTTCCTCGACGAGTTCAAGCTGGCGCCGAGCGGGCCGCTGGCGCTGCGGCTGGCCAACGCGCAGGTGTCGGCCGGACGTGACGACGAGGGCAGCCGCAGCTTGCGCGAGTGGCTGAAGCGGACGCCCGAGGACGTGGACGCGGCGCAAATGCTGGCGCTGCTGGACATCAAGGCCAAGCGGTTCGCGGATGCCGAAAAGAACCTGCAGCAGGTGCTGGCCAAGCGCCCGGGCGACACGGTGGCGCTCAACAACATGGCCTGGGTGCTGAACCTGCGAAAGGACCCGCGCGCCCGCCCGCTGGCGCAGCGCGCCTACCTCCAGTCGCCATCCCCGGAAACTGCCGACACGCTCGGCTGGATCATGGTGCAGCAGGGCGAGGCCAAGAGCGGACTGCCGCTGCTGCAGCAGGCCAGCACGCAGCGCCCGACGGACCCGTCGGTGAAGTACCACCTCGCAGTCGCGCTGAAGGAGAACGGGCAGAAGGACGAGGCGGCCAAGCTGCTGCAGCCGCTGCTCGCGGGCGGCGACTTCGACGACAAGGGGTCGGCGCGAAAGCTGCTCGACGAGTTGACGCCGGCCAAGAACTAGCCGCTCCGGGCAGCGCCGATGGCGGCGCCGATCCGGCTGCTGACGTTCACGACGCTGTTTCCGCATGCCGGGCTGCCGAACCAGGGCGTGTTCGTGGAGAACCGGTTGCGGCACCTCGTCGGCACCGGCCGGGCGACCAGCACCGTGCTGGCGCCGGTGCCGTGGTTCCCGAGCCGGCATCCCCGGTTCGGCGCCTGGGCCCGGTTCGCGCTGGCCGAAGCGGAAGAGTGGCGGCACGGGCTGCGGGTGCTGCATCCGCGCTACGCCGTGCTGCCCAAGATCGGCATGTCGGCCGCCCCGGCCGCTTTGTATGCCGCGGCCAAGCGCAGCTTGGCCCAGTTGCTGCGGCAGGGCCTGGTCGTGGACCTGATCGACAGCCACTACTTATACCCCGACGGGGTGGTGGCCGTCGCCTTGGGACGGCGGTTCGGCTTGCCGGTGGTGATGACGGCACGCGGCTCGGATGTCACGCAACTGCCGGACTTCCCGGGGCCGCGGCGGATGATCCGTGGCGCGATGGCGCGGGCCGATGCGATGATCTCGGTCAGCGCCGGACTGAAGGACGCGATGGTGGCGCTCGGCGCCGACCCGGCGAGGGTCACGGTGTTGCGCAACGGGGTGGATCTGCGGCAGTTCCGGCCGCCGCCGGACCGCGCGGCGGCGCGAACGGCGCTCGGGCTGGACGGTCCGACCTTGCTCTCGGTCGGACACCTGATCCCGCGCAAGCGCCACCACCTGGCGATCGAGGCGCTGGCCCTTTTGCCCGGCTGGCGGCTGCTCCTCGTCGGCGAAGGGCCGGAGCGGGCGCGGCTGGAGGAGCTGGCGGCAAGGCTGGGCGTGGCCGGCCGCGTCCGCCTGGAAGGGCCGCAGCCGCATGCCGCGCTCGGCCGCTTCTACGGCGCTGCCGACCTGCTGGTGCTGGCGTCCATCCGGGAAGGCTGGGCCAACGTTCTGCTGGAAGCGATGGCGTGCGGCACCCCGGTGGTGGCGAGCGACATCCCCGGCAACCCGGAGGTCGTGCGGGAGCGGACGGCCGGGTTGATCGTGCCGGCGAACACGGCCGCCGGCTTCGCCGAAGCGGTGCAGGCGCTGTGGCGCGACCCGCCGGCGCGCGATGCTGTGCGGCGCTATGCCGAGCGGTTCAGCTGGGACGCGACCAGCGACGGGCAGTTGGCGGTCTTTGCGCAGGCGCGGGCGCGCTTCGCCGCGCGCCGGCCCGGGTAGGCCAGGCGATCGCCGCCGGGTTGCGGATCGGAAGCGGTCGTGCTTGCGCCGCAACCCGGTCGGGACAATGCTGCGGCGCATGAACTCACAAGCGCTCGACGCCATCGTCATCGGGGCCGGGATCGCCGGCGCTACCGTCGCGGCGCACCTGGCCGAAGACCGCCGCGTCGCCCTGATCGAGGCCGAAGAGGCGGCCGGATATCACAGCACCGGCCGTTCTGCGGCGATCTGGATCCTCAACTACGGACCGCCGGACGTGCGGGTGCTCACCGGGCTCAGCCGTGCCTTCTTCGAGCAGCCCGGCGAGGGCTTCGCCGATGCGCCGATCCTGGCGCGGCGGCCGGTCGTGTTCCTCGCACCGGCCGAGCAGACCGGCCATCTGCAGCGGCTGCTGGCGGAAGGGACCGGGTTGCGGGAAGCGCCGGTGGAGGAGATCCGCCGCATGATCCCCGCGCTGCGCCCCGGCTACGCCGTGCAGGCGGCCATCGAGGAAGACGCGTTCGACATGGACGTTGCCAGCCTGCACCAGGGTTTCCTGCGCAAGCTGCGGTCGCATGGCGGGACGCTGGCTCTGCGCAGCCGCACCGGGCGGATCGAGCGGCAGGGCGATACCTGGCGCGTGGACGTGTCCGGCGGCGCCACCTTTTCCGCTCCGGTGGTGGTGAACACGTCCGGCGCCTGGGGTGACGTGGTGGCCGAGCAGGCCGGCGTGCGGCCGTTGGGCCTGGTGCCGAAGCGGCGCACCGGCTGCGTGATCGACCCGGCACCGCATCAGGTGCGCGATTGGCCGATGGTCAACGACGTCGACCACACCTGGTATATCCGGCCCGAAGCCCGCACCAAGCTGATGGTGAGCCCGGCCGACGAGACCGACATGCACCCGCACGACGTGCAGCCCGACGAGTTGGACGTCGCAATCGCCATCGACCGCATGCAGCAGGCGATGGACATCGAGGTCCGGCGCGTCGAGCACAGCTGGGCCGGTCTGCGCACATTCACGCCGGACCGCAGTTTGGCTTTCGGCTGGGATCCGGATGCGAAGGGCTTCTTCTGGTGCGTGGGCCAGGGCGGCTACGGCATCCAGACCTCGCCGGCCGCCGGGCGGCTGGTTGCCGACGTGATCGCCGGCCGCGACCCCGGTGCGGCTGGCGCCATCCTGCCCGCGGTCGATCCGGCCCGCTTCCGGGCCTGACGCCGATGCCGGCGGCCGGCGTCCTGCACCGAACGGAATACCGCTACGACCGGCCGGTCCGGCTCGGGCCGCAATGGGTGCGGCTGCGGCCGCGGCCGGATCCGCGGCGGTCGCCGCCGGGCTATCGGCTGCAGGTCGATCCGGTGCCCCCCAGCCTGCATTGGCAGGAGGACCCGGCGGGCAACCTGGTCGCCCGCTTCGTGCTGCCCGAGCCCGTCCTGAGCCTGGTGCTGGAGGTTCGGCTGGAGCTGGACATGGCAGCCCTGAACCCGTTCGACTTCCTGCTCGACCCGGACGCCGGGCAGTGGCCGTTCCGCTACGACCCCGTGCTCGCCGACGCGCTCGCTTGGTGGCGCCGCCCGGACCATCCGGGGCCGGCGCTGGAGGCGCTGCACCGGGCGACGGCCGTGCCGGGCGGCACGGTTCCGTTCATCCTGTCCCTCGCGGCCGCGGTGCGCGACCGGGTCCGCTACATCGTGCGGGAGGAGGCCGGGGTGTGGCCGCCGGACCGCACGCTCGCCGAGGGGGCGGGATCGTGCCGCGACTCGGCTTGGCTGCTGGTGCAGCTGCTGCGGCTGCACGGCATCGCGGCTCGGTTCGTTTCCGGTTACTTAATCCAATGGCCCGATGATGACGGACGCCAGGATGCGGCCGAACTGCATGCCTGGGCGGAAGGCTTTCTGCCGGGCGCGGGCTGGATCGGGCTGGACGCGACGTCGGGACTGATGACGGCGGAGGGGCATGTGGGTTTGGCGGCGAGTGCCGATGTGGCCGGAGCGGCGCCGCTGAGCGGGACGGTCGAGCCTGCCGGGGTGCGGCTCGACACCTCGATCGTCGTCAGCCGGCTCGGCTGAGGCCGCGGGCATGACCGGGTCTGGTGCCGCCGACGAGATGGTGAACGGCCAGGGCGGCGTGCGGCCGCACTGGCGCGCGGTGCTGGGCGCATTGTCGGGGTTGGACAAGGCGGTGCTGGCGGAGCGGGTGCGGCGGCTCGGGCTGGCCGCCGAGGAAGAAGGCGCCGCGCCGTCCTGGCGCTGCGACCCGGTGCCGCTGCCGCTGGCGGCGCGCGAGTTCGCCGCCTTGGAGCGCGGGCTGGAGCAGCGCGCCCGCCTGCTCGAGCTGCTGCTCGCGGACATCTATGGGCCGCAGCGCATGCTGTCGAGCGGTACGCTGCCGCCGGCGCTGCTGCACGCCAACCCCTCCTATCAGCGGGCCTGCCGCACCGGGGCAGGCGGGGCTGCGCCGCCGGGCCGGTTCTTGCAGGTGTACGCGGCCGACCTGATGCGGGGCGCCGATGGGCAGTGGCGGGTGCTTGCGGACCGCACCGGCGGGGCGCTCGGCATCGGCTATGCGCGGGAAAGCCGGCGCCTGCTGGCGCGGGTGCTGCCGGAGCTGTTCCGCTCCGCCCAGGTGCGCCAATTGCGGCCCTTCTTCGAGGCCTGGCAGGACGCGTTGCTGCGGCTCGGCCGGCACGGCGACGGACAGCCCCCGGTGGTTGCGATGCTGACCCCGGGACCGGCCGGCCCGCATTGGCCGGAGCACCTCGCTTTGTCGCGCGACCTGGCCTGCGCCCTGGTCGAGGCGCGTGACCTCACGGTGCGCGGCGGCCGGCTGTCGATCAAGACGCTGGACGGGTTGCAGGCGGTCGACGTGCTGGTGCGGCGGGTGCCCGGCGCGACGCTGGACCCGCTCGAGCTGCTGCCCGGCGGACCCGGCGTCGCCGGCCTGCTCGACGTCGCCCGCGACGGCGCGGTCCGGGTGGTGAACCATCCGGGAACGGCGGTGGTGGAAGCGCCGGCTTTCGCCGCGTTCATGCCGTCATTGGCGCGGCGCCTGCTCGGTGAAGCGCTGCTGCTGCCGGCGGTGGCGACCATGTGGCTGGCCGACGAGGAAGCGCGGCGCACGGTCGCCGGCGGCGTCGAGCGCTGGAGCGTGCAGCCGGCGATGGACGCCCGGGCGGCGCCGACCGCGCTCAAGCATCTCAGCCGCGAAGCACGCACGGCGCTCGAGCAGCAGATCGCGGTCGCGCCCTGGGCATTTGCCGCCAGCACGAGTCTGGTGCCGTCGCGGGCGCCGTGCTTCGGGCCGGACGGGCTGACGCCGCGCCCGGTGGTGCTGCGGCTGTTCCTGATGCACGACGGCACGGCCTGGCGCATCATGCAGGGCGGGCTGGGCCGGGTGCTGGCGCCGGGCGAGCACGTGACCGAGACGCTGCCGACCGGTGCGTTGTTCAAGGACGTCTGGGTGCTGAACGAGGACAGCAGCGACATCGAAGGGCCGGGACCGGCGCCGCCGGCGCAAGTGACGCTGCGCCGCTCGATGGGCTATCTGCCCAGCCGGGTGGCGGACGACTTTTATTGGCTGGGCCGCTACGTGGAACGGCTCGAAGCGCAAGCCCGGCTGGCGCGGGCGGGATTGCTGCGCCGCGCCCGCGGGGCGCCGCTGCCGCGCGAGATGGTGGAGCTGCAGGTGCTGACCCGCTGCCTGCGCGCGAGCGGGATGGCAACGGCGGAGATCGGCCTGCCGATCGAGCAGCAGATCCGCCGCAGCCTGCTGCGCGACGGCCCGATCGGGCAAGGCCTGGCCGATGTCGGGCGCCTGGTCGAGGCGCTGCGCGACCGCATGACCGTCGAGACACACGGCGCGTTCAGCCATGCGCTGCGGGCGGCGCGGGCCGACGTGGACGAGGCGGGCGCCGGCGGCGTGGACGTCATGGTGCATGCCATGGCCGGGCTGCAGCGGCTTGCGACCACGGTGGCGGGGGTGGCGGCCGAGGGCATGGTGCGCGGCGGCGGCCGCCTGTTCCTCGATCTCGGCCGCCGCATCGAGCGGGCGATGGTCGAGGGCTACGTCCTCGGCACGGTGTTCGACCAGCCGGTCGTGCGCATGGACGGCACGCTGCGCCTGGCATTGGAACTGTGCGACAGCGCGATCACCTACCGCTCGCGCTACCTGAGCGTGCTGCAGCCCGGTCCGGTGTTGGACTTGGTGCTGGCCGACACCGGCAACCCGCGCGCGCTGGCGTTCCAGTTCGAGGAAGCGGCGGCGCTGCTGGGCGACGCCGGCGATGCGGAGCTCGCCGGCCTGGCGCGTGGCTGGGCGCAGAGGGTGGCCGGGCTGGTGGACGACGTGCTCGCATCCGACGACCTCGCCGCCGAGGTGCCGTCCTTGTGCAGCGCGCTGCTGCAGGCGGCCAACGGCGCCGCCGAACTGTCCGACCGGATCACCCGGCGCTTCTTCGCCCTGCTGCCGCCGCTGCAATCGGTGGGGGTCGAGACCGCATGAGTTTGCGCGTCCAGCACCGGACCCGCTTCGACTATGCAACCCGGGTCGAGCTGGCGGCGCACATGGTGCACCTGCGGCCGCGCGACCTGCCGTGGCAGGTCGTGACCGGCTTCGAGCTTCGCGCGAGCCCGGCGCCCGACCGGGTGAGCTGGGGGGTGGACCACTTCGGCAATGCGGTGGCCTGGCTGTTCCTGGACCGGGCGCACGACTCGCTCGAGATCCTGACGGAAAGCACGGTCGAGGTGTCCCCGCCGCCCGGCCAAGCCGGCTGGGTCCGGCTGTCCGAAACGCCGGCCTGGGAACGGGTTGCGATGCTGGCGCAGCGGCCGGATGCGGCGTGCGAGGTGGCGGAGTTCGCGTTCGGGAGCGCCATGGCGCCGGCCGATCCGGAGGCCCGGGCGTTCGCCGCGCCCAGCTTCCCGCCGGCGCGTCCGGTGCGGCTCGCGGTGCTGGACCTGATGGCCCGCATCGGCCGCGAGTTCCGCTTCCAGGCCGGCGTGACCACCGTGTCGACACCGGTCACGCGGGTGCTGCAGCTGCGCGCCGGCGTGTGCCAGGATTTCGCCCATCTGATGATCGCCGGGCTGCGCTCGCTCGGCCTGCCGGCCCGCTACGTGTCCGGCTACGTGCAGACCCGGCCGCCGCCGGGCCAGGAGAAGCTGCGCGGCGCCGACCAGTCGCATGCCTGGGTGAGCTGCTGGCTCGGCCCGGCGCATGGTTGGCTCGACCTCGACCCGACCAACAATCTCGAGGTCAAAGACGAGCATGTCTGGCTCGGCTGGGGCCGCGACTACGCCGATGTGAGTCCGGTCCGCGGCATGCTGCTGGGCGGCGGCCGGCATACGCTGAAGGTCGGCGTGGACATCGAGCCGGAGGATGCGGCGGTCGGCGCCGGGTAGGTCCGGCCAGGTCAAACATGCTGCAGTGCGGAACTCTGCCGCGTCCTGCCCGTCACGGTGGGGTTAACCACGCCGCGTGACACCCGACCGATGCCGCTTGTCAAATATGCCCTGAAATTCCGCATCAGCTTCTACGTGCTCGCCGTGCTGATCCTGCTGGCAGGCGTCGGGGCGGCATTGCTGATGCCCAAGGACGTGCTGCCGGAGGTGGACATCCCGGTCGCGACCGTCGTCTGGACCTATACCGGGCTCGACACGCCGGAGATGGAGCGTCGGGTCACCACCTACACGGAGTTCGCGCTCAGCAACAACGTTAACGGCATCCGCACCATGGAAAGCACGACGCTGCAAGGCGTCACCATCACGCGGATCTACTTCCAGGCCAACGTCAGCATCGACCTCGCGCTGTCGCAGGTGACGGCATCGACCAACTCGATCCGCGCGCAACTGCCGCCCGGCATCCAGCCGCCGGTGGTGATGCGCTTCTCGGCGTCCGCGGTCCCGGTGATCCAGTTGGCGCTGAGCTCCACGCAGCAAAGCGAGCGGCAGCTCTATGACCTCGGCCAATACCGGGTGCGGCAGTCGCTCACCACGGTGCCGGGCTCGACCCTGCCGGCGCCCTATGGCGGGGCGCCGCGGCAGATCATGGTCGACCTCGACCTGCATGCGCTCGACGCCTACGGGTTGACGCCGCAGGACGTGACCAGCGCGATGACGGCGCAGAACCTCACCACGCCGTCGGGCCTCGCGAAGTTTGGCGCCATCCAGTACCGACGTCCGGCTGAACTCCACGCCGGAAGCGATCGACACGCTGAACCAGGTGCCGATCCGGGTCGTGAACGGGTCGCCGATCCTGGTGCGCGACGTCGCCTTCGTGCGCGACGGCAGCCCGCCGCAGCAGAACATCGTGCGCCAGGACGGGCACCGCGGCGTGCTGCTGACGGTGCTGAAGAACGGCCAGGCGTCCACCTTGTCGGTGGTGAACGCGGTCAAGTCGCTCCTGCCGACGATCAAGGCGGCGGCGCCCAAGGACGTGACCATCACCCCGCTGTTCGATCAGTCGGTGTTCGTGTCCGGCGCCATCGCCGACGTGCTGCGCGAGGGCGCCATCGCCGCCGGGCTGACCGGGCTGATGATCCTGCTGTTCCTGGGCTCGTGGCGGTCGACGCTGATCGTGCTGGTCTCGATCCCGCTGTCGGTGCTGGCGTCGCTTGCCATCCTCGGCGTGCTCGGCGAAAGCATCAACATCATGACGCTCGGCGGCATGGCGCTCGCGGTCGGCATCCTGGTGGACGACGCGACGGTTGCGATCGAGAACACCTACCGATTGCTGGAGGAAGGCCGCAAGTTTGAGCAGGCGGTGGTGGAGGGGGCAGCCGGCATCGCCACGCCGGCGCTGATCTCGACCTTGTCGATCTGCTGCGCCTTCGTGTCGGTGCTGTTCCTGTCCGACGCGCCACGCTTCCTGTTCACGCCGCAGGCGCTGGCGGTGGTGTTCGCGATGCTCGCATCCTACATGCTCTCGCGCACGCTGGTGCCGATCCTGATCGACGTCCTCGTCCGGCCGGAGCGGGAGCGCAAGGACGATACGGAGCGCAAGCCCGGCTGGTTCGAGCGGGTGCACGACCGCTTCGACGAACGGTTCGAACGCTTCCGCGCCGGCTACCTCGGCCTGCTGCATGCGACCCTCGACCACCGCGTGCTGACCGGCGCCGTCGCTGCCTTGGTCCTGGCCGGCTCGGTGGGGCTCTACTTCTTCACCGGGACCGACTATTTCCCGCAAATCGACGCCGGGCAGATGACGCTGCATGTGCGTGCGGCACCCGGGTTGCGGATCGAGCAGGCGGAGAAGCTGTTCCAGCAGGTCGAGGATACGGTGCGCGAGGTCGTGCCGGCGGATGAGATCGACACGATCCTCGACAACATCGGCTTGCCGGCGTCCAACTACAACTTCGCGTTCGGCGACGGCACCTTCGTCGCCTACAACGATGGCCAGGTGCTGGTCGCCCTCAAGCCCAAGCACGGCTCATCGATCGGCTACATGCGCCGGCTGCGGACGGTGCTGCACGACCGCTTCCCGAGCGCGGTGTTCTATTTCCAGCCGGCCGACATCATCACCCAGATCCTCGATTTCGGGGTGCCGTCGCAGATCGACATCCAGGTCAGCGGCCGGCACGAGGCGAAGGACCGGGCGGTGGCGCGCGAGATCGAGCGGAAGCTGCGGACGGTGCGCGGCGCGGTGGACGTCCACCTGCAGCAGATCACCGACGCGCCCGAGTTCTTCGTCAACGTCGACCGCAAGCGGGCGTCGGAACTCGGGCTGACGGAGCAGCAGATCGCCAACGACATGAACGTGTCGTTGAGCGGCAGCTTCCAGGTCAGCCCCAACTTCTGGTCCGACCCGCAAACCGGCATCCCTTACCAGATCTGGGTGCAAACGCCGGAGTATCGCAACGACAGCCTCGATGCGATCAACAACCTCCCGCTGCTGGCGTCCGCCACCGCGACGCCGGCCGCTGCAGGCCAGCCGAGGCCGCTGCAGCTGCTGTCCAACGTCGCCACCCTGACCCGCGGCAGCGAGCAGACGGTCCGCAACCACGTCAACACTCAGCCCACCTTCGACGTTTACGCAGCGGCCCAGGACCGCGACCTCGGCGGCCTCGAGGGGGAGATCGATACGATCGTCGCCGACGCGCAGAAACAGCTCGAGGCGCCCGACACCGTCCATGTGCGCGGGCAGATCGAGAGCAAGAACCAGGCCTTCGCGCGGATCGGCATCGGCCTGGTGTGCGCGCTGGTGGCCGTCTACCTGCTGATGGCGGTGAACTTCCAGTCCTGGGGCGACCCGCTGGTCGTGGCGCTGGCGCTGCCGATCGCGGTGGGCGGCGTGGTCGTCAGCCTGTTCGTGACCCACACCACGCTGTCGATCCCGTCGCTGATGGGCGCCATCATGAGCGTCGGCGTCGCCTCGGCGAACTCGATCCTGCTGGTGACCTTCGCCAAGGAGCATCGCGAGAACGAGGGCTCGTCGGCGCGCGACGCCATCGTCGCCGCGGCGCGGACCCGGGTGCGTCCCGTGCTGATGACCGCGGGGGCCATGTTCGTCGGCCTGGTGCCGATGGCGATCGGCATCGGCGAGGGGAGCGAGCAGAACGCGGCGCTGGCCCGGGCGGTGCTGGGCGGGATCAGTTTCGGCACCTGCTCCACCCTGTTGTTCGTGCCGTTCCTCTACACATTGCTGCGCAGCGGCAAGGTGAGGAAGTTGGAGGACTACGCATGATCGAACGCAAGCGGTCCCTGGTGCCGGTGTCCGAGCCGCCGCTGACCCGCACCGAAGCGCCCGCCGACCGCCACGGCGGGCCGGGCCGCGACGGGCAAGGCAGCGAGCACGACCGCGACGACCACGACCGCGACGATCACGACCGTGACGACGACGCGCCGCCGCCGCCCCCGCGCCGGCGCCTGGCCGTGTTCGTGGCGATCCCCGTCGCGCTGCTGCTCGGGTTCGGCGCCTGGACCCATTGGCGCACCCGCCAGGCTGCGGTGACGGCGCAGGCCGAGCAGCGCGACTTCGTGCCCGAGGTGCGCACCGCCAAGGCCAAGCGCCTCACCGATCCGGTGGAGCTCACCCAGCCCGGCCAGACGGTCGCGTTCGAGACCGCCAACGTGTTCGCCCGCTCGACCGGCTATGTCGCCGAGCGCCTGGTCGACATCGGCAGCCGGGTGCACAAGGGCGACCTGCTGATCCGCATCGCCGCGCCCGACCTCGACCAGCAGCTCGTGCAGGCGCAGGCCCAGGTCGGCCAGAACGAAGCCGCCGTGCTGCAAGCCCAGGCCAACCTGCAGCAGGCGCAGGCGACGGTGAAGCTGGCCGACGTCACCAAGTCGCGCACCACGACGCTCGCCAACCAGGGCTGGGAAACCAAGCAGAACGCGGACAACTCGACCGCCAATGCCGCCACCGGCGCCGCCGGCGTCAGCAGCGCCCAAGCCGGCATCGCGGTGGCGCTGGCGAATTTGCGGGCGCAGCAGGCGACCGTGCAGCGCCTACAGGAGCTGACCGGGTTCGAGCGGATCACCGCACCATTCGACGGGGTGGTCACCGCGCGCAACGTGGACGTTGGCAACCTGTTGACGGCCGACAACGGCAGCGGCACGCCGATGCTGAGCATCTCGCGCGACGACGTGCTGCGGGTGGCCGTCTACGTGCCGCAAAGCGGCGCCGTTGGCGTGCATGCGGGCTTGCCGGCCAAGGTGACCATCCCCGAGCTGCCGGGCCGCAGCTTCGACGCCCATGTCAGCCGCACCGCGCAATCGCTCGACCCGTCGTCGCGCTCGATGCTGACGGAGGTGGACATCGACAACAAGGACGGCAGCTTGCGGGCCGGCCTTTATGCCAACGTGTCGATCGCGATCCCGCGCGACAAGCCGGGCGTCGTGGTGCCCGACGCGGCGCTGGTGTTCAACGCCGACGGGTTGCAGGCCGTGTCGCTCGACGGCGAGGACCGGGCGCACTACCACAAGATCGCGATCTACCGCGATTTCGGCACGACGGCGGAACTGCGCGAGGGCTTGGCGGGCGACGAGACGCTGGTGCTGTCGCCGCCGCCGAACCTCGCCGAGGGCGACAAGGTGAAGGTCGCGCCGCCGCCTGAAGCGAACAAGGACGGCGGCAACGAACAGGGCAAAACATGAGCGCGATCTCGACCAGGACGCACGGCGCCATCGATTACGGCGTGGCGACGCTGTTCGGCGGCCTCGCCGCGTCGCGCAGCCTGCCGCCGGCGGTGCGCGGCGTGCTCGGCGCGGCGGGCGTCTACCACACCGGCTACGCATTGCTGACGGACTACGAGGCCGGCGTGCGGCCCCGTTTCAGCATGCGGCAGCATTTGTGGCTCGATGCGCTCGGCGGCGTGGCGCTGTGCGCGGCCGGGGTGGCGATGACCCGGCAGAAGCCGGCCGCGCGGGCCTTGCTGCTGGCCGCCGGCGTCGCCGAGCTGGCGGTGGTCGCTTATAGCCGCGGCCTGCCGAGCCGCGGGCCCGGCGACGGGTCCGGGCTGCTCGGACGCATGCTCGGCGTGGCACGGGCGCAGGAGCCGGTCGGCTATCCGCCGCTCGACGTGCCCAAGCCGGTGGCGGACGGGGTGTGGATCGTCGACAGCATGCTGCCCGCTCCGCTCGGCAAAGTCGTCGCGGCGCGGATGACGGTGATCCGGCTGCGCAACGGCGACCTGCTGCTGCATTCGCCCACCCGTTACAGCCCGGCCTTGCGGGCCGCCTTGGCCCGGCTCGGCCGCATCCGCCACTTGGTCGCGCCAAACCTGGCGCATTGGATGTTCCTGCAGGACTGGCAGCGGGGCGTGCCGGGGGCAACCACCTGGGCCGCCCCGGGTGTCGCCGAACGCGGCGCGGTGCGGCGCAGCGGCCTGCGGCTCGACCGGCAGCTCGGCCGCTCCGCCCCGGCGGAATGGGGCGGCGGCCTCGCCCTCGTGCTGGTGCCCGGCGCGGCCGGCTTCCACGAGGCGGCGCTGTTCCACGAGCGCTCGCGCACCCTGGTGCTGACCGACTTGGTCATGAACCTCGAGGCGCAGAAGGTACCGGCGCTGCTGCGTCCGCTGCTGCGCTGGTTCGGCAGCCTGGCGCCGGACGGCATGCCGCCCCCCTACCTGCGGGCGCTGATCAACCTCCGCGGCTCGGCCGTGGCGGACGCCGCCGCCCGCTTGGTCGCGTTGCGGCCGGACCGGGTGGTGTTCGCGCATGGACGCTGGTTCGACCGCGACGGCACCGAGCGGTTGCGCCGCTCGCTTCGCTGGGCGTTGTAGCCCGGCCGGCCATTCTCCCGCCTCGCGTCACACGGCAGCAGGTCGGTTGCCGTCCGGCGCCTTGCCGACCTACCGTCCAGGTCCGTTCCGCCCGGATTGGAAGGAAGATCGCCTGTGAGCCACAGCGCCGCCAACGCCAACGCGCCCGACCTCGACCGCCTGGCCGGCTGGATGGCGTCGCACGTGCCGGGCTTCCGCGGGCCGATGGCGGCGTCGCCGTTGGCCGGCGGGCAGTCCAACCCGACCTTCAAGCTGTCGGCCGCGTCGGGTGACTACGTGCTGCGCCGCAAGCCGCTGGGCGCCTTGCTGCAAAGCGCCCACATGGTGGAACGCGAGTTCCGGGTGATGCAGGCCTTGGCGGGCACCGGCGTGCCGGTGCCGCACGTGCATGCGCTGTGCGAGGACGACGCCGTCATCGGCAGCGCCTTCTTCGTCATGGAGTTCATTCCCGGCCGCGTGTTCATGGACCCGCGCCTGCCGGGGCTGCGGGCGTCGGAGCGGGCCGCGATCTTCGATTCCATGAACGACACGATCGCCCGCTTGCATGGCGTCGATCCGGCCGCCGTCGGCCTGTCCGAGTTCGGACGCCCGGCCAACTACATGCAGCGGCAGTTCGCCCGCTGGTCCAAGCAGTACCCGGCTGTCCGAGACGGAGGCGATCGACGCCATGGACCAGTTGCTGAACTGGCTGCCGCCGCGGCTGCCGGAACGGAGCGACGTGCGGGTCGTGCATGGCGACCTGCGGCTGGACAACATGATGATCCACCCGGTCGAGCCGCGTGTGGTCGCGGTGCTGGATTGGGAGCTGTCCACGCTGGGCGACCCGCTGTCGGATTTCGCCAACAACGCCTCGGCGTGGTGGATCGAGCCGCACGTGTTCCGCGGGCTCGCCGGGGAGGACCTGGCGGCACTCGGCATCCCGCCGGTGTCGGAGTACGTGGCCTCCTACAACGCCCGCACCGGGCGCGGTCCGGACCCGGACTGGGAGGTGTATGTGGTGTTCAACCTGTTCCGCCTGGCTGCCATCGTGCAGGGCATCGCCAAGCGCTCGCTCGATGGCACCGCCGCCGATCCGGACGCGGCGGCGCTGGGCCGCATGGCGCGGCCGATCGCAGAAACCGGGTGGCGGCTGGCGCAGTCGCTGTAGCGGCGCCGGTCAAGCCTTGCGGACGTTGTAGAACACCGGAAAGCTGTTCAGCATCCCAGTGAGGCTGCGGCGAAAGGCGAACGGCTGGTTGTAGGCGCCGAGCGGCACGTACGGCACGTCCTGGAACGCCTGCAACTGCAGCTCCCGGGTGATCCGCTTCTGCTCGTCGGCCGAGGCGGCGTCGAGGAACTGGTCGCGCAACTGCTCAAGTCGGGCTGATTCCGGCCAGCCGAAGGTGCCCGCGCGGCCGATCCCGCGCGTATACGACTGCGTCGCCGGCGTGACCGCGATGATGCCGGGGATGTTGTTGCACCACACGCTCCAGCCGCCCTTGTCGAGCCCTTCCTTGTTCGCCAGCCGCGGCGCGACCGAGCCCCAATCCGAAGCCTGGTAGTCGAGGTTGACCCCGACCCGGCGGAACATGTCGGCGGCAATCTCGCTGAACGCGTTCAGCGATGGCAGGTCGGTCGGCACCACGAACACCACCCGCTCGCCCTTGTAGCCGGCCGCTTGCAGGTTGGCGCGGACGCGGTCGTAGTTCGGCGCGCCGTCCATCGCCTCGAGCCCCGCTTCGGTCGAAAAGGGGCCGCCCGGGACGAAAAAGCCGCAGCGGTCGTTCCACAGGCTGCGGTCCTCGCCCATGACGGCCGTCATGTAGTCGGCCTGGCGGATCCCGGGAAAGAAGGCGCGGCGGATCGCCGGGTTGTCGAACGGCGGCTGCAGGTGATTGAAGCGGATCATGCTCATGAAGCCGCCGTGCTCCTTGGCCTCGACGGCGAGGTTCGGGTCCCGCTTCAGCAGCGGCAGCAGGTCGGCGGTCGGCTGCTCCCACCAATCCACTTCGCCGCGCTGCAGGGCGGCCGCCGCGGTCGCGGCGTCGGGAATGACGTGCCACTCGACCCGGTCCACGAACACGCGTTTCGGCCCGGCGGCGAAGGATGGCGTGCCGTCCGGGCGGGGCACATAGCCGGCGAACTTCTCATACGCCACGCGCGACCCGGCGACGCGCTCGCCGGCCAGGAACCGGAACGGGCCGCTGCCGACCATCTCGGTCACCTGCTGGCTGGCCGGCGTCCGCGCCAGCCGCTCCGGCATCACCGGGCAATAGGAGGACGGCTTCGCCAGCGCCGCCGTCAGCAGCGGAAACGGCTTCTTCAGGCGGAACTGCAGCACCCGGTCGGACGGCGCCGAGAGCTCGTCGGTGACGGCACGGACGTTCTGGCCGAACGGGTCGTTGCGAGCCCAGCGTTCGATGCTGGCGACCGCGTCGCGCGCCAGCACCGGCGTGCCGTCGTGGAAGGTCATGCCCTCGCGCAAGGTCATGCGCCACGTGCGGCCATCGTCCTCGACCACGTGGCCTGCGACCATCTGCGGCTGCGGCTGCAGGCTGTCGTCGAGGCCATAAAGCTGGTCGAACACGAGAAAGCCGTGATTGCGGGTGACGAGCGCGGTGTTGAACACCGGGTCGAGCAGCGCGAGGTCGGCCTGCGGCACGAAATGCACGGTCTTGAGGTTCTGCGCGGCGGCGAGGCTCGGAGCCGCGAGCGCGGCGGCGGCGCCTGCCAGCAGGTGGCGGCGCTTCATGCCGGTGCTCCTTTGATGACGGGCGGGCGCCGGCCGGCCCAGGGCCGCGCGCCCTCGAACGCAAACGCCGCCTGCAGCACCCCGAGGTCGTCGAACCGGGGGGCGACGACCTGCAGCCCGACCGGCAGCCCGGCCGCGGTGAAGCCGCATGGAATGCTGGCGGCCGGGTTGCCGGCCCAGTTGAACGGATAGCTGAACTGCGCCCAGGCCAGCCCGTCCCAGGGATGCTGCGGCCAGTGCGCCGGCTGCAGCAGCTCGGCCGGGAACGCCGTCGTGCTGACCGCGGGCGTGAGCAGGAAGTCCCATTCGGTGAAGAACTCGTGGATCTCGGCCCCGTAGGCGAAACGGCGTTCGCGCATCGCCATGAAATCGGAGACGCGCACGTCGCGCGCGGTCTTGATCATGGCGACGAAGCCGGGGTCGAGCTTGTCCTCCCATTGCGGCAGGTCGCGCAGCTTGGCCGAGAACACGGTCGGCCAAAAGAAATCGAACAGCTCCTTCCCTTTCGGGCCCCAGCCGGGCGTCACTTCCTCGACCGTCGCGCCCAGCTCCGCGAACACCTCGACGGCGGTCCGCACCAGGGCGGCCACATCGTCGTCCACGCGGGCGTGGCCGAGGTCGGGGCTGAAGGCGATGCGCTTGCCGCGCAGATCGGCGCGCAGCTTGGACGCGTAGTCCTGCGGCGGCGCCTCGAGCGAGGTGTAGTCCCAGGGATGCGGCCGGCCATCGCCTCCAGCATGAGGGCGGCGTCGGTGACGGTGCGGGTGATGGGGCCGAGATGGGTGGCGAGGTCGTTGTTCGACATCGGCCAGCACGGCACCCGTCCATGCGTCGCCTTGATGCCGAACACCCCGCACATATGCGCCGGGATGCGGATCGAACCGGCGCCGTCGCCGCCCTGATGCAACGGCCCGTATCCCGCCGCCGCACCGGCGGCCGCCCCCGAAGAGGACCCGCCGGCGCTCATCCCGTGCTGCCACGGGTTGTGGGTGATGCCGGTCAGCGGGCTTTGGCTGACACCCTTCCAGCCGAACTCCGGCGCCGTCGTCTTGCCCAGCATGATGCAGCCGGCGTCGTGCAGCCGCGCGACGCAGGGCGTGTCCACGTCGGGCACGTGGCCCTCGAACATGCGGCTGCCCATTTGGGTCGGGACGCCCTTGGTTTGCTGCAGGTCCTTGATCGTGACCGGCACGCCTTCCAGCTTGCGGGCGGTGCCGCGCGCGTAAGCCGCCTCCGCCGCGCGCGCGGACGCCCGCGCCGTCTCGGCCGTCAGCAGCACCATCGCGTTCAGCGCCGGCTCGGTCGCCTCGATGTGGCGCAGCACCGCATCGATCACTTCGACCGGCGACAGCGTGCGGGCGTGGTACCGCGACAGCAGCTCGGCCGCGGGAAGGAACCCGATATCCGCGTCGGTCATGCCGTCTCCTGTCTGGGTTGCAGCACTTGCGTGCGGGTTGCGGCGGCGGCGATGCCGTCCCAGTCGTAGCGCATCGGCACGGTGGCGCAGGCGCTCCAGGCCGCGTTCTGGTCGGCGTAGTGCGGGCTGCCGGGGTGGCCGGACGCGCCGTGGAACACCGCCCAGCGGCTCGCCTCCCAGTTGCCGACGTCGAACACGTAGCGGCACAGCGCCCCGTAGCTGCCGGCCGGACCGGCGGCGGGAACCTGGCCGATCGCCATCACCGTGTCGCCGTCGCCGCCCAACGGCCGCGACGGCGGATCGAGCAGCGCCGCCGCGTCCGGCATCGAGGCCGAGAGCGGGTGGCGGAAGCGCGGCTGATGCGTCTCGCCCCACGGCGCCGCCGCGGGGCCGGACGCGACCTCGGCCAGGGCCGCCCCGAGCACGTCGGACCAGGACCAGCCGCCGAGCAGCGAGGTGTCGTCGTCGCGCAGAAGCGCCGGCAGCGTCCACCAAAGCTGCCCGAGCGGCGACACGCCCGGCGGCACCGCGCCCCAAGGATGCGCCGCGGCCGCATCCAGGCCCGAGCGGCGGGCCAGGATCGCCGTCGCTGCCCGGCGCAGGGCGTTGTATTGGCCCGCCGCGACCGACCCGGCCGCCATCCGCCCATCCCAATCGAGCAGAGTCCGGCGCAGCGCCGCTGCGGCCGGCTCTGCCGGCTCCGGCATGGCTCGCAGCCGCGCTTGGAACAGCGGCGCCACCGGCGACAGCGTGTCGGCGTGCAGCGTGGCGGCGTCCTCGACCCGGAACGGCGGCAGCTCGTCGATCAGGGCGGCGATCCGCTCGGCGCGATAGGGCGGGTGGCAGTCGGTGCAAAAATAGTCGGGCCCGTCCGCCACGACGCGGTTGTTGGCGGTGACGATGACGCCGCCCGCCGGGTCGATCGTTTGCGGCATGTCCTCGTGCGCGATGGCGCCCTGCCATTCGTGCGCGCCGGTCCAGCCCGGCACCGGCAGCCAACCATTCGCGCGTGGCCGCCGCGGCACGACGGCGCGCACCCGGTGGCCGATCCGGCAAGCGACGTCGGCGGCAACCACGTTGTGGTCGATCAGCCCCCGGCCGCGGGTGGCCTCGAACAGCGCCGGCACCCCGTCCGCTTGCAGCATGCGCGGCAAGCAGTCGAACGACCGGTCGGTCTCGGCGAACTGCACCGAGCGCAGGGCGAGGGCGGCGCCGCGTGCCGGGTCGCCGGCAATGACGGGTCCGTGCCGGGTCTCGACCACGTCCACGACCCGGTCGGCGGCGCCGCGCACCGACACCGTCTCTCGCCGGACGGACACGTTCTCCCAGTCCGCGCCGAAACGTACCCGTCCGCCGCCGTCGAACTGCTCGAGGAACAGGTCATGGATATCCGCGAAGGCGTGGGTGACGCAGAACGCCATTCGGCCGTTATGCATGAAGTGCGGGAAGCCGGGGACGCCCGGCACCGTGAGGCCGACCGCGTCGAACGCGTCGCAGGCGAGGTGGTGCTGCGTGTACATGCCGGGGATCTCGAACACCCGGTGCGGATCGCCCGCCAGGATCGGGCGGCCGGTCGCCGTGCGGCCGGGCCCGACCGCCCAGTTGTTGCTGCCGCCGCCGGTCTCGTCCGGTCCCATGGCGGCCAGCAGCGCCTCGATCGCCGGCCGCAACGCCTGGAGGTCGGCGCCCAATCGCTCGGCGTGAACGCCGGGCGGAATGCAGACCAAGTCGCCGCCGCCATCGTCGTAGCGCAGCTTGGCCGCGTTCTCCGGCCCGACGACCGGCAGCGCGAGCGCCCGCCACAGCTTGAACCACACCG
Organism: uncultured Alphaproteobacteria bacterium; assembly: GCA_963752225.1. Lineage (GTDB taxonomy): Bacteria > Pseudomonadota > Alphaproteobacteria > Acetobacterales > Acetobacteraceae > JBBROS01. Next base: position 291,276 of record CAVVXS010000009.1, on the reverse strand, counting down.
AACCCATCAGCAGGCCGAGCCGGCGCATGACCGCGATCGGGTGCCACGGCTCCCAAGGTTCCGGCCGGGCTCCGAGCAGCGTGTATTCGATCGGCAGCGGCGCGCCGGAGCCGAGGAACGCGTTCACCCCCGCCGTGTAGCGCTCCAGCATCTCCTGCGCGTCCGGCCCGAGCGCTGCGTGGTCGCGCTGCGACGCCGCCGCCATCCCCAGCCGGCGGCACAAGGCGTCGCTGTCGGCGGCTTCGGCGCCGAGCCACTCGGCGGCGCGGCCGAGGGCGCGGCGGCGGTTCAGCTCCATCTGGAACAGCCGGTCCTGCGCGTGGACGAATCCCAGCGCGAAATGCGCGTCCGGCGCGGTGGCGGCGCGGATGTGCGGAATGCCCCATTCATCACGGTGCACGGTGGCTGGCGCCCGCAGGCCCGGCACGTCCAGCGTGCCCGCCAGCGGCGGCACGGCGGCGGCAAGAGCGGCCGCGTCGATTCCTGCCACCACCGTCAGGCCCGCTGTGCCGCGACCCCGAGCAGCATGCCGCGACTGGCTTTTGCGGGAAGGGTCATGCGTCGCTCCTGTCCGTGGGCGCCGGGTCCGGAGCCGCGTCTTGCCGCCCCCCGGGGCGACGGCCGATGATAGGCGCCGAACGCCGGCCCGCAACGCTTTTCGCCCCTGGCCTGCCGCGGACGCCACCGAGGAGACATCATGGACGACTTCGGAACCGGACGGCACACGGTCGACGAGGGCTTGCGGGCGCGGGCGGCGCGTGTGATCCCCGGCGGCTTGTGGGGCCATCTCGACGCCAGCCGGCTGCCGGCCGGCTACCCGCAATTCTTCGAACGCGCCGAGGGCTGCCGCCTCTACGACGTGGACGGCCGCTCCTTCGTCGACCTGATGTGCTCCTGGGGCCCGATCATCCTCGGCCACAAGCACGAGGCGGTCGAGGCGGCGGCGCGCGCGCAGGCCGAACGCGGCGACTGCATGAACGGCCCGGCACCGGTGCTGGTCGAGCTCGCCGAGCTGCTCGTGGAGATGGTGCCGCATGCCGATTGGTGCCTGTTCGGCAAGAACGGCACCGACGCCACCACCACCTGCGTCACCGTGGCACGGGCGGCGACCGGGCGGCGCAAGGTGCTGGTGGCGGCCGGCGCCTATCACGGCGCGGTGCCCTGGTGCTCGCCGAGCGTCGCCGGGGTGACGGCCGAGGACCGGGCGCATTTGCTTTCGTTCACCTACAACGACCTGCGCAGCGTCGAGGCCGCGGCGGAGCGGGCGGGCGGCGACCTTGCCGCGATCCTGGTCTCGGCGTTCCGCCACGACATGGGCCAACGGCAGGAGCTGCCGACGCCGGAGTTCGCCCGCGGCGTCCGCGCCCTATGCGACGCGACCGGCGCCGCGTTAATCCTGGACGATGTGCGCGCCGGGTTCCGGCTCGATCTGGGCGGGTCCTGGGAAACGCTGGGCGTGCAACCGGACCTCGCGGCCTGGAGCAAGGCCATCGCCAACGGCCACCCGCTGGCGGCGGTGACCGGGCGGGAGCGGTTCCGCACGGCGGCAACGCAGGTGTTCACCACCGGCTCGTTCTGGTGCGGCGCGGTGCCGATGGCGGCCGCGGTGGCGACGCTTTCGGAGCTGCGCCGCATCGACGGCCCGGCACGTATGCGGGCCATGGGGCAACGGTTGCGCGACGGGCTGGCCGAGCGGGCAGCGCATCATGGCGTCGCGATCGACCAAAGCGGCCCGGTGCAGATGCCGACGCTGCTGTTCGCCGACGACCCGGAATGGCGCCGCGGCTTCGCGTTCTGCGCCGAGGCGCTGCGGCACGGCGCTTATTTCCACCCCAAGCACAACATGTTTCTGTCCTGCGCCCACACGGACGCCGACGTCGACGCGGCGCTCGCCGCCGCCGACGCCGGGTTCCGCCACGTCGCCCGGTAGGGGAGGAAGGTCGGGTCCCGCGCCTCAGCTGGATGCGGCGCGCCCATCGAAGCGTTGTCGGGCGGCTTCGATGTCGGCCCGATGCTGCCGCGCCCAATCGCTCAGCAGCCGCACCGGCTGCGACAACGAGCGTCCCATGTCGGTCAGCGCGTAATCCACCCGGGGCGGCGTGCTGGCCGTCACCGTCCGGGTCACGAGCCCGTCGCGCTCCAGTCCGCGCAGGGTCAGGGTGAGCATGCGCTGCGAAATGCCGCCGACCTGCCGCTTGATCTCGCTGAACCGCCGCGGGCCGTTGCCGAGCAGGGCGACGACGAGGACGCTCCACTTGTCGCCGACCCGGCCCAGCACGGCGCTGATGGCGCGGCAGTCATCGCTCGCCGCGTCCAGCAGCGGCCCGGTTCCCGCCCCGGTTCCCACCCCGGTTCCCACCCCGGTTCCCACGATGTGCCCTTGTTGCACGTCTGTGCCTCCTTGCGGCCGGCGGGAGCGGTTCACCATCTGCGCCTGGTTACCAACAAGAACCGGCGGCGCGCCACCTCGAAGGCGGGCCGGCCTGCGACGCAAGGTGCCCCATGACACAGCCTCTCGAACTCGGACTGGACACGTTCGGCGACGTCACCACCGACGCCGCCGGCACGCCGCTGCCGCATGCCCAGGTGATCCGCAACGTGATCGATGAGGGGGTGCTGGCGGACCAGGTCGGCCTCGACTTCTTCGGCATCGGCGAGCACCACCGGGGCGACTTCGCCGTGTCCGCGGCCGAGATCGTGCTGGCGGCGATCGCGAGCCGCACCCGCCGGCTGCGCTTGGGCTCCGCGGTGACGGTGCTGAGCTCGGACGACCCGATCCGCATCTTCCAACGCTTCTCGACGCTCGATGCGGCATCCAACGGGCGCGCCGAGGTGATCCTCGGCCGCGGGTCGTTCACCGAGTCGTTCCCGTTGTTCGGCTACGACCTCGCCGACTACGAAACCCTGTTCGAGGACAAGCTCGACCTGTTCGCGGCGTTGCTGCGGCAAGGGCCGGTCACATGGCAAGGCCAGACGCGGCCGCCACTCACGGCGCAGGAGGTGTTCCCGCCGGTCGAGACCGGGACGCTCAAGACCTGGGTCGGCGTCGGCGGCAGCCCGAACTCGGTGGTCCGCGCCGCGCGCTATGACCTGCCGCTCATGCTGGCGATCATCGGCGGCGACCCGGCCCGGTTCCGGCCCTACGTGGACCTTTATCACCAGGCCTTCGCACAGCTCGGCCGGCCGGTGCGGGAGATCGGCGTGCATTCGCCGGGCTACGTCGCCGCGACCGACGCGCAGGCGCGGGACGAGCTGTGGCCGGCGTTCAAGCAGATGCGGGACCGGATCGGCGCCGATCGCGGGTGGCCGCCGATGCGGCGGGCCGAGTTCGACCGCGAGGCGGATAGCGGCTCGTTGTATGTGGGCGCGCCGGACACGGTTGCCCGCAAGATCGCCGGCACCGTGCGGGCGCTCGGTCTGTCGCGGTTCGACCTGAAGTACAGCGCCGGCCCGCTCGCGCACGAGAAGCTGGCGCAGGGGATCGAGCTGTATGGGCGCGTGGTGGCGCCGATGGTCCGCGACATGCTGACGCATGCGGCGCCCGGCGCGGCTGCACCGGAGTTGCGGGCCGCCTCCTGAGCACGTGCGGCTTGAACGGTGGCGGCCGGGCGTGGAAGATCGGGCGCACTGTGAGGGGGCAGCAACGATGCTGCATTTGAAAGTCGGCCGGTCCGCCGTCTTGACTGCCACGTTGCTGGCCATCGTGCTCGGGGCTTGCCCGGCCGGCGCCGCGGAGCCTTGGCAGGTGCTGCCGCCGATGCCGGCGCTGCCGCCGGCGAGGGTGTCGGGGCCGGTCCACGTCAACGACATCGAGATGTGGCGGGCCGAGTTCGGGCCGCGCAACGGCAAGCCGGTCGTCATGGTGCATGGCGGACTGGCCAACTCGAACTACTTCGGCACCGTCATCCCGTTCCTGGTCGCGCAGGGGTTCCGCGTGATCGCCGTCGACAGCCGCGGCCACGGACGCAGCACGCGCTCGGCGCAGCGCTACAGTTACGAGCTGATGACGTCCGACGTGGTGGCGATGCTCGACGCGCTGCACGTCGACAAGGCGGACCTGGTCGGCTGGAGCGACGGCGCGATCATCGGCATCGTCATGGCGATCGAGCATCCGGACCGCCTGCACCGGGTGTTCGCGTTCGGCGCCAACACCGACCCGGCCGGCTTGAAGTCCGGCTTCGACAAGCCCGGCAGCCTGTTCAAGGCGTTCGAGGTTCGCGCCGGCAAGGAATACCGGGAGCTATCGCCGACGCCGGGCCAATACGACAACTTCCTGGCGCAGATCAGCCAAATGTGGGCCACCGAGCCGCATATCGGCGACGCGTCACTGCGAGGCATTACCGTGCCGGTCGTGATCGCCGACGGACGCTACGACGAGGCCATCAAGCAGAGCCACAGCCGGGCGATCGCCGCCACCATCCCCAATTCGCACCTGGTGATCCTGCCCGGCGTGTCGCATTTTGCGATGCTGCAGAACCCGCCTTTGTTCGCCCGCGCCGTGCTGGATGCGCTGACCGCGCCGTGGGACGACTGACGCGGCGCCGGACGAAGGTTCGGCGAAAGACCCGCCTAGGCCCGGAACGTGCCCCGGATCACGTCCGGGATGTCGCTGCGGCTCATGCCCAGTTCGGCCAGGTCGCGGTCGCTGTGCGATTGCAGCTCGCGCTCCAGCCGGCGGCGAACCGCCCGATCATCGGCCCAGCGCTTGAAGCGCGCGCCGATGGACCCGAACCCCACGCCGGCGTGGCCGGATCGCGGCTGGGTCGTCAAAGAAGCGAACATCCGAGTTCTCCTGTCATGCTGCACTGCAACATGGCGATGGTCGCGACGTCCCGCAATCGGCTGCTTGTCAGGAAATGGTGTGCGGCAACTCCCCGCGCCGCAGCAGGACCAGCCGGCCGTCGATCGGCCGCCGGCCCTCGAGCCGAAGCACGGACGCGACCGTCTCGACCAAGATGAACGCGCCGGCGGCGAGTGCCTCGATGTAGGCAGGGGCATGGGCGAAGCGGCCGGACGGCAGCAAGGCGAACCCGCCGGCCGCCTGCGTCTCGATGCTCAGCGCGAACAGCCCGCCCGGTTTCAAGCCGGACGCTGCGGCGCTGAACAAGGGCGCGAGGTCGCCGAGGTAGACCAGCAGGTCGGCGGCGAATACGAGGTCGAAGCGGGACGGCGCCGAACCGAGGAACGTGACCGCGTCCACCTTCAGCAGGTCCGCATAGCGCCCGCGCCGCCGTGCGCCCTCGAGCATGTTGGCCGACAGGTCGACCCCGGTCAGGCGGCCGCCGAAGCCCGCGAGATGGTCGGCCGCAAGACCGGTGCCGCAGCCGAGGTCGAGCACGGCGTCAAAGGCGCTGCGATGCGCGGCGACCAGCCGGGCCAATTGCTCGGGCACCCGGTAGCCGAGCGCGCCCGTGAGCTTGCCGTCGAAGGTCGGCGCGAACTCGTCGAAGTAGCGCTCGACGTAGTCGGCCGGCGCGCGGTCCAGCGCCTCGCCCGTCACGGCATGCAGCAGATGGCGTTGCACCGGGTCGTCGGGATCGGCGGCCAGCCGCAGCCGTCCGAGCTCCGCGGCGGCGGCCCGGTGCCCGAAACCGTTCAGCAGCAGGAAGGCAGTCCGCGCCACGGTGGCGACGTCGTCGGCGCCCTCGCCCGCGAGCGCGGCGTAGTCTTCGAGCGCCGCTTGCGGGTTCCCTTCGATCATGGTCTGCAAGGTCCGGGCGTAGGCGAACGTGCGGCGTTCCGCGGCGTCGAGCGGCCCGAGCGCCGCGGCCGCGGCGAACGCCGACGCGGCGGACGCGAACTCGCCGGCGCCATAGAGCGCGTGGCCGAGGCAAGCGCGCACGAGGCGATCGTCCGGGGCGTGGACGGCGGCCGCGCGCAGGCGTTCAACCGCTTCCTCGAACCGCTGCTGCTCGACGCACAGCAGGCCGAGGCCGAGATGCGCCTCGGCCAGCGCCGGATCGAGGTCGATGGCCCGGCGATAAGCGGCTTCGGCGTCCCTCTTGTCGCCGCACCGGTTCTCGATCCCCGCAAGCAGCAGCCAGCCGTGCGGACTGGCCGGATCGAGCTCGAGCGCGCGCAGCAGGCAGGCGCGGGCACGGGCCGGGTCGGCGGCGCCGGCGTAAACCCCCGCGAGGTCGCGCCAAAGCGCGGCATCGGTTGGGGTCAGCGCCAGCGCACTCCGGAGCGCCATGGCCGCGAGATCGAACGCGCCGCCCTGCCAGTGCTGTATCCCGAGGTGGCGCAACGCCGGGGCGGCGCCGGCGCAGCGCTCGAGCCGCGCCGCGAAGTCGGGCGAGGCGGCGCACGCGGCGGCGACCAGCCGGGCAACGTCGGGTTCGCTCGGAAGCTCGATCATCGCCGGCTGCACCCCATCGCCATCGCGCTTTGCTCCGCCCGCGCGACGTAAGTTTACACCGAACGGCCGGGCGTGCCCGCTTCAAGTGCCGGGGCAGGGTGGCCGAGAACGGGCCGATCCGGCACGGCGGGGCTTGCGCCCATCCGGTGTTCCCTTGCTACCTTCCAGCCGTACGCAGCGCCGGCATCGACCGTCGCGCAGCCGGAGGGAACCACGACCGTGTCGAATTCGCGCGCATCTCTGCTGACCGCCGTGCTTTGGACGCTCGCCGCGCCGCCGCTATGGGCGCAGCAGCCGGCACCGGCGGCGCCTCCCGCGGCTGGCGGCTCCGTGTTCGACCGTTTCGCGGCCGAGCAAGGGGCGGCCAATGCGAAGCCCGGCGAGCGCCATCGTCCGGCGGAAACGATTCCCGTGCCGACCGAAGGCGTCAGCCCGCAAGCCCAGGCGCTGATCGCCGCGCCGTTCCCGGTGCACATGAACGCCGACCCGAAGAACGCGGCCGAGTGGAAAGAGCTGGTGGCGCGCCGGGCGTCGGCGGCCGTGGCGGCGCTGCCGGGGCTGGAGGAGAAGCTGGGCGTGTCGGTCCAGCCCGCGGTGATCGGCGGCGTGAAGGCGTTCATCGTCACGCCCAAGACGATGCCCGACGCGAACCGCAACCGCCTGCTGGTTCACGTCCATGGCGGCGGCTACGTCTTCTCCCCAGGCGAGGCCGCCTTGCCGGAAGCGCTGATGATTGCCGGGTTCGGCGGGTTCAAGGTGATCTCGGTCGACTACCGCATGCCGCCCGACTTCCCTTATCCCGCCGCCATGGACGACGCGATGGCGGTGTGGAAGGCCGCGGTGACGATGGCGGACCCCCGGAACATGGCCATCCTCGGCACCTCTACGGGCGGCGGCATGACGCTGGCGATGGTGCTGCGGGCCAAGCAGGACGGCCTGCCGCTGCCGGGCGCCATCGCGCCGGGCACACCCTGGTCCGACCTGACCGACACCGGCGACACGTATAAGAGCAACGAGTGGGTGGACAACATCCTGGTGAGCTGGGACGGCTGGCTCGGCCGTGCTGCCAAGCTGTATGCGGCCGGGCATGACTTGAAGGACCCGCAACTCTCGCCGATCTACGGCGACTTCCATGGTTTCCCGCCGACCATACTGACGTCCGGCACCCGGGACCTGTTCCTGTCCAACACCGTCCGCACCCACCGCAAGCTGCGGCGCGAAGGGGTCGAGGCCGAGTTGAACGTCTACGAGGGCCAGTCGCACGCGCAATACATGGGCGACGTGGACGCGCCGGAGACGCGCGAGGCGTTCACCGACATCGCACGCTTCTTCGACGCCCATCTCGGGCGGTAGCCGCCTGTTGAAGACCTCCCAGGTGTCTGACGCGTCTGCTGCAGGGGCTCCGTCCCTGCGCCCCGTCCAAGGCGACCCTTGGAACTACGATAGCTTAGGTCAGCGGGTCTGGGGCCGCTGGCCCCAGCGGGTGCAGGGCGGAGCCCTGTGAGAGCATGCTCGAGCTGTCGCGATCGGCTCACGCCAACCAACACGAGGAGAACGCCCATGACAATTCGCACCCGCCCGGCGGCCCTGGCCGTCTGCGCCGCAACGCTGCTCGCCACCGCGGCGCAGGCCGACACGAGCGGCAAGAAGATCGCCTTCAGCAACAACTACGCGGGCAACTCCTGGCGCCAGGCGATGCTGAAAAGCTTCGACATCGTTGCCAAGAAGGCGGTCGCCGACAAGGTGGTCGCTGCCGCCGACGTGTTCACCACTGCCGACAAGGACGTGCCGACCCAGGCGGCGCAGGTCCAGAACCTGATCCTGCAGGGCTACGACGCGATCGTCATCAACGCCGGCTCGCCCGATGCGCTGAACGGCGCCGTCCGCCAAGCCTGCGACGCCGGCATCGTCGTCGTGTCGTTCGACGGCATCGTCACCGAGCCCTGCGCCTACCGGGTCGTGGTCGACTTCAAGGCGATGGGCGTCCAGGAAGTGGCCGAGATGGCCAAGTTCCAGCCCAAGGGCGGCAACCTGCTCGAGATCCGTGGCCTTGCCGGCACCTCGATCGACGACGCCGTCCATGCCGGCATCCTGGAAGGGGTGAAGCAGCACCCGGAGTTCAAGATCGTCGGCTCGGTCACCGGCGACTGGGACCAGACGACGGCGCAGAAGGCGGTCGCGACCGTGCTGCCGTCCTTGCCGCCAGTGATCGGCGTGGTGGACCAGGGCGGCGACGGCTATGGCGCCGCCCAGGCGTTCGCCGCAGCCGGCAAGCCGCGGCCGACCATCATCATGGGCAACCGCCAGGACGAGCTCGCCTGGTGGAAGGAACAGAAGGACAAGGACGGCTACACGACGTGGTCCGCCTCGATCGCGCCCGGCGTGTCGACGCTTGCCTTCTGGGTCGCGCAGCAGGTGCTGGACGGCAACAAGGGCGTGCCGCACGACCTGGTGGTCCCCTACCTCGCCTTCACCCAAGCCGACTTCGAGCGGGAGCTGCCGAACGTCCCCAAGGGCGGCGTCGCCAGCCATGAATACACCCAGGCGGACGCGATCGCCGCGGCGAAGGCCAGCGCCAAGTAGCTGGATCACCGTGGCGACCATCACCCTGGACGGCGTCGAGAAATCGTTCGGCGCCGTCCGGGCCCTGCGCGGCGTCAATCTCGAGCTGGCGAGCGGCGAATGCCTCGGCATCGTCGGCCATAACGGCGCCGGCAAGTCCACGCTGATGCACATCCTGGCCGGCGGCCTGGTTCCCGATGGCGGCCGTCTGCTCGTCGACGGCCAGCAGGAGCCGGCGCTGTCGCCCGCGCGGGCCAAGGCGCTCGGCATCCGCTGCGTGTTCCAGGAACTGTCGCTGTGCCCGAACCTGACCGTCGCCGAGAACGCCCGCGTGTTCCATCCGGCGATACGCGGCTTCGGCTGGCGCCGCCGCGCCGGGCAACTGATCGGCGACAAGCTCGACGAGATCTTTCCCGGCCACGGCATCGCTGCGTCCAGCCCGGTCGCCGACCTTTCGATCGGGCGGCGGCAGATGGTCGAGATCGCCCGCGCCTTCACCGTCGTCGCCGAGCCGGCCCGCCTCGTGATCCTGGATGAGCCGACCTCCTCGCTCGACGCCGTCACGGCCGGTGCGCTGCTGGCCTACGTGCGTCGCGCGGTGGCGGGCGGGATCACTTGCGCGTTGATCTCGCACATCCTGGGCGAGGTGCTGCAAGCCTGCGACCGCATTGCCGTGATGCGCGACGGCCGGGTGGTGCGCGCCGCTCCCGCGTCCGGCTTCGATCGCGCGACCCTGGTGGCGCTGATGGGTGGGGTCGAGGGTGAGACGCCGCGCGCGATCGCGGCCCGGCGCCGCCGCGACACGCCGGTCCGGGTGCGGATGCAGTCCGGTTCCGCGCGGGACGCGACCGAACTGGTCGCGCGCGAAGGCGAGATCGTCGGCCTGGCCGGGCTCGCCGGTCATGGCCAGACCGCGCTGCTGCTGGCGGCCTTCGACGCCGCCGGGCGCCGGCGCGGGGGCGGCGTGTCGGGCAAGGTGGCGCTGGTTGCCGGCGACCGCCAAGCCGACGGCGTATTCGCGCAGTGGTCGATCGCGCGCAATATCGGCGTTCGCTCGCTCGGCGCGTTGCGGGCCGGGCCGCTGATCTCACCGCGCCGCGAGCGGGCGCTGGCCGAGCAGTGGCGCAGCCGGATCGGCATCCGCACCCACAACGTGGACGATCCCATCCTGACCCTGTCGGGCGGCAACCAGCAGAAGGCGCTGTTCGCCCGGGCACTCGCCTCGGACGCGGCGATCGTGCTGATGGACGACCCGATGCGCGGGGTGGACTACGCGACCAAGCTCGAAGTCTATGCGCTGATCGCCGACGAGGCCGGGCGCGGCCGCACCTTCCTCTGGTACACGACCGAGACCGAGGAGCTGGCCTATTGCGACCACGCCTACATCTTCCGCGACGGCGCGATCGTCGCGCATCTCGAGGGCGCCGAACTGACCCAGGAGCGGGTGATCCAGTCCTCGTTCGCGTCCGACCGCTGACATGAGCCCGCCCTCGCGCCTGGCCGGGCATCCGCGACGGATTCTGCGCGCCCTGCTGCCGGCGCTGTCGCTCGCCCTCGTGGTCGCGGCGATCGCTTATCTGAACCCTCGCGCGATCAGCTATTTCGGCTTCACGCTGATGCTCAACCTGGCCGTGCCGATCGCGCTGGTGACGCTCGCGCAGATGTTCGTCATCGCCGGCAACGACCTCGATTTGTCGATCGGGCCGTTCGTCGGCTTCGTCTGCTGCATCGCCGCCACGCTGCTGCGCGAGCAGCCGGCGCTCGGCGCGCTGGCATTGCTCGGCGGGGTCGCCGTTTACGCGGCGCTGGGCGCCATCATCGAGCTGCGCAACCTGCCGTCGATCGTCGTCACCCTGGGCATGAGCTTCGTGTGGCAGGGCGCGGCGATCCTCGTGCTGCCAAAGCCCGGCGGCAGGGCGCCGGACTGGCTGCAGGCGATGATGCGACTGAAGCCGCCGCTGGTGCCGTTCCCGGTGCTGGCCGCGGCGATCATCGCCGTCGTCGGCTATGTCGGCCTGATGCGGACGTCGTATGGCGCCATCCTGCGCGGCGCCGGCGGCAACAAGGTCGCGCTGCATCGCGCCGGATGGTCGCTGCTACGGGTCAAGATGGTGCTGTTCGGGCTGTGCGGCGCGCTCGGCGTGCTGGCCGGGCTGGCGCTGGTCGGCATCACCACATCGGGCGACGCCAATATCGGCAATGGCTACACGCTGCTGTCCATTGCCGGGGTGATCCTGGGCGGCGGCGAGTTCACCGGTGGCCGGGTGTCCCCGGTCGGCGCCGTGCTGGGCGCGCTGACGCTGGCGATGGCCGCTTCGCCGCTGCTGACCTTCATGCGCATCCCGCCCGATTGGCAGGTCGCGGCCAATGGCGCGATCCTCATCACCGTGCTGGCCGCCCGGGTGCTGATCAGCCGCCGTGGTGAGCCGCGATGACCCGGTTGCTGCATGGCCGCCCCTGGGTGTGGTCGTTCCTCGGCGCCGGCCTCGTCTGGCTGGCCGCGATCGCCTACACCGGCGGCCTCGGCGGCGGCGGCATGCTGACGGCGGCGCTGTCGCTGGCGGTGTTCACGGTCGTGGTCGGCGTCGGCCAGATGTTCGTCATCACCCTCGGCCCCGGCAATGTGGACCTGTCGCTGCCGGCCAATATCGGGCTCGCGAGCGCCGTCGCCATGACCGTCATGGACGGCAGCGACGCGCGGGTGGCGCTCGGGCTGCTGGCCGCGGTCGGCGCCGGGCTGGCGGTGGGCAGCGTCAATTACGGGCTGATCCGCGCGCTGCGGATTCCGCCGATCATCGCCACGCTGTCGGCCAGCTTCGTCATCCAATCGATCGACATCAGCTATGGCCGCGGCCTGCAGATCAAGCCGCCGGACGGGTTCGCCGCCTTCACCAACCTGCAGCTCGGCGGCGTGCCGGTGCTGGCGCTGGGCGCCGTCGTGTTTGCGGCCGCCGCCGCGACGGTGCTGCATCGGACCGTGTTCGGCCGCTCGGTGCTGGCGATCGGCCAGAACATCCGCGCCGCCCGCCTGGCCGGCATCCGTGTCGAGCCGGTGCGGTTCGCCACCTATGCGCTGTGCGGCGGGTTGGGCGGCCTCGATGGCGCGCTGCTCGGCGGCTATTTCCGCGGCGCCAATGTCGACATCGGCAACGAATACCTGCTCGCCTCGATTGCGGTCGTGGTGATCGGCGGCACCTCGGTCGCGGGCGGCCGGGCCAATGTCGCGGGCGTGTGGGGCGGGGCGCTGTTCCTCGTGCTGCTGCTGACGATGCTGAACACCTTCGGCGTCAGCGCCGGGGTTCGCTTGCTGCTGACCGGCGTCATCATCGTCGCCGTGGTGACGCTCGCCGGCGGTCCCGACCCGGCCTGAGCGCAGTCGAGCCTGGGCGGTCCGGCAACGGAGAATTGTGGTCGTGCCCGAAGCTGGAGTTCTGGATAGGATGCTGGCAAAGGGGCAGTCTGTCTGCCGCGACCTGCCGAGGGTCGCCAAAACAAGGGGAAGGCGCCGTGTCAGAACTCGAAACCCGCACCGTCGGGAAAGTCATGTGGCGGTTGGTGCCATTTCTATTCGTCTGCTACTTCGTCGCCTATCTGGACCGGGTGAACGTCGGTTTTGCCAAGCTGCAGATGAACTCGGCGCTCGGCTTGACCGAGTCCGCGTACGGCCTCGGCGCCGGGCTGTTCTTCATCGCCTACTTCCTGCTCGAGGTGCCGTCCAACCTGGCGCTCGCCCGCTTCGGGGCGCGGCTCTGGATCGCCCGGATCATGCTGAGCTGGGGGTTGATCTCCGGGCTGTTCGCCTTCATCCGGCCGATCTCGGCGGCGACCGGGGTATCGCCGGAATGGGTGTTCTTCATCCTCCGCTTCCTGCTCGGCATCGCCGAAGCGGGCTTCTTCCCCGGCATCATCTTCTTCCTGACCCTCTGGTTCCCGTCGATGTACCGGGCCCGGGTGGTGTCGCTGTTCATGCTGGCGATCCCGTTCTCCTCCATCGTCGGCGCCCCGCTATCGGGCGCGCTGCTGAACGTCGCCGGCGCGTCGCTGGATGGCTGGCAATGGCTGTTCATCATCGAGGCGGTGCCGTCGATCGTGATGGCGGTTGCCGTGATCGTCTACCTGACCGACCGGCCGGAGGAGGCGACCTGGCTGCAGCCCGATGAGAAAGAGTGGCTGACGACCCGCATCAACGGCGAGAACAGCAAGAAGCAGGCGGTCGAGCACCTGAGCATCGGCAAGGCGATGACCGATCCGCGGGTCATGCTGTGTGCCTTCATGTATTTCTGCCTGAACGCAGCGAGCTACGGCGTCGCGTTCTTCCTGCCGACCATCGTCAAGGGCTTCGGCGCCAGCAACTTCGAAACCGGCCTGCTGGCGGCGCTGCCGTTCGTGTTCGGCGCGGTCGGCATGGTGCTGCTGGGCCGCAGCTCGGACCGCACCTTGAAACGGCGGGAGCACGTGTTCGCGGCCATGGTCCTGGCCTGCGTGGGCCTGGTCGGCGCCGGCTTCTCGACCTCGCCGGCAATGGTGCTCGGCTTGCTCTGCCTGAGCCAGATCGGCGTGTCCGCCATGCCGCCCTTGTTCTGGCCGCTGCCCGGCGCCTTCTTGACCGGCGCATCCGCCGCCGCGGGCATCGCCACGATCAACTCGATCGGCAATCTGTCCGGGTTCTTCGGCCCCTACGTGATGGGCTACCTGAAGGACGCCACCGGCACCTTCACCACCGGCCTGATCCTGCTGGGCGTCACCGCCCTGGCCGGAGGGGTTGCGGTGATGCTGCTGCGGGTCGATCCGCAGCTGGAGCAGGCCGATCCCGGCGAGGCGGTCGCGGCCCACTGACGGCACGCTTCGGCCGCCCGGTCATGACCGGGCCGGGTGGCCGCATCGCGGAAGTCCGTTGAGGGAAATGACTTCCGCCTGGATCGGTCGCGCGGATGGGCAACACTCGGTGTGTCTGACCATGCCGTCCCAATCCGCCATGACTCGCTGCTTCGAGGTGCATCCGGCGCCGGAGGAGGCGGGCGTCAGTCACCGCCCATCGTGAGCACGCGGGACAGCCAGCCGTGCAGGCTGCCGGCATGGGCGTCCTTACCCACCGAGACGGTGGCGGTCAGGCCGACGGAAAGCTGGACGGTGGGCGGCACCTGGTCGATGTGCACGCGGACCGGGATACGCTGCGCCAGGCGGACCCAGGTGAAGACAGGGTTGACCGAGGCCAAGCCGAGCGGGCCGGCGGCGGAGTTGGGCGTGTTGATGCCGCGGGCGATGCTGTCGACGTGGCCGAATACCGGGTCCCTGAACCCGAGCAGTTGCGCCGATGCCGGGTCGCCGGGGCGGATGCGGGCGAGCTTGGTTTCCTCGAAATTGCCGCTGATCCAAAAGCTGTCGGTGTCGACCAAGGCGAGGTTGCGGGTGCCCTTGGTCGCATAGTCGCCGACCCGGAGCTGCAGGTTGGTGACGTAGCCGTTGACCGGGGACAGGACGCTGGTGCGCTTGAGGTCGAGCCGTGCCTGGTTGAGCTGGGAGATGGCGCCGGCATAGGCGGCCCGCGCCACCTCGGCCGAGGAGTTGAAGGTCTGCTGCTCCTCCTTGGAGGTGGACAGCGTCGTCAGCTGCTCGCGGCGCTCGGCCTGCGCGGTTTTCGAGTCCATGTCGGATTTGCGCGACGCGACAGTGGCCTCGGCGTTGGCGACCGCGATCTGGAAGTCGATCGGATCGATGTCGTAGAGCACGTCGCCGACATGGACGGCGGCGTTGTCAGCGACATGCAAGGCGATTACGCGGCCGGACACTTCCGGGGCGAGGTTGACGACATAGGCTTCGACCGTGCCGTCGCGGGTCCAGGGGGCGATCAGGTAATGCTGCCAGATGACGACGCCGGCAAAGGCGCCGCCGGCCAGGAGAAGCAGCGTGACGAGCAGCCCGAAGGCGCGGCGGGAGGCGGAAAGCATGGAACTCCGTGAACGAAGGCGTTGCGACGCGCCGCGGCAGAGTGCGGCTCGCTCAGAGCCAGGACACAAGCGCGGCGAGCAGGCCGAGGTAGATCGAAAGCTGGGCGACGGCCGGATTGTCAAACCGGCGGAGCAGGCGCAGGCGCAGCAAGACGAAGCGGATCGGCAGCCAAAGCAGCAGGGCCACCAGAGCATATATCAGCAGTGGCGACATGTAGACGCCGAACAGGTTGGTTTCGCGCCACATCGTCAGCCGGTCATGAGCCGGCTGAACCGGGTGGCGCGGCAGCGTCCGCCTTCCTGGTAGGCGAGGTCGGCCATTCCGCTGACGGCGCGCTGCAGCGAGGGTCCGGGCGCGAGGCCGGGGTCGGCCAGCAGCACCCGGGATGCGTCGAGCATGGCGGGCACGTCGCCAGCCTCGAGCGCGCGGCGGGCGGCGGCGATGGCGGGGTGCGGGCTTGCCGACGGGCCCGACTGTGCTGTGGATCGCTCGATCTCGTTGAGGGCCGTGCGGGCGCGGTGGACGGCGATGTCGGAGGCGCCGAGGTGATAAAGATGGGACAGCAGCGCGCGCCGGGCGCCGGTGGGGCGGCCCAAAAAGGTCAGGGCGCGGACTAGGCGGTCGTACAGCATCGACTGCGCGACGGCGGGATCCTTGGCACGCTCCGGCGAGCGCCTCGTGCGGTCGAGCTCGGCCGCCACGGCCGCGACGACCCGGTAAAGGCGCCGCTTGGGCGAGACCGGCAGGATCAGCACGAACGTCAGCAAGGTGAACACCACAGCGAGGCCGAGCAGCAGGGTGGTGTTGAGGAAGTTGGCGAGGTCGAACGTCTCCGGATTGGCGGGGGACAGGAGCAAGGTCACGTAGATCAGGGCGGCCGGGGCGACTGGCGCGAGCCGGCGGTGACGGGCCAGCAAAGTCACGATGAACATCACGCTGCCGACCACGACCGAGAAGGGGATGAAGCCGGACGTCAACGGCAGCACGGCGAACTCGATCACGCCGGCGACGAGCGCGATCGGCAGCAGCGGGATGAGGAAGCCGACGCTCGCGACGGTGGGCGTGGGACTGGCGCCGAGCAGGCCGACGAACGCGGCTTGCTGGATCAGCATCAGGGTGGCGTCGGGCCAGCCGGCCAGGACGGCGAAGCTGGCCGTGAGGCCGAAGGCGATCATGGTGCGGACGGCGCTGATGAAGGCAGCCGGATAGTCGTGGGTCGGGCGCAAGACGATGCCGGGCACCGCCGCATCGCCACCCTCCAGCACCTGCAGCCCGGCGTCGGTGTCGCGCATGCGGCGCAGGATCGCGTCCGCCCGTTCCAGCAGAAGGGCGTCGAACGGGTCGCGGGCGGGTGGGGCCGGCGGCAGCGGCACGCCCTCGCGCAGCGTGGCGGCGGCGGCGCGCAGGTGGTCGCGGACCGGCGCCGGGGTGCCGGGGCCGAGCAGGCCGGCGATGGTGCGGCTGGCGGAGATGGCGGTCAGGAGGGAGCCGATCGCGACCTGGGCGCCGCGGCGGCGGCGGCGGCCATTGGCGTGCTCGATCGCGGCGTAGGTGGCGTCGGTCTGCAGGCCGGTGATGTTGGCCACCAGCCGGGTCAAGGTGAGGTCGTCGGGGATGGGCCGGCCTTCGAACGCCTCGAGCGCGAAGGCGGCGACCTTGCCGCGCTCCTCGCGCAGCTTGGCAATGAGGGCGTCCAGCGCGGACACCCCGCCGAGCACGGAGTTCACGAGGGCCACGGCAGCGATGCCGAGCAGGATGGCTGCGGCGCGGTTGAGGGACGCGAGCAGCAGCCCCTCGGGCGCGTCGATGCCGCCAATGGCGATGATGGCGACGGTGTAGCCGCTGAGGGCGGCGCCGTAGGAGCGGAAATCGCGCAGGATGACGGCCGCGGCGGAGCAGAGCCCCATCCACACCCCGAAGGACAGCAGCAGCATCGTGCGGTCTTGGCCGAACAGTGCGCCGAAAACGATGCTGACGACGCAGCCGATAACGGTGCCGGCGACACGGTAGAAGGCCTTCGACAGCGCCATTCCGGAGGAAGCCTGGGCGATGATGCCCACCGTGATGCCGGCGGAGCTGGCAGTCGGGATCTGCGCGTAGAAGCCGACGCCATAGGCGAGCAGCAGGGCCAGGGTGGTGCGGACGGCATAGGACAGCGCGTCCGGGAAGAAGCCCGGCAGATGGAGGAACGGTACAGGGGGCGGTGGAGTGGGCTCGTCCGACACCGGCGCGTTCTATCCTGCCGCGAGCGGGCGGCAAAGGCGAGGATCATGAAGATTGCGGCGGCGGCCCGGGCACGCGCCACGCCCTCCGTCGTGCATGTCGGCTTCGGCGAGAGCCTCCACGGGTGACGGTCCGGCGGCAGCCGGGGCTTGCATCCGGGCGGGCCGACGGGCTCCGCATCGGTCCGAAGCTCCCGCCATCACGGCATTTTCTCCCGGACTCGGGCTGGAAACCTCCCGCGCTCTCCCGTATGAAGCCAGCGACGTGGGGGCCGACCTGTCGGCGTCCCCGAATGAACGTGACCCTGCAACCGGGTCTTGAACAACGAGGACACATGGCGAAGAACAATGTTGGCCGGGTGACGCAGGTGCTGGGCGCCGTCGTGGACGTGCAGTTCGAAGGCGAGCTGCCCTTCATCCAGAACGCGCTCATGGCCAAGAACGGCGACGCCAACCTGGTGCTCGAAGTCGCGCAGGAGCTCGGCGAGCGCACCGTCCGCTGCATCGCCATGGATGCCACCGAAGGCATGGTCCGCGGCACCGAGGTCGTCGACACCGGCCGCCCCATCAACGTCCCCGTCGGCCCCGAGACATTGGGCCGCATCCTGAACGTCATCGGTGAGCCAATCGACGAGCGCGGCCCGGTCAACGCGAAGATGACCTACCCGATCCACCGCTCCGCCCCCTCCTTCGAGGACCAGGCCACGTCGGCCGAGATCCTCGTCACCGGCATCAAGGTCGTGGACCTCCTCGCCCCCTACCTCAAGGGCGGCAAGATCGGCCTGTTCGGCGGCGCCGGCGTCGGCAAGACGGTGCTCATCCAGGAGCTCATCAACAACATCGCCAAGGCCCATGGCGGCGTTTCGGTGTTCGCCGGCGTCGGCGAGCGCACCCGCGAAGGCAACGACCTCTACCACGAGATGGTCGACGCCGGCGTCATCAAGCTCGGCGAAGGCACCACCGAAGGCTCCAAGGTCGCGCTCGTATACGGCCAGATGAACGAGCCGCCGGGCGCCCGCGCCCGCGTCGCCCTGTCCGGCCTGTCGCTCGCCGAATACTTCCGCGACGAGGAAGGCCAGGACGTGCTGTTCTTCGTCGACAACATCTTCCGCTTCACCCAGGCCGGCGCCGAAGTGTCCGCCTTGCTCGGCCGCATCCCGTCGGCCGTGGGCTATCAGCCGACGCTCGCCACCGACATGGGCGCGCTCCAGGAGCGCATTACCTCGACCAAGAAGGGCTCCATCACCTCGGTGCAGGCCATCTACGTACCCGCCGACGACCTCACCGACCCGGCGCCCGCCACCTCCTTCGCCCACTTGGACGCAACGACGGTGCTGAACCGCGCCATCTCGGAGAAGGGCATCTACCCTGCCGTCGACCCGCTCGACAGCACCAGCCGCTCGCTCGACCCCCGCATCGTGGGCGACGAGCACTACGAGGTCGCCCGTGAGGTCCAGCGCGTGCTGCAGACCTACAAGTCGCTGCAGGACATCATCGCCATCCTCGGCATGGACGAGCTCTCCGAAGACGACAAGCTCGTCGTCGCCCGCGCCCGCCGCATCGAGCGCTTCCTGAGCCAGCCCTTCCACGTCGCCGAAGTGTTCACCGGCAGCCCCGGCATCTTCGTTCCCATCGCCGACACCGTGCGCTCCTTCAAGGAGATCATCGACGGCAAGCATGACGGCCTCCCCGAAGCCGCCTTCTATATGGTGGGCACCATCGAGGACGCCGTGAAGAAGGCCGAGGGTCTGAAGGTGGCCGCCTAGCCATGCCCACCCAGTTGGAGATCGTGAGCCCCGACCGGCTGCTGCTGTCGCAGCCGGTCGACATGGCCGTCATCCCCGCCGCCGAAGGCGAGATGGGCGTTCTCCCCGGCCACGCGCCGATGATCGTCATGCTCCGCGGTGGCACTATCGTCCTGCACGAAGGCGGCCAGCCCACCGCCCGCCTCTTCGTCAGCGGCGGCTTTGCCGAGATCACCCCGGAGCGCTGCACCGTCCTCGCCGACGAGGCTATCCCCGTCGCCGAGGTGTCCCGCGCCACCGCGGACGCGAGGCTGGCGGCCGCCCGGGACGCCCTTGCCAACGTCGACAAGACCGACGTGCCCGCGATCGACCTCGCCATGGCCCGCGTCCAATCCGCCGAAGCCATGATCGCCGCTGCCGGAGCCGCCTGACCGGCTGTCACCGGACTGCAACACTTGCCGGTCACGACGCCGCCCCGGGGCAACTGCCCTGGTCGCGGCGTCGTTCGCGTAGCATTCATCTCTGGTTTTCGATCACCGTGAGTAGCACACGCGTATGAAGCATTGGTCGCTCGATGATGTGACCTGGGACAGGTTCGAACCCGGCAAGGTCGATCCCGACATCGTCTCTTTGGTCAAGGCCGCCGCCATGGTCGAGCGCAACGGCACCGACTATGCCGTCTACCTGGGCCGCGTCTTCGTCGATGACCCCGACTTCCGCCTCGCCAGCGACAATTGGGCCGTCGAGGAGGTCCAGCACGGCGACGCCCTCGGCCGCTGGGCCACCCTTGCCGACCCGGCCTGGGATTTCGAGGCCGCCTTCGCCCGTTACCGCGCCGGCTACAAGCTGCCACTCGACGCCGACGCCTCCGTCCGCGGCAGCCGCACCGGCGAGCTGATTGCCCGCTGCATGGTGGAAACCGGCACCAGCAGCTACTACACCGCGCTCGCCGACGCGACCGGCGAGCCCGTCCTGCAGCAGGTCTGCCGCCTGATCGCCGCCGACGAGTATCGCCACTTCAAGCTGTTCTACGACCACATGAAGCGTTACCTCGCCCGCGAGCGCCTCGGCGTCCTGTCCCGCCTCCGCATCGCCGCCGGCCGCATCACCGAAAGCGAGGACGACGAGCTCGCCTTCGCCTTCCATTGCGGCAACGAGCCGGAATCGACCCCCTACCAGCACGAGCGCTGCATCGCCGGCTACATGGGGCGTGCCATGGGGTTCTATCGCTACCGCCACATCGAGCGCAGCATGGGCATGATCCTGAAGTCGGTCGGGCTGCCGCCGCGTGGCCGCTTGTCGGCCGGCGCGTCACGGCTGTTCTGGCGCTTGCTGCAGCGGCGGCAGCGGCGGTTCTCGGCGGAGATTGCCCGGGCCGCTTGACGGCCGCGCTCCGGTTTACTGTTCGTTAGGCTTCGCCCTGTAGGCAGTGGTCCCATCCGAGGGGTCCACCGATGCCGTGCGTTCTGATCGTCGACGACGTGGCGTCCGAGCGCCTGACCTTGGCGTCGCTGTGCCACAGCCTGGGCGCCGAAACCGCGTCGGCATGCGGACCGGCCGAGGCGTCGGTGATCGTGCGGGAGCGGCGGCCGTGCGCGGCAGTGATCGACCTCGTGATGCCCGGCGCCGACGGGCTCGACTGCTTGTTTATGGTCTCCAAGCTCGCGCCGCGAATGCCGGTCGCCATCGTCACGTCGGCCGATTGGCTGCTGCTGAAGGCGGCCGCCGAACTTGCTGACCGGTATGGGCTGGAGCACGTCGTGCCCATCCCGAAACCGGTGGCGATCCCCGCCCTGCGCGAGTTCCTGCACGACGCGGGCCTGCGCCCGGAGGCGTTCGCAACGGCGCCACACAGATCGAGCAGAGGATAATGGACCCGGTACGACGCCTGTTGGTCGTCGACGACGTGCGTGTCGACCGCGCGATCGCCATGCACTGGGGGCAGAAAGCCGGCTTCGAGACCTGGGGTGCCGCCGGGGTGAGCGAGGCGGAAGCGTTGTTCGCCGATGGCGAACGGTTCGACTGCGTGCTGCTGGACCTGACCCTCGGCGAGGAGGACGGGCTGAAGCTGCTGCCCACGCTGGCGTTGCACAACGGCGGCGCCCTCCTGGTGTTCTGCTCGGGGTGCGACAGCCGGGTGCTTGCGTCGAGCCAACGGCTGGCCGCCCGGCTCGGCCTGCATGTCGCCGGCGTGCTGAAGAAGCCGCTCCACCCGCAAGCTCTCCGCGCAATTCTGGAGGGTGGTCCCGGGCACGCCGTCTTTGCTGGCGCGGCCGGCCAACTGGTCGACCCGGACGATCTGCGGCAGGCGTTCACGGCCGGCGCGGTGGTTCCCTGGTTCCAGCCGAAGACGTCGCTGATCACCGGAGGCTTGGTTGGGGCGGAGGCGCTGGCTCGCTGGATCCCGGACTTCGGTCGGCCGATACCGCCCGCCGATTTCGTCGAAGTCGCGGAACGCAACGGCATGAGCGGCCTGCTGACGGACCTGATCATCGACCAGAGCTTGCGCGCTTGCGCACGGTGGCGGCGGTCGCGCCCCGAGCTCACCGTCGCGGTGAACGTGTCCCCCCTCCTGCTGAACGACCCGGACCTCACCCGCCGGATCGAACGGTTGCTCCGTGCGCACGACGTCCCGCCGGACAAGCTGGTGGTCGAGATCACTGAAGGCCGGGCAATCCCCGATACGGCGCGGGCGGTCGAGATCCTGACGCGGCTGCGGATCTGGGGCGTGAACCTTGCCGTCGATGATTTCGGCACGGGCCATTCCAGCCTGCTGGCGCTGGCGCGGATGCCGTTCAACGAGCTGAAGATCGACAAGGCGTTCGTCAGCAGCGCGGCCAGCAATGCGGAGTCGCTGAAGATCGTCACCGCCGTGGCGTCACTCGGGCGTGGCCTGGGCTTGAAGGTCATTGCCGAAGGGGTGGAAACGGCCGAGGTGGCGACGCTGCTGCGCGACACCGGGTGCCACATCGGACAGGGCTGGCTGTATGGACGGGCGGCGTCGCCGGCCGCGTTCGAGGCGCTGGTCGGCGCAGCCTGCAGCACCCCGGCCGAACCCGTCGGCTGACCCGGCATGACACGCCGCCTGATCCTCGCAACGGTCCCGATCCTGGCCTTTCTGTGGACCGGGATCGGCTTCTCCCTGGTGGAGAAGCGTCGGATGGCGCTGGACGCCGCTACGGGCGAGGCGCGCAATCTCAGCCGCGCCTTCGACGAGAACATCGTTCGCACCATCGAAGCGATCGACATCACCATCCGCTCGATCCGCACGGCGCGCGCGCAGGATCCGGCGCGGTTCGACCTCAATGCCTGGCTGAAGGGCACCGGGCTGCCGGGCGGCCTGACGCTGCAGATTTCGTTCACCGACCGCGACGGCCGCATGGTGCAAACCAACCTCGGTCCGATCACCACGCCGACCAGCATCGCCGACCGGGAGCACTTCAAGGTTACCCGTGACCGGCCCGACGACGGATTGTTCATCAGCCGCCCCGTGCTCGGGCGCGTGTCGGGCCGCTGGTCGGTGCAATTCGTCCGCAAGCTGTTCGACGCCGGTGGAGAGTTCGACGGCGCCATCGTCGCCTCGCTCGATCCGGCGTTCCTGTCACGCTTCCACTCCTCGCTGCGCAACGCCCAGGGGGCGCTGCTGCTGCTCGGCGAGGATAGGCTGGTCCGAGCGGCCGCGCCCGACGGGCTTGCTTCGCTCGGCGCCGACCTGGCGGCGACGCCGCTGCTGCCGACCGGGTCGGACGAGGCCGTGGGCGACGTGCGCGGCGCGGTGCTGCAGGACGGGGTGGACCGGATTTATAGCTGGCGCCGGCTGAAGGAGTTCGGGCTGATCGTCGTGGTCGGCGTGTCCACCGACGGCGCCCTCGCCGGGTTCCTCCATGACCGTGTAAGCTGGAGCGTCGCCGGCGCCGCGCTGACGCTGCTGACCTTGGTCGCGGGCGTCGTGCTGGCGCGCAACCGCCGCGACCTCGTTCGGTCGCGCACGATCCTGCAGGCGGCCGTCGAGAATATCAGCCAGGGCCTGATGGTGATCGATCCGGAACGGACGGTGCCGGTGCTGAACGCGCGTGCGGTCGAGTTGCTGAACCTGCCGCCCGAGTTGGCCAAGGTCGGGGTGGCGTTCGACGCGCTGCTGGACTGGCAGATCAGGACGGGAGAGTTCGATACGCCGGGCTCGGAGCTGGCACGGGCGCTGGCCGAGGCGGGCGGCGTGACGCTGGGGACCTCGGTCTACCACCGGACTAGTCGGGACGGCCGGGTGCTGGAGATCCGCACCCAGGCGCTCGAGACCGGGCTCGCGGTGCGGACCTTTACCGACGTCACCGACCAGGAGCGCACCGCGCACGTGCTCGAGGAGGCGCGGGACGCTGCCGAGGCGGCGGCGCGGGCGCGATCGGAGTTCCTGGCGACCATGAGCCACGAGATCCGCACCCCGCTCAACGGGGTGATCGGGGTGGCCGGCCTGCTGGAAGGCATGGAGCTCGGCCCGGCGCAGCGCGCTTATGTGCGGTTGATCCGCGAAAGCGGCGACCACCTCGTGCAGCTCATCAATGACATTCTCGATTTTTCCCGGCTCGACGCGTCGCAGATCGAGTTGGAGGAGACGCGGTTCAATCCCCGGGCGCTGGTCGCCGGCGCCATCGACCTGTTCCGGCCACAGGCGCAGATGAAGGGCCTGGAGCTATCGGCCCATGTCGACCCGTCGGTGCCGGACGCAGTGATGGGCGACCCCGGGCGGTTGCGGCAGATCCTGCTCAACCTCGTCGGCAACGCGACCAAGTTCACCGACCAAGGCTGGGTGCGGATCGACTTGACGGCAGCAAGCGACCCTGAGGATCGGGTCAGCTTGCGCTTCGCCGTCGCGGATAGCGGCATCGGCATCGCCCCGTCGGCGGCAGAGCGCATCTTCCAGGAGTTTACCCAGCTCGACGGCTCCATCTCCCGGCGGTTCGGCGGCAGCGGGTTGGGGCTGGCGATCTGCCGCCGGCTGGTGGCGTTGCTGGGCGGGAGCATTGCCGTCGAGTCGGAGCCGGGACGAGGCAGCACGTTCCGGTTCGACGTCGCGTGCCGGCCGTCGGATGAAGCTGCTGCCACCGAGCCGCCCGCCCTCGCCGAGCCCGCCGCTCCGGTCGAGACCGTGGCGCGAGACGACCGGCCGTTGCAGGTGCTGCTCGCCGAGGACAACCCCATCAACCGGCAGGTGGCGACCGGGTTGCTGGAGCGGCTTGGCCACCGCGTCACCGCGGTCACCGACGGCGTCGAGGCTTTGGCGGCGCTGCGCAGCGGACGCTACGACCTAGTGCTGATGGACGTCATGATGCCGCGGATGGACGGTCTTGCCGCGACCCGGAGGGTTCGTGCCGCGGAGACGGCCGGCGAGCACGTGACGATTGTCGGCGTGACCGCGGGCTCGCGCCTGGAAGACCTGCAGGCCTGCCTCGACGCTGGCATGGATGGGGTGACCACCAAGCCGGTGACCCTCGAGCGGCTGCGGACGGCAGTGGCGGAAGGCCGCGGGCAAGCGGCCGGCTTCCAACTCCCGGCGGAGCCCGCGCAGGCCCGTTCGAGGCTCGACGAATTGCGCGATGAACTCGGCGCGCAACTCGTGGCCGACATCGTCGAAGCCTTCAAGGAAGACGCGCGTGCTCAACTCGACGGCTTGCGCAGGGCGCTCGAACGCAACGACGTCGCCGCCCTGGCCCGCCAAGCGCACAGCCTGGCTGGGGCCTCGCGCAATGTCGGCGCAGAAACGCTGGGGTCGCGCGCGTCGCGGCTCGAGCGGGACGCGGCAACGATGGAGGCTGCACCCATCGCCGCGGCACTGGCGGCAATGGAAGCGGAGCTTGCGGCGTGGATCGGCCGCCATTCGGACGTGACCGACCTTGCACCGGTCGAGGCAGGCTGAGCCGCACCGGCCGGTTTAATCGACACGACCCCCGCCCCATGCTACGGCGCGACCGATGGCCTCGCATCGATCGCTTGTCGTCGTCCTCCAAGGGCCAGGTGCGCGAGCCGTCGAACGGCCGCTCGCAAGCCTGCGCCCGCCCGCCCGGGGGCGAGCCTGGTCGGGGGACCGGCGCTGCATGCAGCCCCCGGACCGTCGAGCCGCACCATGATCGTTGGAGCGAAGTAGGAGCTTCATGAGCCGCATCCTGTTCGACCCCGAGACCATCCAGCGCCTGGCCGCGATCCTGAAGGACGCCGGCCTGACGGAACTCGAGATGCACGAGGGCGAATGCCGGTTGAAGCTGGTGCGCGCGGCGCCGGCCGCCGCCGCGTCGTTCGCGCCGTCACCGGTGGTGGTCAACACCGGCGCGCCGCAACCGGCCGAGGCCGCCGCGCTGTCGGCGGAGCCGCCGCCGCCGCCGGGGGCGGTCAAGAGCCCGATGGTCGGGATCGCCTACCTGGCGCCCGAGCCCGGCGCCGCACCTTACATCACGCTCGGCTCGGCGGTCACGGCGGGGCAGACGGTGATGCTGATCGAGGCGATGAAAACCTTCAACCAGATCAAGGCGCCGCGCGCCGGTACGGTGACGCAGATCCTCGTCGACAGCGGTGCCCCGGTCGAATACGACCAGCCGCTGCTGGTGATCGCCTGAGGTGTTCCACAAGATACTGATCGCCAACCGTGGCGAGATCGCGCTGCGGATCCAGCGCGCCTGCCGCGAACTCGGCATCCCGACGGTCGCTGTGCACTCAACCGCAGACGGCGACGCCATGCACGTCCGGCTGTCCGACGAAAGCGTGTGCATCGGGCCGCCGCCGGCGCGGGACAGTTACTTGCACATCCCGTCGATCTTGTCCGCGGCTGCGGTGACGGGCGCCGATGCGATCCATCCCGGCTACGGCTTCCTGTCGGAAAACGCCGACTTCGCCGAGATGGTCGAGGCCCACGGCATCACCTTCATCGGGCCGTCGCCGACGCATATCCGCACCATGGGCGACAAGATCGCCGCCAAGGTGGCGATGGCGTCGATCGGCGTCCCGCTGGTGCCGGGCTCGACCGGAGCGCTGGCGGACCTCGACCAGGCGCGCGCGATCGCGCAGCAGATCGGCTATCCCGTGCTGATCAAGGCTGCGGCGGGGGGCGGCGGCCGGGGCATGAAGGTGGCTATGACCCCGGCCGACATCGGGGACGCTTGGAGCGTGGCGCGGACCGAGGCGCGGACCGCGTTCGGGGACGACTCGGTGTATCTCGAAAAATACCTCGACCGGCCGCGCCACATCGAGCTGCAGGTGCTGGCCGACAGCCACGGCAACGTCGTGCATCTCGGCGAGCGCGACTGCAGCCTGCAGCGGCGGCATCAGAAGGTGCTGGAGGAAGCCGGCTCCCCGGCGCTGACCGCGGCCGAGCGGGACGCGCTCGGCACGGTCGTGACGAACGGCCTGCGCCAACTGGGCTATCGCAATGCGGGCACGCTCGAGTTCCTCTACCAGGATGGGCAATTCGCCTTCATCGAGATGAACACGCGGCTGCAGGTCGAGCACCCGGTGACGGAGATGGTCTGCAACGTCGATTTGGTGCGCGAGCAGATCCGGGTCGCGTCCGGCGCCCCGCTCGGCTATTCGCAGGCGGACATCGTGTTCGCCGGCCACGCGATCGAGTGCCGCATCAATGCCGAGGACCCGGACACGTTCATGCCGACCCCTGGGCGGGTGGACCTGTTCCACGCGCCGGGCGGGCTCGGCGTGCGGGTCGATAGCGCGCTCTACGCCGGCTACGTGGTGCCGCCGTATTACGACAGCATGGTGGCCAAGCTGATCGTGCATGCGCCCGACCGGCCGCAGGCGATCATGCGTATGCGCCGGGCGCTGGCGGAGTTCGCGGTGCAGGGCATCAAGACCACCCTGCCGCTGCATCGGCGCATCCTGGAAGCGCCGGAGTTCGTAGCCGGCGACTACACGATCCATTGGCTTGAGCGATTCGTGTCCGCCGCGGCGCCGCAGACGCCGCCCCCGACGCTTGCGGGCTAGTGCAGCGCCTAGTTTGAACTGCTACAGTCCCGCTGGCGCAACCGTAGCAAGGATCCTGAGCGTGGCGCCAAGCTGGAACGATGTCGCGACGCGCGATTGAGGTCACGCCCGAGCTGATGCTGCGGGCCTACCGCGTCGGGTTATTCCCGATGGCGGAAACCCGGCGGGGGCAGCGGCTATATTGGCTCGACCCGGAGCAGCGGGGCATCCTGCCGCTCGACGGCTTTCACCTGCCGCGCCGGCTGTTGCGGACGGTGCTGTCGGGTCCGTTCGAGATCACCGCCAACCGCGCCTTCTCGCAGGTGATCGCCGGCTGTGCCGCGGCGGCGCCGGGGCGCGAGGACACCTGGATCAACACCGACATCGAGCGGCTGTTTTACGAGCTGCATCGGCAAGGCCACGCCCATTCGGTCGAAACCTGGCTCGACGGCGTGCTGGTGGGCGGGCTGTACGGGGTGTCGCTCGGCGGTGTGTTCTTTGGCGAAAGCATGTTCAGCACGGCCCGCGACGCGTCCAAGGTGGCGCTGGTGCACCTGGTCGCGCGGATGCGGATGGGAGGCTACACGCTGCTCGACACCCAGTTCGTCACCAACCACCTGGCGCAGTTCGGCGCCGTCGAGGTACCTCGCGACACCTACAAGGCCATGCTCGCCAGCGCGGTGCAGGTCGCCGCGCGGTGGGCGGCCGCCCCCGATCCGGACGCCCTCGTGGCCGAGATCAAGCTGCTGCACCGTCCGGAGGCCGCCGCTTGATCGGCCGCATCGTCCGGCGCGCGGCCCTGCTGCTGCCGGTCGCCATGGCGGCCGCCGGCGCCGGGCCGGACCGTCCGCCTGCCGCGGCCGCACGCGACGCGGAGATCGGCTATCACCTGCGCCCGGCGACCGGCGAGGCGATCGACGTCCGGGTCCAGATCAAGGCAGGCGGCGCCGCCTTCCGCGTCGACCTGCCCGATACCAGCTACCTTGTCGGCGTGCCCGCCAACCAAAGCCTGACGATGGTGGTTCCGCTCGAGCGGACCTTGCTCGCGGTCGGCTGGGACGAGGGCCCGCAGCCGTTGTTCACGGTCGACGAAGGCGCCCGGTTCACGCGCCGCGGCGAGGCTGTGGTGGCGGCGCAACGCTGCACGCTGTGGGACGCGACGGTGGATGGCGTCGCGCATGCGTTGTGCGTCAGTCCGGACGGCCTCGTGCTGCGCAACCAATTCCAGGACAAGCAGGGACGCCGCAACTTGGTGGAGGCGTTCAGCGTAAGGTTCGACCCGCTATCCGACGCCGACTTCGCCGTTCCCGCCGATTACGCTCCGATCGTGCCGGGGCCGGGCCTGGTGCAATGAACGGCGGGTCGTGGAGGCTTGCCGCCGCCGTGGCGCTGCTGTCCGCACCGGCGCTCGCGCAGCCGACGCCGGTCACGCGACCGCTCCGCGACGTGGTCGTGACCTACGTGCTCGACGGCCAGGCGCCGGCCGCGGTGCCGGGCGGCATACCCGGGCCGGTCACGCTGTCCTGGGACGCGGCCGGGCAACGGCTGCGGGCCGAGGCGGACGGGCGCAGCCAGGTCGCGCTGATCGACTTGCAGGCGCGGTCGGGGCAGGTGATCGACACCGCGCTGCGCATCGTGCTGCCGCTGCCGATCCGGGCGCGCGACCTGCAACCCTTGCTGCTGGACGGCACCCGCTTGCACCCGCGCGGCACGGACCGCGTGGCCGGCCTCCCTTGCACGGTCGCCGCGTTCGACACGGCGCAGGGGCCGGGCACGGTCTGCCTCACCGCGGACGGCGTGCCGTTGCGCGGCGAGGGCCGGGTTGGCGGCAAGCCCGGCCGGTTCACCGCGGTCGCGGTCCGCTACGGCCCGGTGCCGCCTGAGCTGTTCGTGGTACCGCCCGGTTACATGGCGTTGGGCGGCAACGGACCGGGCGGCTTGGCCGACCTGCAGGAGCTGCGCGGCTTGCTGGGGCGAAGTCGATGATGAGGGCGGCCCTGCTCGGTGCGGCGCTGCTCGCCGGGCCGCCCTTCGTTCAGGTGGCCGGGGCGGACGAGCGGCCGGCCCTCGTGCCGATGCGCGACGTCGACGTGACCTACCGCTCGCAGCCGGGCGACACGCCGGTCGAGCAGCGGTCGCGGTTCTCCGCCGCGGCGCAGCGGACCCGGCTTGACCTGCCGACGCCGGGGTTGTTCTCCATCATGGATTACCGCACCTCCGTGCTCTCGCTCGTCAGCGTGGCCGACCGCCAGGTGCTGGAAACGAAGCGGGCCCCGGGTGCTGCGGGCGGCTACGTGCGGCGCGGCGAGGATGTCGTGGCCGGGCTGCCGTGCACCGAATGGGAGCTGCGCGATAGCGTCGGGCAGCCCGCCATCACCTGCGTGACGGCGGACGGGGTGATGCTGCGGGCCCGGCGCGGCGCCCAGGTGCTCGCAGTCGCAACCCGCGTCGCCTACGGACCGCAGGAGGCCACCCTGTTCGACGTGCCGGCCGGGTTCGAGCGGGTGCAGCGGCGGCCGCCGCCGTGAAGGCGAGCCGTCCGGCGATCGTCACCCTGCTGCCGGCACTGGCGCCGACCTGGACCGAGCTGGTGCCGTGGACCGACCGCAAGGGCCGGCTGCACCCCCTGCGTGCGGTGGTGTTCGGCCTGCTGCTGCTGCCGGCGGCTTGGCTGGCGATACGCTGGACCGGGAACATGCTCGGGCCGGAGCGCACCAACGCCGCCATTCACAGCAGCGGCTATGCGACGATCTGGGTTCTGCTGGCCTCGCTTGCGGTGACGCCGGCCAAGGTGCTGTCCGGCCTGCCCAATCTGGCCGTGATCCGGCGCATGATGGGCAACGCCGCGCTGCTGTATGCCGGGTTGCATCTCACGCTCTACTGCGTCGATCAGCATTGGCGGCTGCTCACCGTCATGGCCGAGATCGTCAAGCGGTTCTATCTCACGATCGGCTTCGTGTCGTTGGCCGGGCTCCTGGTGCTGGGCGCCACCTCGACCGACGGCTGGTCCCGCTGGCTGGGCCGGACGTGGAAGCAGATCCACCGCGTGGTGTACGGCCTCGCGGTGCTGGGGGTGATCCACTATTTGCTGCAATCCAAGCTGGACGTGTCCCAGGCCCTGCTCGCCGGCGGCGTGCTGACCTGGCTGCTGCTGTGGCGGGCGTTGCCGGTCGGGCCCGACCGGGCGTGGGCGCCGTTGCTGGGGCTTGCGGCGGTGTCCGCGGTGGCGACCCTGTTGTTCGAGTTCCTTTGGTACCGGTTCGGCACCCATGCCAACCCGATCCGGGTCGTGGTGAGCGAGATCGACGTCGATTACGGGCTGCATCCGGCGGGGCAGGTGCTGCTGCTCGGGGCGGTCGTTGCGGCTGCAACGGAGCTGCGGCGGCTGAGCGCCACCGCCGTCGGCGGCACGCTGCTGTTCACGGTGGGGATTTATGCGCTGGGCGCGCTGGGGGACGACTTCGCCGCCTTGTTCCTTGGCTGGAGCTACGAGGACGTGCTGCCGCCCGATACCAGCCCGCTCTCGTTCGACGTGCTTTGGGGAATGCTGCTCGGGCTGGTTGGCCTGGCCCGATGGCGGCTGCGGCAGCAAGCCGAGCGGCGCTGGTTCGACGCCCTCTGGATGGGCTGCATCGCCTATCAGGTGATCCTGGTCGGCAGCGGCAACCGCCACGCCAGCGCGGTTGCGGCGATCGTGATCGTCGGCGCCACCATCCTGCTCTACCGGCTGACGGTTCCGGTGTCGCGCGGCGCCGCGACGATGCTGCTGCCGCTGGCAGTCTTCATGGCCTACCGCTTCGGGACGCTGCTGCAATAGGCGGCGGCTTGGCGGGGGCTACAGCGCCTTGGCCGCGGCGAGCACTTCGGCCGCATGGCCCGGCACCTTGACCTTGCGCCAGATCCGCGCGACCCGACCCTCCTTGTCCAGCAGGACGGTGCTGCGGTCGATGCCCATGTAGCTTTTGCCGTACATCGACTTTTCGACCCAGGCGCCATAGGCCTCCACCACGGAGCCATCCGGGTCGGACGCCAGCGGGAAGCTCAGGCCGTACTTCTCGGCGAACTTGTCTTGCGCCTTCACCGAGTCCTTCGACAGGCCGATGACGGCGACGCCGGCGCCGTCCAGCTCCGACAGCGCGTCCTGGAAGCTTTGCGCTTCCTTGGTGCAGCCTGGCGTGTCGGCCTTGGGGAAGAAGAACAGCACCAGCGGCTTGCCGCGCATCGCGTCCAGGCTGACGCTGCGGCCGCCGCTCGCCGGCAGGGTGAACGCGGGGGCGGGGTCGCCTTCCTGAATGCTCATGCGATCGCTCCAATCCGTTGGATGAAGATGGCGCGGACCTCCGCCGCGGCGGCTTCGAAAGTGGCATGCAGGCCCGAGGCGTCAAGATCCGGGCCGCCGGCGACCCGGCCGACGGCGCGCAGCAGCGGCGCCATGGCCTGCGGCGGCACCGCGTCGGTCGCGCGGCCGATGCTGATCCGCAGCATCGATTGCACCGTGCGCCACAGCAGGTCCGCCTGGATCAGCGCCGCCGCCTCGGCCGCCGGCAGGGCGTCGACGGCTGCGAGATGCTCCAGCGCGTCGGCGGTGCGCGGCCGGATTGGCGAGACCGCGTGCACGAGCTGCAGGGTCTGGGCGATGAACTCGACCTCCATGCCGCCGCCGGGCCGGAGCTTCACGTCCCACGGTCCGGTGGGCGGCAGGTCGCGCAGCAAGCGGGCGCGCATCGCCGCGGCGTCGGCGCGCGTGGTGGTGGGGTCGACCGGGGTGGCGACGGCGGCGGCCACGGCACGCGCGGCGCGCGCGGCGATGGCCGGGTTGCCGGCGACCACGCGGGCGCGGGTCAGCGCCATCCGCTCCCACGTCCAGGCGCTGCCGGCGTGGTAGGCGGCGAACCCCGCGAGCGGCACCGCGACCGGGCCCTTGTTGCCCGACGGGCGCAGCCGCATGTCCACCTGGTAAAGCGGACCCTCCGCCCCGGCCGCCGTCAGCGCGGCGACGAAGGCATGGGCGGCGCGGATAAAATACTGGCTGACCGGCAGCCGTCGCGGGCCGTCGCTTTCCGTGACCGACGGCGGAAACGAATACAAAAGCAACAGGTCGAGGTCGGAGCCCGCCATCATCTCCCGGCTGCCGGCCTTACCGAGTGCCACCACCGCCACGTCGCCGCCGCGCACCCGGCCGTAGCGGCGGGCGTGGTCGGCCAGCACGGCCGGCAGCAGCGCGTTGAGCGCGGCGTCGGCGAGCGCGCTGCGGGCCAAGCCGGCGGCGTCGGCGTCGATGCTGCCCAGCAGCTGCGCCACGCAAAGCCGGAACTCCTCCGTCCGCACCAGGCTGCGGGTGATCGCCAGGACGTCCTCCAGCGCGGTCGCGTCCGCGAGCCGGCCGGCCAGCACGTCGCGCGCCGGCTGCTCGATGGCGGGCGCCGGGGCGAGCAGGCCTTCGAGCGCCGTCGGCACGCTCGCCAGATGGTCGGCAAGCGACGGGGCGGCGCCGAGCACGGCCGCGACCCGTTCCAGCAGCGCCGGGTTGCGCTGGAACATCGACAGCAGCTCGACCCCGGCAGGCTGCCGGCCGAGCATGGCGTCGAACCGGTTGAAGGCGGCGTCGGGGTCGGCCTGGGTGGCCAGGGCCGCCAGCAGCGCCGGCATCACGGAATCCATCAGCTCGCGCGCCCGCGGCGAGCGTAGCGCCCGCAGCCGCCCGGCCTGCCAGCCGCGCAACGTCGCGATCATGCCGGGGGCGTTGCGGAAGCCCATCTCCGCCAGGCGGGCGACGGTCGCCTCCGGCAGGTCCGGGCCGGCGAGGTCGAGCGGTTCGGCGCCGCCGCGATCCGGCACGGTTTCGAACACCTCGGCGTAGCGGGCGCGGACCCGGGCCATGTGCGTGCCGAGCCGTTCCGCGAGCGCTTCGGCGTCGCGGCACCCCATGAACACGGCGAAGCGGGCGAGCTCGTCCGGCTTCTCCGGCATCGCATGGGTCTGGCGGTCGGCAACCATCTGCAACCGGTGCTCGACCCGGCGCAGCAGGCGGTAGGCGACGGTCAACTCGGCCGCCGCGCGACCGCCGAGATGCCCGGCACGCACCAGGCGGCGCAGCGCCCCGAGCGTCGTGGGGTCGCGCAACAGCGGGTTGCGGCCGCCCCACACAAGCTGCAACGTTTGCACCGCGAACTCGATCTCGCGGATGCCGCCGGGGCCGAGCTTGATGTCGCACCCGGCCAGGCCGCGAGCGGGGGCGCCGGGTCCGAAGCCGCGATGGGTGTCGATGCGCCGCTTCATCGCATGCAGGTCGGAGATGGCGGCGAAGTCGAGCCGGCTGCGCCAGATGAACGGCCGGATCGCGGCCAGGAAGCTGTGGCCGAGTGCCACGTCGCCCGCCACCGGACGCGCCTTGGTCATCGCCGCGCGCTCCCAGTTCTGCCCCATGGTCTCGTAGTAGGTCAGCGCCGCCGGCAGGGCGACCGCGGGCGGCGTCGCGGCCGGGTCGGGCCGCAGCCGCAGGTCGGTGCGGAAGACGTAGCCGCCGGCGTCGCGTGCCTCCATCATTGCAACCAAGCCACGAGCGATGCGTGTGAAGGTGGCGCCGAGCGAGTCCGCGTCCGGATGGATGGCGGGGTCGTAGAACAGGATGAGGTCGACATCACTGGAGTAGTTCAGCTCGCGGGCGCCCAGCTTGCCCATGCCGAGCACCACCAGCCCGCTGCCGGTTCCGGGCGAAGCGGGGTCGGGCAGGCGCAGGGCGCCCGCGTCGTGCGCGGTACGCAGCAGGTGCGCGGTGGCGAGCTGCAGCGTGGCCTCGGCGAGGCCGGAGATCGCCGACGTCACCGCGGCCAGGCTCCAGGCGCCGGACAGGTCGGCAAGCGCGGTCGTCAACGCCACTTGGCGCTTGGCCCGGCGCATTGCGGCGGCCACGGCCGTGCGGCTGCCGGTCGGCGGCACCGCCTGGAGCTCCGCCATGGCATCGGCCAGCACGACGTCGGCACCGTGGGCGGCGAAGCGCAGGACGGTCGCGTGCTCGCGGATGGCGAGGTCGGACAGAAACGGGCTGCCCCCGCCGACCGCCGCCAGCAGGGCCGCGCCGGACGGGGTGCCGGCCAGGGCGGCGGCGGCCTCGCTTCGTTCGGCGAAGCGCTCCCTGAGCCGTTCGGCGGCGGCGGGCTCGGCCGGGGCGGGCCAGGTGGCGGGGGGCGGCATCGGCGGGAAAGGTGCGGGGCGCCGGGCTTCGGCGTCAACCGCCGGCCCGGCCGATGATGCGGCTGGCGGCCCGGGTCGGCGGGCTCGTGCACTTCGTGCTTGTTCTGGCCGTGGCGCTGGTGGTGGTCGCGGGCGCCGCCGGGCTGGCGTTGTCGTGGCGGCTGTCGCAAGGGCCGCTCGACATCGACTGGGCGGCGCGGCGGATCGAGGCGGCCGCCAACCTGCCGGACCGGCCGACCCGGCTGTCGATCGGGGGCGCGGCGGTGGAGTGGGGCGGGTTCGCCGCCGGCGCCGGGCACGGCCTCGCCCTGCTGCTGCGCGACGTGCGGCTGGTCGACCTGCGGGCGGCGCCGGTGGCGCGGCTGGATCGGCTGGACCTCGTGGTGTCGCTGCCGTGGCTGCTGCTGGGTCAGGTGGTGCCGCACGCGGTCAGCGTCAGCGGGCTCAACCTCGGTGTCACCCGGGATATGGCCGGCGGGGTGGCGATCGACCTCGGCGGGCTCGACCTCGGCGACGACACGCCGGCCGGGCCGGGACAGCCGGGACCGACGGTGCGGGAGACCCTGGGCGAACTGGCCCGGCCGCCGCGGCAGCCCGGCCAGCGGCCGCGCCGCCCCGATCTCAAGCATCTCGAGGAGCTGCAATCGGTCGCGATCCGCAACTCCGTTTTTCTTCTCCATGACCCGGCGCTGGTCGGGGCCGCGAAACTCGAAGTGCTGGCGCTGGACCTACGGCGGCCGGCCCGCGGCGGCGTGCACGGCACGGCGGCGGCGACCCTGGCACTAGGGGCGGCGCGCACCACCCTGGCCGCGCAGGCCGAGCTCGCACCCGGCGGCGGCACCGAAGTCCGGCTGCAATTCGCGCCCTTCAGCACGGGAGCGGCGCAGGACGCGGCGCCGGCTTATGCGTCGGCCGACCGGGTGGAGGCCCGGGTGCAGGGCGCCGGCACGGTGCGACTGAACGATGCGCTGGAACCCCGGTCGGCGACGCTGCGGCTGGACGCCGGCAGCGGGCGGCTGCGTTTGGCTGGCGGCACGATCGGCTTCGATAGCGTCAGCGCGACGCTCGACGCCGGGTGGAACCGGCCGGGCTGGGGCCGTCCGGCGCGCATCGGCCTGGCGGACGGGCGAGCCGTCGTGCACGCGCCCGGTGGGGCGTGGCCGTCCACCTTGACGCTGGCCGGGTCGCTCCGGTTCGGGGAGGCCGGGGTTGCCGGCGAGGCCGCGGCGACGCTCGACCACCTCGACTTCGCCGACCTCGGGGCGTTGTGGCCGGCGCCGCTCGGCGGCCACGTGCGGCCCTGGCTGGTGCCGAACGTCACCGCCGGGACGGTGCGCGACGGCGCCGCGCGGCTGAGCTTCACGGCGGCCGACGACTTCTCCCGCCCCGCCTTGACCGCGATCGACGCCTCGCTGCGCGGCGACAACGTGACGATCTGGTGGCTGCGCCCGGTGCCGCCGGTCGAGGGTGCGCAGGCGGTGCTGACGATGAAGGACCCGCAGGTGCTCGACATTGCGGTGTCGTCGGCCCGGCAGGGCGCGGTGGCATTGCGCAACGGCTTGGTCCGCTTCACCGGAATGGCCGAGAAGGACCAGTTCATGGCGCTGACCGCCGACATCGCCGGGTCGGTGCCGGACGTGCTGACCTTACTGAAGCACCCGCGGCTGGCGTTGCTGGACCGCAAGCCGATCCCGATGAAGGACCCGGCCGGCGCCGTGGCGGGGCGGCTCGGCGTCAATATGCCGATGAAGGATCACCTCGAGTTCAGCGACGTCCGCATCCAGACCAGCGCCCGGCTGACCGACCTGCGGCTGGGCGGGCTGGTGGCCGGGCGCGATCTCGACCGCGGCGACATCCAGATGGACGTCACCACCGACAGCTTGCGTGCCACCGGCAAGGCGCAGGTTGGCGGCATACCGTCCGACCTCGTGGTCGAGATGGACTTCCGCAACGGCGGTCCAAGCCAAGTGGTGCAGCGGGCGCAAGTGACTGGCCGCGCATCGGGGCGGCAGCTTTCGGCGGCGCGGCTCGGGCCGGGCACGCTGATGCCGAGCGGCCTCGCCTCGTTCACCGCCAAGTATCAGCAGCGCCGCGACGGATCCGGCGAGGTGGCGGTGGACGCCGACCTGCGCGATGCCGGCCTGGCGCTGGCAGGCTGGCGCAAGCCGCCGGGGCAACCCGCCAGCGCGAGCACGCGTCTGCTGCTGCGCGGCGACCGCATGACCGGGATTGACCAGTTGCACGCGCAAGGGCCCGGCATGGCGGTGGACGGGCACGTGGACCTGGTGGGCGACGAGCCGCTGCTGCTGGTGCTGGATCGGGCGGTGCTGGGGCAGACGCAGGCGCGGGGCCAGGTCCGCTTCCCAGCCGCGCCGTCGGAATTGATCCGCGCGACGCTGAGCGGCCCGGTGCTCGACTTGTCTACCGAGCTGCACAAGCCGCCCGGCGAGTTGCCGCCAGAGCCGCCGGCGACCTCGGAGGCGTCGCGGGCCGACACGCCCTGGGTCGCCGACGTCCGCTTCGACCGGGTGCTGCTGTCGGGCGACCGCGGCTTTGCCGGCGTGTCGGCGCATGCGGAGAATGACGGCCGGCGGCTTTCCGTGCTGACCGCCAGCACCACGGGGCCGGAGCGGGCACAGGTGTCGCTTCGGCCGGAGGGAAGCGGGCGGCGGCTGACACTGCAGGCGGCCGATGGCGGCGCGCTGCTGCGCGGCGCTGACCTGGTCGACACCATCAGCGGCGGGCAACTCGAGCTCGAGGCGCGCTACGACGACACGCGCGCGGCGGCGCCGATGACGGGCACGGCGCGCATGGGCAACTTCACCGTGCGGAACATGCAGGCGCTGGGCAAGCTGCTGCAGGCGGCGACGATCTATGGCGTGATGGATGCGGTGGGCGGCCCGGGCCTGTTCTTTTCCACCCTGGTGCTGCCGTTCCACTGGGAGAAGGGTGTGCTCGAGGTCACCGACGCGCAGGCGTTCAGCTCGTCGCTCGGGCTGACCGCGAAGGGGCGGCTCGATACCGAGCGCAGGACGGTCGATCTCGACGGCACGGTGGTGCCGGCCTATGTGCTGAACTCGGCGCTTGGGCGGATCCCGCTGCTGGGCCGGCTGTTCAGCGCCGAGCAGGGCGGCGGGCTGGTCGCGGTCAATTACGGGCTGCACGGGCCGATGGACAACCCGTCGGTGCGGGTCAACCCGCTCTCGGCCCTGACGCCCGGCTTCCTGCGCGGCCTGTTCAACATCTTCAATTGACGGAGGCACCATGGACGTCAAAGCGCTGCTGTTCGACGTGTTCGGCACCGTGGTGGACTGGCGCACCAGTTTGATCGAGGAGTTGTCCCAGTGGGGCGCTGGACGGGGGCTGGAGGTGGACTGGGCCGGTTTCGTGGACGCGTGGCGCGGGGCTTACGCGCTGTCCATGGACCGGGTGCGCCGGGGTGAACAGCAGTGGACCAACCTCGACGCGCTGCATCGGCAGTCGCTGGCGGAGTTGGCGCCGCGGTTCGGGCTGACCGGGCTGGACGGCGCGGAACTGGACTGGATCAACCGCGGCTGGCACCGGCTGCGGCCTTGGCCGGACAGCGTAGCCGGGCTCGCGCGCTTGAAGCGGCGGTTCATCATCGGCCCGCTCTCGAATGGCAACGTCGCGCTGTTGACCAACATGGCGAAGTCGGCGGGGCTGCCCTGGGACCTCGTTCTGTGCGCCGAGCTGTTCCGTCACTACAAGCCCGACCGGGAAGCCTATCTCGGCGCGGCCGCCCTGCTGGCGTTGGCGCCGGACCAGGTCATGTTGTGCGCCGCACACAATGCCGACCTGGCGGCGGCGGCCCAATGCGGGCTGCGCACCGCCTTCATCGCCCGCCCCACCGAGTATGGCCCGCATCAAAGCCGCGACTTCGGACCGGACGCCGACTGGGACTACGCCGTAAACACGATCGAGCAACTCGCCGACCGGCTGGACGCCTGAACGGCGTGGTGCCGCCGGACGCTGGAGCAACATCCGACCGAACCGGATCAGTCTGGTCCTAAAGCACTACTCCCGAGCCGAACGGCTCGGGAAATGCTTTACGCGTTCGAAGACTTTTCCGTCTGTTGCCGGTCGGACGTCGGACGGCCGGTGCCCTCCTCGTTCTCCATCCCTTCCGGGATACCGTTCGGCGTCGTGCCGGTCGGTTTGTGGTCGGACTTGCTGCCCTGCTCGGGCGGGTCGCGGGGTTGTTGGGGCTGGGTCATGGAGGATTCAACGGCGGCCTCGCGGCCTGGTTTCAGGCCACCGCCGCCGCGACCGCGTCGCACACCCGCTCGGCGTCCGCGTCGGACAGGTCCGGGTGGATCGGCAGGGCCAGGATCCGCGTGGCCAGGCCTTCGCTGACCGGCAGCGCGGCCCCGTCGTGGTGGCCGGCATAGGCAGGCTGCCGGTGCAGCGGGCGCGGGTAGTAGATCGCGCTCGGCACGCCACGCTCCTTGCACGCCGCCTGCACGTGGCTGCGCTGCGCCTCGTCGCGCAGCAGAACCGCGTAGATCGCCCAGGCGCTGCTGCTGTCCGGCACCCGGGCGGGGATGTCCAGCAGGTTGCCGAGCCGGCGGTCGTAGATCCCGGCGATCTCCTCGCGCCGGGCCAGTTCGGCGTCGAACACGTCGAGCTTGGCGAGCAGCACCGCCGCCTGCATCGTGTCGAGCCGCCCGTTCATGCCGGTGCGCAGGACCTCGTAGCGGGTCTTGCCCTCGCCGTGGGTGCGGAGCGAGCGGAACAGGTCGGCCCGTTCGTCGTCGTCGGTGAATAGCGCGCCGCCGTCGCCATAGGCGCCGAGCGGCTTGCTGGGAAAGAAGCTGGTGGCCGTCGCCATCGCCTGCGTCCCGAGCTTCTGCCCATGCAGCGACGCACCGAAGCTTTGCGCCAGGTCGTCGAGCGTGAACAGGTCGTGGCGGGTGGCGATCCGGTTCAGCGCCGGCCAGTCCGCCGGCTGCCCGAACAGATCCACGCCCACCACCGCCCGCGGGCGCAGCCGTCCCGCGGCGCGCACCGCTTCGATCCGCGCCTCGAAATGCGTGGGATCGATCTGGAAGGTGCGCGGATCGACGTCCACGAACACCGGGGTGGCGCCGAGCAGGAGCGGCACCTCGGCGGTCGCGGTGTAGGTGAAGGCGGGCAGGAACACCGCATCGCCGGGTCCGATGCCTTCGGCCATCATGGCGATCTGCAGCGCGTCGGTGCCGGAGCTGACGCCGACGCAATGCCTGGCGCCGCAATAGGCGGCAAGCCGGCCTTCCAGCTCCGCCACTTCCGGACCGAGCACGAACTGGCAGTGCGCCAGCACCGCGTCGATTCGCGGCTTGAGGGTTCCCGCGAGCCGCGCCTGCTGCGCCTTCAGGTCGAGGAACGGGATCGGGGTCATGGGTCAGCCTCCGGGGGCGGCGCGGACCAGGCCGGCCGCGTTGTGCTCGAACTCGGGCACCAGGCGGGCGAGCTGGCCCAGCGCCGCCTCCTGCTGCCCGGCCCGGCACAATGCGCCGATCTCGTCGATGGCGCGGCCGACGATCGCCGGGTCGGCGGTGCGCGGGTCGGCCATCAGCAGGCCCGGGTGGCCGGTCGGCACCGGCGCCTCGGTGCCGTGGAACAGCTCCTCGTAGAGCTTCTCGCCGGGCCGCAAGCCGCTGAACTCGATCCGGATCGAGCCCGGCGCGGCCGGCGTGGCCTCGTCGGCGATCTTGAGCCCGGCCAGGCGGATCATCTGCCGGGCGAGGTCGACGATCCGGACCGGCTCGCCCATGTCGAGCACGAAGATGCCGCCCTGGCTTGCGGCCGGCAAAGCGAGCCCTGCGATGCCCACCACGCTGGCCTGCAGCACGAGGCCGACCGCCTCGCGGACGGTCATGAAATACCGCTGCATGTCCGGGTGGGTGACCGTCAGCGGGCCGCCATGCTCGAGCTGCCGCCGGAACAGCGGCACGACGGAGCCGGTGCTGCCGAGCACGTTGCCGAACCGCACGGTGATGCAGCGCATGCCGCCACCGGCCAGGCCGGACGCCGGTTTGACGCCGGTGTGCGCGGCGACGTCCAGGCCCTGCACATACATTTCGGCCAGGCGCTTGCTGGCGCCCATGACGCTGCTGGGGTTCACCGCCTTGTCGGTGCTGATGAACACCATCGCCGCCGCGCCGACCGCCCGCGCGGCGTCGGCCACGTGGCGGGTGCCGCAGGCGTTGGTCAACATGCCTTCGCCGGGGTTGGCCTCGACGATCGGCACGTGCTTCAGCGCCGCGGCGTGGAACACCAGCTCGGGCCGCACGTCGTCGAACACGGCGCGGATGCGGGCTTCGTCGCGAATATCGGCGATGCAGGCCTGGCGCAGCAGGCGCGGATGGGCCTCGGCGAGCTCCACGTCGATCTGCCACAGCGCATACTCGCCGTTGTCGAGCAGCACCAGCAGCGACGGCTCCAGGCCTGCGACCTGGCGCGCCAGCTCGGAACCGATGGTGCCGCCGGCGCCGGTCACCAGCACGCGGCGGCCGTGCACCAGCCGGGCCATGCCATCGCGGTCGAGCGGCACTTGCGGCCGGTTCAGCAGGTCCTCGATGGCGACCGGCGCCAGCTCCAGCCCGGTTGTGCCGGGCGCGGATTGCAGCGCGGTCGGCCGCGGGGCGCGGCGCACCGGCACGCCTTCGTCGTCGGCCTGAGCGAGCAGGCGGGCCAGGCGCGGGCCGGACAGGTCGCCATCGGTGACGACGACCGCATGCGGCAGCCGGTTCTCGGCGCGCAGCCGCTGCAGCACGGCGCCGGCCTGGTCGACGCTG
This sequence comes from uncultured Alphaproteobacteria bacterium, assembly GCA_963752225.1. Lineage (GTDB taxonomy): Bacteria > Pseudomonadota > Alphaproteobacteria > Acetobacterales > Acetobacteraceae > JBBROS01. The sequence goes on along the minus strand of CAVVXS010000009.1, from coordinate 250,490 downwards.
CCGAGGATCGGCTGGCCGTGGATGCGGCGGCCGCCCTGTCCTTCGCTGCGCGACAGGAGGCCGATCACCCGGAACCGGCGCCGGCCTTCGCGGAATTCCAGCGCGCGCATGAACAGGTCGGCGCCCTCGCCGGCGCCGGCCAGCAGCACCGGCTGCGCGTCGCTCGCGCGCCGGGCCCGGCCGGGGCGGATGCGATACAGCACCCGCGGCGCCCCGAGCGCCACGATCAGCAGCAGCGCATGCACCACCGGGAAGGTGGGAGTCGGCAGCGGGAAGCCGGCACCGGTCAGCAGCAGCGCGAACAGCACCGCGCTGGCGATGCTGCCGCCCACCACCGCCAGCAGGTCCTCGATCCCCGCAAAGCGCCGGTCCTGCTGCGGCATGCGGAACGGCAGCCCGGCCAGCAGCAGGGTAATGGCACCGCCGCCGATGAACCACAGCGGATGCAGCAGCCCGCCGCTGGGGTCGGCGATGTAGCGGGCCACCGGCGTCGCCACGGCCGCAAGTGCGCCATCGGTCAGGACGTTGACGAAGATGCGGTTGATCTTGCGCGGGCGTTGCAGGGCCATCGTCCCGACCCTATAGCCGCTCTCCCCCGGTTTCGCACCCCACCCCCACTCCGCCCCCCAAACCGACGCAGGCGCCGTGACCCCGCAAGCCATGCTGACCCACCTGGTATTCTGCATGGCGCTGGCCGGGCTGTCGGCGGCGGTGGTGCGGGGCATGATCGGCGTCGGCGTGATGGACGACCCCGACGCGCGCAAGGTGCACACGCGGCCGGTGCCGAAGGGCGGCGGAGTGGGCGTGGTCGCGGCGTTCCTGGCCGGCATCGTGCTGCTGTATGCGTTCGCCGAGTTCTCCCGGCTGGCGGACGGTTATTTCCGCGGCGTGATCCTGGCGTCGGTCGCAATCGCCGCCGTCGCCTACCTGGACGACACCAGGGTGTGGCCGTTCTGGGTGAAGCTCCTGGCGCAGGTGTTCGCGGCGCTGCTCGCGGTCGGCAGCGGGTTGTATGTGGCGGCCGTCAACCTGCCGGTGCGGGGCGCGGTCGAGCTCGGCTGGGTGGGGGCTGCGGCGACGCTGGCCTGGATCCTGTTCACCACCAATGCGATGAACTTCATCGACGGGCTGAACGGCTTGGCGGCCGGCGTTTCGGCGCTTGCGGCGCTGATCCTTGCGGCGATCGCGGCGGCGCATGGCGGTTGGTTCGTGTATTTCGCCAGCCTGCTGCTGGCGGCCGGGCTGGCGGGCTTCCTGCCGTTCAACTTTCCCCGCGCCCGTATCTTCATGGGCGACGTCGGCAGCCAGTTCTGCGGCTTTGTGCTGGCGGTCCTGGCGGTCGCGGCGGGGCGGTTCCAGGGGGTCGAGCTGTCGGCGCTGCTGGTGCCGATGCTGCTGTTCGGCGTGCTCTACGACGTGGCGTTCACCTTGGTCCGCCGGTTCGCGGCCGGCGATCGGGTGACGCAGCCGCACCGCGGCCACCTGTACCAGATCGCCCAGCGATCAGGGCTGCCGGTCCCGGCGGTGACGCTGATCCATTGGGGGTTCGTGCTTTGGGGCGGGGCGTGCTGCGTCGTGTTCCTGGGGGCGGCGGGCTGGGCCAAGGCGGCGGCGCCGCTGCTGGTGCTGCCGCCGCAGCTGGCCTGGACCGCCTTCGTGGTCGGCCGCGCCGCCCGGCACCCGGTCGGGCGCTGGTAAAGCCGGCCAGGCACGATCTACCATGGATCGACGTCACGCGAGCCGATCGATGCGCCTATTCCTGGTTGTTGCGTTGTTCGGCGCCCTGGCGGCGCTCGTCACCGGTGCGGCGGTCGGGCAACCGGCCAACCCGTCGTTCAACCTGGTGAACCGGTCGGACCAGGCGATCAACGAAGTGTATGCGACGCCGACCGGGGTGGACCGGTGGGGACGGGACCGGCTGGCACAGAGCTTCCTGCCGCCGGGGCAGACCTTCCCGGTCCGGTTGCCGGCGGGCAGCGGCTGCACCTACGACGTGCGGGTGGTCTATGCCGATGGCAAGCCCGAGGAGCGGCGCCAACTGGATGTGTGCCGGGTCGACTCGGTCGCCTTCCCCGTGGGCCGCTCCGGCAACCCGCGCGGCGCCGCGGCGGGGCAGGCGGAGGCCGACGACCCGTCCTTTCGTCTGATCAACCGCAGCCGTGCGGAGCTGAACGAACTCTACGTGAGCGCGTCCGGCAACGACGATTGGGGGCGGGACCGGCTGGGGGACGACACCGTGCCGGCCGGTTCGACGCGGGTGGTCCGGCTGCCGCGCGGCGAGTGCCAGTACCGACGTGCGGGCGGTGTTCGCGGACGGCGAGGCGACCGAAAAGCGCCGGCTGAACCTGTGCGCCATCACGGACCTGCGGGTGCCTTAGCCGCGGCCCCGGCGTCCCGCCGCGGTCAGGCGCGCAGCGCGGCGATGGCGAAGACGACCCACCCGGCGATCAGCATGGTGCCGCCGACCGGCGCCGTCATGCCCAGCGACGGGCCGCCGAACAGCGGCACGTAGACGGCGCCGCAGAACAGCAGCAGGCCCAGCAAGAACAACGCCCCGGCCAGGTGCGTCGCCCAGCCGCCGGCCACGCCGAGCAGGCCGACCGCGACCAGGGCCAAGGCGTGCCACCCCCCCATCTGCACCGCGCTCGCCAGCGATCGGGCCCGCGCCGGGTCGAGCGGCGCGTGCGCGGCATAGGCGGCGGCGGCCACGGACAGCGCGCCGGCCAGCGCCCCGAACACGACCCAAAGTTTCACAACCTGCATTCACAATCCTCCTGCGCGGCTCCGGGCGGTTCCGTCCGTCGTGGGCGGCGTGTATTCTCTCAGCATGCCCCGCGGCGACCTGTTCCCCGAAATCGGACCGTTCGAGACCGGCTACATGCCGCTGCCCGGCGGCCATGTGATGTATTGGGAGCAGGTCGGCAATCCCCGCGGGCAGCCGGTGCTGTTCCTGCATGGCGGCCCCGGCGCCGGGGCCGGGGCGGTGCATCGCCGGTTCTTCGACCCGCAATTCTGGCGCGTCGTCATCTTCGACCAGCGCGGCGCCGGCCGTTCCCGCCCGCTCGGCAGCCTGGCGCAGAACACCACCCCCGACCTGGTCGGCGACATCGAGATGCTGCGGCGGCATCTCGGCATCGAGCGCTGGCTGCTGTTCGGCGGCTCCTGGGGCAGCACGCTGGCCCTGGCCTACGCGCAGGCGAATGCCGATCGGGTGCGCGGTCTGGTGCTGCGCGGCGTGTTCCTCGGGCGGCGGGCGGAGGTGGACTGGTTCCTGCACGGCCTGGCCGCGATCTTTCCCGACGCCCACGCGGCCTTTGTCGGCCATCTGCTGCCGGAGGAGCGCCACGACGTGCTGGGCGGCTACCTTCGCCGCCTGACGCATTCCGACCCGGCCATCCACATGGCGGCGGCGCGCGCCTGGTCGGTTTACGAAGGGTCGTGCAGCACCTTGCTGCCGAGTCCCGACACCGTCAGCAGCTTTGCGCAGGACCGCACTGCCCTCGGCCTGGCGCGGATCGAGGCGCATTACTTCGCCCACGACCTGTTCCTGCCGGAAGGCGGGCTGCTCGGCGGCATGCACGCGATCGGCCATCTGCCGGCCGAGATCGTGCAGGGGCGCTACGACATGGTGTGCCCGGCCCGCACCGCGTTCGAGCTGGCCGCGTCCTGGCCATCGGCGCGGCTGACCGTCATCCCCGACGCCGGCCACTCGGCGCTGGAGCCCGGGGTGCGGCGGGCGCTGGTTTCGGCGGTGGAGCGGTTCCGGCACACACGCTGATCCATCGAAGCGGCCGGCGCTTTGGTCCTTCGGGCGGGCTCGTGCATGCTCGGCGGCAACGGATGGAGGACGGGGCGTGAAGGTCGGGGTGATCGGGTTGGGTTCGATGGGCATGGGCGCCGCCCTCAACCTCGTGGCCAAGGGCCATGAAACCGCCGGGTGCGAGCTGCGCGAGGCCGCCCGCAACGAGCTGCAAGCGGCCGGCGGCAGCGCGGTCGCGTCGCCCGATGCGTTGCCGGATGGCCTCGAGGCGCTCGTCGTGTTCGTGGTCAACGCCGCCCAGGCCGAGGCGGTGCTGTTCGGCGACGCCGGCGCGGTGCCCCGGGTGGCGCCGGGCGGCGTGGTGCTGTGTTGCACCACCCTGTCGCCGGACATTGCCAAGTCGCTGGCGCAGCGGGTCGAGGCGGCGGGGCTGCTGTTCCTCGATGCGCCGGTGTCGGGCGGCTCGACCGGCGCCCGCGGCGGCAGCATGACGGTGATGGCAAGCGGAACGGCGGCCGCGTTCGAGCGGGCGCAGCCGGTGCTGGACGCGGTCGCCGGCAAGGTCTGGCGGCTGGGCGACGCTGCCGGCGCCGGAAGCACGGTGAAGATGATCAACCAGCTGCTGGCCGGCGTGCACATCGCCGTGTCGGGCGAGGCGATGGCGCTCGCGATCCGCGCCGGCGCCGATCCGCAAACCGTCTACGACGTCATCACCACCTCGGCCGGCAACTCCTGGATGTTCCAGAACCGGGTGCCGCATGTGCTGGCCGGTGACGACACGCCGCATTCGGCGGTCAACATCTTCGTCAAGGACCTCGGCATCGTGCTCGACCAGGCGCGCTCGCTCGGCTTCCCGCTGCCGCTGGCGGCCGCGGCGCACCAGCTGTTCCTGGGGGCCGCCGCGCTGGGTCACGGCGGCAAGGACGACGCCTTCGTGATTCGGGTCTGGGAAGCGCTGGCCGGGATCACGCTGCCGCAGGGAGCCAAGTGATGGAGGATTGGGGCCGGCTGACGCAGGCGCAGCGGGACGCTCGCTACAACAACACCGATGCGGTGCAGAACAGCCAGGAGATCGTCGCCGAGCTGCGCGAAGCGTCGGCGGCGGTGCGGGCCGAGTTCCCCGGTCGCCTCGACCAGGCCTACGGCGCGGCGGAGCGGCAGAAGCTCGACCTGTTTCCCGCCGCCGACCGCGCGGCGCCGTGCCTGTTCTTCATCCACGGCGGCTATTGGCAGCGCAACAGCCGCGAAGGGTTCTCCGTGCTCGGCAACGGCGTGCGCGCGCATGGCTGGTCGGTGGCGATGCCGAGCTACACGCTGACGCCCGATGGCACGATGACGAACATCGTGGACGAGATGCGGGCGGCGCTGCGGTGGACGCGGGACCAGGTCGGCGGCCCGATCGTGGTGTCCGGCTGGTCGGCCGGCGGCCATCTGACGGCAATGGTGCTCGGCCACGAGGCGGTGCATGCCGGGCTCGCCATCAGCGGAATCTTCGAGCTCGGGCCGCTGCGGGACACCTACCTCAACGAGAAGGCGCGCATCAGCGACGCCGAGCTCGAAACGCTGTCGCCGCTGCGTCACCCGGTGGTGGGCAAGCCGATGTCGATCGCGTACGGGACGGCTGAACTGCCGCCGTTGGTGGGCGACAGCCGGGCGCTGCATGCCAAGCGGGCCGCGGCGCACGCGCCGGGGGCGCTGATCCCCGCCGCCGGCGCCGACCATTTCACGGTCATTGCCAGCTTGCGGCAGCCGGACGGGCTGTTGACCCGCGCCCTGCTCGATCTCGTGGCCGGCGCTGGACAGCCCTAGCCGATCGTCCGGACAGGCCGGAATGACTTCATCCGAGCAGGTCCGGCAGGCGATCGCGGCCGACGCCGCCACCGCCGATCCGGCCATTTGGATCCACCGCGAGCCGGATGCCGCCCTGCTCGACCGGGCGGCCGCGCTCGATGCCGAGGGGAAGCGGGGCCGCCCGCTCTGGGGCGTGCCGGTCGCGGTGAAGGACAACATCGACGTGGCCGGGATGCCGACCACCGCCGCATGTCCCGATTACGCCTACACGCCGGCGGCGGACGCGCCCGCCGTGGCCCGGCTGCGCGCGGCCGGCGCGATCGTGATGGGCAAGACCAACCTCGACCAGTTCGCGACCGGCCTCGTCGGTGTCCGCAGCCCGTATGGGGTGCCGCGTGCCCCGTTCGACCCGGCGCGGGTGCCGGGCGGATCCTCGTCCGGATCCGGCGTCGCGGTGGCGGCGGGCATCGTCCCGGTCGCGCTCGGCACCGATACGGCCGGATCCGGCCGGGTGCCGGCGATGTTCGGCAACATCGTCGGGCTGAAGCCCACGGTCGGCGCGGTGCCGTCGATGGGCGTGGTGCCGGCCTGCCGCTCGATCGACACCGTGTCGGTGTTCGCGCGCAGCGTCGACGAGGCGCTCGCCGTGCTCCGGGTGATCGCCGGTTTCGTGGCGGACGATCCGTATAGCCGGCCGCCGCCGCCGGGCTATTTGCGCCGTGCCGCGCTGGCCGAGCGGGTCCGGGTGGTGGTCGCGGAGGACCTGTCGGCCTGCGACGCCCCGATCCGCGCCGTGGCCGAGCGTTGGGCCGCGGATTTGGCGGCGGTGCCGGTTCCGATCGCGCCGTTCCTCGAGCTGGCCCGGCTGCTCTACGACGGGCCTTGGGTTGCGGAGCGGACCGCGGCGCTGCGGCCGATGCTCGACCGGCCCGAGGCGCTGCACCCGACGACGCGGGCGATCCTCGAAGGCGGGCTGCAGCGGAGCGCCGCCGACGCGTTCGACGCCTTCCACCTGCTGACCCGGCTGCGCCGCCGCGCCGCAGCGATGTTCGAGCAGGCCGATGTGCTGCTGCTGCCGACCGCGCCGTGCTGGCCGACATGCGCGGAGTTGGCGGCCGATCCGATCGGCCCGAACAGCCGGCTCGGCACCTACACCAACTTCGTCAACCTGCTCGACCTTGCCGCGATCGCCGTGCCCGCGGGCTTCGGCCCGGACGGCGCGCCGATCGGGGTGACGCTGGTGGGGCCGGCCTGGTCCGAGGGGCGCTTGGCGGCGCTGGCGGACCGGGTGCACCGGGCGGCGACCGACCGGGTGGGGGCGACGGTGCAGTCCTTGCCGCCGCCCGCCGCCGCCGACACGCTTGCCGACGACGAAACGGCGCTGTTCTGCGTCGGCGGACATATGTCGGGGCTGGCGTTGAACCATCAGTTGACCGCGCTGGGCGCCCGCTTTCTCCGGGTCGCCCGGACGGCGCCGGGCTACCGCCTGTTCGCGCTCGGCGACCGCCCGGGCTTGGTGGCCGGCGGCGTGGGCGCCATCGAAGGCGAGATCTGGGCGCTCCCGACCGCGGCGGTCGGCGCATTGCTGGCGCAGGTGCCGGCCCCGCTCGGGTTCGGAACGGTGATGCTGGAGGATGGACCCTGCCTGGGCTTCCTGGCCGAGGCGCATGCGACTGCCGGCTCCCACGACATCAGCCATCTCGGCGGCTGGCGTTCGTATCTCGCAACGAAGACGGGATCGTAAACCGCGTCTTTGTCTCAAATTAAGCATTTGGGGCGATGTTGGCTCGTCGGTTGAGATTGTCTCGACCGTTGAGGAGCGGACATCGTGGCGATCCTGAGCGTTGGCGCCGGCAAGCAATATGTAACCATCTCGGCGGCTGTGGCCGCCGCGCGAGACGGCGACACCGTGTCCGTTGCGGCCGGCACTTACGTGAACGACTTCGCTACAACCCGGGCCAAGATCAGCCTGGTGGCCGCCGGCGGACGGGTCACGATGACTGCGGTCGGCGCCCCGGCGTCGGCGCGGGCGCTGCTGACGGTCACCACCGACGCCGTCGTGGACGGGTTCGCCTTCACCGGGCTGCATCGGACCGATGGCACCGGCGCCGGGATGGTCGTTGCGGGCGGCAACGTGGTCGTCCGCAACAGCGCGTTCGCCGGCAACCAGACCGGGTTGGTCGCCCTTACGAATGCCGCGACGACCCTGACCGTCGAGACCTCGGAGTTCGCTGCCAACGGCAACAATGACGGGTTTTCCGCCAACCTTTCGGTGGGCGGCATCAAGTCGCTGACGGTACGCCACAGCAGCCTGCACGACGCGGCCGGCAGCACGGAGCTCAGCAGCCGTGCCGCGGCCACGACCGTCAGCAACAGCCGCATTCAGGACAATTCCGCCGCAGCCGCTTATGCGATCGACCTCCCGTCCGGCGGCGTCGTCGTGCTGCAAGGCAACAGCATCGGCAAGGGGAGCGCCTCCACGGCGGCGGCGGCCATCCGCTACGGCAGCGAGTCGACGCAGCTCGGCAGCAGCCTCGACCTGTCCGGCAACACCGTCGTGTCCGACCGGCCCGGCGCCGTGCTGCTCCAGAACCTGTCCGTGCTGGTGACGGCCCGGGTGCAGAACAACACCGAGTATGGTTTTGCCGCCCTGGCCAGCGGGCGGGCGGTGCTGTCGGCCAACCCGATCGCGGCCGTGCGCCCCGATCCGGCCCCGTCGCCTGCGCCGGTCCCCGTGCCGGTGCCGGGCCCGGCGGCGGCAATCGAGTTCGGCCGGGCCGGGGCGGTGGTGGCGACCGGCCATGTGCTCACGGTCGGCGCCGGGCGGCAGTTCGAGACCGTCGCGGCGGCGGTGGCAGCGTCCGCGGATGGTGACACGATCGACGTCAACGCCGGACTCTACATCGACGACGGCGCGGTGATCGGCCACAAGCTGATCATCGAGGGCGTCGGCGGCCTGGCCCAGTTCGTCGCCACGACGGCCCCGGCGAACGGTGTCGCACAGTTCCTGGCGACCACCGACGCCACGTTCCGCAATGTGGAGATCTTCGGCGCCAACACGCCGGGCGGCGTCGCGGCGGCCATCCGCAGCGAGGGTGGCAACCTGACGATCGTCAACAGCACCATCCACGACAACCAGACCGGCGTCGTGGCCAGCGCGACGGCCGCGAGCGTCGGCATCTACGACACCGAGCTCGCCCGCAACGGCACCGCCGACGGGCGCGGCGCTGACGTGGCGGTGGCGGCGATCGGCACGCTCACGCTGCGCAACGACTACCTGCACGACGCGGTGGCCGGGCCGGAGCTGCTCAGCCAGGCGGCCAATACGGTGCTGGACGGCGACCGGATCAGCCAGGCGGCCGGCAATGGCGGGGTGGCGGTCGACCTGCCGGACGCCGGCCGGGTCGCGATCGGCGGCACCGCGATCGAGAACGGCGCCAACAGCCAGTCGGCGACCCTGATCCGGATCGGCGGCGGCGGCATGCAGGCCGGCAGCACCGTCGGCATCACCGACTCGACCCTGATCAGCCACTTGGCAGGAACGCCCACCACCTTCGTCGCCAACACCGACCCTGCGGTCGCGGTCGCGGTCGCGCGGACCGGCTTCGCCGGGGGCACCGCCGGCAGCATCCCGGTCGCAGGCGGCACCAACACCGCGCCGGTCACCAAGACCGGGGTTTCGGTCGGCAAGGCGTCGCCTTGGGGCGCGACGGGGGCGCCGGCGGCGGCGCCGCTCGTTGCGACGACGCTGCCGGCCAATTCGGCGACGGAGAACGGGCAGCTCATCCTGCGCGTGTCCGAGACGGCGTGGCAGGGGGACGCCCAGTTCAAGCTGCTGGTCGATGGGACGGCGGTCGGCGGCGTGCTGACGGCGACCGCCGCGCATGCCGCCGGCCAGTCGCAGACCGTCACGGTTGCCGGTCCCTTCGTGACCGGACCGCACGTGGTGGCGGTCCAGTTCGTCAACGGGCTCGGCGCCGGTGACGGCGGCCGGGCGCTGTTCGTGGACGGGGCGATGTTCAACGGGCTGGAGTTCGGCGCCCCGGCGGCGCTGCCGGCCAACGGCACGGCCTTGCTCGCGACCGCGCCGGTCACGAGCCCCACCGCGGTCACGGTGGACCTGTCCGAGGACACGGCCGGCGGCGACGCGCTCGCCTTCATCAGCATCGACGGCAAGGTCCAGGGCGGGGTGCAGACGGTGACGGCGTCGCACGGCGCCGGGGAAACCGAGGCGATGCGGTTCCTGCTGGACCTGGCACCGGGCCCGCACTCGGCGTCGGTGGTGCTGCTGAACGCGGCCGCCGGACGGGCGCTGTATGTCGACGGGATCGACGTGGCCGGGCAGCACTACGACGCGGCCGCGTCGGCGCCGACCGCCGAGGGCGGCAGCAGCTTCGCCTTCACCGTCGCACCGCCCGCGGTGGCCAACGGCGCGCTGTTCGTGACCGTCGGCGCGCCAACCGACCTGCTGCTGCTGCCGCACGGCGCCTGAGCACCTTCGCCCGCTCTACTTCAGCGCCGTCAGCTCGTGCTTGTTGTGGAACAGGTGCACCAGCCGCAAGCCGGGCAGGGCGGCGATACGCTCGGCGCTGTCGTGGTCGGTGTCGCCCTGGAACTTGATTGTGCAGACCAAGTGCCGAGCGAACGGCAGCCAGCGTTCCAGCAGCGACAGGGTGCGGGCGGGGTAGGCGATGACGTCACACACGAGCCAGTCCACCGGACGCGGCGGCACGGCGAAGGCGCTCTCGATCAGCGCGGACACTCCCGGCATGGCCGCGACCGCCGGGTCGAGCGGCGCCTTGTCCACCGCGGTCACCTCGGCGCCGAGCCGGGCCAGCACCCAGGTCCAGCCGCCGGGCGAGGCGCCGAGGTCGAGGCACTCGTCGCCGGGGCCGGGACGGCAGCCGAGCCGGGTCAAGGCCTCCCACAGCTTGAGGTAGGCGCGGCTGGGCGGCCCGAGATGGTCCTCGATGAAGCGGCACTCGCCATTGGGAAACGGGCTGTCCTTGCTGCCGCTGGCCAACATGCGATCCGGCTCGAGCAGGGTCCAGGCGCCGAGATGGGCACCGGGGACGGGTGCCGGGAACTGCAGCGGCGCCGCCTTGACCGGGGGCAATCGTGCTTCGATCAGCGCCATCCGCCGGTGGTGTCCGGCGGCATAGGCGCTCCAGTTGCGCTGCTGCGCCCGCAGCGCGTCGGCCGCGGCCTTGATCGACGGCGCCGCGTGCTCGAGGGGGGCCGTCCAGGTGTCTTGCGCCCAGGGGCATGGGAGCGGCGGCTCGGCCGCGAGCGCCAGCCGGCCGTGCCAGGTCGGGTCCACGCCACCGCGGCGCAGCGCCGCCCCGAGCGTCGCTTCGAGCCCCTCGGGCGCGAGATAGGCGCTGCGGATCGTCGGCATGGCCCGGCTATGACACGCGGGGCATTGCGGCGCGATAGGCTTGGTTCCCAACCGCCGCCCCGGCGCGGTAGGCTGCTGGCAAGAACAAGGAGAATCCCATGGACGCGACGCTGCACGCAGCCACCTCCGGCGCCGCAGCGGCGGCCACGCGGCGCCGCAACTACGCCCGGCAATACTGGCCGTTCATCGTGCCGGCCGGGGTGGTGGTGTTCGCGGTGATCCTGTTCCCGTGGCTGTTCACCTTGTTCATGTCGGTGCACGACTTCCACATCGGCGGCGAGCGAACCTTCGTCGGGGCGCAGAACTACCTGCGCATGCTCGGTGACGGCCGGTTCGGCTGGGCGGTGCTGCGAACCCTCTATTTCACGGCGGCGTCGGTGCTGCTGCCGGTGCTGCTGGGGGTCGTGGCGGCGGTTTGCTTTCACCGCAATTTCCCCGGCCGAGGCTTGGCGCGGACCATCTTCATCATGCCGATGATGGCGACCCCGGTGGCGATCGCCCTGGTCTGGACCATGATGTTCCACCCGCAGCTCGGGGTGCTGAACTACCTCCTCACCAGCTTCGGCCTGCCGCCATCGGCTTGGGTCTACGAGAGCGCGACGGTGATCCCGACGCTGGTGATGGTCGAGACCTGGCAGTGGACGCCGCTGGTGATGCTGATCGTGCTGGGCGGCTTGGCGAGCCTGCCGAACGACCCCTACGAGGCGGCCGAGTTGGACGGGGCGAACCCGCTGCAGGTGTTCTGGCACGTCACCCTGCCGCTGGTGTGGCCGTTCATCATGGTGGCCGCTGTCATCCGCGGGGTGGACGCGCTGAAGGCGTTCGACACCATCTTCGTCATCAGCAACGGCGGCCCGGGCACCTCGAGCGAGACGCTCAACATCCTGCTGTATCTCGAGGCGTTCAGTTTCTACGACATGGGCTACGCGTCGGCGATCGTCGTGGTGTTCTTCGTGCTGATCCTGCTGGTGACGCTGCTGATGCTGTATTTCCGGCAGCAGGAGCGGGTGGCGTGAGCGGCAAGCCCGCCAGCCTGCGCCGGCGCCGCCTTTTCGGGCGGGTCGCGCTCTATCTCAGCGTCTTGGTGCTGATCTCGCCGGCGCTGCTGGTGTTCCTTTGGATGCTGTCGCTCAGCCTGAAGAACGAGGCCGACAACACCGCCTTTCCGCCCGTGTTCATCCCGTTCCCGCCCACGCTCGCCAACTTCCGCGACGTGTTCGAAAAGAATGACTTCGTGAACTACACCCTGAACTCGGTGATCGTGTCGTTCAGCGCGACCGGGCTCGCGCTGCTGATCGGCGTGCCCGCCGGGTACGGCATTGCCAAGGCCCGCGCGACCCGGGCCGCGATGCTGATCCTGATCGCCCGCATCACGCCCGGGTTGTCGTATCTCATTCCGTTGTTCCTGCTGTTTCAATGGCTGGAACTGACGGGGACGCTCACGCCGATCATCATCACCCATCTCGTGATCACGGTGCCGATCGTGGTTTGGATCATGATCGGCTTCTTCGAGGGCCTGCCCCCCGAACTCGAGGAAGCGGCGCTGGTGGACGGCGCCACGATCTGGCAAGCGTTCCGCCACGTCGCGTTGCCGCTGGCTCGACCCGGCGTCACCGTCGCGCTGATCCTCGCGTTCATCTTCAGCTGGAACAACTTCATCTTCGGCATCGTGCTGGCCGGCCGCGAAACCCGGACGCTGCCGGTTGCCGTCTACAACGTGCTGACATTCGAGCAGATCAGCTGGGGGCCGCTCGCGGCAGCCGCCCTGCTGGTCACCTTGCCGGTCTTGTTACTGACGCTGTTGATGCAGCGAGAGATCGTTGCCGGCCTCACAGCCGGAGGCGTCAAAGGCGGCTAGTCTGCAGCGAATCGGACAGATCCGCACGGGATCGAAGGCACCCGCCTGGCTCTTCGATACCGACATGCACCTTGCGTGTGCGTCCAGACGCCGAGCTTACGCCCGGGCGCGACGCGACGGAGGAGCGTGCTCGACGACGTTGCCGGTCGCGGCAGGCTTCTTGGCGGCGACGCCGGCCTCGGACATGATCGAGCGCAGATCGCGCAGGAAGGCTTGGCCCTTCAGGGTGCGCTGCACGAGGACGCTGCGGCGATCCATCGGGTCGACCTTGCGGCGGGCGAGGTCGAGCTCACCGAGCCGGTCGAGCGCGCGGGTGATGGCCGGCTTGGACACGTTGAGGTCCGCCGCGAGGCCGCGAACCGTATGCGCGCCGTCCTGCAGGTAGCACGTCAGGAATACGCCGAGCTGCCGCGCAGAAAGGTCCGGTCCGTCGCGCCGAACCAGCGACACGATGGTGTCGCGGAGCATGCCGACCATCTGGTCGGTAGCGGTAGCAGTAGCCATTGAAAGATCCTTTCAAGATATACGGGACTGTCGGTCGCCGGCTGAGAATCAATTCGGTAGCCTAACCGATCGATCCGCGGTTCGCATTATTGCCAGAGACTGCCGAACAAAGCAGCCCCTCGTTTTGACATTTGACGTTCAAGTTAGCGCGCACGTCCTTCACCATTACAGGAAAGTAACCCTGCAACCGTCGCAAACAGGGCGCGCAAACCGAGTGCCTCACCGCCTTCGGGGCGGCCTGCACGTGTCTGATCATTCCAGGCGTACGTATCAAGGTGCAACCACGGAAAGTCCGCAGTCACAAAGCGTTGAAGGAATAACGCGGCGGTGATTGCGCCAGCCATCGGCTTGCTCGCCGTATTATTTAGGTCGGCGGCGGTACTATCCAACCAATTCTCATATCCAGAGTGTAATGGCAGCCGCCACAACGGATCGTGCCGATCGCGGCCTGCAGCCAGAGCCCGTTCGGCTGTCGCGTCGTGGGAACAAAACAGGGCCGGAAGATCCGGCCCAAGCGCAACTCGGGCCGCGCCGGTCAGGGTCGCAGCGTCGATCAGCAAGTCGGGACTGGCTTCACACGCTTCGTCCAGCAGGTCGCACAGGACGAGCCGGCCTTCCGCGTCGGTGTTGCCGATCTCCACTGTCAGCCCCTTTCGTGTCCGCAGCACGTCCAACGGCCGCATTGCTCGGCCCGACACCATGTTCTCAACGCAGCCGATTCGCACCTGCAGCCGCAGCGGCAGGTCGGCACTCATGATCGCGGCGGCCAAAGCAAGCATGAGCGCGGCGCCGCCCATGTCCTTTTTCATACGCAGCATCGCGGCGCTCGGTTTCAGATCGTATCCACCGGAATCGAAAACGACGCCCTTGCCGCACAGCGAGACCAGGGGCGCCGCCGGGCCCGCGCCACTGCCTGACCACTCGAATCGAGCGACCACCGGCGCGCGGTCGGACCCGGCCCCCACCGCGGCAACGGTCGGATAAGTCCGCTCGAGCTCTTCGCCGCCGGCCAGCGTGGCCGCGGCGCCGAATCGCGCCGCCAACTGCTGCGCCGCGTCGGCCAGTTCCGCCGGACCCAGCAGATTGGCCGGCATGTTGATCAGATCGCGCGCGAGCCACGTCGCCCGCGCCATGTCGAGCGCGGTCCGGTGCCCGTCCGCGCCGGCCAGCAGCGCCGGACCGCGCTTGGGCTTCGACAACGCGGTGAATTGATAGGCGCCGAGGCACCAGCCCAGCACTGCATCGGCCGGGTCGAAGTCACCGGGCTCGAGTTCGCCACGACGTTCCCTCCGGCAGCAGCATCGGCACGCCACCATGGGCGTAGGGCGAGCGGTCGCCGCCCAAGCCCAGGACGGCGCCAGCCAGCCCGCTCCGGCCGGGAAACAGCATCATCTGCCCGGGAGCGGCGGTGAAACCGGCTGCCCGCAGAAACCCGGCCTGCTCCGGCTCGAGTCGCCCCAGCCCGGCCTCGAAGGCGTCCGGCCGGAGCGAATGCAGGGGCAGCACTTGCGCCCCGGGTCCCGCGAAGCACGTCAGCTCACGATCGAACATCGTTGTAGGAGTTGCCAAAACTGGTTCCGATCGTTTCGAAAACATTGTTGCGTTTCACGGTAGGCCTGCGCAAGGGGAAATGCGCGGAACCGATGCTCAGGCTTGGTCACTTGCAAAACCACGCCGCCCGTCCAAGCATGGGGGAATGCTGGGCTTACCTACCCGGGTCAAGGCCGTGCTCGGGCCCACCAACACCGGCAAGACACATCTCGCGATGGAGCGCATGCTTGCGCATTCATCCGGCATGATCGGCTTCCCGCTCCGGTTGCTGGCGCGCGAAAATTACGACCGGATGGTGGCGCGCAAGGGAATCCGTAACGTTGCCCTTATCACCGGCGAAGAAAAGATCGTGCCGGCGGGCGCGCGCTGGTTCTCCTGCACCGTCGAAGCGATGCCGCTCGACTATCCAGCCGAGTTCGTGGCGGTAGACGAGATCCAGCTTTGCGCCGATCCGGATCGCGGACATGTGTTCACCGAACGGCTGCTCCATGCCCGCGGCCTGGTCGAGACGATGTTCCTGGGGGCGGAAACGATCCGCCCGCTGCTGCACCAACTCGTGCCGCAGGCCGAGGTCGAGACCCGGCCGCGCCTGTCGCAGCTGACTTATGCCGGGCCGGCCAAGCTGGTGCGGCTGCCGCCGCGGAGCGCTGTGGTGGCGTTCAGCGCCGCCGAGGTTTACGCGATCGCCGAGCTGATCCGCCGCCGGCGCGGCGGCTGCGCGGTGGTGATGGGCCGGCTCAGCCCGCGCACCCGGAATGCCCAGGTGAAGCTTTATCAGGACAAGGAGGTCGACTTCCTGGTCGCCACCGATGCGATCGGGATGGGGCTCAACATGGACGTCGACCACGTGGCCTTCGCCAACCTGTCGAAATTCGACGGACGGCGGCCGCGGCGGCTGTCGCCGTCCGAGGTGGCGCAGATCGCCGGCCGCGCCGGCCGCGGCATGCGCGACGGCACGTTCGGCACGACGGCCACCTGTCCGCCGCTCGACGACGAGATGGTCCGTGCCGTGGAAGGACACCATTTCGAACCTCTCGAGCAGCTCTATTGGCGCAACGCCGCCCTTGAGCTCGACAGCATCGACGCGTTGCTGGCCAGCCTGCAGGCGCCGCCGGTGCTTCCCGGGCTGGTGCGCGGGCCCGACGCCACCGACCTCGAGACGCTGGAAGCGCTGGCGCGGGAAACTGAGGTGCGGGACCTTGCGCGTGGACGGCGTCTGGTCCGGCTGCTGTGGGAAACATGCGGCATCCCAGATTTCCGCAAGCTGGCCGACGACACCCATACCAGGCTGTGCGCCCGGGTGT
This sequence comes from uncultured Alphaproteobacteria bacterium, assembly GCA_963752225.1. Taxonomy (GTDB): domain Bacteria; phylum Pseudomonadota; class Alphaproteobacteria; order Acetobacterales; family Acetobacteraceae; genus JBBROS01. The sequence goes on along the minus strand of CAVVXS010000009.1, from coordinate 234,324 downwards.
TCACGCACCTGGCCCGCGATGGCCGGGTGCCGACCGAGTGGCTGGACAGCGGCATCGCCGGTCTGGCGCGCACCGAGGGCGACATCGACACCCTGATGCAGCGCCTGTCCGGGGTGCGGGTGTGGTCCTACATCGCTGCCCGCACCGATTGGGTCGCGGACGCGCCGGCATGGCAGTCGCGCACCCGCGAGGTCGAGGACCTGCTGTCGGACGCCCTGCACGAGCGGCTCACGGCGCGGTTCGTCGACCGCCGCTCCGCGCACCTGCTGCGCCGGCTCGACGAGCGTGACGGGGAGGAGCTGCTGTCCGCGGTGACGGCGCGCAACGAGGTGGTGGTCGAGGGACATCCGGTCGGGCACGTGGAAGGGTTCCAATTCGTGCCCGACCCGGTGGCGGAAGGCCCGGAGAAGCGGGTAGTGCTGCGTGCGGCGCGGCGGGCGCTGCGGGCGTGGATCCCAAGCCGGGTGCTGGCGGTCGAGGCGGCTGCCGATGCGGCGTTCGAGTGGCGGCCGGACCACCGGCTGCTGTTCGAGGGCGCGGTGATCGGCCGGCTGCGGCCAGGTCCGTCCTTTCTGCAGCCGATGGTCGAGGTGCTGGACAGCGAGTACCTGGACGGAGCGATGCGGGAGCGGGTGCGGGCCCGGCTGGACCGGATGCTTCGGGCGTGCCTGGCCGCGGACCTAGCGCCGTTGTTCCTGGCCGAGGCGGCGGCGTCGAAGCAGGCGTCCTTGCGCGGGCCGATGCACCGGGTGCTGGAAGCGGGCGGCGTTGTGGCCGGCGCCACCGAGGCCGACATCCCGGCCGGGTTGCGGGGGCCGCTGAAGGCGGTCGGCGTGCGGGCCGGGCGCTATGCGCTGTTCCTGCCGGCGGCCCTGAAGCCGCGCGCGGCGGCGCGGCGGGCAGCGTTGTGGGCGTTGCGGCACGGCATCTCGACCCCGGCCTTGCCGGCGCCCGGCCTCGTCTCGATGCCGCCCCCAGCCGATTGGCCGCCCGGCTTTGCCGCCACGATGGGCTGGGTGGCCGCCGGGCCGGTCATGCTGCGGCTGGATATCGCCGAACGGGTCATGGCCGAGCTGGCCTTTGCCACACGGCGCGAGCGGGCGGTGGTGCCGACCGACCTCGCATCGCGTTTGGCGGTCTCGGCGGCCGCGTTGCCGGCGGTGCTGCACGGCCTCGGGGTGCGGTTGGCGCCGCCGGCCGTGCTGGACGCCGGGCAGTTCGGACCGCCGGCGCCGACGATGATGCTGCCGCGGCGCCGCACCCGTCCGGTCGAGGCGCGGCCGGCGCCGGCGCCGCGGCCCGACAATCCATTCGCCGCCTTGGCCGCATTGCGGCGCTGACCGGCGTGGCCGAGGAGGATCGGGACTGGCAGCGGCTGGACAAGTGGCTGTGGTGCGCACGGTTCCTGAAGGCACGGGCCGATTGCGCCCGTTTGGTCGAAGGCGGCCTGGTGCGCCTGAACCGCCAGGCCACCGACAAGCCGCATGCGCGGCTCCGGCCGGGCGACGTGGTCACCTTGCCGTTGCGCGGCGACGTGCTGGTGCTGCGAGTGCTGACCTTGGCCCGGCGACGCGGTCCGGCGCCGGAAGCTCGCCTGTTATACGAGGTGGTCGAGGCGCCCGCCGTGGAGCCCGGCGACGCCGACCGGCCTGCCTTGCGCCCCGGCTGATTCGACGGCATATGCCGCTCGCCTCCGGGCGTGGGCGATCGATTGGGAGTAGCCGATGACCTACGTGGTCACCGAGAACTGTATCAAGTGCAAGTATATGGATTGCGTCGAGGTTTGTCCGGTCGACTGCTTCTATGTCGGCGCCAACATGCTGGTTATTCATCCGGACGAGTGCATCGACTGCGGCGTTTGCGAGCCGGAGTGCCCGGCCGAAGCCATCGTGCCGGACAGCGACGACAAGGCGGCCGCCTGGGCCGAACGGAACCGGATCTACTCGATCGAGTGGCCCAACATCGTCCGCAAGGGCACGCCGCCCGAGGATGCCGACGCGTGGAAGGACAAGCCTGGCAAGGACGAGTTATTCGACCCGGCACCCGGCAAAAGTTGACGACTCGAAACACCCCGGCGGTTTACCGCCGGGTGTGACATTTCGGCTAAAAGCTGTTATGAGATCAAGTCAGGAAGCGTGAACCCTGGTCGTCCGCGCGACGTTGCCGAAGGTTTCACCGATCCCCGTATCTCGACGAGCTGCCTGCAGCAAGCGGGCTAGGAGCAACTGATCATCGTGCCGAGCAAGTCAACCGCTGCTGCCAAGCCCGTGGCCGCCAATGCGCCGCCCCCCGTAACGCTGGAGACTGCCGAACCGCCGGTCGGCGTGCAACTGGCCGAGCAGCCGGTCAAGCCGCAGCCGCCGGCCTACGACCCCAACATGCGGCAGCAAACGAAGATGCCGGGCCACATGCCCGGCATGCACGGCCGGCCGCAGATCGCGCCGCGCGCGATGGCGGCCAAGGAGAACTTCGTCGAAGGCGACTACGTCGTTTACCCGACCCATGGCGTCGGCAAGGTCGAGCGGATCGCCACCGAGGAGATCGCCGGGCACAAGCTCGAACTGATCCACATCACGTTCGAAGAGAACCGGATGACGCTGCGCGTGCCGGTCGCCAAGGCCCGCACGGCGGGCCTGCGCAAGCTCGCGACCCGCAAGACGTTCGACGAGGCGCTGGCGCTGCTGAAGGGCCGGGCACGCATCAAGCGCACGATGTGGTCGCGCCGGGCCCAGGAGTATGACGCCAAGATCAACTCGGGCGACCCGATGTCGATCGCCGAGGTGGTGCGCGACCTGCATCGCAACGCCGGTCAGCCGGATCAGAGCTTTTCCGAGCGGCAGATCTACGAGGCGGCGATGGACCGCCTTGCGGCCGAGCTCGCCGCGCTGGACCAGACGGACAAGGCGACCGCCGCGCAGAAGCTGGCCGACTACCTGAAGTCGATCACCAAGACCGGTGCCGCCGCCGAGCCGGAGATCGAGGAAACCGAGGAGTAGTCCCGCCGGGGCCACGTAGCCCCGACCCGACACGAAAAAGGCCCCGGTGCTTGCGCGCCGGGGCCTTTCTTTTAGCCAAGCCTGTTAGTTATTGCTGGAGCGGTTGCCGAACAACTGCAGCAGCAGCATGAACATGTTGATGAAGTTGAGATACAGGCTCAACGCATCATACACGCTGCGAACCGCGGCTCCGGCCGTGCCCTCGGCGTAGGCGTACTGCACGTAGTCGCCCTTGATCCGCTGCGTGTCGTAGGCGGTGAGGCCGACGAACACCAGCACGCCGATCACGCTGATGGCGAATTGCAGCGCGGTGCTGCCGATGAACATGTTCACCAGGCTCGCGATCACGACGCCGATCAGGCCCATGATCAGGAAGCTGCCCATCCGGCTCAGGTCCGACTTGGTCGTGTAGCCATAGAGGCTCATGGCGCCGAAGGTCGCCGCCGTGATGAAGAACACGCGGGCGATCGAAGCGCCGCTGTAGATCAGGAAGATGTTCGCGAGCGAAGCGCCCATCGTGGCGGCGAACGCCCAGAACAAGCCCTGCACGGCGGTCTTCGACAGCTTGTTGACGCCAAAGCTCAGCACCATCGTGAAGGCGAGCGGCGCGAAGATGGCGGCGTAGCCGAGGATGGTCGGCTGGATCGCCAGGCCGCGGGGAGTGGCCACGCGCTGGTAGAACAGCTCGATCAAGGCGGTGTTGGCAATGCCGTACACGACGATTCCCGTCAGCAGAAGGCCCGAGGTCATCCAGTTGTAGACCCGGAGCATGTAGGAGCGGAGCCCGGTGTCGAGTACCGCGCCGTCCGCGGCTGCACCGGGCGCGTAGGTCCGATAGTCGGGGACGAAAGCCATTGTCCGTGGTTCCCTCAAAGACGCCGGCGGGATGCCGGCTTGTGTGGTATGTTGGCTACAAGCAATTCTGGATCAAGAGAAATCGATCCGGGGCGCGGCCGGGTTAAAGTGAAATGCATTTCATGAATCACTCGTTACGCAACAGCGGCGCTGCCCGCGCCCGCAGCGCCGCCGAGGTGCCGGCGTAGCCGAAGCCGAGCATGGCGACCGTGCAGCCGCCGATGGTGGCGAACAAGATGCCGGGCAGGAACACCCAATCGGCGTGCATCACGAAGCGCACCACGCCCCAGCTCGCCAGCGTGCCGACCAGGGCCGCAATTGCGCCGGCCGCCAAGCCGATCACGCCGAACTCCGTCAGCCAAGCCGCCCGGATCTGCCCGGCGGTGGCGCCGATGGCCTTCAGCACCACGGCGTCCGCAGTCCGCCGGCGCTGCCCGGCGGCGACGGCGCCGATCAGGACCAGGGCGCCGGCCGCCAGGGTGACGGTACCGGTGGCAGCGAGCGCCGCGGCAAGCTTGCCCACCAGCGCCGCCACCGCACCCAACACGTCGGCGACGCGGATGCCGGACACGTTCGGCAACGCGTCGGTGACCGCGCGCAGCACCGGCGCTTCCTCCGCGGGGGTGGTGCGGATGGTGGCGATGTGCGTGTGCGGCGCGTGCTCGAGCAAGCCGGGCGAGGCCACCAAGGTGAAGTTAAGACTGAGCGAACGCCAGGCGATGTCACGCAGGCTGGCGATCTTGAGATCGATGTCACGCCCAAGCACGTCCACGCGGAGAGTGTCGCCGACGCCCACGCCCCAGCCGTGCGCCAAGCCGGCGTCGAAGCTGACGAGCGGCGGGCCGTCGTAGTCGGCCGGCCACCATTGTCCGGCAGTCAGGCGCGAGCCGTCCGGGATCGTGCGGCTGTAGGTCAGGCCGCGGTCACCGCGCAGCGCCCATTGCGTGTCCGGGGTCGCCTTGACCTGGTCGGCCGGGACGCCGTTCACCGCCACCAAACGCGCACGCAGGCTGGGAACCTCGGACAGGTCGTCCACCCCGTGCTGCCCGAGGATGGAGCGGAAGCGGTCCATCTGATCGTTCTGGATGTCGATGAAGAAGAAGGTGGGGGCGGCAGCCGGAAGCTGGGCCAGCACCTGGTTGCGGATGTTGCCCTGGATCAGCGCCACCGCGGCCAGGGTGGAGAGGCCGAGGCCGAGCGAGACCAGCATCAGCGGCGTTGCGGCGCCGGGGCGGTGCAGGTTCGCCAGGCCGAGCCGGGCCCAGGGTGCGCGCAGGTGCGGCGCCCGCCGCGCCGCCGCCATCAGCGCGCCGCCGCCGGCGCGGAACAGCAGCAGCGTCCCGGCGGCAGCGCCGCAGAACCAGAGCGCGAAGGCACGGTCCGGCGAGGCCGCAACCAGCAACCCGACCAGCGCCGCGACGATCGCGACATTGAGCAGCAGGACCAACGGCTGGGGCTTGGTGTCGCGCGGCGCCACCGTGTCGCGGAACAGTGCCGCCCCGGGGATCTGCGCCGCCCGCGCCAACGGCCACAGCGCGAACGCGGCCGCAACCAACAGCCCGTAGGCGGCCGCCAGCAGCAACGGTGCCGGGTAGAGGCCGAACTCGGCTGGGATCGGCAGTGCGGAACCGAACGCGGCGATCCCCGCCCAGGTCAGCGCGGTGCCGGCCACCACGCCCGCCACGACGCCGGCGCCGCACAGCACGGCCACCTGGATCAGGTAGGTCGCGAACACCGTGCGGGTCGGCGCACCGAGGCAGCGTAGGGTGGCGATGGACCGGGCGCGCGCTTCGAGCCAGGCGCGCACGCCGGTGGCAACGCCGATCCCGCCCACCAGCAAGGCGGTCAAGCCGACGAGGGTCAGGAACAGGCTGGTCTGCTCGACAAAGCGGGCGATCCCTGGTGACGCGTCGCCGGCCAGCCGGATGCGCCACCCCTGGTCCGGAAACGCCTGGCGCAAGGCGTCGGCGGTCGCCGCCGGGCTGTCCCCCGGGGGCAGGGTGACGCGCAGGTCGTAGTTCAGCAGCGAACCGGGCTTGACCAGCTCGGTGGCCGGCAGGCCGGCCAGGGCGATCATCGCCCGCGGCGCCAGCAGGGCGGGGGTCGCGACCCGGTCGGGTTCGGTGGTCAGCGCGGCCCGGACCGTAAGGCTGGCATTGCCGACCCGGACGCGGTCGCCGGGCTTGACGCCGAGCCGGTCCAGCACGATCGGTTCGGCCACCAGCCCGGCGTCGGCCAGCGCCGGCTGCAGCGCCCCGGCCGGGTCGAGCGTCGCTTCCCCCACCAGCGGGTAGGCAGCATCGACCGCTTTCAGCTCGACCAACTGCCGCTCGCCGCTCGCCGCCACCAGCATGGAGCGCATCTGCACGACGTCGGAGGCGGTCGCGCCGCGCGCGGCGAACCAGGTACGAAGCGCGTCCGGCAGCGGCTGGGCGCCCGACTGCACCTCCAGGTCGCCGCCTAGCATGGAGCGGCCGTTCTCGGCCAAGCCGCGCTCGATGCCCGCGCGCAGCGTGCCGACGGCGGCGATCGCGGCAACGCCCAGCGCCAAGCAGGCGAGCACGATGCGCAAGCCGCGCACGCCGCCGCGCAACTCGCGGCGCGCGAGCGTCCAGGCGATCACGCGCCCGCCCCGGCCTCGGCCCGGGCCGAGTCTGCCACGCGCCCGTCGGCGATCCGCACTTGGCGGCCGCAGCGCTCCGCAAGCGCCGGGTCATGGGTGATCAGCAGCAGTGTCGTGCCGTGGCTTTCGCGCAGCCCGAACAGCAGGTCCATCACCATGTGGCCGGTGGCCGCGTCGAGGTTGCCGGTCGGCTCGTCGGCCAGCAGCAGCCGCGGGCGAGGGGCGAAGGCGCGGGCCAGCGCTACCCGCTGCTGCTCGCCGCCGGAAAGCTGGCCGGGCAGATGGGTCAGCCGGTGCCCGAGCCCGACCGCACGCAGCGACTCGGCCGCTCGCGCCCCGGCGTCGGTGGCACCGGCCAACTCGAGCGGCACGCTGACATTTTCCAGCGCGGTCATGGTCGGGATCAGGTGGAACGCCTGGAACACGATGCCGACGGTGCCGCGGCGGAACCGGGCCAGCGCATCCTCATTGAGGCCAGTGATGTCCTGCCCCGCCACGCGTACCGTGCCCGACGTCGCCGCCTCGAGCCCGGCCAGCACCATCAGCAAGCTGGTCTTGCCGGAGCCGGACGGGCCGACGATGCCGACCGCCTCGCCCTCGCCGACGTCGAGGTCGATGCCGGCCAGAATGTTGACCGGTCCCGCCGCGGAGGGCACCGTCAGGCGCAGGTTACGCACCTCGACGATCGCGGCGGCTTCGGAACGGAGCGCGCGGTCGAGGGGCGCTTCTCGGGGGGCGGGTGCAATGTCCATGATGGCCCCATATGGCGCGCGATCGCGGCGCACCAACGGCGCCGTGCGCCTGGCGCTCCTGTTCCTGCTGCTGGCGGCCCCGGCCTGGGCGCGGCCGGTGCGCGTGCTGGTGCTGGGCGACAGCCTCGCGGCCGGCTATGGCTTGGCGCAGCCGGACGGGTTCCAGGCGCAGATGCAGGCGGCGCTGCGGGCGCGGGGGCAGGACGTTGTGCTGGTAGACGCCGCGGTGTCGGGCGACACCACCGCGGGCGGGCGGGCGCGGCTCGATTGGGCGCTTGGCGACGGGGCCGACGCGGCGCTGGTCGAATTGGGCGGCAACGATGGGCTGCGCGGGCTCGACCCGGCCGGCACCGAAGCCAACCTCGCCGCCATCCTCGACGCGCTGGCGGGAAAGAACATCCCCGTGCTGCTGTCCGGGATGGAAGCGCCGCCCAACCTCGGCGCCGACTACAGCGACGCCTTCCGATCGGTGTTCGCCCGGCTCGGGGCGCGACCCGGGCTGATCTTCGACCCGTTCTTCCTCGAAGGCGTGGCCGGCGACCCGGCGTTGAACCAAGCCGACCATATCCATCCCAATCCGGCCGGCGTAAAGCGGGAGGTCGCTCGCCTGCTGCCGGCGATGGAGAAGCTGGTGACCGAGGCTCGTTCGAGGATGGCTCCCTGATGCGGCTGTTCGTGGCGCTCGACCTGCCGTCGTCGATGCGGACCCGGCTATCGTTCCTGGCCGGCGGCTTGCCGGGTGTGCGCTGGGTGCCGCCGGAGAACTACCACATCACCTTGCGCTTCATCGGCGAGCTGCCGCGCTGGCGGGCGGAGGAGGTGGACCAGGCGCTCGCCAACATCCGGGCGCCCGGCTTTTCGTTGCAACTCGCCGGGGTGGGCGCGTTCGCCAAGGGCGGGCGGGTCAGCTCATTGTGGATCGGGGTGGAGCGCAACGCCGCCCTGGAGCACCTGCAAGCCAAGGTGGAGCGGGCGCTGCAGGGCGCGGGCGTCGAGGGTGAGCGGCGGCGTTACGTTCCGCACGTCACCATGGCCCGGCTGGAGGGCGCCCGCGGCGACGGCGTGCCGGAGGCGAAGGTTGCGGCGTGGGTGCAATCGCACAATCTGTTCCGTGGCACGCCGATGACGGTGGAGCATTTCACGCTGTTCAGCTCGCAGCTAGGCAAGGAGCAAGCCGTCTATTGTCCCGAGGTGGAGTACGAGCTGACCGGCAACCCGGCGGCGCGGGCGGCGCAGAACGAACTGCCGGGCCCCCGCTAAACATCGACGCGCTTGCGGCCGAGGTGCGAGCCTGCACCTTCTGCACCAACCTGCCGCTCGGGCCGCGCCCCATTCTACGCGTCAGCACGACGGCCGCGATCCTGATCGCGAGCCAGGCGCCCGGCACGAAGGTGCATGCCAGCGGCACGCCGTGGACCGATGCGAGCGGGGTGCGGCTGCGTGAATGGCTCGGCATGACGCCGGACGAGTTCTACGACGTGGCGCGGATCGCCATCCTGCCGATGGGGCTCTGCTACCCCGGCCGCTTCCCCCAAGGCGGCGATCTGCCGCCGCGCCCGGAATGCGCGCCGCGCTGGCGCGACCGCTTGCTGCGGGCGATGCCGCAGCTCCGCCTGACCCTGCTGGTCGGCAGCTACGCTCAGGAGGATGCGCTGGGGCGCGGCCGCATGACCGACCGGGTGCGCGACTTCCGCCGTTACCTGCCGCGCTACTTTCCTTTGCCGCACCCGAGTTGGCGCACCGGCATCTGGGAGCGCAAGAACCCGTGGTTCGTGACCGATGTGCTGCCGGCGCTCCGTGCCGAGGTGCGGCGGGTGCTCGGTGCGGCGGCGCTCGCGGTGCTGCTGCTGGCCGCCCCGGCGCGGGCGGCCGAGGTCGATCTGGTGACGCTGATCCCGCCCCCGCCGGGCGACGCCGGGCCGGATGTGGCCGCGTTGCGGGCGCGGCAGGCGTCACGCACCGAGGCGGAGGCGGCCGCGGCGCGAGCCGACGTGGACGAGACGGTGTTCCTGTTCCGCGAAGTGCTCGGCCCTGGCTTCGACGGACGCCGGCTGCGCCGCACGGAGGACTTGTTCGCCCGCCTGGCCGAGGAGGCGACGGCGGCGATGAACCGGGCCAAGGATCACTGGGCGCGGGCACGGCCAAGCCGGGTCGCGCCGGATCTGGTGCCCTGCTTGCCGGTGCCGGCCACGGCGTCCTACCCGAATGGCCATGCCGTGCTGGGCGCGTTCTACGCGGCGGTCCTGGGCCGCATGCTGCCGGAGCGCCGGGACGCATTATGGGCCCGGGCCGACCGCTATGCCCATGCGCGGGAGATCTGCGGCTTGCACTTCCCGAGCGACACCGCAGCCGGCTATTCCGCCGCCGCCGTCCTGGCCGCGGCGGCACTGCAGCGGCCCGCCGAGATCGACGCGGTGGCGCGGGAGGAGCTGCGGCCGGCGCTGGGGTTGCCGGCGGACCCGCCGCTGCCGGCCGTCGTCGTCGAGCCGGCGCCGGCCGAGTCCGAGAATTTCCGGGTGCGGTGACCACGATCCGCTTTCGACATGACAATGCATTGATCGTGGTCGCGCCGGGCGCGCGACGCGCTACGTATGACGGGTGCGGTGACCGCGGGAGGCAGCACCCTGTTCGATGACACCGAGGCGTTCGACCGGGCGCTGGCAGCGGCCTTGACCGGCCGCGGCGGCTTGTGCGTGGTCAGCGAGCCGACCGGCGGCAAGTCGGCGCTGCTGAGCCGGGCCATCGCCGCGCTGCCGGGCCTGGGCGTGGCCGTCGTCCGGCTCGGTGCCGCCGCGGGGCCGCGGGAGATCGAAGCCGCCGCGCGCCCGCGTGCCGCCGCCCCGGCGAACCGGCGGCTGATTTTGGTCGAGGAGGCGCATCTCCTGTCGGTCGCGGCGCTGCGGACGTTGAACGGGCTGGCTGCCGGGCCGCAGCTCGTGGCCGGGGGCGCCGGCTTGCTGCTGTCGGGCACGCCGGATTTGCTGCAGCGCCTGGTGTCGGTCCGGGCGGAGCGGCTGCTGCATTTTCCCGCGTTCACGCTGGACCCGGCCAACGACACGGCACTGCCGGCCGGCCGGCCGGCCGAGCCGCGGCGGCAGGGCGGCGGCATCGACCGGCTGTCGCAAGCAGCCATGGCGGTGGCGGCCTTGGTGATCGCCGGGTCGGTCGCGGTGTTCGTGATGGCGCCGTCCGATGCCGGCCGTCGTCCGCCGGTCGACCTGCGCCCGACCGCCACGGCGGAGCCGCCGGCTCCCGGTCCAGCCGACGCGCCGCCGGATCTTATCCCCACTCCGGTCCTGGAGCCGCTGCCGGTCGAGCCGATGCTGGCGCCGGCGCCGCGTGCCGAGTTGCCGGGCGCGACGCTCGGCGGGCCGGGGCTGCTGCTGGTGGCGCGTGATGGCGACACCCTGCAGCGGCTGTATCGGTCGGTTTACGAAGGTTCGAGGCCGCCGCCGTTTCGTGACCTGGAGAAAGCCAACCCGCATCCGATCCGCCCCGGCGTCGTGGTGGTGTTCCCGACGCCGCCGGACGGCTGGCGCAAGCCGTAGGATCGGCCCGGGCCAGACGAGCCGGATGCGAGTCCGGTCAGCGGTTCACAATACGCGCCACTGCACCGCCACGCGGCGGTTCTCCGGCGCGGTCGGGTTCGAGGCGTTGACCGGGTCCGACGACCCGAGCGCCTGCAACCGGACGCGATCCGGCGGGATGCCGCGGGCGACCAGGCCCCGCTTGACCGCCTGCGCACGGCGCGCGGACAGGAGGATGTTCTGGAACTCGTCGCCGACCGGATCGGTATAGCCGATCGAAAACATCGCAACCGGGTTCACATCCCGGAACAGCCGGGCAGCCACATCGAGCTGGCTGTCGGCGGCGGGGGTCAGCGTCGCCGAACCTGAGGCGAAGGTGATCTCCACCTTGTTCTGGGCGACGGCGCCGATCTCCTGCCCGACGCTCGGCTGGGTCGCCAAGGGCGGCTCGGCCGCCGGCGGCGGCCGCTGCGCGCAGGCGGACAGGGCGACCACGGCCGCGAGAACTGCAAGTGGTCGTGAAGGCTGCATCTGTAGTGTTCCTCCGTGGCGAGTTGTTGATGGTGCGTCCTCGACCGACCGGCCGCCTGGCATGCGGCCTGGAACGCGACGAGGGAGAAGCGGGCATGGACGATTGGAAGGTGCGGGGCCGATGAAACTGATTGCGAGACGATTGTTCGCCAACGGTTGCGACAGCGGAAGTTTGCATTGCCGCGCGCAAGAGCGCGTGATGAGGCTGTTGCGGTCGGTTGCGCTGCCGGCCTGCATCGCTGCCGCCGCGATCGGAGGTTTGGCGGCGCCAGCCTGGGCCGACACCGCGGCGGGCTTGGCGCAGTTCCAGGCCGGGCGTTTTGCCGAGGCGGTGCAAGCCTGGCGCGACGCGGCGGCGGGCGGTGACGCGGACGCGGCGCTGTATCTCGGTGCCCTGAACGACACCGGGTTCGGCGTGGCGCAGGATTTCGGCCAAGCCCTGGACTGGTACAAGCGCGCTGCGGCGGGGGGCAACGTTGTCGGCATGTTCGACACGGCGGTGATGTACGATGCGGGCCGCGGCGCGCCGGCCGACCCGTCGCGGGCGGCAGAATGGTATGGCAAGGCGGCCGCCAAGGGGTTCGGCCGGGCCGAGTACAACCTCGCGATGATGCGGGAAACCGGCGCCGGCATTCCGGCCGACCGGAACCAAGCCGTGCGGCTGTATCGCGCGGCGGCCGGGCATGGCGTCGACGCCGCGCGCATGAAGCTGCGGCGGCTCGGCGAGCCCTATGCCGGGGAGGCGCGTCGGCAGCCCGGCGTCGCGCGGCACGACGAGACCGGGATGGCCGCCTTTCAGCAAGCGCAGCGGGCGCTGCTGTCGCGCGACCCCGCGTCGGCCAGCGAGGCGGCGGTGTTGTTCCGCCAAGCCGCCCTGCAGGGCAACCCGCTGGCGCAGTACGACCTCGCGTATTGCTACGAGCACGGCCTCGGCGTGCCGGTGGACCAGTCGGAAGCGATCCGCTGGTATCGCATGTCGGCCGACCAGGCGCCGAACGAGGCGATGAAGCAGATCGCCGAAGCCGGCATGCGTAACGCGCTGGCCCACGTGACCCAAGTGCAGCGCTAAACGGGGCGCGGCCTGGCGGGTGTCGCCGGCGCGGCGTCCGCCGCCCCACGTGCTCGAGCGTAGCTGAGCCGTCCTCGATGTGTTGTTGATGATCCGTCGAAGCATCGGCATGATACGGTCATGAACGGGGAGACCGGCGTGCGGCCTGTTGTGGTTTTCTTTGCAGTTATTCAGTGCTTAACTGTCGCCTGTACACCCGTGACGACCGGCCATCCTCCCAAACCGCCGCTGCCGACGGAGCGGATCCCGCTTCCGCCCGCTGCGGACGAGTCGGTGACTTGGCAGCCCGGTCATTATGACTGGACCGGAACGGCTTACGTGTGGGTTCCCGGCGAATGGGTCCGCAGCGCCGGCCACGGCATCGTGTGGCAGGACGGCCAGTGGCGAGGCGAGGGCCGGAACTGGGTGTGGGTGCCGGCGCACTGGATCTGACGCCGCCGCCGCCGCATCGGCTTCGCGCGCCGGCATTGCAGGCGCCGGCCATGCGTCGATATCGTAGGGCGTCAGCGAGGACGTCCCGATGCCATTCGATGGAACCGACTTCTCCGATCGGCGACCGCAGCCAGATCCGGCCAAGCCGTCCGACAACGCGGTCTGCCTCCTTATCATCGCCGTGGCGTTCGGGGCGCTCGTGCTGCCGATCTCGCTGCAGGCGTTTGCCGACATCTTCAGGTATGTCCACCACCACTCTTGACCGGTCGCCCCGGCTCGCTGCGCTGGCGCCGGGGCGGCTCGACTGAAGCTTTACGATTTGGCGACGCCGATCAACTGACGGCGATCCTCTGCGCCTGCGGGTCTTGTCTGGATGGCGGTCGTGGCAAGCTTCCGCCATAGACGCGTCCGATCGATGCAAGGAGCTTTGCTTGTCACACAATCACGCGTCGATCCGACCCTGCCGGGGTCGCGGCGGCCCGGGAGGGCTCCATCGGGGCCGCCGGGCCGTATTCGGCCTTTGGGTCGCGCTGCTCCCCGTGCTGCTCACGGGCTGCAGCCGTGGCGTGCTGGACCCGCAAGGGATGGTAGGGGTTGCCGAGCGGCAGATCCTGATCGACTCCCTGGCGATCATGCTGGCCATCGTCGTACCCACGATCGTCGCCACACTTGCCTTTGCCTGGTGGTTCCGGGCCGACAACGCGCGGGCGAAATACCTGCCGGACTGGACTTACTCCGGCCAGATCGAGCTCGTCGTGTGGGGCGTGCCGGCGCTGACGGTCATGCTGCTGGGCGGCGTGACCTGGATCAGCTCGCATGAGCTCGACCCGGCCAAGCCGCTGGCGTCGGAGGCCAAGCCGCTCGACGTGCAAGTGGTCTCGCTCGACTGGAAATGGCTGTTCATCTACCCGGACCAGCATGTGGCGGCGGTCAACCAGCTCATGCTGCCGGCCAACGTGCCCGTCCATTTCACCCTGACCTCAGCGAGCGTGATGAACGGATTCTTCGTGCCGCAACTCGGCAGCCAAATCTACGCCATGAGCGGCATGTCGTCGCAGCTGAACCTGATCGCCGACCGGCCCGGCACCTTCGCCGGCATCTCGTCCCATTTCAGCGGCGACGGCTTCTCCGACATGACCTTCGACGTGCACGCGGTGACCCAGCCGGAGTTCGACGCCTGGGTCGCGCAAACCCGCGGCGGTGGAGCGACGCTGGACCGCAAGGCCTATGACGAGCTTGCCAAGCAGAGCATCAAGGTGGCGCCGTTCACCTATCGTGATGCGGACCCGGCGTTGTTCGAGCAGGTCGTCACGCAGCAGATCCCGCCGGCGCCAGGCCCGCAGGCGGGTTATCCCAAGATCGACGTCTCGAACCGGACGGAGCAGTAGATGCTGGGCAAGCTTACCTGGTCGGCCATCCCGTTCGACCAACCCATTCCTCTGATTGCCGCGGCCATGGTCGGGGTCGTGCTCGCCGGCACGCTCGGCTGGATCGTGGTGAAAGGCTACCTGCCGTTCCTTTGGCGGGAATGGATCACGAGCGTCGACCACAAGCGGGTCGGCATCATGTATTGCTTGCTGGCCCTAGTGATGCTGCTGCGCGGCTTCACCGATGCGATCATGATGCGGACGCAGCAGGCGGTTGCGTTCCAATCGGACGGCTATCTGCCGCCCGAGCACTACAATCAGATTTTCTCGGCCCACGGCACGCTGATGATCTTCTTCGTCGCCATGCCGTTCATGATCGGGCTGATGAACTTCGTCGTCCCGCTGCAGCTGGGCGTGCGCGACGTGGCGTTCCCGACGCTGAACTCCGTCAGCTTCTGGCTGACGGCCACCGGGGCGCTGCTGGTGAACCTGTCGCTTGTGGTCGGCGAGTTCGCCCGCACCGGCTGGCTGCCTTACCCGCCATTGTCCGAGCTCGCCTACTCGCCCGGCGTCGGGGTCGACTACTACCTATGGGCATTGCAGATTTCCGGCGTCGGCACCCTGCTGACCGGGGTCAATTTCGTTACCACGATTCTGAAAATGCACGCGCCGGGCATGACCTACCTGCGCATGCCGATGTTCTGCTGGACCTCGCTCGCATCGAGCCTGCTGATCGTCGGTTCGTTCCCGATCCTGACGGCGACGCTCGCGATGCTGTCGCTCGACCGCTATCTCGGTTTCCACTTCTTCACCGCCGACGGCGGCGGCAACGTCATGATGTTCATGAACCTGATCTGGGCGTGGGGCCACCCGGAGGTCTACATCCTGATCCTGCCGGCGTTCGGCATCTTCTCCGAGGTGGTCTCCACCTTCTCGCGCAAGCCGCTGTTCGGCTATCGCTCGATGGTGCTGGCGACGATGGTGATCTTCGTGCTCGCCTTCACCGTCTGGCTGCACCACTTCTTCACCATGGGCGCCGGCGGCGACGTCAACGCCATCTTCGGCATCATGTCGATGATCATCGCGGTGCCGACCGGGGTGAAGGTGTTCAACTGGCTGTTCACGATGTACGGCGGCCGGGTCACCTATTCGACGCCGATGCTGTTCGCAATCGGCTTCATGGTGACGTTCGTGATCGGCGGCATGACGGGTGTGCTGCTGGCGGTGCCGCCGGCCGACTTCGTGCTGCACAACTCGCTGTTCCTGGTGGCGCATTTCCACAACGTCATCATCGGCGGCGTGCTGTTCGGGGCATTCGCCGGCTACAATTACTGGTTCCCCAAAGCGCTCGGCTTCAGGCTGCATGATGGGCTGGGTCGCGCGTCGTTCTGGTGCTGGCTGGTTGGCTTCTATCTGGCGTTCATGCCGCTTTACGTGGTCGGGCTGATGGGCATGACCCGGCGCATGCAGCACTACGAAAACCCGGAGTGGCGGCCATGGCTGCTGATCGCGGGCGTGGGCGCCGCGGTGATCCTGGCCGGGATCGTGCTGCAGATCGCGCAGCTCGTGGTCAGCATCCGGCAGCGGGAGTCGCTGCGGGACGAGTTCGGCGATCCCTGGGACGGGCGTTCGCTGGAGTGGTCCACCGCTTCCCCGCCGCCCGCGTTCAACTTCGCCATCCTGCCGCAGGTTGATGGCGAGGAGCCGTACTGGGGCATCAAGGAGCGCGCCCGTGAGCAACTGCGGCTGCGCGAGGAGCCCGAATACGAGGCGATCGAGGTACCGCGCAACAGTGCGACGGGTTTCGTCTGCGCCTTCTTTGCGACCGTCATGGGGTTTGCGCTGATCTGGCAGATCTGGTGGATGGTTGCTGCGGGCGGGGTGGGCGCGTTTGCCACTTTCGTGGTGTTCGCGTGGCGCGACCGCACCGAGGAGGTGATCCCCTGGGAGGAGGTCGCCCGTATCGCCAGGGCCAACCGCAAGTCGCGCCAGGAAGCGTTGGAGCGGTTGCGGGCGACCGCAGCATGAGCGGAACGCTGCAGCCCACGATGGGCAAGGCCGATCCGTACCGGATGGGCCATCGCGGGCATGGCCACCAGCAGCACGCCGAGCACGGCGAGCGCGGCCCGGCGTCCAAGCGCATCATTGCCGGCTACGGGTTTTGGATCTTCCTGCTCAGCGACATCATCATGTTCGCGGCGTTCTTCGCCGCCTACGTGGTGCAGCTCAGCGCCACCGCCGGCGGGCCGTCGGGCAAGGACCTGTTCGATCTCCGCAACGTCGCCATCGAGACGGCTTGCCTGCTCGCCTCGAGCTTCACCTGCGGCGTCGCCAGCATCGCCGCGCAGCGACGCCAAGCCTTGTGGTTCCAGGCGGCCATGGCGCTGACCTGCGCGCTTGGGGCGCTGTTCCTGCTGCTCGAAGTGAGGGAGTTCGTGGGTCTGGTCGAACAGGGCGCCGGGCCGCAGCGTTCCGGCTTCCTGTCGGCGTTTTTCGCGCTGGTCGGCTGCCATGGGCTGCACGTCAGCATCGGCATGCTGTGGCTGCTGACGATGATGGCGCAGGTGTTCGCCAAGGGTTTCCGCGACGACATCATGCGCCGCGTGCTGTGCTTTAGCCTGTTCTGGCACGCGCTGGACATCATCTGGGTGGCGTTGTTCACCATCGTGTACTTGATCGGAGCCGGCACATGAGCGAACGGGTCGACCCGCATCCCGCCGACCGCGCGCCCGGTGACGAGCACGGCGGCAGCGATGATCATGCCGAAGGTTATCTCGGTTACCTGGTCGGGCTAGGCTTCGCGGTGCTGCTGACGATCGTGTCGTTCGTGGTCGCCGGCACGGATTGGGTGTGGGCGCCGAGCATTCCGGTCGCGCTCTGCGTGCTGGCGGTGGCGCAGATGGGCGTCCACCTCGTGTTCTTCCTGCACATCACGAGCGGCCCGGACAGCACCAACAACGTCATGGCGCTCGCGTTCGGCGTGCTGATCGTATTCCTGCTGATCGGCGGCTCGTTGTGGATCATGGATCACATGAACCACAACATGATGCCGATGGAGCAAATCATGCGCATGCAGCGCTGAGCGGACGGCGCTCCGGCCGTGAAGCGGCGCCTAGCGGGGACGCCTTTCCTTGGCGAGGTCCGGCTCGAGTTCCGAGAAGCTCGCGCCTGACAAGCTGTCTTCGTCGGGTCCGGTCCGTAGCAGCGCGCGGAGCCCGTTCCGCAAGCGCCGGGCGAGCACGAGTTCCGCGTCGTACAGCTGCAGCGTAGCGTGGCCGATGGTTTCGAACGATGTCATCTATCCTGATCCCTGTTGGCCGGCGGAAGGCCGGCGATGTGGTCGGGCAGGACGTTTCCGTAGTCGTGTTGCAGTGCAACATAAGAGGTGGCCGCGGCCCATTCAAGCGCGCCGACGGCCTCCCTCCGAGTCTCATCCGTTCGGAATTGTCAGGTGAGTTTGACGACCGTTAACTCAGGCGGAACGCCGATCCGGACGGGGAGCTTGCTGCAGCCCAGGCCGCCCGACACGATCATGCGGCGGTTCGACCGCTGCACCACCCCGTACGCGTAACGATTCCCCCAACGCGAGGACACGATCGGGGAGTAGCCCAGCACGCGCACCTGCCCGCCATGCGTGTGGCCCGACAAGGTGAGGGCAACGCGGTCCGGCACGGCGTCGAACTGGTCGGGCTCGTGCGCCAACAGGATCGCCGGCCGGTCGTCGGCGGCCAGCGGCGCCAGCGCCAGCGGCAGGTTGTCCGCGCCCCGGCGATGCCGTCCGAACGCCTCGGAACTGTCGGTGCCGAGCAGCCACACGCCATCCCCGTGCGGCAGCGTCACCGCGCGGTTGGCCAGCACCGGGGTGCCGGCCTGTTCGAGCAGGCGGTGGATGGCCGGCGCTTCCTTGGTCCGCTGCGCGTCCCAATCGTCCCACCAATCATGGTTGCCGAGGATGGCGAATCGCCCCAGCGGCGCGTCGAGCCGCGCCAGCGCCGCCGCCACGTCGGCCATCGGCACACGCCGCCGCACCAGCCGGTAGTGCGCCGGCAAGTCACCAAGCACGACGTGCAGGTCAGGCTTGAGCTCGTTCGCCGCAGCCACGATACGCTGGACGCGGTCGAGCGACATCCAGGGCTCGCCGGCATGGATGTCGGCCACCATGCAGATCGTCATCGGCGGGCGCGGGCTCCAGCCCGGCAACGACAAGGCATATTCCTGGACCACCAGGCGGATGCCGGGCTCGATCGCGAAGGCGTAGCTCGCCGTCGATACGCCAGCCCCGACCAGACCGGCCCCGGTTGCCAACAGCGTCCGCCTTGTGATCAACCTCAACTCCAAAGCGGACCGCCCGCGTCAACAAACCTCGTGGCCGAACGCTCGCCGGATGGGGACCACCCGCCGCCATCGGCTCGCACGCGCATCCTTTATTACGGACGCGGCGCCGCTTCTACGCGCTCAAGCGTCCTCGAGTTCGCGCACCCGAGTGATCGGTCGCGGAATGAGGCAATCCGGCAACGGTTTCGGCGGCGGCGGCGGTTCAACGGTGCGGCGGTCCCAGCCGTCATCCTGCGGGCGCCGCCGGAGTGCGAAAAGTTCGTGGACGGCAAGCACCAGCGGCGCGCCGAACGTCAGGGTGCCGCTGAGCAGGACAAAGGTTTCGGACGTCATCGGAACCACTCCTCGAGGCGCAACGCGACGCACGGGCAGGAACGTTGCGGCCCCTGAAGCTAAGCTGGGCCGTGGCCCGGATTCAAGCCGGGCGTCGCGGTCGAGCTGCGTTTGCTTGCTGCGGCGGACACCGATGTTGTTCCTTAAGCCGCGACGGTGCATAGCCGGGCGCGGAGCAATGTAGGACAGGTGCATGGCCGGCGCCGATGCTGGGTCGGAGGTGGCAAGTTCGGTTCGGCTGCACCACGCGGTGCTGGCCGCCGCGCTGATCGTGCCGGCGGCGCTGTTCGCCGCGGCCGCCTGGCAGAACTACGCCGACGTGCTGCGGGAAGGCCACGACGCGATCGAGCGCACCGCGGCGATCCTGCAGGAACACGCGCGCAAGGTGTTCGAGACCGCCGAGCTCGCGATCGGCGAAGTCGATGAGCGGATCGAAGGCGAGAGCTGGACCGCGATCTCGAGCCCGGCGAACAGCGACTTCCTGCGCCGGTTGAAGGCGCCGATGGACCAGCTCGTTTCGGTCTGGATCGCCGACCGTGACGGCAATATCCGTGCCGGCAGCCAGCCCTGGGCGCGCGGCAGCAACATCGCCGAGCGCGAGTTCTTCCAGGTGCACCGGGACGCTCCGCGCAGCTTGTTCATCAGTGAACCGTATCGGGGCATGGCGACGGCCCGCCTGTCGTTCGCCCTGAGCTGGGGCCTGCGAACGGCGGACGGCTCGTTCGACGGCACCATCCATGTCGCTATCAGCCCGACCTACTTCGAGCGGTTCTTTGCCGAGGCGTCGCCCCCGATCGACCACTCGGCGGTGCTGCTGCGGGAGGACGGCACGGTGCTGGCCGCCGGGCCGGACCGCGGCGGACCGGCCGTGCTGCCGCCGACCGCGCCGATCATGCGCCAGATCGCGGAAAGCCCGTCGCGCCCATTGTCCAGCCGGGCGGACGGCGATGGCACCGTGCAGGACCTCGCGGTGCGCCGGGTCGGGCCCTACCCGGTCTATGTCGCCTTTTCGGTCAAGCGCTCGGTCCTGATCGACCGGTGGTATCGCAACCTGCTGCTGTATGGCGCGGTCGCGGCGTTGGCGGCGGCGTTCCTGGCCGGCGTGTCGCTCCTGGCGCTGCGCCGGGCCGCCGCCGAGCAGCGGGCCCTGGCCAGCTTGCGCAAGGAGGTCCGGCAGCGGCAAACGGCCGAGCTGCAGTTGCGTCACGTGCAGCGGCTCGAGGCGGTCGGCCAGCTGACCGGCGGGATCGCGCACGACTTCAACAACCTGCTGACCGCGATCCTCGGCAACCTCGAGCTGATCCAACGGGCGTCGCCGCCGAACGACGAGCGGATCCCGCGGCTGACGGCGATGGCGATCAAGGCGGTGCGGCGCGGGGCGGCGCTGACGAAAAGCCTGCTGGCGTTCTCGCGCAAGCAGCCGCTGCAGCCGGTGCCACTGGATGCGAATGCGGTGGTCGGAGAGTTCCTCGGCCTCGTGCGCCAAGCGGTCGGGCCGGGCGTCACGGTCGTGTTCGAGCCGTCCGCCGGGCTGCCGATCTGCGTCGCCGACCCGGCGGAGCTGGAAGCGGCGATCCTGAACATGGCGATCAACGCGCGCGACGC
This sequence comes from uncultured Alphaproteobacteria bacterium, assembly GCA_963752225.1. Lineage (GTDB taxonomy): Bacteria > Pseudomonadota > Alphaproteobacteria > Acetobacterales > Acetobacteraceae > JBBROS01. The sequence goes on along the minus strand of CAVVXS010000009.1, from coordinate 213,899 downwards.
GATGGCAGGGCGCGGGCGTGACGCGCGGCTGGTGATCCGCACGGAGGCGGTGACGCTCGGCGCCGAGGCGCTGGCCGTCAATGCGGAAGCGCAGCCGGGGCTGTTCGTCGCCATTGAGCTGGCCGACAACGGCGCCGGGATGTCGGCGGAAGTGATCGGCAAGGCGTTCGAGCCGTTCTTCACCACCAAGCCGTCAGGGCAGGGCACCGGCCTGGGCTTGAGCCAGGTGTTCGGCTTCGTGCGCCAACTCGGCGGCCATGTGACGATCACCAGCGCACCGGGGGAGGGCGCGGCGGTGACGCTGTTCCTGCCGGTGGCGGAACGGCGTGCGGACGCCCCGATGGCCGAGGTCGGCGCGGGATAGCCGGGCTGGACCGGCTTGCCGGTTCGCCGCAAGCTTCACCTGGAGCGCTTCCCGAGCCAATCGGCTCGGGAGCAGTGCTCTCGACCTAAGTAGGCAAACCGGAGACCTGCTCATGACCGACATCTGGCGCCTGTCCGCGAGCGAACTGTCCGGGCTGATCAGGCGGCGGGAGGTGTCCGCGCGGGACGCCGCCCGGGCAGCGCTGGCCCGGCTGGACGCCGTCAACCCTACCCTCAACGCCGTCGTCGACCACCGGCCCGATGCGGTGCTGGCCCGCGCCGATGCGATCGATGCGGCGATCGGCCGAGGGGACGATCCCGGGATGCTGGCCGGCGTGCCGGTCACGATCAAGGTCAACACCGACCAGGCGGGCTATGCCACCACCAACGGTCTCACGAGCCAGAAGGACCTGATCGCCGAGCACAACAACCCGTTGGTGGACAATCTGGAGCGGGCCGGCGCGGTCATTCTCGGCCGCACCAACACGCCTGCCTTCTCGCTGCGGTGGTTCACGTCCAACCTGCTGCACGGGGCGACCAAGAACCCGCGCGACCTGTCCTTGACCCCGGGCGGCTCGTCGGGCGGCGCTGCCAGCGCGGTCGCGGCCGGCATCGGCCATCTGGCGCACGGCACCGACATCGGCGGCTCGATCCGCTACCCCGCTTACGCGTGCGGCGTGCACGGGCTGCGGCCGAGCCTCGGCCGGGTGCCGGCGTGGAACCCGAGCGGGCCGGAGCGGGGGATCGGGCCGCAACTGATGGCGGTGTCCGGGCCGCTGGCCCGCACGGTCGCGGACCTGAAGCTGGGTTTGCAGGCGATGATGCCGGGCGATCCGCGCGATCCCTGGTGGCTCCCGGTGCCGTTCGAGGGCCCGCCGGCGCCGCGCCGGGTCGCGCTCTGCTTGCGGCCGGATGGCATGAAGGTGGCGCCCGAGGTGATCGCCGCCTTGAAGGACGCAGCCAAGCGGCTCGAGGCGGCCGGCTACGTGGTTGAGGAGATCGGCGCCACACCGGGGTTCCGCGAAGCGACCGAGCTGCAAGTCAAGCTGTGGCTCGGTGACGGCTGGGCCGGCTTCCGGGCGGCGGTCGAGCGTGAAGGCGACCCGGGTGCGCTCGCCGTCATGCACGGCCTGAAGGACTTTGCCGAGGCCCTGCCGGCCGACACCATCCCGGTCACCTTGGCCCGGCGAAACGCCGTAGTTCGGGAGTGGACCCGGTTCCTGGCCGAATGGCCGTTGCTGCTGGTCCCGGTCAGCGGCGAGCTGCCGTTCCCGGACGGGCTGGACATGCAGGGCAAGGACGCGTGGGCACGGGTGCTCGAGGCACAGCTGGTGCAGACCGGGCTGCCAATCCTGGCGATGCCGGGCTTGGTGGTCAGCACGGGCAGCGTCGGCACGGCGCCGGTCGGCGTGCAGCTGATCGGCGCTCGCTTCCGCGAGGACCTGATGCTGGAAGCGGGTGCCGCGATCGAAGCCGGCGGTACCCCGCCGATGCCGGCCGAGCTTCCCGCCGAATGACATGACCGGCGCGCCGGGCTGGTGTGCGTGCGCTCCGCCCGGCGCTGTGGCAGGACTGGGGGATGCAGCCCCACCCCGTTCACCGGTCCTGGACCGAACGTCTCGCCATGACGGCCGTGTTCGCCGGCAACGGCATTGCCTTCGGCGCCTGGGCCGGCAACATCCCGCGGGTGCGCGAGGCGGCGGGGCTCACCGACGCCCAACTTGGTGTGCTGCTGCTGTTCGTGAGCTTGGGCGCGGTAGCCGCGATGCTGGTAACTGGGCGCTGGGCCGATCCGCTCGGCACGGCGCGCGGCTCGTGGCTGTCGTCGCTGCTGCTCGCGGTGGCGCTGCCGTTGCCGGCCTTGGCGCCGACCTACCCGGTGCTGTTGGCGAGCGGCGTGCTGCTCGGGCTCGGGCTTGGGCTGCTCGACGTCTGCATGAACGCGCATGGGGCGTGGTTGGAGCGGCGCTGGGGCTCGGCCATCATGTCGTCGTTCCACGCCGGGTGGAGCCTGGGCGAGCTGTTCGGCGCCGCCCTGGCCGGGTTCCTGGTGTCGCTGCGGCTGCCCTGGGCGTTGGGGTTGGCCGGGCTGCTGGTCGGCGTCTGCGGCATGCTGGCCGCGCTGCTGCCGGAGCAGCGGGGCCGCACGCGCGAGCCCGTCGCGTATGCCTGGCCGACACGGCCGATCGTCATCCTCGGTGCGGTCGCGGCGCTGAGCTTCGCCATCGAGGGCGGGACCGCGGACTGGTCGGGCGTTTACCTGCGGACGGTGCTCGATGCGCCCGAAGCGATGGCTTCGGTGGCGCTCGGCGTGTTCGCCGGCGCGATGATCGCGCTCCGGCTGACCGGCGATGCGCTGGTGCGCCGGCTCGGGCCGGTGCGGGTGCTGACCGGGGGGGCTCTGCTGGCGGCCGTCGGGCTGCTGGCGGCGCTGGCCGCCCCGGATCTGTGGCTCGCGACCCCTGGCTTCGCCCTGGTCGGCGCCGGGGTTGCCAACATCGTGCCGATCATGTTCAGCACGGCCGGACGGCAGGGGGCGGCCGGCGTGTCGATGGTGGCCACGGCGGGCTATGGCGGGATGCTGGCGACCCCGCCGCTGATCGGCTTCGTGTCCGGCCTGGCGGGTTTGCGGTCGGCGCTGCTGCTGCTGGCGCTTGGCGCGTTCGGCATGGCGTTGCTCTCACGCCGAGTGCGCTAACGCGGCGGGGTCTGGGGCCCGAGGCCCCAGCGGGTCAAGGGCAGAGCCCTTGGATGTCGCTTAGGCGCGGCCCGGCATCTCGATGTCGATCTCAAGCGTGTTCACCGCATCGTCGCGGCCGAGCTTTACGCTGACCTTGTCGCGGTCGATCTGCATGTGCCGGGCGATCACCGCGAGGATCTCCTCCTGCAGCACCGCCACCAGACGGTTGTCGCTGCCGCCGACCCGCTCGTGCGCCAGCAGCAGTTGCAGCCGTTCGCGGGCGACCGGCGCCGAGGCCTTCTTGCGAAAAAGATCGAAGATGCTCACGCGACCCTCCGCCCGAACAGCTTGCCGAACAGCCCCCTCCGCTCGCCCGGGACCGACATGTTGACGCTCTCGCCCAGCAGCCGGCGCGCCGCGTCCATGTAGGCGCGGGCGGGCGCGCTGGTCGGGTCCGCCAGCGTCACCGGGCTGCCGACGTTGCTGGCCTTCAGCACGTCCTGGCTTTCCGGGATGATGCCGAGCAGCGGGATGCTGAGGATCTCGAGCACGTCCTCGGTCTTCAGCATGTCGCCGCGGGCGGCGCGGATCGGGTCGAACCGGGTCAGCAGCAGGTGCTTTGACACCCGCTCACCCGCCTTCGCCCGGGCGGTCGTGCTGTCGAGCATGCCGATGATGCGGTCGCTGTCGCGGACCGAGCTCACTTCCGGGTTGGTCACCACGACGGCGGTGTCGGCGTGGTACATCGCCAACTGGGCGCCGCGCTCGATTCCAGCCGGGCTGTCGCAGATCACCCAGTCGAACATCTCCTTCAGCTCGACCATGACCCGGGCCACGCCCTCGCTGGTCAGCGCGTCCTTGTCGCGGGTCTGGCTGGCGGGGAGCAGATGCAGCGTCTCGACCCGCTTGTCGCGGATCAGCGCCTGCGTCAGCTTGGCGTCGCCTTGCGTCACGTTGATCAGGTCGTACACGACCCGGCGCTCCGCCCCCATGATCAGGTCGAGGTTGCGCAGGCCGACGTCGAAGTCGACCACCACCACTTTCTGCCCGGTCTGCGCCAATGCGGCGCCGAGTGCCGCGGTGGACGTCGTCTTGCCGACGCCGCCTTTGCCAGACGTCACGACCAGGACCTTTGCCACCATCCGTCTCAACTCCTTTGTTTAGCAGGGGCTCAGTCGAGCGCCGCGACTTTCAGTTCGTCGCCGTCGAGCCACGCCTGCACCGCACGGCCTTGCAGCTTCGGCCCGATCTCGTCGGCGGTCTTGTACACACCGTCGATGGCTAGCAGTTCGGCTTCGAGTTCGGCGGCAGAAGATTCGCGGACGCGCGCCGTTCGGACCCGGCCCGAGCAGCCCGGCGATGGCCCGGCCGCGCAACGTTCCGTAAATGTGGATCGAGCCGCCCGCAATCACCTCGGAGCCGGATGCGACCGATCCGACGATCGTGACGTCGCCGGCCGGATGGGTGACGCTTTGGCCGGACCGGATCGGCGCGTCGATCACGATCGAGGCGGGCTCGGACGGAGGCGGCGCGCGCACCGGCTCGGCCGCGATGGTGGCACCGCCGCCCCTCGGCTCCCGGTCGGCGATCTCGCCCCCGGTGATCTGCGCGTTGCGTCCGCCCGACATGATGGCCGGCAGCTCGGCGGCATAGGCGCCGAGCGCATGCGGCATGCTGCCATCGATGCCGATGACGCGGACGCCGCGGGCGCCGAGGTCGCGCACGAGGCCGACGATGTGCGCCTCCTGGCCCGCCAGCAGCGACACGTCGAGCAGCACCGGACGCCCCTCGAACACCTTCGGCGAGCGGGCAATCTGGTCGTCGAGCTGGGCGATCCAGGCGTCGAGCGGCAGGTCCGGCGTGAGCACGACGGACATGAACGATTTTCCGCGCAAGCGGAGGAACGACCCGGCGCGTTGGGCCGGCGGGGTAGCGGTGTTGCCCATCCACCGGGGCTATCCCGCCGGATGGCCCGGCGTCAATCGGCTGCCAGCAACTCTGGCGCAATCATGCGTTTGCCGGCCGGCGCCGCGACCGAACCGGCGCGCAAGCAGTCCGACTCGGCGGTGGCCAGGGTGCGGGCGAGCAGGGCGGCCACAACCCCGGCCGCAGGCACGCTGCGCAGCATCGGCTCCGCCCGGCGCCAGCGCAGCGGCCTCGCATGCGGCCAGACGCGGTGGATGGCGACGGCGTAGCCCCGCTTGGTTCGGATCGGCAGGTCGCCGCTGCCGTCGGGGTCGAGCCGCACGCCGGCATGGGCGATGCCGGAATGCGGGATCGCCAGGGTGGCCGGCAAGGCGATGCCGAGCGTCATCACCAGCCGATGCGTCGTCAGCGTGTAGCGTGTGGTGCGCGCCACCATCCAGGCGAGCCCGTAAAGGAAGGCCAGCACGGCCACGCCGCTCGCCACGACCGGCAGCACCGCCAGCCCGGCGTGCAGCACGGGCGTCCCGCCGGTCAGCTCGAGCAGCAGGTCGCCGGCGGCGAGGGCGCCGAAATAGCATCCAACCGGCCGCACGTGGCAGAGCCGGCGGGCGAGCGGGCGCCAGGCGGGCGCACCCTGCCACAGGATGTGCTCGCCGGGCGGCAGCTGGCCGGGCAGGCCGTCGATCGTGCGGCTCATCGAAACGCTCCGAACCGGCCGGGCCGGCCGTAGAACAGGCCGCCCTGGCAATAGGAGGCGACCTGGTCCTCCTCACGCGCGGTGATCTGGTCGGCCGCCTGCAGCTGCGGGAATGTCGCGAACTGGCGCGCCGACAAGGCAGGCACCCGAACCTGGCGCGCCTTTGCCCTCGTGCGGACGAAGTAGACCGGGATCAAGGCACGCGGCGGGCCGCCCGGCAGTGCAAGTGCCACTTCCAGGTAGCGCAGGATCTTCACGCCGTGGTCGAGCCACAGGTCGACCACGGTGCCGACCGGTTCCCCCTCATTGTCCAGCACGATCATGCCGCGCGGATCGGTGTCCTCCCGGTCCACGGCCCAGCCCGGCAGCTTGCGCAGCGGCTGCAGCTGCGGGTGGCCTTCCCAGGTCAGCAGCGGGCGGTCCTCCTTCATCGCCCAACTCGCCGGGCCGACGCCGTCCTGCATCGCATCACCGGTGGGCGTGAACGGCGCACCGGGGAAGCGGAACAGCGGTTCGAGCGCCAATCCGGTGCGGCCCTCGGGATGCGGGACCGTGGCGATGTCGCCGTGCATGCGCTTGTAGTGCTTGGGCGGCGGCGGCGGCGGGAAGCCGACCAGGTCGCGGCCGCCGGCAGGGTCAACCAGCGGGTAGCCTTCGCGCTTGTCCTCGCGCCGCAAGTACAGGAACAGCGCCAAAACGAAACCGACAAAGAACACCAGCACGACCTGGGCCGTGTCGACGCTGCCGGCGAGGCGGGCGGTGATGTGGCCGAGAGCGTGTTCGGGCATCAGCGCGATCCCTCCAAGGCGGCCGCCTGCTGCGGCGGCGCAGGCAGCAGCGGCGGCCCGACCAGCAGCTTTTGGTAGTCGTGCACCAGGTTGAGGCCGTCGAGCGGCTTCGGGCTGCCGTAATGGCAGGTGGCGCAGATCGCGAGCGCATTGCCGGTCTGCGGCCCGGTTTCGTGCCCGGGCACGATCGGCTCGCGCGCATTGCCGACCACCTCGCGGGTCTGCGGCATCGCTTGCGCGAGCGGCAGGAGCACGTTGCGGTTGATCGCCCGGGTCATCTCGATGCCGTTGAGCCCGGTCCAGCGGTGCGGCGTACTCTGACCCCAGTCGAAGAAGGCGCGCGAATTGTGGCAATAGCCGCAGTTGACGCCGATGCCGTCGCTCATCTGCATCATGTATTCGTAGAGGCGCGTGAACACATACTGCGATTGCGGGCCGGTGGTGGCGAGCGCGGTGTTGGCCTGGGCATGACCCGGCGTCGCCTGCAGCAGGTACTCGGCGTAGCCGTTATCGGGGAAGAAGTCGCGCACCGTGGTGGCGGCGTAGTTCCATTCCTCCTGCCGGGCCACGAAGGGCCGCGGCGCCGGCGCCTGGTGCGGATACCAGGCGACGGGCGGCACGTTCTGGCCGCGATGGCAGGAGTAGCAGGTGACGCCCGCCTCGGCGTTGTGCTCCGTCCAGTCGGTGTTGAGGCTGCGGACCATGTCGGTCATCACCCGCGCCGCCTGCTTCTGCGGCTTCGCGTCCGACTTCCAATCGTTGCCGGCGTGACAAAAGACGCAGCCCTGGCCGGGCGCGGTCCACTGGGTGAAGGCGACCTGCAGGCGCATGAACTCGCCCGCCGTGGTGCCGTCCGGCACGTGGATGCCCGGAAAGGCTTCGGTTGCCGGGCGGGTGTCGTCGAGCGCCGCCTGCTCGACGCCGAAGCGGTCAGCCGGGACGGCGGGCGGCGGCCTGTTGAACGCAATCGCGACCGGTTCGGTCGGCGCCCATTGGATCATCGAGCTGGCGCGGAAGCCGAGCTGGGTGCCCGGCACCGGGTGGTGCCAGCGCGGCACGGCCAGCACGAACAGCGTTCCCGCGGCCGCGGCGGCGGCGATGACGGTGGACAGCTTCATTGCAGCGCCTTCGACCAATCGTGGAAGGCGTCGGCCGGCGTCGGCGGCAGGGAGTAGAGGCTGGGATAGTCCGGGGCGATCCCGTGCTTCACGCCCCAGAGATACCAATTATCGACCGCCGTCCCGGTCAGCAGGATGCCGATGCCGCCGGCCAGCGGCGTCAGGGTCGCGAACCAAAAGATCCAGCGGTGCACGCTCTCGTAGGTGGCGTTGAAGCCCATCGTCCAGCGCCACAGCAGGGCGGCGCGCTCGGCGGCGGTGCCGCGGTCGGCGATCTCGTGGGTTTCCCGCTCGCCGCCGAACCGGGCGACCGCCAGGATGGTGCCGCCATGCATGGTGAACAGCATCACCGACCCGTAGAGGAAGGTGATCGAGAGCATGTGGAACGGGTTGTAGAACAGGTTGCCGTAACGGACCGAAAAGGTGGCGGTCCAGTTGAGGTGCGGCACGATGCCGAACGGCACCGCCTCGGACCAGCTGCCCATCAGGATCGGCCGGAAGAAGCCGAGCACCAGATAGAGCCAGATCGCCGAAGCGAACGACCACGGAATGTGCGTTCCCATGCCGATCGCCCGCGCCCGGCCGTACATGCGGCCCCACCACAGCAGGATCGACGCGGTCAGGAAGAACCCGGCCATCAAGTACCAGCCGCCCTCGTTGAGCGGTGGGAACAGCGCCAGCCCGTACTTGGCCGATGGCGGCTCGAGCGCCAGGAACGGCAGGAACTTGATGAAGCGGAAGAGGCTCCAATCGACCGACGCCCACATGTTGAGGCCGATGATCTCGATCGCCGCGAAGCCGCAGGCGATCGACGCCAGGCCGAGCAGGCCGAGCTGAGTAGGGCCGAGCTGGCGCTCGCCGATGCGGCCGAGCCAGCGGCTGTCGTAGACCGGGCCGATGCGGGGAAAGCCGCCGGGCGCTTCGGGGATCGGCGGGTCTTCGGGGCCGTGCAGCTCGATTGCGGTGAACAGGGATTCGTAGGTCGCCATCGTCTCAGCCCAGCGTGAAGGGGTCGGACACGGGCAGGCTCATGTACCAGTCGAACCAGTACGGCCAGCCGCGGGTCCAGAACGGGCCGGAGATCAGCATGCAGACTGCGCTCCACAGCCCGGCATTGATGGCGAGGAACCAGCCGAGCCGGTGGATGCCGAGTTCGCCGATCGAATAGTAGATGGTGTCGCGAAAGTAGACGCTCTCGTGTCCGCCATATTTCATCGGCTCGTCATGACCCGGGTTGGCGGCGGCCAGGATCTCGCCGCCGTGCAGGGCGAGCACGAAGGTCGTGGTGAAGAAGAACGTCACCGCGAGCATGTGCGCGGGATTGTAATGGAAGTGCAGATACTGGTAGCCGACGTTCGAAACCCAATCGAGGTGGCTCATGATCCCGTACGGGAAGCCGTAGCCCCAGGCGCCGAGCAGGAATGGGCGGAAGATCACCAGCGACGCATAGGCGAAGATCGCCGCGCCAAAGCCGATCGGCACATGGTAGCCGATGCCGAGCTTGCGGCAGATCTCCACCTGCCGCAGCGCCCAGGAGCAGAACGCGCCCATCGCGCAGAGGGTGATGATCTGCCACAGCCCGCCCTCCTTCAGCGGCGCCCAGCCGAGCCCGTAGGAAATGTCGGGCGGCGCGATGCTGATGCGGAACGGCGCCCAGGTCGGGCCGAGCGCCGCGCCGTAGAAGATCAGCGTGGTGCCGAGCAGCGCGAACACTGCCGTCGTCACGCCGAAGAAGCCGACAAAGAACGGGCCGATCCAGAAATCGAACAGACTGCCGCCGATCAGCGTGCCGCCCGGCACCCGGTACTTGCGCTCGAAACTCAGCATCGACATATCCGGCCTCCGTGCTGTCAATCTAAGCTGACAGTATAATCTGTCAGGGTTAATTGACGCACGTTGACGCAGGAGTGAAGATGATGCGGCGAGCAGGGTTGTTGGCCGGGTTTATGGCGCTGGCCGCGGTTCCGGCGGCCGCCGCGACGCCGATGGTGGTCAGATTCGCGACCTGGCTGCGTTCAGCGCCGAGCGAGGCGTCACAGGTGATCGACGAGTTGCCCAGCGGCTGGGGCGTGGACGTGCTGGGCTGCGACGGCGGCTGGTGCCGCGTGATGAGCGACCAGGCGCCCGGCTATGTGCAGCAGGCGTTGCTGGCACCCGGGCTCGACAAGCCGCTTGCCCCGAAGCCCGGCGCGGCCTGCATCAGCGGCACGCACCAAACGCCGGAGCGGGCGATTCCGTTGAAGATCTGCCCGGCGGAGTAGGCGATCAGGGCGCCAGCGCGCCCAGCTTCGCCAAGGTCCCGTCCCGCGCCGCCTGCACCATGGAAGCGGCGTCACCCGGCAGGAGCAGCCGGGCCGCAACCAGCTCATCGGCGGCGGCGCGGGCGGCGGCCACATAGGCGTCCGGCGTCGGATAGAGCCGGTCGAGCGGCGGCCGCGGGTCGCCGGGCGTGGCGTGCGCCGGCAGCGGCAGCACGCCGCCCATCTGGGTGCAGAGGTCCTGCGTACCCTCGGCGCCGGCGACCGGGTTCCACCCGGTGTAGGTGGCGCGCGGCGCGGCGACGATCGGCAGCCGGATGCCGGCGACCGCATTGCCGTCGAGCCCGGCGCGCGGCGCGAATAGCGGATAGTCGGCGCGCGCTTCCGGGCCGGATGAGGTCGGCACGATCCACTGCGCCCGCATCTGCTGGCCGTGGAAGCCGAGCGCCGGGATGGCCGGGTAAGCCTCGTCGGCGCGCACCAACGTTCCGGCGGCGCGAGACGGGTAGCGGCTGGCAGGCGGCTCGACACCCTCCTCGACCCAGCGCTGCATCGCCGCGAGCAGCGCGCGCAGGCTGGGCCCGCCGTTATTGGGGTTGAGCGGCAGTGCGCAGTCCGGTCGCCGTATCGCGACGGCGTTCCACAAATTGCCGTGCGGGGTTCCGGTGAACATGAACAGGCGCACATTGTCCGGCATGTCGACCGGGTTGCCGGCGGTGTCGGTGGCCACCAAGCTGGCTTGGCTGCCCCAGAACTCGAACTCGCTGTCGGCTTGGATCACCTTCGGGCAGGAGTTGGTCGCCAGGCACCGCAGCAGGATGCCGTCCCGGCGGCCGGACACCGCGTCGTCCAGCACCGGGTAGGTGAACGGGAACTGCAGCACCGGGTACAGCCGGTCGAATTGCGGCCCCGGGTTGCGGCCCGGCTGGGCGAAGCGGGCATTGGTAAAGCTGCGGCGGGCACCGGGGATGATCGGCATCATGCCCTCGAACACCAGCCGGTCCGCCTCGTCCTGGTTCATCCCGAAATACAGCACGTCGCGCAGCACCCGGCCGGACTGGCTGATTCCGAGGGCGAGGGCATGGTGGATCGAGCTGCGGCCGTCGGCGGCGAGCGGGTTCCGCGCCGAGCCGTCACGACGCAGGAAGGCGGTCACGTCGCGGATGGCGGCCAGGCCCATGCCGGCGACCTTCGAGTCCCGCGCGGTGTAGCTGAAGGTGTAAAGGTTGGTCGCCGGCGCGCCCGGCGGCGCGGTGATGAGGACGGTGGACGGGTCCTCGAAGCTGTAGGTGAGCCCGTCCGGGGTGGTGGGCTCGGCGTCGGCACTGGTCCGCATCGAGAGCGTGGCGGCGGCCGGGTCGGCGGCCGGGTAGCTGAGCGTCACCCGCTTCGGTCCTGGTGTGCCGTCGAATTGCAGCTCCTCGCGCGACAGCCCGGCCGGGCCGGACGCCACCGGCACGTCGATGCCCATATTGGCCGGCGCCCCGGACGAGGTTTTTGGCGGGTCGAGCTGCCAGCCGGCCCAAACGAGCGTGTAACCCTGCTCCAGCAAGTACCCGGTGCCGGCGTCATCGGCGGTTCCAAGCCGCGAGCTGGCCACAGAGTCGGTGTCGTCGAGCCAGCCCGGCAGCAGCTTGCGGCCGCGGTTCAGCACCTCGAACAGCAGCGTGCCGTTGGGATGGGCCGGGCGCAGGATGACGACGTCACTCGTGGCCTCGACCCGGCCCTGGGCGTCGCGCGGTGCGAGCTCGATGTCCTTGATGACGGCGTTGTGCGGGTCGGCCGGGTCGAGTGCGATCGTCGCGTGCCCGGTCAGCGTCTCGTAAGTGCCAGCTTGCCCGAAGCTGCGGCCGCCGAGGGCAGACTCGCGCGCGGTGATATCGAGCGCGGTGACTTCGGCATGCGCCGTCGAAGCGAGCAGCAGGGCAAGCAGGAGCAGGCGGGCGGCGCGGAGCGGCATCGGCAGTTTCCTCGGCTTTGTTGGCCACGCTAACCCAGCCATTGCGGTCCCGTCTTGTCGCAGTTTACTCGCAATCGGGCGCGGAACCCCCTACACACCGCCATCTCGCACTCGCAGCAAAGCTTGTAAAAAGATGCTTCAGATCGATGGCCTCGTGTTCAACGCCTGGGGGCGGCGGTTCTTCGACCGCGCCAGCGTCACTTTGCCGGCCAATGCCAAGGTGGGCTTGGTCGGCCGCAACGGCGTCGGCAAGTCCACCCTGTTCAAGCTGATCCTGGGCGAGCTGCAGCCCGATGGCGGCGAGATCGGCTTGCCGCGCGGCGCCCGCGTGACGTCGGTGGCGCAGGAACATCCGGCGACGCCGGTGACGCTGCTGGAAACGATCCTCGAGGCCGACACGGTGCGGCACGCGCTGCTGGCCGAGCTGGAAACGGCCGAGCCGGAGCGGATCGGCGACATCTACATGCGCCTCGACGAGATCGGCGCCGACCGCGCGCCGGCGCGGGCAGGCGAGATCCTGGCCGGGCTCGGCTTCTCCACCGCGGACCTCGACCGGGCGATGAGCGAGTTCTCCGGCGGCTGGCGCATGCGGGTGGCACTCGCGGCGGCGCTGTTCGCCGAGCCCGACCTGATGCTGCTGGACGAGCCGACCAACTACCTCGACCTCGAGGGGGCTATGTGGCTCGAGGCGCGGCTGAAGAAGTATCCGAACTCGGCGATGATCATCAGCCACGACCGCGAGCTGCTGAACAACTCGGTCGACGCCATCCTGCACATCCAGGGCGGCAAGCTCGAGCTCTATACCGGCGGCTACGACGACTTCGAGCGGCGCCGGGCCGAGAAGGCGCGGCTGCTGTCGGCGTCGAAGGCCAAGCAGGACGCCGAGCGCGCCCACCTGCAAAGCTTCGTCGACCGCTTCAAGGCCAAGGCCAGCAAGGCCGCCCAGGCGCAGAGCCGCATGAAGCGCTTGGCCAAGCTGGAGCCGATCGAGCTCACGGTCGAGGAGCGGGTGGCGCCGTTCCGGCTGCCGTCGCCGGAGCGGCCGCTGGCGCCGCCGCTGATGCGGCTCGAGCACGCGGACGTGGGCTACGCTGATGGGGTGCCGGTGCTGCGCGGGATGGATCTTCGGCTCGACGTGGACGACCGCATCGGCCTGCTCGGGGTCAACGGCGCCGGCAAGAGCACCTTTGCCAAGCTCGCGGCCGGAGCCTTGGAGCTGTCGCAGGGCAAGTTCCAGCGCGAGCGGCGGATCCAGGTCGGCTGGTTCCACCAGCACCAGATCGAGGCGATGGACCCGGCCGACACGCCGCTCGACATCATGCGCCGGGCCCGGCCGGAGGACAGCGAGCAATCGTACCGCTCGCGCCTGGCGTCGTTCGGCATCGGCTTCGACAAGCAGTCCACCACCGTCGAGAACCTGTCGGGCGGCGAGCGGGCGCGGCTGCTGCTGAACATGGTGGCGATGGCGGCACCGCATCTGCTGATCCTCGACGAGCCGACCAACCACCTCGACATCGACAGCCGCCGCGCGCTGCTGGACGCGTTGAACGAGTACGAGGGGGCGGTCATCCTCATCACCCACGACCGCTCCTTGATGGAGCTGGTGGCCGACCGGCTATGGCTGGCCGCCGACGGCACCGTGCGTCCGTTCGAGGGCGACATGGACGATTACGCCCGCTTCGTGCTGGAACGCTCCAAGGGCGGCGCCGCGCCGAGCCAACTGCGCGAGCGCAAGGCCAAGCACGAGCCGAAAGCCAAGCACCTGCCGAAAGCCAAGAAGGGCAAGAAAGCCGCATGACCAAGGACGAGCTGACCGCCTGGGCGCTGGCCAACGGCTGGACGATGGCGGGCGGCCATCCGTCGCTGATGAAGCCGCGCTCGCCCAAGGAGGCCGTGGTGCGAATGGTGCTGAAGGCGACGGTGGTGCACGTCGAGGCGAAGAAGCCAGCCGGCAAGTGGGAGAAGTTCTCCGGCGCGGCTTACGCCGATGTGGTGGCCGACGACGAGACCGGCGTGCCGCTCGGGCTGGGGTTCGAGACGTTCCCGGGGTTCCGCATGCTGATGCAGGAGAACCGGGACCGGCAGGTGTTTGCCAAATTGGGCGGAGGCTGACGCCCGGGGACGCGGCCGGCTACGGCGCCGGGTCGTCGCCGGTTTGGAGCAGGCGCCGCTGCTGCGTGGCGGAGATGGACTGCAGGCGGCTATCGAGATCGATCCGCTCGACCGCATAACCGACGTCGCGGCCGTAAAACACGTGCGTGACGTTCGGCAGCGGCATGATGACGAACCGGCCCTCGTGCGCGCGCAAAGCGTGCTCGATGCGGGAACTCACGTATTCGAACGAGAACGGGTTCTTCGCATCGAGCCCGGCCGTGTCGCGCACGGCGATGCAGACCTGCCCGACCCGGCGCAGCCCTTCCTCGATCAGGGCGCGGTGGCCGTCATGGAACGGCTGGTAGCGGCCGATGAACAGCGCGGTGGGGCGCTTGGGATCGAATAGCGGGCGAAGGCGCAGCGCGATCTGCTCCGACCAATACTCGACGCTGCCTTCGGCGGTGACACGGAGGTCGGCCGCGTCCGGGGCGACGAACAGCCGGTTCGTGTCCTCGAACCGGCCGGCGGCAATCCGGTCGACCCAGACCACGAAGGCCGGCCCGCCGGCCAGAAAGGCGGCCCGGGTGTCCGGGGTCGGGCAGATGAAGTCGGCCACCGCGTAGCCGCCGGCCTCGACCACGCGGTCGCACAGCCAGCCCATGCGCCGCGCATGCTCGACCCGGTCCGCGACCGAGAAGCCGAGATCCCGGCTGACCTCGCGGCGCACCGCGTCGGCGTTGAAGTGGACGGCGTTGATCCGGCGCAGCAGCTCGAGCGCCAAGGTGGTCTTGCCGGCGCCGGGCAAGCCCATGATCAGGATCTTCCGCGGCATCATCCGTTTCCTGTCACGCGCGCGGCCAGCCGAATTCCACGAACGCCCAGGCGAGCCGGTCGACGATCGCGTCGGCCAAGCGAGGCGGCATCGTCGTCGCCCAATCTCCGGCCACTCCTTTGCGCAGGAACGCGGCATCCTGGGTCTGGCCCTGCGCGCGGCCGCCGCTCAGCCGCACGAAGGCGGCGTTGTCGACGCAGCCGCGGACCAGGTTGGGGTCGTCCGACACGTCGAGGAACCGGCACAGCCCGGCGACGATCGGCTCGGGAATGCGCAACAGCGATTCGTAGGTGAAGAGGCGGACATCGTCCGGATACGCGGCCGCATAATCCAGGCAGCGGCGCAGCCCCTCCTCGACCGCGGGCAGAGACGCCGCGACGAACGCCTCCTGCGCCGACGGATTGCTGCTTCCGAACCGGGGCTTGCCCCAGAAATGCCAGGCCGAGCTCAGCGAGTCGCGCGGGTCGCGGGCGATGCCGATGAACTTCGCATGCGGGAACAGACGCTTCAGTCGGGGAAACAGGAACACGTTCTCCGGCGTTTTTTCACCGATCGCACGGTAAGGCGAACCTGCGCATTGCCGCTGCAGGTCGAGCAGGATCGCTGTCCCCAGAAGGACGTCTGCATCGCCTTCGTCCGGCAGGGCAAAGCCCCGGAAATCCTTGAATGTCGTCGCGTTCTTGTCGGCCAATGCGTGCCGCCGCTTCGCCATGACGGCGTCCAGCGGCTTGGCCAGCTCCTGCTGGAACAAACCCTCGCCGCGACAGGAGATGTCGGGATGCGCATCGAGCAAAAGCTGCACCCACGTCGTGCCCGACCGCGGCGCTCCGCCGACGAAGAACAATTGGCGCCGCGCCAACTCGGCGAGCTGTCCGTGCGTGCCGAGCCAACCCGCGTTCTCCCCAACCCGGGTCATGCCGGCCCCGCTCCCCTCGCTGCCGCCGCGTTCTGACCAGGGCAACGCGCGACGTCAAATCCCGGCCGGCCGATCTCCGCAGCCGACGCCGAGCGCGGGCTCAGTTTGCCGCGGGCGGGCCGCGGACGATCTCCGCCATCGCCTTCGGATCGAGATACTGGGCGAACACGCGGCGGATGTCCTCGGCCGTCGTCGCCTGGTAGTGCGCGGCTGCCGCTGCTTCCGGGTTGAGCGGCAATCCGAGCTCGACCTGCCGCAAATACTGCCCGGCGATGGCGCCGACACTCGCCCGCTGCATCGACAGCAGGCGCAGGATCTGCGTCTTGGCCCGCGCCAGTTCGGCGTCGCCGACGGGGTTCTTCTGCATGTCCTCGATGTCGCGCAGGGCGGCGTTGCGGGCGGGTTCGACCTTGGCCGGGTCGGCGCCGAAGCTGATGGTGTAGCGGCCGCGCGTGCGGATGAAGTTGGGGCTGCTGCTGACGCCGTAGACGTAGCCCGTGCGGATGCGCAGGTCGCGATACAGCCGCGACGAGAAGCTGTTGCCCAGGATCGTGTTGCCGAGCAGGAAGGTCCAGCGGTCGGGGCTTGCCACCGGAAGTGCGAGCCGTTGCGTCAGCGCGACCTGGTCCTGCAGGCTGCCGTTATCCGCGACCCGCTCGCGCACCGCGTCGGTACGGGGAGCGACCGGGGGGAGGTCCACGTTCGGCGCCGGGCCCTCGGCATGCCAGCCGCCGAACGCCTGCTCGACCACGTCGCGGGCGGCGGCGGGTGTGATGTCGCCGATGACCACAACTGTGGCGAGGTCGGGCCGCATGGCCGCGGCGTGGTAGGCGCGGACGTCCTCGATCGTCAGCCCGCCGACGGTGTCCGGCGTCGCCTCGCGCAGGCTGGGATCGCCGGGCGGCAGCGTCGCCGCCTGCTGGGCGCGGTCGAACAGGTAGACGGGCGAGGTCTTCTGCCCGGCGAGGCTCTGCGCCGCCTGCCGCCGCATCACCGGCAGCGCGTCGGGCGGGAAGGCGGGATGCAGCAGGTTGTCGGCCAGCAGGCGCATGCCGGCGCCGAACTGCGCCGTCAGCACCTTGAGCGAGAAGTCGAACCCGGCGTGTTCCTGGGCGGCGATGTCGTCGAGGGCGCGGCGGAACGCCAGGCGGTCGAGCGAGGTGGTGCCGAAGCCGAGCAGCTCCTCGGTCAAGGCGGCGACGCCTTCCTTGCCCGGCGGCTCCTGCAGCGCCGGCTCGTTGCGGACGCGGCCAAAGACCGACACGGTCGGGCTCACGTGCTCCGGCTGCACGATCAGGCGCAGGCCGTTCGGCAGGACCGTGACGTCGGGCGCGGTGCCGGCGTCGGGCGCGCCGCCACGAGCCGCACTGGCCGCGGCGAGCGCCGTGGTGGCCCAGTCCGGCAGCACGACGGCGTGGTCGGGCGGGGTGCCGACCGTTTCCGCGCCGCCGAACCCGGCGCTTGCCGCCGGCTGGCTGCCGCCGCGCGGGGTGAGGATGGCCGTCACCGCCGGGTCGGGGTCGAGCACCTGGCGGGCGAGGCGGCGGACCTGCGCCGGGGTCACCGCCCCGTAGGCGCGGGCGAGGTCCTCGGGCGAGTCGAGGCCCTGCACCGACAAGGCGCGCGCCCAGGAGCGAGCCAGGCCGTTGATGCTGTCCGCGGCAAAGGCGAGCTGGGCCACCTCCTGCCGCTTGGACGCTTCGACCAGCTCGTCGGGGAAGTCGCCGGACGCGATCTTGGTCAGCACGCCGCGCATGTCGGCCAGCAGCGGCGCCGGGTCGGCGTCGGCGGGGAAGGCGCCGATCGCGAGCCCCATGCCGACATCGGTCTTGGCGGTGAAGCCGAACTGCGCCTGCAGCGCGCGGCCCGCCGGCACCAGCGCATACATGTCGCCGCGCGGGCTGCCGATGATGTCGCCCAGGATGTCGGCGGCGGCGAAATCGGGCGAGGAGAAGCCCGGCATGCGGATCGCGAGCGCCGCCAGCCCGACCGGCAGGTTGGACGGGATCGACAGCGTGGCCGGCGTCACCGGGCCGGGCGCCACCGGCGCGTGGTTGGGCACCGGCCGGCGCGGCACGGCGGCGAAGGCGGTGCGCACGAGTCCCATCGCCTGCGCCGGGTCGACGTCGCCCGCCACCACCAGGATTGCGTTGTTCGGCGCGTACCACCGCTCATAGAACTGGCGCAGCAGGGCGGCATCGGTGCGCTCGAACGAGGGGCGGCTGCCGAGCGCGTCGTTCTCGTACGGCGAGCCGCGGAACAGCGCCGCCTGGATCTGCGAGAACATGTTGTAGGTCGGCATCGACAGATCGCGCGACACCTCCTGGTCGATGGCGCCGCGCTCCTGCTCCCAGCCGTCCTGGGTGAGGCTGGCGCCGTTCATGCGCAGCGCCTCGATGTGCAGCACGACGCCGAGGTCGGCGGCGGGCACGGTGTAGGTGTAGGTGGTGACGGTCTCCTCGGTGCTGGCGTTGTAGAGCCCGCCGAGCAGGGCGCCGAGTTCGAACAGCTGGTCCTTGTCGAGCCCCTCGCTGCCGCGGAACATCATGTGCTCCAGCGCGTGGGCGGTGCCGGGAAAGCCGGGCGGGGCGTCGTTGGAGCCGGCGAGGTAGACGAGCTGGGTCGAGACCACGGGCGCCAGCCGGTCCGGCACGATCACGACGCGCAGCCCGTTCGGCAGCGTCTCGCGAAGAACCTGGGACGGGTTGCCGGCCACAGTGGCCGCACCCGGCGGCGCGGTGGGCGCGGGGGCGACGGGCGGCAACGGGCCGACCGGTTCGGCGGCACCGGCCGGGCCACCCAGTGCAAGCAGGACGGCAACGGCCCTGACGGCAATGCTATGCTTCAAACGCGTTCCCCGATCGAACCCATCCGGAGATGATGGTCATCGCACGCCCGGTGTCCAGTCACGAGAGCCGCTGGCCCGCCGGGCCACCCGGATGTAGGGTGCGGCAAACCCCGGGAGAGACCGCGATGGAAACCCGCCACCCCGAAACCCTCGCCTTGCATGCCGGCTGGCGCAGCGACCCGGCCACCACCAGCGTCGCCGTGCCGATCTACCAGACCACCAGCTACCAGTTCGCCGACACCGGCCACGCCGCCCGGCTGTTCGCGCTGCAGGAGCTGGGCAACGTCTACACCCGAATCATGAATCCCACCACGGACGTGCTGGAGAAGCGGATCGCCGCCCTCGAGGGCGGCGTCGCCGCGGTGGCGGTCGCGTCCGGCCAGGCGGCAACGTCGCTCGCGGTGCAGAACCTGGCCCATGCCGGCGACAACATCGTCTCGTCCACGGCGCTCTACGGCGGCACCTACAACCTGTTCGCCAACACCTTCCGCGACATGGGGATCGAGGTGCGGTTCGTGGATGCGGCCGACCCCGAGGCGTTCGCGCGGGCAACCGACGACCGCACCCGCGCCTACTACGCCGAGACATTGCCGAACCCGAAGCTCGAGGTGTTCCCGATCGCCGAGGTGGCCGCGATCGGCCGCCGCTTCGGCATCCCGCTGATCATGGACAACACGGCGGCGCCGTTGCTGGTGCGGCCGTTCGACCACGGTGCGGCGGTGGTGATGCATTCCACCACCAAATACATGGGCGGCCACGGCAGCAGCATCGGCGGCGTCGTGATCGACGGCGGCACCTTCGACTGGGAAGCCCACAAGGAGCGGCAGCCGGCGATGCACCGCCCGGACCCGAGCTACCACGGCGCAGTGTGGGTGGAAGCGGCCAAGCCGCTCGGCCCGATCGCCTATGCGTTGAAGCTGCGGGTGACCCTGCTGCGCGACCTCGGGCCGTCGCAAAGCCCGTTCAACGCGTTCCTCACGTTGCAAGGCATCGAGACGCTGCCGCTGCGTATGCGCGAGCATTGCAAAAACGCCAGCATCGTTGCCGATTGGCTCGCCAAGCGGCCCGAGGTGGCGCGGGTGATCCACCCGGCGCACCACAAGGGCGTCGCCGCGGAGCGGACCGCGCAATACATGCCGCACGGCCATGGCGGGCTGCTGGGCTTCGAGCTGGCCGGCGGCGCCGATGCCGGGCGCGCGTTCATCGACCGGCTGCAGATGGTGTACCACGTCGCCAATATCGGCGACTCCCGCACCTTGGCGATCCACCCGGCCAGCACGACGCACAGCCAGCTCGCGGCCGAGGAGCAACTCGCGACGGGCGTCAGCCCTGGCTATATCCGGCTCAGCGTGGGGATCGAGCACATCGACGACATCCTCGCCGATCTCGGCCAGGCGCTCGACGGGGTGGCGGTCAAGGCCGCGGCCTGACGGGCGAGCTGCGGCCCGCGACCGCTCATCAACCTCCGGAGATCCTGCATGCAGCCGAACTCGCTCCACGCCCGCGACATCGCCAGCCTCGTGCACCAGCAAACCGACCTCGACCGGCATGCGCGCGAGGGCGCCATCCTGATCGACCGCGGCGAGGGCTGCCGGGTGTGGGACACGGAGGGGCGCGAGTATATCGAGGCGATGGCCGGGCTGTGGTGCGCGAGCCTCGGCTTCTCCGAACGGCGCCTGGCGGACGCGGCGCATGCGCAGATGCTGAAGCTGCCGTATTATCACACCTTCTTCCAGAAGGGGCACGAGCCGGCGGTCGAACTTGCCGAACGGCTGCTGGCGGTCGCGCCGGTGAGCCACGGCGGGGCCGGCATGGCGCGGGTGCTGTTCCAGTGCAGCGGCTCGGAGGCCAACGACGCCGCGATCAAGCTGGCCTGGCAGTATTGGGGCATCCAGGGCAAGCCGGAACGGCGCAAGATCATCGGCCGGGTGCGGGGCTATCACGGCAACACCGTGGCCTCGGTCAGCTTGTCCGGGCAGCCGCACATGCATGCCGGGTTCGGCCTGCCGCTGCCCGGCTTCGTGCACACCGAGAACCCGAACTATTACCGCTTCCACCATGAGGGCGAGAGCGAGGAGGCGTTCTCCCAGCGCATGGCGGACAGCCTGGAGGCGCTGATCCAGGCGGAGGGACCCGACACGATCGCCGCCTTCTTCGGCGAGCCGGTGCAGGGCGGCGGCGGCGCCATCACCCCGCCGCGCGGCTATTGGCCGGCGATCCAGGCCGTGCTGCGGCGGCACGACATCCTGCTGGTGGCCGACGAGGTGATCTGCGGCTTTGGGCGCACCGGCTCGATGTGGGGCTGCCAGACCTACGGGATCGAGCCCGACATGCTGTCCTGCGCCAAGCAGTTGTCGGCGGCCTACCAGCCCATCAGTGCCCTGCTGATCAGCGGCCGCGTGCACGAAGCGCTGCTGGAAGGCAGCCGGCGGACCGGCTCGTTCGGGCATGGCTACACCTATGGCGGCCATCCCGTCGCCTGCGCGGTGGCGATCGAGACCCTGAAGATCTACGCCGAACGTGACATCGTCGGCCATGTTCGGGAGGTGGCGCCGGTGTTCCTCGGCGGCCTGGCCGCGCTGGCGGAGCACCCGCTGGTGGGCGACGTGCGCGGGGTCGGGCTGATCGCCGGCGTCGAGCTGATGGCCGACAAGGCCCGGCGGGAGCCGTTCCCCGCCGCCGCCGGCATGGGCCTGCGGGTGCAGACGGCGTGCGAGCGGGAGGGGTTGATCGTGCGGGCGATCGGCGACCGCATCGCCTTCACGCCGCCGCTGATCCTCGATGCGGCCGAAGCGCGCGAGCTGTGCGCACGGTTCGGGCGAGGGTTGGACGCGGTTTGGGCCGAGATGCAGGCGGAGCGGGTGGCTGCAGAGTAGCGCCGGAGTAGCGGCGCTCAGACCGCCCGCCAGCCCGGCTTCGACGGGTCGGTCAGGGCGTAGTTGACCGGCCCGATGCCGCAGATGGCGATGACCGCCGGCTCCGGATGGCCGCGGATCACGCCATCGTAGTGCGGCGTCGTCGCGACCCGGCGAACGAAACTGCCGGCGGACACCGGGACGCAGGCGGCCGGGTCGAAATCCGGGCCGCTGTTGCACCACCATGTCCCGGACACGACGACGCAGAAGCGGTCCGTGGTGTAGGTGTGCGGCGCGCTCATGTAGCCGGGCCACCAGCGCACGAGGGTGTAGTAGAGGCCGGGCTGGTTGATGTCGCCGGTGAGCGGGCACATGTCGACGCTGCGCTCGGGGTAGCCCTTGTTGGGGATCCATTGGTGATCCGCGGGCGGGCGGATGATCGTCTGCTGCGGGTTCAGCGGACTGGCCTCGGCCGACGCCGCGAGGGTCGCGAGCAGCGGTGCCAACAGCAGGGCGCGGCGGTCGGCGTCGAGCGGCATGGAGCGTCTCCTTGGCGCGGCGCAATCCCGGCGCCGTTGCGGGGTCAGGGCGCGACTTGCTCCTGCGTGAGGCCCACGGCGTCGAGCGCGGCGCGAACGGTGCCGTCCTGCTTCGCCGTTTCGAGAAAGGCGGCCGCCAGTTGCAGTGCCTCGGGCCGGCCCGGCGGCACCGCGATCGAGATCGTGGTCTGCTGGAAGCCGCCCGGCGTGATGCGGCTGCCCGGCACGCTTGGAAGAATTTGGTTGAGGCTATCGCGGCTGAGCGCCAGCGCGTCGGCGCCGCCGTCGCGAAAGCGGGCGATCGCCTCGTCCACGCCGCGGATCGGCAGCGGGATCGTATGCTGCAGGCTGCGTGCGGCGGCACGGATGGTGGTGGTGTCGGCCACCCCGACCACGCGCACCCCATCATGGTCCACGTCGTCGAGCGTGTGAATGCCGGACGCCTCGGTGACCAGGAACGTGCTTTCCAGCAGGTAGTAGGCCGGCCCGAAGGCGACGCGGGCGGCGCGGCTGGCGTCGACCGGCATGAAGGCGACGTCGACCCGGCCGGTGGCGACGGCGTCGGTGCACTCGCCGCTGTTGGGGAACACGCTGAACGCGACCGGCAGGTCGTGCGCCCGGGCCAGGTGGCCGAGCAGGTCCACCGTGACGCCGCGGGGGACGCCGTTCTCCATCGCGACGAAGAACACCCCTGCGGTCGGCGCCTGGACGACGCCGGCGCGCAGCGTGCCGCCGGGTGCGAGCGGGCTCACGCCGGTCAGCGCGAGCGGGCTCAAGCCGCTTCGGCGCGGATGGCGGTCGTGAGGCTGTCGACGATGCGGTCCACGTGGCCGTTCTCCACGATCAGCGGCGGCGACAAGGCGATGATGTCGCCGGTGGTGCGGATCAGCACGCCGTCGTCGAAGCAGCGCTGGAACACGCGCACGGCACGGTCGGTCGGGCGGCCCTCGCGGCCCTGCAGCTCGATGCCGGCGATCAGGCCGCAGTTGCGGATGTCGATCACGTTCGGCAGGCCGCGCAGGCTGTGCACCGCCTCCTCCCAATAGGGCTCGATCGCGGCGGCGCGGGCCGGCAGGTCGTCCGAGCGCTGCACGTCCATGCTGGCGATCGCCGCGGCGGCGGCCAGGGGATGGCCGCTATAGGTGTAGCCGTGGAACAGCTCGATCCCGGCCGGGCTGCCGTCCACGATGGCGGAGTAGACCTCGCTGGTGGTGGCAACCGCGCCCATCGGCACGGCGGCGTTGGTGAGGCCCTTGGCCATCGTCATGATGTCGGGCACGACGCCCAGCCGCTCGGCGCCGAAATTGGTGCCCATGCGGCCGAAGCCGGTGATCACCTCGTCGAAGATCAGCAGGATGCCGTGCTTGGTGCACAAAGCGCGGAGCCGGTCGAGGTAGCCCTTCGGCGGCACCAGCACGCCGGTGCTGCCGGCGACGGGCTCCACCATGACTGCGGCGATCGTGTCGGCGCCGTGGAGTGCCACCAGGTTCTCCAGCGCGTCGGCCAGGTGCGCGCCGTCGTCGGGCTGTCCGCGGGTGAAGGCGCGGGCGAGGTCGTGGGTGTGCGGCAGGTGGTCGGCATAGGGCAGCTGGGCGCCGAACTGCTTCCGGTTCGGGCCGATGCCGCCGACGGTGATGCCGCCGAAGCCGACGCCGTGATAGCCGCGCTCGCGCCCGACCAGGCGCACCCGCTGCGCCTCGCCGCGGGCGCGGTGATAGGCCAGCGCGATCTTGAGCGCGGTGTCGGCGCTTTCGCTGCCGGAGTTGGTCCAGAACACGCGGTCGAGCGGCGGCGGCAGGATCTCGGCCAGACGGGCGGCGGCCTGGAACGCGATCGGGTGGCCCATCTGGAACGACGGCGCGAAGTCGAGGATCGCCGCCTGCTTCTGGATCGCCTCGACGATCTCGCGCCGCCCGTGCCCGGCGTTGACGCACCAGAGCCCGGCCGTGCCGTCCAGGATTTCGCGGTTGTCGTCCGTGTAATAGAACATGCCCTCGGCGCGGGCGAGCATCCGCGGCGCCTGCTTGAAGGCGCGGTTGGCCGTGAACGGCATCCAAAGGGCGTCGAGGTTGTTGGGGCGGCTGATCTCGTTCATGGCGCGATCCTCGCGCTTTTGCCCGCCGCAGGGCAAGCGTGCCATGGTCCCGCCCCGCAACAGGAGGAACTTATGGCAGACGGCCGGTTGTTCATCGGAACGCGGCGCTATTCGTCGTGGTCGCTGCGAGGGTGGTTGGCGGTGCGGCTGGCCGGGCTCGACGTCGAGGAGGTGGTGATCCCACTCGACGGCGGGAAGCCCGGCAGCCTGGTGTCGCGCACCGCGCCGAGCGGGCTGGTGCCTTACCTCGAGCATGGCGGCGCGCGGATCTGGGAGACCCTGGCGATCTGCGAGGACCTGCGCCGAGCACGACCCGGGGCTGTGGCCGCAGGATCGGGTGGCGAGGGCGCAGGCGCGCTCGATCGCGGCCGAGATGCATGCCGGGTTCCGTGGGCTGCGTTCGTCGATGCCGATGGTGCTGGGCCGCTATGCCGCCGGGCTGGGGCGCACGCCGGAGGCGCTGGCCGACATCGCCCGGATCGAGGCGATATGGACCGAAACCAGGACGGCGTTCGGCGCCGACGGTCCGTTCCTGTTCGGCACCTCGTTCGGCGCGGCGGACGCGATGTTCGCGCCGGTGGTGACGCGGTTCCTGACCTACCGGCCGGAGCTGTCGGCGGCGAGTTGGGCCTATTGCGACGCCGTCCGGCACCATCCGCTGATGGAGCAATGGTACGCGTTGGCCGACGCGGAACCGAGGGAGTGGCGGCTCGCGCATTACGAGTCGGCCGGCTCCCCGCCGGCGCAGGATCAGTCGGCCGGCTTGCCGCCGGCGCAGGATCGGTCGGCCGGCTTGCCGCCGGCTGGTGGAAACAACGATTGAGTGGAGCGGGCGAGGTCGCGATCGTCCTGCCGCCCAAGGAAGGGTTCTCCCCGGCGGCGGTCGGCGCCATCGGCCTGCTGGTGCACCGGCTGGTGCGCGCCGGGGCCGACGGGGTCGTGCTAGGCCGGGCCTGTGCGGCGCCGTTCGCCGACGTGCGGTTCGAGGCGGTGCGGCCGGGCTGGGGGTTCTCCCGTGCGGCTCGCTATGCGTCCGGCGTGGCGCGAGCGGTGCGACGGATCGCGCCCGCATTGATCGAGGTGCACAATTGGCCCGAGGTGGCGCTGCGGCTGTGCGGCGGCGGGTGGCCGGTGACGCTGATCCTCAACAACGACCCGCAGACCATGCGCGGCGCCCGCAACCCGGCGCAGCGGGGCTTGCTGCTTCGGCGCCTGGCAGGCGTGGCGACGTCGTCCGAGTGGCTAAGCGGCCGAATGCTGGACGGCGTGGCGGCGCCGGCGCGAGGGGTGACGGTGCTGCACAACTGCATCGACGTGCCGGCGCCGGCACCCCCGGATCGGGACCGGCTGATCCTGTTCGCCGGGCGGATGGTGGCCGACAAGGGCGCCGACACCTTCGTCGCCGCCTGCGCCCGGGCGCTGCCAGCGCTCCCGGGGTGGCGGGCGGAGATGATCGGCGCCGACCGGTTCCGGCCCGACAGCCCGGACACGCCGTTCCTGCGCGCGCTGCGGCCGGCGGCGGCGGCGGCGGGGGTGGTCCTGTGCGGGCATCAGCCGAACGACGTGGTGCTGGCGGCTATGAGGCGTGCGGCAATCGTGGCGGTGCCGAGCCGCTGGCCGGAGCCGTTCGGCCTGGTTGCGCTGGAAGCGATGGCATGCGGCGCGGCGCTGGTGTTCGCCCCGCGCGGCGGATTGCCGGAGGTCGCCGGCGACGCCGGCCTGGGCGCCGACCCGGACGACGCCGGCGCCTGGGCGGCCGCGTTCACGGCGCTGGCGCAGGATGGCGCGCGGCGGGCGGCGCTGGCGGCGGCCGGGCGGGCGCGTGCGGAGCGGTTCGCGGCGCCGGAGGCGGCGGCCCGGCTGCTGGCCTGGCGACAGGCGGTCCTCGCGTGAGCGAAGTGTCGGCCGCGGCGCCGCGGCTGAGCAGGCTCGGTTGGGCCGATCGGGCGGGGATCGGGTTCGCCTTGCTGCTGCCGCCGTTCCTGCTGCACGGGCGGGCGCTGGCGGAGGCGCTGTTTGTGGCGCTCGGGCTGCTGTTCCTTCTGCAATCGGGGATGCGGCGCGATTGGGCCTGGCTCCGGAACGGGTGGGTGCGGGTCGGTGCCATGTGGTGGGCCTGGGTGGTGGTCTGCTCGCTGCCGCACGGCGCCGCCGACACCGGGCAAGCGCTGGGGGCGGTGCGGTTCCTGCTGGCAGTGGCGGCGTTGGAGCATTGGGCACTGCGCGACAGCCGGGTGCGGATCTGGCTGGGGCGGCTGCTGCGCTGGGCGGCGCTCTACATCGCGCTGCAATGCGCGCTGCAGTTCGCGACCGGCCGTAACCTGTTCGGCTACGGCCGGGGCGCGGACGGCGAGCTGACCGGGCCGTACGAGAACCCGCGCGCGGCGGCGCCGCTGTCGCGGCTGCTGTTCCCGGCGGTGCTGCCGGTGCTGGAGCGGTGGAGCCGGGCCGGGCGGGCCTGGGCCGGCGCGCTGCTGCTGCTGGCGTCGGTCGGCACGGTGGTGCTCATCGGCCAGCGGATGCCGCTCCTGCTGACCGGGCTCGGGCTGCTTGTGACGGCCCTGCTAATGCCGCAGCTGCGGCGCTTCGTGCTGGCCGCGGGAGTGCTTGCCGTGCTGCTGGTGGGCGCCACGGCCACGGTCTCGCCGCCGACCTTCAAGCGGCTGGTGACCAAGTTCTCCGCCCAGATGGAGGATTTCCCGCGCAGCCATTACGGGCTGATCGCCCGTCGCGCCGTCAACATCGCCGAAGCGGAGCCGGTGCTGGGCGCCGGGTTCGACGGGTTCCGGCGCGAATGCGACAACCCAGCCTTCTTCCACGGCGTCGACGGCGAGGGCGGCGGCGCTGCCATGTGCGTGCAGCATCCGCACAACTTCTTCCTCCAAGCGCTGGTCGAGGGCGGCTACCCCGGCTTGCTGCTGTTCGCGGGCCTCGTTGCCGCCTGGCTGGCCCGGCTCGGGCGCGGCTTATGGCGCGATCCGGACCCGCTGCGGGTCGGCCTGTTCGTCGCGGCGCTGCTTCATGTCTGGCCGGTCGCCTCTACCACGGCCTTCACCTCGATGCCGCAGAGCGGGTGGTTCTTCCTGCTGCTGGGGTTGGGCTTGGCCGAGAGCCGCGCCTATATGAGCGCCCGGATTGCAGGAGCGACGCCGAATGTCTGAGACCCAGATTCCCGTGACCGTGCTGACCGGCTATCTCGGCGCCGGCAAGACCACGCTGCTGAACCGCATCCTGAGCGAGAACCACGGCAAGAAGTATGCGGTGGTCATCAACGAGTTCGGGGAGCTCGGCGTGGACAACGACCTCGTCGTGGACAGCGACGAGGAAGTGTTCGAGATGAACAACGGCTGCATCTGCTGCACCGTGCGCGGCGATCTGATCCGCATCGTCGGCGGGCTGATGAAGCGCCGGGCCAAGTTCGACGGCATCATCATCGAAACCACCGGCCTCGCCGACCCGGCGCCGGTTGCCCAGACCTTCTTCGTGGACGATGTGGTGCGCGCCAAGACCCGGCTCGATGCGATCGTGACGGTGGTGGACGCGAAGAACCTGGCCGCCCGGCTCGAGGACAGCCATGAGGCCGAGGAGCAGGTCGCGTTCGCCGACGTCATCGTGCTGAACAAGACCGACCTCGTGACGCCCGAGGAGCTCGACGCGATTGAGGCGCGCATCCGCGGTATCAACAAGTTCGCCCGCATCCATCGCACCACGCGCTCGGCGGTGCCGATCGACCAGGTGCTCGACCAGGGCGCGTTCGATCTCGCGCGGGTGCTGGAGCGGGAGCCGGAGTTCCTCGAGAGCGACGCGCACGAGCACAACGACGACATCGCCAGCATGAGCTTCGAGGTGTCGCGGCCGCTCGATCCGGAGCGCTTCAACCAGTGGATCGGGGCACTGCTGGCGGAGAAGGGCGGCGACATGCTGCGCACCAAGGGCATCCTGGCCTACCCCAACGAGAACCGGCGCTTCGCCTTCCAGGCGGTGCACATGATGGCCGACGGCGACTTCGTGGGCCCCTGGCCGGAGGGCGAGCGGCGCAGCAAGCTGGTGTTCATCGGCCGCAACCTGAACCGCCCGCAACTGCGCCGCGGTTTCGAAAACTGCCAAGTCGCCGCCTGACATGGGCGTGTCGGACGCCGACTTCGTGCTGAAGGATCGCGGCACCAGCCAGGATCTCGGGGATTTCGTCGTCGCGGTCGCGTTCCTGCGCGACGGCACGGCGGGGTTCGCGCTCGGCGACGGCACCTTGCGGGTGGCGCCGGGCGGCGGCGAGTGGCGCCGGGCCGACGTTCATGACGGCGGCATTCTGTCCATGGCCGCAGCCGGCGACGCCTGGGTGACGGGCGGCGACGACGGCCGGTTTCGGCGGACCGATGCCGCCGGAGCGGTGTCCGATGTGGGAACGTTTGGCTCGAAGTGGGTCGAGCAGGTGGCCGGGTGGAGCGACGGCAAGGCGGCGCTGATGGCCTGCGCGGTCGGCAAGTCGGTGCACGTGTTCGGCCCGGCCGGGAAGCTGAAGGAGTTGCCGCATCCCTCCACCGTCACCGGCGTCGCCTTCGACGCGAAGGGCAAGCGGGTGGCGGGGTCGCACTACAACGGCTGCACGCTGTGGTTCGTCGGCGCCAAGGTGGACAGCCCGCGCATGCTGGAATGGAAGGGCAGCCACACCGCCATCGTGCTGCATCCGGCGACCGAGGCGGTGGTGACGGCGATGCAGGAGAACGCGCTGCACGGCTGGCGGCTGGCGGACGGGCAGCACATGCGCATGAGTGGCTACCCGGCCAAGACCGAAAGCATGAGCTTCTCGCGCACGGGCAAATGGCTGGCGACGTCCGGGGCGGAAAGCATTGTCATGTGGCCATTCTTCGGCGGCGGCCCGATGGGCAAGGCGCCGACCGAGTTGGCCGGCGGCGACAACGTGACATGCACCCGCGTCGCCTTCCATCCGCAGCAGGATCTGGTGGCCGCCGGGTTCTCCGACGGGCTGGTGGTGGTGGCGGATGTGGCCTCCGAGCGCATTCTGCCGATGGCGGCGCCCGGCCGCGGGCCGGTGTCGGCCCTGGCCTGGTCGCCGGACGGCTCCCGCCTGGCATTCGGGACCGAAACCGGCTTTGCCGCGTTGGTCGATCTCGGCAAGCGATAGGAGTTCGCATGGAACAGATCACCGCGCAGGGCATGCGCATGGACAAGCTCGGCCTCGGCACCTACCGGATGACGGGCGAGCAATGCACGGCGGCGGTGAAGTCGGCGCTGGAGCTCGGCTACCGGCACATCGACACGGCCGAGATGTACGGCAACGAGGACGCGATCGGGGCGGCGCTGGCGTCGAGCTCGGTCAAGCGGGACGACATCCACCTCACCAGCAAGGTGTGGTGGGAGAACTTGTCACCCGACAAGATGGACCGCTCGGCGGATGCGAGCCTCCAGAAGCTCGGGACCGACTACGTGGACCTCTATTTGGTGCATTGGCCGGCTGCGGGCATGGACATGGCGGCCGTCATGAAGGCGCTGTTCGCCATCAAGGAAAGCGGCCGGGCGCGGGCGATCGGGGTGGCCAACTTCCCGAGCGTGATGCTGGACCAGGCCGCCGGGCTGGCGCCGATCGCCTGCAACCAGGTCGAGTATCACGTGCTGCTGGCGCAGGACCGGCTGCTGTCCACCCAGCGTGAGCTGGGCGTGCCGCTGGTGGCTTACGCGCCGCTCGCACAGGGACGGCTCGCCGACCACGCGGCCCTGCATGAGATCGCCGGCAAGCACGGCGCGACCCCGGCGCAGGTGGCGTTGAAATGGCTGCTGGATCAGGAGGGCGTTGCCGCGATTCCGAAGGCGTCGCGGCGGGAAAGCCAGCAGGCGAACCTCGATGCGCTGAAGATCACCTTGGACGACGCGGACCGGTCGGCGATCAAGGCGCTGCCGAAGGGCGAGCGGTTCGTGAAGCCGGGCTTCGCCCCGGCCTGGGACGCGCCGCTGGCCGCCTAAACAAAAACGGGGCCCGAGGGCCCCGTTCGTTACTCGCTCCTCATCGGAGGCGGGTCTGGGGCCGCCGGCCCCAGCAGGTCCAGGGCAGAGCCCTGGGTCAGCCCAACCGTTCCCCGTGCAGCACCACGTCGAGCCCTTCCAGCTCCTCGTCGGCCTCGACCCGCAGGCCCATGATCAAGTCGATGACCTTGAGGATGACCAAGCTCGCGATCCCGCTGTAGATCACGGTCGCCAGCACCGCGTAGCACTGCACCTTCAGCAGCTCCATGCCGCCGATATAGACGCCGTCCGCATGGTCCGCGGTCGCCGAAAGCGGGCCGTAGGCGAACACGCCGGTCAGCAGCGCGCCGACGATGCCGCCGACGCCATGGACGCCGAACGCGTCGAGGCTGTCGTCATAGCCGAGCATGTGCTTGAGCGACGTCGCCGACCAGAAGCAGACGATGCCGGCGATGACGCCGATCGCGAGCCCCGGACCCGGCAGCACGAACCCCGACGCCGGCGTGATGGCGACCAGGCCGGCCACCGCGCCCGACACGGCGCCCAGCACCGACGGCTTGCCCTTGACGATCCATTCGGCGAACACCCAGCCGAGGGTGGCACCCCCGGTCGCGACCTGGGTTGCCAGCATCGCCATGCCGGCGCGGCCCGACGCGCCCACCGCGGAGCCGGCGTTGAAGCCGAACCAGCCGACCCACAGCAGCCCGGCACCGATCACCGCGTAGGACAGATTGTACGGCGCCATGTTGTCCTGGCCGTATCCGCGCCGCTTGCCGAGCACCAGCGCGCACATCAGACCGGCGACGCCCGCGTTGATATGCACCACGGTGCCGCCGGCGAAGTCGGCCGCGCCCAGGCCGTTGAGCCAGCCGAGCGGGCTCCAAACCCAATGGGCGATCGGCGAGTAGACCAGCAGCGACCACAGCGCCATGAACACCATCATGGCGGAGAACTTCATCCGGTCGGCGAAGGCGCCGGCGATCAGTGCCGGGGTGATGATCGCGAACGTCATCTGGAACATGACGAAGACCGTTTCGGGGATGGTGTTCGCCGTGCTGTTGTCGGTGCCGGCGCCGAGCGTGAACGGCTTGTCCCAGGTCGCCTCGATGCCGCGCAGCAGCAGCCGCGACATGTCGCCGATGTAGGGGCTGCCATTGGTGAAGGCGAGGCTGTAGCCGACCACCATCCAGAGTACGGTAACGAGCGCGCAGATGCTGAACGACTGCATCATCGTCGCCAGCACGTTCTTCTTGCGCACCATGCCGGCGTAGAACAGCGCCAAACCGGGGATGGTCATCATCAGCACCAGCGCCGTGCTGGTCAGCATCCAGGCGGTGTCGCCGGTGTCGATCTTGGCCTCCGCCGCGGCCGCCGGGGCGCCGGGTGCGGCGGCCGACGTGCCCGCCGCCGCGTCGCCGCCGGCACTTTGCGCCAGCACGGGAAGCGCCAGCACCACCAATGGCAGCGCCCACAGCGCCGCCTGTCCTACCCGTCTCATGTCGATGCGCATTACAATGCCTCGTTGTCGATCTCGCCGGTGCGGATGCGCACGGCCCGGTTGATGTCCATTACAAAAATCTTGCCATCGCCGATCTTGCCGGTCTGGGCGGCTTTCATGATCGCCTCGATCACGGCGTCGACCATGTCATCGGCGACCGCGACCTCGATCTTCAGCTTCGGCAGAAAGCTCACCTGGTATTCCGCGCCGCGGTAGATTTCGGTCTGGCCTTTCTGCCGCCCGAAGCCTTTCACTTCCGACACCGTCAGCCCTTGCACGCCGAGCGGGGTGAGCGCCTCGCGCACTTCGTCGAGCTTGTGCGGCTTGATGATCGCCATGACCAGTTTCATCGCCTGTCTTCCCTGCCTAAGCGGCGACCAGACCGGGCCGCCATCGGGTGGATCAGAAGCCGAGCACGAAATCGGCCGCCAGCGTGACGGCGCCGCGGTCGTTGCCGTCGCCGTAGGGCTTCGAGTTGTTCAGCGCCCGGTCATAGCGGATCTCCGGGCGGATCAGCGCCGTGCTGAGCGCGGGCGGCACCCAGCTCGGCTTGTAGGTCACGCCGAGGGTGAACTCGGAATAGGTCGTCGGCTTGCTGGCGGTGTAGAAGCGCGAGAACACGCCGCGCTGCAGGTTGATGAAGTCGCGGTCGCCGACCGGGTTGGACACGAAGAAGTTGCTGTTGTCGCGGAACACCTCGGCACGGCCGTTCAAGGTCAGCGTGTCCGACAGCGTGTAGGCGGCGTAGCCGGCGATGCCGTAGGCCTCGGCGCGGAAGCCTTCCTCGCGCACGTAGTTGATCTCGGTCGAAAGCGTCAGCTTGTCGGTGGCCTTATAGGTGACGGCGACGTCGTTGAAGTAGCGCAGCGCATCGTTGCCGAACGGCGTGTTCCGCTTGCTGTCCTCGGGCCCGATATGCGTCAGCGCCAGCACCGTCAGCCGGCCGTCGAGGAAGTTCAGCCCGAAGCCGGCGATGCCGCCGGGCCGGTTGTTGTTGTCGCCGGCCCCGTAGGCGAGCCAGGTGTTCGTGCCGGTGTCGATGCCGAGATAGACGTCGAGCAGGTCCGACACGTGCGACGTCGTCAGCACGCCGGTGTGCTTGAACGGCAGCCCGTAGTTGAAGATGTAGCTGTGCGAATAGAACGGGTTCGGCTTCGGGTCGATCACCTCGAGCCCGAGCGGCGTGGGGTAGAGGCCGGCCTTGATATCCATGCCGTTCGCGAACAGCTGCGGGATGCGGGCCGACACGTTGGCCTCGATCAGCGCGATCTGGTTGCGGTCATGGATCAGCTGATCGAACACGCCCAATGTTTGGTAGATCCGGCTGTCGGACCCGTACATTGCCTGCAGCTTGAAGCCGACGTCGACGCTGGTCGCCTTCGGGTCGACCGCACGGGCGACGGTGAACAGCGCCTGGTTCAGCACCGGGCGGTTCGCGTTGTCGGTGGTCAGGCTGCCGAAATTGCGGTGGATGTTCGGATCCTGCGGGTTGACCGTGATGCCGCCCTCGACCTGCACGCCGAAGGTGATGCCGCTGGCCCATTCCTTGAAATTGGCCGGCGGCACGTAGGGCTTCTCGTCCGCGGCGATGGCCGGATTGCCCGGCGACGTAGCCTGGGGCGAGGGAGCTTGGGCCGCAGGAGTCGGCTGTTGCGCCCGGGTCGGGACGGCGGCGCCAAGGGCGGCGGCGAGGGCGAGGGACCAGCCGAGACGGCCGGTGCGACGCGACGATTGGGTCGGTGCATTGTGCATGCGCGAAGATTTTCATGCGGCCGCGCCAATCTCAATTCGTATCCATGTTCTGAGACGGCCAGCGCTCATCATTGAGGCTGCATGTGACCGTTCAGCAACATTTCAAGCAAAAATTCGCTCAAATTGTTATCAAATGCTTCCAGGCGTATCAGTTTTTGACGCTTGTCTGGGCGTGCCAGAAACAACAAACCCGGGCTCAAGTTGAGCCCGGGCCTGTTTGCCGCGTGTCGACCTTAAGCGGAGTAGTACATCTCGAACTCGACCGGATGCGGCGTGTGCTCGAACCGGTAGACCTCGGTCCACTTCAGCTCGATGTAGCTCTGGATCTGCTCCTCGCTGAACACGTCGCCGGCCAGCAGGAAGCCATGGTCGGCTTCGAGCGCGCCGAGCGCCTCGCGCAGGCTGCCGCACACGGTCGGGATGCCCTTCAGCTCCTCCGGGGGCAGGTCGTAGAGGTCCTTGTCCATCGGATCGCCGGGGTGGATCTTGTTCTTGATCCCGTCGATGCCCGCCATCAGCAACGCCGTGTAGGCGAGGTACGGGTTGGCGGTGGCGTCGGGGAAGCGCACCTCCACCCGCTTGGCCTTCGGGCTGGTGGTGTAGGGGATGCGGCACGACGCCGAGCGGTTGCGCGCCGAGTAGGCCAGCAGCACCGGCGCCTCGAACCCGGGGATCAGCCGCTTGTAGCTGTTGGTGCTCGGGTTGGTGAAGGCGTTGCAGGCCTTGGCGTGCTTGATGATGCCGCCGATGAAATACAGGCACGCCTCGGACAGGTCGGCATAGCCGTTGCCCGCGAATAGCGGCTTGCCGGCGTTCCAGATCGACAGATGGGTGTGCATGCCGGAGCCGTTGTCGCCGTAGATCGGCTTGGGCATGAACGTTGCCGTCTTGCCGTAGCTGTGGGCGACGTTGTGCACGCAGTACTTATAGATCTGCATCTGGTCGGCCATCGTCAGCAGCGAGCCGAACTTGGTGCCGAGCTCGTGCTGGCTTTGCGCCACCTCGTGGTGGTGCTTCTCGATCGGCAGGCCCATCTCGCCCATGCTGCTGAGCATCTCGGCGCGCAGGTCGCTCTCGCTGTCGACCGGCGGCACCGGGAAGTAGCCGCCCTTGACCGTCGGGCGGTGGCCCATGTTGCCTTCGGGGTAGTCCTTGAGGTTCGAGCCGGGTCCCTCGACGCTGTCGATCTGGACGCTGGAGAAGTTGGGGCCGGTGCCGAAGCGGACGCTGTCGAACACGAAGAACTCGGCCTCGGCGCCGACCATCACCGTGTCGCCGATGCCGGACGCCGCGACGTACGCCATCGCCTTCTTGGCGGTGCTGCGCGGGTCGCGGGCGTAAGGCTGGCCGGTGCTGGGCTCGAAGATGTCGCAGAACAGGATCAGGCTCGGCTTGGCGGCGAACGGGTCCATGACCGCGGTCGACGCGTCCGGCATCAGGATCATGTCGCTCTCGTTGATCGCCTTCCAGCCGGCGATCGACGAGCCGTCGAACATGATGCCGTCCTTGAACGCGTCCTCGTGGATCGTGGACACGTGCTGCGCCGTGTGCTGCCACTTGCCGCGCGGGTCGGTGAATCGCAGGTCCACGTATTCGACGCTGTTCTCGTTGATCATCTCGAGAACCTTGGCGACGTCGCTCTCGTTATCGCTCATTCTATCCTTGTTCCTTCCTTGGCACTGGCCTGTGCCCGGCCCACCCGGTGCGGCGCCGTCGCCCAGACCCCCAAACATTTCGGCCGCGACCGGCCCATTCGCGCTCGCGCCCGGTCACATTGCCCGGCCGGATCGCTCCGTCAATTCGTTCCTCGAATGGTCGGGTCAGATCGCGTCGCGGCCTCGCTCGCCGGTGCGGATGCGGATTACCTCATCGACGGTGCTGATAAAGATCTTGCCGTCGCCGATCCGCCCGGTGCGCGCGGCGTTGCTGATCGCCTCGACGGCGCGTTCCAGCAGGTCGTCCTCGCACACGACCTCGATCTTCACCTTGGGCAGAAAATCCACCACGTACTCGGCGCCACGGTAAAGCTCCGTGTGGCCCTTCTGCCGCCCGAACCCCTTCGCCTCCACTACCGTGATGCCCTGCAGCCCGACCTCGTGCAGCGCCTCCTTCACCTCGTCCAGCTTGAATGGCTTGATGATCGCCTCGATCTTCTTCATTCGCGTCACACCGGCCGCAGCCGGCATCCTCCCGTGTGGCGTGGCCGCCCCTCGTCCGGACGGCAGCGAAGGTTTGCACGTGCCGTGCCACGCCGCAAATGACCCGGCGAGCCCGCGGCGGCGATGCGCCGGATGAGCAATGGATGGGCAAAACTGCCTGCCAGAAAGGCAAGCCATGCGTCCGGTTGAACCCTGGCGGGGGTGCGACCATAGTGATGCCCCAGCCGTTTCCCTCCCGGAGTTCCCGCGTTGAAGCCCGTCAACCGCCTGCTGTCCGCCACCGGCACGACCATCTTCACCGTGATGTCGGCGCTCGCGACCCGGCACGGCTCGATCAACCTGGGCCAGGGCTTCCCGGACACCGACGGCCCCGCCGATGTGCTGCAGGCCGCGGCCGACGCGCTGCACGACGGGCGCAACCAATACCCGCCGCTGACCGGCGTACCGGAACTGCGGGAGGCGGTGTCTGCCGCTAACCGCCGCTTCTACGGCATCGAGGCGGACCCCACGACCGAGGTGGTCGTCACCTCCGGCGCCACCGAGGCAATCACCGCGAGCCTCATGGCGCTGCTTGATCCCGGCGACGAGGTCGTGGTCATCGAGCCGCTGTACGACACATACCTGCCCGTCATCCGCATGCTGGGCGCCGTGCCGCGCATCGTCCGCCTGCTGCCGCCGAAATGGGACCTGCCGCGGGCCGAGTTGGCGGCGGCGTTCGGGCCGCGCACCAAGGCCATCCTGCTCAACACGCCGATGAACCCGACCGGCAAGGTGTTCACCAACGCTGAGCTGGCCTTCATCGCCGATCTCCTGGCCAAGCACGACTGCTACGCGGTGTGCGACGAGGTCTACGAACACCTGACTTATGACGGCTGGCGGCACGTGCCGTTAATGACGCTGCCCGGCATGCGCGAGCGCTGCTTGCGGGTGGGTTCGGCAGGCAAGACGTTCTCGCTGACCGGCTGGAAGGTTGGCTACATCACCGCGCCGATGGCGCTCGCGGCGGTCGCGGCCAAGGCGCACCAGAACCTCACCTTCACCACGCCGCCCAACCTGCAGCGGGCGGTGGCGGTCGGGCTCGCCAAGGACGACGCCTATTTCGCCGGGCTGGCGAGCGCGCTGGCGGCCAAGCGCGACCGCTTGTCGGCCGGGCTCGCCGCGCTCGGCTTTGGCGTGCTGCCGACCATGGGCAGCTACTTCGTCACCGCCGACTTCTCACCGCTGGGCTTCGCCGGCGACGACGTCGCGTTCTGCCGCCACATCACCGAAGCGGCCGGCGTCACCGCCATCCCGGTCAGCGCCTTCTACGAGCAGGAGCCGCCCACCCACTACGCCCGCTTCGCCTTCTGCAAGCGCGACGCGGTGCTGGACGAGGCGTTGGCCCGGCTCGGCGCCTGGGCCGCGGCACGCGCCGAGCACCGCGCCGCTGGCTAGAACGAGCCGAGCGCGGGTCCGGGAGCGCACGTTCCCGGCGGGTCCGGGGGCCGCCCGGGCCCAGGTCCGCTTCTTGCGTAGCCCGCGGACATGAGCCCGCACCCGCCCAAGCCGCGTCCCACTCCTGGCGAGGCCGCCGCCGACCTGCTCGAGCTGATCGCAACCGCCCGCGCCGGCGCCCGCGCCGATCCGTTCGGCAACCCGGTGCTCGCCGCCGCACTTGCCATCAGCCGCCGCATCGACGACGGCCGCATCGATGACACTTCGCTTGGCGCGATCGTCGCCGTGCTGCGTGACGCCGCCGCAACCGACCGGGCGACGCGGCTCGCGGCCTACGTGGGCGGCACCGACCCGGCGCAGTCCCGTGCCGCGATGACCGCGTTGGCTGAGCGACAGATCCGCCCCGACCCGGACGACAGCCCGCTGCCGCTGCGCGCCATCCGCGCCGCGATCGAGCGGCCGTGCTACGCCTGCGTGTTCACCGCCCACCCCACCTTTGCCGCGGCGCCGGCCGCTTATGCCGCCATCGCCGGTGCCGCCAGCGGCGCCGGCGGAATGCCGCCCGCGACCTCGCATCGTCCGCCGAAGCCGGCCCTCGAGGACGAATTCGACGCCGCCCTGGTCGCGATCAACCATGGCCGCGACGCCATCGACGTCCTGTGCGGCGCGCTGCTGGACGCCGCGCGCTCCGCCTTCCCGCAGACCTGGACCGGCCTCGATCCGGCGCCGATCATCCTCGCCTCCTGGGTCGGGCTCGACACGGACGGCCGCACCGATATCGGCTGGTGGGACAGCCTGCGTCTGCGCCTGCGTACCAAGCGCGCCGGGCTGGCGCGCCTGGCGGCCGGAGTGGCCGACATCCCCTCCGCGCTGACCCTCGCGCATCGCCTGGCCGACGCGCTCCAAGCCGTCGACGAGCAACTGGCGCTGGCCCCGCCCGGTCCGGCGCCCGATGCGGTCGAGCCGTTCGCCCGCGCCCTGGTCGGCGGCCGGGACCGTGCGCTGCTGTCGCCGGAGCCGCTGCTGCCGCTGTTCGCCGGCGCCATTGCCGGCGCCGACGCCGAGGACCGGCGGCGCTTGTGCATCGCTCGCGCCGGGGCCGTGGCGCACGGCCTCAACCTCACCCATGCGCATGTGCGGCTCAATTCGGCGCAGCTGCACAACGCCGTCCGGCTGCGCCTCGGCCTCGACGACCCGCCGGCCGACCGCTCCCGCCGCCGCACCCTGCTCGCGGCACTCGACGCGGCGCTGGCCGACGCGACGCCGCAACCGGTCGATTTCGGCGCGCTGATCGCCGAGCAGTCCTCGGCGATGCGGCTGATGATGCTGGTGGCGCAGATCGCCAAGCACGTCGACCGGCACACCCCGGTGCGCTTCCTGGTGGCCGAAACCGAGAGCGGCTATTCGCTGCTGGCCGCGCTGTGGCTGGCGCGGGTGTGCGGCTGCGAACGCCATGTCGAGATCAGCCCGCTCTTCGAAACCCCCGACGCGCTCGAAGGCGGCGTTCGGGTGATCGAGGAGGCGCTGCGCTCGCCGCATTACCGCGCCTATGTGAGCGCGGTCGGCCGGGTGTGCCTGCAATTCGGCTACTCGGATTCGGGCCGCTACCTCGGGCAGCTGCCGGCCAGCTATTTGGTGGAGCGGCTGAAGCTGCGCTTGGTCGATGCGCTCGGCAAGCACGGCTTGGGCGACGTCGAGGTCGTGCTGTTCGACACCCACGGCGAAAGCATCGGCCGCGGCGCGCATCCGGGATCGCTCGCCGACCGCCTGGCCTACCTTTCGCCGCCGGCGGCGCGGGCGGCGCTGATGCGAGGCGGGCTCCGCATCCGCGAGGAGAGCAGCTTCCAGGGTGGCGACGGCTACTTGCTGTTCGGCACGCCGGAGCTGGCCTTGGCGACGATCGCCCGGGTCGCCGAGCATGCGTTCCAGCCGCCGCCGACCGAGGACGACCCGGTCTATGCGGAAAGCGACTTCGCGGCCGGGTTCTTCGCCACCGCCAACGCGGCGATGCAGGCGCTGGTGGAGGACCCCGGCTATGCCGCGCTGCTGGGCGCGTTCGGCCCGGCGCTGCTCGACCCGTCCGGCTCCCGCCCCAGCGCCCGGCAGTCCGACGCCGGCGGCCCGGCGGCCATCCGGCACCCGCGCGAGCTACGCGCCATCCCCAACAACGCCATCCTGCAGCAGCTCGGCTGGTGCGCGAACACCATGCACGGCCTCGGCGCCGCCGCCGACCGCGATCCGGACCTATTCACCGAGCTGCGGCATTCGAGCCCGCGCTTCCGCCGGGCGCTCGACCTTGCCGTCCATGCCGCGCGCCATTCCGACCTCGATGTGCTGCGGGCCACCGTGTCCATCCTCGATCCCGGCTCCTGGCTGGACCGCGCGGCCTATGCGACGCTGCCGGGCCGGGTCGGGCATCTGGCGGACGTGGCGGCGGCGCTCGAGGCGCTCGGCCTGTGGTCGCCGGTGCAGGCCACGGTGCGGCACGCCCAGGCCGACCAGATCCGCTTGCGCCGCGCCTGGCCCGACCTGCCGCGCATGGCCGATCGCGAGGCTCTGCTGCACGCCCTTCGGCTGGCGGTGATCGGCCGGCTGTGGCTGCTGGCGACGGAGGTGCCGGACTTTTCGCCGCGCCACAACCTCACGCCCGAGACGCTGCGTGCTCGGCTGCTGCGGCTCGACGTGCCGGCGGCCGTCGATCTGTTGGCGCAGGTGTTCCCGCGCGAGGCCGCCTCGGGAGCGCCGCGCGACTACGGCGAGCCCGGCTTGCGCACGGCCGGGTCGTCCTACGCCAACGAGCACGACCGGCTGTTCGAGCCGATGCGCCGGCTGTTCGACGTCACGCGGGAGATCACCGTGGCGCTGTCGCACGAGATCGGCGCGTTCGGGTAGGCGCGGCGACCATCACGGCAGCAGCCGTTTCGCCTCTGCCCAAACGCTGGTCGCGATCTCGCCCGCCGGTGCGGCCCGGGCCAAGGCGGCGGATTGGCCGGCCCAGGCTTGCAGCCGGGTGAGGTCGTTCGCCTTTGCGCCGGCGTCACGCATCGCGGCCGTCAAGCCGCGCTGCACCGGGTATGGCGCCGGGGCAGGGGCGTGCGGACCGGTGGCGGCGTGCACGTATTCGGTGCCGAGGCTGCGCCCGGCACGGCCGCTGAACACCCGGCTCACCACCGTCGTTTCCGGCCGTGCCCCCGCCAGGCCGTCCGCCCAGGCCGGCGCGATCTTAGCTTCCGGGCTGCGCAGGAAGGCGGTGCCGAGCTGCGCCGCCGACGCGCCCAGGGTCAGTGCGGCGGCGACCCCGCGGCCATCGCCGATGCCGCCCGTCGCGATCACCGGCACCCGAACCGCATCGACCACCGCCGGCAGCAGCGCGAACAGCCCGACCATGCCCGCCTCGGCCGCTGCCGCGTCGAAGCAGCCGCGGTGGCCGCCCGCTTCCATGCCCTGCGCGACCACCACGTCGGCGCCGGCCGCTTCGGCCGCGAGCGCCTCGGTCACGGTGGAGACGTTGGCGAACCAGGCGATGCCGCGCTGCTTCAGCCGTGCGACGAACGCCGGCGGGAACAGGCCCATGACCGACGACACCACCGCGGGCGCCGCCTCCAGCAGCGCTTCGCATTGCGCGTCGAAATCGGGCGGCACCGCATCGCCGGCTTCGGGCGGGACTGCGGGACCCCAATCGGCCAGGAACCCGCGCACGGCGGCTTCACGTCCGGCGTCGCGGGCCGGTGGCGGGTCCGGCACCCAAAGGTTCAGGTTGAACCCGCCATTCGTGGCGGCGCGCACGTCCCGCGCCCAGGCGGCGATGGCCGGCGGCGCCAGCAGCAGCGCCCCGCACGCGCCGAGACCGCCGGCATTGGCCACCGCGATCGACAGCGAGGGCGGGCAGGCGCCGGCCATCGGTGCCAGAAGGATCGGGATGCGCAACCCGAACCGCTCACAGAACGCCTGGGCACGGGCGGTTGCGTCGTTCATCGTTCCCTCTTTCCCCAATGGTGCGCCGGGCCGATCATGTCACGCGACCGGCGGAATGGAGTATTTGCAAGAATGTCCCGCATCATCCAGCGCAGCCTGCGCGAGACGACCGGCATCGCGGTCGGCGGCGAGGGCATCCGTTTGCACCTGGCCAGCGGCCACACCGTGATCGACGGGTCCGGCGGCGCAGCGGTCGCCTGCATCGGCCACGGCAACAAGCGGGTCGCCGCCGCGATGGCGGCGCAGGCCGGCCGGGTCGCCTACGCCCATACCGGCTTCTTCTCGTCCGAGCCGGCCGAGGCGCTGGCCGACCTCCTGCTCGAACACGAACCGGGCGGCCTGACCCACGCCTTCTTCGTCAGCTCCGGCTCGGAGGCGATGGAGGCCGCGATCAAGCTGGCCCGGCAATACTTCATCGAGATCGGCCAGCCCGAACGCACCCGGTTCATCGCCCGGCGGCAGAGCTATCACGGCACCACCCTCGGCGCCTTGTCGGTGGGTGGCCACACCGCCCGGCGGGCGCCGTACGAGCCGATCCTGAGCCCGTCCTTCAGCAAGGTCTCGCCCTGCTTCGCCTACCATCACCAAGCTCCGGACGAGAGCGACGGGCAGTATGTCGCCCGGCTGGAAGCGGAGCTCGAGACCGAGTTCCAGCGTCTTGGCCCCGGCACCGTTGCCGCGTTCTGCGCCGAGACCGTGGTGGGGGCCGCCACCGGTTGCGTCACCGCGCTGCCCGGCTACTTCCCGGCGATGCGGGCCGTATGCGACCGGCACGGCGCCTTGCTGATCCTGGACGAGGTCATGTGCGGCATGGGCCGCACCGGCACCCTGCACGCCTGGGAGCAGGAGGGCGTGGCGCCCGATATCCAGGCGGTGGCCAAGGGCCTCGGCGGCGGTTATGCGCCGGTCGGCGGCATCCTGGTGGCGGGCCGCGTCATCGACGCGCTGCGCGACGGCTCGGGCGGATTCATGCACGGCCAGACCTACCAGGCGCACCCGGTCGCCTGCGCCGCGGCACTCGAGGTGCAACGGATCCTGCGCGAGGACGGCCTCGTCGCCAATGTCGCGCGCCAGGGTGAGACGCTGGAGCGGCTGCTGCTGGAGCGGTTCGGCAACCATCACCGGGTCGGCGATATCCGCGGCCGCGGCCTGTTCCGCGCGCTGGAGTTCGTGGCCGACCGCGCCGGCCGGACCCCGTTCGAGCCGGACGCCGGCATTGCCGAACGGGTCAAGCAGGCGGCGATGGATCGCGGCCTGGCGGTCTACCCGTGCGTCGGCACCGCCGACGGAGTGCGCGGCGACCATGTCATCGTGGCGCCGCCCTACATCGTGGATGCGGCCGACCT
Source organism: uncultured Alphaproteobacteria bacterium (assembly GCA_963752225.1). Classification (GTDB taxonomy): domain Bacteria; phylum Pseudomonadota; class Alphaproteobacteria; order Acetobacterales; family Acetobacteraceae; genus JBBROS01. The sequence continues at coordinate 171,787 of CAVVXS010000009.1, read as the reverse complement.
GGCCGAGATCGTCGGGCGCTTGGGCGAGGCAGTCGATGCGGTGTTCACGTGAGGCGTCCCCGTCATGGTCCGATCAAGTCCGACCGCGACGATCAGGACGCCTGCGAGCCTGCGAAGCCTCGACTTGACCGAGAGACGGGGGTCGTGCGTTAGCCACCCGGTCCATTTCGACCGGAGCCGACTGATGAAGCCCATCCTTGCTGCCCTCGTCTTGTTCCTGTTCCTCGGTGGGCCGGGGCGGGCCGCCAGCGTCGACGGCGTCAGTCTGCCCGACACCTACGCGCTTCCGGGGCAGACGCTCGTGCTGAACGGCATGGGCATCCGGCGGGTGACGATCTTCAACGTCCGGGTTTACGTGGCCGGATTGTACCTGACGCAGCGCAGCCGGGACGCGCGGGCGATCCTGGCGTCGCCGCAGCCGAAGGTGATCCTGATGCAGTTCCTGCATACGGCGTCCAAGTCCGACGTCGAGAAGCATTACCGCGAGGGGGAGGAACGCAATTGCGGCCACGGCGAGTGCGCGGCATCCGACGCGGGCGATTTCGAGAAGCTCATCGCCGTCACCCCGGCCGCCGCCGTGGGCGACACGCTCACGTTCATTTACACCGCGAAGGGCGTGCGGGTGCTGTTCAACAACCGGCAGATCGCCGAGTTCGCCAATGCGGACCTGGCGATGCGGCTGCTGGCCGGGTTCATCGGCCCGACGCCGCCGTCCGAAGAGTTGAAGGCGAGCCTGTTGGGCTCGCCTTCGAAGTAGGCCGATCGGTCGCGGCGGCTTAGTAGTCCATGTCACCCATGCCGCCCATGCCGCCGCCGCCCTGCGGCAACGACTGGGCGCGCTTCTCCGGCCGCTCGGCCACCATGGCCTGCGTCGTGATCAGCAGCCCGGCCACCGACGCCGCATTCTGCAGCGCCACCCGCACCACCTTGGTCGGATCGATGATGCCGGCGGCGACCAAGTCCTTGAACTGGCCGCTCTGGGCGTCGTAGCCGAACCCGTACTCGGCATTCTCGAGCACCTTGCCGCCGATCACCGCGCCATCCTCGCCGGCGTTCTCGGCGATCTGCCGCAGCGGCGCCTGGACCGCCTTGCGCACGATCTCGATGCCGAACTTCTGGTCCTCGTTATCGTAGGGAACGTGGGCAAGGATCAGCGAGGCGCGGGCGAGCGCCACGCCGCCGCCGGGCACGATGCCTTCCTCGACGGCCGCACGGGTCGCATGCAGCGCGTCGTCGACGCGGTCCTTGCGCTCCTTCACCTCGACCTCGGTCGAACCGCCGACGCGGATCACCGCCACGCCGCCGGCGAGCTTGGCCAGCCGCTCCTGCAGCTTTTCCTTGTCGTAGTCGCTGGTGGTGTCCTCGATCTGGGCGCGGATCTGCTCGACCCGGCCCTTGATGTTGTCGCTGGACCCGGCGCCCTCGATGACGGTGGTGTTCTCCTTCTCGATCAGCACCCGCTTGGCCTGGCCGAGCATCTCGAGCGTGACGCTCTCGAGCTTGATGCCGAGGTCTTCGCTGACGACCTGGCCACCGGTCAGGATGGCGATGTCTTCCAGCATCGCCTTGCGGCGATCACCGAAGCCCGGCGCCTTGACCGCTGCGACCTTGAGGCCGCCGCGCAGCTTGTTCACCACGAGCGTGGCCAGCGCCTCGCCCTCGATGTCCTCGGCGACGATCAGCAGCGGACGCCCGCTCTGCACCACGGCTTCAAGCAGCGGCAGCAGCACTTGCAGCCCCGACAGCTTCTTCTCGTGCAGCAGGATGTAAGGGTTCTCGAGGTCGACCGTCATCTTCTCGGCGTTGGTGATGAAGTACGGGCTCAAGTAGCCGCGGTCGAACTGCATCCCCTCCACGACCTCGAGCTCGGTCTCCATGCCCTTGGCTTCCTCGACGGTGATGACACCCTCGTTGCCAACCTTCTGCATGGCCTCGGCGATCATCCGGCCGATCTCGCTCTCGCCATTGGCCGAGATGGTGCCGACCTGGGCCGTCTCGGCCTCGGTGGTGATCTCGCGGGTGCGGGCGGCGAGCTCGGTCACCAAGGCGGCGACCGCCTTGTCGACGCCGCGCTTGAGGTCCATCGGCGCCATGCCGGCGGCGACGGCACGACCGCCTTCGCGGGTGATCGCCTGAGCCAGCACGATGGCCGACGTCGTGCCGTCACCGGCGATGTCGTTGGTCTTGGACGCGACCTCGCGCACCATCTGCGCGCCCATGTTCTCGAACTTCTCGGCGAGTTCGATTTCCTTGGCGACGGTCACGCCGTCCTTGGTGATGCGCGGTGCGCCGAAGCTCTTGTCGATCACCACGTTGCGGCCCTTGGGGCCGAGCGTCACCTTGACCGCGTCGGCCAGGATATCCACGCCGCGCAGCATGCGGGCGCGTGCGTCGTCGCCGAAGCGAACGTCTTTTGCTGCCATGTTCGTTGTTCCTTCTTGTTGGTTCAGGCGGCTTTAAGCACGGGCTCGGCGCCGTCGATGATGCCCAGGAGATCGCTCTCCTTCATGATCAGCAGGTCCTCGCCGTCGAGCTTGACCTCGGTGCCCGACCACTTGCCAAACAGCACGCGATCGCCGGCCTTCACGTCGAGTGCCACGATGGCGCCCTGCTCGTTGCGGGCACCGGGTCCGGCCGCGATCACCTCGCCCTCCATCGGCTTTTCCTGGGCGGTGTCGGGAATGATGATCCCGCCGGCGGTCTTTTCCTGCGGGGTGATACGGCGGACGACCACGCGGTCGTGCAGCGGACGGAATGTCATTATTGTTGGCTCCAATCTGGGGCTGGTGCGGGCTTAAGCACTCACGCTGGGAGAGTGCTAACACAGTTCGAGGTCGAGCGGGGGATTATTCGTGCCGTTCGGGCTTTGGGCGGCGGTGGCCCAAGTGGGGAGGGATCCCCGGAGCAAGTCCGGGGATGGCGTATTCAGTCACAATGATCCGTCATGGCCGGACTTGATCCGGCCATCTATCCCCTGGGGAGCTTACTCCGCAGCCTGCCGGGCCTCGCCGCCGAAGAACCGGTTCGCTGGACGCGGCAGGCCGAGGTGATCGCGCAGCGTCGTGCCCTCGTACTCCCGGCGGAACAGGCCGCGCCGCTGCAGCTCCGGCACGACCTGGTCCACGAACTCGTCGAGCCCGGCCGGGACCGTCGGGAACATCACGTTGAACCCGTCGCAGGCGCCGCTTTCGAGCCATTCCCCCATCGTGTCGGCAATCTCGGATGCGGTGCCCACCATCTGCAGCCCGCCATAGCCGCCGACGATCTGCGCCAACTGGCGAACAGTCAGGTTGTCGCGCCGCGCCAATGCGACCAGCGCGGCCTGGCCGCTCTGGCCCTGGTTGGTGACCGGCAGCTCGGGCAGCGGCGCATCGAGATCGAAGCCCGACGCATCGACGCCGAGGCGGATCGAGAGATTGGGGACGCCGCTGTCCGGGTGCACGAGGCTGTCGAGCTGCGCCTTCTTTGCCTGCGCCTCCGCGGTGGTGGCGCCGACCACGACCAGCGCGCCCGGCAACACCTTCAGGTGGTCGGGGTCGCGGCCCAGCGCCGTCATGCGGGCTTTCATGTCGGCATAGAACTCCCGCCCGGCCTCGATCGTCCGGCTGCTGCCGAAGATCACCTCGGCGGTCTCGGCGGCGAGCTGCCGCCCGGCCTCCGAGGCGCCCGCCTGCACGATCACCGGCCAGCCCTGGACCGGGCGGGCGATGTTGAGTGGGCCGCGTACCGACAGGTGCTCGCCCTTGTGGGCCAGCACATGCATCTTGTCCGGGTCGAAGAAGATGCCGCTCTCCTGGTCGCGCACCCAGGCGTCGTCGGCCCAACTGTCCCACAGCCCGGTGACGACGGCGTGGAACTCGCGGGCGCGGCGGTAGCGCTCGTCGTGGTCGACGTGTTCGTCGAGGCCGAAATTGAGCGCCGCGTCCGGGTTGGCGGTCGTCACCACGTTCCACCCGGCGCGGCCGGCGCTGATATGGTCGAGCGAGGCGAAGCGCCGGGCGATGTGGTAGGGCGCGTCGTAGGTGGTCGACGCGGTCGCCACCAGCCCGATCCGCTCGGTCACCATCGCCAGCGCCGACAGCAGCGTCAGCGGCTCGAACGAGGTCGCGGTGGCGCTGCGGCGGAGGGCCGCCATCGACAGGTTCAGCACGGCCAGGTGGTCGGCCATGAAGAAGGCATCGAACCGGCCGCGCTCGAGCGTCTGAATAAAGCGGACCATATGCTGCAGGTTGAAGTTCGCGTCGGGAAAGGCGCCGGGCACGCGCCACCAGGCGGTGTGGATGCCGACCGGGCGCATGAAGGCGCCGAGATGGAGCTGCTTGGGCATGGGATGGCACCGCGAGTGTTGCAACGGGGGATAAAGGCGCTCCCCCACGCGGCTGCAAGATCGGTCGTGCCGGCCGTCGCCGGAACGCGCCGTGATCCCGGGGTTACCGAAAAGTGACAGTGCCGCAATGTCCAACTCGTTTCGGAACGGCTAGGACTACCCGCCGCGCGACCGAGATGTCAGACTGGTCGCGGAACGGATACGGGGACGATGTGAGAAGCGATGTTGCGGTCGTCGGCGCCGGGCTGGGGGGTGCAGCGGCGGCCGCCGTGCTCAGCCGGGCGGGATGCGACGTCATCGTCGTGGACCGGCACGCGACCTACCCCGCGGATTTCCGGGCCGAGCAGCTGGTGGGTTGGCAGACCGACGCCTTGCGCCGCCTCGGCCTGCTGGACGGGATCGTCGGCCAGACCGGGCCGGCCCCGAGCGCGACCGCGACCTGCTACGGCAAGGTCATCGACGAGACGATCAGCCCGCATTACGGGTTCCGCTACGAGGACATGGTCAACGCGGCCCGGGCGCAAGCCGCCGCGGCACGCTTCGTCACCGGACGGGTCGCCCAAATCTCGACCGGGCCGGACCGGCAACGGCTGGTGCTCGCGGACGGCACGGTCATCGAAGCCCGGCTGGTCGTGCTCGCGACCGGTCCCAATTGCGGCGATCTGCTGCCGCAGCTCGGGATCGAGCGGCGCATCCTGAGCGAGCACCACTCGCTGACCCTGGGCTTCGACGTGCAGACCGCATCGCGGCGCGTCCTGGTTTGCTACGGCGAGCGGGCCGGTGACGGCATGGGTTACCTGACCGTGTTCCCCATCGGCGACACGATGCGCGCCAACCTGTTCTGCTACCGCGCGCCGGGCGACCCGTGGGTCAAGTCGTTCAAGCGAGACCCCAAGCGCGCGCTGCTGGAGGTCATGCCGTCCCTCGAGCGCTTGCTCGGACCGTTCGAGATCACCGGCAAGGTGCAGGTCCGGCCGAACTCCATCCACCGCGCCGAGAATGTCCGGCGGCAGGACGGGGTGGTCCTGATCGGCGACGCGTTCCAATCCTCCTGCCCGGCGGTGGGAAAGGGCGTCGGGCGCATCCTGGCCGACCTCGAGGTCCTGCGCCGCCTCGTGCCGGCTTGGCTCGAGACGCCGGGCATGGACGCCGACAAGATCGAGCAGTTCTACCAAGACCCGGCCAAATGCCGGTTCGACGCCGAGGCGGTTCGGGCGGCCGAATACCGTCGGGCGCTTTCAACGCAGACCACATGGAGGTGGAAGGCGCACCGGACGAAGCACTACTGGAAGCGGCGCACGCTGGGCGTCCTCGCCCGCGCGCTCCGCCACCGCGCGCCCGGCGTACTGGGGCCGCCGCGCAGCCCGGGGTCCGGAGCGGACGGCATGATCGACGGTGTGTCGTTCCGCTGGGACACTGCCAAGCGCGCGGCGATGGCCCTCTGGACGTCGTGGATGCTCGACTAGCCTCACTCGGCGGCGAGCTGCTGCACCGCCTCGAGCGCCCGCATCCAGACCGCGGTGTCGTGAAACACGGCGCCGCCCCGGGGCGCGGCGGGCTCGTCGGAGGTGAGCACGTTGATGCCCATGCCGCCGGCGAAATCGCCGTTCGGCCAGATGCTCTCGACCACAATCGTGCCGGGAAGCTGGCCGGACACGAACTTCGCGTCCAGCACCACCTCGCCCTGCCGGTTGCCCAGCACGACCCGGCCGCCATCGACGATGCCGAGCCGCGCGGCGTCGTCCGGATGCACCAGCGCCACCGGCCGTCCTTCGCGCTTGCGGCTGGTCGGCGTCTCGGTAAAGCTGGTGTTGAGGAAGTTGCGGGCCGGGGCGGCGACCAGGCGGAACGGATGGTCGTCGGTGGCACCGTCCGTCACCGCCCAGTGGTCGGGCAAAGCGGGCATGCCGGCGCTGTTCGGGCCCACGCTTTGCCAGTCCGGCGCGAAGCGGAACTTCCCGTCCGGAAAGCCGAAGCCGGTCAGGAAGTGGCTGCGTTCGAAGCTGTCGCCGGCGTCCAACCACTTGCGCTCGATCACCTCGGCGGCGCCGGGCCAGCCGGAGGCGCGCAGGGTCGCGTCCACGATCTCCATGGCCGTCATGTCGAAGCCCGGGTGCCGCGCCCCGAGCCGGGTGGCCAGGCCCTGCAGCACCTCGTGGTTGGACCGGCACTCGCCCGGCGGCTCGATCAGCTTGGGGCCGACCTGGATGTGCGTGTGCCCGCCGGCGGCGTAGAGGTCGTCGTGCTCCATGAACATCGTCGCCGGCAGCACGACGTCGGCGAGCTTGGCCGTCTCGGTCATGAACTGCTCGTGCACGCAAGTGAACAGGTCATCCCGCAGCAGCCCGCGGCGGACGCGCTTGCTGTCGGGCGCCACCACGGCCGGGTTGGTGTTCTGCACCAGCAGCGCATGGACCGGAGGCCCGTCCCCGAGCTCCCGGCGGTCGCCGGTCAGCACTGCGCCGATCCGGCTCATGTCCATCTGCCGGATCGTCGGGTCGAGCGCATCGAGCCCGTCGATCAGCGTCTTATCCCAATGATAGATGCCGGTGCCGCGGTTGTTCCAGAACGCGCCGGCGCCGCGGCTGCGCCACTTGCCGGTCACGGTCGGCAGGCAGGTGACGGCGTGCATCGACACGCTGCCGTTGCGCGACCGGGCGAAGCCGTAGCCGACGCGGATGTAAGCGCGCTCGGTCCGGCAGTACAGCGCGGCGAAGCTTTCGATCTCGGCGACGGTGAGGCCGGTGATGCCGCTCGCCCAATCCGGGCTGCGGTCGCGCAGGTGCGCTTCGAGCCGGTCGGGGCAGTCGCTCCACTCCGCCATGTAAGCGCGGTCGGCGTAGCCGTCGCGGAAGGCAACGTGCATCACCGCGCAGGCGAGTGCGGCGTCGGTGCCGGGGCGCAATGCGAGGTGCAGGTCGGCGGTGGCCGCGGTCGGGGTGCGATACGGGTCCACCACGGCGAACACGGCGCCGCGTTCCTTGCGGGCGCGGGTGACGTGGGTCATCACGTTGACCTGGGTGCTGACCGGGTTGCCGCCCCACATCACCAGCAAGTCGGCCTCGGCCATCTCGCGCGGGTCGGGGCCGCCGTAGCGGCCGACGCCGGCCACCCAGCCGGCTTCCTGCGCGGTCGAGCAGATGGTGTTGTGCTGCCGCGAGTAGCGCATCACGTGGCGGAGCCGGTTGATGCCGTCGCGCTGCACCAAGCCCATGGTGCCGGCGAAGTAGTACGGCCACACCGCCTCGGCGCCGTGCCGGGCGGCGGCGGCGTCAAAGGCGGCCGCCACCCGGTCGAGCGCCTCGTCCCAGGTGGCTTCGCGGAACTGGCAGCTCCCCTTGGCGCCGGTGCGGACCAGCGGCCGGGTCAGCCGGGCGGGGTGGTGGATGCGTTCGGCATAACGCGCGACCTTCGCGCAAATCACGCCGGCCGTGTAGCTGTTGTCGCGGGCGCCGCGCACCGTGCCGATGCGAGTCCCGTCATGGACCTCCACGTCCAGCGCGCAGGTGCTGGGGCAGTCGTGCGGGCAGACGCTGTTGCGGACCTGCAGGCTCATGCGGCTTCCCCGGGGACCGCAGGCGTGATGACCCCCAGGGCGAACCGGTTGGTGGCGCGGGCGCGGTCGTATTCGATGGCGACCGCGACCTGCTCGGCGGCAGGCTCGCCATAGAGCCGGGCCAGCAGATGCAAGGTGGTGTCGGCGGCGAGCATCACGCCGCCGCCGGTGACGACCTCGCCGGTATCGACCAGAACCGCCTCGCAGCCATGCGGCAGCCGGGACAGCGGCGCCTCACGCTCGGCGCCGAGCGCCATCCGCCGGGTCGTGGCGGGCCGATCGTCCAACAGCCCGGCCGCGTGCAGCAGCATCGCTCCGGTGCAGACCGAGGCGACGATCGGCGCCGGGCGGCGGCGCAGGAAGCCGAGCATCGCCGGGTCACCCGTCGCCTCCGGCCAACCGGCGCCGCCGGTCACGATCACGACGTCGAGCGGCAGCGCCGCGTCGAGCGTGTGGTCCACGCTGACCCGCACGCCGCCGGCGAGCTCGACGTCGCCGGGCCGCGCGGCCAGGGTCACGGCGCGGACGCCGGGCAGCACCCGGCGCGCCATCGACAGCACGCCGACCGTGGCGCCGAGATCGATCGGCTCGACGGATGGGTAGAGGACAATGCCGAACAGGCTGGCGGCGGTGCGGTCGAGCAGCATGACGGAGTGTTACGGCCTTGGTGTAGGCAGAAGCAACTATTTGGCTTCCACGGCACGGCGGCGCGCCATGCTCTCGGCCGGCCACATCCGCTCGAGCTCGTAGAACTCCGTGAAGGCCGGCACGTCCGGCGGCAGCACCAGCCAGGGCAGCTTGGTCGAGGTGAAGATGTGCGCCCCCGGCGGCAGCGCGCCCGGCTCGTCCAGCGTGCAGACGCGGACGAAGCGGAGCCCCGGACGGCGGCCGTAATCGCTCCAGAGCGGCGATTGGCACGCCCGGCAACGGTAGATGTCGTGCGGCCGCCCGCTCGCAGTCGGCACCGTCACCGGCTCGGGCGTCCCGGCCAGCACCTCGATCGCCTCGGTCTCGATCACGGCATTGACCGCGAACGCGCTGCCGAGCTGGCGCTGGCATTCGCTGCAATGGCAGCAGTTGACGAACATCGGCCGGCGCCGGAGCCGATACCGCACCGACCCGCACGCGCATCCGCCGGCCAGCGCTGCGTCACCGATGCTCAACTCGCGCCTCCTCGTTCGCCGCCGGCTCGACCGGCATCGGCGCTTTCGGTGCATACACCCGGACCGCCTTGGTCAGCACGCCGAACCGGGCCGGCGTGACCGCGACGACCTCGCCGTCGGCGGTGATCGGCTGCGGCTGCCGGGTCACGACCTCGATCACCGGGCTGCGGGCGATGCGCACCTCGGCCGATCCCAGCTCGGTGTCGCCGGCGAACAGCGGGGCCATGAACAGCAGTCCCCAGCGCCGGCTGGGCTCGAGGCTGTAGACCGCGAGGGCGTCGTCGTCGAGTTCGTTCCCCGGCTCGGTCGTCGGCTTGTTCTTCGCGGCCACCTGCATGCCGCCGCCGTACAGCCGCGCGTTGCCGATCGTGATCTGCACCGTGCGCACGCGATGGACGACGGCGCCGCAGCGGATGATGGCGCTGAAGCGCCGATGCTCCAGCAGCACGCGCAGGGCGGCGCCGGTGTAGCGCAAGCGGGCCAGCGGCTGCTGCGTCGCGCGGTGCAGGCCGCGCGCCATGCCGACGGTGAGGCCGATGCTGGCGGCGGTGAAGAACGGTTGTCCGTTGACGCTGCCGAGGTTGATCGCGCGGTCATGGCCCTCGAGAATGACCGCAGCCGCGGCGGCCGGGTCGTGCGGAATGCCGAGCGCGTGCGCCAGGTCGTTGTCGGCGCCGGCCGGGACGATGCCGAGCGGCAGCCCGGCGTCACGCAGCGCGATCCCGCCGATGCCGAGCAGGCCGTCGCCGCCGGCCAGGACAACGCAGTCGACCTCGTGCCGCATCGAGGCGATCAGGTCCGGGACTCGTGCGCGCTGCACGTCGCGGCGGACCAGGGTCATGCCGCCCGCCTCCAGGGCGGCGAGGGCGGCGGAAACCTGCTTGGCGTGCCCCGGAAGCGGCGCGGCGATCACCAAGGCCGTGCGGCCGCTCTCGTTCATGCTGCTCCGCGTTTCGGGTGAACTTCAGGGGTTCGTAACACGCGGCGCCGGGCGTGTAATGGGTGTGCTCCCGCCGCCGTGATAACCGGGGGCGGCAACTTACCCCGGCCATGTTACACTGGGCCATGACGCTCCGCCCCGGCCGACCGGCCGCACCCGCCGACATTCCGATGGCCGCCCGCCGCCGCCGCGCCCACGCCGCTTGGGACGCCAAGCTGCAAGGCCCGCTCGACCTCGCCGGCAAAGACACGGCCCGCGGCGGCTCGCCGGAAGCCTGGTTCCTGGGGCCGCGGGCTGAAAACCTCGCTTTGCTGCACGAGCTGATCGACGCCGCCATCGACAGCCACGCCGAGTTCCGCCGCGGCTTCCACCCCGAGGATCCGAGCCACCTGACCGAGGCGGTGCAGCGCAGCCCCGAGTTCGCCGCCGGTGTCCGCCGCCTGCGCGAGGCGACCGCGGAGCTGCTGGAGAAGCTGCAGTTGTCGGCGCCGTTCTCGTCGATGCGCTACCAGGGCCACATGCTGTGGGACCAGGCGATGCCGGGCCTGGTCGGGCTGGTTGCGGGATTGATGTACAACCAGAACAACGTTGCCGCCGAAGCGTCGCCGGTGACCACCCGGCTCGAGATCGAGGCCGGCAACGACCTGTGCCGCATGCTGGGCTACATGCCGCCGAAACCGGGCGAGAAGGGGTTCCTGCCCTGGGGCCATATCACCAGCGGCGGCACCATCGCCAATATCGAGGCGCTGTGGGCGGCGCGGAACCTGAAGTTCTCCGCGGTCGGGATTCGCGCCGCGCTGCGCGAAGTGCCGGCGCTGTCGCCCGCCCGCGGCGTCGAGGTGCCGGTCTGGGAAGGCGGCACGGCGCGGCTGCTGGACCTCGACACCTGGACCTTGCTCAACCTCGACATCGACTCGGTCGCCGAGCTGCCGTTGAAGATCGCGGCACTCGGCGTCGACCCGGCGCTGCTTGCGGCGTCGCTGGTGGCGTACAGCTCCCGCAACGTCGGGCTGGTCCGGTTCTACCGCGACTTCATGACCGGGGTGACCGAGACGCCGGTGTTCCTCGCACCCGCCACCGGCCACTACTCCTGGCCCAAGGCCGCGACCCTGCTCGGGCTCGGCGGCAATGCGGTGTGGGTGCAGCGGGTGGACGAGGACGCGCGGTTGTCGCTCGACAGCGTTGCCGAAGCGCTGGAGAACGCGTTGCGGCGGCGGGTCCCGGTGCTGTGCGCGGTGGCAGTCATCGGCAGCACCGAGGAAAGCGCGGTCGATCCGCTCGAGGGCTTGGTCGAGCTGCGGGAGCACTACCGCCGGCGCGGGCTGAACTTCGCCATCCACGCCGACGCCGCCTGGGGCGGGTATTTCCGCACCATGCTGACCGAGGGCGACGAGGCCGAGCTGCCGTCCGACGGTGTGCCGATCTATGCGATGAGCGGGTATGTGCAGCGCCAATACGAAGCGCTGCCGCTGGCGGACACGATCACGGTCGACCCGCACAAGGGCGGCTACGTGCCCTATCCGGCCGGCGCGCTGTGCTACCGCAACGCCGCCCTGCGCGACGCGATATCGCTGCGGGCGCCGGTCATCTTCCACAACCAGACCGAGCCGACCATCGGCGTTTACGGCGTGGAAGGCAGCAAGCCGGGCTCCGCGGCGTCGGCGGTGTGGCTGGCGCATCGGGTGATCCGCCCGGACCGCACCGGCTATGGCCGCATCCTCGGGCAGTGCATGTGGACCGCCAAACGCCTGTTCTGCCGGCTGGCGGCCATGGAGGACCCGCGCTTCACCGTAACGCCGTTCAACCAGACCCCGGCCGAGCGGGCGCGCAAGCCGCCCGGCGCGATCGAGGCCGAGCGGCAGGTGCTGCGCGACCTGGTGCCGCTCGGCAATGCGGAGCTGCTGCAGCGGCTGCAATCCGATAAGCTCGCCCGGGCGCTGTTCGCGCAGGTCGGGTCGGACCAGGTGATCCTGGCGTTCGCCTTGAACCCGAAGGACGCCGACGGGCGCCCGAACCGCAGCCTCGCGCGTGCCAATGCGCTGAACGAGGCGGTGTTCGCCCGCTGCAGCATCATCGAGCCGCGCGAGACCCTCAACAGCCTCGACCTCGTGCTGACGAGCTCGCGGTTCGACCCGGCGGTGTATGGGCAGCCGTTCGTGGATTCGTTCTGCGCCCGCATGGGCGTCGTGCCGGAGCCCGGCAAGGGCGTCGACTTCCTGATCAGCACGACGATGGACCCCTGGACGACGCAGACCGAGGGCGGGGATTTCCAGGCGGTGCTGGTCGAGATCCTGCGGACCGTGGTCCATGCCGCGCTCGAGGAGATCGAGTTGGATGGTTAGGGTCGGCGGCCGCGCCAGCTTGCGTCCGCCGCGGCCAAGGTGGCGTTCACCGTCGTGACCAGCAGCACGATCAGCAGCATCAGCCCGTACATCGTCGCATTGTCGAAGTTGTTGTAGGCGTTGGCGACGGCATAGCCGAGACCGGAGCCGGACAAAATGAACTCCGCCGCAATCACGCCGATGAAGGAGTAGGATACCACCAGCTTGAGCCCGGTGAGCAGGGCGGGCGCCGCACTCGGCAGCCGCACTTGCAGCGCGGTGCGCACCGGCCCCAGGCGCAGCACGCGCGCCGTGCGCAGCAGCACCGGCGGCACGCGGTCGAGCCCGGCGAGCGTGCTGCCGACCATGGCGACGGCGGCCAGCAACACGGCGGTTGCGACGATGGCGCCGCCGCCGACCCCGAACAGCACCAGCAGCACCGGGTAGAACATGATCGTCGGGATCGCGTACCAGGCTCGCAGCACCGGTTCGACCGCCGCGCGCAGCCGCGGCACCGCATGCAGGCCGAGGCCCAGCAGCAGCCCGCCCGCCGCCGATAGCAGCGCCGCCGCCGCGACCCGGCCGGACGTCGCCAGCAAATCCGCCGACACCGTACCGTCGCGCAGCAGGCGGATCATCGCCGCAGCCATCGCGCTGGGCGGGATGACGCTGGTCGGGGCGATGAGGCCGGCGCGGCAGGCCAGTTCCAGCAAAGCCACGGCGCCGCCGACCAGCAGCAGCCGAAGCAGCGCGATCATCGCGGCATGCGGCGCCGCCGCGCCCGCCCGCCGCCGCTCCGCGTCAGGGCGGCGACAGGGTGAAGCCCGGCAGCAATCCGGTGATCTGCAACAGCCCGAGCGCCGCCACCGTGGTGCCGTCCTTCAGGTCACCGCAGCGGATCATCGCCAGCACATCGGCGAAGGCGACGCGCCGGGTGATCAGGTCCTGCTCCTCGGCGTCGAGCTCCGGGCCGGCGGCGGCCGGTGACAGGCCTTGCGCCAGGTAGACATGGAACGCCTGGGTGGCGTAGCCGGCGGCCTGGAACAGGTGTCCGACTTCGGTCATCCGCGCCGCGTCCAGCCCGGTCTCCTCGCGCAGCTCGCGCCGGGCGACCGTCAGCGGGTCGGTGTCGCGGTCCCGCTCCCACGACCCTTGCGGCAGCTCCCACAGCCGTTTCCCGACTGGGTACCGATACTGCTCCACGAGATGCAGGGCGCCGTCCTCCTCCATCGGAATGACGAGCACGAAATCCGGCTTCTCCACCACGCCGAAGATGCCGGCCGGGGTGTCGTCGCGGCTGATCTCGTCCTCGCGCACCCGCAGCCAGGGGTTCTGGTAGGCGATTCGGCTGGAGGTGGGGCGGATCATGCTTGCAGGTCCGGCGGCAGGAAGCGGCGATCGATCAGGCTCGGCCAGTCGGGCGGTTCGCTGACCTGGCCGATCAGCTTCAACGCGTCGACCACGCGGTCCAACTCGGCCTGGTCGAAGCCGCCCTCGGACCACATGCGCGGCGCCACCATGTTCCGCACCGCAAGGTCGGCGACGGCGGGCTGCAGGTCGTAGGCCCGGGCGCAGACCGCGCCGGCGGCCGCCGGGTCGGCGTAGATGGCGCGCACCCCCTCCCGCCGCCCGGCGATGATGGCGCGCAGCTTGGCCGGTGCCGCCTCGGCATAGGACGGCGAGGTGATGCCGACCGAGCTGGTCATCGGCGGCAGCACGTCGCGGTAGGCGATCACGGTCCGGTAGCGTTCGGCGCGGATGATCGACAGCGGCTCGATCAGCGCCGCGGCGGCGACGCTGCCGGCTTCAAGCAAGGTAAGGCTGGGGCCGTAGCCGCCGGAGAACACCCGCGTGACGTGCGCCGGGTCCAGCCCGGCGGTGCGCATCGCCAGCAGGAACAGCATCTCCGACACGCCCTTCGGCGAGGTCAGCGCCACCTTCTTGCCGGCGAGGTCGGCGAGCGTGTGCACGTCCGAACCGGGCAAGGTCACGAGCGAGGCTTCGGCGACGCTGCGGGTGCCGACGTTGACGATCTTCACCGGCAGGCCGCCCGCCGCGGCCGCCAAGGCGGCGCCGATGGCCACGTCGCCGTACGGCGTCGGGCTGGCGAACAGGTTGCGGACCGTGGTGCCGCCGCCGCCCGATCCGAGGAAACCGGTGATGTGGATGCCGGCGCGGTCGAACGCACCCATCTCCTGGGCCACCGTGAACGGCAGCCCGTAGAGGCTGGTGCCGTACTGGGTGACGCTGATCTCCTCGGCCAAGGCCGCGCCCGGAGCCGCTGCCAACGCCGCCGCGGCGGCCAGGAAACCGCGCCGGTTCACGGCCGCTTCATGGGGCGTCGAGCCCGATATCGATGGCATGGCTGCCTTGGGTCAGCCGGCCGCAGGAGATGTAGTCCACCCCGGTTTCGGCGATCGCCCGAACCCGCTCGAACCGCACCCCGCCCGACGCCTCCAGCGGCACCCGCCCGCCGACCCGCTGCACCGCGTCCCGCATGGCGTCGAGCGGCATGTTGTCGAGCAGGATCAGGTCGGCGCCGGCCGCCAGCGCCTCGTCCACCTGCGGCAGGCGGTCGCACTCGACCTCGATCCGGGTCAGGATCGGCACCGCGGCGCGGGCCCGCTCGACCGCGGCGGCGATGCTGCCGCAAACGGCGATGTGGTTGTCCTTCAGCAGCACGCCGCCATCCAGGCCGAGCCGGTGGTTATTGCCGCCGCCGCACATCACCGCGTGCTTTTCCAGCATGCGCAAGCCCGGCGTCGTTTTCCGGGTGTCGACCAGGCGGGCGCGGGCGTCGCCGATCTCGGCCACGTAGCGCGCGGTCTCGGTGGCGATGCCGCTCATCCGCTGCACGATATTGAGCGCGGTGCGTTCGGCGGTGAGGATGCCCCGGGCCGGGCCGTGCACATGGGCCAGCGGCTCGCCCGGCGGCACGCGGGTGCCGTCGGGGCGCAGGACCGTCACCGTGAGGCGCGGCTCCCAACGGCGGAACACCTGCGCCATGACCTCGATCGCGGCGACCACCATCGGTTCCCGCGCATTGACCACGAAGTGGGCGTCCGCTGCCGGGTCGATCATGAGGGTGGTGGTGAGGTCGCCGTGGCCGACGTCCTCGGCCAGCCATAAGTCGATCAGTCGTTCGACGTGCAAGTGATTGTACATGGCGCCGGACTCTCCCGTTCCGCCTTGCCCGAGTCTAACGCGGCATGTGTTATGGCCGCATCACACCCGACAGGAACCCGGCATGCCCGATCTCTCGCTCACCCAGGCCCAAGCCATTGTCACCGGCGCGCTTGCCGCGGCCCGGCAGCACTCGTTCAAGCCGATGGTGGTCGCGGTGCTGGATGCGCGCGGCGCTTACAAGGCGCTGGCGGCGGAGGACGGCACCAGCCTGAAGCGGGCCGAGATCGCGCACGGCAAGGCGCACGGCGCGTTGGCGTTGGGCATGGGCTCGCGGGCGATCGCCAAGCGGGCGGCGGAGCAGGCCTATTTTATCGCCGCCGTGACGCACGTGGCCGGCGGCGCGTTGGTGCCGGTGCCGGGCGGCGTGCTGCTGCGCGACGTGCTCGGCACCCTGCTGGGCGCGGTCGGGATCAGCGGCGATACGTCCGACAACGACGAGATCGCCGCCCTGGCCGGGATCGAGGCGGCCGGGCTCGTGGGCGAGACCGGCTGAGCGCTACTTCCAGCTCGTCATGATCGCCGCCGGGCCGGCGCCCACGTCCAGCGCCGGGCGCGGCGCGAGCGCGTGGCCGTCCCAGCCGAACGACATGATGTTACGTTCCACCATGTTCTGCACCAGCACCGTGCGCCCGTCGCGCGAGAAGGCGATGCCCTGGTTCCAGCGCCCGATCGGTGCCTCGGCCACCTGGTGCAGCGCCTTGCCGTCCAGCGCCAACATGAGCAGGCGGCCGTTCGGGCGATAGAACGGGTTGTCCGGCGCCTTGGTCGTGCCGTCCTGCGTGCCGATCGCCAGGATCTTGCCGTCCGGCGACCATTTCAGCCCCTCCGGCGAGCGGCCCACCTGCAAGGTCTGGACCGTGCGGAACGGCTCGGCGGTGAGGTCGATGAGGCTGACGGTATCCACGTCGCCATCGCCGCGTCCCATGTTGCCCACCGCCGCCAGCGTGCCGTCCGCGGTGATGTCGAGCGTATAAGGCGCCAAGCCCGTGGTGATCGGCCGCTTGTCGAGCGTGACCGCCGTGCCCGCGATCCGCAGCACCGCGATCTGGTGGTCGCCATAGCGGGACAGCAGCGCGGTTTTGCCGTCCGGCAGGAAGGCGATGCCGCTCGGCATGCTTTTCGGGTCGATCGCCACCTTGCCGGCCGCGGTGAGCCGCCGGTCCTTGATCGTGAACACCGACAGCGAGCCCTCGGTGCGGTTGGCGATCAGCGCCACCGTGCCATCCGGGCTGATGCGCACCGTGGTGGCGCCGGCGCCTGCGGTCAGCGTCTGCACCACCTTTGGCGGCTGCGCGGTGAGGTCGATCACCGACACGCGGTCGTCGGGCGCGATCCCGAACGTGCCGGACGGCTCCGCCTTGGTGGCGCCGGTGACGATTGCGTAACTCTCGTCCGGCGCGATCGCGACCGCCATCGGCGGCCCGACCACGCTTCCCGGCGCCTCGATGGTCGCGACGATGCGCGGCTCGCCCTTGAGGTCGATAACGGTCACGGTGTCGGGCGGCGCGTCCTTGGCGGCGACCTGGTTCGCCGCCGCGTCCATCACGGTGTGGGCGTCGTTGGACGAGATCGCGATGTCGGCGCGGGCCACGCCGGCGAGCGCGGTCGCGGCCAACAGGCCGATGGCGATGTGACGCATGGTTCCCCCCAACTCGTTGGGGCGAACGTTACGCGGCGTTGCTGCGGTTGACCACTGCCGCGACGTGGGCGCCGATCGCCAGCGAGGAGGTGAGGCCGGGACTTTCGATGCCGAACAGGTTCACCAAGCCCCCGATGCCGTGCTCGGCGGGGCCAGACACCATGAAGTCGGCCGGCGGGTCGGCGGGGCCGCTGATCTTCGGCCGGATGCCGGCATAGCCCGGCGCCAGCGCGCCGTCCGGCAGCGCCGGCCAGTAGCGGCGGATCGCGGCGTAGAAGCCGTCGGCCCGGCTGAGGTCGACGTCGTATTCCTCGCGCTCGACCCATTGCGTGTCCGGCCCGAACCGCGCCTGACCGCCCAGATCGAGCGTCAGATGCACGCCGAGCCCGGCCTTTTCCGGCACCGGGTAGATCAGCCGCCGGAATGGCGCCCGGCCGACCAGGGAATAGTAGCTGCCCTTGCACATATATGCGGTGGGGATCGTGTCGGCCGGAATGCCGGCGATCGAGCGCGCGAGGTCCGGCGCGTGCAGGCCGACGGTGTTGACGAACACCTCGCATTCGAGATCCATCGGCTCGTCGCCGCCGACATGCAGCAGCACGGTGCCGCCGCCCTGCACGGCGCCGCCGAGCACCCGGGCGTGGAACACCACCGCACCGCCGGCATGCTCGATGTCGCCTTGCAGCGCCAGCATCAGCCCATGGCTATCGACCACCCCAGTGCTCGGCGACAGCAGCGCGCCCGCCACCCGCAGGGCGGGCTCCAATTTCTGCGCTTCGTCGCCCGAGAGGTATTCCAGGTCGGTGACGCCGTTCGCGGCGGCCTTGGCGCGGATGGTCTCCAGCACCGGCACTTCGGCCTCGTCGGAGGCGACGATCAGCTTGCCCATCCGGCTGTGCGAGATGCCACGCTGCTCGAGATACTCGTACAAGCGGTGCTTGCCCTCGACGCAGAACCGCGCCTTCAGGCTGCCGGCCGGGTAGTAGATGCCGGCATGGATGACCTCGGAGTTGCGCGACGAGATCCCGGTGCCGATGCCTTCGCCGCCTTCCAGCAGCCAGACCTCGCGGCCCGACAGCGCCAACGCTCGCGCCACTGCGAGCCCGACGACGCCCGCACCCACCACCACGCACTCGACCCGCTCGACCATGCGGCAAACATCATGCCGGGGCCGGGGAGCGTCAACCGGGGTGCATGCGGTTCTGGTCCTCGCGGTCGCTGCTGACGCCGACGGTGCGGATCAGCGCCGGGAACAGGGCGGCGGCACGCAGCCGCTCCGGCCGCGGCACCTGGGCGCCGAGCCGTTCCAGCTCCTGCCTCGCATAGGCGTGCGCGGGGATGCCGGCGACCTCGTCCGGGGTGAGTGCATAGGCCAGCAAGCGCCAATCGACGTCGTGCGCGAACCCGTCCGCGCCGACCCAACCCAGCAGCTTGGCGGCGCCGGCGCGGCTCAGGATGTAGCCGTCACCGCCGGGCGCGTTGTCGTCGGGATGGAAGCCGGTCATTGCCTCGGCGAGCGGCACCGGGGCGATCGCGGCGCCGCCGGTGTTTGGTTGGAGCCGGTCGTTCACGAAGCAAAGATCGAGCTCGTTCGGCAGGCCGAGTCCGCCCAAGGTCGGGGGCAGCTCCAGCAGCGGAATCACGTCGTCCTCGATGATCAAGCCGTGGCTGTCGCCGCTGGCGAGCAGCGCTTCCCAGGCGGCGGCATGGCTCAGGAAGCAGCCGAGCGTGCCGCGCGGCGACCCGGCGTCGCCAGTCAGCCGGCGCACCGCGGCGCCCGGCAGGCGGCTGCCCTCGACGGCGGCCTGGCGATGAATCGGCACCGGGCAGCCGGCGAACTGCCGCCCGAGCTCCACCATCCGCTCGGCGTTGCGATCCAGGTTTACGACATAGGCGGCGTAGCGTGGCCCGTGTTCCGGCCAGGTCCGAAGCGCCAGGCGGTCGTACAGGCGCGCGGTCTCGGCCTTCGGCGCATACTCCGGGTGCGGCGGGTCGAGCCGGGCGGCTTCGGCGAAGGCGCGCACGGCGCCGGGCCAGTCGCGACGCTGCCGCGCGACGTCGCCGCGGATGGCGTGCAACCGGGCGTCGCGGGGCCAGCGGCGCAGCAGCTCGGCGGCGCGGGCGTCGATCGCCTCGAGGTCGCTGCCGTGGAAGGCATACAGCGCCGCGTAATGCGCCAGCCACTCGCCGTCCGGCAGGCGTCGCGCGGCGCGGCGGAAGCGGGGATCGCTGTCCGGATAGTGCAGCCCGGCGCGCAGGTCCTGCTTCAGCTCGAGCGCCAGGCCCCAATCGTCCGGCGCCGCATCGAGCAGCGCGCGCCAGGCCTCGACGGCGCGGTTCGGATCGTTGGCGGCCCGGGCGGCGTAGGCTTCGGCGCGAAGGTTGGCGAGACTGGACATGCTGCGAGGATGGCGACCGATTGTGGCGATTTGCCGGTCGTTGCGGGTCTGGACTCAGGCCTTGGAAGCTCCGGGATGCCGACCTGCCGGCTGCCGCGTGAGCAGGATCAGTGCCACGATGACCGCCGCGATCACGGCACTGGAGCTGAACCGGCTGAGGTCGAGCCCGCCATCGGGGCGCGGCTTGGTCAGCAGGTCGCCGACCGTGGCGCCGAGCGGCCGGGTCAGGATGAACGCCGCCCAGAACAATGCCGTCCGCGATACGCCCGACCAGAAATACAGCGCCGCGACGACGGCGAGCGCCGCCGCGAACACCAGGGCGCCGCCTTCGTAGCCGGGCCCGGAGTTGGCCAAGAAGTCGCCGAGCGCGGTGCCGAGCGTGTTGGAGGCCAGGATCGTCGCCCAGTAGAACGCCTCGGCCCGGGGCGAGGTGATGCGGCTGACCGAGACCGAGCCCAGCGTGAACCACCACGCCGCCAACACGGCCAGGGTCAGGGCCAGCAGCGAGCTGGCGCCGCCGACATATCCGATGCCGAGCGAGCGGTCGAAGAAGTCGGCCAGTGTCGTTCCCATCGTGGTGGTCGCCACGATCACCGCCCAGTAGAGGAACGGATGAAACCGCCGCGCCCGGATCTGCGCCGTCACGGTCACCAGAAAGAATGCGAAGAAAATGGCCGTGCTAACCGCATAGCCGAGCTTGAGGCTCATCGACAACGCATCGCCGCCGGTTTCGCCCAGCGTGGTCGCGGCAACCTTGGTGATCCAGAAGCCCAGGGTGACGGCCGGCACCTTGCCGATGCTGCGATCGAAGTCGATCATGGACGAGTCCCTGGCGTGTTCCGGCCCGAACGCCGTGCCTGGGATGGCGTTGCTACCGCCAGCGGCCGCTCAGGTCGATGGCGTGCAGCACGCCGCCAGCCAGCAGCAACGCCCCGACCCAGCCCCACCAAAACTCCCGCGCGAGCGCCCCAGCGGCAGCAACCAGGCAGGCGCCGGCGAGCAGGTTGGGCAGCAGATCGCGCGGGGGCAGCCCGCGCCCAGTCTGGCGGTGAAGCACGACCAATGCGACCGCCTCGACCGCCATGCCGCCCAGGATCAGCCAGAACACCGCGCCCGACGCGAAGAACGCGGCCAGCTATTCCTCCTGACGCAGATGCCGCCGCATGCGGCGCAGCGCCAAGAACATCAGCAGTGCCACCACCGGGATGCTGGCCGCCATCGCCACGGTCGGCTGCACCGGCACGCCGGACTCGTGCAGGCCTTCCGCGAGATGGCCGATCAGGCTGACGACGTAATAGGTGACCGCAGCGATCGACAGCCCTTCCACCGTGGATTGCAAGCGGAGCTGCAGCTTGACCCGGCGGTTCATCGCTTCCAGCAGCGACTGGCTTTGCCGCTCGCGCGTGACACCCACCCGGGTGGACAGAAGCTGCGTCGCGCGGGCGACCCGGCGCGACAGCTCCTCCTGCCGCGACGCGACCGACCGGCACGTGTTCATCGCCGGCGCCATCCGCCGCTCGGTGAACTCGCGCAACGTCTGCAGCCCGCTGATCCGTTGCTCGCGCAGTTCGGCGATCCGTCGTCCGACGATCTCGTCATAGGCGTTGGCGGCGCTGAAGCGATACAGGTTGCTGGCTTGGCGGCTGTCGATCTCGGCGGCCAGGCGCGTGAGCCGGTCCAGCAGGATCGGCTCGTCCGCCTCGCCGGCCTTGACCATCGCCGCGGTGATGCGCGACAGCTCCTGCTCGCAGCGGGCGATGACCGGAGCCAGGCTTTGTGCCACCGGCAAGGCCAGCAGCGCCATCATGCGATAGGTGTCGATCTCCAGCAGGCGCTGCGCCACCCGCCCGGCCTGCCAGATCGTCAGTCCGCGGTCTTGCACCAGGAACCGGCTGAACCCGTCGGGGTAGATGCGGAAGTCGGTGAAGGCGGCGCCCTTGCCGTCGGCGATCAGCGCGCCGACCAGGGCGTCGCGCGGGAACATACGGGTGCCGAGCGCGAGCGGGTCCTCCTCGGCGTCGCCTGCCATCAGCACGAGATGGGCGGCCACGATGACCTGGCCGGGCAGCGCCTTGACCCAGTCCTTCGGCACCGACTCGATCGCCGTCTCGCGGCCGGCCGGGTTGGATTTGATGCCCGATTTGATGAAGGTGTAGCGGACGAACTCGGTGTGCCGCTCCCACTTCAGGCGGAACGCGAACAGGTCGGCGGAGAAATGGTTCTGCCCGGGTTCGGGCGGGGTGACGCCGGTGCTTTGCACCAGCTCGACGACGGCGCGGAAGCTGGCCTCGCTCGCCTCGGCGTCGCACCACGTGGCGATGTAGGACAGGCGGGCGGGCGCGGTGAGCGGCTCCGGCGGGCGCGCATGCACCTCGTCGTTCAGCATCACCCGCTGCGGATGGTTGGCCGGCAGGGTCACGTGACGACTTCGCACTCGGCCGCAAACTCCTCGATCAGCGCCGCGGTGCCGCCCGGGTCGGTCTCGTGCCCGAGATGCCCTTGTCCCGGCCGCCGTAGCACGCGGGCGCCGGGGACCAGCCGGGCGGCGTCGTCGGACACGTACGGCGGCACGGTGCGGTCGTTCTCGCCCGCGATCAGCAGCAGCTTCGTGCCGAGACGCGGCAGGTCGGCGACAAGCGGACCGAGATCCCAGCGCGCCATCATCGCCAGCGCCGCGGCGGTGTGGCGCGGATCGCGGACCAGCCTTGCGTAGAGCTCGACGCCCGCGGGATCGAGCACCGAACCGGTGTCGGCGAGCAGCTTCTCAACCACCGCCCGGTCGCGCGCGCGCCAGGAGAACAGCTCCGGCAGCAGCGGCAGGCCGACCAGCAGCCGGGCCAGCGGGGAGAAGATCTGGCCGGCGACCCCGGTGAACGGCTGCAGCGCCGCGTTCAGCCCGATGATCCCGGACGGGGCAATGGCGCCGTCCAGCGTCAACCGCAGCGCGACCGCGGCACCGGCGGAATGGCCAACGGCGAGGCGCGGGCGCACGTCCAGCACCTGCAGCAGGGAGCGCACAGCCCCGGCCATGCCGGGCAGCGACATGCGCGCATTGGCCGGCGACTCGGTGAAGCCGTGGCCCGGCAGGTCGGGCGCCACCACGGTGAAGCGCCGGGCCAAAGCGGGCGCGAGGTCGCGCCACGAATGGGTGGAAGCGGCGGTGCCGTGCAGCAGCAGCACCGTCGGCCCGGCGCCCATGGTCTGCACATGCCAGGGGATGCCGCCGGCGCGGACGAAGCGGCTGGCGGCCTGGTTCGGCCAGTCGCGGAAGGCGGCACGGCGATCGCTCATGCGAGCGCCCGCACCGAGCGCGACACCGCCGCAGCGTCGGCGCGGGGCAGCGCCAAATAGCGGGCGCCCATCGCCTCGGCCAGCGCCCGGCTGGCCGGGTTCGGCCGCGGCGCGGTGTCGATCATCAGCGCGGCGTGCCCGGCGGCGCGGACCAGCCGTGCGGCTAGGGTGGCGTCAGCGGCGGCCTGCACCCGGCCGCCGCTGCCGTCGCGGCCGACATTGGCCTGTCCATCCGTCAGCAGCACCAGGGTCGGCGTGCCGCCGCGCCGCCGCACCCCGTCGGCGAGGATCGCACCGGCCTCGATGCCTGCCGCAAGGGGGGTGCCGCCGCCGCCGGGCAGCCCCGCCAAGCCGCGCTTGGCCCGCACCAGGCTGCGCGTCGGCGGCAGCAGCAAGCTGGCCGTGGTGCCGCGGAATGCCAGCACCGCCACCTGGTCGCGCCGGACATAGCAGTCGGCCAGCAGCAGCTCGACAGCGCCCTTTGCCTCGGCCAGCCGGTTCATCGCGAGCGAGCCGCTGGCGTCCACCAGGAAGATCGTCGTCGTTTCGGCGCGCTGCTGCCGCCGGGTCACGCGCAAATCGTCGCGGCGGATCTTCACCAGCGTGCCGCCGCCGCGGACGCGTTGCCAGGGGGCGGCGGCCCGCAGCGTCTCCATCAGGTCGAGGCGCATCCCGTCGCGCGGCACGCCCGGGCGGGTGCCCAGTGGCCGGCCCCGCGCGCCGCGTACCGGCGCCCCGGACTTGCCCGGCTTGCGCGCACGCGGCGCCGGCCCGGCCAGGCGGGCCAGCAGCCCGGGCGGGATCGCCGCACGCGCCGCCTCCAGCACCTGATCGGCCAAGGCGCCGGCGTCGTCCGGATCCCGATCGGGGGCGTCGTCCGGCCGGTCGGGTGACGGCTCCTCGGGTTCGGGCGGCGGCTCCTGTTCGGCGGCCGGCGGCAGGCAGGTCGCCCGCGGCGCCAGCACCAGGCGGGCAGCGAGTGCCACGTCGCCGGCCTCGACCTCGGCGCGGCCGTCCAGCGCCGCCGACCCGCGCGCCACCCGCACCGCGAGCAGCGGCGCCCGGGCCGAGCCGATGCCGAGCGCCAGCGCGGTCCCGCACAGCGCCTCGATCGCGTCGTCGCCGATGTCGACCCGGCGCAGCAAGGCACGGGCCGCACCGAACTCGACCGGTTCGAACGCGGCCAGCGCGGCCAGGTCGAGGTGGATCGCCGCCCGATCCAGCAGCACGGCAGGGGCGGCCTCGTCGTCGATGCCCTCGTCGAGCACCACGATCCCGAAACGCGCGGGGTCGTCGCCGACCGCGCCCGCATCCATCGCCTGCGCGATCCGCGCCGCCGTGCCCGGCGTCATCCGCTCGGCCATCGCCAGGACCACGGCGCCGCCGTCCGCCCCGGCCAGCACGCCGCGCAGCCGCCGGGGGGCGCCGGCCGCCAGGGTCAGCGCCAAGTCGAGGCCGCCGAGCAGCCGGTCCTCGCCGATGCCGATCGGCACTTTGGCGACCGGCCCGTCCATCATCTCGCGCCAGACCTGGAGCCAACGGTCGCGTGCCGGGCCGGGCTGCGTGCGCAGCACCACGCCGCCGATCCCGCCGGGGTCGAGCGCGAACAGGATCGCCGCGCGGGCGGCATCCTCACCGGGACCAGGCGTACCGCTCGCCGGCATTATGCGGGGAACACTTCGGCAATGGCGCGCTCGACCCGGCTGCCGGCACCGGCGTCGTCCAGCGGGTCGCGCCGCAAGCGGTGCCGCAAGGCGAGTGCGGCCACCGCCAGCACGTGCGGCAGGCCGACATGCATGTCGCCGTCCAGCGCCGCCGACGCCCGGGCGGCCCGGAGCAACGTCAACTCCGCCCGCAGCCCGTCGGTGCCAAGCTTCATGCACAGCCGGGCGGCGTCGCCGAGCACGGCGTCGCTGACCTCGATGTGCGGCAGCCGTTCGCGCGCGGCCAGGATCTGCCCCCGCACGGCGGCCTCGGCTTCGGCCCACTCGGCGCGAAACGCGGCCGGGTCGCGCTCAAAGGCTTCGCGGCGACGCACCACCGCGACCCGGGAGGCGATGTCGGGCGGCGTGCCAACGTCCACCGCCAGGCCGAACCGGTCCAGCAGTTGCGGCCGCAACTCGCCCTCTTCGGGGTTGCCGCTGCCGACCAGCACGAAGCGGGCAGGGTGGCGCACCGAAAGTCCCTCGCGCTCGACCACGTTCTCGCCCGACGCGGCGACGTCGATCAGCAGGTCAACGAGGTGGTCCTCCAGCAGATTCACCTCGTCGATGTAGAGGAAGCCGCGATTGGCGCGGGCCAGCAGTCCCGGTTCGAACGCCCGCTCGCCGCGGGTCAGCGCCCGCTCGAGGTCGAGCGCACCGACCACACGGTCCTCCGTGGCCCCCAGCGGCAGGTCCACCACCGGGACGGCGACCATGACCGCGTCCGGCCGCTCGCATTGCGGGCACAGCCCGGCCGGGCGGCCCGGGGCACAGCGGTAAGGGCACCCCTCGACCGCCTGCATCGCTGGCAGCAACGACGCGAGCGCGCGCACGGCGGTGCTTTTGCCGGTGCCGCGATCGCCGAACACCAGCACGCCGCCGACGCTCGGATCGGTGGCGGCGATCAGCAGCGCCCGCTTCATCTCCGCCTGGCCAACGATGGCGGTGAAGGGAAAGGCGTCAGCCATGCTGCTTCAAGTTGCCGCCACTCATGCGCGTGTCCCCCCGACGTTCTCACAAGCTTGCGCGACGAACCCGGCCATACGCAACCTTGGCCGGGCACCTCACGCTGCATCGACCAAAGGAGACATGTCCATGGCCGAACACAGCCTGCTGAGTACGCTCTCGATCGTCACATTGGTTATTGTCGTCGGCTATGCCGCGTTCCGGCTGATGCAGAATCGCAAGAGCCAGGAGAAGCGCGGCGAGCACCCGGGCGGCATCGCCGGCCCGGACTAGTAGCCAGCGGCGGCGGGTTGCGGCAGTCTGCGGCGTCGCGGCATCCCGCCGCGCCGGATGACGCATGTTCCCAACCACCCGCCACCGCCGCCTCCGCCGTTCCCCCGTCCTTCGCGCGCTGGTGCGGGAACACAGGCTTCAAGCCGACGATCTCATCCTGCCGATCTTCGTCGAGGAGGGCGTGGACGAGCCGGTGCCGATCTCGTCGATGCCGGGCGTGTCGCGCATTCCCGAACGCCGTCTGGCGGGTGAGATCGAGGCCATCGCCCGCGACGGCGTGCGCGCGGTCGTTCTGTTCGGCATCAGCCACGGCAAGGACGCGACCGGCAGCGACAGCCTGACGTCCGGCGGGCTGATGGCGCGCATGACCCGCACGGCCAAGGATGCGGTGCCCGAACTGGCGGTCATCACCGACAACTGCTTCTGCGAGTATACGGACCACGGCCACTGCGGCGTGCTTGAAGGCGGACACGTGCACAACGACCGCACGCTGGCGAACCTGGCCCGGCAATGCGTGGTCGCGGCGGAAGCGGGTGCCGACATGGTCGCGCCGTCGGCGATGATGGACGGCCAGGTGCTCGCCATCCGCCAAGCCCTGGACAAGGCCGGGCATGAGCAGACGCCGATCATGGCCTACTCGTCGAAGTTCGCGTCCGCCTTTTACGGCCCGTTCCGCGCCGCCGCGGGGTGCGACCTGGAGGGGGACCGCAAGGAATACCAGATGGACCCGATGAACGGCCGCGAGGCGCTGCGCGAAAGCGACACCGATGCGGCCGAGGGCGCCGACCTGCTGATGGTCAAGCCCGGCATGCCCTACCTCGACGTGCTGGCCCGCATCCGCGATCGCACCACGCTGCCGCTCGCGGTCTACCAAGTCAGCGGCGAGTACGCGATGATCAAGTTCGCCGCGCAGGCTGGCGCCCTCGACGAGGAGCGGGTGGTCGCGGAAGCGTTGGGCGCCTTCAAGCGGGCCGGCGCCGACCTGATCCTGAGCTACTTCGCCCGCGAGGTCATCCGCCGCGGCTTGTAGCGGCTCAGTCCACCGTCACTCGCCCTTGCCGTCCGCCAGCGCCGCGCGGGCCAGCGCTAGCGCTCCCGCCCGGCTGCGCGCGGAGGCGACGAACCGGCGGACATGCACGAACACCGCGTCCGCGACCCCGGTCTCGGCCGCCAGTTCAGCGTCCTGCAGCCCCGCCCAGCTGGCCGGCAACGGGCGGCGCTGCGCAAACGAACCGGGCTCCGGCGGCATGGTGTCCAGCATCCAGTTGCCGTTCGACGCCGGGCTGACGGTGAACAGCACCGGCAGGTCGTGGGTGAACACCGCGTCCTTCCACGGCATGCCGCGGTCCAGCACCAGGATACGCGGATCGTCCCCGGCGCGGTGTGCGGCCAGCACAACGGCTTCGGCGGCCAGGCGCGCGCGGACGCCATCGACGCGCCGCCGCAGCACGCCCTCGGCGAAGTCGGCGGCGGCAAGGAAGGCCTGATCGCCCGCCTTCGGCCCGTCCGCGTCGCGGCTGTCCCATGGCGGGTTGAATGCGCCGATCAGCGACGCGAAGCCCAGCGTGTCGTCCCGCACCGGACCCTGCGCCGAGACCCCGTTATCCAGCTCGTCAATGCGCCGCACCACCTGCTCGTCGACGTCGGCGGCGATCCGACCGGTCAGGCCGTCCTCGCTCCCCAGCACTGCACCCACTGCCCGCTCGCCGTAGACCTGCCAGATCAGCCCCGCCGAGGAGTATGGCGTGCCGTCCGGCCGGATCGGGGCGCCGCGCTGATGGTGGTCGAACCGGTTGGCGCCGGCGTCGAACGTGCTGCCGACGTCCCACACGATGGTCGCCGCGGCGATCGGCTCGCTCTTGCGGGTGCGCAGCAGCGTATGATCCTGACCCGGCGCCTGCAGTCCGAGCGCCAGGCGGAGCACGGCGTAGGAGAACACGTCGTCGCAGTGGAATTTGCCGCTATGCGTGACGAGGCTGGGCAGGCTGGTGCTCATGAATGATCCTGGAAGCGGCTGGTGCAGCGCGGCGGCGTTGGGGACGCCGCGCATAGCACGGCGAAGGCTGCCGGCACGACCACTTGGTTACGCTCGCGCCGCTGTCTACTCGGAGACGCGCGGCACCCAGTCGTCGACCCGGATGCGCGGGACCTCGAACGCGTCTCGGGTCCGGGTGTAGCCCGCGGCGCCGCCCATGCGGCCGATCAGGTCCAGCTTGGCGGTATCGACGTAGCAGCGGGCCTGATCGAGCACCGCCGCGTCCACGATGTGCATCGCCACGACCCGGCCCAGCACGATGGCGCGATCGGGCGCCACGTCCAACGTCTGCAGATGCTCGCATTCGAGCGCGACCGGGCTGCCGTCGATACGCGGCGGCCTGATCCGAGTGCTCGGCACGATGTTCAACCCTGCCTCGTGCAACTCGCTGGTGCCGGGCGGGAAGTCGATGGCGGTGACGTTCATCGCCTCCGCCAGGTCGTTGTTGACCAGGTTGACCACGAACTGGCCGGTGGCGCGGATGTTCTCGCCGGTGTCCTTGAGCGTGGTGGCGGACCGCCCGCCAATGCCGATCGCAACAACGGGCGGATCGCCGCTGAGCACGTTGAAGAAGGAGTAGGGCGCCGCGTTGAGCGACCCGTCGCCCGCCTGCGTCACCACCCAGGCGATCGGCCGGGGCACGACGGTGGCGGCGAGCAGCTTGTAGGTCTCGATCGGCGTCAGGGTTGCGAAGTCGAACAGCATGACACGCTCGCGGTTGCTTGATCGGCAACGTCGCGCGCCGCGGCCAGGCCGTCCAGCGTGGGCGGCCCCGAAAGGCCGCCCGATCGTTGGCGTTGGCCGGCCCGCTTATTGGGCCGGGGCGCTGTCGCCGCTCTTGGCGCGCTGCAGGGCCTGATCGTTCAGCGAGTTCGACCGCGGCGGCTCCGCCGTCGCGCGACACGGGCTTGCCCATGTGCTTGCCAGCCTTGCTGGACGCCTTCGTCATATGGTGGGTCGGCTTGGCGGCGGAATGCTTGGCCGTGGTCGCGGCGCTGGCGGCCACCGGGGCGGCGGCGAGCAGAGCGACGGCGGCAGCGGATGACATCAGAAAGCGGATCATCGGGAATCTCTCGTCAGGCAGGCATGCGGGGCTCGGGGACCCGAACGCAGCCAGTCTGCGACAGGCAGAATCGGGTCGCAATCGAGATGGCACGAAAGACACAGTTTCCACGCACTTGTAGCGTAAATGTCACGCCACACCGGGCCTGCGCGGGTCAGTCAGTCCGTCATGCCGTCCCGCCGATCCCTCGCCAGCAGGGCCGGGTCGCGTTGATCGGCCGGGCCCATCCCGCCGCCACCCGGCAGTTCCAGCACCAGCCGGTCGCCGCTCGGGATGGTTTGGTAGCCCTTGGTTCGGAGCGTGGTGCCGCTTTTGAGATACACCCGCCCTGGCGCGCCGTCGCCGCCGCCGTCGCGGCCGCGGGGCGCATGGGCGATGCGGTCGAAGATGGCGTTGCATGCGAACTCGGCGTCGCCCTTGGCGCCGATCTCCATGACTTGGCCGAGGCCGCCGCGGGTGCGGCCGGCGCCGCCGCTGCCGGGCCGCAGCTCCTTGCGCCAGAACACGACGGGCGCGACGTTCTCGGTCGCCTCCACCGGCATGGTGCGCACGCCTGACGGGTAAGCGGTGGCGTCGAGCCCGTCCTGGCCCGGCCGCGCGCCGGTCCCGCCGGAGTTGAAGGTGATCACCTCGAAATCAGCCAGCGGCGAGTTGGGACCGCTCACGATCGGGCCGCCGCGCAAGGGCGGGTTCCACAGGCAGGACGAGCCCTCCGCCGTCACCCGGTCGGGCACCGCTTGGTGCAGGCAGCCCATCATCAGATCCGGCAGCAACTGTCCGACCACGTGGCGCACCGCGACCGGGCGCGGGCGGGGGGCATTGAGGATGCAGCCCTCGGGGATGGCGAAGGTGAAGGGCGCCAGGCTCGCGGTGTTGTTCGGCACGTTCGGCGCCACCACGCATTTGATGCCGAAGCTGGCATAGGCGCGGGTGTAGGCGGCCGGGACGTTGATGCCGCGGCCGGAGACGGCCGACGTGCCCTCGAAATCGACGCGGATGCCGTCCGCCGACACGTCCATGGCGGCCGCCAGCTTGATCGGCGACTCGTAGCCATCGGACCAGATCTCCGACGAGTATCGCCCGGTGGGCAGCTTCGCCAATTCGGCCAAGGTCGCACGGTGGCTGCTGGCGAAGATGAACTCGGCCAGCTCGTCGATGCCGCTCAGAGCAAACTCGTCGAGCATCTGCACCAGGCGGCGGGCGCCGGCCTCGTTGCAGGCGCACAGCGAGTAGACGTCGCCTTCGAGCTCGACCGGCTGCCGCGTGCCGGCGCGCAGGAAGTCGAAGAACGTGCTGTTCGGCTGCCCGGTCTCGAAGCACTTGACGATCGGGATATACAGGCCTTCCTCGAACACCGATCGCCCTTCCGGCCCCATGCCGAGGCCGCCAACGTCGATCACGTGCGCGGTGTTGGCGAACAGGGCGACCAGCTTGCCGCGGTGGAAGGCGGGGGTGACGACGGTAAGGTCGTGCAGGTGGCCGGTGCCGAGCCAGGGGTCGTTGGTGATCAGGTGGTCGCCGTCCCGCATGGTCTCGGGCGGGAACTTCCCGAGGAAGTGGCCGACCGACTCCATCATGCTGTTGACGTGGCCCGGCGTGCCGGTCACGGCTTGGGCCAGCATCCGGCCCCGCAGGTCGAAGATGCCGGCCGACAGGTCGCCGGCTTCGCGGACCGTGGTGCTGAACGCGGTGCGGATCATGGTCTGCGCCTGCTCCTCGACCACGGCGAGGAGGCGGTTCCACATCACCTGGCGCTGGATCTCGGCCAGTGCGTCCTTGCTGCCGGTCATGCCGTCCTCCGCAGATCGAGGTAGCCGCGTATGTCGACCGTCGCGGTCCAGCCGGGGCCGACCAGGGTGCTGGTCTCGTCCTCGGCGATGATCGCCGGACCGGCGACGGCCGCGCCGACGGGGAGCGTGGCGCGGTCGTGCACCGCCCACTCGGCCACCTCGCCGGTGGCGGTGTCGCGGACCGGCTGGCGCCGTGCCTCGCCGGCACGCACGGCGGCGGGCGGCGGCGGGGTCCAGGCCTCGGGCACGGTCGCCACGGTGACGGCGTAGCTCATCACCTCGACGTCCGAGCCCGGCACCGGGCGGTCGTAGAAGCGGGCGTATTCGCGGTCGAACGCCTCGCGCAACCCATCGACGTCCGCCTCGCCCAGCGCCCGCATCGGCAGCGGCACCGGGATCTCGTGGCCCTGGCCCACGTAGCGCATGAACGAGAGCCGCGTCTCCGTGGTCGCGGCGCCGAAACTGCCGAGCGCCACCGCCGCCGACGCCTCGGCCGACATGTCGTCGAGCAGCGCCGTCACCGCCCGCACATCGAACGTGCCGAGCCGCTGATACAGGCTGCGGACCACCTCGTAGCCGACCGGCGCGCGCAGGAACCCGATCGCGCTGCCGACGCCGGCGCCGGCCGGGACCAGCACGCGGTCGATCCCGACCTTTTCCGCGACCCGGGTGCCATGCACCGGGCCACCGCCGCCGAACGCGATCAACGTCCGGCCGGCATAGGTCTTGCCGGATTCGATCGCGTGCACCCGGGCTGCATTGGCCATGTTCTCGTCCACCATCTCGATCACGCCGAGCGCGGCCAAGCCCGGCTCGAGCCCGAGCGGGCCACCGACGGCCCGCTGCATCGCCCGCGCCGCGGCTTCGGTGTCGAGCGTCATGCTGCCGCCGGCGAAGCGGGCCGGCTCGTAGCGGCCGAGCAGCAGGTTCGCGTCCGTCACCGCCGGCCGCTCGCCGCCGCGGCCGTAGCAGGCCGGGCCCGGATCGGCGCCGGCGCTTTCCGGCCCGACCGCGATCAGCCCGAGCGGGTCGATATGGGCGAGGCTGCCGCCGCCGGCGCCGATCTCGACCATCTCGATGACAGGGATACGCAGCGGCAGGCCGGAGCCCTTCTTGAAGCGGCCGACCCTCGCCACCTCGAAAGTGCGCGACGCTTGCGGCTGAAAACCGTCGATCAGGCAGACTTTGGCGGTGGTGCCGCCCATGTCGAACGATAGCACCTGCTGCAGGCCGCATTGCCGGGCGATGTCGGCGGCGAAGATGGCGCCGCCGGCCGGGCCGCTTTCGACCAGGCGGATCGGGAAGCGCCGCGCCGTTTCGATCGTGGTCAACCCGCCGCCGCTCAGCATCAGGAAGACCGGCGCCGCGAGCCCCATGTCGCGCAGCCCGTGCTCGAGCCGGCCGAGGTAGCCGGCGATCAGCGGCTGCACGTAGGCGTTGGCGGCCGTGGTGCTGAACCGCTCCCATTCCCGCATCTCCGGCGAGACGTCCGACGAGAGGCTGATCGGCACGCCGGGCAACGCCTCGGCCAGGATGTCGCGCGCCCGCCGCTCATGCGCCGGGTTCGTGAAGCTGTGCAGGAAGCCGATTGCGATGCTCTCGACCTGCTCCGCGCGCAACGTGGCGGCAAGCCCGTCCACGGCGTGCTCGTCGAGCGGCAGCAGCACATTGCCCAGATTGTCCAGCCGCTCCGGCACCGGCAGCCGCAGGTGCCGCGGCACCAAGGGCTGCGGCAGGGTGATGTTGAGGTCGTACTGGTCGTAACGGCTCTCATTGGCCAGCGCGAGCACGTCGCGGAAGCCTTCGGTGGTGACGAGCGCGGTGCGGGCGCCCTTGCGCTCAATGATCGCGTTGGTCGCGAGGGTGGTGCCATGCACGACGATCGCCACGTCGGCCGGCCCGAGCCCGGCTTGCCGCAGGATGGCGCCGACGCCGTCGAGCACGCCGCGTTCCGGCTCGGCCGGGGTGGTGAGCACCTTGAGGCTTTGGCGGCGGCCGCCTTGTTCCAAGGCGACGTCGGTGAAGGTGCCCCCGATATCGACGGCCAGGCGTGCATGCTGCATCTGCACAACCTGCCGCCCCTTCCGCCGCGCGGCAACCCCGGCCATCATGGCCGCCAGCGAGGGAGAAAGACGTCATGGCGAAACAGCGCCTGGTGGTGGCCCGGCCGGTGCCGCAAGCGGTGACGGCCCGGGCGCGGGACGAGTTCGACGCCCGCGTGTTCGACGAGCGCGACGCGAGCCCGGACGAGGTGCTCGCCGCCCTCGAGGAGCACGAGGCGGAGGCGCTGTTCTTCAGCAGCAACCTCAAGCTCAACGCCGACTTCATCAAGCGGCTGCCCGAGCGGGTGCGCGTGGCCGCGACCTGCAGCGTCGGCTTCGACCATGTGGACGTGGCGGCCGCCAAGGGGCGCGGCTTGGTGGTCACCAACACGCCCGAGGTGCTGACCGATTGCACCGCCGACCTCGCCTTCATGCTGCTGCTGTGCGCCTGCCGCAGGGCTTGGGAGAACGTGGCGATCATGAAGGAGGGCTGGCGCCGCAGCTTCGGCATGCACGAGATGCTGGGCATCCAGGCGAGCGGCAAGACACTGGGCATTGTCGGCTTCGGCCGCATCGGCCGGGCCGTGGCGCAGCGCGGCCGCGGGTTCGGGATGACGATCCTCTACACCGACATGGCCCGCGCCGCGCCCGAGCTCGAGCACGGCGCCGAATTTGTGCCGTCGCTGCGTGAGCTGCTGCCGCGCTGCCAGCTGCTGTCGCTGCATGCGCCGGGCGGGGCGGCGACCGACAAGCTGATGAACGCCGAGACCATCGGGCTGCTGCCGCGCGGCGCCGTGCTGGTGAATGCGGCGCGCGGCACGCTGGTGGACGAGGATGCGCTGATCGCCGCCTTGCAGTCCGGGCAGCTGTTCGCGGCCGGGCTCGACGTGTATCGGCGCGAGCCCGACTTCGACACCCGCCTGGCGGCGCTGCCGAACGTGTTCCTGATGCCGCACATGGGCTCGGCCACGCTCGAGACGCGCAACGCCATGGGCAACCGCGCGCTCGACAACATCGCCGCCGTGCTGGCCGGACGTCCCGCCATCGACCCGCTGTGGAGCTGAACCGCATGACCAAGCCGATCCTGTATGTGACCCGCCGCTTGCCGCCCGCCATCGAGGCGCGGGCGTCCCGCGATTACAACGCGCGCCTCAGCGGCGACGACCACCCGGTGACGGCGGACGACATCGTCGCCGGCGCGCACGGGGCCACGGCGCTCATCTGCTGCCCGGCGGAGAAGCTCGGTGCCGACGTGGTGGCCAAGCTGCCCGACAGCGTGAAGGCGGTCGGCACGTTCAGCGTCGGCTACGATCACGTGGATTTGGCGGCGCTGAAGGCGCGCGGCATCCCGCTGGTCAACACGCCCGACGTGCTGAGCGTCGCGACCGCGGAGTGCGCCATGCTGCTGATCCTGGCCGCAGCCCGGCGTGCGGGCGAAGGCGAGCGGATGATCCGCGCCGGCCATTGGAACGGCTGGGCGCCGACGCAATTGCTGGGCACCTTGGTGTCGGGGCGGCGGCTCGGCATTTTCGGCATGGGCCGCATCGGCCGCGAGTTGGCGCGGATGGCGCGCGGCTTCGGCATGGCGGTGCACTACCGCGACCAGCAGCGGCTGCCGCCGGAGCTCGAGCAGGGGGCGACGTTCCACGACGACGACGACTCGTTCCTGGCGGTCTGCGACGTGTTGTCGCTGCATGCGCCGGGCGGGGAAGGGACCAAGCACTGGCTCGACGCCGGGCGGATCGCGAAGCTGCCGCGCGGGGCCGTGGTCGCCAACGCGGCGCGCGGCACGCTGATCGACGACGGGGCGCTGGTCGACGCCTTGACGTCGGGTCAGGTCGCGGCGGCGGGGCTCGACGTCTACAACAACGAGCCGCGGCTTGATCCCCGCTACACGACGCTCGAGAACGTCGTGCTGCTGCCGCATTTGGGCAGCGCCACGGCCGAGACCCGCGACGCGATGGGACACCTGGTGCTGGACGGGATCGACGCAGTGCTGGCGGGACGGACGCCGGCGAACCTGGTGCGGTAACGCCTCAGGCGCGGCGGCGGCGCCGTGCCGCCGCGGCGCCGGCGACGCCGACGGCGAGCATGGCCAGCGAGGCGGGTTCCGGCACGCGGCGGAACGACACGGTGTTAAGGCCGCTCAAGTCGCCGTTGAACACGTTGCCGACATTGAGCGATTGCGATTGGGTCATGGAAGCAACCACGACGGAACCGTTGATGGCGCCGCCCATGCTGGTGATGGTGGCAAGCGGGGCAAGGATGCTGGCGTTCCAGGCGCCGGCGAAGCGGAGTTCGGTGGCGTCCACGAAGTCGTAGAGCACGTTGGCGTTCGTCGTTGCCAACGTCGGCAGGGCTTTGCCGGCGCCGAGCTGGCCGGTGACGATGACGAAGGTCGAATTGTTGCCGGTGCCGTTGGCGACGCCGGCAAACGTGCCGTCGGTCAGGTTGTCGACGGTCGTCGTCACCACGCCATATTTCGGGTTGGTGGTCCCTCCGCTCGAGGAGTAGGCGGTGTTGCTGGTGAACAGCGTGGTCTGGTTCAACGGCAGTGCTTGTGCGGTAACCCCCGGAGTGCCGGGCAGGTTGGCAATGCCGCGCGACAAATCGGTCATGGGGTTGACGAAATTGTTGGTCAGGCTCGCCGCGGTGCCGAACGGGTTGAAGACTTGCGCAAGGGTGTCGGCTTTCTCGCTGGTGAACGTGACCGGCGTGTTGGTGAGCGTTCCTCCAGCGCCGTTCGCCGTCCTGCGGACCTCGGTAGGACCCGACGCAGCCGTCCCCGTCTGCGACGCCCCGCCGTAGTTGAGCCCGCCTTTCTGATTGAGGTTGATGGTGCCGGCACCAAGGTCGCCCTGAACGTTGAAGTCACCGCCACCCGTTGTCGTGAGGGATCCGGTGACGCTGCCGAATACCGTGAGCGCCCCGTATCCGTAGTTCGGCGGGCTGGACGTGCTGTTCGACGAGGTGCTGGTGGCGGTTTTCACCCCAGCCGACGTGCCCGACGTCACAGCCATCGTTGTGTTACCGCAACCGAGCGCCGTGACGACCGCCGTACATACCGTCTCGGTGCCGCCAGTCGTCACGTTGCCGCCGACCAAGGCGCGTCCGGCGATCGTCTGGGAGGTGGCGGCGGTGAGGTTGCCGAGGTTGATCAGGTTGAATTGGCTGAGCAGCGCGGCGTCGTAACTCAGTTCGGTTGCCGGAAAGGTCGAGGCATGCGCCGCCGACGGCAGGGCGAGCGCCGCCAGGATGGCTGGAACGGCCAGCCAGGGTTTCGGCGACACTTTGACCGGGTGACTCATCTCAGCTTGCGCACCGCCAGCACGATCGTTCCGGCACAGTTCGGCCTCCCCACTGTCTAGGAGGCGGCGGCAGTCGGGGTCAAAACGGGATTTGTCAGGTCTTTTCGCCGTCCGCCGACAAAGCGGCGCCGGCCCGCTATTTGCGGCGGCGGCGTGCCCAAGCCGCCCCGGCCGCGCCCACCGCGAGCAGCGCGAGCGACGCCGGTTCCGGCACCCGGCGGAACTGCACCGTGCCGAGACCGCTGAGATCGCCGGTGAAGGCGTTGCCTTGCAGCAGCATCGCCGACTGCGTCATCGAGGCGACCACGACGGAGCCGTTGAAGCGCCCGCCCTGCACGGTGATGTTGGCGAGCGGCGCCAGGATGCTGGCATTCCAGGCGCCCGCAAAGCGAAGCTCGGAGGCGTCGACGAAATCGTACAGCACCTTGCCGTAGCCGCCGGCCGGGTTGTTGGCGAGGCTGGGGAGCATCTTGCCGTCGGCCAGAGTGCCGCTGACGATCACGAAGGTCGCGTCGTTGCCGCCGTCCGCCACACCCTTGAAGCTCGACAGGCTGGCGAGCTGGTCCACCGTCGTTTGCACCACGCCATACGACTTGGCACAGGCGCCCCCACTGCAGCCGTAACCGAAGTCGTGCCCAGCGATCAGCGCGCTGCCGTTGCCGGGCAACGCCTCGGCCTTCACCCCGGGCGTGCCCGGCAGGTTCGCCAGGCCGACGCTGAGATCCTTCATCGGGTTCGCGAAGCCGTCGGCGAGCGTGGCGGCACGGCCGAACGGC
Organism: uncultured Alphaproteobacteria bacterium; assembly: GCA_963752225.1. GTDB lineage: Bacteria > Pseudomonadota > Alphaproteobacteria > Acetobacterales > Acetobacteraceae > JBBROS01. Next base: position 135,009 of record CAVVXS010000009.1, on the reverse strand, counting down.
GCGAACACGTTGGCCAGGCTGCCGACAGCGGGCGCCGGTACTGACGGTGTTGCCGGGCGCCGCCGCGCGCACCGTGCCGGTCAGCGCCGGTTGCAGCGTGCGGATCTCGGTCGTGTTGCGGAACACCGTTCCCGCCTGCGAGGTGCCGCCGAAATTGATGCCGCCCGCGCGCCCGGTGTCGTAGGTCGACGCCGACAGGTTGCCTGCCACGTCCATCTCGCCGCGGCTCGCCGCCGGTCCGGTGATGCTGCCGAACACGGTCAGCGCACCATAGGGTTGGGCGGCAGCTCCCGACACGGGCTGCGTTGTCGGTCTGCAGGCCGCGGCGTTGCAGAACCGGTTGCCGGCCGTGGCCGCCGTCCCGCCGATCACTGCACGCCCGGCCACGTCGGCGGTCGCGTCCCGAGCCGTGTAATTGCCGAGGTTCACGAGATTGAACTGGCTGAGGAGGGCGGCGTCGTTGCTCAGCTCGGTGGCGCCGAAGGTTGCTGCCGCAGCTGGCATAGCCGCCCCGATCAGCGCGGCCACCGCGGCTGCTGACGCAATCACACCTGTTCGGGACAGGCTTGTCATGATGGCAAGGCGCTCCCCGTCGCGGGCACCATCCGGTGCGCCACCCGGAACGTCCCTACTGCTTTGTCCATGAAATGTCAAAAGAAGTTGTGCGTGTGTCAGGCATTGGGCGGTCCGGCCGGCGGCCGTTCTTCGAATTCCAACTCCCGCGGCGCCCGATCGTCCGCGGTCCGGGCCGCCTCCGCGCGCCGAAGCTCGACCCGGCGGATCTTGCCCGAGATCGTCTTGGGCAACTCGGCGAACTCCAGCCGCCGGATGCGCTTGTAGGGTGCCAGCCGTTCGCGCAGATGGGCGAAGATCGAGGCGGCCGTCGCGGCGTCGGGGGCGTGCCCCTCGGCCAGCGCCACGAATGCCTTCGGCAGCGCCGTCCGGGTCGGGTCCGGGACCGGCACCACCGCGGCCTCGGCCACCGCCGGATGCTCGATCAGCACGCTTTCCAGCTCGAACGGGCTGATCCGGTAGCCGCTGCTTTTGAACACGTCGTCGGCCCGGCCGACATAGGTGAAGCTGCCGTCGGGATTGCGCAACGCGACGTCGCCGGTCCGATACCATGCGCCCGCCGGCGGCTGCACCGCGCCGTCCTCGCCGAGGTAGCCGTCCATCAGCCCGAGCGGCGGCGGCGTCAGGCTGAGCGCCACCTCGCCCTCGTCGGCCGGGGCGCCGTCCAGGTCCAGTAGCATCACCTCGTAGCCCGGCAGCGCGTGCCCCATCGAGCCCGGCGTTAGCGTCTGGCCCGGCGTGTTGGCGATCTGCAGCGTGGTCTCGGTCTGGCCGTAGCCGTCGCGGATCACCAAGCCCCACGCCGCCTCGATCCGGGCGATCACCTCGGGGTTCAACGGCTCCCCGGCGGCGACCGCCTCGCGCAGATGCACCCGGCTGGCCGACAGGTCCTCCTGCACCAGCATGCGCCACACCGTCGGGGGCGCGCAGAACGTGTCCACCCGGCAGCGGTCCAGCACCGCCAGCAGGCCGCGCGCATCGAACCGGGGCTGGTTCAGGATCAGGATGGTGGCGCCGGCGTTCCAGGGCGCGAAGAAGCTCGACCAGGCGTGCTTGGCCCAGCCCGGCGACGAGATGTTGAGGTGGACGTCGCCGGGCTGCAGCCCGATCCAATACATCGTGGACAGGTGGCCGACCGGGTAGCTTTGATGGCTGTGCAGCACGAGCTTCGGCTTCGACGTGGTACCGGACGTGAAATACAGCAGCATCGGATCGGTCGCCCGCGTCTCGCCATCGGGCGTGAACGTGCCGCTGGCCGCGTCGAACCCGGCGAAGTCGGTCCAGCCCGCGGCCCCGCCGACGGCGACGCGGGTGTAAGCGCCGGGGATCGTCGCGAACCGCTCGGCCAGGGCGCCGTCGGCGACCACATGCTGCACGCCGCCGCGGCTGAACCGGTCGCGCAGGTCGTCCGTGGTCAGCATGGTGGTGGCCGGGATCACCACGGCGCCGAGCTTGATCGCGGCCAGCATCGTTTCCCAAAGCGGCCGCACGTTGCCCAGCAACAGCAGGATGCGGTCGCCGCGGCGGACGCCCAGCGCCCGCAACCCGTTGGCGACCTGGTTCGAGCGGGTGGCGAGGGCGGCAAACGACAGCGTCTCGTCGGCGTCGCCGGGGCCCACGAGACGCAGCGCCGGCGCCTCGTTGCCGCGGGCCAGCACGTCGAAATGGTCCAGCGCCCAGTTAAAGCGGTCGAGCGCCGGCCAGCGGAACGCGGCCCGCGCGGCGGCGAGGTCGCCGCGGTGCCGCAACAGCAGGTCGCGCGCGGCGAGAAAGGTCGCGGTGGGATCGGACATGAGGGCCTCGTCGGGACGTTCCGTTTCGACGGATCGTACATGCATTCGTGGCGGGTTGGGAACGGCGGCGGCAGCGGCTAGCGTCGGCATCATGAGCACCTCGTCGCCGCCGGCCGGTCCCGCTGCCTTGTTCCTTGGCTTCCTGGAGGTCGGCTTGCTCGGCTTCGGCGGCGTGCTGCCGTTCGCCCGGCGGATGATCGTGGAGCAGCGGCGCTGGCTGACGGCGGCCGAATTCACCGACCTGCTGGCGCTGTGCCAGTTCCTGCCGGGTCCCAACATCTGCAACATGACCGTCGCACTCGGGCGGCGCTATCACGGCGCGGCCGGCGCGCTGGCGTCGATCCTGGGGCTGATGGGCGCGCCGGTGACGATCGCGGTGGCGCTGGGCGTGGTGTACGGGCGCTACGGCGGATTGCCGACGGTCGCGCACGCATTTGCCGGGCTGGCGGCGGCGGCGAGCGGGTTGGTGCTGGCGACCGCGGTCAAGGTGGCGGCGCCGTTGCGCGGGCGCGCGACCGGCTTGGCAGTGGCGGCGGCGGCCTTCGTCGCGATTGCCGTGCTGCGCCTGCCGCTGCTGCCGACGATGCTGGTCCTGGCGCCGCTCAGCGTGTGGCTGCATCGCGCCCAGCCGGCCGCCGTGCCATGACCGTCATGTGGCTGTTCCTGGTGTGCGCCCAGCTCAGCGTGGTTGCGGTTGGCGGGATTGCGCCGATCCTGCCGGAGCTGCAGCGGCAGGTGGTGGACGTGCACGGCTGGATGGGTGCGACCGAGTTCGGGGCGCTGTTCGCCCTGGCGCAGGCGGCGCCCGGGCCGAACGTGCTGGTGGTGACCCTGGTGGGCTGGCGGGTGGCCGGGCTGGCCGGAGCGCTGGCGGCCACGGTCGGCATGCTGCTGCCGAGCGGGCTGATCACCTGGCTGGTGGCCGGCGCGTGGCAGCGGTTCCGCGATCGGCCGTGGCGGCGGGCGGTGCAGGCCGGGTTGGTGCCGGTGACGGTGGGGCTGGTGATGGCGGCCGCCGCGATCCTCGCGGTCGCGGCGGCGACGGGCTGGGTGGCCTGGCTGGTTACGGCGGCCGTCGCGCTCGCGGCGCTCCGAACCAAGTGGCACCCGCTATTGCTGCTTGCGGCAGGGACGGCGGTCGGGGCGCTGGGCCTGGTCTAGGCGCGTCCCCGCCGAGTTGTTTAGGTGCGGTGGCGGTAGCTGTGCTGGACGCGGACGGGCGCCGGGCGGGGACTCTCGACCCGGGTCAGGCCGACGTCGCGGCCTTGTGCGCGCAAGTTGGCGGCCAGCGCCCGGCTGACCCGGCCGGCATACTTGCTCTGGCCCGGACCGCGCCGGTAATGCAGCCCGGTCTCGTCCGAGGCTTCGGCGACCTCTTCCGGCTCCTGCGTGGTCGCGGCGGTCTCGTAGCGCTCGCCCACCGGGCGCAGGTCGCGCGGCGGCGGGTTGAGCACCGGGGCCGGGGCGGGGGCGTTGTTGGCGATCAAGGAGCCGCCGTCCGGACGGTCGTAGATGAAGCCGTAGGTCGGATACACGCTGCCGAACTCGCCGGACCGTCCGAGGGCGACGCGGACCGCGGTCCAGTCGTTGAGCGGGGACACGTCGACAACGCTGATATTGCGGCGGATGTCGCCGGGTCCGGACCAATTGGCGTGGTCGATCTCGATGTTGCGGCTGTCGACGACGGCGCTGACGACCGCGACGTGCCCCATGCGCATGATGCCGTTGGCGCGGAAGTTCAGCACGCTGCCGACCTCGGGCTTGGCGCCGCGCTGGTAGACACCCTCGGCGTTGTTCCACCAGGTGTTGGCGTTGCCGACCAGCTCGATGCCGCTGTTGGCCCGGGCGAAGGGGACGCATTGGAGCACGCCGCCGAAGCGGGCATAGCCGGCGACGTGGATGCGGCGAGGCGCCAAGGTGCCGCTCTGGTCGGCGGTTTGCAGCTCGCTACCAGCCGTTCGGACCTTGGCACCGGCGGTCTCGGCGCCGATCACCGCCCCGAGCGTGGCCACCAGGCCGATCACCGCAAACTGTCCGCTCAACTGCCAAAACCGCATCGAAACCCCTAAGTCGCCCGTGCTTGTTGAAGGGCTAGCGGGGGGTCGTACGAGGCGGCAACCGTTGCTAACCGAATTAGCTGACCGGACGCTCATTTTCGCAAACGGAGGCGCGTGGGACGCGATGAAATGGGAGAAAACTCCCATTCACTGCCTTGTGATGCAACTCCGAAACAACATTTCCTGACATGGCGCAACGGCAACACTGTCGCTGTTGCGCCACGCGATTCGCGTGTTCAGAATAGCTTGCCGGACGATGTTCGAGTGTAATCATCACTCGCCGGCGCCTATTTGCAGGTCGTAACCATGATCTCGACCAGGATCTTGGGATCGGCCATGTTGGCCTCGACGCAAGCGCGCGCCGGCGCCCCGCCTTCCGGCAGCCAGGCGGTCCAAACACTGTTCATCGCGTCGCGGTCACGGATGTCCTTCAGCCAGATCTGCGCCTGCAGCAGCCGGGTCTTGTCGGTGCCGTGGGTTTCGAGAATGGCGTCGATCTGGTCCAGCACCTCGTGCGTCTGGCCGACGACGTCCTTGCTGGTGTCCTTGGCGGTGACGCCCTGCACGTAGACGAAGCCGTGGTATTCCACGGCCTTGGCCAAGACCGGGTTGGGCTCAGTCCGAATGATCTTGCTCATGCTGCCGCTCCTGGGTTGTGGGCCCGGCGCTTCTAGAGCGTTTGCTCCGCGCTGGAAACGCGGGCGCCGGCCACCAGCCCGGACGGCTTACTGGGTAGTGGGCGAGAAGGTCGGCCCGATCCCCGGTGCGAAGGCGCCGCTGGTCGGCGTTCCCGGGGCCGTCGAGTTGTTCAGGCAGGAGGTGAGCTGGTTGTCCCGGCCGTAGCGCGCGCCGAGCCCCTCGGACGTGATCCCGGAGTTGTAGCCGCCGGCAAACGGGGTGTCGCGCTGGTCGCGGGTCGACAGATCCACCCGGTTCTGCGCCGCATAAACCCGGTCCACCTCCGCCCGGCACGCCTGCGCCGCAGCCGCCGCGGCGCGGGTCGGGCGGGGTGGCGGCTGACAGCCGGCAAGCGCCATAACGGCCAGCAGCAGCAATGGCAGGGGCCTCGAAGATCGGTTCATGCAAATGCTCCTGGAGGGGCCGCGAGCACGCCTAGCCCGGCACGGAAGCGTGTCTCGTCGAACCGGGCGTCGTTCGTCAACTCGGTGCTGGCCGCCGCACGCAGCAGTGCCGGATGCAGCTCCGCCCCGCCGCGGCGCACCTGACACAGGCTGTCGGCCCAGCGTGCGCGCGCCAGCAGGTCCACCAATGCCAGCAGGCGCAAGCACAACGACAGGCCGTACAGCGTTTGCAGCCCGGTGGTGATCTCGACGGCACCCGCCCAGCAGCGGGCGTCGCGATCGTGCAGCGCCAACTCCACCGTGGCGCCGTCCTCGGCTTTGAAGCAAAACCGTCGTCCGGCGCCCCAAACCGCGCCGAGCGCCGCGTTGCGTGCCGCGTCCCAGGCGGCCGCAATGTCTCGCCCTTGGACCGGCGGCAGCGCGGCGGGTGAGCGGTCAACCAGGTAGGTCACGGTCCCGTCGAGGGCGCGGCCGACATGCAGCGGGGCGGCGTCGTTCATCGTGAGCGAAGATGGACCTTGCCCTCGCATTGCGCCAGCCTCCAACCGGCAAGCAGGAGCAACCATGCCCGATCCCGCCGACCTCACCGCAACCGCCGCTTTGCGCGAGATAGGGGCCGGGCGGCTGACTGCGCCCGCCCTGCTGGAAGCGTGCCTCGACCGGATCGCGTCCCGGGAGGCGGCTGTGCGCGCCTTTGCCCATTTCGACCCGGCTGCCGCGCGGGCGGCGGGTCCGCCGCCCGGCCCGCTGCACGGCATCCCGCTCGGGGTCAAGGACGTGCTCGACACGGCCGACCTGCCGACCGAATACAACTCGCCGATCTGGGCCGGGCATCGGCCGCGCGCCGACGCGGCCGCGGTGGCCTGGGCACGGGCAGCCGGCGCGGTGGTGATGGGCAAAACCGTCACCACCGAGTTCGCGACCCGCACGCCCGGCCTGACCACCAACCCGCACGATCCCGCGCGCACACCGGGCGGCTCGAGCAGCGGCTCGGCCGCGGCCGTAGCCGCCGGGTTCGTGCCAGTGGCGTTCGGCACGCAAACGGCCGGCAGTATCATCCGGCCCGCGGCCTATTGCGGCGTGGTCGGCTACAAGCCGAGCTTCGGCGTCATCAATCGCCACGGCATGAAGCTGATGTCGGAAAGCCTCGACACGGTCGGCGTGCTCGCGCGGAGCGTCGCCGATTGCGCGCTGCTGACGGGCGTGCTGGCCGGGCTCGACCTGGGCGACCCCGACGCCGCGGCGCCGGCGCCGCGCATCGGCCTGTGCTGGAGCCCGATGCGCGAGCGGGCGGCGCCGGAGACGGTGGCGCTGATGGAGCGCGTGGCCGGTGTGCTGTCGCGAGCCGGCGCCGCCGTGGTCGGACGCGAGCTGCCGGCCGCGTTCGATGCACTGGAGGCGGCGCATGCCGTCGTGATGAACGCCGAAAGCGCCCGCGCGATGGGATGGGAGATGACGCTCCACCGCGACCGCATCAGCGTAGCGCTGCGGGAAAAGCTGGAGTGGGGCCTGGCCCAGGACGGCGCCGCATTGGCCGCGGCGCGAAACACCTTCCGCACCTTGCAGGACGCCTTTCCCGCCGTGCTGGACGGGCTCGACGTGCTGCTGACGCCGTCGGCCCCGGGGGAGGCGCCGGACGGGCTCGGCTGGACCGGTGACCCGGCGTTCAACCTGTTGTGGACCAGCCTGCATGTGCCCTGCGTGACGGTGCCGGCCGGTGCCGGGCCGAACGGCATGCCGCTCGGGATCCAGGTCGTCGGCCGCCGCGGCGACGACCGCACCGTGCTGGCGGCGGCGCAATGGGTGGCGGCGGCGCTCGGCTGAACCCATGCCGCGCTGGGCACGCCTGCTCGCGGGGCTGGTATTCGAGATCGCCTCGGCCGCGCTCGTCGCCGGCGTGCCCGGCGCCTGGCTGCTGCGGCACATGGACCTGGCGCGGTTCGCAGCCGGCCGGGCGAGTGCGGCGACCGGGCGTGACGTCACCGTCGGCAGCTTGCGGGTGGGTTGGGGGCGCACGCTGACGCTCGAGCTGACCGAGCTAAGTGTGCCGAACGCCCCCGAAGGCAGTCAACCGGTGATGGTCGGCTTGCAGCACGCGACCGCATTGCTCGATGCGCGGTCGCTGCTGCACGGCCCGTTGCTGCTGCGGCAGGTGGCGGTGGACGGCTTGTCGGTGTTTCTCGAGCACCCGCCCGGCCGGGAGCCGAACTGGCGGTTCGGTCCGCCGAAGCCGCCGCCGCCCGACCCGACCGGCCGCACCGCCTTCCCGTCGATCCGCGACGTCGTCATCCGGGGCAGCGCGATCACCTTCCACACCGGCGGCGGCAAGGACCTCGTCAGCCGGTTCGACGATGCGACGATCGAGACGGCGGGCGACGACCAGCCGGTCACGGTGGCGATGACCGGCAGCTACAACGCGGTGCCGGTGGCGATCCACGCCGAGTTGCAGCCGATCACTGCGCTGCGCGACGCCCGCACGCCATACGGGACCGGCATTGTCGTGCTGTCGGGCGAGACCCGGCTCGCGTTCGACGGCACCATGACCGACCCGCTCAACTTCGACGGGCTGCACGGCGAGTTGCGCCTGGACGCGCCCGATCCGAAACCGATCTTCGGCATGGCGGGGGTGGACAGCACGCTCGACGTGGCGCTGCACCTCGACGGCGAGTTCGAGCATGCCGGGCCGTCCTGGCGGCTCGTGGACGGCAAGGGCCAATTGCAGCAGGACGAGATCACCGCGGCGACGCTGGGCTTCGTCGAAGGCGCTCGCGGTCAGCCGGACCGGGTCGAGCTGGACCTCGGCTTGGCCACGCTGAACATGAACGACCTGATCGGTCAGGGGGCGCGCGGCAAGCGGTCCGGGGCCGACCTGCCGCTGACGGTCGAACGTGATCCGGATACGCTGATCAAGGCGCGCATCACTGCCAAGACGCTCGAGTATTCGGAGCTGCGGGCAAGCGACGTGACGCTGGCCGGCTCGCAGGAGCCCGGGCGGGTCTCGATCGACGTGTTCACCTTGCAAACGTTCGGCGCCAACGTGCGGGCGGAGGGCCAGGTCGAGGCAGCGCCCGACGGGGCGCGGATCGCCGCCGCGGTGTCGGCGTCGGGCTTGGATGTGCAGACCTTGCGGCAGAAGCTGGGCTTCGGGTCGATCCCGGTCACAGGGCGGCTCGACGGGCAGCTCACGGTGGACGCTTCCGGGGCGCGGCTGAACGCGGCGATCCGCGGTGCCCGCGTCAATGCGGTCATCGCCCTGCGCGGCGGGTCGGTCGCCAAGGAGGTGATCGAGATGGCGTCCACCGACGTGCGCGCGCTGTTTCGCACCAACAAAGGCCTGACGCCGGTCACCTGCATGCTGGCGGGGCTGGACATGCGCGGCGGCGTCGGCACGGTGGCCCCGCTGCGGCTTCGGGCGGCGGAAGGAACGATCGCCGGGTCGGGACGGTTCGACTTGTTCCGCCGCACGATGGACGTGACGATCGGCAGCCAGTCGAAGACCACCGGGATCTTCGCCCTGGACATTCCGGTGCGGGTGTCGGGCACGTTCTCCACCCCGATCGTCTCCCCGGCCAAGTGGACGGCGCAAGGCCGGGCCTTGCTGGCGGCGGCGGACAATCTGGGCCATCTGCCGCCGGCGATGCAGGCCTTCGCGCGGCGGAGTGCCTGTTCGAAGGGGTGACGAAGCGGGGCTGCGGGCGGACGCCTCAGGCGGGCTGCAGGTGTCCGGGCAGACCCGCCAGCTGCTCGGCGGTGTCAACGTCGCGCAGCACCGCATCGTCGTCCATCGCGACGGTCGCGACATGCTCCGAGTGCCGCTCGAGCAACGCCCGCGCGCCGCGGTCGCCGGTGAGCGCCATCATTTCGGGGAACAGCGAGCGATCCCACAGCACGGGATTGCCGAGCTCGCCGTGGTGAGTGGGCGCCACGATCCGGCGTCCCTCGTCGGGATCGTAGGCGGCCACCAGGCGCTCGACCGTGCGCGCGGTCACCAGCGGCATGTCGCCGAGGCAAACAATTGCGGCTCGTGCATCGGCCGGCACCGCGGCGATGCCGGCGCGCAGGCTGGCGGACAAGCCGCTGTCCCAATCGGGGGACGGCACGAGGGTGACCGGCCGGCCGGACAGCGCCGCTTCGACCTCGGGCGCGCGATGGCCGGTGACGACCAGGATCGGGCGGTTGGGTGTGGACAGCAGATTGTCCACCACGCGCGCCACCATCGCGCGGCCGTCGCGGCCCGGCACCAGCAGCTTGTGCTGCGGCGCCATCCGGCTGCTGCGCCCGGCGGCCAGCACCACGATGGCGATGCGCGGCCGGGGCGGCGTTGCCTTGGCCCGCGGCAGCGGCCGGGCGCCGACGTCCTTGAGGAGGCCGCCGACCCCCATGCCGGACACCGCCCGTCCGTCCACGGGCACGTCGGCGAACAGGCGGGACAGCACCCAGTCGATGCCGTTCAGCTTGGGGCTGCGGGCGCAGCCGGGCAGTACCAGCGCCGGATGCGCGCCGATCGATCCGAGGCAGATCAGGTTGCCCGGATCGACCGGCATGCCGAAATGGTGGATCTCGCCACCGGCCGCAACGATCCCGGAGGGGCCCACGTCGCGCCGGTCCACGACGGCGCTGGCACCCGCCACCAGCAGGATGTCGGCGCCGCGGTCGAGCAGGCTGCGCAGCGCGGCGGCGATCGGCGCCGGCTCGTGCGGACATTCCAGTGGCGGCAGCAGCGTGCCGCCGAGGCCCTCGACCCGCGCCCGGGTAGCGTCGGCGGTGCCGGCCAGAACAGACGGCTTGAGGCCCGGCAGCTTGGTCATCACCAGACCCACCGTCCGCGCCCGATAGGGATGCAGCCGCAGCGTCGCGGGACCCGCCGCAGCGACCGCACGGTCGAGCAGGGCGCCGGGCACGGCGAAGGGGATGACCTTGATGGTGGCGACCATCTCGCCGGAGGCGACGCTGGCCCAATCCGGCAAGGTCGCGAGCGTCAGCGCTTCGTCCACGCCATTCAGCGCGTCCACCGCCGCCGCATCGATGCGCAGCAGACCGGCTTGGCGCGCCACCAGGTTCACCCGTCCTGTCCCGGCGCGCGACCGATCGAGCCCCGGCGTTAGCAGCGCGTCCGCAAGCCGGGTCGCGGCCGCGTCCTCGGCAACGTCGCCCGGCTCGAGCGTTGCCGCGATCACCGGGTCATGGCCGGCGGCACGCAACGCGTCCACCCCGGCGGCGTCGAGCACCGAGCCCTTCTTCAGCACCCGCCCTGGCAGGCGCTGGGTGTGGGCGAGGACGCAGCCCTCGGCCCGGTCGAGCGGAACGTCGCCGAAGATCACTTGGCGGCTCCGCGGCGCACGGCGACGATCTGCGCGAGGATGCTGAGCGCGATCTCGCCCGCGGTGACGGCGCCGATGTCGAGCCCGACCGGGCCCTGGATGCGCGCGGTGGCGGCCTCGTCGTGACCGAGGGCGCGCAGCCGCTCGAGCCGCGCGGCGTGCGTCTTCCGGGAGCCGAGCGCGCCCACGTAGAAGGCCTGCGACTTCAGCGCCCGGTCGAGCGCCGGGTCGTCGAGTTTGGGGTCGTGCGTCAGGGTGACGATGGCGGTGCGGCTGTCCGGGCGCCAGGCGTCGAGCGCCTCGTCGGGCCAATCGGTGCTGATGGTGACGCCGGGGAAGCGCTCGTCGCTGGCAAACGAGCGCCGGGGGTCGGTGACCATGACGGCATAACCCAGCCCGGCCGCCATCGGCACCAGCGCCTGGGCGATGTGCACGGCGCCGACCACGACCAGGCGCAGCGGCGGGTTGTAGGCGTGCAGGAACCAGGCTTTTCCGCCGGCCTCGACCGTGGTGTTGCGGTCCTCGTGCAATGCGCGGCGCGCCGGCTCGGCGAGACCCTCGGGCGCGTCGTCGTCCGGAAGAAGGAACTGCGCGCCGCCGGACAGGTCGGTCGCGAGCACCACGGGCCGGGTCTCGGCCCGCGCGGCCTGCAGGCGGGCGAGAAGGGCCGGGGTCAAGCCAGCGGTTCCACGAACACCTTCAGCTTGCCGCCGCAGGCAAGGCCGACTTCCCAGGCGCGCTCGTTGGTGACGCCGAAATCGAGCAGCTGAGTTGCCCCGGTCTCCATCGATTTGCGTGCCGCCTCGGCCACCGCGCCCTCGATGCAGCCGCCGCTGACGCTGCCGGCCATGCGGCCGCTCGCGGTCACCGCCATCTGACTGCCGGCCGGGCGGGGCGAGCTGCCCCAGGTCTCGGTCACGGTGGCGAGCGCCACGGTCTCGCCTTGCGCCACCCAGCCGGCGGCCGTTCCCAGCACATCCTCATCGATCATAACACGCTCCTCAGGTTGGGCGGCCCGGCGCGGGTCGGGACAGCAGGCTCACCAGGGTGCGCATGCTGTCGAGGCTGTGGATGGTGCGGAACTCGTCCACATGCGGCAGCATCGCCCGAATGCCCTGTGACTTGGGTTGGAACCCGTCCCAACGCAACAGCGGGTTGAGCCAGACCAGCCGCCGGCTGGAGCGGTGCAGCCGGTCCATCGCCTCGGACAGGCCCTCGGCGCCGTCGCGGTCGAGCCCGTCCGTCATCAGCAGCACCACCGCGCCCTGGCCGAGCACGCGTTTGGCCCAGCGGCGGTTGAACAACGCGACGCTCTCGCCGATGCGGGTGCCGCCGGACCAGTCCGGCACCGCGGCGGCCACCATCTCGAACGCCACCTCGGCGTCGCGGTGGCGGAGCTGCCGGGTGATGTTGGACAGGCGGGTGCCGAACAGGAACACATGCACCCGGTCGCGCGCGTTCGCCACCGCGTGCAGGAAGTGCATCAGCACCTGGGCGTAGCGCGCCATCGAGCCGGAGATGTCGCACAGCACCACCAGCGGCGGCGGGCGCACCACGCGCCGGCGGCGGCTCAGGTCCAGGATCTCGCCGCCGCGGCGCAGGCTGGTGCGCAAGGTGGCGGCGAGGTCCACGCGCGGGCCGGCCGGGTCGGGACGGAAGCGGCGGGTTTGGCGGCGGTCGAGCGGGAGGGAGAGGCGGCGGATCTCGGCCTTGGCTTGGCCAATCTGCGCGGCGCTCATCTGCTCGAAATCCATCGATTGCAGTTGTTCGCGCTCGCTGACGGACATGATGGCGTCGAGCTCCGGCGGGCGCTCCTCGGCCGGCTGCTGCTGGCGCGGCTGCGCCATCGCCTCGGCCAGACGGCGTCCGCCGGGCTTCGGCTTCGGCTTGTCCTCGGGCTTCTTGCCTTCCAGCATCGCCATCAGCGCGGCCTGCTGCGAAGCGGTCGGGTCGCGCCAGAACAGCTCGAAGGCGCTGTCGAACAGGTCGGAGTGCTCGTGCCGCTGCACCATGACGGCGTGCAGCGCGGCCCGGACCTGGCGCCGGTCCTCGAGCCCGATCAGCGCCAGGGCCTGGCCGGCGGCGATGACGCTGTCCGGGCCGACCGGCAGCCCGGCGCGGCGCAGCAGGCCGGCGAAATGGGTGATGTTGGCGGCTAGAGTGCCCATGGTTAGATGCCTGGCGGGTCTGGGGCCGCTGGCCCCAGCGGGTCCAGAGCAGCGCCCTGGCCTTGTGTCACGCCGCCTCCTGCGACTCCGCGATCAGCCGCGCCGCCTCCGCGCCGCGCACTTTGGCGATGTCGTCCTGGTATTTGAGCAGCACGCCCAGCGTCTCGTCGACCGCACGCGGACCGAGTTCGTGCTGGTCGAGGTATTGCAGCGCCCCGGCCCAGTCGATCGTCTCGGCGACGCCGGGCAGCTTGAACAGATCGAGCGTGCGCAGCCGCTGCACGAAAGCCACCACCTGCGCCGACAGGCGGGCGGGCACGTCCGGCGCCTTGGCGGCCAAAATCGCGCGCTCGCGGTCGGGCGCCGGGTAATCCACCCATTGGTAAAGGCAGCGCCGGCGGATCGCGTCGTGCACCTCGCGGGTGCGATTGCTCGTCAGCACCACCACCGGCGGCGTGGTCGCGCGGACGGTGCCGAACTCCGGCACGGTGATCTGATAGTCGGCCAGCAGCTCGAGCAGGAAGGCCTCGAACGGCTCGTCGGCGCGGTCGAGCTCGTCGATCAGCAGCACCGCCGGCGGCTGCGCCGGGTCGATCGCGCTCAGCAACGGCCGCTCCTGCAGGAACTCGCGGCCGAAGATGCTGCGGCCGAGCCGGGCCTGGTCGGTTTCGCCGCCGGCCTCGGCCAGGCGGATCGCCATCAGTTGCTTGGCGTGATCCCACTCATAGGCGGCGGCGGCCAAGTCCATGCCGTCATAGCATTGCAGGCGCACCAGCCGGCGGCCGAGCCCGGACGCGAGCACCTTGGCGATCTCGGTCTTGCCGGTGCCGGGCTCGCCTTCCAGGAACAGCGGCCGGCGCATCGCGAGCGCCAGGTGCACGGTGGTGGCGAGCGACTCGTCGGCGATGTAGCCGCCGCGCGCCAGCAGGGCGGCGGTGTCGGCGACGGTCGCGGGCGTGTCGGCCTCAGCCCCAGGGTCAGCCAAAGACGTAGGCTTTGAAGATCATGATGAAGATCGGGATGTAGAGCACGATGCCGATAATGGCGACGATCGGCAGGCCGAACAGCTCCGACGGGATCAGTGCGGTGATCGGGATGCCCACATTGGCGGGCGGCGGGGGCATGATGCCGGGGCGGATCGGCAGCGGCGGCCCTTCCGCGGCCGGGTCGGGGGAGGCGATGTGCGGCGCCTGCGCGGCCTCGGCGGCGGCGACCGGCTCCGGCTCGGCCACCGCGGCGCTGAAGCGGTCGAAGAACATGTCGGCCATCTGCTTGCTAGTGGCATCGATCAGCCGGGCGCCGAGTTGCGCGATCTTGCCGCCGACCTGCGCCTTCACGTCGTACGACAGGAGCGTGCCGGCCCCGTCATCGGCCAGGCGCACGTTGGCGCCGCCTTTTGCGAAGCCGGCGACACCGCCCTGGCCTTCGCCCTGGATGCGGTAGGAGTTGGGCGGGTCGAGATCCACCAGCTGCACCTTGCCGGTGAAGCGGGCGGCGATCGGGCCGATCTTCACCGCGGCCGTGGCCTTGAGGTCGTTGTCACCGGTCTTTTCGAGGCTCTCGCATCCGGGGATGCAGGCCTTCAGCACGGCGGTGTCGTTCAGTGCGTCCCAAACCTTCTGACGAGGTGCCGGTATCCGGCGTTCACCTGTCATGTCCATCGTGCCACTCCGTCCTCTCGCACCAGCGGCCGCCGCCGGGCCGGTTGGGGGCGGGAACTTACCGGCCGGGTCCCCATGCTGCAACCGCGGGCCCCTGACAGGGCGCACACGGGCTGTTAAAGCAGGCGCGGGCGGCGGGTTGCAGCGCCGCATCGCCGCCCGTTCGATGTTGGGAGCCTCGCCATGACCTATCTCGTCGCCACCGACCTGCCCTCGACTCCGGCCGGCGAGCGTTTCCGTGCCTTGCTCGAGCGCGGTGGCATCGTTCGGATCCCGGGTGCGCATAACGGCATGGCGGCCCTGCAAGCCAAAAAGGCCGGGTTCGACGCCTTGTACCTGTCCGGCGCGGCGATGACGGCGAGCATGGGGCTGCCGGATCTGGGCGTCATCACGGTGGACGAGGTCTGCTTCTTCGTACGCCAAGTGGCGCGGTCGAGCGGCCTGCCGGTGCTGGTGGATGGCGACACCGGCTATGGCGAGGCGCTGAACGTGATGAACATGGTGCGCGCCTTCGAGGACGCCGGCGCCGGCGCCGTGCACATCGAGGACCAGCTGCTGCCGAAGAAGTGCGGCCACCTCAACGATAAGAAGCTGGCCGACCCCCGCGACATGGCGGCCAAGGTGGCCGCGGCCCGCAAGGCGCGGCGGCATCTGTATATCATTGCCCGCACCGATGCGGCCGCCAGCGAGGGCATGGACGGCGCCATCGCCCGGGCCGAGCTGTACATGCAGGCCGGCGCCGACGCGATCTTCCCCGAAGCATTGCACGACGCCGACATGTTCCGCGAGTTCGCCCGGCGGATGCCCGGGGCGCCGCTGCTGGCCAACATGACCGAGTTCGGCCGCACCCCGTTCTTCACCGCTGCCGAGTTCGAGGCGATGGGTTACCGCATGGTGATCTGGCCGGTGAGCTCGATGCGGGTGGCGAGCAAGGCGCAGGAAACGTTGTACGCGGCGATCGCCCGCGACGGCGGCACGCACAAGATGGTCGACGCGATGCAGACCCGGGCCGAGCTGTACGCGACCATCGACTATGCCGGCTACGAGGCGCTCGACGCCAGCATCGTCAGCACGGTGGTGCCGAAGGGGATGCCGCAGCGCTCCTGACGCGGCCATTGAAGGTCTGGCTGCCTGCCTCACATTCGAGCGCGTGCCCGACATGACGCCGCCTTCCGGCCGCCCCACCTACATCGGCAGCGAGATCTATCGCCGATCCACCTATGGACCGACCCACCCGCTGGCGATCCCGCGGGTCACGACCTGCACTGATTTGTGCCGGGCCATGGGCTGGCTGCCGGACCAGCAGTTCGTGGTGGCGCCGATGGCGGAGCGGGCCGACGTCGAGCGATTTCATGATCCGGCCTACGTCGACGCATTGTTTCGCGCCGAGGCCAACCAATCCGTGTCCGACGAGGACCGGGCACGGTTCCGCATCGGCGCCGAGGGCAACCCCGTCTACCCCGAGATTTATCGCCGGCCGATGACCTCGGCCGGCGGCGTGATGCTGGCTTGCCGCACCACGCTGCCCGGCGGGGTCGTGCATTGCCCCGGCGGCGGCACCCATCACGGACGGCCGGCGCGGGCCAGCGGGTTCTGCTACCTCAACGACCCGGTGCTCGGCATCCTGACCTGGCTTGAAGGCGGGCTCGACAACATCGTCTACCTCGACATCGACGCCCATCACGGCGATGGGGTGCAGGACGCATTCCACGGCGACGACCGGGTGCTGACGATCAGCGTGCACGAGGCCGGGCGCTGGCCGTTCACCGGCCGGGCCGAGGACCGGGCGGGTGGTGCGGCGCGCAACCTGCCGGTGCCGCAAGGGTTCTGCGACACCGAGATGCGCTGGCTGATGGAGCAGGCGATCATCCCGCTGATTGCCGAGCGGCGGCCGCAAGCGATCTTCCTGCAATGCGGCGCCGATGCGCTGGAAGAAGACCCGCTGGCCCGGCTGTCGCTGTCGAACAATGCGCATCGCGCCGTGGTGGACGCGGTGCGCCGGCTGACGCCGCGTCTGGTGGTGACCGGCGGGGGCGGCTACAATCCCTACACCGTCGGGCGCTGCTGGGCCGGAGTGTGGGCAACCTTAAACGACATCGCGATCCCGCCGCGCACGACGCCGGAGGCGGAAGCCGTGCTGCGGGCGCTGACCTACAACCGCGCTGCCGGACGCAATCCCCCGGCGCACTGGTTCACCACCATCGCCGATGCGCCCCGGGAAGGGCCGGTCCGCGACGAGGTGCGTCGGCTGGCCGATGAGACACTGAAGGAAAGGATCGCTGCATGACGCGTCGACTGTTGAGTGGTGCGATGCTCGTGGCCTTGACCGTGGCGTCCGCGCCGTCGTTTGCGCAGGACACCACCAAGGCGCAGCCCGAGTTGCCCAAGGAGAAGCTGGCGATCGTTACCAAGGACGGCGTCCGGCACGAGTTCCAGGTCGAAATGGCGCTGAAGGAGGCGCAACAGACCGTCGGCCTGATGTTCCGCACCGCGATCCCGGCCGATGGCGGCATGCTGTTCGACTGGGGCCAACCGCGCGACAGCACCATGTGGATGCGCAACACCGTCAGCCCGCTGGACATGCTGTTCATCAACCCCGACGGCACCATCCGCCGCGTGGTCGAGAACACGGTTCCCGAGAGCCTCGCCATCATCGAAAGCCGCGGCCCGGTGCGTGCGACGCTGGAGGTCGCGGCCGGGACGGCCCGCCGGCTCAACATCCATGCCGGCGACAAGGTGGAGCAGCGCATTTTCAGCAATGGCTGAGCCGGCCGGCGCGGGGGCGCTTTCAGTGAAGCGCGAACCCCGCTATAGGCTCCAGCCTGGTTCGGGGCGTGGCGCAGCCTGGTAGCGCGCCTGTTTTGGGTACAGGAGGCCGCCGGTTCGAGTCCGGCCGCCCCGACCACGGCGACGGCGTCGGGCGCAGTCGCCGGGCAAGCGAACGCTGCAGTCATCAATCAGGCGGCCATGTCGGTGCGCCGTAGCGGAGAGGGACCATCGATGCGTGCGCGCATTTTTCAGCGGCCCAAGACCGCAACCCAGTCCGGCACCGCCGGTGCCGGCAACTGGGTGCTCGACTATGCCTCGAGCCGGCGAGAGCAGAACGACCCGTTGATGGGCTGGTGGGGTAGTACGAGCACGCAGAACCAGGTGTCGCTGCGTTTCGACACGATGGAAGCCGCCATCGCCTACGCCGATAGCAACGGCATTGCTTACGACCTGGAACTGCCGCCGGCGACCCGGCCGATCAAGCCCAAGGCGTATGCCGACAATTTCCGCTGGGGCCGCGCCGAGAACTGGACGCATTGACGGCGGCGCGGGTCGCCCTTCTCAGCCGGCGCGTAACCCGCCCGCGCTGACATCGATCAGCCGCGGCAGCCGCGACAGGCTCGTGACGTGGAGCACGCGGCCGATCAGGGTGCGGGATTTAGTGCCGCAGCGGCCGTGTTCGGAACCGGCAGGGTCGAAGCGCGGCCAGGTGCGGAACTCGGTCACGTAGATGAACTGCCCGTTGCAGAGGGTGATCGGACGCTTGACGAGGACGGGGCCACGCGAACTGATGACGATCAACCCGGCGATGATTACGAACAGCGGTGACAGCACCAGCAAAGCCGTGCACGCCGCGGTTCGGGTCAGTTGTGCGGCAGGTATGACGGCGCCATGGCGCAGATGGACGCGCGCACTGCCATGACCGGCGGCTACCGAAGGCATCTTCTACTCTCCGTGCGTCCACGAGGCCTGGACTAACCCCTCATACGTTAAATCTTTGTCAAAGTCGACCAAATTTGACGATTATGTAACGATTCCGAACGCGGGACCGTTCCAAAACGAGCGATGGAAGTTCGGCTTTTCAAACGTTGCGGCGGTCGCGTTGAAGCTCGGACGCGCGTTCAAATTTTCAAACTGCCGAAGCGGCCCAGAAGCAGGATCGAACGATGACCGAGAAACAGGCCTGCGTCGTGCAGCCGGCGCATCAGCAAACCCAGCAGGAAATCGACCAAGTGCAGGAGCTGGCCGGCCTCACCTACCAGTCGGAAGGGAACGGGCCGCCCATCTTGTTCCTGCACGGCATTGCCGGCGCCGCGCGGCAGTTCGCCGCGCAGCTGCGGTTCTTTGCGGCCGAGCGGCAGGCGGTCGCGTGGGACATGCCGGGCCATGGCGGGTCCGCCCCGTTGCCGGTCGTCACGGTAGACGCGCTCGCGGCGGCACTGGGCGGGTTCATCGCCGCGCTCGGGCTGGACCGGCCGGTGCTGGTGGGGCACGGCCTGGGCGGGATGATTGTGCAGCGGTTGCTGGCCGAAGCGCCGCACGCCGCCCGCGCCGTGGTGCTGGCGCAAACGGCCGGCAGCTTCTTCGGCGACGACCCGGCGGCCGCCGAAGCGTTCATTCGGTCCCGCTTGGGCCCGCTCGACGAGGGTAGCAGCATGGCCGAGCTCGCGCCCGGCCTGGTCGACGCGCTCGCAGGCGAGGCGCCCGACCGGGGCGGCCTCGCTGTGGCGCAAGCCTGCATCGCCGACACGCCGGACGCGTCCTACCGGGACGCGGTCCTCGGCATGCGTGGTTTCGACGGGCGCAGCGCGCTGCCGCGGCTCACCGTGCCCACCCTGTTGCTGGCCGGCGAGCGCGATGCCGAGGCGCCGGCCGCTGAGATGCGCTGGATGGCCCAGCAGATCCCCGGTGCTCGCTTCGTGGAGCTCGAAGGGGCCGGGCACCTTGCGCATGTCGAGCAGCCGGACCGCTTCAACGACGCCGTTGCAGCGTTCCTGGCGGAGTTCCGACTTTAGGTTGGTGCGGCTCGGCGGGAAGCAGCCGCGTCAGTCGCAGTCGCAGCCGGGGGTGGGCCCGTGCTTGGCCTGGACCACGTGATGGTCGATCCACTCCGCCACCAGTCGCCGGGCTTCGCTCAGCGACGCCTCCGGATGGTGGATGCGGTAAAGTGTGGTGCAAGCGCGGAACGACTCCGGGTCGCCGTTGCCATGCGTCCGCAGCTCGCGATACGCCGTAACGACGGCGCGCTCGCATCGGCGGGCGATCGTGCTGACTTCTCGGACCACGTTGCATCCTCTAGTTGCGACTGACTCGCAGCGCCGTAAGTTTACGGCCCGGGTGCCGCACAAGCAAGCGTCACCTAGCGGCGACGAGCTCAGCCAACGCGCGGCCAACCTCTTCCGTTCCGGCCTGCCCGCCCATGTCGCGGGTGCGCGGCCCGCCCTCGCGCAGCAGGGTCTCGATCGCGTCCACCACCGCCTTGGCGGCCGCCGTCTCGCCGAGATGCTCCAGCAGCATCGCCCCCGACCAAACTTGGCCGATCGGGTTGCAAACGCGCTGCCCGGCAATGTCGGGCGCCGAGCCGTGCACCGGCTCGAACATGCTGGGATGCAACCGCTCGGGGTTGATGTTGGCGCTGGGGGCGATGCCGATGCTGCCGGCGACCGCCGGGCCAAGGTCGCTCAGGATGTCGCCGAACAGGTTGCTGCCGACCACCACGTCGAACCAGTCCGGGTGCTGCACGAAGTGCGCGCACAGGATGTCGATGTGGAACTGGTCCGTGGCGATGTCCGGATATTGCGCGGCCATGGCGGCGAAGCGCTCGTCCCAGTAGGGCATGGTGATGGTGATGCCGTTCGACTTGGTGGCCGACGTCACCTTGCGGCGCGGCCGGGTGCGGGCCAGCTCGAACGCGTATTTCATGATCCGGTCGGTGCCGATCCGGCTGAACACGGTGTGCTGGGTGACGTATTCGCGGTCGGTGCCTTCGAACAGGCGCCCGCCGACGCTCGAGTACTCGCCCTCGGTGTTCTCGCGCACGACGTAGAAGTCGATATCGGCCTCGGTGCGCCCGGCCAGCGGCGAACGGGCGCCGGGCATCAGCTTGCACGGCCGCACGCTGGCATACTGGTCGAAGCCGCGGCGGATCGGGATCAGGAGCCCCCACAACGAGACGTGGTCCGGCACGTCCGGCCAGCCGACGGCGCCGAGGAACACCGCATCGTGCTCACGCAGCTGGTCGAGCCCGTCGGCCGGCATCATCGCGCCGGTCCGCTTGTAGCGGTCGCATGACCAGTCGTACGGCGTGGTCTTGAGCGAGAAGCCGAACCGGGTCGCGGCCGCCTCGAGCACGCGCAGGCCTTCGGGCACCGTTTCCAGGCCGATCCCGTCTCCGGGGATCGAGGCGATGCGATAGGTCCGGCTCATGCTGTCTTCTCCGACGTCGGCGCGCAGAATGGACGCAAGCGGGTCCACGGTCTAGGAAGGCGCATGGCCAACCAAGCGCATATGACCGACTGGGACCGCGACGCGGCGCTGACGACCGCGCGCATCTTGCTCGAGATCAAGGCCGTCAACTTCCGCCCCGAAGAGCCCTACACCTTCACGTCGGGCTGGAAGTCGCCGGTCTACATCGACTGCCGAAAGATCATCTACTTTCCGCGGGCGAGGGCCAAGATCTGCGAGTTGGCGGCGGAGAAGATCGGCCGCCATGTCGGCTACGAGAGCATCGAATGCGTCGCCGGGGGTGAGACGGCCGGCATCCCGTTCGCTGCGTGGATCTCGGACCGCATGCTGGCGCCGATGGCTTACGTGCGGAAGAAGCCCAAGGGGTTCGGCCGCAACGCGCTGATCGAGGGCGACGTGCCGGAAGGGCTGCGCACGTTGCTGGTGGAGGATCTCACCACCGACGGCGCGTCTAAAATCCAGTTCGCACAAGCGCTCCGCGACGCCGGGGCCATCGTGAACCATGCCTTCGTGGTGTTCTTCTACGGCGTGTTCCCCGGCAGCTTCGAGACACTTTCAAAGATGGACATCACGTTGCACCACCTGTGCACCTGGTGGGACGTGCTCGAGGCGTGCCGGGACCGGCCCTACTTCGCCGAGACGGCTCTGGCCGAGGTGCGGCGGTTCCTGGAGAACCCGGTCGCCTGGTCGGCCGCGCATGGCGGCGTCGCGTCCGCGGCGGAGGCGGCGGCGCGCAAGGCGGCGGCGGTCTGAGCCGAGAAGGCCAGGGCCGGTCCTGGCTCGGCTGGGGGCGGCGCCCCCAGACCCGCCTTAAACGTTGATCAGTCCGGCGACCGCGCCGTTGGTGCCGGCGCCGGTGCCGTTGCTGAACAGATTGTGGGCGTAGTTCGCGGCCCCGTTGCCGGCGTCGACCAGGAACTGGGTCGCCGCGACCAGGTCTCGCGACTGCACCTCGGCGCTTTGCACGAAGCTCGCGATCACGTCGGCCGGCCGCAGCGCGCCGGCGTCGAGCTGCCCCGTCCAGTACGCGGCGCCGGCGGCGTCGGCCGGGCGACCGAGCATCTGCCCGTAGACGGAGGTGACGAACGCCGAGTTGGCGGCCGGGCTGCCACCGGCCGTGGCGCCATACACGCTCTGGCCTTCGCCCGAGCTGAGGAACCCGCCGGCGATGCCGCTGAGCGACCCGCCGCCCTCGTAAGCCTGCACCCAATATTGCAGCCCGGCAGCGTCGGGCGCTCGGCCGAGCGCGGTGTAAAGCTCGACGACCGGGACGACGAAGCGCTGCGCTTCGGCCGAATTGGCGATCGCGTAATCGAGTTGCGGCGCCGTCAGCGCTCCGCCGGCGACGCCGTTGCTCCAGAACGCGACGTCGGCGGCCGGGGCGGCGCGTTGCAGGATGTTGGCGTAGTACTGCGTCGTGAGCGCCGGGGCGCCGGCGAGCTGCAGCTCGGCCAAGCTGGTGACAGCCTGGTGGCCGGTTTCGGTCGGGTGCAGGCTGTCGAAGAACAGGTTCTGGTCTTGCGTGGTCGACGCGGTTGCGCTGAGCGTGCCGCTGCTGGCGCTGGTGTAGGAGCCGCTCCAGACCGGGGACACGCTGTCCACCAGGCCGTAGCTGGCCGGGTTGGCGCTGGCCGAGTCGATCAGCCCGTAGGCGTCGATCACCTTGGCGTTGAGGCCGGAAATGGTGGCGAGTTGCCCGGCGATGGCGGCGTTGAACTGCGCGGTGAGGGTCGAGGCCAGGGTCACGAGGGGGGAACTCGGCGATCCGCCGCCGGCCGCCAGCACGGTCGGGGTCTTGCCCAGGTCGGGCACGCCGAACACCAGGAGGTTCCGCGCCCCATCATCGACCAGACGGCGCACGAAGGTGATCTCGTTGGTGATCGCGGCGCTGACGTCGGTGGCCTGCTGCTGCTGCGTCAAGCCAGGCGTGCGGATGATGTCGAGCAGGTCGTTGGCGCCGATCGACAGCGTGTAGAGCGCGTTGGACGACGGGAACGGCACCTGCGTCTCGAATTGCAGCGCCTGCGCCGACAGTGAGATGGCGGTGATCAGCGTGCTGCCGCCGTTTTGCGGCGTCGATCCGGTTTCGGCGCCGCCGAAGGCGAAGTCGTGGCCGAACAGCGGGGCGGTGCTCGGGGTCAGCGTGCCGAGACCGAGTGCCACCGACAGGTCCTGCGCCCAGGTGGGACCGTTGCTGAAGGTGTTGCCGGACAGCACGCCGTAGGATTGGGAGAAGTAGGGCGGCGAAACCGGGGTCGTGCCGGTGACGCTGGTCAGGATCGAGTTGTTGCCGGCGTCGGACAGGCTGTCGCCGAATGCGTAAAGGGCACTGTAGGTCGGCAGAGCCGGGTTTTGCGCCATTCGACGTTCCTCCTGGAAGCGGATTGCGGGCGAGCGGGACGCCGCCGTTGCGACGACAACGCGCTGGAACGGTTCGGGTTAGTTCGAGACCGAACGGGCCCGGCGTTTCCGCCAAACCGGGTCAACCTTCCATTCGGCAGCGGAGAAGGCCTATCCTCGCGGCGAGGAGATCTCCGATGACCCCACCCGCCCGCGCCAACTCCGCCGCCGCCCGCGACATCGCGAACGTGCTGCATCCCTACACCGACCTCAAGGCGCATGCCGAGGTCGGCCCGATCGTCATCACCCGCGGCGAGGGCGTGCGCGTCTGGGACGACACCGGCAAGTCGTACATCGAGAGCGTGGCCGGGCTTTGGTGCGCGTCGCTCGGCTTCAGCAACGAGCGCCTGGCCAAGGCCGCCTACGACCAGATGATGAAGCTGCCATTCTACCACGCCTTTACCGCCAAGTCGCACGAGCCGATGATCGACCTGGCCGAGATGCTGATCGAGCGGGCGCCGGTGCCGATGAGCAAGGTGTTCTTCGCCAACTCGGGCTCGGAAGCCAACGACACCGCGATCAAAATGGCCTGGTACTACA
The DNA here is from genome assembly GCA_963752225.1 of uncultured Alphaproteobacteria bacterium. Lineage (GTDB taxonomy): Bacteria > Pseudomonadota > Alphaproteobacteria > Acetobacterales > Acetobacteraceae > JBBROS01. Next base: position 111,180 of record CAVVXS010000009.1, on the reverse strand, counting down.
ACAATGCGCTCGGCCGGCATGCGAAGAAGAAGATGATCGGGCGGCTGAAGGGGTATCACGGCATCACCTTGGCCGCCGCCTCCTTGACCGGGCTGCCGAACAACCATCGCAGCTTCGACCTGCCGCTGCCGGGGTTCATCCACACCACGACGCCGCATTATTACCACGGCGCCGAGGCCGGCGAATCCGAGGAAGCGTTTGCCACCCGCTGCGCCGAAGCGCTCGATGCGCTGATCGTGGCGGAAGGGCCGGACACCGTCGCCGCCTTCATCGCCGAACCGGTCATGGGGGCGGGCGGGGTGATCATCCCGCCGCGCAGCTACTTCGAGAAGATCCAGGCGGTGCTGCGCCGGCACGACGTGCTGCTCATCGCCGACGAGGTGATCTGCGGTTTCGGACGCACCGGCAATTACTGGGGTACCCAGACCTACGAGTTGCAGCCCGATATCCTCACCTGCGCCAAGGCGCTGTCGGCGTCCTACCTGCCGATCTCGGCGGTGATGGTGAACGAGCGTGTGTTCGAGGCGCTGGCCAGCGAGAGCCATGCGATCGGCACGTTCGGTCACGGCTACACCTATTCCGGGCATCCGGTGCCGGCGGCGGTGGCGATCGAGACGCTGAAGATCTACGACGAGATCGACATCGTGGGCCAGGTGCGCGCCACCGGGCCGCACATGCAGGCCGAGCTGCGCCGCCGCTTCGAGGGCCACGAGCTGGTGGGCGAGGTGCGGGGGGTCGGCATGATCGCCGCCGTCGAGCTGGTTGCCGACCGGGCCGCCCGGCGCAACTTCGAGCCGTCAGCCAAGATCGGCGGCCGCTTGACCAAACTGTGCGAGCAGCACGGGGTGATCGCCCGCTCCCTGCCCAACGACACGATGGCATTCAGCCCGCCGTTGATCATGACGACAGCGGAGGTGGACCTGATGCTCGATGGCGTGAGCCGGGCCTTGGACGAGCTGACGGTGCAGCTGCGCCGGGAGCGGATCGCCGCGGTCGCCTGAGCGGCCGCAGCACCCCGGTGCGGGCGTCCCCCGCCCGGGGCGGTCAGCTGCCGCGGCTGACGGTGAAGTCGGCGACGCCCAGCAACGCCTCCCGCAGCGGGCTCGGCGGAAACACCGCGAGCGCCGCCTTGGCGTCGGCGGCGAACTGAGCGGCGGCGGCCAGGGTCGTGCGGATGGCGTCCGTGTGCTCGATCAGGGTAAGCGCGTGGTCGAGATCGGCGTCGGTCTGCTCGCTCGCCTCGATGGTGCGCCGCCAGAACGCCTGGTCCTCGGCGTTGCCAGCCTGGAAGGCGGTCAGGACGGGAAGCGTGACCTTGCCCTCGCGGAAATCGTCGCCGACGGTCTTGCCCAGCTTGGCCTGATCGGCGGCGTAGTCGAGCGCGTCGTCCACCAGCTGGAACGCCATGCCCAGGTTCGCCCCGTATCCGGCCAGGCCTTGCTCCTCGGCCGCGGGCCGGTCGGCGACCACGGCGCCCACCTGGCAGGCGGCGATGAACAAGGCCGCGGTCTTGCCCCGGATCACCTCGAGGTAGCGGTCGCGCGGGGTGGACAGATCGTGCTGGGTCACGAGTTGCAGGACCTCGCCCTCGGCGATCGTGGCCGCGGCGTGGCTGAGGATCTCGAGCACCCGCAGCGAGCCGTCAGCGACCATCAGCTGAAAGGCGCGGGCGAACAGGAAGTCGCCGACCAGCACCGACGCCTTGTTGCCGAACACGGCGTTGGCGCTCGACATGCCGCGGCGCAGCAGGCTCTCGTCCACCACGTCGTCGTGCAGCAGGGTCGCGGTGTGGATGAACTCGACGCAGGCGGCAAGCGGCACGTGCCGCTCGCCGGAATAGCCGCAAAGCCGGGCCGCGGCCAGGGTCAGCAGTGGACGGATGCGCTTGCCGCCAGCGGCGACGATGTGCGCCGCCAATTGCGGGATCAACGCCACGGGACTGTCCATCCGCGCGACAATGGCGCGGTTGGTCGCCTCCATGTCGGAGCCGATCAGCGCGGCGAGCGCGCCCAGCGCGTCGCCGTCGAAGGCCGCGCCGCCGGCCGGCGTCGCCGCTACGGGCGTGCGCTCCGGCTGCGCTGGCGTGGTGACGATGCCCAAACTGCGCTCCCGACCTTGCATGTTCATCGTCGACGCGCACCATATCGGCGGCACTCAAAACGGGTCAAGGCGGACGACCTCCCTCAATGCGCATCGTTACCATCTCGAACGACCTCGTTCGCCTGAGTTTCCTGCACGCGCTCCTGCGCGACGCCGGGATCGAGAGCGTGCTGCTGGACGGCCACGTCAGCGCGGTCGAAGGCAGCATCGGCGCCATCCCGCGCCGCCTGGCCGTGCTGCCGGAGGATGAGGCGCAAGCCCGGCGCGTCCTGCGGGAAGCCGGCGAGGCTTGATGGAGTGCAGCCGCGGCAGCCTGCTCGGCGGCCGGGTGGCGTATCTGCAGCCGGTGCGGGGCTATCGCACCGGGATCGAGCCGGTGCTGCTGGCCGCCTCCGTTCCGGCCCGGGCCGGGCAGCGCGTGCTGGAAGCGGGCACCGGCGCCGGGGCCGGCTTGTTGTGCCTGCACGCGCGGGTCGCCGGGCTGGACGGCGCCGGGGTGGAGCGCGATCCGGAGATGGCGGCGTTGGCGCGGACCAACCTGGCGGCCAACGGGGCCGCGTTCGCCGTGCTCGTCGCCGACGTGACCGCCTTGCCGGCGTTGCCGCCGTTCGACCACGTCTTCGCCAACCCGCCCTGGCACGAGCCGGGCTCGACCCGGTCGCCCGACCGGCTGCGCGATGCCGCCACGCATCGCGGTGCGGGGGGGATCGGCGTTTGGGTCGCGGCGCTGGGGGCGGTGCTGCGCGAGGGCGGCACGCTGACCCTGGCGTTGCCGGCGGCGTTGATGGCCGACGGCGTCGCGGCGCTGCACGAAGCCGGGCTGCGGCGCCTGGTGCTGTGGCCGCTTTGGCCGCGTGCCAGCGTTGCGGCCAAGATCGTGCTGGTGCAGGCGGTCCGCGGCGCCGGCCCGAGCCGGGTCGGCCCGGGCTTGGCGCTGCACGGCGCCGGGTCGGGCTACTCCGACGCGGCTGAGGCGATCTTGCGCGGCGGCGCCGTGCTGACGCTCGGGGATGAACACCCCGGGGGTTAACAGCGGAAACATGCCGGCCGCGCCACGTTATCCCCCGTCACGAACGGAGAACCCCGATGTCAGACAGCTACGACCAGCCCGACGGCACGGCCGCGCGGCACCAAACGGCGCGCGAACTGGCCGAGCAGGCGATCCGCGCCCAGGAGCGCGGCGACGATGACGAGGCCGACCGGCTGTTCGCCGAAGCCAGCCGGATCGACCCGGAGGCGGTGTCGAACGCGCTGGCCAACGCCGCGTCCGACCCGGCCGACAGCAGCACCGGGGCCGACGCCGAACCGCAGGACGACGCCGAGATCGAAGCGATGAGCCGCACCGTGGAGCCCGGCGCCGACGCGCCGTCGCGCAGCGGGGTGAGCGGCCGCGGCAGCGGAGCAGACACCGAGGGCACCTGACCCGTGCAGGTTCTGCTGATCGCGTTCGTTGCCGCTGCCGGGCTGCTCGGCGCGACGCAGGCGGGCACCAACGCGGTGCTCGGGCGGGCGATCGGTCCGGCGCAGGCCGGCGTCATGTCGGTGCTGGGCACGGCCGCTTGCCTCTCGGTCTTGGGCCTGATCCTGGGCAGCCTGACCTGGCCCGGCGCCGACCGGGCGGCCAGCGCGCCCTGGTGGGCCTGGGTGGGCGGCGCCATGGGCGCGGTGGTGATTGCGTCGCAACTGTTCGCCGCGCAGCAACTCGGCTCGTCGGTGTTTTCCGGCGTGTTCGTCACTGCGACGATCGCCACCTCGGTGCTGCTCGACCATTTCGGCCTGTTCGGCTTCAAGGAGCACCCGGCGACCTGGCTGCGGGTCGGCGGCGTAGTCCTGATGGTCGCCGGGCTGGGGATCGTGGCGCGGACCTGAGGCTACGCCGCCGCGGGCCCCTTTGCCCAGCGAATCGCCGCGCGCGCCAACGCGTCGACGGTGTCGACCACCGGAACACCCAGCGTCTCCCACGGCCCGGCTTGGATGCCGAGCGGGATCTCGGTGCAGCCCAGCACCACCGCCCGAGCTCCGCGGTCGCGCAGCAGGCCGACCGCCTCGGCCAGCGGCGCGTAGGCGTCGGCGACCCGGTTCGCCTTGACATCGGCGATGGCCGGCGACACCAGGCGGTCCATTTCGTCGGCGCTCGGCTCGAGGCACGGCCAGCCGCGCGCCGTCAGCGGGTCCTGGTACAGCCGCATCGCCAAGGTCGCGGCCGTTCCCATGACGCCGACCGGACCGGGGCCGACGCCCTGCCGCTCCAGGTCGGCGATCGCCGCGTCGACGATGTGCAGGATCGGCAGCTTCGTTGCCGCGCGCATGCCGTCGATCCAGCCATGGGCGGTGTTGCAGGGAATGGCGACCGCGCCGCACCCGGCCGCTTCCAGCCCCTGCAAGCCGCGCACCAGGGCCGGCAGCGGGCTCGGGCCGGTGCCGGCGCGGGCGGCGCCGCGGTCGGGCACGCGCGGATCCGACCAAAGCACCGCCGGGATATGGTCCGCGTCGCGCTCCGCCGGCGTTAGCAGCGTCAGCCGGGTCATGAACACGGCACTGGCCAGCGGGCCCATGCCGCCCAGCACGCCCAGGACGCGGTCCGTCGAAGGGTCGGTCATGCGTCGACATTGACCCGCAGCCCGGCACCCGGCAAGAGGCGCCGATGCACCGCCCGCTCACCCTTGTCGGACACCGCGGCGCGCGCGGCCTGTTTCCCGAGAACACCCTGGAGGGGCTCCGGCGAACCATCGCCTTGGGCGTGCGCGCGATCGAGATCGACGTCGGCGTGCTGAAGGACGGCACCGTCGTGGTGCATCACGACCTGGCGCTGAACCCGGACCTCGCCAGCTTGAACGGCCGCTACCTGCCCGGGTCGCTGCCGCTGCTGAAGGATCTCACGCTGGAGGACATCGAGGATTTCGATGTCGGTCGCATCCGCCCCGGCAGCGACTATGCCGCCAAGTTCCCGTCGCAACAGGCGATCGAGGGGATGGGCATTCCCACCCTGGCGGACACGCTCGCGCTCGACCCCGGCGTGCGCTGGACGATTGAACTGAAATTGCAGCCGGACCGCCCGGATTGGACGGTCGACGCTGAGACGATGGTGGCGCGGGTGCTGGCGGTGGTCGACGCGGCAGGGGCGGCCGACCGGGTGATGCTGCAATCGTTCGACTGGCGGGCGCCCCGCATCCTGCGCCGGGTGCGGCCGGCGATGGAGCGCGCCTGGTTGACGACGGCGGAAACGCTGGCCGACGCGCCGACCTGGCTCGGCCTGCCCACCCCGGTCTCAATCCCCGAGGCGATCGTCGCCGAAGGCGGCGGCACCTGGGCGCCGGCGTTCCGCGACCTGACCGAGCCATTGCTGCGGCAGGCGCAGGCGCTCGGCGTGGCGGTGGTGCCGTGGACGGTCAACGAGCCCGCCGACATGGTGCGGCTGGCGCAATGGGGCGTGGACGGCCTCATCACCGACTACCCCGACCGGTTCCAGCAATCGGTCGGGGCAGGGGTGGCCGGGGGTGGCTCCGGCGGCTGATCCGGCTCAGCGCCTGTCGAGCGGCACGTAGTCGCGCACGGTGTGGCCGGTATAGACCTGCCGCGGCCGGCCGATGCGCTGGCTCGGGTCCTCGATCATTTCCTTCCACTGGCTGATCCAACCGACGGTGCGGGCCACCGCGAACAGGGCGGTGAACATGCTGGTCGGGAAGCCCATCGCCTTCAGGATGATGCCCGAATAGAAATCGACGTTCGGGTAAAGCTTCTTGCTGATGAAGTAGTCGTCCGTCAGCGCGATCTTCTCGAGCTCGACCGCGAGTTCAAGGGTCGGGTTGTTCTTGATCCCGAGCTCGTCGAACACCTCGCGGCAGGTCTCCTGCAGGATTTTCGCGCGGGGATCGTAGTTCTTGTAGACCCGGTGGCCGAAGCCCATCAGCCGGACGTGGCTGTTCTTGTCCTTCACCTTGTCGATGAACGGCCCGACATTGTCGACGGTGCCGATCTCGCCCAGCATCTTCAGCACCGCCTCATTGGCGCCGCCATGTGCCGGCCCCCACAGGCTGGCAATGCCAGCCGCGATGCAAGCGAACGGGTTGGCGCCGGTGGAGCCGGCCAAGCGCACCGTGGACGTGCTGGCGTTCTGCTCGTGGTCGGCGTGCAGGATGAAGATGCGGTCCATCGCCCGCTCGAGCACCGGGCTCACCTCGTAGGGCTCGGCCGGCACGGCGTGGAACATGTGGAGGAAGTTGGCGGCGTAGCTGAGGTCGTTGCGGGGGTAGATGAAGGGTTGCCCGACGGTGTATTTATAGGTCCAGGCGGCGATGGTCGGCAGCTTTGCGATAAGCCGGAACGCGCTGATGCGGCGGTGGTCCTCGTTGTTGATGTCGAGACTGTCGTGGTAGAACGCGCTCAACGCGCCGACCACGCCGCACAGCACCGCCATCGGGTGGGCATCGCGCCGGAACCCGTTGTAAAAGCTGCGCAGCTGCTCGTGCACCATCGTGTGGCGCATCACCCCGTGCTCGAAATCGTACTTTTCCTGCGCGTTCGGCAGCTCGCCGTTCAGCAGCAGGTGGGCGACCTCGAGGAACGAGCTCTGCTGCGCCAACTGCTCGATCGGATAGCCGCGATGCAGCAGCACGCCTTGGTCGCCGTCGATGTAGGTGATCTTGCTGTCGCAGGCCGCGGTCATGCCGTAGCCGGGATCGTAGGTGAAGATGCCGAGGTTCGCATACAGCTTGCCGATATCGGCCACGCTGGGGCCGATCGTGCCGGGTCGCAGCGGCAGCGAAAGGGACTGGTTGGTGCCGTCCATGGTCAGGGTCACTGACCCGTTCGTGTTGCCGCTCATGTTGTCACCCCAATGTCGTCAGCCGGGCCGGAACAGACTGGCCCCGCTGCAAGGGGCGAAATTATGGCGCGACAATGCTTAACGCAATCCTTCGCGCATGCAGCATTTCGCTCGGCCGTTCACGGCTGCGAGGCGGCTGGCAGCGCACGTCCGGTGGAATCAGGTGATCCAGAACGGTTCGACCGCGCGGAACCGCTTCCAGGCTGCCTCGACGCGTTCGCGGGCCGGGGCCGCGGCGGCGGCCGAGAACCCTTCCACCAGGCCCGCCGCGTAGCTGCGCTCCAGCCGGCCAAGCTGCGCCATCAAGCCCGATACGGCGGCGCCGTCGTTCAGCAGGCCGAGCTGTTCCTGCAGGTCGGCCAGCCGCTTGATGAACCGCTTGGCCTTGCGGGCGGGGAACAGCGGTGAGAAGAACTCGGCGGCGTAGCGGAGCCGCTTGCACTTCTTGCGCAGCTCGTGCAGCGCCGGGACCTCGAGCGTTTCGATGCGCCGCCCGGCTTGGCGGACCTTCTTCAGCCGCCGTGCCAGCACCCCCGCGGCGAACCCGGCGGTGTCCTGCGCTAGCCCTTCGGGCGGGGCGGCCCCATCCCACGGCCGCAACGTGGCGGCACAGGCCAGCGACACTGCCAGGGTGCGGAACTCGGGCCCGGCCAGGAAGCCGTCCAGCATGGCATAAGCTTGGCGCCGGCGCCGGTCCGCCGTCCGCAGCAGGGCGGCGCAGCGGGGATCGCCGGGAAACGCCTCGGCCAAGCGGGCGCCGAGGCCGCCGATGAACACGTCCCAATCACGCGCCGTGCCCAGCCGCTCGGCGCAGGTCTTCATCGGCACCGTCAGCGCGGCCAGGTCCGGACACGCTGCCACGGCCTTGTACACCGACAGCGCAGACCGCAGCCGCCGTGTCGCCACCCGCATCTGGTGGACCGGTTCCGGCGAGCGCGCCTTCGGCACCTGGCTGCCCCAATGCAGCATGACGTCCAGCAGGTGTCCGGCGATCGTCGCCAGGCTGTCGCTGACGGTCTGGCCGTCGGCGACCAGCGGCGCCCCGAGCGCCCGCGGTTCCGGGGTCTCGGCGCGGGCGGCGGCCAGCGCCTGCTCGGCCAGCGCCGCACGAGGCACGCGCAAGTCCAGCTCGGCCGCGAGCGCCGTCGCGAGCAGGGGCAGTCCGGGGGGTGGGCCGTCGATCCACACCCGGCACACCGGCGTCGCCCGGCGGCTGCCGAACCGTCCCTCGATCAGCCGCAGCGTGGCCGAGTGGTCCGCATGGATCCAGCGCATCGACTGTCGCGTCCCGTCCAGCCGCGCCTGCGGCAGCAGGTCCGCCGGCAGCGTCCGCTCGAACTTCTCGGGCTCCCGCGCTTCCGCCTCGACCTGCACCGTTCCGCCCGGCGTCGCCGCACGCCGGCCCGCGAGCTGCCACCGCCCGGCGCTCGCCGCCAGCGACAAGCCCTCGGCGGCCAGCTCGCCGTCCGCGGTGTCGTACCAAACGATCCCAACCGGTGCGGGGCGACTGGCACGGATCCCCGGCCAGCGGCGCAGCCGCGGCACGTCGGCGGGATCGAGGGTGAACTCGAGCGTCGCCACGGTTAGTCGGCCGGCGGCTCCGGCGGCAGGTCCCGGGGCGAGATGAACCGCACCAGCCGGCCGCCGCCCTCGCCCAGCGTGTGCCAAGGGCTCGGCACCGTGAACTCCGCCAGCGCGCCCGACGGGTAGCCTTCAGCGAGACGCCGCATCTCCGGATTGCCGAGGGTCATGGCATGGGCGCCGATCAGCAGCACGGCGAGCTCGTGCAGGCCGGGGTTATGACCGACCACAAGCACGCTGCGCACCGTCTCGGGGACGCCGCGCAAGGTCTGCAGGATCACCGGCGCCGGCGCGAGATAGAGGCTGTCGAGCGAGTCGACGAGCGGCGTCTCGTCCCACGGCTCCAGCGCCTCGGCCGTTTGCATCGTCCGCTTGGCGCTGCTCACGAGCACGAGGTCGGGCGCGAGGCCGAGCCGCTCCATCGTCGCCCGCATCATGGTGGCGGCCTGCCGTCCGCGCGGGTTCAGCGGCCGCGCATGGTCGGACAGTTCGCGGTCATCCCACGAGGACTTGGCATGCCGGAGGAGGAGGAGCTGCCGCATGAACCGAGACTGCCCGCCTGCGACCCGGCCCGCAAGCCACGCCGCGCGGAGCCGCTTGCGGGCCCGCGCCGAGGGACCACGTCAGGGCACATTAAAACGAGGTGGGCATGGTGGAACCGCTGCCGAACATGGGTGCGACGGGTGAGGCAGGCTGGGTCGGCAACGCGGCGGCCGGCTTTCGCGGCGGGCGGACCGTCCGCACGGAGGATTGACGATGGCCGAGGCGGCGCCGGCGGGCACGTTGCGTTTCGTGCTGGGCGACCAGAACAGCCGCACGCTCTCCGCCCTGTCGGACCTGGACCCGGCTCGCGATGTCGTGCTGATGGCCGAGGTCGATGGCGAGTGCACTTACGTCAAGCATCACCCGAAGAAGATCGTGCTCGTGCTGTCGGCGATGCGCCATTTCGCCCGGGCGCTCGAGGCGCGAGGAGTCCGGGTCGATTACATCCGGCTCGACGACCCGGCCAATACCCATACGCTCCGGGGTGAGTTGCTGCGCGCGGTCGAGCGGCACCGGCCGGAGCGGGTGGTCGCCACCGAATGCGGTGAGTGGCGGCTGGAGCAGGACATGCGCGGCTGGCAGGACGCGGCCGGGCTGGAGGTGGAGATCCGCGACGACACCCGGTTCCTGTGCCGCAAGCAGGAGTTCCGAGCCTGGGCGGCCGGCCGCAAGGGCCTGCGCATGGAGTTCTTTTATCGCGAGATGCGGGCGCGGCACGACGTGTTGATGGAGGAGGGTGAGCCGGCCGGCGGTCAATGGAACTTCGATCCGGACAACCGCAAGCCGCTGCCGAAGGGCATACAACCGCCGCCGGTGCAGGGCTTCGCGCCGGATGCGATCACCGCCGAGGTGATGGCGCTGGTCGCCGCCCGCTTTCCCGACCATTTCGGCGCCGTGGACGGGTTCAACCTGCCGGTCACGGCGGCCGAGGCGGCCCATGCGCTCGACGACTTCGTGTCCCACCGGCTGGCGCAGTTCGGCGATTGGCAGGACACCATGAAGACCGGCGAAAGCACCATGTTCCATGCGCTGGTCTCGACGTCGCTCAACACCGGCCTGCTCGACCCGATGGCGGCATGCCGGGCCGCCGAGGCCGCCTGGCGGGCGGGCAAGGCGCCGCTGAACGCGGTCGAGGGCTTCGTGCGGCAGATCCTCGGCTGGCGCGAGTACGTGCGCGGCGTCTACTGGCTCAAGGTGCCGGAGTACCGCCACCTGAACGGGCTGGGCGCCACCCGCCGGCTGCCGTGGTTCTATTGGACCGGCGAGACCCGGATGAACTGCCTGCACCACGCCATCACCGACACGATGCGCCACGCCTACGCGCATCACATCCAACGCCTGATGGTGACCGGCAACTTCGCGCTGCTGGCCGGGCTGCATCCGGACGACGTCGATGAGTGGTATCTGATCGTCTACGCCGACGCCTATGAGTGGGTGGAAATGCCGAACGTGCGCGGCATGGCCTTGCATGCCGATGGCGGGGTGATGGGCAGCAAGCCGTATGCGGGGTCGGGCGCCTACATCAACCGCATGAGCGACTATTGCCGCGGCTGCCACTACGACGTGAAGGCGTCGGTCGGCGAGCGGGCCTGCCCGTTCAACGCGCTGTATTGGGATTTCATTGCCCGGCACGCCGACCGTTTCGCGCCCAACCCCCGCATGTCGATGCCGTTGCGGACCTGGCAGAAGATGCTTCCCGCCAAGCAGGCGGCGTTGCGCGAACGGGCGGCGGAGGTGCTTGACCGGATGGACCGGGGCGAGCCGGTCTGACGAACTCGTTCTGCGGCCGCGGCCGCCGTGTCAAAAGCGCAACTCGCAACAACGAAGTTCAGAATGGGCTTTACGTCACGTCGGAGAGACTGTTCACATCTCCCTGTCAATACGGAGATCGCTGCCTGTGCGGAACACCCCGATCGGTTTGCTGCTGCTGCCGCTGCTGCTCGGGACCGGGGCATGCGCCACCTTAAAGCCGCCCCCGGTGCAGCCGGTCGCCGCGGCGCCGGAGCACCGCCCGATCGTCCTGGCCCGGCCGAGCCCGACCCGCCACGCGTCCCACACCCCGCCGCCTTGCGTCCGGCCGCGGACGGTCCGGGTCCGGCTGACCCGGACCGACAAGGACCGCCTTTTTCGCAGCTTCTCGGCCGAGCATATCGGCCCGGGCTCGGACCGATTGCTGAACTGTCCGCCTGATGCCCCGCCGGGATCGATCTGCCGCCGGCCGCGGTTCTAGGCCGTGGGCAACGATCAGGTGTCCGGCGAGGGCTCCTCGCGCCCCGGCCCGCGTGCGCCGAACGGCGGCGAAGAGGGCGGCATCGTCGCCTTCCTGCAGCGGGGCGGCGACGCCGTCGTTCTGACCGGTCCGCCGGGCTCCGGCAAGACGGCGCTGCTGGATGCGGTTCTGGCGCAGATGGCCGGGATCGTCATGCGGATCGGCAATCCGCTGCAAACGCCGCTGACGCTGAGCCGCGTGCTGCTGCAACTCGGCGTGCATGGGCCGGAGGAGGATGAGGAGGAGGCGCTGCGGCGCGAACTCGCGTCCTTTGCCGAGCGCAGCGAACCGGTGCTGCTGGCGATCGACGACGCCCATACCGCGGTGCCCGAGCTGTGGCCGATCCTGGCCGACCACGCAGTCCGGACAGGCACCAGCGCGGCCGATCTGCGGCTGCTGATCGCCGGCCGGCCGGCCCTGCTCGATGCGCTGCCACCCGCGATGGCCGGGAGCACCGAGCAGACCGTGACGATGCAGGTCACGCTGGAAGGTCCGGCGGGCACGGCCGCCTCGCGGGATGCATCGACGGCGAGGCTGTCCGATCCGCGGCGGATGGAGGACCTGGCCGACGGGCCATTGCCGATCCCGCCGCCACCGCCGCCGCGGCGGCGAACCCGGGCGGTGCGCGAGCCGGAACCGGCGTCGCTCCGGCTTCCGCAGCCGCTCGTGCTGCGCACGGCAATGACGGTGACGCCGGCGCCAGCCGGCTTGCCGCTGCCGCGGATGCAGTTCGGGTCGGTGAACGCGGTGATGCGGGCCCGGCCGGCCCCGATCGACCTCGAACCCTTGCCGCCGGCCGCCACGGCGCGCGCCGAGCGGTGGGGCGCGGCCGGGGCGATGCTGCTGCTGCTGGCGGTGGCGACGACCACGTCACTCCGGCAACCGGCCGCCCCCTTGGCGCCGGAGCGGTTCCTGTATGCCCACAGCGGCGACGCCGTCAGCGCCGATCCGGCTGGAGTGGCGACGGGAGACGCCGCGCCGCGGTTGTCCGAGGCGGGGCCCGCGGCCCCGGCCCCGGCCCCAACGCCCAACGCCGCGCCCGCGCCCGCACCGCAGGGGCCGGTCGCCGAGGCCCCGGCTCCCGCGCCCGCCGCTCCGCAAGGGTTGCCCGCCGCGCCGCAAGCGCCCGCCGCCGCGCCGCAGGTGGCGCTGGCGGAGCCGCCGCGCGCGCCGGCCCCGGCGCCGGCGCAGCCCGCGGCGCCGTCCTCCACCTTCGACCGGCAAGACCAGGTCGCGTTCGCGCCGCCGGCCTCGCCGTCGCGTGCGACCGAAGCGGAGCTGCGCCGCGAGTTCGACGCGTTCCTGCACCGGACCGGCTGGGACGCCGCGACGCCCACCCCGCGGGCTCGCCGCGCCTTGTTCCAGGACTACAAGAACTGGCTGTCGCGCCGGAACATCGGCATCGTCCAGTAAGCAGCCGCTCCGGCGTGGGCTGGCCCGGCGAACGCGGGCCACCCCGCGCTCAAAGTGGTGGCAGGTCGATCCATGACAGGTGGCCGCCCTTGCCGGCGCCGGTGTCGAGGAAGATGGCGGTGCCCCCGCCGGAGCCCCGCCGCACATAGGGTCGGCCGTCGGTGCTGCGCTGGTCGTGGCCGCAATACACCGTCAGCCCCGCCGGAATGCGGTCCACCCAGCGCAGCACCCGTTCCGGATAGCCGTCCGGCTGCATCCGCCCGGTGGTCTCGCCGAACAGCGCCCGCGACATCAACGGCGAGACCCGGCCCAGCGCGGGCGGCGGCGGCTCGTCCAGCATGGACGGGTGGAACCCGCCATGGACGAAGGCGCGGTTGCCTTGGATCACCCAAGCCGGCGCGGCGTGGATTGCATCGAGCGCGAGCGGCCGCAGCTCGGGTTCGAGCTGCTCCAGGGTTGCCTGAAGCGGCGCGTCCATCCGCACGCCCATGCCGGCCAGCGCCCGGCCGAGCTTGCGGTCATGGTTGCCGAGGATGAACAAACCCCGCCCGGCCCGCACGATGTCCAGCATCATGCGGATCACCCCGGCGCTGTCCGGACCATGGTCGCTGAGGTCGCCGAGCTGCACCAGGAAGCGGTCGGTGGCGACGGCAGCGCGAAAGGCGCGCATGTCGCCGTGCACGTCGCCCATCACCCGCAGCGGCAAGTGCGGCGGCACGGTGCGGAGCGCCGGGGCGGCCGCGCCGTCCGAGGCGAGCGCCGCATCCCGGCTGCCGTCCGGCGTCACTCGGCCGCCTCGGGCGCCACGGCCACGGATGCCGCCGGCGGCTCGGTCCGCACTGTCGTCCGGTAGGCGTCGAGCGCCCGCTGCCGGCCCTCGGCGAGGTCGATGATTGGATGCGGGTAGGTTCGGCCCAGCGTCACTCCGGCGCCGCGCAAGGTCGCGGCCGGGGCGGTCCAGGGCGCATGGAGGTTCTTGTCCGGCAATGCCGCAAGCTCCGGCACCCAGCGGCGCACGTAATCGCCGGCCGGATCGAACTTCTCCCCCTGGCTCACCGGGTTGAACACGCGGAAGAATGGCTGGCTGTCGATGCCGGACCCGGTGATCCATTGCCAGCTCGCGGCGTTGCTGGCGAGGTCGGCGTCCACCAGCGTGTCCCAGAACCACGCTTCGCCCACCTGCCAGGGCATCAGCAGGTGCTTCACCAGGAACGACGCGGCGATCATGCGGACCCGGTTGTGCATCCAGCCAATGTGCCACAATTGCCGCATGCCGGCGTCCACGATCGGCACGCCGGTCCGTCCCTGCTGCCAGGCCCGCAGCTCGCGCGGCGCCTTGCGGCCGGGCAGGGCGGCGAAGCGCGGCCGCAGCGGCTGTTCCGGCATGTGCGGGTTGTGCCACAACAAGTAGGCGGAGAACTCGCGCCACAGCAACTCGCCGAGGAACACGCCCAGCCCCGCCGCCGCCTGTTCCGGGCTGGCGCTCGCCTTGACCGCGTTCCACACCTGGCCGGGCGAGAGCTCGCCCCAGTGCAGGTGCGCCGACAGCATCGAGGTGCCCGGCTGGCCTGGTTGGTTTCGGCCGACATCGTAGCCATGCACCGCTTTCAGCACGAACGCCGCCAGGCGCTCATGCGCGGCGTGCTCGCCGGGCTGCCAGGTGTCGCGGAACCCGCCGGCCCAGTCGGGGCGGGACGGCAACAGCGCCCAATCCTCGAGCCGGTCGGAGCGGGCCGCGGCCGACGGGATGGCGTGCGGCGCCGGCACGGCGTCGTCGGGGTCGCGGCGCTCGCGCAACTGCTTGGCGAACGGCCCATACACGCCGTAGATGCCGCCGGTCTTGGTGCGGATGCCGTCGAGGTCGAACAACGTGGCCGTGCGATGCAGCCGCAACGCGCCGGGGACGGCCCGCTCGACCGCGGTCTCGACCGCCCGCCCCCAGGGCTCGTGCGAGCGTCCGGCATGGATCGTGGTGGCGCCGGTCTCGGCCAGCAGCGCCGGCAGCACCGCTTCCGCGCGGCCGCGGCGGAGCACCAAGCTGGCGCCGCGGTCGGCGAGTGACGCTTGCAACGAAAGCAGGCTGCCGTGCAGCCACCAGCGGCTGGCGCCGCCCATGGCCCACGGGCCGGCGTTGTCGTCGTCGAGCAGGTAGAGTGGGATGATCGGGCCGCCGGTGGCCAGCGCAGCTTGCAGCGCGGCATGGTCGGACACCCGCAGATCCTGCCGAAACCACACGATTGCCGCTGCTTGCGCGCCTTTGGTCAACCCTCGATCCTCACCTTCGGCCATCCAGAGATGTGAGGCGTCCGCCGCCGGCTTCAATCGTCACAAGGTCCGGGGGCCCGTTCTGGTTCATTCTGACCGAACTGGCGGCGGCAGCAACTCAGGCCGGCTGCAGCGGCACCATCGGCCGCTGCACGCCCATCGCTTGCGACAATGTGAAGCTGAACAGCCGCCCCTGCCCGAGCAGGAAGGCGCGGCCGCCGCGCGGGAACAGCCGGGCGATGGCCGGGTTGGCGATGTCGAGGCCGCCGGTATAGGCGCCGAGCGCCGGCAGCATCAGCCGCTGCGGGTCGGCGACGAAGCACGGACGCGTCACCCGGCCCGCCCGGGTCTCGATGCTGGCCTTCGGATGGTGGTGGCCGCACAGCTCGGCGTGCGGGCGCGCGGTCGCTTCGTGACGGAACACCAGCCCGTCCTGCTCCCACTCGGCGGTCGCCCGGCCGGGGATGCCTTCGGGCGGCGTCGGGTCGTGGTTGCCGAGCACCCAGACAAAGGCGGCCGCATCGGTCATCGCTTGCAGCCGCGCCGCGTCGTGTGCCGCCATGCGGCCGGCGCCATGGCGGTCGTGGAAGCTGTCGCCGAGTGCGACCACCGTGCGCGGCCGGTAGCGCCGCATCAGCAGCGCGAGCCGTTCCAGCGTTGCGGTGGTGTCCCAAGGCGGCACCAGCTGGCCGCGCCGGGCGCAGGCGGTGCCCTTCTCGAAATGCAGATCGGCGACGATCAGCGCGCCGGCGTCGGGCCACACGGCGCCCCCCAGCGGGTCCAGCAGCAGCCGGTGCCCGCCGAGGTGGATCGGGGCAGCGGTCACGACGACTGCTCTGATGCGGTCGTCAAGAGGAGGAGCCGCTGGCGACGCTGCGCTGGTTGCGCGGCTTGCGTTGCAGGATGGCGAGGTTGGCGCGGTGCACCGCATGCACCCGCATCGGCTTCTGGCTCGAGGGCAGCTCGCCCATCGCTTCGGCGACCAACTCGGTTTCGGCCAGCAGGTCGTCCTGGCCGCCCTCCGTCACCACCGTCTCGCGGCCGATGTCGAGCAGCACCGGCACGGCCAGCGGCGACACCCGGTCGAGCCGCACCCGCCGCACCTTGCCCGCGACCCGGCCCAGCATCGCCGACACCCGGCCAAGGTCGGTCAGGCCGCCCGCGGCATCCGCCCAGGTGGCACGCAGAAGAATATGGTCCGGCTGATGTTTTCTGAGCACGTCGTAGATCAGGTCCGTGTTGACGGTGACTTGGCGGCGCGACCGTTCCTGGCCCGGCTGGTTGCGGTCCACCAGGCCGGAGATCACCGCCACGTTGCGGAACGTCCGCCGTAGCATGCTGCTTTCGGCCATCCAGGCCTCGAGGTCGTCGCCCATCATGTCCTGGTCGAACAGTGCTGCGGTGTCGGCCGGCTCGAACGCGGACCAGATGGCGATCACGTAATCGGTCGCGACGAAGCCGAGCGGGCCGTAGCCGAACCGCTCCATGCGCCGGGTCAGCAGCATGCCCAGGGTCTGGTGTGCGTTGCGGCCTTCGAAGCAGTAGGCGACCAGGAACCAGCGGCCATTGCGGGGGAACACTTCTACAAGCAGGTCGTCCTCGCCGGGCAGTTCGCTGCGCTCGGTCTGCAGGTTCAGCCATTCGCGAACCGGCTCCGGGTAGTGCGACCAGGTGGCCGGGTCGTGCAGCATGGTGCGGACGCGGGCGGCGAGGTTGGTCGTCAGCGGCTGGCGCGACCCGGCATAAGCGGGGACCATCGGCTCGCCGGTGCCGCCGTCGCGCACCTCGACGGTGGTTTCGCGGATACGCACGTAGCTCAGCAGCCGGCCGGCGAACATGAATGTGTCGCCGGGCGACATCATGGTCACAAAACTCTCCTCGATCTCGCCCAGCGAGCCGCCGACCCGCCCGGCGTAGCGCACCTTCAGCAGCGGCGCCTCGACGATGGTGCCGATGTTCATCCGCGCTTGGGCAGCGGTGCGGGCGCCGCGGATATGCACGCGGCCGTCCGAGTCGCGGAACAGCTTGCGGTAGCGCTCGTAGGCGGCCAGTGCGTAGCCGCCATCCTCGACGAAGCCGAGCACGTCGTCGAAGTCGCGCCTCGTGAGGGCGGCGTAAGGGGACGCGCGGCGCACCTCCTCATACATGTCGTCCGGGTGGAACGGGCCACCGGCGGCCGTGAGGAGAAGGTGCTGCGCCAGCACGTCCAGCCCGCCCGGCGGCGGCGGCGCGCCGTCCTGCTCGCCGGCGGCCACGCCCTCGATCGCCGCCTCGCATTCCAGCAGCTCGAACCGGTTGGCCGGGACCAGCAGCGCGTTGCTGGCCTCGTCCATGCGGTGGTTGGCGCGGCCGACCCGTTGGACCAGCCGGCTGACCCCCTTGGGCGCGCCGACCTGAATCACCTGGTCCACCCCGCCCCAATCGATCCCAAGGTCGAGGCTGCTGGTGGCGATCACTGCGCGCAGCTTGCCGGCCGCCATCGCCGCCTCGACCTTGCGACGCTGGCCGATGTCGAGGCTGCCATGATGGATGGCGATCGGCAGCGTGTCGGCGTTGATCTTCCAGAGTGCCTGAAACATCAGCTCGCCCTGGGCACGGGTGTTGACGAACACGATCGTCATGTCGTGCCGCTCGATCCGCTCCAGGATGCGCGACGCCGCCGTCAGGCCCATGTGGCCCGACCACGGCAGCCGCTCGGCCGGCAGCAGGATCGAAAGCGCGGGCGGCGTGCCTTCCGCCACCTGGATCAACCTCGGGACGCTGCCGCAGCCCACGTAATCCAGCAGCGCCTGCGTATGCGCGACCGTCGCCGACAGCCCGGCCCGGCGTGCGTGCGGCGCCAAGGTGGTGAGCCGGGCGAGGCACAGCGCAAGCTGGTCGCCGCGCTTGGTGCCGGCCAAGGCGTGCACCTCGTCCACGACCACCGCCTCGAGGCTCGCGAACAGGCTGGGCGCGTGCTCCTGGCTCAGCAGCAAGGCGAGGCTTTCCGGCGTGGTCAGGAGGATGTTCGGCGGCGACTCGCGCTGACGCTTGCGGCGGTTGGCGGGCGTGTCGCCGGTGCGGGTCTCGATGCCGATCTGCAAGCCCATCTCGGCCATCGGTCCGGTCAGGTTGCGGGCGATGTCGGTCGCGAGCGCCTTCAGCGGGCTGATGTAGACGGTGTGCAGCCCATCGCGCGGCCGGGCGGCGAGGTCGATCAGCGAGGCGAGGAACCCGGCCAGGGTCTTGCCGCCGCCCGTGGGCGCGATCAGCAGCGCGCTCTCGCCGGCAGTGGCGGCCTCGATCATCGCCAGCTGGAACCGGCGCGGCGCCCAGCCGCGGCGGTCGAACCAGCCTGCGAACGGTTCTGGCAATGTTCTCACATGCTAGACATAGCGGCTACCGGCCAGCGGTCAATCATGATGGCAGGGCCATGATTGCGCGGCGACGCTGCCTCAAACAATTCAGCATTAATCTATGCCGGAAAGTAGGTCAACGAAACCGTGATGGACGATGACAGTCAAGCAATCGGCCGTTAAGTCTTGATTAGGGTTGCCGTGCACAGACAAGCACCCTGTATGAATGGTTTGGAGTAACGTCATGCGTACGATTCTTCTTGCTTCTGTCACAGTTCTTATTGCCTCGACCGGAATTGCCTTTGCCGGAGAAGGAAATGGCGAGCCGTTTCCCGGTCCCGACTTTGCCGTGACGACGCGCACGGACAACGCGACGCTGGCGATGAAGGGACAGGACCCATTCTCCTTCGCCGCCGGCAACACCTCGATGCGGCTGGGCGGCACCTACAAGCAAGCTCAGGCCAAGAACCAGGATCCGTTCCCGTTCTCGGCGACGCCCGGCGTCATCGGGCAGCAGAGCCCGTCGGCCGTGGCGCAACGCGGCGCCGGCCGGACCCGCGGCTGAGCCACCCGGCTTCTCGCAGCAGCAGCGCCTTGGGCCTGGCCGGTTCGGCCATGGCCCGAGACGCCCCTTCGCAACCGCGGCGCGGAACGGGCCGGAACTGATCGCCTTTTCCTGGCATTAGGGCGGACAACGGGAGAACGAAGGGAACGCCCATGTCCGCCACCGCCGTCGGCGCTGCAATGTCCGAGGACGACCGCCGCCGCATGCTGACCAAGGTCGCGCTGGCGGCGACCATCGGCACCACCATCGAGTGGTACGACTTCTTTCTATACGGCACCGCGACCGGCTTGGTGTTCGGCTCGCTGTTCTTCCCTAACGACAACCCGTTGGTCGCCACCCTGAACGCGTTCGGCGTGTATGCGGTCGGCTTCGTCGCGCGTCCGATCGGGGCGGCGATCTTCGGCCATTTCGGTGACCGCATCGGCCGCAAGTCCACCTTGATCGCAACGCTGATGCTGATGGGGGTCGCGACGGTGTTGGTTGGCGTCGTGCCGTCCTATGCCTCGATCGGCATCTGGGGCGCGATCATCCTGACCGCTCTGCGCTTCATCCAGGGCGTCGGCGTCGGCGGCGAGTGGGGCGGCTCGGTACTGATGTCGATGGAGTGGTCGGGCGGCAATGGCGGCCGCGGCCTGGCCGCGTCCTGGCCGCAGATGGGAGTGGCGGCGGGGCTGTTCACCGCCAACCTGGCCGTGCTGGCCTTCAGTGCCGTGTCGGGCGACGCGTTCCTCACCTGGGGCTGGCGGGTGCCGTTTCTGCTGTCGATCGTCCTGATCGGCGTCGGGCTGTGGATTCGGCTCGGCATCGAGGAGTTGCCGACCTTCAAGCAGATCAGCGCCAACCGGACGATCGAGAAGACGCCGGCGCTGACCGTGATGCGGCGCTACCCGAAGGCGATCCTGCTGAGCGCGCTGGCCCGCATGGGCGAGCAGGCGCCATTCTACATCTTCACCGCCTTTGTGTTCTCCTACGGTGTCGGCACGCTGCATCTGTCACGCAACCTGCTGCTGACTGCCGTGATGGCGGCGTCCGTGCTGTCGATGGTCACGGTGCCGTTGTCCGGGCACCTGTCGGACCGCTTCGGGCGACGCCGGGTCTATATCCTGGGCGCCGTGCTCACCGGCCTGTTCGGCTTCGCCTATGTGGGGATGCTGAACACGCTGTCGCCGACCGTGGTGTTCATCGCGATCGTGGCCTCGCTCGTGCCGCATGACATCATGTATGGGCCGCAGGCGGCGCTGATCGCCGAATGCTTCCCCGCACGGCTGCGCTATAGCGGCGCCTCGATCGGCTATCAGCTCGCCTCGGTGATCGCCGGCGGGCCGGCTCCGCTGATCGTGGCGTGGCTGCTGGCCGAGTATCAATCGGGTTGGGTCATCGCGCTATTCATCCTTGCCTGCGCGATCATCAGCGTGGTGGCGACGTCGATGATGCCGGATCACACCAACAAGGAACTTGCCGAGGGGTAAAGGAAGGTTGGGGGCGGGCGCCCCCAGACTCGTCTTTACTTGTTGACGACGGCGGCGCCGGCCTTGGAGGACACTTCGTCCTGCGAGCCGGTGCCGCCCGACACGCCGATGGCGCCGATCAGCTTGCCGTCTTCGACCAGCGGGATGCCGCCGCGCGAACCGATCACGCCGTCGAGCGACAATTGGTAGATCAGGCCGTTCTGCATCCCGTTCTCGAACAGCTTGGTTTCGCGGCGGAACGTGGCCGCGGCCCTGGCCTTGTGTTCGGAGATGGCGATCGACGCCAGCTGCGCCCCATCCATGCGGCCGAACGCGACCAAGTTGCCGCCGGAATCCACCACCGCGATGTTCATCTTCCAGTCGTGCTTCTTGGCCTCCGCCGCCGCCGCGGCAACCACGGATTGGGCCCGGTCCATCGAGATCGGCGCCCCGTAAGGCACGTCGAACGGCATCTTGTCCGGGATCGCGTTGAGGTCCGGCGGCGCCGTTTGCGTCATCTGCGCCATCGCCGAACCCGCTGCCAGAGCGCCACCCAGCACCACCCCCATCAGTGTTCTCATTGACGTTTCCCCCTTTTATGCCCGGCGGTCCCCCCGGTTCGGGCGGGCCGGTTGCGCCCGATTGCCGCCGCCCGTGCAGCATGCGGCCATTCTGCTAGCGACACAACGCCGAGGTCGCGCAGCGACAGAACTCCGAGGTCGCGCAGCGACAGAACTCCGAGGTCGCGGCCGGTCCCGCCGGGGTGTATGGCGTCCGCCGTCCCCCCGCTGGATGGGTTCCGCCGATGCCGCCGCCGCTGCTGCCGTCCTGGCACCCTGATCGCCTCGCCGACCGGCTTCCGTTCCTGCGCCGCCGGGCGCTGCTGACGGCGGCGACGCGCGCCTTCTTCTCCGCGCGCGGCTATTCCGAGGTCGAGACGCCGTTTGCCGTGCCCACGCCGGGCGAGGAGGTGCATCTCGATGCGCTGCGCACCGAGGCGACAGATGCGTATGGTGCGCGGCGCACGCTCTGGCTGCACACCAGCCCGGAATTCGCCATGAAGAA
Organism: uncultured Alphaproteobacteria bacterium; assembly: GCA_963752225.1. Lineage (GTDB taxonomy): Bacteria > Pseudomonadota > Alphaproteobacteria > Acetobacterales > Acetobacteraceae > JBBROS01. The sequence continues at coordinate 89,771 of CAVVXS010000009.1, read as the reverse complement.
GCTGCTCGCGGGCGGGGCAGGGCCGATCGTCCAGCTCGCCCGGGTGTGGCGCAACGGGGAAGGCAGCGCGCGCCACCTGATCGAGTTCACCATGCTGGAATGGTATCGCCCGGGGCTCGGTCTGGCCGGGCTGATGGACGAGACCGAAGCCTTGCTGCGCGCCGTGCTGCCGCCCGTCGTGCGCAGCGGCGGGGTCGAAACCCGGCTGGACCGGTTCGAGCGGCTGACGGTCGCCGAAGCGTTCACCCGCCATGGCGCCGGCGATGTGCTCGGCACCGCGGGCGATGCCGCAGCGCTCGCGGCGTCGGCCGGGACGGTGCTGCGGGACGGGGAGGGGTGGGAGGACCTGTTCTTCCGCCTGCTGCTCGAGCGGGTCGAGCCGCAATTGGGCCGCGAGCGCCCGACCTTCCTGACCCATTGGCCCGCGGCGCAGGCGGCCTTGGCCCGGCGCGACCCCGCCGACCCGCGCGTGGCGTTGCGTTTCGAGCTGTTCGTGTGCGGCATGGAGCTGGCCAACGCCTTCGAGGAGCTGACCGACGCGGACGAGCAGGCCGCCCGCTTCGCCACCGACCGGGCGCGGCGGCATGCGATCCGCGGACCGGATTGGCCGCCGGATGACGCGCTGCTGGACGCGTTGCGCCTGATGCCGCCGGCGTCCGGCATTGCCTTGGGCTTCGACCGGCTTGCGATGATCGCTGCCGGCGCCGACCGCATCGACCAGGTGCAGTGGCTGCCGCCGGGCTGATCGGTCCGCCGCGCCCGTTGCAACGATCCGGTCCGCACGCCAGATCATCGGGATGCTCCAACCGGGAACGACCATGCGGACCGCCCTTCTCGCCACCGTCCTGGTGCTGGGCGCCTGCAGCACGGCCGCCGACCGCGCGGCCTTCCTCAACACGCTGGTCGGGCAATCTCAGACCGAGCTCGTGCGCCGCATGGGGGTGCCGAGCCGGAGCTTCACGGCCGACGGACGCACGTTCCTGGCCTATGACGAGGAGCGGTCGTCAACCGTCTACACCGGCGGCCCGTTCTTTGTCGGCGGCTTCGGCGGCTTTCGCGGCGGCGGTTTCGGCTACTCCGCCGGCTTCCCGACCGAGATCGTGCCGCGCAGCTGCGAGACCACCTTCGAGATCGTGAACGACCACGTCGTGACCTGGGCGCTACGCGGCAACGCTTGCGGTTAGCCGGGCGAGCCCGGCGCCACCCTCAAACCCAAAGGTTCTTCCATGCGCATCACCGCCATCTTGCTCACCCTGCTGACGCTTGCAGCCTGCGGTGCCGCCACCGGACCCGCCGGCCAGCCGAGCCGGAGCGACGTCAACCCGATCACCGGCACCCGCGGCGGCAGCAGCGGGCGCTGACGCAGGGCTCTACCCGGCAGCCGTTCGGGCCGGCGGCCCCACACCCGCAAAATCAAGGCGACGGTCTCGCGCGGTCGATGGCGGCGTTCATCGCATTCACTCCCGCCGCGGGACCGTCTGGGTGATTCCAGACCGTGGCGACGACGGCCAGGAAGTCGGCTCCCGCCTGCACCAGCGGGGCGCAATTGGCCGGCGTGATCCCGCCGATGGCGACGCAGGGCAGCTCCATCAGCTCGGACCACCACGCGAGCAGCTCGGGCTCGGCGCGGGTCGGCGCGTCCTTGGTGGCGGTCGGGAAGAACGCGCCGAAGGCCACGTAGTCGGCGCCGTCCTCCCCCGCCGTCATCGCCAGGTCGCGGCTGTCGTGGCAGGTGACGCCCAGCGTGCGGTCGAGCCCGATCAGCCGCCTCGCCTCCCGCGCCGGCATGTCGGTCTGGCCGACATGCACCCCGTCGCAGCCGGTCGGCGCCACCAGGTCGGCCCGGTCGTTCAGCAGGAAGGCGACGCCGCGCCGCTGCGCCACCGGGCGGAGCGCATCGATGGCGCGGCGCCAATGGTCGTCGTCGGCGTCCTTGAGGCGCAGCTGCACCGCGGCCACGTCGCCAGCGTCGAGCGCCCGGGCCAGCGTGTCGGCGAACTCGGCGCCGGCTGTGGCCGGGGTCACCAGGTATAGCCGGCAGCGCTCGCCACCCGCCTCCCGCGGCGTGTCGCTGCCGTTTGCCGCCGCGTCGGTGTTCTGCATGGCGCGCGGCTTAGCCGAAGCCGCCCCGTTCTGTCACCCCGACGTGTCCGCCGCCGTGAGCCAGTCGTGCAAGCGCCGCGCATTGCCGGGCTGCTCGAGGTCGAGCGACTGCGGGCGGACGGGGAGCACGAGTGCATCCCCGGCCCGGTCCGCCACCGAGGCGAAGGCGGGGCAGGGCAGCAGGATGATGATGCGGCATCCCGCTGCCAGCGCTTCGAGCGCCCGCCCCGGTTCGTCGCGGCAGTCGAGCGCGTCCGGCGCTTGGCCTCCGGCCAGCGCCAGTTCGATCAGCTTGCGCCACCACAGCGCGCCGCCATACGACGCCGCGCCCGGTCCCGACAGCAGCAGCACCGGCAAGCCCGGCGCCAGCGCCGCGCGCGCCTGCGCCAGCCCGTGCACCGTGACCGCCGGCGGCAACTTACGGCTCAGAGTCACGCTTGACCTTGCGCCGGTCGCACGCTTTCACTCGCCCGAGCAATGGAGACGAGCATGGCGCAGGACGACGAGTTGCTCGACCGGCTGGAGCAGGCCCTCGAACGCATCGGTCGCCGCGTGGAGCAGCCCGACCCGGTGGAGGCCGAGGTGGCAGGGCGGCTCGACGCCGTGATTGCCCGGCTGCGTGCCGGTCTCGCGGCACCACCGGCAGTGGACGAGGAGGGCTGAGGCATGGCGCAGGTCACGATCAAGATCAACGGCTACGCCTACACCATCGGCTGCAAGGACGGCGAGGAGGGGCACCTTTATGCGATGGCCGAGCAGATCGAGGAGCGGGTGAGCCGCGCCAAGTCGCTCGGCAGCCAATCGGGGGAGTCCCGCCTGCTGGTGATGGCGGCGCTGTTCATGGCCGACGAGCTGCATGACCTGAAGCTGGAGATGAAGTCGGTGCGGACCGGGAAGTCGCCCGCGGCGCTGAAGGCGTCCGAAGAACGGGTAAAACGTCTCACCGCACGCGCGGAAGCGATTGCGGCGACGGTGGAACAACACTAACTATCGGCTGCGGTGCTGCTGGGTGCGTCAGGCAGCTCATGCCCGGGGCCGATAAGCACTCCCTTGGGAACTGGCGCTGCTGTGATCTTGGTCACGGTATCTGGTGCCCACCTGCGTAAGCAGGTCTCGGGAGCATGACACGCCAACGGCTTTGGCGGCACCGCACTTTCTTTCCCACCCGCGCACGTCATGGCCGGACTCGATCCGGCCATCTCTCGCAGCTTGTGGCCATCTGGCCAGGCCCGTGCCAGATCCCCGGATGAAGTCCGGGGATGACGGGAGTGCGGAGGGGCTGACGCCAGGTGGTGGCCCCGGATGATATCGACGGGGCACCGAACGGCGCCGAAGCGGGCCGTCGAGGGGAGCCGGAAGGGATATGCCCGTTGACAGCGACGGAGGCCGAGAAGCGGGCGATGCGGGCCGACGCCTTGCTGCGGCGGCGGGCGTGCGACCCGGCCGTCGGGGCCGCGCTGTCCGCCCAACTCCTTGCAGCCCGGCTCATTTCGCCCGGCGCCGCCGTCGGCGGTTTCTGGCCGCTCGAGGGTGAGATCGACATCCGCCCGCTGCTCCATGCCCTGGCCGATGCTGGCCACGACGTCCTGCTCCCGGTAACGCCGCCCCGCGGCCAGGCGCTGTCTTACCGCCGCTGGCACCCCGGCGCGGTGCTGCTGCCGGGCCGCTTCGGCACCCGCCATCCTGACGGGGCGGCCGGCACGCCAGAGGTGCTGCTGGTGCCGCTGCTCGCGTTTGACGCAAGCTGCCACCGGCTCGGCTATGGCGGCGGCTACTACGACCGCACGATCGCCGCGTTGCCGGGCGTCCGCACGGTCGGCTGTGCTTTTGCCGCGCAACGGGTGGACGCGGTCCCGGTTCTGCCGCATGACGCCCCGCTCGACGCCGTCGTCACCGAAGCCGGCGTCATTGTGAGATCGTGAAGGGCGCAGAACCTCGGCCCAGCCGAAAGTGGCTGGACCGATACTGCTTCAGGCCGGAGAGTTGATGCGCATCCTGTTCCTCGGCGACGTGGTCGGCCGCTCCGGCCGCGACGCCCTCACCGCCAAGCTGCCCGGCCTGCGCGCGGCGCTCCGGGCCGAACTGGTCGTGGTCAATGGCGAGAACGCCAGCCACGGTTTCGGCCTCGCCCCCGACATGGCCGAAAGCTTCCTCGCGGCCGGCGCCGATGTCCTGACGCTCGGCAACCACGCCTGGGACCGCAAGGAGCTGATTCCCTACATCAGCCAGCAGCCGCGGGTCGTGCGGCCGCTGAACTTCCCGCCGGGCACGCCGGGCCAGGGCTCGTTCCTGGTGACGCTGCCGGACGGGCGCCGGGCGCTGGTGCTGAACGCGATGGGGCGGTTGTTCATGGACATGCTCGATTGCCCGTTCCGCGGCACCGCCGAGTTGCTCGCCCGCTACAAGCTGGGCAGCAGCGTGCAGGCGATCGTCTGCGACTTCCATGCCGAGACCACCAGCGAGACCATGGCCTACGGCCACAGCTTCGACGGCAGCGTCAGCCTCGTGGTCGGCACCCACACGCACGTGCCGACCGCGGACCACACGATCCTGCCGGGCGGCACCGCTTATCAGTCCGACGCCGGCATGTGCGGCGACTACGACAGCGTGATCGGCATGGGCAAGCAGGTCGCGGCCGCCCGGTTCTGGACCCACATGCCGGGCGAGCGGCTGGCGCCGGCGGAGGGGGAGGCGACGCTGTGCGGCCTGCTGGTGGTCACCGACGACCGCACCGGGCTGGCCACCGCGGTCGAGCCGGTGCGGCAAGGCGGGCGTTTGTCGCAAACCCTGCCGGTTTGCTAAACGGGGCGGCAGACGCAACCGATCCGGGATCCCATGGCCGGCCATAGCCAGTTCAAGAACATCATGCACCGCAAGGGTGCGCAGGACGCCAAGCGCGCCCGGCAATTCGCCAAATTGATCCGCGAGATCACCGTGTCCGCCCGCCAGGGCATGCCCGACCCCGCGTTCAACCCGCGCCTGCGCGCCGCCATGGCCGCCGCGCGCGAAGCCAACATGCCGCGCGACACCATCGAGCGCGCGGTCAAGAAGGCGACCGGCGCCGGCGGCGGCGAGGACTATGCCGAGGTGCGCTACGAGGGCTACGGCCCGGCCGGCGTCGCGGTCATCGTCGAGGCGCTGACCGACAACCGCAACCGCACGGCGTCCGACGTGCGCAGCGCTTTCAGCAAGCATGGCGGCGCGCTCGGCGAAACCAACTCCGTCGCCTTCATGTTCAATCGGCTCGGCGTCATCCAGTTTCCGGCCGCCGCGGCGAGCGCCGATGCGATGCTGGAGGCCGCCATCGAGGGCGGCGCCGACAACGTCGAAAGCAGCGCGGAGGGCCACGAGGTCACCTGCGCGGTCGAGGATTTCTTCAGCGTCCGCGATGCACTCGAAGAAAAATTCGGCGAGCCGGCCAGCGCCAAGCTGGAATGGCGCCCGTCCACCACCGTGCCGCTGGACGAGGATCGCGCGGCCGGGCTGCTGAAGCTGATGGACGCGCTGGAGGACAACGACGACGTGCAGAACGTCTATGCCAACTTCGACATTTCCGAGGACGTCATGGCGCGGCTGGGCGCTTAGGCGGCCGCTCGCTTGACCTCCGCCCGCCTGATCGGCATCGACCCCGGGCTGCGCTTCACCGGATGGGGCGTGATCGACGTTGCCGGCAACCGCCTCAGGCACGTGGCCGACGGGGTGATCGCGACCGACAATGCCGAATCGGTTCCAAGCCGGCTCAAGGCGTTGCATGATGCTCTTGTCATGCTGTTCCAATTGCACCGACCGGACGAGGCCGCCGTCGAGGAGACCTACGTCAACCGCAACGGCACCGCCACGCTGAAGCTCGGCTACGCCCGCGGCGTCGCGCTGCTGGCGCCGGCGTTGGTCGGCATCCCGGTCAGCGAATACGGCGCCATGGCGGTCAAGCAGGCGGTGGTCGGCACCGGCGCCGCGCAGAAGGACCAGGTCGGCATGATGGTCCGCCGCCTGCTGCCCGGCGCCACCTTGAAGCGCGCCGACGCCGCCGACGCGCTGGCAGTGGCGATCTGCCATGCGCATCACCGCGCCAGCCGGCTGCGGGTGCTGTCCGGCACGGTGATGGCGTGAGTGGCCCGGCCGCTGCGGCATGATCGCGTCGCTCAAGGGCACCGTGGAGGCGCTCGACGAGGACCGCTGCGTCGTCGACGTGAACGGCGTCGGCTACCTGGTGATGGCCAGCACCCGCACCTTGGCCGCGCTGCCGCATCCGCCCGCCTTGGCCCGGCTGCTGGTCGAGACGCAGGTGCGGGAGGACGCGATCACGTTGTTTGGCTTTGCCGATCCGGCTGAGCGCGATTGGTTCCGCCTGCTGCTGACGGTGCAGGGGGTCGGCGCCAAGGTGGCGTTGAACCTGCTCTCGGCGCTGGCGCCCGCCGACCTGGTGCGGGCGATCACGGCCGGCGACCGCGCCAGCCTCACCCGCGCCGCCGGCGTCGGTGCGAAGCTGGCGGTGCGGCTGCTGAGCGAACTGCGCGAGAAGGCGGGCGCCATGCCGGTGAGCGCGGGCGGGGTCGTGCTGCCGCCGGTGGCCGCCGGGCCGCAAGCGGACGCGCTGTCGGCGCTGGCCAACCTCGGTTACCGCCGCGCCGAGGCGCAGCCGGCGGTCGAGCGGGTCATGGCCCGGCTCGGCGATGACGCCGCGGTCGGCCAACTGATCCGCGAAAGCCTGCAGGAACTGGCGCAGCGATGAGACGCGTTTCCCCTCCGTCATGGTCCGACTTGATCCGACCGTTGACGCGGCCCGAACCGCACCGGAGGTTCTTCGGTCGAGGCGTCGTTGCGGGTGCCCCGTGGATCCTCGGACCAAGTCCGAGGATGACGTTCAGGCGTTGGGGCCGGCAGAGGGCTCGCCAATGAGCGACCGGGCCATCTCGCCCGCGCGCGCCGACGAGGACTCGGCCGAGGCGACGCTGCGGCCGCAGACGCTCAACGAGTTCGTCGGCCAGCGCGCGTCGCGGGAAAACCTCGGCATCTTCATCCAGGCCGCCCGCGGCCGCGGCGACGCGCTCGACCACGTGCTCCTCCATGGCCCGCCCGGCTTGGGCAAGACCACGCTGGCGCAGATCGTCGCCCGCGAGTTGGGCGTCGGCTTCCGCGCCACCTCCGGCCCGGTGATCCAGCGCGCCGGCGATCTTGCGGCGATCCTGACGAACCTGCAGCCGCGCGACGTGCTGTTCATCGATGAAATCCACCGCCTGCAGCCCGCCATCGAGGAGGTGCTGTATCCGGCGATGGAGGACTTTCAGCTCGACCTGATCATCGGCGAGGGCCCGGCCGCGCGCAGCGTGCGCATCGATCTCGCACCCTTCACCCTGGTGGGTGCGACCACCCGCGCCGGGCTGCTGGCAACGCCGCTGCGCGACCGCTTCGGCATTCCGCTGCGGCTGGTGCTTTACACGCCGGAGGAGCTGCGCCGCATCGTCGCCCGCGGGGCCGAGAAGCTCGGGTTCGAGCTGACCGACGAGGGCGCTATCGAGATCGCCCGCCGGTCCCGCGGCACGCCGCGCATCGCCGGCCGGCTGCTGCGCCGGGTGCGCGATTTTGCCAGCGTGGCCGGGCACTCTCCCGTTGATCGCACGGTGGCGGACGCGGCCCTGACCCGGCTCGAGGTGGACCGGCTCGGGCTCGACGCGATGGACCGCCGCTATCTCAAGCGGATCGCCGAGCACCACCATGGCGGCCCGGTCGGGGTCGAGACGCTGGCCGCCGCGCTGGCCGAGGCGCGCGACACCCTCGAAGACGTGATCGAGCCGTTCCTGATCCAGGAGGGCCTGGTGCTGCGCACCAGCCGTGGCCGCATGCTGGGCGAGCCCGGCTGGCGCCACCTCGGCCTGGTGCCGCCGCGGGACCAGCCGCAGCTCGACCTGCTGCGTGAGGCGGAGTGACCCACCGCCTGCCGATCCGCGTCTATTACGAGGATACCGACGCCGGCGGCATCGTGTATCACGCGCGCTACCTCGCCTTTGCCGAGCGGGCGCGGACCGAGGCGATGCGCGACGGCGGCGCCGCACATGACGAACTTGCAACGCAACACGGCCTGATCTTCGTGGTGCGGCGCCTTGAAATGGACTATTGGCGCCCGGCCCGGCTCGACGATCTCGTGATCGTCGTGACCGACACCGTGGCGCTGGGCGGCGCATCGGTCCGGGTGCGCCAAGCATTCGAGGTTGGAAGCGAATCGGTCGGCGTGCTGGAGGTAAAGCTGGCATGCATCCGGCGGTCCGACGGCCGGCCGGCGCGGATCCCGGATCGTTGGCGCGCGGCGCTCGGCGGACGGCCCGGGACGGGCGGACAGGAAAGGGAGTAGGGCGTGGATCGGGCAGTGGACGCGGCGAACTTGGTGGCAGGCGGGGGCGATCTCTCGCTGCTGGGCTTGTTCCTGCAGGCCGACCTGGTGGTCAAGATCGTGATGCTGCTGCTGATCGCGGCCAGCGTCTGGGTCTGGGCGATCGTGTTCGAGAAGGTGTTCAGCTTGCGGCGCGCCAACAAGTCGGCCGACCGGTTCGAAGACCGGTTCTGGTCCGGCGGCAGCCTCGATGAGCTGTACGACGCCGAAGGCGTCCGCCCGACCCACCCGGTGGCGGCGGTGTTCGGGGCGGCGATGGGCGAGTGGAAGCGCAGCGCCCAGGTGGTCGGCGCCGACATGAGCCGCGGCAGCGTGCGCGACCGGGTCGACCGCGCCATCGGCGTGACGGTGGGCCGCGAGATGGAACGGATGGAGCGGTGGATGGTGTTCCTCGCATCCGTCGGCTCGGTCGCGCCGTTCGTCGGCCTGTTCGGCACCGTTTGGGGCATCATGCGTTCGTTCTCGGCGATCGCCGTCAGCAAGAACACCAATCTCAGCGTGGTGGCGCCGGGCATTGCGGAAGCGCTGTTCGCGACCGCGATCGGCCTCGTCGCGGCCATCCCCGCCGTGCTCGCCTACAACAAGCTCAGCACCGATCTCGCCCGGCTGGCCGCCCGGCTGGAGAGCTTCGGGAGCGAGTTCGGCGCCATCCTGTCGCGTCAATCCGAGGAACGCGCCTGATGGCAGGACCGCTGATCGGCCGCAGCCGGAGCGGCCGTTACAAGCCCTTGGCCGAGATCAACGTCACCCCGATGGTGGACGTGATGCTGGTGCTGCTGATCATCTTCATGGTCGCCGCGCCGCTGATGACGTCGGGGGTGACCGTGGACCTGCCGAAAGCGAGCGCCGCGCCGCTCAGCCAGGATAGCGAGCCGCTGACGATCAGCGTGAACGCGGAAGGTAAGATCTACCTCCAGGACGCCGAGCTGGGCTTGCCGGACTTGGCGCCGCGGCTGGCTTCGCTGAGCGACAACAAGCTCGACCGCCGTATTTTCGTGCGCGGCGACAAGGGCCTCGCGTATGGCCGCATCATGGAGATCATGGCGACGATCACCCAGGGCGGATTCACCAAGGTCGCCTTGCTGGCCGAGCAGACCGGCGCCCCGGCCCCGCCGCCTGCCGCGCCGGCGCCGCAAACGACCGGCATGCTGCGACCTCCGGGACGCTGACGGCGGCGGAGCGAACAGGGGCCGGCATGGACCCATCTTTGCGACGCGGCGGAGTTCTCAGCCTCGGGCTGCACGCCGCCGCACTCCTCGCGTTGCTGTTGGCGTTGCCCGGCCATGCGCCGCTGCCCGATCAGCACGAGGTCGAGGTGGCGATGGAGTTCGAGGCGCAGCCGGAGGAAACCCAGCGCGCACCAACGCCGGCCCCGGCCGCTTCGCCGGCGCCGAGCCCGCAACCTAAGCCCGAGCCGCGGTCCGAGCCGCCGCCCTCCGCGCCACCGCCGCCTCCGGTCCCGCCCGCGCCGCCGCCGCCGCCGCCCGTTCCTGCTCCGCCGCCGCCGGCACCGGTTGCGCCGCCGCCGCCGGCCGTCCCGATCACGCCGGCCCCGGCGCCGTTGCCCCTGCCGCCTCCGGTTCAGCCGCCGCCTTCTCCCCCGGCGCCGCCGGCTCCGCCACCGCCGGTTCCCGCGCCACGCCCGCCACCCCCGGTCGCGGCCCCGCCGGTGCCGCCCGCTCCCGTGCCGCCGCCGCCGGTGCCGCCCCCGCCGCGGCCTGCGCCGACGCCGCCCGTCCCGGTTCCGCCGGCCCCGTCCCCGGCTCCCAGCGCCAGCACCCCGCCCACCCCTGCAAAGCCGCCGGCGGACAGCAAGGCGCTTGAAAGCACGCTCGACCGGCTGCGGCGGCAGCAGGCGCAAAGCGAGCCGTCCCGCACCGCTGCCGCCAATTCGCCGCGCGGCGGCGCGCCCGGCGGCGGCAGCCCCTCCGGCGCCGAGAACGCGCAACTGAGCGCGCAGGCACGGGGCGCGATCGGCGACCGCATCCGCGAGTGCTGGACCGGCGACACCGGCGCCAAGGACTTCGCCACCTTTACCGCCCGGCTGGAGATCACCACCGACAGCGGCGGCACCATCCGCGACGCCCGCATCCTGCAGGCGCCAACCAGCCCAGCCGGCCGCGCCTTCGCCGAGCGTGCCGTGCGGGCGGCGCTGAGCGCCCAATGCGCCACCCTTCCGTTGCCGCCGAGCATGAAGGGGTCCAACCACACCTTCGAAATCACGTTCCGTCCCTGATGGGAGACCTTGTATGACCTCGTCCCAAATCGGCCGTCGCGGCCTCGTTGCCGCCGGCATCGCCGCCGTGCCGCTCGTCTCGTCCTTGCCCGCGTCCGCTCAAAGTGTCGGCTCCGGCAATCAGCAGCCGGAGATCACGGTCGACCGCGCCCGCACCGCCCCGATCCCGATCGCGATCCCGAACTTCACCGGCACCGGCCTCGGCGTCGAGATCGCCGGGGTGATCGTCAACAACCTCGGCCGCTCCGGCCTGTTCCGCCCGGTCGGCACGTCCGCCGCGCCCGACGCCGGCGACACGCCGAACTTCGGCATCTGGAAGACGGCCGGCGCGCAGGCGCTCGTCACCGGCCGGGTCGAGGGCGGCGGCAACAGCGTGCGTGTCGAGTTCCGGCTGTGGGACGTGCTGCCGGGGCAGCAGATCCAGGGCACCGCCTACACCACGACGCAGGCCAATTGGCGCCGCATCGCCCATATCATCAGCGACGTGATCTATGAGCGGCTGCTGGGCGAGAAGGGGTATTTCGACACCCGCATCGTTTACATCGCCGGCACCGGGCCGCGCGATCGCCGGATCAAGCGGCTGGCGATCATGGACCAGGACGGCGACAACAACCGCTTCCTCACCGACGGCTCGTGGCTGGCGCTGACGCCGCGCTTCCACCCGACCCGGGACGAGGTCGTGTTCATGTCGTTCAACAACAACAAGCCGAGGGTCTACACCTTCAATCTCGGCACCGCGCAGCAACGAATCCTCGGTGACTTCGAAGGGATGACGTTCGCGCCGCGGTTCGCCCCGGACGGCAACTCCATCATCATGTCGGTGGCGCGCGGCGCCGGGTCCGACATCGTGACGGTGGGGCTGGGCGGCGGCGGCACGCGCAAGCTGACGAACTCGGGCGCGATCGACACCAGCCCCTGCTACAGCCCGGACGGGACGCAGATCGTGTTCAACAGCGACCGCGGCGGCGACCAGCAGCTGTATGTCATGGACCCGTCCGGCGCCGGCGTGCGGCGCATCAGCTTCGGCCGCGGCCGCTATGCGACGCCGGTGTGGTCGCCGCGCGGCGACCTGATCGCCTTCACACGGCTGAACGGCGGCACGTTTGCAATCGGCGTGATGCGCCCCGACGGCTCCGGCGAGCGCATCCTGTCGGAAAGCTTCTCGGTGGAGGGACCGACCTTTGCGCCCAACGGCCGCGTGCTGATGTTCTACCGCGAAAGCCCGGCCCGGGACCGCACAGGCAGCGGCTTCTCGTCTCGCTTGGTGTCGATCGACATCACCGGCTTCAACGAGCGCCCGGTCACCACCCCGACCGACGCCTCCGACCCTGCGTGGTCACCGTTACTAGCGTGATAATCGTCTCCGTATTCGGCAATACTGGGTTGACCCATGTGAAAGCGCGGCGTATCGCGCGAAATACGTGTCAAGGGGATTGGCCCCGAAACGGAAAGGATTCGCGGATGAACTGGAAAGTCATCGGCCTGATGGCCGCCCTGGCGATGCTCGGAGCCTGTTCGGACAAGGACAGCACCGGGGCGGCGACCGGTTCCGGCGGCCTCGCCACCAATGGCGGCGTGACGCCCGGCAGCCAGGAAGACCTAGTCGCCAATGTCGGCGATCGGGTGTTCTATGCCCTCGACAGCTCGAACCTCAGCAGCGAAGCGCGCACCACGCTCGACCGCCAATCCGCCTGGATGGCCCGGTTCCCGCAGGTCAGCGTGCAGATGGCCGGCAATTGCGACGAGCGCGGCACCGCCGAATACAACCTGGCACTCGGGCAGCGCCGGGCCAATGCCGCGCGTGACTATCTGGTGGCTCGCGGCGTGTCCTCGGCCCGCATCACCACCATCAGCTACGGCAAGGAGCGGCCGACCGCGCTGGGTTCGGATGAGCAGGCCTATGCGCAGAACCGGAACGCCGTGACGTCGGTGCGCTGATCTCGATGCCGTTGCCGCGACCGGTCGGGGTCCGTGCGTCGCTGCTCGCCGCGCTGCTGCTGTCGGGCCCGGTCGTGGTCCCGGCGGCGGCGCAGCAGGTCGACAGCCGCGAAGGGATCACGCTGCAGAACCAGATTCTGGAACTGCGGCGCGACCTGCAGCAATTGCAGTTGCAGCGGGGCGGCGGGTTGCCGGCACCGGTGCCGCGCGGCGGCGGCGTTGGTGGCGGCAACGAGCTATCGGCGCAGCTGCTGGATCGTGTGACCAGTCTCGAGGAAGAGGTCAGGCGGCTGCGCGGCCAGTTGGACGAGCAGGCGAACGCCAACCGCCGGGCGCAGGACGATCTCGCCAAGCAGATCGGCGACCTTGGCTTCCGGCAGCAGAACGCGGGCGCGGCGTCGCCGGGTCCCTCAAGCCGGCCGCCACCGGGCGACACCGCGCCCCCCGTGGCCCGGCGCCCGCCCGAACTCGCCATGCAGGAAGGCAACGCCGCACTCGCCCGGCGCGACTACGCGATGGCCGAAGCGGCGGCGCGCGAGGTGCTCGCCGCCGGGCGCGGGCCGCGCACCGGGGACGCGCAGTTCCTGTTGGCGCAGGCCTTGACCGGACGGCGCGACTTCCAGGGCGCGGCGATCGCGTACGACGACGCCTACAACCGGGCGCGTACCGGACCGCGGGCGCCGGACGCGCTGCTTGGGGTTGCCAACGCGTTGCTGGCGCTCAACGACCAGCGGGCCGCCTGCGCCAGCCTGGACAAGATGCGGGCGGAGTTCCCGTCGGTCCGCCCCGACTTGCGCGAAGCCGCCGCGGCATTGCGCGGACGCGGCGGCTGCCGCTGACGATTCCGGCCCCGATCACCGGGGTCGAGTTCGGGGAATTGATGGCGCCGCTCGGCCCGTTCGCGCGGGACCGCAAGGTCGTGGTCGGCGTGTCGGGCGGGGCCGACAGCATGGCGCTCGCATTCCTGCTGCGGCACTGGGGCGAACCGCTGGCCGTGATCGTGGACCACGGCTTGCGCCGGGAGTCGCACGACGAAGCGGCGCTGACGCAGGATCGGCTGCGGACCCTCGGCATCCCGGCCGTGATCGTGGCGATCCCCGGCTTGCGGACTGGAGCGGGCTTGGCGTCCCGCGCCCGTGCCGCCCGATACGAGGCGTTGTTCCAGCTTTGCCGCGAGCATGGACGGCCCGACCTGCTGGTCGCGCACCATCGGCAGGACCAGATCGAAACCGTCCAACTGCGCGCAGCGTCCGGCAGCGGGCGGTCCGGTCTCGCCGGCATGGCAGCGGTGTCCTGGCGCGGCCCGGCCCGCATCCTGCGCCCGCTGCTCGGGATCGATCCGGACCGATTGCGGGCGACCTTGCGCCAAGCCGGCGTTGAGTGGGTCGAGGACCCCGGCAACCGCGATCCGCGGACGGCCCGGGGTGCATTGCGGCAGCGCCCCGCCGACCCCGGGGCGGCCGCGCGGGCCGACGAGGCCGGACGGCGCCGCTCGCTCGCCGAAGCGGAACTCGGCGCCGAGTTGGCGCGCGTCGTCAGCATCCTGCCGGGTGGATACGCGCGCATCGACGGGACGCTGTCGCCTGCCGCGTGGTCCGCGCTGATCTGGACGATTTCGGGGCGGCCCCATCCGCCCGCTCCGGCCGCCGTGGCCCGGCTGGCCCAGGCCGGGTCGGGCACGCTGCACGGGGTGCAGGTCCGGGCCGGTCTGGCCGGGCGGGAGCCTGCGGCGACGACGCCGCCGGTTGCGGCCACCGCCGGAGCGTGCTGGGACGGGCGTTTCGTCCTCGGCTCGACCGTTCCCGGCGCCGTCCTTGGAACCAGGGATGAGCCGGCGCGCTTGCACCGTAGGACCAAGCTTCCATCTTGTATCCTGAGGTCGCTGCCTTGCTTGCGCCCGGATAAAGATTTGTTAGCTCTTGAGCGTATACTCTATCCCGACGCTGAGACCTGTCCTAGCGTCCGGGTTGAATTCCGCCCGGCCCGCCCACTTGCGGGTCAGCCGTTCGGCGTGCGCGTTTGCGCCTGAACGGGCGGGGGATGCACATGGGGTTAGGGCACCCCATGTCACTGACACGTAAGGGCGCCGTGGGGTGCCGAGCGTGGGACAGGACTAGGACCACTGGGAACAAATGATGAGCAATTTTGGACGAAACCTCGCGCTGTGGGTCATTATCGCCCTGCTGCTCGTTGTCCTGTTCAACCTCTTCCAGCCGGGCGGAACGCAGCGCGCCGCGACGCAGGTGGCCTATTCCGACTTCATCGGTGAGGTGAACGGCGGACGCGTTCGTGACGTGGTCATCCAGGGCCGCACGGTTTCGGGTCAACTGACCGACGGCCGGACGTTCCAGACCTACACCCCGGAAGATCCGCAGCTCGTCGGCCGGTTGACGGACAAGGGTGTCCGCGTGATCGCCAAGCCCGAGGACAGCGAGAATCCGCTGGTGCACGTGCTGCTGAGCTGGTTCCCCATGCTGCTGCTGATTGGCGTGTGGGTGTTCTTCATGCGGCAGATGCAATCGGGCGGTGGCCGCGCAATGGGCTTCGGCAAAAGCCGCGCGCGGATGCTGACCGAGAAGCAGGGCCGCGTCACCTTCGACGACGTCGCCGGCATCGACGAGGCCAAGGGCGAGCTGCAGGAGATCGTGGAGTTCCTCAAGGACCCGCAGAAGTTCCAGCGCCTCGGCGGCAAGATCCCGAAGGGCGTGCTGCTCGTCGGACCGCCCGGCACCGGCAAGACCTTGTTGGCGCGGGCCATCGCTGGCGAAGCCAACGTTCCGTTCTTTACGATCTCCGGTTCGGACTTCGTCGAGATGTTCGTGGGCGTGGGTGCGAGCCGCGTGCGTGACATGTTCGAGCAGGGCAAGAAGAACGCGCCCTGCATCATCTTCATCGATGAGATCGACGCGGTCGGACGTCATCGTGGCGCCGGGTTGGGCGGCGGCAACGACGAGCGGGAGCAGACCCTCAACCAGATGCTGGTCGAGATGGACGGGTTCGAAAGCAATGAAGGCGTGATCCTCATCGCCGCCACCAACCGTCCCGACGTGCTCGACCCGGCGCTGCTGCGTCCCGGCCGGTTCGACCGGCAGGTCGTGGTGCCGAACCCGGACGTGAACGGCCGGGAGAAGATCCTCCGCGTGCACATGCGTAAGGTTCCGCTGGCAAGTGACGTCGACCCCAAGGTGATCGCTCGCGGCACCCCGGGCTTCTCCGGCGCTGACCTGGCAAACCTGGTCAACGAGGCGGCCCTGCTTGCCGCTCGCCTGACCAAGCGGGTCGTCGCCATGAGCGAGTTCGAGAGCGCCAAGGACAAGGTCATGATGGGCGCCGAGCGCCGCAGCCTCGTGATGAGCGAGGGCGAGAAGCGGATGACGGCCTATCACGAAGCAGGCCATGCCTTGTGCGCCATCAACGACCCGGAATGTGACCCGGTGCACAAGGCGACGATTATCCCGCGCGGCCGTGCGTTGGGCTTGGTCATGAGCCTGCCCGAGGGCGACCGGCTGAGCGAGAACAAGGCTCGGTTGCTGGCCCGGATGAAAATGGCGATGGGCGGCCGGGTTGCCGAAGAGCTCGTGTTCGGACCGGACAAGGTCAGCAACGGTGCCGCTGGCGACATCAAGCAGGCGACCAACATCGCCCGCACGATGGTCACCGAGTGGGGCATGAGCGACAAGCTCGGCATGATCGCCTATGGCGACAACAGCCAGGAGGTGTTCCTCGGCCACTCCGTCACGCAGGCTAAGAACGTCTCGGAAGCGACCGCGCGGGAGATCGACGCCGAGGTCAAGATGATCATCGACGCCGCCTATGCTGGCGCCAAGAAGCTGCTGACCGAGAACCTTGAGGAGCTGCACCGGCTGGCACGTGGCCTGCTGGAATACGAGACGCTGTCCGGTGACGATATTCGCACCGTGCTGCGGGGTGACCCGGTGATCAAGAAGGTCGTCGACGAGCCCGCTGCCGAAAGCCGGCGCGCCTCTGTTCCGACCAGCGGGTGGCCGGCGCCGACCCCCGGAGGGCTTGGTCCCGCGCCACAGCCCGGCTGATTGTAGAAGGGCCGGTCCTGCAAGGGACCGGCCCTTTCTTTTGCCCGATGCCGGCGCCGCAGCAATCGTCCTTGCCGCCGACCCAACCTCAACTCGAGCCGATGATCGAACCGTTTGGCTTGCTGCATGGGGCCGATGCCCGGGCCGCCGTGGCCGCAGGGTGCGCCGTCCCACTGGCCGGCGGCCCTGCGGCGTTCACCCTTGTGCGGTTGAACGGCCATGTGATGCCGGTTGCCGACGCGCCGCGCGAGGAAGTCGAACGCCTGTCAGTGGCGGCACCGGATTGGGCTGGCCTCGGCCGCGGTCCTTTGGTCATGGGCGTGCTGAACATCACCCCGGACAGCTTCAGCGACGGGGGCCGCCATCTCGAGGCGGTAAGGGCCATTGCGGCCGGGGAGCGCATGTTGGCGGACGGCGCCGGAGTGCTCGACGTCGGTGGGGAAAGCACCCGGCCCGGCGCCGCCCCGGTCACCGCGGCGGAAGAGCAAGCGCGCATTCTGCCGGTGATCACGGCACTTGCCCGATCCGGCGCCGTCGTGTCGGTCGACACCCGCAATGCCGGAACGATGGAGCGGGCGCTCGACGCCGGAGCGCTGATCGTCAACGACGTCACGGCGCTGACACATGACCCGGCCGCCTTGCCGCTGGTGGCCGCCCGCCGCTGCCCCGTCGTGCTGATGCACATGCGCGGCACGCCGGCCACGATGGCGAGCCTTGCCCGCTACGGCGACGTTGCCGCCGAGGTCGGTGCCGAGCTGCACGCCCGTGTCGACGCTGCCGTCGCGGCCGGGGTGCGGCGGAGCGACATCATGCTCGACCCCGGCTTCGGCTTCGCCAAAACCGCCAGCCATAACCTCGACCTCATGCGCCGCCTGCCGTTGCTGCTCGGGTTGGGCTGCCCGCTGCTGGCCGGCATCTCGCGCAAGGCGACCATCGGCATGCTGTCCGGCGAGCCGAACCCGGCGGCGCGCGTGTCCGGCTCGGTCGCCGCAGCCCTGTTCGCCCTCGACCGGGGCGCGCGGATCGTGCGCGTGCACGACGTCGCCGACACCGTGCAGGCCATTCGGGTCTGGCGCGGTCTCGCGGACGCCTCAGCCGGGTAGGATCGCCACCGCCCGGGTCCAGCCGGCGGAGCCGCGATGGAGCTTCACCGGGAATGCCGACACGACGAACCCGTCGGGCGGCAGGGCCTCGAGATTATGCATCTTCTCGATCTGGCAGTAGGCGCGGTCCCGTCCGACACGATGCCCTTCCCAGATCAGCCCGGCGTCACCCGTCTCCTGCACCCGGCGGCGCGTGTGGCTGAACGGCGCGTCCCAGCTCCACGCATCGGTGCCGACCACTCTGACGCCGTGCTCGGTCAGCCACAGCGTCGCGGCGCGGCCCATGCCGCAGCCGGTGTCGACGTAATCCGCCTCGCCATAGCGCGACCCGGCGCGGGTGTTGACGAGCACGATCTCGAGCGGCTGCAGCGTGTGACCGACCCGCGCCAACTCGGCTTCGATCTCGGCCGGCTGCACCAGATGACCGTCGGGCCGGTCGCGGAAGTCGAGCTTGACGCCCGGTTGATACAGCCACTCCAGCGGAACTTCGTCGATCCGAATCGACGGCACGCCGCCGGGCGTGACCGCCTCGTCCATGCGGGAAAAGTAATGATACGGCGCGTCCACATGGGTGCCGTTGTGGCTGCTGATGGTGCAGCGTTCCATGGCGGCGTATTGGCCTTCCGGCAATTGGTCGACGCGCACGCCGAAATACTCGGCGATCTGCGGCGCCGATTCGTGATGGTCGATGTAGTCGACGGCCGGCAGCATGTGCGGCGGGTCGCTCGCGATGCCGGCGCGGAGCGGCACGGACAGGTCGATTAGGCGATGGGTCATGGCGACGAAGGCTGCGGCAGATCGGCTAGGCCCGCAAGGCCGCTGCGGCCGCTTCGAGCACGCTCGTCCAGTCGCCCGGTGACGGCTGGCGCAGGATCCGCAGCGTGCCGGGATACCAGGGGCTGTCGCTCCGCCCGCTCAGCCAGCGCCAGCAATTGTCGTAGCGGTCGAGCAGCAGCACCGGCGTGCCGAGCGAGGCGGCGAGGTGGGCGACCGCGGTGTCGACGCTGACGACCAGCTCGAGTTCGGCGATGATCGCGGCCGTGTCGGCGAGGTCGGCCACGTCCGGCATGGGGTCGATCACGCCGGGCGGCGCCGGCTGACCATATTGCAGGCTCACCCAGGTGATCCCCGGAATGGCGAGCAACGGCGCGAGTCGCCCGGCGCCGATGCTGCGGATCCGGTCGGTCGCGGCCGCCGCCGGATCGTGCCGGCGTGCGGCGCCGGCCCAGACGACGCCAACCCGGCGTCCGGCCGGCAATCGGTGGCGCCACCGGGCCGTCGCCGCCGAGCCGGGACTGAGCCGCAGCGGCGGCGGGATCGTCGCCATCGTGGTGCGGAACAAACCGGGCAGATCCGGGATCCGGATCCACGCGTCATAGGCGGTTTCGCCCTCCGCGACGTCGATCCCGCTCGCCCGAAGCAAGCGCACGAGCGGCGGCGGCGCGGCGGTCAGCACCCGGGCGCCGCGCGCAACCAGCATCGGCGCATAGCGAAGGAATTGCAGCGTGTCGCCGAGCCCTTCGTCGTGAACCAACAGCACCGTCCGCCCGGCGACGCCGTCGGGCGTGCGCAACTCCGGGCCGGCCAAGGGCGGCGGGCGGTTCGGCAGGGCGTGACGGGCGCGGAACAACGGCCAACCGTCGGCCAGGCGTCCGAATTTGAGCCGAGCGACGGCGTGGTTCAGCGTGAGCTGCGCGTCGTGCGGTGCCAAGGAGGCGGCGCTGGCAAAGGCCCGTTCGGCCGCGTCGAACTGACCGGCCGCAGCCAGCGCCTTCCCGAGGTTCGACCACGACGCGGCGTCACCGGGTGACAGTTCGGCGGCCCGGCGGAACGCCGCGACGGCGTCCTCGATCGGTCCACTTTCGGCCAGCGCGGTCCCGAGCGCGCCGTGCAGGGCCGGGTCGTTCGGCCGATGCGCGATCGCCGCCTGGAGATGCGGCGTCACCGGCGCGCCCTGCCGGCTCAGCAGGTCGCACAAGTCGAGCGCCGGATGCCGCGCGGCCGGATGCGCCGCGGCGACCGCGGCCAGCGCCACGGCGCCGCCTTCGACATCTCCCGCACCCGCCCGGCCCAAGGCATGCAGGAGGGCGGCGGCCGGCGTCGTTGTCCACGGCGCGGCGGCGTCCCGCGCCGCTGCGAAACGGCCGGCCTGGAGGTCACCGAACGCGGTGCGGATCGCCGCCTCCGCTTCTATCTCGCGCTGCATCGCCCCTTCTCGAACCCTGCCGACAGGCGCCATGGAGCGGCGAACGGCCCCGCCGGTCAACTCGGGCGGCGGGCGGCGGGAGAGACGCACTCCATCCGACTCGCGACGGCGCAACGTCCGGCCGATTCGCGACGCCAATCTCGCCTCGTCAAGTCTATTACTGGAGCGTTGTCATATGGTAAGGGCACGACATGATGAAATTACCTGAGCGTGGTTACCGCCCCTTCGGCCGTCCGTCGGCAGGAGCGATCGGCCGCCTCGGGGTTGGCTTGGCGGTGGCGCTGGTGCTGGCCGGCTGCCAGAACGCGGCGGCGGTCAGGGCGCAAGCGGCGGCGGATGCGGCCGCCGAGCCGGCCCCCATCCCGACCGCCAGCGGGGTGGTGCTGCAAGCGATGCCGGCCTGCGAGGCGGGCGGCACCGCAGAACTGCGAGACGGCCTGACCGCCCGCTTCCTCGGCGCCGACCCTGACGATCCGGAAGTCTGCGTGGTGTCGTGGCGCGGCAAGGAATGGCGCTATCTGGCGGGATTTTGGGGCTCGGGGCGCTATCGCGGCGGCACGCCGGCGGAACGGGCGGCGATGCGCGACGTCCTGCTCGGCCCGGTCGGCGCGATGGCGTCGTTCGAGGATACGCGCGCCGGTCTTTGGGGCCGGGTGACGGCGGAGCACGTGGCCAACCCCGTGCTGATGCTGCGGTCCGGTCCGCGCCGCACGATCCTGGTGCGGATGGTCAAGCACGATGCGTTCGGACGGCCCAACGTGCAGGCCGAGACGCTGCACTGGATCGACGCGCGCACCGGCATCGCGCTGCAGCGGCAGGTGGTGACGCACCTCGCCAACGGCGAAAGCCGGGCCGACGTCACCTGGCGGATCGAGGAGTTGAGCGGCGTCCGCTCCTGAGCGCGCGGCGGAGCCGGCCCCGTCTCCCTTAATCGCGCCGCGAGGCCGAACACCGTTGCGTTGTTCGGCGCCGCAGGCACGTCGCTTGCTTGACCCCCGCCGGTGACGGGTCGAACATCAGCCGCACCCGATCGCAGGAGATCCGCCATGAACGTCGCCACACCGCCCGCCGCCTTGTCTGGCGTTTCCGAGGCCGAATGGAAGGTCCGCGTCGACCTTGCCGCGCTGTATCGTGTGGTCGCGCATTACCGCATGACCGACCTGATCTACACCCACATCAGCGCCCGGGTGCCGGGGCCGGAGCACCACTTCCTGATCAACCAGTATGGCCGCATGTTCCACGAGATGCGGGCGTCCGACCTGGTCAAGATTGACGTGAACGGCAACGTCGTCGAGGACGGCAACCAGTCGTCGCGCCGGGTCAATGCCGCCGGCTTCACCATCCACTCTGCCATCCATATGGCGCGCGAGGACTTGGCCTGCGTGATCCACACCCACACCGCCGCGGGCATGGCGGTGGCGGCGCAGAAGCAGGGCCTGCTGCCGATCAGTCAGCATGCGCTGAAATTCTACGGCAAGCTGGCTTATCACGGCTATGAGGGCATCGCGCTGGAACTGGACGAGCGCGAGCGGCTGGTCGCCGACCTCGGCACGCATGAACTCGATGATCCTTGCCAATCACGGCCTGCTGTGCGCTGGGCGGACGATCCCAGAGGCGTTCAGCAACATCTACTACCTCGAGCGCGCCTGCCAGGCGCAGGTCGCCGCCTTGTCGGGCGGTTGCGAGCTGATCATCCCGTCGAAGGAAGTCTGCGAGCACACCGCGCAGCAGTTCGAGGGCGACGGCGACCCGTCCCGCTACGATTTCATGTGGGAGAGCTGCTTGCGGCTGATCGAGAACGACCGGCCCGATTACCGCTCGTAAGCCCGTCAACGCTGGGGAGGGGCGAGGCGCGATATGGCAGTCATCACGACTCGCATTCTCGTTCATGCCGATGGCAGCATATCGATCTCCGAGCGCCTCCCGGTCGGTGAGCACACGGCGAAAATCGAGGTGACGGACGATGTGAGCCAGTCGAAGCCGATTGGTTCACTTGTATTACCTGCGTTCGACGTCGGACCTTGGCCGGAGACGATGAGGCTTGGTCGCTCCGATCTCTATGGTGACGACGGAAGGTGAGTTTTGTCGACACAAACGTTCTAGTCCACGCAACGGCGACTTCGTCTCCGGAGAACATGCGGGCGCAGACGGCTCTCATTCAGTTGACGATCCCTGGACGGGTGGCAATCAGTCGACAAGTCGTCCGCGAGTACATTGCGGTCATGACCCGGCCGCAACTATGGGCTCGGGCCGTGCCGGTTGCCGAGGCCGTACAGGCGGGCGCCAGCTTTTTGCGATTGTTCAAAGTATTGGAGGATGGCCAGCTTGTTTGGGACAAGTTCAGGATGCTCGGCCAATCCGCTGACTTCGGCGGCAAGCAAGTCCACGACGCCAATATCGTGGCGACGATGCTCGCTTATGGAGAAACCCGCCTCTTGACGTTCAACGCTGCCGACTTCCGCCGCTTCGGGTCTTTGATCGAAATCATTGAGCCATGAATAGTCCACTCCTGCAGATCGAGGATCTGCGCACCGTCTTCTCCGGCGCCAATGGCGAGGTCGCGGCGGTGGACGGGGTCAGCCTGAGCGTCGACAAGGGCAAGACGCTCGGCATCGTCGGCGAAAGCGGCTGCGGCAAGTCGATGTTGTCGCTTTCGGTGATGCGCCTGGTGCCGCCGCCGGGCCGCATCGCCCAAGGGCGGGTCATGTTCGAAGGCCGCGACCTGCTGACCTTGCCGCCCGCCGCGATGCGCGACATCCGCGGCAGCCGGATCGCGATGATCTTCCAGGAGCCGATGACCAGCCTGAACCCGGTTTTCACCGTCGGCGACCAGATCACCGAGGCGATGCGCGCCCATGATCGGCGTGCGTCGAAGGCCGAGCTGAAAGCCCGGGCGATCGCCGCCCTCGATCGCGTCCGCATCCCCTCCGCGGCCCGGCGATTCGAGGACTACCCGCACCAGATGAGCGGCGGCATGCGGCAGCGGGTGATGATCGCGATGGCGCTGTCCTGCGATCCCGAGCTGCTGATTGCCGACGAGCCGACCACGGCGCTCGACGTCACGGTGCAGGCGCAGATCCTCGACCTCCTGCGCGATCTGCAGCAGCAATCCGGCATGGCGATTGTGCTGATCACCCACGACCTCGGCGTGGTCGCCGAGATGGCCGACGAGGTCGCGGTCATGTATGCGGGCCGGGTGGTGGAGCGGACCGGCGGGACGGCGATCTTCGACGACCCGCAGCACCCCTACACGCTCGGCCTGCTCGGCAGCATTCCCAAGATCGAAGAGAATCGGGAGCGGCTGCTGGCGATCGAGGGCACCGTGCCGGCGCCGTTCGCCTTGCCCGATGGCTGCCGCTTCCACCCGCGCTGCGTGTTCGCCGCCGACGCCTGCAAGAAGGTCGACCCGCCGCTGCGGCAACTCGCACGCGATGGCGGGGAGGACCACCGCGCCGCTTGCATCCGCGCCCCGGTCGAGGAGCTGGCGGCGTGAGTGGGCCGCTGATGGAGGTGGACGGCCTGGCCAAGCACTACCCCATGACCCGCGGCCTGGTGATGTCGCGGACCGTCGGCACGGTGCGGGCGGTGGACGGGCTCGGCTTCAAGCTGGGCCGCGGCGAAACGCTGGCGTTGGTCGGCGAAAGCGGCTGCGGCAAGAGCACGACCGCGCGCCTGGTGCTGCGGCTCATCGAGCCGTCGGCCGGCACGGTGTGGTTCGAGGGCCAGGATATCACCACGCTCGGTGGCGCGCCGCTCAGAAAGCTGCGGCGGCGGATGCAGATCGTGTTCCAGGACCCGTTCGCCTCCCTCAATCCGCGCATGACCGTCGGCCAGATCCTCGAGGAGCCGCTGGTGGTGCACGAGATCGGCAACGCTGCCGCCCGGCGCGCCCGGGTCGCCGAGCTGCTGCAGTTGGTCGGCCTGCAACCCTATCAGGGCGCGCGCTACCCGCACGAGTTCTCCGGCGGCCAGCGGCAGCGGATCGGCATTGCCCGGGCGTTGGCGGTGGAGCCGGCGCTGATCGTGCTGGACGAGCCGGTCTCGGCGCTCGACGTCAGCATCCAGGCGCAGGTGGTGAACCTGCTGAAGGACCTGCAGGGGCGGCTCGGCCTATCCTATTTGTTCATCGCGCACGACCTCGCGGTGGTGAAGCACGTCGCCGACCGGGTCGCGGTCATGTACCTGGGCCGCATCGTCGAGATCGGGCCCAAGGCACAGGTGTTCGCCAACCCGCGCCACCCCTATACCCGCGTGCTGCTGTCGGCGATTCCGCGCCCCGATCCGCATCGGCGACTGGCCCGCCAGGTGCCCGGCGGCGATGTGCCGAGCCCGGCCAATATCCCGCCCGGCTGCCGCTTCCACACCCGCTGCCCGTTCGTGATCGACCGTTGCCGCACCGAGGATCCTGCCTTGCGCCCGATCGAAGCCGCCCACTTGTCCGCCTGCCACCGCGCCGAGGAACTGCCGGACGCCGCCAATCTGGCGGAGGTGCACGACGCGCCGCCCAAGGCCGCGCAACGCCTCGCGCTTTATGCCGAGCGTCGAGCGGCAGGCGCCGCCGTGGCTGCCCCATGATCGCGCCGCTGGTTTCGCCGCGCATCATGCGGGTCGGCGGCGGCGCGGTGGCGCAAGTGGCCGAGGTGCTGGCGGCGTTGGGCCTGACGCGGCCGCTGGTGGTGACCGACCCGTATATGGTCACGTCCGGGCTGGTGCGCCGCTGCCTCGAGCCGCTCGAAGCGGCCGGGCTGCGGCCGGGTGTCTTCAGCGACACCGTGCCGGAGCCGACCGACAGCATCATCGAGGCGGGCGTCGCGACGCTGGCTGGCGGGTGCTACGACTGTCTCGTCGGCTTCGGCGGTGGGTCGCCGATCGACACCGCGAAGGCGATGGCGATCCTTGCCGAAGGACGCAGCAAGAACCCCGCCGCCCAAATGCGCGACTTCAAGGTCCCGTTCGCCGCCGACCACGCCCGGTTGCCGGTGATCGCCATCCCGACCACTGCGGGCACGGGTAGCGAGGCCACCCGGTTCACCGTCATCACCGACACCGAGCGCGGTGAGAAGATGCTGATCGCCGGGATGGGCGCGTTGCCGCTGGCCGCCATCGTCGATTTCGAGCTGACCTTCACCGTCCCGAAGCGGATCACCGCCGACACCGGCGTCGACAGCCTCACGCATGCGCTGGAGGCCTACGTGTCGCGCCGGGCCAACCCTTATTCCGACACGCAGGCCCTGGCGGCGATGCGGCTGATCGGCCTGAACCTGCGCACCGCCTATGCGGAGCCGGACAATCGGGCGGCGCGGGAAGCCATGATGCTGGGCGCCATGCTGGCCGGCATCGCCTTCACCAACGCGTCTGTGGCGCTGGTGCACGGCATGTCGCGGCCGATCGGCGCGCATTTCCACGTGCCGCATGGGCTATCGAACGCGATGCTGCTGCCGGCGATCACCCGGTTCGGCTTGGAAGCGGCCGAGGCGCGCTATGCCGAAGCGTCGCGCACGATCGGCTTTGCCGCTTCGGACGACCCGGACGCGGCCGCGGCGGAGAAGCTGGCCGAGGGGCTGGTGGCGTTGAACCGCGACCTCGGCGTGCCGACGCCGGGTGGCTTCGGCATCGACAAGGCGGCGTGGGACGCGAAGCTGCCGTTGATGGCCGAGCAGGCGCTGGCGTCCGGCAGCCCCGCCAACAACCCGCGAGTGCCGAACGCGGACGAGATCGTCGCGCTGTATCAGGTGGTCTGGTCGGGCAACCGGGGTTAGAGCACGACCGTTGCTTACATAAAACGACTAGATTGGCCGCGCGCACGACCATAGCTTGCCGGGACTTCACAGGAGGAAGTCTTGGCGAGATTGTTTGTGTGCCTTGCTGCGGTGCTGCTGTCCGGCTGCGCCACGATCGTCAACGGAACCAGTCAGACGGTCGCGGTGAACTCGACGCCCCAGGGCGCGTCATGCTCGGTGGACCGCGGTGGAAGCACGTTGAACTCGATTGCCGCCACACCGAGCATCGTGCCGGTCAGCAAGAGCATCAATTCGCTCGTCGTGACATGCAGCAAGCCCGGCTACAAGACGGCGACGACGTCGGCCTCGTCGTCGTTCAACGGCTGGACCTTCGGCAACATCCTGATCGGTGGCTTGGTCGGCGTCGCCGTGGACGCGTCGACCGGAGCAAACTTCGATTACCCGCACTCGGTCGACGTCGCCATGACGCCAGATCCCGCCGCCACCATTTCCGGCCGGTCCGAGGGGGCCGGTCCCAGCCTGGGCTCGATTGCAGCCCGCTCGCTGATGACCACGCGGGCGATGGCGCAGCCGGCCGGATCACGCACCAGGCTGGCCTTCCTCCAGGGTGCTTGCAGCGCCGGCGACGAGTCGGCCTGCATCGTGGCCGAAGCCGACCATCCGGGCGTGGGCTCGAGGCGCGCGCGGCACAACTGAACCGGGGCAGGCCGAGCGACCCCGCTCGGCCGCCTGAACCGGATTACGCCTTCTTCGCCCCCGCCGGCGCCGGTGCCTGGGCGTCGCGCCGCAGCTTGTTCTCGCCCAGCAGCAGCAGGATGGGCGCGGCGATGAAGATGCTGCTGCTGGTGCCGACGACGATGCCGAACAGCATCATCAGCGCGAACCCCGACAGCGACGCGCCGCCGAACAACGCCAGCGGCAAGGTCGCCAGGAACACCGTCATCGAGGTGCCGAGCGTGCGGTTCAGCGTCTCGTTGATGCTGAGGTCGATCAACTGCCGCAGCGGCATTGTCTTGTATTTGCGCAGGTTCTCGCGCATGCGGTCATACACCACGACCTTGTCGTTGGTGGAGTAGCCGATCACCGTCAGGATGGCTGCGACCATCACCAGATCGAACTCGATCCGCGTCACCACCAGGAAGCCGATCGCCTTGGTGACGTCCAGCAGCAGCGTCACCACGGCTCCGACCGCGAACTGCCATTCGAAGCGGAACCAGATGTAGACCAGGATCATCAGCAGGCTGATGCCGAGGGCCAGCATGCCGTTCTGGAACAGCTCGGACGAGACCGAGGCGCCGACCGCGTCGGTGCGCACCACGCGCAAGCCGGGCGACGCCTGCTCCAGCGCCGAGCGGACCCGGGTCACCGTGTCCTGCGTCGCCGTCTCGCTCCCTTGCGGGTCGAGCCGGATCAGCGCCTGGTCCTCCGCCCCGAACCGCTGCAGCCCGGCTTCCGGCGCGCGTGCGGCGGCCAAGCCGGCGCGGAGTTTGGTGAAGTCGGCCGGTCCCTGGGTGCGGACCTCCATCACGATGCCGCCGCGGAAGTCGATGCCGAGATGCAGGCCCGGGTAGAAGAACAGGATCACCGAAGCGGTCGACAGGATGGCCGAGGTGGCGAGGCCCAGAAAGCGGCCGCGCATGAACTGGA
Organism: uncultured Alphaproteobacteria bacterium; assembly: GCA_963752225.1. GTDB lineage: Bacteria > Pseudomonadota > Alphaproteobacteria > Acetobacterales > Acetobacteraceae > JBBROS01. The sequence continues at coordinate 62,357 of CAVVXS010000009.1, read as the reverse complement.
TCTTGGTGTCGTCCGGAACCAGCCGGAGCAACGGGCGGATGAACATGGGCGTTATACCGGCAACAGCTGAGGTTTGGTGCTCACGTACCACCGCACCGTCAGCAGCCGCGCCACCACCGTCGCGGTGAACAGCGTCGTGACGATGCCGACGGTGATGGTGACGGCGAAGCCGCGCACCGGGCCGGAGCCGAAGATGAACAGCATCACATGCGCCAGGAACGCGGTCGCGTTGCTGTCGATGATGGTGCCGAAGGCGCGGCGGTAGCCGGTTTCGAGCGCGTTCAGCGGCGTGCGGCCGTTGCGCACCTCCTCGCGGATGCGCTCGTTGATCAGGATGTTGGCGTCCACCGCGACGCCCAACGTCAGCAGGATCCCGGCCATGCCCGGCAGCGTCAGGGTGGCTTCCAGCATGGACAGGATCGCGATCTGCAGCACCAGGTTGAGCAGCAGGGCGATGTTGGCGAACCAGCCGAACAGCCCATAGAACACGGCCATGTAGCCGATCACCAGCAGGAACCCGACCGCCAGCGACAAGGCGCCGGCGCGGATGCTGTCGGCACCGAGCTCCGGCCCGACGCTGCGTTCCTCGACCACCGTCAAGGGCGCCGGCAAGGCGCCGGCGCGCAACAGCACCGACAGGTTGTTGGCCGACGCCGCGGTGAAGTTGCCGCTGATCTGGCCGCGGCCGCCGGTGATCGCGGTCTGGATCACCGGCGCCGAGATCACCTTGTCGTCCAGCACGATCGCGAACCGCTTGCCGATATTGGCCTGCGTCACGTCGCCGAACCGCCGGGCGCCGACGCTGTCGAAGGTGAAGTTGACCACCCAACCGCCGCCGCGCTGGCTGTCCTGGCCGGGCCGCGCGTCGGTCAGGTTGGCGCCGTCCACCTCGACCCGGCGACGCACGGGCTCGCGCTGCTGCGGCTGCCCCTCGACGGGTAGGAAATCGACCCCGGGCGGCGGCGTGCCGGCCATACTGGCGCTTTCGTCCAGCAGCCGGAACGTCATCTTGGCCGTTTTGCCCAACAGCTCCTTGATGCGGTTCGGGTCCTCGATGCCCGGCAGCTGCACGACGATGCGGCTGTCGCCTTGCCGGGTGATCTGCGGGTCGATCACCCCGGTCTCGTCGATGCGGCGGCGCACGATCTCGATCGATTGGGTGACGGCGCCGCTGAGCCGGTCGCGCATGGCGTTGGGCGGCAGCGTGAGGGCGATATCGTTGCCCTCGGCCGCGACCTGGTAGTCCGGCGCGGCCCCCCCGGCCGTCGCCGCCTCACGCAGGATGCGGATCGCCTCGTCCTGCTGCGGCCCGGCGGCGAGGCGGATGGCGACCCGCTCCTGCGCCGGCTGCGCCACCGGCGGCTGGTTCGAGCCGCTCAGCTGGCCCGCTTGGCGCGCCTTGTTCAACGTCGCACGGGCGCCATCGGCGATGCTGTCGAGCCGCTCCTTCAGCACGGCGGCGGCGTCCACCTCCAGCAGCAAGTAACTGCCGCCGCGCAGGTCGAGCCCGAGCCGCACTTGGCGCCACGGCAGCCAACTGGCCGGCGCCGGGAACAGATTCGGCAGCGAGAGCAGCACGCCCAGCACGCAGACTGCGAGGATCGCAGCACTCTTGAGGCGGCTGAAATACATCATGGCGGGCAGGCGTCTCCGGCAATCGAGCGCCGGTATGCCGGGGCGGTGTTCCCGGCGCAACCCTGGCGCAACGGGGTGCGACGGGGGCGCAGCCCGGGGCCAGCCGAGCCCGATCTAGCCGGCGAGGCAGGCGGGCGGCCTGGCCGGGCATTTTGCCCGATCGGAGGTCGGTCAGGCGATCGACTGGGTCGAGGCCGCAGTCGAACGGGCCGGTTGCGTGTAAGCGGACAGCGCCTTCGTCAGCTGCGCAAGCCCGGTCTCGACCGCATCGGACTGGTTGGTTGCGGTTGCAGATACCGTGGTGGCAGTGGACGTCGCCGTCGCCGACCCGCTGCCGCCACCGTGGTGATGATGGTGATGGTGCCCGCCCGCCTTGGCCGGTCCGGCAGCCGCTGCCGGATCGGTTGCGCCGGACGATCCATCGCCGTTCGCCGCCTGCACGCCCAGCAGCAGCGATTTCAGGTCGGCGATGACCTTCGACGCCGCCTTGCTGATGGCGGTTTCACCGTCCGGCGGTTGCGGCGCGGTCAGCGAGACCGGCTCGATCCCGGGTATCTGAAACGGCGCGGCGTCCTGGTTGCCGCCATGTCCTCTGAGGGCCTGGTAGAGTCCGGAGACCGCCTCGACGCCGAGGGCTCCTACAAGCATGTCTGTTCTCCCGCGCGCGGTTGCACGGCAGCGTGGCTGCAAGCGGCGGACCATTGCTACCGCATTGTTGGAAAAGGAAACATTCAGGCGACCAGGTCGGCAGATTGTGCCGGGCGGCAGATTCGGCCGTGACGATCCTGCTCGATGCGCGGCTCTGGCCGCCGCCGCCGGCGGCTGATACATCCCGCTTCATGGCGGGACAGCTTCGAATCGGCATCGCCGGCGCCGGGCATTTCGGCCGCTTTCACGCGATGAAGGTCGCCGCGAGCGGGCGCGCGCAGCTGACGGGCTTGTTCGATCCGGACATGGCGCGTGCCGCCGCCGTCGGCCGCGAAGCCGGCGGCGCCCCCGCGCTGGCCTTCCCGGCGTTGCTGGACGCGGCCGACGCGCTGATCATCGCCGCCCCCGCCGAGGTGCACCATCGGCTCGCCTCCGACGCGCTGCGGGCCGGGCGGCATGTGCTGATCGAGAAGCCGATCGCCTCCACGCTCGAGCAGGCGGACGAACTCGCGGATTTGGCCAAGCAGGCCGGACGGGTGCTGCAGGTCGGGCACCTGCTGCGCTACAGCGCCGAGCACAAGGCGATCTCGTCCCGCATCACCCGACCGCTTTACATCGAGGCGGCGCGCATCGCCCCGTTCAAGCCGCGCGGGACCGACGTGTCGGTGATCCTCGATTTGATGATCCACGACCTCGACCTTGTGCTGTCGCTGGTCGACAGCCCGATCAGCAGCGTGGACGCGGTCGGCGCCGCCGTCAGCAGCGAGCACGAGGACATCGCCAACGCGCGGGTGCGGTTCGCCAATGGCTGCGTCGCGACCATCACCGCGAGCCGCATCTCGCTCAAGACCGAGCGGCGCATGCGGCTGTTTTCCGAGGAGGGCTATCTCTCGGCCAACTTCGTCGACCGCAAGCTGGTGATGATCGGCAAGGCACGCGGCCTGCCGCTGCCCGGCACCGGCGGCTACCGGCGCGAGGAGCTGAGCTGGACCGAACATGACAGCATGGCCGCCGAGCACGAGGCGTTCGTGGCCTCGTGCCTCGACGGCGCCCCGGTGCTGGTCGACGCGGCCGCCGGGCGACGGGCGCTGGAAGCGGCCTTGGCGGTCGCGGCCAGCATGACGGAAAGCCGCCGGCTCGCGACGCTGTCGGGGTTGCTGCGCGAGCGGTAAGCGAAGGAGGTCTCGTCAGACCTCCCGCCGGCCCATCATCCCAGCGATCGTGTCCGCCTGCCGGATCGCCAGCGCGACGATCGTGAGCGTCGGGTTGCACGCCGCCCCGCTCGTGAACTGGCTGCCGTCGCTGACGAACAGGTTCTTGATGTCGTGGGTCTGGCCAAACTTGTTCACCACGCCGTCGCGCGGCTTCTCGCTCATGCGGTTGGTGCCCATGTTGTGCGTGCTGGGGTAGGGCGGGGTGGGGATGATACGGATGGCGCCCACCGCATTGTAGACCGCCGAGCCCTGCTGAATCGCATGGTTGCGCATGGCGATGTCGTTGTCGTGGTCGTCGAAGTGGACGCTCGCGACCGGCAGGCCTTGCTTGTCCTTGGCCGTCGGGTCGAGCGTGATGCGGTTGGTTTCACGCGGCATGTCCTCGCCGATCAGCCACATGCCGGCCAGATGCGAGTAGTCGTCCATGATCGAGGTGAACGAACGGCCCCAGCCGCCCGGGTCGGCGAAGGCGGCCATGAACGGCACGCCGAGCGATACCGTCTCCATCTCGTAGCCGCCGACGAAGCCGCGCTTGGGGTCGTGACGCGCCTCGTCGCGGATGATGCCGGCCATGGTGGTGCCGCGATACATGTGCACCGGCTTTTCGAACGACGCGTAGACGTTGCCGGTCATGTGCCGCATGTAGTTGCGCCCGACCTGGCCGGAGCTGTTCGCGAGCCCGTCGGGGAACATCGGCGAGGCACTGTTGAGCAGCAGGCGCGGGCTCTCCAGTGAGTTGCCGGCCACCGCGACCACGCGCGCCTTTTGCCGGTGCATGGCCCCGTCGGCGTCGGAATACAGCACGCCGGTGACCTTGCCGGAGCTGTCATGCTCGATTTTGTGCACCATGCTGCCGGTGCGCACCTCGAGGTTGCCGGTCGCCTCGCCCTTGGGGATCTCGGTATAGGCGGTGGACCATTTGGCGCCGGATTTGCAGCCCTGGAAGCAGAAGCCGATCTGCTGGCAGGAGCCGCGGCCGTCGCGCGGCTGGCTGTTGATCGACATGCGCCCGGTGTGGACTTCCTTGTAGCCTACGCGCTTGGCGCCCGCCTCCATGACCTTGAAGTTGTTGTTGCCGGGCAGTCCGGGAATGCCGTTCGTGCGGGTCGTGCCCATCTTGAACTCGGCCTTCTCGTAATAGGGCGCGAGGTCGGCGAGGGTGATGGGCCAGTCGAGCAGGTTGGCGCCGGGCAAGTTGCCGTAGGTGGAGCGGACCTTGAACTCGTGCTCCTCGAAGCGGAGCGAGGCGCCGGCCCAGTGCACGGTGGAGCCGCCGACCGCTTTGACGATCCAGGCCGGCAGGTTCGGGAAGTCGCGCGACACGCGCCACGTCCCCGACGTGGTGCGCATGTCCTTCCACGCGAGCTGGGTGAAGCTTTCCCATTCGTTGTTGACGTAGTCCTGCGGCAGATAGCGCTCCCCGGCCTCGAGGATCACCACCTTGATGCCCTTCTGCGCCAGTTCGTTGCCCAGCGTGCCGCCGCCGGCGCCGGAGCCGACGATGCAGACCACGCTGTCGTCGTTCACGTCGAATGTTGCCATATGCGAACCCTCCCGGGGGTGCCGTTTCTTGCCGAGTTAAGCTTTCGCCGCGTGCCTACGCCGTCGGCAGCCAATCGATGTCGTCGAAGCCGCGGTGCAGGTAGCCGCCGTACTCGGCGGACGGTCCCTCGTAGCCGAATTTCGGCCAGATTTCCGGCTGGTTGTAGAGCGAGACCACGAGGTCGCTGCGGATCTTCTTGAAGAACGCGCTCTGCTCGATGCCTTGCAGCACGCGGACGCGGTCGGCTTCCCATGGGGTGCGCAGGTACTCGGACCCGAACCGGTCGCGCGCGTCGCTGTCGAGCCGGGCGACGCCGTCCACGAGCAGCGCCTTGAACTTGTCGTCCGCGGCCGCCTTGTCGTCCCAGGGGGTGACGGCGGTGACGTAGAACGAGTCCGGGATCTGGTCATGCGGGTAGATGTCGCGCGACGCCTTCACCAGCGTTGCCATGACGTGCGGGGTAAAAGACTTGGCTTCCTGCGCCCAGGCCGCCTCGGCGGTGATGCCGGCGCCGACGCTGGCAAGTGCGGCGGCGGGCAGGATGGTGGCGCCGCCGCGCAGGATCGTGCGCCGGTTGAATTGGGTTCGCTTGTCGACGGTCCTCATCGTGCCCTCCTGTTGGTGCCGCTCTGCTGGCGGTCATCCGAAATTTCTGGTCGCGTTAGCCGAACCGGCCGCCCTTGCGGATCACTTCGATCTTGTACCCATCGGGGTCGGTCATGAAGAAAAACCGCGCAAGCGTGCGGCCCTCGTGCTGGAAGTCGCGCAGCGGCGTCGCGGGCAGCCCGGCTGCCGTCACCCGGGCATGCTCCGCGTCCACGTCGTCCACCACCACTGCGAGGTGGCCGTAGCCGTCGCCCAGCTCGTACGGCTTGTCGCGGTCCTTGTTGACCGTGAGCTCGACTTCGAACGGCGAGGCAGCGTTGCTCAAGTAGACGAGCGTGAAGCCCTCGAAGTCGTAGCGGTCGGCGACGTCGAGCCCGAAGGCGGTCCGGTAGAACTCGATCGAGCGCGCCTCGTCCCGCACGCGGATCATCGAGTGGACGGCTTTGGCGGGGGCCATCAGTGCTGCTCCTGCAGATAGGCGATGATGGTGGCGCGGGTCTGCGCATTGGCTTGGCAGTACGCCATGACGCTGCCGGGGATCACCGCCTGCGGGTTGGTGAGATAGGCGTCGAGGTGCGGCGGATCCCACACGAAATCGGCGCTCGCGTAATTGCCCGAGTATTTGTAGCCCTCGACGGCGCCGGGCTTGCGGCCGATCACGCCGGCCAGCGGCGGACCTTGGCGCTGCCCGTCGGCCGGGTTGATCACGTGGCAGGTGCCGCATTGGGTGCGGAACAGCGCGGCGGGCGTCGGTTTCGGCGTCTCGGTCGGGAACTGCGCCCACGCCAAGACGGGCACCAGCCCGATCGCCGACATCCATGCGCAAAGCCGTGCCGCCATCCGTTTCCGCCGCCAAGTCGTTTGTTGCGGCGAGGCTAGGCGGGGCCGTTTGGCGGCAGGTAGTACCGGGCTACGACACCAAGGTTTTTTCCGATAGTTGCGTCAGGTAGACGTCCTTGTGCCGCAGGTAATGCAGGCAGGTCACGCGCAGGAACGACGCGAAGTTGCCGACCGCGCCCTGCTGTTCAACGACTTCGTCGTGCAGGATGGCGCAGAAGCGGGCGAGCGGCATGCCTTCGCGCGCGGCGATCTCGTCGAGGATGTCCCAGAACGCGGTCTCGAGCCGGATCGAGGTCGCGTGGCCGTGCAGGCGCAGCGGCCGGGTTTCACACTGGTAGGTGGCGGGGTCCTGAGTCTTGAACAGCCGGCACATGGCGTTTCCTGTTTCGGGTGCGTGGCGCCCGAGCATAGGGCGGCCGTGCCGGCCGCGGCAACGGACGCAAGCGCAGTGACGGTTGCGTGGTCGAAGGCAACTCGCAAAGCCGTCCCGTTTTTTCTCTCCACGCGCAGGAAGCGCCAACTCGCAGGAGCGAAGAATGAATGACATGAACGAACTGATGCTGCACTTCCTGCAGGACATCTACTATGCCGAGAAGCTTGGGCTGCGCGGCATGGCCAAGGTGATGCGGGCGGTGCAGAACGACGAAGTCAAGGAAGCGCTGCAGCACCATCGCGAGCAGACCCAGAAGCAAGTGGAACGGCTGGCCGAGGTGTTCGCCGCCCTCGGCAAGAAGCCGCGCGCCAAGACCTGCGCCGCGATGGACGGGCTGATGGAGGAGTGCAACGAGGCCATCCAAGAGGGCGAGAAGGGCCCGGTGCTGGATGCGGCGCTGATCGCCTGCCAGCAGGCGGCCGAGCACTACGAGATCGCCCGCTACGGCGCGATGGCGGCTTGGGCCCGGTCGATGCAGCTCGACGAGGCAGCCGAGATCCTGGAGGAGATCCTGCAGGAGGAGAAGGACGCCGACGAGCACCTGAACGACATCGCGCTGCGGGCGCTGAACCCGGAAGCCGCCGAGCAGGAAGGCGGGGAAGAGGACGAGGACGCGGAAGGCAGCGAGGAGGAGCCGGAACCCGAGCCGGAGCCGGTGGCCGAAGCGCCGAAGCGGCGGCGGGCGCGGGCCAAGGCCTAACCTGCGCGACGAACGCCACACACCCTCACGCCATGCGACGGGGCGGCCCGCTATACCGCCCCGGCAAACCGCACTACATGGTGGGGCAGGAGATCCCTGCCGATGCTGACCACCACCTCGCCCCGCTTCAAGCAGAACGCCACCGCGGCGCTGGCCGACGCCGGGTTGCAAAAGGCGCTGAAGTTCAGCAAGCCGCAGTTCATGGCGCGGCGCACCGCCGCAGTCGCCAACCTGCCGGAGTTCGAGCGCCTGCGGGACACCGCGCGGGACATCAAGAACCATGCGCTGGCGCATCTCGACTTCTACCTCGAGCAGTATGCCGCCAACGTCGAAGCCGCCGGCGGCCACGTGCATTGGTGCAGTACTGCCGAGGATGCGCGGGCAGCCGTGCTCAAGATATGCCGTGACGCCGGCGCGCGCACGGTGACGAAAGGGAAGTCGATGATCTCCGAGGAGCTCGGAATCAACGACCACCTGTCCGCCCACGGGATCACCCCGGTCGAGACCGACCTCGGCGAGTACATCATCCAGCTCCGCCACGAGACGCCGAGCCACATTATCGCGCCGGCCTTCCACCTCAACCGCGAGGACTGGGAGGCGCAGTTCCGGCTGTCGCACACCGATCTGCCGGCCGACCGGGTGTTCAACGAGCGGCGGGACATCCTGACCGAGGCGCGCGGCCGGCTGCGCGAGAAGTTCCTGGCCGCCGACGTCGGCATCACCGGTGCCAATTTCCTGGTCGCCGAGACCGGCAGCAGCGTCATCGTCACCAACGAAGGCAATGGCGATCTGACCCAGACGCTGCCCCGCGTGCACATCGCGCTCGCCAGCATCGAGAAATGCGTCCCGACCTTGGAGGACGCGACAAGCCTGTTGCGCGTGCTGGCGCGTTCGGCCACCGGCCAGGATTTTTCGGTCTACACCACCTTCAGCACCGGCGGCCGGCGGCCCGGCGACCTCGATGGGCCGCAGGAATACCATGTCGTGCTGCTGGATAACGGCCGCTCGGCGATGATGGGCACCGAGTTCCAGGAGATGTTGCGCTGCATCCGCTGCGCCGCCTGCATGAACCATTGCCCGGTTTACGGCGCGGTCGGCGGCCATGCCTATGGCTGGGTGTATCCGGGGCCGATGGGCTCGGTGCTGACGCCGAGCCTGATCGGGGTGGACAAGGCCGGGCACCTGCCGAACGCCAGCACCTTCTGCGGCAAGTGCGAAAGCGTCTGCCCGGTCAAGATCCCGCTGCCGAAGATGATGCGGCATTGGCGCGAACGCGAGTTCGAGCGTCACCTGCAGCCGGCGGCGATCCGCGGCAACCTCGGGGTGTGGGGCTTCTTCGCCCGGCGGCCCGGGCTTTACCGGATGGCGACCCGGGCGGGTGCCGCGGCCTTGGCCTTGCTGGGCCGCAAGCGCGGGCGGTTCGCGTCCTTGCCGTTCGCCGGCGGCTGGACGGCGGGACGCGACCTGCCGGCGCCCGAGGGCGACACGTTCTTCGCCCGCTATGCCCGGCAGCAGCGAGCGGCCGCCAAATGAGCCGGGCCGAAATCCTGGGCGCCATCCGCCGCGGCCTCCGGCGCCGCGAGCTGCCGGCCGACCAGCAGGCGATGCTGCGCGGCCGCATGGCCCGGCCGCCGCGCCATCTGATCCCGGCCCGCAGCCAGGTTGCCCGGCCGGACCAGATCCTGCTGTTCGTGCGCAACGTCGAGAAGGAGTTCGGCACCGTCACCCGGGTGCCGGACGCGGACGCCGTGCCGGAGGCGGTCGCGGACTACCTGGCCGGCCAGAACCTGCCGAGCGAGCTGGTGATGTCGCCGCACCCCGAGCTGCAGGCGATGCCGTGGTCCGACCGCCCGCTGCTGCGGGTCCGCGAGGGCCGGGCCGAACCGACCGACCTCGTGAGCGTGCAGCAGGTCTTCGCCGGCATCGCCGAGACCGGCACCCTGATGCTGCCGAGTGCGCCGGCGCGCCCCACCACGGTCAACCTGCTGCCCGACACCGCGATCGCCGTGCTGCGCGCCACCCGCGTGGTGGGCGCCTATGAGGACGCCTGGGACTTGCTGCGCACCGAGCACGGGCCACAACCTTCGGGCGGCTTCATGCCGCGCAACGTCATGCTGGTCACCGGGCCATCCCGTTCGGCCGACATCGAGCAGACGCTGGAGCTGGGCGCGCACGGGCCGCGGCGGCTGCATGTGGTGCTGATCGACGACGACCCGCGCGCGCTTTCGGGCGACCCCCACGTTGCATGCGACGCGCCCGCGACCTGACCGACACCGACCGGGCGATCTGGGCCAGCTACGCGCGCCTGGTGGCGCGCTTGCCGGGCGTGGCAGTCCCGGCGCTGCCAACGCCGAGCCTGGTTCCGGCCCCGCCCGCGCCGGCCACCCTGCTGCCGCCGCCGGCGCCGCGTGTGGCGCGCACCGCCGCGTTGCCGTCACCGCTCGTCGTGGGCGATTCGCCGGGGGGCGTGGACCGCGCCACCTGGACCCGGTTTCGCACCGGCAAGCTGCCCGCCGCCCGCACCCTCGACCTGCACGGCCGCACCGCCAACCGCGCGCATGCGGCGCTGGAGCAGTTCCTCCATGCCTGCTCTGCCGACGGCGTACGCTGCGTCGAGGTCATCACCGGGCGCGGCAGCGGCGAGACCGGCGGGGTGATCCGGCGTGAACTGCCATTATGGCTGAACCACCCCGGCTTGCGACCGCTGATCTTGGCGGCGGCGCACCCGCACGCGCTCAACCCGGGCAGCGTGCGGCTGCTGCTGCGGCGCGCGCGCGGCGGGGCATCCTCCGGCGGCCGCGGATGACCCCGTTCGGCGCCCGGCTGCGCACCCTGCGCGCGGACCGGGGCATGACCATGACGGAACTGGCGACCCGGCTCGAGGTCACCCCGGCCTACCTGTCAGCGTTGGAGCACGGCCACCGGGGCGCGCCGAGCACCGGATTGGTGCACCAGGTTTGCGAGGCGTTCGGGCTGATCTGGGACGAGGCCGACGAGCTCAACCGCCTGGCCCGGCTGTCGCATCCGCGCGTCACGGTCGACACCGCCGGATTGAGCCCGGAGCGGACCGCGCTCGCCAACCGGCTGGCGCAGACGATCGAACGCCTGCCCGACGAGACCGTGGCGGCGCTGCACAACCTGCTCGACGCCGCATTGTCCAGAAAGGTCGCGAGGCGATGAAACGACGTGCGGTCATGGGGGCGGGGGCGCTCCTGCTCGGCGCGGCACGCTCCGCCGGGGCGCAGCCATCCGGCGCGCTCGTGGCGGCCACGCCGCGGGAAGACTCCGCGGTGGTGGCGGAGCCCGGCTGCGGTCCCGTCGCCGGCACGCGGTGGGACTGGCACGATGGCGACGGCAGGCCGGGGTCGGTGTGCGAGTTCCTGGGCATCCCCTTTGCCGCGCCGCCGGTCGGGGCGTTGCGCTTCGCCTCGCCGCGGCCGGCTGCCGCCTGGGACAACCCGCGCCTGGCGACCCGGCCGGGCGCCGCGCCGATCCAGTCCTTGGCCGGCGCCGCGGCGTGGCTTTACGACGGCGCCCAGCCGCAATCCGAGAACTGCCTCGTGCTGAACGTCTGGACGCCGTCGCCCGAGGGACGGCGCCCGGTCATGGTCTGGCTGCACGGCGGCGCCTGGCGGACCGGCCACGGCGCCGTTGCCGGCACCTGGGGCGCCACGCTGGCCGAGCGGGGCGACGTGGTGGTGGTGACGGTCAACTATCGGCTGGGCGCCCTGGGCTGGCTCGCGCATCCCGATCTCGCCGACCCCGAGACCGGGGCGGCCGCCAATTGGGGGCTGCAGGACCAGGTTGCCGCGCTGCGCTGGGTGCAGGCCAACATCGCCGCGTTTGGTGGCGACCCGGGCCGGGTCACGCTGTTCGGACAAAGCGCCGGCGGCTCCAGCACCGCTTCGATTGCGCAGGATCCGCGCTCGGCCGGGCTCCTGCATCGCGCGATCATCGAAAGCGGATCGCTGCACGGCGCGCCGGGCTTCCCGGAGATGACGACGGCCGCCGCCTACACCGAGGCGTTGGCCAAGCGGCTGGACATGGACGTCGGCGGGCTGCGCCGGGTCGATGCGCTCCGGCTGCACCGGACCGAGCTCGAGCTGGCGCGCGACCCGGCGATGATGCGCAGCCTGGGCCGTCCGCCGGTGCTGCCGGTGCTGGACGGGGTGGTGCTGCAAACCTGGCCGCGCGACGGGCGGCTCGCGCCGGTGCCGCTGCTGATCGGGACGACCGAGACCGAGGCGACGTTCTGGTTCGACCTGGTCGGCCCCGACGGGGCGCCGGTCCCCGGGTTGCGGCCGCCCGCGACGGACGCCGAGCTTGCGTCGATGATCCGCGACCTCACTGCCATCTACCGGCCGGAGGCGACGGACCGCGCCGCCTCGATCGCCCCCGCCTATGCCGCGGCGGCCCGGCGGCGCGGCACGCCGGAGGGGCCGCTGCCGCTGTGGATCGCCGCCTACACCGACATCGTGTTCCGCTTGCGCGCCCGCACGGCGGCGCAACGCCACGCCGAGGCCGGGCATCCGGTGTGGCTCTACGAGTTCGCGCACCCACTGGCGGCCCCGGCGCACGGGGTGCCTCACACGTCGGAAATCCCGTTCGTGTTCGGCACCTATGCCGACCCGTTCTTCGCCGCCAAGCTCGGCGCCGGGCCGAAGGAGCAAGCCGTGTCGGACGCGATGCTGCGGGCCTGGGCGCGGTTCGCCCACGACGGCGACCCGGGGCCGGGCTGGGCGCGGGCGACTGCGGGAGCGCTGCCGGTCAATGTGCTCGGCGGCGGGCAGGGCGCCCACGCCGTGTCGGCAGAGGTGCGCGGGGAAGAGCTGTCCGCCTGGGGCTAGGACGGCGCCGGTCGCCGCGTGCCGGCCTGACGGGCGCTGCAGCGGCCGCTTGGCGCCGGGGCCGCGAATTCGTAACATCGAGGCGTGAGCTACGAGCAGTTCTGGCGCCAATACCTTCGCGCCCATGCCAGCCCGGCCACGCGGCTGCTGCATTATTGCGGCAGCTTGCTCGCGCTCGGATGCATCGTCCTGGCCGTGCTGCGGCGGGAATGGGGGTGGCTGGTGGCGGCGCCGGTGGTTGGCTACGCCTTCGCGTGGGGCGCCCATTTCGGCATCGAGGGCAACCGGCCGCAGACCTTCGGGCATCCGTTGTGGTCGCTGGCGAGCGATTTCCGCATGCTCGGCTTGTGGATCACCGGGCGGCTCGGGCCGCATCTGGAGCGCAGCGGCCGGTAAGACGCGTCTGAAAATGTTTCACAACGGCATCGTAACGCATTAGTGTAGCCGGCGCGATGAAGCGCTTGGTTCGAACCGACCCGCGATGGTCAGCCCACGGTCTGCTGCTGGCCCTGCTGGCCTTGCTGTGCCAGGCGTTCATCGTCGTCGTGCCGATGGCGCACGTGTCGGAGCCCGCCGCCTTCGCCGGCATCCCGCTCTGCCACGGCGGCACATCCGCCGACGCCGACGCCGGACAACCGGCGGCGCCGCACCGGCACGACGTGCCCTGTGCGCTGTGCCCGGTCTGCCAGGCGCTGGGGTCGGTCGCGCTGCTGCCGGTCCCGACCTCGGCCTGCCTCGCGGCGCCGACGCAAATGGCCGCCCCCGTCGCGCCGCCGCCGCCGTCCCGGGCTCCTCCGGTCGCGGCCGTGCTGGCGGCGATCTTCCCCACCGGACCTCCGCTTCCGGCTTCGATCCGCGCCTGAGTCGCGGCCGCGCCATGCGCGCGGCCGCCCCGACCTGCTCGATCCGAAAGCCTGTCCCATGTCCCGAATCGTTGCCGCTTCCATTGCGGCCGCCTGCCTTGCCGTCGCCATTCCCGCGCAGGACGCCCGCGCCCACGCCGTGGCCGGCGCCCGCGTGTTCCCGGTCACCATCACCATCGACGACCCCGGCGTTGCCGACGAGGCGTCCCTGCCGACCTTCAGCTTCCAGCGTCAGCCGGGCGACGCCGACCTTGGCCGCGGCTACCAGTACAACATTGCCGGCGAGTTCAATAAGCGGATCACCGAGCATCTCGGGGTCGGCGTCACCGGCGGCTACACGATCCAGACCTCCCAGTTCGGCAAGACCCAAACCGGCTTCCAGAACATCAACGTCACCCTGAAATACCAGGCCTGGGTCAACGAGCCGCACGAGGCGATCGTCTCCCTCGGCGTCATCCGTGAGCTGGCCCGTACCGGCACCGCCCATGTGGATGCCGACCGTTACGGCTCCACCACGCCGACGGTGTATTTCGGCAAGGGGTTCGGCGACCTGCCGGTGCCGGCGCTCCGCCCGCTCGCGGTGACCGGCACGTTCGGCTACACGGTCGCCGACAAGAAGCTCAAGGCGATCAACGCGGCCGGGGATAGCGGGAGCGACCAGACCGGCGGCGACCAGACCGGCGGCGTCACCGGGCTCGCGACGCAGCAGTTCAACACCGGCCTGTCCAATCGTTGGGTCGGCGGCTTGTCGCTGCAATACAGCCTGCCCTACCTGCGCTCCCAGGTGCGCGACCTCGGCTGGCCCGAGTTCTTCAACCGGCTGACCCCGCTGATCGAGGTGGCATGGTCCTCGCCGGCATCGAGCCCGAGCAATCTGGGCACGCAACTCGTATATGCACCGGGCGTGATCTACAGCGGTGACAGCTACCAGGTCGGCATCGAGGCGCTGGTCCCGGGCAACCGGGCGTCGGGCAAGTACGTGGGGTTCATCACACAGTTGCACCTGTTCTTCGACGACCTGTTCCCCACCAGCCTCGGCAAGCCGTTGTTCGGCCGCTGACTGGGGGAGGCGCCGTGACATCGCGTCCGATTGCGCCGGTGGCGGCCGCCTTACTGGCGGCCGCTTTGCTGGCGGCCGTGCCGTCCGCGGCATACGCCCACGCCCAGCTGCGCGGAACCGACCCGCCGGTGGGCGGCACCGTCAACCGGGCGCCGGCCGAGGTGGCGCTGTTGTTCAGCGAGGCGGTCGAGCCCCGCTTCTGCACCGTCCGGGTCGAGAGCGCGGATGGCGTCCAGGTGGACAAGGGCAACCTGCACGCACAACCCGACGATCCGCGGCGCCTGGCCGTCGGCCTCGGGCCGTTGCCGCCGGGCGAATACCGGGTCGTTTGGCGCGCAATCTCGGTCGACACGCATCGCACCCAGGGACGCTTCAGCTTCACCGTGGCGCCGTAGCGAGCGACGGCGTCGGGAGGCCGGCCATGGACATTGTTTCGACCTTGTCGGACGGCATCGACTGGCCGCTGGTTCTGAGCCGGGCGGTGACGGACATGGCGGTGCTGCTACAATTCGGGGCGGTGCTGGCCGTCGCGTGGCTGGCTCGTCCGGTGTTCGCGGTGCTCGGCTCCGGCTCGGCAGCACTGGGCCGGCGCTTGGCACGGCTGGCCGGGCTGTCGATCGGGGCCGCGGTGCTGGCCACCATCGTGTCGTTCGACCTGCAAAGCACGGCAATCGCCGGGTCGGTCGCTTACGCGCCGTCGATCCTCATGCACACGAGCTTCGGCCATTTCGTCTTGGCCCGGCTGGTTCTGCTGCTGGCCGCCGCCGTCGCCTCGGCCCGGAATTGGCTGGCGCTCGCCACGGTGCTTGCGGGGGCGGCGGTGGCGACCGGGGCCGGGATGGGCCACGCCTGGGCGATGGAGGACGGGCCGAGCTGGCTGCTGCTGTCCAACGCGGTGCACCTGCTGGCGGCCGCGGCGTGGCTCGGCAGCCTGCTGCCGCTGATGGTTCTGGTGGCGGGGGCACCGCCCGCTTCGGCCCAAGCCGCGGCGCTGCGCTTTTCCATGCTCGGGACGGTGTGCGTGGCGGCGCTCGTCGTGACCGCGGCGGCGCAGTCGGCGGTGCTGGTCGGGTCGTTCGCTGGCCTGCTCGGCACCGAGTATGGCTGGGCTGCAATGGCCAAGCTGGGCCTGTTCGCCGTCCTGCTGGGCTTTGCCGCCAACAACCGGTTCCGGCTGATCCCACCGCTCGCCGCCGCCGCGCCGGCCGACGCCAAGCGCCGGCTGCTGCGCAGCATCGCGGCCGAGACGGTGGCGGGGGTGCTGATCGTGCTGGCCGCGGGGCTGCTGAGCAGCCTCGCGCCGGCGATCGACGCCGATCCGTTCTGACGCCGGGTCAGACCCCGAACAGCTTGCGTGAGTTCCCCCCAGCGATTGCGGCGAAGGTGGCCTCATCCAGCCCGGCCGAAGCCAGGTGGCCGACCGGGTCGCTTTCCGCCATGTCGTACGGGTAATCCGTCCCCATCAGGATCCGGTCGGCGCCGAACACCTCGATCAGGCTGCGGAGCTGGTGCGGGGTGAACACGACGGAGTCGAAATAGACCCGCTTGAGGTAGGTGGTCGGCGGCTGCGGCAGCGAGCCGCGCACGTCGGAGCGGGCGCCCCAGGCATGGTCGATGCGGCCCGAATACGCCGCAAGGTAGCCGCCGCCATGCACCGCGATCAGCTTGAGGTTCGGATGCCGCTCGAGCACGCCGTCGAAGATCAGGTAGTGCAGCGCGAGCGAGGTATCGAGCGGGTTGCCGACCACGTTGTTGAAGTAGAACCGGGTCATGCGCCGGGCCTCGGTGAAGCCGTTCGGATGGATCAGCACCACGGCGCCGAGCTGCTCGGCGGCGGCCCAGAACGCGGCGAAGGCGGGATCCGATAATTCCTTGCCGTGGACATTTGTCAGAATCTGCACGCCCTTGAGGCCGCGCTTCATCGCCTGCTCCAGCTCGCGCGCTGCCGCTTCGCCGTCCTGCATCGGCACGGTGCCGAGCGCGGTGAAGCGGTCCGGCTGCTTGGCCGCGAACTCGGCCATGCCGTCATTGATCACCGACGCCGCGTGCCGGCCGACCTCGAGCGGGATCGCGTAGTTCACCTGGCCCGGCGGCGGCATGATCACCTGCATGTCCACCCCCGCCGCGTCCATCACCGCCAAGCGCACATCGTGCTCCAGCATGTCCGGCCGGCGGTCGGCGTCCTGCTTGCGGTTCAACGCCTTGGTTTCGTCCGTGGCGAAGTGCGCCAGCGGGATGGTGCTGAGGTCGAGGTGCGGCGCCAGGATCTCTTGCGCGGCCGGCACCATGACGTGGGAGTGCATGTCGATCGTCATGGTCTTGGGCCGAACCTCGCGGCCGGGGCGGCCGTGCTCGCGGGCTGCGGTGGCGCCGTAGTGGTTGGTGGCTTCAGGCATGATTTATGGATCCTTTGTAAACAAGGGCTCTGCCCTTGACCCGTCGTGCGTCAGCACGCTTGCGCGTGACGGGGGCGAGCGCCCCCAGACCCGCATCAAAAAACACCGAGGTGACGGTCGATCGCGCCTTCCGTTTTCAGCACGTCGGCCGGGCCGTGCAACGCCACGCGGCCGGTGTTCAGCACCACGACGTCGTCGGCAAGCGCCATCGCCATGTGCACGTTTTGCTCGACCAGCACGATCGACAACCGGTCCTGCTTGAGGCGGGCGATGATGCGGCCGATCTCAGCCACCATCTGTGGCGCCAAGCCTTCGGACGGCTCGTCCAGCAGCAGCACGCGCGGGTTGCCCATCAGCGCGCGGCCGATCACCATCATCTGCTGCTCGCCGCCCGACAACGAGCCGGCGCCCTGGTTGCGACGCTCTTGCAGCCGGGGAAAGGTTTCGAACACCCGCTCCAGCGTCCAGGCCGCGCCGCTTCTGGATTGGCGTGCCACCAGCAGGTTCTCCCGCACCGTCAGCGACGGGAACACGCGGCGGCCCTGCGGCACCAGACACAGGCCGCGCCGGGCGATCACCTCGGGCGAGCAGGCGGTGATCGGCTCGCCGAACAGCGTCACCCGGCCGCGCCGGGCCGGTAAAAACCCCATGGCGGTCGCGAGCGTGGTGGTCTTGCCGGCGCCGTTGCGGCCAAGCAAAGCGAGCAGGCTGCCCTCACGCAAGCTGAGGCCGACGCCGTGCAGCACGTGGCTGTCGCCGTAGAAGGCGTCCACGCCGGTGAGCGCGAGCGCCTCGCTCCCCCCATCATTCGCCAAGATAGACTTCCCTCGTGCGTGGGTCGGCGATGACCTCGGCGCGGGTGCCCTCGAGCACGACGGCGCCGAAATTGAGCAGGGTGATGCGTTCGGCAAACGCCAGCGCCATGTCCATGTCGTGTTCGATCAGCACGACGGCGATGTCGCGCGGCAGGGCGGCGAGCACGGCGCCGACGGTTTCGCGTTCCGGCGCCGACAGCCCGGCCAACGGCTCGTCGAGCAGCAGCACGCGCGGGTTCTGCGCCAGCGCCATCGCCAGCTCGAGCCGGCGTCGCTCGCCATAGGCGGTCTCGGCGACCGTGCGCTCGGCCAGGTCCGCGAGGCCGACCCGGGCGAGGGCGGCCCGGGCGGCGTCGTGCAGCGCGCGGCGGTGGGCGAAGGCGCCCCACGGCAGCCAGCCGGTGGCGCCGGTGCCGATCAGGGCCAGTGCCACGTTGTGGGCGTAGGTTTCGCCCGGGAACAGCGTCAGGATCTGGTAGGTGCGGCCGAGCCCCTGACGCACGCGGCCGCGGGTCGGTAAATGGCGCAGCTCCTGGCCGAACAGCCGGATCGACCCGGCGTCGGCGCGCAGGTCGCCGGTAATGAGGTTGAACAACGTGGTCTTGCCGGCGCCGTTGGGGCCGATCAGCAGCCGGCGTTCCCCGGGCATCACGGAAAGCGTAATGTCGCGGGTCGCGGCGACGCCGCCAAACCGCTTCTGCAAGCCGGTGATCGCGAGCGCCGGCGTCGTCACGGGGTCACCGGGCGGCGCCGGAGCCCGCTGGAGCGGCGAAGCGCCAGCAGGCCCGGGACGATGCCCTGCGGGAGCAGCATCACCGAGACGATGAAGATCAGGCCCAGCAAGGACGACCAGCGGTCCACGTAGGAGCTGACCACCATCTTCACCACCGTGATGATGATCGCGCCCACGATCGGCCCGGCCAGGGTGCCGGCGCCGCCGAGCACGACCATCAGCAAGGCCTCGGCCGATTGCTGCAACGACAGGGTTTGCGGGCTGATGAACCCGTAATCCCACACGTACAGCACGCCGGCGACCGAGCCCCAGAAGCCCGCCAGCACGAAGGCGGAAAAGCGGATCAGCCACACGTTGTGGCCCAGCATGCGCATCCGCCGCGGCTGGTCGCGGGTGCCGCGCAGGCAGGCGGCGAACGGCGAGCCGGATAGCTGCCACAAGCAGAGCAGGGCGACCGCGAACACGGCCGCGAGCAGATAATAGAACACCAGCGGCTGCGCGGTATCGACCCCCGCCAGCACCGGCCGCGCCGAGCGCAGTCCGTTGTCGCCGCCGGTCAGCGCGTTCCAGCGATAGGACAGCCCCCACATCACCTGGCCCAAGGCCAGCGTGATCATCAGGAAGCCCAGCCCCGAGGCACGCAAGGCGAGCACGCCGAACCCGGCCGCCAGAACCGTGCCGAGCAGCACCGACGCCAGTGCCGCGGCCAACGGATCCAGCGCGGCATTGGCCACGAGCCAGGCATAGGCATAGGCCGGCACACCGAGGAAGATGGCGTGGCCGAGCGAGGTCATGCCGCCATAGCCGATCAGGATGTTGAGGCTGAGTGCCAGCAGCGCCGCCACCATCACATGCCCGGCGATCGACAGGTAGAACGTGCCAGGCAGCAGCAGCGGCAGCACCGCCAGCGCCAGCAGGATCAGCACGCCCGCGAGCAGGCTACCGCCACGTCGGCTCATAGTGCGGGGCGGCCGAACAGGCCGGCAGGGCGGAACACCAGGGCCAGCACCATCGGCAGGAACAGCACGACGTAGGCGAAGTCGGGGAACAGCGCGGTGCCGAAATTGTAGATGAAGCCGACGATGAAGCTGCCGACCAACGCGCCCGGCAGGCTGCCGATGCCGCCCAGGATCACCACGATCAAGGCGAGCGGCAGCATGTCCGCGTCGAGGCCGGGATAAGCCGACAGGATCGGGCCGCCGATCACGCCGCCGAACCCGGCCAAGGCCGCGCCGAGAAAGAACACCAGCGTGAACAGCAGCCCGACCGGGATGCCGACGCCGCGCGCCATCTGCCGGTCGTCCACCCCGGCGCGGATCATGGCGCCGAGCCGGGTGCGGTCCATCAGCAGGATCAACGCCACCACGGCGACGATGGCGACGCCCAGCACCGCCAAGCGGTAGGTCGGGAAGATCAGCCCGGCCATGCGCAGCGGCGGCCGCAGGTAGGACGGTGCCGCGAGCGGCAGCGGGTCGCCGCCCCAGACCATCAGGCAGGTGTCGGCGATGATGAAGCCGAGCCCCAGCGTCACCAGCACCTGACCGCGCTCGTTGCCCGAAAGCCGCCGCAGCAACCCGCGTTCGACCACGGCACCCAGCACGCCGACGATGGCGCCCGCCCCGAGCGCCGCCAGCCAGAAGTTGACGCCCTGGCCGAGCAAGGTCGCACCGAGATAGGCGCCCAGCATGAACAAGCCGCCATGCGCCAGGTTCGGCACCCGCAGCAGCCCGAAGATCAGCGAGAAGCCGGACGCGAGCAGGAACAGCAGCCCGCCCAACGCGATGCTGTTGAGCGTCTGGATGGCCCAGAACTGCACAGGCTATTTTTCGAGGAAGCGGGCCGGCGGGAAGTCGCGGCCATAGACCGGCTGGCGCAGGAACTCGGCCGGGTCGTAGGTCCAGAACTGGCTCACATCGGGGTAGGTTTTGACGACGGTGTTGACGAGGCGGCCGCCCTTCTTCTCCACCTTGCGGATGTACACCGGACCGACCGCGTTGCCGTATTCGTCGAAGCGCAGTTGGCCTCGGACCGTGTCCACCGTCTCGCCGCGCAGCGCCTTGATCAGGGTCGCGCGGTCGTCCGCCTTGTCGCCCGCCACCTTGATCGCGTTCTCGAGCGCGGCGCCGGCGGTGTAGGTGCCGGCGGCGTAGTAGCCGGGATCGACCTTGTACTCGCGCTGCATCCCGGCGACGAACGCCTTGTTCAGCGGCGTGTCGAGCTGCGCCGAGTAGTAGTTGGTCGACACGGTGCCGATCGCGTCGTCGCCCATCTGCTGCAAGGTCGCCTCGTCCACCGCGGTCATGCCGCCGACGACCGGAACGGTGCCGCCGTATTCCTTGTACTGCTTGAAGAAGCGGAAGCCGTTGGAGCCGGCAAACGACATGAAGATGCCGTCCAGCTTCTCGTTTAGCCCGGCGATGAAGGTGCCGTAATCGGGCGCGTTCAGCGGCGGCCACAGCTTCTGCACGATCCGGCCGCCCGCATCCTCGAACACACGCTGGAACGCGCCGTTCTGCTCCTGGCCGTAAGCGAAGTCGTCGCCGATGGTGGCCATGCGCTTGTATTTGAGATCCTTCGCGCAATAGTCGGCCAGCGCATGCGCGCACTGCCCGGACGACGCGTTGACCCGCACCAGCCAGGGGTTGGCGCGGCGCTGCGTCACGTCCTCCGCGGCGGCGACGCAGATCCACGGCACCTGCTTCTCGCGCACGTAGTCGTCGATCGCCAGCGTCTCGAACGCCGCCAGCGGGCCGATCAGCACGGCGACGTTGTTGCGCTCCACCAGCTCCTGCGTCTTGGTCCTTGTATTGGCCGGGGTGCCGCCGGTGTCGGCGGTGATGAGCTGCACCGGCCGCCCGGCCATCATGCTGTTGTGGTCCTTCAGATAGAGCTGCATGCCCTGCTCCATCTGGATCCCGCCGGCCGCGAGTGGGCCGGTCTTGACCGTCAGGAAGCCGATGCGCAGCGGCTCCACGGCGCGCGCGTGCCTGCCGCCTGCGATCGAGGCCAGCGCGCCGGCCCCGAGCAGCGCGCCGCGCCGGCTCAGCCCGGTGTTGTCAACCTGGTCGGTCATGGACCGTTTCCCCTTCGGCGTGAGCGCCATGCCGGCTGCTGTTTTCGGGGCGATGGTTGTCTGCGGCCTTGGGGGTGTCAAGCGACGTTCCACGGCCGCGGCTCAGCGTTCGAGCCCCGCCATCCGCTCCAGCACCCGGCACACCGCGGCGGTGTCGTCCGCCGCATGCCCGGTTGCCATGGCGCTGTTGTAGATCGGCACGGTGGCGCTGAGCGTCGGCGTCGGCACGCCGAGCGAGGCGGCAAACGCGGTGATGACGGCCATGTCCTTCTGCCAAACGGACACCTTCATCGTGGCATGGCTGTACTCGTTGGCCGCCATCATCGGCGCCCTCAGGTCGAACACCTTGGATGTGCCCACCCCGGCGCCGACCAGCTTGACCAATTGGTCCGGGTCCAGCCCCGCCTTCATGCCGAGCACCATCGCCTCGGCCGCCGCGACGTTGTGGATCGCCACCAGCAGGTTGGCGACGAACTTCATCCGGCTGCCGTTGCCATAAGCGCCGACATCGTGCACGGCGCGGGTGAAGGCGGCGAAGAACGGCTCGAGTTCGGCGATCGCCGCGGTGTCGCCGCTCGCATACACCACGAGGTCGCGGCGCACCGCCTGCGCGCCGGTGCCGCTGATCGGGCAATCGAGCGCCACGTGCCCGGCGCCGTGCAGCGTGGCGGCAAAGCGCAGCTTGTCGTCGAGCGCCATCGTGCTCGCCTCCACCACCACGCGCCGCGGCGCCCCGGCGCCAGCGATGGCAGCCGCAACGTCGTGCAGCGCCGCCGGCGTCGGCAGGCTGGTCATGATGAGCGGCACCTCGCGCGCCAGGGCGGCGGCGTCGGGGCGCAGCTCGACGCCATCGGCGGCGAGTGCCTGGGCGGCCGGCTCGTGCGGGTCGGTGCCGAGCACGCGCCAGCCGGCCGCGAGCAGGTTGCGGGCCATGGCGCCGCCCATGATGCCCAATCCCACGACCCCGATCTCGCGTTCCATGCGCGTCCCCCTATGTTGGGCCGCACTATCAATTGTCGGAAGGATGACGTCCATGCGCGTGGGCATTGCCGGGTATGGGAAGATGGGCGCCGCGATGGCGTCGCGGCTGGCGGAAACCGGGCACGAGGTCGCGGTTTGGAACCGCACTCCCGAGCGCGCCGCCGCCAGCGGTTTCGCGGTCGCCGCGACACCGCGGGCCCTGGCCGAGCAGTGCGAGGCGGTGATGTCCACCCTGTTCGACGCGGCTGCGGTCGAGGCCGTGTATCACGGCGCCGACGGCCTGCTGGCAGCGGCGCGCGGCAAGACATTCGTCGAGATGAGCACGGTGCGGCCGGAAACGCAGATCGCCCTCGCGGCGGCGGTGCGGGAGGCGGGCGGCGTCTTCCTCGAATGCCCGGTCGGCGGCACCACCGGGCCGGCGCGCGCAGGCAAGCTGCTCGGCCTCGTGGGCGGCGAGGCGGTTGACCTCGAGCGGGCGCGGCCGCTGCTGGAGGCGCTGTGCCGCCGGGTCGAGCATGTCGGGCCGGTGGGCGCCGGGGCGACGATGAAGCTCGCGATCAACCTGCCGCTGCTGGTGTTCTACCAGGCGTTGAGCGAGGCGATGACGCTGGTGGCGCCCCTCGGCCTCGATCCGGCCTGGCTGATGGAATTCTTCGCCGACACCTCGGGCGGCGCCAACGTGCTGAAGGTCCGCGGCCCGGCGATCGCCGCGACGTTGGCCGGACAGGAAGCGGGGCCGCCGACCTTCGACATCGACTCGATCCGCAAGGACCTGCGCACCATGCTCGCGGAAGCCGGGGCGCGCGGCTTCACCCTGCCGGTCGCGGCGCGCACCCTGGCGGTCTACGACGAGGCGGCGGCCGAGGGCTGGGGCAAGCGGGATGGCGCTGCCCTGCCGGCGTATTGGCCGAACTCGGCCGCTAAGAGGAGAAGTTGAGCCGCAACCCCGGCTCGTTCCACTCCATCGCCCCCAACCGGCCCTCGTGCGACAGCGTGACGAAGGCCGTGCGGCGGTCGGCGCCGCCGAAGCAGATGTTGGTCACGCCGAGGTCCGGCATCGGGTGGTGCACCGCGCGCGACCCGTCGGGCCAGATCTCCAGGACGCCGCCGCTGCTGAGGGTGGCGACGCAGATGCGTCCGCTGGCCGACACCGCGAGGCTGTCGAACCGGGTGAAGCCGCCGGCGCCGTGCACCAGCCGGCCGCCATGCGGTGACGGCCATGGGGCGTGGCGCAGGACGCCGGGTCCATCGATGTCCCAGGCCCAAAGGCGCCCGGTTTCGGTTTCGGCCACATACAAGGTGCGCTCGTCAGGTGACAAGCCGACGCCGTTGGGGGTCATGATCGGCCCGATCACCTGGCGGATCTCCGACCCGTCGGCGCGCGCCCAGTAGACGAAGCCACGGTCCATGTCGCGCTCGCGCCGCTTGCCGAGGTCGGTGAACCAGAAATCGCCGTCGCGGCTGAACACCAGGTCGTTCGGACCGCACAGCTTGATGCCGTCGCAGGCGGAATAGAGCCGCTCGACCCGGCCGCTCGCAAGGTCCACGACGTCGATGCCGCCACCGGCGTAGCTCTTGGGCTGCAGGAACGGGCGGTGGGTGCCGCGCTCCTTGATCCAGGAGAAGCCGCCATTGTTGCACAGGTAAACGGCGCCGCCGGGGCCGATGGCGATGCCGTTCGGGCCGCCCGGCACCTGCGCCACGACCTCGACCCGGCCGTCCGGATGCACCCGGGACAGCGTTTCGCGGGCGATCTCGACCAGCAGCACGGAGCCGTCCGGCACAGCGACCGGCCCTTCGGGGAATTGCAGGCCGGAGGCGACGATGTCCATCAGGCGCTCCGGCGCAGCAGGGCGGCGCGGGATTGGGCGCCGGCCAGCAGGAAGTTGTGGTCGCTGCCGGACAGCACGAAGCGGGCGCCGGCGGCGATATAGCGGGCGGCGTTCGCCTCGTCGTACACGCCACCCATGCCGAGCACCTTGCCGTGCGCGCGGCACGCGGCGCCGACCGCCTCGTACGCCGCCAATACGTCCGGGTGGCCGATCTGGCCGGCGATGCCCAACTCGGCGGTGAGATCCGACGTGCCGATCAGCAGCACGTCGATGCCGTCCACCGCGGCGATGGCGTCGGCGTTGCGCACCGCGTCGGGGCTTTCGATCATCGCCACCACCAGGATGGCGTCGTTCAGCGCCGCCTGCGCCTCGGCACTGCCCGGCGGCTGGAAGCCGTAAGCCGCGACCGGGCCGCCCCAGCTGCGATGGCCCTGCGGCGGATACCGGAACGCCTCGACCAGGCGGCGCGCGGTGGCGACGTCGTCCACGTGCGGCACGACGATGCCGAGCGCGCCGTTGTCGAGCACGCGGGTGCCCTCGTCGAGCGCCCCGGCGGTGACGCGCACGATCGGCGTGACGCCGGTCGGCAGGGCGGCCAGGCAGAGTTGGGTCGTCTCCTGGACCGAGAAGGCGCCGTGCTCCATGTCGATGAACAGCCAGTCATGGCCGGCGGCGGCGGCGAGTGCCGCGGTGGCGGCAGTGCGCAGATGGTGCACGCCGAAGCCGAGCGCGAGCTCGCCGTCCCGCAGCTTCCGCTTCGTCGTGTTCTCGATCAGCGCCATCGCGTTTCCCCCGTCTCGTTCGCCCGATGGTCCTGCCGAACCGTCCCGGGCGCAACCGTGGCGCCGCGCTGTGACGCACGTCACAGCGCCGGGTCGCCGCGCTTTCCTAGAACGACGGCAGCACCGCAACGAGGAGGGACACCATGACCAGCGACCCGCAGCCGACGCGCCTTGCTCCGACCGATCCCTGGACAGTGGTCGAGGCCGCACGGCGCGAGCGGGCGCCGATCGTGGCCGAGGGCTGCCGCTCGGCGGTGGCCTGGCTGTATCGCGGCGGCTCGCCGTCCGCCTTGTCCGCCGAAGCGCGCCGCGAGGCGCCCGAACCGCCGTATCACCCGCCCGTTGGCCCCGCCGCCCGACTGCTGCGCTGGTTGCGCAGCGCGGCGTGGTTCAGCGGATCCCGGCCCGCATGAAGCTCTGCACGAATTGACGCTGGAAGATCAGGAACGCCAGCAGCAGCGGCGCCGCCGTCATCAGCGTGGCGGCGGTGATGATGCTCCAGTCGATGCCCTGGTCGGTGCTGGCGAACACCGCCAGCCCGACCGTCAACGGCCGGGTGCTGACGCTGTTGGTGATCACCAGCGGCCAAAGGAAGTTGTTCCAATGGTAGCTGACGGAGACCAGCCCGTAGGCGACATAGGTCGGCCAGGCGAGCGGCACGTAGACGCGCCAGATCCGCGCCAGCAGCCCGCTGCCTTCAAGCCGGGCGGCGTCGTCGAGTTCCTGCGGCACTTGGCGGAACGCTTGGCGCAGCAGGAAAATGCCGAACGCCGAGCCGAGATAGGGCAACGCGATGCCGACGATGCTGTCCACCAAGCCAAGCCCGGCCAAGGTCCGGTAATTCGCCACCAGCAGCACGTCCGGCATGATCATCAGCTGCAGCAGCACCAGCGCGAAGATCGTGTCGCGGCCGGGGAAGCTGAGCCGGGCAAAGGCATAGGCGGCCGGCGTGCAGAGCAGGAACTGCGCGGCGAGGATGAGCGTGACCAGCAGGAAGGTGTTGAGCAAATAGCGGGCGAACGGCGCCGCCTGCCACGCCGCTTGGAAGTTGTGTGCCGTCCAGGGTGCCAGCAGGTCGAACCTCGTCGCGTATTCGGCCGGGTGCACCGCCGCCCAGGCGGCGTAAAGCAGCGGCAGCACCCACAGCACGCCCAGCAGCCAGGCGCCGGCGGCCTCGACCGCCCTCACCGATAATGGACCCGGCGCCCGAGCACGCCGAATTGCAGCGCCGCCAGACCGCCCAGGATCACGAGGAGAACAACGGTCAGTGCCGCGGCCGCGCCGCTGTCCCAGAAGCGGAACCCGGTTTCGTAGATGTAATACAGCAGCAGCGTGGTCGCATTGTCCGGGCCGCCCCGGGTCATGACGACGACATGATCCACGAGCCGGAAGGCGTTGATGACGGCGTTCACCACCACGAACAGCGTCGTCGGCATCAGCAGCGGCAGCACCACCCGGCGCAGCACCGTCCAGCGACCGGCGCCTTCGAGGGCCGCGGCTTCGCGCAGATGGGGCGGGATCGCCTGCAGCGCGGCCAGGTAGAAGATCATGAAGAACCCGGCCTCCTTCCACACCGCGACCGCCATCATCGACGGCAGTGCGAACGCCGGGTCGCCGAGCCAGTTGTGCCGGCCGAGGCCGACGAGGTGGCCGAGCTGGTCGAGCAGCCCGTAATCGGGCGTGTAGAAGAACAGCCAGATATTGGCGACCGCGATCATCGGCAGCATGGTCGGCGTGAAATACGCCAGCCGCAGCGCCGCCCGGCCAGGGAGCCGGCTGTCGACCGCCAACGCCATCGCCAGCGCCAGCACGACGCTGACCGGGATGGTGACGGCGGCATAGACGAGGTTGTTGCCGAGCGCCTGGGCGAACACGGGGTCGTCGAGCAAGGCGCGGTACTGGTCCAGCCCGATGAACCGCGCCGGCCGGTTGCCGCGCGGCGTGCTGTAGAGGCTTTCGACAAGTGTCGCGACAGCCGGGAGATGGGTGAACGCCGCCAGCAGTACGACGGCCGGCAGGACGAGCAGGTAGGCCTGGACGGTTTCGATCCGCGGCCTCACGCCCGGAACGGCTTCAGGATGCGGTCTGCCTCCGTTTGCGTGTCGGCCATCGCCTGCGCCGGCGTCTTGCTGCCGGACAGCGCCGCCTGGATGTTGTCGGCCAGCAGCTTGTAGACCCGCTGGTTCTCGAACGTGCTGAGCTCACCGGTGGCGACGGGCAGGTAGTCCTTGGCGACCCCGGCAGCCGGGAGTTTCTGCAGGTGGTCGCGCATCACCGGGGTCTCGTACGCTTCGGGCCGCGATGCGATGTAGCCGGTGCGGATCGACCAATCGGCCGCCCGCTCCGGCTCCGTCAGGAAGCGGGCGAAGCGCAGCGCCGCCTCCCGTTCCGGCGCGCTGGCGTGGCGGAAAAAATAGATGTTGCCGCCGCCGACCACGGTCCGCGGCCCTTCCTTGCCCGGCAGCCCGGCGACGCCGAACGGGAATTGCGCCTTGTCGCGCATGTTGGCGAGGTTGCCCGTGGTGTGCTGGATGATGGCGGTGTTGCCCTCGAGGAAGTCGGGGCTAAGCGTCGGCCAGGCGGTCGAGCCCGGCGGCGTCGCCCCACGTGTCGCGAAGTCGCGCCAATAGCTCATCGCCTCAGCCGCCTTCGGGTCGCGGAAATAGGTCTCGGTGCCGGCCTCGTTCATCAGCTTGAGCCCGACCTGGTTGGCGAGCGCGCCGAAGGTCCATTGCGCATTGCCGACGTCGGAGGCGAGCTTGACGCCCCAGCGGGTGACCCGGCCGCCGTCCTTGCGCACCAGCCGTTCGGACGCGGCCTGCAGTTCCGCCCAGGTTTTCGGGAAGGCGTCCGGATCGAGGCCGGCCTCGGCGAAGGCGGCCTTGTTGTAGTACATGATCGCCGTGCTGCGCTGGAACGGCACCGACCACAGCTTGCCGCCGGCCCGGCTATTGGCGAGGAAGGCCGGGTAGAAGCCGTCGGTCCAGGCCTGGTCCACCGGCCCCAGCTCGTCGAGGCTGGCGAGGATGCCGGCGTCCTGCAGGCTATGCATCTCGGCCGCCAGCAGCACCGCGAGCTGCGGCCCTTGCCCGGCGCGGATCGCCGTCTGCGCTTTCGTCAGCGTCTCGCTGTAATTGCCGGCATAGACCGGCTTGACCTCGATCCCGGTCTCCTTCTGGAACTGGGCGCAATACCCGTCGAGGATCGCCGGGATCGGGCCGCCGACCGCGATCGGGTAGTAGAAGCTGAGCGTGCGCACCGTTTGGGCACGCGAGACGGCAGGCATGGCGAGGCTCGCGGCGGCGGTGGCGAGCAGCGTGCGGCGGTGCATGGTGCTGGTCCTTACTGGTAGGGGCGGAGCAGGCGGGTTGCGGCGGCTTGGGCGTCGGCGAGCGCCGGGCCGGGTTGCTTGCGGCCGGTGAGGGCTGCTTGCAGGCCGTCGTTCAGGGCTTGCGTCACGCGTTGATTGTCGTGGGTCGAGAGCTCCGGAACCGCGTATTCGAGCTGGTCGCGGGCGACCGCGGCCTCGGGGAAGCCGGCCACGTACTCCTTCATGCGCGGCGTCTCCCAGGCGTCCGGGCGGACGGCGACGTAGCCGGTGTCGATGCCCCATTGCGCCGCCCGCTCGGGGCTCGTGACCCAGCGCAGGAATTGCAGCGCGGCCTGCCGCTGCGCCGGGCTGGCGGCGGCGAACAGGTGGAAGTTGCCGCCGCCGGTCGGACTGCCGCGCTGCACGCCGCGCGGCAGCATGGCGACGCCGAACGGGAATTTCGCGTTGGCGCGGATGTTGGACAGGTTGCCGGTGGTGGTCCAGATCATCCCGGCGCGCCCTTCGAGGAAGTCGCGCGGCGTGGTGCCCCACTCGACCAGGCCAGGCGGGGTGGCGCCGGACGCTTGCAGATCGAGCCAATAGCGCAGCGCGGCTTGGCTCGCGGCGCTGTCGAACGCGACCTGCGTGCCTTCGGGGTTGGCGAGCTGGCCGCCGGCTTCCGTCACCAGCGCCTGGAACAGCCAATAGGTGAACCCGGTCGCGGGAATCAGCGTGCCCCAGCGCTCGCCTTTCCGGCTCAGCTTCGCCGCCGCGGCGGCATGTTCGGTCCAGTCCTGCGGCGGCCCGAGCAGCCCGGCCTGCTCGAACAGCGGCTTGTTCCAAAACAGCACGATCGTGCTGCGCTGGAACGGGATGCCCCATGTGTGGCCGCCGATGCGGCCGTTGGCGAGGAAGGCCGGGTAGAAGCTGTTGAGCCAGGCGCGGTCCTCGGCCGACGTCGCGACCGTGTCGAACGGCACGACGAGATTGTCGTCGATCAGGCTATGCGCATCGACCGCCAGCAGCACGGCCATGGTCGGGCCGTCGCCGGCCTTGAGCGACGCCTGCGCCTTCGTCAGCGTATCGACATAGCTGCCGGCATAAACCGGGCGGACCTTCACGCCCGGCGTCTCGGCCTCGAAGTCGCGGGCGTAGCCGTCGATGATCTTGGTGATGGGACCGCCGACCGCGACCGGGAACAGGAAGCTGATCTCGGTCGCCGCCTCGGCGCGGCCGAGCGAGGGCGCGGCGAGGCCAGTGGCGGTGACGCTGGCAGCGGTGGCGAGCAGAACGCGGCGCTTCATGCGTGGGCTCCTTCGGGCAGGCGCCGTCCGTCGGCGCCGAACAGATGCAAGTCGGCGGGGTCGAAGCCGAGGCGGACTGTGCAGCCGGGCACCGGCACGGCCCGGCCGGGCAAGCGGGCCAGCACCGTGGCACGGCCGACCCGGCATTGCAGCACCGTATCGGCACCGAGATACTCGGCATGCTCGACCAGTGCGGGCAGGCCGCTATCGGCCAGGCGCAGCGCTTCCGGCCGCAGGCCCGCCACCGCGCCGGCGCGTGCGAGGGCCGGGCCGTCGCTGCCCTCGACCACCAGCCCGCCGCTCCCCGGCACGAGCGGCAGCAGGTTCATCGGCGGCTGGCCGACGAACCCGGCGGCGAAGGCCGTGGCAGGCCGCGCGTATAGCGCCTCCGGGGTCGCGTCCTGTTCCACCCGGCCGGCGCGGAGCAGGATTACCTGGTCGGCCATGCCCATCGCTTCGGTCTGGTCGTGGGTGACGTAAAGCATGGTGATGCCCAGCCGGCGCTGCAGCGCCAGGATCTCGCGGCGCATTTCGGCGCGCAGCTGGGCGTCGAGGTTGCTGAGCGGCTCGTCCATCAGGCACACCGGCGCCTCGGCGACCACGGCGCGGCCGAGCGCCACCCGTTGCTGCTGCCCGCCGCTGAGCTTGCCGGGCTTGCGCTCCATCAAAGCACCCAGGCCCAGCATGGCCGCCGCCGCCTCGACCCGGCGTCCGCGTTCGGCGGCGGCCACGCGGCGGGCGCGGAGGCCGAACTGGATGTTCTCGCGCACGCTCAGATGCGGGAACAGCGCATAGGACTGGAACACCATCGCCACCCCGCGCTGGGCGGGCGGCAGGGCGGTGACGTCACGGCCGCCGATGAACACCCGGCCCGCATCGGCCGTCTCGAGCCCGGCGACGATCCGCAGCAGCGTCGTTTTACCGCAGCCGGAGGGGCCGAGCAGCACGGCGAAGTTTCCGGCCGCGACCTCGATCCCGATCTGGTCCAAGGCCGGGGCGCTGCCGGTAAAGCGCTTGGACACGGACTGGATCCGGATCGGCTGGGCCGCGCGCAACTGGCCGGTCAAAAGCGTGTCGTCGCGCGGCATGGGGCGGCAGCTACAATGCGCCGGCTCACGCCGGCGTTACCGTTTGGTGACGATTGCGGCGGCCGCCGGGCCGGGGTCACCGCGCGAGGGCGTGATATTCGGGGTTCGGCATCATGTCGACGCCATGGGCGACGCGGTTGGTGTAGTTGAAAAACGCCGCCACCTCGGTGATGTCGAAAATGTCGGCGTCGCTGAATCCGGCGTCCCGCAGCGCTGCCCGCTCGGGCGCGCCGATCCGGTGCGGCGCCTCGGTCAGCAGCTGCGCGAAATCGAGCATGGCGCGCTGCCGCGGCTCGAGGTCGGCGACCCGGTGATTGAACGCCATCATCTCGCCGAGCTGCGGGTCGCCGGAGATCTTCCGCACCGCCGCCCCGTGCGCCACCAAACAGTAGTAGCAGCGGTTCCAGGACGAAACCGCCACCGCGATCATCTCGCGCTCGAGCTTCGTGAGGCCCGAGGGACCGAGCATCAGCTCGTCGTAGAGGCGGACGAAGTTGCGCAGCTTCTCCGGCCGCAGCAGCCAGGCGCGCAGCACGTTGGGAACGAAGCCCAGCTTGTCGCGGCACTTCTGGAAGTAGGGGACCAGCTCCTCCGGCAAGGTCCGCTCGTCGGCGTCGGCAAGGGCGGTGACGTGGATGGGTTGCGGCATGCGGCTGGCCTCCGGCGTTGCGTGGCGGCTAGGCTAGCGGCGGCGCGGTGGGAGGCAAAGATGGCGGCGATCGCCGAGTTCGAGCATGGGTTCTACCGCATCCCGCTGCCTGACGTGCTGACGGACAGCACGCATGGCGCCATGACGGCGTTCGAGCTGCTGACAATTCGGGTGCGGGACGCGGATGGGGCCGAGGGCGTCGGTTACACCTACACGGTGGGGCGCAACGGCGGCGCCGTGCACGACGTGCTGCGGCGGGAGATCCCGGACATCGTCCGCGGCGCCGACGCCGACCGCATCGAGCAGCTTTGGCACAAGGTCTGGTGGGCGCTGCATTACGGCGGCCGAGGCGGGCCGAGCGTGCTGGCGCAATCCGCCTTCGACATCGCGCTGTGGGACTTGAAGGCGCGGCGCGCCGGGCTGCCGCTTTGGCGGCTGCTGGGCGGGTTCGACCCGGCCGTGCCCTGCTATGCCGGGGGGATCGACCTCGACCTGCCGCTCGATGCGCTGCTGGCGCAGACCGACGCCAACCTCGGACGCGGCTTCCGCGCCATCAAGATGAAGGTCGGCCGCCCCCGCCTGCGCGAGGATGTGGAGCGGGTCGCGGCGATGCGGGCGCAGCTCGGCGAAGATGTGCCGTTGATGGTGGACGCCAACATGCGCTGGACCGCCGACATCGCCATCGCCGCCGCCCGCGCCTTCCGGCCCTACACGCCGGCCTGGCTTGAGGAGCCGGTGCCGCCCGACGACGTCGCCGGCCATGTGCGGGTGGTGCGGGAAGGCGGGTTGCCGGTCGCGTCGGGCGAGAACCTGCGCTCGCTGTGGGAGTTCCGCGCCTTGATCGAGGCCGGCGGCGTCACCTTCCCCGAGCCCGACGTGACCAATTGCGGCGGCGTCACCGCGTTCATGAAGGTCGCGCATTTGGCCGAGGCGTTCGGCCTGCCGGTGACCTCGCACGGCGCGCACGACGTGACCGTGCACCTGCTGGCGGCGGTGCCGAACCGGTCGTTCCTGGAGGCGCACGGGTTCGGGCTGGACCGCTTCATCGCCGATCCGCTGCTGATCCGCGACGGCGACGCGGTCGCGCCGGAGCGGGACGGCCACGGCGTTGCGTTCGACTGGGCAGGCCTCGAGGCGTTGCGGTCGGGCTGACCGCTCAGCCCAGCGCCCGGGCCTGCTCGCGCAGCACGTATTTTTGCATCTTGCCGGTGTTGGTCTTGGGCAGCGGGCCGAACACCACGGTGCGCGGCACCTTGAAGCGCGCCATCCGCTCACGGCAGAAGGCGATGATGTCGTCCGCGGTTGCGTTCATGCCCGGGCGCAAGGTGACAAAGGCGCAGGGCGTCTCGCCCCAGGTCGGATCGGGGCGCGCGACCACGGCCGCTTCCAGCACGGCGGGGTGGCGATACAGCACGTCCTCGAGCTCGATCGTCGAGATGTTCTCGCCGCCGCTGATGATGATGTCCTTGGAGCGGTCGCGGATCTCGACGTAGCCGTTGGCGTGCCAGACCGCGAGGTCGCCGGTGTGGAACCAGCCGCCGGCGAAGGCCTCGTCGGTGGCGGCCGGGTTCTTCAGGTAGCCCTTCATGGTGATGTTGCCGCGCATCAGGATCTCGCCCATCGTCCGCCCGTCCTGCGGCACCGGCGCCAGCGTCGCCGGGTCGGCGACGACGATGTCCTCCTGCACGACGTAGCGGACGCCTTGCCGGGCCAGGATGGCGGCGCGCTCGGCGGGCGGCAGCGTGTTCCATTCCTCGTTCCAGGCGCAGACGGTGACCGGGCCGTACACCTCCGTCAGGCCATAGACGTGGGTGATGTCGAAGCCGAGCCGGCCCATCCCCTCCAACACCGCGGCCGGGGGCGCGGCACCGGCGGTCATGACCCGCACCGGGGTCGCGAGCGGCTCTACGCCCGGGTAGTTCAGCACCATGCCGAGCACGATCGGCGCGCCGCACATGTGGGTTACGCCGTGCTCGGCGATGGCGCCCAGAATTGCCGTCGCCTCGACCCGGCGCAGGCAGATGTTGGTCCCGGCCATCGCCACGACCGTCCAGGGGAAGCACCAGCCGTTGCAGTGGAACATCGGCAGCGTCCAGAGATAGACCGGGTGCTGCGCCATGCCCCAGGTCATGGCGTTGCCGCAGGCGTTCAGGTAGGCGCCGCGGTGGTGGTAGACGACGCCCTTCGGATTGCCGGTGGTGCCGGAGGTGTAGTTGAGCGCGATAGCGTCCCATTCGTCGGGCGGCAACGCGGCGGCGTAATCCGGGTCGCCGCCGGCGAGGAACGTTTCGTAGTCGGTCGTGCCGGCCGGGTCGTTGGCGGGGGCGAGCGGGTCCTCGATGTCGATCACCAAGGGCCGGGCCGACTTGAGCAGGGCGAGCGCGTCGCGCATCACGGGGGCGCATTCGCGGTCGACCAGCACCACCTTGGCCTCACCGTGCTCGAGGATGAAGGCGACGGTCGCGGCGTCGAGCCGAGTGTTGAGCGCGTTCAGCACGCCGCCCATCATCGGGATGCCGAAATGCGCCTCGACCATCGCCGGCGTGTTCGGCGCCATGACCGCCACGGTGTCGCCGCGCCCGAGGCCCGCGCGCTCGAGCGCCGAGGCCAGCCGGCGGCAGCGTCGATAGGTCTCGCTCCAGCTTTGCCGGTGCGGACCGTGGATCGTGGCGATACGGTCCGGGAAGGTCTCGGCGGTGCGGCGCAGGAAGCTGATCGGGCTGAGCGCCGCGTAATTGGCGCTGGTTTTCGGCAGGTCGAACATCATCTCCGTTGCCTCCGTTGCGTCATGCCATCCTTTCAGAACCCGAACATGTGATCCAGCGAGAACGCGCCCGCGTCGTCCATCAGGCCGTGATAGCCGAACAGGCGGCAGGTCGGGTCGCGGATGATCACGTAGCCGCGGTCGCCCGCCTGTTCGAGCAGGGCGTCGCCGAACTGCTCGTGCGGCCACACCATCGCGCTGCCGGAGCAGGCGATCGACAGCGGGCGCTCGGCGATCGGGGTGCCGGCGCTGTCGTGCAGGATCAGGGTCGTGCTGGACCGCTGATGCCAGGCGGCCGACGCCGAGTAGATGACGCAGGCGAAGGAGCGCCGGGCGCCCATGCCGAGCTTCAGGAACAGCCGGGTGGACAGACCCGGCGGCGGGCCGGAATAGCTTTGCGGCTCGTCGCGGTAGGTCATCGCGGTGTTGTAGATATGGGCGCCGAAGCTGCTTTCGGCTGCGTGCGGCGCGGTCCGGCTTTCATAGCGGAACAGGCCGTGCAGCCAGCCGTCCGCCTCGCCGCCGTCACGGAAATCGTAAACCAGTTCGGCATGGCCGCCCTCTTCGGGCAGGCCGGCGCCCAACTCGGCGAGGTCGATGGCGGTGTCGTGGTCGCGCGGCAGGTTGCCGAGGAACCGCTCGGCGAGGAGCCGGCCTTCCGGGTCGAACAGCTCGAGCCGGATCGGCAGCGAGGACTGCCGCTCGGCCATCGGCGTCGGCAGCACGATGCTGCGGAACCGGCCGGGCGGCAGGACGGGGAAGGGGAGCAGATAGCCGCGGCCGAGCAAATTCGAAAGCGTCTTGATACCCGGGTCGGGCTTCAGGTCGGCACGCTCCACGTTCAGATGCGCGATGCGGGTGCGCCCGGCTTCCGTCACCTCGTAGCGCGGCCGCACCACGTGACGGCCGGCGCGCAGTTCGATCTGCGCCGGCCAGTGTACGCCGGGCAGCATCCCCTCGACGTCGAGCGCCACGCTGGCGTAGGGCGCCACGTCCTCGTCGAGCGGCACCGGGCGGCCGGCGCCCATGCGGTCGAGCGACACGGTGCCGGCCGGAATGGGTGCGGCGTGGCTGTTCTGCAGCCACAGCACCACCCGCTGGTCCGGCTTGGGCGCCGGCATGCCGGCATAGCGGTCGCTCGGCCAGGCGTTGGCGTCGTGGGTGCAGGACAGGCTTTGCTCGGCGCCGGTGCCGTAGGTGTCGAGCGCGTACTTGACCACGTCGTGCCCGGCGGCGCCGATCGCATGCAGGAACAGCTGGCCCTCGAAGGCCGGCAGGTCGAAGCGGGCGCGCACCTCGCGGCTGTCCAAGGCAAGCCCGGCCGCGCCCGGCGCCACCTCCTGCTCCCATTCCGCGAGCACGCTGCCGTCGGCCGCGAACAGACGCAGCCACAGCCGCACCGGCCCGGCGCCGTAGCCCGACCAGTAATTCGCTGTCACCAGCCGCGTGTGCAGCCCGTCGCCGCTGGCCGGCCCGGTGTCGCGGAAGAAGGCGTAGTTGGTCGCGAAGTTGAGCCGGTCGAGGTAGCGCTTCGGGTTGCTCAGCATGCGATCCGGCAGCCGCGCCTCGTCCAGCGTCACGACCTGCATGCCGGCC
This sequence comes from uncultured Alphaproteobacteria bacterium, assembly GCA_963752225.1. Classification (GTDB taxonomy): domain Bacteria; phylum Pseudomonadota; class Alphaproteobacteria; order Acetobacterales; family Acetobacteraceae; genus JBBROS01. Next base: position 26,645 of record CAVVXS010000009.1, on the reverse strand, counting down.
GGCACTTGCGGGGCGATGCGGGCGGCGATGCGGCCGGCGTCGAAGGCCGCCACCAGCAGGGTCGCGGCCTTCGAATGCGGCAGGTCCACCAAGGCGCTGGCGGCCACGCCCGCCCGGGGTGCGCCGAGTTGCGCCACGTCGTGCACGTAGCTTTCGGCGGCCGGCGGCATGGCCGGGTTCAGCGCCCACAACGCGTCGGCGACACCGTCCGGGTCGTAGACCGCGAGCCGGCCGGCCGCGCGCAGCCGGTCCGCCAGCCGTGCCGTCACCTCGGCGGCGAGCGGGTGCGCGAAGGCCTTGTAGAGCACGTTGCCGCCGGCGCGGGCGTCGAAGGTCTGGATGTTGAGCATCGGAGCTTCCTAGACCAAAGCAGGGCGGCGCTGAATAGGCTTGGCGGGGCGCTGCCCCGGACCCCGCCGGGGGCGGCGCCCCCGGGCCCGCACTTGTTAGAGCTTGAGGCGGGTCCGGAGTTCGGCGGCGGCGGCTTGGGTGTCGTTCAAAGGCTCGACTGGCCAGGTCTCGAAAACACCGGTGAACGGACGCACGCGTCCGTCGCGGATCAGCAGCTCGTTGAACAGCCGGATGCGGCGCGATCGGCCCGGCAGCGGCGCCAGCAGCACCGGTGCCCGCGTCGCGACCGCCTCGGACACCATCGACACGCTGTCCTCCGTCACCAGGATGGCGTCGGCCAAGGCGAGCAGGCCGAAATACGGGTTGTCGCCTTCCATGTCCCACATCCAGCCGCCCAGCGGACGCACCGCGGCCAGCGCCGCCTGCGCCTCGGGCGAGGTGCGGCGCGACGGGGTGATGGCGACGCCGATGCGCTCGGTCCGCATGGCCGCCGCAAGCTGTCCGGCGAGATGCTCCGCCACCGGCCCGTCCAGCCGGAAGCGGCCATTGCTGCCGCCGACCAGCACCGCCAGCAGCGGCCGCGGCAACCCGGCCAGGCGCGGCGCCCACAGCGCGGCCGCCTCGGCCAGGCGCTCGGGCGTGACCCGGTGCAGCGCGGTGCGGGTGACGACGACGTTGGGTCCGGACAAGCCGTCGTGGCGGTTGACGACGACCACGTCGAACCGCGCCGGGTCCATGCGCGGATGCTGAATCTGCACGACCGGACGGGTGGGGGAGCGTAAGCGGGCGGCGACGACGGCCGCGGTGCCGCCGGCGGCAACCACCACCCCGTCCGGCAGCGGCGGCAGGCGGACGGCGCGGACGGGGTCGGGCCAGAGCCGCGCCGTCACCCAGGACCACGGCGGGCGCGGCGAGAGCGAGACCACGGTGGGGTTGAGGCCGGCGGCTTCGGCCAGGCCAATCGCTTGCGATTGGAGGCCGGCGTAGGGCTCGGCAAGGACTGTTGCAGGCGAGGGCGCCGCCCTCGACCCGCTGGGGCCACGCGCCCCAAACTCCGACACGTCCGGCGCGGGCTTAGAACAGGCTGCTGAAGATCCCTTGCCGCTTGCGCTGGATGATCGGCGTGTCGCCGGCGTCGGCGCTTTGGCCGAGTGCCGCGTTCTGGCGCAACCGGGCCGCTTCGCGGGCCGGGTCGACCTGGGTGCCGGGCGGGGGCGGCGATTGCCAGAACATCAGCCGGTCGGAAAAGCTGCGGCTGGGCGTGTCCAGCGCGGCCTCGCTGTCGACCCGGTTGCGGATGTCGGGAGGCGCCGGGCGGCCCGCGGCCGACACCAGCGCCTGCTGGCCGGGCGATTGCGCCGCGGTCGAGACGGGGTTGAGCGCCGTGTCCGGCACCAGCGCGGCTTGGGCCTGCTGCTGCTGGGTCAGCTCCTGCGGCCGGGTCACCCCGGGGCGGGGCGGGCGCAACGTCAGGTCGGGCGGCATCGACAGCGGCGCTCGCGTGGTCACCTGGAACTCGTCCGGCGCGTCGCGCGTCAGGCCGAAGGTGCGGGTCAGCTCGTCGCCGGAACAGGCGCCGAGGGCAAGCAGGCAGGGCAACGCCAGCGCAAATCGCGTGTTCATGACGCGGTGTTTACTGCCGGACGCCCGGTGCCTGCAAGCGGTTGCGCGCCGGCCGAACCCCGTCCAGCAGCAAGGCTGCCACGCCGCAAACGATGGCCGCATCGGCCACGTTGAACACGTACCAGGACCAGCCGAATGCGTGCGCGTGGATGAAGTCCACCACCGCGCCGAACCGGATGCGGTCGAGCACATTGCCCACCGCGCCGCCGCCGATCGCGCCGAGCGCCGCCGCGACCAGCACCGATTCCGCTCGCGTCAGCCACACCGCCAGCAGCACCACCACCGCCAGCGCCACCCCGGCCAGGATCCACGGCCCGGTCGCGCCGTCCTGGTGGAACAGCCCGAAGGTCACGCCCTGGTTCCACACCATCGTCAGGTTCAACACCGGCAGCAGCTCGACCGACCCGCGTTCGGGCAGGTGGAACACGTCCAGCACCCACCATTTGCTCGCCTGGTCGGCGGCGAGCACCAGCACGGCGGCAAGCACGCCCCAGCGCACCATCATCGGTCTGAACTCCATGGGCCTAGATGTCCTCGCCGGCCAGCATGGCCCGCGCGAGCTCGGCATCCAGCACGATCTGGGCCTTGAGCTCGTCGAATGAGCCGAACTTCTTTTCCGCCCGCAAGAAGCCGTGCAGCGCCACCGCGACCTCCTGGTCGTAGAGGTCGCCGGACCAGTCGAACAGGTGCGCCTCGACCCGGCTTTCCGGCCCCTCGTTGACGGTCGGGCGGCGACCGATATTGGCGACGCCGGGCACCCTGTCGCCGCCGGGCAGCGTCGCCATCACCGCGTAGACGCCGCGTGCCGGCTCCAGGTGGCGGCCGAGCGGGATGTTGGCGGTGGGGAAGCCGATGGTGCGGCCGCGCTGGTCGCCATGGCTGACAGGGCCGCGGATCGCCCAAGCGCGGCCCAGCTCGGCCGCGGCGCGTTCGGGGTAACCGTCCTGCAGCAGCCGGCGGATGCGGGTCGAGCTCAGCGCCCCCTGCGCGTCGGCGAGCTTCGGCACGATCGTGAGCCCAAGCCCCATCGCCTCGGCTTGGGCGGCGAGAAATGCCGCGTCGCCGCCGCGGCGGTGGCCGAACGCGAAATCGGCCCCGCACGCGAGGTGTGCCGCGCCGACGCCGTCGCGCAGCACCTCGGCCACGAACGCGCTGGCCGGCAGCTCCGACAGGCCCTGGTCGAACGGCAGGGCGTACAGCACCTGCACTCCGAGCGCTTCCAGCGCGGCGGCGCGTTCGGCCGCGAGCGTGAGCCGGAACGGCGGGTCCTCGGGGCGGAAGAACTCGCGCGGATGCGGCTCGAACGTCAGCACCGCGAGCGGCGCGCCGGGCCGGGCGGCATGGGCGATGCGGAGCAGGTGGGCGTGGCCGAGATGCACCCCGTCGAAATTGCCCAGCGCCACGGTGGCGCCACGCAAGTCGTCGGCCAGCCCGCGCCAATCGGTGGCGATCCGCATCAGCGAGCGCTGCCCTGCTCGCCCATGCCCCGTTCGCCCAGGCCCCGTTCGCCCAGGCCCCATTCGCCTGTGCCCCATCCGGCCAAGCTGTGCTGGAACGCCACTGCCTCCATGTCGGCTCCCCGATCGTGCCGGTTGGACAGAGCCTTGGCCCGGTGCGAAAAGCAAGCCGGAGCACCAGAAGGACCGGAATGCCGCAAACCGCGATCGCCTCCGCCGCCGCGCTGCTGGACGAGCTGAAGGGCTGGGTCGAGCTCGAAACCCCGACCACCGATGCTGCCGCGGTGAACGCGTTGATGGACATGGCCGAACGCGGCCTGGCCGAAGCAGGCGCCGCCATCACCCGGATCCCCGGGCGCGACGGGTTCGGCGACAACCTCGTCGCCCGCGGGCCCGGCGCCGGCAAGCCGGTGCTGATGATCGGCCATCTCGACACCGTCTGGTCGCTCGGGACGCTGGCGGCGATGCCGTTCCGGGTGGAGGGCGAACAGGCGCATGGCCCCGGCATCTACGACATGAAGGCCGGCAGCTTCCTCGGCGTCAACGCGCTGCGCAGCATCCTCGCGCAATCCGTGCCGACCCGCCGTCCCGTCACCCTGCTGCTGACGCCCGACGAGGAGGTCGGCAGCCCGACCAGCCGGGCGCTGATCGAGGCCGAGGCGCGCGGCGCCGAATGCGTGCTGATCCTGGAGCCGGCCGGTGCCGGCGGAGCCTGCGTCACGGCGCGCAAGGGCGTCGGCGGGTTCGAAATCCGCATCGAGGGCCGCGGCGCCCATGCCGGCGGCGCCTTCCAGGACGGCGCCAGCGCGGTCGTGGAGCTGGCGCGGCAGGTGGTCCGCATCCACGGCATGGTGGATGTGGACGCCGGCATCACCCTCAACGTGGCGCCGGTCTGGGGCGGCACGCGGCCGAACGTGATCCCGTCCGAAGCCGGCTGCACCGTGGACCTTCGCGTGCCGACGGCCGAAGCCGGAGAATGGACGGTGGCGGCCCTGCTGGCGCTCGAGCCGTTCGATCCGCGGTGCTCCATCACCGTCACCGGCGGGATGAACCGGCCGCCGATGGTCGAGACGGCGGCCAGCGCCGCGCTTTACGAACGGGCCCGGGCCGCCGCCGCGTCCGCCGGGTTCGAGCTGCCGAAGCAGCATCGCGGCGGCGGTTCGGACGGCAACTTCACCGCCGCACTCGGCGTGCCGACGCTGGACGGTCTCGGCTGCCCCGGCGCCGGCGCCCATGCCAGCCACGAGCATATCCAGTGGCGCGAACTGGCGCCGCGTGCGGCCATGCTGGCGACCTTGCTGGAGACGTTGTGATGCAAAGCCAAAGCAATCTCGCCGCGCTGACGGCGGCGCGGCGCGACCCGGCGGCGCGGCCGGCGCAGCTGCCGGAGCCGCCGCGGGACGCCGCTGCGGCCTACTACCTGCAGCATTCGGTGATGGCCGGGCTGGGGCCGATCGGCGGCTGGAAAGTCGGCTCGCCCAGCCCGACCGGGCCGTTCACCTGCGCCCCGCTGCCGACCAGCCGCATCATGCCCAGCCCGGCCCGGGTGGAGCAGGACGCCTGCCCGGATCGTGGTGTCGAGGCGGAGATCGCCGTCCGCATGGCCGCCGACCTGCCGCCGCGCGACCTCGAGTACAGCCGCGACGAGGTGATGCGGGCGATCGGCTCGGCGCATCCGGCGATCGAGCTGCTGCAAAGCCGGTTCAGTGACGTTGACGCGGTCGATCCGTTGAGCGCGCTGGCCGACAGCCTCAGCCACCACGGCCTGGTGTGGGGCGAGGCGATTCCCGACTGGCAGGCGATCGATCTCGGCACGGAAGGCGTGCGCGTCCTGGTGAACGGCGTCGAGATCAAGCGAGCAACCGGCAACCCGGCCGGTGACATGCTGCGTCTCGTGGTGTGGATGGCGAACGAGGGCGCGCGCTGGGCCGGCGGGCTGCGCGCCGGGCAGTTCGTCACCACCGGGTCCTGGACCGGAAAGGATTTCGTGCCGCCCGGCGCCACCGTGCGCATGGCATTCGACCAGTGCGGCAGCGTGGAGGTGCAGTACCGGATGACCCAGGCCCTGATCGTCGGCACCGGCCCCGGCCTGTCGGCCAGCTTCGCCCGCGCCCTCGCCAAAGCCGGGCACACGGTGGCGCTTGCGGCGCGGCGCACGGACAAGCTCACCGCACTCGCGGCCGAAACCGGCGCCAGCCTGCACGCCTGCGACGCCACCGATGCGGCCGCGGTCGCCGCCCTGTTCGACGCGCTGCCGGCGCCCGGCATCGTCCTCTACAATGCCAGCTACCGGGTGCGCGGGCCGTTCGTGGAGCTCGACCCGGCCGAGGTCGCCAAGACGCTCGCCGTCAGCGCATTCGCCGGCTTCCTGGTGGCGCAGCAGGCGGCAAAGCGGATGCTGGTGGCCGGACAGGGCGGGACCATCTTGCTGACCGGCGCCTCGGCCGGGGTGAAGGGGTATGCGCATTCGGCGCCGTTCGCGATGGGCAAGTTCGCCCTGCGCGGCCTGGCGCAGAGCATGGCGCGCGAGCTGCACCCGCAAGGCGTGCACGTGGTGCATGTCGTGGTGGACGGCGGCATCCGCGCCGCCGCCCGCCCCGAGCCCGCCGACAAGCCGGACAGCATGCTCGACCCCGACGCCATCGCCGCGACCATGCTGCACATGCTCGAGCAGCCCCGCTCGGCCTGGACCGACGAAATCGCCGTGCGGCCCTGGGTGGAGCGGTTCTGAGCCTCCTTAGTTGAAGGCGTAGGCGTCCATCCGCAGCACCCCATAGGTCGTGCTCTCGTGCAGGTGCTCCGCCCGCCCGGTCGGGCCGGCGGCGCCAAGCGCCACGTAGAGCGGCAGCAGGTGTTCCTCGGTCGGGTGGTTCTCGGCGGCATGCGGCGCCTGCGTGCGGTAGGCGAGCAGGTCCGTCGTGCGGTTCTCGAGCAGCGCCGCGTCGAACCAGCCGGCGAATGCCGCCACGTCGTCGGGCGTGGCCGCTTCCAGGGCACGGCCGCGGAACCGGCTCAGATCGTGCGTGTAGCTGCCCGAGCCGATCACCAAAACGCCCTCCTCGCGCAGCGGCGCCAAGGCGCGGCCGACCTGCAGGTGATGCGCCGGGCCCAGGTGGGATTGCACCGAGAACGGCACCACCGGAATGTCGGCGCCGGGATACATCAGCATCAGCGGCACCCAGACGCCGTGGTCCAGGCCGCGCCTGGGGTCGACGGCGCTCGCGATGCCGGCGGCGCAGAGCAGGTCCGAGGCGCGTTCGGCTAGCGCCGGGTCACCGGGGGCGGGGTAGTGCATTTGGAACAGCCGGTCGTCGAAGCGGCTGAAATCGTGGATCGTCGCCGGGTGCGGGGCGGCGCCGGCGGAGGCCGTCGCGGTTTCCCAATGCGCCGTCACGGCCAGGATGGCGCGCGGCCGTGGCAGGCGGTGGCCGAGTTCCTCGAGGAAGCGCCGGGCCGGCGCTTCCTGCAGCACGAGGTTGGGCGCGCCGTGGCTGACGAACACGCTGGGCATCGCGGGGGGCATTGCGGGGAAGCGGGTTGCGGACATGCTTGCCTCCTAGGCCGGGACGGTCATGGCGGGCTTGCCGGGCCAGCGCAGCGCGAAGGCGCCGTCGCCCAGCGCTGCGACCGCAAGCAGCGCCACGATCCAAAGTGCCGGGAACTCCCAGCCACCGCCGGGCGCGGTGAAGAAGAAGCCGGCATGCCCATGCACCGTGAGGATGGCGCCGAGCAGCACCGGGATCAACGCCAACGCGGCCCAGCGCGTGCCGAACCCGGCCAGCAACGCGAGGCCGCCAAGCAACTCGGCCGCGATGGTCGGCGCCGCGAGCCATCCGGGCACGCCGACGCTGCTGAAGAACTGGGCGGTGCCGGCCGGGGTGAACACCAGCGCCTTCAGCCCGGCATGCGCCAGGAACAGCGCACCGGTCGCCACGCGGAGCAAGGTGGCGGCGTAAGGGGCGTAACGGTCCTGCATGTGTTTTCTCCTTTGCTTTCGACACGGCAAACTTGTTCCCGCGTTCGCCCCATTGCACTTCCCGATCGGTGTAGAGTGCCCATGCGGAATCGCATGGAGCGCGGGCGATGGGGGCCGATGGGCTCGACTGGGATGATCTGCGCACCTTTCTGACCATCGCCCGGCACCAGACCTTGTCGGCGGCCGCACGGGCGCTCGGCGTGCAGCAGCCGACCATGGGCCGCCGGTTGGAAGCGCTGGAGCAGCGCGCCGGCACAAGGCTGCTGCTCAAGACCCCGCACGGCTACGTGCTGACCGAGGCGGGGGAGGCGGTGCTCGGCAATGTCGAGCGCATGGAGCAGGAGGCGACCGCAGCCGCGCGCCGCATCACCGGGGTGGATGTGCGGCTGGAAGGGGTCGTGCGGCTCACCACGGTCGAGACGCTAGCCGCCGAGGTGCTGTCCCCGGCGCTGGCCGCGTTCCGCCGGACGCACCCGGCCGTGCAAGTGGAGGTGGTCGCGAGCCGGCACAGCCTGAGCCTCACGAAGCGCGAGGCGGACGTCGCGTTGCGGCTGGCATCGTTCACCCAGAGTGACCTGGTGGTGCGCAAGGTCGGCGCGGTCGCGTATGCGCTCTACGCCGCTCGGAGCTACCTCGAGCGGCACGGCGAGCCGGACTGGAGCGCGGGCGCCGCCGGGCACACGCTGGTGCTGACGGAGCAGGACCTGCTGGGCTTGCCGGAGATGCAATGGCTGCTTGCGTCGGCGCCGGCGGCCTCGGTGGGGATGGCGAGCAACAGCCGCCTGGTGCATTGGGCGGCGGCGCGGGACGGCGTCGGTCTGGCGTGCTTGCCGTGCTACCTCGGGGATGGCGTCCCGGACTTGGTGCGGGTGCCGGCGCCCGCGCCTGGTCCGATCCGCGATCTATGGCTGGGCGTGCACGCCGACCTGCGGCACATGCCGCGGATCCGGGCGTTCTCCGAGGCGATCCGGACCGGTCTGCAAGACGCGCGGGAGCGGCTGGTGCCGGGCTAGATCGAAGTCAGTCGAGGCCGCCGAAACGTTTGGTGATGCTTCGGCCGGTCCAGGCCGGCACCTCGGGCGGGGGCGCCTTGACCGGTGCGACGGCCACCGGCGAGACGGGTTTGGCAGGCGCGGCGCGGGCGGACACCGTCGTGGTCCCGCTGGTCGTCGGGGCGTTGGTCGGGATGGGCGCTGCGGCCACGCCGCTGCCCGACACCACCCGCGCGCCGTTGCAGGGATCGACGACGCCGAACTCCTCGGTGCGGCCGCTTTCGTAGCCGAGCCGGACGATCGCCTGGCAGCCGCCGCCATAGCCGATCTGCGCCGTCGCGCCGTTCGGCAGGACCGAACGCAGACGGTTTTCGCCGGATGCGCCGGTGGGCGTGATCTCGATGCGGCGGATCGTCTCGCCGCCATTGTTGACGACCGTGACCGAGCCGGCCCAGGCCGGGGCGGCGAGCAGCAGCAGCAGCAGCGGCGGCAGGGCGGCGATCCGCATCAGACGAGCGCCTTGAGTTTCGCCGCGATCTGGTCGGGCGAGGTTTCATGGGTGAAGTTGGCGACGAACCGGCCGCGCGGATCCATCACATAGATGATGCTGCTATGATCCATGTCGTAGCCGCCATCCTTGGTCGGGTGCTTGGCGAAATACACGCGATACGCCTTGGCTGCGGCCGCCACCGCCTCGTCGCTGCCGGTCAGCGGCACGATCCCGGCGTCGAAGGCGGCCGCGTATTCCTTCATGACCGGCGGCGTGTCGCGCTGCGGGTCCACGGTGATGAACACGGCCGCGACCTCCTTGCGCCGCGGGCCGAGCTGGTCGAGCGCGTTGGCCATGTCCTGCAGCGCGGTCGGGCAGGCGTCGGGGCAGTGAGTATAGCCGAAGTAAACCAGCATCCAGCGGCCGCGAAACGTTCCATCGGTCACGGTCCGGCCATCGCCGTCGATCAGGCTGAACGGCCCGCCGATCCGGACGCCGGCCGGCTCCGGCCGGGTCGAGACGTAGACAGCGGCGCCGGCGAGCCCGGCACCGAGCACGGCGGCCGGAGCCAGGAGCAACGCGGTACGCCGGGTCAGCACGAAAGCACGGGGGAAAGCATGCCGGTTTATGCGCTTTCTGGAGGAAACGGAAAAGTGCGCTTATTTCACAATCGTATCACATCGCACATGACGGAGGCGAATGCTCATGATATAGCCACGATCAGCCTGAATAGGGGCCATGCGCGTCATGCGCACCAAGGGAGGAAAGTGTTTGATGCGTTCGACCCGGCGAATTGTGTTGCTTGCTGCCGTCTGCGGCGCCGTCCTAGCTGTGAGCCCGGCGATGGCTGCCGATCCCATCAAGATCGGCGTCTCCGGCCCGTTCACCGGCGGCTCGTCCTCGATGGGCGTTTCGATGCGCGACGGCGTGAAGCTCGCCATTACCGAGATCAACAAGGCCGGCGGCGTCCTGGGACGGCCGCTCGTCGCGGTCGAGCGTGACGACGAGGCGCGCAACGAACTCGGGGTGCAGATCGCCCAGGAGTTGATCAACAAGGAGAAGGTGGTCGCCACCCTCGGCTTCATCAACACCGGCGTCGCCCTGGCGTCGCAGCGCTTCTACCAAGAAGCCGAGATCCCGGTGATCAACAACGTTGCCACCGGCTCCGTCATCACCCATCAGTTCGACAAGGAACGGTCGAATTACGTGTTCCGCACCGCGGCCGCCGACAACATTCAGGCGCCGATGATCGTCGAGGAGGCGATCGGCAAGCGCGGCTTCAAAAAGCCGGCGATCCTGGCCGACAGCACCAATTACGGCCAGCTCGGCCGCGAGGACCTGGAAAAGGCGCTGGCCGCCAAGGGGGTCAAGCCAGTCGCGGAAGAGAAATTCAACATCGGCGACACCGACATGACCGCGCAGCTGCTGCGCGCCAAGGAGGCCGGCGCCGACGTGATCCTGACCTACGGCATCGGCCCGGAACTGGCGCAGATCGCCAACGGCCAAGCCAAGCTCGGCTGGAAGGTGCCGCTGGTCGGCAGCTGGACGCTGAGCATGGCAAGCTTCATCGACACGGCCGGTGCCAATGGCAGCGGCGCTACCATGCCGCAGACCTTCATCCAGATGCCGACCACGCCGAAGCGGGCCGCGTTCATCAAGGCCTATCAGGACGCCTACAAGACCGACCGCATGCCGTCGCCGGTCTCGGCGGCGCAGGGCTATGACAGCGTCTACCTGCTGGCGGCCGCCATCACCCAGGCCAAGAGCACCGATGGGCGCAAGATCAAGGACGCGCTGGAGAACCTCAGCGAAAAGGTCGAGGGCGTCGTGACCACCTACGACAAGCCGTACAACAAGACCGACCACGAGGCGATCACCAACAATATTCCGGTGTTCGGCGAAGTGAAGGACGGCCGCGTCGCGCCCGCGCATGCCGAGGACCTCGAAGGCGACAAGGCTATGCGCATCAAGCCGCACGCCTGAACGGGTTCGTTACACCCCCCTGCCGCGGCAGGGGGGTTCTGTTTGGGAATACTCGTAAAACTATGCAGATCCTGTTTCAGCTTATCGTCAGCGGGATCGCCGTCGGGATGATCTACGGCGTCATCGCGTTCGGCTACCAGTTGACGTTCGCGACCTCGAAGACGCTCAACTTCGGCCAGGGCGAGGCGCTGATGCTGGGCTCGCTGGTCGGCCTCACCACGACCTACTACGTCGGCTACCTGGCGATGCTGCCGATCGTGCTGCTGTTCGGGCTCGCCCAGGGCGCCGTGGTGGAGCGGCTGGGCGTGCGGCAGGCGATCAAGATGAAGTCGGAAAGCGGATGGATCATGGCCACGATCGCGCTCGGCATCATCTTCAAGAACCTGGCCGAGAACATCTGGGGCCGCGACGACCTCAAGTTCCCGTCGCCGTTGCCGGAGCAGGCGCTGGATTTCGGCGGCATCCGGGTGCAGCCGATGGAGATCGCGATCGTGGTCGGCGCGCTGGCGCTGATGGCGGCCGTCGAGCTGTTCAACCGGCGCAGCATCTTCGGCAAGGCGGTGGTGGCGACCGCCAACGACCGCGACGCGGCCGGGCTGATGGGCATCAACACCGGTGCGGTGATCACCTTCAGCTACGCCCTCAGCAGCATGACGGCCGCCTTCGCCGGGGTGCTGATCGCGCCGATCACCTTGACCGGGCCACGGCTCGGCGCCGTGCTGGGGCTGAAGGCGTTCGCGGTGGCCATTATCGGCGGCCTGAACAGCGGGCTCGGGGTGATCGTCGGCGGCCTGATCCTCGGGGTCGCCGAGACGATGACGGGGTTCTACATCTCGACCGGCTACAAGGATGTGCCCGGCCTGGTGCTGCTGCTGCTGGTGCTGTCGTTCAAGCCGTCGGGCCTGTTCGGCAAGAAAACGATCAAGAAAGTCTGACCCGGTGGGCACCATCCTCAAGTCCGGACTGCTGATCGCCGCGCTCGCGGCGCTGCCGTTCTTCGTCACCAACCCCTATTACCTGCATCTGCTGGTGGTGATCGGCATCTACGCCATCCTGCTGCTCGGGCTCGACATCGTGTTCGGCTACACCGGCGAGGTGTCGCTCGGCCACGCGGCGCTGCTCGGCATCGGCGCCTATGCCTCGGGCATCCTCAGCCTCAAGCTCGGGATCGGCTTGCTGCCGTCGATCCCGTTCGGCATCGCTGCTGCCGCCCTGTTCGGCCTGCTGTTGGCTTTACCGGCGCTGCAGGTGACCGGGCCTTACCTCGCCATGGTGACGCTCGCCTTCGGCACGATCGTCTACACGCTGATCAACGAGATGGACTTCCTGACCAACGGTCCGATGGGGATCACGCTCCAAAAGCCTATTTTCTTCGACTTTCGCGACTACGCCGCCGAGGGCTCGTTCTTCGACATGTCCACGGCGCGCTTGAAGGAGTTCGAGTTCTACTTCCTGGTGGCCGCCTGCCTGCTGCTGAGCCTGGTCGCGATCAACCGATTGATCGCCAGCCGCTACGGCCGCGCCTTCGAGGCGCTGCGCGACGCGCCGATCGCGTCGGACTGCATGGGGGTCAGCGTTTACAAGCACAAGGTGATCGCGTTCGCGTTCAGCGCCGGCATGGCGGGGTTGGCTGGGTCGCTGTTCGCCTACTCCGAACAGTACGTGGCGCCGAACAATTTCACCGTCGAGCTCGCGATCCAGTTCCTGCTCGCCGTCACCCTCGGCGGCCGCAAGTCCCGGGTGGGGCCGATGCTGGGGGCGGTCATCATCGTCGTGCTGCCGAACCTGCTCGCCGACATCGAGCTGTTCCGCATCATCGCCGGGGTGATCGCTTTCGTCGCCGTGGTGGCGGGCGCGACCGCGATCCGTAAGGCCGAGAACAAGGCGCAGGTCGCCATCCCGGTCGCCCTCTGCGTCGGCTTCTTCGTGTTCTCGCTGCTGCTCGATAAGATCACCGACTACAAGCTGTCAATCTTCGGGGCGATGATCCTGTTCGTCGTCTATTACCTCCCGGACGGCATCTATGGCTTCCTCCGTTCCGCCGTCGCCCGCATCCGGCCCGGCCTCGTGCACGATCACGCCGTCATCACCGCGCGCGGCGAGGACAGCCAGGTGTGGTCCGCCTACGAGCCGAAGGTGGAGGCAGGCCGGCCGCTGCTGGAGATCGAGAACGTGCTGATGCAGTTCGGCGGCTTGAAGGCGCTGAACCAGGTCAACCTCGCGGTCATGCCGCGCACCATCCACGGGCTGATCGGACCCAACGGCTCCGGCAAGAGCACGATGATGAACGTGCTGACCGGGATCTACGTGCCGACGGCCGGCGACATCAAGCTCGAGGGCGTCAGCATCGCCGGCAAGAAATCGCCCGAGATCGCGGCGGCCGGTATCGCCCGCACCTTCCAGAACGTGCAGCTGTTCGGCGAGCTGACCCTGATCGAGAACGTCATGGTCGGCCTGCACCATTCCTACCGCGGCTCCTTGGCCGAAGTGACGCTCGGCGTCCCGCGTGCCCGGCGCGAGGAGCGGGCGGCGCAGATCCGCGCGGCCAGCATTCTACGATTTGTCGGCCTCGAAGCGCTGGCCAACGAGGAGGCGCGCAATCTGCCCTATGGCAAGCAGCGCCTGCTGGAGATCGGCCGCGCGCTGGCGCTCGACCCGAAGCTGCTGCTGCTGGATGAGCCGGCAGCCGGCCTGACCGCGCCCGACATCAAGGTACTCGTAGACATCATCCGCAAGATCCGGGACCACGGCATCACCCTGATCCTGATCGAGCACCATATGGATGTGGTCATGAGCCTGTGTGACACCGTCACAGTGCTCGACTTCGGCCAGAAGATCGCCGAGGGACCGCCGGCCTCGGTGCAATCGGACGAGAAGGTGATCGCCGCCTATCTCGGCGGCGCCGTGCTGGAGGCGGCCTGATGCTCCAGGTGAACGGCCTCGTGGCCGGTTACGGCAAGGTGCAGGTGCTGCACGGCCTCACCCTCGAGGTGAAGCAGGGTCAGCTCGTGACCTTGATCGGCAGCAACGGCGCGGGTAAGACCACGACTTTGCGCGCCTTGTCCGGGATGATCCGGCCGGAGCGCGGCACTATTCTCCTTGCAGGCAAGGAGATTGCCGGGCTGCCCTCGCATGCGATCACACGGCGCGGCCTGGCCCACTCGCCCGAGGGCCGCCGGGTGTTCGCGACCCTGTCGGTCGCCGACAACCTTGTCATGGGGGCGTTCCCGCGCATCACCGGCAGCCGCCCGCGCGGCGACGTGCAGGCCGACCTCGAACGCATGTACGCGCTGTTCCCGCGCCTGGCCGAACGCCGGGCGCAGCTCGCCGGGACGCTGTCGGGCGGCGAGCAGCAGATGCTGGCAATGGCCCGGGCGCTGATGCTCAACCCCGATGTGCTGCTGCTCGACGAGCCGAGCATGGGCTTGGCGCCGCGCCTGGTTGCCGACGTGTTCGCGACCATCGCCCGGTTGAAGCAGGAGCGGATCACCATGCTGCTGGTCGAGCAGTTCGCCGCCGCCGCCCTCGACGTCGCCGATTACGGCTACGTCATGGAGAACGGACGCCTGTCCGCCGACGGCCCGGCGCAGGTGCTGAAAAACGACCCGGCGGTGCGCGCCGCCTACCTGGGCGCCGCGCACTGAGGTTTCCGCAAGCAGGCTGCCTGCGGGATTTGGGGGTTTGGAGCGCCTCGCCCCAACGGGGTCCAGGGGCGGAGCCCTTGGCCTCTTCGGCAGCCCAGTTAGGCCTGCGGCACCCAGCGCCGCGCGACTTCTCCCCGGTCGTCGAACGAGGCCTCGAAGATCGGGGCCGCGAGGGTGGCCAGGACGTGCAGCACGTCCGTCCCGCTGTTGCGGAACCCGTGCCGCCGGCCGGCCGGCACAAGGACTGACTGCCCCGTCGATACGGTTAAGTGCCGATGATCCACCCAGATCTTGGCCTGTCCGGCGAGCACCGTCAGCACCTCCTCGACCGCATGCAGATGGGTCGGCGCCCCGCATCCCGGCTCGCACCATTGCTCGAAGATGCAGAGCTGGGCGGCGCCGGTCAGGGCCGAGACACGCATTCGGGTCAACACGCCGGCGCGCCATTCCTCGCGCGGCTGCTCGCCGTGGTCGATGATCCGCATCGTCGATCCTCCTGCTAGATCCCGCCCCTTGAAGCAGCAAAGCTCGGGGGCCACGTCGTTTGCATGAACCACGAACCGCCCACCATCGACATGCGTCCCGACGGGAGCTTCCTGCCGCCGCCCGGCCGGCGGCCGATGGTGCCGTGGTCGACCAAGCTGCTGCTCGGCGCGATCGCCGTTGCGGCGCTGGCCGTGTCGGTCGCGGTGGCGGCGCTGGCGATCTGGGTTGTGTCGCTGGTGCTTCCGGTCGCGATCATCGCCGGCTTCGCCGCCTGGCTGATGTTCAAGTGGCGCCGCTGGCAGCTACTCCGCGGCCAGCCGCTCGTCCGCCCCGGCTCGTTCCGCGGCTTCCGCTAGCAGCGTGTAACTCCGGCGGCGCGCGGCGGGGTCGTGCACCGTCGTGAGCACGACCACCTCCTCCACATTCAGGGCCGACGCCATCCGGCGTAGGTCACCGACGACCCGGTTTCCGGTGCCGGCGTAGGCGCGCGAGCGAATCCCCGCGATCCGTTCGCGGTCGGCGTCGGTATACGGGTAGGCGGCGGCCTCTTCAGGGCTCGGCAGGGCGGCATACACGCCGCGGGCGCGCCCGAGCCGCCAAAGCGCACGGCTCGCAAACTGACGGTCGGCTTCGGCTTCGGTGTCGGCGGCCACGGCCCAGACGGCGACGGACGCGATCGGCTGCGACAGCGTCGCGCTCGGCCGGAACCCGGCGCGATACACGTCGAGCGCCTGCTCGGCGCCGCGCCCGTCGGTGATGAAGCTGGCGAAGCAGTACGGCAGGCCGAAATAGGCGGCGACCTGAGCGCCGTAATCGCTGCTGCCGAGGATCCAGGGTTCCGGCGCCGTCGGGCCAGCCGGTTGCGCCGTCACCTCGCGGAATGGATGGCCCTCCACCAACGTCTCACCGCGCACCCACTGCAGCAGGTCGCGCACTTGGCTCGGGAAATGGTCGGCGGCGCTGTCCGCGGCCGGGTTCAGCGCATAGGCGGTCATGCCGTCCGAGCCCGGCGCGCGGCCCAGCCCCATGTCGATCCGCCCCGGCGCGATCGCCTCCAGCACCCGGAACTGCTCGGCCACCTTCAGGCTCGAGTAGTGCGGCAGCATGACGCCGGCGCTGCCGACGCGGATGCGCTGCGTGGTTGCGGCGATGGCTGCGATGAGGATCTCCGGCGCCGTCCCGGCCTGGCTCGCGCTGTTGTGGTGCTCGGCCAGCCAATAACGTCGATAGCCGAGCGCCTCGCAATGCCGGGCCAGCGCGAGCGTTTCGCGGATGCTCTCGTCCGGGCTGCGACCGGTGACGACGGTGGATTGGTCCAGGACGGACAGGCGCATGAGGATCTCCGCGAGCGAGGCTAGGACATAGGGCGCCGGGGCGGGGCTCGCCAGCGACCGCGGATTCAGCTTACAGGCAGGCCGTGTGGAACAATCAATCAGGCGGCCGGCGCTGGTCGGGCTTCATCGCCGCCGGCGCCTTTCTGGCCTTCGCCGGGCTGACCGTCCTCCTGCTGCTGATCAAGCGCTACCCGAGCCCGTTCGACGAGCTGGAGCACGTGTCCTACGTCGCCTACTTGCAGGAGACGCGGAGCTGGCGGCCCATGTTCGAGGCGATGCAGACCCTGGTGATCGGGGACCTGACGCGCTGGGACCAACGGCCCAACTATCTCGGCCACCCGTCGCCGTTCTACTGGTTCGAGACGCTGTTCCTCGATCGCGCGCTGCCGCTGCACGAGGCGGTGACGCGGGTCCGGCTGGGTTCGGCGGCGCTCGCGGTCGGCGGCATCGGCCTGGCGCTCTGGGCCGGTTGGCGGCATTTCCGCCAGTCGCCGTTGGCACTGCTGGTGTTCTGCGCCCTGGTGGCGTTGTGCCCGAAGCTGCTGGCGACCACCGGTCAGGTCACCAATGACGCCTTGGCGATCGGCGCCGGCGGCCTGGCCTATTGGGGCGCCAGCATCGAGGCCCGCCGGCGCGGGATCGGCGTCGCCGCCTGCGCGCTCGGGCTGATGCTGGCGATGTGGGCCAAGCCGAACGCGGCGC
Organism: uncultured Alphaproteobacteria bacterium; assembly: GCA_963752225.1. GTDB lineage: Bacteria > Pseudomonadota > Alphaproteobacteria > Acetobacterales > Acetobacteraceae > JBBROS01. The sequence goes on along the minus strand of CAVVXS010000009.1, from coordinate 9,607 downwards.
TGGCGATCGGCGCGGCGCTGGGCGTCTATGCCGTGCTCCGGTTGCGCGCGCGGCCTTGGCTGATCCCGACGATGGCGGCCGGGTCGGCGGCGGGCTCGGTCCCGTACTGGCCGATCCTGGCAAAGTACGGCGCGCTGGTGCCGATCACGGTCGAGCAGTTCGGCCATGTGCACTCAGTGCCAGGCGCGGCCTATATCCCGGCGTTCCTGTTCACGGTCGCTTACACGTTCTGCCTGGAACAGACCGGCACTTGGCCGATCCTCGATGCGGCGTCGGTGGTGGCAGCGGCCCTCGCCTGGCTGCTGTTCGCCGCGATGGTGGCCGGCGGGGTGCTGGCGCTGCGGCGACCGGGCCGCGGCACGGTGCAGTTGCTGGCGATCGCCGGGCCGGTCGCGTTCCTGGCGGTGTTTCCGATCCATTTCTGGTTCTCGGCGGTGAAGCTGGGCGGCAGCCTGCCGGCGGCGTCGTTCCGCTATTACCTGCCGATCTGGCCGTTCACCGTGCACGCGCTCGGCTATGCAGTGATGACGACCGGGCCGAGGTGGCGCCGCACATTGGCTTGGCTCGCGGGCGCGGTGCTCGTGGTGGGCTGGCTGTCGCCGTAGCGGTTTCGGAACAATCCGGTCGGGTGGCTGGGCCGGGCGCCGAGCCGGTTGCGCCGATCGTCTCGATGCGGTTTTGTTGCGGTCGAGATCACGGGAATCGACGATGCGATCGTTGCCAAGCGCGCTCAGGACCTCGTTGGTGCTTGCCGCCGCCATGACCGTCCTAGTCTGGTCGGCGTCCTGGCAGGCGGCGTCGGCGGCGGACGCCGTTCTGCTGGCGCCGCACTGGGCGCCTTGCACGGGCGACGGCCAGCAGGGCTTCCAATGCACGAAGGTGCAGGTGCCGCTCGACTACGCCGACCCGGCCAGCACGGCGATCAGCCTCAGCCTCAGCGTCATCCGCCATCCCGCAACCGATCCTGCCCATCGCATCGGAACATTGTTCATGAATCCAGGCGGCCCCGGCGGCCTCGGCACGGAGGACCTGCCGGACTGGATTTCGCTATTTCCGCCGATGGCGTTGGCCCGGTTCGACATCGTCAGTTGGGATCCGCGCGGTATCGGCGACAGCACCGCCGTGCAGTGCTTCGCCAATGCCGATGATGAGGCGGCATTCTTCGGAGCCGTGCCGCAGAACTCGTTTCCGGTCGGCTTGCCGGAGCAGGTGGCCTGGCTCAAACGGTTCGAGATCTTCGGCCGGATCTGCCTGCAACGCAACGGGGCGCTGCTCTCGCATACGTCCACCGCCGATACGGCGAGAGACATGGACATGCTGCGCGAGGCGATCGGCGAGCCGACGCTCAATTATCTCGGGACGTCGTATGGAACGTTCCTGGGCGCGGTCTACGCCAATTTGTTCCCGACCCACGTCCGGGCGATGATCCTGGACGGGAACCTCACGCCGAGCCTTTACACCAATGACGGCAACACGCATCCGGTCTTGAGCAGCGGATTGCGGTTTGGCAGCAACCAGGGCATATCGGAGTTGCTCGACGCGTTCCTCAACCAGTGCGGGGCGGCGGGACCGGCCAAATGCTCGTTCTCGACCGGAGAGGTCGGGACCACGCGGGCGAAGTTCGCCGGGCTGCTGCGGCGGATGAATCAGGCGCCTGTGACGATCAGCCAGATCAGCTTCACCTCTGCCCTTTTGCTGAAATCGTTGGAGGGCCGGTTCTTTACGACCCGTCCGGAACCCGGCCGTTTTCCCGGGTGGGCCGGGGCGAGCGCGCTGCTGGACCGCGTCTATGATGCGCTCCACGCACATTCGGCATCGCCGCAGCCGCTGCCGGCGACACGAACGGTTGCGCCGGGCGTCGAGCAGAAATACGTCAGCACTTGGCAGTCCCTCACAGTCCAATGCGGCGACAGCCCCAATCCCCGCCCTCCGGGCAAGTTCCTCGTCCTGGATCGCTTCGCCGAGGCGCTCTACGGTCCGATCGGGGTCGTAGACCTCTGGGCGGACGAGCCCTGCGCGAGTTGGCCCGTGAGGGCGGCGGACCAATATATCGGGCCCTGGGACCATCCCACGCCGAACCCCGTCCTGCTGATCGGCAACACGCATGATCCGTCGACGCCGTACCGGAACTCGGTCGGCATGTTGCGGGAGCTTGCGAAGGCTCGGCTGCTCACGGTCGAAGGGTATGGCCACACCGTTCTGCTGAACCCGAGCCGGTGCGCGCAACAGTACCGAGGACGACTACCTCGTGAACCTTACCCTGCCGCCCGAGGCCACCGTGTGCCAGCAGGACAAGCAGCCGTTCGATTGAGCGAGCGGCGCGTCCGGTTCGACGCGCTGCCCGTGTCGCTTGACTTAGGGCGGCCCCGCGACTAAGCCGCGCACCTGATCAAGACGTCGCTCCGCGAGGGTTCGCGCAGCGGCGCCTGTTGCGTTGGGGTGTTCCTTATGTTCGACACGCTGTCGAGCAAGCTTACCGGTGTGTTCGACGGCCTGCGCGCGCGCGGGCGGCTGAACGAGACCGACGTTGCCGAAGCCCTGCGCGAAGTGCGCTTGGCAATGCTGGAGGCCGACGTCGCCCTGCCGGTGGTGCGCGACTTCGTCAACGGCGTGCGCGACCGTTCGCTCGGCTCCGAGGTGCTGGACAGCGTCAGCCCCGGGCAGCAGGTCATCAAGATTGTCAACGACCAGCTGATCGAAGCGCTGGGCGGTGCCGGCGCTGTGCTGCTGAACCTGGCGGCGACGGCGCCGATCCCGTTCCTGATGGTTGGGCTGCAGGGCTCGGGCAAGACCACCACCTCGGGCAAGCTGGCGCTGCGGCTTTCGAAGCGCGACCGCAAGCGGGTGCTGCTCGCGAGCCTCGACACCCAGCGCCCGGCTGCGCAGCTGCAGCTGCAGGTGCTGGCCGAGCAGGCAGGGGTCGCGAGCCTGCCGATCGTGCCCGGCGAAACGCCGGTGCAGATTGCCCGGCGCGCGATGGACACCGGGCGGCGCGAGGTGTTCGACGTCGTCATCCTCGACACCGCCGGGCGGCTCTCGATCGACCAGGAGCTGATGGCCGAGGTGCAGGCGGTGCGCGCCGCCACGAACCCGGTCGAGACGTTGTTGGTCGTCGATGCGATGACCGGCCAGGACGCGGTCAATACGGCGAAGGCGTTCAACGACGCGCTCGGCATTACCGGCATCGTCATGACCCGCATGGACGGCGACGCCCGCGGCGGTGCGGCGCTGTCGATGCGGCAGATTACCGGCGCGCCGATCAAGCTGACCGGCTCTGGCGAGAAGCTCGACGCGTTGGAGGAATTCCACCCCGAGCGCGTCGCCGGCCGCATCCTCGGCATGGGCGACATCGTCGGCCTGGTGGAGAAGGCCAGCGAGACGATCGACGAGGAAGAGGCCGAGAAGTTGGCCCGCCGCATGATGAGCGGCAAATTCGACCTCGAGGACTATGCCAACCAGCTCAAGCAGATCACCAAGATGGGCAGCCTGTCCGGCATCCTCGGCATGCTGCCCGGCGCCGGCAAGATGAAGGCGCAGCTCGAGGACGCGAAGCTCGACACGACCGTGTTGAAGCGTCAGGCGGCGATCATCTCGTCGATGACCAAGCGCGAGCGCAAGACGCCGGACGTGATCAAGGCGAGCCGCAAGAAGCGCATCGCCGCCGGGTCGGGAACGTCGGTGCAGGAAGTCAACAAGCTGCTGAAGCAGTTCGACGACATGTCCACGATGATGAAGCGCATGGGCAAGCTGGGTCAGAAAGGGCTGATGCGCCAGGGCATGTCCGCGCTGATGCCCAAGTCGATGCAGCAGCGCCGGCCGTATTAAGATGCGTGTTCTGCTCTCAAGTGACCGGGGTCTGAGGCCCGCGGCCCCAGTGGGTGCAGGGCAAAGCCCTGCCTCTCCTGTCTTGCCAACCTGTTAACCAAGGATACCGAATGTCCCTAAAAATCCGTCTCGCCCGCGCCGGCGCCAAGAAGCGGCCGTACTACCACATCGTCGTCGCCGACAGTCGCTCGGCGCGCGATGGCCGCTTCCTCGAGAAGGTGGGCAGCTACAACCCGATGCTGCCGGCCGAGCACCAGGAGCGCATCCGCTTGCAAGGCGAGCGCATCACCCACTGGATCAGCCAAGGCGCGCAACCCACGGAGCGCGTTGCGAAGTTCCTCGGCCATGCCGGCTTGGCGCCGATGCCGACCTATCGCGAGCAGCCGCAGCAATCGGCGCCGAAGAAGAAGGCGCAGGAGCGGGCTGCCAAGGCCGCCGCCGCCGCGGCCTGACTTGCCCGACCGCCGCATCCTGCTGGGCGTGGTCGGCCGTCCGCACGGGGTGCGGGGGCTGCTGCACGTGCACAGCTACACCGCCGACCCGGCCAGCCTCGCCGCCTACGCGCCCTTGCTGGACGACCGCGGCGGACGCTGGTCGCTGGCCTGGCGCGGCGAGGGGGTGGCGCAACTGACGGACGCGGAAGGCCGGGCGGTGGCGGACCGGACGGCGGCGGAGAAGCTGACCAACACGCGCCTTTATGTCGAGCGCGACCGCCTGCCGCCGCCAGACGAGGAGGAGTTCTACCTGTCCGACCTGGTGGGTCTGGCGGCGGTCGATCCGGCCGGGGCGGAGCTGGGCCGGGTGCTGACGGTGCACGATTACGGGGCCGGCACCTCGATCGAGATCGCGCGCGCCGGGCAGCCACTGCTGGTGCCGTTCACCCGTGCCTGCGTGCCGGAGATCGATGTCGCCGCCGGCCGGCTGGTGGTGGTGCTGCCGGACGAGGTCGTGGTGCCGGCCACGGCGGATGCGGAGGCGCGCCCATGACCTGGCGCGCTACCGTGCTGACCTTGTTTCCCGGCATGTTCCCGGGTCCGCTCGGCTTGTCGCTGGCAGGTCGGGCACTGCTGGGCGGCCTGTGGTCGCTGGATGTGCGCGACATCCGGGCGGCGGCGACCGACCGGCATCGCACGGTGGACGACACCCCGTTCGGCGGCGGCGCCGGCATGGTAATGCGGCCCGACGTGCTCGACGCGGCGATCGGCGCCGGCGACGGGCGGCCGTTGGTCTATCTGTCCCCGCGCGGCACCCCGCTGCGCCAGGATCGGGTGCGGGCCCTGGCGGCCGGCCCCGGCGTCACGCTGATCTGCGGCCGCTACGAGGGGGTGGACCAGCGCGTGCTCGACTCTCGTGATGTCGAGGAGGTCAGCATCGGCGATTACGTGCTGTCGGGCGGCGAGCTGCCGGCCTTGGTGCTGCTGGACGCCTGCGTGCGCCTGCTGCCGGGCGTCATGGGCGCCGGCGCGAGCGCCGAGGAGGAGAGCTTCTCCGGCCACCTGCTCGAGTACCCGCACTACACCCGTCCGGCCGAGTGGCAGGGGCGCTCGGTGCCCGACGTTCTGCTGAGCGGGCACCACGGCGCCATCGCCGCGTGGCGGCGCGACCAATCCGAGAAACTCACCCGCGCGCGCAGGCCCGACCTGTGGCGCGCGCACATGGACAGCGCGGCAACGCAGCCGTAACACGATCTTTCGAAAGGACAATCCGATGAACATCATCCAGACGCTCGAGGCCGAGCAGATCGCCAAGCTCACCGCCGCCCGGGCCGTGCCGAACTTCCGCGCCGGCGACACCGTGAAGGTGATGGTGCGCGTCGTCGAGGGCGAGCGCACCCGCATCCAGGCCTATGAGGGCGTCTGCATCGCGCGGTCCAACAAGGGCATCAGCAGCAACTTCACCGTGCGCAAGATCAGCTACGGCGAGGGCGTCGAGCGCGTGTTCCCGCTTTACGCGCCGACCATTGCCGAGATCCAGGTGATGCGGCGCGGCGACGTGCGCCGGGCCAAGCTTTATTATCTCCGCGGCCGCAGCGGCAAGTCGGCCCGCATCGCCGAGCGCGCCCGCGACGTGCGCGAAACCACGCTGCCCGGCGCGCCGCCGACGGTCACCACCGCAACAGCCGACGTCGCCGAATAGGCACCGACGAGAAAGAGGACAGGGATGGCGCGAACGCTCTTCGACAAGGTGTGGGACAGCCACGTGGTCGACCGTCTCGAGGACGGCACGTGCGTGCTTTATATCGACCGCCACCTCGTGCACGAGGTGACCAGCCCGCAGGCGTTCGAAGGCCTCCGGCTCGCCAACCGCCGGGTGCGCCGCCCGGAAGGCACCATTGCGGTGGTGGACCACAACGTCCCCACCAGCGACCGCCGGCTCGGCATCAAGGAGGAGGAAAGCCGCATCCAGGTCGAGACGCTGGAGCGCAACGTCGCGGAGTTCGGCGTGCCGTACTTCCCGCTGATGGATGCGCGCCAAGGCATCGTGCACATCATCGGCCCGGAGCAGGGCATCAGCCTGCCGGGCTTTACCATCGTCTGCGGCGACAGCCATACCAGCACGCACGGCGCGATGGGGGCCTTGGCGTTCGGCATCGGCACCTCCGAGGTTGAGCACGTGCTCGCCACCCAGACGCTGCTGCAAAAGCCGGCAAAGAACATGCTGGTGCGGGTCGAAGGCACGCTGGCGCCGGGCATCACCGCGAAGGACGTGGTACTGGCGATCATCGGCCGCATCGGCACCGCCGGCGGCACCAGCCACGTGATCGAGTATGGCGGCAGCGCCATTCGCGGCCTCGACATGGCCGGGCGGATGACGGTGTGCAACATGAGCATCGAGGCGGGCGCCCGGGCCGGCATGATCGCGCCGGACGACACCACGTTCGAGTATCTGCGCGGTAAGCCGTTCGCGCCGCGGGGCGAGGCGTTGGACCGCGCGATCGAATACTGGCGCACGCTGTCGTCCGACGAGGGCGCGCATTACGACACCGTGGTGGAGATCGACGCCGCCACCATCCAGCCGATGGTGACTTGGGGCACCAACCCCGAAGCGGTGATGCCGATTGGTGGCACCGTGCCCGATCCGGACAGCGTCGCCGACGAGGCGCAGCGCACCCAGATGCGGCGCATGCTCGACTACATGGCGCTGACGCCCGGCCAGAAGCTGGCGGACGTGCCGGTGGACGTGGTGTTCATCGGCAGTTGCACCAACGGACGCATCGAGGACATCCGTGCCGCGGCTCAAGTCGTGCGCGGCCGGCACGTGGCGCCGGGCGTGCGCGCCATGGTGGTGCCGGGCAGCGGCATCGTGAAGCAGCAGGCGGAGGCCGAAGGGCTCGACGTCGTCATGAAGGAAGCCGGGTTCGAGTGGCGCGAGGCCGGGTGCAGCATGTGCCTGGGCATGAACCCCGACAAGCTGACGCCGGGCCAGCGCTGCGCCAGCACCAGCAACCGCAACTTCGAGGGCCGGCAAGGCCCCGGCGGGCGGACCCATCTGCTATCGCCGGCCATGGCGGCGGCGGCGGCGGTCACGGGCAAGCTGACCGATGTCAGGGAGCTGGTGTGATGCAGGCTTTTACGACCCTCACCGGCGTCGCGGCGCCCTTGCCGCTTGCCAATGTCGACACGGACAAGATCATCCCGGCCCGGTTCCTCAAGACGATCAAGCGGACCGGGCTCGGCGTGCACCTGTTCGACACGTTGCGGTTCGACGCCGACGGCAAGGAGCGGTCCGACTTCGTGCTCAACACCGAGCCGTACCGCCATGCCGAGGTGCTGATCGCCCACGAGAATTTCGGCTGCGGCTCGTCGCGCGAGCATGCACCCTGGGCGCTGCTCGATTTCGGCATCCGCTGCGTGATCGCGCCAAGCTTCGCGGATATCTTCCACACCAACTGCTTCAAGAACGGCATTCTGCCGATTGCCTTGCCGCGGGAGGTTTGTGACCGGCTGATGGAGGATGCGAAGTTGGGCGGCAACGCCCGGCTCACGGTCGACCTCGCGCGTGAGGTGGTGATCCGGCCGAGCGGCGAGGAAATCCCGTTCACGATCGACCCGTTCCGCAAGCACCTGTTGCTGAACGGGCTGGACGATATCGGCCAGACCATGCAGCGCGCCGCGGCGATCGACACGTTCGAGGCCAAGCGGCCCGATTGGATGCCGGCGATCGCCGTTTAGCGAGGCTATATTAGGAACGTCTTGCCCGGGCTCGATCCGGGCATCTCTCGCCCGCGGAACACCCGCGCCCCGTTCGGGACGAGATGGCCGGATCAAGTCCGGCCATGACGTCATGTGTTGCAAGCGGGGAAGGGGAGACCGCCGTGGCATCGAACAAGAAACTGCTCGTCCTACCGGGGGATGGCGTCGGTCCCGAGGTGATGCGGGAGGTTCGCCGGGTCATCGACTGGATGGACCGGCGCCGGCGCGTCACCTTCGACATCACCGAGGACCTCGTCGGCGGCGCCTGCATTGACGAGCGCGGCACCCCGATCAGCAACGAGACCATTGCCGCGGCGAAGTCCGCCGACGCGGTGCTGTTCGGCTCGGTGGGCGGGCCGCGTTGGGACAAGCTCGGCTTCGACATGCGGCCCGAGCTCGCGATCCTGCGGCTGCGCAAGGAGTTGGACCTGTTTGCCAACCTGCGCCCGGCGACGGTGCTGGAGCCGCTGGTGGACGCCAGCACGCTCAAGCCCGACGTGGTGCGGGGGCTCGACCTGATGATTGTGCGGGAAAGCACCGGCGGGATCTACTTCGGCGAACCGCGTGGGGTGGAGACACTGGCCGACGGGCAGGAGCGCGGCTTCGACACCGAGACCTATACGACGCGCGAGATCGAGCGCGTCGCCCGGGTCGCCTTCGACCTCGCGCAGAAGCGGCAGGGACGGGTGACGTCGGTGGAAAAAGCCAACGTGATGCAGAGCGGGCTGTTCTGGCGCCGCGTCGTCACCGCGCTGCATGCGCGCGAGTATCCGGACGTCGAGCTGTCGCACATGTACGCGGACAACTGCGCCATGCAGCTCGTGCGCAACCCGCGCCAGTTCGACGTGATCGTCACCAGCAACATCTTCGGCGACCTGCTGTCCGACCTCGCGAGCATGCTGACCGGTTCGCTCGGCATGCTGCCGTCGGCGACGCTCGGCGCGCCGGACGCTTCGGGGCGGCGGCACGCTTTGTATGAGCCGATCCACGGCAGCGCGCCCGACATCGCCGGCAAGGGGGTGGCCAACCCGATGGCACAGATGCTGAGCTTCGCGATGCTGCTGCGCTATTCGTTCGACCTCGAGGAAGAAGCCGGGCTGATCGAGCGTGCCTGCACCAAGGTGCTGGCGAGTGGCCTGCGGACCGCCGACGTGATGGCGCCCGGCATGGCGAAGGTCGGCACGTCGGTCATGGGCGAGGCGGTGGTGCGGGAGCTGGACAAGCTGGCCGCCTGATGTCGCTATCGGCGCGCCTCGCCGGCACAACCCTGTTCATCGATGCCGACGCCTGCCCGGTGCGCGAGGAAGCGTTCCGGGTCGCGACCCGGCTGAACCTGCCGGTGAAGGTCGTGTCGAACGGGTCCCGGCCGATCCGTCCACCGGGTTTGCCGAACGTCGAGATGGTGATCGTGGCCGACACGCCCGACGCTGCCGACGATTGGATTGCCGAGCGCATCGGCCCGCCGGACGTCTGCGTCACCGCCGACATCCCGCTTGCATCTCGCTGCCTCACCGGTGGCGCGCGCGCCCTGTCGCCGACCGGTCACGTCTGGTCGCAGGCGAATATCGGCAACGCCCTCGCCGGACGTG
>CAVVXS010000008.1:0-217491 GCA_963752225.1 uncultured Alphaproteobacteria bacterium | reverse complement strand
CGGCGGGGCGTTGACAGCACCGCGGCACGACTAGTCCCCAAACAGCGGGCGGCCGGGAGTAGCAACCGGCCGTTCGTTGCGGGCCACAGCAGAGGAAGGCGCGACGCGGCGTGTCAGAAGCCACGCCGGCTCGGCTACAAGCCTGGACTGGCTGCCCGGGCGAAAAGCCCGCAACACTCTACCATCGGACGTGAAGATAACTGCATGGGCGGGTGTCACAGATCCAAGGCGGCGACCATCCATTAACCACGCTAAGCCCGAGCAGTCGGGGCGAGCCAGCGGCGCCGAACGGTGAAGGCCAAATACATCCAGGTCATCCCATCCGGCGCCGAGCAACTCGGTGGCGTGGATAGGCAATGATCGTCTTGCAGTCGGCGACGAACCGAAGCCATCGCTCTTGGCTCGCGAAACTCGGGACCGGCATTGCGGCGCAGCGTTCGGCGCCTTCCCGCCAACGGGCGTGAACGCCGGCCGGTGCGAGATCAGGACCGGGTTGGCTTTCGCTGCGGAATGCATATCGCCCACCTAAACCAGCTAATCCACCTAATCCGCTCGGGGTAGACGTTGGTGGATTAGCTGAATTAGGTGGATTAGCTGGGCAACCTCTCTCACGCTGCGCTTTCAAAGCCGCCCACGGGTCGAACGCGAACGCGCTCACGGGACCAATTCCCACGCCTCGGCCCGCGCTTGTCCGTCCAGCTCTGTCCCGCGGGGCAGCGGATCGATGTGGCCATGTTCTTCTAACACGCCGACGATCCGGCGGGCCGTGCCGGCGTCGCGGATCGCATTCAGCCCCCGCTGGTAGATGACGGCCAGGTGGCACTTCGGGTCTGGGCGAGCCTTCCACCACTCCAGCAGCCGAGCGGCCAACACGAGGTCAGGCGAGACACAAGCAGCCCCGTGCAGTCGTAACAACTCGTTGGCATAGTGTTTCGCCAGCTCGATCCCGCCTGCCATCGCGGCGGCTTCCACTTCGACGGCATCCGGATCCGCATACACGGTCAGCACTGCCGCGAGCCTGCCAGCGTGCTCCGCCATTTTAGACGCGAACGACTGGATTGGTCGTAATGCGCCCTCCGGCTGCTGGGCGACTTCCACGGCGTCATGGAACGCGATCCACATGGCCCGAGCGTCGGGATCGAGATGCAGGGGAAGAGGATCGAGAATAGTCGGATCGTCGCCTGCGGTCCGTGGCGGCTTGCGGAGCTGTGCATTCAAGCGCGCTTCATATTCGGCAAGCGCAACCGCCGCCGCTGGCGAGGCGTCGCGAAACAACCTGGTGCCAGCGGTGCCCTCTGGGGCGACCAACAACGTGCGTGCCAATGTGCCGATGCCGGCGAGGGTAGCGTCGGCCAAGAACCCCGCCGCGATTGCCGGCTGCACCATGATGTGCGTGCTGCATCGTCGGCCAGGCAAATAGGCCGCTCCCGTCGTGACCCGTAACCGGCGGATGGCATCGCCGTCCCATAACGTGTTCAGCAGCGCGCCGGTCCGCATCCGGCTCTCGTCGTTCATCGCACTGCCACCGAGGAATAGGCCGCCCTCAGCCGTGAATAATCCGCCCCAGGGACGCCCGGTCAGATGCATGACCAACGCCTCGGGCGTCGGGTCCGCCACTAAAAGCATCGGGTGTGCTGGCGGTGTTGGCGCGGGACCGATCATGCGAAAAGCTTCGGCCAGCGCCGCGCGCTCTTTGATCTTCTTCTTGGCTTCCGCCCGAGCGTGTTCCCACGTTTCCTTGTCATCAGCATAGGCGGCGGCGGCGCCGAGCGCAGCGTCGCGGTACCCCGCCTCGACCAAGTAGGCCGGACGAACGGCCAAGCGATCCACCGCGCTTTTACGTTCCCCACTTTCGAGAACCGAAACGAACAAGCCTGTCAGCGGTCGTATGCCGGCGCCGGGCAGTTCCACGTTGCGATGTGCCTGCACGGCCAGGTCGTGGCGGCCAGAACCGATTGCGCGCAGACCGCCGACGGCGCCCTAGTGATGTTCTGGATCGCTTCGGCAGCCAACCGTAGCTCACCAAGCGCGGTCATCGGGAAGTCTGGCGGCGGCGGCACGGCTCGGAACAGCGGGCGTTTCCGGTCGCGCTTGAACCCGAGTGCCTGGTCCACGATCCCCTTGCCGATCGTCTGCAGCTCGGCGGGCGTTGGTGACGCGCTCATGCCTGCATCTCCGGGAGCGGATCGGTCGAGGGATGGGACAGCCCCCAGTCGACGCACGCCTCGATCTCAGCCGCGTCATCCTTGCCGGCTGCTTTCGCCGCGCAACTCAGTGCGGCTCGTATCGTCCGCCTCGGTCAGCAACTCGGCCGCCACGAGCCGGGCAAGGCTGCGCGCTTCTGAAACGAGAGTGGGATGGCGCTTTTCGGCTACACAGACACGCCCGGCGGCCATCTCCAATTCGGCTCGTGCTGAACCAGCCGTTTGCACCGGATTGCGCACTTGATCGGGGCGTCACCCGGCGCGGCTTCGGTCTCGGTGCCTGCGGTGGCGCAACTGTCACCGTGGCCTGACCCGGCTTAAACCAAAGCCGGCAAAGCATCGGGTCGCGCATTTCCGCCGGCATTCTCGGGGCGGCGGTATAAATCGGCTGCACGGCGCCGAACACGCTGGGGTCGGCGGGTGTTCCGCGAAACCAGTTCTTCAACTCGTGGCCCCAGGTCGGCCTGCTCAGCCAGAACCAAAGCCGCAACCGCATGTCGGGCTTGAACCCGTGACTTCCCGACGCCTGGACGATACAGGCGGCGTCCTGCATGGCCCCAGGAAGGCGCGTGAGGGCGAGAGCGCAGCACCCGGCCAGGTCGGCAGGATGCAGCGTCTCGGGCAATGGGATGCCCTCTACGTCCAGCGCAAGCCAGCGGCGGGGAACGTCCCTAAACGTCGGCATGTCACCCGTCTTTGGGTCACGTGCAGAAGCCGCCGAACGCCGATCCCTGTCTCGCCGTCGATCAACGCGCCGCGGACGATGCAGCGGTCCCCGAGCGGCAGCAACCGGCTCAACGTCTCGCCGATCCCGTCTAAATTGTTCACTGGCAGGGCACTCACGCCGAAGATGCGGGCGCGGTCATAGCCGTGGATCGTGCCGTCTTTGCTCAACCTCTTAGCGAGGCACATGCCAGGCGCGTGTAGCACGGTGATGGTGTCGAGCGCGGCAGCGGTCATGCCCGGCCTCCGGTCGCGCGACAACGCGCTTCTAGGGCCAGTCCCGTTAGCCAATCCGCGGAATTGAGGCGACCTTCATCCCAGGCATGCTCGGCCTCTCGGTCGCATTCTGAGGCGAATGAGAGCGCATGCAGTCGGATCAGCTGGGATTGTGCGTCGTGCGGGATGGGCAGCCAATCGGAGACCGCCCGCGGTCCCAATCCGGCCAGTGCATATCGAGGCAAAGAGTTTGTTCATCGTTGGGCCTTTCAAGAAGGCTCAGGCGTTGAACGGAACGGCGCGACGGCGTAAATTGCGGGTGCTGAGACCGCGTTGCCTGACGACCCGCCCCGGTGCTGCCTGCGCCGGGGTTCGTCGTTCTAGGCGGATTGGTCGCGGGTCTTGGCGCCGTGCGGTCGAATTGCCGCGACGGGGCGGCTGTCGAGGAACGCCAGCCCGTGACCCACGTCGATCAACGTTCGCGTTCCGAGCTTGATCGCCCGGAGATCGCCACGGCTTAACGCTTCATAAATGGTGCTACGGCCCATGCCGGAAATACGGGACCAGCCCGCAACGGGTGCATAGGCTGGATACTCGAAGCTTCGTTCTGCGGCTCGATCGGAAGGGGTATCTGACTGACCAACGTTCACTTGTTTCCGTCCTTATCTTAGTGGACGGACAACCATTAAGGATCGGAACGCTGGCCCCCAATCACCCAGTAACTCCCCAACATATTCTGCTTATCATTTTTAGTCAGCGATTATTTGTCCGATGGATCTTAGGTGGATTTGCAGCCTGAGGCAGTCCACGAAGCTGCTTTTCAAGCCTCTCCCGCTGGGCTGCGATGTAAGTCTGGATGTCATCCAGAGATGCCCACTGAGGATCTGCTTCGAGCCCGGCAATGACCAGAAGACGCTCTGCCCGCTCGGTGTCGATCTGCTGCTGAAGGCGGTTCAACTGCTTCTCAGTAGCGATGACGGCTCTGCTGATCTGTTCCTTGCTCAAAGGTCGCTGCACTTCCCTTTCCGCAACAAGCTTTTGAGCTGCTCGCCGTCTCACCTGCCACGAACTCAGCTTCGCGTTTGCAGGATCAAATGCAACCTCATGCAAGACCTGAATAGCGACTTGGTCGCTATTCAGGTTGTTCTTGTTAGGGCTGCCTTTTGGTCGCCCCTTTTTAAGGGCGAATAAAGCAGCAACTTTAGCCCATATTTCCTTTGCCTCGTGCGGCCCATGCGATGCAAGTAGAGCACCGTAGGCACGTATAGCGTTTACCGTCGCGCTTGCTTTGTTCTGTGAATGCATTGGATGGAGGACGTTCCAAGTCTCATCATCTCCGTCATGCATGCTTTGCATTGTCCACCTGATCGTGAACTGCCTCGCTGAGCAGGACCACTTGCCCGAAGCTTGCTGAACGCGACAGGAAATTGTCCCAGTCCGCCATCAGCCTCGCCCGTCGTTCCAGCAAATCGCCGCGCCGGTAAGCCGCCTCAACCTTGTCGCGCAATGTGTGCGCCAACGCTGCTTCGGCCACCTCGCGCGGCGCGGGATTGGTTTCTGCCGCCCAATCTCGAAAAGTGCTGCGGAACCCATGCACCGTCAGGTCGCCGCGCTTCATGCGCCGCAGCACCGCCGTCATCGCCATGTTGCTGAGAGGCCCTTCGCGCCTCGTCCGCCGGGAAACACGTGATCGGTCGGCCGCGGATCGGTCGCGTGCAACTCGGCTAGCACCGCCAGCGCCGACGCAGACAGCGGAACGCGGTGCTCTCGCCCGGCCTTCATCCTGCTTCCTGGGACCGTCCAGACCTTCGCCTTGAGGTCGATCTCGCCCCAGGTCGCGCCAGTCACTTCCGACGTTCGGGCCGCGGTCAGGATCGTGAAGCGGAGAGCCAGTGCCGCAACGCCCTTCTGCACGGCCAGCGCACGCATGAACGCCGGGCACTCGCCCCAGGGCAGCGCCGCGTGATGCTTCACAGCGGCAAGCTTGCTGCGCTTGGGAAGCAAGTTGGCGAGGTGCCCCTTCCACCGCGCCGGGTTGTCGCCCGAGCGCCAGCCCCGAGCGGTCGGCATAATCTAGTAGCGCCTCGATGCGCCCACGAAGCCGCGACGCTGTTTCGGGTGTGCTGCGCCAGATCGGCTCAAGCACGCGCAGCACGTCTCCGACCGAGACTTTTGCCACTGGCAGGTCGCCCATCACCGGATAGGCGTACATGGTCAGCGTAGAGGTCCACTGAGCACGGTGCTTGGCGTTGCGCCAGCCGTCGCTGTGGGCGGCGACATAGAGGGCGCCTACCTCCTTGAACGTCATGCCCTGGCCCGCAGCTTTTCGCCGCGCTTCGTCTCTCGCCTCGATCGGATCGACACCTGCATCGAGCAGACGGCGAGCGTCCCGCGCTTTGTCCCGAGCCTCCGCGAGTGTCACGTCGGCCTCAGCGCCGAGGCTCATCTCCCGCGACTTCTGCCCCGGCATCGTGAACCGGAATGTCCACGCGCGCGCGCCACTCGGCTTGACGTGAAGGTAGAGGTTGCCGCCGTCGCTGTAGCGCCCCGGCGCCGTCGCCTTACGGATCGAGAGAGTGTTGAGCTTGCCCGAACGCATATCGCCGCCTCATCCGCCGTGTGGTCCGGTCCACATTCTGGTCCACATCCTGATTGTGGACTGTAGCGGAAAGCCGTGGACGTGTACAGACGGTGGGCAAAGCTAAGCCGCTAGCCACGCCTTGCTTTTTGGATAGCTACGGACGGCAGCAAACGAGAGTGCAGCGGACACTCTCTCCGCCAGCGGGCCAATTGACGAGATGGTGCCTCGCGCGCCCGTCAGCTCCAGCTTTCCTTCGCACCTTTGCGACGGCGCGCAGGGGCTGTCGGGGGGGCTTTGGGCAAGGTGCCGGGCCGGCCGAATAGCCAGCCTTGGCCGTACTGCGCCCCGAGCGCGCGGACCGCTTCGGCTTCGTCCGGGGTTTCGATGCGTTCGGCCACGATCTCGGCGCCTGCGGCCCGGGCGATCTCGATCAGGCCGGCGAGGAAGGCGCGCTCCCGGCCATGCTCGGTAGCGCCGGCCATGTAGGACCCGTCGAGCTTGACGATGTCGGGGCGAACCGTACGCAGCAGGCGAACGTCGGCCGCCCCGGCGCCGAAATCATCGAGGCAGAACGGGATCCCGAGCCCGCGCAGCGCATCCGCCGTTCGCGCCGTCTCGGCCATGTCGTCCATGTCGGCCGTTTCGGTCATCTCGACGCCGACCAGTCCGGACTTTCGGGCCGGATGCGCCGACAGCAACTCCAGCAGCCGCACCCGGCAAGCCGGGTCCTGCGCCGACTGCCCAGACAGGTTGAACGCGACCATCACGCGCTCGGCGGCTGCGGCGTCGCAGACCTTCTGGGCGACGGTCAGATCAACCTCATCGGCCAGCCCCAGCGTTTCCACCAGCAGGATGAAATCTTGCGGGCTGGCCATGTGGCATTCCGGCACCGGCAGCGGACGGATCAGCGCCTCGTAATGGTGCACGACTCCGCTGCCAAGCGTCACGATCGGCTGGTAGGCGAGGTCGAACCGGCCCGCGCGGATCGCCCGCCGGAGCGCAGTTGCATGCGTGCCCGCCCGTTTTACGTAACCCGCCAAGCCATGCGCGAAACCGGCGCGCTCCAGCCCGGCTGTGCCGTCTCGCGCAAACGACACCAAGGCGTGGCGCAGCGCGCGGGTGGCCTGAGCTGCGGTGAGGCCGTCGGCGGTGAGGCTGACCGGGGTCGACGCGACCATCACGTCCAGGCCCTGCGCCGCCAGTTCGCGTTCCAGCATGCGCAGTGCGGTGACCAGACCCTCCTCGCCGGTGGCGGTAACCACGCCGAACCGGCCGGGCACGATCTCGGTGGTGACCGCTTCCGGCATAAGCGCGTTCAATGCCGCCCCGACCGCCTCGTTGTGACCGGGACCGTCGCCCGGCGACAGCACTTCCACCAACCCCAGCGTTCCGGCCGCGCCCTCGCGCAGCCGCGTTTCCCCGGCGCGCAGCAAGGTACGCAACGTCGTCAACGCGCCGCCGGCTGGCAGCGGCAGCGGCGACAGCGTGAAGCAAAGGCGGGGCGGCCCATCCGCGCTCGGCAGCATCAGACCGGCCAGCGCCAGCCGCGTGTGGCGGCGATTGCCGAGCCGGACGGTCATGGGCAGCAGGCGCCCACGCTCCATCAGCAACCGGCAAGCCGCGTCCAGCGCCTCGTGATCGGCCGGGGCCAGGAGGTCGCGCAGCGATCGGCCGATGAACGAGTCGGGCTCGGCCAGGAACTCGGTCCGGAACGAGCCGGCCGCATAGCCGATCCGAAACTGGCCATCTGTTTCCACGACCAGGTTGGCGCCGGCGAAGGCGAACGCGACAAAGCGCTCGGTGTCGCCGCCGACCGATCGGGCCTGCATGCGCCGTTCTCCCCGCTGCCATGTTGACGGTACACCGGCGACCGTGCCAGCCGCCGCATCCCGTTCTAGGCCTGCAAAGCGAAGAAACCGTTAACGGCAGCGCCCGGCTCGCATCTTACAAGGCGGCCACCACGAGGCCGCGGCACTCGCCGAAGCCGATCGGCGCCGCCCCCGGCTTGCGCGCCCGCGCCCGCAACACGACCTCGTCGCCGTCTTCGAGGAAGCGCCGCTCCTCGCCCGACGGCATGGTGATGGGCAGCCGGCCGCCCTGGGTAATCTCCAGCAGCGAGCCGCACCCGTCCGTCGTCGGCGCGGAGATGGTGCCGGTGCCGAACAGGTCGCCCGGATTGAGGTTGCAGCCGTTGCTCGCATGGTGGGCGACCATCTGCGCAGGCGTCCAGTAGAGGTGCATGGCGTCACCGATCGAGAGCCGGTGGGCGCCCATCTTCTGCTCCCGCATGGCCTGCGTCCGCAACAGCACCTCGAGCTCGACGGCCAAGGCCCCGCCCGCCTGATCGGCGGCGTCCCACAGGTATGGCAACGGCGCCGGGTCGCCGTCCGGGCGAGGCGCTTGCGCGGTCCGGAACGGGGCCAACGCCTCGGGGGTGACCACCCAGGCGCTGATGGTGGTGCAAAAGCTCTTGCCGAGGAACGGGCCCAGCGGCTGATACTCCCAACCCTGGATGTCCCGGGCCGACCAGTCGTTCAGCAAGCAATACCCGGCGATGTGCTCGGCCGCTTGCCCGATCGGGATGCTCGTGCCGGGCGCGTTGCCCGGGCCGATCCAGACGCCGAGCTCCAGCTCGTAGTCGAGGTTGCGGCTCGGCCCGAAGGTCGGCTCGGTGTCGCGGGCCGGCTTGCGCTGCCCGGCCGGCCGCCGCACCTCGCCCGACAGGCGCAGCGTGCTGGCCCGGCCATGGTAGGCGACCGGCACCCATTTGTAGTTCGGCATCAGCGGCGCGTCGGGCCGGAACAGCCGCCCCGCATTGGTCGCGTGGTGGATGCCGGCATAGAAGTCGGTGTAGTCGCCCACCCGCGCCGGCATGTACATCATGCAGCCCGCCGCCCGGTGCAGCAGATAGGGACGCTCGTCCGACCCCTCCTGCAGCAGGGCGCTGACCGCGTCCCGCAACGCCCGGCGCGGCGCGGCGCCCATGGCGAAAAATCCGTTCAGAGCCGGCCCGACGCAGGCGTGCAGTGCCGCTTGCGCCTCGTCGTCCAGCAGCTCCGCCTCGTGCAGCGCGCGCAGGTCGAGGATGTGGTCGCCGATGGCGATGCCGCCGCGCGGCGCGCCGGCCAGCGGGCTGAACACGCCGATCGGCAGGTTCTGGATCGGAAAGTCGGGATGGCCGTTGGCGTCCCTCACCCAGCTCTGCAGCGAGGGGTCGTGGGTGTGGTCGATCACGGCGCGAACGACTTCGGCAGATCGGCCCAGCACTCGGCGTAGTCCGCCTGACGCTGCGGCGACTCTGCGGCAAAGGCGCTGACGCGCTGCCGATGCCGGCTCTCGAACATAAATGCCATGGTGCCCTCCAACTTGTGCGGCTTCAGCTCGGCCGCACCGGCCCGGGCGAACGCGGCCGCGTCCGGCCCGTGCGGCAACATGGCGTTGTGCAGGCTGAAGCCGCCCGGCACGAATCCCTGCTTACCGGCGATCTGGGGCTTGGCGTCGTATTGGCCATAGATCAGCCCCATGAACTCGCTCATGACGTTCATGTGGTACCAGGGCGGCCGGAACGTGTCCTCGGCCACCAGCCAACGGTCGGGGAAGCAGACGAAATCGACGTTGGCGGTGCCCGGCGTTTCCGAGGGCGCGGTCAAGACGGTAAAGATGCTGGGATCCGCATGGTCGAACAGCACCGGCCCGACCGGCGAGTAACGGCGCAGGTCGTACTTATACGGAGCGTAGTTGCCGTGCCAGGCCACCACGTCGAGCGGCGATTGCCCGATCGGCGCCTGCCACAATGTCCCGCCCCACTTCACGAACAACGTCGAGGGCGTCTCGCGATCCTCGTAGGCGGCCACCGGGGTCATGAAGTCGCGCGGGTTGGCCAGGCAGTTGGCGCCGATCGGGCCGCGGTCCGGCAGGGTGAAGGCGCCGCCGTAGTTTTCGCACACGTAGCCGCGGGCCGGACCGGCCGGCAGCTCGGCCCGGAACTTCACCCCGCGCGGGATGACGGCGATCTCGCCGGGCTCGACGTCGATGCGGCCGAACTCGGTGCAGAGCCGCAGGGCGCCGTGCTGCGGCAGGATCAGAAGCTCGCCGTCGGCATTGTAGAAATACTCGTCCACCATCGAGCGGGTCGCCCTGTAGACATGCGCTGCCATCCCCGAATGCGCCTCAGCGTCGCCGGCGGTGGTGATCGTCGCCATGCCCTCCAGGAAGCTGGTCGGCGCGTCCGGCAGCGGCAGCGGATCCCAGCGCAGCGGCGCGGGCGGCAGCTCGGCGTCATGGCAGGGCGCGGTGCGCCACAGCCCGGCGTCGGCGCGCTCGAAGCGGCCCCAGTGCCGCACCGTGGGACGGATGCGATACAGCCAGCTGCGTTCGTTGGTGGCCCGCGGAGCGGTGAACGGGCTGCCGCTGATCTGCTCGGCATAGAGGCCGTAGGCGCAGCGCTGCGGCGAGTTGCGGCCGATCGGCAGGGCGCCCGGCAACGCCTCGGTTTCGAACCCGTTGCCGAACCCGGTCATGTAGCCGGCGGCAAGCCCGGTCGTGCCCGGCTGTCCCGCGTCACGCAGCACAACGTTCATGCGTTCTCTCCTGTGCGACGGGCGATGCGGATGGCATCGAGCACCACCTCGTCCTCGCCGATATGATTGGCCAGCAGCAGCACCAAGGCGGCATCAAGCCGCCGCGACGCCGCCTCATCGAGGCCGTCATGGGCTGCGACCAGGGCGGCATACACCGCGTCCGGGTCCCGCAGCCGCGGTTCGAGCTCGACCCTCATGCCGGCTCCAGCGCCGCTGCAAGTGCTGCGTCCAGCGCGGCCGCAACCCGGCCGGCATCGAACTGCCGGAACAGCGCCGCCACATGCTGGTCCGGCCGGAACAGGATGCAGGCGCCAAGGGGTGCCGCGTAACGCTGCGCCGCGAGGCCGCCCGCGTCCTCCAGCGCGCCCGCGCCGAGCCGAAGCAGGCGGAGCGGCCGGCCGGCCGGCAGCATCGGCCGCTCGTCGCCGAACAGCAGCAGGGTGAAGCACGAGCCGCCGATATGCCGCAGCAGCCAGTCCGGCCGGCCCTCATTGCGCACCGGCGCGTCGATCGCGGAGCTACCGGGCAGCGGTGCGCCGGGCCAGGTGTCGCCGCCGCCGCAGCGCGGCGGCAGGACGGATGGCCGCGACAGCCGCCCCGAGTTCACCATCGGACGGGCAAACGCATGATCCCCGGCCAGCAGCAGCGCCGCATCGCGATACGCCCGCGCCGCCGCCGATTTCGGTGAGATGAAATCGGTCGCCCGCGTGCTGTGCAGGATGTTCTCGTCGGCCGCCGGGATGCGCTCGTGGTCGTAGCTGTCGATCAGTGCGGCCGGCGCGTCGCCACGCAACACCGCCGCCAGCTTCCAGGCCAGGTTGTCCGCATCCTGCACGCCGCCATTGCCGCCGCGGGCGCCGAATGGGCTGACCTGGTGCGCGCTGTCGCCCACGAACACGACCCGGTCATGCACGAAACGCTCCAGCCGGCGGCAGCGGAAGGTGTAGACGCTGACCCATTCCAACTCGAACCGGGCGTCGGGTCCCAGCATCGCCCGGATGCGGGGGACGACCCGTTCCGGCCGGCGCTCCTCCTCCGGGTCTGCGTCGGGGCCGAGCTGCAGGTCGATCCGCCACACATCGTCGGGCTGCTTGTGCAGCAGCGCCGACTGGTTCGGGTGGAACAGCGGGTCGAACCAGAACCGGCGCTCGGACGGGAACGGCGCCTGCATCACCACGTCGGCGATCAGGAAGTGGTCGCGGAACACCCGTCCCACGAATGGCAGGTCCATCGACCGGCGCACATGGCTATTGGCACCGTCGCAGGCCAGCAGCCAGTCGGTGCCGATGGTATAGTCGCCGCCCGGGGCCGAAACCGTGACGGCCGCGCCCCCGCCGAAGCGTTCGACCCCAGTCACCGCGTGCGCCCAGCGCAGGTCGACCAAACCGGTCTCCGCGCAGGCTTCGACCAGCCACATCTCGGCGTAATATTGCTGCAGGTTGATGAAGGCGGGGTATTCGTGCCCGTCCTCCGGCAGCAGGTCGAAGCCGAACAGTTCGCGGTCGCGCAGGAACACCCGGCCGACATTCCATGTGACGCCCTTGGCGAGCATTCGCGGACCCAGGCCAAGCCGGCCGAAGATCTCGAGGGAGCGTTTGGCGATGCAGATCGCCCGGCTGCCGACGCTGACGCTGTCGCCGTCGTCCAGCACCACCACGGGGATGCCGCGCTGCGCCAGGTCGAGCGCCAGCGTCAGCCCGACCAGGCCGCCGCCCACCACGACCACCTTGTGGTGCCCCGGCGCGGGCGGCGGGCTGGCGAAGCGCGGCGGCCGATGCGCCACGGCCCGGCCTCAGGCGCCCGGGCGCTGCAGCGCCTGCCACATCTCGACGTCGCGCTCGGCGGTCCAGATCCGCGGCGTGTCGAGGCCGCGCGCCTCGTCGAAGGCGCGGCTGACGTTGAACGGCATGCAGTGCTCGAAGATGACCCAGTGTCCGTATTTGGGCCGCATCTCCGCCATCGCGAGGTCGAACACCTGCTTCAGCGAGGCGTCGCCCGCCGCAGCCCGCTTCACGATCGCGAACAGGTCGCTGGTGAAGGCCCGCGTGCCTTCGAACCCCTCCTCGCATTCGGCCGCCGTGCGCAGGCTACGCCCCCGCCCCGGCACCAGCGCTTCCGGCCCAAGCGCCCGGGCCGCATCGAGCGTCGCCGGCCAATCGGTGAAATGCGCGTCGCCGCAGTAAGGCGTGGCCCCGTACTCCACCACGTCGCCAGCGAACAGAACACGCTCCCGCGGCAGCCACACCACAGTATCGCCGGCGGTGTGGCTGCGCCCGATCTGGATGATCTGCACCTCACGCTGACCGAGCCAGAGCGTCATGCGCTTGTGGAAGGTCAGCGTCGGCCAGGTCAGCCCGGGGATGCCGTCGCGGCCGCGGAACAGGCGCGGGAAGCGGCCGATCTCGCTGTCCATGTCCTGCTGCCCGCGTTCGGCGATCATGTCGCGGACGACGTCGCTGGCGATGATCTCGGCCCGTCCGGACGCGTGCGTGTAGCCGCTGGCGCCGAGCACGCGCACGGCGTGGTAGTGGGTCAGGATGACGTGCCGGATCGGCTTGTCGGTGACGGTGCGGACCCGCGCGACCACGTCGGCGGCCATCGCCGGGGTCGCCTGCGCGTCCACCACGACCACGCTGTCGTCGCCGACGATCACGCCGGAATTCGGGTCGCCCTCGGCGGTGTAGCCGTACAAGCCGGGGCCGAGCTCGTCGAAGCTGACCGTCTTGTCGGCGAGGTCATTGGTGCTCGCGAACCCGGACATGGCGCATCCCGCTGCTGTTCGGCGCGAGCCTACGCCTTCCGGGCCGCCGCGGCCATTCGGCACGTGCGCCCGGCTTGCGTCACGGCAGCGGGCCGGGAGCCCGACCATAAGTAAGCATTAGTTAACGGATCCGAACGTGTTCCAGTGGCGTGCAGGGAGTAAGTAAAGGAACTTGACCTGCGCGATTCCCGCGTCCTCCTGCTGCAAAGGCAATCAATGCTCCCAGCGTTTGGCCGCCGCCCCACCGACACGGTTATCGATACGCGGAAGCTGTTCCAGTCCGCCCGTACCTCGGCGCCCGCGTCGTCCGACCAGCCGTTCTGCTTTGCCGACCTGGACTACCTCGAGATCCTGGTGCCGCATGGCGGCGGTGAGATCCAGCTGCGGCGGTTCCAGCGGGGTCAGAAGGGGTTGTGGCCGATCGACGACCGCGGCCGCGCCACCATGGAGGCGCTGCGGGCGGCGATCAGCGACGCCTTCGCGTCGCCCGACCGGCCCGCAGACAGCCCCCGCTTCATCAGCCATGAGGGCGTCCGCTTCAAGGCGGTGCCGATCGAGACGACAACCGGGCGGCTGTACCTGTGCCGCCGGGTGCGGCCGATCCCCGATTTCGCCGCGCTCGAGGGCATCGAGCCGTCCATCCGCAACCACCTCGACATGCTGGGGCGGACTCACGAGAACGGTCTCGTCGTCGTGTCCGGCCTGCCCGGTTCGGGCAAGACGACGATGATGATGGCGTTGATGCTGCATCTGACGGAAACGCTGGAAGACGTGGCCGTGCTGGTGGAAAGCCAGCCGGAGATCCGGCTCAGCGGGCTGATCCACGGCTCGCAAGGCCGCGTGGTGCAAGTCCGCCCGGTCACCGACCCGAGCCGCTACGACGATTACCTGCGCAGCCTGCTCGAACTAAGCCCGCGACTGGCCGCGGTGGGATCGGTCGCGACCGCGCTCGACGCCCGCCTCGTGCTCGATCTCGCGATGGCCGGCACGCTCGTGCTAACCACCATCAATGCCAGCGACATCCTGGGCGCCATCGGCATCATCATCAACCATGTCAGCAGCGTCATCGGCACCGCGGCCGCGCGCGACGCAACCGCGCTGAGCCTGCGCGGCGTCATGCACCAGTCGCTCGGCGAAAAGGATTCGAGCCCCGAGCCCGACATGCGCAAGCTGAAGCTGACGTCGCTGTTCCTGCCGGGCTCGAACGGCAACCAGGCGATGATGCGCAAGATCAAGAACGACCGCATCCAGGAGCTTTCGAGCGACGTGGCGCTGCAAGCCACGCGCATCCAGGGCAACGAACCGCCGCTCGATCACCGCGACCTCAACCGGCCCGAGAACAGCAGCCTCGCCTAGGGCCACATCCGGCCAAAAAGACACGCGGGCTGCCGCGCCACCGCGCGTTCGCGGCTGGGATGAAGCCGCAAAGCAGAATAGGCTGCCGCCCAACGCAGCGCCCGACCGTGGCGCGCCGGAGGGGAACACGATGCTCGGCCTCATGCAACGCCAGCCCTTGCTGGTGTCCGCCATCCTCCACCATGCCGCCCGCCATCACGGGGGCGCCGAGGTGGTGTCGCGCGGCGAGGACGGCGTCATCACCCGCGCAACCTACGCCGAAGTGGAGCGCCGCGCCCGCCGGCTCGCGACCGCGCTCGGAACGCTCGGCGTGGGCCCAGGCGACCGCGTCGCCACCCTGGCATGGAACAGCCAGCGCCACCTCGAGCTCTACTACGCCGTGTCCGGCCGGGGCAGCGTGGTCCACACCGTCAACCCGCGCCTCGCACCCGCGGACATCGTCCACATCCTGAACGACGCCGGCAGCATCGTCCTGTGCGCCGACCCCTGCTTCGCCACGCTGCTGCAGCTGGTCCTGACGCACACGCCGTCCATCCGCGCCGTCGTGGTGATGGCCGACGCCGACGCGATGCCGGCGATCGACACGACGATCCCGGTGGTTTGCTTCGAGACCCTGCTCGACGCCGGCACTGAGGACTACACCTGGCCGGTGCTCGACGAGGATCTCGCCAGCGCCCTTTGCTACACGAGCGGCACCACGGGGCGTCCCAAGGGCGTGCTGTACAGCCATCGCAGCACCGTGCTGCACGCCTATGCGGTCAACCTGCCGGACGTGTTCGGCCTGCGATCAACCGACCGGGTGATGCCGGTGGTGCCGATGTTCCACGTCAACGGCTGGGGCATTCCCTATGCGGCCCCGTTGGTCGGCGCCAGCATCGTCATGCCCGGCCGGCACCTCGACGGCGCATCGGTCCAAGCGCTGATGAACGGCGAGCGGGTCACGATGTCGGCCGGCGTGCCGACGGTTTGGCTCGGCCTGCTGCAGCACCTCGCGGCCAGCGACGGCCGGCTCGAGACGTTGCGGCGGCTGATCTGCGGCGGGTCCGCCTGCCCGCCGATGATCATCGACACCTTCCGCGACAAGTACGGCGTTACCGTCGACCATGCCTGGGGCATGACCGAGACGAGCCCGCTCGGCACCTGCTACGCCGCCAAGCCCGGTCTCGAGGCCTTGCCGGAGCAGCAGCGCGCGCGCCAGCCCTACAAGCAGGGCCGTGCGGTGGCGGGCATCGACATGCGCATCGTCGACGACGCCGGCCGGGAGCTGCCGTGGGACGGCGTGACCTTCGGTAATTTGCAGGTCCGCGGCCCCTGGGTCACCCGGCGCTACCTGAACGCGACCGAGGATTGCTGCGACGCGGATGGCTGGTTCGCGACCGGCGACGTCGCCACCATCGACGCCGGCGGCAGCATGGAAATCACCGACCGCACCAAGGACATCGTGAAGTCGGGCGGCGAGTGGATCAGCTCGATCCAGCTCGAGAACATCGCCGTCGGCCACCCCGACGTCGCCGAGGCTGCCATCGTCGCCGCCCGGCATCCGAAATGGGACGAGCGGCCGCTGCTGATCGTCACCGCCAAGCCTGGCCGCACCATCGACAAAGCCGCCCTGCTCGCGCTCTACCAGGGGCAGGTCGCCAAGTGGTGGATCCCGGACGAGGTGGTGGTGGTGGACGAACTGCCGCATACCGCGACCGGCAAGCTGAACAAGCTGGCGCTGCGGCAGCAGTTCCGCGAGTACGTGCTCGCCTCGGCCGCCGCCGGGTAGCGGACGCCGGGATCACGAGAACGCGCGCGCGGGCGTTTCCAGTAACCTGGCGTCAAGTCCCTGGCTTAGCGTGCCGGTCGCATCCACGATGCGACCACAAGGCGGCAGCACGCGACCCGGAACGGAGGCACCACGATGGCTCATGCACTCGATGCCCGCTCGACGACGCTCAGCGACGCCCCACCGCAGGTGCGGCGGATCGGGGTCGCCGACCTCCGCGCCGCGCTGCATGCGGGTTACGACGACTTCCTGACGATCCCGACCCAGCTGGTGTTCCTGTGCCTGCTGTATCCGGTGATCGGCTTCGTCGCCGCCCGCATGGCGACCGGCGACCTGCTCCCGCTGCTGTTCCCGCTGATCGCCGGCTTGTCGCTGATGGGACCGGTGATGGCGGTCGGCTTGTACGAGCTCAGCCGCCGGCGTGAGGCCGGGCAGCCAGTGTCGTGGCTCCACGCCTTCGACGTGCTGCGGTCGCCGGCCGTCGTCGGCATTGTCATGCTCGGGCTCGTGCTGCTGGTGCTGTTCGGCCTCTGGATCGCGGCGGCACGGACGATTTATCTCGCGACGATCGGCCCGGTGGCGCCGGCCGGCCTCAGCGGGCTGGCCGACATGGTGACGCATTCCGAGGCCGGAACCAGGCTGCTGCTGCTCGGCAACTTCGTCGGGCTGCTGTTTGCGATGGTCGTCTTGGCAATCTCGGTGGTGTCGTTCCCGATGATGCTGGACCGCAACATCAACCCGGCGGTGGCGGTCGCCACCTCGCTCCGGGTGGTGCTGCGCAACCCCGTCACCATGGCAGTATGGGGCCTGATCGTCGCCATCCTGCTCGCGCTCGGCAGCATCCCGTTCTTTGTCGGCCTTGCCGTGGTCATGCCGATCCTCGGCCACGCCACCTGGCACCTTTACCGTCGCGCGGTGGAATGAGCCGAGGCACGCCGGAGCAAGGGCGGCGCCGGCCGGCTCCGCCCCGTCCGCGCAAAGGCGCCGAATGCCAGGCTTTCCGGCGGTAGCGCGGCATAGACCGCCTCGGCCGGACGGAACGCCCGATATGGGCCGGACGCCGCTGACGCTCCCATCGCCGTCATGACCCGGCCGAACACCAGGCGCTGATAGTCCTCTCCGCGATCCTCGGTTTGCGAGTGATACATCGCGGTCGCCAGCGGCCAATCATGCGTCTGGGCATAAAGCGCACC
Source organism: uncultured Alphaproteobacteria bacterium (assembly GCA_963752225.1). Taxonomy (GTDB): domain Bacteria; phylum Pseudomonadota; class Alphaproteobacteria; order Acetobacterales; family Acetobacteraceae; genus JBBROS01. The sequence goes on along the minus strand of CAVVXS010000008.1, from coordinate 200,109 downwards.
GAGGAAGCGCAGGGCATAGGCGGCGTTGGTGGGCGGATCGAACGCCGCGTCCAGCGTCGGGAAGGCGCGCGGGTGGTACATCAGGTTGACCTGCATGCAGCCGACGTCGATCGAGCGCGTGCCCTGGGCCTGCAGCGACCGGACCGCGGCAACCGCGTCCTCCTTGCGGTCGAAGAAATGGCCGGTGCCGTTGACGTTGATCGTCCACGGCCAGGGCCGGACACGGCCGCTGGCCGGGTCGCGCCGGCCGCTTTCCACTCGGGCGATCGACGGCAGCAGGGTGTCCGGGACTGCCCGGCTGCGGACAGCGGCAAGCGCTGCATCGCACAGATCGAACGGCGTTTGCGGCAGCGGCGCCCGGTCGGCCTTGCCTCGCACCGGCGCCGCAGCCGCCAGCAGCAGCAACGGCAGTCCGAGGAGCCGCGCCGGGATCATTGGCGCGCTAGGCGGCGATCAGGCCGCCGAGCCGGGCCAGGGCGCTCAGATGCGCCTGCGTATCGCCGAAGCTGCGTTCGATCATCGTCATGCGCTTGAAGTAGTGGCCGACCGCATACTCCATCGTCACGCCGATGCCGCCATGCAGCTGGATCGCCTCCTGCCCGATATGCCGGCCGCTATTGCCGATCTGCACCTTGGCGGCGTGGATGGCGCGCTTGCGCTCGGTCTCGTCGTCGCTGCCGGCCATCATGGTGGCGAACAGCGCCATGCTGCGCGCCTGCTCGAGCGAGACGTACATGTCCACGGACCGGTGCTGCAGCGCCTGGTTCTCGCCGATGGCGCGGCCGAACTGCTTGCGGGTTTTCAGGTAGTCGAGCGTCAGCTCATGCATCGACGTCATCAGCCCAACCGCCTCGGCGCACAGGGCGGCGATCGCCTCATCCTCGGCCCGTTCCATCGCCGGCAAGGCGTGGCCCGGCTCGCCCAGGGCGGTCGCCTCGGCGTTCTCGAACGTGATCTCCGCCGCGCGCAGCCCATCTTGGGTGGCGTAACCCCGGCGGGACACGCCCGGTGCCGACGCTTCGACCTGGAACAAGCCGATGCCCTCGCGGTCACGCTCTCCGCCGCCGATGCGGGCGCTCACCAGCAGCGTGTCGGCCGCATCGCCGTGCAGCACGAGACCCTTGGCGCCATCGATGCGCCAGGCGCCGCCGTCCTGGCGAGCGGTTGTCTTCACGTCGTTCAGGCTGTAGCGCGATTGCCGTTCCACCTGCGCGTAGGCCAGCACCCGCTCGCCGCCGGCGAGGCCCGCGACCAGCGGCGCACGCTGCTCGGCGGTGGCGCCATGCTTGAGCAGGGCGCCGCACAGCACGACGCTGGCGAAGTATGGTTCGACGACGAGGCCGCGCCCGAACGCCTCCATGACCAGCCCGGTCTCGACCGGACCGCCGGCGAACCCGCCTTCCTCCTCGGAGAATGGCAGTCCGAGCAGGCCCAGCTCGGCGAAGGAGGCCCAATTGTCCCGGCTCCAACCCTCGGCCTGGTCGCGAAACCCGCGTCGCGCCTCGAACCCGTAGCGGTCCTGGATCAGGCGGTCGACGCTGTCCTTCAGGAGCCGCTGGTCGTCGCTGAGGTCGAAGTCCATGTCCGCTCCCGGTCGGCTGTTCGTGGCAAACGAGGTGCCACCTTAATGCATGCCGAGGAGGCTGACGAACAGTCCCGTTCGGTCTGCGCCGGCTCGGGACGCATGCCCTCCGCCGCAAGCGGCGGAGGGCGGCTTGGCTACAGGCCCTTCTTGACGTCGTCGGCGCTGCGGGTCACGGCGCGGCCCGCCGCGCTGACGTCCTGTCCGGCGCCGGCCGTGGTGTTGCAGGCCGCGAGCAGCGGCGCCAGGGTGGCCATCGCCAGGGTGATGACAAGGGCGCGAATAACGGTCGAACGACGCATTGGAAGCCTCCACAAGGTAAGTTGGTGTGGGACAATCAACGCAGATGTGACCGAACGGTTGCAGCCCTCACTCGCCTCAGGGTTGCAGTGTCAGAAATCCAGGTTCGCGTAATGCGCGGGCGGGGTCGTGCCGGGCACCCGATCGGCCAGCAAGGCCCGGAAACTCGGGCGTGATTTCACCCGCGCATACCATTCCCGCGCCGGCGCCGACACCGACCACTCCACGTCGCCGGCGAAGTCGAGCGCCGACAAGTGCCCGGCGGCGGCGAAATCGGCCAGCGACAAGCTGCTGCCGGCTAGCCATTTCCGGTTCTCCGCCAGCCAGCCGAGATAGGTCAGGTGATGCCGGAGGTTGGTGTAGCCGGCCCGCAGCGCCGCCGCGTCGGCATGGCCGTGCCCCAGAAGCCGCTTCATGAACTTTTCCCCGAGCAGGTTCGACGAGACCTCGTCGGCGAACTTGCCGTCGAACCACGCCACCAGCCGGCGCACCTCGACCCGTTCGGCCAAGGTGCGGCCCAGCAACGGCGTGTCCGGATAGGCTTCCTCCAGATACTCGCAGATCACCCCGGAATCCGGGATCACCAGCCCGTTCTCCTCGATCAGCGTCGGCACCTTGCAGGCCGCGTTCAGCTCGAGATACTCGGGCCGCCGCTCCCACACCTTCTCGACCCGCATCTCGAACGGCAGCTTCTTTTCCGCCAGCACGAGGCGGACCTTGCGGGAGTACGGCGACAGCGGAAGGTGGTACAGAAGACGCATCTCGGTCGCTTATGGCCCGGCGACCGCGAGCGAGGCAAGGCGCCGGCGCCGGCGCCGGCCTAGCGGCGCCGAACCCGGGCGGCTCAAGCCCGCAGCGCCTCCGGCTCGTTCAGGGGCACCGGCAGATACTTGGCATACTCCTTCGGCACCACCTGCCAGAACTGCGACAAAGTCCGCGACCAGTCGTGCAGCATAGCTACAGCGAACCGGCTCTGTGTTTCCGCCGCATGCCGCTCCACCAAACCCTGCAGCACGCCTTGCCAGTGCGGGTGCTCGACCCGCTGCCACAACACCGTCTCGGGGTTGACGCGCTTGCCGAACAGGTCGTCGGGGTCGTGGATGAAGGCCTGGCCGCCGGTAAAGCCGGCGCCGAAATTGTCGCCCACCGCCCCCAGCACCACGACCGTGCCCCCGGTCATGTACTCGCAGCCATTGCTGCCGCAGCCCTCCACCACCGCGATGGCGCCGCTGTTGCGCACCGCGAACCGCTCGCCCGCCTGGCCCGACGCGAACAGCTCGCCCGCCGTCGCGCCATACAGGCAGGTGTTGCCGATGATCGTGTTCTCATTGCTCACCAGCGTCGAGGACGGCGCCAGCCGCACGACGATCGTAGCCCCGGACAGCCCCTTGCCGACATAGTCGTTGGCGTCGCCCAGCACCTCGAGCTTCAAGCCCTGCACTGCGAAGGCACCCAGCGACTGCCCGGCCGAGCCGCGCAGCCGCACCGTCAGATGGCCCGGCGCCAACCCGGTCATCCCATGGATCCGGGTGATGCGCGACGACAGCTTGGTGCCGATCGCCCGATGGGTGTTCCGCACGGTGTATTGCAGCTGCATCTTCTCGCCGCGCTCGAACAACGGCGCCGCGTCCTGGATCATCTGCGCGTCCAGCGTTTCCGGCACCTCGTTGCGGCCTTCCAGCGTGCAATAGCGTGCATGCCCGCCCGGATCGGCCTGCGCCAGCAACGGGTTGAGGTCGAGGTCGTCGAGCAGGTCGGAGCCGCGGCTGACTTGATGCAGCAGGTCGGTGCGGCCGATCACGTCCACCAGCCGCCGCTGCCCCAACGAGGCGAGGATGTTGCGCACATCCTCGGCGATGAAGCTGAACAGGCTGATGACCTTCTCCGGCGTGCCCTCGAAGCGCTTCCGCAGCTCCTCGTCCTGGCTGCAGACGCCGACCGGGCAGGTGTTGCTGTGGCACTGCCGCACCATGATGCAGCCCATCGCCACCAGGCTCGCGGTGCCGATGCCGAACTCCTCGGCGCCCAGCATGGCGGCGATGACAACGTCGCGCCCGGTCTTGATGCCGCCGTCGGTGCGCAGCTTCACCCGGTGCCGCAGCCGGTTGAGCATCAGCACCTGGTGCGCCTCGGACAGCCCCATCTCCCAGGGCAGGCCGGCATACTTGACCGATGTTTGCGGCGACGCGCCCGTCCCGCCGCTATGGCCGCTGATCAGGATCGCGTCGGCCTTCGCCTTTGCGACGCCGGCGGCGATCGTGCCGATGCCGCTGCGGCTGACGAGCTTCACGCACACCGTCGCGTCCGGATTGATCTGCTTCAGGTCGTAGATGAGCTGCGCCAAGTCCTCGATCGAGTAGATGTCGTGGTGCGGCGGCGGGCTGATCAGCGTCACCCCCGGCGTCGAGTGCCGGAGCTTGGCGATCAGCCCGGTCACCTTGAAGCCCGGCAGTTGTCCGCCCTCGCCGGGCTTGGCGCCCTGGGCCACCTTGATTTCGATCTCACGGCAGGCGTTGAGATACTCGGCCGTGACGCCGAACCGGCCGCTGGCGATCTGCTTGATCGCACTGCTGGCGTTGTCGCCGTTCGAGCGCGGCTTGGCCCGCGCCGGGTCCTCGCCACCTTCGCCGCTGTCGCTGCGGGCGCCGATCCGGTTCATCGCGATCGACAGCGTCTCGTGCGCCTCGGGGCTGAGCGCGCCGAGCGAGATGCCGGGCGCGACCAGCCGCTTGCGGATCTCGGTGATGCTTTCGACCTCGTCGACCGGGATCGGCGCGGCGCCGTCGGTGCGGAAATCCAGCAGGTCGCGCAAGGCGACCGCCTTCTGCCGCCGCACCCCGTCCGCATAGCGGCGATAGGTTTCGTAGCTGTCGGTTGCGACCGCGGTCTGCAGCGTGTGGATCAGGCTGCCCTCGAAGGCGTGCACCTCGCCACGGCGGCGCAGCTTGTAGATGCCGCCGACCGGCAGCGCGCCGGCCTCGCCGTCCCACGCCGCCGCATGCAGGCCCAGCACCTTGCGGGCGATGCCGGACAAGCCGATGCCGCTGATGCGCGACTGCATGCCCGGGAAGAACTCGGCCACCAGCGCGCGGGAGAGCCCGATCGCCTCGAAATTGTACCCGCCGCGGTAGGAGCTGATGACCGAGATGCCGATCTTGGACATCACCTTCAGCAAGCCCTTGTCGACCGCCTTGTGGTAGTGCTTGACCGCCTCCTTCAAGCTGATGGAGCCGAACAGGCCGCGCCGGTGCCGGTCGGCGATCCCTTCCTGCGCCAGGTAGGCGTTGACCGTGGTGGCGCCCACGCCGATCAGCACCGCGAAGTAATGCGTGTCCATGCACTCGGCGCAGCGCACGTTGAGGCTGGTGAAGGTGCGCAGCGATTGCCGCACCAGATGCGTGTGCACGGCGCCGGTCGCCAGGATCATCGGGATCGGCGCGCGGTCCGAGCCCTGGTTCTCGTCGGTCAGGATCACGTGCGCGCAGCCGGCCCGCACGCCCTCCTCCGCCGCCCGCCGGATCCGCTCGATCCCCGCGCGCAGCCCGGCCTCGCCTTCGCTGACCGGGAAGGTGCAGTCGATGTGGCACGACGCCGACCCGAGCGAGGCTTCCAGTGCGGCGAACTCGGCATTCGACAGCACCGGGCTGTCGAGCTGCAGCAGGTCACACTGGCTGCCGTCCTCATCGAGCACGTTGCCGAGGTTGCCGAGCCGGGTGCGCAAAGTCATCACCCGGGTCTCGCGCAGGCTGTCGATCGGCGGGTTCGTCACCTGCGCGAAGGCCTGGCGGAAGTAGTGGTGCAGGCCCCGGTACTTTTCGCTCAGTACCGCCACCGGCGTGTCGTCGCCCATGCTGCCGACCGCCTCGGCGCTGTCCTCCACCATGGGGTGCAGGATCATCTCGAGGTCCTCGAGCGACAGCCCCACCGCGAGTTGCCGGCGGCGCAGCTCCTCCGGCTCGTAGCGCACCGGTTCCGGCGCGTCTGTCTTGAGCAGCTTGTCGATCCTGGTGATCCGCTTGGTCCATTCGCCGAACGGCTGCCGTGCCGCCAGCAAGTCCTTCAGCGCCTCGTCGGGGTAGAACGTGCCCGTGTCGAGGTCGACCGCGACCGTCTGACCCGGCCCGACCCGGCCCTTGGCGACCACCTCGCTCTCGGTGAACTTCACCATGCCGGCTTCGGAGCCGACCACCAGCAGGTTGCTGTCGGTGACCGTGTAGCGCAGCGGCCGCAGCCCATTGCGGTCAAGCCCGGCAATCGCCCAGCGCCCGTCGGTCGCCGCCACCGCAGCCGGCCCGTCCCACGGCTCCATGACGGCGTTGCAGTAATGGAACATGTCCCGATGCGCTTCCGGCATCGTCGCGTCCTGCCCGACGCTCGCCGGGATCATCAGCGCCTTGGCCATCGGCGCGTCGCGCCCGGCGCGGACCAGCAGCTCGAACACGCCGTCGAGCGTCGCGGTGTCGGAGCCGCCGACCTGCACCACCGGCTTCACGTCGTCCACATACTCGCCGAGTTCGCCGGCCTCGAGCCGGGTCTCGTGGCTCTTCATCCAGTTGATGTTGCCACTGATGGTGTTGATTTCGCCGTTATGGGCGAGCATGCGGAACGGCTGCGCCAAACGCCAGGTCGGAAAGGTGTTGGTGGAATAGCGCTGATGGTAGATCGCGAACCGGCTGATGAAGCGGGGGTCGAGCAGGTCCGGGTAGAACACCGTCAGGCTTTCGGCCAGGAACATGCCCTTGTAGATGATGCTGCGGCAGGACAGCGAGCAGATGTAGAGCTCGTTCACCTGCGCCGCGATCGCTTGTTTCTCGATGCGCCGCCGGATGACATACAGGTCGCGCTCGAAGGTCGCTGAATCGCCGCCGCGCCCGCGGATCATGATCTGCTCGATCTCGGGCCGGGTCGCGTTGGCCTTCTCGCCGATGCAGGCGACGTCGATCGGCACCTGGCGCCAGCCGTAAATACCATAGCCGAACGCCAGGATCTCGGTCTCGACGATGGTGCGGCACCGTTCCTGGGCGCTGAGGTCGGTTTTCGGCAGGAACACCATGCCGACCGCGATCGGGTCGTCGCCGGGCTCATGGCCGCTGCGGCTGATATGGGCGCGGTAGAAATCCTGCGGGATCTCGATGTGGATGCCGGCGCCGTCCCCGGTCTTGCCGTCGGCGTCGACGGCGCCGCGGTGCCATACCGCCTTCAGCGCGTCGATGCCGGCCTGCACCACGTCGCGCCGGGCCTTACCGTCGAGCGCCGCCACCACGCCGACGCCGCACGCGTCGTGTTCCTGGCTCGGGTCGTAGGTGCCCGCGAGGCGGGCGACGTTGGCGTTCCAATCCGAGACGAAATCCATGCCGTTCACTCCGCCGCCGCTGCCATCGCGTGTTGCTGCATATAAGTGTGCATCGCCGCGGCGGCGTCGCGGCCATCGCGGATCGCCCACACCACCAGGCTTGCGCCGCGGACGATGTCGCCGGCTGCGAAAACGCCCGGCAGCGAGGTCATCGCCGTGCGGTGGTCGGTCTTCAGCGTGCCCCAGCGACTGACCTCGAGGCCGGGCTGATCCCACAAGCGCGGCAGCTCGTCCGGGTCGAAGCCAAGCGCCTTGATCACCAGGTCCGCCTCGATCGTGCTGCGCTGGTCGCTGGGCTGGATCGATTGCCGCCCGGTCGCGTCCGGCATGCCAAGCCGCATCTGCTGCACCCGCACGCCGGTCACGTGGTCGTCGCCCAAAAACGCCTCGGGAGCGCTGAGCCAGACAAACTCGATCCCTTCCTCCTCGGCGTTCTTCACCTCGCGCATCGAGCCCGGCATGTTCGCCTTGTCGCGCCGATACAGGCATTTCACGCTCGCCGCGCCCTGCCGCACCGCGGTGCGCACGCAATCCATCGCCGTGTCGCCGCCGCCGATCACCACGACGCGCTTGCCGTCGGCGTTCAGCGCGCCGCTGTCGAACTCCGGGACCTCGTCGCCGAGGCCCTTACGGTTGCTGGCGGTCAGGAAATCCATCGCCGGCACGATGCCCGCCAGCCCGGCGCCCGGTCCGCCGATGTCGCGCGCCTTATACACGCCGGTCGCGATCAGCACGGCGTCATGCCGGGCCCGCAACTCGGCAAACGACAGGTCGTGGCCGAGCTCGACGCCGAGGTGGAAGATGATGCCGCCCTCCTCGAACAGCTTCCAGCGCCGCAGCACGACCTCTTTCTCGAGCTTGAAACCGGGGATGCCGTAGATCATCAGCCCGCCGACCCTGTCGTAGCGGTCGTAGACATGCACCTGATAGCCCTGCACCCGCAGCCGCTCCGCCGCCGCCAGACCGCCCGGCCCGGCGCCGATGATCCCCACCGATTGCGGCCGCTCCTGCTTGGGCCGCGGCGGCTTCACCCAGCCCTGTTCCCAGGCGAAGTCGGTGATGAAGCGCTCGACCGCGCCGATGGTGACGCTTTCGAAGCCTTTCTCGATCACGCAATTGCCTTCGCACAGCCGATCCTGCGGACAGATCCGGCCGCACACCTCCGGAAAGGTGTTGGTGGCCGCGCTGACCTCGTACGCCTCTTCGAGCCGGTTCTCCGCCGTCAGCTTCAGCCAGTCGGGGATGTTGTTCCCGAGCGGGCAGTGCACCTGGCAGAACGGAATGCCGCATTGGCTGCATCGGCTGGACTGCTTGCCCGCAACAGCCGGATCGAAATCGGCGTAGATCTCCGCGAAGTCCTCGCGCCGGGCCGCGACCGGGCGCTTCTCCGGCTGCTGCTGCGGCGTGCGGACGAACTGCAGCATGCGATCGGCCATCGGTCATCTCCATCGAATGCCGGACGCAGCCGGCTTGCTGTTCATAAGGTGCCAAGCTGCGGGCCGTGAAGCACAATATTGCAGTTAGGGTAGCATTCCTGCCATGATTTAGGCAAATTTCGCCGAGGACCAGGAGCCGCCGAAGCCGACGAGCGATATTTAGGTCCGTTCCGGTCTGAACCACAGCGGCGCCTTGTCCGAGACGCGTCTAATTGGCCACATTCCGTGACAGAAATGGACAGGCCTTGACTTTCCCCACCACCAGCTTTGCCGGCCACGCTTAGATCGCGCGTCGCGCCGTGCCGACAAGACCGTTCCAGCACCCCGAGATCAAGCCATGATTGTCCGACCTGTCGCGGTTTCGATCCTCCTGCTTGGTGCCGGCGCGGCGATCGTGACCCCGCGCCACGCCGCTGCTGGCGTCTTGGACGCAGCCGCGCTCACCACCGGCGCGCCAAGTGCGTCCGCGGGGCTGTTCACATTGACCGCGGGGCCGTCGGGCGGCGTGCTCGACCGCAAGACAACGCTTGGCGTGTCGGGCATCGGGGTGTCCGGGCCTGGCTCGATGGTCGCGGGCGAGATCGACTCCGGGGAGTCGATCACGCTCCACGCAACCTCGCCGCAGCGCCTGAACGGGTTCTCGCTCGCCTACCTGTTCGCCGCCGGCGCGCAAGGTGACGTGTTGAATGAGATGGCGATGGTGGACGTGGTCTTGGGCGGAACCCGCGTGGCGACCTTTGGCTTGACCGCCAACCAGGGCGGCGGCGCCGACTTGACCGGTGCGCCGGGCGGCGTCGTCACCACGATCTCGCCCGGGATCGGCGATGGCGGCGGCGCGTTCGCGGTGTCCGGCCTCGATGTCGCCTTCACCGACCTCGTGTTCCGTCCCGGCAACGGCGGCGGCATGGCGGCGGACGGCGACTTCTCGCTGATGGGCCTATCGTATGACACCGTGCTCTTCGCGAGCGAGGCGGTCATGGTGCCGGAACCCGGCTCGCTGGCCGGGTTCGGCGTGGGCCTGTTCAGCTGGGCCTGTTGGCGGCGCCGCCGGCCTGCTTGACCCGACCGCCCGACCGGCCTCCAGCTCCGTCATTCCGTCGTTAATAGTCCTTGCCTGATCGTTCCAAGATCATTATTTCATCGCGCAGCCAGCACGAGGGTTGCCGATGTCACGTTTCCCCATTGCCGCTTTAGGTGCCGCGCTGGCGCTCGCCGGCGTCAGCCCCGCCAAGGCGACCGTCCTCGACTACAACGACTTGAAAGTCGGCAATCACTCCATCCAAGTCGGCGAGCTGGTCGTAACGGCGAACTCTGGGAACGGGAGCAAGGCTTCGGACGGTGCCTTTGAGGCGTTCACGTCGTCGGCAAACCACGTGAAAATCGGGGTCGGCGTTGGCGCGGGAAGCTCGGGCGGCACCATTGATGCCAACGAGTTCATCGACGTCCTCGCCGCAACGGCTCACATCCTCAACGGCTTCACACTTGTGTTCGCCCAAACGGTAGGCAGCGCCGACACATCCAACGAGGTTGCGGCCATCGACGCTAGCGGTGTGGTGCGAGCCAAGCTTCGGCTTAAGGTCGGCGCGAGCGGTCCCGTTCTGACGGAGACCTCAGGTTCTGTCGTTGCCGGTGCGCAGGTGGACCGCCTGTCGAACGTCTCGCCCAATGAGTATCGCGTCTCCGGCCTCGACATCGGCTTCACGAAACTGACGTTCGGCCCGCCCAACAACGGCAAGTCGTCCGACGACAATCGGTTCGCGTTTGTGGACCTGACCTATACCGCCGTTCCTGAGCCGGCGACGATCGTCCTCCTTGGTGCCGGCGTGGCCGGCCTGGGCCTGGCCCGCCGCCGCCGCCGCGTCTAGCGGCTGCTGCCCCGGGCCGATCGGCTCGGGGATGCCGCCGTTCCCCCAGCCACTCGGCGACGTGCGACGGCCGCTTTCCCTGGAGCGCGGGCGAGCGGAACCGCTCAGGCCGGGATCTCCTCCCGTTTGCCGCCACCGGCCCGGTAGCGGTCCAGGTAGCCCGGCACGACCAATTCCACCGGCGTCGGCGTGATGCCAAGCTCCGGCAAGCCCGGCATGGACGGGTCGGCGACGTTGTCACGGCCGAGCAGCAGCAACTGGTCGCGGGTGAACGGCTTGCCCGGCACCAGCTCCCCCAGCCGCGCCTGCAGCCGCGCCACCCCGTCCGGCACGGTCCAAAGCGGGCGGTGCCGCCGGGTCTCGTGCAGGATGTAGGTCAGCAGCTCGCGGAAGGTGTAGATCCGCGGTCCGCCCAGCTCGTAGGTGCGGCCGATCGCGTCGTCCCGGCCGAGCCCCGCCAGCACCGCATCGGCGACGTCGCCGACATAAACCGGCTGAAACCGCGAGGCGCCGCAGATCACCGGCATGACCGGCAGGGTCATCGCCATGGCGCCGAACCGGTTGAAGAATTGGTCCTCGGTGCCGAACACCACCGACGGCCGCAGGATGGTGGCGCCCGGCAGCGCCGCCCGCACCGCCGCCTCGCCCGCCGCCTTGGTTTGCGCGTACACGCTCGGGCTGCCGGCGTCGGCGCCGATCGCCGACATCTGCACCATCCGCCGCACCCCCGCCGCCGCCGCCGCCGCCGCGACCCGGCCCGCTCCCTCGGCCTGCAGCCGCCTGAAGTCGCCCGCCCGGCGCTCGGACAGGATGCCGACCAGGTTGACCACCACATCGGCGCCCTCGACCGCCCGATGCACCGTCGCCTCGTTGCCGAGCGAGACGTAGAGCGGCACCACCTGCCCGACCCGCCCGGTGACCATCAAGTCCTTGGCCCGCTCCGTATCACGCCCGGCCACCCGAACCACGTGCCCGGCGGCAGCCAAGCGCTTGACGACGTAGCGGCCGATAAATCCGCTGCCGCCGAACACGGTTGCGACGCTGCGCGTGGACATGGAGTGCACCTCGGGGAAAGCCGGAGCGCCTTACTACGTGCGCGGGGCGCAACCCTCAAGGACTCAGGCCGCCGACACCGGCTTGAGCGGCTGACCGCGAGGCTGACAAATAGCGACTAAACCTTACTTGGCCCGCACCGACCGCGCGTCTACTGCGGGCGCCATGATGATCCGCGCCGGCGATGATCAAGCGCCTACCGCTTTGACACTGCTGTGCGGCGGCGGCTTCCTGTTTGAGACTACGCGGCTGCTGGAGCAGATTGGTCCCCGCGAGCGGTTCGCCTTTCTCGCGACAGAGTTCGGCGGCGTAGCCGGGGAGGATGGCATCCCGGACGGCGCAATGCTGCCCATCCCGTCATTCTCCACCATTACTGATGCGTCGTTGTTGAAGAGTGCCAAAGCGTTCGCGGCGGCGTTTGCAATAACGATGGGCGTGCTCCGCCAACGGTCGATCACAAGCGTGGTCGTTGTCGGCGCCAGCTACGCGCTGCCCATGCTGATGGCGGCACGGCTCAAGCGTCGCAGAGCGATCTATATCGAGACCATCACCCGCGTCGACAAACTCTCGACGACCGGACGCGCCGTGTATTTCTTTCGCCTTGCAACGACCTACATCGTGCAGTGGCCCTACCTTCAGCAGCGCTATCCACGGGCCACGCTTGGCACCGTATTATGATCTTGATCACGGTCGGCACGACGATGCCGTTCGACGAGTTGCTCTGTGAGGCCGATCGTCTTGCCGGCGCGGGGTTATTGAGCGGGCCTGTCATCTGCCAAGGTGGTCATTCGACTTACCAAATGCGGCATGCCGAGCAGTTCTTTGCCCGGCCCAGCATCAAGGACCTGATTGCCGAGAGTTCGCTCGTGATCTGCCATGGCGGCGGCGCCACCGTGCTGCAACTTCTGATGGCCGGGAAGCCGTTCGTCGCATTCCCGAATCCGCGGGGCGCCGCCGACCACCAGACCTTGTTTCTGAAACACATTTCGCTGATGTCTGACGTTTCGTGGAGCTCGGACGTGTCCGATATGTTGCAGCTCATTACTGCTCGTCGGCAACGCGGTCCCGCTGCCGTGATCCGCAACGGCATCCCGAGAGCCAGCGACTTGATTCTGCACTCCCGTTCACAGGTCCAGCCGAACCACGTCCGGTAGCACCTTGCCGGGATTCATGATCCCGTACGGGTCCAGCGCCGCCTTGATCCGCCGCATCGCGTCGAGCTCGGCGCCGCCGCGCCAGCCCGGCATCATGTAGGGCTTGAGCTGTCCCACGCCATGCTCGGCGGAAAAGCTCCCGCCCAAGTCGCGGACGACGGCGTTGACGGTGTCCATGATCTCGTGATCACGCGACAGGAAGGCCGCGGGATCCATTCCGGGCGGCTGTTCCAGGTTCATGTGGATATTGCCATCGCCGAGATGGCCGAACGGCACCGGCCGTGTCCCCGGGATCAGCGCCACGCACGCTGCCCCGGCGCGTTCAATGAGGTCCGGCACGCGCGAGATCGGGACTGACACGTCGTTTTTCACGCTGGCGCCTTCGCGCTTCTGCGCCTCGGCGTGCTCCTCCCGCAACCGCCAGATCGCCTGGCGCTGCGCCTCGCTTTCGGCAAGCGCCGCGTCGGCGACCAAACCGTCCTCCATCGCCTGTTCCAGCACGCCCTCGAGCAGGTCTCGCATGCCGCCCGCCACACGCGGCGTGGCCAGCTCGACGAGCGCATAATGCTGCGCCGCCGCGCCTAGCGGGAGGCTAGTCCCCGGAATATGGGCGAGCACCAGCCCCATGCCCTCGCCGGACATGTACTCGAACGCCTGCACGGCGCCGGGGTCGGCGCCCTGGAAGCGACGGAACAGCGCGCAGGCGGCGTCCACCGACGGCACCGCGCAGAGCGCGACCTGCACATCGACCGGCCGCGGTGCCAGCTTGAGGACGGCCGCGGTGATGATCCCAAGCGTGCCCTCGGCGCCGACCAGCAACTGCCGCAACGCGTAACCGGTGTTGTCCTTCCGCAACCGCCGCAGCCCATGCCAAATCTGGCCATCGGGCAGCACTGCCTCGAGCCCCAGAACCAGGTCACGAGCGTTGCCGTAGCGAACGGTCGTGTTGCCGCCCGCATTGGCCGACAGGATGCCGCCAACCTGCGCCGTCCCCTCGCTGCTGATCGACAGCGGCAGCAGACACCCGGCCGCCGCCGCCGCATCCTGCGCCGCCTTCCACACCACCCCGGCCTCGACCACCATGGTCATGTCGAGCGGATCGACGTCGCGCACCCGGTTCATGCGCGACAAGCTCAGCACCAGATCCTGCCCGTTCGCCCGCGGCGTCGCGCCGCCGACCATGCTGGTGTTGCCGCCTTGCGGCACGATGGGGATGGCGCGTTGTGCGCACAGGCGCATGACGGCCGCGACTTCGTCCGTACTCGCGGGCCGCACCACGGCTGGAGTGCGGCCCTGATACAGACGCCGCCAATCCTCGGTATAACCTGCGGTGTCATCGCCTGTGAGCAGGCCGGACGGGCCGACGATGGCGGCGAGGTCTCGAAGCAGCAAGTCGGTCACGCCGCGGCACGCCCAGGCGAACCGGCAGTGCACCGATCGTGCCTCCGAGCGACAGGACGTGGCTCTCCCGAACAGCGCCGAGTGAGCGCCCGTCCGAGCCGAGGCAACGGCGAATTGACCCAGTGATGCGACGCCCTCGACGCGGACAGCGCAGCGCCGATGCATGTCAACGCAATTACCGAGTACGAGAAGTTGTCGATCATCAGGAACTTCACCCAGGGCTTAGCCAGCTTTGAAACATGCAGACGGTGTTGGGCAAGCGTCCGAGCCAGAGCAGCAGCGAGTTGGACCGGAGATGGCCGCTCCAGATACCCGACCGCGCAGATGAAAAGCCGCGGTCTCGATTGCGCGCGCCGTTCGCTACAACGTCTTGCACAGCGGCCGCTGCCTACCGCGCCGGGCCGGACAACGCCGCCGCGTCACGCTCAAACGCTTCCTCGCCGGCCTTGGCGAGCGCAGTTCTAGGACGGCTTAGCCGCGGCACGACGGGTGCCACCACGCGTTGGGCATAGGCGCGGACGCTGACAGCCATGGAAAAGAGATACCAAACGATCGGTGTCCAACCGATCTCGACGAACATCCCGACTGCCAGCATCGTCAGAATCGACACTTGCAGCGCTTGTGCCAGTTCCGCGCACCAGTCGTGCTGAGGCAGGCCGCGCAGCAATTTGCGCGTCTTCTGCAATCCCAGCATGACCATCCCAATCATCGTCATGTATAGACCTAGACCGAGATAGCCCTGATCGGCGAGCACGCCGAAGTAGATATTGTGGTAGGCGCGCCCAAACTGCACAATCGGCTCGCCCGTCGCCGATGGTATCTCGATGCGACTGGTTACATTCGCCCAGAACCCGCCACCCCAAGGATGCGACTGCGCGAAATCCCACGCCCACTGCCACACCAGGAGACGGACGAGCGCGGACCCTTCGCTATCATATTCGCTGATTGTGGAGATCCGCTGCGTCCATCGGTCTGAGGTCACGCTGAACAGCACCGCGGCCACAATCAGGCTGAGGAACAGGAACAGGACTTTTCGTTTCGATCGCAGCCACATCGCGGTCCCGCCGACTGCGAAGGCGATCAGAGCGGTACGGGCAAAGGTGCCGATTGCGCCGACCAACGAAACCATAATGACGCCGAATACTCCGGCGGTCGTGACCCAATGCCTCGGCAGCAGCACGGAATGCTTCCGCATCACCAGCAGCAACGGCACGATCATCACGGCGATCCCGGAGACACTGCTGCTTTCGGCCAGCAGGTTTGAGTTCACACGCAACAGACCGAGCGACTGATTGTAACCTCCCCCGGTGATGAACGTCTTGAATCCCCACGGGAGCATGTGCCCGCAAATCGCGAACACATAGACGAGGACGCAAGCTTCGATTTGCACGCGTGACCGGATGACATAGGGCAGGAAGGCGGCGAACAGGCACATCTTGCTGGCGATGTCCCAACGCCAGTATGCGGTCGCCGGAGCGACGGCCCAACTCAGGGTGACCGTGATCCAAACCAGGATCAGCAGTTGTAGAATGGTAACCGGACTGAGGCTCGGCCGTTCGCGGCGGTCCAGCGTGAAGTAGACCGCGAATGCGCAAGCGCCAAAGATGAAGGCAAGCGGTTGGCCTGCAAGCAGAGAGCCGCTCACATCCTGCGGGGTGAACACGTCCACCCAAACGTAGCCGAGGCTCATCACGAACGGGACGACGAAGCCCGCCGCCAAAAACATGGTTGTTCCCAGCAGGAGCAGCAGGTCCTGCATGGCTCAGCTTCCCTGCTGGCGGTGTCGCGGCGGCTCCCCCGCAGAACGCGGCGATCGATCGAACCACGGCTTCGTACGATCGAGCCGGATGGCGCGCCAGACGACGTAGCCGACGGCCAACATGCTTAGAAGAATGGAACCGTTGTTGATCATCGACGCATACGGTCCCGTTCCGGCGTGATGGAGGAGCACAGCCCCGTCTGATCGCTGCCTCCTGTGATCGACACGGTCATGCAGGCTCGTGCGCCTGGAAGATACCCGACACTTTCCGCCGCTGCCGACCGCGGCGCAGCAAAGGCTGCTCGACCTGGCGGCTAAACACGATGCCCGCGGTCAGCGCGACGGCGACGCAGACGAAGAATGCCAGCCAGGCCGGCACAGGAACGACGTGGCGCACGAAGCGAAGGCCGAACTCCGCGACGAGGAGCACCGTAAGGTGAAGCAAGTAGATGGAGTACCGATGCCGTCCCGAGCGTCAGCAATGGCCTCGGTATCGTCCAACACCGTTGACGCTCGAGTTGGGTCAGGCCGAGCAGCGCCATGGCCGATCCGGCGGCGTAGGCCAGCGTCAAAGGCGGCCATTCCGGCGCAATCGACCCGCCGAACGACTCGTAGAGCCCGGTCCCGAAGAAAACTGTCACGCCCGACAACAACCAAGCCCCGGGCTGCCGCGCAGGCCGGTACATGACCAGCCATGCGACGCCCATCCCCACAAAAAACTGGACGTTGAAAAACCGCAGCAGGAGAAACGCCAACGGCCCCGTCGCAAGCGGCTGACCGACGATCGACTGGTAGGCGGCTGCCATGCCGATAGCCACCGCCCACGTGATCAGGAGCACTGTTCCCAGCAGCCGGCTCAGCAGCAGCGTGCTGAAGAACAGATAGAACAGCATCTCGTGTCGGAGCGACCAGCCGATGCCCAGAATGGGTTCATGTTGCTCCGGCAGCAGGAGCAGGCTCGACAGGACATGGACCGGGTCGCGTTCCGCGAAGTCCCGGGTAGGACTGAACAGCAAGACGATCACGAGTATGGCTGTCGCGATCCAATACGGCGGGTAGATCCGCAGCAAGCGTTTGCGCCAGAACGCCGGGAACGCGGGGCGCCGGCCAATGTCTCCGGCATGGACGTAGGCGATGATGAAACCGCTGAGAACGAAGAAGAAGTCCACCCCGGCACGACCGAACATGAACAAGCCCGCGAAAACCGGGGCGTCGTAGGCGTGCGGGCCTGCAAGGATCGTCGTTGCGTGGCGAAGCACCACGAGCAGCGCGGCCACGCCGCGCGCCGCTTCCACCCCGTCCAGCCGGCCGGCACCGCTCCGACCCGATATCGGCAAACCGTCACCCACGCTTGGCCACAATCAGCGCGACGAAGTCGCCGACGTTGCGCAGCGACTCGATCTCGGCCGTGCGCACCTTGATGCCGAAGTGCCGTTCGGCTTCCACCACGATCGTGATGTGGTTCATCGAGTCCCAGGCCGGGATGTCGGCGGCGGTCGTCTCGGGCTGCAGCACCAGCGTGTCGTCGTCCAGCACGGTGCGGAAGATGTCCGTCAGCTGCAGCAGGATCTCGTCAGGGCTCACGGCACGAGCTCCGCCTCACGGGACGTAGACGCCGGGTCGGCCGGCATCGGCGGATCATACCGCATCGGCACCGGCAGCGCCACGAACGACGGCAAGGTCAGCGTCCAGCGCGTGCTGCCGCCGGGACCGCTGCCAGCCGGCTGGAATCCAAGAGACTCGTAATGATCCCGGACCATGCCGTTCTTGGCGGTCGGCACATATTCGCCGACCAGCCGCCAGGCGCCGAGCCGCCGGCTCTCGGCCGCGACCAGGTTCAGCGTCGCCGCCTCCACCCCGCGCTTCAGCACGCGGCAACTCATCAACCAGTCGGTGATGTGCATGTCGTCGCCGCGCCGCTCGCCCAACGCGACGGCGATGATGCCGTTGTTGCCGAACCGGTCGAGCAGCCGGAGCTGCAGGCTCAGCGCGCCGTCGTCGGCCATGACCGCGGCGACCGCGGCGTCGGTGGTGCGCCGCGTGGTGAGGTTGAACTGGTTGGTCTTGTTGACGAGCTGCACCACCCGCGGCGCGCTCACCGGGTCGACCCGGCCCCACTGCAGCACCATCTCGAGGCTGTCGAGGAAGCCGGCCATGTCGGTTTCGCTCGCCGGGGCCGCGTCCGCGCGCGCCAGGTTCGCCTGATACTGCCCGGCCCGCTCCCGGTCCTCCTCCGTCAACCGCACGCCCTCGAAGTAGCCGGCAGCGGCCAGCGTCGCGGCGTAGCCGGCCGGGTCGTCCGGCAGCTCGGGAACAGCGACGGCGGGCAGCTCGCGGCGGACGATCGCCCGCTCGGCCGGGTTGTCGTCGGCGAAGACCAGGGCGTCCACGCCGATGTTCAACCGCCGGGCAATCTCGCGCAGGTTGGACGCCTTGTCGCTCCAATTGGCGACAAAGCAGGCGATGTCGCCGCGGCGCAGGACCATGTCGGGGTGCTTGTCGAAAGGCTCCCAGGCGTTGGCCTCGTCGTTCTTGCTGCACACGGCGAGGATCACGCCGCGCCGGGTCAGATCGCGGGCATAGTGCTGCAGCTCGAGATGCGCCTCGCCGAGCGCGCTGCCCTGGCCGATGACGATCCCCTGCAACCCGTCGTCGCCGATGACGCCGCCCCAAAGCGTGTTGTCGAGGTCGAGCACCAGCGCCTTGCGGCTGCGCCCCTGCCGGGCCGCCAGCAGCCGGCCGACCAGCTCACCCCATATCGGCGCGGCGCCGGGATGCACCTCCTGCTTGGCGCGGTGCCACAGCATCGGGTCGTGCCAGGCAGCGATGCCGTCCTGTGCCGCCCGGCTCGTCACATCGACCAAGTCGACCCCGGCGGCGTCCGCCAAGGCGCGCAGCCGGGCATTGAGCGCAAGCACGGCCGCCGCGCGGGAGCCGGGCAAGCGATGCTCGTTGTTGCCGAATTGCGGCGGGAACACCGGCAGGACCGTCTGTTGCAGCACGGCGATCCCCCGCGCCCGGGCCGCCGCCCAGCACGCCGCGAGCCGCTCCGCCGCCGCCTCCACCGCCGCGGCTGCCGCCCGCTCGTCATGCCCGGCGTCGAGCCCGGCCAGCGCCGTCCGTGCATCGATGGCCAGCAGCACGACATCCGCCGCCGCGCCCTCCCCCGGCGTCAGCTCTCCATATTCGCCGCACCGGACCTCGAGCCAGATCCCGTGGCGCAGCGCGCCCACCCGCAAACCCGGCAGCAAATGCTCGAGCGTGGACGACCCGAGCAGCAGCATCCGCACCGGCGCCGTCGCCAGCCCAGGCGGCGGCATGCTGCCGAACAGCCGGCGAAGAGCGCGGTCGAGCTGCAGCGTCCTCATGCTGTCGAGCCTCGTATTGGCGTGGCCGACGAGCTCCGCCCAACTCGCCGCATCGGCGTCGGCGAGCGCGCGCAGACGGGGTTGCAGGTCCGGAGCGGGGGTCGGCAGCCAGTCGAGAATCGGTGCAGCCATCCATGTCACTCGGCGTGAACAGCGGCCTGTATGGCACGCGGTGCCCGGTGTTTAAACCGGCTGGGTAAGTTCGTAAGCCTTCGAAACCCCCTATTCACCGTCGCGTTGACAGTTCCTAACCACTCCCCAAGGAGGCTTACATGGCATCAAATTCGTACAACGACGTCAGCTCGGACGCCAAGGAACAGATCGCTCAGCTTCGCGACCAAGTGCAGACGCTCATGAGCGAGCGGGTCACCCCGGCCCTCTCGAACGCCGCCGACACCGCGCAGCGCTACGTCGGCCAAGCCAAGGACATGTACAACGACAACACCGAGATGTTGTCGGAGCGTGTCCGCGAGTCCCCGATCGTGGCGATCCTGATCGCGACCGGGATCGGCTATCTCATCGGCCGCATCGCTCGCTGAGCCGATGCGCGCGGTCGAACTTGCGAAAGTCGCGGCCGCGGCGGAGGCATTACGCCTCCGCCGTATCGCGCGGCGGCAGGGTTGGCGGGCGGCGTTCGGCGCCGTCGCCGCGGTGTTCGCAATCGCAGTCCTGATCGTCATCCACGTCCTGATCTGGAACATCCTCGCTTCCTACATTACGCCGACCCAGGCGAGCCTTGTCCTGCTCGTGCTCGACGCCGTGCTGATGGCCGCGTTCGGCTTCCTCGCCCTGCGCAGCACGCCGGATCCGATCGAGGAGGAGGCCCGCGGAATCCGGGCGCAAGCCTTGTTCGAGATGCGGCAATCGCTGACTGTCATGAGCATGGTCGGCAGCGTGACCGGCTTGGCCTTGCGGACGACGGCGCGGCAAGGCGTCAGGCGTGGCGCCACGAACGCCCTCGCCAACCTTGCAACGCGGCTGGTCCGCCGCTGAGTGGATCGCTATAGGGCCGGGTTTCTACCAAGGAGCCTGGCCCTGTCCGACCACACCGACGCTTCCCCCAGCGAACCCGCCGTCGTCGCCCGCCGCCAAGGCCGGATCGGGCGCATCACGCTCAACCGCCCGCGGGCACTGAACGCGCTGACGCTTGGCATGGTCCGTGACATTCAAACCGCGCTGGACAGGTGGCGTGACGACCCGCACGTGCATCTGGTGGTCACCGAAGGCGCGGGCGGCCGGGCGTTTTGCGCCGGCGGCGACATCAGGGCGATCCGCGACTTATCGATCGCTGGCGATGCCGCCGCAAAGGACCGCTTCTTTACCGAGGAATACGCGCTCAACCTGTCGATCGCCCGCTATCCGAAGCCCTGCGTCGCCCTGATCGACGGCATCTGCATGGGCGGTGGTATCGGACTCTCCGTCCACGGCACCGTCCGCGTGGCGAGCGAGGCGGCGCAGTTCGCGATGCCGGAAACCGCAATCGGGTTGTTCCCCGACGTCGGAGCGACTTTCGCCTTGCCCCGGTTGCGCGGTGAGTGGGGCATGTACTTGGCATTGACCGGGACCCGGGTCGGCGGCGCCGACGCGACCTGGCTGGGCCTTGCGACCCACTTCGTCCCGCACGACCGGATGGCTGGGCTGGCCGACACCCTGGCTGCCGATGGCATCGGCGCGCTGGCGGAGGCTACGGTGCCGCCGCCGCTCACCCCGCTGGTGCAGGAGAACGTCGCGGCGTGCGGCGCAGACGACGTCCCGGCAATCCTCGCCGCACTCGAGGCCGATCGCTCACCCTTTGCCCAGGCCGCGCTTCGGACGCTCCGTTCCGTCTCGCCCAGCGCCGTTCTGTGGACCTTCGCGATCGTGCGCGCCGGCGCCGGCCGCACGCTGGAGCAGTGCTTGGCGGCCGAACTCGCGCTGACCCGGCACACCACGGTTTACCCCGACTTCGTCGAGGGGGTCCGCGCCATGGTGGTGGACAAGGATCGCACCCCGCGTTGGTCGCCGGCGACCATCGAAGAGGTCGACCCGGCGGCGATCGCGGCGATGTTCAAGGAAGGGTGACTGGAACCACGCCGGTTGCACCAACATTTCCCGGGCTCACCGACAGGATTGCATGCATGAGTGACTCCGACTTGTTTCAGCCGGTCCGTATGGGACCGATGACGCTCGCCAACCGCATCGTCATGGCGCCGCTGACGCGCAGCCGGGCAGGCAAGGGCGACGTGCCGGGTCCGATGAACGCCGAATATTACACGCAGCGCGCGACCGCCGGGCTGATCGTCACCGAGGCGACGCAGATCAGCCAGCAGGGGAAGGGTTACGCTTTCACCCCGGGCATCTACAACGACGCGCAGGTTGCCGGCTGGCGCCTAGTGACGGACGCGGTGCACGCCAAGGGCGGCCACATCGTCCTGCAGCTGTGGCATGTCGGCCGCATCAGCCACCCGGACCTGCAGCCCGGCGGCGCGCTGCCGGTGGCGCCGTCGGCGATCAAGCCGGGCGGCAAGGCCTTCACCGAGACCGGGTTCCAGGATCATGTGACGCCGCGGGCGCTGGAAACCGACGAGATCCCCGGTATCGTCGCCGACTATGCGCATGCTGCCCAATGCGCCAAGGACGCCGGGTTCGACGGCGTCGAGGTGCATGCGGCCAATGCCTACCTGCTCGACCAGTTCATCCGCGACAGCACCAACAAGCGCACCGACCAGTACGGCGGCAGCGTCGCCAACCGGATCCGCTTCCCGCTCGAGGTGGTCGCGGCAGTGGTCGACGTCTGGGGTGGCGACCGGGTCGGCATCCGCCTGAGCCCATTGACGCCGCAGGTCGGCGACACCCCGCTCGACAGCGATCCGATGGGCACGTATGGCGCCATGGTGGACGGGCTGAAGCCGTTTGGCCTGGCCTACCTGCACATGATCGAGGGCGCCACCCAGGGCAGCCGGGCCGAACCGGAGGGTTTCAGCTTGCAAGCGCTGCGGCGCCGGTTTTCGGGCCTTTACATGGCCAATAACGGGTTCGACCGGAACCTGGCGCTGCGGGCCCGGCAGGAGAACCTCGCCGACCTCGTGTGCTTCGGCCGGCCGTTCATCGGCAACCCGGACCTCGTCGAACGGCTGCGCGTCGATGCGCCGCTGGTCGACGCACCCAAGGAGACTTGGTACGGCGGCGACGCGCACGGCTACACCGACTACCCGACCCTGGCCGAAGCAAAGCAGGCGGCGGAGTAGCCCGGCGAGGCCGTCTCGAAGCGTGCACTAAGGCCGATCGGGCCGATGCTGTCGTCAACTCCCTAGCGGGGAGAAGAACGGCGGCAGCGTCTCGATCGGCGTCCGCCGCTGGATGATGCGGTCAGCCGTCGATGCCGAGGCAACCGGAGCCCGTCTGTGGTGTTCGTACGGGCATGAGAATGATCGTCGCGAGTGCCCTCCTCGTCCTGGCAAGCGGTGTCGCGCTGGCCCAAAAGGAAGAACTGAAACCGGCGCCGGTGCCGAACGTCTCGCCGGGCGCAGTGACCCCGGCGGACCGGGCCGGCGAGTCGAATGGTCCGGACAACTCGTCGCCGTTCTCGGGCGCGCCGACCGGCGCCGTGGCCGGCAGCGGTCAGGCGACGCCACAAACTCAGGCGGAAACGACCAAGCAGGGTGTGCCCACGCCCTCCCTATCGCGGTAACCGAAGGCGGGTCGGGTGGCCCTAATTCCCCGACGCGCATAGGCCGGAGATACGCTCCGGCTGAAACGCGGGCGCCTTGGGGCGCGGCGATTGCCGGCGCTCGATCAGCATCGGCGCCATAGGGGCGTCACCCGGCCTTACCTCGGGAAGGGAAGACGCGCGGGTGAACAATTGGTCGTCCGGTGCCGCCCGGCGCGAAACGCCGCCCGACATGCCGTCGGGGGCGTAGTTCGGGGTGTGCATGGGGAGCATCCTTCGATGAGCGTTCCGGAGCTCACCTTAACAATGCTGCACCTGCGAGGCCGCATCATGACGTGGCATGAGTGCTCGAATTATGTGAAGCAACGTTGGGCGACGTTCGGCCAGGTGTTAAGACGGTAAATCGAGCGCCACCATTGCGTTCCCGGACGTGCGGCGCCCGCCCGCTGCCGTCCCGCTCAGGGCGAAACGCCGCGGCGATTGACCAGCCCTCAATCGCCACGGCGATTGACCAACCATAGCCCCGCGCAGACCAGCACCAACCCGAGCAGCAGCGCCGGCGTCACCGGCTCACCCAGCATCCAGCCCGCGGCCAGCACGCCGAACAGCGGCGACAAGAAGCTGAACGCCGAAAGCCGGCCAGCCGGATAGCGGGCGACCAGCCAGAACCAGGCGAGATAGCTGGCAAAGGCCACCACGGCGCCCTGATACAGCAACGACCACCATGCAAGCGCCGAGGCATCCGGCACCCGTGCCTCGCCAGCCCCGAGCGCTGCCACGATCAGCAGCGGCAAAGCGCCGAACAACTGGTAGGCGAGCACCTTTTCGGCCGTGCAGCGCTGGAGCGCCCGGCTTGCCTTCACCAGCACGGTCGTTGCGCCCCAAAGCATCGCGCTGCCGAGCACCAGCAGGTCGCCCCCGGTCGTGGCCGTGCCGTCGCCCTGCCCGACGGTGATCACCACACCGGCAAAGGCGAGCGCCAAGCCCGACGCCTGCGGCAGGTTCAGCCGCTCGCCCGGGACCAGGAAATGCGTGCCGGCCGCCGTAAAGAAGCCGCCGGTGAACAGAAGCACGATCGCGTGCGAGGCCGACGTCAGGTGCACGCCCGAGAACAGCAGGATGAACTCGAACCCGAACATCAGGCCGCTCAGCAAACCGGGCCAGGCCGACCCATCGGCCGCAACCAGCTCGCGCAGCCCGGCCCGGCCGTTGCGCAGCGTGATCCATCCCAGCAGCAACGGCCCGGCCAGCATCGAACGCAGGACCGCTTGCAGGATCGGCGGGATGCCCTGGCTCAACGCCACCTTGCTCGCGACCTGCTGCACGCCCCACAGGACGCACAGTACGAGCATCACCGTGACGGCCAGCGCATCGAGGCGCTGGCGTTGAATCGGCATCATCTTAGCGGCCGGTAAAGCGCGGGCCGCGTTTTTCGAGGAACGCCGCCTTGCCCTCGGCATGGTCGGCGGTCAGGAACAAGGCCGCCTGCGTGTCGCGCTCCCATTCGAGCGCCGCGTCCAGCCCGGCCGCCAGGAACTGCTTCGTCAGCGCGATCGGTAGCGGCGCCATGTCGTGGAACAAACGGGCGCGGGCCAGCGCCGCCTCCAGCGCGGTGCCGGCCGGCACGACGTGGTCGACCAGGCCGATGCGGTGCGCGTCCGCGGCGCCCATCCGCTCGCCGTAGAGGAGGATCTGCCGGGCACGGCCGTGACCGACCCGCAGCGGCAAGGTGTGCGGCAGGCCGAGGTCGGCAACCAGCCCGACGCGGCCGAAGCCGGCGGCGAACTGCGCCTCCGCCGACGCGACCACCGTGTCGCAGCACAGCGCGACCGACAGCCCGGCGCCGACCGCGTAGCCCTCCACCGCGGCGACGATCGGCTTCGACGCCTTCACCAACAAGCGCACCATCCGATGGGTGGTGCGGAACCGCTCCCGCCCCTCGGCCATGGAGGTTACGTCCATGCCGCTGATGTCGCCGCCGGCCGAGAACGTGCCGCCGGCCCCGGTCAGCACGACGGCGCGGATATCGGGCTCGGCCTCGATCCGCTCCATCGCGTCCACCAACGCCTGGCGCATCGGCATCGCCAAGGCGTTGCGCCGCGCCGGGTAGTCGAGGGTGAGGACGACGGTGGCGCCGTCCCGGGCTTCGGTCAGCATGTCAGGGCGCCGGAAACCGCAGCGGCGCATCGGTGCGGGCCTGCAGCGCGTCCGCGGTCAGGCCGTCCACCATGTCGACCACGGTGAACCCCTCGGCGGTCACGTCCAGCGTCGCGAGGTTGGTATAGACGCGGTTGACGGCGCCGGGCGCAGTCAGCGGGTAGGCGCAGCGGCGCACCAGGCGGGGCCGGCCGTCCTTGGTGGTGTGCTCCATCAGCGCCCAGAGCCGCTTGGCGCCCACGGCGAGGTCCATCGCCCCGCCGACGGCCGGGGCGGTGTCGTTCTCCGAGGTGGCCCAATTGGCGATGTCGCCGTTCTCCGCCACCTCGAACGCGCCGAGCACGCATAGATCGAGGTGACCGCCGCGGATCATGGCGAAGCTGTCGGCATGGTGGCAGTAGCTGCCGCCCGCCAGCAGGGTCACGTGCTGCTTGCCGGCGTTGATCAGCCACGGGTCGCGCTGCTCCGGCGCGGGCGCCGGGCCCATGCCGAGCACGCCGTTCTCGCTATGGAACACCACCTCGCGCTCGGCTGGCACCTGGTTGGCGATCAAAGTCGGCATGCCGATGCCGAGGTTCACGTACCAGCCTTCCGGGATGTCGCGGGCGGCGCGGGCGGCCATCTCGGTGCGGGTGCGGGGCTGCACGGTCGAGGACATGCGGTCAGGACTCCGGGTCGCCATAGGGAACGTGCAGCACGCGGTCCACGAAGATGCCCGGGGTCGCCACCGCCTCAGGGTCGAGCGCGCCGAGTTCGACCATGTGCTGGGTCTGCACCACGGTGAGCTTGCCGGCCATCGCCATCACCGGGTTGAAGTTGCGGCCGCTGCTGCGGAAGGTGAGATTGCCCCAGCGGTCGGCCTGCCAAGCCTCGACCAAGGCCACGTCCCCGGGCAGCGCCTCTTCCAGCACGTAGTCACGGCCCTTGATGGTGCGTGTTTCCTTGCCGCGGGCGAGTTGGGTGCCGGCGGCGGTTGCGGTGAAGAAAGCGGGGATGCCGGCGCCGGCCGCGCGCATCCGCTCTGCAAGCGTGCCTTGCGGGACAATCTCCAACTCGATCTTGCCTTCCTTGTACAGTGCCTCGAACACCACCGAGCCGACGCTGCGGGGAAAGGTGCAGATCATCTTGCGGACCCGGCCCAACTCCATCAGCCGCGCCAACCCGGCATGGCCGGTGCCGGCATTGTTGGCGACGCAGACGAGGTCGGTGGCGCCCTGCTCGATCAGCCCTTCGATCAGCGCGTTCGGCTGGCCGACCGCGCCGAAGCCGCCGATCAGCACGGTCGAACCGTCCTGCACGCCTTCAAGGGCGTCGGCCATCGACTGGACGCGCTTGTCGATCATGCCGGGGCAACCTCGAGCACGGCGTCGACCGCGTAGGCGCCATCCGGGAGCGCCAGGACCGGGTTGAGGTCGATCGAGCGCAGCCGCGGCCCGGCCGCAGCCGCATACGCCGACAAGCGCGACAGCATGGCGGCGAGTGCGGCCATGTCCACCGGCGGCCGCCCGCGGGCGCCGAGCAGGATCGGCGCCGCCTGGATGGAGCGGATCATCCTCTCCGCCTCCTCGGCGCCGAACGGGCAGCGGCGCAAGGCGACGTCACGCAGGATTTCGACGAATATGCCACCGAGGCCGAACACTGCCACGGGGCCGAACACCGGGTCCTGCTGGATGCCGAGGATGCACTCGACGCCGCCGCTGAGCTGCTTGGCGACCAGCACGCCCTCGATCCGAGCCTCGGGCGCCGCATCGCGGGCACGGGCGAGCACGGTGGCAAACCCCTCACGCACCGCCGCTTCGCTGCCGAGGCCGAGCAGCACGCCGCCGATCTCCGACTTGTGCAGGATGTCGGGCGACAGGATTTTCAGCACCACCGGGAAACCGATCCGGGCCGCGGCGGCGGCGGCCTCGTCGGCCGTGGCGCAAGCGGCTTCAGGCGCACTCGCGATGCCGGCGGCGGCGAGCAGGCGCTTGGCTTCGGCTTCGCTGGGGTTGGCCGCGGGGAGCTCGACCGGCCCGAGCCCCGCAACCGGCGCCGCCGGCGCTTGCGCGAACGCCGCGCCGAAGCGGCCCATGGCGTGGATCGCCCCCACCGCGCGGGTCGGGTCCTCGAACACCACGAACCCGTCCTCCTCGTAGCCGCGGACCTGGTCGGGGTTGGCCACCACGCACAGCACGTACAGCCGGTCCGGATGCCGTTCGCGCACGCCGCGCAGCTGCTCACGCAACCGCGGCGCGATGGTGGGCGAGCCGCCGACCTGGGTGAAGAAGGCGAGCACGGCGCTGTAGCCGCCATCCTCGACCATGCTGTCCATGAACCGGCCAACCAAGGAGATGTCGTTGAACGCCTGCGCGGTGCAATCGACCGGGTTGCGCGGAGCGGCGAACGGCAGCAGCGCCTTGAGCCGGGCCTGCGCCGCCTCCGGCATGGCCGGAACCTCGAGCCCGACCGTGTCGGCGGCGTCGCCGATGATGACCCCGGCGCCGCCGCTGATGGTGATCACGCCGAGCGTGTTGCGCACCGGGTAGATGCGCTTGGTCGCGGTCATGGCAATGTCGAGCATCTCTTCGGTGGTGCGGGCGCGGACGACGCCGAACTCGCGCAGCACGGCGTCGGTCACCGCATCGTCGCCGGCGATCGACGCGGTGTGGCTGCGCGCCGCGTCGGCGCCGACCGCCGACGTGCCGACCTTCATCATCACCACCGGCTTCCTGGCCCGGCGCGCCGCATCGAGGGCAGCGAGGAAGCTGTCCGCCTCGCGAATGCCCTCGGCATAGGCGGCGATCACGTCGGTGCCGGGGTCCTCGGCCATCCAGCCAATGACGTCGCCGATGGTGACGTCGCCTTCGTTGCCGGTCGTGACGCAAATCGGCGTGCCGAGGCCGCGGTTGCGGGCGATGGCGAACATGTGGGTGCCGTAGGCGCCGCTCTGGCTGGCGATGCCGATCCGGCCCGGCTTCGGGAAGCCGTTCTCGAGGCTGCTGGAGAAGATCGGGTAGAAACCGATCGCGCCGTTGAACAGGCCGAGGCAGTTCGGCCCGACGATGCGCATGCCGTGGCGGCGGGCCGCGTCCATCATGCGGTCCTGCGCCTCGGCGCCGGGCTCGTCCATCTCGGCGAAGCCCGCGGTGAACACGATGGCGCTTTTGGTGCCGCGCGCGCCGAGCTCGTCCACGGCTTGCACCGCGAGCGCGGTCGGCACGGCGACGATGGCGGTGTCGGGCGTTTCCGGCAGATCGGCGATGCTGGCGAAGGCCGGCAAGCCCTGGATCTCCGGCCGGTTCGGGTTGACCGGCATGATTCGGCCGGCGAAGCGCTGCTGCAGCATGTAGTCGATCGGGCGGCCGCCGATCCGGGTCTTGTCGGCGCTGGCCCCGATCACGGCGACGCTGCGGGGCTTGAGCAGGGAATCGAGGCTGGAGAAGCGGCTCATCGCGTGTGGTGTTTCCGCCCGTTCGTTTGCCAGTGATCATGCGTCCCGCGATAGCGGGCGGCAAGGCGCGGCCGGTCAATGGCGGAAGATGTCGGGGTCCTCGTAGCCGAGCAGGTCGAGCCGGCATCGTGCCGGGAGGAAGTCGAAGCACGCCTGCGCCAACTCGCGCCGATTCTCGCGCACGAGCAGCGCCTCGAGCCGCGCCCACAGCGCATGCAGATGCAGCACGTCCGAGGCGGCGTAGGCACACTGTTCCGGCGTGAGCTCGGGGGCGCCCCAATCCGACGATTGCTGCTGCTTGGAGATCTCGACGCCGAGCAGGTCACGGCACAAATCCTTCAGGCCGTGGCGCTCGGTGAAGGTGCGGACCAGTTTGGCGGCGATCTTGGTGCAGACCGTCGGGCCCGCGGTGACGCCGAGCGCCTGCTGCAGCACGGCGACGTCGAAGCGGGCGAAATGCATGATCCGGGTGACGTTCGGATCCGCCACGAGGCGCGCAAGGTTGGGCGCGTCGTAGCCGCGGCCGCCCAGTCGCTCGGGCAGCAGCTGCACGAGGTGCGCGACCCCGTCGCCCGCCGACAGTTGCACGAGGCAGAGGCGGTCGCGATGCGGGTTCAGGCCCATCGTCTCGGTATCGATCGCGACGGCGGCACCGAGGGACAGACCCTCTGGCAGATCGTGACGATGGAGATGGATGGTGGCGTTGGCTTGGAACTGCGTCACCGCCACGGTGCGGCTTCCTCACCGAGCGGAGAGGAAGGTGGTGCCCAGGAAAAGACTCGAACTTTCACGCCCTTGCGGGCACAGGTACCTGAAACCTGCGCGTCTACCAATTCCGCCACCTGGGCATCCCGTGCGGTGGACGCGGGGAGTAGCCTCCGAGGTCCACCGCGTCAAGCGGGATAATAGCGCGTCAGGCGCTGCGCAGCTGGACCTCGTCCAGGACGCGCTCGTGCGTGTCGAGCGCGCTTTTGGCGCGGTATTGGCAACCTTGGTTGGTCACCGGCAAGGTGCGGACGATCGTATAAACGCCGGGCCGCGCATTCGCGTTCAAGCGGTCGGGCAACAACGTGACGCGGTCGCCGACGGAATATTTGTGCTGTGCCATGGACTGTCCTCCTGGCAAGGCCGGGGGGCGTGGCTGGGAGCGCGCCACCGGCACGCCCCCAAGCCGGCGAATCAGGCCGCTTTCAGGTTGACGGCGGAGGTCTTACCCTGCTGCCCCTGCTCGAGTTCGTAGCTCATCTTCTGACCCTCGTTCAGCGTCGCCATGCCGGCGCGCTCCACGGCGGAGATGTGCACGAACACGTCCTTCGAGCCGTCTTCCGGCTGAATGAAACCGAAGCCCTTCTGGGCATTGAACCACTTCACAGTACCAACTGACATCGAACGTCTCCACGGCTGTTGCAGTCCCACGGACATGCGGGACCTTCGTACTTCTCGAATTGGGGAGGAACCGGTGCGACGCGCGCCTGTCGAGGCATAACGACGTAGGGGACAGACCCCGACTGAAAAGTTCAGCCGTCGGCGCATAATACACGCGCGGACGCAAATGACCAGCCCAAACATTCCGGCTCTCGTTCAGGTGACTCGCCGTCAAAACCAACCGCAGCACCGGACGAGATTGCCGTTTAACTCACGTCTAACAAGACGAACCGGACAACGATTGGCCGTTGCACCCGCAGAACAGCGCCGCGCTGCGCTCAGGCCTCGCGATACAGCAGCAGCAGCAGGCCGACGAACATGAAGCACACGGGCCAGATCCAGCCCGCCGCGCGCCGGATCGGGCCGTCGGCGCGGATCTCCAGCCAGCGCGCCCAGCCGCCGCAAATCCCGGCCAAGGCCAGCGGCGTGTGGGTCAGCTCGATCAGCAGCTGATCCTTCACGTTGGCGATCGCGTGGCTGTGCGTCAGCAGCAACGCGCCGCCGAGTGCCGTCAGCAGCGGGAACACCAGCGCCGGCCGCCGGGTGCGGAACCACCCGGTCCGCACCCCCCACTCGAACAGCGCGAAGGCGACGATCAGCGCCACGAACACCCGGTGCTGCAACACTTCGACGTCCCGGAAGCTCTCCCAGAAGCCGATATCGCCAAGCGGCCACACCTCCGGATCCGACCGCACGAACAGGAACGCCGCCATCCCCAGCAGCACCAAGGGCCAGTGCTTGGCCCACGGGATCCCCGCCCGGTGCAGCAAGCCGAGCCCGCCGATCAGCAGCACGAAGATGCCGGACCAATGGTGATTGTACTCGGACCAGGCGATGTCCTCGGCGTTGCGCACCGGCAGCTCGCCCGAGCCGGGGACGAAGGCCGGCGTCGCCGTCGTTTTCTGCTTCGCCGCCTCGGCGTCGAGCTTGGACTGCAAGGCGGGGATCGCCAGCGTGTCGTGGTCGGGAGATACCAGGCGGGGCGGCTCGGGGGTGTTGCGCTGGACGATCTCGGGCCAGGTGACACGGTCGGCGGTGAGGTCGACCGCAGGCGGCACCGACGTCAGCGAGGCGGCGGCGAAGAAGATGCTGAAGCCGATGCCGATCTCGACTTCGGCGAAGCGCCGCATGCGCAGGACGGGGGTGGCCGGGTTGCGGCGCAGGCGCTCGACGACGAGGAAGTTGCCGAGCCCGAGCAGCAGCAGCGCCCCGAACATCGCCGCCTTGGCGCCCACCATGACGCCATAGGCGGTGCCGTAGAACGCGCCCCAACTGCCAATGTAGAACACGCTGAAGGTCGCGGCGCTGAGGAGGATGCAGGCGACGCCGGCCATGCTGATGCGGCTGAAACGGGCGCCGACCCGGCGAAACGCGGCGCCGTCGAACAGCCGGCCCAGCGCCATGACGAAGCAGGGAATGCCGCCCACCCAGATCGCGGCGCCGGCGATGTGCAGCGCGGTCGCCGCGAGCAGCAGCGGCACGTGGTCGAGCCGGGCGGCGGCGTGGGTCGTGGCGACCGCGGCGGCCAGCACCACGGCGCATAGCCCCAGCATCGGTGCCGCCGGCGGCGCCGTCGACCCGAGCAACAGCCCTGCCAGCAGCAGCGCCGCCGTCAGTTTCACCAGCCCCGCCACCGCGAACCCGGCGCCGATCACGTTGCCCCAGGGCAGCTCCAGCGTATCGACCAGCACGGCCGACTGCATCGCCACCGTGACCGCCTCGCCCAGCGCCAGCGCCAGCGCCGACCAGCCGGCGATACGGGCAGTGCGCCGCACCAAGTCGGCACCGGCCGGCAGGTCCGGCTCGAACGGGCGGGCCAGCAGCAGCAGGAACACCACCCCGCCCAGCGCCATCGACTGCGCGACGATCACCAGCCCATGCAGGACGATCGACAGGTAGCCGAACAGGTCGACCAGGAGCGACAAAGGTCTAGCGGGCCTCGACCGTCAGCGGCACGTCGCCGCGGGTGATGTGGCCGTCGATCGCCAGCACCTGCCAGCGCAGCGTCCAGGCGCCCGGCGCCAGGGTCGCGTCGCTCTGCAGCGTGTCGGGCCCGGACGGCGCCAGACGCAGCGGCGTGGGCTTGCCGTCGCCACCGCGCAGCTCGAGCCGGGACCGGCCCTGGTCGATGCGCGAATTGAACCGGAGCACGACGTGGGTGGGGCCAGGCGGCACGGTGGCGCCGCTGGCGGGCTGGCTGTCGAGGAGGATCGCATGGGCGGCAGCGGGCAACGGGCTCGCGGCCAGCAGGGCCGCGACGATAAGGGCAGGACGCATGGCGCGCCTCTAGCGCGGGCGCGCCCGGGTGTCCATGATCGCGCCGATGACGCGCCTCCCGCCCGGCACCCGAGCCGACTATCACCACTTCCTGCCGGTCACCACGCGATGGATGGACAACGACGTATTCGGCCACCTGAACAACGTCGTCTATTACAGCTTCTTCGACACCGCGGTGACGCGCTCGCTGATGCGAAGCGGCATCCTGACCTGGAAAGGCAGCGATCACTTCCTGGTGGTGGCCGAAAGCGGCTGCCGCTACCACGCCGAAGCGGCGTTTCCGGACGACATCGCCGCCGGCATCCGGGTGGCCCGGCTCGGCGGCAGCTCGATCCGGCACGAGATCGGCGTGTTCGCGGGCGACAATGAGCGGGCGTCGGCGGAGGGTTTCATGGTGCATGTCTGTGTCGCTGCCGCGACCCGCCGGCCGGCGC
The DNA here is from genome assembly GCA_963752225.1 of uncultured Alphaproteobacteria bacterium. Lineage (GTDB taxonomy): Bacteria > Pseudomonadota > Alphaproteobacteria > Acetobacterales > Acetobacteraceae > JBBROS01. The sequence goes on along the minus strand of CAVVXS010000008.1, from coordinate 167,463 downwards.
CGATGCCGGACGCCTGGCGCGCGGCGCTGCAACCCTTGATGAGGAGCTGACGCATGGATGTGGGATTGAAGGGCAAGCGGGCGATCGTCTGCGCCGCGAGCAAGGGGTTGGGCCGGGCCTGTGCGATGGCGCTGGCCCGCGAAGGCGTGGACGTGGTGATCACCGCGCGCAGGGCGGAAACCCTGGAAGCGACGGCGGCCGAGATCCGCGGCGCGACCGGCGTTTCGGTGACGGCCGTTCCGGGCGACATCACCACCGATGCCGGGCGGGCGGCGGCGCTGGCGGCCTGCCCGGAGCCGGACATTCTGGTCAACAACGCCGGCGGACCGCCGCCGGGCGACTTCCGCGATTGGGAGCGCGACGACTGGATCCGGGCGCTCGACGCCAACATGCTGACGCCGATCGCGCTGATCAAAGCCGTGGTCGACGGCATGATCGGGCGGCAGTTCGGCCGCATCGTCAACATCACCTCCGGCAGCGTGAAGTCGCCCATCCCGACGCTCGGCATGAGCAACGGCGCGCGGGCCGGGCTGACCGGCTTCGTCGGCGGCCTGGCGCGGCAGGTGGCGCGGCACAACGTGACGATCAACAACCTGCTGCCCGGCCCGTTCCTGACCGACCGGCTGCGCGGCAACGCCCAAGCCGCGGCGGAGAAGGCGGGCCGTTCGGTGGACGAAATGCTGGCTGAACGGGCCAAGTCTTCGCCCGCCGGGCGCAACGGCGACCCCGCCGAGTTCGGCGACGCCTGCGTGTTCCTGTGCGCGGCGTCGAGCGGGTTCATCGTGGGGCAGAACCTGCTGCTCGACGGCGGCGCGTTCAACTCGACGATGGGGTGAGCGCAAGCATCGGAGGGCACCGGCCGCCGCGGCAACGTAGAAAGGGCGCATGACCGAACCACCGCCCCAGGACTGGACAGCCCTCCGCGCCGAGCTCGATGCGCGCGGTTGCGCCGTTACCGGGCCGCTGCTGAGTCCGGCGGAGTGCGACGCGCTTGCCGGACTCTACGACCGGGCCGACGGCTTCCGCAGCCGCGTGGTGATGGCCCGGCACGGATTCGGCAGCGGCGAGTACAAGTATTTCGACTATCCCCTGCCCGCCCCGGTCCAGGCGCTGCGCGAGCGTGTCTACCCCGCGCTGGCGCCGGTCGCGAACGCCTGGGGGGCGCGCATGGGCCTGCCGACCGACGCGCCGCCCACGCTCGACGCCCAGCTCGCCCGTTGCCACGCCGCCGGGCAAATGCGCCCGACGCCGCTGCTGCTGCGCTACGGGCCCGGCGACTACAACTGCCTGCACCAGGACCTGTACGGCCCGCTCCATTTCCCGCTGCAGCTCGCGATCCTGCTGAGCGAGCCGGGCCGCGACTTCGAGGGCGGCGAGTTCGTGCTCGTGGAGCAGCGGCCGCGCATGCAGTCGCGGCCCGAGGTGGTGCCGCTGCGCCAGGGCCAGGGCGTGGTGTTCGCGACCCACCACCGTCCGGTGCGCGGGGCCCGCGGCGACTACCGGGTGACGATGCGGCACGGCGTCAGCCGGGTGCGCGCCGGGCAGCGGCATACGCTCGGGATCATCTTCCACGACGCCGCTTAAACCCGCCCGGCACGATTGATCGGCGCGGCACTGCAGCATAGCGTTCGAGCCGGGTTCGGTGGAGAGCGTGATGCGCGTCGCGGCATGGTTTGGTGGTTTGATCGTTGCCGCGGCACTGGCCGCCAGCCCGGCGCAGGCGCAGAAATCGGCCGATACGCTGCGCATCGCCTGGCGCGACGCCATTCCCAACGTGGATTTCTACTACAACTCGCTGCGCACCGGGCTGGTGGTCTCGCACCATGTCTGGGACACGCTGATCTACCGCGATCCCGAGACCTTCACGCTGCGGCCACTGCTGGCGACGTCCTGGCGCTATGAGAACGACACCACCCTGGTGTTCGAGCTGCGGCCCGGCGTGGTGTTCCACGACGGCAGCCCGTTCACCGCCGACGACGTCGTCTACACGGTCCGCTCGGTGCTCGCCGACAAGCAGGTGTCGGTGCCGAGCAACTTCTCCTTCATCGAAGGGGCGGACCGGCTCGACGACATGCACGTGCGGATCAAGCTCAAGCGGGTGTTCCCGGCCGCGCTCGAATATCTGTCGATGGTGCTGCCGATCTACCCGAAGGCCTACCGGGAGCGGGTCGGCCCCGACGGGTTCAGCAAGACGCCGGTCGGCACCGGCCCATACCGCATCACCAAGGTGGACGGCACCACCGAGATCGACATGGTGCGCAACGACAACTACTTCGAAAGCCCGAAGGGTAAACCGGCGATCAAGAACCTCGTGGTCAAGGAGGTCGCCGACGCGACCGGCGAACTGACCGCGATCCTCGGCAACCAGGTGGACTGGATCTGGGGGTTCAGCCCCGACCAGCTCGAAAATCTCAGCCGCATGCCGACCCTGCAGGTGCTCCGCAACGAAAGCATGCGGGTCGGCTACATGAACATCGACGCCGCCGGGCGCACCGGCGACAGCCCGCTGAAGAACCAGAAGGTGCGCCAGGCCATCATGTATGCGGTGGACCGGCAAACCATGGCCAAGCAGTTCATGCCCGGCGGCTCGCGCGTGCTGGACGCGCCGTGCTTCCCGACCCAGTTCGGCTGCGACCAGGGCATCGCCACGAAATACGAATACGACCCGGCCAAGGCCAAGGCGCTGCTGACCGAAGCCGGCTACCCGAACGGGTTCGACACCGAGCTGGTCGGTTACCTGCTGCCGCAATGGATGGGGGCGATGCAGGGCTACCTCGCTGCCGTCGGCGTCCGGGCGAAGCTGTCGCAGCTGCAAGTCGGCGCCGTCGTGCAGCGCAGCATCGAGGGCAAGAACCCGCTCGAGATGGGCAGTTGGGGCAGCTACTCGATCAACGACGCGTCGGCGTTCCTGCCGTATTTCTTCAACGGCGGCGGCCAGGATTATGCGCGCGACGACGAGGTGAAGCGCTTGGTGGACGAAGGCAGCGCGACGGTGGATCCGGACAAGCGGCGCGAAGCCTACAGCGCGGCCATCAAGCGCATCACCGAGCAGGCGGATTTCATGCCGTTGTTCACCTTCGTCACCACCTACGCGACGAACAAGGGGCTCAACTTCAAGACCTTCCGCGACGAGCTGCCGCGCTTCTACCTGGCGAGCTGGAAGTAGCGGCGCCGCGGCCGGTCAGTCCGCCGACAGCAGGCACTCGACCAGGCGCCCCTCCGCGGTGCGTCCGGCCGGGTTCTCGCTGCGGCAGCGATCGATCGCCGCCGGGCAGCGCGGATGCAGGCGGCAGCCGGGGGGAATGTGCGCCGGGTCCGGCATCGTGTCGCCGAGCCCGGGGTCGGGCAGGCCGAGGCCGGGTTCGGGGGTCAGCACGCTCCTGAGCAGCGCCTGCGTGTAGGGGTGCCGGGGTGCGGCGAACAGGTCGTCCACCGGCGCGTGCTCGACGATGCGGCCGAGGTACATCACCGCCACCTCGGTCGCGATGTGCTCGACCACGGCCAGGTTGTGGCTGATGAACACTAAGGTCAGGCCGAACTCGGCCCGCAGCTCGGCCAGCAGGTTCAGGATCTGCGCCTGCACCGACACGTCGAGCGCCGAGGTCGGCTCGTCGCACACCACGATGCGCGGCCGCAGCACCAAAGCGCGGGCGATCGCGACCCGCTGCCGCTGGCCGCCGCTCAGTTCACCGGGCAGCCGGTCGGCCATGGCGCCGGGCAGGCCGACGCGGGCCAGCATCTCCATCACCGGCGCCGTGTCGCGATTGCCCTGCGCCCGCAGCGGCAGCGCCACGATGTCCCGCACCCGGTGGCGCGGGTTGAGGCTCGAATACGGATCCTGGAAGATCGGCTGGATCAGGCGGGCGCGCGCCAGTCGGTCGAGCGCGCCGAGGCTCATGCCGGCAACCCGGATATCGCCCTCGCTCGGCGGCAGCAGGCCGAGGATCATGCGCGCCAGGGTGGACTTGCCGCAGCCGCTTTCGCCGACGATGCCCATCACGCCGCCCTCGGGCACGACGAGGCTGACGCCGTCCACGGCACGGACCGGGCCGAACTGCCGGACTACGTCACGAACTTCGATCGCGGCCGTCATGCGGACAACTGGCACAGGTAGCTATGACCGGGCGAGCGGCGGCGCAGCGGCACGTCCACGGCGCATGCAGGCATCGCATGCGGGCAACGGTCGCGGAAGCCGCAGCCGGCGAAGCCGGTCTGGATGCGCGGCACCGTCCCCGGGATGCTGCCGAGCGGTTCGCCGCGCCGGGTCTTGCCGGGCACCGGCACGGCGGCGAGCAGGCCCTGCGTGTAGGGATGGGTGGGCGTGGCGAACAGCTCGGCGGCCGGGGCGCATTCCACCACCTGGCCCGCATACATGACGCTGACCCGGTGCGCGATGCGGGCGACGACGCCGAGGTCGTGGGTGATCAGCAGCAGCGCGAGGCCCATCTCCGCCTGCAGCTCCGCAAGCAAGCGCAGGATGCCGGCCTGCACGGTGACGTCGAGCGCCGTGGTCGGCTCGTCGGCGATCAGCAGCTCCGGCCCGCACAGCAACGCCATCGCGATCATCACCCGCTGCCGGAGGCCGCCGCTGAGCTGGTGCGGAAACTGGCCGAGCCGCATTCCGGGGTTGGCCATGCCGACGCGCGCCAGCAGTGAGGCGGCGCGGTCGGTCGCGGCTGCCCGGCTGCCGCCGCGGTGGCGGCGGACGATCTCGGTCATCTGCGAGCCGATCGTGTAGGCCGGGTTTAGGCTGGTCATCGGCTCCTGAAAGATCATGCCGATGCGGTCGCCGCGCAGCCGGTTCATGGCGCGGTCCGACAGCCCCGCGAGATCGGTCCCGTGGAAGCGCATGTGCCCGGCGCTGCGGGATGCGCCGCGGGCGAGCAGGCCCATGACCGCAAGCGAGGTGACGGACTTGCCGCAGCCGCTTTCGCCGACCAGGCAGTGCGTTTCGCCGCGGCGCACGGACAGGGTGGCGCCGCGCACCGCCTCGGTGGCGCCGAACCGGACGCAGAGGTCGGCGACGTCCAGAACCGTGTCCGTCTCAGACACGCCGGGCGACACCGAACAGGTCACGCAGGCCGTCGCCCAGCAGGTTGATGCCGAGCACCAGCACGAACAGCGCGACCCCCGGCACCATGATCACCCACGGGTCGAAGAACATGTAGTCCTTGCCCTCGGCGATCATCAGCCCCCAGCTCGGTAGCGGCGACGGCACGCCGAGGCCGAGAAACGACAGCGTCGCCTCCAGCAGGATCGCGAGCGCCACCTCGAGCGTCGCCACCACCACCAGATGCGGCGCGATGTTGGGCAGGATCTCGCGCAGCAGCACATGCCATAGCGACGCGCCGGCGGCCTGGGCGGCGGCGACGTAATCGAGCGTGCGGACCTGCATGGTCGTGGTGCGGGCGACGACCGCGAACCGCTCCCACAGCAGCAGGCCTAGCGTGAACACGACGATCGTCAGCGAGCTGCCGACCGCCGACACCACCGCGAGCGCCACCAAGATCAACGGGATGCTGAGCCGGCAGGTGATGACGAACATCACCACGTCGTCGATCCGGCCGCCGAAGAAGCCGCCGACGATGCCGATCGTGATGCCGATAACCGCACTGGTCAGCGCCGCCGAGGCGCCGATCAGCAGCGAGATGCGGGCGCCGTACACCAGCCGGGCCAGGTAGTCGCGGCCAAGCTGGTCGGTGCCGAACAGGTGCTCCGACGTGCCGCCGAGCCAGACGGGCGGGGTCAGCCGGTGCATCAGGTCCTGCGTGAACGGGTCGTGCGGCACGAGCGACGGCCCGGCCAGCGCGACCAGCAGGGCGAAGCCGACGATGCCAAGGCCGAGCGGGGTCGCGAGGCGCTTGGTCATGCCGTCCGCAAGCGGGGGTCGAGGACGGCGTTCAGCATGTCGGCGGCCAAGGTGAGCCCGATATAGATCAGCGCCAGGATCAGCACGACGGCCTGCACGACCGGGAAGTCATTTTTAGAGATGCTTTCCCAGGCGAGCCCGCCGACGCCGGGGAGATTGAACACCGCCTCGATCACGATCGAGCCGCCGAGCATGAAGCCGAGCTGCACGGCCGCGATCGCCACCACCGGCATCGCCGCGTTGCGGGCGGCATGCTTCAGCACGACGCTGGCGCGCGACAGACCGCCGGCGCGGGCGGTGCGGATATAGTCCGACGCCATCGCGTCGATCATGCCCGACCGGGTCAGCCGCATCAGCGCCGGCACCGCGGAAAAGCTTAGCACCAGGCCGGGCAGCACATAGCCGGTCCAGTCATCGAGTCCGGCGATCGGAAACCACTGCAGCTTCAGCCCGAAGCCGATGATCAGCAGCAGCCCGAGCCAGAAGCTCGGCAGCGCCTGGCCCACCAGCGCGATTGCGGTCACCAGCTTGTCGGCGGCCCGGCCCTCGTTGAGCGCCGCGACCACGCCCAGCGGCAAGGCGATCACCAGCGCGAAACTGAGCCCGACCAGTCCAAGCGTCAGCGTCACCGGAAAGCGGGACGCGATCAGGTCGCCGACCGGCGCGCGGAACAGGTAGGAGCGGCCGAGATCGCCCCGTGCGGCGCGGCCGACCCATTCGAAGAACTGCTGCGGCAAGGGTCGGTCGAGGCCGTAGGCGACGCGGATTGCCTGGATGTCCTCGGCGCTGGCTTGCGGTCCGGCCACCGCGACTGCCGGGTCGCCGGCGGCATGGGTGAGCGCGAAGCTGATGACCAGGACGGTCAGGCAGACGAGTGCCGCGAGAATAGCCCGGCGCAGGAGGAAGCGGCGCATCGGTCCAATGCTATGGACCGCGCCCCGCCCCGGCAAGCCAGCCCGTCCTGCCGCGATGCTGCCTAGGTTCGCCGGAACAGCGGCCGGACGCGCTGCAGCAGCATCCGGGTGCGCTCCGGCAGCGCGACCGCCAGGGTGACGCCGATGCAGGCCGCGCACACCAGCCCGCCGAGCCCGGCCCGCACCAGCGCGCCGCCCCCGAGCTGCTCGATCGGCCAGGTCGCCGCCGCCAGCACGAAGCAGGCCGGCAGCACCAGCCGGATCGAGCGCAGGATCGGCAGCACGCAGCCCAGCGACGCCGACGTCACCGCCAGCAGCACGAGGCCGCGCAGCCCTTCGCCGAGCCCGAAGCCGAGCGGGCCCAGCCGGTAGCCGACCAGCAGGTTCCAGGCGATGTTGGCGGCATAGGCGGCGGCAACGAAGATCGCCGCCCGGCCGTTGCGCCGCTCGCTGTTGAGCTGCCGCACCAGGATCCAGCCGAAGGTGGACGCCCACAGGCCCGACGCGATGCCGCGCAGCGCGTCCCCGGTCAGGCGCACGCCTTCGGCGCTGAAGGCGCCGCGGGCGAACACGACCGTCACGAGATCCGGCGCATAGATGGCGAGGTAAAGGCTGGACGGCAGCCCGAGCGCGATCAGCGGCCCGGCCATGGCCGCGACCCGGCCGCGTTCGCCGCTGCCGGCCAGCACCGACAGGCCGAGCGGCTGGCTGATGACGAACAGCGCACTGTCGCTCATCGTGCGCGCGTATTCCATCGACGCGACGGCCCCGGCCGTGGCCGAGGCCAGCACCCGCTCGACCCACAACTGTCCCTGCTCGCCGATCGGCTGCAACAGCATCGGCCGCAGCCGCCGCAGGAACAGCCGCAGCGTCATCTCCATGACCGGCAGCCGCAGGCCGCGGACATCCACCGCGCCCTCGCGGGACAGCATCATCAAGCCGAACCCCGCCACCCCGTTCATCGCCAAGGTGAACGCCCAGGGGATCAGGATCGGCTGCCCGGTCACTGCCAGGGCGACCAGGCCGCAGATGACGGCGAGGTTCTGCGTCATCGCCCGCATTGTCGCGAGCCGGGCTTGGCCGAGCGAGAGCTCGACCGAAACCAGGCAGTTGAACAGCACCGAGGCTGGCATCCCCAACGCCATCACGGTCGTGAACCGCCGGGTCAGCGCCAGGGTCTCGGCGTCGAAGCCGGTGACGACCAGTCCGGTCCACCAGCCGGCGAACAGGACCATCACCGCGGTCAGCGCCGCCGTCAGCGCAACGAGCGAGGCCGTCAGCGCGGTGAAGTTTTGGACCGCCTTGCCTTCACGCACCCATTCGCGATGCAGCGGCACCAGCACCGCCGGCACCGTGTCGCCTTGCAACGGCGCAATCGGCATCCAGGACGCGGTGAGCGCGCCACGGAACGCGTCGGCGATCGGCGACACGCCGATCAGCCGCGCCATGATCACCTCACGCACGAAGCCGGTCGCCTTGCCGAGCAGGGCGCCGAGCACCAGCAGCCGGCCGACGCCGCCGCCGAGCCGCCGGCGCAACGTCCGTGCCCTGCCGGCCGCCGCGGCTACCGCCCCGGCGCGCTCGACCGTTGCAGCACCTTCACGTCCCACGACAAAGGCCCGTGCGCCACGCGCACACTGTCGATCGTCTTGAAGGCGTGTCCGAGCATCGACCAGATCTGGTGGCTGCGGACGACATTCTCGAGGGAAACAATCACGATACCGTCGGCGGTCAGGCACTCCGAATAGCGGATGGCCTCGCGGTCGGGTTGTTTGAAATAGTAAAGACTTTCATTGAAGATCAACACGTCGAACCGCTGCCCCGCCGGCGGCTCGAAGGTTTCCGCGTCGGCGACCTCGAAGGTGCAGCCCTCGAGTCCGGCTGCCTTGGCCACGCCAATCGCCTGGGCGGAGATGTCGATGCCGAGATAGCGGGAGATGCCGGCGCTGCGCACCCGCCGGGCCAGCACGCCCTCGCCGCAGCCGACCTCGAGCGTCGATCCGCCCGGGCGCAGAAAGGCGCAATAGCCCACGATGAGGCTGTAGCGGGACAGTTCGTCGATGGAGTGCAGCCGTGCCCATTGCTCGCTGGAATATTCGGCGTCCCATGCCGCCGCATCGAGGCTGGGGCTGGCGCACGGGATCAGCGGCGCGATAACGGACGGGGGCACGATACGCGTGAGCGTCCGCTTGGCCAGGGTTCGAAGCGACATGCAGGCAACCTCTCAGGAAAGGTGGGCGCAGTCGGGAGGGACCGCTTGTCGGCCGGACGGGACCAGCGCGGCTGGCTGTTCAGCTATTCTGTTCCGGTATCACAATCAATACGCAGGTTCGCGTTTTGCGTCAACCGAGGCCGGACGGGCCGCTCAGGAGGTGACGGGATCGGCCTTCGCCTTGCGCGCGGACTTCTTGCCGGCCGCCGCCTTGTCGTTCGCCTCCATCTCCGCCGTGGCCCGCTCGACAAGCCGCTTCTCGTTCTTCTTCAAAAACCAGATCACGGACGCCGCGGCAATCGCGGCGGCAATGCCGATCCCCAAGCCGATCGGCCCGGCCAGCTTGTGCGCTTGCGAGCCGAGCAGGTAGGCGGCAATGCCGTACAGATGCGTCCAGGCGATGCCGCCCAAGGCGTTCCAGAACAGGAAGCGGCCCCATCGCATCCGGTTGGCGCCAGCCAGCAGGGCGGCAAAGGTGCGCATGAAGGCGACGAAGCGGCCCACGAACACCACCACGCCGCCATACTTCATGAACAGGTACTGGCCGAGCCGCTGCCGCTCCACCGTCAGGTAGATCTTGGGCCCATACTTCTCCAGCGCCGGCCGGCCCAGCTTGTGGCCGATCAGGTAGCCGAGGTTGTCGCCCATGATGGCGCCGATCGCTGCCGAGATCACGATCCACTCGATCGCCAGGTTGTGGGTGGTGGCGGCGTAAATGGCGGTGGCGATCAGCAGGCTCTCGCCAGGCAGCGGCAAGCCCATCGCTTCCAGGCCGATCACCAGGCCGACCATGCCGTAGCCGTATTGCTGGATCAGCCCCTCGAAGAAATCGATCATGCGGACGCGGCCTTCCATTGGCGCCAACCCTCGGCGCGGAGTTGGCAGGCCGGACAATCGGCGCAGCCATAGCCCCACGGATGGCGGTGGGTGCGGTCGCCCCGGTAGCAGGTGTGGGTGAGCTCCAGCGTGGTATCGAGGATGCCGAACCGCTCCGCCATGGCGAAGGTTGCGGCCTTGTCCAGCCACATCAGCGGCGTGTGCAGCACGAACCGGCGCTGCATGCCGAGGTTCAGTGCGAGTTGCATCGCCTTGATGGTGTCGTCGCGGCAATCCGGGTAGCCGCTGTAATCGGTCTCGCACATGCCGCCGACGATGTGGCGCAGGTCCCGCCGGTAGGCGAGTGCGGCCGCCATCGTCAGGAACAGCAGGTTGCGGCCCGGCACGAACGTGGTCGGCAAGCCATCGGCGCCCATGGCGATCGCCGCGTCCGAGGTCAGCGCGGTGGCCCCCAGCCCGGCAATCGGCCCGGCGAGGTCGAGCAGGTGATCCGGCCCCAGGCGGCCCGGCCAGCGCGGCGCCAGGGCGGCGCGGATCGCCGGCCGGACGGCGAGCTCGACCGCGTGGCGCTGGCCGTAGGCGAAGCCGACGGTCTCGACGGTCGCGAACCGCTCGAGCGCCCAGGCCAGGCAAGCCGTGCTGTCCTGGCCGCCGCTGAACAACACCAGCGCGCCGTCTGCCGATCCCTGCCCTGCGGCCGCCGCCATCGTAAACCACCCTCCATCCGCCTATGTCTTGACCATGAATCTTGATTTCACGGAAGACGAGATCACCCGCTACTCGCGCCATATCCTGCTGGCCGAGGTCGGCGGCGCCGGACAGGCGCGGCTGCGCGCGGCGCGGGTCCTCGTCGTCGGCGCCGGCGGGCTCGGCAGTCCGCTGCTGTTGTACCTGGCGGCGGCCGGCGTCGGCACGATCGGGCTGATTGACGACGACCGGGTCGAGCTCTCCAACCTGCAACGCCAAGTGGCGCACACGACCGAACGGCTGGGCCAGCCGAAGGTGCAATCGGCGGCGGCCGCGGCGCGGGCGATCAACCCCGCCGTCGTCATCGAGGCGCACGAGGCCCGGCTGACGGCGGCCAACGCGCTCGATCTGGTCGAGCGCTACGATCTCGTTTGCGACGGCAGCGACAATTTCGCGACCCGCTTCCTGGTCGCCGATGCCTGCGTGCTGGCGCGGCGGACGCTGGTGTCGGCGGCGGTGCTGCGGTTCGACGGGCAGCTCTCGACATTCAAGCCGCACGCCGACCCGGACGGCCCCTGCTACCGCTGCCTCTACCCGGCCGCACCGCCGGACGGGCTGATCCCGTCCTGCGGCGAGGCCGGGATCCTGGGCGCCGTCACCGGGGTGATGGGCAGCCTGCAGGCGACCGAAGTGCTGAAGGAGATCATCGGCGTCGGCGAGGGGTTGTCGGGCCGGCTGCTGATCTGGGACGCGCTGGCGGCCCGCGTGCGCGCGGTGCGGCTGCGGCGCGACCCGGACTGCGCGTTGTGCGGGGCCCGGCCGCGTATCACCTCGCTCGCCTGCGATGCCGCCTGATCCGCCAGCGGTCAAGCAGGGGCCGCTCGGCATCCTGCTGATCTCGGGAGGGCACGAGCGGGCGCACTACGCCTTCATGCTGGCAACCGGCGCCGCCGCGGTTGGGCGGGAGGTGGTGCTGTTCGCCACCAACGAGGGCTGCCGGGCGCTCGCGGCCGACTGGTCCGAGGTCGCCGATGCGCCGCGCGACGCCGCGGTCGCGGCGCGCGGCGTCGCTGGCTTGGACGAGCTGCGGACCGCGGCCGCCGAGCTCGGCGTCCGGCTGCTGGCATGCGACTCGGGGCTGGCGATGGCCGGGGTGGAGGGGGGCTCGCTGCTGCCGGAGGTGGAGGTGGCCGGCATTCCGACCTTCCTGTCGGCCGTCGGCGCCGGGGCGATCGTGACGCTGTAGCCGCTCGAGGTTCCGCGTGCTTGACCGGGGGGCAGCCGGTTGGCAGGGATGCACAATGCCAACCCTCCTGCCGCGTGCCGCCGTGCTGCTGATCCTGGGCGGGTCCCTGGCCCTCGCGCAGCCGGCGCCGACGCCGCCGAAGCCGGCCACCCCGCACCAGGCCGCGCCGTCGGGCAAGAAAGCCATCGAAGCCGCGCCGCGTACCCCGGTGCAGCGCACCCCCTTGGTGCAGCCTAAGCCGGGCGCGCCCGGGCACTCGGCGGCGAAGCCCGGTGCCAAGCCCCCCGCCGCCCCGCCCGCGGCGCCCGCCGTGGCGGTCCCGGCGCCCGTGCCCGAAAACCCGGCCGAGCCGGCCAAGGGCACCAACACCGGCAACCCGCTGCCCCGCTTCGCCTCCCTGCGCTCCGACGAAGTCAATCTGCGCACCGGTCCAGGCACCCGCTACCCGATCGACTGGGTGTATAAGCGGCGCGACCTGCCGGTGCTGATCGAGCGCGAATTCGAGGTGTGGCGGCTCGTGCGCGATCCCGAGGGGATCAAGGGCTGGGTCCATCAGGCGACGCTCGCGCCGCGCCGGTCGGGCGTCGTGACCGGCGGCGAGCGCGTGCTCCGCCACGACCCCAAGGACGAGTCCGGACCGGTGGCGCGGCTGAAGCCGGGCGTGATCGTGCGGCTGCGGTCGTGCGAAGCAACGTCGGACTGGTGCCAGGCGCAGGTGCAGGATTATCGTGGCTGGATCAAACGGTCCGAGATCTGGGGCACGTTCCCGGGAGAGGTGATCCAATGACGACGCAAGCAGCCGGCACCGAACCCGCCGCGCGGGCGCACCACGACATGGGCGGGGTGAGCAAGTTCCTGTGCGAGCCGATCGATCGCTCCTCGCACAGCCTGACAGCATTCGACCGCGAGGTGGACGCCCTGCGCGGCGTGCTCGGCGCCAAGGGGGTAATGTCAGTGGACGAGCTCCGGCGCGGCATCGAGGCGATCCCCGAGGACGAGTATCTGCGGCTGAGCTATTACGAGAAGTGGATGCGCTCGATTGCCGCCAACCTCGTCCTGAAAGGCGTGATCACCGAGGCGGAGCTGCAAGCGGCGCTGCAGCGATGCTGAGCCCCGGAACCGAGATCAGGGTGCGGGACGATTGGCCCGAAACGCGCGGCCCCTGCCACATCCGCACGCCGCACTACCTGCGCGGGCGGCCCGGCACCGTGGTGCGCCACCTGGGACGGTTCGCCAACCCCGAGGACCTGGCCTTCGCCCGCCCGGCCGCGCAGCTGGACCTTTACCACGTCGCCTTCCGACCCACCGCGCTGTGGCCCGACGCCGGCGGCGACGAGGTGCTGGTCGAGATCTTCGAACCCTGGCTGGAGCCCGTCGCATGACTGAATTGCTGGAAGGCGACCGGCTGCTTGCCGCAGTCCGAATGCTGCTGACGGAAAAGGGCCTGGTCACCGCCGACGAGATCACCGACCGCATGGCGGCCACCGACCGGGCCAGCCCGGAGCGCGGCGCCGCGATGGTGGCGCGGGCCTGGACCGACCCCGCATTCCGCGCCGCCATGCTGGAAGACGGCAGCGCGGCGGCCGAGGCGATGGGGATCCCGATGCGCGGCATGCCGCCGCTCGGCGTGCTCGAGAACACGCCTTCGATGCACCATCTCGTCGTTTGCACGCTCTGCAGCTGCTACCCCCGCGCCGTGCTCGGCATCCCGCCATTCTGGTTCAAGTCGCCGGCCTACCGCGCCCGGGCGATCCGCGACCCGGCCGGCGTGCTGGCGGAGTGGGGCACGCGGCTTGGGCCTGACGTCAAGATCCGCGTGGTGGACAGCACGGCGGATTACCGCTGGATGGTGCTGCCGTTGCGCCCGGCCGGCACCGAGGATTGGGACGAAGGCCGGCTCGCCGGGCTGGTTCGCGAGGGCGACATGATCGGGGTGACGGTCCCGGCCGTGTGACGCCGCTCGGAGTGGTGGTCGGGCTCGAGGTGGAAGCGCGCCTGGCCCGGCGTTGGGGCATACCGGTCGCGGTCGGCGGCGGCGATGCGGCCGGCGCGGCCCGGGCGGCCGAGGCGCTCGCGCCCGGCGTGCGAGGCTTCATCAGCTTCGGCCTCGCCGGCGGCCTCGACCCGGCCTTGCGCGCCGGCACGCTGCTGGTCCCGGACCGCGTGGTGGACGGGAACGACGCCTGGGAAACGGACGGTGGGTTGCGAGCGGCACTGGGCGGCGGCACCGGACACGTGCTGCTCGGCGGCGGCGCCATCCTCGCCACCGCTGTCGTCAAGCGCACGGCCTGGACCGCCGGCGCCCATGCCGTGGACCTCGAGAGCGCCGCCGTCGCCCGGGTCGCGGCGGCGGCCGGCAAGCCTTACGCGGTCCTGCGGGCGGTGTGCGATGAGGCGGGGCGAGATCTTCCGGCAGCGGCCCTGGTCGCGCTCGACGTGTCGGGGCGGATCGGCGCCGTTCGGGTCGGGCTCGCGGTGCTGCGGCGGCCGGGACAGCTCCCTGCCCTGCTCGGGCTGGCGCGCGACGCGGCGCGGGCGCGGGCCGCCTTGGCGGGTCGCGTTCGGGCGACGCCTGGTCTAAACGGGTCGGCATGACGATCAAACCCGCCCAGCACTACCCGGCCATGAACGACCCGCAGAAGCAGCCGCGCTTCGTGGGCATCCCCACATTCTTCCGAACGCCGGTCGGCGACACGCTCGACTGCGACATCGGGCTGATCGGAGTGCCGTTCGATGGCGGCGTCACCCATCGCGCCGGCACGCGGCACGGCCCGCGCGAGGTGCGCAACCAATCGAGCCTGCTGCGCCCGGTCAACACCGCCACCGACCAGGAGCCGTTCAACGCGCTGCGCATCCGTGACCTCGGCGATTGCTGGATCGAGCGGCCCTACGAACTCACCGGGGCGCATGCCGAGATCGAGGCGTTCTATCGCCAGGTGGTGGGCGCCGGGGTGACGCCGGTCAGCGTCGGCGGTGACCATTCCATGACATTGCCGATCCTGCGCGCGGTCGGCGCCGGGCGGCCGGTCGGCATGGTTCACATCGACGCGCACGGCGACACCGGCGACGACTACATGGGATCCCGCTTCCACCACGGCGCGCCATTCCGCCGGGCGGTGGAGGAAGGCGTGCTGGACCCGAAGCGGGTGATCCAGATCGGCTTGCGCGGCACCAGCACGGTGGCCGGCAGCTTGTGGGCGTTCAGCGAGGACAGCGGCATGCGGGTGATGCCGATGGACGAGCTGCACGACCGCGGCTGGCGGTGGGCGGTCGAGGAAGCGCGGCGCGTGGCCGGCGGCGGGCCGACCTATCTCAGCTACGACATCGACAGCCTCGACCCCGTCTATGCGCCCGGCACCGGCACGCCCGAGGCGGGCGGGATGACGACGATCGAGGCGCTGCGCATGATCCGCGGGCTGCGCGGCATCGATTTCGTCGGCGCCGACCTAGTCGAGGTGAGCCCGCCCTTCGACGTCGGCAACATCACCTCCTTCAACGCCGCATCGATCCTGTTCGAGATCCTGTGCGTGGTGGCGGCCGCGCGCGAACGAACGTAGAGCACGCGGCCCCAGCGGGTCCAGGGCGGAGCCCTGGCCTGCCGGTCACTTCATAGACGCGACGATCCCGCTCGGCACCACGCCCCGCCCAACCGCGACCTCGAGCTGCGGCTGCGCGACGGGCACCAGATGGCGGGACAGGCGCCGCTCCATCCAGGCCCATAGCCGGCCGATCGCCTCGGTGATGGCGAGGTAAACGAGCGCCGCGTACAGGTACACGGTGAACTCGAAGGTGCGGGCGAAGATGAACCGGGTCTGGCCCATCAGGTCGAGCAAGGTCACGATCGCTGCGAGCGCACTGGCCTTGATCATGCTGATGAGCTCATTGCCGAGCGGCCGCAGCGCGACCAGCAGCGCCTGCGGCCCCACCACGTGCCGCGCCACCCGGTAGGGCGACAAGCCCAGGGCGCGCGCGGCCTCCAACTGCCCCTTCGGCACCGAGTTGACCGCGCCGCGCAGGATCTCCGCCTGATAGGCGGACGTGTTCATCGTGAACACGGTGATGCAGCAATAGAACGAGTCGCGGAAGAACCACCACACGCCCAGATCCTGCAACGTCGGGCGCAACTCGCCGGCACCGTAGTAGACCAGGTAAAGCTGACACAGCAGCGGGGTGCCGCGAAAGAAGGTGACGTAGGCCAAGGCGGGCCAGCCGACCAGCACGTTGTGCGACATCCGCGCCCGCGACAGCGGGATCGCCAGCAGGAACCCGAGGCCGCACGACAGCACCACGACCTCGGCGGTGACGCCGATGCCCGACAGCAGCCGCCACCCATAGGTGGACAGCAGGTCGAGGTCGAGCACGGCGCCCGCGAGCTGCGTCAGCATCAGGCGTAACCCTGGTTGGCCCGGCGTTCCAACGCCGCCTGCCCCACGCCCGAGACGATGCTGAACACCAGGTAAACCGCCGCCGCTGCGCCGTAGAACACCAGCGGCTTCGTGGTCGCCCGGCTCGCTTCCGAAGCGGCGCGCAGCAGGTCCATCACCGCCAGCGTCGAGATCAACGACGTGTCCTTCACCAGGATGGTCCAGATGTTGCCGAGACCCGGCAGTGCGACCCGCCCGAGCTGCGGCAGCACCACCAGGAGGAACACCCGCTTGCGATCCATCCCGAGCGAGCGCGCCGCCTCCGCCTGGCCCGGCGGCACGGCCTGCAGCGACGCGACCCACACTTCGCTCGAATAGGCCGCCACCACGACCGACAGCGCGATCACTCCGGCGACGAACGCATTCATCTCGACATGCCAGCCGTCGCCGATCTGCCGGGCCAGCACGTTCAGCAGGGATTGAAGCCCAAAATAGACGATAAACAGCGACAGCAGGTCGGGGATGCCGCGGAAGAACGTCGTGTAGGCGTCGCACACCGCCCGCAGTGCACGGTTCGGCTGCAGCTTGGCGACCGCCAGCAGCAGCCCGCCGCCAAAGCCGAACGGCACGGTGACGAGCGACAAGGCGATCGTCACGAGGGCGCCCTGCAGCAGCAGGGGCCCCCACCCGTCGGCGCCGAACAGCAATGCCACGTTCGACACGCGGCGCTATTTCCCGCGGATGTCGATCTTGAAGTACTTGTCCGCGATCGTCTTGTAAGTGCCGTCCGCGTCCACCTCGGCGATGGCCTTGTTGAACATGTCCTTCAGGTCGGTGTCGTCGGGGCGGAACGCGGCGCCGACGCCGGGGCCGAAGATGTCGGGCGTGCGCTCGATCTTTTTCATGATCCGGCAGCAACCCGGGTTCTTTTCCATGAACTTCTCGCCGACCAGGATGTCGCTCACGACGTAGTCGAGGCGGCCGCTGGCAAGGTCGAGGAACGGCTCGTCGCCGCCGGGATACAGCTTGATCTCGGATCCCTTGAAGTTTTTCTCGAGATAGTTGGCGAACACCGTCGAGGATTGGGTGCCGATCAGCTTGCCCTTCATCGCCGCTTCCGAGGTGTCGTCGCTTTTCGTCCCGGCCTGCGTCGCCCAGATCGGCGAGGTGGCGTAGTACATGTCCGAGAACAGCACCTTCTGCGCCCGCGCCGGCGTCATGTTCATGCTGGAAAAGATGACGTCGAACTTGCCGGACAGCAGCGCCGGGATCACGCCGTCCCAGTCCTGGTTCTGGAACGTGCAGGTGACCTTCATCTTGGCACACAGCGCGTTCGCGTAATCCACCTCGAAGCCGACGATCTGCCCCTTGGCGTCGACGCTTTCGAACGGCGGATAGGTGGCGTCCATGCCGAACCGGACCGTCTTCCACTCCTTCGCCGCGGCACCCCCGCCTCCCGCCAACAGCAGGCCAAGTCCGACGATCGACCAGAGCTTTCCAAGCGGCATGGGGTTCTCCTGTTGACGCAGTCGAGCGAGGGCAAGCAATCAGCGTGCCGCGGATGCAACTCTTGTCACGGCGGCCGGGTACTAGCGCGGGTGCGTGCGCAGCCAGGCCTGCAGCTCGGCGATCTCCTTTTCTTGTGCCGTCACGATCCGCTTCGCCAGCCGTCGCAGCGCCGGGTCGCGGCCGTAGCGCAGCTCGACCTGCGCCATGTCCACCGCCCCTCCATGGTGCGGCAGCATGCCTTGCACGAAGTCCCGGTCGGCATCGCCCGATAACGGCCGGCTCATGCCCGCCATCATCTTGTCGTTGGCCGCCGCGTAGGCTCGCGCTGCCTCGTTCTGGGCACCGGGGGCCGCCGAGCCCGGCGGGGCCGCGCCCGGCCCCCCTGCCGCACCCGGCATCGTCATGTGCTGGTGGGCCGCGCCGCTGCCCTGGGCGCGCGCCGCCGCGGCCGTCAGCAGCAGCGTGGCGCACGCGAAGGCAATTCTCCTCGTCATGTCGCTCTCCCCCGTCGGTCGCTCTTCCCTGGCCGTTTCGGCGCAATGGGCAGAGTGCCACGCGACGCACGCGTTCGGCAGCCCCCTTGCGGTTTGACTTGCCAGACCGGCCACCTATCGTCCCGCATAACCAGCAGGGAGCTTCGTGATGCGCGCCATGGTCGTCGGCAAGTCCGGCCTCGAGCTCCGAGAGGTCCCCACACCGCGCCCCGGCGCCGACGAGGTGCTGGTGCGTGTCCGCGCCGCCGGGCTGAATCGGGCCGAGTTGGCCATGGCGGCCGGGCATGCTCATGGCGCGCTCGGCGGCGAAGGCTCCACGATCGGCCTCGAATGGGCCGGCGAGGTGGCGGGCGTGGGCGAGAACGTGACCACGGTGCGCGAGGGCGACCGGGTGATGTGCTCCGGCAACGGAGGCTATGCCGAATACGCCGTCACCGATTGGGGCCGGGTCGGCCCGGTCCCCGGCAACAACATGAACTGGGAGCAGGCGGCGACCCTGCCGATCGCGCTGCAGACCATGCACAACGCCCTCGTCACCGCCGGCGAGATGCGGCCCGGCCAGGCCGTGCTGATCCAGGGTGCCAGCTCCGGCGTCGGCCTGATGGGCCTGCAGATCGCCAAGCACCTCGGCGCCGGCCTCGTGATCGGCAGCTCCACCAACCCGGACCGCCGGGCACGGCTGTCGGAGTTCGGCGCCGACATCGCAATCGACAGCCACGACCCGGCCTGGCCGGACACCGTGCTGGCCGCGACCGACGGCAAGGGGGTGGACCTTGTCATCGACCAGATCTCGGCGCCGACGTCGCGCGGCTCGCTGCGGGCGACGCGGGTCCTGGGCCGCATCGTCAACGTCGGCCGCCTGGGCGGGGCCACCGGCGAATTCGACTTCGACCTGCACGCCGCACGGCGGATCACCTTTGTCGGCGTCACGTTCCGCACCCGCAGCCTGGACGAGGTGCGCGAGATCAACCGGCGCATGCGCGAGGACCTATGGGACGCGGTCGAAGCCGGAACGCTCGCCCTGCCGATCGACCGCACCTTCCCGCTCGAGCAGGCCAACGAGGCGCAAACGCACATGCGCGCCAATCAGCATCTGGGCAAGATCGTGCTGACCGTGTAGCGCGCGCCGCCGGCGCCGCTCAATCGGCGGCAAGCTCGCCGCCGCCCGTGCGCCAGAACGCCGCCGCCCCCGCAAGCGGCGCGAAAGCCTCCCGGTCGGTCCCGGTCAGCACGACCTGGGCCGGCCCGTCCACGAGCGCCGCCCACAGCGCCGCCCGCCGTGCGGCGTCGAGATGCACGGCCGGCTCGTCCAGCAGCAGCAACGGCGGTTGCCCCCGCTCCGCCGCGATCAAGGCGGCGTGTCCCAGCACCACCCCGATCAGCAGCGCTTTCTGCTGACCGGTACTGGCCCCGGCCGCGGGCAGGCCGCTTGCCGCATCCTCCAGCAGCATGTCGGCCCGATGCGCGCCCACCCCGGCCGCACCCGCCGCCCCGTCGGCGGCCCGGCCGGCGGCCAGGGCGGCACGCAGCCAGTCCTCGACCGCCAGGGCCGGCGCGGCGGCCAACCGCGCGGCGATCTCGTCCACCAGCACCAGCCGCGCCGCGGGAAATGCGCCGGCCGCGCCCGCGAACAGAATCGCATTCAGCCGCGCCACCAGCCCGGCGCGCGCCGCGGCCGCCGCCACGCCATGCCGGGCCATGCTGTCCTCGAGACCCGACAGCCAGGCCGGGTCGGCGCCGCCACGCGCCAGCAACCGGTTGCGCCCCGCCGTCGCCGCCTCGTAGGCCGACACCTCGCGCGCATGGCCGGGTTCGAGCGCCCAGACCAGACGATCGAGGAAGCGGCGCCGCCCCGAAGCGCCTTCCCCGAACAGCCGGTCCATCTGCGGCGTCAGCCACACCGAAGCGCACACCGCCGCCACCGCGGCCTGGCTGCGCGGCGGCGCCCCGTCGAGCCGGAATACCCGCCGATCCGCCGTCCCCTCGGGCGGCGAGCCGGTGCCGATCTCGTGCCGTTCCTCGCCCTGCTCGATGACGGCGTTCACGCCCCACCGCCCGGGGGTAGCGGCGTCGCGGCGCAGGAACTCGGCATTGCGCGCGCCGCGCAGGCCGCGCCCCGGGGTCAGCAGCGACACCGCTTCCAGCAGGTTGGTCTTGCCCGACCCGTTCGGCCCGGTCAGCACGCACAGCCGCGCCTCCGGCCGCCAGGTCAGGGCGGCGTAGTTGCGGAAGTCGGTGAGCGTCAGCCGAAGCAGCCGCATCCGGCTACCGGGGTGGGGCGATCGGGTGTGCGGGCGGCAAGGGGTGCGGGTGGGCGGGATCAGACCCGCATCGGCATCAGCACGTATAAGGCCGACGCGTCGGCGGCGTCGCGCACGACGGTGGGCGCCGACCCATCGGAGAAGTGGAACTCCACCTCGCCCTCGATCTGGTCGGTGATGTCGGACAGGTAGCGCGCCTGGAAGCCGATCTCGAGCGGCGACGACCCATACTTGACCCGGTCGGCGTCCAATTCCTCGCTCGCAGTGCCCTGCTCCGGGCTGGCGGCGCTGAGCGTCAGCAGGTCGGTGCCGAGCGACATCTTGATGGGGCGCGACCGCTCGGAGCTGATCGCCGCCACCCGGCCGACCGCGTCGGAGAAATCCTTGACGCCCACCCGCAGCACCTTGTCGTTGTCCTTCGGGATCACCCGCTCGTATTCCGGGAAGGTGCCGTCGATCAGCTTGCTCGTCAGCGTCACCGAACCCGCCTTGAACTGGATGCGGGTGTCGGACAGGCCGATCTCGACCTCGCCGCTTTCCTCGTCGATCAGCTTGCGCAGCTCGGCGATCGTCTTGCGCGGAATGATCACGCCCGGCATGCCGGCCGCCCCGTTGGGCACGTCCACCTCGACCCGTGCCAACCGATGCCCGTCGGTTGCAACCGCGCGCAGCACCGGGCCGCTGTCGCCGGACGCGGCGTGCAGGTAGATGCCGTTCAGGTAGTAGCGGGTTTCCTCGGTGCTGATCGCGAACCGGGTGCGGTCGATCAGCCCGCGCAGGTCCTGCGCGCCGAGCTGGAACCGATGCGGCAGCTGCCCGGCGGTCATCGCCGGGAAATCCTCGACCGGCAAGGTCACGAGGCTGGTCCCGTACTTGCCGGCGCGCAGCCGCAGCTGCCCGTTATCGGTGTTGAGGTCGAGCTCGACGTCCGCCCCGTCCGGGAGCTTGCGCACGATCTCGTACAAGGTGCCGGCCGGGGCCGTCGTCGCGCCGTCGCGGGTCGCCTGGGCCGCGACCTCCTCCACGACCGCGATCTCCATGTCGGTCGCGGTCAAGGTCAGCTTGCCGCGGCTGACCTCGATCCGGGCATTGGCCAGAATCGGGATCGTGTTACGCTTTTCGGCGACGCTCTGGATATGGGCCAGCGCCTTCAGCAGCGTGGCGCGGTCGGCCTTGAACTTCATCAGTGCGTTTCCTGTTCGAGCCCCGTTCGGCGAATCGAGGCGCCACGTCGGGCGACTGTAGTGGAAGCGATCCGACTCGCAAACCCGACCGGACCGGCGGGGCGGCCCGCCGGCGCGTTATCGCTTCAGCAACCCCGCCATCAGCTCGACCTGTTCCTTGAATTCGGCGTCGGCTGCCATCAGCTCGGCCACCCTCGCCACGGCATGCATCACCGTGGTGTGGTCGCGGTTGCCGAACATGCGCCCGATCTCCGGCAAGGAGCGGTCGGTGAACTGCTTGGACAAGTACATCGCCACCTGCCGCGGCCGTGCCACCGTGCGGGCCCGGCGTGAGCTGGTCATGTCGGTCACGCGCAAGCCCCAATGCTCGGCGACCCGCTTCTGGATCTCCTCGATCGTCACCCGCCGGTCGTGCACGCGCAGGATGTCGTGCAGCACCGTCTGCGCGCCCTCGAGCGTGATGGGGCGATTGAACAAGCTGGCATGGGCGACGAGGCGATTGAGGCAGCCTTCCAGCTCGCGCACGTTGGTGTCGACTTTGTGCGCCAGGAACTCGAGCACCTTGCCGGGAATGTCCACGCCGGCGCGCGCCGCCTTGGCTTCCAGGATGCCCATCCGCAGTTCGAACGTGGTCGCGTGCAGGTCGGCGACCATGCCGCAGCCGAGCCGGGTCGAGAGCCGCCCCTCGATGCCGTTCAGGTCGGAAGGCGACTTGTCGGCCGAAATGACGATCTGCTTGCCCTCTTCCACCAGCGCATTGAAGGTGTGGAAGAATTCCTCTTGCGTGCTGTCCTTGCCGATCAGGAACTGGATGTCGTCGATCATCAACACGTCGACGGAGCGCAGTTGCTGCTTGAACTCCATCGTCGCGTGGCTGCGGATCGCGGTGATGAAGCGGTGCATGAACTTTTCCGCCGACATGTAGGCGACTTGCACCGCCGCCCCCTCGCGCCGGCTCAGCTCGAGACCGATGGCATGCATCAAGTGCGTCTTGCCCAGGCCCACGTCGCCATACAGGAACAGCGGGTTGAACCCCGGGCTGTTCGGCAGCTCCGCCACCCGGCGGGCGCAGGCGTAGGCGAACTCGTTGGGCTTGCCGACGACGAAATTGTCGAACTGGAACTTCGGATCGAGCGCCGCCGACACCTCCGACAGCCGGTCGGGCACCGCCGCCGGCGCCGCGGCCGGCAACTCCCGCACAACCTCGGGCGCGGCCGCGGCATCGGCCCGCATCGCCTGGAACTCGACCCGGCGGATGCCGGCGCCTTCGGCCTGCCACAACGCGTTCAGCCGGTCGGAATAGTGCATCCGCACCCAGTCGCGCTGGAACGCCGACGGCAGCTGGATCGTCACCTCGTCGCCGTCGACGCCGGCCAAGGTCATGTTGCGCAGCCAGGTGCGATAAACGACGTCGCCGACTTCCTGCTGCAGCTTGCCGCGGATCCGCGCCCACTGCGCCGCGAGCTGCTCCACCTGCGGATTTCGCCCGGCGTCGGAAGCAGGCTCCACTCTTCCGGAACTGGACGTGGTCAAGACCGGTCTTCCTTCCTTCGAGCGGCGGCCGGAGAAACGCTTGGGCGTTTCACGACGTCAATATGACAATGATAAGTCGGCACTAGGCCCGAGGCAATCGAATTCGATTATTCGACAGTAACGGCCAAGTAGGGGCACGGCAAACCACCGTGCTCGCCGTCCGAGCCTCAATATTCAGCGATGAAGTAAATCGCGGCGCGTAGTCCAGCCGGTGTTAAGCCGGCGACAACGCCTTGATCCGAGCCGAAAGCCGCGAGATCTTACGCGACACCGTATTCAAATGAGCCACGCCTTTGCCAACCGCCCGCTGCATCTCCGGCTGAGCCAGCCGCAACGCCTCGGCCGCGGCCGCCTTGTCGCCGGCCGCGCACGCAACCTCGACCTTCTTGATGAAGGTGCGCATCCGCGCCTTGCGGGCGTGGTTTCGAACGGTGCGCTTCTCCGTCTGGCGGATGCGCTTGCGAGCGGAGGCAGTATTGGCCATGAGGTCTCTTCGATGCAGGTCAAAAAATGGGATCGGGCGCCACGCACCCGGAGGCAGGTGTTCTATGGACCCCCCCTGCCCGAGTCAAGGCGAACCGTCCCCGTCGCGGCCGAACACCGGCTTCCGCTTCTCCGCGAAGGCCGACATGCCTTCCCGCTGGTCGGCCGTGCCGAACAGGCTGAGGAACATCGCCCGCTCGGCCCGCACCCCTTCGGTCAGCGTGGTCTCGTGGGCCGCGTTGACCGCCTTCTTCGCCATCGCCGTCGCGTATCGCGACTGCGACGCGATCTTCGCCGCGATTTTCACCGTCTCTTCCAGCAGCGCGTCGGCCGGAAACACGCGGCTTACCAGGTTGCACCGCTCCGCTTCGGCGGCATCCATCATCCGGCCGGTCAGGCACAAATCCATTGCCTTGGATTTCCCGACCGCGCGCGTCAAACGCTGCGTGCCGCCGGCGCCGGGGATGACGCCCAGGTTGATTTCCGGCTGCCCGAACTTGGCGGTATCGGCGGCCACGATCATGTCGCACATCATCGCCAGCTCGCAGCCGCCGCCCAGCGCGAAGCCGGCCACCGCGGCGATTACCGGGGTCTTGACCCGCAGCACCGTTTCCCACCGGTTGCCGATGAAGTCGTCGAGCAGGACCGCCGGGTAGGTCCGGTCCTTCATCTCCTTGATGTCGGCGCCGGCGGCGAACGCCCTGTCCGAGCCGGTCAGCACGATGCAGCCAACCGCCGGGTCCGCGTCGAACGCGAGCAGCTGGGCACCGAGTTCATCCATCAGCTGATCGCACAGTGCGTTCAGCGCCGCCGGCCGGTTCAGCCGGATCACCCGAACCGCCCCTTGCGTTTCAACCAGGATCATCTCAGCCACGGCAAACCTCCTTCGGTTGCCCCAAGCCATACGCCGCCGCCGCCCGCTTGAGGAGTGGCCCGCGACGGCGCACCGCTCACCGCCGCTGCCGCAGCGGGCAAAAGAACGTCGACCGACCGCCTTGGACCATGCGCGCAATGCCGAGGCAGGACGGCTCCCCCGGACAATCGGCGCAGCGGTCGCCCTCGCGCCCGTACACTTTCCAGGCATGCTGGAAATAGCCGAGTTCCCCGCTCGGCTGCACGTAGTCGCGCAACGACGAGCCGCCGGCCGCGATGGCGTCCGTCAGGGTGGCCTTGATCTCCCGCACCAGCCGCGCAACGGCCGCCCCGGACACCGCACCCGCCAATCGCGACGGCGCGATGCCGGCCCGGAACAGCGCCTCGCAGACGTAGATGTTGCCCAGGCCCGCAACCACGCGCTGATCGAGCAGCGCCGCCTTGATCGACGTCCGCCGCCCGGCCAGCGAACCCGCCAGCACCCGCGGCGAGAACGCCCGGTCCAGCGGCTCCGGCCCCAGCCCGGCCAGCAGCCGGTGCGCCTCCTCGTCCGCCGTCGGCACCAGGTCCACCGAGCCGAACCGCCGGGGATCGACGAAGCCGATCTCCCAGCCATCGTCGGTTTCGAGCGCCACGTGCTCGTGCAGCACCGGCTCGTTCCCGCCGCGCTTGCGGATCAGCATGCGTCCGGACATGCCGAGATGGATCAGCACGCTGGTGCCGCCCTCCAGCCGCATCAGCATGTACTTGGCGCGGCGCCGGAACCCGGTCACCAGCGCGCCTTGCAGCACCGCCTCCAGTCCCGGCGGGAACGCCCAACGCATGTCCGGCCGCCGCACCGCGGCCCGCTCGATCCGCCGCCCCACCAGCCGGGCCGCCAGCCCGCGCATCACTGTCTCGACTTCTGGGAGTTCCGGCATCGCCGCACCGACGTATATGCTCGCTTCATGAGCAGCAATCCCGAGACCGACTTCGGCTACCGCACCGTGCCCGCCGCGGAGAAGAAGCCGCTGGTCCGCGCCGTGTTCGACAGCGTCGCCCCCCGCTACGACGTGATGAACGATTTGATGTCGCTCGGCATCCACCGGCTGTGGAAGCGCGAGTTCGTCCAGGGGCTCGACCCGCGGCCGAACCGCACCTTGCTCGACCTCGCGGGCGGCACCGGCGACATCACCTTCGCCTGGCGCCGCGCCGGCGGCGGCCCGGCCACGCTGACCGACATCAACGAGGAAATGCTCGCCGTCGCCCGGGGCAAGAACCGCGACGATGGGGTCACGATCGCGGTTGTGGACGCGGAAGCGATCCCGCTGCCCGATGCCGGGTTCGACCGCGTGACGATCGCTTTCGGCTTGCGCAACTGCACCGACAAGCCGGCCGTGCTGCGGGAAGCCCGCCGCATGCTGCGCCCCGGCGGGCAGTTCCACTGCCTGGAGTTCTCCCGCGTGCAGGTCGCGGCCCTCGAGCGGCCATACGACCTCTGGTCGTTCGGGGTGCTGCCCCGCCTCGGCCGCCTCGTCGCCGGTGACGCCGACAGCTACCGCTACTTGGCCGAAAGCATCCGCACCTTCCCCGACCAGGACGCGCTGGCGGCGATGATGGGGGACGCGGGGCTCGAGCGGGTCAGGGTGCGCAACCTGTCCGGAGGGATCGCCGCGATCCATTCCGGCTGGCGCCTGTGATGGGGGGCGCCGGCCGCATCCTGCTGATCGTCACCGGCGGGATCGCCGCCTACAAGTCGCTCGAGCTGATTCGCCTCGCCCGCAAGGCCGGCATGTCCGTGAGAGCGGTGCTGACGAAGGCGGGCGCGGAGTTCGTGACCCCGCTCAGCCTGCAGGCGCTGACAGAAGAAAAAGTGTTCACCCATCTCTGGTCGCTCACCGATGAGAGCGAGATGGGGCATATCCAACTGAGCCGGAGCGCCGACCTGGTGGTGGTCGCCCCGGCGTCCGCCAACACACTCGCAAAAATGGCGGCGGGGATGGCGGACGACCTCGCCAGCACCGTGCTGCTCGCGACCGACAAGCCGGTGCTGGTCGCGCCGGCGATGAACGTGCGCATGTGGACCCACCCGGCCACCGTCGCCAACCTCGCCACCCTGCGCGCCCGCGGCATACACACCGTCGGCCCGGACGAGGGCGTGATGGCCTGCAACGAATACGGCTACGGCCGCCTCGCCGAGCCGCCGGTGATCCTGGCGGCGATCCAGGCGCTGCTGGCGCCCGGCGCGAGGCCGCTCGCCGGCCGCCACGTGCTGGTCACGTCCGGTCCGACGCACGAACCGATCGACCCCGTCCGCTACATCGCCAACCGCAGCAGCGGCACCCAGGGCCACGCCATCGCCGCCGCCCTGGCCGCGCGCGGCGCCCGCGTCACGCTGGTGCGTGGCCCCGTGGCCCTGCCCGACCCGGCCGGCACCCACGTGGTCGCCGTCGAGACCGCGGCCGAGATGCTCGCCGCCTGCCAGGCCGCGCTCCCGGCCGACGCCGCCATCTGCGCCGCCGCGGTCGCCGATTGGCGGGTCGAAAGCGCAGCCACCCACAAGATCAAGAAGCGGCCCGGCGAGCCGCCGCCGCCGCTGGCCCTGGCGACCAACCCCGACATCCTGGCCACGCTGTCCGCGCCGGGTCCGCAGCGCCCCCGCCTGGTGGTCGGGTTTGCCGCCGAGACCGACGACGTCGCCGCCAATGCCGCCGCCAAGCGCGCCCGCAAGGGCTGCGACTGGATCGTCGCCAACGACGTGCGCCCCGAGACCGGCATCATGGGCGGCGCCCGCAACGAGGTCACGCTCGTGACCGCGGACGGGGCCGAGGCTTGGCCGAGCCTGCCCAAGTCGGAGGTGGCGGCGCGCCTGGCCGATCGGGTCGCCGCGGTCCTGTAGTGGCGAAGGCGCCCGCTCGCCGCCGGGTCCCTTAGCCGTTGCCGATCAGGATGCCGGCCGCCAGCACCAGCGCCCCACCCAGCATGACCTTGGCCGCGGCGGCGACGGGCGGGGTGTCCATGTATTTCCACTGGATCCAGGCGATCGTCAGCAGCTCGATCACCGTCACCGCCGCCGCGAGCCCGGTCGCCGTCCAGAAATCCCTGATCAAATAAGGCAGCGTATGGCCGATGCCGCCCGCCACCGTCATCAGCCCGCACACCAGGCCGCGCAGCAACGGCGTGCCCCGCCCGGACAGCTTGCCGTCATCGGCCAGCGCTTCGGCGAACCCCATCGAGATGCCGGCGCCGACCGAGCTCGCGAGCCCGACCAGGAACGTGTCGTGGCTGTTGGTGGTGGCGAAGGCCGCCGCGAACACCGGTGCCAGGGTGGACACCGATCCGTCCATCAGCCCGACCAGGCCCGGCTGCACGATCTGCAGCACGAAACGCTTGCGCGCGTCCTCGTCTTCGGCGACCCGCTTCTCCCCCGGTAGCCGCTTGGCCTCGATGGCGCCGGCGGCGGTCTGGTGCTCCATCTCCGCTTCGGCCAGGTCGCCCAGCATCTTGCGGATGGACGCGTCGCTCGTACGGCTCGCGGACTCGGCATAGAACCGCGCCGCGTCCACCTCCATCTGCCGCGCATGCCGGCGCACCGCCTCGATGCCGAGCGGCCGGATCATCCAGGCCGGCTTGCGCACCACGGCGCCCTTCACGTCGACCCGGCGCACGAGCGGAATGTGCGAGCCGAACTTGTCGACGAACAGGTCGATCAGCCGCCGCCGGTGCTCGCTCTCCTCGGCCGCCATATCGTCGAACACGCGGGCGCTGTCCGGGAACTCGTCCCGCAGGCTTTCGGCGAAATCCATGTAGATCCGCCCGTCCTCCTCCTCGCTGCTGATTGCCAGCGCCAGGATCTCTCGCTCGTTCAGTTCAGTGAATGTCCGCATGGCGCGAAAATGACGCGCAAGACGAAAACGTCAAGCCGCAGACGAAATGACGCAACCGCCTCTCACTCGCAAGAACAACGGCAGCACGCCCGCCGACGCCGCGCCCGACGATGCCCGTGTCAGTGCCGGAAATGCCGCATCCCGGTAAACACCATCGCGATCCCCGCCTTGTCGGCCGCCGCGATCACCTCCGCGTCACGCATCGACCCGCCGGGCTGAATCACCGCCGTCGCCCCGGCCGCGACCGCCGTTTCCAATCCGTCGGCAAACGGGAAGAACGCGTCCGACGCCACCACCGAGCCTTCCGTCAACGGCCGCTCGGCCTTGGCGAGCCGGGCCGCTTCGGCGCCCTTCCAGGCGGCGATCCGTGCGCTGTCCACCCGGCTCATCTGCCCGGCGCCGATGCCGACCGTCGCGCCGTCCTTGGCGTAAACGATCGCGTTCGACTTGGCGTGCTTGGCCACGGTGAACGCGAACAGCAGATCCCGCAGCTCCGCCCGGGACGGCGCCCGCTGCGTCACCACGCGCAGATCGCCTTCCCCGACCCGGCCGCCGTCCCGGGTCTGCGCCAGGAACCCGCCGCCCACCGACCGCACCGTGATCCCCGCAGCGGCCGGATCCGGAACGCCGCCCGTCAGCAGCACGCGCAGGTTCTTCTTCCGCGCCAGCACCGTCAGCGCGTCGGCCTCGGCGTCCGGCGCCACGATCACCTCGGAGAAGATCGCGGCGATGCGCTCCGCGGCGGCGGCGTCGAGCGTGCGGTTGATCGCGACGATGCCGCCGAACGCGCTGACCGGGTCGCAGCGCAGCGCCGCGTCCCAGGCCGAAGCGAGGTCGGCGGCGACCGCGGCGCCGCACGGATTGGCGTGCTTCACGATCACGACGGCGGGGCGGTCGAACTCGGCCACGCATTCGAACGCCGCGTCGGTGTCGTTGAGGTTGTTGTAGGACAGCTCCTTGCCCTGCACCTGCCGCGCGGTGGCGATGCCGGGCCGATCACCGTTGACGTAGAAGGCCGCCTTCTGGTGCGGGTTTTCGCCGTAGCGCAGCGTCTGCCGCAGCCGCCCACCGATCGTCAGCCGCGGCGGGAACGTCTCGCCGCGCGCGAACCAGGCGGCAATGGCCGCGTCGTACGCCGCCGTCCGCGCATAGGCGGCCCCGGCGAGTCGGCTGCGCAGGCCGAGCGTGGTGCCGCCGGCCGCGAGCTCATCGATGAAGCCGGCGTACTGCGCCGGTTCGGTGAGCACGACGACGCTGGCAAAATTCTTCGCGGCCGAGCGGATCAGCGCCGGGCCGCCGATGTCGATGTTCTCGACGCAATCTGCCGGCGAAGCGCCGGAGGAGACCGTGGCCTCGAACGGGTAGAGGTTCACGCACACCAAATCGATCGGCGCGATGCCGTGGGTTGCCATCTGCTCGAGATGCGCCGGCACGTCGCGCCGGCCCAGGATCCCGCCATGCACCTGCGGCAGCAGCGTCTTGACGCGCCCGTCCAGGATCTCCGGGAAGCCGGTATGGTCGGCGACCTCCACCACCGGCACCCCGGCCTCGCGCAGGGCGCGGGCGGAACCGCCGGTGGACAGGATCTCGGCGCCATGGCTCGCCAGCGCCTGCGCCAACGGCACCAAGCCCTGCTTGTCGGACACGGAGATCAGGGCACGGCGGATCGCGAGGCGATCGGGGGCGGCATCGGTCATCCCGGGCGCATACCCCCGAACGCCGGGACAATGAAGCCCGGCCGCCCGAAGCCGTGCGTCAGGCGCATGGTTCCGTCACCACTCCATAGATTGGCGCATAAGTGACATGCCGCCGGACGCACTTACGCTGCACTGCACCGAACGCCATCTTACGCATCAGACGACGCGCTCCACCATCGGACACGCCGCCATCATCGGCAGGCCAATCTGAAGACCGTGCCTAACCAGGACCAGATATCATGAAGCATACCCTCCTCGCCGCCGTCGCCCTTCTCGGCCTCGGCCTCGCTCCCGCTTTTGCCGGCGAGGGCAATGGCAATCCTTTCCCCAACCAGGTCGACATCGGCACCCGCCTCGCCCGCCCGGCGCTGGGCCTGGATACCGGGTCCGCGCAATATCCGGACGTGACCGGCCGGCCCGGCTCCAACCTGTCGCGCCTTGCCGGCGACGTGTTGCCGACCAACGGCAGCGAAGGCCCGGTACAGACCGCCAACTCGCTGCCGCGCGGCTTCGAGGAAGGCACGGTGCAATACGCGCAGGCCAAGAGCATGAACGACTGGATGGTCGCGCATAACCAGGTCGAGCAGTCGATCTACGCCGGCCGGTAATCCGTCCGCCCGCCAGAGCACTTCCCGAGCCACTCGGCTCGGGAGTAGCGCTCCAAAACTAAGTCGATAGAGCAAACTGATCCGTCTAAACTGATCCGGTTCGGTCGGATGTTGCTCTAGCAGCCGCCGAAACCCCCTTCCGTTCGCGGGAGGGGGTTTTTCGTTGCGTTGCGCATCGCCGCGTCCAGCAGCCCCGCCAGCCCGGCCACCACCGCGGCCTCATCGTATCGCGCCAGCGCCCGTGCCCGCCCCGCTTCGCCCATCCGCGCCCTCGTTGCCGCATCCCCGGCCAGGCGGCGCAAGGCGACGGCCAGCGCGGCCGAATCCCCAGGCGGCACCAGCAACCCGGTCTCGCCATCGACCACCTGCTCGCGCGGCCCGCGGATCGCGGTCGCCACCACCGGCAAGCCGGTCAGCATGGCCTCGATCACCGACATCGGCAGGCCCTCGAAATGGCTCGGCAGCGCGAACACGTCGGACGCTGCCAGCACCGCGTCGATATCCCGGCGATAGCCCAGCCGCCGCAACCGGCCGCCGAGTCCGGCTTTCGCGAACAGCGGCTCCATGTCGGCGCCGTGGTCGGAGGCGAGCCGCTCGCCCACCACCCACAACTCGGCGCCGGGCACCTCGGCCATTGCTGCCAGCAGCTCCGGATAGCCCTTGTGCCGCACCAGGCGCGACACGATCACCACCACGACGGCGTCCGGCGCGCAGCCGAGCTCGGCGCGCACCCTGGCCCGAGCCGCGGGATCGGGGCGGAACCGCGCGGGATCACGGCCATTGCCGACGCCGACCGCCGCGCGATGGATGCCGAGCCGCCGCGCGTCGGCCGCTTCCTCGGTCGAGACGGTGGTGTAGACGCCGGTGATGCGCCCGCCGACCCACTCCATCGCGAACGCCACCGCCCGGCGCAGCCATGATCCCGGCTGGTTGAACAGGAAGCCATGGCACGTATAGGCGATCACCGGCACGCCGCAGGCCCATGCCGCCAGCCGGGCCAGGAAGCCGCTGATCGGCATATGCGCATGCACCAGATCCGGCCGCTCCGCCCGGATCAGCCGCACCATCGCCCGGAACGCGCGCCACTGCGCCAGCGGCGATAAGCTCCGCGCCATAGGCACCGGCTCGACCCGCAAGCCCTCCGCCCGCACCTCGGCGAGCAGCGGCCCGTCCGCACACACGCCCACCACCTCGTGCCCCCGCCGGGTCAGCTCCTGCATCAGCGGCAGCAGAAAGTGCCGCAGCGAGAAATCGACGTTGGTCACTTCCAGCACCTTCAACCCGTTACTCCGACCAGACGTCACCCACCCACATCATCCCCGGACTTGATCCGTGAATCTGCCGCCCGCGGACCCGCGCTGCACGCCGGCTCGCGCCCCGCACTACCCCACGCACCCGCATCATGGGAAACTCGCCTATGGACTTCTTCCCCGTCTTTCTCGACCTGCGCGGCCGGCACGCCTTGGTGGTTGGCGCCGGCGAGGCCGCCACGCGCAAGGCCGACGCCCTGCGCGGCGCTGGCGCCAACGTCCGCGCGACGCCCGGCTTCGATCCTGCCGACCTCGACGGCGCCGCCATCGCGATCGGCGCCGACGCCCCCGACGAAACACTCCAAGCGCTGTACGACAGCGCCAAAACCCGCGGCATTCCGGTCAACATCGTCGACCGCCCGGCGCTCTGCACCTTCATCACCCCCAGCATCGTCGACCGCGCGCCGCTGCAGATCGCCGTCAGCTCCGGCGGTACCGCGCCGGTGCTCGCCCGCCTGATCCGCGCCCGCATCGAAGCGCTGATCCCGCCCGCGACCGGCCGCCTCGCGGCGCTGGCCGAGCGCTACAAGGAGCTGATCCGTGCCCGCCTGCCGGACACGGCACTGCGCCGCCGCGTGCTCGAGCGGGCGCTCGGCGGCCGGGTCGCGGACCTCGTGCTGGCGGGCGCCGACGAGGCCGCCGAGCGCGAGCTGCTGCGCGAGATCGAGGACGGCCCCGACCCGGCCGGCATCGTCTACCTGGTCGGCGCCGGGCCGGGCTCGGCCGACCTGCTGACGCTCAGGGCGCAGCGGCTGCTGGGCGAGGCCGACGTCATCGTGCACGACCGCCTCGTCACAACCGAGGTGCTCGACATGGCCCGGCGCGACGCCGACCGCATCCTGGTCGGCAAGGCCCGCTCCAACCACACCATGAAGCAGGAGGACATCAACGCGCTGCTGGTGCGGCTCGGCCAAGCCGGGCGCAAGGTGGTGCGGCTGAAGGGCGGCGACCCGTTCATCTTCGGCCGCGGCGGCGAGGAAGCCGAAGCGCTCGACGCCGCCGGCGTTGCCTGCGAGGTGGTGCCGGGCATCACCGCGGCGCTGGCCTGCGCCGCCGGCGCCCGCATCCCGCTCACCCACCGCGACGCGACCCAGACCGTGACGTTTGCCACCGGGCACCAGCGCACCGAGACGCTCGACCTCGACTTCCACCTGCTGGCCCGGTCCGGCACGCTCGCCATCTACATGGGGCTGCACACCTTGCCGGCGCTGCGGGACGGGCTGCTGGCGGCGGGCCTCGACCCGGCAACCCCCGCCGCGCTGATCGAGCGGGGCGGGCGGCCGGAGCAGCGGACGTTGAGGGGGACGCTCGATGAGCTGGTCGCGCAGGCACCTGGCTGGCACACCGGGGGGCCGACGCTGGCGATCGTGGGGCGGGTGGCCGGGCGGTCAGTGGGAAGGCTGGGGGCGGCGCCCCCAGACCCGCCGGACTCAGGTTCCGAGTTGCGTGCCCGGGGATAGGCCGGCCTCACTGGCGGGGATCTTCTTGCCGCCGTCCCAGCGCAGCCGCTGCACGTCGATGAACCCGCCTTGACCGAGGATCGTGACGCCGTTGCCGTCGGCCGCCACCACCTGGCCGATCTTCTGGCCCTTCACCTCGCCGAAGGTCCGGGCGATGCGCTTGCGGCAGTCGAACAGGAACAGCTTGCGCCCGTCCTGCGTGGTCCAAGCGCCCGGCGCCGGGTTGCAGCCGCGGATCAGGTTGTAGGTGAGATCCACATGGCTCGCCCAATTGATGCGTGATTCCGCCTCGCCGATGATCCCTTCATAACCGGCGCTGTCTTCCGGCTGCGCGGTCTCGGTGGCCCGGCCGCTGACGACGAGGTCCGCGGCCTCCAGCAGGCCTGCGACGCCGGCGGCGAAGATCTTGTTGAAATAAACCGTGCCGAGCGTGTCGTCCGGCTCGATCGGCACGGCGCGCGACAGGATCAGCGGCCCCTCATCCAAGCCGTCGGTCGGCCGGAAGATGCTGAACCCCGTCTCGGTGCGGCCCAGGATGATCGACCAGCTCATCGACGATGCTCCCCGATGCAGCGGCAGCAGGCTCGGGTGGAACTGGATGGTGCCATGGGCCGGCAGGGTGCAGAACCGTTGCGGCGCGAACTGCGTGACATAGGCCATCACCCCGAGATCGGCCTCGGCCGCCCGCAACGCCTCGAGCGCCTCCGGCCCGGTCAGCTTGGCGAACTGGTGCACCGGCACGCCGGCCGCCTCGGCCGCGAGCCGCAACGGGTCGGGACGGCCCTTGTCCGGGGCGCAAAACACCCCCGCCACGGTGTCGCCCCGCGCCAGGAACGCCTCCAGCGTCGCCTTGCCGAAGTCCTGCTGGCCGATGATCGCGACGCGCATGCACGCTCCCTCCCCTGTGATTGCCGCCAGCTTACCCGGCCATGCGGCGGGCGCCAGCAGGTCAGCCTACCGCAGCAGCACTTTCGGCACGCCCTCCACGTTGAGCGACGAGCACACCACGACCGCGGTCCAGATCACCAGCGACACCGCCCCGGCCGCCCGGGCGGAGAGCGGCAGCACACCCTCGGCCGCCAAGGCGCTCAAATAGCTCGTACGGTGGAACAGCAGCGCGTTGCCGAGTCCGAGCGCGATCAGCAGCATCTTCGGGGCGAAGTAGGCATGGGTGCCGACATGCACCGGATCGTAAGCGAACAGCACCGCCCCGGTCGCCACCGCGACCCCGAAGGTCGCATACAGCCACGGCAGCACGTGCTCGGCGAACGGCCGCAACGGCACCGTCCCCCGCCATCCCAGCAAGCGCAGGTCGAGCAGGCCGATGCCGCCGAAGAACGCGCCCATCGTCGCCACATGCACCAGCCGCACGACGTGGTGGTAGGGCTGCAGCGCGAAATGGAGCGTGCGGTTGTCGATCGCGACCAGGGTGTCGGTCGGGATCCTCAGGGCGTCGAACAGGCTGGGGTCGGCCATCACGGATCCGGGGGGTTGGGGGTTCAGCGCATCGCGCCGCTTGCATTTGCGAACGCTTCGCAATATCACGCCTACAGGTCAACCCCGAGGTCTCGCTTGTCGGCCATCCGTTTCCGTCTCTGCGCGGCACTGTCTTGCGTGGCGGCCGTCGCCGCCTTCGCTCCGTTGCCGGCCCGAGCCGCCGAGATGGTCCTGGTCGAGCTCGCGCTCAAGGACCACGCCTTTACGCCGGCCACGGCGACGGTGCCCGCCGGGCAGCGGTTCCGCATCCAGGTCACCAACCACGATGACACGCCGGAAGAGTTCGAAAGCCATGATCTGCGGATCGAGAAGATCGTGACCGCCGGCGGCGTCATCACCGTGAATGCCGGGCCGCTGAAGCCCGGCACGTACCCGTTCGTGGGCGAATACCACCCCGACACGGCCAAGGGCACAATCACCGTCGCGGAGCAACCCTGACATGCTCGCCAGCCTGATTATCGTCTTCCGTGAAGTGCTCGAGGCCGGGCTCATCGTCGGCATCGTCCTGGCCGCCACCCGCGGCATCGCCGGGCGCGGCCCCTGGCTGGCGGGCGGCATCGGTGCCGGCGTGCTGGGTGCGGCCGTGCTGGCCAGCTTCGCCGGTGCGCTGTCGAATGCGCTCGCCGGGGTCGGCCAGGAGGTGTTCACGGCGTCGATCTTGATCGTCGCGGTCCTGATGCTCGGCTGGCACAATCTCTGGATGGCCAGCCATGGCCGCGAGATGGCGCAGCAGATGCAGGCCATGGGCCGCCAGGTGGCCGCCGGGCAGAGGTCCTTGGCGGCGATGGCAGTCGTGGTCGGCGTCGCGGTGCTGCGCGAAGGCGCCGAGGTGGTGCTGTTCCTTTACGGCATCGCCGCGTCCAGCAAGGAAGGTCCGGCGCCGCTGCTGCTGGGCGGCGCGCTTGGCATCGGCCTTGGCGCCGCGGTCGCATGGCTGTTGTACCGCGGCTTGCTGGCGATCCCGGTGAAGCGTCTGTTCACCACTACCAGTTGGCTGATCGCCCTGCTCGCAGCCGGCATGGCGGGCCAGGCGGCCGCGGTGTTGGCCGCCGCCGACATCATCCCGAGCTGGGGCGACCAACTTTGGGACACATCCGCGCTGCTGCCGGACGACAGCATCGTCGGCAAGGCGCTGCATGCGCTGGTCGGCTACTCCGACCGCCCGGTCGGCGTGCAGCTCGCGGCCTACCTCGTCGTATTGGCGGTTCTGGTGGCCGGCGCGCGGGTGGTGAACCGTCCGGCCAACGCCCGCGCCTCGTCGAACTCGGTCCACCGCGCCGTCTAAGCCGCCGCGCATCCGGCGCGCATCTGAGAGGAACCTGAACGTGCTTCGTTTTGCCCTGCCCGCGGCCTGTGCCGCCGCGCTGCTGTCCCATGCCGCCACCGCGCGGGAGTATTTCGTCGGCGGCCCCGTGCACCAGCACGACATGGAGATCGTCGCCAACTATCTCGTCGGCGTCGAGATGGCGCCTATGATGCCCGGCATGGCGCATGGGGCCGACGTCATCCATCTCGAAGCCGACATCCACGCCACCGCGGACAACGTGTTCGGCTACCCGGACGGGGCCTGGGTGCCCTACCTCACCGTTGGCTACCGCTTGGAGAAGATCGGCAGCGATTGGCACACCGCCGGCACGTTGAAGGCGATGGTGGCCAAGGATGGGCCGCACTACGCCGACAACGTCAAGATGGCCGGCCCTGGACGCTACCAACTGACCTACAACTTCGCGCCGCCCGACGCCCCCGCATTCTATCGCCATGTCGACACCGAAACGGGAGTGCCCGGTTGGTGGCGCCCGTTCACACAATCTTTCACCTTCAGCTACCCGCAGAAATAGCCGCCCGGATACGTTGCGCAACGATCGACATCGTCGCCGACCCGGACCAAGAATGAGCACCGCGGCTTTGGGGGGAACGCCATGAGCACCACGACCGTCTCGCCTCGCGTCGACGCGCTTGCACGCTGGACGCCGCACGTCATCAGCCTCCTGCGCATCGTTGTCGCGCTGCTGTTCATCGAGCACGGGACGCAGAAGCTGTTCGGCTTTCCCGCCCCGCCGCCCAACGGCCTACCGGCGACGTTCGGCCTGATCTGGTTCGCGGCCGTGCTGGAGTTCGGCGGCGGCTTGCTGCTGCTGGCCGGCCTCTACACCCGCGTGGTCGCGTTCGTGTTGTCGGGCGAGATGGCCTTCGCCTACTGGATGGCGCACGCGCCGCGCAGCCCGTTCCCGATCGTCAACGGCGGCGATGCGGCGATCCTGTACTGCTTCGTGTTCCTGGCGCTGACGGTGCTCGGCGGCGGCCCCTGGAGCGTCGACCGCGGCCGCTGACCGGCGACGCCGTCCAACCTCCCCGACCGGGCTAGGTTGAGTGGCAGCCGGCCGCGGTCAGGCCGGCAGCGGAACGGCGATGCGGCGCTCCGCCCGGCGGACGTCCGCCGCCGCCTGCTTGACGGCGGCGGGACGGCGCGACTTTGTCCTGCCTTCCAGCCGGGTCCCGAGCTCCGCGCGCGCCCGCGATAGCCGGCTCATGACGGTGCCGATCGGCACGCCCAGCATGTCGGCCGCTTCCCGATAAGTCAGGCCGTCGACGCACACCATCAGCAGCAGCGTCCGATCCATCTCCGGCATCTGCTGCAGCTCGGCCATGACCGCCTGCAGCTGCAAGCGCGTCTCGGCGAGCCGCCCGCCGTCCATCACCTCGTCTTCCTGCTCGAGCGACAAGCTCGCCAGCTGCCGGCCACGGGCGGCACGGGCCCGGACCTCGTCGATCCAGATGCCGCGCATGATGCGGAACAGCCAGCTTTCCAGCCTCGTGTCGCCGCGCCATTGGTCGGCGCGGCTGATTGCCCGCTCGCAGGTTTTCTGCACCAGGTCGTCCGCCTCCGTGGCGGAGCGGGTCAGGATCCGCGCGAAACGCTGCATCTTCGGAAACACGGAAGCGAAATCCATCGAACTCTCCTGCGCCGCCCGCCTTGGGTGCGGGAATTTGTCCCACACAGACGATATGTGGGAAATTCTCCCACCACAAGCGCTTTCGACGTCGGCCGATACGCGATATGAAGCAACGATCCCGCTTGCGTCCAGCCCTCGTTGTGGGATATTGTCCCACAGGATGTGACCGTGCCGGCCTTGGTACGATAGTCCTGCGGTAAAGGTGAGATGGCCGAGGCTTCAGTGACGCCCGATGCCGAGCTGCTGCTCCCGCTGATCCGGCGGCTGCTGCGCCCGCTTGTCCGGCTGCTGATCCAGGCCGGCGTGCCATTTCCGCGGCTGGCGGACATGCTGCGCCAGCTTTACGTGGATGTGGCGGCGAACGACCTGCTACCGGACCCGAAGTCGCGCACCGACAGCCGGATCAGCATGATGACGGGCGTGCACCGCAAGGAGTTGCGCCGCTTGCGCAGCCTGTCCCCGGCGGAGCTGGAGGTGCCGGCGGGCGTGGCGCTCGGCGCCGAGATCGTCGGGCGCTGGCTCGGCGCGGCGCCTTGGACCGACGCGGACGGCCATCCGCTGCCGCTGCCGCGCACCGCCGAACCCGGCCAGCCATCGTTCGACGGGCTGGTCGAGGCGGTGACCAAGGACGTCCGGCCGCGCACCGTGCTGGAAGCCTGGCTCAGCCAGGGCCTGGTGACAGTTCGCGCCGACGGCTGGATCGTCCTGGAGGAGGACGCCTTCCTGCCCAAGCCGGGCCAGGCCGAGCAGCTGTTCTATTTCGCCCGCAACCTGCACGACCACGTTGCCGCGGCGGTTGCCAACATCACCGCCGCGGGCGCCGCCCCGTTCGTCGATCGCAGCGTCCATTACGACGGCCTGTCCCCCGAAGCCGCCCGCCGGCTGCGGGCTTTCGCGCGCAGCGCCGCGCAACGGGTGCTGGTGCAGATCAATCGCGAGGCCCTGCGCTTGCTCGACGACGAGACGGTGGACACGGGGCAAACCGAGCGCGTCAATGTCGGCGTGTATCTGTTCGCCGAACCCGATCCGCCCAAGGCCCCGGACGCATGATGCCCGGCCGCTGCCCCTTGGCCGCCCGCATCGCCCTCGCGCTCGCGCTGCTGGCCGGCTGCAGCCCGGTCCCGAACAGCAGCCGCGCCGATCGCGGCATTGGCGGTACCGGCGCGCCGAGCTTCGCGGACCGCGGTATCGGCGGCACCGGCGGCCCGGCGGTCGCGGACCGCGGCATCGGCGGCACGGGCGGCCCCAGCTTCGCCGACCGCGGCATCGGCGGCACCGGCGGCACCGCCGTGGTCGGCACCGTCACCGGCTTCGGCAGCATCTTCGTCAACGGGTTCGAGATCGAGAGCAGCCGCGTGGCCACCATCGAGGTCGATGGCCTGCCGGCGCCGACGGCGGCGCTCCGCATCGGGCAGCTGGCACAGGTCGTCGCCCGGCCCAACCGCGCCGGCCTGGTCGCCGACACCATCGCGGTCGAGCACGAGGTGGTGGGACCGGTCGAGCAAGTCCGCCCGGATGGCAGCCTCGTCGTGGCCGGCCAGACCGTCCGCCCGCTGCCGGGCAGCAACGGAGACCGCCCGGCGGGTGGCGACTGGGTGGCGGTGAGCGGGTTCCGCAACGCGGCCGGCGAGATCCTGGCCAGCCGGATCGACCGCCAAGGCGCCGGCGACGTCGTGGTCACCGGCCAACTCGCCCCGTCCGGCCGGGACTGGCGCGTCGGCGCGCTCGAGGTCGAGGGGCGGCGGCTCGGCGACTATGCCGGCGAGCGGGTCCGCCTGCGCGGCCGGTTGCGCGGCGGCCGCCTGGACACCGCACTGGTCGCCCGCGCGCCGGTGCTGCCGCTGCGGCCGGGCGTGGACCATGCCGTGCTGCAAACCCTCGCCCGGCCCGAAGGAACGGC
Organism: uncultured Alphaproteobacteria bacterium; assembly: GCA_963752225.1. Taxonomy (GTDB): domain Bacteria; phylum Pseudomonadota; class Alphaproteobacteria; order Acetobacterales; family Acetobacteraceae; genus JBBROS01. The sequence continues at coordinate 127,705 of CAVVXS010000008.1, read as the reverse complement.
GCTGCGCTTGGGCGAGGCGCTGGAAGCCGCACGCGGCCCCGGGCTCGGCAGCTTGCGGACGGACGGACCGGTGATCCTGACTCTGGTCGCGAACTCGGATGGCTCGCTGGTGGCGACCGGCGTGCTGTCCGGAGGCACGGACAGCGGTGGCCTGAGCGCGCCGGCGGCGGCCACGCCCGGCCCCGCCGCCGCCTCCGCCCCATCGGCAGCAAGCCAGTCGAGCGGCTCGCACGGCAGCGGCTCCAGCTCCGGCAGCAGCGGCTCGAGCGGCAGCAATGGCAGCGGCAATAGCGGCAGCGGGTCCGGCAATGGCGGTGGCAGCGGGTCCGGCAGCGGGTCCGGCAATGGGGGCGGTAACGGGTCCGGCAATGGCGGCGGCGGCGGCAATGGCGGCGGCGGCAATGGCGGCGGTGGTAACGGCGGCGGCGGTAGCGGTGGTGGCGGCAGCGGTGGTGGCGGCAGTGGCGGTGGTGGTGGCGGTGGTGGCGGCGGTGGTGGCGGAGGCGGCGGTGGTGGCGGAGGCGGAGGCGGTGGCGGCGGAGGCGGTGGCGGAGGCGGCGGTGGTGGCGGCGGCGGTGGCGGCGGTGGCGGCGGCGGTGGTGGTGGCGGCAGTTCGGGGCGGTGACGCGGGGCGCCTACGCTGCCGGCGTCGCAAATCAGCCGGAGCTGCTCGGGGAAGCCGTCTCAGCGTCCAGGCTTGCGGCCGCTACGATCCTGTCCGCGAGGCAAAGAACCGGGCGATCTCGTCGGCGGCCCGCGCCGGGTCTTCCCGGTGCGGGAAATGGCCGACGCCGGGAAACAAGGCCAGGTCGAGGTCGGCGAAGGTTTCGCCGAGCCGATCCGTCCAGGCCGGGGGAAACAACGGATCGAACTCGGCCCAGCGCACGCAGGTCGGCACGGTGATCGGCGGCAGCGCCTCGGCCCGCCCCTGCATCATCGCCAAGCGCGGCGGCTGCGCGGCCCGGTAGTAGTTGAAGCCACCGAGCAGGTTGCCCGGCTGCTGGAAGTTGGCAACGAACCGGTCCATCACCGCGCCATCGAACGCCTCCGTCCGATGCGCCCAATGCCGGATGATGCCTTCGAAGTAGATCCGGCACGCCTCGGGCGAACTCGACAGCAGCGCCACCGCCATGTCGAGCTGGTGGAACGACTGGTACCAGATCTCGGCCAACCGGTCCGGCGTGCCCATGCGCGGGCCGATGCCGGGGTAAACGAAGTCGAAGAAGAACAGCCCGGACAGGCGCTCCGGCGCCATCCGCGCCATCGCCTGCATCACCGCGCCGCCCACGTCGTGCCCGACCACGCCGACCGGCGGCAGCCCGAGCGCCTCGATAACGCCCAGCATGTCCGCCGCATGTTCGGCCGCGCCCCAGGGTCCGTCCGGCTTGTCGCTGTCGCCGAAGCCGCGCAGGTCCGGCGCCACCAGCCGGAAGCGGTCCGCCAAGCGCTGCATCACGGGCTCCCACGTCCACCAGAACTCCGGCCACCCATGCAACAGCAGCAAAGCCGGGCCGTCGCCGGTTGAGGCGACGTGGATGGAGGCGTTCCGCACGGAAACGACGCTATGCTCGATCAAGACCCGCACCCTTTCACGCGTCGACCGCGATCGTGTCCAGCAACCGGACCTTGCCGAGCCGCACCGCGGCGACCAGGCGGGCGCCCGGCGAGAACCCGGCCAGCGGGCGCATCGTCTCGCCCTCCACCAAAGCGAGGTAGTCCGGCACGAACCCGGCCACCGCAAGCGCCGCAATCCCGTCCTCGGCCGCGCCGGGCCGCCCGGCGCGGACCCCCGCCGCCACGCCTTGCAGCACCCGGAACAGGCTCGGCGCCGCCGACCGCTCGGCCGCGGTCAGGAAGCGGTTGCGCGACGACATCGCCAACCCGTCCGCTTCGCGTACGGTGGGCGTCACGATCACCTCGATCGGCCAGTCGAGGTCGGCCACCATCCGGCGCACCACCTGCACCTGCTGCCAGTCCTTCTCGCCGAACACCGCAAGCTCGGCGCCAGTCTGATGGAACAGCTTGCCCACCACGGTCGCGACGCCGCCGAAATGCCCCGGCCGCGCCGCGCCCTCGAACCCCGTGGCCGGGCCCTCCACCGCGATCGTCGAGCAGGCGCCGGCCGGATACATCACGCCGACCGAAGGCAGCCAGGCGATCTCGCACCCCGCCCCCTGCAGCGCGGCAAGGTCGCTCTCCTCCGTCCGCGGGTAGCGCTCGAGGTCGGTCGCCGTCTCGAACTGCAGCGGGTTTACGAACACCGACGCGACCAAGCTGCGCGCGCCGGCCGCACGGGCCGCCGCCACCAGCGCCAGATGCCCGGCGTGCAGCGCGCCCATGGTCGGCACCAGGCCGAGCGGCCGCACCGCGCCCGCCAGCGCGGCGCGCAGCTCGGGCACGGTGCGCGCGACGATCACCGGCCGGCCGGCGCCCGGCGGCTCACGCCCGCGCCGCCAGCATCAACGCCCGCATCCGCGCCACCACCCCGGGCAGTCCGTCCATGATCGCCTCGCCGACCAGGAAATGCCCGATGTTCAGCTCGGTCACCTCCGGCAGCGCCGCCACCGGCTGCACGTTGGCGTAGGTCAGCCCATGGCCGGCGTGACACTCGAGCCCGAGCTCGGACAAGTGCCGGGCCCCTGCCGCGAGCCGCTCCAGCTCGCCGTCGCGCCCCTCGGCATAGGACCCGGTGTGCAGCTCGACCACGTCAGCGGCAAGTTCCGCCGCGGCCTCGAGCTGCGCCGGATCGGGGTCGAGGAACAGGCTGACCCGGATGCCCGCCGCCCGCAGCGCCGCCACCTTGGGCTGCAGGCTCATGATCTGGCCGGCAGCGTCGAGGCCACCTTCGGTCGTCACCTCGGTGCGCTTCTCCGGCACCAGGCAGCAGGCGGCCGGCCGGTGACGCAGCGCGATGGCGACCATCTCGTCGGTGGCGGCCATCTCGAGGTTGAGCCGGATATTGGCTCGCTCGGCCGCGATCCGGTCCACGTCGTCGTCGCGGATGTGCCGGCGATCCTCACGCAGGTGCACGGTGATGCCGTCGGCGCCGGCGCCGACCGCCACCAGTGCGGCCGCCAGCGGGTCCGGATGCGGGCCGCCGCGTGCGTTGCGGATCGTCGCCACGTGATCCACGTTGACGCCCAGACGGATCATGCCCCCACCCTTTCCATCCGCCCCGCCGCCAGCTCGTCCGCCATCCGCAGCGCCGCGATCAGGCTCGACGGGTCGGCGACGCCTTGCCCGGCAATGTCGAACGCCGTGCCATGGTCCGGCGATGTCCGCACGATCGGCAGCCCGAGCGTCACGTTCACCCCGCTTGCCATGTCCAGCGTCTTCATCGGGATCAGCGCCTGGTCGTGATACATGCAGATCGCGACGTCATACCGCGCCCGCGCCGCCGGCGTGAACATCGTATCCGGCGGCCATGGCCCGCTGACCTCGACCCCGCCGGCCCGCAACGCCGCAATCGCCGGCTCGATCACCTCGGCCTCCTCGCCGCCCATCGCCCCGCCTTCGCCGGCGTGCGGATTGAGCCCGGCCACGGCGAGGCGCGGCTGCGCGATCCCGGATTGCCGCAGCGCCGCTTCGACCACGCGCGCGGTGGCGACGATCAGTTCGGTCGACAACGACGCGAGCGCCTCGCGCAACGACACGTGCACCGTCACCGGCACCACGCGCACGAAGTCGTTGGCCAGCATCATCACCGGCAAGGCGCAGCCGGTCAGCGCGCCGAGGAACTCGGTGTGGCCCGGGTAGGCGAATCCGGCGCCGTAGAGCACGCTTTTGGCGATCGGGTTGGTGACGAGCGCCGCAGCCTCCCCGGCCTGGACCAGCCGCGTGCCGCGTTCGATGCTGGCGATGACCGCGCGGGCATTCGCCGGGTCGGGCTGCCCTGGCCGGCTCGGCGCCGGCAAACGCTCCGGCAGCACCGGCAGCGCCGTTTCGAACACCGCGACCGCCTCGGCGGGCGAGGCGACCGCCTGCACCGGCACCGCATAGGCTTCGAGCCGGCTGGGATCGTCGATCGCGCAGAACGCCGGGCCGCGTCCGCGCAGCTCGGACCACGCCTTGGCGGTCAGCTCCCCGCCGATCCCGGCCGGGTCTCCCATCGTCAAAGCCAGCACCCGCTTGGCGGCGGGCAGCGGTGCGGACGGACGGTCGGCCACCGGCGCGACCCTATTCCGCGCTGGCGGTCAGGAACACCGGCTCGCAGCGGACCGGGAAATTGACCGAGTTGGCGATGAAGCAGCGGTCATGCGCTTGCTCGTGCAATGCCTGCGCCCGGCTGGCGTCGGCACCCAGCGGCAGCGTCACCTCCGGCTGCAGCACCACTTCCTTGAAGCGGCCGGTGCCGGTGGCGTCTTCCTCCATCACCCCTTCGGCCACATCCTGGTAGCCCTGCACCGCAATACCCTCCTCGGAGCAGAGGTGGAGATACCAGAGCATGTGGCAGGAGCTGAGCGAGGCGACCAGCATCTCCTCGGGATTGTAGCGCGAGCGGTCGCCGCGGAAGGCCGGGTCGGAGGAGGCCGGGATGACCGGCTTGCCGGGGATCTCGATGTCGTGGGCCCGGCCATAGGCGCGATAGGCCGAGGTGCCTGTCCCGCTATTGCCGGTCCAAGTCACCGTAACCGTATAGGCGTGCTCCTTCGGCGCCTCGATGCTCATCCACCCGCCCCATCCGTGACTGTTGGGAAACCGCTTCGGCGTCCCGAGGGTTCCCTTGTTCGTTGCCGTTCGTCCCGCGCGTCAAATGTGCAACGCGCGGCCCTCGACCGCCAGAGCGGCCTCCTTGACAGCTTCGGACAGGCTCGGATGCGCGTGGCAGATCCGCGCCACATCCTCGCTGCTCGCGCCGAACTCCATCGCGGTCGCCAGCTCGGCGATCAGCGTGCCGGCGTCCGGGCCGATGATGTGCGCCCCCAGGATCCGGTCCGTGTCCGGCTCGGCCAGGATCTTGACAAAGCCGTCGGTGGTGCCCATCGCCCGGGCCCGGCCGTTGGCGGTGAAGGGGAACTTGCCGACCCGGTACGGCGCCCCTTGCTGCTTCAGGGAGTCCTCCGTCAGGCCGATGCTGGCGACCTCCGGCCACGTGTAGACGACCCCAGGGATGACCCCGTAATTGACGTGCCCCGCCTGGCCCACCAGGCGCTCGGCCACGGCCACGCCCTCCTCCTCGGCCTTGTGCGCCAGCATCGGCCCGGCGATCACATCGCCGATCGCGTAAAGGCCCGGCACGTTGGTCGCCCAATGGTCGTCCACCAGGACCCGGCCGCGATCATCCAGCGCCACGCCGAGCTCCTCCAGGCCGAGGCTGCCGGTGTATGCGCGGCGGCCGATCGCGACGAGCACGACGTCCGCCTGCAGCGTCTCGGCGCTGCCGCCCTTGGCCGGCTCCAGCGTCAGGTTCACGCCGTCCGCAGTCTTCTCGGCGCCGGTCACCTTGGTCGAGAGCCGGAATTTGATCCCCTGCTTGCCCAGCGTCCGCTCGAACTGCTTGCCGACCTCGCCATCCATGCCCGGCACGAGGCGATCGAGGAACTCCACGACCGTGACCTCGGCGCCGAGCCGCTTCCACACGCTGCCGAGCTCCAGCCCGATGTAGCCGCCGCCGATCACCACGAGACGGCCCGGCACCTTGTCGAGCTCGAGTGCCCCAGTGCTGCTGACGATGACGGTTTCGTCGACCTCGACGCCCGGCAACGGGATGCTTTCGCCGCCGGTTGCGACCACGATGTGCTTGGCCGTGTAGGCAGCGCCCTCCACCTCGACCTTGCCCGGCGCGGTGATGCGGGCTTCACCCTTGAGCCAAGCGACCTTGTTCTTCTTGAACAGGAACTCGACGCCCTTGACGTTGGCGGATACGACCTCGCCCTTGCGGGCCTGCATCCGCGCGAGGTCGAGCTTCACGCCGTCGACCAGGATGCCGTGGTCCTGGTAGTGGTGTGAAACCTCGTCGAAATTCTCGCTCGATTGCAGCAGCGCCTTGCTCGGGATGCAGCCGATGTTGAGGCACGTCCCGCCCAGGGTGGCGCGCTTTTCCACGCAGGCCACGCGGAGGCCCAGCTGCGCCGCGCGGATCGCACAAACGTAACCCCCCGGCCCGGCGCCGATGACGATCACGTCGAACTCTGACTCTGACACTTACATCTCCTTGCAAGGGCTCCGCCCTTGACCCGCCGGGGGCGAGCGCCCCCGGACCCGCTTAACGTGCCTAGAGGCCCAGCAGCAAACGCCTTGGGTCCTCGACGCCTTCTTTCACCCGGACCAGGAAGCTCACGGCCTCCTTGCCGTCGACGATGCGGTGGTCGTACGACAAGGCCAGGTACATCATCGGCCGGATCTCGACCTTGCCGCCGACCGCAATCGGCCGGTCCTGGATCTTGTGCATGCCCAGGATGCCGGATTGCGGCGCGTTCAGGATCGGCGTGCTCATCAGGCTGCCGTAAACGCCGCCATTGGTGATGGTGAAGGTGCCGCCCGACAGCTCCTCGACCTTGAGCTGCCCGTCGCGCGCGCGCTTGCCGAAGCCGCTGACCGCCTTTTCGATCTCGGCGAACCCCATCCGGTCGGCGTCGCGCACCACCGGCACCACGAGCCCGTTCGGCCCACCAACGGCGATGCCCATGTGGACGAAATTCTTATAGACGATCTCGTCGCCGTCGATCTCGGCGTTGACCGCAGGGAACTCCTTCAGCGCGGCAACGCAGGCGCGCACGAAGAACGACATGAAGCCGAGCCGCACGCCGCCGTGCTTCTTCTCGAATGCGTCCTTGTATTCGGCACGCAGCGCCATGGCGGCCGACATGTCCACTTCGTTGAACGTCGTCAGCATCGCCGCGTTGTTCTGCGCGTCCTTCAAGCGCTGGGCGATGGTGCGGCGCAGCCGGGTCATCTTGACCCGCTCCTCGCCCTCCTGCGCCGTGCGCGGCGCCTTGGCCGCTGCCGGCGCGGCCGCTGCCGGAACCGGCCGCTCGAGGAAGGCAAGCACGTCACCCTTGGTCACGCGCCCGTCCTTGCCGCTGCCGGCAACGTCGGCGGCGGCCAAGCCACGTTCCTCCATCAGCTTCGCCGCCGACGGCATTGCCGGGTGGCCGCCGGGCGCCGCCTGCACCGGGGTCGCGGTGGTGCGGCCGCCGGCCTGCGCTGCGGCCACGTCGGCTGGCGGCGTCGCCGGCCGTGACACCGGGCCGCGCGGCGATGGCGGCGGGTTCACCCCGGCACTCGGGTGCGCCGCCGAAGCGGAAACCTTGGCCGGAGCCGCCTTGCCCGCGCCCGCCTCCAGCAGCGCCAGGATCGACCCGACCTCGACCTCGGCGCCTTCCTGCGCCTGGATCTCGCCGATGGTGCCGGCCGACGGCGCCGGAACCTCGACCGTCACCTTGTCCGTTTCGAGCTCCACCACGGGCTCGTCGACCGCCACCGACTCCCCCGCCTTCTTCAGCCACCGCGCCACGGTGGCCGTGGTCACGCTCTCACCCAGCGTGGGAACCTTGATCTCGGTGGACATTCTTGTTCCTGCTTCCTCGTCGTCTCGCGGTGGTCGGCCGGCACGTCCCGCCCGGCCGCCCGTCATGGGCCGCCGGGCCGGGCAGGCCGTGGTTCAGTTCAAGCCAAGCGCGTCCCGCACCAGCTTCGCCTGCTGCGCCGCATGCACCTTGGCCTGGCCGGTCGCGGGGCTCGCCGCCTCGTCGCGGCCGACATAGATGGGTCGTTTCGCCGCGCCGCCAATGCACCCCAGCGTCGCCTCGATCCGCCGGTCGACGAAGGTCCAGGCGCCGTTATTCATCGGCTCCTCCTGGCACCACACCACCTCGGCCTGCTTGAACGGCTCGATCGCCGCTTTGAGGTGGTTGATCGGGAACGGATAGATCTGCTCGAGCCGCACCAGCGCTACGTCGTCGACGCCCTTGTCCTGCCGCTCCTGCCACAAGTCGTAGTAGACCTTGCCGGAGCAGATCACGACCCGCTTGACCTTGTCGGGCGCGGCGATGCGGTCGGTCTCCGGGATGACGAACTTGAAGTGGCTGCCGGTTTCCATCTCGGCGAGCCGGCTCACCGCCAGCTTGTGCCGCAGCAGGCTCTTGGGCGTCATGATCACCAGCGGCTTGCGGAAGTTCCGCTTCAGCTGCCGCCGCAGCGCGTGGAAGTAGTTTGCCGGCGTCGTCAGGTTGCACACCGACATGTTGCGCTCGGCGCAGAGCTGCAGGTAGCGCTCAAGCCGAGCGCTGCTGTGCTCCGGCCCCTGCCCTTCATGCCCGTGCGGCAGCAGCAGGGTCAGGCCGCTCATGCGCAGCCACTTGGTTTCGCCGCTCGCCAGGAACTGGTCGATGATGACCTGGGCGCCGTTGGCGAAGTCGCCGAACTGCGCCTCCCACAGCACCAGCGTCTTCGGATCCGCCAGGGTGTAGCCGTATTCGAACCCGAGCACGCCCGCCTCGCTCAGCAGCGAGTTGTAGATCTCGATTTTGGCCTGCTCGCCGGCGATGTTGTTGAGCGGGACGTATTCGTTCTGGTTGGTCTGATCCACCAGCACCGCATGCCGCTGGCTGAACGTGCCGCGCTGGCTGTCCTCGCCGGACAACCGCACCCGGTGGCCTTCGAGCAACAGGCCGCCGAACGCCAGCGCCTCGCCGGTCGCCCAATCGATCCCCTCGCCGCTTCGGATCATCGCCCGCTTGGCCTCGAGCTGCCGGGCGATCTTGGGATTGAGATCGAAATTGTCGGGCGGCGTGCCGAGCGCCGCGCCGATCGCCTGCAGCTGCTCGCGGCCGAGCGCGGTTGCATCCTCGGCCCGCTCGTATTCCTCGTCGGCCTGCTTGAGCCCGGACCACTGGCCCTCGAGCCAATCCGCCTTGTTCGGCTTGTAGGTCTGCGCCGCCTGGAAGGCGGCCTCGAGCGTGTCCTGGAACGCGTCCCACATGCCCGCCGATTGCTCGGCGGGGATGCTGCCCTCGGCAGCCAGGCGTTCGGCATACATGGTCCGGATCGTCTTCCGGCCCTTGATCGCGCGATACATGATCGGCTGGGTGAAGGCCGGCTCGTCGGTTTCGTTGTGCCCGTGGCGGCGGTAGCAGACGATGTCGAGCACGATGTCGGTGCCGAACTCCATGCGGAACTCGGCCGCCAGACGCGAGCAGAACACCACCGCCTCGGGCTCATCGCCGTTCACGTGCAGGATCGGGCATTGCACCGACTTGGCGATGTCGGTGCAGTACATGCCCGAATACGCGTGCGCCGGGACCGTCGTGAAGCCGATCTGGTTGTTGACCACGACGTGCACGGTGCCGCCGGTGCGATAGCCGATCAGCTGGCTCATCGCCAAAGTTTCATACACCAGGCCCTGCCCGGCGAACGCGGCGTCGCCGTGCATCAGGATGCCCATAACGCTGCGCCGGGCCTTGGTGTCGCCGGCCGCATCCTGCCGCGCGCGCACCTTGCCGACCACCACCGGGTCCACCGCCTCGAGATGCGACGGGTTCGGCTGCAGGCTGATGTGCACCTCGTGCCCGGCGATCTCCACGTCGGTGCTGGTGCCGAGATGATACTTCACGTCGCCCGAGCCCTGCACGTCGTCCGGCTTGAAGCTTTCGCCGCCGAACTCGGAGAACACTGCGGTGAACGGCTTGCGCACGATGTTGACCAGCGTGTTCAGCCGGCCGCGGTGCGGCATGCCGATCACCACCTCGTCCACCCCGCCGCCGGCCCCGTTATTCCAGCGCGCCGCCACGTCGATGATGGCATGCAGTGCCGGGATCGTGACTTCGCCGCCTTCCAGCCCGAACCGCTTGGTGCCGACGTAGCGCTTCTGGCAGAACGCCTCGAAGCCTTCGGCCTCGGTCAGCTGCTGCAGCACCGTGCGCTTGGTTTCAGCGTCGATCCCGCCCGCCCACGGCGCGCCCTCGATCCGCCGCTGGATCCAGGTCTTCTGGTCGGGATCCTGGATGTGCATGAACTCGACGCCGATCGGGCCGCAGTAGCTCGCGCGCACGATCTGCATGATCTCGCGGATGGTGGCCGATTCGCGGCCCAGCACGCCGTCGATGAAAATGGGCCGGTCGAGGTCGCCGGGGCCGAACCCGTAGGCCGCCGGGTCGAGCTCCGAATGCGGCCCCGGCACTTGCAGCCCGAGCGGATCGAGCATCGCCTCGAGGTGGCCGCGCACCCGGTAGGCGCGAATCAGCATCAGCGCCCGCAAGCTGTCGAGCGCCGCCGCGCGCACCTGCTCGACCGGCACGCCTGCGGCGGCCCGACCCTTGGCCGCGGGTGTCGCCGGCTCGGGCTCGGCCACGCTGTATTGGTTCGGAGCCCAGGACGCGCCGGACGCGTCCGTCAGCACCGCCCGGGCTTCGTCGTTCATCGCCTCGAACAGCTCGGCGAAGCTCGGGTCGACGCTGCGCGGATCCGTGGCCCATCGGGCGTAGAGGTCGGCGATGAAGGCGGCGTTGGCGCCGTTGAACGCGGAAGCGATGATGTCGAAGCCGGGCATGCTGAAATCCCTAGGAGATGCCTACTAGATAGTGCAACGAGCCCGGCTGGAAGCGCATAGCTCCCGTCCGCGGCGCGCGTCGCCGGGGTTCAGCCCACCAGCTTGCGGCTGGCGTCGATCAGCTCCTGGACGCTGGCGCAGGACTTGTCGAACGCCGCCTGCTCCGCCGCATCGAGCTTGATCTCGACGATCCGCTCCACCCCGCCTGCCCCGATCACCACCGGCACCCCCACATACAGACCCGTTACCCCGTACTGCCCCGACAGGTGCGCGGCGGCCGGCAAGACGCGCTTCTTGTCGCGCAGGAAGCTTTCGGCCATCGCAATCGCGCTCGCGGCCGGGGCATAGAAGGCGCTGCCCCGTTCCAGCAGCTTGACGATCTCGCCGCCGCCATTCGCAGTGCGCTTGACGATCGCATCCACCTTGTCCTGCGTGGTCCAGCCCATCGCCACCAAGTCGGGCACCGGGATGCCCGCGACCGTCGAGTAGCGCACCAGCGGCACCATCGTGTCGCCATGGCCGCCCAGCACGAACGCCGTCACATCCTCGACCGAGACGCCGAACTCGTGCGCCAGGAACAACCGGAAGCGGGCGCTGTCGAGCACGCCGGCCATGCCGACCACCATGTGCGGCGGCAAGCCCGACTTTTGCTGCATCACCCACACCATCGCGTCGAGCGGGTTGGTGATGACGATGACGAAAGCGCCGGGGCAGTGGGTCTTGATCCCTTCCGCGACGGTCGCGATCACTTCGGCGTTCTTGGCCACCAGGTCATCGCGGCTCATGCCGGGCTGGCGCGGGAACCCGGCCGTCACGATCACCACGTCGCTGCCGGCGATGGCGCTGTAGTCGCTGCCGCCGGTCATGTGGGCGTCGAACCCGTCTACCGGGCCCGACTGCATCAGATCCAGCGCCTTGCCGGCGGCGACGCCCCCGAACACGTCGAACAGCGCGACATCGCCCAACTCCTTCAGCCCGATCATGTGGGCCAGGGTGCCGCCGATGTTACCGGCGCCGATGAGGGCGATCTTGTTGCGTGCCATAAAGGAATCCCGTGGGTGCGGTCCGGGGGGAGAGGGCCGGCCTGCAGCCGGCGCCGGCCGGACGCGCCCCGGGCGCCCGGAAGGTGCCGGGGTTGCTACACCCTCCCCCCCAGTGCGGCAAGACGGGCCATGCGCAAGACGGGCCATGCGCAAGACGGGCGAGGCGCAAGACGGGCCACGCGCACGATGGGGCGTTGCCGGAGCAGCCGATGGGCTGACAATCGGCTATGCTCCGCCACATGCAAGCGATGATGCCGGACCCGACCGAATTCGAGGCGATCATCACCCCGCATCGCAGTCTCGGTCCGGCCGGGCTGCGCCGGCTGATCGCCTTCATCCTGCTGCTGAGCGGGATCGTGTCCACCGGGCTATGGTTTGCCGGCGCCTGGCCGGTGATCGGCTTCAACGGCGCCGAGATTGCACTGGCGGTCGCTATGCTCCGCCGCAACGCGCGGGCGCAGCGGACCAGCGAGCGCTTGCTGCTGTCCGCGGCCGGGCTGCGCATCCTTCGGGTGGACGCTCGCGGCCGGGTGAGCGACCGCGTGCTCGATGGCGCCTGGCTGAATGCGGTGCTGCAGGAGCGGCCCGGGCGCACGCCTGCGCTGCTGCTGGTCGAGCGCGGGCACCAGTTCGAGGTCGGCCGCGATCTCGGCGATGCGGAGAAGCGGGACTTGGCCAGCGCCCTGCGCGACGCCCTACATCGGCACCGCAACCCGGTGTTCCACAACCCACAGCTGCAATAGGTGCAGCATCTGACTGGCGTTGCCTAACTGGGATTCGGCTCGCCTGGTGGGCGCCGTCCCAGCGTGAGGGTCAACCCTCGACCGGTCCCATCGACTTGATCAGGTCGAACACCCGCTTGCGAACGGCCGGGTCGGTGATCCGGTAATAGGCCCGGACCAGCTCCAGCGTTTCGCGGCGGTTCAGGGCTTCATCGGCGCCGAATGCGTCCTGCCGCTCGGCGAAGCCGCCCGCCGCGCGCGTCGAGTGGCCGGTCCCATGAATGCCGGCCAACGCTTCCGGCATGTCGTCGAAAAAGAAGCTGATCGGCACGTCCAGCACGCGCGACAGGTCGAACAGGCGTGACGCGCCCACCCGGTTGACCCCGCGCTCATACTTCTGGACCTGCTGGAATGTCAGGCCGAGGGCCTCGCCGAGCCGTTCCTGGGACATCCCGAGCAACGTGCGACGCAACCGGATTCGCCCGCCGACATGCGTGTCGATCGGGCTTGGCCCAGAGTTGCGGTCACTGTCACCGGAGGTCAGGGCCACAAAATGAAGCTCCAATGTACACACGAAATAGATGAATGTTATCCTAAGAGCACAACCTCAGGATGTCAAGAATTTCGGCCAATGCGCCTCGGCCCGCGTTCAGGAACGTCGGCCACCCGTCGCCGTCCCAGACAACCGGCCCCGGTCACCATCGCCGCCAGCAGTCCGGGCACGATCAAGCCGAGCCGCGCAAACGACGTTGCCGGGCGCTTGGCCGGGATCGGCAGCACCAGCACGCCTTCGACGCCCACGGTCAAACGGCCCAGCTCCCGCCCTCGCGCATCGAAGCCCGCCGAAATCCCGGTATTGGCCGCGCGCATCAACGGCAACCCTTCCTCCACCGCCCGCAGCCGCGACCCGGTCAGATGCTGCCGCGGCCCGGTCGAGTTGCCGAACCAGGCGTCGTTGGTCACGTTGACCAGCCAGTCCGGCCGGTTCGCCTCGTCCACCATCTCGCCGGGGTAGATCGTCTCGTAGCAGATCAGCCCGCCGAACGCCGGCACCCCGGGGATGTGAAGCGTCTTCGGCCCGGACCCGAATGCGAACTGGCCCGGCACGATCTGGATCGATAGCGGCACCCAGCTCGGGGCGAATTCGCCGAACGGCACCAGATGCCACTTGTCGTAGGTGCCGGTGATCGATCCGTCCGGCGCCATCGCCACCATGCTGTTCCAGGGCGGCTCGCTGCGGTCGGGCCAGCGCAGCGTGCCGATGATCGCGCCCCGCGCCGGCCGGATCGCGTCGGCAATCGCCGCGCGCGCCGCCGGGTCGGCGTCGAGCAGGAACGGCCCGGTCGCGCTTTCCGGCCAGACCACCACGCTCGGCACGGCGCCGGCTTGTGCCACCCCCTCGGCACTCAGCCGCAGGTGCCGCTCGAACGCTGCCTTGGCGCTGGCCCAATCGTAGAGCTCGCCATGCGCCACGTTGCCCTGCACCAACACCGCCATGAGACCTGGGCCGGGCGGATCCGGGTCCCGCAGGCGCCACATCCCGGCGCAGCCCCATAGCACCAGGCCCGCGCCGGCAAGTGCGACGCCGCGCAGCCCCAGCCACGGCAAGGCCGCGGCCACCACCGTCAGCAGGGTCAGCCCGGGCGTGCCGATCCACGCCGCGGGCTGGATCATGACGTCGCCGAACCCTCCCGGCACCGCCCATACGCTGCCCCACGGGTTCCACGGAAAGCCGGTCCCGAGGAACTGCCGCGCCAGGTCGAACAGCACCCAGGTCCCGCCCAGCACCGCCACCCGCCGCCAGCCGCCGAACCCCTTCGCCAGCCAGCATGGCCCGGCGATGAACAGGCTCAGCAGCGCCGACAGGGACGGCACGGCGATCGGCACGAACCACCAGTAGCGCGCCGACTCCAACAGGATCGCCTCGGTGATCCAATAAAGCCCGACCAGATGCTGGCCGAAGCCGAACCAGAAGCCGAGCTGGGCCGCCCGCCAGCGCGTCGGCGCCCGGTCGATCAGCACCAACAACGACGGCACGGCGACGAACAAGGCCGGAATCACGTGCAACGGCGGCAACGCCAGCGCCGCCAGCAGCCCGAGCAGGAAGGCCCGCACCCCCTCCTGGGCCCGCCCGAGCGTGCTTGGCCGCCACGGCGTGTACCATCGCGCGGCCGGCACGCTCAGCCCTGCGGCAATCGGCACGCTCAGCCCCTCACCAGCCGCTCCGCCGGCACCGGCTGGCCTTGCAGCACTGCGGCGATGCACTCCGCCGCCATCACCCCCATCGTGACGAGACTACCATCCGTGACCCCCGCCACGTGCGGCGTCGCGATCACCCTCGGATGGCGGCGCAACTCGTCCGCGGGCGACGGCGGCTCGGTCTCGAACACGTCCAGCCCTGCACCGCGCACATGGCCGCGCTCGAGTGCCGCCAGCAGTGCCGGCTCGTCGATCAGGCCGCCTCGCGATGTATTCACCACGACCGCCGCGTCTGGCAGCGCCGCGATCGCCGCCGAATCGACGATGTGCCGGGTCGCAGGGGTGTACGGCAGGTGCAGCGACAGCACGTCCGCGACCGGCCACAGTGCGGCCGGCGTCGCCACCGCGGCGATGCCCGGCACCTCGACTCCCGCGGGGTCGAAGGCGAACACCTGCATCCCGAACGGCGCGGCCAGAACCGCCACCGCCCGCCCGATCGCGCCGCACCCCAGCAGGCCGAGCCGCAACCCGGCGACATCGCGCACCTTCGTCGTGGCCTCGCGCCAGCCGCCGCCGGCGACATGCCGGGACAACGGCGCCAGATCCTTCACCAGCGCCAGGATCAGCGCCAGCGTATGCTCGGCCACGGCCCGGGTGTTGGAGCCGGGCGCCCGGGCGACGACGATCCCGCGTTGCAGCGCGGCGGGAATGTCGACGTCCTCGACGCCGACGCCATGCCGGGCCACGATGCGCAGCCCGGGCGCCGCATCCATCGCCGCCGCGGTGACCGGCCCTTGGCGCGACAGGATCGCCACCGGGTTCAGCTGCCGCGCCAGCGCCGCGACCTCGTCCGCCGACGGGTAGGGGCGCATGTAGTGCAACCGGCCGCCGGCCGCTTCGATCACGGCAACGGCCTCCGCCGCCAGTCGCGGCGCAGTCATGATGACGTTCATCGAGCCTCCAGGTTGAGCCGGGCCGAATCGGACCGGGCGAGCTACTCGCCCCCGTCGCCGCGCCGGCGCTCGTAATGCTTGGCGTATTTGTCGGTGATCAGGTCGGTCTTGACGATGATCGCCACGTCGATGGTGTTGAACTCGTAGTCGATCACCGCGCCGTCGCCGACGAACGCCCCCAGCCGCAGGTAGCCCTTGATCAGCGGCGGCAGGGTCAGCGGCGCGCGCCGGGCGTCGACCGCCATCGGGTCCATGCGCCGCATGTCGACGTAGCGCTCCGGCAGCGCGCGCACCCGCAGCGCGGGCGGCGCCAGGTGATGGCCGTATAGAAACGTCAGCTCCTGCGCCATCGCTTCCGGGTCGGTGCCGCCCAGGCTCGCGCAGCCGAACATCAGGTCGATCCGCTGCTCGGCGACGTAGGCGGCGATGCCGCGCCACAGCAGCTGCATGACGGCGCGGCCGCGGTAGACCGCATCGACGCAGCTCCGGCCCAGCTCCATGATCCGGCCCGGAAATGCCTCGATGGGCGACAGGTCGTACTCGTCGGCCGAGTAGAACCGCCCGATCCGCTGGGCCCCGGCACGCTGGATCAAGCGGTAGGTGCCGACCACCCCGGCCGCGCCCTCGCCCAGCTCGTGGTCGACCACCAGCAGGTGCGCGGCGACGGCATCGAACGCGTCGACGTCGCGCCGGGAGGCGAGCGCGGCGGCACTCGGGTTGGCGCCCATCTCTTCGAAGAACACGCGGTAGCGCAGCGCCTGGGCAGCATCCACTTCGGCCGGCGACTCGGCGATACGCACGCCCAGATTGCCCGCCCGCAGCTCCGCGAAATGCCGGGGCGGAGCACCGGGGCGGATGGAGCGCGGCCGGTGCAGGGTCACGGGGCGGTGCCCGTCGGCGTCGCCGGCGGCACGTCCTGCTCCCGCGGCCGCGCGCCGCGCCCGGCCTGCGGGGCGGCCTTCGCGGCGCCCGTCTTCATCGTACCCTGGGCCGGCTTGCGCCCGAACAGCTCCAGCCGGTACGACACCAGTTCGAAGCCCAGCCGGGCGGCGATGGCCGCGATCAGCGCCTCGTGCGCCGCCTCCTCGAACTCGATAACCCGGCCGCTTTCGACGTCGATCAGGTGATGGTGCTTGCCGTGCTCGGTCGGTTCGTAGCGGGCGCGGCCGCCGCCAAAGTCACGGCGCTCGAGGATGCCCTTCTCCTCGAACAGCCGCACGGTTCGATAGACGGTCGCAATCGACATCCTGCCGTCCAGCGCGGCCGCCCGTCGATACACCTCTTCCACGTCGGGATGGTCGGCGGCGTCGGACAAAACGCGGGCGATGACCCGGCGCTGGCCGGTCATCTTCAGCCCTCGTTCAACGCACAGACGTTCGATGCGTGATTCCATGCCATCCCAAAGGGCGCACGACCAAAGGCGCCATGACGACCCGGCCAAGCCCGGGCGGACGCCGGCAGCTTGCCGGCCCGCCGACGCAGATTAACCGGAGACGGCGCGTCCTGCTACCCATTCGCGCCGCCTCATCACCAACGGGGGCGGCGGCGTGCCGCTCAGCGCCCGCGCGGCTTGGTGCCGAGCCCGATCTTCTTGGCCAGCGACGACCGATGCCGCGCATAGCTCGGCGCCACCATCGGGTAATCCGGCGGCAGCTGCCACTTCTCGCGATATTGCTCCGGCGTCATGTTGTATGAGGTCTTGAGATGGCGCTTGAGCATCTTCAGCTTCTTGCCGTCCTCCAGACAGATGATGTAGTCCGGGAACACCGACTTCTTGATCGGCACCGCGGGCTGCTGCTTGTCCGGGAGCACCTGCTCCTTCCCCACACCCGCCAGCGTCCGATACACGTCCTGAATCAAACTCGGCAGCGCTTCGGCGCCGATCGAGTTGTTTGACACATGCGCAGACACAATCTGTGCTGTCAGTCCAAGGACATCGGCGCTGTCAGCCTGATCGCTCATAATATGTCTGTCCTCTACTTGCAGGTGACACCGATATACATCCACTTTCGTGCGCACCGCAATAGTCATCGATCAAGAAGAAAGGCCAGTTAACCCGTGCCTGAGCCAAAACAATCACCACACCGCGAGAACCAACCGACCGCCAGTCAAACGCCCGACCTGGAGATCGACATAACGGCCCATCTTTGCCCGATGACTTTCGTGCGTACCCGACTCGCCCTCGACCGCATTGCGCCCGGGCAAGTCCTCGCAGTCCGGCTGCGGGGCGATGAGCCGCGAAGCAACGTTCCCAAAACCGCAATCGAACAAGGTCACACAATTCTGTCGCAAAACGACGACGCCGACGGCAGCACCGTCGTGCTGATCCGCAAAGGCGGCGGCTGACGTCCGGCAAACGAAGTCGTTGTTGCTGCTAAAGCGCCACCCACAGGATCAGGGCGTCGCCGCCGGCGCCGTAATAGCCGCGCCGCCGCCCCACCCCGGTGAAGCCCAGCCCGGCATACAAGGCCCGCGCCGCCGCGTTCCGCTCCGCCACCTCAAGCGCCACCGACGCCGCCCCGCGGCCCGCCGCCGCCGCCATCGCCGCCTGCATCAAGGCCCGGCCCAGCCCTTGCCGCTGCAGCGCCGGCGCGACCGCCAGGGTCAGGATCTCCGCCTCGTCGGCTGCCACCCGGGCCAGCACGAAGCCGCCCCGCTCGTCCATCAGGCCGAACACGCCGGGCAGGCCGAGCTGCAGCTCCATCGCCCCGGCGCTCCAGCGCGCGCCGGGCGGAAACGCTTCGGCATGGATCAAGGCCAGCGCCGCCGCATGCGCCGGTCCGGCGTCCTCGATCACGCCGGCGCCGGCCGGCGGACCGGTCCGGGCCGGGCCTCGGGCGGGTCGACGTACAACGGCAAGGCCTGCTGCCGCTCGCCGGTGGCAATGCCGACCGGCTCGGGCCGGCGCTGCGGCAGCAGCTCGATGTCGCATCCGGCCGCGGCCAAGCGGCTCGCCACCGCCACCGCCGCGTCGCCGGCCAGCGCCACCGGACCGTCCGGACGCGGCAACGCATCGAGCGCCACCGCCGCCACGGACCCGCCGCGGTCCAGGAACACCCGGCCGCGCTTGCTGTCGACCGCGACCCAGATCGGGCGCGCGGAACCGGCCACTGCTCGCAAGGCGGCGCCCACGCGCACGCCCCAGATCGGGAGTCCGGCTCCGAGTGCCACGCCATGCGCCAAGGCCAGCGCGGCGCGCACCCCGGTGAAGCTGCCAGGGCCGACCGTGACCGCGACCCCCGACAACTCCCCCGCTTTGACGCCGGCCTCGCGCAGAACGGCGTCGGCTAGGTACGGCAGGATGGCGGAGCTGCCGCGTCCCCCCGCGTGACGCCGCTCCGCCAGCAGCACTCCGTCCCGCACCACCCCCGCGCTGCAGCCGTCCCCCGCCGCATCGAGGGTCAGCAGCGCGGTCACGGCGTCACAGCAGCCGGCACGCCTCATCGAACAGCAGGCGTGGCGCCCGCTCGCCAGCCGGTTCGCCCTCGGCATAGCCGAGCGCCACCAGGAAGTTGCTTTTCCAGCCCTGCGCCAGCAGGAACTCGCGATCGACCGTCGCATTGTCGAAGCCCGACATCGGCCCGCAATCGAGCCCCATCGCGCGGGCCGCGAGCATCAAGTATGCCCCTTGCAGAGTGCCGTTGCGGAACGCCGTCTCCTCGGACAGCTCATCGTTGCCGGCAAACCAGCCGCGCGCGTCGACGCCGGGATAGAGCCGCGGCAGGTCCTCGTAGAAGCGCGGGTCGTGCGCCACGATGCACACGGCCGGCGCCGCCATCGTCTTGTCCACGTTGCCAGCCGACAAGGCCGGGCGCAGGCGCTGCTTGGCCTCTTCCGTGCGCAAGAACAGGAATCGGGCGGGCGAGCAGTTCGCCGAGGTTGGTCCCAACTTCAACAAGTCATACACGTGCCGGAGCGTATCGTCCGTCACCGGCCGGCTGCCGAAATCCCAGCGTGTCCGCGCCGAGCGGAACAGCAGGTCGAGCCCCGCCGAATCCAGCTCCGCGCGCTCGGCCGGCATGCCGGCGGCAGCGGCGTCAGCAGCCGGCACCTCCGTCACCCCGGCCTCGTCCAGCACGCTCAAGCCTCGACCTGCTCCACCGCCTGAACCTCCGGCACGTAATGCCGCAGCATGTTCTCGATGCCGTGCTTCAACGTCGCGCTGCTGGACGGGCAGCCGCTGCAGGCGCCCTGCATATGCAGCCGCACCACGCCGTCGCGGTAGCCGCGGAACACGATGTCGCCGCCATCGCTGGCCACCGCCGGGCGCACCCGCGTGTCCAGCAGCTCCTTGATCTGCTCGACCACCTCGGCGTCCTCGGGCGACACATCCTCGAGCACGTCGTCGCCCAGACCTTCGATCACGGGGCGGCCGGCGACGAAATGCTCCATCACGGCGCCGAGCACCTGCGGCCGGAGCGACTGCCAGTCCGCCAAGTCGTTCTTGGTGACGGTGACGAAGTCTCCGCCCAGGAACACCCGCGCCACACCCGGCAGCGCGAACAGCGCCATCGCCAGCGGACTGCGGGCGGCGAGGTCGGGACCGGCGAAATCCGCCGTGCCGGTTCCCATCACGTCCCGCCCCGGCAGGAACTTCAGCGTCGCCGGGTTCGGCGTGCCTTCGGTCTCGATGAACATGCGCGTGATCCTTCTTTGACCGCAGATTTGGCGAAGCCGCACGGGCAACGCAACCCCGGCCATGCTACACCGCTGCCATGCTGCTCCAACGCCGCGTCCTGCTGGGCGCCATCGGCTCGCTGCCCCTGCTCCGCCGGGCCGCGGGACAGGTCGCGCACCGCCTCACCTTGCTGCACATCAACGACTTCCATTCCCGGCACGAGCCAGTGGACGGGCGCAGCCTGACCTGTGCCGCCGGCGACGGGTGCTTCGGCGGCAGCCCGCGCCTGGTTGCCGCCATCCGCGAGCAGCGGGCGGCCGCCGAGGCGGATGGCCGCGCCGTGCTGCTGCTCGACGCCGGTGACCAATTCCAAGGCAGCCTGTTCTTCACCGCGCATGCCGGCATGGCCGAGCTGGCGGTGCAGCACGCCGCCGGGGTGGATGCCATGGCGCTCGGCAACCACGAGTTCGATCGCGGCCCCGACCTGCTTGGCCGCTTCATCGACGCCGCTCGCTTCCCGGTCCTGTCGGCCAACATCGACGCCGACGCCGACCCCGACCTGCACCGCCGCATCCAGCCCTGGACGATGCTGCGGCCGGGCGGGTTGCCGCTCGCCGTTGTGGGCCTCACGACCCGCGAAACCGCGATCACCTCGTCACCCGGTCCCCACGTGCGCTTCGGCGACCCGGCCGCGGCGCTCGCCCGCGCCACCGCGGAGGCCCAGGCCGCCGGTGCCCTTCTGGTGGTCGTGCTCAGCCACCTCGGCCTCGCCGCCGACCTCGCTTTGCCGGCGGCCGGGGTCGCGCTCATCATCGGTGGCCACTCCCACACCCTGCTCAGCAGCACCGAGCCCGGCGCGTCCGGTCCCAGTCCGACCCGCGCCGGCGACGGTCCGCCGATCGTGCAAGCCGCCTGCTACGGCCGCTATCTCGGCCGCGTCGACCTCGACGTCGCGGCCGATGGCAGCGTGCTGGCGCTGGCGGCCGCTTGCCGTCATCTCGGCCTCGACCTGGCGCCCGACCCGGAGGCGCAGGCGATCGTCGCCCGCTTCGCCGCCCCGCTGGCCGAGCTGCGCAACCGGCCGGTCGCGACGCTCGAACAGCCGCTCGACGTCGCAACTTGCCGCCTGGCACCCTGCCCGCTGGGCGAGCTGGTGGCCGCCGCCTTACGCCGGGCGACCCACGGACATGCGGTCGGCTTGATGAACGCCGGCGGATTGCGCGTGGGATTGCCGGCCGGGCCGGTCAGCCTGGGCCAGGTGCTCGACACCATGCCGTTCGGCAACACCCTGGCGACAACCACCTTGAGCGGGGCCGACCTGACCGACACCGTCCGGCACGGCCTGGCGATGCTGGGGCGCGGCGGATTTGCGCAATGGTCGGGCCTGCGCCTCGAGGGCGGCTCGATCGTGATCGAGGCGGCCGATGGCTCCTGGTCGCCACTCGACCCCGCCGGCCAGTATCTGGTCGCCACCAACAACTTCGTCCGCAACGGCGGCGACGGCTACACGGTGCTGCGCGACCGCGGCGAGAACCCCTACGACACCGGCCCCGGCCTTGCCGACCTGCTGGCCGACGCCCTGGCCGCCCGTTAAGCCCGGCGCGCTCCTGTTACCGCCGCCCGCCGACCTCGTCCTGATGCAGCAGGTTTGGTTCAGGCAGCGACGTGTTCCCGGGGCAGCATGGCGAACACCGCGAGGCTGAGCCCAATCGCGGCATAGCAGGCGCCGAGCCAGGGCAGCTCGCGATAGGCGACCCCGGCGGTCAGCGCGGCGCCGCCGGCCCAGGCGCCGATCGAGTTGCCCAGGTTGAACGCGCTTTGGTTCAGCGTCGAGGCGAGGTTGGGCGCGTCGCGCGCGGCATCGACCACCCACATCTGCAGCGGCGAGATCAACGCAAACGCGAGCGCGCCATACAGTGTGACGGTTGCAACCGCCGGGCCGGCGAACCGGCTGGTGTAGGTGAACAGCACCAGCACCAGCATCAGCAGCGCAAAGCTGCCCGCCACCGCCGGCCGCAGCCGCCAATCCGCCAGCCGCCCGCCGAGCAGGTTGCCGACCGTCAGCCCGACGCCGAACAGCAGCAGTGTCAGGGTCACCGCATGGGCCGAAAGCTCGGCCGCCTCACGCAGCAGCGGCGTGATGTAGGTGAACACGCTGAAGATGCTGATCGACGCCAGCATGCTCAGCGCCATCGGCAGCGCGACCCGCCAATGCCGCAAGGCGCCGAGTTCCCGGGCCAACCCGTCCTTGGTTCCGGCAAGCCCGGCCGGCAGCGCCCAGGCGATCGCAGCGGCCGCAAGGACGCCGACGGCCGACACCACCCAGAAGGTGGAGCGCCATCCGGCTTGCTGGCCGAGCGCGGTGCCGAACGGCACGCCCAGCACGTTGGCGAGCGTCAGCCCGGACAGCACGAACGCCACCGCCTGAGCCCGGCGCTCGCGCGGCACGAGCCCGGCGGCAACCACCGAGGCGATACCGAAGAACGCGCCGTGCGCCAGCGAGGTGACGATGCGGGCGACCATCAGAAGCCGGTAATCGGGGGCCATCGCGCACCCGAGGTTGCCGACGACGAACAGCGCCATCAGCCCGAGCAGCGCCTGCTTGCGCGGCAGCCGGGCCATTGCGATCGCCACCAGTGGCGAGCCGAGCGCGACGCCGAGCGCATAGCCGGACACCAGCATGCCCGCGCCGGGCAAGCTGACTTGCAGGTCGTCGGCGATGTCCGGCAGCAGGCCCATGATGACGAACTCGGTGGTGCCGATGCCGAACGACGCCAGCGCCAACGCGAGCAACGGCAACGACACGGCTAGCTCCCCAGCACGGGCAATACGGCCAGGCAGCCGACGGTCAGCGCCGCCGCAAGCAGGCCGAACCATAGGCGGGCGCGCTCGAGCGCCCGGTCGGAGCTTTGCGGCAGAAACGCACACGGGGGTGGCATAGGCATGGGGGTGATCCTTTCACCGGCACTGCAACGCCCGGAACGGCCGTTGCAACGCCAAGCAATTGTGCACTGCACCATGGGATTTGCAAGGCCTTGCAAATCGACGCCGCGTCACTCAAACGGGAGCCTCAGGGAGGATCACGCGTTGCCCGGCCGGCGCTACGTTTCATCGACCGAGGTGGCCCAGGCCGCAGGCGTGTCGCCGTCGGCGGTGTCGCGCACCTTCACGGCCGGTGCGAGCGTGTCGGCGGCCACCCGGGAGAAGGTGCTGAACGCGGCCCGAACGCTCGGATACCGGCCCAACTTCCTGCCGCAAGCGCTGATGTCGAACCGCTCGCGCCTGGTGGCGGTGGCGGTCGGCGCGGTGACCAACCCGTTCTACGCCGCGGTGCTGGAGCAATTCACCGCTGCGCTGCAGGACGCCGGGCAGCAGGTCGTGCTGATCCAGCTCGACAGCGACTATGCGCTCGACGCAGTGCTCGACCGGATCGCCGGCTACCGGGTGGATGCGCTGGTCAGCGCCTTGACGGTGCTGTCGCCGGCCACTGCGCGGGCGCTCGCGGACCTGCGCATCCCGGTGGTGTGCTTCAACGGGCGGATCCGCGCGCCCTGGGTGTCTTCGGTTTCGCTCGACAACCTGGCCGCCGGCGCCGCCGCAGCCGACCACCTGCTGGCCGCCGGCGCCCGCCGCTTCGCCTTCCTCGGCGGCCCGCTCGACAGCCCGGCGCCCGCGGACCGGCAGGAAGGCTTCGTGCGCCAACTCCGTCATCTCCGGCAGGAGGCGCCGCTCCTGCTGCCCGGCGACTTCTCCTATGGGTGCGGCTTGGCGGCGTCCGAGCCGCTGCTCCGCGCCGCCCCGCGCATCGAGGCGGTCGCCTGCGCCAACGACCTGATGGCGCTCGGGCTGCTCGACGGGCTGCGACAAGCCGGCCTGCATGCGCCCGGCGATATGCTGGTGCTCGGCTACGACAATATCGGCCTCGATGCCTGGGCGCCCTACGAGCTGACGAGCTTCGACCAGGACGTGCCGACCATGATCCGCCGCACGCTGCGGCTGATCCTCGACGAAAGCGCGGCGGCCGAGGCCCGGCGCGGCGTGCTGGAAACCTTGCCGGCGCGGCTGGTGATCCGGCGCACCACGCAGCCGGGTGCGAGGGTTCCCGGCGGAGAAGGGCCGCGGTAAGACCCGGCCCGACCGAACGCAGGTGGGCGGCGATGAACGACACGGACGGCGCCGCCCCGGGCGGGCGGCAGATGCACCTGGGCGCATTCCTGTTCAACCTGGGCAACCATATCGCCGCATGGCGCCACCCCGGCACCCCGCCGAACGGGCTGCTCGACCTCGGCTTCTACGCCGGGCTGGCGCAAGCCGCCGAGCGCGGATGCTTCGATTTCGTGTTCTTCTCCGACGGCGTCGGCATCAACGACACCTATCCCGAAGTGATCGGCCATACCGTCACGATCCGCCCGGAGCCGACCGTCCTGCTGGGCGCCTTGGCCGCGGTCACCCGCCGGATCGGCCTGGCCGCCACCGTGTCGACCACGTTCCACGAGCCCTACGCCGTCGCCCGCGGCTTCGCGACGCTCGATCACCTGAGCGGCGGCCGGGCGGCGATCAACATCGTCACCTCGTCGACCGAGCAGGAAGCGCGCAATCATGGCCGCGCGCCTTTGCTCGACCATGCCGCCCGCTACCGGCGCGCCGCCGAGTTCGTCGACGTGTTGCGCGGCTTGTGGGACAGCTGGGACGATGGCGCCATCGTCGCCGACCAGGCCACCGGGCGCTTTGCCGACCCGGCGCTGGTGCACCACCTCGACCACGACGGCACCTTCTTCTCGGTGCGCGGCCCGCTCAACGTGTCGCGGCCGCCGCAAGGCCACCCGGTGCTGATCCAGGCCGGGACCTCCGGTGACGGGCAGGCGCTGGCGGCCGGCGTCGCCGACATGGTGTTCACCGTCAACACGGATCTCGCGGCCGCCCAGGCCCGCGCCGCCGCCCTGCGCGCGGCCGCCGAGCGCGCCGGACGCGCCGCCGGGGCGCCGAAGATCCTGCCCGGCCTGATGCCGGTGGTCGGCCGCACCCGGGCCGAGGCGCAGGCGAGCTACGACCGGCTGCAAGCGCTGACCCCGGCCGAACTTGCGATCCCGTACCTGTCCGACCTGGTCCAGCACGACCTGTCCGGGTTCCCGCCCGACGGCCCGCTGCCGGAGCTGCCGTCGATGCAGGGCGAGGTCGGTCGGCTGGAGATGATCCGCGGCCTCGGCCGCGATGGGCTGACGCTGGGGGCGATTGCACATCGCATGCTGCTGGCGCGGGGCCATTGGACGCTGGTCGGCACCGCCGCCGACATTGCCGACGAGATGGAGCGATGGTTCACCGGGGGCGCCTGCGACGGCTTCAACATCCTTGCCCCGTTCCATCCGGGCGGGCTCGAGCTGTTCGTCGACCTGGTCGTCCCCGAGTTGCAGCGCCGCGGCCTGTTCCGCCGCGCCTATGCCGGGACGACCTTGCGCGATCACCTCGGCCTGGCCCGGCCGCCCAACCGGTTCGGCGCCGGCCACGCCTGATCGCGCCCCCGTGCGCTTGACCGGGTTCCCGCCCTGGCTTTTGCTCGCCGGCAACGGCGAACGCGGGAGGACAGGGCCGATGTGGATTTTATTGCTGGTGCCGTTCGTCGGCCTGCTCTGGGTGTCGTCCTACAACATCGCCGAGCCCAGCCTGTTCGGCTTCCCCTTCTTCTATTGGTACCAGCTCGCCTGGGTGCCGGTTACGGCGTTCCTGACCTGGCTCGTCTACCGCAACACCCCGCATCCGGAAGAGGAGACGCGCCGATGAGCGTGCTCGGCGGGGACGTGGACTGGACCGCGCTGGCGGTGTTCGCCGGGTTCTTCCTGCTGGTCACGGTGATGGGCTTCTTCGCGTCGCGCTGGCGCCGGGCCGACGACGCCGCGCATCTGGACGAATGGGGGCTGGGCGGCCGCAACTTCGGCACCTGGATCACCTGGTTCCTGGTCGGCGGCGACTTCTACACCGCCTACACCGTGATCGCCGTCCCGGCGCTCGTCTACGCCGTCGGCGCCTATGGCTTCTTCGCCCTGCCCTACACCATCATCGTCTACCCGATCGTGTTCCTGATCATGCCGCTGCTGTGGCAGGCCGCGCATGCGGGCGGCTATGTGACGGCGGCGGACGTGGTGTACGGCCGCTACGGCTCGCGCTGGCTCGAGCTGGCGGTCGCGATGACCGGGCTGCTCGCCACCATGCCTTACATCGCGCTGCAGCTCGTCGGCATGGAGGTGGTGATCAAGGCGCTCGGCTTGCAGGGCGAGTTGCCGCTGGTCGCCGCCTTCCTGATCCTCGCCTTTTACACGTACTCGTCCGGGCTGCGGGCGCCGGCGCTGATCGCGTTCGTGAAGGACGTGATGATCTACGTCGTGGTGCTGGCGGCGGTGGCGCTGATCCCGGCCAAGCTCGGCGGCTACGGCGCGGTGTTCGCGGCCGCCGACAGCGCCTTCAAGGCCAAGGGCGCGGGCGGCCTGCTGCTGAGCCCGGCGCAGATGCTGCCCTATGCCACGCTGGCACTCGGCTCGGCGCTCGCCGCGTTCATGTACCCGCATACCTTGACCGGCATCTTCGCATCCGGCTCGGCGCAGACTATCCGCAAGAACGCGATCCTGTTGCCGGCCTACACCCTGCTGCTCGGGCTCATCGCCCTGCTCGGCTACATGGGCCACGCGGCCGGCGTGAAGGTGGCGACGCCGAACGACGTGGTGCCGGCCCTGTTCAAGGCACTGTTCTCGCCCTGGTTCACGGGCTTCGCCTTCGCCGCCATCGCGATCGGCGCGTTGGTTCCGGCGGCGGTGATGTCGATCGGCGCCGCCAACCTGTTCACCCGCAATGTGTGGAAGGCCTATATCGACCCGGCCGTCACCCCGGCGGGCGAGGCGCGCGTAGCCAAGCTCACCAGCCTGGTGGTGAAGCTGGGCGCATTGGCGTTCATCCTGTTCGCACCGGTTCAATACGCGCTCGATCTGCAGCTGCTGGGCGGGCTTTGGATCCTGCAAACGTTTCCGGCGGTGGTGTTTGGACTCTACTCGCGCTGGTTCCGCGCCCCGCCGCTGCTGTTCGGCTGGCTGGTGGGCTTTCTCGGCGGCAGCTACCTGTCATGGACCGACGGGTTGAAGCCGCTGCACGCCATCAACATCGGCGGCACGACCTACACGATCTATGTCGGCCTGATCGCGGTGGTGCTGAACGTCGCCGTCGCCACGATCGCGAACCTGGTGCTGCCGCGGGCGACTCTCGCCGGCGCCGCCGACGCGCGCGGCTGAGTGGGCAGGTGCGTTGACGCGGCGAACCGGGCTCAGCGCCGGGGCAGGAACACGTCAACCCCGCGGCGGCGCCCGGCCGGCCGGCCGGCCTGGTTTTCGATCTGCCAGGTGTAGCCCATGCCGCCGAGCTCGTTGCCGAGGCGGCGGGCCAGCGCGTGGTCCTCGGCGGCGTAGAACCGCACGGTCGCGCGCGGCACCTGCGTCGCGGCCTCGCCGGTTTCGACTTGGTCGGGCGGCAATCCGGCCCGCGTCGCCAATTGCTGCGCGATCGCCTTGCCGTCATCCGGCCCGGCCGGGTGCACGATGACCACCACCCGGTCGCTCGCCTCGGCAGCCTTCCGATCCGCATCGGCCGGCTTCGGGTCCGGCGGCGCTGGCTTGTCGCCGCCACCGCCGGGCCGCGCCGCGGTGGGTCCCGGAATGGCTGCCGGCAGGGGTGACGGCCCCGGCGACTGCCCCGGCGCAGGTATGGGTGTGAGCGTCGGCGGAGCGGCGGGCGTCGGGACGCGGCTGACCGCCGGCGGCGGTGGCGGCGTTGCCACCCCGGCCGGCGCCGGCCGGGGCGGCGGGTCGGGCTCGGCAACGTATGCGCCCGCAAGGAACGGCGGCGCCGTGATCGCCGGGTCGAGTGCGGCCGGGCTGCCACCGGATCCGCCACGGGGCCGCGGGCGCTGCGGCAGCGGCCCCAATTGCTCCAAGATGCCGCCGCCGACCCCGACCACCACGAGGATCGCGAGCCAAGAATACAGCAGCGGCCGCCACCGCGCCCGCCCCGCCGAGCGCCGGACCACCCGCTCGGCCATGGACGCATCCAATTCCAGCACCTCGCGGTCAGCAGGCCGGGCGCTAGGGATGCGGAGGGCATACCGGATGTCGTCGCTGTCTGCCATCTGCACCTCCCCTCGCCCGGTTCGAAGCCGTGCGGTTGTCGGCGGGGCGGCATCGCCTGCGTCCGCCGTCAGGCCGGTGGCCTGCTTTCACCTTGAGGCCGGCGGCGGAGTTGCCCGCCCGGTTCGCGGCCGCCCGTCTGTCGCATCCCGGATGCCGTGTCAAACCGCGGGTCGAGCGACCACCGTCAGGCGAGGATTTACGCCCGATCGGCCCGACTGCCCCGGCGACGCGGCCGAAACGTCGCGATCAAGCGGCACGGGCCGGACATATTCAGGTGGCGCGCCCTGAGGGATTCGAACCCCCGACATGCGGATTAGAAGGCCGCCGCTCTATCCAACTGAGCTAAGGGCGCACGCGGCCGGTTATAGCGTCAGGCGATGATGGCCGCCATTGCCGCCACGACGCTGCGGAAGAAGCTCTCCGCATACGCGTGGCCGCACTGCAACTCGAACTCCTCCATCCGGTGGCGCAGCACGATGATGCTGAGGTGCGCCACCACCACCCGGGCGCAGCGCCCGCTGCCGAACCGCTCGGGATGCAGGTCGAGCGGCAGCAGCAGCCGCAGCCGAGCCGCCACGCCCAGCCCGGACAAGCGGACGCCGAGCCCGCCATCCGGCTCGTCCCGCAGCGTGACCAGCGATCCGAGCGGCGCCAACTCCGCCCGCAGCAGCGCGCCCGGGCCGGTCCGCAAGGCCATCACCCGAAACGGGTCGGCGCGCGCCAGCAGCAAGCCGCCTGTTTCGGTGAAGCGGCCGGCCCGCGGGAGGTGCAGTCCCATGCCGGCCAAGGCCGTGGCGAGGGCCGGTTCGGCGTCGGGCCGCAACTCGAGCGTGACCGCACTTCGTTCTATCCGCTCGATCAGGGCCGCACTCCGTCCAACGCGGAGCCGCTCGGCCTCGCCCCGATCTTACGGACCCGGCCCCCGTGCCGGATGCGTTACGGCAGCCCTTTCCCACCGTTTTCACGCCCGCTCCGAGCGTTTGACGGGCGCCATCGCCGAGCGATCAGCGACAGCACCCATCCGCCCGAACGGGATCGGTTCGGACGGATCAAGTTGCTCGATCTATTCCGTTCGAGAGCGCTGCTCCGGAGCCGATCGGCTCGGGAAGCGCTTCAGCGGCGCTTCAGCTCCTCGGGCTTGTGCACCGCCTCAGCGCCGGTCTTGTCGCTTTTCACCAGCACCTGCGGCGCATCCTTTGTGGCCTTGGCGACGTGGCTCTTTACCTTGGTCGTCGATGTCACGACCTTCTCGACCGTGCCGTGGGTGCCGCCCTGCGACGTGCCCCAGCTCACCTTGTCGCCCTTCTTCGGCAATTTCGCCATCGCCTCGCCTCCCGTTTCGCCGGCGGTCAACGTCGCCCGGCGCCGCCGGTTCGGGCCGGCGCACCCCCGGCCGCGGGCAGCCGGCCCGGCGAGCACCCCGTCCTGCAACACGCGGGCTTGATCTCCCGCGGCGCCGCATGCCATCGACACGGGCGCGTGCCGCCGCATCGGGAGACCGCTTGGCCAGCTACATCCTCCGCCGTCTCCTGCTGCTGGTCCCCACCCTGCTCGGCATCATCGCCATCAACTTCGCGGTGGTGCAGTTCGCCCCAGGCGGCCCGGTCGAGCAGGCCATGGCCGAGGCGCGCGCCGGCGGCGCCGGGGTCGACTCGACGGCCCGGATCACCGGCGCCACCAGCGACAGCGGCGGCTATCGCGGCGGCCGCGGGCTCGACGCCAACCAGATCGAGGCGCTGAAGCGCTCCTTCGGCTTCGACAAGCCGGCGCCGGAGCGGTTCGTGCGGATGGTGCGCGACTACCTGTCGTTCGACTTCGGCCGCTCGTTCTTCCGCGACAGCAGCGTGATCGGGCTGATCGGCCAGAAGCTGCCGGTCAGCCTGTCGCTCGGCCTCTGGTCCACCTTGCTGGTCTACCTCGTCTCCATCCCGCTCGGCATCCGCAAGGCTGTGCGCAACGGCACCGCATTCGACGTCGCGACCTCCGCCGTCGTGCTGGTCGCTTACGCGATCCCCGCCTTCCTGTTCGCGATCATGCTGGTGGTGCTGTTCGCGGGCGGCAGTTACCTGCAGATTTTCCCGCTGCGCGGCCTGACGAGTTCCGGGGCCGAGGCCTGGTCCTGGCCCGCGCGGATCACCGACTACGCCTGGCACATCGGTACTGCCGACAGTGGCGCTGGTGGCGGGTGGCTTCGCCGGGCTGACGATCCTGACCAAGAACTGCTTTCTCGAGGAGATCCGCAAGCAATACGTGCTGACTGCCCGGGCCAAGGGCGCCGGCGAGCAGCGGGTCCTGTATGGCCACGTGTTCCGCAACGCCATGCTGCTGATCGTCGCCGGGTTCCCGGCGGCGTTCATCGGCATCCTGTTCAGCTCCGCCCTGCTGGTCGAGATCGTGTTCTCGCTCGACGGCCTCGGCCTGCTCGGCTTCGAGAGCGCGCTGCGCCGCGACTACCCGGTGATGTTCGGCACGCTCTATATCTTTACCCTGCTGGGTCTGGTGATGCAGATCGTCGGCGACCTGCTTTACACCGTCGTCGACCCACGGATCGACTTCGAGGCGCGCAAGTGACGCCGATCACCCGGCGCCGGCTCGCCGTGTTCCGCTCGCACCGGCGCGGCTGGTGGTCGCTGATCGTGTTCACCATCCTGTTCGTGATCTGCTTGTTCGCCGAGTTCGTCGCCAACGACCGGCCGCTGCTGGTCCGCTTCCACGGCCAGTCCTTCGCGCCCGTCCTGCGCGACTATTCCGAAGATGCGTTCGGCGACGACCTGCTGCCGACCGAGGCCGACTTCACCGACCCCAGCCTGCAGCAGCACATCCAAGCCGACGGCTGGATCCATTGGCCGCCGTTGCGGTTCCGCCACAACACCCTGGTCAAGGACCTGCCGGCGCCTTCGCCGCCGTCTTGGGAGCATCCGCTCGGCACCGACGACAAGTCTCGCGACGTGCTGGCCCGGGTAATCTACGGGTTCCGCATCAGCGTGCTGTTCGGCTTCACCCTGTCGGTGGTGTCGTCGGTGGTCGGCATCGCCGCCGGCGCCGTGCAAGGGTTCTATGGCGGTTTGGTGGACCTGTTGTTTCAGCGCTTCATCGAGATCTGGTCCGGCATGCCGCAGCTTTTCTTGCTCATCATCCTCGGCAGCATCCTGGTCCCGAGCTTCTGGATTTTGCTCGGCTTCCTGCTCCTGTTCTCCTGGATGTCGCTGACCGGGGTCGTGCGGGCCGAGTTCCTGCGCGGGCGCAACCTCGACTACGTGCGCGCCGCCCGCGCGCTCGGCGTCAGCAACGGCGCCATCATGGCCCGGCATATTCTTCCAAATGCCTTGGTGGCGGTGTTGAGCTTCCTGCCGTTCACGCTATCGGGCTCGGTGACGGTGCTCGCCAGCCTCGACTTCCTCGGCTTCGGCCTGCCGCCCGGCTCGCCGTCGCTCGGCGAGTTGGTGTCGCAAGGCAAGGACAACCTGCAGGCGCCCTGGCTCGGCATCACCGCCTTTGTCGTGCTGGGCGGGCTGCTGACGCTGTTGATCTTCATCGGCGAAGCCGTGCGCGACGCCCTCGACCCCCGCCTTTGACCCGGGCCGGGCTGCGTTCGTGCTGAGTGTCTCCGGCCTCACGGTCCGCTTCGGCGAAAAGACTGTCGTCGAGGATGTCGGCTTCACGCTCGACCGTGGCGAAACACTCGCTCTGGTCGGCGAGAGCGGCTCGGGCAAGTCGCTGACCGCGCTGTCGATCTTGCAGCTGCTGCCGCCGGGGGCGGTCGCCGCCGGGCGCATCGAGCTGGACGGCACGTCCATGCTGGACGCCCCCCCGGCCCGGCTGCGCCAAGCGCGCGGCGCGGTGGCCGGCATGGTGTTCCAGGAACCCATGACCAGCCTCAACCCGCTGCACCGCATCGGGCGGCAGGTGGCCGAGGCGCTGACGCTGCACGGCCGGCCGGCGTCCCGGGACACCGCCGCCGCCCTGCTGCGCCAGGTCGGCTTCGCCGACGCCGACAGCCGGCTCGAAGCCTTCCCGCACCAATTGAGCGGCGGCCAGCGGCAGCGGGTGATGATCGCCATGGCGCTCGCCAACGATCCCAAGCTGCTGATCGCCGACGAGCCGACCACGGCGCTCGATGTCACCATCCAAGCCGGCATCCTCGACCTGCTGGCGGCCGAGCGCCGCCGCCGCGGCCTGGCTTTGCTGCTGATCAGCCACGACCTCAACGTGGTGCGCCGGGTCGCCGACCGGGTCGCGGTCATGAAGGACGGCCGCATCGTCGAGCAAGGCGCCGCCGGGTCCGTGTTCGCGCGGCCGCAGCACCCTTACACGCAGATGCTGCTGGCGTCCGAGCCGCACGGCGCGCCGGCGCCGGTTCCGAACGACGCCGTCCCGGCCGCCGCGGTCGAGGATCTGCGCGTGCACTTCCCGGTCCGCCGCGGGCTGCTCCGCCGGGTCGTCTCGATCGTGCGGGCCGTGGATGGCGTCAGCCTCGACCTCCGCCAAGGCGAAACGCTTGGCTTGGTCGGCGAGAGCGGCTCCGGCAAGAGCACGGTGGGGTTCGCGCTGCTCAAGCTACAGGAGGCGCTCGGGCGCGTGGTGGTGCTCGGGCAAGACGTGTCCGCCTGGCCCGAAGCGCGGGTGCGCCCGCTGCGGCGGCGCATGCAGATCGTGTTCCAGGACCCGTTCGGCAGCCTCGACCCGCGCATGAGCGTCGGCGCCATCGTCGCCGAAGGATTGCGCGTCCACGAACGGCGCCTGCCCCGCGCCGAGTACCACACGAGGGTCGCCGCCGCACTCGCCGAGGTCGGTCTCCCCGCCGACGCCGCCGGGCGGTTCCCGCACGAGTTCAGCGGCGGCCAGCGGCAGCGTATCGCCATCGCCCGCGCCATGGTGCTGAAGCCCGCGCTGGTGGTGCTGGACGAGCCGACCAGCGCGCTCGACCGTTCGGTGCAGGGCCAGATCGTCGAGCTGCTGCGCGGCCTGCAGGCCCGGCACGGCCTGGCCTATCTGTTCATCAGCCACGATCTTGCCGTGGTGCGGGCCATGTCGCACCGGGTCGCGGTGATGCAGGCCGGGCGCATCGTCGAGCAAGGGCCGGTCGAGGCGATCTTCCGCGCGCCGCAGACCGCCTATGCCGCCGCCCTGATGGCGGCTGCGTTCCCGGACGGCGCTCCGGGCTGATCGCCGAACCCGCACGTCACGCTTGCACAAGCCGAGGGTCGGGAACATCTATGGCGCCAGATCACGCCATCGTAGGGCGCCCCCGAGCGTCGCATCACGACACGACAGGATACGCATCATGGACATGCTGATTGGCCAGAAGCCCCGGCAGCCCGCCCCCCGACCCGGCTCTGCGGCCGGCGCCCCGGCCCCAGCCGCCCCGTCAGGCGCCGGCGCCGGCGCGACCATCGTCGACGGCACCCAGGCGACGTTCATGCAGGACGTCATCGAGGCGTCACGCCAGGTGCCGGTGCTGGTCGACTTCTGGGCGACCTGGTGCGGCCCCTGCAAGCAGCTCACGCCCACGCTGGAGAAGGTCGTCAAGGCCGCGGGCGGCCGGATCAAGCTGGTCAAGATCGACATCGATCAGAACCGGGCGCTGGTGCAGCAGTTGGCGCAGCTCGGCCTGCCGATGCAGTCGGTGCCGACGGTGGCCGCGTTCTGGCAGGGCCAAATTGCCGACGTGTTCCAGGGCGCACTGCCGGAAAGCGAAGTCAAGCGCGTCGTCGAGGCGCTGCTGAAGGTGGCCGGCGGCAGCATGCCGGCCGCCGATTTGCTGGCCGAAGCGCGCGCCGCCTTCGACGAAGGGCAGTTCGAGGAGGCGGGCGGCCTCTACAGCGCGATGCTCCAGGAGGAGCCGGAGAACCCCGACGGCTGGGCCGGCCTGATCCGCACGCTGATGGCGATGGGGGCCGAGGACCAGGCCGAGGACGCGCTCGAACAGGTGCCGGACTCGCTCCGTGACCACGCCGAGATCGCCGGTGCCCGCAGTGCGCTGGCACTGGCTAAGGAAGGCCGCCAAGCTGCCTCCCAGTTGCAGCAGTTCGAGGCGCGGCTGGCGGCGAACCCGGACGACCACCAGGCGCGCTACGACCTCGCCACGGCGTTGAACGCGACCGGCAAGCGGGAGGAGGCCGCGGCGGCGCTGCTGGAGATTGTCAAGCGTGACCGGACCTGGAACGAGGACGGGGCCCGCATGCAGCTGCTGAAGTTCTTCGAAGCCTGGGGCTTGTCGGACCCGTCCACCCTCGCGGCGCGGCGCAAGCTATCCGCCCTGCTGTTCCGCTGACGCCGTGGCCAGGCCGCCGCAAAACCTCCCGGCCGAGTTCCCTGTCTTCCCCTTGAGCGGCGCGCTGCTGCTGCCCGGGGGGAAGCTGCCGTTGAACATCTTCGAAAAACGTTACCTGCAGATGGTGGACGACGCGCTCTCGGCGGGGCGGGTGATCGGTATGATCCAGCCCGACGAAAGCCGCGCCGAGACTCCCAGCGGCCCGGCCTTGTATCGGGTCGGCTGCCTCGGCCGCGTGTCTTCGTTCAGCGAAACCGATGACGGACGCTACCTGATCACCCTGACCGGGTTGATCAGGTTCGGGGTGCAGGTCGAACTCGAGGTGTTCCGCGGCTACCGGCGGGTCCGCGGCGACCTGGCGCGGTTCGAGCTCGACCTCGGCGGCAGCAGCCAACCGGCGATCGACCGGGCTCGCTTGCTGGCGGCCCTGCGCTCCTACTTCGAGGCGCACGGCTTCGACGCGAACTGGGAAGCGATTGACGAGATGCCGGACGCTGCCCTGGTCAACACCCTGGCCATGGTCTGCCCGTTCGAGCCGCCGGAGAAGCAGGCCCTGCTGGAAGCGCAAACCGACGCTGAACGGGCGCAGACGCTGCTCGCTTTGCTGATGATGGGCGCGCATGACGCCGACCTCGGCCAGTCCGGCCGGCGGGCCACCTGACGGTCCGGCCCGCATGAGCGGTCTGCCGCCGCCGGCCCCCGCCATCGACCGGCGCTTGCTCGAGATCCTGGTGTGCCCGGTCACCCGCGGCCCGCTGCGCTGGGACCCGGTGCGGCAGGAGTTGGTCAGCACCCAGGCCGGCCTCGCCTACCCCGTGCGCGACGGCATTCCCATCATGCTGGCCGAAGAAGCCCGGCCCCTCGACCTGCCGTTCCCGCCGTGACCGCGGCGCCGCAGCCCGTCGAATTGAGGGTTCGGCGCGAACCGGCCTGCCTCGAGGTGGACTTCGATGACGGGCTGCACGCCGTGTTGCCGGCCGAATACCTGCGCGTCGAGAGCCCGAGCGCCGAGGTGCAGGGGCATGGGCCGGACGAGCGCAAGATCGTGCCCGGCAAGGCGTCGGTGCGGATCGAGGGCGCCGAGCCGGTGGGACGCTACGCCGTCCGGCTGCGCTTCAGCGACGGCCACGACACCGGCATCTTCACCTGGGTCTACCTCTACACCTTGAGCCGCGAGCACGATCGGCGGTGGACGGCCTACCTCGAAGCGCTGGCTGCCAAGGGGTTGAGCCGGGGCGATGAGCCCCGCCGATCCACGGCGCCGGCCTGACCGGTTGACCGGCATGCGCGGGCCGCGTCCGGACGATCTCGACCAAGCCGACCAGGCGCATCTCTGGGCGGCGGCGAGCACGAACGCCGTGGCCTCGCTGCAAGCCGGGCATCCGTTCAGCCTGCTGCTGGCCGAGAACGACGGGCAGCGGGCCGCTGCGCTCGACGTGCTGCTGGACACGGTGGCCGACCCCTATACGCGGTTCGCTCGGGCGACCAACCCGCTGCGGGCTCGGCTCACGCTCGAGCGGCTGCTGATCCAGGTGATCCAAGGCCCGGCCGATGGCCTCGCCGCCGACCCGGTGCGGCTGATCCGGCGCATCGCCGAGCGCCGCGGCGGTGAGACCCGCGTCGTGCTGGTGATCGAGCGGGCAGAGACGCTGCACCCCGAGGTTTTGCGCTTCTTCAGCCGCACCGCCGCCTACTTTCCGGACGCGGATCCCCGCTTGCAGGTGTTGTTCGTCGGCCGGCCGGAGTTCCGGCCGCTGCTGGACGATCCCGAATCCGGCTTCGACGAGCAGACCGCGATGCTGGAGCAGTATCGTCCCGCGGAACCGGAGGCGACCGGCATCGTCGCACTGCCGGCCTCCGCGTTCGCGCCGCCGCCGCAAGGCCCATTGCCGCAGCCGGACAACAGCGTCCGGGCCCTGATGCGCTCGGTCTGGGCGCGCGGCACGCCGACCCGGGTCGCGATCGTGGGCGGCGTGGCAGTCGGGCTCGCAGCCCTGGCGTTCGCGGCCGTGCTGGTGTTCGTCGAGCCGTCCGATGTGGCCGAGCTGGACACCACATCGGCGCTTGCCGAGCTGCCCGAGCCGGGCGTCGGCGATCCCGACCCGCCGGCGCTGCAAACCGGCCCGGCTCCGGACGAGGCGACCGCGGCGCTGCGCCAGGAGTTCGAGGCCTACCTGATCGCCTCGGGCAAAACCCTCGACGGTGCGACGGCGGCACGCCGCCGCGCCCTTTACAGCGAGTTCCTGGTCTGGCGCGCGCGGACGCGGGGGCCGCGCTCCACGCCCTGAGTGTGAGCGGACGACCCCGGAACGTGCCGCGTCACGTGTCGGAGAGAACGTCCCGCACGGTCGGCCTCGACGGGCAACTCGGCATGCGGCGAGGCGCTGCTGTCGCAGATCGCCTGGAGTTGCCCGATGCCGACCTGTTCCATTACGCGCCGCGCCTTGACCGGTCTGCTCGCGACCGCGCCGTTTGCCGCCCATGCCCAATCCTCGGCGACGGACCGGACCGCCTCGCTCGACCTCGTCGCCAGCTTCGACGCGCAGGTGACCGGCGTGGCCGTGGCTTCGTCCGGCCGGATTTTCGTGAACTTCCCGCGTTGGGAGCAGGACGTCGCGGTGTCGGTCGCCGAAATCGGCAAGGACGGCACGCTGCGTCCCTATCCGGATGCAGAATGGAACCGCTGGACCGACGCGGCGCCGCTGTCCAACACGAACCACTTCATCTGCGTGCAGAGCGTGACGGTCGATCCGCAAGGTTTCTTGTGGATCGTCGACCCGGCGGCGCCGGGGAACGAGTTCAACCTGGACGGCGGCCCCAAGGTGGTGAAGGTGGATCTCGGCCGGGACCGCGTGGTCCGGGTGTATCCCTTCAACCGCAACGTTTGCCCGCAGGGCAGCTATCTCAACGATATCCGGGTCAGCCCGGACGGGCGCACTGCTTACCTGACCGATAGCGGCGTGAGAGGCGCGCTGCTGGTGCTCGATGTCGCGAGTGGGCAGGTCCGGCGCCTGCTGGACGGCCATCCGAGCACCCAGGTGGAAAAGACGGTGAAGGTGGCAGTTGGCGGCAAGCCGTTGCAGCGGGCCGACGGCCGGGGACCGATGTTCGCCGCCGACGGGATCGCCCTCAACGTCGACGGAACTCAGCTCTACTGGCAGGCGCTCACCGGCAAGACGCTGTACCGCATCCCGACGAGCGTCCTGCGCAATGGCGCCTTGCCGCCGGCGCGAGTTGCGGCGGCGGTCGAGCGCGTCGGCGCCACCTGCGTTGCCGACGGGTATTGGATCGATCGGCAGGACCGGTTCTGGATCACCAGCCCGGAGGACGACAGCGTCAAGCGCCGGATGCCGGACGGCAGCATGCGCATGGCCGTCCAGGATCCACGACTTCGCTGGCCCGACAGCATGGCGCAAGGCGAGGATGGGTCGATCTACGTCACCGCCTCGCACATCCAGGACATGGCCCAGTTCACCGCCGCCCCTCGCCAGGGAAAGACCGAGCTGTTCCGGTTCATGCCCTCGGCCTGAACCGAAGCTGAACGATCGAGGCGGGCCGCCTTTCCGGTGAACCCGGGTGTCGGCCCAATCCCGAACGGAGCCTCAGCCTGGGCGCCGGCGATGGCGGCCGGTCGGCGAGCCGGACCGCGCTGACCGGACGCCGCAGCCGGCGGGCGTCGTCGTCAGCCGACGATCGCCTGGGCTGCAAGGATGACGCCGCACCACATCGGAATGCTGATCAGCACGGCGACCAAGATGCCGAGGATCGGCGCGCCGAAATGATCCTCGTCCGCGTCGCTCGGCGACAGGTCGAGCGATCCGGGGGCGCGCAAGAGCGGGATGAGTTGCGGACTGACTTGGTCCAAGCGTTTCGCCCGGCGCCGTTCGACGGGCTCGTCAAGAAGGCCGGGCGGCTGTTGACCGGCCATGTCAGCGGCCATTTCGGCGGGACGAGGACGCTCAACGGTGTTCAAAATGTTGCTCCTACGATGGCGTAGCGTCAGCGATCTCCGGATGAATGGTCGGGGCTGTCTAACCTGTTCGTTCAATTAGAACGAAAGCTAAGATCAGTAAGCTGTTCCCTTCGCATCCTGGTGATCTGACCCGTTTATTCTGAACCAAATTGGTTAACGCATTCTTGCTTCGCGATTGAGTCCCGGGATTTGAGCCAAAATCATCTCACCGACCGTCCGCCGCTCCGATCAAACCGGCTGGTCCACACCAAGTTGTGATGGAAGAGTTGGCGCAGCTTGCCGCCTGGGCTCTGCACCGCAATTTGCGGTAAGCTGCCGCGACACCGATCCGAGGCTTCCCATGAACGTCGCCGCCGTCCGCCCCACTCACGAAGCCCGGCTCGACCGCTTGGCGCAGGTCGCGGTCAATGTCGGGCTCGGCTTGCGACACGGCCAGGAACTCGTGCTGACGGCGCCGTTGCAGGCAGTTCCGCTGGTGCGGCGGATTACCGAGCACGCCTACAAAGCCGGTGCCAGCCAAGTCACGACCCTGCTTACCGACGACGCCGCGACGCTCAGCCGCTTCCAGCACGCGCCCGACGACGCCTTCGACTACGCGCCGGCTTGGCTGTTCGAAGGCATGGCCAGCGCCTATCGCGCCGGGGCCGCGCGCATGGCGATCGGTGGCGAAAACCCGGCGCTGTTGTCCGGCCAAGACCCCGACCGCGTCGCCCGGGCCAACCGCGCCCGCTCCGTCGCCTACCGGCCGGCGCTCGAGCTGATCACCAACTTCGCCATCAACTGGTCGATCGTATGCTACGCGACGCCGGCTTGGGCCGCACTGATGTTCCCCGACCTCGAGGAGGACGCGGCCGTCAGCAAGCTCTGGGACGCGATCTTCGCCGCCTCCCGTGTCGATTTGCCCGACCCGGTTGCCGCCTGGGCCACACACAACGCCGCCCTGCACGCTCGCACCAGCTTGCTGACCGCCAAGCAATACGAGGCGCTGCATTTCCGCGGCCCTGGCACCGACCTGCGCGTCGGGCTGTCCGACGGCCATCTCTGGCTGGGCGGTGCCGAGCCGGCCAAGAACGGCATCGTCTGCAACCCCAACATCCCCAGCGAGGAGGTGTTCACCACCCCCCACCTCGCCCGTGTCGAGGGCCGGGTCCGCAGCACCAAGCCGCTGTCCTACCAAGGCACCCTGATCCGCGACATCGCCGTGACGTTCGAAGCGGGCCGCATCACCGAGGCCCATGCCAGCAGCGGCGAGGACGTGCTGCAGAAGGTGCTCGGCACCGACGACGGCGCTCGCCGACTGGGCGAGGTGGCGCTGGTGCCGCATTCCTCGCCGATCAGCGCCAGCGGCCTGCTGTTCTTCAACACCCTGTTCGACGAGAACGCCGCCAGCCACATCGCGCTCGGCCAGGCCTATCGCACCTGCCTCAAGGACGGCACCACCGCCAGCGACGCCGAGCTCGCCGATCGTGGTGCCAATTCCAGTCTCATCCACATCGACTGGATGATCGGCTCGGGCGAGGTGGACGTCGACGGCGTGCTGCCCGGCGGCGCCGCCGAGCCGGTGATGCGGGCCGGGGAATGGGTATAGCCGCCCAGCCCCGCGCGAACGGCGCTTTCAATCGGGTGCGGCCGCCATCATATCGGGACCATGCCTTTTCCTGACCTGAACCCGGCGCTGAGCCGCGCACTCCTCGCACGCGACTATCTCGAACCCACCGACGTCCAATCCGCCGTGCTCGTCCCCACGGCCGCCGAGCGCGACTTGCTGGTGTCGGCGCAAACCGGCTCGGGCAAGACGGTGGCATTCGGCCTGGCCGTGGCGCCGACCCTGTTGGGCGACGCGGAGCGGTTCGGCGCGCCGGGGGCGCCGTTGGCGTTGGTCGTCGCGCCGACCCGCGAGCTCGCGATGCAGGTCAAGGCCGAGCTCACATGGCTCTACGCCGAAACCGGCGCCCGGATCGCCTCCTGCGTTGGCGGCATGGATGCGCGCGCCGAGGCCCGGGCCTTGGCGGCCGGCTGCCACATCGTCGTCGGCACGCCGGGCCGGCTGCGTGACCACTTGGAGCGGAACCGGCTCGACTTGGCGCAGCTCCGCGCCGTCATCCTCGACGAAGCCGACGAGATGCTGGATCTCGGGTTCCGCGAGGACCTCGAGTTCATCCTCGACGCCACCCCCTCCGGCCGCCGCACGCTGCTGTTCTCGGCCACCATCGCCAAGGACATCGCCGCGCTGGCCCGGCGCTACCAGCAGGACGGGTTACGCATCGACACGGTGCGCCGCAACGAGCCGCACGCTGACATCGAGTACCGCGCCGTGCTGCTGGCGCCGCACGACATCGAGCGCGGCGCCGTCAACGTGCTGCGCTACTTCGAAAGCCGGGCGGCGCTGGTGTTCTGCGCCACCCGCGACAACGTGCGGCGGCTGCATGAGCGGCTGCAGATGCGCGGCTTCAATGCGGTCGCGCTCAGCGGCGAGTTGAGCCAAGCCGAACGCACCCATGCCTTGCAGGCGCTGCGTGACGGCCGCGCCTCGGTCTGCGTCGCGACCGACGTCGCGGCCCGCGGGCTGGACCTGCCCGACCTCGACCTCGTCATCCATGCCGACCTGCCGACCAACAAGGAAACGCTGCTGCATCGCAGCGGGCGCACCGGCCGGGCCGGCCGCAAGGGCACGTCGGTGGTGCTGGTGCCATTCGCCAAGCGTCGCCGCGCCGACCAGCTTTTCCTCAGTGCCGGCATCGACGCCGGCTGGTCCGACCCGCCCAGCCGCAGCCTGATCGCCGAGCGCGACGAGGAGCGCCTGTTGGCCGACCCGGGCCTCGTGGCCGATGCGAACGAGGCCGACGTCGCGCTCGGCCAGAAGCTGCTGGAGCGGATCGGCCCCGACGCCATCGCCGCCGCCCTCGCCCGCACGCTGCGCGCCCGCCTGCCGACCGCCGAGGACAACTTCACCGAAGCGCCCGCCGCGTCGCGCACCGACCGCCCGGTCTACGATCGCAGCCCGACCCGCGACCGGCCCGGCGAGCGGCCCAGTCACAGGGCGGACGTCGGCGGCGCCTGGTTCCGCATCTCCGTCGGCCGGCGCAAGAACGCCGATCCGAAATGGCTGATCCCGCTGATCTGCCGCCTCGGCGACGTGACCAAGGCCGACATCGGCACGATCCGCGTATTCGACACCGATACGCGGTTCGAGATCGTGCCCCAAGCGGTCGCCCGGTTCAGCGTCGCCATCCGCGACGCCGGCCCGCACGAGCCACGGATCGAAGCCGCGGCGCCGGCCGGCAAGCCGGTCGGGTCGGCCGCGCGCAGCCAAGCCAAGCCCCGCTACGCCCGTGCCTGACGCGCCGGCGGCGGGCGGCGTCGTCCCGCCGCTGCCGCCAGAGCGCCTGCACCTTCCGTTCGAGGCGACGCCGTTCCGCATGGCGATGGGCCTTGTCGCCCGGTCGCCGGACGACCTCCTCGAGATCGACGACCGCTACCCGGACGAGATGGCCGAGCGTCGCGATCGCCTCACGCGCAAGCGGGAGGCGGTGTTCGCCGCAACGCCGGGCTCGGAAGCTGCACGGGAGGACGTTTTGGGCGTGCTGGCCGATCTGTTGCCGCGCCGCTATCCCGGCTGGTTCGAACGAACTGGGCCGGTGCTGCACAACCGCCTGACCGGCGAAAGCTGGGACCTGCACGCCCCGCCATTCGACCCGCTCGAATTGGCGGGCCGGCTGGTGCAGGAGGATCTGTGCCTGATCGATACGCAAGGTCCGTCGCCGGTGCTGGCCGCCGCCGTGCTGTGCGCCCCGAGCCGTTGGTTGCTGCAGGAGAAGATCGGGCGGCCGCTGGCGGCGGTCCATGCCCCGGTGCCGCTCTACCCCGACCGCCTGGCGGCGCCGGTGGACCGGTTCATGGTCGCGCTACGGCCCGGCAAGCTGGCCGAGCGGTTCAATTGGAGCATCGTGGACGATGGCGCGCTGTTCCTGATCGGCGGCAAGCACCGGGCAGCGGCCGACCCCTCGTTCACGCCGGACAACGTGGCCGACCGCCTGTTCCTCCGGGTCGAGCGGCAAACGCTGACCCGGCTGCCCCGCAGCGGCGCCGTCCTGTTCGCGATCCGGGTGCACAGCTACGGGTTGTCCCGGGTCTTGGCCGTGCCCGGCGCCGCCACCACCCTGGCGAGCGCGGTGGAG
Organism: uncultured Alphaproteobacteria bacterium; assembly: GCA_963752225.1. Lineage (GTDB taxonomy): Bacteria > Pseudomonadota > Alphaproteobacteria > Acetobacterales > Acetobacteraceae > JBBROS01. Next base: position 85,091 of record CAVVXS010000008.1, on the reverse strand, counting down.
GCGTTGCCGCCGAGCCTCGCCACCTACAAAAGCTTGCCGGCTTTCCGGGACGCGCTGCTGGCCAGGCTTCGGGCCGACGCGCCGCCTGCATCAACCGCCGGCCTGTCTTGAGCTAAGCGGCCAGGACTCGCGCGCCGGCATCCTCCCGGACCATCGCCGCCGCCCGCTCGGCCACCATCATCACCGCCGGCTGGATGTTGCTCGTGGGCACCAGCGGGAACACCGAAGCGTCCACCACGCGCAGTCCGTCCACTCCGCGCACCCGAAGCCGCGTGTCGACCACGGCGCGATCGTCGCCTCCCATCCGGCAGGTGCCGCAGGGATGATACACCGTGGTGCCGGTCGCCCGGATAAAATCCAGCTTGGCCGTGTCGTCAACGGGCTCACCGGGATCGGGCCACAACGGCTCGAGCACGAGGTCGCTGAAGGGCGGGGTGGCGGCGATCCGCTGGCCGAGCTTCAGGCCGTCCAGCATCACCCGCTGGTCCGTGGGCGCGGACAGGTAATTGGCATGGATCACCGGCGCGGCCGCCGGGTCGGGGCTGCGCAGGGTGATGCTGCCGCGGCTGTCGGGCCGGCATTGGCCGAAATTGAACATGAACCCGGGATGGTCGGCCAAAACGTAGCCGGCATTCGGCTTGAGGCTGAAGTTGACGAACTGGTACTGCACCTCGGCCTCCTCGGCGCCCGGCGTCACCCGGGCGAACAGGGTCGCCTCGGTGGCGCCGACCGCCATCGGCCCGCTCCGATGCAAGGCGTAGCCGGCGGCCATCATCGCCTGCCGCAGCAGGGTGCCGGCGCGCTCGTTCATTGTCCCGGCCGGCCGGGTGCGGAAGGCGAGCCGGGCGATGAGGTGGTCTTGCAGGTTCTGCCCGACGCCGGGCCGGTCGAGCACCACCGGCAGCCCGAGCGCCTGCAGCGCCGCGCCGTCGCCCACGCCCGACAGCATCAGCAGCTTGGGCGACACCACGGCGCCGGCGCACAGGATCACCTCGCGCCGGGCCGAGAACCGCTCCGGCCCCGCGCCGTCCCGCTCGGCCATGCAGCCGACGGCGCGGCCCTGCTCGAACAGGATGCGGCTGACATTGGTGCGGGTGTGCACAGTGAGGTTCGCCCGGCCGCGCGCCGGCTTCAGATAGGCCCGCGCAGTGCTGACGCGGCGGCCGCGGCGCACGTTCATCTGGATCGGCGCCACGCCCTCGATGGCGTCGGCGTTGATGTCGGCATGGCGCGGAAACCCGGCCGCGACACAGGCGTCGATGAAGGCCGAGGCGCCTTCGCAGAGTTGGCGCGGTTCGCTGACCGGCACCGGTCCGCCGCGCCCCCGGGCCGGGCTGGGGATGCCCTGCCAGTCCTCCAGCCGGCAGAAGGTCGGCAGCACGTCCTCGAACGACCAGCCGCGGGCCCCGGCCTGCGCCCAACGGTCATAGTCGTGCGGCGAGCCGCGCAGGAACACGAGGCCGTTGATCGAGCCCGACCCGCCCAGCACCCGGCCGCGCGGCCAGTTGATCCGGCGGCCGCCGAGCTCCGGCTCCGGTTCGGTGGCGAAGCGCCAATCGAACTTGCCGCTGGCGAATAGCCGTGCATAGCCGGCTGGGATGTGGATCCAGGGATCGCTGTCTTCTGGCCCCGCTTCCAGCAGGATCACCTTGGCCGCCGGATCCTCCGACAGCCGCGCCGCCATGATGCAGCCCGCGGTGCCGCCGCCGATGACCAGGTAGTCGCAATCGGTCACGCCTCGATCACTCCCTCGTACAGCTCGCGAAGCGGCACGCTGATGCCGATCTCCGGCATTTCGAGCATTGCCGCCGGATCCGTATAGAGGGTTGCGCGCCAACCGTCGTCCTCGCGCGCCTCGACAAGGGCCTCGATGCGGCGTTGCTCCACCAGCACCAGGCGCATGATCGACGGCGTCGCCCGATACTCCAGCGTCTTGACGATCTGATCCATGACCGCGGTCGAGGGGGACAGCACCTCGAACACGACGATCGGATTGTCGGCGCGCCGCGCCGTGTTGGGAAACAAGCCGAACGCGACAAAGGCGTCGGGGTAGCGTACGTTGCCGCCCACCACGACCTGCAGCGTGTCGTCGTAGATGAAGCACGACCGCCGCATCAGCCGGTTCCCGACAGCCCGGATCAGGTTCGTCTTGATAAGAGAATGCGCCCTGGTCCCGCCGGCCATTGCAACTGGCACAAGCCTTTTGTCCCAGCGGTCCTCCTGCCCTTCATCCCCATGTTGGGGCGCCGTCGGCCTCGATGCCCGGCCCGGCGCAACGGCAACGCATCGCCGGCCCGGCCGCTCCCCGGCCCCGGAAGGCTGGAGTTAACGTAAACGGGTCGCACCTAGGTTGCCAAGGACGGCCTGACCGCTCGCCAGCCATGGGCGCGCTCATACGCATGGCCCGCCGCGAGCACGGCGGCGTCCGCGAACGGGCGCCCGACGAGCTGGATGGCCACCGGCAACCCCGCCTCGCCGAACCCGGCGCACACCGTCAACGCCGGCTGCCCGGTGACGTTGAACGGGATCGTCAGGCTCGGCCGCTCGAACGCCGCCCATTTCGGCACCTGATCGAGCCGCGGCGCCTCGCCGTTCGCCGCCGCCGTCAGCAGCAGGTCGCACCCCTGCATCACCACCGCCATCTCGGCGCAGAGCTCGCGCCGCAGCCGCAGCGCTTGCACGTAATCGGGCCCGCTGACGAGGGCGCCGAGCGCCATGCGGTCGCGCAGCAGCTCGCCGTAGTCGTTGAAACGGGACCGCATCCAAGGCTCGTGCGCGGCATAGGCCTCGACGATCAGGATGACGAAGCCGCACGCGCCGAAATCGGCCAGCGGCGGCAGTTCGACGTCGAACACCTCGGCGCCCTGCTCGCGGAAGCTCTGCTCGGCGCCGGCGACCGCCGCCAGCGTCGCCGGGCTGACCTTGGGTTCGCCATCGATCCACGAGCGGGCGACGCCGATCCGCATGCCCTTGACGCCGCGTCCGAGGCTGCCGGTCAAGTCCGGCACCGGGCCGGGTGCCGACGCCGGGTCGGCCGGGTCCGGTCCGGCCATCGCCTGCAGCAGCAGCGCGACGTCCTCGACCGTCCAGGCCATCGGCCCGGTATGATCGAGGCTGTAGGCGAGCGGCAAAACGCCGGCGCGGCTGCACAACCCATAGGTCGGCTTGATGCCGGCCAGGCCGCACAAGGCGGACGGGCCGCGGATCGAGCCGCCGGTGTCGGATCCGGTTCCGCCCATGATCATGCCCGAGGCGATCGCGGCGGCCGTGCCGCTGCTGCTGCCGGCGGTGAAGTGCTCGGGGTTCCACGGGTTGCGCACCGGCGGCCACGGCAAGTCGAAGCTGGGACCGCCGAATGCGAATTCATGCGTCGCGAGCTTGCCCAGCAGCGAAACGCCTGCCTCGCGCCAGCGCCGCACCACGGTGCCGTCGGCCTCGGGCACGTAATCCTGCAGCAGCTTCGAGTGCGCGGTCGTGGCGATGCCGGCGGTCTCGTAGATGTCCTTGTGCGCAATCGGGATGCCGTCGAGCGGGCCGAGCGGCGCGCCCGAGGAGCGGCGCGCGTCGGACGCCTTGGCGTCGGCCAAGGCCCGCTCCGGGGTGACCCGGATGAAGGCGTGCAGGGTGCTGTCGAGTCGCTCGATCCGCGCCAGCGACTGCTGCACCAACTCGGTCGCCGACACCTGCCTTGCCGCCAGCGCCCGATGCGCTGCTGCGATCGTCAGCAGGGTCAACCGCCCCAGCCCTGGCCCGGCAGAAAGACGTGCGCCGGTTCCGCGCCGCGCACCCGCTCGCCGGCCCCGCGCAGCCGGGTCAGCATCGCCTCAAGCTGGCCGTAGACGCCGAACAAGGTCGCGCGCTGCCCGTCGTCTAGCTGCAAGCCGGCCCGGCGCGCGAGGACCGCGAACTCCGCTTCCGTCACGCCGGCCGCTGAAGGCTGCGTCATAGGTTGTTGGCGATATCGGCGTGGGCGCCGTCCCGCTGCATCGCGCCGGCATGGCGGATCAGGTCGCCCATGTGCTGCCAGTGCTGCACCGCCTCGCCCAGGCTCAGCTCGATGAACATCCGGCGCGCCGTACGACCCTGCCCGGTCTCGCTCTCGATCTCACGCTTCAGATGCACCACGATCGCTCCCGGGATGGCCTGGGTCAGAAGATGGGACGCCTCGACTTCAGTGAGGTAGCCGGGCCTCTGACCATCTTCCATCTTAATCTCCGTGTCCGAGAGTGTTCTACACTCGACACGGTAACACAGCCGTGAAGCCGCGCTGCAGCAATCACCGTCACCTATGGTTATCAATGGTTAGCCATGCAGCAATAATGTCACATAGCAGTGAGATTGTCTCATCCCTTGACCCAGCCGGACTCCGATTGCCGCCAGTAGGTGAGCCCGAACCCGAGCGCTTTGGCCGCCGACCAGCGGGTGCGGGCGGCCGCCACCGCGGCCGGGTCGTTGCCGTCAAACAAGTCGAACACCCGCTCCCACGTCCCGAGCTCGGCCTCGACGCCGTCGAGCAGGAACAGGAAACGCGCGCCATTCGGGCACTCCGCCCGGTCCGTCAGCCAGATCGGCTGCAGTGCCGCGTGCCCGGAGCGCGCCGTCCCGTGCGGCAGCCAATCGGGGCTCGACGCCGCCCATAGCGCCCGATCGAGCGCCGCGACCCGGGCCTCGGAGCCGCACACCACCACCGCGCGGGCGCCGGCCTGCAGGGTGCGGCCGAGTAGCTCCGGCAGCGCCGCGTCCGGCGCCGTCCGCGTCAGATGGTAGAACCCGACCTGGGTCAACGCGTCCGGCACCCTGCCCCTCCGTCGTGCGCCGGCATTCGGCGGGCTTTCGCCGCGGGCCGCAAGTGGCGCCCGCACCGGCGGTTGGCGTAAGACGGGGTCATGCCGGCCACATTGTCCTTATATATCGCCCGCCAGTTCCTGCTCGCCGTGCTGTCGATGTTGGCCGCGCTGTCCGGCATCGTGTCGTTGTTCGATTTTATCGAGCTGCTGCGCCGCTCGGCCACGAAACCCGATGCCACCTTCGGCCTCGTCAGCGAGATCGCCGCCCTGCGCCTGCCGTTCGTGGCGATGCAGATCCTGCCGTTCGCAGTGCTGCTCGGCGGCATCCTGGCGTTCTGGCGCCTGACACGGTCGTCGGAGCTGATCGTGGCGCGGGCGTCGGGGGTGTCGGCGTGGCAGTTCCTGTCGGCGCCGATCGCCTGCGCGGTGCTGCTCGGCATGATCGCGTCGGGCGGCATCAGCCCTTTGTCGTCGGCGATGCTGGCGCGGGCGGAGCAGCTCGACAACATCTACCTGCGCACCGGCGGCGGCCCGGGCGCCCTGGCCGGCGGCCAGCTCTGGTTGCGCCAATCCGACCACGAGCTCGACCCCCGCGGCGTCGCCATCATCCACGGCCGGACCGTGCAGCTCAAAGGCCGCCGGCTCGTGGCGCAGGACGTCAGCGTGTTCCGGCTCGACGACAAGGACCGCCTGCTGGTGCGGCTCGAGGCCAAGGAGGCGACGCTGGGCCGCGGCGCCTGGACGCTGGTGGACACGCGGCGGATGCTGCCCGACCACGCGCCGGAACCGATCGGCACCACCACCTTCGCCACCGACCTCACCGTCGGGCGGGTGCAGGACAGCTTCGCCACGCCCGACACGCTGAGCGTCTGGACGCTGCCGGATTTCATCAGCCTGCTCGAACGCTCGGGCTTCTCGGCGATCCGCCATCGGCTGCACTTCCAGGCGCTGCTGGCCCTGCCGCTGCTAGCCGGCACCATGGCGCTGGTGTCGGCCGGCTTCAGCATGCGGGCGACCCGGCGCGGCGGCGTGGCGCAGATGATCGGCAGCGGCGTCGCGGCCGGTTTCGCGCTGTTCGTCGTCAGCAAGGTGGCCGAGGAGTTCGGCCAGTCCGGCGCGCTGCCGGCCGGCTTGGCGGCGTGGGCGCCGGCCGGCGCCGGGCTGATGATGGCCGTGGCTTTGCTGCTTCACCTCGAGGACGGCTGACCGGCGGCCGGCGAAGGAGACTCGGCTTTTCACGACCTCGCCGGTATAGAGCCTCATGGCTGACACCCGATTCCCGAGCTTCGCCTGATGCGTCGCCTGCTTTGTTTGGGTGTTGCCGCGACGGCGTTGATGGCGCTTGCCGGCGGCCCGGCGCAGGCGCAATTCGCGGCCCCGCGTCGCGCCCCCGGCACCCCGGCCCCGGCGCCGCTGAACCGCAACGACCCGGTCACCTTCACCGCCGACCAGGTGCAATACGACCGCGACAACGCCCTGGTGACCGCCACCGGCAACGTCGAGGCGTTCCAGAACGACCACATCCTGCGCGCCGACAAGATCACCTTCGACCGCAACACCAACGTCGCCGCGGCTGTCGGCCACGTCGTGATGATCGAGCCCGACGGCCAGGTGCTGTTCAGCGACTATGCCGAGCTTACCGAGGGCTTGCGCGACGGCGTGCTGCGCGGCCTGCGGGCGATCCTGGCGGAAAACGGCAAGCTGGTCGCCAACGGCGCCCGCCGGGTGGACGGCAAGGTCAACGAGCTGTCGCGCGCCGTGTACACGACCTGTAACCTGTGCGCGAAGGACCCGAGCCGGCCGCCGCTATGGCAGATCCGCGCCCGCACTGCGGTGCAGGATACCGAGGCCAAGCGCATCGAGTATCGCGACGCCGTCATCGACATCGCTGGCATCCCGGTCGCCGCCTTCCCGTATTTCTGGCATGCCGACCCGTCGGTAAAGCGGGAAAGCGGCTTCCTCATCCCCTCGTTCGGCCAGTCGAGCCGGCTCGGCGTCTTCCTCGAGACGCCCTACTACCAGGTGATCGACGACCAGTCCGATGTCACCTTCGCACCGACGCTCAGTTCGCAGAACTATCTGAACCTGCAAACCGAATACCGCCGCAAGTTCAACGACGGCACGCTGACGGTCAACGCCGGCGTCGGCAACGACAAGGGCCTGCAAGGCGACATCTTCGCCAAGGGCCGGTTCAACTACGACGACACCTGGCGCTACGGCTTCGACATCGACCGCGCCAGCAGCTCGAAATACCTGCGCGACTACCGGGCGCCCAACCGCACCGACGTGCTGACGAGCCGCTTCTACATCGAAGGCTTCGGCACCGGCTCGTACACGAAGCTCGACAGCCTCGCCTACCAGGGCCTCGTCGACAGCATCAAGCAGAGCCGCCTGCCCTACGTGCTGCCGCGCTACGAGTATAGCTACTTCGGCGAGCCCGACGCGCTCGGCGGCCGGCTGAGCTTCGACACCACCGACTTCAACGTGGTGCGCCAGATCGGCACCAACACGCAGCGCGCCGGCGGCACGCTGAACTGGCAGCGCCCGTTCCGCGGCGCGCTCGGCGAGGTGTATGGCCTGACGCTGCAGACCGTCGCCGCCGCCTACAGCGCCACCAGCCTCGACCAGAACCCCAACTACTACACCCGCGGCAGCACCGAGGCGGTGCGCGTGCATCCGCAGGTGGCGCTGAACCTGCGCTGGCCGTTCGTCCGCGACGGCGGCGACCTCGGCACCCAGCTGATCGAGCCGATCGCGCAGATCATCGTCGCCCCCTACACCTCCGGGAACCGCAACCAGCGCATCCCGAACGAGGACAGCCTCGACTTCGAGTTCACCGACCAGAATCTGTTCGCGCTCAACCGCTATCCCGGCATTGACCGGCTCGAGGGCGGCCCCCGCGCGGCCTTGGCGCTGCATGCCAACTGGACCATCGGCGGCGCCTCGGTCGATGGGCTGATCGGGCAGAGCTACCGCTTCCACCAGGACGACACCTTCCCGATCGGCAGCGGGCTCGAGCGCCGCGCCTCCGACATCGTCACCCGCACCACGATCACCCCGGCGCCCTGGTTCGACCTGACCGCGCGCACCCGGCTGGACCACAGCCGCTTCACCCCGCGCTTCGCCGACATGCAAGCCACCGCCGGGGTGCCGAAGTTCCGCGTGTCCGGCGGCTACATCTACACCGCCGTGAACCCCTATTTCCTGTATGACACGCCCACCATCCCGGCGAGCTACTTCGTGCACCGCAACGAGATCACCCTCGGCGCCAGCACGCAATATGGCAATTACCGGCTGAGCGGATACGGGCGGCAGGACGTCAACACCGGCAAGAAGACCTCGCTCGGCCTGCACGCCACTTACGAGGACGAGTGCTTCATCTTCGACATCAACTACAACCGCCGCTTCACCTCGCTGAACGGCGACACCGGTGCGAGCATCGTGCTGTTCCAGATCACCTTCAAAACCGTGGGCCAGTTCGGTTTCCACGCGTCCTGATCCGCGTTAGGACCCCATCATGATCCGCCGTGTCCCGTTCACCCTGCTCCTGCTGGCATCCATCGCCATCCCCGCCTCGGCGCAGCCGCGCGTTCCCGCCAAGCTGCAGGAAAGCGCCGTGCCGGCGCCCGGCGGCGGCAAGATCATCGCGGTCGTCAACGGCGACGTCATCACCACCGGCGACGTCAACGCCCGCGGCCGCCTGTTCGCGCTCAGCACCGGACTGCCGGTGACGCCCGAGGTGCTGGACCGGCTGCGGCCGCAAGTCGCCAAGCAGCTCGTGGACGAGCGGCTGCGGCTGCAGGAAGCGCAGCGGCGCAAGATCGCCATCACCGACAAGGAGATCGCCGACGCGATCACCGACATCGAGCAGCGCAACGGCATGCCGCCTGGACGCCTGGCCGAAAGCCTCAAGGGCCAAGGCGTGGCGCTCCGGACCCTGATCGACCAAGTGCGAGTGCAGATCGGTTGGGCGCGGGTGCTCCGCCAGGAGATGGGCACCAAGGCCGACGTCAGCGACGCCGACATCGCCGATCAGGACCGCATGTTCAAGCAGCAGGTCGGCAAGCCCGAGTTCCGCGTGGCCGAGATCTTCATCCCCGTCGACGACCCGGCGAAAGCGCCGGAAGCGCAGAAATTCGCCGAGACCGTCATCGCCCAGCTGCGCTCCGGCGCGCCGTTCGGCGTGGTCGCCGCCCAGTTCAGCCAGAGCCAGACCGCGCTGCAAGGCGGCGATCTCGGCTGGGTCAGCGCCAACGAACTCGACCCTAGCGTCGCGAGCGTCGTCAAGGAGATGCCGATCGGCGCCATCAGCAACCCGACCACGGTGCCCGGCGGCATCAGCATCGTCACCCTGCGCGCCAAGCGCGAGATCGGCCGCGAGCGCAGCACCGTGCTCAACCTGCGCCAGGCATTCTTCCCGTTCCAGGGCACGCTGAACCCGGCGGCGCCCACGGCGCAGCAGCGGAGCGCCGTGGAGCAGGCGCACACGGTGGCGCGCAACGTCCATAGCTGCGCCGACGTGGAAGCGGCCAATGCCCGCGCCGGCAACGCGCGCCCCTCCGACCCCGGCGAGGTCAGGCTGGAGGGCGTCAGCTCGCCGCCGCTGCGCAACCTGCTGGCCAACGCGGTCGTGAACCAGCCGAGCAAGCCAATCGTCTCGCAGGAAGGCGTGGCCGTGCTGATGGTGTGCTCGCGCGACGAGAAGGTGGCGTCGGCGCCATCCAAGGAGGAGACCACGAACCGGCTGCTGCAGGAGCGTGCCGAGCTGACCTCGCGGCAGCTGCTACGGGATTTGCGGCGCCGGGCGGTGCTGGACGAGCGCGGGGTCTGATCGCGGCCCCCCCGGCGGGCTTGCCGGAGCCGGGGGCGCGGCCGAAGCGCCCCTGACCCGCGCCATCGCCACCGCGACCGTGCTGGTGAAGCGCACCAGCGGCGGACGCATGCCGTGGACCAGCAGCACCCGCAGGACCGAACGGTTCGCGCCGGCCACGAACAGTGCCGCCCCGCCGCGCGCCGCGCGCCGCGCCACCGCCTGCATGGCCGCGGCAGCCGAGGAATCGAGCACGGTCACGCCCGACACGTCGATCACGTAAGCCCGCGGATGCTCGCCGATGCGGTCGAGCGCAGCGCCGACCGCGGCGGCGGCACCGAAAAAGAACGCGCCCGACACCCGGTAGACGATCACGTCGGACTCGATCGCGAGCGGCGCCTCGCCGGGACTGTCGGGCGGTTCCACCTGCACCGCCTGCGCCATCCGCTGCAGGAACAGCAGCGTGCCGAGCGCGAAGCCGACCAGGATGCCCTCCGCCAGGTCGCGGAACACCACCAGCAGGAACGTCGCCGCCACCACCACCGCGTCGCCGCGCGAAGCGCGCAGCAGGGTCCAGAACTGATGCCGCTCAGCCATGTTCCACGCCACCACCGCCAGCACGCCGGCCAGCGCGGCGAGCGGGATGAAGCGGGCGAGCGGCGCCGCCAGCAGCATGAACAGCAGCAGGAAGACGGCATGCAAAATGCCCGCGACCGGCCCGCGCGCCCCGGCGCGGACATTGGTCGCGGTCCGAGCAATGGTGCCGGTGACACAGAAGCCGCCGAACAGGGCCGAGCCGAAATTGGCCACGCCCTGCGCCACCAGCTCCATGTTCGACCGATGGCGCCGGCCGGACATGCTGTCGGCGACCACCGCGGACAGCAGGCTCTCGATGCATCCCAGCAGCGCGAACGACACCGCGGCCGGCAGCGCATCCGCCACGCGATCCCAACCGAGCGGCGGCAGTCGCGGCATCGGCAGCGTTTGCGGGATGCCGCCGAATGCGGTGCCGATCGTCGCGACCGGCAGCCCGGCCACCCAGGCCGACAGGCTGCCGACCGCGACCGCGATCAGCATGCCGGGCCAGTGCGGACGCCAGCGCCGCGCCGCCAGGATGATGCCGATGCAGAGCGCGGCGATCGCGCACGCCGCACCGTTGACGGTCGGCAAGGCCCGTCCCAGCGCGGCCAGCTTCGGCTGGAGCGGCCCCGGCTCGTGCTCCAGCGAAAGCCCCAGCAGCTCGTGCAGCTGGCTGGCGAAGATGATGACCGCGATGCCGGCGGTGAAGCCCACCGTGACGGGATAGGGGATGTAGCGGATGAAGGTGCCGAGCCGCAGCGCGCCCACCGCGATCAGCATCACGCCGGACAGCAGTGTCGCCAGCAGCAAGCCGTCGACGCCGTGCTCGGCGACCGTGGCCGCCACCAGCACGATGAACGCGCCTGCCGGGCCGCCGATCTGGAACCGGCTGCCGCCCAGCAGCGACACCAGGAAACCGCCCACGATGGCGGTGTAGAGGCCCCGATCCGGCCCGACCCCGGACGCGATGGCGATCGCCATCGACAGCGGGAGCGCGACGATCGCCACCGTCAGGCCGGCGACCGCGTCGGTGCGCAGCTCACGCAATCCATATCCCTCGCGCAGCACCGACAGCAGCGCGGGTTCGAACAGCTCGGGTGACGACCCGCTCATCGCGATCCCAACCTAGAAAGGCGCCGGGATCGTTCCTACACCGTTACTGTCCGGCGAAACAAGCCTAGCGGGAGCGGACCCACTCCTCCAGGATCGCCATGTTGCGGAGGTTGGCCTTGAACGCCATGTCGAACAGGTCGCCGACGATCGGCACCGAGCCGCCGATCACCTCGACGCCGATATTGGCCAGCATCCGCCCGAGCATCGCCGCCGGAGCGCCCATCGAGCGGGCCTCGTAGACGATGTAAAGCGACACCAGGCCCAGCAGCACGTCGCCCGCCACCGGCGCCAAGCCGAACAGGCTGTTGACGCCGAACCGGAACTTCGTCCCGGGCAGGCCGAACTGGGCATCGAGCAGCCAGGCGAGCTTGCGGAGCCGCGCCAGGCGGGCCAGGGCGTCGGGGACAGTCCGGGCGAAGGTTGCAGTGTTCATGGGTCTTACATCAGCACCGCGGCGGCTCGTTGCAAGGGTGGGTCGGGCAGGATTTTGCGCTGGCACTACATCGCGTAGGTCGCCCGGCCGATCGCGACCAGCACGCGGGCGTCGTTGAACACCTCGACGTCCACCACGCCCACGGTTCGGCCCTGCCGCCGCACGGTCGCCACCGCATGCAGGTCGGTGCCGATCGCCGGGCGCAGGTAGTCGACGCGGAAATTGATCGTCGGCAGCGGCTGGCCGACCGCCATCACCAGGGCGAAGTCGCCGGCCGTGTCGATCACCGCCGCGATCGGGCCGCCATGCCATTGGCCGCTGCCCGCCATCCGCTCGAACTCAGGCCGCATCGGCGCCACCATCTCGATCCGGCCGGCGTCCGGGTCGGCGCTGACGCAGCGCAACCGGGCGAACGTCATGAACGGGGACTGATCCAGCCACGCCTGGATACCGGCGGCGTCGAGCGGCAGAGACATGACCTCGTGTCTAACAGCGGCGGCCGGCTTGTCCAATCTGCCGGCCCGGTTCACCGTGCGCCGATGCTCACCGACCTTCCCCTCGAAGGCACCACCGTGCTCGCCTTCGAGCATGCCGTCGCCGCCCCGCTCGCGACCCGGCACATGGCCGATCTCGGCGCCGACGTGATCAAGATCGAGCGGCCCGAAGGCGGCGACTTCGCCCGCGGCTACGACGCCGCCGTGCACGGCCAGTCGAGTTTTTTCCTCTGGCTCAACCGCGGCAAGCGCAGCCTGGCGCTCGACCTCAAGGCGCCGTCGGCCGCCGCCGTGCTGCAAGCGCTGCTGGCCCGCGCCGACATCGTGGTGCAGAACCTGGCGCCCGGCGCCGCCGCCCGGCTCGGACTCGGCTGGGACACGCTGCACGCCGCGCACCCCGCCCTGATCCTGTGCGACATCAGCGGCTATGGCGGCACCGGGCCGTACGCCGGACGCAAGGCCTACGACATGCTGATCCAGGCCGAGGCCGGGCTGATGGGCGTCACCGGCTCAGCCCACGAGCCGTCGCGGGTCGGGGTTTCGGCCGCCGACATCGCCACCGGCATGTACGCCTTCTCCGGCTGCCTCGCCGCCCTGCTGCGCCGCGGCCGCACCGGGCGCGGCAGCCACCTCGACGTCACCATGCTCGACGCCTTGGCCGAATGGATGGGCAGCCCCTACGGGCATGCGATGTACGGCGCCGGGTCGCCGCCGCGCAACGCCAGCTCCCATCCCAAGATCGCGCCCTACGGCGTGTTCCCGGTGGCGGACGGCGCCATCCTGCTCGGCATCCAGAACGAGCGCGAGTGGGTGCAGTTCTGCGCCCGCGTGCTGCGCGACCCCGCGCTCGCGGCCCATCCCCAATTCGCCACCAACGTCGCCCGGGTGGCGAACCGGGTGGCGCTGGACGCCGTCATCGCCGCCGCGCTGTCGCCCTTGTCCGCCGAGGCCGCCGAAGCGCTGCTGTTGGACGCCGGCATCGCCAGCGCCCGGGTGCGCGACGCGGTTGAAGCCGCCGCCCACCCGCAATTCGCCGCCCGCCGCCGCTGGCAGGAGGTCGCGACGCCGGGCGGCGCGGTCCAGGCCCTGGTGCCGCCATGGACCTTCGACGCGGACGCGCTGCCGATGCGGCCGGTGCCGGCGCTGGGGCAGCACACGGCGGAGATCCTGGCCGAATTGGACCTGTCCGCATCCTCGGCGGGCGTAGGATCGTAGCAGGGGACCACCGACGGATCCCTGCCCCATGCGCCGCTTCTCGCTCCTTCTTATCCTCGTTCTCGCCGGCTGCAGCGACCCGCTGCCGGTCGCCGGCTTCCGCGACACCGCGCCGGCGCTCGACCCGGTGCACTTCTTCATCGGCCATGTCCGCTCCTGGGGCGTACTGGAGGATCGCTCCGGCCAGCCGACCTCCATCGTCACCACCGAGTGCAGCGGCGTCGCCGACGGCCCGGACGGGCTGCGCATGACCCAGCGCCTCGTGGTCGGCCATGAGCCGCCGGTGACGCGCGAGTGGCGGATGCGCCGGGTCGCGCAGGATCGGTTCGAGGCGACCGCGAACGACATGGTCGGCACCGCGGTCGGCGGGGCGTCGGGCAATGCGTTCCATTGGCAATGGACGCTGGCGCTTTCGCCCGGCAACGCGCTGAAGAACGTCACGATGGACCAGTGGTGGTATCTGCAGCCGGACGGCTCCTTGCTGAACCGCACGACGATCCGCAAGCTGGGCGTCATTGCCGCCGAGGTGACCGAGCATTTCGTCCCAGACCACTGACCTTCCCCTCGATTGGGGCGTGCTGCCGCTCGACGGCGACGTGAGCCTGCGGATCGGACGCGAGATGCCGCCGCTCGACCCGGCGCTCGACGCGGTGGTCGAGCGGCATTGGCAACGCGCCCAAGCCGCCCACCGTCTGTTCAACGGCCAGGTGTTCTGCGCCGACCGGGTGACGCCGCCCGGCTTGATCGAGGGGCATTGGACCGAGTACCGCCGCGTCGTCGCGCAGATGGCCGACCCGGCGCTGTTCGCCCAGCTGCGCGTGCGCGGGGTCGCCGTTTGCGGCGTGTTGTGCGGCCCGGACGGGATCGCGGTCGGCCGGCGCGAGGCGGGGTCGGTCTACCAGGCCGGGCAATGGCAGCTGCCGCCGGCTGGCAGCGTCGACGGCGCGGCGGCCACGCCCGGCGGGGCCGACTGGCGCCGGGCCTTGCTGCAGGAGCTTGGGGAGGAACTCGGCCTGCGCGAGGCCGACGCCGCGGCGCTCCACCCCCTATGCCTGATCCAGCACCCGACCGGCGTGCTGGATGTCGGGGTTCGCATCGACACCCCGCTCGACGCCGCCGCGATCCTCGCCCGCCACGAGGCGAGCGGCGACGCGGAATACGACCGCCTGCTGGTCCGTCCGGCCGGTGCGGTGGCGGCTGCAGTCGCGGCCGAAGGCGGACTCCTGGTACCGTCCTCGCGCTTGCTGCTGCAACGCCTCGGTTGACCCCCGCGGCGACGGCGCGGCAACCTGCAGGTGCGGCCACGCAACGAGCCGCTCCGGACATGGGGGACGCGCGGTGACCGGCACATTCGAGCAAACCTACGCGAGTTGGCAGCGCGATCCCGCCGCGTTCTGGCTGGACGCGGCCCGCGCCATCGATTGGGTGACGGCGCCCCGCATCGGCTTCGACCCGGCCCAAGGCCCCTACGGGCGCTGGTTTCCCGACGGCGTCTGCAACACCTGCCACAACGCGCTCGACCGCCACGTTGCCGCCGGGCGCGGCGGCCAGGCCGCCATCCTCCACGACAGCCCGGTCACCGGGGCGAAGCGCACGATCACCTATGCCGAGCTGCTGGCCGAGGTGGAGGCCTGCGCGGCGACCCTGCAGGACCTGGGCGTCGGCAAGGGCGACCGGGTGATCCTGTACATGCCGATGGTGCCGGAAGCGCTGGTCGGCATGCTCGCCTGCGCCCGCATTGGCGCCGTCCACTCCGTGGTGTTCGGCGGGTTCGCCGCCCGCGAGCTCGCCACCCGCATCGACGACGCCGCCCCGCGCGTGATCCTGTCGGCCTCGTGCGGGATCGAGCCGACCCGGACCGTGGCCTACAAGCCGCTGCTGGACGAGGCGATCCGCCTCGCTGTCCACAAGCCGGACGCCTGCGTCATCCTGCAGCGGCCGCAACTCGAGGCGGACCTCGTCCCCGGCCGCGACCACGACTGGGCCGCCTTGCGCGACGCGGCCACCGGGCGCCGGGTCGCGTGCACGCCGGTCGCCGCCACCGACCCGCTCTATATCCTCTATACCTCCGGCACCACCGGCCGGCCGAAGGGGGTCGTGCGCGACAATGGCGGCCACATGGTGGCGCTGCGCTGGACCATGTCGGCGATCTACGGCATGGCGCCCGGCGAGGTGTTCTGGACCGCGTCCGATGTCGGCTGGGTGGTCGGCCACTCCTATATCGTCTATGCGCCGCTGCTCGCCGGCTGCACCACCGTGCTGTACGAAGGCAAGCCGGTCGGCACCCCGGACGCCGGTGCATTCTGGCGCGTGGTCGAGGAGCACGGCGTCCGCGTCCTGTTCACCGCCCCCACCGCGCTCCGTGCCATCCGCAAGCAGGATCCGGACGCTGCATTGCTGCGCCGCCACGACCTCGGCGGCTTTCGCGCCCTGTTCCTGGCCGGCGAGCGTGCCGACCCCGACACGCTGCGCTGGGCGGAGCGGATCCTCGGTGTGCCGGTGATCGACCATTGGTGGCAAACCGAGACCGGCTGGCCGATTGCCGCCAACCCGCTCGGCATCGAGCATCTCCCGGTCAAGGCCGGCTCGCCGACGCTGCCAATGCCGGGCTATGCCGTCGAGGTGCTGGACGTGGACGGTCGCCCAGTCCCGCGCGGCGAGATGGGCACGATCGCAATCAAGCTGCCGCTGCCGCCCGGCGCCTTGCCCACCTTGTGGAACGCCGACGGGCGCTTTCGCGACAGCTACCTGGCCGAGTTTCCCGGCTGGTACTCGACCGCGGATGCCGGCACGATGGACGCGGACGGGTACCTGTTCGTCATGGGCCGCACCGACGACGTCATCAACGTGGCCGGGCACCGGCTTTCGACCGGCGCCATGGAGGAGGTGGTCGCACTGCATCCGGCCGTTGCCGAATGCGCGGTCATCGGCGTGCAGGACGCGCTGAAGGGCGAGGTGCCGTGCGGCTTCGTCATCCTCAAGGACGGCGCCGCCGGCGACCCGGCCGAGATCGAGCGCGAGGTGGTCCGCCTGGTGCGGGACACGATCGGGCCGGTGGCGGCGTTCGGCCGGGTCGTGGTCGTCGACCGGCTGCCGAAGACCCGGTCGGGCAAGATCCTGCGCGCGACCATGAAGCGCATCGTCCAGGACGAGCCCTACACGATGCCGGCCACCATCGAGGACACCGCAGCACTCGATGAGATCGCCCGCGTCGCTCCCCGGCTGCACGGGCCGACTTAACGTTTCGGCAGTCATTAGCCGGTAAAAGCAGGCCGTTCTCTTGCCGAGGCCGAGCCATGCTTGAGTCGATGTCCGAAGACCCGCTGAAGCTGACCCAAGTCCGCGTGATGCTCATTCACGGGACCGAGGAGGGCGCGCGCTCGATCGCCGAGCACCTGGACCGGTCCGGTTTCGAGGTCGCGGTGGCGCATTCCGGGACGCAAGGGGTCGCTCTGTTCCGGACCTTCCGCCCCGACGTGGCGCTGCTCGATCTCGAGATCGCCGACGTCAACGGGTTCGACCTGATCGCCTGGTTCGACCAGCGCCCCTGCGGCGTGATCGCCTTGAGCGCTGCGGCCGAAGAGTTGGACCGCATCCTCGCCCTCGAACTCGGCGCCGACGACTTCATCGTCAAGCCGCCGGCGCCGCGTGAGCTGGTCGCCCGCATCCGCGCCGTCCACCGCCGGGTGTCGCGCCGGGCGGACGGGCGGCGCGCGCTCCCGGCGCAGGACATGCTGATGGTCGGCCCGGTCTGCGTGAACCTCACCGTCCGCGCGGTGACGACGCCCGACAACCGGCGCCTGCCGGTCACGGCGGCGGAGTTCAGCGTCCTGGAAACCCTCGCGCTGTCGCAAGGCCGGGTGGTGTCGCGCGACGTGCTGTCACAGGCGGCGCTGCGCCGGCCCTGGCAGCCCGATGACCGCGCCGTCGACCAGCTCGTCTTCGCCCTGCGCCAGAAGCTGCCACCCGACGAGAACGGCGCTTCGCTGATCCAGACCGTGCGCGGCGGCGGCTACCGCTTGCGCACGCCCGACCTGCTTCCGCCGGGCGCCGTCCGGACCGCGCATGTGACGCCGAACCTGCCGGCCCGGCTCGAGCCGGCGCTGCTGGCCGAGCGCCGATCGTATCGCACCGTCGCTTGAGGGGCCTCGGATCGGCGACTTCGGGCTTGGCGCACCCTGGTGAACCGGCCATGGTCCAGCCGGCCTGACCGAGGGAGCGGCATGGAATACGAGCGACGGTTCAAGTTCCTGGTCTGCGCGCCGTCGTTCAACCCGAACGACCTGGATTGGGGCCGGCTGCAGGCGATCGTCGCCGAGATCGAGCGGCTCGGCTTCTCCGTCGTGGTCGCCCGCAGTACCGACGACGCCGAACTCGCCATCCAGACCGACGCCGCCATTGGCTGCATGGTGGTGGACTGGGGCAAGCGCGGCATGCTCAGCAAGCCCGCCGGGCTGATTGCGACCGTCCGCAAGCGCGGGCTCGAACTGCCGGTGCTCATCCTCCTCCGGCGCAAGCGGCTCGAGGACATCCCGGTCGAAGTGCTGAACCACGTGGACGGCACCATCTTCCTGTCGGAGGAAACGCCCGAATTCGTCGCCCGCAACCTCGCGAGCCGCCTGCGCAACTACGCCGCCACGTTGAAGACCCCGTTCTTCGGCGCGCTCGTGGATTACGCCGAGGAAGGCAACCAGCTCTGGACCTGCCCCGGCCATAACGGCGGCATCTTCTACAACCGCAGCGCCATCGGCCGCATCTTCACCGAGCATCTCGGCCCCGCCATCTTCCGCGACGACCTCGACAATTCCGTGCTCGACCTCGGTGACCTCCTGACCCATGAGGGCCCGGCGTTGGAGGCGCAAAAGGCGGCGGCCCGCATCTTCGGCGCCGAGCGCACCTATTTCGTGCTGAACGGCACCTCGGCGTCCAACAAGATGGTGCTCGGCGCCATCGTCGGCGACGGCGATTTGGTGCTGTTCGACCGCAACAACCACAAGGCCGCGCATCACGGCGCCCTGCTGCTCGCGGGCGGCATCCCCGTCTACCTGCCGACCGACCGCAACACCTACGGCATGGTCGGCCCGCTCGAATACGCGGCCCTCGACGAGGATCGGCTGCGCGCGGCGATCCGCGCCAACCCGCTGGTACGCGACCCCGAGGCCTGGACCCGGCCGCGCCCGTTTCGCGTCGCGGTGATCGAGCAGTGCACCTACGACGGCACGATCTACGACGCGACGATGATCCTGGGGAAGCTCGGCCATCTCTGCGACTACATCCTGTTCGACGAAGCCTGGGCGGGGTTCGCCAAGTTCCACCCGCTGTTCCGCCGCCGCTACGCCATGGGTCTCACCCCGCTCGACGCCGAGGCGCCGGGCATCATCGCCACGCAATCGACCCACAAGCAGCTCGCGAGCTTCAGCCAGGCGTCGCAGATCCACGTCCGCGACAATCACATCAAGGGCCAGGAGCGCCGGGTCGAGCACCGCCGCTTCAACGAAAGCGTGCTGATGCACGCCAGCACCTCGCCGTTCTACCCGCTGTTCGCCTCGCTCGACGTCGGCGCCCACATGATGAAGGGCCGCTCCGGCGAGGTGCTGTGGGACGACACGATCCGGCTCGGGATTGAGATGCGCAAGAAGCTCCGTTTGGTGAAGCGCGAGTACGAGCAGACCGAGACCGAGCCGGCGCGCCGCTGGTTCTTCGATCCGTTCGTGCCGCATACCGTGCCTTGGCGGCCGGCCGATGCGGCCACTCCCCGTGCCACGCCTTGGGAGGACGTGCCGACCGACGACCTCGCGAGCAACCCGGCGTTCTGGGCCATGGCGGGCAACGACCACTGGCACGGCTTCCACGACGTGCCGTCCGGCTTCGCGATGACCGATCCCAACAAGCTCACTCTGCTGATGCCCGGCTTCGACCGCGCCACCGGCGCCTACGAGGACCACGGCGTGCCGGCGCCGCTGCTGGCCGAGTACCTGCGCGAGAACCGCATCGTCTGCGAAAAGAACGACCTGCACAGCATCCTGTTCCTGCTGACCCCGGGGGTGGAAAGCAGCAAGGCCGGCACGCTGCTGAGCTGGCTCGTGACCTTCAAGCGCCTGCACGACGAGAATGCCCGGTTGCAGGACGTCGTCCCCGAGTTCGTGCGCCGCCGGCCGGAGCGCTACGGCCGGCTCGGCCTGCATGATCTATGCGGACAGATGCACCGCTTCTACCGCGACGCCGAGATCAGCCGGCTGCAACGCGAGCAGTTCCAGGCCGACCACCTGCCGGAACTGGCAATGACCCCGCACGACGCCGGCCGCATGCTGGTCCGCAACAAGGTCGACTTCGTCCCCATCAGCCAAGTCGAGGGCCGAATCGCCGCGACCTTGATGCTGGTCTACCCGCCAGGCATCGCGACCATCATCCCGGGCGAGCGCCTCGGCGGCCGCGCGACCCCGATGATCGACTACCTGCTCGCCTTCGAGCGGGCCGAGAACACCTTCCCGGGTCTCGGCACCGAGATCCAGGGCGTCTACCGGCAACGGGGAACGGATGGCGTGATCCGGTTCTACACCTATGTCGTGCGTGAGCGCTGATCGAGGAAACCCATGTCCGGCTTCTCCAATCCCACCGCAGCCCCGACCGACGTCGGCGGCAGCTACGACGCCGTCGCCAAAGCGTTCCACTGGACGATCGTGCTGCTGCTGGTGGTCCAGTTCCTGACCAAGCTAATACCGACCAGTTGGGCCGGAGAGGACGCCCTCAACGCCTGGCACGTCGCGGTCGGTCCGAGCATCCTGGTGCTGATGGTGCTGCGGCTGCTGTGGCGTCTGACGCACCGAGTGCCGCCGCCGCCCGCCGACCTGCCGCCGGCCCTGCGTCTGTTGTCGCGGGCGACGCATTGGACGTTCTACGGCCTGCTGATCGTGCTGCCGCTGTTCGGCTGGGCGTCGGCGTCCGGCTACGGCGTGACGCCCTACGTGTTCGGCGTGATCCCGCTTCCGGCCCTGATCGCCACGGACAAGCCCCGCGCCGAGGCGATGGGCCAGATCCACGGCGTGCTCGCGCTCGCCTTGCTGGTGGTGATCGTCCTGCACGTGGCCGGGGCGTTGTATCACCTGTTGGTCAAGCGCGACGGGGTGGTGGGGCGGATGCTGCCCGGCGGCGGCGCGTAGCACCGCGACGCCGCCCCGGGCACGGGGCGGCGCCGCTCCGGCTCAGCTGCCGGCCAAGGCCGGCCCGGTCAGCGCTTCGGCCCGCTGGCGGTCGTAGTCGGACTTGTCGACCGGGACCGCGCCGCGCTTGCCGAGGTCGCCGAGCCGGAGCCGGTAGGTTTCCCGCGCGCTCCAAGCCGCCCCGGCCGCGAGCACCGTCACAGCGAAGGTGATCGAACCGACGATCATCGGCACGTTCACCGAGCCGGGCGGGGCCACGGTGGCGAATAGCGCGGGCAGCAACGCGGTGATCGTGGTCCCGGTGTTCTGCGAAATCGCCATCGCCGAGACCCGCGTGCGGGTCTGGAACAGCTCGGGATAGAAGCTCGGGAACACGGCGTTGTAGCCCTGGTAGACGACGCCCCACATCAGCAGCGAGAACACGATGGCGAGCGGCACGCTGTGCATGCTGATCGCCCACAGGTAGGCGAACGACAGCAGCCCCGACCCGAGCGCGCCGACGACCACCGGAATGCGCCGGCCGATCCGGTCGGACAGATTGCCGACATAAGGGATCACCAACACCGCCAGGACGTTGCCCAGCACCGGGATCCACAAATAGATGTCCTTGGCGAAGCCGATCCCGTACGCCGGCTGCACCGCATAGGCCGCGCCGAACACCGTCGCCACCACCGGGATCACGTTCATCAGGGCCATGCAGACGACCCGCAGCATGTCGGGCCAGCTCAGCTTGAACGCCTGCACGATCGGCGCCTTGGGCACTTGCCCGCCCGCATCCTCGGCGGCAAAGGCCGGGGTCTCGTCCACCTCGCGGCGGATGATGTAGCCGGCGATGATGACGACCACGCTCAGCAGGAACGGCACCCGCCAGCCCCACTCGTTGAACGCATCGGCCGGCATGAAGCGGGCCAGCGGCAGGAACACCGCCGCGGCCAGGATCTGCCCCGCCTGCACGCCCTGCAAGGTGAAGCTTGCGAAAAAGCCGCGGCGGCCGAACGGCGCATGCTCCAGGATCATCGACGAGGCGCCGGAGATCTCCCCGGCGACGGCAAACCCCTGGATCAGCCGCAATGCCACCAGCAGCGCCGGGGCGAGCACGCCGACCTGCGCGTAAGTCGGCAGCAAACCCACCGCCATGGTGGAGAACCCCATCAGGAACATGCAGATCAGCAGCACCTGCTTGCGGCCGTGGGTGTCGCCGAGATGGCCGAGCACGAAGGCGCCGATCGGCCGCGCGACGTAACCCACGCCGTAGGTTGCGAGCGAGGCAATGATGGCGATCGCCGGGTCGGTCGAGGGAAAGAAGATCTGCGGGAACACCAGCGACGCGGCCGTCGCGTAGATGAAGAAGTCGTAGTATTCGAGCGCCGAGCCGATCCAACCGCTGGCCGCGGCCTTCTTCGACTGACTGCGTCCGTGACCCTCAGGTTCTATCGACCCGTTCATTTTTTCCTCCCTGGTTGCGTTAACTTGGCCGTCCTTGCCACAAGCAGGCATCCAGCTCACACCACTCGCTCGACCCTCGACAAAACCGACAGCTGCGCCTTATACTACAAACAAGTCGGTCTCGCCGATAAGGGCTGCAGCGCGGCGCGAACGTCAGCGCATGGTCGGCGCCGCAAGGTCCACCAAGCCGATGGTCTATTTCCATGTCGCAGCGGGGAGGGCCTGTTCGCCGTCGTGCTGGAGCAGGTCTACGCCGGCCTGCGCGTTTTCGAGCTGACGCCGCAATTCGATGCGCTTGCGCCAGGTGAGGCCGTGCGCAGACTGCATCCCGTCGGAATTGGCGAGGCTTCGATCCATGCTGACCGAAGCCGTGCTGGCCTACTTGCGGCCGAACGGATCTGTGACTTAGCGGCCGCTCACCCCATCTGAGGCGCCATGTCAGCCACGCTCGCCGACCCCGCCCCGCTGCCGCGTCCGCCGGTGATCAACCGCGTGCGCTCCCAGCTCGAAGCCTACTTCGTGCTGCGCCGCAACCCGCTCGAGATCTGGGGCGAGACCGCCTACCAGGAGGGCATGCTCCCCGGGCGCTTTCTGGGCCGCGACCAAATCCTGCTGAACGACCCCGAGGCGATCCGCCGCGTCCTCGTCGACAATCACGAGAATTACGGCCGCGCCGTCGGCGGCAAGCGCGTGCTGCAGCCGGTGCTCGGCGAAGGCTTGCTGATGGCTCGGGGCAAGGCCTGGCGGCACCAACGGCGCACGATCGCCCCGGCGCTGGCCCCGCGCACCCTGCCGCTCCTCGCCCGCCACGTCGTCGCGGCCGCGGAAACAACCGAGCGGCAGCTCGCAGCGATCGGCAACGAACCGGTGGAACTGCTGCCGCACCTGCAGCACTTGGCCCTGGCCATCGCCGGGCAGTCGATGTTCTCGATTGAAACCGCGAGCTTCGGCCCGATGCTGCGCGCGCTGGTCACGCGCTACAGCCGCTACGCCCGGCCGGATGTGTTCGACCTGCTGCTGCCGCTTTCGGTACGGAGCCCGGCGGACCGGGCCCGCGCCAGGTTCCGGCGCGATTGGCTGGCGATGTTCGACATGGTGATCGACGCCCGCGAGCAACGGCCGCCCGCGCCCGACGACGCGCCGCGCGACCTGTTCGACCTGCTGAAGGCGGCGCGCGATCCGGAAAGCGGCGTAGGCTTCGACCGCGCCGCCCTGCGCGACGAGGTCGCGACCATGATCCTGGCCGGCCATGAAACGACCGCGGTGACGCTGTTCTGGTCGTGCTGGCTGGCGGCGCGGCTGCCCGAGCACGCCGACCGCATCGCCGCCGAGGCGGCGCCGCTCGACCTGTCGCCCGACCACGCCGCGGCGGCCGTGCGCGACCTGCCCTACACCCGCGCCTTCATCGACGAGGCGATCCGGCATTACCCGCCCGCCTTCATGATCGTGCGCGAGGCGCTCGCGGCCGACACCGTCGCCGGGCATCCGATCAAGCCGGGCACGGTCGTCAGCATCGCGCCCTGGGTACTGCATCGGCACCGTGCCTTCTGGGATCGGCCGCACGTCTTCGACCCGGCGCGGTTCCTCCCCGGCGCGCCGCCGCCGCCGCGCTACGCCTACATGCCGTTCGGCGCCGGCCCCCGCATCTGCGTCGGCGCCCAGTTCGCCCTGACCGAAGCCGTGATCGTGCTGGCCCGCTTGCTGCGGCAATTCCGCCTTCGCTTCTCGGGCAGCGGCGCGGTCATGCCTGTCGCGGTCGTGACCACGCAGCCCGACCGTCCGGTCCGCTTCATCCTCGAACCGCGGTAGCGCTCCCGGGCCCTGCGGCCCGGAAGCGCACTCAGCCGTTCAGCGCCCCGCAGTGCCCTGGGCGGCCAGCTTCTTCACCTCGTCCAAGGCTTCGGTGAAGCGCTTGTTCAGCGTCTCGATCGCCTCGCCATTCGCCCGCTGGATCAGGTCGGCCAGCTCGCGGATATGCGCCACCGCCCGCTCATAGGCGACCTTCAGCATCTCTGCCTGCCGCGCCGCCTTGGCCTGCGGGCTTTCCGGACCAGACAGCTCGCGCATGCTTTCCGTCATCTCGGACATGGTCTGCTGCATGATCTCCATGTGACGCTTGGCCACCGCCTGCGCGCCCTCGAGCGCGACCCGGTTCGCCGCCGACAGCGCTTCCATGTTGCGCCGCTGCGCATTGAGGAACACGTCCATGCCGCCCATGCCCGGCACCTTCATCTCAGCGAACAGCTTGGAAAAGTCGGCCATCCCCGACATGCCTTTTTCCATCATGGAACGGCCCATCTGGTGCGCCGTCTCGGCACCCGACTGCATGCTCGCGGCCGTGTCCGTCATTGCGGTCTTGGCCTTGTCCACCGGGGTATCGGACATGCGTCTCTCCTGATTCGTTCAAATTGGGTGAAAAGCTATAGCACGGCTGGCCCGTCCGGCGCACCGGCCGCCGCGTCGCCAGCCAGGATCGGCAACGCCGGCGGCGGCGGCTCGGCCGTGGGCACCGGCCGGCGGCCCGGCACCATGTCCTCCGCCTGGACCGCGCGGTCAAGCGCCCGGTCCACGGCGGCCATCGTCGCCGAAAGGTCGGCGCTCTCGTCCTTTTCCCAGGCTCGCAAGGCATAAGCCCAAACGATCCCCAGCCCTTTCACCCGCAGCGCGCCGACGATCCCGTCGGTCGGGATCGCCGCCGCATCGAGCAGCCAGCGCATGCTCCGCAGCGTCGCGTTCCACAGCAGGAGGGCAAGGCCCGGATCGGTGCGCAACGCTTCCAGCAACGCAAGCACGCCGGAGCGATGCGCCTGAAGGGCGTCGAACCGCGCCATGATGAGGTCGAACAGCTTGTCCCGCGGCGTGCCGGTGGCAGGCGCCGCGGCGAGCACCTCCTGGTCCGCGATCACGCCGAACCGCAGCAAAACCGCCGTTTTGCCGGGGAACCGCGCCCGCAGCCGGGCGAGGTCGAGCCCGGCTTCCTGGGCGGCGCCGACCAGGTTGGCCGACCGCCACCCCAACAGCCCGGCCTGGCCGAACACTGCCGCAACAACCGCCTTGTCGAATTCGTTGGTGTCCATGACCGCCACTTAGGAGAGTGAGCCGACGTTGTAAGACAGCGGCACCACCGGGCGGCTATCCCCCGAGTTCGCGTGAGCGCTGCGTGGCCGCCGTAATGGCGCGCGAAACCGCCGCCGGCCATGCGTCGGCGTCCATCAACACCGCGAGAGCCTGTTCCGTGGTTCCGCCGGGGGACGTGACCGCCCGACGCAGCGCCGCCGCCTCGTCGCCGGACGCGGCCAGCAGCGCACCCGACCCCGCGACCGTCACCCGGGCCAGCTGCCGCGCCAGCGCCGGCGGCAACCCCTGCTCGAGCCCGGCCTGCTCCAGCAGCTCGGCCAAGAGGAACACATAGGCCGGGCCGCCGCCCGAGATGGCGGTGACCGGGTCGATCAGCGCTTCGTCGTCGACCCAGGACACCTCGCCGACCGCCGACAGCAGCGTGTCGGCCAACGCCCGCTGCCCGGCATCGACGCCCGGCCCGGCGAAGCCGACCGTGATGCCGCGCCGGATCGCCGCCGGCGTGTTCGGCATCGCCCGGACCACGGGCTGGCCACCGAGGGCCGCGCGCAACCCCGCCACCGTGACCCCGGCCATGATCGACAGGGTCAAGGCGCGGGCGGCAAACGGCTGCACGCCGGGAAGCACCGCACCGGCTTGCTGCGGCTTGACGGCCAGGATCACACACGTCGGCACGAACCCGGCCGGCACCGAGTCCAGGCTCGGGACCACGGTCACGGACCCGCCGGCGTGCCGGCCGGCGTCCGGCGCCGGGTCGACCAGCACCGACGGCGCCAGCCCCCGCTCCAGCCACCCGGTCAGCAGCGCCCCGCCCATTTTGCCGCCGCCGACCAGCAGCAGCGGCGGCAGGCCGGATGCCGCCGGGCCCGAACCGGTCATGCTTCGCCGACGCACTCCAGCATGGCGGCCGCCAGCGCCTCGGTGGGCGTCTTGCCGCCCCACAACACGAACTGGAACGCCGGGTAGAACCGCTCGCACTCGGTGATGGCGATGTCGACCATGTCCTCGAGGCTTTCGGCGCTCGCGCCGGGCGCGCCGCGCAGCAGCACCGCGTGGCGGAACACCGGCATGCCGTCATCGCTATCCATGCCGAAATGGCCGATCCACAGCTTCTCGTTGGCCAGGCTCAGCAGCTCGTACAGCGCCGCCCGGCGCTTTTCCGGCACCTTGAGGTCGAAGGCACAGGTGAAGTGCATGGCGCTGATCTCGTTCGACCAGCAGAAGTACAGCCCGTAGTCGCACCACTTTCCGGGCGCTTCGGCCGCCATCTCGGCTTCGGTATGGCGCTCGAACGACCAATCGTTGGCGGCGACGACTTGCTCCATGATGTCGAGGGGATTGGCGGCGGGTTCCGCCGACTGGGTGCCAAGGGCTGCAGACATGCTGTACTCCCCGTTGTTCTAGGGGTGGAGCCGGGCCGTGTCGCGGCGGCGCGCCGGCTCTTCGGGCCGGGCGGACGCCGCGTCACGACACTAACGGCGCGAATCGCGTGGCAGCAAGCCTTTCGCGTTCAGCGCTTGTGCAGGTGCGAAACGGAGGCCGCTAAGACACGGATGGCGGCTCGAACGGGCCACCATCATCCGTGGCGGCCGGAGGAACCGCGCCCGGTGCGGCTTGGGTGCCGCTGGCGGCGGCGCCTTGCCGCGGTGCCTCGGCCACGGTCGGCGTCGAGAGGGCGGCCGGACCGGAGCTCGACGGCGGCGGCACCGGGGTCGTCGCGACGGCGTTCAGCGTGGCGACCTTGGCTTCCAGCGCGGACAAGCGCGCCTCGGCCGCTTCCTGGCCCGAACGGGCCCGCGCCGCCATTTCCTGCACCGCCTCGAGATCCTCGCGCTTGACCAGATCGAGGCGGCGGATCGCCTCGTCCACACGGGCGCGGATGGTGCTTTCCACCTCCTCCCGCATCCCGGCCAACGCCGAGAACGCGCCGCCGGCCACCCCGGCAAGGTCATCGAAAAAACGCGGGCGCTCAGCCATGGAACCGACTCCGATTGTGCCGACGATAGATGATGACGGGGGCCGAGCATTGCCAGAGCCTGCCGAACCCCCGTCGACCCAGGCCTTTGTGCCGGCGCGCGGCGCACCTATAAGGCGCCGATGATCCTGGTCACCGGCGGCGCCGGCTTCATCGGCAGCAACCTGCATGCGGCCCTGCACGCGCGGGGCCTGCCCGCGATCGTCGTCGACTGGCTCGGCCATGGCGAGAAGTGGCGCAACCTCCTCGCCCACCCGCCGCACCGGCTGCTGCGCCCGGAGGAGCTCGACGCCTTTCTCGCCGGCGCCCCGGCCCTCGACTGCGTGTTCCACCTCGGCGCCGTCAGCGAAACCACGGCAACCGACGGCGACCTCGTCTGGCACACCAATGTCGAGCTGTCCTGGCGGCTGTGGCAATGGTGCGCGGCCCACGGCACCCGGTTCATCTACGCGAGCTCGGCCAGCACCTACGGCGACGGGGCGCAAGGCTTCGACGACGACCCCGCCTTGCTCGACCGGCTGCGGCCGCTGAACCTGTATGGCTGGAGCAAGCACGCCTTCGACCGCCGCGTGCAATCCGCCCTCGCTGCCGGCGAGCAGGCGCCGCCGCAATGGGCCGGGCTCAAGTTCTTCAACGTGTTCGGCCCTAACGAGTACCACAAAGGCCGCATGATCTCGGTGGTGAAGGTCAAGTTCGACGAGGTCGCGGCCGGCGACAAGCCGCGCCTGTTCCGCTCCGACTGCCCCGACGTCGCCGATGGCGAGCAGCGGCGCGACTTCATCTACGTGGACGACGTGGTGGACGTGCTGCTCTGGCTGCACGACGCCCCGGGCGTGTCGGGGCTGTTCAACGTCGGCACCGGCCAGGCCCGCAGCTACCTCGATCTGGCCTACGCCGTATGCGATGCGATGGACCGGCCGCGTGCCGTCGAATTCGTTCCCATGCCGGCCAGCCTGCAAGGGCAATACCAATCCTTCACCCAGGCCCGCACCGACCGCTTGCGCGCCGCCGGCTATCCGGGCCAGTGGACGCCGCTCGAGGACGGCATCCGGCGCTACGTCCGGCAACATCTGGCCAGCGGAGCCGCATACCGATGATCTTCAGCCTCGTCTTCCCGGCCTTCGACCCGGTGCTGATCTCGATCGGGCCGCTGCAGATCCGCTGGTATGCGCTCGCCTACATCGTCAGCCTGGTGGTGGGCTGGCGCGTCATGCGCCGCCTCGTGCGGCTCGACCCGCATGTGGCGAGCGTCGAGCAGGTGGACGACTTCCTCACCTGGGCCACGCTCGGCGTCGTGCTCGGCGGCCGGCTTGGCTACGTTCTGTTCTACCAGCCGTCGCACTACTTCTCCCACCCGCTCGACGCGCTCGCGGTGTGGCAGGGCGGCATGAGCTTCCACGGCGGCGCGCTCGGCGTGATCGTGGCGATGCTGCTGTTCTGCCGGCAGCACGGCATCAACCCGCTGGGCTTTGCCGACCGGGTCACGACGGTGGTGCCGCTCGGCCTGTTCCTCGGCCGGGTCGCCAACTTCATCAACGGCGAGCTGTGGGGCCGCGAAGCGCCGCCCGACCTGCCCTGGGCGATGGTGTTCCCCTATGCCGGCCCGGAGCTGCGCCACCCGAGCCAGCTCTACCAGGCCGGGATGGAGGGCTTGATCCTGCTCGCCATCATGGCGGCGCTGTGCAGCAGGCGCGAGGTGCGGGCGCGCTTCGGCATGCTGTCCGGCACCTTCCTGGCCGGATACGGCGTGGCCCGGGTGATCGGCGAGCACTTCCGCGAACCCGACCGTTTCCTGGGCTTCCTGCCCGGCGGACTCACGATGGGCCAGCTGCTATCGCTGCCGATGATCGCGATCGGCGCCGCGCTGATCCTGCGGGCGCGCACGCGGCCAGCCTTCCGCGTCGCCTGACCGCTGCATGCAGCGCCTGGACCGGTTCATGGCCGCCGCCAACGCCGCCTACTACGCCACCCACGACCCGTTCCGCGATTTCACGACGTCGCCCGAGATCACCCAAGTGTTCGGCGAGCTGCTCGGCGCCTGGGCCGCGGTCGCCTGGGACCAAATGGGCCGCCCCGACCCGGTGATCCTGGCCGAATGCGGACCCGGCCGCGGCAGCTTGATGCAGGACGCGCGGCGCGTCACCGCCCAAGTGGCGCCTGCCTTCCACGCCGCCGCCCGGGTCCACCTGGTGGAAACCTCGGCGCGGCTGCGGGCGCAGCAGGCCGAGCGCGTCCCGGACGCGACCTGGCACGATCGCCTGGACGACCTCCCCGGCGGACCGCTGATCCTGCTGGCCAACGAGTTCTTCGACGCGCTGCCGATCCGCCAATTCGTTCGCACCGGCGACGGCTGGACCGAGCGCCACGTAAGCCACGGCCGCTTCGAGCAGGTTCCGGCCACGCCGCCGCCGGGTTGGGCGGACCGCTCGTCAGCGGGCGTATACGAGCTGAACGAGGCCGCGCTTGCCATTACCCGGCAACTGGCCCGCCGGCTGGCCGACGCCGGCGGCGCGGCGCTGGTGCTCGACTATGGTTCGGCCCGCGGCGGTGCCGGCGACACGCTGCAGGCGCTGCGGAGCGGCCGCCCGGCCGATCCGCTCGAGCAGCCCGGCGCAGCCGACCTCACCGCCCATGTCGACTTCGCCGCCCTCGCAGACGCTGCCCGGGGCGCCGGCGCCGACGTGCACGGCCCGGTGCAGCAAGGTCCGTTCCTCGCCCGGCTCGGCTTGTTCCAGCGCAGCGGCGCGCTCGCCCGCCGCCAACCGCCCGCCCGCGCCGCCGAGCTGATCCACGCCGCGCAGCGCCTGGCCGAGCCCGACCGGATGGGCGGCCTGTTCAAGGCCCTGGCGCTCTGCCAGCCTGGCCTCCCCACTCCGCCCGGATTCGAAGTATGACGCCCGAAGCGCTCACCAGCGCCGCGCTGTCCGCACGCCACGGCTTCTTCACTCGCCGCGGCGGCGTCAGCACCGGCCCGTGGGCCAGCCTCAATTGCAGCCTGTCCGGCCAGGACGATCCGGCCCACGTGGCCGAGAACCGCGATCGCGTCCGCCGCGCCCTCGGCGCCTCGGCGCTGCTCGGCGTGCACCAGGTGCATGGCGCCGCGGTGGTCACCGTGACGGCGCCGTGGCCGCCCGGCTCCGGCGCCCGGGCCGACGCGATGGTCACGGATCGGCCCGGCCTCGCCCTCGGCGTGATCACCGCCGACTGCACCCCCGTGCTGCTGCACGACCGTGGCGCCGGCGTGATCGGCGCCGTGCACGCGGGCTGGCGCGGCGCGGTGGCCGGCGTGCTGGAAGCGACGGTCGCCGCCATGGCCGCACTCGGCGCCGACCCGGCCGCCACCGCGGCGGCGATCGGCCCGTCGATCCGCCAGCCCAGCTACGAAGTCGGCGCCGACCTGCGCGATGCCGTGCTGGCGCACGACCCCGGCGATGCGCGGTTCTTCCTGGCCGGGCGGGCCGAGCACTGGCAGTTCGACCTCGCCGGCTATTGCGCCGCGCGGCTGCAGGGGCTGGGCCGGGTAGACGTGCTCGACGCCGACACGCTGGCCGACCCGGACCGGTTCTTCAGCCACCGCCGCCGCACCCTGGCCGGCGGCCACCCGATCGGGCACCAGATCAGCGCGATCGTGCTATAGCCCGGCCGATGCGCGTTTTCCTGCTTCTGCTGCCGGTGCTGCTCTCGGCATGCGGCAACCTGCCACAGCCGTTCTACGGCAACCCCGGCGCCACCGGCGCCCGGCTCGCGCAGCCGCCGCCGTCGCGGCTCGCGGTGCAATACCCGGCGCAATCGCTGCTGCCCGACGAAGCCGCCACCGCCTGGGCCAGGGCCGTCGCCGAAGCGCTGCAGGCACAGGAGATCCCCGCCGACGCGCGCCGGCCGAGCCGCGGCCGCGAATGGTCGCTCGAGCTCGCCGCCGAGATCCGCGGTGATGCCGTCGTGCCCAGCTACACCGTGCACAATCCGGCCGGCCAGCCGGAGGGACTCTCGGAAGGCGCCCCGGTGCCGACCGGCGAATGGGCCGGCGGCAACCCCGCTACCTTGAAGGCGGCCGCCGCCCAAGCCGCACCGGGCATCGCGTCCCTGCTGAACCGGATCGAGGCCGCCCGCCGCCAATCCGACCCGAACTCGTTGCTGAACCGGCCCGCCCGGGTGTTCCTCGCCGGTGTGACCGGGGCGCCCGGCGACGGCGGCCGCAGCCTGCCGGCGCAAATGCGCATCAAGCTCGAGGCGAACGGCGTCGTCGTGCAGGACACCGCCAAGGACGCCGATTTCGAGGTGCGCGGCGACGTGCAGACCGCGCCCGGCGCCAACCGCCAGGTCCGGGTGGAGCTGCAATGGATCGTCAGCGACCCACGCGGCGAACGCGGCCGCATCGTCCAGATCAACGAGGTGCCGCCGGCCGCGATCGCCAATTACTGGGGCGACGTCGCGGTCGCGGTCGCCGCCGAGGCCGCCGGAGGGGTCAAGGACGTGATCGTCAACGCGAGCGGCGCGCGGACTGGCGCGGATGCCGGAAAGCATTGAACACCAGCCGGTTTCATTTTTCTGCAATCCGTTCTAAGAGCCTCGCGCCGCCGCCGCACGGGACAAGCATCGCCGAATGAAGATCGTCTCTTGCAACAGCAACCGGCCGCTGGCGGAAGCCGTCGCCGAGGCGCTGCACCTCCCGCTTGCCCGCGCGAGCGTCCGCCGCTTCGCCGACATGGAGATCTTCGTCGAGATCCATGAAAATGTGCGCGGCGAGGACGTGTTCGTCATCCAGAGCACGTCGTACCCGGCCAACGACAACCTGATGGAGCTGCTGATCACGCTGGACGCGCTGCGCCGCGCCTCCGCCCGGCGCGTGACCGCGGTGATCCCCTACTTCGGCTACGCCCGGCAGGATCGGAAAGCCGGGCCGCGCACGCCGATCAGCGCCAAGCTGGTCGCCAACCTCATCACCGAGGCGGGCGCCAACCGGGTGCTGACGATGGATCTGCATGCCGGGCAGATCCAGGGCTTCTTCGACATCCCGGTGGACAACCTCTACGCCGAGCCGCTGTTCAGCCGCGACATCAAGTCCCGCTTCAGCAACCAGGAGATCATGATCGTCAGCCCCGACGTGGGCGGCGTCGCCCGCGCCCGCGGCGTCGCGTCGCGCATCAACAGCGACCTCGCGATCATCGACAAGCGGCGCGAAAAGGCCGGCATGAGCGAGGTGATGAACGTGATCGGCGACGTGCGCGGCAAGGCCTGCATCCTGATCGACGACATCGTCGACAGCGGCGGCACGCTGTGCAACGCGGCCGCTGCCTTGATGTCGCGCGGCGCCAAGTCCGCGAGCGTCTATGTCACCCACGGAGTGCTGTCCGGGGCGGCGGTGAACCGCATCGCCCAATCGCAAATCGAGAGCCTGACGATGACCGACAGCATCCTGGCGACCGACGAAGCCCGCGCCGCCGGCAACATCCGCCAGTTCACCATCGCGCCGATCCTGGCCGAGGCGATGCAGCGCATCTCCGACGAGACCTCCGTCAGCTCGCTGTTCGACTGACCCTGTCTGCTGCCGGCCCGGCCAGCCTTTGACCGCGGGACGTATCGCGTCACAATGGTCCGCGTTGTCGTGAGAAACCACAAGCGAAGGGACCTGCCATGAAGCTGTTCTACGCCCCCGGCGCCTGCTCGATCGGCATCCACGTCATCCTCGAGGAGATCGGCAAGCCGTACGAGCTGCACAAGCTCGACCTCCGCGCCGGCCAGCAGTTCGAGCCGCCGATGAGCACGCTCAACCCGAAAGGCAAGGTGCCGACGCTGCAGCGCGACGACGGCTCGGTGGTGACCGAATTCCCGGTGATCGCCCACTACCTCGCCGAAACCAACAAGGACGCCAACTTGCTGCCGTCAGACCCCGAGGCGCAGCTGCGGGGCGCCGAGGCGATGGATTACTGCGTCGCCACCATCCACATGCAGGGCTTCGCCCGGCTGTTCCGCCCGACCAACTTCGCCCCGTCCGAGGCCGATCAGCCGGCAGTCAAGGCACGCGGCCAGGAGTTAATCGAGAAAGGCTTCGGCGTGATGGCCAAGGCGGTCGGCGGCAAGGAATACGTGGCCGGGTCCTACAGCATCGCCGACGCCGCGCTGTTCTACGTCGAGTTCTGGGGCGCCAAGCGGATGCAGATGACCCTGCCGCCGCCGCTCGCGGCCCATTTCGAGCGCATGATGGCGCGGCCGGCGGTGCAACGCGTGATGGAGCAGGAAGGGCTGAATTGACCCTCACGCGGCAGGCGTTCTGGTTCCTCCGTCACGGCGAGACGGACTGGAACGCCCGCAATCTGAGCCAAGGCAATGTCGACGTCCCGCTCAACCCGGTCGGCATCGCCCAAGCCCGCACCGCCGCGGCCCTGCTCGCCAATCGCGGCATCCGCAGCATCGTCAGCTCGCCGCTATCCCGCGCCCGCGACACGGCGGCCACCGCCGCCGAAATCGTTGGCCGGTCGGTGTCGCTCGACGAGGAGCTGCGCGAGGTCTCGTTCGGCGTCCAAGAAGGGCAGCCGATGTCGCAGTGGTTCGACGACTGGGTGGCGGGCCGGTTCACGCCCGAGGGCGCCGAAGCGTTTCCGGCCCTGCGCGCCCGTGCCGTGCGTGCGATCAACCGGGCGCTCGAACATGAAAGCCCGGTGCTGGTGGTGGCGCACGGCGCCTTGTTCCGGGCGCTGCGGGCGGAAATGAACCTCCCGCCCAACGTGCGCACTCCCAACGCCGTGCCCCTGTTCTGCGAGCCGGGGCGAACCGCGGCAGACCCCTGGACGCTGGTGCCCGCGGGCTGAGCCGTAGCCCTCGGCGCCGCTACTTCGGCTGCTGCGCCAGCTTGTCCAGCAACGCGGACCCGGCGTCCACGCAGGCCTTGGTCGGCTCGTCCTCGGCGCACTTGATCGCCACCGTTGCGTCACCCTTGCGGAACATGAACCGGGCCGCCTTGCTCGGCGGCGGCCGATGCATTCCGTGCATCATGCCGTGCATGCCGGGGCCGATGTGGTCCATTGGACCATGGCCCATCTCGCCGTGCGGCCCGCGGCCCATCTCACCCTGCGGCGGCGGCGGCGCGTCGGCACCGGGCGCCTGAGCCAACGCCACGCCGGCGGCCAAGACAACGCCGAGCCCGGTGCCCAGCAGAAGAACCTGTTTCATGCGACTGTCCTTTGGTTGCGGCGCTCGATGCGCCCGGTGCAGTTACGGCGGCGGCCACCGGGGTCCCACGGGGCGGCGCGGGAACGTCCTTGCCGGCGGCGGCCCCATCGGCTATGTGCCCGGCTCCGTTGGCACCCCTGGAGGCCGGCGCGATACCTGTTAGGAGCAAACCATGGCCAATTTCACGACGATCGTGGCCGAGGCGCGCGGGCGGGCTGGTAAGGGGGCGGCACGCGCATCTCGGCGGGCGGGGATGGTCCCTGCCGTCATCTACGGCGCCAAGCAGGCGCCGACGCTGATCCAGCTCGAGCCGAAGCTCGTGGTCAAGGAGCTGCAGCGCGGCGGCTGGCGCTCGCGCTTGTACGACGTGCAGGTGCCCGGCGCCGACGGCTCGGCCTCCACCCGCGCGCTGATCCGCGAAGTGCAGTTCCATCCCGTCAGCGACCGGCCGATCCACGTCGACTTCCAGCGCTTGGCACCGGGTCAGCGGATCCGCGTGGCCGTCGCCGTGCACTTCATCAACGAGGCGACCTCGCCGGGCCTGAAGAAGGGCGGCGTGCTGAACGTCGTGCGCCACGCCGTCGAGGTGCTGGCCGACCCCGAGAACGTGCCGGACGCCTTCACCGTCGACCTCGGCGCGCTCGACATCGCCGACAACGTGCGCTTCTCCGACCTGGTCGGCACCGAAAGCGTGGCACCGGTCATCACCGGGCGCGACTTCGTCATCGCCACCCTGGCGCCGCCGACCAAGGCGCCCGAGGCGCCCGCCGACGCCAATGCGCAAACCGGCGCCGTGCCGGCCAAGGGCAGCAAAGCCCCGGGCAAGCCGGCTGCTGCCGCCAAGCCCAAGAAGTAACCGCGGCAGTGTTGCTGTGGGTCGGGCTCGGCAACCCCGAGCCCGGCATGGCGCGCCAGCGGCACAACATCGGCTTCATGGCCATCGACGCGATCGCCCGCCGCCACGCGTTCTCGCCGTGGCGGCAGCGCTTCAAGGGTTGGACGGCCGAGGGCACGGTCGGGCGCGAACGAGTGCTGGCGCTGAAACCCGGGACCTACATGAACGCGAGCGGCGAAAGCGTGCAGCCGGCCGCCTCGTTCTACAAGATCCCGACCGAGATGATCACCGCCTTCCATGACGAGCTCGACCTCGCACCCGGCAAGGTGCGGGTAAAGCGCGCTGGCGGGGCGGCCGGGCATAACGGGCTGCGCAGCATGGATCGCATCCTGGGCACGCAGGATTATTGGCGGGTGCGGCTCGGGATCGGCCATCCCGGTCACAAGGACCGGGTCACCGGCCATGTGCTCGGCGACTTCGCCAAGGACGACGCCCGCTGGCTGCCGGAGCTGCTCGACGCCGTCGCCGACGCCGCGCCGATGCTGGCCAACGGCGAGTCCGAGGCGTTCATGACGCGGGTCGCGCTGCTGACGTCGACCTGATACCAAGCCGCGATCCAACTGGGACAATCGGATATGGGCTTCAACTGCGGCATCGTCGGGTTGCCGAACGTCGGCAAGAGCACCTTGTTCAACGCCCTGACCGCGACCGCCGCCGCCCAGGCGGCGAACTACCCGTTCTGCACGATCGAGCCGAATGTGGGCCGCGTTGCGGTTCCGGACCCGCGGCTGGACCGCCTGGCCGAGATCGGCAAGTCGCGGCAGGAGGTGCCGACCAGCCTCGAGTTCGTCGACATCGCCGGGCTGGTCCGCGGCGCCTCGAAGGGAGAGGGGCTCGGCAACCAGTTCCTGGCCAACATCCGCGAGGTGGATGCGATCATCCACGTGCTGCGCTGCTTCGAAGATACCGACATCACCCACGTCGAAGGCAGCATCGATCCGGTGCGGGACGCCGAGACGGTGGAAACCGAGCTGATGCTCGCCGACCTCGACAGCCTGGAGCGGCGGTTGCCGGCACTAGTGAAGAAGGCCCGCGGCGGCGACCGCGACAGCCAGGCGCAAGTCACCCTGATGGAACCGATCGTCGGAGCGTTGCAGGCCGGCCGTGCCGCCCGCACCGCCATTCCGCCGGACCAGGCCGAAGCGGCCAAGCGGCTGCAGCTGATGACGAGCAAGCCGGTGCTCTACGTCTGCAACGTCGACGAAGGGCATGCGGCGACCGGCAACGCTTTCAGCGCCCGCGTCGCCGAGCGTGCCGCCGCCGAAGGCGCGGGGGTCGTGGTCGTGAGCGCCGCGATCGAGGCGGAGGTGAGCCAACTGCCGGCCGGCGACCGCAAGGAGTTCCTCGACGGGTTGGGGCTCGAGGATAGTGGGCTCGACCGGGTCATCCGGGCCGGGTATGCGCTACTGGGCCTCATCACCTACTTCACCGTCGGCCCCAAGGAGGCCCGCGCTTGGACGATCGTGCGCGGCACCAAGGCGCCGCAAGCGGCCGCCGTCATTCACAACGACTTCGAACGCGGCTTCATCGCCTGCGAGACGATCAGCTACGATGACTTCGTGGCCTTCAAAGGCGAAAGCGGCGCCAAGGAGGCCGGCAAGATGCGGGTCGAAGGGCGAGACTACGTGGTTCGCGACGGCGACGTGCTGCTGTTCCGGTTCAACGTGTGATTGATCGGCTTGAAACCGGAATAGCCGGAGCGAGTTGACCCCCGTGCAATGTGGCGTCGAGCCACGGTGGCGGGAGAACGAGCGTGTCGATCATCGGGTGGATCATCTTCGGTGTGATTGCGGGATTTATCGCAAGCAAGATCGTCAACAAGCAGGGCGAAGGGCTGATTATCGACCTAGTGCTCGGCGTGATCGGTGCCGTGGTCGGAGGCTGGCTGTTCGAGCGGTTCGGTTATGAAGGCGTCAGCGGCTTCAACATCTACAGCATGATCGTGGCCGTGATCGGCGCCATCATCGTGCTGTTCCTCTACCACGCCGTGACCGGCCGGCGCACCACGACCACCTACTGACGATCGCGGCAAGCCGAATCAGCGACCGGAGGGCGGACGTTGCCGGCCGCGTTGCCGTTCCGCCGATGTGCAACAGACCGGAGACGTTTCAATGAGCATTCTCGACTCGATACTAGGCAGTGTTCTCGGTGGAGGCAGCGCTGCGAGCGGCGCTTCGCCGCTCCGTCCGATCCTGGCTGAGATTCTCGGCGGACTCGGCTCCGCCGGGCAGCCCGGGGCGAGCCAGCCTGGCCTCGGCGGCCTCCTGGAGAAGTTCACCCAGGCCGGCCAAGGCGGCGCGTTCAACTCATGGGTGGGCACTGGTCAGAACCAGCAAGTCGACCCGAGCACGCTGCAGAACGTTTTCGGTCAGAACCAAGTCAACCAGTGGGCCCAGCAGACCGGCATGGCGCCGCACGACCTGCTGGGCCAGTTGTCGCAATTCCTGCCGCACGCGGTCGACCATATGACGCCGAACGGCGAGATCCCGCAGTCAGCCGGGGCGGGTGGCGCCAGCGCGTTCGACGGCCCCGGCATGCCGTAACCGCGGTCCGCGGCCCGGTGCCGACGCTCAAGCCATAGCGTCGGCACCGGACGGATCGTCAGTTCATCTTCACGGCCTGGATGGCTTCCTCGACCTCCTGGAAGCTCGGCATGAACTGGTTGGGAGCCATCTTGCGCCCAGTCTCCACGCTCACCTGCGGGGCATTGCCATGCAGGTGGGCGACCAGGACCGCGCGGATCACCTCCATGAACCTTGCTTCCTCGTCGATGACGCCCTTCAAGCGCGCGGCGAATGGCCCCGTCATGCCGTAGGCCAGCAGCACGCCCAGGAACGTTCCCACCAACGCGCCGCCGATCATCTCGCCGAGCACGGCGGGCGGTTCGTTGATGTGCGACATGGTCTTGATCACGCCGAGCACCGCCGCCACGATCCCAAGTGCCGGCAAGCCGTCCGCCATGTTCTGCAGCGCATGCGCCCCGTGCAGTTCCTCGTGCAGCGTCTTCTTGAGTTCGCGTCCCATCAGGTCTTCGATCTGATGCGGGTCGTCGGCGTTCATTCCCATCATGCGCAGGTAGTCGCAGATCATCGCCGTCACGTGATGGTTGGCGAGCAGTTTCGGGTACATTGCAAACGCGCTGCTGGCTTCCGGCTTCTCGATATGCGGCTCCAATGCCATCGCACCCTTGGACGACGCCAGGCGGACGAAGAAGTAGAGCAGGCTCAGCAGTTCGACGTAGCTCGTCTTGTTGAAGCTGCTGCCTTTGAGGATCTTCTTGAAGCCGCCCAGCGTGTGCTTCACATCGTGCATCGAGTTGGACATGATGAACGTGCCGATTGCCGCGCCGCCGATCGTCAGCATCTCGAACGGCATCGCCTCGATCAGCGGCTCGAGGCTGCCGCCCGACAGGATGTAGCTGCCGAACACGCAGGCCAGCAGGAAGCCCAGGCCACCAACCGTCAGCATGCGCCTGCTCCGGCGCTGCGGCCGAGGCCGGGTTGGACGAAAGCGGGGATCATGGCCGTGCCACCACAGGCTTGTCGCGGAGCACCACGATCGCAATCCGGCGGTTGGCGGCGGCCAGCTTGTCGTCGCTGACCAGCGGGTCGCGATCCGCCATGCCGGCGACGCTCCGGATCCGGGTTTCCGGCAGCCCGGCTTCCAGCAGCAAGCGGCGTGTGGCGTTCGCGCGGTCGGCCGACAGGTCCCAGTTGGTGCGGTCCGCACCTTTGTAGGGCGCCGCGTCGGTGTGCCCGGTCACGCTGATCTGCTCCGGCAGCTTGAGCAGGATGGGCGTGATCTTGGCCATCACGGACCGCGCCCGTTCGTTCGGAACCGCCGACCCGGTGGCGAACATCGCCTGCCGCTCCGCATCGACGAGCTGCACGCGCAGCCCTTCCGGCGTGATGTCGATCAGCAGCTGCCGCGCCAGGTCGGACAGCGACGGGTCGGCCGCGATGGTGTCGCGGATCTGCTGGGCGGCGCGTTCGAACGTGGTCCGCTCGAGCCGCTCGAGATCTGCGGCGATGTCCTTGTCGGTCGGCGCCGCCGGGGTGTCCCGGGTCTGACCCCCACGTTCCGGCTTGGCGCCACCCTTGCCGCCGTCCGCCGGCTTCTCCGGCGCGGCGTCGGCGGTGGACCCGCGCGGCACGCCGTCGACCTGGAACCGGGTGACCGGCGTCTCGGCGGTGATGTCGCCGGCCTCGTCGTCGTCGACCATCAGGTTCGGCATCGGCCGCCCGTCCAGCGCTCGCACCGCGCCGCGATCGGACGCCAGCGAACCTTCGCTGTTGGGCGTGCGCCCGCCGAAGATCGCGCCATAGCCGCTGGTGGTCCGCGCCATCTCGTTGTGCGGGCTGAAATAGTCGGCGATGCCGCGCCGCTGCTCCTCGGTGGTCGCATTCAGCAGCCACATCAACAGGAAGAACGCCATCATCGCCGTCACGAAGTCGGCGTAAGCGACCTTCCAGGCCCCGCCATGATGCCCACCCTCGACAACCTCCTCCTTGCGGATGACGATCGTCGTCTTCCCGTCCTTTGCCATCCGAGCCAGCCCCCACTTCCGAGGGCCAAGCTACGAGACGCCGGTTAAATAAGCCTGAAGGCCGGCCTCATTCCGCGGCGAGGCCGACCGGGTCCGCCGCGGCCTGGGCGCCGAGGGTCAGGAACCGCTCGGCCTCGAGTGCCGCGATGCAGCCGGTTCCGGCCGCGGTGATCGCCTGCCGCCAATGCTTGTCCTGTACGTCGCCGGCCGCGAACACGCCGGGCACCGAGGTCTGCGTGAGGCCGGGACGGGTGAGCACGTAGCCCTCGTCGTCCAGCTCGACCTGGCCGCGGAACACGCTCGTGTTCGGCGTATGGCCGATCGCGACGAACACCCCGTCCACGTCCAGCCGGCTCAGCGCCCCGGTCCGGACGTTGCGCAGCTGCACGCCGGTCACCACCTCGGGCTGCCCCCCGCCCAGCACCTCCTCGATCGCGCTGTCCCACACCACCTCGATCTTCGGATGCTCGAACAGCCGGCGCTGCAGGATCTTTTCCGCGCGCAGGCTGTCGCGGCGGTGGATCAGCGTAACCTTGTCGGCGTGGTGGGTGAGGTAGAGCGCCTCCTCCACCGCGGTGTTGCCGCCGCCTACGACGCAAACCGTCTTGCCGCGGTAGAAAAACCCGTCGCAGGTCGCACACGCCGACACGCCGGCACCTTGCAGCCGCGCCTCGGACGGCAGCCCCAGCCAGCGCGCCTGGGCGCCGGTGGCGATCACCACCGTGTCGGCGAGGTAGACGTCACCGCTATCACCGATGCAGCGGAACGGGCGGCGCGAGAAGTCCACCTCCATCACCAGGTCGCTCATGATGCGCGTCCCGACGTGCTCCGCCTGCTTCTGCATCTGCTCCATCAGCCACGGGCCCTGAATTGCCTGCTCGAACCCCGGATAGTTCTCGACGTCGGTGGTGATCATCAGCTGCCCGCCCGGCTGCAGCCCGGCCACCAGCACCGGCTCGAGGCTGGCCCGCGCGGCATAGATGGCGGCGGTGTAGCCGGCCGGACCGGCGCCGATGATGAGCACGCG
Organism: uncultured Alphaproteobacteria bacterium; assembly: GCA_963752225.1. Classification (GTDB taxonomy): domain Bacteria; phylum Pseudomonadota; class Alphaproteobacteria; order Acetobacterales; family Acetobacteraceae; genus JBBROS01. The sequence goes on along the minus strand of CAVVXS010000008.1, from coordinate 44,363 downwards.
GGTCGGGATCGTGTTGGACATGCTGCAATGCTCCGTTCCGCGGAAATTCAGTGTCCTACCCCAGACATCCGTCGCTGGATTTCTGGGATGGGCAGGCCACCAGCCGTTGTTGCGAGTGTCCCGCGTCAGATCCGAAATCCAACGGACCTCGGACCGAGGGACACTAGGGGCCGACTGGGCGGTCCGACAAGAACCGGCGGCGCCGCGGGGTTGAGGTCGGGTCCGGGTTGGAATAATCTTTCAAACAACCGGGGGATTTCGTTCGGAACATGAAGCTGACGACCAGCGAGCAACCGGAGCTGGACTCCATCGACCGCCGCATCCTGGCCGAGCTGCAGGTCGACGGCCGCATGACCAACGTGGAGCTGGCCCGACGCGCCGACATCACCGCCCCGCCCTGCCTGCGGCGGATGCGCCGGCTCGAGGAAAGCGGCGTCATCCGCGGCTACCACGCCGACACCGACCCGCAGCGGCTCGGCTGGCAAATCACCTTCTTCGCCATCGTCGGCCTGGACAGCCAAAAGGAAAGCGTGCTGAGCGCGTTCGAGCGTCAGGTCGCCGAGTGGCCCGAGGTGCGCGAGTGCCACATGATCCGCGGCGGCGGCGACTTCCTGCTGCGCCTGGTCGCCCGCGACACCGCGCACGAGAACCAGTTGACGCAGCGGCTGACCGGCGCCGCCTCCGTCAGCCGGGTGCAGACGCTGCAAACCATCCGAACCAGCCGCAATTTGGCCGGCGTGCCGCTTTAAGGCACTCAGCGCGCCCCGAACGTCCAGCTCAGATAGTTTGGCTGAAACCCGCCCGGCCCCGGCCCGATGTTGGCGGCCCCGGGCGGCAAGCTGCCGAGCGGCTGCGGCTCGCTCTTGGAATTGACCTCGCCCGTCCCCGGCGGATATTGCGCCGACACCAGCGGCGGCCCGCCGGCCTCGCCGCACCCGGCCAGCCCCACGCAGACCAGCCCCACGCAGACCAGCAACGCAATTCCTGAACGCATGGGACGACGCCTTTGACCGGTGATGCAGCACAAACACCGGCCCGACAAACCCGTTCCCCCCTAGGTTCGCGTGAGGCTTGGCGTGAGCATCGGGCCGGGGCCGCGCTCCTGCTGCTCACCGTTCTCCGCTTGGCCGCCGCCGCCGCCATGCCGCTGTCGCCCGACGAGTTGTACTACTGGGTGTGGTCGCGTGCGCTGGCGCCGGGCTTTCTCGACCATCCGCCGATGGTGGCGCTGTGGATCCGGCTCGGCACCGCGCTGGCCGGCGACACCGCGCTCGGCGTGCGGCTGCTCGCCCCGCTCTCGGCGGCGCTCGGGACGGTGCTGCTGGCGCGCGCGGGCGAGACCCTGTTTCCCGATCGCGGCGCCGGGCTGCGCGCGGCGGTGCTGCTGAATGCGACGCTGATGCTGGGCGCGGGCGCCGTTACGATGACGCCCGACACGCCGCTGCTGTTCTTCTGGACGGTGGCGGCCTGGGCCTTGGCGCGGCTTGCGGCCGGGGGCGCACCATGGTGGTGGCTCGCGGTCGGCGCGGCCGCCGGCCTGGCGCTCGACAGCAAGTATACGGCGGCGCTGCTGGGTCCCGGCATCGCCCTGTGGCTGCTCACGCCGCCGATGCGGCCGGCGTTGCGGTCACCTTGGCCCTTTGCGGGCGGCGGGCTGGCGGTGCTGCTGTTCCTGCCGGTGCTCGAGTGGAACGCCGGCCATGGCTGGGCCAGCTTCGTCAAGCAGGGCGGGCGCGCCGGCGCATTCGACCCGTCGCGCGCCGCCCGCTTCGAGGCCGAGCTCGTGGCCGGACAGTTCGGCCTCGCCACCCCGCTGCTGTTCGTGCTGATGGTGGCCGGCGTGGCTGCGGCCACCCGCCGCTGGCGGCATCCGGCCGACGGTCTGGTCGCGACGCTGGTCATCCCCGGTGCGGCATTGTTCGTGCAGCACGCGCTCGGCGACCGGGTCCAGGCAAACTGGGCGGCCGTGCTCTACCCGGGCGCCGCACTGGCGGCGTCCGTCGCCGCACCGGGGCTGCGCGCCGCGCTGTTCCGTCCCGGCGTGGCGATCGGCGCCGTGCTGACGGCCGCCATCTACCTCCAGGCCGCATGGGGGCCGCTGCCGCTGTCGCGCTCGCTCGATCCGACGCTGCGCTTGGCCGGCTGGCCCGGCTTGGCGCAGGACGCGGCGGATCTGGCCCGGCGCTCCGGAGCCACGTTCCTGGCCGGCGAAGAGTATGGCCTGGCCGCATCGCTCGCCTGGTCCGAGCGGGCCATGCCCGTCCTCGGCGCCGAGCCGCGATGGACCCTGTTCACGCTGCCGCCCGCCGCCGTCGGGCCGGATGCCGGGCTGCTGCTCCTCAGCACGCGGCGGCGGGAACCGCCTGACCCGGCCATCTGGTCTTCGGCCGAACCGCTCGGGCTGCTTGCGCGCAAACGGAGCACCGGCCAGCCGGTCGAGGCCGAAACGTATCGGGCATTCCGCGTCGTGCTGCGGCCCGGCGCGGCTGCAGCCCAGTTGCCGGCCCCGCCGCGCTGACCCGCGCGGCCCGCGGCAGGGCTACACCATATCGATTACTGATCTATTCCATCGACAAGACGAAATTTGTTTAAGCCCTCCCGGCGCCCTGGCATTCTTCTGGACATAACATTTTCGGAATGAAGGCGGGAATTTCATGTTGCGACATGCGAAGATCAAGTTCGGTCGGGCCGCGCTCATGCTGTCGATCCTGACGCCGGTGGCCGCCATCGCGGCGCCGCTGAACGACCCACCTGTGTTCACCAGCAACAAGAGCGGCGTGCTGGACATCGTGATGGTGGCCGCCGCGGTGCCCACCACCATCGTCGACAAGCTGACCACCAACGCCTGGGTCTACACGGTTTGCCCGCGCACCGCACCCAACCAGAATGCTTGCCCGGCCGGCAGCGCGCAGCCGCTCGGCGGCGTGCGGCTGCAACTCACCCAGGGCGACACGCTGAAGATCCGCCTGGTCAACAACCTGCCGCCGGCAATCGACGCCAAGCACGTCGCCGACAACCCGGCGCTGATCGCCAACCCCACCAACCTGCACACGCATGGCCTGGTGGTCGAGCCGCACCGCGCCGAGGGTCCGAACGATCCCTACGGCGACTACGTGTTCCTTGAACTTCGCAACCCCGCCAACTCGATGACGCCACCGGCCACGCTGGCTGCGGCCGCGCATGGCGGTCACGGCGGCGGCCATCCCGACATGGACGTGGCCATCGGCGCGGTCGACTACGCGATCCAGATCCCGGCCAACCACACCTCCGGCCTGTTCTGGTTCCATCCGCATCTGCACGGCGTGGCGCTGAACCAGGTCACCGCCGGGCTGTCGGGGATCATCACCATCGGCAAGCCCGAGGACCTCTGCGCCGACGCCGCCTGCGCCAGCCAGATCCGCGCCGGCAGCGTCCGCCACCTCGTGCTGAAGGACACGCAGGTGCTCGCGACCAATGTCCTGAACACGCAGCAGGAGCCGACCTTCTGCGGCGATCCCCCGTCCGATACGCCACCCGTGTCGACGCCCGGGTTCTGCGCCGGCGTCGCCGGCGACACCGATTACACCGGCGGCAAGTGGTTCCACACCGTCAACGGCCAGGTCTACCCGGAGATCGCCGTCAACCCGGCCGGCGAAGTCTGGCAGATCCTCAACTCCGCCGGCAGCCGCTCCTACCAATTGTCGGTAGGCGACGACAAGACCGGCAAGCCGGTGCTGATGCAGGTGCTGTCGATCGACGGCGTCGCCATCGACAGCCTCGCCCTCAGCAGCCGCGGCCAGGCGGTGATGGAGCAATTGTTCGGCGGCAAAGTGCACCCCGTTCCCTGCCCCGGCGAACAGGCGGCGGGCGGCCCGGCCGGCCTTTGCACCACCTTCCTGAAGCTGATGCCGAGCGCCCGGGCGCAGGTCCGCGTCGTCCCGCAAGGCAGCACCTCGGCCACGTTCCATACCGACCTCTACTTCACCGGCGGCGATAGCTGGCCGGCGATCAACCTCGCCCACGTCACCTTCGGCGGCGGCGCCGGCACCCTGCCCCCGGTCGCGGTCGGCGATCAGGCCAAGAATGCGCTGGCCGCCACCGGCGCCCTGATGGGCCCGGCGGAACTACGCCCGCGCGGCTCCATGACCTTGGCCAGCCTCGACACGGCCCGGGCCGCCGCCGCCCTGCCCGTCACCGGCACCGCCAACCCCGGCAGCCTGGTGCAAGCCGCCTCCATCGCCATCGACCCGGCGCTGAAGCTCGGCCTGCGCAGCTCGCCCGACTGCGTCCCGCTGCCGCCCGGCTATCGCCGCCGCATCTACTTCGGCAATCCGACGCCGGGTCACGACGGGTTCGGGCTGGGCTATGCGACCATCGACGACAAGGGCCGCGAAGTCGCCGGCAGCCGCAAGGCGATCAGCGTGTTCGACCCGACCACCACCACCGTCTGCGTGCCGCTCGGGCCCAAGGGCGCCGCGGTCAAGGAAACCTGGGAGGTCTATAACCTGACCGACGAGGACCATAACTTCCACATCCACCAGACCCGGTTCCGCTTGCTCCAGGGCGGCGCCGTGCCGGGCACCGTCATCCCCACCACCACCGCGGACGGCATCGTACTGCACGACAACGTGCCGCTGCCGCGGGCCGCGGTCACCGATGGGTGCGATGGGACCATCGACGCGGCGCTGAACGGGCTTTGCCGCCCCAAGCCGATCATCGTCGAGATCCCGTTCCACGAGGTCGGCGACTTCGTCTACCACTGCCACATCCTCGAGCATGAAGACGGCGGCATGATGGCCCGCATCCGGGTGGTCGGCTCGCCCTCGTAGCGAACCTCCCTCGAAGCGGTCTGCCCTCGCAGCAGACCGCACCTCTCGGCCCCGGGGCCGGCAGGTTGGTGACCGGCTCGTTCGGTCCTAACCTGCCGGCCTTCCGTTTTGCCGAGGACCGCCGATGCAGCTTCCCACCCCGGACGACGTGGCCGCCGCCGCACGGCGTCTGACCGGTGTCGTCACCCGCACGCCAATGATCAGCAGCGCCATGCTGGACCAGCTCACCGGCGCCACCGTCCTGGTCAAGCCCGAGTGCCTGCAGCGCACCGGCAGCTTCAAGTTCCGCGGCGCCAGCAACGCCGCCCTGCAGCTCGACGAAGCCGGGCGGCGGGCCGGCGTCGTCACCCACTCCTCCGGCAATCACGGCCAGGCCCTCGCCGCCGCTGCCGCCGCGGTCGGCGCGCCCGCCACGGTGTTCATGCCCGCCGACGCGCCGCAGATCAAAGTGGACGCGACCCGCCGCTGGGGCGCCACCATCATCCCCTTCGAGCGCCTGACCGCCGACCGCGCCGGGCTTGCGCAGGACCACGCCAACCGTACCGGCGCCACCCTGATCCCGCCGTTCGACCACCCGCACATCATCGCCGGCCAAGGCACGCTGGCGCTCGAGCTGATCGAGGACGCGGCCGCCGCCGGGCACCGGTTGGACGAGCTGCTGGTCTGCACCGGCGGCGGCGGGCTGATTGCCGGCTGCGCGCTGGCGGTCGATTACGCCTCGCCCGGCACTCGCGTGCTGGCCGTCGAGCCGGAGGGTGCGGACGACACCATTCGCTCGCTCGCCTCCGGGCAGCGTGAAACCAACGCGCCCGGCTTCTCGACGCTGTGCGACGCGCTGCTGTCGGCGACCCCGGGCGAGCTGACGTTCGCGATCAACCGGCCGCGCCTGGCCGGCGGGGTCGCGGTCACCGACGACGAAGTGCTGGCGGCAATCCGCTTCGCCTTCACTCACCTGAAGCTGGTGCTCGAGCCCGGCGGCGCCGTCGCCCTGGCCGCGCTGCTGTCCGGGCGGCTGTCCCGCGGTGCGCACCCGACGCTCGGCCGCACCATCGGCGTGGTGCTGAGCGGCGGCAACGTCGACCCGCCCGTGTTCACCCGCGCCCTGGCCGCCTGACGAACGCTGCCAGCCGTGCAGCCCGGCACGGACGGCGCCGTCAGTGCGCCGCCGGCGCTTCCTTGCCGCCCGCGCTCGTGCCGCGGAACAGGAAGGTGATCGGCACGATACAGAACGCCGCGATGGCGCAGTATTGGAATACGTCGGAATAGGCCTTGATCGCGGATTGCAGCGTGAGCGTCTGATACATCATGCCCACCGCCGTCTGATGCGCCTGCTCGGCACTCTGCCCGAGCGATGTGATCGTCCGCTCCATGCGCGCCAACGTGTCGTTGTACGGCTGCCAGAGCGGGGACATGTATTGCACCAGCCGCGCCTGCTCGCGCTGCGTTTGCTGCTGCACCAGCGCGGTCGAGAGCGAGATGCCGATCGATCCCGACACGTTGCGCAGCATCACGTAGAGCGAGCTCGCATCGCTGTTCAGCTCGCGCGGCAGGGTCGAGTAGCTGATGGTGCTGTTCGGCACGAACAGGAACGCCAGCCCGAACGTCTGCGCCGCCCGCATCAGGCCCAGCGTGCGGAAGTCGATGTTGGGCGCCAGCGTCGCGGCATAGATCAGCGCGCAGCCGAGCGAAAAGAAGCCGAAGCCGATGATGAACCGCGTCTGGATGTTGGGCAGCAGGTAGCGGCCTACAAATGGGATCAGGGCGATGATCACGAGCCCGCCCGGCGACAGGATCAGCCCGGCCCAGGTCGCGGTGTAGCCCAGCCGCTGCTGCGCCAATTGCGGCAGCAGCACCGCGCTGGAATACAGGATCGCGCCGATGCCCACGATCATGACCGATCCCAGCGCGAAGTTCCGGTCGGCAAACGCGCGCAGGTTGACGATCGGCTGCTTGGTCGTCAGCAGCCAGACGATCGCGCCCGAGATGCCGACCGCCGCCAGGATCGCGAACAGGCGGATGAAGCCGGAGCTGAACCAGTCATTGTCCTCGCCGCGGTCGAGCATGATCTGCAGGCTGCCGAGCCCGATCGCGATCAGGCTGAGCCCGACCCAGTCGACCTTGACCTTGCCCCCCGCCTTGCCCTGGCGCCGCTTCACCCAGGGCGGGTCCTCCACCATCGCGGCGTTGAGGAAGAACGCCGCGATCCCGATCGGCACGTTGATCAGGAAGATCCATCGCCAGGTATAGGTGTCGGTGATCCAGCCGCCCAGCGTCGGCCCGATCACCGGTGCGACGATGACCGCGATCGACACGACGGAAAACGCCTTGCCGCGCTGCGACGGCTCGAAGGTGTCGAGGATGATCGCCTGCTGGTTGGGCTGCAGCCCGCCGCCGAAGAACCCCTGCAGCAGCCGGAACATCACCAGCTCGGGCAGGCTGTTGGCGATGCCGCACAGGAACGAGCACACGGTGAACATCGCGATGCAGATCAGGAAGTAGCGCTTGCGCCCGATCACCCGGCCGATGAAGCCCGAGATCGGCAGCACGATCCCGTTCGCCACCAGGTAGGACGTGAGCGTCCAGGTCGCGTCGTCGTAGCTCGCCGACACCGTGCCGGCGATGTGCGGCAGGCTGACGTTGACGATGGTGGTGTCGAGGATCTCCATGAACGCCGCCAAGGTGACCACGATCGCGATCAGCCAAGGGTTCGTCTTCGGCTTCCAAGCCCGGTCGGAGGCCTCCGTCTCGGCCGCGCCGCTCATGGAGCTGGCGGCGCGGCGCCGCTCCGGCTGGGCGGCGTGGCGCCGCTCACCGTCACCGTGGGCTCGACCGAGATCCCGAGCGGCAACGGCACCTTCGGGTCGAGCCCGCTGTCGATGATGATCTTGACCGGAACCCGCTGCACGATCTTGACGAAGTTGCCGGTCGCGTTCTCGGCCGGGAAGGCGCTGAACCGGCTGCCGGAGCCGAGTTGCACGCTGTCCACGTGTCCCTGCAGCTTCAGGCCGCCGTATGCGTCGACGCTGATAGTCGCCGTCTGGCCCGGCCGCATCAGGTCGAGCTGGTCCTCCTTGAAGTTGGCGGTGACCCAGACCTCGGGGCTGACGAGGCTCATGATGGCCGCGCCCGGCTGCGCATAGGTGCCGACCTCGACGTTGCGCCGGGTCACCCAGCCATCCTGCGGCGCCCGCACCACGGTATAGCCGAGGTTGAGATCGGCCTGCGCCAGTTGCGCCTCGGCCTGCTGCACCTGGCCGGAGATCTGGTCGCGCTGCGCCGCCGCCTCGTCGATGTTCTGCGGCACCGGCGTCGCTTGCGTCACCTGCGCCTCGGCCTGCTTCACCTGGCCCTCGGCCTGGCGCAGCGCCGCGGTCGAGGCGTCCACGCTCTCCTGGGTGGTGGCGTCCTTGCTGATGCCGTGCTGCCGGCGGTAGTCGGTCTGGGCACGGAAGAGGTTGCCCTGCGCAATCGCCAGATTGCCCTGGGCGGCCGCGAGTTGCGCCGGGAACGTCACCTTGGCCCGCTCGAGCGCCGCCACCGAGCCGGCGAGCTGCCCCTTGGCGATCGCCACCGTTCCGGCCGCCTGATCGCGTGCCGCCTGATAATCGCGCGGGTCGATGCGGATCAGCACGTCGCCCTTGTGCACGAACTGGTTGTCGTTGACCGCCAGCTCGATCACGTAGCCCGACACGCGGGGCGCGATGCTGACCGCGCGCCCGTCGGTATACGCGTCGTCAGTGCTCACGGTGCCGCGGGTGGACAGCCAATAGATCGTGGCGCCGATCGCCGCCGCGACCAGCACCAGCAGGAAGACGATGCGGATCAGCCAGGTGCGGCGCCGGCCCTTGCGCTCGTCCTCGGCGGGCTCGGACTTGCCGCCCTCGCCTTGGCCGTTCGGTTGGCCGCCGCGGTCCTTGTCCCGCTCGCCGGGATCGAGCGCCTTCTCCCGCGGCCGCGCCCCGGGCTGATCACGCTCATCCCTGGGCAGCGTCTTCGTCTCGGCCTCGGCCATCCCATCTCTCCGGTCCGGCGGTCGCCAACTCGGAGGATCCGGCGGCCAATTGTCAGTGCGGCGGTTTCAACGCAAGTGCAGCATTACAGATGGCATCGTCGCCGCAAACGTGAACGGGGCCGCCGTCCGACGCCGGGTTCCAACCCTGCAGACCTCCCTTGCCGCAGAATTGTGGCGCACCGGACGCCGATGCCGCATAAAGCCGGTTCGGCCCGTGGAGAGCGGACATGACCAAGACGACGCCGGGCTGGAGCCCGGAGAGCTGGCGCGGCAAGCCGGCCAAGCAGTTGCCCGCCTACCCCGACCCGGTGGCGCTGGACGCGATGGAGCGGCGGCTCGGCACCTATCCGCCGCTGGTGTTCGCCGGCGAAGCGCGGCGGCTGAAGGCGGCCCTGGCGCTCGCCGCCGACGGCCGCGCCTTCGTGCTGCAAGGCGGCGACTGCGCCGAAAGCTTCGGCGACTTCACCGCCAACGTCATCCGCGACACCTTCCGGGTGCTGCTGCAGATGGCCGTCGTGCTGACCTTCGGCGCCAGCGTGCCGGTGGTGAAGATGGGCCGCATGGCCGGGCAATACGCCAAGCCCCGCTCGTCCGACACCGAGACGGTGGACGGCGTCAGCCTGCCGTCCTACCGCGGCGACATCGTCAACGGCCCCGATTTCACCGAGGCCGCCCGCCTGCCCGACCCGGCGCGGATGGAGACCGGCTACTTTCAATCGGCCGGCACGCTCAACTTGCTGCGCGCCTTCGCCGTCGGCGGCTATGCTGACCTGCACGAGGTGCATCGCTGGAACCTGGATTTCGCCGCCCGCTCCCCGCTGGCCGCCCGCTACCAGGACCTGTCGGGGCGCATCGACGAGACGCTGGCCTTCATGGCCGCCTGCGGCGTCAGCAGCCTCAACACCCCGCAGATCCGCGAAACCGACTTCTACACCAGCCACGAAGCCCTGCTGCTGCCGTACGAGCAGGCGCTGACCCGGGTCGACAGCACCAGCGGCCGTTGGTACGCCTGTTCCGCGCACTTCCTCTGGATCGGTGACCGCACGCGGCAGCCGGACGGCGCCCATGTCGAATTCCTGCGCGGGGTCGAGAATCCGATCGGCATCAAGGTCGGCCCCACCACGGAGATCGCCGACCTCCTGCAGCTCATCGAGACGCTGAACCCGCGCAACGAGCCCGGCCGCCTCACCCTCATCAGCCGCATGGGCGCCGAGCATGTCGCCCGCAAGCTGCCGCCGCTGCTGCGCGCGGTGCACGCCGAAGGCTGCCGCGTGGTCTGGCTGTGCGACCCGATGCACGGCAACACCATAAGCACCTCCGCCCGGATCAAGACGCGCAACTTCGACCAGATCCTGTCCGAGGTGCGCGGCTTCTTCGACGCCCACGCCGCCGAAGGCTCCTGGGCCGGCGGCGTGCATGTGGAGATGACCGGGCGGAACGTCACCGAATGCGTCGGCGGCGCCCACCGGCTGACGGAGGCGGACTTGAGCCAGCGCTACGAGACGTTCTGCGACCCGCGGCTCAACGCCGAGCAGTCGCTGGAGCTGGCCTTCCTCATCGCCGAGGAACTGAAAGCGCGCCGAATCCCGCCGCGCCGCCCCGCCGTCGCCGCGCAATAGGGGACCGCGCAGGAGCATGAGCCAACCCGCACCGATCCTGCAGGATATTGCCGACCGCACCGACGCCTACTTCACCCGCACCCGCGAGATCGTCGAGCGGTTCGGCGACGCAACAGCTACCTACGCCGTGTTCCTGCGGCGTCCGGTCGTCAGCGCCCCGCGCCCCGCGCTCGAATGGCTCGACGAGGTGGCGCAGGCGCGGTCGACCAACTTCGCCTACGCGATCCGCCACCCCGAAGGCACCTGGGTCGGCGCCGGCGAGCCGATCATGCTGGTCACCGGCAGCCTGGCGGCCCTGGCTGAAGCGGAAACGATCCTGCTGCAGAAGCTGGGCGCCGCCTGCGTCGCCGCGCACAACGCCTATCAGATGTGCCTCGCCTTGCCCGGCGCCGCGTTCCTCGCGATGGAAGCGCGGCACTGCGCCGGTGCCGAGATGCAGGCGCTGATGGCCTACGCGGCGGCAGTCGGCGGCGGCGCCGCCCGCAACGAAGGCGCGACCGGCTTCGTCGGCAGCTCGTCGGCACTCGGCGCCCGCGAGCTGGGCCAGAACGCCGGCCGCGGCACCATGCCGCACGCGCTGATCGGCTATGCCGGGTCCACCCTGCGCGCGGCCGAGATGTTCGTCGAAGCCTGCCCCGGCGAAAACCTCACGGTGCTGACCGACTATTTCGGGCTCGAAGTCACCGACGGCCTTGCCGTCGCGCGGCGCTTCCCGGAGATGGCCGCCGCCGGCAAGCTCTCGGTCCGGCTTGACACCCATGGCGGCCGCTACCTCGAGGGCCTCGACCCGGCCCGCAGCTACGCCGTGCTCGAACGCCGCGCCCCGGGCGCCATCCGCCGCTACCGCAGCGACACCGAGTTGCGCCACCTGGTCGGCACCGGCGTCTCGGCGGCGGCAATCTGGCGCATGCGGGAAGCGCTGGACGAGGGCGGCTTCCCCCGCGTGCGGATCGTGGTGTCGTCCGGCTTTGGCGTGGAGAAGTGCCGGGTCATGGCCGACACGCAGGCGCCGATCGACGTCGTCGGCACCGGCAGCTTCATCCCGTCCGACTGGCACGAGACCTACGCCACCGCCGACATCGTCGCCTATGACGGGGAGCCGCGGGTGAAGGTCGGCCGCGAGTTCCTGCTGCCGACGGTTGAACGCCTGAGCCGGCGACCGAAATGACGGCGATGAAGATCGCGCTCGCGCAGCTCAACATGCATGTCGGCCAAGTGGAGCTGAACCTGGCGCACATCCGCCGCGCCCGCGCCACCGCGGCGGCACTGGGTGCCGACCTGGTGGTGACGCCCGAGTTCTCGATCGGCGGCTACCCGCCCGAGGACCTGGTGCGCAAGCCCGCCTTCGTGTCCGCGGCCGAGGCAGCGATCGAGACGCTGGCCCGGGACACCGCCGATGGCGGCCCCGGGCTGATCGTGGGCGGCCCCTGGCGTGACGGCAGCAAGCTTTACAACGCCGCCTACGTGCTCGACGGCGGCCGCGTGCTGGCGCGCCGGGCCAAGCACGAGCTGCCGAATTACGGCGTGTTCGACGAGAAACGAGTGTTCGACGCCGGCCCCAGCCCCGGCCCGGTCGCGTTCCGCGGCGTGCGCATCGGCCTGATGGTGTGCGAGGATTTCTGGCTGCCGGCCGTGTCGGAGACGCTGGCCGAAAGCGGCGCCGAAATGCTGCTCAGCATCAACGGATCCCCGTTCGAGGACCGCAAAAGCGCGATCCGCATTAATCTCGGCGTCGCCCGCGTGGTCGAAAGCGGCTTGCCGTTCGTGTTCCTCGGCCAGGTAGGCGGCCAGGACGAGCTGGTCTTCGACGGCGCCAGCTTCGTGCTCAACGCCGACCGCAGCCTCGCGCTGCAGATGCCGCATTTCGAGGAAGCGATCACGCTGACCGAATGGACCCGCGACGGCGACCGCCTCGTGTGCACGCCGCAGCCGCTGCCGCCGGAGATCGACCGGCTGGAAGCGATCTACCGCTGCATGATGCTGGGTCTCGCCGATTACGTGAACAAAAACCGCTTCCCCGGCGTGCTGCTCGGCCTGTCCGGCGGCATCGACAGCGCGCTTTCGGCGGCCGTCGCCGCCGATGCGTTGGGGCCGGACCGGGTCCGTGCGGTGATGCTGCCGAGCCCCTATACCAGCCAGCACAGCCTCGACGACGCCGCCGAGTGCGCCCGCCTGCTCGGCATCCGCTGCGACACCATCCCGATCTCGCCGGGCATGGACGCGATCGGCGCCGCCCTCGCGCCGCTGTTCGACGGCCACCAGGCCGACATCACCGAGGAGAACATCCAGTCCCGCCTGCGCGGCCTCACGCTGATGGCGATGTCGAACAAGTTCGGCGCCATGGTGCTGACGACCGGCAACAAAAGCGAGATGTCGGTCGGCTACGCGACCTTGTACGGCGACATGTGCGGCGGCTATTCGGTGCTGAAGGACGTCTACAAGACCACCGTGTTCGACCTGTGCCGCTGGCGCAATGCGCACGTGCCGCCGCGCGCGCTGGGCCCGAATGGCCCGGTGATGCCGGAGCGGGTCATCACCAAGCCGCCGAGCGCCGAGCTGAAGCCGGACCAGACCGACCAGGACACGCTGCCCCCCTACGCCGACCTCGATGCGATCCTGCAGGGCCTGGTGGAAGGCGAGCAGTCGGTGGACGCCCTGGTGGCCAGCGGCTTCGAGCGCGCCACCGTGCTGCGGGTCTGGCGGATGTTGGACCGCGCCGAATACAAGCGGCGGCAGGCGCCCCCGGGCGTGAAGATCACCCCGCGCGCGTTCGGCCGCGACCGCCGCTACCCCGTCACGAACGGTTTCACCAACCTCGTGGCCTGACGGGCCCGCCACGGCTTGCGGCCGCGCGCAGGCGGGTGTGTAGCGAAGCCCCACTCGAGCAAAACCGGAACCAATGAACGACGACCCGTCCGCCCTTCCCGCCCCCGCCGCCATTCGGGTCCGGATCATCGACCTGTCCGACGACACCGGCGACAACGTCGTCGAAGAGATCGGCCCGTTCCCGACCGTGGCCGACGCCAACCTATTCGCCCGCCGCTACGTGCGCGACAGCGTCGAGCGCTGCCGGGCACCGGGCATGGAGGCCAAGGCCGTGCTCGATGCCTGGTTCGCCTTCGGCGAGGACGCGACGGTGCCGGAGGCCGGCGAGATGGGCTGGAAGAGCGCCACCGAACTGCACGACTTCGCCGCCCGCCGCGCCAAGTCGATCGACCGCGACTGGCGCGCCCTCGATCCGCGCCTGCACGGCGCCGCCGACGAGGACGACGGGTGACACGATCCGGCCCGTCGACGACACGCGCGTCACCCCCAAGCACGTCACCCCCAAGCACGTCATCGCCAAGCACGCCGTCCCCAACGACGTCATCCCCGGACTTGATCCGGGGATCTCCGGGCACGCCACGTGGGGACGCCGGCACCGCGGGAGATGGCCGGATCAAGTCCGGCCATGACGTCGCACGGGCGGACGCCCTCGACGTCGCAGGACCGCCCAGCCACGGCGCCTCAGCGCCGTCCGGCCGACCGCAGGCCCACCGGTGAAGCTCCGCTTCGCCCCCGCCCCCACCGGCCTGCTGCATGTCGGCCAGGCCCGCATCGCGCTCGCCAACTGGCTGCTGGCCCGGCGCCACGGCGGCCGCTTCCTGCTTCGGCTCGACGACATCGGCGAGCGCAGCCGGGCCGACTACGCCGAGGGGATCGAGCATGACCTGGCCTGGCTCGGCGTCGACTGGGACGAGCACGTGCGCCAATCGGACCGGCTCGACCGCTACGCCGCCGCCGCCGACCGGCTGCGCGCGGCCGGGCGGCTGTATCCCTGCTTCGAGTCCGACGACGAGCTAAACTTCAAGCGTGAGCTGCGGCATCGCCAAGGCCGATCGACGATCTACGACCGCGCCATGCTGAAGATGACCGCCGCCCAGCGCGCCCAGGCGGAGGCGGGCGGCAAGGTGCCGTACTGGCGCTTCCTGCTGTCCGGCACGGCCGTCGAGTGGACCGACACGATCGGCGGCCGGCAATCCGTCAAGCTGTCCGCCGTCAGCGACCCCGTGCTGATCCGCGCCGACGGCACGCCGCTGCCGACCTTCGCCTCCGTGGTCGACGACCTCGAGCTCGGCGTCAGCCATGTCGTCCGCGGCGCCGACCACCTGGTCAACACCGGAATCCAGCTCGACATCATGGCCGCGCTCGGCGCGCCGCCACAGGCGATCCGCTTTGCGCACCTGCCGCTTCTCCTCACGGACGGCGCCGGGCGGCGCGGACCGCCCTCGTTGCGCAGCCTGCGCGCCGATGGCATCGAACCGGCCGCCCTCGCCGGCACCCTGGCCCGGCTCGGCACCACCGACGCCCCGGCGCCCGAACCCGCGGTGCTGCTGGCCGCCCGTTATGACCTCGGCCGCATCGGACCGGACACGCCGCGCTTCGATCCGCAAACCCTGCTTGCGGTCAACCGCCGCGCGCTGGCCGACATGCCATTCGAGGCCGCCCGCGACCGCCTTCCGCCGGCCGCCACGCCCGCCTTCTGGCACGCCGTGCGCGGCAGCCTCGATCTGATGCGCGAGGCGCGCGGCTGGTGGGACGTGGTCGCCGGCACCATCGTGCCGCCGCTGGTGGAGGGCGAGGCCGAGTTCCTGCAGGACGCGCTGGCGCTGCTGCCGCCGGAACCCTGGGACGACGCCACCTGGCCCGCCTGGCTCGGCGCCTTGGCCGCGGCATGCGAGCGGAACGAGGCGGAGATGGACGCACCATTGCGGCTGGCGCTCACCGGCGAGGAAGACGGCCCGGCCTTGCGCGACCTGCTTCCCCTGATGGGCCGCACCCGCGTCGCCGAACGCCTCCGGCTGGCCGCGACGTAGTCAGGACGTCAGCGACGGACGCCAAGACGGTCATCCTCGGGCGCCCACGAGGTCATCCTCGGGCGCCAAGGACGTCATCCTCGGGCGCCAAGGACGTCATCCTCGGGAACTCGACTCGATCCGAGGATCCACGCCGTCCGCCTCGCCCGCGAGCGACCCGCTGCCGCTACTTCGGCGCGATCTGGAACTGCCCGCCCTGCATGACCAGCACGACCACCCCCTCGGTGCTGGCCGGGTCGCGGCCGGCGGTGAAGGTGAACGGACCCATGACCCCGTCATGCTTGGTCTGCAGCAGCGCGTTCCGGATCTTGTCCGGCTCGGCCGCCCCGGCCCGGTCCACCGCCTCGGCGACGATGTGCATGCAGTCGTAAGCCTGCGCCGCAAACTGGTCCGGATCGCGTCCGTATTTGGCGCGGAACGATGTCACGAAGGTCTGGTTGGCCGCGTCGGTCTTGCCGATGAACCAGGGACTGCCGACGATCAGCCCGTCGGACGCGGCGCCGGCGATCTCGCCCAACTTGGGCGAGTTGCTGCCGTTGCCGCCGACGAACAAGGTTTCCTTGCCGAACCCGAGCTGCCGCGCCTGCAGCAGCACGCCCGACACCGGCTCGACCAGCGCCGAGATGCCGACCGCGTCCGGCTTCATCGACTTGATCTTGGTCAATTGCGCCGAGAAGTCGGTGTCCTTGTTGCCGAACGTCTCGATCGTCAGGATGGTGAGCCCGGCCTTCTCGGCCGCCGCCTTCATCACGTCGAACCCGGATTTGCTGAACGCGTCGTCGTTGGCATACATCAGCGCGATCGTCTTCACCCCGCGCGTCTTCGCATAGGCCAGCGTCACCGGGATCACGTCGCTTTCCGGCAGGCTGGTGCGGAACACGTAGTCGCCGATCGCGGTGATGCCGGTCGCCGTGGTGGAGGTGCCGATGATCGGCACCTTGCGGTCGTTGACCACCGGGCCGACCGCGAACATCTCGTTCGACAGGGTCGGGCCGATCACCGTCACCACCTTGTCGCGGCCGATCAGCTTGCGCGCCGCGTTGATCGCCTGGTCCTTGTTGGCGGCGCTGTCCTCGACCGTCAGCGCGATCTTGCGCCCGCCCAGCACGCCCTTCGCGTTCACCTCCTCCAGCGCCAATTCGAGCCCGGCCTTGATTGCGGTGCCATAGGCGGCCGACGGCCCGCTCAGGATCTCGATCGCCCCGATCGGCACCGGGCTGGAGCCCTGCGCTTGTGCGGCCCCTCCGAGGCCGGCCAACACGGTCGCGGCAAGCATGGTCCTGCGAAACATCGGCGTTCCTCTTACAATCGACTTTGCCCGGACACTATCGACAGCCGCCCTGCAGGCAAAGGGCCTGGCCGCAATCGATGCGGGCCCGAGGCCGCCGGCCACGGCGGGTCAAGGGCGGAGCCGTCCAAGGTTCCGGCTGCCCGCTTTGGGCAGTTGGAATGACGGCGGAAGGGAGAGCCTTTGAATTTGCATGACGCCCCGGCCTTCCCCCGTCCTACCCTTTTGGCCATGAGCGCCGAAACCCTGGCTTGGCTCGCCTCCGCCGTCACCTTCGCCGTGTCGATGTCGGGCACGCCGGGGCCGAACAACGCCATGGTCGCCGCATCCGGCGCCACGTTCGGCTTCACCCGCACGATCCCGCACATGCTCGGGATCGCGGTCGGCTTTCCGGTGATGCTGGTCGCCGTCGCGCTCGGCGCCGGCAGCGTCATGCGCGCGGTGCCGGCGCTGCACGCGGCGCTGAAATGGCTGGGCGCCGCGTACCTGCTGTGGCTCGCGGTCCGGATCGCCACCGCGCGCCCTGCCGAGACCGCATCCGGCGGCGCGCGGCCGCTCAGCTTCGTGCAGGCCGGGCTGTTCCAATGGGTCAACCCGAAAGCCTGGGTGATCGCGCTGGGCGCGGTCGCGACCTACACGACCGCCGACGGCGTGATCGCGCAAACGCTCGGCCTGGCCGCGATCTTCCT
This sequence comes from uncultured Alphaproteobacteria bacterium, assembly GCA_963752225.1. GTDB lineage: Bacteria > Pseudomonadota > Alphaproteobacteria > Acetobacterales > Acetobacteraceae > JBBROS01. Next base: position 27,091 of record CAVVXS010000008.1, on the reverse strand, counting down.
GGTCGTCACCCTGCCCGCCGTCGCCTTCTGGACCGTGACCGGGGTCGGCGCCGCCCGCCTGTTGCGCACCGAGCGCGGCTTGCGCGCGTTCAACTGGGCCATGGCGGCGCTGCTGGTGCTGTCCCTGCTGCCTCTGCTGCGCGAGGTCTGACCGGCCGCGCGCCTTACCGGTCCGCTACCTTCACGTCGACGGCGCGGAACGCGAGCACGGTGCAGGTGAGGTCGAAGGAGTTGGGGGCGGTGCCGATCTTGTGCAGCGCAGGCTGGATCTGCAGCTCGTCGACGAACATCGCCGGCGTCGCCTCGCCCACGTCGCGCAGCCACGCCACCAGCGCCGGCCACGACGCCGTCACCGCCAGCCGCAGCCGGATCCGCCGATACGCCCCGGCTTCCTCGCCCGCCAGCGTTTCCACCGTGTTCAGCGCCACCCCGTTCTGCGCCAGCCCGGCCTGCAGCCGCTCCTGCAGCAAGGCGCTCGCCGCCGAGTCGGTGCCGCCCGGCAGCAGCGCCGCCCCGCCCGACGCCGCACCCGCCGCCGCCGCCGCCTCCCGCCGCAGCTCCGGTAGCGACGCCACCAGTGCCGCCATCCGCCGCGCCAGCATCGCCTGCCGCGACAGTGCCTCGGCCCGCGCCGCGTAGCCGTCGCACAACGGCATCACCACCCCCAGCAGCAGCGCCGCCACCGCCAGCAGCGTCAGCCCCGCCGCGCACAGCCGCCCCGCCCGCCCGGTCGGCAAGGCCATGCGGCCCTGGGTCATGCGGCTTTGGACAGCGCGGCTCATGGCGCGAGCTCCGTGCGGATGGTGAACGCTTCGGTGCCGGTCGCCTCGTCGCGCACCACCGCGGCGGTGAACGCCGGCGCCCGCAGCGCCGGCAACGCGGTCATGCTGCCGATCAGCTTGGCCGCCGAGGCGGCGCGGCCGGTGAGCGTCAGCGTGCGCTGCCGGGCCGACAGCTGCGACAGCACGGTGTCGTCGGGCAGCACGTCGGTCAGCACGGCCAGCGCCTGCATCGGCTGCCCGATCTGCCCCCGGGCCGCGGTGACGACGTCGGCGGTGCCGCGGCTGGCGGCGATCTGCCGCCGCAGCCGCTCGGCCTCGGTGAGCTCGGGCCGCAGCGCCGCGATCCGCGCGTCCAGCGCCGCGGCCGCCAGCGACTGCTGCACGAACGGCAGCGCGGCCGCGAGCAGCGCCAGTGCGGCACAGGCGCCGGCGGCCCAGGCTTGGGCGCGGCGCCCGGCCCAGGCCGGCGGCGGCCGCTCGGCGCCGAGCGCAATCGCCCCCGCCCCCGCATCCCCGGCCGCCACGATCCGCGCCGGCTCGAGCCCGGCCCGGCTCAGCGCCGCCACCGCCGGCTGCACCAGCCGGTGCGGCGCCAGCAGCAGGCGGACATGCAGCCGCCCGGCCTTCGCATCGCGCCGCTCGACCGCCGCACTCCAATACGCCTGGTCGGCCCGGAACGGCGTAAACCGGTCGAGCTCGAACGCAAGCAGCGCGCGAAGGTCCAGCTCCGCCGACAGCGGCAGCACCGTTCGGTGCTGCAACACGGCGCGCGCAGGCACCTCGAGGGTGAGCCGGTTCTTTTCGCCTGTCGGCAGCGCACCGGCGACCGCGGCAAGGCCCGAATCGTCGATCACGAACCGGCCGATCTCGATGCCGCCGCGGCGGCCGCGCCGGGTCAAGGTGACCGTGGTGCCGGCCGCGTTGAGCCTGGCCACGAGGCCGGTGCGGAGGGCGGACCGAACACGCAACGATGCGGGCACGAGGTCCCGCATCTGCTCCACCCACCAGCCAAAAAGGTCTTGGATCATGCTGTTTCTGCCTGACGCCGCCGGCGCCGAAGCGCCTGCGGGTGAGAACAACCTTGCCCCGGACCGGAGCATGCTCCGGTCCGGGGTGCCGGCTAGACGAACCTGAAGTCGGTCCCGGTCGCGTTGTTCACCAACGTGATGTTGCCGGTCAGGCTGAAGGTGTCCACCGTAGTAGTGACGCCCGCGACGCTAACTCTCACGGCGTAGCTAGTCGGAGTTGTCGCGTTGCCGACCACCGTCTTCACCAGCGTGGCCCCGGGGTCGTAGCCGGAGAGCTGGATTTGATCACCCTGGCCACGGCTGAAGTCTGTGATCAGGTCGCCGTTCGCATCCCCCTTGGCGAGGAAGAACACGTCCGCCCCGGTTCCGCCGGTCAGCGTGTCGGCCCCGGCCCCGCCGATCAGCGTGTCTTTGCCGCTACCGCCGACAATGACGTTGGCCGCGTTGTTGCCGGTGCCGGTAAAGGCGCCGGTCCCGATGAAGGTCAGGTTCTCCAGGTTGGCGCCGAGAGTGTAGCTGTTGAGCGTTGTCCGCACGGTATCAGTGCCTTCGCCCGCATTCTCGATGATGCTGTCCCCGGCGTTTGAAACGACGTAGGTGTCGTTACCCGCCCCACCGACCAATGTATCCGCGCCGCCGACGCCGCCGTCGTTCAGCGTATCCGCCCCGCCGCCCCCGGTGATAACGTTGGCGAGCACGTTGCCCGTTCCGGTAAAGCCGGCCGCGCCTGTATAGGTGAGGTTCTCCACGTTGGCGCTCAGCGCGTAGGTTCCGAGCGCGGTTTTCACCGTGTCGATGCCGCCGCCGACAGCCTCGGTCACCAAATCGCCGGCATTGTTGACGATGTAAGTGTCGTCCCCCGCGCCCCCGATCAGCGTATCACCTCTCGCGCCAACACCGTTGAAGCCGCCATCGATCGTATCGTTACCAGCGCCCCCAGTAATGGTGTTGGCCAAGTTGTTGCCGGTGCCGGTGAAGTTGCCCGTCCCGGTGTAGGTCAGGGTCTCGACGTTGACCGCAAGCGTCAGGCTGGCCAGCGCCGTCTGCTCGGTGTCGGTGCCGGCTCCGGCCGCCTCCGTCACCACGTCGCCGACGTTGTCGATGATGTAGACGTCGTTGCCCGTGCCGCCGATCAGCGTATCGACGCCGGTCGTGTTCACCCCGCCCTCGAGGATATCCGCGCCGGTGCTGCCGGTGATGATGTTGGCGAGCGCATTGCCGCTGCCGGAGAAGGCCGTATTGCCGGTATGGGTCAGGTTCTCGAGGTTGTCGCCCAGCGTGTAAGTTTGCAGGGCGGTCTGCACCGTATCCGTTCCGCCGCCGGCCGCTTCCACCACGATGTCGCCGGCGCGGACGACGTAGGTGTCGTTGCCGGCGCCGCCGACAAGCGTGTCGACCGGGATCACGCCGGCAACGGCGGTGTTTGCGCCGCCGTCAAGCGTGTCGTTGCCGGCCCCGCCACTGATGACGTTGGCGAGGTTGTTCCCGGTCCCGTTAAAATTCCCGGTGCCGATGAACATCAGGTTCTCGACGTTGGCGCCGAGCCGGTAAGTCGTCAGCGTCGTCTGCACCATGTCCGTGCCGGCGTTCGACGCCTCCGTCACCGTGTCATTGGCATTGTCGACGACGTAGATGTCGTCGCCGGCGCCGCCGCTCATCCGGTCGACCCCGGCGCCGCCATCGAGGACGTCGTTGCCCGAGCCGCCGGTGAGGACGTCGTTGCCGCCCAGGCCGAGGATCAGGTTGGCGCCGCCCACCAGCGGAGCACCCAAGGTGTCGTTGCCGGCCGTTCCGGCCCGCACGCCCACCGAAAGCGCTGTCGAGACGTTGCCGGCCACGTCCGCCTCCGTGATCGTCAGCACCTTGCTGTAGTTGGTTGTCGGAACCGGCTTGACGATCGACGACCATGTGCCGTCGGCACCCACCAAGGCGGTTCCGACCAGCGATCCACCGACCTCCGAGATGGTGACCGTCGAACCGGTCTCGCCGTGCCCAAAGCCCGTATAGCTGGCCAGCACCCCTCCCGTCGTGTCGTAGCTGACGGTGTTGACCACCGGCTGAACCGGCGGCGTCGTGTCCAGGGTGAACGTCAGCGAGGCGGTGTTGGTGGTGACGCCGTCGAGGTTCGGTTCGCTGGCGACGATGGTGTAGACGCCATCGGCCAGCACCGGGGTGAACGACCAGGCCCCGGTCGCGTCGGCGGTAACGGTGGTTTTGGCGACCTGGGTTCCGTTCGCGGAGGTGATGGTGATGGTCACCACCGAGTTTGCGTTGCCGTTGCCGGCAATCGCCGCGTTCTTCGTGATCCGGTCGGTCGCGGACAGGCCAGTGTCGGAGACGAGATGCTCCGTCACCTTCACATCGACCGCATTCACCTTGATCATTACGGTAGCGACGTTGCTGGACTTCAGAAACACATCGGTGGCGACATAGGTGAACGTGTCGGTCCCGAAGAAGTTGGCAGTCGGCGTGTAGGTGAAGGTGCCGTCGAGCTTGAGGGTCAGCGCGCCGTGCGCCGGGCCGGTCACGACATGCGCCGTCAGGCGGTCGCCGAGGTCCGGATCGGAGTCGTTGGCCAGCACGCCCATGGTGCTCAGCAGCGCTGGGGCGATGGGCCGCACCACCGCCGGGCCGGGCTGGGCCTGGCTGATGTTGAGGGTAGCGTTCTCCAGGATCGAGTAGGAGTCGTTGTTCGCGATCGGCGGGGTGTCCAACGGCAGCAGGTTGATGAAGAACGTGTTGCTGACGGAGAGCGGTACGCCTGGGCCGGTATCGGTGGCCGTCACGCGGACCGCAATCTCGCCGGCCGCAACCTGGTTGCCGGACGGGTCGATAAAGCCGTTCGGAGCGCTGAACTCGGCCGAACCGGTGACGGTATTGAAGGCGAACGTCATCCCGACCGAGGCGAGGCTCGACCCGTCTGCCAGGGTCGCCTTGTAGACCAGCGCATTGGACGCGGTCTGGGCGTCGGTAAAGATCGAGGTGAACGGGGAGAAGAAGTCGAACGCCTGGCCAATCAAAGCAGTAGTGTTGGAGATCCCATTGAACTGCTGCGCCGTCACGATTGTCGGCGCCGTGTTGACATTGCCGCCCAGCGTCACCGCGGCGGTCGCGGCCGAAATGACAGTCTCCTTGTAGCCCTTGCCGTCGACATAGCTGGCCTTCACCCGGAGGCCCAGCGCGCCTTCGAAGAACGACTGCACCGTGTAGGTGGCGTTGGTGGCGCCCGCGATGTCGACCCACTCGCCGCGCAGGAGATCGTTCTCCTGCCACTGCCAGGTGACTGGCCCGATGCCCGCCGGGTTATCGGCGTCGGTGACGGCGGCAATGCCCGCCACCTGGCCGCCGAGCACGCTGGCGGTCAGGGTCTGGCCAACATCGACCCGAACCGTGGGGTCGAGCCCGCCGCTTTCGGTGATGGACGGCGTGCTGACGGGAACCGCGTCGTAGGCGGCCTGGGTGGCCGAGTTGCGGTCGACGAACCGGCCATCGGACGACGTCAGGATGTGGCCCTGGCTGTCGATCGAAACGGTAACGTCGCTGAACTGCAGCCGCTCGATGTTGCGGATGCGGTCAGTGCCGTCATCCACCCCGGCCAGCCCCTGCGGGTTCCCTCCGACCACGGCGGTGGTCCCGGTGTGTTTGATCGTAAGGAAGCCTTCCGCGTCAACTGCGTTGAAGTTGGCGTCCAAGATGAACGGGCCGAAAAAGCCGTTGCCGTAATTGGCGAACACGTCGTTGAACACCGCCGTGTCCACGTTGGCGGCGTGTACAGCCCCTGTTACCAGATTGCCGTTGGCGTCGACCTGAACCGTGCCGTTGCCGTTCGGGTCATATTGGATCGAACGGATGATCTGCCCGCCGGCGCTGTAGCTGGTCAGCGCCACGTGCAGCCAGGCGTCGCCGTCGATAATGTCGTCGCCGCCACCGCCCTTGATGGTGTCGTTGCCGGCCCCGCCCAGGATGATGTTGCCGCCGTCGAACGACACCGGGCCCGGTGCGAAGAAGCCAGCGAGGCCGGTGATCAGGTTGACGTTGTCCAGCTCGTCCTTGGTCGCCAGCGCCCGGGTGTTGTTGTCGCCGATGATCAGATCGTCGAACGCCGAGCCGCTGGCGCCCTCCGTGTGCTGCCAGATGTCGCGGATCGAGTCTTCGGCGCCGATCGGCGAGATGAACTCCTTGCGGTTCATGTCCTCGCTGACGCCGTGGGTGGCGTTCTCGTACGAGCCCCAGTCGAAGCCCAGGCCGCCGATGAACTTGGTGAAGCTGCCGCCGCCGACCATGATGTCGTCGCCGGAGAAGCCCTTCATGATGTCGCCGCCGGCGACGCCGCCGATCATAACGTCGTTGCCGGAGTAGAGTGGCAGGCCGCCGGTCGGCGCCCCGGAGTCGCCGAACATGAGCTGGCCCTGGCCGCCCTTGCTTTCGAGCCAGTCGTCGCCCTCGCCGCCGATCAGTTGGTCGGCGCCTTCGTTGCCGATCAGGATGTCGTTGCCGAGGCCACCCATGATAACGTCGTCGCCGCGGCCACCTTCGATGTAGTCGTTGCCGTCGCCACCGAAGATGTTGTCGATTCCGTCGCCGCCGTAGATGGTGTCGTTGCCGGCATCACCATGCAGGGTGTCATCGCCCTGGCCGCCGATCAGGGTGTCGTTGCCATCGCCGCCGAACAGGAAGTCGTTGCCGCCGCCGCCGTTGATGATGTCGTCGCCGCCATCGCCGTAGACGGTGTCGTCGTCGGCTGCGCCGGCGAGCAAATTGTCGTTGCCCGACGTGCCGCCCAGGGTGATGGTGTTGCCGAGGAAGTTGTTCTCGCCCACGAACTCGAGTTGGTGAGTGCCGTCGGCAAGGGTGTTTATGGTGACGAGCAGCTGGCCGCTCGGGCTATGCAGCCAGTTCGTGGTGTTGAAGCTGCCGTCGGGATTCAGGTTCTTCACGCTTCCGTCGGCGTTGAAGTAGTCGCTCGCCTCGACCGTGTATTCCGGCGTGAGGAACATGTTGCCGGGCAGGTGCAGCATGTGGTTTGGGTCGTTGCTGGGATCGGTGTTCGCCCGGATCAGCTGCGCCAGCGAGCTGTCCTGCAGCAACTCTTCGTAGTCCATGCCCTCGATACGCGGCAGGTAATACATCCGGTCGCCGTCCTGCAGCGCCTCGAGCTGGGTGCGGAAGATGTATTCGAACGTGGAACCGAGCTGGCCGCCGAACAGGCTGATCTTCTCGGCCAGGCCGCCGATCCAGGCATCCACCGTGTCGAGGCCGGTGACCGAGCCGGTGCTCCACGCCGCCGGGTTGCCGGCCGCGTCATGGATGGCGCGGGCGTCTTGCGTGTTGTTGGCCCAATTCCCCTGGCTGTTAAGGAAGTTGTAGGCGTCAATGTCGAACGTCGCGCTGCCGAGCGTGCCGTTGGTGACCAACGTCGTTGCCGCGGTCCGCTTGTCCTTGGCGGTCGCTGCACTGGTGATGGTGGAATACGAGCCGTAGGCGGCGATGAAATTGATCAACGACTCTGGGTGCTTGAGCTGGCTGCCGAACTGGGCCCAGCTGCTGTAGGCCTTGAGCTGCGCTTCGCCGGTTTGTGAGAACAGCTGGTTACGCAGCAGGTTCAATGGGGCGACGCCGGTGTCACGGCCGCGGGCGATGTTGAGCGAGGCGAGGTCGAGCGGCAGGCCGAGCAGGTTGTTGCGCAACGAGCCGGTGACGAACTCGTCGATCGAGTTGCTGACCTGGTTGACGGTGCCGAGCACCAGGTCGGCCGTCATGTTGGGGTCGCTGGCGAACAGCTTCGGGTTGGTGAAGGCGGTGATCAGGCCCTCTTCGGTCATGACCGGCTGGCCGTTGGCGCCGATCACCGGCCGTCCGTCCGTGCCGAGCTGATAGACGTTGACGTTCTCATCCAGCATCGAATGGCCGAAGCGGTAGACGACGTTGGCGAACTCAGACGTGATGGCCGGGTTGATGTGCACGTTGATGCCGGCCGCGACGTGGATCGAGGGCGCCACGTAGCGGGCGAACTCGTCGAACACGATGTGCTGGTATTCGGTCTCGGTGCCGAATTTCGCCGCCTGGAACAGGCGCTCGCCGTTCCATTCGTTGGCGGCGATGATGTGGCGGGGCTTCCCGTTCGCGTCGATATCGGGGATGCCGTTGGTCAGGGTTTGCTTGGTCAGATCGACTCCCGGCAGCACCCAATTTCCGGCGAAGCTGGTGTCGCCCTTGTCGAGCTCGGCCTGGATGGTGGCCTTGTTCATCGCGACCAGGCGATCGTGCTCGGAGTGGAAGATGTCCTGCACGGCGGTCAGGCCGACGTTCTCGTTGGCGCGGCCGTCACCGGCGGCGTAGTGCGCGTCGAGCAGCTTCCCGTCGTATGTTCCGGCTGCCAAGCCAGTTGCCGGCACAACATCCACCCGCGTCAGCGGGCCGCCAAAGTCGTCGGTGGGCGAGGCGGAGTGGGCCATGTCGTTGATGAAGGCGTGGCCGGTGCGCATGGCAGTGTAGCCGCCGACGCCGACGACCGACATCGGGATCGGGCTGTTGACGTTGCCCTCGATCAGCCGGGTCGTGCCGTCCGGGTTCTGCACGACGAGCTGCGGCATCCCGTTCGGACCGGCGATGAAATTGCCGTAGTCGTCGGTCGCCAGCAGCGGCACGTTGCCGACGTCGGCGTCGGTGAGCAGGATGCCGAGCTTGGTCGCCGCCTGCGCCTTGACATCGCCCCAGGTCGCCATGCCGTCGGCGTTATTGGCCTTGGCGTGGCCCAGCAGCGAGCCGCTCGAATGCAGCTTGCCGTCAGCGCCGGTGATGTAGTCGCGCAGGAACACCTGGTGCGATGGATCGGACGCGTAGGTCTGGCTCTGGTCGACGAACGGCGAGGTCTGGTTGACGTGGGCGTGGATGTCGTCGGCGGTCCCGAGAATGCCGTCCGGCCCGGCCTGGTCGGTGGCGCGCGTCAGCACCATGAAGTTTGATTGGCCGCCCGGGGCATAAAGCGGGTCATCGGGGGTCAGCGGGATGAATACCGTGCCGTTGCCGCCCTTGTCGATCATGTCGAGGCCGTGGTCGAAGAACTGGCCGAAGAAGGTGAACCAGCTATTCGACGGCGCCGACAAGCCGTTATCGGGCGTGACGTTGTTGATGAACAGGCTTTGCGCAAGGCCCGGAATGGCCTGGCTACTGGCCGAGGCGATTGTCGGCGTGGCCTGGTTGCCGCCGACGATGTCGTCCGTTGTGCCGTAGATGCCGTCGGCGCCAGGCAACGTCGTATTCTGGTAACCGGCACCAAGGAAGCTAATCTGCTGTTTTTGCGCAGCCACCGCCGCGGGGTTGTTCGCGGTCTGGTCGGAGATCAGGTTGCTGATCATGCGCGGCTGCGCGTCGACCACGAACCCGCTGGTCTGAGCATAGGTCGTATTCGGCTGGCCGGGGCCGAACGACTGCGCCGTCTGGAACACCGGATCGGTCACCGTCGGAAACACCTGGTCGGTCGAGCCGAACGTGGTCTGGCCCGGCACCAGGTTGTTCCCGGTGCCCGACACGGTGCGCAGCCCGAACGACAGCAGCGGATTCACCGGCGGTTGCCCGGCCTCCGCCATCTTGATCTGCACCAGGACGTAATCCAGGTCGAGACGGGTGAGCTTGACGGCCATGGTCCGCGTTCCTTCACGATTGATGCATCGAGCCAAGACCACCAACAGGTCCTGGCGAGCGGTTGAAATTCAGCAGTAACAGCGATCACAAGACTGCCGCCCACAAACGCATGACTAACTGAACACAGCGTTCGGTTACGTCTCGAGGTGCAGCACAGCCTTTATGATTATGATTGTTAGGCGACGCTCCTGGATCTACTCCGACACGACATCGGCTCTGTCAGGAACATTCGCAATTATTCAGATGCGTTTCAACAACGATCCCTAAGCGGACCGCGCTAGTCATCTCGATTAGTGGTTTAGACTAGGGTCTGACCCGCCACAAACACAAAGGACCAAGTATCGCGCCGCCAACACGAGAAGCCGCCGCATGCAGCGGCGGCGCGAAAACGGCCGGTTCGAATGGGAGAAACGGTCCGGAACCGGCGCCATGCCGAGAGCTCCGCGCCCCGCGCAGCTCATCCCAGGCGCCACCGCACCGGCGAACGCCTTGGACGGGACAAAACGCCGCAGCAGACCTTGCGCTAAGACTGCGCCGATGCCGCCGGCAACGGCATGCTCGACAGCCGGCACAGCAGCCGGGTCAGCGCGATCTGGCCGGAACAGTTCGTTTTCAAGCAGATCCGCTGCAAATGCACCCGCGCCGTATTGAAGGCGATGCCCATCGCCGACGAGATCTCCTCGAGGCTCAGGCCGCGCGCGAACAGCTCGGCCAATTCCGCCTCGCGCACAGACAAGCCGAGCACGGCGGAGAACGCCGAGCGCGCCGGCGCGCTGTTGTCGGCGAAATCGGTCAGCGACAAAAGCACCTCGGCCTCGGCGCCGCGGCCCTCCACCTCGACCACGCACAGCGCGTAGCGGGTGGCGCCGCTGCGGTCTGGCAGGCCGACCGCCGCGCCGACCGGGGCGCCGGTCGAAAGGGCGGCGTTGGTCCGCGCGAGCAGCAGATCGAACGCGCGCTGGCATTCGCCCCGTTCCATCACCAGCCGTCCGTGGCGGACGACGAGGACGTCGTTGCCCGCCAGAATCGCACGCGCTTGCGCGTTCATGAACCGGACGACGCGCTGCGCATCGATGACCAGCAGGCCGGAGCGGGACAGCTTGCTGACCGTTTCCAAGGCGAACACCCGGCCCGACAGCGCCGGCCCCGGTCCCGCCTCGTCCGGCGAAAGGCCAGCGAGCAGCGGCGGCAACTCGTTGCGCGACAGCAACTCCGTCTTCGCGTCAAACACCGACATTCCCGCCGACTCCCGACCGAACCCCGACACCCAACATGGGCAAGCAGGCCGACCCCGTGGCGACGTTATATGAGCGTCACGTGATCGTTACATGGCGGAAATATATACGGTGGGGACCGCCATCGATGCAATATGTTTCTTGATCGAACACAACCGCGCCGTGTGGCGCTCGACGGGCCGCCTCACCCTCGCCCGGTTCGGCCCGGAACCGCCGGGGCGGGTCGCGGCGCAGCGACGGTCACTCGGAAAACCTCTTTCCAAACGGCGTCGCATCCCGATTAGATACCGCGACGCCGGCAGCAATAGCCGGGCCACTCAGGGAGACGCCGATGAACCTTACTCGACGGGCGATGGCCGCGGGCGCGGCCTTGCTGCCATGGGCGACGGGCGCGCGCGCCCAGGCAGCCGGTCCGGTGGACGCGGCCAAGGTGTCGCGCGACATCGGCCAGAAAGCCGCCGGCAAGAAGTGGCAGATCGCCACCGTGGTGAAGGTCGACGGCATCGCCTGGTTCGACCGCATGCGCGCCGGCGTCGAGCAGTTCGCCCGCGACACCGGCCACGACGCCTGGATGGTCGGGCCCAGCCAGGCCGACGCCGCCGCCCAGGTGCAGCTCGTCGAGAACCTGATCGGCCAAGGCGTGGACGCGATCTGCATCGTGCCGTTCTCGGTCGAGGCGGTCGAGCCCGTGCTGAAAAAGGCGCGGGACCGCGGCATCGTCGTGGTCGCGCACGAGGCCAGCAACCTCGTCAACGCCGATTACATCATCGAGGCGTTCGACAACCGCGCCTATGGGGCCAAGCTGATGGAGGAGCTCGGCCGTCTCACAGGCGGCAAGGGCAAGTACGTCGCGACCGTCGGCAGCCTGACCAGCCAATCGCACAACGAGTGGATCGACGGCGCCGTCGCCTACCAGAAGGAGCACTTCCCGAACATGCAGGAGGCGGTGCGCCGGGTCGAAAGCTACGACGACGCCGAAGTCGCCTACAACAAGCTCAAGGAGGTGCTGACCGCGCACCCGGACCTGCGCGGCATCGTCGGCGCACCGATGCCGGCCAGCGCCGGGGCCGGACGGCTGATCGCCGAGCGCGGCTTGAAGGGCCGGGTGGAGTTCGCCGGCACCGGCCTTGTGTCGGTGGCCGGTCAATACCTGCGGGACGGCGACATTCAGTATATCCAATTCTGGGACCCGGCGGTCGCCGGCTACGCCATGTCGGTGCTGGCGGCGATGCAGCTGCGCGGCCAGAAGGCGCAGATCAAGCCGGGGCTCGACCTTGGCCTGGAAGGCTACCACAGCCTGCTGGCGCCCGACCCGGCGCGTCCCGGCCTGCTGTACGGCGCCGGCTGGGTCGGCGTCACCAAGGACAACATGGCCCAATACAACTTCTAGCGCCCGACATGCGCGCGCAGCCGGACCCGGGTCTGCGGCCGCCGCCGACCGGCCCAGGGCAAAGCCCGGCGTGACGCCGGTGGTCGCCCTGCGCGACGTCTCCAAGCGGTTCGGCGGCGTCCGCGCGCTCGACCGCGTCTCGTTCACCGTCGCACCCGGCGAGGTCCGCTGCCTCGCCGGCGAGAACGGCTCCGGCAAAAGCACCGTGATCAAGGTGCTGAGCGGCGTCCACCGCGCCGATAGCGGCGAGGTCGAGCTGAACGGCGCCGCCCGCTCGGCCGTCACCCCGCGCGAAGCGATCGCCGCCGGGGTGCAGGTGATCTACCAGGACTTCTCCCTGTTCCCCAACCTCACGGTCGCCGAGAACCTGGCCATGAGCCAGGACCTCCGCGCCCGGCGCTGGCGGGTGGATCGCCGGCGCGCGCGGCGGGCCGCGGCCGAGGCCTCCGAACGGCTCGGCGTGGCGCTCGACCCCGACGCCGAGGTCGGCAGCCTGCCGGTCGCCGGGCGGCAGCTCGTCGCCATCGCCCGCGCCCTGCTGGCCGACGTCCGCCTGCTGGTGATGGACGAGCCGACCACCGCGCTCACCCATCAGGAGGTGACTCGGCTGTTCTCCCTCGTCGCCGGCATGAAGGCGCGCGGCATCGCCGTGCTGTTCGTCAGCCACAAGATGCGCGAGATGCTGGACGTGGCCGACAGCCTGACGGTGCTGCGCAACGGCCGCGTGGTGGCCGAGGGCGCCATGGCCGGGTTCAACGAAACCAGCATCACCCGCGCCATGACCGGCCACGACCCCGGCACCGTCCGCCACGACTGGCCCGCCGCGGCCCCCGACACGTGGCCACGGCTGGAGCTGCGCCGCTTGACCGTCCCCGGCGAGGTCGCCGGCGTGTCGTTCCGTTTGGCGCCGGGCGAGATCGTCGGCGTGGCCGGGCTGCTGGGCTCGGGCCGCACCGAGCTGGCGCTCGCGTTGTTCGGCATGCGCCCGGGCTACACCGGCGACATCCTGCTCGACGGCCGCCCGGTACGGCTGCGCAGCGTGGCCGATGCGGTGGCGGCCGGCATCGCCTACGTCCCCGAAGACCGGCTGACCGAGGGCCTGTTCCCGTCGCGCAGCATCGACGAGAACCTGGTGGCCGCAGCACTCGACCGCTTCACCGGCGCCGCCGGCTGGGTGGACCGCCCGGCCGCCCGGCACGCCGCCGCCGGCGCCATCCGCGACATGGCGATCGCCACCCCCGGCGGCGACCGCGCCGTGTCCGAGCTGTCGGGCGGCAACCAGCAGCGGGTGGTGATCGGGCGCTGGCTGCTGACCCGGGCGCGCGTGCTGCTGCTGAACGGTCCGACGGTGGGCGTGGACGTCGGCAGCAAGGCGGCAATCCACCGGGTGATCCGCGATCTCGCGCGCGACCGCGGCTTGGCGGTGCTGATGGTGTCCGATGACGGGCCGGAGCTGGCCGAGAATTGCCGCCGCGTGCTGCTCGTCCATGGCGGCCGCCTCGTCGGCGAGCTGTCCGGCGGCGCCCTGAGCGACGCCGCGATCACCGACCGGCTGCGGGCGCTGACATGAGGCTGCTGCGCACCCCGGAGCTCGCGGTGGGCGTCATGCTGGTCGCGACCGCGCTGGCGATCGGCGCCGTCAACCCGGCGTTCTGGGGCTGGGGCAACCTGTTCGGCCTGCTGCGCAGCGCCTCGGTGGTCGGCATCATGGCGCTGGGCGTGCTGCTGGTGCTGGTCGCGGGCGGCATCGACGTGTCGTTCCCCGCCTTTGCCGCGGCGGCGATGTACCTGTCGGTGCGGGCGGCCGTGGATTGGGGCTGGCCCGGCGGCGCCCTGCCGCTGTTCGCGGTCGCCGCCGCCATCGGCTTGGCGCTCGGCGCCGTCAACGCCCTGTTCGTCCATGCCGTGCGGCTGATCCCGCTGATCGTGACGCTCGGCACCGGCGCCGCCGTGCGCGGCTTCCTGCTCGGCCTGATCGGCACGAGCGTCGTCAACGTCGGCCGCATGCCACCGGACGCGGTCGCGTTCGGACGCCTGGCTCTGCTCGAATGGCCATCGGAGAACGGCCGCGTGCAGCTTTCGGTCGCGGTGCTGGTTTGGGCCGTCGCCGCCCTGGCGGTGCACCTGCTGCTGCGCGTGACGGTCGCCGGGCGTGGCCTCTACGCGCTGGGCGGCGACCCGGAAGCGGCCCGCCGCGTGGGGCTCGGCGTCGGCCGTCTCACGGTCCTCGCCTACGGGCTCGCCGGCGCTCTGGCCGGGATCGCCGGCACCCTGCACGCCTGCCTGGCGCAGCAGGCCAGCCCGCGCGAATTCATCGGGCTCGAGCTGGACGTGCTCGCGTCGGTGGTGCTCGGCGGCGCCAGCATCTTTGGCGGCCGCGGCAGCGTGCCGGGCACCGTGCTCGGCGTGCTGCTGCTGGTGCTGGTCAACAACAGCCTGATCCTGCTCGGCGTGCCGACCACCTGGCAGCGAGTGGTGGTGGGCTTGATCCTGGTCGGCGCCGCCGGGGTGACCACGTTGCGCGAACGCAGCCGCCGCCGGGCGGCGCCGATTACGGCGGCGGCATGAGCACCGAGCTCGCGCCACCGCCGCCGCGTCCGGATGCGGCCGGGCTGCTGCTGCGCCGCCATGCCGGGCTGCTCGCGTTGATGGGATTGCTGCTGGCGGTGTTCGCCGCCATGGCCTTGCTGGTGCCATCCGGCCGCTTTCTGCGCGCCGGCAACTTCGACGGGCTGTCCTACGTCGCGCCGGAGCTGGGGCTGTTGGCGGTGGCCACCATGGTCGCCATGCTGACCGGCGGCATCGACCTGTCGGTGGTCGGCATCGCCAACCTCGCCGGCATCCTGGCCGGACTGCTGTTTCATTGGGCGGCCGGCACGTCGCGCGGCCCGGAGCTGGCTGGCCTGTCGGTGGCCTGGGTGGCGGCCGGGGTCGGCTGCGCCCTGCTGACCGGCGCTCTCGCCGGCCTGGTCAACGGCCTGCTGATCGCCCGCGCCCGGCTGACCCCGATTCTCGCCACCATCGGCAGCGGCCAGGTGTTCACCGGCATCGCGCTGGTGCTGACCGGCGGGCCGGCCATCGTCGGCTTCCCGTCCGCCTGGCAGGTCCTCGGCGGCGGCAGCCTGCTCGGGATCGCCCTGCCGCTCTGGGTGCTGCTGGGCTTCGCGCTGCCGGTGGCGCTGCTGCTGTCGCGCAGCCTATGGGGCCGCACCCTGATCCTGATCGGCTCCGGCGCCCGCGCGGCCGAATTCGCCGGGTTGCGCACCGCCCGCGCCGTGGTGCTGTCCTATGTCGCCTCGGGCGTGCTGGCGGCCGCCGCCGGCGTGCTGCTGTCGGCGCGCACCAACGCCGCGAAAAGCGACTACGGCACCAGCTACCTGCTGCAGGCGGTGCTGATCGCGGTGCTGGCCGGCACCAACCCCGGCGGCGGCCGCGGCTCGGTGCCGGCCGTGTTGCTGGCGCTGTGCACGCTGATGCTGCTGTCGAGCGGCTTCCAGCTGATGCGGTTCAGCAACTTCCTGGTGGACCTGATCTGGGGCGTCACCCTGCTCGGAGCGATGACCGGGGGCGCGTTGTGGCGACGGAGGCGATAGATGGACGTGATGATCCCGCTGCGGCGCGAGGCGATCGGGGCGCTGAACCGGCAACTGCTCCGGGCCGGTCCGCAAACGGCGCTCGCCGCCGACGCCCACCGCTTGGACAACGGCGTCGAGATCGTCCGCCTGTCCAACCACGAGGGCTGGGTCGACGTCCTGCCATTCATGGGCGGGATGGTGTGGGACGCCTGCTTCCTCGGCGTCCGGCTCGGCATGCGCGGGCACTTCCGCTCGCCGCGTCCCGCCACCGGCATCCTCGGCACCTATGGCTGCCTGCTCTACCACGCCGGCCTGCTCCGCAACGGCTGCCCGGGCCCCGAGGACACGCACCCGCTCCATGGCGAGATGCCCTGCGCGGCCATGGACGAAGCGGCGTTGCAGGCCGGGGAGGACGACGCCGGCCCCTACCTGCGGCTGACGAGCACGCGGGACCACGCCGAGGGCTTCGGTCCGCATTACCGCGCCATCCCCTCGGTGACGATCCGGCCCGGGCAGACCGAGTTCGAGGTCGGCATGGAAGTGCGCAACCTGGCGGCCCGGCCGATGGACCTGATGTACATGGTCCACGCCAATTTCGCCTTCCTCCCCGGCGCACGCATCCGCCAGCCGGCGCCCTGGACCCCCGAGCACGTCCGGGTCCGCACGGCGGTGCCGGGCCACGTCCATCCGCCCCCGGAATTCCTAGACCGCCTGGACCTGCTCGCGCGGGAGCCGGGCCGGCTCGAACGGCTCGATCCCGCCTTGTGCGATCCGGAGCAGGTCTTCTACCTGCACGGGCTCGGCGTCGACGAAGGCGGCTGGACCCATCTGGGGCTGGAGCAGGAGGACGGCACCGGCTTCGCCCTGTCCTACCGTCCGGCCGAGTTCCCGCATCTGGTCCGCTGGCTGCTGCACACCGGCGACGAGCAAGTGGCCGGCTTCGCCCTGCCGGCGACCTGCGAGCCGGAAGGCTACGCGGCCGAGCGGCGCAAGGGCAACGTGCAGTCGCTCGCGCCCGGCGAAACCCGGCGCTTCACCGTCCGCCTCGGCTGGCTGGACCAGACGGCCATGGCGGCGCGGACCCATGCCATCGCGCAGCTGTCAGGGCCGTAAGCCGGCGAGCCCCCGCCTGACGGGTTGCCCACGGTCGCGAGCTGAGCTGCAAAGGAACGCGCCATGCCTCCATTCGTGCCGACGACGACGGCAAGGCTTGCCGGTTCGCTGTGCCAGGCGATCGCTGCCGCCGCCGTGCTGATGGCGGCCGCCCCGGCCGGTCCCGCCCGCGCCGGCGACGCCGCCGACACGCCGGCCCCGCTGGTGCTGGAGCGCCGCATCCCGCTGCCCGGTACCGCCGGCCGGATCGACCACTTGGCGGTCGACCTCCGCCGCGGCCGGCTGTTCGTGGCCGAGCTCGGCAACGACACTCTGGACGTCGTCGACCTGGGCGGCGGTGCCGTCGTGCAGCGCATCGGCGCCTTAAAGGAGCCGCAAGGCGTTGGTTACGATCCCGCGTCGGACACCGTCGCGGTGGCCAATGCCGGGGACGGCTCGGTCCGGCTGTATCGCGGCGAAGGCTACGCGCCGTCGGGCCGGGTCGAGCTGGGCGGGAACGCCGACAACATCCGCCTGGACCGGGCGGCGAACCGCTTCGTGGTCGGCTACGGCAGCGGCGGCCTGGCCACTCTCGAGCCCGGCGGCCGGGTCACCGCCCGTGCCACGCTGTCCGCGCACCCCGAAGGCTTTCAACTCGACCGAACGGGCCGCCGCGCCTTCGTCAACCTGCCGGACCGCCACCAGGTCGCGGTGCTGGACTTGGACGGACGCCGCCCCGCCGAGCTGTGGGCGCTGCCCGACCTGAGCGGCAACTTCCCGATGGCCCTGGACGAACCTGGGTCGGCGCTCGCGATCGTGTCCCGCAACCCCGCACGGCTCCTCCTGCTCGACCCGGCGAACGGTCGGATCAAGGTCCGCCTCGAGGCCTGCGGCGACGCCGATGACGTGTTCTTCGACGCGCGGCGCCAGCGCATCTATGTCGTGTGCGGGTCCGGCAGCGTCGACGTGTTCGCGGCAACCGCGACCGGCTATGCGCACCTCGCCCGGATTGCCACCGCCTCGGGCGCCCGCACCGCCTTGTTCGTGCCGGAGCTCGACCGGTTGTACGTCGCCGCCCGGGCCGGGTTCCTTGGCCTCGGCTCGGACGCGGCCATCCTCGTGTTCCGCCCCGACCCGCCTCGGTAAAGGAACCCGGCGGCGCCGCGTAGACGCCGCCGGGGGTATGCTCAGGCGAACAGGACGTTGGCAGGCACCAGCGCCGCGGCGTTGGTCAGCTTGATCACGTCGTGGATGGCGCCCGAGGCCGAGTTGGCGGTCCAGGTGGTGCTGTCCACCTGGGTCAGCGTCGCCCCGGTGCCGTAGCCCTTCAGCTCCAGGAAGTCGCCCGCGGTCAGGCTGGGCTTGAAGTTGGTGATCGTGTCCCCGTTCGACGCACCGGCATGCAGCACGAACACGTCCCTCGCCGTGCCGCCGGTCAGCGTCTTGCCGGCCACCGTGCCGCCGTCGATCGTGACCGCCTTGGCCGCCGCGACGAACGCCAGCGTCGGGTTGCTCCCCAAAGTCGCCGGGCCGATCACCGACGGCGTGGTAAAGCTCTGGCTGCCGGGCGCCATCAGCGCCAGGCCGACCGGCTTGGTCACGCCGCCCGCGGTGAAGCTGTCGACATACAGGTTGCGGTCGGTCGCCGCGGTGCCGCCCCAGGCGTCGTTGAGGAAGTTGACGCTGACGCTGTGCGGCCCGGCGCCGAACGCGCCCAGCACGTTGAACACCTGGCTCTTGCCCGCGGCATGCGCGGCGGTCGCCGTTTGGGTGCCGCCGATCTGCGTGCCGTCCACCGAGACGGTGAACTGCGCGTCGCCCTGGTAGGCGTCCTCGGAGACGCCAAGGGTGATGCTGCCGGCGCCGCTGCCGATCGTGGTCACGCTCGACGTGAGCGTCGCTGTGAAGCTCTGGGTGCCGTTGCCGTAGAGCGGCGCGCCCGGCACGGTGGTGCCGCCCGCGGTGACGCCGTCGACATACAGGTTGCGGTCGGCGGTGCCGCCGCCGCCGTAGAGGTCGTTGAGGAAGCTGACGGCCACGGTATGCGCGCCCGCCGCCCAGTTGCCGAGCAGGGTGAACGCCTGACTCTTGCCCGCGGCATGCGAGGCGGTGGCGGTCTGGGTGCCGCCGACCTGGGTGCCGTCCACCGAGACGGTGAACTGCGCGTCGCCCTGGTAGGCGTCCTCGGACACGCCGACGACGATGCTGCTGCTGCCCGAGCCCAATGTCATCACCGTCGGCGGGGGCGGTGGCACCACCACGACCGGGGGCGGCGGCAGCGTTGCCGTGAAGCTCTGGGTGCCGTTGCCGTAGAGCGGCGCGCCCGGCACCGTGGTGCCGCCCGCGGTGACGCCGTCGACATACAGGTTGCGGTCGGCGGTGCCGCCGCCGCCATAGAGGTCGTTGAGGAAGCTGACCGCCACGGTATGCGCGCCCGCCGCCCAGTTGCCGAGCAGGGTGAACGCCTGGCTCTTGCCCGCGGCGTGCGAGGCGGTGGCGGTCTGGGTGCCGCCGATCTGGGCGCCGTCGACCGAAACGGTGAACTGCGCATCACCCTGGAACGCGTCCTCGGACACGCCCACGACGATGCTGCTGCTGCCCGAGCCCAGCGTCACCGGCATCACCGGCGACACCGGCGGCGGGGGCGGTGGCAACTCGATCACGACCGGAGGCGGCGGGGCCGGCACCGTCGCCGTGAAGCTCTGGGTGCCGTTGCCGTAGAGCGGCGCGCCCGGCACGGTGGTGCCGCCCGCGGTGACGCCGTCGACATACAGGTTGCGGTCGGCGGTGCCGCCGCCGCCATAGAGGTCGTTGAGGAAGCTGACGGCCACGGTATGTGCGCCCGCCGCCCAGTTGCCGAGCAGGGTGAACGCCTGGCTTTTGCCCGCGGCGTGCGAAGCGGTCGCGGTCTGGGTGCCGCCGACCTGGGCGCCGTCCACCGAGACGGTGAACTGCGCATCACCCTGGTAGGCGTCCTCGGACACGCCGACCACGATGCTGCTGCTGCCCGAGCCCAGCGTCACCGGCGCCGCCACCACGACCGGAGGCGGCGGCGTCACCACGACCGGGGGCGGCGGATTGGGCGGCGCCGCCGTTCCGATCTGATGCTCGAGCGCGCCGACGTCGGCGGGCGCGTTCGACGGCCGGGCATTGCCCGCCTGGTCGATCGGCTGCACATAGGCCGGGTTGGCAATGCCGATCGCCGCCGACCCGGCCTGCAGCTGGAAGTTCGCGGCGCCCGCGTCGACGAACTTGGGATCCGCCTTGATGTCGTGCGCCCCGCCGGTCGCGGCATTGCCGCCGTAGACGAGGTTGTAATCCTCCGTCACGTTCGAGTTCGTGCCATCGATGCCGAACGCGGTCCCGCCCGGGCCGGCCACCGCGATGTTGTTCTCAAACTTGCCGCCGTTCAGCTTGCTGCTGCCGATCTGCCCGCCATGCGTCCCGGCCGGGTCGTTGCCGTAGGTGGTGTTGCCGATGAAATCGACGTTGCTGCTGGCGTATGCGCCCAACCCGACCGCGCTGTTGCCGTAAGCGATGTTGTTGGCGACGAGCGTCGAACCCTTGTACTGCACCCCATCGGTCTGGAAGTTCGAGTTGCTGTCGATCAGCAAGCCTTCACCGTCGGTGATGGCCGAGGTCCCGATCGCGTAGCTGCCGACCAGTTGCTGGTTGTTATAGAGGACGTTGCCGACGACGAAGTTCTTGTAACCCGTCGCCGAATCGCTGTCGTGCGACCCGAACAGGCTCACGCCGCTGGTGCCGTAGGGGCCGTACTTGCCGTTGTTGTAAACGGTGTTGCCCTGGACGGTGATGTAGTCCGATTCCTCGGCGCTGATGCCGTTGGCGGCAAAATCGTGCACGACGTTGTTCAGGATCGACACGTGGTTGACGATGGTCGGGTTGCCGTTCCAGCTGACCGTGATGCCGCTGCCGGCGATGGTCCGGTTGGAGCCGCTGCCCGGTTGCGCCGCCAGCGATTGCGCCTGCGCCAAGCTCACGTTCTGCGCGTTGCCGATCAGCTCGAACCCGCTGAACGTGACGTAGGACCCGTTGATCTGGACGGCCGAAACGCCGCCGCTCGGCATGCTGATGACCGGGCGGGCGCCGTTATAGCCTTCGAACACGATGGGAGCCCCGGCCGCGCCCGAATGGCCGGTGGCCAGGACGTAGCCGGTCGCCGCATCGGCGGAGTAGGTGCCGGCCATCACTTCGACCTTGTCGCCAGGCTGCGTCCGGTCGGCGGCCTGCTGGATCGTGGCGAATGGAGTCGAGGTCGACGTGCCGTTGTTGTTGTTGTTGCCCAGGCTCGAATTGACATAGTAAATGGTCATCTGAATTGCCCATCCGTTACGATATATGAACGGGCTTATAACTTCGTGATTGTGCCGGTCTGAAACCATGAAATGACAGAAAACGGATTGGCTCTATAATGAATTGTTAGTTCAATGATTGTATTGGTGAGACCCCTTGGCCCGACTGCCGGCGCTCGATCGCCCATCGTGCCTGAAAACCGCGCGCTCGGCTTGCGACGGCGCCGCCGCCACCGTTACAATGCGAAATGACCGAATACGTCGCCGTGCCCAACCGTCCCCCGGAAATGCGAACGCACCATCCGGACGGCGCCGCGGCCGCGCGGGCGCCGGGCCGCAAGCCTCGGGTCCTCCTCGTCGGGCCCATGCCGCCGACCACCGGCGGGGTCACGACCTTCATGCTCAACCTGATGGCGTCGCACCTGCGCGACGGCTTCGACTTCGTGCCGTTCTCGACCTCGCGTCCGCCGAAGCGGAATGTGACCAACAATTACGGCTACGGCGCGATGTTCCGCGGCGGCCTGCGTCGCGTGCTGCTCGGCGCCGCCATCACCCTCTGGAACGTCGCCCGGTTCCCGGCCACGGTGCTGACGGCCCGCGTCGACATCGTTCAGATCCAGGCGTCGGATTACCAGGCATTCTGGGAGTCCGCAGTCTACGCCGCGCTGGCGCGGCTGCTCGGACGGATCGTGCTCATGCGCATCGGCGGCGCCTTCGACCACTTCCACGGCCACGCCGGGCCGTTCGCCCGGCGCCTGATCGCCGCGGCGCTGCGCAGCCCGGACGGCCTCATCGCGCAATCCGAGTTCGCCAAGCAGTACCTGGTCGCCGCCGGGCGCCGGTCCGGGATCACCGTGGTGCCGAACTGGTCCTCGCGCCCGGTCTACGACGGCGTGCGCTCCGGCGATCGGCCGCCGGTCTGCTTGTTCGTGGCCGGCTCGGACGCGTATCGCAAAGGCATCGAGGAGGTGCTCGCCGCGGCTGCCCACCTGCAAGCGCAGGGATGCACGGCGACGCTGCAGTTGCTGGCGATGTCGCCCGCGCTCGTCGCCCGCGTGGCCGAACTCGGCCTCGCCAACGTGGTCGCCCGCGAAGGACCGGTGCCGCACGCGCAGCTGCTCGACATCATGCGCGACGCGGACATCTTCCTGCTTCCCTCCCACGGGGAAGGCTTCCCCAATTCCTTGATCGAGGCCATGGCGGCCGGCATGGCGCCGATCGCAACGCCCGTCGGCGCCGTGCCGGAGATCGCCTCGGACGGCGGCGTCATCGTGGTGCCGGCCCGCGACCCGGCCGCACTCGCCGGCGCCATCGCCCGGCTGGCCGGCGACCCCGAGTGTTGCCGCGACGTGAGCGCCAAGGCCCGCGACACCGTCCGCCACCGCTTCATGCCGCACGCCGCCTTGTCGGGTCTCGGCGCGCTCTACGGCGACGCGCTCGCGAACTCGGGCGCGCAGCGGCAACGGGCCTGACCGCCGGCGTCGCTCGGGGGTTTACCGGCGCGCCGGCGCCGCTTCGGCCCGCTGCGGCGCGTGCGCGATTGCGTTCAGCATCGCGAAAAAGGCCGGCTTGGGCTGGAAATCGGCATCGAACGGCAACGGCCGGGTCGCCTGCCCGTCGGCGCGGGCGAAGCGCTTGTCGTACTGCGGCGTCAGCCAAGTGTAGCGGTCCGACAAGCCCCACAGCACGACCGCGCTGACGGCTGGCTCGTCCAGCACCGTCCGGAGGTATTCGCCGTAAAGCGACGCGATGGCAGCGTCCCGCTCCGCTTGGCTCCCGGCCTGCAGGTCGAGCACGTCGAGCTCGGTGACCAGGATGCGCAGACCGCGCGCCGCGATCTCGCCGAGGAAACGCCGGAAGCGTTCGGGGTCGAACCGGCTCTCGTCCAATTTCAAATGCGACTGGATGCCGACCGCATCGATCGGCGTCCCGCGCCGCTGCAAGCCGTCGAGCCAGCGCAGCAAGGCGACGCGCTTGGCCTCATGGTCCGCGGTGGCCATCTCCACCGCATACTCGTTGGCCACCAGCAGCGCCGCCGGGTCGGCAGCGCGGGCGGCGCGGAACGCGGCATCGAAATAGTCGGATCCCATGGCCCGCAGCGCCGGCGTTTGCCGCAACCCTTCCGGGCGGCCTTCGCGCGGGTTGAGCATCTCGTTGACCACGTTCCAGGAATAAACCTGGCCGGCAAAGCGCGTCACGAGCGCGGTCACGTGGTCGACCGTCGCCGCGGTCGCCCGCGCAGCGGAGCCGAGTTCGGTCAGCCAGGCCGGCGTGCTCGTGTGCCACATCAGGTGGCCGCCCGACAGACGCAGGCCGCTCGCCAGCATCGGGCCGACATTGGGATCGCCGTCGGACCGGCATGGGTCGCCGGGCTTGGCGCAATCCACCCGCCAATCGAACAGCCCGGCGTATAAGCCGCACTGGCGGACGAACAGCTCCCGATAGGCCGGCGGGACGGTCGCGAGATCGACGTCGCTGTCGGATCCGAAGGCCAGCCCGACCGCCGCGGCCGCCTCCTTCAAGCTCGGCGCGCTCTCCGGCGCCGCCGCCCTCGCCGCGAGAAGCGGCCCGGCGAACAGGGCCGGGATCGCGGCGCCCCGGCGCAAAACGCCGCGGCGGGTGGTCAGCACGTCCGTCCCTTGACGCCCGCCGTCACTCCCGCGGCAGCGCGAGCGGCTGGCGCTGCCGCGTCAGCAGCGGCACCGATACGAGCACCGGCAGGCCGAGCATCCGCTCCACGTTCTCCTCCGTCACCAGCGTGCCGTTCGTCAGCGTGGCGATCACCATCACGAGGCCGGCGCTGAACAGCCCGATCAGCCCGCCGATCACGGCAAATTTCGGCAGCTTCGGGAAGATCGGCTTATGCGACGTCATCGATGGCGCCACCTGAACCACGCTCACCAGCTTGGCGTTGTCCATCAGTTCGTCCGTGCGCGCCTGGTTGTAGCGGGTGCGGATGATGCCGAGGGTGTTCTTGAGCTCGTCCAGCCGGGTTTCGGTCGCCCGGAGGTCGCTATCGGCGGTTTCCATCCGCTGCAGGTCCTTGCCGATCGACGCCAGCAGCTCGGACGACCGCTTGATCTCACCCGCGAGCGGCGACAGCTCGGCTTGGTTCATCACCAAGTCCTCCTGCACCTGCAGAGCAAGCTTGCCCGGCTGGGTGGTTACACGCAGCGTCTGGTCGCCCATCCCCGCCATCCGCTGCCGCATGATGGCGATCTGGTCGCGCACGTGCTGGATGCCCGGGTGCTTGGCGCCGTACCGCGCCGCCAACGACGCCTCGGTCGCCAGCAGGTCGGTCAGCGAGTCGCGGACGTGGATCATCTCGTCGCTTTTGTCGGTCACGTTGGACATGACCATTGCCGGGATGCTGGGGCTGGCCGCTTGCAGAAAGGCGATCCGCTTCTGCAGGATATTCTGCTTGCTGGTCTGCTCCTCGAGCCGAGTTTGGACCGCCACCTGCTGGTTGATCAGCGCCTTGCGCTGCTGCCCGATGTCATAGATTCCGTTCTCGACCTTGATCTTGGTCCGCTGCTGCTCGAGGTTGTTGATCTCCTCGAACTGCCGCGCCATGACCTCCTTGTAGACTTCCGACCGGCCGCCCGAAAACACCTCCGCATGCTTGTCCTGATAGACGCGCACGAGCGTGTCGAGCACGTGCGAGGTCTTGTCCGGGTCGCTGCCCTTGAAGCCGAGGTCGATCACGTTGGACGTCTTGACCGACGCCACCGCGAGGTCGGACTTGAAACGGTCGATCGCCGCATCGGTCAGCGTCCCGGTGTAGCCGGGCCGCAGGTCCGGGTACAGCGTGTCGATGCCGAGCTTCTTGATTGTCTCACCGATCACCGCACGGCTGCTCACCAGCTCCAATTCGGAGTTGATCCCGGCTTCCTTGGTGGTGTCCGGCGCGTTGCTCGAGCGTCCGTCATCCGGGGCCAGATACTCGCGGCCGTTTTTCACGATCAGACTGGTCTCGGCCTGGTACACCGGCGGCATCACGAAGAACAGCGCGACGGCCACCATCGGCGGGATCAGCAGCGCGCACAGCAGCTTGACTTTGTGCATTGACACGAGCGTGGCGATCTCGTGCAGCGAGGGCATCCCGGTCGATTTAGCGTCGCGCATGTCGGTCCAACCTTTGAGCGGAGGGGATCAAAAACGGGCCGGAGCGGCACGACGCGGCGGCGGCGCGCCGGAACGCCTCACGTCAAACCGCCAGCAGGCCCGGCAGGCGGCTCTTTCGCTTGTTGAGCACCACGCCCAGGATATTGGCGCCGACCTGATCCAGCACCCCCCGCGCGCGCTGCACCACGGCGTAACGGCTTTCCTCGGACGCCACCACCAGCATCGAGCAGGTCGCCAGCGACGCGATCGCCGCCACGTCGGGCGCTTCCAGCACCGGCGGCGCATCGACGATAATCAGCGTGTAGTCTTCCCGCAGCCGCTGATACAGCGCGCGAACCGACTCCATTCGCGGCATGAACGGCCCGGCGCTGTGCAGCCGCCCGACGCCGAGCTTCGCGCCGCCCAGGTCGAGCCGGCGGATCGCCACCTCCCCGGTCTCGGCAAACACGTCCACCATGCCCGGCAGCGGAATGGACGGCCCCTCCCCGCCGCTCACCTCGCGACCCAACGACCGGTTGGCGTCGAGCAGCGCGACCTTGCACCACTTGGACTGTGCCGCGCAGGCGGCCAGCGCGCGCGAAATCGTCGTCGTCCCGTCCCCGCCATGCGCGGCCGTCAAATGCAGCACCACGGCGCCGTGCCGGTCGATCATCCACAACAAGCCGCTCAGCAGGACGCGCATCTCCCGGAACAGCGGCTCGTCGATCGAAATGAACACCGAGCTCTTGTCATGGATCTGAATGTTCACGAGCCCGCACTCCACTCACGCCCGGCTCGCACGCGAACGGTCCGCCCCGCCGCCAGAACGGCCCCGCTTAAAGCCCCGCCTGCGGACCCGCAACACGGCGCTGCAACGTCTTGGGGCAACGGCAAAGCGTAACGGACCATGGATGTCCCCGCGCGAAGTCAGAAAGTGTCATGAACGGTAACAGACGGTAAGTGGTAGCGAAAGGTGCGTTACAAGCTAAATTTTGCACAAAACACGGATCCGGCGCCGCTTCGCGGTCAGTTCTCCCCAGAATTGGTCGCGAACCGGTCCCGCACCGATCCCACAACCGGCCGCCCCGCCCCGCCCCGCCATGCCGCGGGCGAAAACAACGGCGTAGACCCGTCCGCCGTTCACCTACGCCTACGAATTGCACAACCCCGGCACTAGATTTTATGTGATGCGCTCAACGTCGTTTCGGCATCCATGTCCGGCGAAAGATGGCCTATGCTGTAACGGCGTGGGTGTGATCGTGGGCAGAAAGACAACTGACGATGGTGGCTGATGCTGCGAACATCCACTCGACCCTGACTAATCTCTTGGCCGCAAAATGGGAGAAATACTCAGGGCCCGACGGAATCGCACTCCTCTTGCTCTTGGCCACCGTCGTGTTGGCCGCAATCGTTACTTTCCTGCAGCAGACGCAAGAACGGCGTTCGTTGCGCGCGTTCATCCAGTATGCACTTCCGCCCGAGGTGCTGCGCCACCCATCGGCCCGCGCGGACGCGCTGTTTTGGGTTTGCCGCCGCTTAACCGCCCCGCTGCTTGTCTTCCCTTCGTGCTGACCGCCGCCGCAACCGGACTGGCCGTCAACGCCGCCCTGATCCATCTGACCGGTTGGGCCCCGCACCCCTCGCCGGGCATGTCGCCGGCGATGGTGGTGCTGTTCACCGTGACGATGCTGATCGCCTACGACCTGTCGTACTACGTCTACCACGTGCTCCAGCATAACCTGCCGTTCCTGTGGGAGCTGCATAAGGTGCACCACTCGGCGGAGGTCATGGTCGGCATCACGTCGACCCGGATCCACCCGCTCGACCAACTGATGAACCGGATCTGGGACGGCTTCATCCCCGGCATCGCCTACGGCATCTGGATGTTCTTCGTCCTCGACCCGGTCGAGGCCTTGGTGTTCGGCATC
>CAVVXS010000007.1:1700000-2027590 GCA_963752225.1 uncultured Alphaproteobacteria bacterium | reverse complement strand
TCTATTCAGCGGGTCGGGGCTGAGATGGTCTTCTGAGGGGCACGCAGATCCGCCTTGCGCCTATTTCATCGCGGTTTCGTTCGGCGGTGGTGGGCGCTGGAGTTTAAAGGACGAGGCGGGTTCGGGGGCGCTTGCCCCGACCGTCACGGCCCGGCGAGTTGCAGGCTGCGCGCGATGCCGCGGAACAGCTCGGCTTCGGGGCAGGCCGCGGCGAAGGCGACGCGAACCCGTGTGGCGGTTTCGGTGACGCGCCCGGCGATCTTGAGCAAGCGCAGCCGCAGCGTCGTGAACTCGGCGGTGGCGAGCGGCTGCGGTCTGGGGATGGCGTCGCGGACCGTCAGCATGAGCCAGTATGCCGCGGTGTGCAGAACCAGGCGCACCTGGTTGGCGAGCGCCGATCGGCAACTGGTGCGGTCGGAGGCGAGTTGGCCCTTGTGCAGCTTGATCAGGTTTTCGGCCTGGCCGCGGGCGCAGTAGAGCGTGTCGTAGAGCCATTCGGCGCTGCCGGCGCGCAGGTTGGTCACCACGCAGCGGATATCGAGCCCCATGCTGCTGGCCTCGATCCGGGCTGCCACCCGGCGCTCGCAGCCCCAGGACTTGGCGCCGTAGCGGATCTCGGCGTAGCGGCGCAGCACTGGCGCCCCGCCTTGCCCGCGCGTCTCGGCGCGCCGGGTCCGGACATCGTCGGCGGCGGGCTCGAGCAACCGGCTCAGCACGGCATTGCCCGGAAGGCCGAAGATGTAGTCGACCGCTTGGGCCTCGCACCACGCCATCACCTCGGGACGGCCGTAATGGCCGTCGCCGCGGATGGTCAGGCGCGTGTTCGGCCAATGCGTGCGGATGCGGCGCACCAGGCGGCGCAGGTGAGCGCGGACTTCGGGTCCGGACGGGGTCTTGCCCGGGCGCAGCAGCATCGCGACCGGGCGCGAGGTCGCCGTGTCATAGACGTGGATCGGCATGAAGCAGCGCTCGTCATGGTGCGCGTTGAACAAGGCGAGCTGCTGATGGCCGTGCACGACGTCGACGGTGTCGTCGACGTCCAGCGTCACGTCGGTCAGCTGGGCTCGAGTAGCTGGCGCAGTAGGTATCGACCATGGCGTAGGTCAGGCGAATGACCTCGCGCAGCGTCGGCGCATTCTCCCAGCGCGACACGGTCGGCTGCGAGCACAGGTCGCGGCCGCTGTCGGGCAGGCGGCCGCAGGCGAGCTTGAAGCCGGGGTCGGTGCGCAGGTGATCGAGATCGTCGGCGTCCTCGTAGCCGCAGGCGATGGCGAGCATGCGAGCGCGCAGGATGTCGGCGACACCGTGCGTGACGAACAGCGGGTTGCGCGGATCGGCGATCAAAGACGCCAGGCGCTCGGCAAGGCCCAAGCGCCGTTCGGCGGCCGCCAGCAGCATGACGCCGCTATCGGAGGTGATGCGACCGCCGTCGAACGCCGCGGTGACTTTCTTGCGGCCGACGGCTGGAAAAGGGAACGGCGCACCGGTATCGTCGGACATGGCGGGTGTGGCTCGGCGTGCTCGTGTGAGTGGATCGGTCTTCGACACCCAGTCCGTAAACACGATCAGCAGCTTACGCGACACCCGCCAGCGAATCGCAGCCATGCCGCTGAATAAGGTGGGTTAGCTACGCCGGCGTGGTTTCTATCTCCCATGCCGGCAGTCTTGTGATGGGCTCAATCATGAGACTTGCTGCCAACTGTTTCGGATATGTTCATGTCATGGCGGGCAGAATAACTCTCAAGCGAGTTGCGGAACACACTACCTGGCTTGATGTTGCATGCGCGCGCTGTCAGCGAACCACTCGGCTCAGCATCGAGACCTTGATACGCGAAGCTGGCGCGAAAGCTGCCGTGTCTGACGTATTGAGCCGACAATTTGCGGATTGCTCAAAGCGCAATTTGCACGTCCACACAGCATGCAGTACGTTCGCGCCCGACCTCCCTCGTTGGTTTGATCGGCGACCAACATACGAGGACAGCCAGCCCATAGATCAGGAAAGCATGGACAAGGGTTCATCTCGATGAGTTAATCCGAACTCACAATTTTTAGGGTCGGCGAATGCGTCTTTGGTGTCTGCTCGCGGTGTTGCTGCTGTCTCAGGCTTGCACAACGGAGACAATTTACCTGAAAAATCCGGCGACAGGCGAGGTCGCCACGTGTGGCGCTCACCCGTTGGCGTTTCCGATATACGCAACCGTCGCCGCCAGCCACGACCAGGAATGCGTCCGAGACTTCAGGGATCAAGGTTATGTTCGCGTGGCGTCGCCCAAGTAAGTTGGGAATTAGTGTATCAGCGGTTCGTCCCTAGCGGCCGCGCAGTTAATCAGGCGTTCAGTGCAAAGAACTGTGCCGTATCAGCCCGGTTCTCTGCACTCTCCGAAATAAGCGCCAGCGTCTGCGGACGGGTCGAGGCGCCGCTGTCGAGGTTGCCCGTCCAGAACGCGGATCCGCCCTGCTCCGGCTCACGCCCCAACACGCCCTCATAGATGTGCGACACGAAATCCGCGTTCGGAATGTCCGACCCGCCGAAGCGCGCGATGAACTCGGGCGCCGCTTGAAAGCCCGCAGCTATCGTGGTCAGGTCCGCGCCGTCGTGCATGTTGCCCGTCCAGAACGCCAGCCCACCAAGATCAGGAAGCCGGCCCAGCGCAGAGTGATAAAGCCGGTGATTGTGGTCCCTGTACGGTAGGCGACATGACCAGCGGTCAGAACCTCGTCAGCCGCCAGCATGACGCCGGAGCCTTGCCAGGTCTGACCGTCGATCGTCTCGGTGATACGGACAACGGCGTTGTAGGGCGCGGTTCGGACGTTGCCGATTACCTGTGGCATGTCTCAAGTCTCTCGTTAATGCGTCGCTGACGGGAGCATGGCTCGCAAGAACTGGCTAGAGACTTAGGTCACCAAAGTGGCGGTAAGCTGCTGAACGCCGCGCGCGCGGTCATGCCACGTATCGCGACCACTTCGACCAGCCGACGCACCCGGTTTATTTACCTCGAATTCGGCGCGTTCGCTGCTCGAAGTTCCGGAAGCAACGCAGGTTCCGCGCTGCGTCCAAGGGAAGGTAGCGCGGCCTGTCTGGGCAACGTGGTGTCTGACTTCCTGGCGCGTGCCTTCATCGGCGGGGTCCGCAGGGAGCGACCGGCGGTTTAGTCACGGCCGTCGTCTGTTACCAGGTTAGTAGGGCCGCGGTGCTGTCAGCGCCCGCCGGCTGCCGTGACCAATATGCAACACTGTTTCCGCTCTACCACGAACGAGCTTCGCTGAGCATTGCGGTGGGGGAATCCACTTGGCAATACTCCTTTCAGGTCTGGCTGACCCGCCCATGCGAACCGAGGCAGGTTCTGGGGACGGGGCGGGATCTCGATTGGTCGCCGTTCGACGGCGTTTTGAGGAGGGTTTCTTATGCGTAAGCTCCTGCTGGCCACCGTGGCCGTGCTGGGCGCGTCGATCGGGGTGGCCAGCGTTGCTGATGCCCAGACCGCGAGCCCCGCCCCCGGCACCGTGACCGTCCGGTTGAACGGCCGCTTCCGGTTCTACGCCTATGCGGCGTTCGACCGTGACGTCGACAACAACACGGCCGGCTCGACCGCGGGCAACAGCACCACGCCGCTGAGTGGCCGCAACAAGCTGAACAACTACGGCTTCGCCGACTACGCCCGCCTGTATCCGGGCTTCGACGGCGTTGCCGCGAACGGCCTGAAGTATGGTGCAAGCCTCGAAATCCGGCAGGACGCCGGTGGCGGCGCCGGCGGTGGCCTGCTCGGCAGCGTATCCAGCCGTAACCCGGTCCGCGGCGAGCTGTATCTCCGTCGTGAATGGGGTTACATCGGCACGGACCAGCTCGGCACCATCCGCCTTGGCTCGACCGACCAGCCGTCCAGCCTTTACATGACCGGCAACTTCGAAAACTTCGACAGCGGCGGCTTGAACGGCGACGTCCCCGGCATCTCGGGCAACGCGCTGATCGCCTGGCCGTTTGCCGACATCGGCAGCTACTACACGACCCAGAAGGCGATCTACCTGTCGCCGCAGCTCTATGGGTTCGACTTCGGCGTGTCGTTCGAGCCGAACACAGGCAACGTCAGCGCCGGCAGCGGTTGCGGCGGCGGCGGCATCGGCGTGAACACGCAGTCCGTGTCCGGCCCGGGCTGCGACCGGTTGATAGCGTCTCCGTTCAACGCCGAGGCGGCACGCCGCAAGAACACGTTTGACGGCTTGGTCCGCTACCGCGGCAGCTTCGGCGGCTTCGGCATCGCGGCGACTGCCGGCTACATGGGCGGCAGCCACGTGGCCGACAACCAAGCTGGTGTGCCCTACAACAATAACCCAGCCGTCGGTCCGGTCCGCTTCAACTACGACGGCCTGAGCGTCGGCGACTTCGGTGTCGCATTGACCTATGCGGGCTTCAGCGTCGGCGGCAAGTATCAGTTCGGCCGCTTTAACACCAACCTGAGCCCGGTTCCGAAGGGCGAGACTGACGGTGAAGCTGCGCTGATCGGCGCGAGCTACACGTTCGGTCCGGCCGTGGTCGGTGTGCACGCCCTCTACTCCAAGAGCGCGGGCGACACCTCCAACGCCGCCTTCGGCCGGTTCCGCACGGAGCGCGGCATCGCGGCCGGCGGCACCTACTCGCTGGCGCCGGGCGTGTCGTTGTTCCTGTCCTACCTGTGGAACGACCGCAAGCAGAACGGCTTCAACTTCGTCACCGGTCAGGGTGCGACCGCGACGGCTCCTGGCGGCAACGCCAACAACAACAAGATCAACGCGCAGCTGATCTATCTCGGCACCGCCTTCAGCTGGTAACGGCGACAAGGAAGGTCGGGGCAACCTGATCGGGGGCGGTGGGCAACCACCGCCCCCTTTTTCGGGCTACACCACGTTGATAATTACGGTTGTCTATATCGGGGCCTGATTGGTGGCATCCAAACTTCCCAACTTCAGACAACTCAGATTTTTCACCGAGTTGGCGCGGCTCGGCCATTTTGGTCGCGCTGCCTTAAGCCTCGGCATTGATCAACCCACATTAAGCAAGGAAGTGAGACGCTTTGAACTCACGTTTGGGATCGACCTGCTGTTCAGACATTCCAAGGGGGTGGCCCTGACCGCCGCAGGTCACCGGGTAGCCGCGATTGGCGAAAGACTGTTTTCGCTAGTTGATAAGTTAACTTGCGAGCACGTTGCTTACGGGGAAAGCGATCACCTCAAGATCGGACTTCCAACATCATTGGCTCCCTATATAGGAGCAGACCTACTGAAGGAGATTATGGCCAAATTCTCGAATTTGAGCATCACTCTCATTGAGGGAGCAAGTTCGTTCCTCGAAACGCACGCCGTTGAGGACGACATGGACTTAGTAATTCTGAATGATCCGCCTAAATTCGACAATTGGTCGTGTGACCTAATTCGTGAGGAACCTTTGCTCCTTGCATGCCCTCCGACCTGGGATCCACCTCCGTCAAGTCACGGTTACACGTTTCGTGAGTTGATAGACGTGCCGCTTATATTGCCAACTTCCAAGTTTTCGGAACGCCGGTCGATCGCACGAGTTGAGGCCAAGCAGGGCGTCAGGCTTAAACCGATATTAGAGGTGGACGCGCTGTCTTTGCGCGTGGCACTCGTCCGACGGGGAGTTGGAGCCACCATAGTAAGCAGCGTTGTGGTCCAGCCAGAAGCCACAATGGGTCAACTCCAAACCTTTCCGATAATCAACCCAGAACTTCGTACAAGCCTCTTTGTCTGCTTGCCGGAGCCTACCAGTTGGTCAGAACCTGGCGATCGTAGCTTGTCGCCCGCGCTCCGTTCCCTGGCAATAGACACCATCCGTAAACATCAGCAGAGCTCGCCCGACAAGACTCACGGTTGCTGATGTCCCGATCGAAATTTGAAGCGCAGAGATAAAGATTCTTCCCACAACTGCAGCAGGCGCTACTCTACGCCGCGCGCGCGGCGGTCACCCACTAGTCTGAGTTCGCAAGTCTGGCGATGGCGAGGGACATGGGGCCGCGGCAGTGGTGCTCGGCGAGGCAGACTAGCCGCCTTGCGATCATCTCTGCCGGGTTGGCCATGACGTCGCTGGTCCATATGCGCACCCGAGGCGTTCCTTTGAATGCGCCAAGGCAACCGCACCACTCTGCGGGCAAAATCCGGGCGCGATCGCGATGGCGATCTGATGGCAGCGTCGCCCGGCTTATTTTCGGCCTCGCGTGAGTTAGCTCGCCCGCCTAATTCCGTTTGAGACAGGTTGTGGACCAGGACGTGGACCGCAAATTCATCGTCTATCAAAACTTGCATTCATCAACGGCTTACAGGTAGAGGGTGGCGGAGAGAGTGGGATTCGAACCCACGGTACGCTTGCACGCACACACGCTTTCCAAGCGTGCGCCTTAAGCCGCTCGGCCATCTCTCCTCAGGCGCGCCGAAGGGCACGCCGGTGCGCGAGGCGCTATAGCATCCGCGTTCTAGCTCGTCACGCGCTCCTGCGCGCAGGCGTGCCAGACCAGGGCGGGATTGACCGTCTCGCGGCCCCATGCGCCGTCGAAGCAGTGGCGCGCCGGGTCGAACTCGAGCCGGGTCAAACCCGTGCCGTACAGATCGGTCCAGCGGAACACCGCCACGTTGCACGACTCGTCGCCGACCGGGTCCAGCGTGCCCGGCACTTCGCGCGCCGGCTCGTGCAGCACGTAGCGGCCTTGCAGCCGTCCGTCGGGCCCTTGCTCGATCCAGGCGTCGATCAGCTTCACGCCTTCGCTCATCACGACGCCCGGATAATGGCCGGTGGCATCGGAGTGCCAGGCGGCGCAGGACGCAGCCAAGGCGAGGGCCGCCAACACCGGCTCAGGCGTCCATCTTGAGCGCGGCCAGGAACGCCGATTGCGGGATCTCGACCTTGCCGAACTGGCGCATCCGCTTCTTGCCTTCCTTTTGCTTGTCCAGCAGCTTGCGCTTGCGGCTGATGTCGCCGCCGTAGCACTTGGCGGTCACGTCCTTGCTGAGCGCGCTGATCGTCTCGCGGGCGATGACCCGGCCGCCGATCGCCGCCTGGATCGCAATCTTGAACAACTGCTTTGGGATCAGTTCCTTCAGCTTGGCGCAAATGCTGCGCCCGCGGGCTTCGGCGGCGCTGCGGTGGGCGATGAAGCTGAGGGCGTCTACCGGGTCCTGGTTGACCAGGATGCTGATGCGCACGAGGTCGCCCTCCTCGTAGCCGTCCATCGCGTAGTCGAAGCTGGCATAACCGCGCGACACACTTTTCAGCCGGTCGTAGAAGTCGAACACCACCTCGTTCAACGGCAGTCGGTAGACCGCCATGGCGCGGTTCCCGACGTAGGTGAGGTCGACCTGCTGCCCGCGCCGCTCGCTGCAGAGTGTCAGGATGCTGCCGAGATACTCGTCCGGCACCATGATCGTCGCCTTGATCCAGGGTTCCTGGATGTGGTCGATCTGGCTCGGGTCCGGCATGTCGGCGGGGTTGTGCAGTTCGCTGGTGACGCCCTTGGTCGAGGTGATCTTGTAGACGACGCTCGGCGCCGTCGCGATCAGGTCGAGGTTGAACTCACGGGTCAGCCGCTCCTGGATGATCTCGAGATGCAGCAAGCCGAGAAAGCCGCAGCGATAGCCGAAGCCCAGTGCTGCCGAGCTTTCCGCCTCGTAGTGGAAGCTCGCATCGTTGAGGCGCAGCTTGCCCAGGCTCTCGCGCAAATGCTCGAAATCATCGGCGTCGACCGGGAACAGGCCGCACCAGACGACGGGAATGCTGGGCTTGAAGCCCGGCAGCGCCTCGCGGGCAGGGAGGCGGTCATCGGTGATGGTGTCGCCGACGTTGCAATCGGCCACGGTCTTCATCGCCGCCGTGACGTAGCCCATCTCGCCAGGGCCGAGCTCGGCCATCGAGATCATCTTCGGCGTGAACACGCCGACCTGCTCGACATGGTGGGTGGCGCCGTTCGACATCATGCGGATCTTCTGGCCGCGCTTGATGTGGCCGTCCTTGACCCGAACCAGGATCACGACGCCGAGGTACTGGTCGTACCAGCTATCGACCAGCAGCGCCTTGAGCGGCGCCTCGGCATCGCCCGTCGGCGGCGGCAGGCGGGTGACCAGCGCCTCCAGCACGCCTTCGATGTTGATGCCGGTCTTGGCCGAGATCATCACCGCGTCGTCGGCCGGCAAGCCGATCACGTCCTCGATCTGCTGCTTCACGCGGTCGGGCTCCGCGGCCGGTAGGTCGATCTTGTTCAGCACCGGGACGATCTCGTGGTGCGCGTCGATCGCCTGGTAGACGTTGGCCAGCGTCTGCGCCTCGACCCCCTGGCTCGCATCCACCACCAGCAGCGAGCCCTCGCAGGCGGCGAGGCTGCGGCTCACCTCGTAGGCGAAGTCGACATGGCCGGGCGTGTCCATCAGGTTGAGCTGGTATGTCAGCCCGTCCTGCGCCTTGTAGGCGAGGCGCACGGTCTGCGCCTTGATGGTGATGCCGCGCTCCTTCTCGAGCTCCATGTTGTCGAGCACCTGGCTCGTCATCTCGCGCGCGGTCAGGCCGCCGCAGACCTGGATGAGCCGGTCGGCCAGGGTGCTCTTGCCGTGATCGATGTGCGCGATGATCGAGAAGTTGCGGATCTGGGCGAGGGGGGTGTCGGTCATTGCCGTGATGTAGGCGGTTTGCGGCTGAAAGTCAGCTATTGGCGCCGGAAGCCCTGCCGCCGCACTTGACGTTCGGCAATCCATCGAGGCGAAGCTTGGCCGACCCGATCAAGCAAAACGCGGTGGGCCGGTGGAACGACCCATGAGCTCGCCATCCGAAACGTCAGCGGCCGGCGGCGTAGCCCTGCATGCCGCGCGGGTTGGCGCCGGCATAATACATCCCCGTCTCGCGCCGGGCCGCGGAGAGCCGGCCCTCCGACCAGTCCTCCCCCAACTCGGCGAGATGGCCGCGGGCGCGCAGCGCCCCCAGGACGTGCTCGCCCATGCGGCCCTCCAGCACCAGCTTGCCGGGTCGGGCGACGCGCGGCCAGAAGCTGCTCGGCCAGTGCTCGGAATGGAAGCTCGGCGTGTCGATCGCCTGCTGGATGCCCATACGGTGGTGCACCATGCGCAGGAAGAAGGTCAGCGACCACTGGTCCTGCTGCTCGCCGCCGGGCGTGCCGAACGCCATCCAGGGCTTGCCGTCGCGGAGCGCGAAGCTGGGGCTGAGCGTGGTGCGCGGGCGCTTGCCGGGGAGCAGGCTATTCGGCAGGCCGGGGCGCAGCCAGAACATCTGGCCGCGCGTGCCCATCGGGAAGCCAAGCCCGGGCACGACTGGCGAGGATTGCAGCCAGCCGCCGGACGGGGTGGCGGACACCATGTTGCCCCAGCGGTCGATGACGTCGATGTGCACGGTGTCGGCGCCAATCACGCCCAGCCGGGCCACGGTGGGCTCCCCAGCGCCAGCGGCGCGGGTCAGCATGGCGCCGCGCTGTTCGGCCTCGTGATCGACCCAGGGGGTTTGGCCGTCTACGGCCCCGGGCCGGAGCTGCGCCGACGCATCGGGCCCAACCAGCTGCCGCCGGGCGTCGTTGTAGGAGCGCGACAGCAAGGTCGGCAACGGGACGTCGGTGAAGTCCGGGTCCCCGTAGAATGCTTCACGGTCCGCATAGGCCAGCTTCGCGCATTCGGTCACGATGTGGACGAAGTCGGCCCCGACCGGGTCCATCGTCGCAACGTCAAAGCCTTGCAGCAGCGCGAGCTGCTGCAGGAACACCGGACCCTGGCTCCACGGCCCGCATTTCAGCACGGTGTGACCGTGGTAGTCGTAGCTGGCCGGCGTCTCGACCGTCGGCTGCCAGCGGGCGAAGTCGTCAGCGGCGAGCAGGCCGCGGTGCCGGCGGCCGGACGCGTCCAGCACGTCGGTTTCGGCGAAGAAGCGGCCGACCGCCTCGGCGACGAAGCCGTCATACCAGGCCCGCCGCGCCGATTCGATCCGCGCCTCGCGGCTGTCACCGGCTACTTCCTGCAGGATCCGTTGATAGGTCGCCGCCAGAGCGGGGTTGGCGAAGGGGCGGTCGAGCGAGGGGACCTCGCCGCCGGGCAGGAACACGGCGGCGCTGCTGGGCCACTCCGCCTCGAACAGCGGGCGCACGCTTTCGATCGTCGCCGGCACTCGCGCGACCAGCGGTACGCCACTGCGGGCATAGCCGATGGCGTATTCGAGCACGTCGGCCAGCTCCCAGGTGCCCCAATCGCGCAGCAGCAGGCACCAGGCGCCGAATGCCCCGGGAACAACAGCCGGGAGCAGCCCGGTTCCGGGGATCAGGTCCAGGCCGAGCCCGGCGAAATGGTCGAGCGTCGCAGCAGCCGGCGAGGGGCCTTGGCCGCAGATGACGTGCTGGGTGCCGGTCCGCTCGCTGTGCAGGATGATCGGCGCGTCGCCGCCGGGCCCGTTGAGGTGCGGTTCGGCGACCTGCAGCGTGAACGCGGTCGCCGCCGCGGCGTCGAAGGCGTTGCCGCCGCGCTCCAGCACCGACATGCCGACGGCGGAAGCGAGCCAGTGCGTGCTGGCGACCACGCCGAAGGTGCCGGCGATCTCGGGGCGGGTAGTGAACACGGCAGTCTCCGGTTGCGTGGCGATGAGGGTAGCGCCAAGGTCCGCGCGGACCAAACGAGGTGGCCGGGTGCTGATACTGATCGTGGGACCGAGCGGGGCCGGGAAGGATACCTTGATCAACGGCGTGCGGTCTTTGCTGGGCGGCCAGGCGCCGGTCCGTTTCGTGCGCCGGGTCATCACGCGCCCGCTCGAGGCGGGTGAGGAGGTCCACGAGCCGGCCACCGAGAAGGCGTTTCTGCGGGCGCAAGAGGCCGGCGAGTTCGCGCTTAGCTGGCGCGCGCACGGGCTTCACTACGGCATCCCCGCCGACATCGCGCTCGACCTGACGCAGGGCCGGATCGTGGTCGCAAACGTGTCGCGCGCGGTGGTGGCCGAGGCGGCGCGGCGTTTTCCGGTGGCGGTGATCGAGATCGTCGCGCCAGCCGACCTGCTGGCCAGGCGCCTCGCAGCGCGGGGCCGTGAGGACGCGGTGGACGTGGCGCGCCGCCTGTCTCGGGCGATCGAGCTGCCGCTCCCGGTCGAGCGGCAGCGTGTCGTCAACGACGGGACGGTCGAGCAGGGCGTGCGGCGCCTGCTCGCGGCACTCCGGTCCGTCAGCGGCAGCCCGCTCGAGCAAGCGCGGTAGAGCGGCTCACGCCGCCTGCAGACTGACGACGAGCTCCTTTACCTCGGCCGCGAGCTGCGTCGCCTGCCGCGCCATCCCGTCCGCCGCGTTGCGCACGTTCTCAACCGCGCCGCCTGTCGTCCGCGCCACCTGGCTCAGCGCGGAGATGTTGGAGGTCACGTTCTGCGTGCTCGCTGCGGTCTCTTGCACGTTGCGGGCGATCTCGGACGTTGCGGCGCCTTGCTGATCGACCGCCGTCGCGATCGTGGTCGCGATGGTGCTGACCTCCTTGATCGAGGCGGAGATGCCCTGGATGGCGGAGACGGCCTCGTTCGTTGCGGCTTGGATCTGGTTCACGTGGCCGGCGATCTCGTCGGTTGCTTTCGCGGTCTGGGCGGCGAGGCTCTTGACCTCGCTCGCCACTACGGCAAAGCCCTTGCCCGCTTCGCCCGCGCGGGCCGCCTCGATCGTGGCGTTGAGCGCGAGCAGGTTGGTCTGGCCGGCGATCTGGGCGATCAGGCCAACCACGTCGCCAATGCGAGTCGCCCCCTCCGAGAGGGCTTGCACGATGGCGTCCGTGCGCCGGGTCTCGGCGACGGCCTTGCTGCTCGTTTCCGCCGACCGGGTAACCTGGCGGCTGATTTCGCCGATGGACGCGCTGAGCTGTTCGGCCGCAGCGGCGACCGTGTGGACGCCGGCGCTGGTCTGCTCGGCGGCGACGGAGATGCTTGCCGCGCGGTCCGACGTCTCGCCGATAGTGGTCGTCATGGCTTCGGCGGTGGCCGCCAGGTCGTTCGACGAGGTCAGCAGGCCATCCGACACCGAGGCCAGCTTCTGCTCGAACCGGCTCACCATCGCGTCCATGCGCACCGCCCGCTCGTTGCGTGCCGATTGGTCGGCGTCCGCCGCTTGCTCGAGCGACTTGGCCCGGAGCGAACTCGATCGGAGCTGATCGACGGCGCGGCCGATCTCACCAAGCTCGTCGCTGCGCCCGGCTCCCGGCACCTCCATCTCGAGTTCGCCGCCGGCGATCCGCCGCACCGTCGCGGCGATCTCGGTCAGCGGCCGCATCGCTCGCCGAAGCAGGATCCACCCGGCCAAGCCGGACAGCCCGGCCACCAGCAGGCCGGCGATCAGCGCCTGCTGCGCGATGTCGGTCATCACCTGCGTGGCCTGCGCACTCGGCAGCCCGACGAACAGAATGCCGATCTGCTGGCCGTCGGCGGTCCGGAACGGCTCGTAGATCGTCAGGTACGGGCGGTCCAGAATGGCGACTTCGCCGCGGAAGGTCTCGCCGCGTCCGATCACGGCTTCCCAGGCGGGGCTACGGGCAAGCTTCGTCCCGACCGCCCGCGATCCGTCCGGCTTGCGGATGCTGGTCGCCACGCGCGTGTCGCCGACGAAGATCGTGGCAACGCCGTGCGAGAGCTGGCTGACGGCGTCCACGATCTCGGTCAGGTGCTCGGCCGGGTGGTCGCCCTCCATCAGGGTGCCGTCCGGACCGACGTGCCAAGCCGCGCTGTGCTGCGCCATCATGGCGCGGAGCGCGGCCATATCGGCTTCGAGCTGCATCTGTGCCGTCGCCCGGACCGACCCGTCGACGACGTGCATGGTCCAGGCCTGGACAGCGAACACGGTGACGGCGATGCCGACAAGACTGCCGGCGAGCAGGCGAGTGACCATGCCCGCGTTTCGCGTCCGCTTCCACAACGACGAACAGAACTTCATCTGACCCCCGGTTCAATGTCCGCCGAACATGTCAGGGCGAGGTAAACAGTCGATGAATGAAGCCTGCGAAAGTCGGTAGCCGACACGGCAAGCACCGGCACCGCCCGGAGCCCGCGGACGCTCAAGGTGCCGCTTTCAACGACTTAACTGAAAATCGGTTAAGCCCATCTATTGCGTTGCAGCATTTCGCTTTTCGCTGGTGGCCTTGCCGAAAAGAACCCACGTCGCTAGGTGTCCGTGCAGACGTCGAGCGGAGCAGGACCGATGGCAATCGCAGCCGAAACCCGCAAGCGGGGCAAAATTCGCGACAGCGCAATGACCCGGGATCAGCTGCTGAAGACATACGGCGACATGCTGCTGATCCGCCGGTTCGAGGAGAAGGCTGGTCAGCTCTACGGCATGGGCCTGATCGGTGGCTTCTGCCATTTGTATATCGGCCAGGAAGCGGTGGTGGTGGGGATTCAATCCGCCCTCAGCGACGGCGACCAAGTGATCACGTCCTACCGCGACCACGGGCACATGCTGGCGACCGGCATGGAGCCGCGCGGCGTCATGGCCGAGCTGACCGGCCGCGCCACCGGCTACTCCAAGGGCAAGGGCGGCTCCATGCACATGTTCAGCAAGGAGAAGCGGTTCTTCGGCGGGCATGGCATCGTCGGCGCGCAGGTGAGCCTCGGCACCGGGTTGGCGATGGCGAACTGGTATCGTGGCAGCGACCGGGTATGCGCGACCTATTTCGGTGAAGGCGCCAGCAATCAGGGTCAGGTGTTCGAAAGCCTCAACCTCGCGGCGCTGATGAAATTGCCGTGCATCTATGTGATCGAGAACAACAAGTACGGCATGGGCACTAGCGTCGAGCGGTCCTCGGCGTCGCGCGACCTGTCCAAGAACGGCGCCCCCTGGGGGATCCCCGGTGTGCAGGTCGACGGCATGGACGTGGTTGCGGTGAAGGAGGCGGCGGACGTCGCGGTGGCCCATTGCCGCGCCGGCAACGGCCCATACCTGCTCGAGATCAAGACCTACCGCTATCGGGGCCACTCCATGTCCGACCCGGGCAAGTACCGGACGCGCGAGGAGGTGCAGAAGATGCGCAGCGAGCGCGATTGCATCGAGGCCTGCCGCCACATGCTCGAGGCGCAGGGGATGGGCGAGGACGAGTTCAAGCGGATCGACAACGAGGTCAAGGCGCGGGTTCAGGAAGCCGCCGACTTTGCCCAATCGAGCCCGGAGCCCGACGAGAAAGAGCTGTGGACCGACATCCTGGTCGCCGCCGACGGCGCGGCCGCGGGGAGGAGCTGAGCCATGTCGACGCAGATTCTGATGCCGGCCCTGAGCCCGACGATGACCGAGGGCAAGCTGGCACGTTGGCTGAAGAAAGTGGGCGAGGACGTCCGCGCCGGCGACGTGATTGCCGAGATCGAGACCGACAAGGCGACCATGGAGGTCGAGGCGGTCGATGAAGGCACGCTGGCCCGCATCCTAATCGAGGAGGGCACCGAGGGCGTCGCCGTCAACACGGTGATTGCCGAGCTGCAAGGCGAGGGCGGCGAAGCGCAGGCGGCGCCCCCCGATGCGACCCCGGCGGCGCAGTCACTGCCGGACGCCTCGCCTCCGGTGAAGGCGGAGGCGATGCCGGGCACCAGCACCCAGACCGCGCCGCCGCCGGCCACCGCGCCACTCGCGGCGCCGGCGCCTGAGCAGGATTGGGGCCCGACCAAGCCCACCACCGTGCGCGAGGCGCTGCGCGACGCGATGGCGCTCGAGATGCGGGCGGACGAACGGGTGTTCCTGCTCGGCGAGGAAGTCGCCCAGTATCAGGGCGCCTACAAGATCAGCCAAGGCTTGCTGGACGAGTTCGGCGAGCGCCGGGTGATCGACACGCCCATCACCGAGCACGGCTTCACCGGCATGGCGGTGGGCGCGGCGATGGACGGGCTGAAGCCGATCGTCGAGTTCATGACGTTCAACTTCGCCATGCAGGCGATCGACCAAATCATCAACTCGGCGGCGAAGACCTTATATATGTCGGGCGGGCAGATGGGCTGCTCCATCGTGTTCCGCGGCCCGAATGGCGCCGCGTCGCGGGTGGCGGCGCAGCACAGCCAGGATTATGCGAGCTGGTACGCGCATTGCCCCGGCTTGAAGGTGGTCGCGCCGTGGTCGTCGGCCGATGCGAAGGGTTTGCTGCGGGCATCGATCCGTGACCCGAACCCGATCATCTTCCTGGAAAACGAGATCCTCTACGGACAAACCTTCGATTGCCCGGTCGCCGACGACTTCATCCTCGAGATCGGCCGCGCCAAGATCGAGCGGCCCGGCACGCACGTCACCATCGTCGCCTACAGCATCATGGTGGGCGTCGCGATCAAGGCGGCGGAGGAGCTGGCCGCCCAGGGGATCGAGGCGGAGGTGATCAACCTGCGTTCGCTGCGGCCGCTCGACATCGGCACGGTGGTGGAGAGCGTGAAGAAGACGAGCCGCCTGGTGACGGTCGAGGAGGGCTGGCCCTATGCCGGCATCGGCGCCGAGATCTCGATGCAGGTGATCGAGAACTGTTTCGACTGGCTCGACGCGCCGCCGGTCCGGGTGACCGGGTTGGACGTGCCGCTGCCCTATGCGGCCAACCTCGAGAAGCTCGCGCTGCCGCAGCCGAAGTGGATCGTCGACGCCGTCAAGAAGATTGCCTGAGGGAGACGCGCAGCATGGCGACCAATATCCTGATGCCGGCGCTGAGCCCGACCATGACCGAGGGCACGCTCGCCCGCTGGCTTAAAAAGGAAGGCGAGCAGGTCCGCGCCGGCGACATCATCGCCGAGATCGAGACCGACAAGGCCACCATGGAGGTGGAGGCCGTCGACGAGGGCGTGCTGAGCCGCATCCTGGTCCCCGACGGCACCGCCAACGTGAAGGTCAACGACCCGATCGGCGTGCTGGTGGAGGAGGGCGAGAGTGCGCCCGACGCGGCGCCGAAGGCGGCGGCCCCGGCAGCCCCGCCTGCCGCAGCGCCTTCGCCCGAACCCGCCCCGGCGGCGGCTCCGGCGCCGAAACCGGCCGCCGCAAGCGCCGCGCCGCAGCAGGCGTTGACCCCGTCACCTGCGCCGGTGCCGAACGGGCATGATGCGGGGCGGGTGTTCGCGTCGCCGTTGGCGCGGCGCATGGCCAAGCAGGCCGGGCTCGATCTGTCCACGCTGAAAGGCAGCGGTCCGAACGGCCGCATCATCCGCGCGGATGTGGAGTCCGCGCAGAAGGGCGGCGGCGCCAAGCCGGCCGGCACCACCGCCGCAGAGGCCGCGGCGGCGCGCGAGCCGGCTCCGACCCCGCCGGTCGCCACCACCCAAGCGGCGGCTCCGCCCGCCGCCACCGGCATCCCGCCGGCGCCGAAGCCGGCGCCCGTTACCGCGCCGCATCAGCTCGTGCCGAACTCGACGATGCGCAAGGTGATCAGCCGGCGGCTGACCGAAAGCCACCAGCAGGTCCCGAATTTCTTCGTCACCATGGACTGCGAGATCGACGCGTTGTTGAAGCTGCGCGGCGAACTGAACGCGAAATCGCCCAAGGATGGGGCCGGCGCGTTCAAGCTCAGCGTCAACGATCTCGTCATCAAGGCGGCCGCCGCGACCCTGCGCCGGGTGCCGAAGCTGAACGCGTCCTACACCGAGGACGCGATGGTGATGTACGAGGACGTCGACATCAGCGTGGCCGTCGGCATGCTGGACGGGCTGATCACGCCGATCATCCGCAAGGCCGACCAGAAGGGCTTGGCCAAGATCAGCAGCGAGATGAAGGATCTCGGCGCCCGTGCCAAGTCCGGCAAGCTGAAGCCGGAGGAGTTCCAGGGCGGCACCTTCTCGATCAGCAACCTCGGCATGTTCGGCACCAAGCAGTTCACCGCCATCATCAACCCGCCGCAGGCCGCGATCCTGGCGGTCGGCGCCGGCGAGAAGCGGCCCGTGGTGCGGAACGACGCGCTGGCGATCGCGACGGTGATGAGCTGCACCCTGTCGGTAGATCACCGGGTCGCCGATGGCGCGCTCGGGGCCGAGTTCATGAGCGTGTTCAAGTCGATCATCGAGGACCCGCTGAGCTTGATGCTTTAACCCGCCGCAACCACCGTCATCCCCGGGGCTCGACCCGGGGATCTCGTGACGGGAACCGCCACGTTCACGCCCGGAGCCGATGGCCGGATCAAGTCCGGCCATGACGTGAATAGGGGGCGGTCAGCCCTGTAGGAGTGCACCATGGACACCAGTTTCGACCTGATCGTCGTCGGCGGCGGACCCGGCGGCTACGTGGCCGCCATCCGCGCCGCCCAGCTCGGCATGAAGGCCGCGGTCGTCGAGCGCGAACATCTCGGCGGCATCTGCCTCAACTGGGGCTGCATCCCGACCAAGGCGCTGCTGCGCT
This sequence comes from uncultured Alphaproteobacteria bacterium, assembly GCA_963752225.1. GTDB lineage: Bacteria > Pseudomonadota > Alphaproteobacteria > Acetobacterales > Acetobacteraceae > JBBROS01. The sequence goes on along the minus strand of CAVVXS010000007.1, from coordinate 2,010,272 downwards.
CATCCGAGATAAACCACCTGCTGCACAATCTCGGCGAGTTCGGCTTCGCCGCCGACAACATTCGCTTCGACCTGGCCCGCGTGGTCAAGCGCAGCCGGGGCGTTGCGAAGCAGCTTGCCTCCGGCGTCGGCCATCTGCTGAAGAAGAACAAGGTCGTCGCCATCGACGGCACGGCCAAGCTCGCCGGCAAGAACACGCTCGAGGTGACGGAGGACGGCAAGGCGGTCGCGACCCTGACGGCGCCGCACATCATCCTGGCGACCGGCGCCCGGGCGCGGCAGCTGCCGGGGCTCGAGGGTGACGGCAAGCTGATCTGGACCTACCGCGAGGCGATGGTCCCGACGGCGATGCCGAAGTCGCTGCTGGTGGTAGGGTCCGGCGCGATCGGCATCGAGTTCGCAAGCTTCTACCGCAACATGGGCGCCGAGGTGACGGTGGTCGAGCTGCTCGACCGCATCCTGCCGGTCGAGGACGAGGAGATCAGCGCCTTCGCCCGCAAGGCGTTCGAGAAGCAAGGGATCAAGATCCTGACCTCGGCGAAGGTCACGAAGGCGGTCAAGAACGATGACAGCGTCACCGCGACGATCGAAGCCGGGGGGTCCTCGAGCGAGCAGACGTTCGACCGGGTCATCTCCGCTGTCGGTATCGTCGGCAATGTGGAGGGTCTCGGGCTCGAGACCACGAAGGTGGTGGTGGACCGCACCCACATCGTCATCGACGATTATTGCCGCACCGCCGAGCCGGGCATCTACGCGATCGGCGACGTCACCGGCGCGCCCTGGCTTGCCCACAAGGCGAGCCATGAGGGGGTAATCTGCGTCGAGGCGATTGCCCGGCAGAACGACGTGCACCCGCTCGACATCGGCAACATCCCCGGCTGCACCTACTCGCGGCCGCAGGTGGCGTCGGTCGGCTTGACGGAAGCCAAGGCGAAGGCGGCCGGGCACGACGTGAAGGTCGGCCGCTTCCCGTTCATCGGCAACGGCAAGGCGATCGCCATGGGCGAGCCGGAAGGGATGGTCAAGACCGTGTTCGACGCCAAGACCGGCGAGCTGCTGGGCGCGCACATGATCGGTGCCGAGGTGACGGAGATGATCCAGGGCTACACCATCGCCCGCACGCTGGAGACGACCGAGACCGACCTCATGAACACCGTCTTCCCGCACCCGACGGTGTCGGAAACGATGCACGAGGCGGTGCTGGGCGCGTACGGGCGGGCGATCCACTTCTAGCGCGCATGCTGGAGCACCGCGCCCGGGCTCATCGGCACGGGACGTGCTCCAGGTCGGCGTGTTCGGGCGGTTGACGGGTCGGCGAGGCTTCGCCACCTACATGACGCAGCAACCTGAGGACGCCGATGGCGACCCGTCTCCTGATCGATCACCGGACCGGCCCGCGACATCCGGAAAAGGCCAACCGTCCGGATAACCCCATCCAACGCAAGCCGGACTGGATCCGCGTCAAGGCGCCCAACCACCCCGTCTACCACGAGACGCGGGCGCTGATGCGCGAGAACGGCCTCGTCACGGTGTGCGAGGAGGCCGCCTGCCCGAACATCGGCGAGTGCTGGTCGCAGCGCCACGCGACCATGATGATCATGGGCGACACCTGCACCCGCGCCTGTTCATTTTGTAATGTCCGCACGGGCCTACCGGACGCCCTCGACGCGACCGAGCCGCGCCGGGTCGCCGATGCGGTGGCGAAGCTTGGCCTGCGCCATGTGGTCATCACGTCGGTGGACCGCGACGACCTCGGCGACGGCGGCGCCCGGCACTTCGCCGAGGTCATCGTCGCCATCCGCGCCGCCGCCCCCGGCACCACCGTCGAGGTGCTGACCCCCGACTTCCTGCGCAAGCCCGGCGCGCTCGAGATCGTGGCCGAGGCGCGTCCCGACGTGTTCAACCATAACCTCGAAACCGTGCCGCGGCTCTATCCGAGCATTCGCCCGGGCGCCCGCTACTACCAGTCGCTGCGCCTGCTCGACCGGGTCAAGCTGGTCGACCCCACCATCTTCACCAAGTCCGGCCTCATGGTCGGGTTGGGTGAGACCCGCGCCGAGATCCTGCAGGTGATGGACGACCTGCGCGTCGCCGACGTGGACTTCCTGACCCTCGGCCAGTACCTGCAGCCGACGGTGAAGCACGCGGCGGTGGACCGCTTCGTCGCACCCGACGAGTTCGCCGAGTATGCCGCCATGGCCCGCTCGAAGGGGTTCCTGATGGTGTCGGCGACGCCGCTGACGCGCAGCTCGTACCACGCGGACGCCGATTTCGCGCAGCTCCGTGACAACCGTGCGCGCCAGTTGGCGGCCGCGTAGTGCCGACCCATGCCGAAAAGCGCACGCTGCCCTACTCGCCGGACCAGATGTTCCAACTGGTCGCCGACGTCGGCAAGTATCCGCAGTTCCTGCCCTGGTGCGTTGGCGCCCGCGTGCGGTCCCAGACCGACGCCGAGCTGGTGGCCGACCTGACCATCGGCTTCGGCCCGTTCCGCGAAACCTTCACCAGCCGCGTGGCACTAGACCGGCCGCACAAGGTCGTGGTGCGCTACGAGAACGGCCCGTTCCGGTACTTGAACAACCAATGGACGTTCGACCCGGACCCGGTCGGCTGCCGGGTCAGCTTCTTTGTCGATTTCGAGTTCCGCAGCCGCCTGCTGCAATCGGCGATCGGCGTCGTGTTCAACGAAGCCGTTCGGCGCATGGTCAATGCCTTCCTGACCCGGGCTCGCGCCGTCTACGGTCCGCCGGCCCGCTCGCCCGCCGCCGCTGTCCCGGCCCAAGGCGCGTAGGGCGGCGCCCGTCGCCTGCCTGTCCGTTCCGTTTGAGGAAGTCCGCCGCATGGTCCACGCCCCCGCCCCCACCCGCAGCTCGGTCCCGGTACGGGTGAACCTCTACTCCGACACGCAAACCAAGCCGACGCGGCCGATGAAGATCGCGATGATGGACGCCGAGGTCGGCGACGAGCAGGCCGGCACCGACCCCACGATCAACATGCTGACCGAGCGCATGGCGGAGCTGCTGGGCAAGGAGGCGGCGATGTTCCTGCCGTCCGGGACGATGTGCAACGAGGTGGCGATCCTCGCCCAGTGCCGGCCGGGCGACGAGATCCTGGCGCACAAGACCGCGCACATCCTGTCTTCGGAAGGCGGCGCGCCCTGGGCGCTGGCCGGCGCCCAGGTGACCGGGCTTGATGGCGATCTCGGGCGGTTCACGACGGCACACCTCGACGCCGCCGCCCGCAGCCCGACATCCCGCTACGCCCCGCCGCAGCGGATGGTGGCGGTGGAGCAGACGGCCAATCTGGGCGGCGGCGCGGTCTGGAGCCTCGATGCGCTGAACGAGGTGGCCGGCTGGGCGCACGAGCGCGGCATGGTCACGCACATGGACGGTGCCCGGCTGATGAATGCGGTCGTCGCGGCGGGTGTTCCCGCGCACGAGATGGCGGCCGGCTACGACACGGTGTGGCTCGACTTCACGAAGGGCCTCGGCGCCCCGCTCGGCGCCGTGCTCGCCGGCACGGAGGAGTTCATCGGGCACGCCTGGCGCTGGAAGCAGCGGATGGGCGGTGCGATGCGGCAGGGCGGCATTTGCGCCGCCGCCTGCCTGTATGCGCTCGACCACAACATCGACCGTCTGGCCGACGACCACGACAACGCCCGTGCGCTGGCACGCGGCCTGGCGCAGGTGCCTGGCCTGGTGCCGGAGCCGGTGCACACGAACCTCGTCTACGTGGACACGGCGGGCACCGGCCTGACCGGCGACGAGGTCGCGGCCGCGGCGCGCGAGCACGGCGTGATGGTGTCGGTAATGGGGCGGCACCGGATCCGCGCCTGCACCCATCTCGACGTGGACGCGGCGGGGGTCGAACTCGCGGTCGAGGTGTTGCGGGCGGTGACGGGCAGGTGAGGCCAGGGGCAAAGCCCCCGGCCTTCTCTCCCGTCAGGCCTGGATGTGCAGGTAGCCCACCCCGTCTGCGCTTGTGCCCGTCGAGGTGGTGAACGCCTTGGCGACCTCGGTGGAAACGCCGGCCAAGGTCACGGAGAAGTCGGTGTTGCTGCCGTCCAGCGCGCCATGCAGCGTGGCGCCGGCGTGGCCCGCCGCTCCGTCCGCGGCGTCCGCCCAGCCCCAGCGCGAAACTCCTTGCTGGAACCCCCACATCGTCAGGCTGTCGCCGGCGTGGAAGTTGAGGACGGTGTCCCAAACCGGCTGACCGGCGCTGGCGTCGACGAAGAACGTGTCGTGGCCGGCGCCGCCGACCAGCCAGTTCGACCCGGCGCCGCCGTCCAGCACGTTGTCGCCGTTGCGCACCACCAGCGCGTCCATGCCCGACCCGGTCTTCAGCCAGGCGTTGCTCGCCTGCGCGACGAGCGTCACCGGCGTGTCGCCGCCGGCGATGTGCTGGTGCTGCAGGAAGCCGACCGGGCCGTCGTAGCCGTCGAGCAGCCCCGTGCTGCCGCTGTTCGAACTCGTTGTCCACCAGCAGGTAGGTCGCCGGGTCAGGGGTGGGCGAGGGGGCCTGCAGGTGCAGCGACACCATCCCGTTCGCATCGGTCTGCGAGGTGGCGGCGTACTCCTTCGCCTGTTCGATCGAGAGCCCGGCGAACGTCACCGAGTAGGTCTGGCCAGTGCCGTCCAGCGTGCCGCGCAGTGTGGCGCCCTGGGCGCCGTCGACGCCGTCGGCGTCGTCGAGCCAGGCATAGGTGGCATGGCCGTCGCCGAGACCGCGGATGGTGATGTCGTCACCGGGCTTGATGCCGACGATCGTGCTCCAGCTCCCGCCGTCGGCGTCGACGATGAAGCTGTTATGGCCGGAGCCGCCGACCAGCCAGTCCGAACCGCCGTTGCCGTCGAGCACGCTGCGGCCGCCCTTGGCGGAGATCGCGTCGTTGCCCGGTCCGCCCTGCAAGGCGGCATTGTCGGCCAGCGCGGTGATGGCGTGGTTGCCGGGGTCGGACACCGTCAGCTCGCGCTGCACGCCCGGGATGCTGCCGTGGTAGCGATGCATCGTGCCAGTGGTCGAGCCCGCGTCGTCGGTGACCGCGTAGTCCCGCGTGTCGACCGTGATGCTCAGCGGAGCCGAGGACTCCGAAAACGTCCCGGCCGGATTGGTATGCCGGGCGACCAGGCTGTGCCGGCCGTCGGCCAAGCTGCTGCTGGTGATCGACCATGCGCCGTCGGTGTCCACCGTGGCGGTCCCGACCGGGGTCTCGCCGTCGTAGAGCGTCACCGTGTCGCCGGCGATGCCGTTGCCGGCGATGACCGGGGTGGCAATGTCGATGACGCCATCTTCGGCCGCGCCGCCGCCATCGGTGGCAACGAGCACGAGCCCGGTGGGTGGCAGCGGCACGCTGCGGTCGACGGTGACGTCGAGCGGGTCCGACGTGTCCGAGATGGTGCCCGCCGGGTTGGTCTGCCTGGCGGTCAAGCCGTGCGGCCCTTCGGCCAGGCTGCCGGTGGTGATCGACCAGGTGCCGTCGGGGCCGACCACCGCGGTGCCGAGCGGCGCCGGGCTGCCGAAGCTGCCGCCGGGCAGGGCGAGGTCGTCGAACAGCGAGACGGTGTCTCCCGGGGTGCCGGAACCATTGACGGTGAGACTGTCGCTGTTGGTCAGGCCGTCGCCGAGCAAGCCGGAGTTGCTGTCGGGCGCCAAGGCGAGGTCGGCGGGCTTGGCGGGCACGCTGGAGTTGATCACGAGCGCGAGCGGCGTCGAGTTGGCCGACGGGGTGCCGGCCGTGTTGGTTTGGCGGGCGGTCAGGCTGCGCGGGCCGTCGGCGAGGGCTTGGCTGGTGATCGACCAGGTTCCGTCCTCGCCGACGGTCGCGCTGCCGACCGGGGTGTCGCCGTCGAACAGGGTGACGCGGTCGCCGGTCACGCCGCGTCCGGTGACGGTCGGGGTCGTGTCGCTGGTGATGTCGTCGCCCGCGAGGCCGGAGTTGCTGGGGGCGGCCAAAGTGAGTTCGGTGGGTGCGTCGGGCGTGCTGGTGTCGATTGTGATGCCGAGCGGGGCGGACGCGGAGGAGACGGTGCCGCCGTCCTTGATCTGGGTGGCCGTGAGGTGGTGCACACCGTCGGCCAGGCTGCTGCTGGTGATCGACCAGGTATGGTCGGCGACTACTGTGGCGGTGCCGATGACGGTGTCGCCGTCGGACAAGGTGATGGTGTCGCCGGCGGCGCCGCGGCCGGTGATGGTCGGTGTCGCGACGTTGGTCAGGCGGTCGCCGGCGGCACCGCTGTCGCTGGCGGCGGCGAGCGCGAGGTTAGTCGGTCCGGCGCCGAGGGCGCCCAGGACATCGTCGAGGTTGCTGGTGATGGCGGTGTAGTAGGTCGTGCTCACCGAGGCGCCGTCGGCGAGCGGGCCGCCGTCGAAGTTGAGGTTCACCCCGGTGTCGTCCGTAAGCGTCGTGCCTGCAGTGGCATAGCCGCCAGTCCTGAAGGCCGGGTTGAACGGGTCGCTGCTCTGCCCGATGGCCACACGCACCCGTGGGTCGGTGGAATAGTAGGCGAACGTCGCCGGTGCGCCGACTGCGGTCTCGTAGGCGTCGCCGCTCAGGCTAGTCGCCGTCACCTCGCTGGGGCTGCCCGGCTCCTGGCCCACGACGGTGTTGATCGTGGTGTAGTCGCCCCCCGCCCACTGGGTGTTGTCGGGATCGACGTTGCGGTCAAAGCGGGCGTCGTCCATCGCCGCGCCGGAGATGTTCGTCAGGGTTACAGTCGTCGCAAAAAACTGGTCGGCGGCGCCGAACGAATAGTCCACCGTCACCCGCAATGCGCCGTTCAGCACGCCAATCCACTCGGCGCTCAGGGTCGAGCCTGAGGAGGTGTTGGTCAGCGAGGTCGACGTGATTTGCTGGGTGTGGCCGTCCTTATAATTGTAGCCCGAATGCGTCGTGCCCCCGGCGCTGTAGCCGGCGGCCAGCACTTCCCAAGGGCCGCCCGGGGTGAAGAAGTCGATCGTCGGGATCGCGTCGTTCACCCCAAACCCGGCCGCATTGTAGGTCAGGCCCACACCTTGAGTTCCGGCTTGTGCATAGCCGACCGGCGTCTGGCCCTGGGTAGTGCCGAAGTTCCCGTAAGCCGAGACGCCCAGCTCCATGTAGCTGCCGGACAGGAACAGGTCGCCGGCTGTATCAGTGGCAGACTTGGCGTTTTGCAGCGGAACCGACATGCGCTCGTCCTCCAGAACTGGGCGCGCGTCTAGACCACGAGTTAACTGCGTCTTGTCATTGTGATTTGTTATCTTTTGCGCGGCTGCAATTTCTCGGCGTGCCCATCGACGCCTGGTCGCCGTCCGAAGGCGGCCGTGGATTGGCCGGGGCCCCCCTGGAGCGAACTCTGGATCGGCCTATATTCGATTGCGTCCATCCATGAGGTTCACGTCCATGCGTCCCGGTTTCTCCGTGTTGACCGCCGTCGCCGTGGCTGCCCTGGCACTTGCGCCGTCGTTTGCCGACGCGCGGGCCGGCTCTGGCAGTTCCATGGGCAGCCGTGGCGCACGCACCTACTCAGCGCCACCGTCCACCAGCACCGCGCCGTCGATGACGTCGCCGTTCGACCGGTCGCTGACGCCGCGCTCTGCCCCGTCCGCACCCTACGGCGTCCCGGCGGCGCCGTACGGCGCGCCGGCCCGCTCGGGCTTCGGCTCCGGCCTGGCGGGCGGCTTGATGGGCGGCCTGCTTGGCGTCGGCTTGGGCGGCTTGCTGACCGGCCACGGCTTCTTCGGCGGTGGCGGCGGCGGGTTCGGCATCATCGGTCTGCTGCTGCAACTGGCGCTGTTGTTCTTCGTCGGCCGTTGGCTGCTGCGGACCTTTCTCGGGCGCTCGCAGCCGATGATGGCCGGCATGCCGCGCATGGGGCAGCCGGCGGCGGCGCAGGCGCGCGGTATGCCGGGCATGGGTCTCGGCGGCGGCGGCAATGGGGGCGCGCCGCTGTCGATCGGGCCGGGCGACTACCAGGCGTTCGACCGCATCCTACAGGACGTGCAGGCCGCTTGGTCGGCGCAGAACATCAACGCGCTGCAGCAACTCGCGACGCCGGAAATGGTCAGCTACTTCGGCGAACAGCTCGCCCAGCAGGCCAGCCGCGGTGTGCGCAACACCGTAACCGACGTGCGGCTCGAGAAGGGTGACTTGGCCGAAGCATGGAGCGAAATGGGCCGTGAGTACGCCACCGTCGCGATGCGGTTTTCCATGCTCGACGTGACCCGCGACTCGGCCGGCCGTGTCGTGGATGGCGACGTCGCCGTGCGCACGGTGGCGACGGAGGTCTGGACGTTCGTCCGCGCTCCGGGCGGGCGTTGGCTGCTGTCAGCCATCCAGCAAGCTCGATAAGCCAATCTTATCAACGGCTGCGCCCTCGTGGCGCGGCCGTTGCGGAACCGTCACGCGGCAGAACTGCTGCATCACTTAAGTTTCACGTTCGGTTCGTCGTTCCTGACGTATGAGCCCCTCGCGCAACCATTGGCAAATGCGAGGGTTTTCAACCCAATGAACGCGGTCACTTCCGGCAGCGATCTGCCGCACTACCGGGCGGTTTTTCTGTCCGACACCCACCTCGGAACTCGAGGCTGCCGAAGTGATTTCCTGGCCGACTTTCTGGCGAGGATGTCCTGCGACCGCTTGTTCCTGGTTGGCGACATCGTCGACGGGTGGCGGCTTCGTAAGTCGTGGTACTGGGATCCGATGCACGACAAGGTCGTGCGCCTGATCCTGCAGCACGTCCGCAACGGCACCCAGATCACCTACGTGCCCGGCAACCACGACGAGATGTTCCGCCCGTGGCTGCCGAGCGGGGTCGAGGGGCCGGGAACGAGCGCGCCAGGGCTGGAGGTCGCCGGGGTGACGGTGCAGCGCGAAGCGGAGCACACGACCGCCAAGGGGCTGCGCTTGCTGGTGATCCACGGCGACGAGTTCGACGGCGTGATGCGCTACGCCAAGTTCCTAGCCATTCTCGGGGATGGCGCCTACACGACGGCGCTGGTGGTGAACCGCTGGTTCAACATCGGACGCCGATGGGCGGGCTATCCGTATTGGTCGCTCAGTCAGTGGCTCAAGCAGCAGGTCAAGGGCGCCGTCAAGGCGATCGACCGGTTCGAAACGGCGTTGGCCGACGAGGCGCGTCACCGCGGCTTCGACGGCGTCGTATGCGGCCACATTCACCATGCCGAGATGCGCACCGTGAACGGCGTGCTGTATTGCAACGACGGCGATTGGGTCGAGAGCTGCACGGCGTTGGTCGAGCATCAGGACGGACGACTCGAGCTGCTCGATTGGGCGGCCGTCAACCGGCTGTCCTTCTTTGCCCCGCGGCGCACCAGCGAGGCGGTCGCCGCTGCGCAGTCGGAGCCGGCCTGACGCAGCGGCCGGGTCTCGCTGATGCGGATCCTCATCGTGTCGGACGCGTGGCATCCTCAGGTGAACGGCGTCGTCCGCACCCTGTCGATGGTGGCCGCCGAGCTGCGCACCATGGGCCACGACGTGGAGGTACTGGGACCGGACCGGTTCTCCACCGTCGAGATGCCGACCTATCGCAGCATCAAGCTCGCGCTGCTGCCCGGGCGGCCGCTGGCGGCGATGATCGAGGCGTTCCGCCCCGAAGCGCTGCACGTCGCTACCGAAGGTCCGCTGGGGTGGGCGGCGCGGCGCTGGGCGATCCGCCGCGGCATGCCGTTCTCGACGTCGTTCCACACCAAATTCCCGGAATACCTGCACGCCCGCACCCGCATCCCGCTCGGGATCGGCTACGCGCTGCTGCGCCGGTTCCATAACCGGGGTGGCGCGACGATGGTCGCGACCGGCAGCCTGCGCCAGGAGTTGACCCGGCGAGGCTTCGCGCGGGTGCGTCCTTGGACACGCGGCGTCGACCTCGGGCGGTTCCACCCGAACGGCGGCGACCCGTTCGCCGGGCTGCCACGTCCGGTGTTCCTGTATGTCGGCCGGGTCGCGGTGGAGAAGAACCTCGGCGCCTTCCTGCGGCTCGACCTGCCCGGCACCAAGGTCGTGGTCGGGGACGGGCCGCAACGCGACGCCTTGCAGCGGGCGCACCCGCAGGCGCGGTTCTTCGGCGAGCGTCACGGGGTGGCGCTGACCCAATCCTATGCGGCGGCCGATGTGTTCGTGTTCCCGAGCCTCACCGACACGTTCGGCCTCGTGCTGCTGGAAAGCCTCGCCTGCGGCACGCCCATCGCCGCCCATCCGGTCACCGGCCCCGCCGACATCCTCGAGGACGCGCCGGCCGGGGTGGGCGCGTTGGACACCGATCTCGGTGCCGCCGCGCTGCGCGCCTTGGGCGGCGACCGGGCGGCTTGCCGGCGGCATGCGGAGCGGTTTTCGTGGCGGGCCTGCGCGGAAACCTTCCTGGCGAACCTGCTCCGCCTGCCGGCTTGAGCGCCGGCCGTTGCAGCCGCGCCCGTCGCCTTGATGCCGGACGGATCGGCTCCACGTCCACTGAATGGCACCGTTCCCGATCAGGCTCGTCTGCGTTCTCATGCTGGTCGGCTCGGCCCCGGCGCTGGCGCAGAGCGCGCTGGCCCCGCTCGCCCCGCCCGGCCTCGACGCCGCCCGGTTTCCGCGCCCGGCACGGCCGGTGGCGCCGGTGGTGTCGGACCGATGGCGTGCCGAGGACGAGCGCGAGCGGGCCGGCGAGGCGGCGCGGGTGATCGAGTGGCTGGGGATCGGCCCGGGCATGGCGGTGGCCGATATCGGCGCCGGGTCGGGCTACTACACGGTGCGGTTATCGGCGGTGGTGGGGCCGCGCGGGCGCGTGCTGGCGCAAGACGTGGTGCCCGACTACCTGGCACGGTTGCAGCAACGGGTGGCCAAGGGGCGTCTGGCGAACGTGTCGATCGGCCTGGGCGACCCCGGCGACCCGCGGCTGCCGGCCCGCTCGGTCGATGCGGCGGTGATGATCCACATGTATCATGAGATCGAGCAGCCGTTTGCGCTGCTCGCCAATCTCGTGCCCGCCATGCGGCCCGGCGGCCGGGTGGGGATCGTCGACGTGGACGATGCGACCGAGCGGCACGGCACGCCGCGGGCAACGTTGGAATGCGAGCTCGGCGCGCTCGGCTACCGGCAGGTGGGTTTCCATTGGCTGCTGGTGCAGCCGCCGCGGTCCGAGTATCTGGCCATCTACGAGCCGCCGGCCGCCGCGCCGGCGGCGGACGGCATCAAGCCATGCGGGCCGTGACGGCGACGGGCCATCCGTTCGGCCCGCCGCGTCCGGCCCGGTCCGGCGTCAGCCCGCCGTCTTGATCCCGTAGCTGCTGGGATCGTCGCTGGCGAAGTTGGCGCCGGTGCGGGTGATGTGCTCCGCACTTTCGGAGAAGCCGAGCACCACGCCGGAGCGGGACAGGGCGCCATTGTCGAGCGCGCGGGTCCAGCCATCCGACTCCCCGGCGCCGGCGCTGCGGCCGAGCGTGTTGCGATACAGCGCTTCGACGAAATCGTGGTTGCTGAGGCCGCCATAGCGGGTGGTGAACTCGGTCGAGCCGGACAGGCTGGAGGCGACGTCCTCGAGCTTCATCGACCCGGCGTCGAGCTTGCCGGACCAGAATGCGAGTCCGCTGGTGTCCGGCAGCCGGCCGAGCACCGTGTCGTAGAGCCGCGCGACCTGTTCGGCCGATTCGCTGCGGTCCCAGATGCCGGCCGCGACCTTGCTTTGTGTCAGGCTTTTGTTTTCGGCGCTTTCGGAAAAGGCGGCGAGCACGTCCTGCCGCGCGGCGCCGTTATGCAGCTGGTCCATCCAGTACCGACTTGCCCGCGGCGTCGCCGCCGCGCCCCAGCACGTTCTGGTAAAGCTTGTCGACGTAGCTGCCGTCGTCGCTCGCCGTGCCCATGCGCGCCTGGAATTCGCTGCTGCCGAGGAAGCCTTGGCCGAGCTCGGCCAACCTGCCGCCGTGCTCCAGCCGGTCGATCCAGAAATTGAGCCCGGCTTGATCGGGCGCGCGGCCAAGTGCCGCCTGGTAAAGTCGGAAAACCTGGGCGGCCGGGTCGTTCGGGTCGAGCACCATGCGGCCGTCGACGAACTTGACGTCGGCGATGCCGGAGTAGGTGTCGGTCTGGCCATCATGGCGGTGGATGGTCTCGACGCCGCTGGCGGAGAACACGCTGCCTCGGACCGACTCGTTCGAAAGGTCCACGACGTCGTGTCCGGACGTGCCGACCAAGTGGTCGTCGCCGCCTGTATTGTGCACGACGACGTCGTCGCTGGCTTTGCCGGATGAACCGCTGCCGCTGTTGCTTTGGGCGCTGGACATGTTTGTCTCCAAGTCGGATGGCGTTGCTGTTGAGGTCGAGCCCGAACCAATCACGGGCGGTCCTGGCAATCTCGTCACCGGGTCCACACGCGACCGGTTTTTGATTGTAACGATCAGTGTAACGCAGGAACGCTGAACCCGGCGATGCTCTGCCGCGGCGTTCGATAGTCCTACTTGATTACGCTCGAATGCTTAGGTCGGCTTGGTGTCGCGGACCGAAGTTGCATTGTGCTGGTATGACGACCGTCCGCCGCCCTTTATTCCGCCCCGACGATTTGAGTGCGTAATACTTCTCCGCGCCACGGCCCAGCGCGCCGCCGCCATGGCCGCGTTTGCCGCCGCATCCGCGCCATGCTACCGCGCGACGGTCATGAGACGTATCCTGCGCCACCCGGGAACGCTCGCGCTGGGCGCGCGGGCGTTGGGCGCCTACCTGCGCTTTGCGCTGCGGACAACACGGTGGACCCTGCTGGGCGCGGAGCAGTTGGGCCGGCATCTGCACGCCCATCCCGCGATCTTCGCATTCTGGCACGAGCGGCTGCCGATGATGCCGGCGCTGTGGACGTTGGCGCTTGAAACGCGGGCGCGGGACGGCGCGGCGCGCGGGCGCATGCACGTGCTCGTCAGCCGCCACCAGGACGGCCGGCTGATCGGCAGCATGATGCGCGGCTTCGGCCTCGACCTCGTGCACGGCAGCAGCGCCAAGGGCACGGCGCAGAAGGGCGGGGCGGCCGGGCTGCGCGCCCTGGTCGGGGTGCTTGGAGCGGGCGATCAGGTGGTGATCACCCCCGACGGCCCGCGCGGGCCGCGGCATCGTGTGGCGCCGGGGGTGGCGCAGCTCGCGGCGCTGTCGGGGGCGCCCATCGTCCCCTGCGGCGCACAGTCGAGCCGGCGGCGGACCTTGCCGACCTGGGACCGCATGCTGCTGCCATTGCCGTGGGGCCGCGGCGTCTTGGTGTGCGGCGCGCCGGTTTCGGTGCCCCGCGACGGCTGGGAAGCGAGCCTGCCGCGGATCGAGGCGGCGCTGCACGACGCCGCCCGCCGGGCCGACGCGGCGTGTCCCGGAGCGTGAGCCTGGCCGGTGCTCTTTATGCGCGGTCGGCGACCTTGGCGGTTCCTGCGCTGCGGCTGATGCTGCGACGGCGCGTCGTACGCGGCAAGGAGATCGCCGCGCGCCTCGGGGAGCGGGAAGGGATCGATCTCACCCCGCGGCCGGCCGGCCGGCTCGTGTGGCTGCACGCGGCCAGCATGGGGGAAAGCCAATCGGTGCTGCCCGTCCTGCACGAACTCGTCCGTGCGCCCGGGCTGACGGTGCTGATGACGACGGGGACGGTGACCTCGTCGGCGCTGCTGGACCGCGAAGCGCCGCGGTTCGGCGCCGGCCGGGTGCTGCACCGTTTCGTGCCGCTCGACGTGCCGAGCTGGGCGGCGCGGTTCCTCGATCATTGGCGGCCGGACGCGGCGGCGTTCGTCGAAAGCGAGTTGTGGCCGAACCTGCTGGCGGCGTGCCGGCGCCGCGGCATTCCGGCCATGCTGGTGAATGGCCGCATGTCCGCCCGCAGCCTGCGCGGCTGGCGGCGTGCGCCCCGGCTGGCTCGCGAGGTGCTGTCCGCGTTCGCCCGGGTGCACCCGCAATCCCGGGCTGACGGCGAGCGGCTCGAAGCCCTGGGCGCGCACGGCGTGGAGAGGCCCGGCAACCTGAAGCTTGCCGCGCCGCCGCTGCCGGCTGACCTGGCCGAGCTGCAGCGCCTCCGGCAGGCCATGGGGCCGCGGCCGGTCTGGCTTGCTGCCAGCACCCATCCGGGCGAGGAGGCGGTGGCGGCACAGGTTCATGCCGATCTCGTGCCCAGCTTTCCCGGCCTGCTGACGATCGTGGCGCCCCGGCATCCCGATCGCGGGGCCGCCTTGGCGCACTCGCTGCAAGCGGCCCGGCGCGGCGCCGGGGAGAACCCGCCCACCGGCGGGATCTGGATCGCCGACACGATGGGGGAGCTCGGCTTGCTGTATCGGTTGGCGCCGGTGGTGTTTGTCGGACGCAGCTTGCCGCCGGCGGCCGGCGGGCAGAACCCGCTGGAGCCGGCGCGGCTCGGTTGCGCGATCGCCATGGGACCCAACACCGCCAATTTCGCCGATGCCGTGGCCCGCTTGCACGCTGCTGGCGCGCTGACGACGGTGACCGATGCGCCGAGCCTGGCCGCTTGGGTGCGGACCATGCTGGGCGACGCCGGCGCGCGCACGGCGGCGGGGGTGGCCGCGGCGCGCGCCGCCGACGGGGAGGCTGCGCTGCCGGGACGCATCGCAGCGGCGCTGCTGGCGTTGATCCCGGCATGAGACCACCGGCTTATTGGCACAGCGATGCATGGCCGGCGCGGGCACTGTCGCCGGTCGCGGCGATCGTCGCTTACGTTGCGGCGCGCCGGATCGGCCAGTCCGGCTGGCGGGCGCCGGTTCCGGTGCTGTGCTGCGGCAACGCCACGGTGGGCGGTGCCGGCAAGACCACGCTGGCGCTCGACATCGGCGCGCGGTTGCGCACGCGTCGGGTGGCTGCGCATTTCATCAGCCGCGGCTACGGCGGCCGGCTGCCGGGACCGGCGCTGGTCGAGCGGTTCCATACCGCCGCCATGGTGGGCGACGAGCCGATGCTGCTCGCGCAGGTTGCGCCGACCTGGGTCGGCGCGGATCGCGCCGCCTCCGCCCGGGCGGCGGTGGCGGCCGGGGCCGAAGCGCTGGTGATGGATGACGGGCTGCAGAACCCGGGCCTGGTGCAGGACGCCGCGCTGCTGGTGATCGACGGGGCGACCGGGTTCGGCAATGGCCGGGTGCTGCCGGCAGGGCCGTTGCGCGAACCGGCCGCCGCCGCGGCGGCGCGGTGCCGGGCGGCGGTGATGATCGGCATGGATCAGCGCGGGGCACGGGCGGCCTTGCCGGCGGCGCTGCCGGTGCTGGACGCCTGGCTGGTGCCCGACCAGCAGCTGCACGGGCTGAAGGTGGTCGCCTTCGCCGGCATCGCCCGGCCGGCCAAGTTCCATGCGACGCTGCTGCAAGCCGGCGCCACGCTGGCGGCGACGGTCGATTTCGCCGACCACCATCGGTTCACGTTGAAGGAGCTGCAGGCCGTGCTGGCCCGCGCCCGGCAGCTCGACGCCGTCCCGGTTACGACGCCCAAGGACGCTGTGCGGCTGCCGCCGGTGTGGCGGGAGCAAGTACGGTCGGTGGGTGTCCGGCTCGCCTGGGCGGACGAGGCGGCGCTCGAGCGGCTGCTGCTGGAGGTGGCGCCGTGAGGCTGCTGCACTGGCTGGAATTCGCGCTGGCCCGCGCCGTGCTGGCACTGTTCCAGGCCGTGGGTCCCGTTGCGGCGAGCAACATCGGCGGCTGGACGGCGCGGCTGATCGGGCCGTTGCTGCCGGTTTCGCGGGTGGCGCACGTCAACCTGCGCCTTACCTTGCCCGAGCTCGACGCCGTTGCCCGGCGGCGAGTGGTTCGCGGCGTTTGGGAGAACCTGGGGCGGACGGTGGCCGAATTCCCGCATTTGGCGCGGCTGCCGGAACACGCGCCGTCGGGGCCCGGTTGGTTCATCGAGAACGTCGAGCGGATCGACCGCATGGCGGCCGAGGGTGGGCCGGCGATCCTGTTCAGCGGCCATTTCGGCAACTGGGAGATGATGCCGGCGGCGTGCGCCAAGCATGGCGTGACGGTGGCCAGCTTCTATCGCGCACCCGACAACCCGGCCATCGACGCCATGATCATCAAGCTCCGGCAGCAAGCGACCGGGGTGGACACCAAGCTACTCCCCAAGGGGCCGGTCGGGGCGCGCCAGGCGGTCGCCCATCTGGCGCGCGGCGGCTATTTGGGCATGCTGATCGACCAGAAGATGAACGACGGGATCGAGGCCCGGCTGTTCGGCCGGCCTGCCATGACCGCACCGGCTTTGGCGGCGTTCGCGCTGCGGCTGCGGTGCCCGGTCGTGCCGGGTTACGTGATGCGCACCGGCCCGGCGCGTTTTCACCTGGTGGCCGAAGAAGCGCTGCCGTTGCCGGACACCGGCGACCGCGACGCCGACATCCTGAGCCTGACACAGGCGGTGAACGATCGGCTTGAAGCCTGGATCAGGGCGCGGCCCGACACGTGGTTATGGCTGCACCGGCGCTTCGACAAGGCAGTCTACCGCCGGGATCAGGGGCATGACGGGCCGTCTTCCCCATGATCCCGGCGCGACCCGCTTACTTGAGGGTCAGCTTGATGCCGTCCGCCGAACCCTGCAGCCGGGCGCCGCGCGTGACCTGGTCGACCCGGATCTCGACGCCGTTGGCATTGCGCAGGACCTGACCACCGATGCCGTTGCCGGCGGTCGCCTCGCCGGTCGCCGCCGCATAGGTGCCGCTGAAATCCTGCAGGCGCTTGAGGTTGTACACCCGGCCCGACCCGGTGACGCGCGAGTAGCCGACGTCGGCGATCGTCACGCCGTTCACGGTGAAGCGGTAGGTATGACCGCCATAACGCAGCGTGCCGTCACCCCAGGTATAGCCGACGCCGGCGGCGGCGCCCTGGGCGGTCATGCGGATAGTGCCGGACACCGGGCCGGACACCCCGGGGTCGCGCCGCTGCGCGAAGGCGGGCGCGGCCGCCAGCGTGGCCGCGGCAGCAAGGAGAAGGAAGCGGCGTGAGTTGGTCATCGAAGCACTCGCTGATTGTGGAACAGAATGCCGAGTAAACGTTGCTTGCCGCAGAATGTTCCCTTCTCGGGCGGTTCGCCCTCAGCCGCCGAACAGGCTCTTGGGCCACCGCGCCCGCTGAAAGCGTTCCTGCGCCGGCGTCGCGGGCGGGATGTCGGCGACGCCGCGCTGCGGCTGCGGCAGCAGGGCGGTGTCGGTCCAGCAATCCACCGTGCCGAGCGTCCGCGTGCAGAACGGCGGCGCCACCGGCGGCTCGTTCGGCGCGCAATAGGTTTGCCCCCGGTCGAGCCGCACGATCGAGCAGTCCCGGCCCGACACGGCGGACACGCCGAGGTCGACGATGCCGCGGCCGAGGACCATCACCGAAGCGGCCTCGGCCACGACCAAGGCGCCGGCCGGATGCGCGTTGACGCAGCCCGCCACGGGCAGGCCGGCGAGGAGGACAAGGAACGCGGGGAGCGGTCGGCGCATGACGCATCAAACCATTGCGGCATTAACAAAAAGACACCGCCGCCCCGGTTTGCCCTGCCATGGCGCCATCGCTATGGTCCGGCCGAATTGGGCGGGGCGGCCGTGGCAGATATTTTCGACGAGATCAGGGAGGACCTGCGGGCCGAGAGGGCGCAGGAGCTGCTGCGGCGCTACGGCTCGCTCCTGATCGCGGCCGCCGTGCTGGTCGTGCTCGCCGCGGCCGGTTGGCAGGTGTGGCGCTGGCAACAGGCGCAGCAGGCGAACGGGGTGGCGACGGCCTTCCTTGACGGCATGCGCAAGGCGACACCGCCGCCCGGCGGCAGCACCGCGACCGCGTCCACCGCCGAAGCCGCGGCTGCGTTCGACCAGGTCATCGCCAAGGGCGGCGCCGGCTATCGCACCCTGGCCCGGCTGCGTGAGGCGGCGTTGCGGGCAGGGGCGGGCGACCTCCCGGCGGCGCTCGACCTGTGGGACCAGGTCGCGTCGGACAGCCAAGCCGACCCGCTGCTGCGCGACGCGGCCACCCTGGCCTGGGTGCAGCACCAGGTCGACGGCGGCGATCCCGCGGCGATCGAAGGCCGCCTGGCGCCGCTGGTCGGCAGCGGCAACGCTTGGCGCCCGCTGGCGCTCGAGCAGCAGGCGCTGCTGGCGCTCCGCACCGGCCAGGACAGCCGGGCGCGCGACATCTTGCGGCAGATCCAGGCCGACCCGCAGTCGCCCGAGGGCGTGCGTGCCCGCGCTGGCGGCGTGCTGACCCGGCTCGGCGACACGCCTTCGGTGGCGCCGGACGTCGGCGGATGACGCATCGCACTCCTGGGCGCCTGACCCGCCGCTCCGCCGTGCTGCTGCCGCTTGCGGCGGGCGGCTGCAGTTGGGTGGACGGCATTTTCGACACCACCAAGGACCCGCTGCCCGGCAAGCGCGAATCCGTGTCCGCGGTGCGCCGCGGGCTGCAGGTGGACGAAACCGACCAGCGCACGATCAACGTCCCGGCCGCCGACCCGATCGCCGTCTGGCCGCAACCCGGCGGCAACGCGACGCACGCGGTCGGCAACATCGCCGTCGCCGGGTTCAGCCCCGCTTGGCGCGCCTCCATCGGCACTGGCGGCGGCTACCGGCGCAAGATCACCGCGCAACCGGTCGTGATGCCGGGCCGGCTCGTGACCATGGACAGCGATGGCTTGGTCGCGGCCTTCGACCTCGACAGCGGCAACCGCGCCTGGCGCACCGATACCCAGGCCGAGGACGACCGCAGCACCAATATCGGCGGCGGCGTCTCCTACGACTCCGGGACCGTGTTCGCCAGCACCGGTCGGGCCGAGGTGCTAGCGATCGACGCCGGCACCGGCACCGTCCGGTGGCGCAAGCCACTCGGCTCGCCGGCGCGCTCGGCGCCCACCGTGGCCGACGGGCGGCTGCTGGTGCTGACGCTCGACAACCGGGTGCAGGCGTTTTCTGCCGCCGATGGCGAGCGGCAATGGAGCTACCAGGCCGCCAGCGCGCCGACGACGCTGCTCGGCCAGGCGGCGCCGGCGGTCAGCGATGGGATCGCGGTATGCGGCTTCGGCTCCGGCGACCTCGTGGCGTTGCGGGCCGATAGCGGCGCGCTGGCGTGGAGCGACAGCCTGGCGTCGGCGCGCGGGCGGACCAGCATCGTCGACCTGTCCGCCATCCGGGCGCTGCCGGTGATCAATGACGGCCGGGTCTATGCCATCGGCGCCGGGGGGCTGCTGACCGAGCTCGACCTGCGCTCCGGCCGGCGGCTTTGGGAACGGGAGATCGGCGGCCTGCAGACGCCGTGGCTGGCGGGCGACTGGCTGTTCGTGCAGACGCTCGAGCAGACGCTGGTCGCGGTCGGACGGCACGACGGCCGGGTGCGCTGGCTGCTCGACCTGCCGCGCTACGACAACCCGGAGAAGCGGCGCGACCCGCTGTATTGGACCGGGCCGGTGCTGGCTGGCGGCAAGCTGATCCTGGCCGGCAGCAACGAAACGGCGGTGTCGGTGGACCCCGTTTCAGGCAAGCAGATCGGCCAGATCGAGACACGGGGCGCGGCCGCGGTGTCGCCGATCGCTGCGGCCAACACCCTGTTCATCACGACGGACGATGGCTCGGTCCAGGCATTCCGGTGATCCTGCCCCCATGATCCTACCGACCGTCGTCATCGCCGGGCGCCCGAACGTCGGCAAGTCCACCTTGTTCAACAAGTTGGCCGGGCGGCGCCATGCGCTGGTCGCCGACACGCCCGGGGTGACCCGCGACCGCAAGGAGGCCGAGGCGCTGCTGCGCGGCAAGCGGGTGCGGCTGGTGGACACGGCCGGGCTCGAGGAGGCGCCGCCCGACAGCCTGCCCGGCCGGATGCGGGCCTCGTCGGAGGCGGCGGTTGCGCTGGCCGACCTGATCGTGTTCGTGGTCGACATCCGCGCCGGCGTCACCCCGGCCGACGAGCACTTCGCCAGCTGGCTGCGGCGGCAAGGCCGGCCGGTGCTGCTGGTGGCCAACAAGGCCGAAGGGCGGGGCGGGGCGCAAGCGGCGCTGGAAGCCTACAGCCTCGGCCTGGGCGAGCCGCTGGCGATGTCGGCTGAACACGGCGAGGGCTTGTCGAACCTGATGACCGAGATCGCCGACCGGCTGCCGGAGGGGGCCGCCGAGGGCGAGGACGACGAGGACCGGCCGCTGAAGCTGGCGATCGTCGGCCGGCCGAATGCGGGCAAGAGCACGCTGCTGAACCGGCTGCTCGGCGAGGAGCGGATGATCACCGGACCCGAGCCCGGCCTCACCCGGGACGCGGTGGCGTCGTTCATCGCGGACGAGCAGGGACCGATCGAGATCGTCGACACCGCCGGCCTCCGCCGCAAGGCGAGGGTGGACCTGCCGCTGGAGAAGATGTCGGTCAGCGCCAGCATCGAGGCGCTGAAAATGGCCGAGGTGGTGGTGCTGTGCATCGACGCGGTGCTCGGGCTGCACGATCAGGACATGCAGATCGGCCGGCTGGTGGAGCGCGAAGGGCGGGCCTGCGTGCTCGCTTTGACCAAGTGGGACGCGGTGCCGGACCGGAATGCGACGCGCAAGCTGATCACCGAGCGGCTGGAAAGCGGCATGGCGCAGGTGAAAGGAATTCCCGTGGTGACGCTGTCCGGCCTGACCGGCGCCGGTGTGGACCGGCTGCTGCCGGCGGTGCGGGCGGCGCACGAGGTGTGGAACCGCCGGGTGCCGACAGGCGCGCTGAACCGCTGGTTCGAGCACGCGCTCGAGAAGCATGCGCCGCCGCTGGTGGACGGGCGCCGGCTGAAGCTGCGCTACGTGACCCAGGCCAAGGCGCGGCCGCCGACCTTCATCGCCTTCGGCACGCGCGCCGAGCAGATGCCGGACGACTACCAGCGCTATCTGGTCAACAGCCTGCGCGACGAGTTCGACCTGCCCGGCGTGCCGATCCGCTTGCTGCTGCGCGGGACCACCAACCCATTCGACGACAAGGAATAGGTTCTCCCCGCCTCACGTCAGGCGAGAGGTCCACGGATGAGGTCCGGGGATGACGTTTGCGGGTTTGCGCGCATCTTTCGTCCACGCCAGCAGGAGGAGAACGCCCATGTACATCGCCATGAACCGCTTCAAGGTCGCGCCGGGATCCGAGGCGGCGTTCGAGGAAATGTGGACCAGCCGGGAGTCGTTCCTGCCGGGGGTGCCGGGCTTCGTCGAGTTCCACCTGCTGCGCGGTCCCGACCGGGAGGATCACGTGCTCTATTCGAGCCACACGGTGTGGGCCAATCACGCCGACTTCGAGGCCTGGACCAAGTCCGAGGCGTTCCGCAACGCCCATAGCCAGGCCGCGACGACGGCCAAGACCGATAAGCCGCTCTACGCCGGGCGGCCGGAGTTCGAAGGCTTCGAGGTGATCCAGACCGTCAAGTAGCGACCTCGGCGTCCGCCCAGGCCAGGTAGTCGGCGGCGGCGGCGTCGAAGTCGAAGCGCGGGGCCCAGCCGGTGTCGCGGGCGATGGCGCCGATGTCGAACCGGCCCCGGTCGAACGCGACGTGGCTGACGGTGTTGGCCGTTTCACCATCGGCTCCGAGCCGCCAGCGAAAGCCGGGCCGCAGCCTGTCCAGCGAGCGGCACCAATCGGCGGCCGACAAGGCTTGGCCGCTGCCGACGTTGTAAACCGTCCGGGACGGCGCCGGCACGTCGGCCAGCGCCACCAACCCGGCAGCGATGTCGCGGGCGTAGCAGAAGTCGCCCAGACCCGGCCGGCTCAGCACTGCCTCCCGCCCCGCGCGCGCCAGGTCGAGCGCGCTCAGCATCGGCGACAAGGTGTCGCGCACGCCGGTGGCGTATTCCCAGGGGCCGAACACGCTGGCCAAGCGGGCGATCCGCAGCCCGACCTCCTGGGTCGCGGCGATCCGAGGCAGCAGCAGTTCGCAGGCCAGCTTGGTCATGCCGTAGATCATGATCGGCGCCGGAGCGAGATCCTCGTGGATGACCGGCACGTCGGCGGCGGAGGTGCCGTAGACCGATCCCGAGGAGGAGAACACGAAGCGGCCGACGCGGTGCCGGGCCGCGGCGGCCAACGTGTTGACGGCGCCTTGCACGTTGACCGCGACGATGCCTTCCGGGTCGGACCGCTCGCGCGCGGTCCCGGCGGTGATGACGGCGCAGTGGACCGCCGCCTCGATCGGGCCGCTGCCGAACGCGTGGTCGAGGTCGCTCGCCGACAGCACGCTGCCGTGGATCAAAGCGAGCCGGCCGGGCAGCGACGCGAACGTCGTTGCCGCGCGGGCGGGCAGGTCGAGCCGGTCGAACGCGACGACGTCGCGCCCGGCTCGGAGCAGGTGCTCGACAACGTTCAAACCGACAAACCCGGCGCCGCCGGTCACGAGGATGGTCATGCGCCATGGAACGCCAGCCGCGGCGCCCGCGCAACCGCGGCCGGTCGGCCGGCGTTGCGCGGACAGGTACAAGATAACGAAACAAGCCAATGGAGCATGAGCATGGCCGGCACGGCGCAGCGGACCGATCCCGCGTTGTGGGACAAGGTGAAGGAGCAGGTCACCGCCGGCGACAAGGGCGGCAACGCCGGGCAGTGGTCGGCCCGCAAGGCGCAGCTTGCCGTGTCCGAATACAAGAAGGCCGGTGGCGGCTATCGCGGCAAGAAAACGGCCGACAATCACCTGTCGCAGTGGACCCATGAAGAATGGGGCACCAAGTCCGGCAAGGAGAGCCTCGAAAGCGGCGAGCGCTACTTGCCGAAGCACGCGCGCGAGCAGCTGACCGACGACGAATACAAGCGGACGACGGCCAAGAAGCGCGCCGACATGCGGCGCGGCAAGCAGTTCTCCGGGCAGCCCGCCGATGTGGCCAAGAAGGTGTCCGGCTCGCATTTGGCCGATCTCCCGGTGGCGGAGCTGCGGCAGCGGGCGGCGGCGAAGGGTGTGGCCGGACGGTCCAAGATGACGAAGCAAGCGCTGATCGAGGCGCTGTCGTGACCGACGACCCGGCCGCGATCCGCCGCGCTTTCCATGAGGTGGTGAACATGTCGGCGGCCGCATTGCGCGGATGGCTGGCCACCGACGACAGCCAGCACGTCGGCATGGTGCGCGGCGCCGGGTTGAAGGCCGAGGGCGCGGTGGGCGAGGCGGTCGGCCACCATATGGGAGAGCGCATCCTGGAGATCAAAGCCAAGAAGCAAGCCGACCTCGACGATGCCGACCATGCCGACATGCGCAAGGTGGTCGGCTACGTGCACCGCCACGCGGCGCAGCGCCCGGACGGCGACGTCAGCGACAGCAAGTGGCGCAAGTCGCTGATGAACTGGGGCCACGATCCGCTCAAATAGCCCCGGGCTTGCCGGTGCGCGCGTTTTCCGGCTTGCAAAATCGTGACGTTCCCGTGATTTGTTTCCGGCCAGCAGCCGGCTTGAACCAGGCAGCTCACCGGGAGATTGTCCGATGGACCTCGAAGTCCGCACCATGCGCCACGTTACGTGGCGGCTCGTGCCGTTCCTGATCCTCTGTTACTTCGTGGCTTACTTGGATCGGGTGAACGTCGGCTTCGCCGCGCTGACGATGAACAAGGATCTCGGCATCTCGTCCACCGCTTACGGGCTCGGCGCCGGCATCTTCTTCCTCAGCTATTTCGTGTTCGAGGTGCCGTCGAACCTGTTCCTCGAGCGGTTCGGGGCGCGGCGCTGGATCGCCCGGATCATGGTCACGTGGGGCTTGCTGTCGGGGGCGATGGCGCTGGTGCAGGGGGAGACGAGTTTCTTTATCGTCCGGTTCCTGCTCGGCATCGCCGAGGCCGGGTTCTTCCCTGGGATCATCTTCTTTCTGACGCTCTGGTTCCCGGCGACCTATCGGGCGCGGATCATCGGCTACTTCATGGCCGCCATTCCGTTGAGCTCCGTGCTGGGGGCGCCGCTGTCGGGCTACTTGCTGACCTTCGATGGGCTGGCCGGGCTCAAGGGCTGGCAGTGGCTGTTCATCCTGGAAGCGGTCCCGGCGATCATTCTTTCGGTCGTCGTGCTGTTCTACCTGACCGACCGGCCGGCCCTGGCCACTTGGCTGCCGGAGGACGAGCGCACCTGGCTGGTCGCGCGCCTCGAAGCCGAGGAAAGGCAGCGGGTCCGCGCGCAGCATTTCACCGTCCGGCAGGCGCTGCTGAACCCGCGGGTGCTGGCGCTGAGCCTGGTGTATTTCGGCGCCGTCGCCTGCAACTACGGCGTTGGCTTCTTCCTGCCGCAGATCGTCAAGGCGTTCGGCCTGGACAACCTGACCACCGGCATCGTCACCGCGATCCCCTACGTCGTCGGCGTGATCGGCATCGTCGTGTGGGGCCGCCGGTCGGACCGGATGCAGGAGCGCAAGGGGCACGCCGCCTTCGCCTTGGCGGTCGCGGCGCTCGGCATCGCGGCGACCACGTTCCTGCCGGATCCGACCATGAAGATGGTTGCGTTCTCGATTGCGGCATTCGGCGTGTTCGGCTGCTTGCCGGTGTTCTGGACCCTGCCGACCTCGTTCCTGTCCGGAGCGGCGGCGGCGGGCGGGATCGCCATCATCAACTCGATCGGCAACCTGTCGGGGTTCGCCGGGCCATATTTGATGGGGTACCTGAAGGACCGCACCGGCGACTATAATGCCGGGCTGCTGTGCCTCGGCGCGCTCGGGCTGATGGCGATGGTGATCGTGCTGGCGCTGCGGCATGACGGGGCGTTGGAGCAGGCGCCCCGGGCCTCGCCGGCGGAGTGACCTGCCCGGCTCAGGCGCGCCGGATGATCTCTCCGGTCCGCTCCTGCGCCGGCTCGCACAAATCGACCAACGGCCCGGCGATCTCGGCCGGCTCCGGCAAGGTCGCCGGGTTCTCGCCAGGGAAGGCCGCGGCGCGCAGGCGGGTGCGGACCGGACCGGGGTCGAACAGGTTGGCGCGGATGCCCATCGTTTGCACCTCGTGCGCCCAGGCTCGCACGAGATGCTCCATCGCCGCCTTGGTCGCCCCGTATGCCCCCCAATAGGCCCAAGGCGCCTGGGCCCGGCTGTCGGCCAGGAACACTGCCCGTCCGGCTGGTGAGACACGCAGCAGGGGATCCAGGGTGCGGATCAGGCGCCACGCCGAGGTCACGTTGACGGCGAGCACCGTGTCCCAGTCCTCCGGGGTGATGTGCCCGACCGGCGTCAGCTTGCCCAGCACGCCTGCCGCATGCACTAGCACGTCGAGGCGGCCGAACCGCTGGAACAGGGTCGGGCCGAGCGCGTCGAGCGAGCTGCTATCGGCGAGGTCGTGCGGCAGGATGGTGGCGCGGCCGCCGGCGGCGCGGACGGCGTCGTCGGTGTCCTCGAGGCCGCCCTGGGTTCGGGCGGTGATGACCACGTGGACGCCGCGCCGGGCCAATTCGACGGCGGCGGCTTGGCCGATGCCGCGGCTGGCGCCGGTGACGAGGGCGACGGTGCCGTCAAGCATGAGGATAGGCGAGGGCTCTGCCCTCGACCCGCTGGGGCCGCGGGCCCCAGACCCCGAACACTAAGTTGGGGATTTCGAAGGCTCCGGCTTTGATTGGGTTCAAAGGGGCGGAGTCTCTTTGCCTTACAAACAAGATCAAGCCTCGGTCAGCAGGCTGAGCTGCCGGTCGGTGTTGTCCGTCATGTCGTCGAGCGCGATCGGGTACTCGCCGGTGAAGCAGGCGTCGCAGAAGTGCGGCCGCACCGCATCGCGGCCCGGCTTGCCGAGCGCGCGATACAGGCCGTCGAGCGAGATGAAGGCCAGGCTGTCGGCGCCGATCAGCCGGGCCATCTCGCCCACGCTGTGCCGGGCCGCCAGCAGCTTGCTCCGCTCCGGCGTGTCGATCCCGTAAAAGCAGGAATGGGTGGTCGGCGGCGAGGAGATGCGCATATGCACCTCGGCGGCGCCGGCGGCGCGCACCATTTCCACGATCTTGCGGCTGGTGGTGCCGCGCACGATGCTGTCGTCCACCAGCACCACCCGCTTGCCCTCGATCGCCGCACGGTTGGCCGAATGCTTCAGCTTCACGCCGAGATTGCGGATGCTGTCGGTCGGCTCGATGAAGGTGCGGCCGACATAATGGTTGCGGATGATGCCGAGCTCGAACGGGATGCCGCTCTCGACGCTGTAGCCCATCGCCGCCGGCACGCCGCTATCCGGCACCGGCACGATCAGGTCGGCGTCGACGTGGCTCTCACGGGCCAGCTCGGCACCGATGTTCTTGCGGGCGGCGTAGACCGGCGTGCCCTCCATGACCGAGTCGGGGCGGGCGAAGTAGATGTATTCGAACACGCAGAACCGGCTTTTGTTGGCGCCGAACGGCTTGATGCTGCGCACGCCGCGGTCGTCGATGACGACGATCTCGCCGGGTTCGACGTCGCGCACGAACTCGGCGCCGACGATGTCGAGCGCGCAGGTCTCGGACGCCAGCACCCAGCCGCCATTCTCCAGTCGATTGGGGCCCGAGTTGCCGATCCGCCCCAGGATCAGCGGCCGTACGCCGAGCGGGTCGCGCACGCCCAGCAGCGCCTCGTTCGACAGTGCGACCAGCGAGTAGGCGCCGACGACTTGCTTCAGCGCGTCGATCAGCCGGTCCACCACGGTCGAATACAGGCTGATGGCGATGAGGTGGATGAACACCTCGCTGTCGGTCGTGCTCTGGAACAGGCAGCCGCGGCGGACCAGCGCCTTGTGCAGGGCATGGGCGTTGGTGAGGTTGCCGTTATGCGCCACCGCGAAGCCGCCGAACACGAAGTCGGCGTAGAGCGGCTGCACGTTGCGCAGGATGGTTTCGCCCGTGGTGGCGTAGCGGTTGTGGCCGACCGCGTTCTGGCCCGGCAGCGAGGCGATCACCTTGGCCTGGCCGAAATTGTCGCCCACCAGGCCGAGGCCGCGGTGGATGTGAAACTTCACGCCGTCATAGGCAACGATCCCGGTCGCTTCCTGGCCGCGGTGCTGCAACGCGTGCAGGCCGAGCGCGGTGACGGCGGCGGCGTCTGACACGCCCCACACACCGAATACGCCGCACTCCTCGTGCAGGCTGTCGTCGTCTTCGGGGCCGAGCGGCAATGCCATGGCGTTCTTCCTATTCCCGCCCGGCACGAACGCCGAAGGCGCGGCCGGCGGGCTTGGGCTGCAGGAGCATGGCCGATGTGGTCGGCCGTCCCGTGGGCGGCGGCGCGACGCTGGGCCGATACGCGGGCGGCACCTGCGCCGCGATCCACTCGGCGCCGCGATAAACCGTGGGCAAGGACGCCGCACGCACGACCGGGGCCGGCCATTGCTCCGTGGGGATCGCGAGCCCGACCAGCACGTACATGACCGCAACCAGCCCGGCGCCACGGGCGAGGCCGAAGACAAGGCCGAGCGTCCGGTCGAGGCCGCCGAGGAACGAGCCGCGCACCGCCGCGCCGATCATGGCCGCCACCATCCACAGCACGATCAGCGTCACCACGAACACGCCGCCAAACGCAACGAGATCGGCCGTGGTCTGATCAGCGAACTGCGCCCGCATCCAGGGTTGCACCAGCGGAAATACGCCATAGGAGCTGGCCACCAGGCCGGCGATGATCCAGGCGCCGAGCCCGAGCACCTCGCGCACCAATCCACGCATGAAGGCGAGCAGGCCGGACAGCGCAATCACTGCCAGGACCACGAGGTCCACCCAGTTCATTCGGTGATCCGGTGCATTATGACCGGGATATAGGGGGCGGACCGGCCCGGGTAAACGACGACTATTCCGTGACAACCGAATGCTTGGCAGGTGTGCGCCCGGCGAAACGCGCGACCAGATCGCTGACATGGCCGAGCTCGTCGAGCCGCAGCCCGTCCGGCGCCGCCGGCTGCTTGCCGCCGCGGGCGATCCGGCGGGGCAGGGTGGCGGTCTCGAAGCCCAGCTTCTGCGCCTCTTTCAGCCGAGCATCCGCCTGTGCGACTTGGCGGATCTCGCCGGACAACCCGACCTCGCCGAAGTAGACCGTGCCGGCGCTGGTCGGCGTTTCGGTCGCCGCCGAAACCAAAGCCGCGGCCACCGCGAGGTCCGCCGCCGGCTCCGTGACCCGCAGCCCGCCGGCCACGTTGAGGTAGACGTCCGAGCCGCCGAGACGCAGTCCGGCCCGCGACTCGAGCACCGCCAGCAGCATGGCGAGGCGTCCGCTGTCCCAGCCGACCACCGAGCGCCGCGGCGAGCCGCCCGAGTTCGGCGCCAGCAGCGCTTGCACTTCGAGCAGCACCGGCCGCGTGCCTTCCAGCCCGGCGAACACGGCCGAGCCGGCGATGTTGCCGCGCCGCTCGGCCAGGAACAGCGCCGACGGGTTCGGCACCTCGGCCAACCCGGCCTCCGTCATGGCGAACACGCCGATCTCGTCGGTGGCGCCGAACCGGTTCTTCACCGCGCGCAGGATGCGAAACTGGTGGCCGCGGTCGCCTTCGAAATACAGCACCGCGTCCACCATGTGCTCCAGCACGCGCGGCCCGGCGAGCGAGCCCTCCTTCGTCACGTGGCCGACCAGCACCAGCGAAAAGCCGCGCGACTTTGCCAGCCGGATCAGCTCGAAGCTCGTCGCCCGGACCTGGCCGACCGTGCCGGGCGCGCTCTCGATGCTGTCGAGCCACATGGTCTGGATCGAATCGATCACCACCAGAGCGAGGTCGGGCTCGGTTTCGAGCGTGGCGGCGATGTCGCGGACGTTGATCGCGGCGGCGAGCTGCAGCGGCGCATCGTCGAGGTCGAGACGCCGGGCACGCATGCGCACCTGGTCGATCGATTCCTCGCCGGAGATATACATGACCCGCCGCCCGTTGCGGGCCAGCCGGGCCGCGGCTTGCAGCATCAGCGTCGACTTGCCGATGCCAGGGTCGCCGCCCACCAGCACCACCGACGCCGGCACGAAGCCGCCGCCGAGCACGCGATCGAGCTCGGCGATGCCGGCCTGGGCACGCGGCGGCGGCGCGGCGCTGCCCTGCAGGCCGACGAAGGCGACCCGGCGGCCGACGCCCGTTTTCGTGGCGCCGGGCCGGGCTTCGATCGTTTCCTCGACCAGCGTGTTCCACTCGCCGCACGCGTCGCACTTGCCGACCCATTTCGGGTAGACGGCGCCGCAGGACTGGCAAACGTAGCGCGCCGCTTGCTTAGCCACGCCGGCGTTCGACCCGCGGAAACGGCGTCATCCGGGCCGCCACCTCGTCCCACAACGCGAAACTCGGGGCCCGCAACGCGTCGGCGAACGACAGCCGCCGCACCGGCCCGGCCCGGCCCGCGAGCGCGGCGTGGCACGCTTCCAGGCGATAGTTCGGCACTCGCGGCACCAGATGGTGCACGTGGTGGAAGCCGATGTTGCCGGTGAACCACTGCAGCCAGCGCGGCAGCTCGAGATAGGAACTGCCATGCAGCGCGGCCCGCATCGCCGTCCAATCACCCTGTCGCATCCATTCCGCGTCTTCGAACCGGTGCTGCACCGAGAACAGCCAAACCCCGGCGATCGACGCGAACAGCATCACCGGCAACTCGATCAACGCCACCGCGCTCCAGCCGAGCAGCAGAGCGAGGGCGCCCAACGCGGCGAACAGTGCGAGATTGGTGGCGTGAACCCCGCGGCGCTCACGACGCCAGCTCCTGGGCGTGTCGAACGGCACCCGATACAGCAGGAGGAACACGAACGGCGGCAGCAGCACTTGCGTGACCAAGGGATGCCGCACGAGCCGGTACAGCCGCTGCCGAACCGGCGGCAATGCGGCGTATTCGGCGACCGTGAGGCAGGTGGAGTAGAGGTCCGCGTTCTCGCGCCGATCCAGGTTGTTCCACACCGCATGATGACCGGCGTGCTGCCGCCGCCAGTTCGCATAAGGCGTGAACGTGGCCAGGCTGCACAGCCAACCGACCGCGGCGTTGCCGCGCGCGGACCGGAAATACGAGCCATGTCCGCAATCGTGCTGGATGATGAACAAGCGCACGACGAGGCCCGCGGCAGGGATGGCCAGCGGCAGCGCCAGCCAGAACGACACCTGCAGCGCCACATACATCAGTGCCAGCATCGCCAGATAAGCGCCGCCGGTGGTCAGCAACTGCAGCACGCTCCGCCGCACGCACGGCGACTGGAACTCGAGCAGGCTTGCCAGCAGCAGGCGGCGATCGACGGTGGTTTCCGAACCGGACATGCCAGCCTCCTTCGACTGCAGCGCCGGTGTCGGCACATCCTAACTGTGGGGACTCGGTGGGGAGACATTCAACTGCGGAGCCGCGTTTGGCCGCTGCGGACACGGTGCCGCTATGAGCGAGGCAGCAACTGCTCCACGAGCCGCGCGAAGTAACTGGCGCCGACCGGGAGGATGGCGTCGTTGAAGTCGTAGCGCGGGTGGTGGACCATGGCGTCGTCCGGGGTGCGGCGGCCGCCGAGCATCAGGTAGGCGCCCTGCTTTTTGTTGAGCATGAAGCTGAAATCCTCGCCGCCCATGGTCGGCTTGGCCATGTGCTCCACCTTCGCCTCGCCGACGACGTCCGCGGCGGCGCGGCGGCACATCGCGACCGCCTCGGGGTCGTTGACCGTCGCCGGGTAGGTCCGGATGAAGCGGGCGTCCGCCACCGCGCCGAAGCCGGCCGCGATCTGCGTCGCCAGCAGCACGACCCGGCGTTCAAGCAGGTCGCCGACCTCGGGCGCGAACCAGCGCGCGGTGCCGAGCATGCGGACGGTCTCGGGGATGACGTTGTAGATGTGGCCGCCCTGGATGCTGCCGATCGTCACCACGCCGGCCTCGACCGGCTCCATGTTGCGGGCGACGATGCTCTGCAGCCCCTGCACGATGGCGGCGGCAACCACGATCGGGTCGGTGCCCTGGTGCGGCTGCGCCCCATGCGCGCCACGGCCGGTGATGGTGATCTCGATGTCGGCGACGGCGGCCATCACCGGGCCATCGCGCCAGGTGAACACGCCTTCGGGTGCCGCCGGCCAGTTGTGGATGCCGAACACCTGGTTCATCGGGAAGCGCTCGAACAGGCCCTCCTCGACCATCATGCGGCCGCCGCCCTTGTTCTCCTCGGCCGGCTGAAAGATCACGTAGGCGGTGCCGGCGAAGTTGCGGGTTTCCGCGAGGTAGCGGGCGGCGCCGAGCAGCATCGTGGTGTGCCCGTCATGGCCGCAAGCGTGCATCACGCCCGGCGTCTGGCTCGCGTAAGGCAGGCCGGTCTCCTCCTGGATCGGCAGCGCGTCCATGTCGGCGCGCAAGCCGACCGCGGGGCCCGGCGCGCTGCCGCGGATGACGCCGACGACGCCGGTGCTGGCGATGCCGGCATGCACCTCGTCCACGCCGAACGCCCGCAGCTTGTCCTGCACAAGCCCCGAGGTGCGGTGCTCGTTCAGCGCCAGCTCCGGATGGGTGTGCAGGTCGTGCCGCCATTCCGTCATCTCGGGGTGGAACTCGGCGATGCGGTTGATCACGGGCATGAGTTTCTACCTGCAAACGTGGCCGCCAGACCGGCGTCCAAGGGAAGGGGGTTAACGCCCAGCTTAGTCCGCATCGGGGCGATGTCGAAGGCCTTGTCCTCCAGCAGCCGCCGGATCTCGTCGGCACCGATCCGCGGCAGGCCGGGCAGGCGGGTGAGCGGGCTGGCGAGCAGCAGCAGGGCCGGCGGCACCGGCACGATAAGCGGCCGCCGCAGCCCGGCCGCTGCGGCGACGGCGCGCACGAAGGCCGCGTAGGTCATTGGCTCCGGCCCGGCGATCACCAGGCTTTCCGGCCCGGCCCACTCGATGTCCAGCGCGGCCAGAATCGACCGGGTCACGTCGGATTGGTGGATCGGCTGCACCAGCGCCCGCCCGCCGCCCGGCAGCGGCACCAGCGGCAGCCGGCGCAGCAGAGCAGCGAGCCGCTGCACGTTGTTCTCGCCCTGGGCACCGTAGATCATCGTCGGGTGCAGCAGCACGCCGGGCCGCCCGGAGGCGCGGAATGCGGCCTCGCCGGCCAGCACCCCGTTGCCATGCGCGTCCGGCCAGCGGGTGAACTTCCGCGTGCTGCCGAGGAAGACGTAGCGTTGCGCGTGCGGCGACGCGGCCAGGATCGCCGGGATGTGCCGAGCATGGGCGCCGGACACGACGACCGTTGCGTCGGCCATCGCCTCGGGCAGGCCGGCGCCCTCGAGGTCGGCGATGCGGGGCGTGCCGGGAAGGCCGGTTGCGGCCCAGCGAGCGGCGCTGCGCACGACCGGCACCACGGGCCGGCCGCGCTCGATCAGCGCACGGCAGATCGCCTGGCCCGACCGCCCCGACGCGCCCACCACGTGCACGGCGGCCCCGCGCGGAGCGGTGGCGGCCGGCGTGGCCAAGCGGCCGCCCTTACTCCCCTTCGGCCCGCAGCACCCGCAAGTCGCAGCCCTCGTCCGCCTGGGTGACCTGGTCGGCGATCAGCCGGTCCCAGCCGCGCTTCGGCTTGGCCGGCGGCGACCAGGCCTCGCGCCGCCGGGCCAGCGTGGCGTCCTCCACAAGCAGGTCGAGCCGCCGGTCCCGCACCGAGAGCCGGATCCGGTCCCCGGTCTCCGCCAGCCCGAGCGGCCCGCCCGCGGCGGCTTCCGGGGTCACATGCAGCACGATGGTGCCGAACGCGGTGCCCGACATGCGGCAGTCGCTGATCCGCACCATGTCCTTCACCCCGGTCCGGCCCAGCTTGGTCGGGATCGGCAGGTAGCCGGCTTCCGGCATGCCGGCCGGGGTCAGCGGCCCGGCATTCTTGAGCACCAAAATATCGCCCTCGGCAACGTCGAGCGCCGGGTCGTCGATGCGGGCTGCGAGGTCGGCGGGGCCGTCGAACACGAGGCAGCGGGCCTCGGTCTCGAACAAAGCAGGGGTGGCGGCACTGCGCTTCAGGATGGCGCCGCGCGGCGCCAAGCTGCCGAACAGGGCGACGATGCCGCCGACCGGGCTGACCGGCTCGGCCCGGGCACGGATGTAGCGGCGGTCGACAAAGGGTGGCTCGGCCAGGCGCTCGCCCAGGGTGCGGCCGGTGACGTCGAGCGTGTCGGTGTGCAGCAGGTCGCGCAACTCCCACAGCAAGGCGGGCAGGCCGCCGGCGGCATGGAAGTCCTCCATGTAACCCTCGCCCGTCGGTTTCAGGTCCACCAGCACCGGGGTGGTGTCGGACAGGTGGTTCAGATGCTGCAGGTCCACCTTGATGCCGCGCCGCCCGGCGATCGCGGTCAGGTGGATCAGTGCGTTGGTGCTGCCGCCGAGCGCCAGCAGTACTCGCAGCGCGTTCTCGACCGAGTGCTCGGTGATGAGCTGGGAGGGGCGGATCGGCGCGGACACGAAGCGCATCGCCAGCGTGCCGGCTTCCTCGGCGGCGCGCAGCCGGTCGGCGTGCACGGCCGGAATGCCCGACGTGCCGGCCGGCATGAAGCCGAGCGTCTCGGCGATGCAGGCCATCGTGGAGGCGGTGCCCATCACGCCGCAGGTGCCGGCGGTGCTGGCGAGACGGCTTTCGATCTCGGCGATGCGCTCGCCCGGCACTTTCCCCGCGCGGAAGGCAGCCCAGTAGCGGCGGCAATCGGTGCAGGCGGCCAGCCGCTCGCCCTGGTAGGGGCTGGCCAGCATCGGCCCGGTGACGAGCTGGATCGCCGGCATGTCGGAGGAGGCGGCACCCATCAACTGCGCCGGCACCGACTTGTCGCAGCCGCCGACCATGACCGCGGCGTCCATGGGTTGGGCGGCCAGCATCGCCTCGGTGTCGAGCGCGGCCAGGTTGCGGAAATGCATGCTGGTCGGAAATAGGCTCGGTTCCGACAGGCTGATCGTCGGGAACGGCATCGGCAGCCCGCCGGCCGCCAGCACGCCGCGCTTGACCGCCTCGATCAGCTCGGGCGCGGTGCGGTGGCAGTTGTTGTAGCCGGACCCGGTATCGACGATGCCGATGATGGGCCGATCGAGCATGGCCTGCGACAGGCCCATCGACTTGTAGAAGGAGCGGCGCAAGTAGAGCGCGAAATCGGGGTCGCCGTAGCCGGGCGTGTTGCGGGCGATGCCGTGCTTCTGTTCGGTGTCCATGCGGCATCCAAGCATGTTTTGCACGCGGTCAACAGACGGCCGCCTCGCCCACCAGGACGAGGCGGCGCGGCTGTGGTAGCATGATACCACATGCCAAAACCCTTGACCTGGCGTGGGTTGCGGCGCATAGGGCGCGCCACGTCAAGGTTCAGGACACCACCATGTTGAAGACCACGCAATCGCTCAAGCCCACGGAAGTGAGCAAGGGCTGGGTGCTGATCGACGCCGAGGGGCTCGTGCTCGGCCGGCTTGCCTCGATCATCGCCAACCGGCTCCGCGGCAAGCACAAGCCGCAGTTCACCCCGCACGTCGATTGCGGCGACAACGTCGTCGTCGTCAACGCCGAGAAGGTGCGGGTGACCGGCAACAAGGCGATCCAGGACACCTTCTACTGGCACACCGGCTATCCCGGCGGCATCAAGGGCCGCACGATCCAGCAGCGTCTGGACAGCGAGCACCCGGGCCGGGTCATCGAGAAGGCGGTCGAGCGGATGATCACGCGCGGCCCGCTGCAGCGCAAGCAGATGAAGCACCTGCACGTCTACAAGGGCGCTGCCCACCCGCATGAAGGCCAGGCGCCGCAGCCGCTGGACGTCGCCGCCATGAACCGCAAGAACAAGAGGGACTGACCGTGTCCGAGACCCGTACCCTCGCCGACCTCAAAGACCTCGCGGTCGCCAGCGCCGTCCCGACCCTGTCGGACGCGCCCCGCCGTGAGCCGAAGCGCGACCACCTTGGCCGTAGCTACGCCACTGGCCGGCGCAAGAACGCCATTGCCCGCGTCTGGATCAAGCCCGGCCGCGGCGACATCACCGTCAACGGCAAGAAGTTTGCCCAGTATTTCGCGCGTCCCGTGCTGCGCATGCTGCTGACCCAGCCGTTCCTGGTGGCCGATCGCTACAACCAGTTCGACGTCGTCTGCACCTGCAATGGCGGCGGCCTGTCCGGACAAGCCGGTGCGGTCCGCCACGGCATCAGCCGTGCGCTGACGCATTACGAGCCGGAACTGCGTCCGGTGCTGAAGCTCGCCGGCTTCCTCACCCGCGACAGCCGCGTCGTCGAGCGCAAGAAGTACGGCCGCGCCAAGGCCCGACGTAGCTTCCAGTTCAGCAAGCGCTAAGGGCCCGCGCGGGCCAGGCATCCGAAAGGGGCGGTCCGCAGGGGCCGCCCCTTTTGCGTTGGGGGCGGTGCTCGTTACATTCGGCAGGACGGAGGGCGGCATGACCAAAACGATCTTCATCGACGGCGAAGCAGGCACGACCGGGCTCGGCATCCGCGAGCGCCTGGCCGGTGAACCCGGCGTGCGGATCCTGTCGATCGATCCGGCCCGCCGCAAGGACGCGGACGCCAGGCGCGAGATGATGCGGGCCGCCGACCTCGTCGTGCTCTGCTTGCCTGACGCCGCCGCGAAGGAGAGTGCGGCGCTTGCCGCCTCGCTCGGGAGCGCTGCGCCGAAGCTGCTGGATGCGAGCACGGCCCATCGCTGCGACCCGGATTGGACCTACGGCTTCCCGGAACTCGAGCCGGCGCAGGCCGGGCGGGTCGCCGCGGCGCAGAACGTCGCCAACCCCGGCTGCTACCCGACCGGGGCCATCGCCCTGCTGCGGCCCTTGGTCGAGCGCGGCATCCTGCCGCGCGACTATCCGCTCACGGTCAACGCCGTCAGCGGCTACTCCGGCGGCGGCCGCAGCATGATCGAGGCGCACGAGGCCGAGGGTGGCCCGGCGTTCGAACTCTACGCGCTCGGTCTCGAGCACAAGCACGTGCCGGAGCTGCAGCGCTACACCGGCCTGACCCGGCGGCCGATCTTCGTGCCGTCGGTAGCGCACCTGCGGCAGGGCATGCTGGTCAGCATCCCGCTCCATCTCGACACGCTGCCGGGCCGGCCGAGTGCCGCCGACCTGCAGGACGCGATCGCCGGCTATTACGAGCCGGACGGGCTGGTGCGGGTGGCGCCGGCCGAGCCGTCGGGCAAGCTCGAGATCGCCGCGCTGAACGACACCGACGCCATGGAGCTGCGCGTGTTCGGCCACCCGGCCCACGCCCATGCCGTGCTGGTCGCGCGGCTGGACAACCTCGGCAAGGGCGCGTCGGGCGCCGCGGTGCAGAACATCCGGCTCATGCTGGGGCTCGGGCAGCCCGCCGCGAAGGAGCTGGCCGATGCTGTATGAGTTGGACGGCGTCAGCCCGGTCATCGCGCCGGACGCCTGGGTGGCGCCCGATGCCGCCGTGATGGGCAAGGTGTGGCTCGGCGCCCGCAGCAGCGTTTGGTTCAAGTGCGTGCTGCGCGGCGACACCAACACCATCCGCATCGGCGATCGCACCAACATCCAGGACGGCAGCATCCTCCACGTCAATCCCGGTCCCGAGTGGAAGCTCGAGATCGGCAACGACGTCACGGTTGGCCATGCCTGCATCGTCCATGCCTGCACCCTGCACGACCACGCTTTCGTCGGCATGGGAGCGACGGTGCTGGACGGCGCCGTGATCGAGGAGGGGGCGATGCTGGCCGCCGGCGCGCTGCTGACGCCGGGCAAGCGGATCCCGCGCGGCGAGTTGTGGGGCGGGTCGCCGGCGCGGAAGATGCGCGACATTCCGGCCGCCGATCGCGAGCAGCTCGATCAAATCGCGGTGCACTATGCCGATCGCGGCGCCATGTTCCGGGCTGGGCTGCGCGCACTCGGGTGACAGCGTCACGCGGCGCACCATCTTTCCGGCAGAGGGAGACTGTGCGCCATGCGTTTCGCGGTTCTGGGTCTGGCAGCCGTTCTGGCTGGCTGCGGCAATTTTCAACCGTACGTGCCCGATACGGCGCGCCTGGGCACCGGCGGGATCGGCACCGGCTTCGACCCGGACGTGACCGCCGCCAACCAGGCGGCTTGGGCGTTCGCGGATAGCGGCCGGACCTATGGGCGTCCGGTCGAGGCTGCCCGGGCGGCGGCGTCGCTCGACTACCTCGCGGGGCAGATCTACACCAGCCCGCGTTGGAGCAACGTCTCGGCCATCACCAAGGATCAGTTGCTCGAGGGGCGGTCCGAGCTTCGTGCCGCACTCGGTGTCGCGCCAAACGCGACGTCGCAGCAGGTGGTGGACAGCCTGATCAGCGCCGGCAACGCCTTGGCTGCGGGCGACCGCGACGCCGCCGCCCGCACGCTGGGCGCCCCGGTGTTCCCGGCCGGCGCGCAGCGCACGTTGGCGGTGCTGTCGAACATGCCATATCTCCGGATGGCCAACGTCTCCACCCTGCAGCTCGAGAACGAGCTGTTCCAGAACGACTCCGACATCCGGCTGTAAGGCAGCCGGCTCGGCCTCGGCCGTGCCGGCCGCGGCGATCAGTCGGTGACGGCGCGGGTCGTCTGCTTCTTGCGGTCCCAGTACAGCGTGACCTTGCTGATGTCGCAGAGGTTCAAGTTGTCCCACTGCGCCTCGTCGCCGTCGTTGTACTTGACCTTCAGGTCCCAGCGGCAGGCGTTGGCAGGGGCGGTGAAGTTGATATTCACGCTCTCATCGTCGGCCAGCGCGTCGCTGCCCATGACGTCCTTGCCCCAGGCCTTGCTGCTCACTCGCGAAACATAGACCTCGTCGATCTGGTAGCCGGTCTTGTTGACCAGCTTGAAATCCTGGTCGGCGGCCAGGGCCGGCAGCGACCCGGCGGCGAGCATGCTGGTAGCTAAAACGATATCGCGCAACGACACAACGACCTCCGCACCGAACGTTACGGCGGCAAATTAGCGCCGCCGTCGCGCAGTCCAAGCCGTGAAATGTCGAGGAATGTCAGACGATTGTTGCCCGGGCGGCAGTCGCGCCGCCTCAGGCCGCCTTGACCGCGACGTAGCTGCCCGGCGCTTCCTCGAGCGTCGGCGCCTCGCCCGCACCGGGGGGCCGGGCCGGCACGCGGGTATCGTCCAGCGCGGTGATCCAGCGTTGCCAATCCGGCCACCAGCTGCCGGCCATCTCGGTGGCGCCCGCAAGCCAGGTGTCGGGGTCGGACGGCAGGCTCGGGTTGATCCAGTGGCTGTACTTGCCGCTTTCGGGCGGGTTCACCACGCCGGCGATGTGCCCACTCGCCGCGAGCACGAACCGGTTCCGGCCGCCCAGCAACTGGGTGCCGCGATAGGTGCTCTTCCACGGCGCGATGTGGTCTTCCCGGGTGGACAGGAAATAGGCCGGGACCGTCACCCGGCCGAGGTCGATCGGCGTGTCCGCGAGCGTGATGCCGCCCGGCTTGCATAGCAGGTTCTGCTGATACATCTGGCGCAGGTAGAAGCTGTGCATCGCCGCCGGCATGCGGGTGCTGTCGCTGTTCCAATACAGCAAGTCGAACGGGAACGGCTCGTTGCCCATCAGGTAGTTGTTGACCACGAACGACCAGATCAGGTCGTTCGCCCGCAGCATGTTGAACGTGGTCGACATCTCCGACCCGTCGAGATAGCCGCGCTTCTCCATCTTTTCCTCGAGCTGGCGCAGCTGCTCCTCGTCGATGAACACGCCGAGTTCGCCGGCTTCCTGGAAGTCGGTCATCGTCACGAAGAAGGTCGCCGACTTGATCCGATCGTCGCCGTGCGCGGCCATGTAGGCCAGCGTGCTCGCGAGCAGCGTGCCGCCCAGGCAGTAGCCGATCGCGTTGACCTCCCGCTCGCCGGTCGCGCGCTCGATCGCGCCGAGGGCGGCGAGGAAGCCCTCCGTCATGTAGTCTTCGAAGCGCTTGTCGCTCAGCCGCGCGTCCGGGTTCACCCAGCTGATCATGAACACGGTGTGGCCCTGGCTGACCGCCCAGCGAACCAGGCTGTTCTTCGGGCGCAGGTCGAGGATGTAGAACTTGTTGATCCAGGGCGGCGCGATCAGCAACGGACGCTTCAGCACCGTGTCCGTGGTCGGCGCATACTGGATCAGCTGCATCAGGTCGTTCTGATAGACGACCTTGCCCGGGCTGATGGCGATGTTCTCGCCCATCTTGAACGCGGCCGTGTCGGTCATCTTGACCGACAGCTTGCCGCGCCCGCGCTCCAGGTCCGACAGCAGGTTGTTCAGGCCGCGCAGCAGGTTCTCGCCCCCGGTCTCGGCGGTCTTGCGCAGCACTTCGGGGTTGGTCATCAGGAAATTGCTCGGGCTCATCGCGTCGATGAACTGGCGCGAATAGAAGTCCACCTTCTGCGCCGTTTTCGCGTCGAGCCCGTCCACGTGGCTGACGATGTCGTTCACGTAGCGGGCGCTCAGGAGGTACGACTGCTTGATGAAGTCGAATACCTCGCTTTCCTTCCAGGCCTCGTCCTTGAACCGCTTGTCCTTCGGATCGGCCTGGATCACCGGGTCGGAGTCCATGCCCCACATGCGCCGCGCGGTGTTCTGCCACAGCGTCATGTAGTCCTGCCAAAAGCCGATCTGCGCCTGCACCAGCTTGGCGGGGTCGCGCATCAGCTGCGTGGTCATTTCCATGAACGCATGGCCGATGTTGAACGGATCGAGTTCCGGCGTCTCGTGCGCCTGCCGGTTCAGCCAGTCGGTGACGAGCCGCTGCGACCGTTCGGCGATCCCGGCCATCGAGCGCCCGACCTCGCTCGGGTTGGCGAGCTTGAAGCTGGCCGCTTCCCCGCCGGGCGCTTTGGGGGTCGGCGCCGCGCCGGGGTTCTTGGGCGTGAGCTTGCCGATATCTGCCATCGTGGTTTGTGTCCTTTCCGCCGGGCTATCCGCCTCGCCTCGCGCCGCGCTATGTCGGTCGAGGGAATGCGGGACAGGTCCGACTGATGGGGATGTGCGTTGGAGGTAAGGGTAGGTGGGCGGCCCCTCGGCGACAAGCGCCCGTGCTCCCGGGGCTGGCGTTGGCTGTCATGCTTCTGCCGGGATGCCAGAGCGTGTCGGAGTTCTACGACACGCGGCTGCCGTTCGACACGCCGATCGACTGGTGGCACCAGCTGCAGGGTGGCGCGTTGGCCGAGGAACGGCCGCCGCCGCCCGGCGTGACCGACCCTTACCCCGACTTCGCGCAGCTTCCCGCGCGCCCCGCGCCGACCGACCCGGCGGCGCGCCGGGCCCTGGCCGCGCGGCTGTCGAGCGAGCGCGACCGGGCCACGCGCCAAGCCGAGCAGGACCCGATCGAGGCGCTCGGCCCGCGCGCCGTCCCGCCCCAGCCGGCCCCCGGCGGCCTGGCCCGGAACGCCGGCGCGCCAAACGCGGGGGCGGCGGCCACCCCGCCGCCCGAGCCGCCGATGGCCCGGCTCGACGCCGCCGAAGCGAGGCCCGAGGCGGCGGCGCCGGCGCCGAT
The DNA here is from genome assembly GCA_963752225.1 of uncultured Alphaproteobacteria bacterium. Taxonomy (GTDB): domain Bacteria; phylum Pseudomonadota; class Alphaproteobacteria; order Acetobacterales; family Acetobacteraceae; genus JBBROS01. The sequence continues at coordinate 1,970,098 of CAVVXS010000007.1, read as the reverse complement.
CGTTGCCCCCGCCCCGTCAGGCGGCCAAGCGGCGAGCCCGCCCGCGCCGTCCCGCCGGAACGGCACGGCGGTCACGTCGGCCGCCCCCGATGCGGCCGGCGACGCCGCGCTGCCGGCCCTGCCGAGCGGCGCCCCGCCGCTGCCGACGCTGCCCGGCATCCCGTCGACGGCGTTCGAGCCGGCCACGCCGAAACCGGCGCCGCAGGTCGACGCCGACTTCGTCAGCAACTCCGCCGTGCTGCGCCCCGCTTCGGCCGAGGCGCTGCGGCAGCTCGCCGCACGCCGGGCTGGCGGCAACCTGGCCGTGCTCGGCGGCGGCGATGCGCGCTCCGCCTTGCCGGACGCGCAGGCCGCCGCTCTGCCGCTGGCTTGGCGCCGCGCCCGCGCGATGGAGGACGTGCTGACCGCCGCCGGGGTGCCCACCGCGGCGATGCGGGTGGACGCTGCAGCGCTGGCTCGCGGCGGCATCGCTCGTCTGGTAGATTGACCCGAGTCGCAACCGGCCGCTCCCGAAAAGTCACACGCAATGTCCCAGGAATTCCATCGCATCCGCCGCATGCCGCCCTACGTGTTCGCCGAGGTGAACACCGCCAAGGCGCGCGCCCGCGGCGCCGGCGAGGACATCATCGACCTCGGCATGGGCAACCCCGACGGCGGCACGCCGGCGCACATCGTCGCCAAGCTGGTCGAGGCGGTGCAGGACCCGCGCACCCACCGCTACAGCGCCAGCAAAGGCATCCCCGGCCTGCGCCGGGCACTCGCCGGCTATTACGCGCGCCGGTTCGGGGTGAAGCTCGACCCGGAAACGGAGGTCGTGGCGACGCTCGGCAGCAAGGAGGGCCTGGCCAATCTCGCCTCGGCCATCACCAGCCCCGGCGACACCATCCTGGTGCCGAACCCATCATACCCGATCCACCAGTTCGGCTTCATCATCGCCGGCGCCAGCGTGCGCAGCCTGCCGGCGACGCCCGACGATGCCATGCTCGAGGCGCTCGACCGCGCGGTGCGGCACAGCGTGCCGAAGCCGACGGCGCTGATCGTCAACTTCCCCAGCAACCCGACCGCCTACCTCGCCGAGCTCGACTTCTACCGCGAGGTCGTTGCGTTCTGCCGCAAGCACGACATCTACATCCTGTCGGACCTCGCCTATGCCGAGATCTACTTCAACGACCGGCCGCCGCCGTCGATCCTGGAAGTGGAAGGCGCCCGCGACATCACCGTCGAGTTCACGAGCCTGTCCAAGACCTACTCCATGCCGGGCTGGCGCATGGGCTTCGCCGCCGGCAACGCGCGCCTGATCGCAGCGCTGGCAAGAATAAAGTCCTATCTCGACTACGGCGCCTTCACCCCGATCCAGGTTGCCGCCACCGCCGCGCTGAACGGTCCGCAGGAGTGCGTGGCCGAGATGCGCGCGCTCTATAAGGAGCGCCGCGACGTGCTGGTGCGCGGCTTGCAGCAGGCCGGCTGGGATGTGCCGAGCCCGGACGGCTCGATGTTCGCCTGGGCGCCGATCCCGCCGCGCTACGCCCATCTCGGCAGCGTCGAGTTCAGCAAGCTGCTGCTGGCCCGCGCCAAGGTCGCGGTGGCGCCCGGCATCGGCTTCGGCGAGCACGGGGACAGCCATGTCCGCATCGCGCTGGTGGAGAACACCCAGCGGCTGCGCCAGGCGACCCGCAACATTCGCGCCTTCCTGCAAGCCGACAGCAACGTGGCTTCCCCCGAGGCCGCCCCCGAGGCCGCGGAGTGACGCCACTTTCGGTCGGCGTCGCCGGGCTTGGCGTGGTGGGTGGCGGCGTTCTGCGCCTGCTGCACGACAACGCCGGCCTGGTCGCGGCCCGCGCCGGCCGGCCGATCACGGTCGCGGCGGTCAGCGCCCGCGACCGCAGCCGGGACCGTGGCGTATCGGTGGGCGAACTGCGCTGGCACGACGACCCGGTCTCGCTCGCTCGCGACCCGGCCGTCGACGTCGTGGTCGAGCTGATCGGCGGCAGCGATGGCCCGGCCCGCGCCACCGTCGAGGCGGCGCTTGCCGCCGGCAAGCCGGTCGTGACCGCCAACAAGGCCCTGCTCGCCGTGCACGGCGCCGCCCTCGGCGCCCGCGCCGAGCAGGCCGGCGTGCCGCTCGCCTTCGAAGCGGCGGTGGCCGGCGGCATCCCGGTGATCAAAGCACTGCGCGAGGGCCTGGCCGGCAACCGCATCGATCGCATCGCCGGCATCCTGAACGGCACCTGCAACTACATCCTGACCACCATGCGCGACCAGGGGCGCGAGTTCGCCGACGTGCTCGCCGACGCGCAACGGCTGGGCTACGCCGAAGCGGACCCGAGCTTCGACGTGGACGGCATCGACGCCGCGCACAAGCTCGCCATCCTGGCGGCATTGGCGTTCAACCGCCCCGTGGATTTCGCCACCGTCCATGTCGAGGGCATCCGGCAGGTGTCCGCCGTGGACATCGCCTTCGCCAACGAGCTCGGCTACCGCATCAAACTGCTCGGCATCGCCCGGCGCACCGAAGGCGGGGTCGAGACCCGGGTGCATCCCTGCATGGTGCGGGCGACGTCGCCGATCGGCCAGGTGGACGGCGTGTTCAACGCGGTCGAGGCGGAGGGCGACTTCGTGGGCCGGGTCATGATGTCCGGACGCGGCGCCGGCGCCGGGCCAACCGCGAGCGCAGTGGTCGCCGACCTCGTGGACGTTGCCCGCGGCCGCGCGACGCCGGTGTGGGGCGCCGCCGACGCCGCGCTCTCGGATCTTGCGGCGGTGCCGATGATGGCGCATCGCGGCGCCTATTACCTGCGGCTGATGGTGGTGGACCGGGCGGGGGTGATCGCCGACGTCGCCGCCGCGCTGCGCGACGCCGGGGTCAGCCTCGAAAGCATGCTGCAGCGCGGCCGCTCCGAGGGCGAGCCGGTGCCGGTCGTGCTCGTCACCCACGACACCAACGAGGCGGACATGCGCGCGGCGTTGGCGCAGATTGCGGCGCTGGACGCCGTCGTCGAGCCGCCGGCGTTGATCCGCATCGAACCCGGCTGAGGAGTTTCCCCCCGATGTCCCACACAGCGACCCGCCCCGAGATCTCGCCCGACCGCAACCTGGCACTCGACCTGGTGCGCGTCACCGAAGCCGCCGCCCTCGCGGCCTCCCGTTGGATGGGCCGCGGCAAGAAGAACGAGGCCGACGGCGCCGCGGTCGAGGGTATGCGCCGCGCCTTCGACAGCGTCGCCATCTCCGGAACCGTGGTGATCGGCGAGGGCGAGATGGACGAGGCGCCGATGCTTTACATCGGCGAGAAGGTCGGCTCCGGCGGCCCGGCCATGGACATCGCCGTCGATCCGCTCGAGGGCACCACCATCACCGCCAAGGGCGGCCCCAACGCCCTCGCCGTGGTCGCCTTGGCCGAGAGCGGCAATTTCCTGCACGCGCCCGACATTTACATGGACAAGATCGCGGTCGGCGGCGGCCTGCCCGACAACGTGGTGGACCTCGACGCGTCCGTCGCGGAGAACCTGAAGAACCTGGCGCGGGCCAAGAAGCGCGACGTGAACGACATCGTCGTCTGCATGCTGGAGCGGCCGCGGCATGACGAGATCCTGGCGAAATGCCGGGAAGCGGGCGCACGGATCATGCTGCTCGGCGACGGCGACGTGGCCGGGGTGATCGCCGCCGGGCTACCGGAGGGCGGGATCGACATCTACATGGGCTCCGGCGGCGCCCCCGAGGGCGTGCTGGCGGCCGCGGCGCTGCGTTGCATCGGCGGGCAGATGCAGGGCCGGTTGATGTACGAAGACGACGGGCAGATCCAGCGCGCCCGCGAAATGGGGGTCAGCGACCCGCAGCACAAATACACCGTCGAGGAAATGGCCCGCGGTGACGTGATGTTCGCCGCCACCGGCGTCACCGGCGGCGCCATGCTGAAGGGCGTGCGCCGCTTCGGCCATGGCGCCTTCACCCACTCCATCGTCATGCGCAGCAAGTCCGGCACCGTCCGCTACATCGAGGCGCACCACAACTTCGACACCAAGACCTGGCAGCCGGAGTAGCCGGGTCGCTCCCACTCGCATGACAGAATTGAACATCGAACGCAGCCTCACCGGCCGCCGCTGGCTGCTGCGGGGCGGCGAGGACCGGGTGGCGCTCGGCATCGCCCAGCGCCTCGGCCTGCCGGAGATCGTCGCCCGGCTGCTGGCGGCCCGCGGGATCGGCCTCGACGACGCCGGGCAGTTCCTCGAGCCGACGCTGCGGGCGCTGCTGCCCGACCCATCGGTGCTGGCCGACATGGACGCGGCGGCTGCCCGCCTGGCCCATGCCGTGCGCCGCGGCGAGACGGTGGGCGTGTTCGGCGACTACGACGTGGATGGCGCCTGCAGCGCGGCCATTGTCGCCCGCACGCTGGGCGGACTCGGCTGCACCGTCATGACCCATGTGCCGGACCGCATGCTGGAAGGCTACGGCCCCAATGCGCCGGCGCTGCAGGCAATGGCCGCGCGCGGCGCCACGCTGATCGTTTGCGTCGATTGCGGCACTGCCGCCACGCACGCGCTGTCCGCCGTCCATGGCCGGGCCGAGGTCGTGGTGCTCGACCATCACGCCGCCGAAGGCCCGCCGCCGCCGGTGCTGGCGACGGTGAACCCGAACCGGCTCGATTGCGCCAGCGGGCTGCATGGTCTCTGCGCTGCCGCGGTGGCGTTCCTCACCGCGGTCGCCACCGTCCGCGTCCTACGCAACACGGGCTGGTTCGCCACGCGGCCCGAACCGGATCTGCGCGACCTGCTCGATCTCGTGGCGCTGGCGACGGTGTGCGACGTGATGCCGCTGACGGGGGTGAACCGGGCGCTGGTGGTGCAGGGCTTGCGCGTGATGGCCCGGCGCGCCCGGCCCGGCATCGCCGCCCTGCTGGAGGCGGCCAGCGCCCGCGACCGGCCGAGCGCCATGACCTGCGGCTTCGCGCTCGGTCCCCGTATCAACGCTGCCGGGCGCATCAGCGACGCCGGCCTCGGCCTGCGCCTGCTGCTGACCGAGGACGCGTCCGAGGCCCAGACGATCGCCCGGCAGCTCGATGCCATCAACCGCGACCGCCGCGAGGTCGAGGCCGGGATGCTCGACCACGCCCTGACGCTCGCCGCCGCACTCGACGAGGCCGGGCATGCGGCGCTGATGGTGCATGCCGAGGGCTGGCACGCCGGCGTGGTCGGCATCGTCGCCGGCCGCATCAAGGAGCGGCACAACCGGCCCGCATTGGTGGGCGCGCTGCTGGACGGCGTGATCAAGGGCAGTGCGCGCTCGGTGCCCGGCGTCGATCTGGGCCGCGCGGTGATGGCGGCCCGCAGCAAGGGGATGCTGCTGACCGGCGGCGGCCACGCGATGGCGGCCGGGTTCAGCTTGGCCGTCGAGCGCGTCGCCGAGTTCCAGGAGTTCCTCAACGAGCGCCTGGCGCATGCCAAGACGCTCCCGCGCGCCGCCGACTTGCCGGTGGAGGCCACGGTGACGGTCCCGGGCGCCACGGTCGAGCTGGCGCAGCAGATCCAGCGGCTGGCGCCGTTCGGCAACGGCAACGAGGAGCCGGTGCTGGCACTGCCGCGCGCCCGCGTTCTGCGGGCGGACCGCATCGGCAAGGAGGGCACGACGATCCGCGCCTGGCTGGAAGGCGAGGGCGGCGGTCCGCGGCTGAAGGCGATCCTGTTCCGCGCCGGCGACGGCCCGCTGGCCACCGCGCTGCTGGATCGTGGCGCGCCGCTGCATTTGGCCGGGCATCTGCGCGCCGAGGAATGGAACGGCGAGGTGTCGACCGCTTTCTTTCTCCGCGACGCCGCCGCCGCTTGACCCGGCGCCCACCCCCGCGCTACCCCCTGCGCCGCGGTCCCGTTCGTCTAGAGGCCTAGGACACGGCCCTTTCAAGGCTGTAACACGGGTTCGAATCCCGTACGGGGCACCAGTTTCAACTGCTGCCAGGTCAGGCTGGGTGCACAAACTGGGCATGGAGCACCACGGCTCGGTGTGCACTGGGTGTAGCGGCTGAGACCACCGCTTGATCAAGACCTCGCGAAGCGCATGGGTGCCTTGCGCAACGCTCGGGTAAGAGGGCGTTCGATCGTCCGGAAAATAACGAAGCCAGCAACATTGGCTGCGACGATCACGACGCATAGGAACACGGGAGGGGACTGAAGGCTGGGCGGCAAACGCGCATATAGCGTTGCACAAACGATGACGACCGCCGGATGAAAGAGGTAGGTGCTGTATGACGCGTCACCAGCATGTTCCAACAACCGGGTCAGCGGGCCGGGATGCGGCTCGTCGGCGATCGTGCAAAGCAACGTGCTCGCAATACCGGCAATGCCAAAGACCGCCTGCCAGATCAACGGCATTGGAAATGTGACCTCCAACAACCAGAACAGGGCCGCGGCGACGGCAAACAGGGCGAGGGACCCCGCAATCGGCATCCGTGCCCGTAAGTCGGTCCGCATCTCAAGCCAGCCGATTCCGACACCAACCGCAAAGAACAAGATGATCGGGTCAGTCCAAAACTCCAGGACGTTGGCCGGTTCGCCATACGGGACAAGCGGGCGCAAGAAGGATCCAGCACATACGAGGGCTAGAAACAATATAAGCAGAGAACGTACACGGATCCTCGCTGGTAACAAAAGGCAGACCGTGAACATGGCATAGAAGAACGCCTCGTAATTGAGCGTCCATCCTTGCGCGAGAACGGGGCGCATTGCTTGCACGTTTGGAGAAAAGTATGGGGTAAACGTGAGGGACTTAAGGAGATCCAGATTGCCGATTTGCCGGTCCGGTTTGGCAGCGGCGTAGGCAAACGTCGCGATCCAGTAAAGGGGAACGATGCGGACGAGCCGGTGGAACGCGAACGCACCGGCGACCGCCGGCGTGCCGGGCGCGGATCCGGAGGTGCGCATCATAATAAGCCCGCTGACGACGAAGAACGTCGACACGCCCAGGAAGCCACAGAACCAGCCAAGCGGCCGCATGGATTGCGCGACGGCTTGAAGCGAAACGAGTCGGTCTAACCCATGATCAAGCACAACAAGGGAAGCCGCGATCGCCCGTAAAGCCTGCAAGTGGACCAGCCGGCGTGCTGCATGGCTCAAATTAAGTCCTTCCCGATGAAGCAGCGTGCCGATGCGTATCGCGGCCTGTCAATGAAGGACTACAAACAACTCAACCGGTGCCGGCTCCAGGGCTCAGCGTCAGACATCCACCCCGTCACCCGGCTCAAGAGCCGCCGCTTTCAGGCTCCGCCGCGCAATACATGGAGCGTCTGCTCACATCGCCCCTCGACCCGAACGATGGGGTCGCGACGCCGCCTCCCGAGACTCAAGGCTTCACGTCTGCCGGTAGCAGCGCCGCCGCGAACAGATCGAGCAACCCGGCCGCGAAGGCGCGCATGTTGGCGACGCGGTCGTCCGAACCCGTCTCGAGCGTGATGACCTGCTCCACTGGACCGCTGATGGCGAGGCAGGTGTGGCCGGCCGCGTCGCCGTAGCGGTTGCCGGTCGGGCCCGCGGCGCCGGTTTCGGCGATCCCCCACGTCACGCCGAGCCGGGCGCGCAGCGTGCGGGCCAGCAGCAGCGCGTAGGGTTCGGAGGCCGAACGGATCCCGGCCATCTCGGCGGCGCCGATCCCGAGCAGCCCTTCGCGCGCCGCCGCGGTGTAGGCGATGCCGCCGCCGACGAAGTAGGCGCTGGCGCCGGGCACCGCGAGCAGGGCGGCCGCCACCAGGCCGCCCGACGACGATTCGGCGACCGCCACCGTTTCGCGCCGCTGTTTCAACAGCCCGGCCAATCGATCGGCCTTCGGCAGCAGGTCCTGCATCGTCGTTCTCCCCGAATCAGTGCACCGTTTCGCCCAAATCCATCGCGCCGCTGTCGAGAAAGCGGTCGAACGCCGCGCGGTCGAATGAGCCCTCCCAGCGGGCGATCACCAGGGTCGCGACCACGTTGCCGACGACGTTGCTCATGGCGATCGCGGTGGCCATCAGCCGGTCTACCCCGAACAGTAAGCCGAGGCCGCCCAGCGGCAGCGCCCGGACCGTTTGCATCGTCGCCGCCAGTTTCACGAAGGCGCCGCCCGCCACCGTGGTGCCGCCCTTGGACGTCAGCAGCGTCACCGCCAGCACGCTCAGCTGCTGACCCAAGGTGAACGGCGTGTCGGTGGCCTGGGCGATGAAGCCGACCGCGATCGCCATGTAGATGCTGGTGCCGTCGAGGTTGAAGCTGTACCCGGCCGGCAGCACGAAGCCGACCACCGCCTCGTCCACCCCCGCCTGCTTCAGCTTGACCAGCAGCCGCGGCAGGGCGACTTCGCCCGAGGCGGTGCCGAGCACCAGCAGCAGCTCCTCCTTGATCAGCCGGATGATCCGCAACAGCGGCAGCCCGGCCAGGGCGCAGATGCCGCCCAGGACGGCGAACACGAACAGCAGCACCGCGGCGTAGTAGAGGCCGACCAGCCAGGCGAGGTAAACCAGCGTACCGGCGCCGTTGCTGCCGATCGCGGCGGCCAGCGCGCCGAACGCGCCGAGCGGCGCCAGGCGCATGATGAAGCCGAGGATGCGGAACAGCAGCGTCTGGCCTTGCTCGACCACCGCCACGACCCCGTCCACCCGCCCCCGGCACAGGATGACCGCCGCCCCGGTCAGCACCGACACGAACAGCACTTGCAGGATCTCGCCCTTGGCGAACGCGTCCACCAGAGTCGCGGGAATGATGCTCAGGAAAAACTTGACCGCCGTGAACCCGCCGGCCGCCGCGGTCGCCTGGGTCACGCCTTGGCTCGCGGCCAGGTTGGTCGCGTGCAGGCCGACGCCGGGCCGCACCACGTTCACCAGCACGAAGCCCAGCAGCAGGCCGATCGTGCTGACGACCTCGAAATACAGCAGCGCCTTCCAGCCGAGCCGGCCCAGCTTGCCGATATCGCTCACATGGGCCAGTCCGAGCACGACAGTGGTGAAGATGATCGGCGCCAGCATCATCCGCAGCAGCGCGATGAAGCCGTCTCCGAGCGGCTTCATCTCCGCCGCCAGCCCCGGGTCGATGAGGCCGAGCACGACCGCGCAGGCAATTCCGATCAGCACCTGCACCCAGAGCGGCCGCAGGGCGGACCAGCGCGAGCGGGCAGGCGGCGGCGCGGTGCCGATCCCGGCGCTCATCCGCAGCGCACCGACATGCCGCCGTCGACCACGATCTCGGTCCCGGTGATGAAGCGGGCCTCGTCGGAGGCGAGGAACAGCGCGGCATGCGCGGTGTCGCGGCCGTCGCCGGCGAAGCCGAGCGGAATGCGGGCTTGCCGCTGCGCCAGCAAGGCCTCGACGTCGCCGCCGGCGCGTTGGCCGGCAAGGCGCGCTTCCACCATCGGCGTGTGCATCTGGCCGGGGATGACGGTGTTCACCCGGATGCCGCGGGCGGCGTACTGCACCGCGACCACGCGCGAGAACTGAATCACCCCGGCCTTCGACGCCGCGTAGGCGACCTGTGCGGAGCCGGTCCAGCGAATGCCGGAGGTGGATGCGGTGTTGACGATCGCGCCGCCGCCCTGCCGCTCCATCACCGGCAGCACGTGCTTGCACGTGAGAAAGACGGTCTTCAAGTTGTAGTCGACGTTGCGGTCCCACGTCGCCTCGTCCATCTCGACCGGCCCGCCCGCGGCCGAGCCGCCGACGTTGTTCAGCAGGATGTCGATCCGGCCGAACCGCTCGAGGCAGGCGGCCACCATCGCCGCCACCGCGTCCGCGTCCAATACATCGCATTCGTGCGCGGCGAATTGTCCGCCGGCGGCCTCAATGTGCGCCCGCGTTTCCGCCATCGCCGCCATGTCGCGGTCCACGCCGAACACCGTGGCGCCCTCGCGCGCGAAGATCACCGCCGCCGCGCGGCCGTTGCCCCAGCCCGGCCCGACCGACCCGGCGCCGGTGATCAGCGCCACCTTGCCGGCCAGACGCCCGCTCAAGCGTCCAACTCGGGCTGATACGCGTCCGGCAGGCCGATCTGGAACGTGTTGAGCGTCATCGACACCAGCGCGTAGTAGCCGAGCACGCCCACCAACTCGACCATCCCGCGCTCTCCGAGCACCGCCACTGCCTCGGCGTATAGGACGTTCGGCACGGCCTGGGTCTGCAGCAGCGATTGCGCGACGGTGTAGACCATGCGCTCGTCGGCGGCGATCAACTCCGGGGTTTGCCGCTTGGCGATGGCGTCGATCACCGCGGGGGCCAGGCCGCCGTCGAGGGCGGCCTGCTTGTGCACCTTCCATTCGTAGTGGGCGGTCCAGTGCCGGGCTGTCAGCAGGATGGCGAGTTCCGACAAGCGCGGCGGCAGGGTCGTGTCGTAGCGCAGCAGCGCGCCGAGCGACTGGGCGCGGCGGGCGAACTCGGGCGCGTGCAGCCAGGCCGCGAACGGCGCCGGCGGCCGGCCGCGCTTGCTGGCGGCGGCGTCGGCGCAGGCGGCACGCTGGTCGTCGGTCATCGCGGCGGGGTCGGGCATGGTCATGCGCGGCATGGGCGTTCCTCGGTCGTCTTGCCGCCAGGATGCACCGATCGCCGCTTCTGTCATCCCGCGCGCGCCGGGGAGGATATTTCCGTTCGTTCGAGCGTAGAAAGGCGACGACGTCCCGGAGCACGACGATGCCGCGCCGCAAACGATCAACCGCCTTCGCCTTTCCGCTCATGGCGGCGCAGGTCGGCATGGCCTCGTTCGAGGTCATTGCCCGGCGCACGATGATGATGGCGACCGGCGCCTGCTCGCCGGCCGAGTATCGGAAGATGGTCGCGGAAAAGAAGTCGGCCGCGGCAAGCAGCGCGGCGACGCTGCTGCGCACCGGCGGCCGCGCGTCGGCCAAGTCGCTGCTGGCGCCCTGGCACAAGGGCGTCACTGCCAACGTCAAGCGGCTGCGGAAGAAATAGCCCGGCCGAGGGCGGAACCCGCGCCGTCAGGCGTCGGGCTCGTCCAACTCCGCGCCCCACATCTTCTCGAGGCCATACAGCGCCCGCGCATCCGGCTTGAACAGGTGCACCACGATGTCGCCGGCGTCGATCAGCACCCAGTCGGAGCCGCCGCTGCCTTCGATCTGCACCCGCTTGATGCCGACCTCGGCCAGCTTTTCCTCCAAGTGCTGCGCCATGGCCGAGATCTGCCGGTCGGCCAGGCCGGTCGCGATCACCATCCGGTCGGTGAACGCCGCCCGGCCGGCGAGGTCGAGCGTCGTCACCGCCTCGGCCTTGTCGGCTTCGAGGCTTTCGACGATCACCGCCTGCACTTGGTCGAGCCGTTCCTTCTGCACGGCGGCAGCACTCGCCGCGGCCGGCTTGCGCGCGCGTGGCCCGGCGGCAGCCGCCTTCTTGCGCGGCGTGCCCGGAACCTTGGCGGCCTCCGCCAATTCCGGCGCAGGTTTCGGCGCCCGGCGCTTGGCGGCGGGCTTGGCCGGATCGGACACGGGCTTCCTGGCGATGGGATCTGCTCCTCGACGCCGGTGCGGCGGCTACCCCCGCGTTGTCGCAAGGACGGGCCGCCGCTGCAACAGCGGCGATGACGCGGCAGCGTCGCGCGGCCAGGCGTGGCGCGGCTCCCGCTGGCCCCGCTCGCGGATGGCGGTCGCGGAACTCGGGTTCTGCCGCGCCGGCAGGAAGGTCCAGGCAGGCGCGCCGAGGCCGGCCAAGGCTGGCCCCTCCCGCGAGTCGCGCAGCCACGGCCGCAGCCGGTGCGCCGCCTGGCCGGCCAGCGCGCGTTGGTTGTAGCTCGGCCGCGGCATCACCGCGACCGGCATCGTCCGCGCGATCCCGATCCAGCGCTGCCAGCGCGGCAGCTGCACCAGGTTGTCGGCGCCCATCAGCCAGACGAACTGCACCCGCGGGAATTGCTGCCGCAAGGCCCGCAGCGTGTCGTAGGTATATCGCGTATGCAGCCGGGACTCGATGGTGGTGGCGACGATGCGGCGGCGGTCGGCGATGCCGCGCGCGCTTTCGAGCCGGTCGGCCAGCGCCGCCATGCCATGGCTGGCCTTCAACGGATTGCCCGGCGACACCAGCAGCCAGACCTGGTCGAGCCGCAGCCGTTGCAGCGCCAGCTTCGCCACATGCAGATGGCCGCCATGCGCCGGGTTGAAGGAGCCACCCAGCAGGCCGACCCGGGTGCGGCGGCCGTCGCCCCATTCCGGCAGCGGGTCGGGCCGCCCGCCGATGTGCGGTGTCAGGGGCGCACCTGGCCCGTGCCCGTGACGACATAGCGGAATGTCGTGAGCTGCTCGACGCCCACCGGTCCGCGCGCGTGGACCTTGCCCGTGGCGATGCCGATCTCGGCGCCGAACCCGAACTCGGCGCCGTCGCAGAACTGGGTGCTGGCATTCCACAGCGCGACCGCGCTGCCGACCCCGCCGAGGAAGCGCTGCGCCGCCGCCGCGTCGGCGGTGATGATCGCCTCCGTGTGGGAGCTGCCGTAGCGGGCGATGTGGGCGAGCGCCTCCTCGACCCCGTCCACCACGGCGACGTTGAGCTTGGCATCCAGCCACTCGGTCGCGAAGTCCGCGTCGGTTGCGGGCGGCAGGGCCGGGAGAATCGCCCGGGCGCGCGCATCGGCGACGAAGCTGCAGCCGAGCGCCGCCAGATCGTCCACCAGCAGCGGCAGCAGATCGGGCGCGCAGGCGGCGTCGATCAGCAGCGTTTCGGTCGAGCCGCAGACGCCGGTGCGGCGCATCTTGGCATTGGCAAGCACGGCGCGCGCCATGGCCGGCTCGGCGGCAGCGTGGACGTAGGTGTGGCAAAGTCCGTCGGCGTGCGCGAGCACCGGCACTCGCGCGTCCCGCTGCACCCGCTCGACCAAGCCACGGCCGCCGCGCGGGATGATAAGGTCGATCAGCCCGGCCGCGCCCAGCATGGCGGCGACGTAGCCGCGTTCGGCGCCGGGCGCCGCCTGGACCGCGTCCTCCGGCAGCCCGGCGGCGCGCAAACCCTGCCGCAGCGCCGCGAGGATGGCGCCGGCCGACCAGAAACTATCGGAACCGCCGCGCAGGATGACCGCGTTGCCCGATTTGAGGCACAGCCCGGCCGCGTCGGCGCCGACATTGGGCCGGCTCTCGTAGATCATGCCCACCACGCCGAGCGGGGCGGCGATGCGGCGGAAGTGCAGTCCGTTCGGCCGCGTCCATTCCGCAAGCGTGCGCGCCAGCGGGTCCGGGAGTGCAGCGACCTGCTCGAGGCCAGCCGCCATCGCCTCCAGCCGCGGCGGCGTCAAGGTGAGCCGGTCGCGAAAGGCGCCGCCGCCGGTGAAGGCGGCCAGGTCGCGGTCGTTGGCGGCCAGGATGCGGTCGGCGCCGGCCCGCAAGGCCGCCGCCATCGCCTCGAGGCCCCGGTTGCGCGCGGCATTGCCGCTTCCGGCCAGCACGGACGCAGCCGTCTTCGCCCGCTCCCCGGCGTCGTTGATCCAGGCGGCGCCGGCGGCGGCGTGTTGGTCGATCGCGTGATTTATTCCTCGCGCATCTTGCCGACAAGGCCGGTCCGGCGCCAGTGGGTCAACCAGAGCGGCCGAATCGTGCTAGCGTCGGCCTATCCCGGGGGCAGCAACAGGAGCGGCGCGTGGTCGATCCCGCATCATGGTTCGCGTTCGTCGCCGCGGTCGGCTTGCTGATGCTGATCCCAGGGCCGAACGTCGCGCTGATCGTTGCCAATAGCGTCGCCTACGGCTCGCGCTACGGCGTCCTCACCTTGGCCGGCACGAGTTCGGCGATGGTGGTGCAGCTCTGCTTGACGGCGCTCGGGCTGGCCGAGCTGCTGGCCGCGACCGGCGCGGTGTTCGAGTGGCTGCGCTGGATCGGTGTTGCCTACCTGATCTACCTCGGCGTCGCGCAATGGCGGGCGCCGGCGGTCGATCTCAGCACCACGCGGCCGGAGCCGAAATCGCTGCGGTCCATCTATGGGCGGGGCCTCGTGGTGTCGCTGACGAACCCCAAGACGCTGCTGTTCTACGGCGCGTTCTTCCCGCAATTCGTGGCGCCGGGCCGTCCGGCCGGGCCGCAGCTCTGGGTGCTGTCGTTGACCTTCATCGCGGTCGCGCTGCTGGTGGATACCGGCTGGGCGTTCGCGGCCGGGCGTGCGCGCGGCGTGCTCGCGTCGCATGGGCGGTTGCGCAACCGGCTGACCGGCGGCGTGCTGATCGGCGCCGGCGCCGCCCTGGCGTTGGCACGGAGCAAGTAAGGCGGACGCCGGCGGCAGGCCGGTCAGGAGCTGGCCGCAACGGGGCCGGTCCGGGTTCGCGCGCGGCTGGCCCATTCCACCGCGGGACGCTCGACGACGCGGTAGGTGACGCAGGCGACGGCGAAGCTGCCCAGCGTCGTCAGGCCGAAATGAACCGCCAAGCTGCGCCAATCGGCGTCCGGGACGACGGACAAGGCGGCGCGCAGGCAGGGGGCGAGCAAGGCGAAGTGGACCAGGTACATGCTGTAGCTGACGCGCCCCAGCATGCGCAGCGGCCTGCTCGCCAGCAGCGACCGAGGTTGGCCGGCGGCGGCGGCAACGACCCCGGCGCAGAGCGTCGCAAAGGTCAATTGGCCCAGGTAGCCCTGGCCAAACGAGAACAGCGGCAGCAGGAGGATCGCGAACGCCAGCGCCGGCAGCGGGCTGATCCGGGCGCCGAGTTGCCACCCGCCACGGGTCATGAGCGCCGCGGTGACGCCGATCAGGAAGACGGGAGCCTGCGGCACCGGCCTGAACGGATTGTCCTGAAAACCGAGCAGGAACCATGCGACCGCCAGCACCACCGCAAATGCGGTAAGCCCGGCGGCCGCCCGTGCCTGGCCTCCCGTCACCCGTAGAATTGCCGGCAGCGCGACGTAGAACGTGACCTCGCAGCACACCGACCAGCCGCCGGGCACCACGGCGAGGGCGCCGCCGCCCTGCCAGGCGCTGCCGAACAGCGCCGCCACAGCGACGTCGGCGGGCGACACGCCCTGCGGCGCCCAAAGGCGAGCGCCGCCGCCCGCCAAGCAGAGATAGACGACGCCGGACAGCCAATAGCCCGGTCCCACCCGGGCCAGCCGGCGCCGAGCGTAGCCGATGCAGTCGAACTCGGCGCCGATCAGGCTGCGCGTCAGGGTGAAGGCGCTGACGACGAAGAATAGTTGGACACCGTGGTTGGCGCCGACGCCGATCGACTGCAGCCAGCCGGGAAGGTGCCACGTGCCCGCAACGTGCGAGATATCCTGGTAGATCGCCAGCGCGCCGGGCCAGCCCTGGGCGGCGTGGCAGAACAGGACCATCAGCACTGCCGCGCCGCGCAGCCCGTCCAGGGCGGGCATGTGTCTCATAGCCATGGCGCAACAGCGTTCCGTCGTCGTGCGCCAGACCTCTACCGCGTCGGATGCACAGGCTTCGGCTAGGTTTTGTCAGCAATCCCCAGGGTCGGGGCGGATCGCCGTCACGCCGCGGCGTTGACCTGCATCTCGCCGAGATAGGCCTGCCTTATGTCCTCGTTCTCGCGCATCTCCGCCGCCGTTCCCGACAGCACCACGACGCCGGTTTGCAGCACGTAGGCGCGGTGGGCGATCGTCAGCGCCATGGCCGCGTTCTGCTCGACCATGAAGATCGTCGTGCCTTGCCGGTTGATCTCCTGAATGATGTCGAACACCTGCTCCACATAGAGCGGCGACAGGCCCATCGATGGCTCGTCCATGCAGATCAGCCGCGGTCGGCCCATCAGCGCGCGGCCGATCGCCACCATCTGCTGCTCGCCGCCCGACAGCGTTCCGGCGATCTGGGTGCGGCGCTCCTTCACCCGCGGGAACAAGGCGTAGACGCGTTCGAGGTCTTCGTCGAAGTCGGGGCCGCGCTTGCGGGTGTAGGCGCCCATCTCGAGATTCTCGAACACGGTCATGCGCGGGAACAGGCGGCGCGCTTCCAGCACCGGGCTGATGCCGCGCTGCACCCTTGTGCTGGTGGGCAGGCGTTCGATCGGGGCGCCCTCGAACAGCACGGTTCCGGTGGTCGGGCGCACCACGCCCATAATCGTCTTCATGGTGGTGGACTTGCCGCAAGCGTTGCCGCCGAGCAGGCAGACGATCTCGCCGCGGCCGATGCTGTAATTGACGTCCTTCAGCACGTGCAGGTCGCCGTAATGCGTGTTGACACCGCGGAACTCGAGCAGCGGCTCGGCATGCGGCACATCACGCATGCTCGGCCTCCATCGCCCGGCGGGCGGCGCGGCCGAGATACGCGGTCAGGACCTGCTCGTTGCGGCGGATCTCCTCCGGCTTGCCTTCCGCAATCTTCTCGCCGTGGTCGAGCACGATCACCTTGTCCGCCAGCGCGGTCACGACGTCGAGCTTGTGCTCGATGATGAGAACGGTCAGGCCCAGCGCGTGCAGCGACTTGATCTGCTCGGCGAGCTCGAGGGTTTCGGCCGGGTTCATGCCGGCGGTCGGCTCATCCAGCAGCAGGATGTCGGGGCGGGACGCCAAAGCGCGGGCGATCTCGACCCGGCGCCGGTTGGCGTAGCTGAGGCCGCTCACCGCCTGCTGCAGCCGGGGCATCAGCCGGTTGCCGAACCCGGCGATGATGTCCAGCACCGTCTGCCGCGCGGCTTGTTCCTCGTCGAGGTTGCCTTTCGTGCGCAGGACCGACGTCACCGCGCCGCTGCGCAGCCGGGCATGCTGCCCGATCAGCACGTTCTCCAACACGCTGAGGCTCGGGAACAGGCGGATATTTTGGAAAGTCCGGGCGACGCCGGCGGCCAGCACCTGGTGCGGCGCCAAGCCGAGCAACGGCTTGCCGCGGAAGTCGACCGAGCCGGACGCGGCCGGCACCAGCCCGGTGATGGTGTTGAACAGGGTGGACTTGCCGGAGCCGTTCGGCCCGATGACGGCCACCACACCGCCTTCGGGCACGTCGATGCTGACGCCGTTGAGCGCGACCAGGCCGCCGAACCGCACCGTCAGATCGCGGATCTGCAGCAGCGTGCCGGCACGCTTCTCCCAGCGCTGCATGCGGTCCAGGTTCAGGAACCCGCCGCGCGCGATCTCCGCATGCTGCGCCTCGTAGCTGAGGGCGGCCAGCTTGCGGGTGGCCGGGATCAGCCCCTGCCGCCGGTACAGCATCATGCCGATCAGGATGATGCCGAAGAATAGCTGGGTCCATTGCACCAGGTCGACCCGCTCGAGCCAGAGGCTGCCGGTCGCCTCGCCCAGCGCATGCAGCCCGCGGGTGACCTGCGGCAGGAACGTGCTCTGCATCAGTTGCAGCAGCACCGCGCCCAGCACGACACCCCAGACGCTGCCCATGCCGCCCAGCACGACCATCACCAGCAGCATCGAGGAAACGTTGAAGTTGAACATCTCCGGCGTCGCGGTCTGCAGCTTGGCGACGAAGAACACGCCGGTCATGCCGGCGAAGGCGGCGCCGATCGCAAACGCCAGCAGCTTGAACCGCACCGGGTTCACGCCCATCGCGCCGGCCGCGGTTTCGTCCTCGCGGATCGCCATCCAGGCACGGCCGACCCGGCTATCGCGCAGCCGGATGGAGACGAAGATCAGCAAGCCCACCAGAACGATGCCGACGTAATAGTAAGGCAGCGAGTCGACGCCGAAGCTGGCGCCGAACAGCCGCGGCGCCTGCACGCCGTTGAGCCCGGCGGCGCCGTTGGTGACGCTGTCGACGTTGCGGGCGACGATCGGCACGATCTCGCCGAAGCCGAGCGTCACGATCGCCAGGTAGTCGCCGCGCAGCCGCAAGGTGGGCGCGCCGAACAGGATGCCGAAGAAGGCGCTGACGAGCGCGGCCAAGGGAAGCGCCAGCCAGAACGACAGGGTGAAGTGCACCAGGTCCGGGCCGCCCTGGTTCATCTTCTCCACGAGGCCGAGAAAGGCGAGCGGGCTCCAGGCGTCGCTCCAGACGGGCATCACCTGGTAGCTGGTGAGGATGCCGTAGAAATATGCGCCGATCGCGAAGAAGGCGGCGTAGCCGAGGTCGAGCAGGCCGGCAAAGCCCACCACCACGTTCAGCCCCAAAGCCAGCGCCGCGTACGACATGGCATTGGCCATGCTGTCGATGTCGGCGTCGTCGTCATGCATCATCGGCAGCAGCAGGAGGGCGACGACCAGCATCAGCACGCCCAGGCGGCGGTTCTGCGCCGGGGTAAGCGGCGCCTGGAACACTTCCGTGGTCATGACTTGTTCGGCGCGAGCCGCCCCAGCAGGCCGGCCGGCTGCACCGTGAGCACCACGACGAGCAGGCCGAAGATGATGACGTCGGACCAGGCGGTGCCGACCGTCTGCGCGCTGGCGGCTTCGATAAGGCCGATCAGCACGCCGCCCAGCATGGCGCCAGGCACGTTGCCGATGCCGCCCAGCACCGCCGCGGTGAACGCGCGCAGCCCGGCGGCGAAGCCGATGTCCACCTTGGCGAGGTTGTAATACAGGCCGAAGATCATGCCGCAGGCGCCGGCCAGGGCGGATCCCAGAAAGAACGCGGTCATCACCACCCGATCCACCTCGACGCCCATCATGCGCGCCGCTTCCGGATCTTGCGCTGTGGCGCGCATCGCCTTGCCGAGCTTGGTGTAGCGGACGAAGTAGGTGAGGCCGCCCATCAGCGCCAGCGAGATGACCCAGATCAGCACCTCCTTCAGCCGCAACACGGCGCCGCCGATCGGGAAGGCGACCGGCGGCAGCGGGTTGGGGAAGTTCTTGGAATCCGAGCCGAGCGTCAGCAGCACCACGTTGAACAGCACGTACGAGACGCCGATCGTGGTGATCATCGCCGCCGGGCCCTTGATGGTGCGCAACGGCCGAAGCAGGGTCCGCTCGATCAGCACGCCGATCCCGCCGCAGACCAGCATCGCCACCAGCATCGCCGCGCCCAGCGCGCCGATCAGCGGCGCTCCGGTCAGGATCGTTTCCTGGCCGACCAGCCCGAACGCCTGCAGCACCAGCATGGCGATCATGCAACCGACCATGAAGACGTTGAAGTGGGCGAAGTTGATCAGCTCGGCGATGCCGTAGACCAGCGTGAAGCCGAGCGCCAGGAGCGAGTACATCGCTCCCAGGCTCAGCCCGTTGATCGCTTGCTGGACGATGACGTCGGTGGACGTCATGCGTCAGCTCATCGGCGCCACGCCGACGTACTTGTATTGCGCGTCCGGATCTTCGAGCGGCTTGCTGCCGTCCTTGGTGATCTTGAACACGCTGATGATCTTGTTCTTGAGGTCGCCGTTCTCGTCGAACTCGACCGGCCCGAGCAGGGTGTCGGTCAGCTTGACCCCTTGGATCGCGTCCCGCACCGCGTCGCGGGTGACCGGCTTGCCGGTGGCGACGACTTTCTTCACGGCCTCGATGATGACCTGGGCGCCGGTGTAGCAGGTGACGGTGTAGTCGTCCGGGCGGATCTTGAACTTGGCGAAGTAACGGTCGCTGAACTTGGCCGTCTTCGGGTCGTCGGTGACGTGCGGCGAGGCGACGGTCGCATACCAGCCCTCGACCGCCGGGAAGCCGGCCCCCTTCAACAGGTCGGCGCTCTGCATGCCGTCGCCGCCGGCCTTGATGACGTCGGGGATGATGTCATAGGCCTGCTTGGCGAGCTTCACCCCGGCCTGGCCGACGCCGCCGTAATATAACGCCTGCGGGTTGAGCGACTTGATCTTGGTCAGGATCGACGCGTAGTCGGCCGCCTTCGGGTCGAGCCGGTCGCGGCCCAGGATCTTGATCCCCTTCTTCTCCGCCTGCGCCTGGAACGCGTCGGCCAAGCCCACGCCGTAAGCGCCGGAGTCGTCGAGGATATAGATCGACTTCACCTTCAGCGTGTCGGCCATGTAGTTGGCCATGTTCGGGCCCTGGAACGCGTCCGTGGCAACAGTGCGGAAGTAGATCGCCTTCCCGGCCGGGCGATACATCTGGGCGAATTTGGGGTCGGTGATGTCGGGGTTGGTCGACGCCGGGGTGATGATCGGCAGGTTGCCCTGGCTGAGGATCGGCGACATCGCCTTGCCCGCGCCCGACATTTGCGGCCCGAGCGCTGCGACGAAGCCTTTGTCGGACACCATGGTGCGGGCGTTGGTGGCCGCCTGCGCCGGGTCATACTGCCCGGCGGTGGCGGTCGCGTCGTCGAGCTTGACCACTTGGAACGTATAGCCCTTGACCGCGTGGGCGGCATTGGCCTCGTCGAAGGCGATCACTGCGCCGTTGCTGATCCGGGCCGCGTTCTCCGCATCGGCGCCGGTGAAGGACAGGTTGACGCCGATCTTGATCACCTTGTCGGCAGCCCAGGCTTGCCCCGGCCCGGCAGCAGCCGCGGCGGCCACCCCGGCAATGGTCTTCAGCATCGTGCGGCGAGACGTCATGAAGCGCTCCTGCGATTACGGACCCGTTACCCTGTCACAGGGTGTCGCCGCTCCGCAGCAAGTAATGTGCCAGCAAGTTCTTTTTTTTCGAACCCGGAATACGCCCGGCGGCAAGGGTGGACAGCGCCGCGCGTTGCGGGCGGGATGCGGCATCATCGATGGAGCGGTTGGGTGGCGCACAGGATCAGGATCGGCATCGATATCGGCGGCACCTTCACGGACCTGCAGATCCTGGACGAGGCGACCGGCGCGCTGCACAGCCTGAAAACGCCGACCACGCCGGCCGACCCCTCGATCGGCCTTATGACCGGGATCGACGAGGCCGCCGCCCGGTTCGGCTTCGCCATCGGCGAGATCGGATACCTGCTGCACGGCACCACCATCGCCACCAATGCGGTGCTGCAGCGGCGGCTGGCGCGCGGCGTGCTGCTGACGACCGAGGGGTTCCGCGACGTGCTGGAGATCGGCCGTCACGCCCGGCGCGACGTCTACGGCCTGAAGCCCACGCGCGAGCCGGCGCTGGTCCCGCGCGACCGCCGGGTCGGGGTGGCGGAGCGGATCCGCGCCGATGGCAGCGTCGAGCGGGAACTGACCGACGCCGCGGCCGACGCCGCGGTGCAAGAAGTCGAACGGCTCGGCGCCGAGGCGGTGGCGATCTGCCTGCTGAACGCGCATGTCGAGAAGCGGCATGAACGCCTGCTGCGCGATCGCCTGCTGGCCGCCCACCCGGCGCTGCCGGTGTCGATCTCGTCCGACGTCAGCCCGGAGATCCGCGAATACGAGCGCTGCTCCACCACGGTGCTGAACGCGCTGCTGATCCCAGTGGTGCGCTCCTATCTCGACCGGCTGGCCTCCCGCATGGCGGAGCGGGGGGTGGCGGCACGGCTGCTGCTGGTGCAGTCCAACGGCGGCGTGTGCAGCGCGGCGGTGGCACGCGAGCAGCCGGTGCGGCTGCTGCTGTCGGGGCCGAGCGGCGGGGCGCTGGCGGCGCAGCGCGCGTCCGAGCGGCTCCGATTGCCCGACCTGGTCGGCATCGACATGGGCGGCACCAGCTTCGACGTGTGCGTGGTGCAGGACGGCGGCGTCACCTCGATGACCCAGGGCGAGGTGGACGGCTTGCCGGTGCGGCTGCCGATGGTGGAGATCCGCACCATCGGCGCCGGCGGCGGCTCTATCGCGGCGGTGGCGCCGGGCCCGCGGTTGACGGTCGGGCCGCAAAGCGCCGGCGCCCGGCCCGGCCCGGTGTGCTACGGCGGTGGCGGCACCCAGCCGACGGTGACGGACGCGAACCTGGTGCTCGGGCGGCTCGACCCCGCCTACTTCCTCGGTGGCGCGTTCCCGCTCGACCGGGACGGCGCCGCGGCGGCGATCGAGGCGGCGGTTGCCCGGCCGCTCGGCCTCGACGCCGACCGGGCGGCGGAGGGGGTGCTGACGCTGACCAATGCCAGCCTGGCTTCGGCGATCCGGCTGAGCCTGTTCGAGAAGGGCCTCGACCCGCGCCGGTTCAGCCTGCTGTCGTTCGGCGGCGCCGGCGGGCTGCATGCGATCGAGGTGGCGGCTGAACTCGGGATCGACCGGGTGGTGTTCCCGGCCGACGCCAGCACCTTCTCCGCCAGCGGCATCCTGCATTCCGAAATCGTGCACGACCTGGCCCGCAGCCGCCTGCTGCGCGCCTCGGCCGACAGCCTCCCGGCGCTGGTCGAGGCCTGCGCCGCCTTGCGCCGCGAGGGCGAGGCGCTGCTGGACGCCGACGGTATCCCCGCCGAACGCCGGGTGCTGCAGCTTTCGGCCGACCTGCGCTACGTCGGCCAGGCGTTCGAGCTGGTGGTGCCATGGGGAGACGTGGTGCCGGGTCCGGACACGCTGGCCGCCTTGGTGGAGGCGTTCCATGCGCTGCATCGTCAGCGGTTTTCCTATGCGAACCCCGCCGACCCCGTGGACATCGTCACGCTGCGCCTGACCGCGACCGGCCGGTTGCCGGCCCCGTCCGGATTGCGGCCGGCCGATTCCGCGCAGACGGCGAAGGCCTTGCCGCGCCGGGTGTTCGTCGCCGGAGCCTGGCAGGAGGTTCCCGTCTATCGGCGCGCCCATGTGCGAGCTCCGGTGGACGGCCCGGCGCTGATCGAGGAAGCCTATACGACCGTGTTCGTGGCCGCCGGCTGGCGCTGCGGTCCGGGCGCGGACGGCGACTTGGTCGCCGAGCGGATGGTTGCCCAGGCGGATGCTCCGGGCATGGCGCTCGGGCCGATCGAATTGGAAGTACTGCGCAACGCGCTGACCGCCGCGGCGGCCGAAATGGACGTCACGGTGTGGCGCACCAGCCGTTCGACCATCGTGCGCGAGCTGCTCGACTACTCCACGGCGGTGTTCGATGCCGACGGCTATAACGTCGCGCAATCCGCCCGCATCCCGCAGCATCTGAACTCGATGGGCGCCGGGCTGCTGACGGTGGTGCGCGACTTCATCCCGCTCGACGAGTGGGAGGAGGGCGACGTGGTCGTGACCAACGACCCGTACTGCGGCGGCCAGCATATCCCCGACATCCTGGCGTTCCGCGCCGTGTTCCACGACGGCCGCCGCATCGCCATCGTCGGCACGCTTTGCCACCACCTCGACATGGGCGGGATCGCCGCCGGCAGCTACGGCGCCAACGCGACCGAGGTGTTCCAGGAGGGCTTGCGCATCCCGCCGCTGAAGCTGTTCCGCCGTGGCGTCGCCAATGAGGAGGTGCTGGCCATCATGCGGCAGAACGTGCGCCGGCCGGACATGCTGTGGGGCGACCTGCAGGCGCAGCTCGCGTCGCTCAGCGTGGGCGAGGCGAACATGGCGAAGCTCGCCCGCCGCGTCGGCGGCGACACCGTGACCGAGGCCTGCGCCCGGCTGCTCGACGGGTCGGAAGCGGCGATGCGGGCGATGATCGGGCGGCTGCCGGATGGGCGTTACGCGTTCGAGGACTGGATCGATGATGACGGCCTGACCGACACGCCGATCCGGGTGCATGCCGCGATCACCGTCGCCGGGGAGGCGATGGAGGTGGACCTGACCGGTTCCGGCCCGCAGGCGCTGGGGCCGATCAACGCCACCTTGGCCTCGTCCTCGTCGGCCGTGTCGTATGCGGTGATGGCCTGCGCCGACCAGCCGATCCCGGCCAATGCCGGCTGCTATCGCCCGATCCGGGTGGTGGCGCGAGAGGGCTCGATCGTGCATGCGCGGCACCCGGCGCCGGTCGCGAACCGCATCGCCGCGACGCACCGGCTGGCGACGACCTTGCTGGGCGCGCTGCACAAGGCGGCGCCGGACCGGATCCCGGCCGCCTATTACGGCACCAGCTACGTGTGCACGTTCCAGACGATCGGCGACGACGGCGCCCGGCACGTGCTGGTGGAGATCGAGGTCGGCGGCAGCGGCGGGCATCCGGCGCAGGACGGGCTGAACGGGTTTTCTTCCGGCATGCACAACAACGCCAACATCCCGGTCGAGACGATCGAGAGCGAGTTGCCGCTCACGATCGTCGCCTACGAGGTGCTGCCCGGCACGGCCGGCGCCGGGCGATTCCGCGGCGGTCTCGGGCTGGTGCGGGAGTGGCGGGTGGATTGTCCGGAGGCGGTGTTCACCGCCAACCTCGAGCGGTTCAAGTTCCGCCCCTACGGATTGTCCGGCGGCGAGCCAGGGTCGGCCGGGCGGCTATGGCTGCTGCGCGACGGCGAGCGGCAGGCGCTCGGCTCGAAAGTCGGGAACCTCCGCCTGCGCCGGGGCGATGTGATCCGCTTGGAGACCTCGGGCGGCGGCGGCTTCGGCGACCCGTCGTCCCGTTCGCCCGATGCGGCGGAAGCCGACCACCTACAAGGCTACGTGTAGCGGTCCGGGGCGCCGCCCCGGCGGGGTCCAGGGGCAGCGCCCCTGGCCTCATGCTTCGAGGAGAGACAGATGGAATACAATCGACTGGGCCATTCCGGCCTTCGCGTTCCCGCCCTGAGCTTCGGCACGGCGACGTTCGGCGGCGGCAACGACTTCTTCAAGGCCTGGGGCTCGACCGACGCCGGCGGCGCGTCGCGCTTGATCGACGTCTGCCTGGACCATGGCGTCAGCATGTTCGACACCGCCGACGTGTATTCGAGCGGGCTCGCCGAGACGATCCTGGGCGAGGCGATCCGCGGCAAGCGGGACCGGCTGCTGATCTCGACCAAGACGACGTTCCCGATGGGCGATGGCCCGAACGAGTTCGGCTCGTCAAGGCAGCATCTGATGGAGGCGGTGGACGCGTCGCTACGCCGGCTCCGAGTCGACCACATCGATCTGCTGCAGCTGCACGGCCAGGACTACAACACGCCCGTCGAGGAGACGCTGTCGACGCTCGATGGGCTCGTGCGGGCGGGGAAGGTCCGCTACATCGGCTGCTCCAACTTCTCCGGCTGGCACCTGATGAAGTCGCTGGCGGCGTCGGACCGGCACGGCTGGACGCGATATGTGGCGCACCAAGCGTACTACTCGCTGCTGAACCGCGATTACGAATGGGAGCTGCTGCCGCTCGGGCGCGACCAGGGGGTGGGCGCGGTGATCTGGAGCCCGCTCGGCTGGGGTAAGCTCACCGGTAAGATCCGCCGCGGCCAGCCGGCGCAGCCCGGCAGCCGGGCGCACGACATCGCCGGCACCGGGCCGCAATACGAGGAGGAGCGGCTGTTCCGTATCGTCGATGCGCTGGACGCGGTGGCGGCGGAGGCGGGCAAGACGGTGCCGCAGGTGGCGCTGAACTGGCTGCTGCGGCGTCCAACAGTTGCCAGCGTGATCGTCGGCGCGCGCAACGAGGAGCAGTTGGTGCAGAACATCGGTGCCGTCGGATGGGCGTTGACGCCGGCGCAGGTGGCGACCCTGGACGCGGCCAGCGACGTGCCGCCGGCTTACCCGGTCTGGCACCAATGCGGGTTCCCGATGCTGAACGAACGGGGCGCATTAGCTTAACGGCTGCGGCAGCGGGAACGTTGCCGTCGCCGCGCGGTTGGAGCCGTGACGGCGATTGGAGATGGGTGGTGAGTGTCGGTTTGATCGCGTTGCTGGACGACGTCGCAGCGCTGGCCAAGGTGGCCGCGGCGTCGCTCGACGACGCCGCGGGCCAGGCGGTGCAAGCGGGCGCCAAAGCGGCCGGCGTGGTGATCGACGACACCGCCGTCACCCCGAACTACGTGATGGGGTTCAGCGCCAAGCGCGAACTGCCGATCGTCGGCAAGATCGCGCTGGGCTCGGTGCGCAACAAGCTCCTGTACCTGTTGCCGGCTGCGGTGTTGCTGAGTGCGGTGGCGCCTTGGGGGATCACCCCGCTGCTGATGCTGGGCGGCGCTTATCTGTGCTTCGAGGGGGCGGAGAAGGTCTGGGGCATGCTCCGGCCGCACGGCGGGGACGCGCAGGCCAAGACGCAAGGCGGCGGCCGCAGCCTTGAGGATCGCAAGGTGCAGAGCGCGATCCAGACGGACCTGATCCTGTCTGCCGAGATCATTGCCGTCACCCTGGGCGCGGTCGCCGAGAAGCCGATCTGGGAACAGGCGCTGGTGATGGCGATCGTCGGCCTGGGGCTGACCGGGCTGGTTTACGGCGTCGTGGCGATGATCGTGAAGGCGGACGACGTCGGCGTGTGGCTGGCGCGGCGGCAAGCGGCGCCGATCCGGGCGGTCGGCCGGGGCGTCGTTCGCGCGATGCCGGTCGTGCTGCGGGGGCTGAGCCTGATCGGCACGGCGGCGATGATTTGGGTGGGCGGCGGCATCGTCGTGCACGGCTTGGAGGCGTTCGGAGTGACGGCGCCGGCGCATTGGCTGGAGGGTGCGTCGGAGTGGGCCGCCGCCGCGGTGCCGGCACCGGTCGGGGGCGTGGCCGGCTGGCTCGCGGGTGCGGCGGTGTCGGGCGTGCTGGGGCTGGCGCTCGGCGCGGTGCTGGTCCCGCTGGCCGAATACGTCATCGCGCCGGTGGGGGAGTGGCTCGGCAACATTCGACGCCGCCGCCGGGCGGCAGTAGCGTCGCCGCCGCGGTGACGGAGGGCAGGTGACTTTGGCGACGGGAAATGTTCCGGACGGCGTGCCGGACGGGTTCGTGCTGCGGCCGACAAAGGAGTTCGCGACCCAGTCCGGGCCGTTCTACGCCCCGCCCGAAGGCGATGCGGTCGGCTGCGGCTTCCTCGCCGGTCCCAAGCACGGCAACAAGCGCGGCGTGGTGCATGGCGGAATGCTGGCGACTGCGTTCGACGTGGCGCTGGGGAATGCGAGCTGGCATGCGGCGCAGCAACGGCCCTGCGCGACGGTGCAGCTCAACGTGCATTTCATCGGCGCGGTGAAAATGGGCGACTTCGCCTTCGTGCGGGCGGAGGTGGTCAAGACCACCCGCAGCCTCGTGTTCCTGCGCGGCACCATGGCAGTGGGCGAGCGGGTGGTCGCGACGGCCGACGGGGTGTGGAAGATCCTGGAATGGCGCGGCGAGCCGTTCGTCCCGGGCTAATCACCCACACCCCGACGCCGGCTTATTCCGGCAGGAACTCCGGCACCGACAGATAGCGCTCGCCGGTGTCGTAGTTGAAGCCGAGCACGACGGCGCCCGGCTTTAGTTCCGGCAACTTCTTGTTGATGGCCGCGAGCGTCGCGCCGGACGAGATGCCGACCAGCAACCCCTCCTTGCGGGCCGATTGCCGGGCCCATTCGCGCGCTTCCTCGGCTTCGACCTGGATCGTGCCGTCGATCGCGTCCACGTGCAGGTTCTTGGGGATGAACCCGGCGCCGATGCCCTGGATCGGGTGCGGCGAGGGCTGGCCGCCGGAGATCACGGCGGACTGCGCCGGCTCCACCGCGAACACCTTGAGCTGCGGCCAGCGCGGCTTCAGCACCTCGGCGCAGGCGGTGATGTGGCCGCCGGTGCCGACGCCGGTGATGATGGCGTCGATGCCGTCCGGGAAATCGTTCATGATTTCCTTGGTGGTGGTCTTGACGTGCACGGCGATGTTGGCCGGGTTCTCGAATTGCTGCGGGATCCAGGCACCCTGGTGCTCGGCGGCGAGTTCGTGCGCGCGGGCGATCGAAGCCTTCATGCCGCCCGCGCGGGGGGTGAGGTCGAAGGTCGCGCCATAGGCCTGCATCAGCCGGCGGCGCTCGACCGACATGCTGTCCGGCATCACCAGGATCAGCTTGTAGCCCTTCACGGCGGCGACCATGGCAAGGCCGATGCCGGTGTTGCCGGAGGTCGGCTCGATGATGGTGCCCCCGGGCTTGAGGCTGCCGTCCTGCTCGGCCGCCTCGATCATGGCAAGGGCGATGCGGTCCTTGATCGAGCCGCCGGGGCTGGCGCGCTCGGACTTGATCCAGACGTTGGCGTCGGGGAACAGCCGGGCCACCCGGATGTGCGGCGTGTTGCCGATGGTGTCGAGGACGGTGTTGGCCTTCATGGTGCGGGTCCTTCGTCACGAGGGGTCGATGGTGCAGCGTCTATACAGCATGCGGGTTCGCGCGCCGATGCCGCCGTAGCTCGCGCCAGATGCGCGACGCTTGCCAACTGCGACGGATGACCCGGGGGCGGCGAGCGACCCGGCACCGGCGTTAGTTGCCGGCGCGGCGCGCGCCATCGGTCTTCGCCGCCAATGCCGGATCCACCCACCAGCTATCGAGCACGAACCCGGTCCGCACCGGCTTGGTTGGCCGGCCGAAGCGGTCCCACATCGCCACCTTGAACGCGGTGTCGTGCCATTGCGGCACCATGTACCAGCTCCGCAGCAGCACGCGGTCGAGGGCGCGGGTCGCGGCATACAGGCTCGGCCGGTCCTGCGCGTTGACCGCCGCGTCGATCAGGCTGTCGACCGCCTTGTCGCAAATGCCGGCCAGGTTGCCGCTGCCTTCCGTGGTGGCGCTGATGCAGCTGAACTCGTCGCGCAGCTCGTTCCCCGGCAACTCGCTGCCCGGGTAGATCAGCGTCGTCAGGTCGTAGTCGAACGCGTCCGTCAGCCGCTCGTACTGCGCCGGATCAACCGTGCGCAGGCTGACCTCGATGCCGAGCCGCTCCAGCCATTGCTTGTAGGGCAGCGCCACCCGCTCCATCGACGGATCCTGCAGCAGGATCGTTATGGTCATCTGCTTGCCGTCGCCGTCGACCAGCTTGCGTTCCTTAACCGTCCAGCCCGCCTCCTTCAGCAGCACGAGCGCCCGGCGCAGCCCGTCGCGGTTGTTGCCGGAGCCGTCCGTCTTGGCGATCGTGAAGGGTTCGCTGAACAGCGCCGGCGGCAGTTGCGCCTTGAACGGGTCGAGCAGTTTCAGCTCGTCCGGCCCCGGCACCCCGGTCGATTCGTTCTCGGTGCCGCCAAAGTAGCTGGTGGTGCGGGTGTAGAGATCGAAGAAAAGGTTCTTGTTCATCCATTCGAAGTCGAACACCTGCGCCAAGGCCTCCCGCACCCTTGCGTCCTTGAACTGCGCCCGGCGGGTGTTGAAGATCCAGCCCTGCACGCCGAGCGGCAGCTTGTAGGGCAGCATCTCCTTCTTCACGAGGCCGTTCGAGACCGCCGGGAAATCGTAGGCGGTCATCCATTGCTTGCTGATGTTCTCCTGCCGCCAATCGATCTGCCCGGCCTTGAACGCCTGGAACAGCACCGTCGGGTCGCGGAAATACTCGATCCGCACGCGGTCGAAATTGAACAGGCCGCGCCCGGTCGGCCGGTCGCGCGCCCACCAATTGGGGTCGCGCACATAGGTGACGGTGCGGCCGAGCTCGAAGCTCTCGACCTTGTAAGGACCGCTGCCGAGCGGCGGCTCGGTCAGCGGCTTGGTGAAGTCGCGCGTCGCCCACCAATGCTTCGGCAGCACCGACAAGCCGCCGACCATCAGCGGCAGCTCGCGGTTCTGGTTCGACTTGAAGTGGAACACCACCCGGCGCTCGCTCTCGGCCACCGCATCGGCGACGTCGGCGAGCTGCACCGCGATCGACGGCCGGCCCTTTTCGCGCAACGTGTTGAAGGTCCAGACGACGTCCTCGGCCGTGACGGGGTGGCCGTCGGCGAAGCGCGCCTCGGGGCGGATCTCGAAGGCGACCCACATGCGGTCGGCCGGCAGCTCGACGGTTTCGGCGAGGTGGCCGTACCCGGTCGCGACCTCGTCGGCGGAGCCGTTCAGCAGCGACTCCCAGACATGCCCGCCGGCGCTGCCGGAGGAGGTGCCGCCGACGCCGGGCTGCCAGATCGAGCCGAGGCCGAGTGCCGAATTGCCGCGCAGGATGAACGGGTTGAAGCCGTCGAAGCTGCCGACCTGGCCGAACACCACCTCGCCGCCCTTGGGCGCGTCCGGGTTGACGTAGGGCATGGTCTTGAAGTCGGGCGGCAAGGCGGGGGTACCGAGGATCGTCAGCGCATGGCTGCGAACGGTGCCGGCGCCGGGCGGTTGCGCCCAGGCGGGGCCGGTCAAAGCAAGCAGAACGGCCAGGGCGGCGGAACGCATCATGCGGGTGGGTTCTCCAACAAGGTGATGGCCGGCCCGAGCAGCGCCGGGTCGCCGACGGCCAGCACCCGCCCGTCGCTGTCGGGCGTGAGCGCCGCGCCGGTCCAGTCGGTGACCCGGCCGCCGGCGCCCTCGATGATCGGCAAGAGCGCCGCCCAGTCCCATGGCTTCAGCCCGGCCTCGGCGATCACGTCCACCCCGCCCAGCGCGATCAGGCCATAGGCGTAGCAGTCGCCGCCCCAGGTCGTCCGCCGGGTCGCCGCCTGCAAGCGCCGCCAGGTCGCCATCTCGGATTGGGAGAAAATTTCCGGCGCGGTGCAGGACAGCTCAGCGTCGGCGAGCGACGGGCAGGGGCGCACGCCGACCTGGCCCACTCCGCGGAATGTCGTCGGCATCCCGGCGGCGCCGACCCAGCGCTCGCCGGAGACCGGCTGGTCGATGATGCCGAGGATCGGGCGGCCGTCCTCCAGCAGCGCGACCAGGGTGCCGAACAACGGCCGCCCGGTGATAAAGGCGCGGGTGCCGTCGATCGGGTCCAGCACCCAGCGGAAGCGTGCTTCGGGCCGGTCGAGGCCGAACTCCTCGCCGAGAATGCCGTGCTCGGGGCAGCGCTCGGCGAGCACGGCGCGCATCGCCTGCTCGGCGCTGCGGTCGGCGACGGTCACGGGGCTGCGGTCGTCCTTCACCGCGGCCGCGATGCCGCTGCGATAGAACGGGCGGATCACCGCGGCTGCGACGTCGGCCGCGGCTTCGGCGGCGGCGAGGAAGTCGGGGAGGCTCAATGGCGGTCGGTCGGGCTGGGGGTCATCGGCGTCCGGCTATGATGCATGGCTATGGTGCGCCGCTATGTTGCACGGCTGGGGGCCGCTACCTAAGGTGCCGCCATCCTATGACCAGCGACCGTCCCGAACCAAGCACCGGCCCGTGAAACCGCCACCGTGAACCCGCCACCGTGAACCCAATCATCGTCATCCCGTCGCGCATGGCGTCCACGCGGCTGCCGGACAAGCCGCTGGCCGATATCGGCGGCCGGGCGATGATCTTGCACGTGCTCGACCGGGCGCGCGAGGCCGATATCGGCCCGGTCGCGGTGGCCTGCGCCGACGCGGCGATTGCCGAGGTCGTACGGGCCGATGGCGGTGTCGCGGTCATGACCGACCCCTCGCTGCCGTCCGGCTCCGACCGGGTGCACGCGGCGCTGGCGGTGCTGGATCCGCAGGGCCGGCACGACGTGGTGGTGAACCTGCAAGGCGACCTGCCGACGATGCCCGGCGTGCAGCTGCGCGCCGTGCTGATGCCGCTCGCCGACCCGGCGATCGACATCGCGACCCTGGTGGCGCCGATCGAAACAGCGGCCGAAGCAGCGGCGCCGCAGGTGGTGAAAGCCGCCTGCGCCTTCGACCGCGGCCGGGCGGTCTCGCCGGCGCTATATTTCTCGCGGGTGCCGATCCCGTCCGGCGACGGGCCGCTTTGGCATCATATCGGCATCTACGCCTATCGCCGCTCGGCGCTCGCCCGCTACGTCAGCCTGCCGGAAAGCCCGCTCGAGCGCCGGGAAAAGCTCGAGCAGCTGCGGGCGCTCGAGGCCGGGATGCGGATCGCCTGCGCCCGGGTCGACCATGCGCCGTTCGGGGTCGACACCCCGGCCGATTTGGAGCGGGCGCGCACCGTGTTGCGGAGAACAGCGTGATCTCGTTCCAGGGCATTCCCGGCGCGTATTCCGACCTCGCCTGCCGCGCCGCCTTCCCGGGCATGCCGACCTTGCCGTGCCAGACCTTCGAGCGGGCGATCGAGGCGGTGATCAGCGGCCAAGCGCAGTACGGCATGCTCGCCTGCGAGAACAGTCTCGCCGGCCGCGTTCCCGACATCCACATGCTGCTGCCGGGCAGCGGCCTGTCCATCACCGGCGAGCACTTCCAGCGCGTCGAACACTGCCTGCTGGTCGTGCCGGGCACACGGCTGGAGCAGGTGCGGCGGGTGCACTCGCATGCCGTCGCACTCGGCCAGGTGCGCGCCATCTTGCACGAGCTGGGCGCCGAAGCGGTGGTGGAAGCGGACACCGCGGGTTCGGCCGAGCTGGTCGCCCGCTGGGGCCGGCCCGAGGACGCGGCCATCGCCTCGCGGCTGGCCGCCGAGATCTACGGGCTCGAGGTGCTGCGCGCCAACGTCGAGGACGCGTCGCACAACACCACGCGGTTTTTCGTCACCGCGCGCGAGCCGCTGGTGCTGTCGCCCGACACGCCCGGCCTGATGACGACGTTCGTGTTCCGCGTGCGCAACGTGCCGGCGGCGCTCTACAAGGCGCTGGGCGGGTTCGCCACCAACGGCGTCAACATGACCCGGCTCGAGAGCTACATGCTCGGCGGCCAGTTCACCGCCACCCAGTTCATGTGCGACGTGGACGGCCACCCGGAGCAGCCGGCCCTGCGCCGCGCGCTGGAGGAGCTGGCGTTCTTTTCGCGCGAAACCCGGATCCTCGGCGTGTACCGCCGCTCCGGCATCCGCGACTCGTTCGGAGGGGACTGACGCGATGGAGCTCAACGCCGATTTCGCCGCCCCGGCCACGGTGCATGCGGCCCGGCTCGACTGGACGCCGTCGCCGATTGCGGGCGTGGATCGGCGCATGCTGGACCGGGTCGGCGGCGAGGTGGCGCGGGCCACGTCCATCGTGCGCTACGCTCCCGGCAGCCGCTTCGCCGCCCACAGCCATGGCGGCGGCGAGGAGTTCCTGGTGCTGGACGGCGTGTTCCAGGACGAGCACGGCGACTTCCCGCCCGGCACCTACGTGCGCAACCCGCCCACCACGCAACACACGCCGGGCTCGGCGCCGGGCTGCACCATCTTCGTGAAGTTGTGGCAGTTCGACCCGGCGGACCGCACCCCGGTGCGCATCGACATTCAAACGGCGGCGTATGCGCCGGCGCCCGGGCGGCCCGGCGTGACCGCGGCGCCGCTGTTCGAGGCCGCCGACGAGGTGGTGCGGGCCGAGCGATGGGCGCCGGGCGCCGCGATCTACTGGACGCCGGACGGTGGCGCGGAACTGCTGGTGCTGGAGGGTGGGTTCGTGCGCGACGGGGAAACGTTCGCCCCGCAATCCTGGCTACGGCTGCCGCCGGGCATGGCGCTGCGGGCCGCCGTCGGCGCCGGGGGCTGCCGCGTGTGGGTCAAGACCGGGCACCTCGCCTCGCCGCGCGGGCTTGCCCGGTCGACGTAGGCGGCACTTCGGTCCACCATCCGGCGGTGGGCGGTTGCCCAGAATTCGATCACGGCCACAAGGGGATGCGGGATGAGCGGGGAACGATACGCGTTGGTGACCGGGGCGGGCAGCGGCGTCGGACGGGCTTGCGCGCAGGCGCTGGCGGCGGCGGGCTGGCATGTCGCCCTGCTGGGGCGGCGGCGCGAGGCGCTGGAGGAAACGGCGGGCGGCGACGCCGAGCGCTTCCTGGTGCTCCCGGTGGACGTCTCGGACCACAAGGCCGTCGCCGCCGCGTTCGAGCAGCTTGAAGCCAAATGGCACCGGCTCGACATGCTGTTCAACAACGCAGGCAGCGGCACGCCGGCGGTGACGCCCGACGAGCTCGAGGTCGATAAGTGGCTGGCGGTGGTGGGCGCCAACCTCAACGGCAGCTTCTTCTGCGCCCGCGAAGCGTTCCGCATCATGCGCCACCAATCGCCGCAAGGCGGCCGCATCATCAACAACGGCAGCATCAGCGCGCACACGCCGCGCCCGGGCAGCATCGCCTACACCACCACCAAGCACGCGATCACCGGGCTGACGAAGTCGATCTCGCTCGACGGCCGCCCGTTCGACATCGTCGCGAGCCAGGTCGACATCGGCAACGCCGTCACGCCGATGACGGAGCGGATGACCAAGGGCGTGCCGCAGCCGAACGGCACGACCATGGTTGAGCCGCGCATGGACGTCCGGCACGTGGCCGACATGGTGGTCCACATCGCCGGGCTGCCGCTGGACGCGAACGTCCACACGGTGACGATCATGGCGCCGAAGATGCCGTTCCATGGGCGGGGCTGATTCCGCATCCACGCGCCGTCCGGGCCGTTCCCGGCGCCCGCTTCTCGCGCGGGTCGGCCGCGCCGGGAGCAACGCCGGCGCATGACGGCGCCGTTCGAAGTCGAAGCGGGGCAGGGCCGGTCGGCGTCGTCCTCGGACGAGGCGGGCGGCGGCTACGCCGTGCCGCCCGGGCTTCACCCGGTTTCGCGGTCACGCACCCGTCCGGCGCGCCTGCTGTTGTATGGCGTGCTGCTCGTGTGCCTGGGCCTCGCTGCCTACCTGGTCGGAGTGCTGATGTCCGCGCCGCGCTACCTGCTGGGGAACCCGAAATGGTTCCAGGATGCCAATGAGTGGCTGGTCTGGTACAGCGGCGTGCCGATCGTGGTCGGCGTCGGGCTCGCCGCCGTCGATCTGTTCGTGCTGCTGGGCGGCAAGCGCTCGGCGCGCGAGGACGTCCGCTGCGACGAGCCGGCCAACCCGCGCGTCGTGGTCGCGCTGACCGCCTACAACGACGAGGACAGCATCGCCGAGGCGGTGCGCGACTTCCGGTCGCATCCGCTGGTGGACGAGGTGATCGTCGTCAGCAACAACAGCACCGATGCGACGCTGACCCGCGCGGCGGCCGCCGGCGCCACCGCGGTGAACGAGCATCGGCAAGGCTACGGCCAATGCGTGCACCGCTGCCTGCGCGAAGCGGCGGCGCGCGGCAACGAGCTCGTCCTGCTGTGCGAAGGCGACCGCACCTTCCGCGCGCACGACATCGCCAAGTTCCTCGCCTACGTGCCGCACGCCGACATCGTCAACGGGACGCGCACCGTCGAACGCCTGCGCGCGCGCACCACGCAACTCAGCACGTTCATGTATTACGGCAATCTGTTTGTCGGCAAACTGCTCGAAGCCAAGCATCTCGGCCGCACGACCATCACCGACGTCGGCACCACCTACAAGCTTTGCCGGCGCGACACCCTGCTGCGCCTGCTGCCGCGGCTCGATGCCGGCGTCAACCTCGAGTTCAACGCGCATTTCCTCGACGGCGCGCTCGAGATGGGCTGCGACATCGTCGAGTGCCCGGTCACCTTCCACCCCAGGGTCGGCGTCAGCAAGGGCGGCAACGTCAACAACCGGCGCGCCTTGACCGTCGGCCTGCGCATGGTGCTCGGCATCGTGTTCGGATGGAAGGCGTCCCGCGCATGACGACGGTCGACTACCACGGCTCGCGCCTGCCGGAAGACAAGCGGCGAGACGTGTTGTGGGAAAGCCTGTGGGAATACCGGTTCCGCGCCATGGTGCGTCCCACCGACTGCGTGCTCGACCTCGGGGCCGGCTACGGCAACTTCATCAACGCGGTCCAGGCCCGGCGCCGCATCGCCGTGGACGCCTGGGCCGGGTTTCCGGCCTATCTGGCGCCGGGGGTGGAACACCATGTCGGCAGCGTCGCCGAGCTCGACTTCATCGAGGACGGCGCGGTCGACTTCGCGTTCGCGAGCAACCTGTTCGAGCACCTGACGCAAGCGGATTTCTCCGACGTGCTGGCGACACTGCGCCGCAAGCTCGCGGCGGACGGCACGCTGACGATCGTGCAGCCGAACTACCGCTATGCGTTCCGCGAGTATTTCGACGACTTCGACCACAAGAGCATCTATTCCCATGTCAGCCTGGCCGATTTCCTGGTGGCCAACGGTTGGGAGGTGTTCCAGGTCGAACCCCGCTTCATGCCGCTTTCGGTCAAGGGGCGGCTGCCGGTGAACCGGTTCTTGATCCGCGCCTGGCTGCTCTCTCCGGTCAAGCCGATCGGCAAGCAGATGCTGGTGCGCGCGAGGCCGAAGCGGTGAACGGGCCGCTCGGCCAGGACCTCGCCGGGCCGGGCGCCACCTGCGACCGCGGCGACGGCCCGAGCATGGCCGGGCTGGTCGGCGTCGCGACGGTGCTCGCGATCCCCTACGTCCTGTTCACCGCGTTCTCGGGCTTGTCCTGGTTCGACGATGAGGGGACGCTGCTGATCGGCTTCCGGTCCCTGCGTGAAGGGCACCGGATGTACGACGAGATCTACTCGCTGTACGGACCCTTGTACAACGGCGTCTATGGTCTGCTCTACGCCGTGCTGCAGGTGCCGCTGACGCACACGGCGGCCCGTTCGATCGCGGCGGTGCTTTGGCTCGGCTACACCGCCGGCTTCGCTTGGGTCTGCTTCCGCATGACCGGATCCAAGGCCGCAGCCCTGCTCGGCTACCCGCTGATCCTGTTCTGGCTGGCGCAGCTGATGGACTCGCCCGGACATCCGGAAGAGCTGACCCTGGTCCTGCTCGCGATCCTGCTGCTGACCGTGCACGCGCTTGCGCGCCGTCCGACCCGGCACTTGGCCGCAGCAGCCGGGGGCCTGGTCGCCGGGGTGGCCCTGATCAAGCTGAACGTTGGCGTGTTCGCCGGCGGCTGCCTGCTGCTGGTGATGCTGCGCCACACGAAAAGCAGCCCACCCATCCGGGCTGCCGCCTGGGTGGCCGGCGGCGGCCTGCTGCTGCTGCCGGTCGGCTTGTCGGCGTTGCTGCTCCATTTGGCCTGGGTGCGGCACTATGCCGCGTTCGCCACCCTGACGATCGGCGCCGCGCTGATCGTGTTGTCCGGGCAGCCCCGCTCGGCGCTGCTCGGCCCGGCGCATGCGCTGGCCGCTGATGCGGGCGGGCTCGTGGTCGCCGCCGCCATCGTCGGCGGCATGGCGGCGGCCGGTAGCAGTCCGGCGGCAATGCTCGACGCGGTCGTGCTGCAGGGCGGCAGCTTCATCCGCAACTGGTATGTGCCGATCGAGATCAACTGGTCCGGCGCACTGGCCGCCCCGCTCGCGGTGTCTGCCGCGTTGCTGTTCCGGTTCGGCGGCAGGTGGGTGCGGGACGACCGGCTCATAGGGGGCTGCGTGCTGGCCGCCAAGGCCGGGTTCGTCTTGCTGGCCGCCGACAAGTTCTTCGAAACCCAGAACGAGTTCCGCGGCCTGGTGCCGTTCTGCTGGCTGCTGATGGTGTGCCCGGCGGGCACGCCGGCCGCGACGGCCACCTTGCGGGAGTTCGCCGGGCTGTTGGGTGCCGTCCTGTCGCTTTACCCGTTCCCCGTGGCCGGGCATCAGCTCGCGATCGGCGCGCTGCTGCCGATCATGGCCGTACCGGTCCTCGCGCACGACCTCGCGCTCGCCGTGCGCAGCCGCCGCGTCGGGGAGTTCGCAGCCGGGCGCGGTGGGCTGATGCTTGCCGCGGGCGCCGGCACGACCCTGCTGCTGGCGGGCGCCGTGCGCGCGGGACAAACCTACCGCAGCGATACCGCGCTCGGCTTGCCCGGCACGGCCGGGGTGCACCTGCCGGAGCAGCAGGCGGCGACCTTGCGCTGGGTGACGGCGCAGCTCGCGCGGTGCGGCGGGTCGTATTGGCTGCCCGGGCTGCCGAGCTTCGCGCTCTGGACCGGCCACGCGCTGCCGACCTCGATGAATGTGAACCACGTGCTGGGCTTCATCCGGCCCAGCCGGCAGGATGAGATCGTGCAGGCGCTGCGGCAGGTGCCTGACCTTTGCCTGGTCTACAACGCGAAGCTGCTGCAGTTCCTCGACCGCGGCCAGATCGCGACCAACCCGCCGCTGCTGCGCTACGTGCGGCAGGACTTCGTCGATGTCGCCCGGAGCGGCGACTACGCGATCCTGAAGCGCCGCGGAGCGCTCCGCTGAGCGGGGCATCGCTGCCCCTCGCCGGAACCGCGGGGCGCCGGCGCCGGGATCGCCGGGCACCGTGTTCTGCCGGGCATCGAACCGGGCCGGAGCGCCGGTGCAGGGTCTGATCGGCTACGCCGCGCTGCTCGTTGTGGCATTCGCCTGCAGCGAGGACCGGCGGCGGATCCCTTGGCGTACCGTGGCGGGCGGGATCGTGCTGCAATGGGCTTTGGCCGTGCTGCTGCTGCGCGTCCCGGCCACGCAACGCCTGGTGCTGCTGCTGAACGACGGCGCCGACGCGCTGCAGCGGGCGACCGACACCGGCACCTCGTTCCTGTTCGGCTACCTCGGCGGCGGTGCGCTCCCGTTCACCGAGACCCGGCCCGGCGCCAGCTTCATCCTGGCCTTCAAGCTGCTGCCGCTGGTGCTCGTGATCTCGGCGCTCGGCGCGCTGCTGTTCCATTGGGGCGTGCTGCAGCGGATCGTCGCGCTGTTCGCCGGGTTGCTGCGGCGGGTGCTGGGGATCGACGGCGCGCTGGCGCTCGCGGCGGCGGTGCATGTGTTCGTCGGCATGATCGAGGCGCCGCTGCTGATCCGGCCCTACTTGGCGCGGATGCAGCGGGGCGAGCTGTTCGCGGTCATGACCTGCGGCATGGCCGGGGTGGCGGGCACGGTCATGGTCATCTACGGCACGGTGCTGGCGCCGGTGGTGCCGAATGCGCTCGGCGCCATCATCGTCGCGTCGGTCGTCAGCACGCCCGCGGCGCTGGCGGTGGCAGCGCTGATGGTGCCGTTCGGGCCCGGCGAGGCGCAGCCGGCGGCATTGGCGCACGAGCGCGCGTCCGGCAGCCTCGACGCCCTGGTGCGCGGCACCGCGGACGGCGTCGGCCCGTTGGTGGGCATCACCACGAGCCTGCTGGTGACGGTGTCGCTGGTGTCGCTGTTCAACATGGCGTTGGGCGCCGTCCCGCTGCCGAACGGCCCCTGGACGCTGCAGGAGGTGTTCGCGCTGCCGCTGCGCCCGGTGGTCTGGGCGATCGGGGTGCCGTGGGGCGAGAGCGGCGCGGCGGCGCTGCTGCTGGGGACGAAGACGGTGTTGAACGAGTTCGTCGCTTACCTCGGGATGGCGGCGCTGCCGGACGGGGCGCTGTCGCCGCATAGCCGGTTGATCATGACCTTCGCCCTATGCGGCTTCGCCAATTTCGGCAGCTTGGGGATCCTGGTCGGCGGCATGGCGGCGATGCTGCCGGAGCGGCGGGCGGAGTTGGCGGTGCTGGGCGCGCGATCGCTGTTGTCGGGGACGGTGGCGACCTGCTTGAGCGGAGCGGTGGCCGGATTTGTCCAATGAATCCCGACCAAAGGCAACTCGGG
This sequence comes from uncultured Alphaproteobacteria bacterium, assembly GCA_963752225.1. Taxonomy (GTDB): domain Bacteria; phylum Pseudomonadota; class Alphaproteobacteria; order Acetobacterales; family Acetobacteraceae; genus JBBROS01. The sequence continues at coordinate 1,931,260 of CAVVXS010000007.1, read as the reverse complement.
CGGCACCGAATTTGACAAAATAGATTTTTGTGTAAAAAGGTAATTGCTGTGTATTTGCAGCCACAGAGCGTCGCTAATCTCCCTTAAACGTTCTGTTACGAAATATTAAGGAGCTCACGATGAGCACATTGACGGTCGGGGCAGGCCAGACCTACACGACCATTGCCGCTGCTGTCGGTGCGGCCCAGGCCGGCGATACGATCAACGTTCAATCCGGAACTTATACTAACGACTTCCTCAATATAAACAAATCGCTGACCCTGAATGCCGTGGGCGGGGTCGTCACCCTCGCGGCAACCGTGGCGCCGCCCAACGGCAAGGCCATCCTCGACGAGGGCGGGGCCGGCGTGGCCGTCAGCGTGAACGGATTCGCCTTCACCGGCGCGGCCGTCAGCGACATGAACGGCGCCGGAATTCGCTACGAGGGCGGCGCGCTGACCGTCTCCAACTCACATTTCTTCAACAATCAGGACGGCATCCTGGCCGCGTCCGACCCGAATGGCACCATCGCCATCACGAACTCGGAATTCGACCATAACGGCGCCGGCGACGGCTTCAGCCACAACATGTACATCAACGACGTCAAGTCGTTCACGCTGACCAACAGCTACATCCACGACGCCAGCGTCGGGCACGAAATCAAGAGCCGGGCCGAAAGCACCACCATCACCGGCAACCGCATCTTCGACAACAACAGCACCTCGTCGTACGAGATCGACCTGCCGAACGGCGGCAATGCCGTGATTTCCGGCAACACCATCCAGCAGAGCGCGCAGAGCGGAAATCCCACCATCATCGCTTACGGCGAAGAAGGGAACCTGCGCAGCGGCACGAGCCTGTCGGTCAGCGGCAATACGATCGTCAACGACAAGAGCTCCGGCGCGGCGCTGTGGAATTCGACGACGGCGACGGCGAGCTTCACCAACAACAGCGTGTATGGCTTCGGGAGCAACCCGCTTGTCACCGGCGCCGCCAGCCAGAGCGGCACGACCGTCCTCGGCAGCCGCCCGGTGCTCGACCTGTCGGCGCCGGCGTTGACCACCGCACCCGGCCAAACGACCACCACCACCACCACGACGCCGCCCCCCACGGCGACCGGCGCCGCCGCGCCGGCGACCGGCTTGGTCGTGAACGTGTCGGAAGACGCCTGGAGCGGCGACGCCCAGTTCACGGTCACGGTCGACGGCAAGCAGGTCGGCGGCACCTATTCGGCGACCGCGTCGCACGCGTCGGGCGCCACGCAAGCCGTTTCGGTCGGCACGCTTGCCGCCGGCACCCACCAAGTCGGCATCAGCTTCATCAACGACGCCTATGGCGGCACGGCCGCCACGGACCGCAACCTTTACGTGGCCGGCGCCACCTATAACGGCCAGTCGGTCGGCGGCAGCTCCGCCGCGCTGTACGTGAACCGCACGTCCAGCTTCGGCGTCACCGTGCCCGCCTCCGCCCCGGCGGCTCCCGTCACCAGCACCGCCGTGGTCAACGTGTCGGAAGACGCCTACCTCGGCGACGCCCAGTTCACGGTCGCGGTGGACGGCAAGCAGATGGGCGGCACCTACACCGCGACGGCGCTGCACAACGCCGGGCAAACCCAAGCAATCACCGTGGCCGGTATCGCGGAAAGCTTCACCCCGCACGACATCGCCATCACCTTCCTCAACGACGCTTACGGCGGCTCGCCGGCGACCGACCGCAACCTTTATGTCAGCTCCATCCGGTTCGACAACCAGGCCGTGGCCGGCTCGTCGGCGACGATGTTCGACGCCGGGACCAAGCACTTCACCGCGGCCGCACCGAGCGGCTGGACCGGCTGACCGGATCGGCCCCATCCCCGCGCGGGCGGGGACGCGGCGTCACGGGGCACGGCCGATGGCGGCCCAGAGCGGATCGCCGCCATCCGGCGTGGCGCTGCTGCTCGAGAGGCGGGTGAACCCGGCGGCTTGCAGATAGGCGAGCACCAGGGCCTGCTGGTTGGGTCCGTCCAGCACCTGCCAGATCGCCACCGCCTTGGTCGGGAAGCAGCGGTTGCTGAATGTCACCACGAACGGCGCGCCGGGCCGCAAGACCCGGCGAACGGCGGTGAACACCGTGACCGGACGCTGCAGGTATTGCACCGACACGCACAACGTCGCGGCGTCGAACGAGGCGTCCGGCAGCGGCAGCTCCGGCTCGGCGTTGAGGTCCTGCAGGAACCAGCTTGTCAGCCGGGGATTGGCCGCCAGCTCGGCCGCATTCATGCCGTGGCCCACGACGGACGCGTAGTCGATGCCGGGCGGCAAATGGCTGACCCAGCTGCTCATGAGGTCGAGCAGGTCGCCGCCGCGCGGCAGCACGTCGCGGTAGATCCCGGTGACCGCGGCAATCGCGCCGTCGTCGATGTGTGTGACGAAACGAGGCTGTTCGTAGAAGACCGGATCGGGGGTCGGGTCGAGCTTGTCGAAGGCCGCGGGCGGTAGATCAGGCAGTTCCGGCATTCAACCTGTATGCGCTGCGGCGACCGTCCAAGAAAGACCCGAGCACGCGAGTTTGTTCATTCCACCTTAAAGCTAAAGCAACATCCGACCGAACCGGATCGGTTTAATCGGCTTGAGTTGCTCTCCGGCTGCTCTCGGCTCAGGGCGGGAATACGTCGAGCGGCAGCGTGCCCGGCATCGGCGCCGCTTCGGGCGCGGCGTCCGCCGGGCGCGGGTCCATCGGCAGCGGCCGCCCCGCCAGCACGGCGGCGTGGTGCTGGATCTCCATCGCGATCATGCCGGTCCAGCCGGTCTGGTGCGCGGCACCGAGGCCCTGGCCGGTGTCGCCGTGAAAGAACTCGTTGAACTCGAGCGCTTCTTCGCCAGGCCACTCGCCGAAGCGCTGCCGCACGAGCGCCGGGCGGGTGCCGTCGGGGCGGCGCAGGAACAGGTCGAGCAGCCGGCCGCGCACTTCGTTGGCAACGTCCGCCAGGGTCTTCATCTGACCGCTGCCGACCGGGCATTCGACCAGGAAGTCGTCGCCGTAATAGTCGTGGAACCGCCGCAGCGACTCGATCAGCAGCGAGTTGAGCGGGAACCAGATCGGGCCGCGCCAGTTGGAGTTGCCGCCGAACAGCCTGGTGGGGCTTTCGCCCGGGCAGTAGGTGACGCCATAGCTTTGGCCGCCATGCTCGAACACGAACGGCTGCGCTTCATGCGCCTTCGACACCGAGCGGATGCCGTACGCGGACAGGAACTCGCCTTCGTCCAGCATGCGGGTCAGCAGAGCCTTCATGCGATGCCCGCGCAGCAGCGACAGCAGCCGCCGCTCACCGGCGCCGGGCTCCGACCAGCGTGAGATCAGCCCGGCGAGATCCGGCCGGTAGCCGAGGAACCAGCGCAGCCGCATGGCGAAGTCGGGCAAGCGGTCGATCACGTCGGCGCCGATCACTTCGACTGCCAGCAGCGGGATCAATCCCACCAGCGAGCGGACCCGCATCCGCTGCACCGACCCGTCCGGGAGGCGCAGCGCGTCGTAGAAGAAGCCGTCGGTCTCGGACCACAAGCCCTGCCCATGCGCGGTGGTGCCGTCCTGCCCCAGCGACGCCATCGCCTCGGCGATGTACAGGAAGTGCTCGAAGAATTTGGTGGCGGTGTCCTCGTACACCGGGTTGTCGCCGGCCAGCTCGAGCGCGATCCGCAGCAGGTTCAGCGTGTACATCGCCATCCAGGCGGTGCCGTCCGCCTGGTCCATCGAACCGCCGGTCGGCAGCGGCGCCGAGCGGTCGAACACGCCGATATTGTCCAGCCCCAGGAACCCGCCCTGGAAGATGTTGCGGTCGTCGGCGTCCTTGCGGTTCACCCACCAGGTGAAGTTCAGCATCAGCTTGTGGAAGATCCGCTCGAGAAAGGCGTGGTCGGGCCGCCCCGTCAGCATCCGGTCGATCTCGAACACCCGCCAGGCCGCCCATGCGTGCACCGGCGGATTCACGTCGCCGAACGCCCACTCATAGGCCGGGATCTGCCCGTTCGGGTGCATGTACCATTCGCGCAGCATCAGCAGCAGCTGGTCCTTGGCGAACTCCGGGTCGATCAGCGCGAAGGTGGCGCAATGGAACGCCAGGTCCCAGGCGGCGTACCAGGGGTATTCCCACTTGTCCGGCATCGAGATGACGTCGCCATTGTTGAGATGGCGCCAGTCGCGGTTGCGGGTCCGCTCCGGCGGCGGCTTCGGCTGCGCCGGATCGCCGTCGAGCCAGCGGCGCACGTCGAACAGGTAGAACTGCTTGGACCAGATCATGCCTGCCAGCGCCTGGCGCTGGATCAGCCGGGCGTCGTGGTCGGCGATGTCGACCTGCAGCGCGGCATAGAACTCGTCGGCCTCGTCGCGCCGCTCCTGGAAAATGGTGTCGAAGAAGAAGAACGGATCGCTGTCGCGGTCGGCCGGGCGGAAGCGCAGGCGAACCTGGCGTTGGCCGCCGGGTTCGATCGTCCAGGCCACCGGCACGCCGCATTTGGTGCCGGCGTCGGTGCGGACCGCGCCGCGGTCGCCATGCACCACGAGATCGTTGATGCCGTCCTTGAACGGGCCCGGCCCATCCATCCCGTAAAGCCGGCGCACGTTGGTTTCGTTCTCGCAGAACACGAACGGCAGCCCGGCGTCGCATTCGAGCCGCATGAGCTGCAGCCGCGGGTGCATCGCCTCGACGCGGCTGCCGACGGCGCGCAGCAGCGGACGCCGCGAGCCCTTGCGCCAGGACCAGGTGTTGCGCGCCCAAAGCTGCGGCACCAGCGTCAGCGGCGCCGGGTCGGGGCCGCGGTTGGTGACGGTGACGCGCATCAGGATATTGTCGGGTGCGGCCTTCGCATACTCGACGCAGACGTCGAAATAGCGGTTCTCGTCGAACACCCCGGTGTCGATCAGCTCGTATTCCGGCTGGTCGGTGCCGCGCCTGGCGTTCTCGGCGACCAACGCCTCGTAAGGGTACGCGGCCTGCGGGTAGCGGTACAGCATGCGCAGGTAGGAGTGGGTCGGGGTGGCGTCGAGGTAGTAGTAGAGCTCCTTGACGTCCTCGCCGTGGTTGCCCTGGCTGTTGGTCAAGCCGAACAGCCGCTCCTTCAGGATCGGGTCGTGGCCGTTCCAGAGTGCCACGCCCAGGCACCATTGCAGCCGCTGGTCGCCGAAGCCGCCGATGCCGTCCTCGCCCCAGCGATAAGCCCGGCTGCGCGCGTGTTCGTGCGGGAAGTAGTCCCAGGCGGTGCCGCCGGGGCTGTAATCCTCCCGCACCGTGCCCCATTGCCGCTCGCTGAGATAGGGGCCCCAGCGGCGCCAGCCCTCGCCGCGGTTGGCGGCCTGCAGCCGGCGGCCCTCGACGGTGTCCAGGATGCTCATACCATGGCCTCGATCCGCATGAGTTCGCCGAGCGACCAAGCCTGGAACGGGCAGCCGCCGGGGCGATGCGGGGCGTCGCCATCCACCACTTCGCTGACATGACCCAGCCCGGTTTCACCCAGATGCGCGTAGAGCGGCGGCAGGAAGCGGGCCCGTGCCGCCGCCCTCGCCTCCGGCGTGTCGCCGCGCACCCGCAGCCAGGCCTCGACGAACGGTCCCAGCAGCCAGGGCCAGGCGGTGCCCTGGTGATACGCGCCGTCGCGCTCGCGCGGGCCGCCCTCGAAGCGCGGCCGGTAGTCGGGGTCGGCCGGGTCCAGCGTGCGCAGGCCGAGCGGGGTGAGCAGCCGGGCCTCCACCAGGTCCACGATGCCGCGCGCGAGCGACGCCGGCACCACCGCGTGCGGCAAGCCGCCCACCGCCAGGATCTGGTTCGGGCGAACCCGGCGCTGCTCGGCGCCGTCCCCGTCCACGAGGTCGAACAAGCCGCCGCTGGCCGGGTCGGGGAAGCGTTCGGCGAAGGCGGCGGCAGCGTGGTCGGCCAGCGCGCCCCAGACCGCGCCGCCGGGCCAGGCGGCGGCCTTGCGCAGGGCGTTGATCCACAACGCCTGCACCTCCACCGGCTTGCCGCGCCGCGGCGTTACCACCCAGTCGCCGACCTTGGCGTCCATCCAGGTGAGCTGCTGCCCCGGCGCCCCGGCCCGGACCAGGCCGTCCGGATCCATGCCGATGCCGAACCGCGTGCCTCTCCGGGTGCCCTCGAGGATCGCCAGGCAGGCCGAACGCAGCCGGGCCGCCACGTCCGGCGCGACGCCGGCCGCCAGCAGGTCGTGCACCGCGATGACGAACCAGAAGCTGGCGTCCACGGCGTTGTATTCGGGCGCCCCGGCGCCGTCGGGGAAGCGGTTCGGCAGCATGCCGCCGTCCACGTGGGCGGACCAGGCGAGCAGGATCTGCTCGGCAATTGCACGGTTGGCCGCCGCGCGTGCTTCGGCGGCGATCCGCTGCTTGGCCGACACGCGGCCCGGGCCGGGGCGCGGCTTCGCGAGCAGCAGGCCGCGCATGCTGATGAAGGTGTCGCGGCCCCAATCGGTGAACCAGGGATAGCCGGCGATGATCGTCGTGCGTCCCGCCGGGCGGGCGACATACTGCCCGGCGGCGCGCGCCAGCGGCGGTTGCGCGCCGCGCTCGGCTGCCTCGGCCTCGGCCAGGATCGCGACCGGCCAAGCGGGCGCGGTGTCGGCGCGCAGGGCAAGCGTCGCCGGCCGGGCCAGGTCCCAGGACAGCGTGCCGGGCGCGGCCAGGTCCTCGGTGTCGTCGAGGCCGCGGTCCCGCTCGGCCGTGTAGAGGAACCGGCGATACCAATCGGGTGCGGCCTGCCACGCGCCACCCCAGGCGGCAACCGGCGGCAGGCCGGGGTAGGGCCGCCAACGCGTCCAGCCCGGCCCCTGTTCGGCGGTGAAGTCGAAGCTTGGGTTCTCGTGATGCAGCGCGTGATAATCGCGGCCCGACAGCAGCAGCCGCACGCGTAAGGTCGCCGGGCCGGCGCCGGTCCGGGTCCAGCGCAGCGAGGTCTGGCCCCCGGCGACGAACACCTCCTGCATCAGTTCGGTGCCGTCCGGCAGGGCGAAGGTCCAGCGCGGCCAGGGCTCGGCGGCGAAAAGGCGTATTCGGGTCGCGCCGTCGGGATGCACGACGCCGCCGTCATAGCATTGGCTGCTGATCGGCACCGGGCCGGACGGCAGGTCGACGAAGGCCTCGAGCCCGTTCACCAGCACGAACCGCCCCGCTTCGGTCTGGCACAGCAGCAGCGCGTGGTAGCGCCTTGTGCGCACGAGGTCGGCGGTGCCGGACGCGAACCCGCCGGCGCCGTCCGCTTCCAGCCATTCCTTCACCCGAGCGGCGTTCCCGAGTGGCGATCCGGGGCCACCCTACGGCGCCGGCACGATCGCGGTCGGGATTAGCGGGCTGTCCAGCTCCGGCTTGCCGGCGATGTGCTGGTAGGTGGCGTAGACCGGCAGCCCGGTCAGCAAGTCCACCCAGAGCGTCGCCACCGAGCGGTAGGTGTTGCCGCCATAGCCTTCCCGGTAATGCGCCAGCTTCACCGCGCGGTAGGTCTTGTCGAGCAGCGGGATGTCCTCCACGCCGTCGTTGCGGATCAGGTCGTGCCATTGCGCGACCCCGGGGTGGGCGACCGTGTCGAAGCCGACGACGTCGCCGGTGCGGCTATGGAAGGCGTGCTTGATCGCGGGATAGGCATAGGCAGCGCCGGGCCAGTCGGTGCCCCAGATGCCAAACCAGGCATCCATTTCCTCCCCGCCCACTCGCATGTGGCAAAGCTCGGGGTTGCCCTGGCTGATGCCGAGGAACTCCATGGTCGGGCCGCCTTTCTGCTCGACCCGGCCGCCGGCCGCCGGACAGGGCGGCGGCACCGCCTGGTTGGGCTCGGCGATCGACTCGACGTTGCTGCCGACGATCAGCGGCGGGAACCGGCGCAGGGCCGCCTCGAGGGCTTCGGTTTCAGGCGTCTTGGCCGTGGCCGGCGCTTCCGGCAGCGACAAGGGCGGGCCGCTCTGCGCCGCCGCGCCCGACGCGACCAGCGCCGCCACGATCCCGATCCGCAAGGCTGTCGATCGCATGTTGCCTCCTTACTCGACGAATATCAGGGCCAGGCCGCCGGCTTCGTCGGCCGAAAGCCGCACCGGGCCGTCGCCGGGCGGCACCGGCACGCCCCCGGCTTCGAGCGCCCGCCGGGTCAGACGCAGCGAGGCGGTGCGGACCAGCAGCGCCGCCATCACCGCGGTGCGGCCCTCGAGCTCCGGAGCGGCGTCGCCGAAGCGCATCGCGGCCGCATCCGGCGTCGTCACCTCGATTGTCGCCAGGCCAGCCGACAGCACCGCGCCATGCTCGGTCGGGCGCACGGCCGCCTCGCCGAACAGCAGCGCGAACAGGGCGGCATAGCCGACCGGGTCGGCGGCGGCGATCACCATGCCGGCCAGGCCAACGGCGCCGTTTGGGTGCCGCCGCCACGGGTCGTGCCAGACCAGTTCGGGCGTGAGGTGGTGGCAGAAGAACATCCGCCCCGCCGGCGAGGCGTCCGCTTCCAGCCGCACCGTGCGAAAGGCGGCGTCGCGGGCGCGGTCTCCGCCGAGATCGACCGGACGGGAGAACGCTTGCGGCGGCAGCACCGGGGCGCCGGCCTCGCTCAGCGCGTCGTAGAGCCCGTCGCTGTCGTCCGTCTTGAACACCAGACCATTCAGCCCGGCCGGCCAGTGGGTGACGTCGGTGCGTCCGGCGGCACCGGGCATCACGCCCAGCAGCTCGATGTAGTCAGTGCCGAGCACGGCCAGGTTGTTGCTGCTGCCGAGCGTGTGGTGGCCGCGCGGAGTGAGCTGGAAGCCGAGCCGGGTCCACAGCGCGGCGCAGTCGTCGAGCGCGTCGCGGGCATTGACGATCACGTGGTCGATCAGCGGGATGGGCAGGGTCATGCGGCGGCTTTCGTGGACAAGGCGGTCAATCGATGCCGCAAGACCTAAGCGGGTTCGGGCCGATTATGCCAGCGCGGTTGTGAGCGGCGTTGTGCAGTGCGGTTGCAGTCTCGTTGACCCTGCCCACGTTGCTGATTACGAACACCCCACTGCCTCCTCGGAGTTCGACCAACCGAATGAAAGACGTCCGTGACGCCCTGATGGTGGCGTATCGCAGCGACGGCCAGCTCGTCCGCCGCCCCCTTTCGCCGCACCTGCAGGTATACCGGCCGGAGCTGACGTCGATCCTGTCGATCATGAACCGGGCGACCGGGCTCGCGACGTCGGCCGGCGCCGTCATGATGGTGTGGTGGCTGATGGCCGCCGCCGCCGGGCCGCAGGCGTTCGACCGGGTGCAATGGTTCCTGGGTACGCCGGTTGGGCTGTTCATGCTGTTCGGCTGGACGGCGGCGCTGTTCTACCACTTGTTCGGCGGTCTACGGCACCTCGCCTGGGACATGGGTTACGGCTACGGCCTCGACCGCACCCACATGAGCGGTTGGGCGGCGATCATCGCCACCGTGGTCGCGACGGTGCTGGTGTGGGTCGTCGGGCTGATCGTGCTGCGGAGCTGAGCCATGCAGGAACCGATCACGATCCAGGTTCGCCGCAGCCAGCTCGGCCGGGTGCGCGGCAGCGGCAGCGCCAAGGCGGGCGTGCATCACTGGTATGCGGAACGGGTGACGGCGATGGCGCTGATCCCGCTGACGCTGTGGTTCATCTTCAGCATGGTGCGGCTGGTGGGCGCGCAGCAGGAAACGGTCGCGACCTGGGCCGGGCACCCGTGGAACACGGCGCTGCTGCTCGCGCTGGTGGTGATGACGTTCTACCACATGCAGCTCGGCATCCAGGTCGTGCTCGAGGATTACGTGGACGCCAAGTGGGCGATGAACATTGGGATCCTGGCCACCAAGGCCATATGCGGATTGCTGGGCTTGCTGGCTGCCGTCGCGGTGCTGAAGCTGGCCCTCTACTAGACCCGGCCTCTCGAGGCCCGACTTTCCGAGGACTGTTATGAACGCGATCTCCAAGCCGTCGAACGGCGCTTACAACGTGATGGACCACACCTACGATGTGGTGGTCGTGGGTGCGGGCGGCGCCGGGTTGCGGGCGACGCTCGGCATGGGCGCCGCGGGCTTGCGCACCGCCTGCCTGACGAAGGTGTTCCCGACCCGCAGCCACACGGTCGCCGCCCAGGGCGGCATCGGCGCCGCACTCGGCAATATGGGCGAAGACGATTGGCGCTGGCACATGTACGACACCGTCAAGGGGTCGGACTGGCTCGGCGACCAGGACGCGATCGAGTATATGTGCCGGGAAGCGATCCCGGCGGTCTACGAGCTCGAGCATTACGGCGTGCCGTTCAGCCGCACCGAGGACGGCCGCATCTACCAGCGCCCGTTCGGCGGCCACATGAAGGAATACGGCAAGTCTCCGGCGATGCGCGCCTGCGCCGCCGCCGACCGCACGGGCCACGCCATCCTGCACACGCTTTATCAGCAGAGCCTGAAGCACGAGGTCGAGTTCTTCATCGAATTCATCGCGCTCGACCTGATCATGGACGAGGAAGGCGCCTGCCGCGGCGTGATGGCCTGGTCGCTCGAGGACGGGTCGATGCACCGCTTCCGGGCGCAATCCGTGGTGCTCGCGACCGGCGGCTATGGCCGCGCCTACTTCTCCTGCACGTCGGCGCACACCTGCACCGGCGACGGCAACGGCATGGCGATGCGCGCCGGCATCCCGATGCAGGATATGGAGTTCGTGCAGTTCCACCCGACCGGCATCTACGGTTCCGGCTGTCTGATCACCGAGGGCTCGCGCGGGGAGGGCGGCTACCTCACCAACTCCGAAGGTGAGCGCTTCATGGAGCGCTACGCGCCGACCGCGAAGGACCTTGCCAGCCGCGACGTGGTCAGCCGCAGCATGACGCTCGAAATCAACGGCGGGCGCGGAGTGGGGCCGAACAAGGACCACATCTACCTGCACCTGGAGCATTTGGGCGCCGAGTTGCTGCACGAGCGGCTGCCGGGCATCAGCGAGACGGCCAAGGTGTTCGCGGGCGTGGACGTCACCAAGGAGCCGATCCCGGTGCTGCCGACGGTGCACTACAACATGGGCGGTGTGCCGACCAACTACCGCACCGAGGTGCTGCGGCCGACCGCGCGCGATCCGGACGCGGTGGTGCCCGGGCTGATGGCGGTGGGCGAGGCGGCTTGCGTTTCGGTGCACGGCGCCAACCGGCTCGGCACCAACTCGCTGCTGGACCTCGTGGTCTTCGGCCGCGCCGCCGCGCACCGTGCCGCCGAGATCATCAAGCCCGGCGCGAGCCAGGCGCCGCTGCCGGCCCGGGCGGGTGAGAGTTCGCTCGACCGCTTCGACGCGACCCGGCACGCGAGCGGCGGCACCCGGGTCAGCACGATGCGGCTCGAGTTGCAGAAGGTGATGCAGCAGCACGCGGCGGTGTATCGCAACAGCGCCAGCCTGAGCGAGGGCGTCGGCAAGATGAAGCGGCTCTGGACCGGGCTCGACGACATGCAGGTCACCGACCGCTCGCTGATCTGGAACAGTGACCTCGTCGAGGCGCTCGAGTTCGACAACCTGATGGGCAACGCCATGACCACCATGGTCTCGGCCGAGAACCGGCAGGAAAGCCGCGGCGCCCATGCGCATGACGACTTCCCCGATCGCGACGACCAGAACTGGATGAAGCACACGCTGGCCCGCATCGACGCCGACGGCAACGTCGACATGGGCTACCGCGAAGTGAAGATGCAGACGCTGACCAACGAAGTCAGCGTCTTCCCGCCGAAGAAGCGGGTCTATTAGGAACCAAGATGGCGACCTTCCAACTTCCCAAGAACAGCCGCATCGGCACCGGCACCACTTTCAAGGCGGCCGAAGGGGCGACCCGAACCAAGACTTTCAGCATCTATCGCTGGAATCCCGATGACGGGCAGAATCCGCGCGTCGACAAGTACGAGCTGGACATGGACCGGGTCGGGCCGATGGTGCTCGACGCGCTGATCTACATCAAGAACGAGGTCGACCCGACCCTGACGTTCCGCCGCTCCTGCCGCGAGGGGATTTGCGGCTCATGCTCGATGAACATCGACGGCGGGAACACCCTCGCCTGCCTGAAGGCGCACGACGAAGTGCAGGGCGACGTGCGCATCTACCCGCTGCCGCACATGGCGGTGGTGAAGGATCTGGTGCCCGACCTGAGCCAAGCCTACGGGCAGCTGCGCAGCGTCGAGCCGTGGCTCAAGGCCGACACGTTGCCGCCGCCGGATGCCGAGCGGCTGCAGAGCAAGGAGGAGCGGGCCAAGATCGACGGGCTGTGGGAATGCATCCTGTGCTTCTGCTGCACTACGTCCTGCCCGTCCTATTGGTGGAACGGCGATCGCTATCTGGGTCCGGCCACCTTGCTGCAAGCCTACCGTTGGATCGCTGATAGCCGCGACGAGGCGACTGGCGACCGGCTCGATGCGTTGGAGGACCCGTACAAGCTGTATCGCTGCCACACCATCATGAACTGCACCCAGACCTGCCCCAAGGGCCTCAACCCGGCGCAGGCGATCGGCGAGATCAAGCAGCTGCTGGTTGACCGCAAGGGGTGAGGGGCGGCGGCGGATGTCGTCATCGACCGACCGCTGCGTTATAGTCGCGTAATGGACACCCAGGTCGAACCCGCCGCCCTCTACGACGTGGACGAGCACGAGTGGCTTTGGCAGCAGGCCGAGGCTCTCGCGGCCGGCCGGCTCGGCGACATCGATGCCGCCCATCTGAGCACGTATCTCGAGAGCAGGGGTCGTTCTGAGGAGCGCGAAGTGCGGTCGCGGATGGCGGTGCTGCTGCAGCACCTGCTGACGGCTCGGTTCCAGCCGGAGATGGCGACGCGATCTTGGGCGGCCACCGTGCTCTTCCAACAATACGAACTCGGCGACATCCTGAGCGACAGCGCGACCCTCCGCTGTAAGGCACTGGAGCAGTTCCAGCCGGCGTACGATCGCGCGCGCCGAGCCGCGGCTGCCGAGATCGGTTTGCCGCTCGCTACTTTCCCCGCCGTCTCACCCTGGACGCTCGACGAAGCCTTGAAGGTTGACGGCCCTTAGCGCCATGGCATTCCACGGCACCCTCGCCTCCGGACGGCACTCGGCTTGGGCCGACAGCCTGTTCGTCGACCATGCCGTCTTCCGCTTGGTCTGGACCAACATGGCCGAAGTCATCCCCGGCCGGCTCTACCGCAGCAACCATCCGACGCCGGGGCAGCTTGCCGCGGCCAAACGGCGGCTCGGCCTCACCACGCTGATCAACCTGCGCGGGCGGCGGCATTGCGGCTCGGACGCGTTGTCGCGCGACGCGGCGGCGCGGCTCGGCTTGCGGCACATCGATATGGCATTCGAAAGCCGCGGCGCGCCGCATCGCGACCGCATCCTGCGCTTCCACGAGATCTTCCGCAGCCTCGAAGGCCCGGCGCTGATGCATTGCAAGTCGGGCGCCGACCGCGCCGGGCTGGCAAGCGGGCTCGCGATCCTGTTCGAAGGCGGCAGTGCGGCCGAGGCGTCGCGGCAATTGTCGTGGCGTTTCGGACATTGGAAGCAGGCCCGTACCGGCATCCTGGACGCGTTCTTTCGCCGCTATGCCGCCGAGGGCGAGGGCCGGTTGCCGTTCCTCGACTGGGTGCGCGACGAGTACGACGAGGCGGCGCTGAAGCGTGACTTCGTCGCCAACGGGCTTGCGAGCTTCGTGACCGACCGCGTGCTGCGGCGCGAATGAAGCCGCCCCGGTTCGATACCGGGTTTTGCCAGCAGCTCGACCTGCTGTTCCAATGGCGCCGCGACGTGCGCCGTTTCCGGCCGGATCCGTTGCCGGACGGAATGCTGGACCGGCTGCTGTGCGTCGCTAACGGCGCGCCCTCCGTCGGCCTGAGCCAGCCATGGCGCTTCGTCACCGTCGATGACCCGTCCCGCCGCACCGCCATCCGGGCCAACTTCGTTGCCGCCAACGCGGCCGCGCTCGCCGCGCAACCGGACGAGCGGGCCGGCCTCTATGCCCGCTTAAAACTGGCCGGGCTCGACGAAGCGCCGGCGCACCTTGCCGTGTGCATCGATCCCGATCCGGCCCAAGGCGGCGGGTTGGGGCGGGCAACGCAGGGGGAAACGGTCGGCTATTCCGCCGTGCTCGCGATCCACACGCTCTGGCTGGCCGCCCGCGCCGAGGGTATCGGGCTCGGCTGGGTGTCGATCCTCGACCCGGCGGCAGCCCTGCTTGCGCTCGATCTTCCGGAGTCCTGGCGGCTGGTGGCCTATCTCTGCCTTGGCTGGCCGGCCCAGGACAGCGAGCGGCCGGAGCTGGAAGGCGAGGGTTGGGCGCAACGGCAACCCGTCGCCCTGCTGCGGCGGTAATCGGGCGATGCTACGCCGCGTTGGCGGCGATCAGGGCGCGCAATCCGGCCAGCATGGCGGCCGGCGTTGGCGGGCAGCCGGGGATGACGAGGTCGACCGGCACCGCCGCCGCGGCGCCACCCGCCACGGCCGGGCTGCCGGCGAACAGCCCGCCATCGATGGCGCAGGCGCCCACCGCGATCACCCAGCGCGGCTCCGCCATCACCAGCAAGGCGCGCTGCACCGGGGCAACCAGGCTGCGGGTCACGACCCCGGACAGCAGCAGCACGTCCGCCCCGACCGGCGTGTCCCGGACCGACACGCCATACCGCTCGAGCCCGGCGGCGGCACGGCGCAGCATGGCCCATTCCAGCGCGCAACCGCCGCAATCGCCGGCGGCGGCCGGATACACGGCCAGGCTGCGCCCGAGCCGAACGAGCTGGTCTGCATCGATCCGGGCGGCGAGGTGTCCGACGGCGTCGTCGTCTATGCCCGGCTGCGTCACAGCTCCGTCCCCGCCGGGCGGAACCCGAACGATGCGAGGTGCGCCGCAAGGTCGTCGACGCCGACGCCCACCGCCGCCCGCTCCAGCGCCGGCAGCAGCAGCCCGTCCGGCGCAGCGGCAAACCACGCCCGCACGAGGCCCCCCGCCAAGCGCGCCCAATGCCAGACCGGGCCGAGCGGGCCCTCGGCGACGGCCAATCCTTCACCGGCGCGAAGCGGCAGCGGAGCGGACACGGGGCCGACCGGCAGGTTGGCGAGCGCCGTGCGCGCCGCATCCACATCCGCCTCGACGCCCTCGGTGATCAAGGCCATGCGCGCCGCCAGGTCGCCTTCGGTCCGCAGCACGGCGCCGGGCTCGGCGGGGTCGGGACGTCCGGCGGAGCGCCCGACCGGCCCCGGCACGCCGAACGCGAGTGCAGCTTCGATCCGCAGCGCGCCGAGCGCCGGCCAGCCCCGGCGCAGCGGCGGCACGCCGGCCAGGGCCGCGTCGAGTGCCGCGAGGGCGGCCGTGGCCGGCTCGGCCCTGACGCCGCCGGGACACACGGCGTCGAACATCAGCCGGTGCCCGAACGCGTCGGCACAGGCCGCGAGCAACGCATCCCGCGCCTCCGCCGCCGCACGCGGAGGCGCGCCCAACGAAGCGGCGGTGGCGCCAACGTCGTGCAGGCGCACGGCGATCCGCTCGAGCATGAGCATCAACGACCGCAGCGCTTCGGCAGCCGGCAGCGGCTCCGCTCCGCAGGCCGCCTCGGTGGCGTGGGCGAAGGCGAGGGCATGGGCGATTGTGGCGGCGCCGTCGATGCGGGCCACCAAGGGCGCCGCAGCCGCGGGCGTCCGGCCGCGGATCAGGCCCTGGATGCCGCGGTGCCCCCAGCCGAGCCGCGCCTCGAGCCCGGCCACGGCGCCGCCGGCCAGCGTCGCCCGCCAATAGGCCGGGCCACCCGGGGTGGGCGGCAGCGGGCCGAACGGGATCGGGTCGCCGGGGAACTCCAGCATGTCGGGCGGCTCGGCGGCCGCGCCGGCGGCCGGATTCGGGACCGGACGCTCGGACAGCGGGCGCAGCGTCGGCCAGGTGCCGTGGTCGAGCCAGGGCCGCACGTCCACCGCGTCGGCAGCGCGATGACCCCACAAATCCGCGACCGCCCGTTCGAAGAGTGCGGCGCCAGGGCGGGCGGGCGACAGCGCGGCATACAGCCCGGCCTCGACCGCGGCCGAGGCAATCACCGGGGTGTCGGCTTCGAACAAGGCGTGCACGTCGGTCGCGTCGGCCCAGAGTGCGACGAAGTGCAGCGTCGGATCGGACGGCAGCGCCCGCGCCATGTCGCTCCAGGCAGTCGGCGACAGCACGCGGCGGGGGTAGGGCCGGCAATCGGCCGGGATCCCGGCACGGATCAGCCCGGCGGCGCTCACGCGCGGCCTTGCACGCCGACGACGACAGCGCCGATCAGCGCCAGCAGGGCGGCGGCGGGCAACACGGCCGCGTGGGTGCCGGCCGCGGCCGCGAGCAGGCCCAGCACGCCGAGTTTCAACGCCCAGCAGCACGCGCCCACCAACCAGGCGTCGGGCCCCGCCCCGGACCCCGCCATCCCGAACGGCAGGCCGGCCGTCGCTGCCAGCGACAAGGCGGCGACCCGGCGCAGCTGAAATGCGGCGTCGGACAGCGCCAGGTGGCGGCCCGAGAAGATCGCCGGCGCCGGCCGGTCGGCGGCTGCCCAGCCCAGCAGCGCAAGCCCCGCGAGCAGGCCGGGAATGGCGGGCGCGACCCCGCCCTCGCGCAGCGGGCCGGCGCCGGGTTCGGTACCTCCGGTCAGCACGGCCACGACCAGTGCGGCCAGCAGCAGCACCGGCGCCGCGGCCAGACGGGACGTCACGACCCGGCTGCCTTCGAAGGCGTCGCGGACGGAGCCGGTCTCGCACGCCGCGAGCGCCGGCGCGGCGCGCGACAAGGCCAGCAGGCCGGCCACGACGAGAAGGTCGGTGCCGCCAAAGATCGGGGTGTCGGCCGCAAAGCTCGGCGTGGCCAGCGCCGCGGTCGCCGCAGCGCCGAACGACAGGGCGGGCGCGCCGGCGAACACCGCCGACGCGCCGTGCGGGACGAGGCCGGGCTTGCGCCGAAGCCGCAGCAGGTCGTGCACGGGCTGCAGCAACGGCGGCAACGCCCCGCCACGCCACCGAGCGGTGGCCCGGCGCACCAGGCCGTCGAGGACCGGCGCGGCGGCCGCCAGGACGGCGGCGTGCAGCAGGACCTCCAGCAGCCGGATCACCGGGCCGCCCAGCCGAGGGTCGCGGCGAGCGCCAGGGCCAGCGCGAGAAGAACCGACCGCGCCGTCGGCCGTGGGCGCCATTGGCGCCAGCCGGCGGGAGGCGGGAGGGGTCGCGGGTCGACCTGCGCCATCCTGTCGCCGCCGAGGCCTCCGTGCCACGCCGGCACAGGGCCGGCGGCCGACCGTGCCCACCAGGCGGCGATGGCGGTGCCGGCGAGCAGCGGCACCGCCAAGCCGAGGGCGGGATACCCCGCCCATTCCGCACCGACCGACAGGCCCCAGATCGAGCTGCCCTGCAGCGGCACGCCAGCCAGCAAGCGGACGCCGGGTGCCACGAGAAAGAGGCCAGCCGCCGGGATCAGGCCGAGCACGAGGCTTGCGAGGGTCAGGGCGGCCGTCGCGAGATCAGGCGTGGCCGGGGCGGCCGCCGTGTCGCCGCGGTCGCCCCCGGTCAGCCGCAGCGCGGTCACGCCCAGGCAGGCGAGCGCCAGGCCGGTTCCGGCCGATGCCGCTGCGACAACCGCCAGGGTCGTCGTGCCGCCGAGCCTTGCCGCGCCCAGCAATGCTTGCAAGTAGAGCCAGGTCGCGGCGAAGCCGAGGGTCGGCGGCAGCGCCGCCACCGACGCGGCCGCCAGCAGCGCCGCGGCCCGCCGGGTCAAACCTCCCCGGATCGGGTGGGTCCGGCCGGACGTGCGCAGCAGCAGGGCGCCCGACAGGGCGGTGGCGAGCACCAGCAGCATGGACGCCGAGACCGCGAGCGAGGTCAGCGAAGGCAGATCGGCGGCGCGGGCCAGCAGCGCCACGCCCAGGGAGGCAGCGGCAAGTCCGGTGGTCGCGAGTGCGGTGCCGGACGTCGCCGGATCGGCGGCCGACGCCGCATGGCGCGCCAGCAGCGCCGCGGCGAGCGACCCGGCCAGCAGCAGGAGGCCCCCCCACCAACCCGGCGTCACCACGCCGGGCAGGTCGAGCAGCAGCCGCGCCAGCAGGTCGACCGCCACGACCGCGCCGAGCCATGCCGGCAGCGTCGCCGCCGCCGCGACCGCCGCCGCAATGGCGAGCGGCGGCAGCAGAGCGAGCGTGGCGAGGCCCGGCGCCTCGGTGCGCATGGCGGCAAAGCGAGGCGTCGGCCAGCCGCCGTGCACCGCGACGCACAGCAAGGCTGCGGCCAGAAGCACCGGCAGCATGGCCCGCACGAGGCCGCGGCGCGGAGCGGTCGCCCAAGCCGGCAGCGGCGCACACCCGCTTGCCACGCCGAGGAACAGCACGGCTCCGACCGCGTCGGCGGCAAGCAACGCCAACACCAGCGCTCCCACCGTGACCGGACCCGCCGCCGCGCAAGCACCCAGCAGCAGCAGCGGCACCAGGAGTGCGCTCGACACCCCGTCGACCGCGAAATCGAGACCGAGTTCGGCGACCGCCAGCGGCGGCGACAGGAACGCCGCAACCAGGCCGGCCAGGCAGACCACTGCCTGCAACGAGGGCACACGGCGCGGGGCGACCCGGCGGACGACGCCGAGCACCAGCAACGCGAAGCCGGCCGCCAGCAGGACGAGCAGCGCGGCCAATGCGGCTACAGGATGTCCAGCGGCTGCTTGCGGCGGGGCGGCGGATGCGCGGCGTCCAACGTGGCAAGATCCGCCTCGGTCAGGCGCAGCGCGGCTGCGGCGGCGTTGGCGCGCACATGCACGGGGTCGGCCGCCTTGGGGATGCTGATCACGCCCGGCTGCAAGGTCCAGGCGATCGCCACCTGGGCCGGGGTTGCGCCGTGCCGCTCGGCGACGGCCTTCAGCGCCGGCGAGCGCAGCAGCGTGCCGGCCTGGCCCACCGGGGAATATGCCATCACCGGCATCGACCGCTCGCGGCACCACGGCAGCAGGTCGAACTCGATGCCGCGGCTGCCGAGGTTGTACAGCACCTGGTCGGTCGCGCAGCCCGGCGGCATCGTCTCCATACCGTCGCGGTCGAAGTTGCTGACCCCCCAAGCGCGGATCTTGCCCGCCTCAACCAAGCGCTCGAACGCGTCGACGGTCTCGGCGATCGGGATGCTGCCGGGCCAATGGAGGAGGTAGAGGTCCAGGTGGTCGGTGCCGAGCCGCTTCAGGCTGCGCTCGCAGGCGGCGGGCAGGGAGCGGCGGCCGGCGTTCTGCGGATAGGCCTTGCTGACGAGGAACACGCGCTCGCGCTGCCCGGCAATGGCCTGGGCCACCACCTCCTCGGCGCCGCCATCGGCGTACATCTCCGCGCTGTCGATCAGCGTCATGCCGAGGTCGATCCCGAGCCGCAGGGCGTCGGCCTCGGCGCCGCGGTCGGCGCCGCGTTCGCCCATGTGCCACGTTCCTTGTCCCAATGGCGGCATGTCAGGCACGGGCGAACTCCTCCGCCTCGCGCAGCAATCGGAGGAAATTGCCGCCCCAGAGCTGGGCGATCTCGGCAGCGTCGTAGCCGCGGCGGACCAGCTCGGCGGTCAGGTTGGCGCTCTCGCCGGCATCGTGCCAGCCGACGAAGCCGCCGCCGCCGTCGAAGTCGGAGCTGATGCCGACATGCGCCAGCCCGATCCGCTCCACCGCATAATCGACGTGGTCGGCATAGTCGGACACGGTGACCTGGTCGGCCTTCGCGCCCTTTTTTAGGAAGCTGGCCACCGCGGTGATGCTGACCATGCCGCGGCAGTCGCGCAGCGCGTCGAGCAGCAGGTCGTCCACGTTGCGCGCCACGTCGCACAGGGCGCGGACGCAAGAGTGGGTGGCGAGGATCGGCGTCTTTGACAGCATCGCCGCCTGCAGCGTCGCCTGCCGGCTGACATGCGACACGTCCACCAGCATGCCGAGCCGGTTCAATTCGCCGATCGCCTCGCGGCCGAGACCGCTCAGGCCCTCGTGCAAGGTGTCGGCGTCGCCCAGGTCGCGGCGCGGATTGCAGCTGTCGGCGAGCGCGTTGTGCCCGTTATGGGTCAGCGTCAGGTAGCGCGCGCCCTTGGCGCGGAACTGCGCCAGCAAGCCGAGGTCCTCGGCCATCGCATAGCCGTTCTCGACGCATGGAACGACCGCCGCCACCCCGTCGCGCTTGGCCGCTTCGATCTCGTCGGCGGTGGTGCAGACCCGCGACGTGTCGCCGCCCATGGCGTTGATCGCGTCCAGCATCGCCTGCGCCCGCTCGGTCGCGGCCTTGTGGCCCTCGGGCGTGCGCGGGCCCTGCGGGATGTAGGCGGCGAAGCAGCCGGCCGACATGCCGCCGCGATGCATTTTCGGGATGTCGACCCGGCGTGGCCCGTCCTCGAACGGAGAGGGGCCCGGCGGCCAAGGGATGTCGATATGGGTGTCGATGGCGACCAGGCTCGCGTGCAACGCGGCGGGATCTTGCACCTTCTAGAACCCCACCCGGTCGCCGCCCTTGAGGTGCAGCATCGCCCGCGCCTCGGCCGGGGTCGCAATCTCGAGGCTCAGCTCCTCGAGGATGCGGCGGATTTTGGCGACTTGCTCCGCGTTGGACGAGGCGAGCTTGCCCTTGCCGATGTAGAGGCTGTCCTCCAGCCCGACCCGGACGCTGCCGCCCAGGATGCCGGCCATGGTGGTGAACGCCATCTGGTTCCGTCCGGCCGCCAGCACCGACCAGACATAGTTGTCGCCGAACAGCCGGTCGGCGGTTTCGCGCATGAACATCAGGTTGCGCGGCTCGGCGCCGATGCCGCCGAGGATGCCGAAGATCGTCTGCACCAGCACCGGGCCTTCGATGATGCCGCGGTCCATCATGTGCGCAAGGTTGTAGAGATGGCCGACGTCATAGCATTCGAACTCGAACCGGGTGCCGTGCCCCTTGCCGAGTTGCTCGACGATGCCCTCGATGTCTTGGAAGGTATTTCGGAAAATGTGGTTCACCGTGCCTTCGAGGTACGGCTTCTCCCAGGCGTGCTTCCACTTCGTGATCTTAGCGGCGGCACGCGAGATGTTGAAGTTCATCGAGCCCATGTTGAGGCTGCACATCTCCGGTTTGGCCTGCAGCGGCGCCTCGAGCCGGTCGGCCAAGGTCATGTTCAGGCCGCCGCCGGTGGTGATGTTGATGACCGCGTCGCTCGACTGCTTGATGACCGGCAGGAAGCGCATGAACACGGCCGGGTCGGGCGTCGGTTCGCCGGTTTCCGGATTGCGGGCATGCAGGTGGATGATCGCGGCGCCCGCCTCGGCGGCCTCGATGGAGGCGCGGGCGATCTCGTCCGGGGTGATCGGCAGCGCATCCGACATGCTGGGCGTGTGGATCGCGCCGGTGATCGCGCAGCTGATGATGACTTTGGCCATGTCGTCCCCGTTCGTCGCTTTTGGCGTTCACTTAAGGCGTTCTGTGGCGATCCTGCACCGTGCCGGGCACGTCGAACAGGGGTGGCGGCGGCGGCGCGGCACGGTTATGGTGCGTCCGTGTCGTCCGCGTAGCTCAGCAGGATAGAGCACAGGATTCCTAAGGTAATTGGGCGCGGCGCTCGGAAACGGCACCGTGGATCCGCTCAAAGTCGGGGAACGCTGCGGTGCGCTCGCGCCATGCCGATCCCGAGCCAAGCCCGAACGAAAGCTCGGGACGGTGTAGAGACTGGACGGGCGGCGCCTAACGGCTCGCGGGGTTCGGCCCGGCAAGCCCATGGCGGAGGGACAGTCCAGACCACGAACGCAAGCCCGGCGACGGGCCGGCGGCGGCGAAAGCCGAAGTGGGATGAATCCTGGGGCCGTGGGTTCGAATCCCGCCGCGGACACCATTCTCCCCCGATCAGGCTGCAATTGCCGATACTGCGGCGGTGCGCGAAGCTGGTGGCCAACACAAAAGGGAGGACCTCCATGAGCGATACTCACGCAGGCGCATGCTTCTGCGGCGCCGTCGAACTCCAGGTCACCGGCGCGCCCAGCGTCATGGGCTACTGCCACTGCCGGTCATGCCGGTCCTGGTCCGGCGGCCCGGTGAACGCCTTCAGCCTATGGTCGCCCGACGCCGTTGCGGTCACGAAGGGCGCCGAGCACGTCGCCACCTTTGCCAAGACGCCGATGAGCGAGCGGCAATATTGCCGCCTGTGCGGCGGCCACCTCATGACCCGGCATCCGCCTTTGACCATGGTGGACGTGTTCGCCGCGACCATTCCCGACCTGCCGTTCACGCCGTCGGTGCACCTCAACTACTCGGAAACGGTGCTGCCGATGCGTGACGGGTTGCCCAAGCTCAAGGACTTCCCGGCCGAAATCGGCGGCTCGGGCGAGACCGTGCCGGAATAGCCCGGCACGGGGCTTAGACGCCCGGCCACTCGTTCACGCACACGACGCGCCAACCCTCCGGCACCCGCTCGAGCCGGGTCAGCGAGATGTTGTGGATCGAGAAGTGCAATGCTTGCTGCGCGGTGGCGCCGATCGCATGCGCCACCGCGGCGCGGATGGCGCCGCCATGGCTGACGATCACCAGGTCCTGCCCGCGGCAATCGGCCGCAAGCCGGTCCATGGTGTCGCCGACCCGGCGCACCACCGCTTCCATGCTTTCGCCGCCGGGCGGCCGTTCGGTGGCCGAAAGCGGCCAGAACGGGTGCGCCGGCGCCGCCAGCCGGGCGGGCAGGTCGGCGTGCACCAGGCCCTGATAGTCGCCCAGGTTCTGCTCGATCAGGCCGGGGATGACGGCGAGTTCCTGCGCCGGGTAGCCGGCGGCGAAGATCGCCTCCGCCGTGCGCCGCGTCCGGCTGAGCGGGGTGCAGGCCCAACGGGCGGGGCGCGGCAGGCGGGCCGCCAGGGCGCGATACTGCGGCTCCTGCGCCACCAGCGTGTCGGGGCAAAGCGACACGTCCATCACGCCGTAAAGCCGGGCGCGCTCGTTCTCCGACACCAGAGCGTGGCGGATCAGCCAGAAGCGGGTTTCCAAGGATTTGAGCTCCAAATTGGGCAGGGTCCAGGTTCGGGCGGCTATTCGCCCAGATTGAGCAACGCGCCGCGGTCGCGGGCGCGGCGGAATTGCCAAGCGAACAGCGCGGTCGCGGCGACGGCCCACAGGACGTTCAGCACCCCGGCAGCGGCCAGATGGTCCCAGCGGATCTCGCCGTTGAGCGCGGCCCGCATGCCCTCGAACACGTGGGAGGAGGGCAAGGCAAGGGCGATCGGCTGGATCGAGCGCGGCAGCACGGACACCGGATAGAACACGGCCGACAGCGGCGCCAAGCCGAACGTCACCGACCAGGCCAGCACCTCGGCGCCCAACCCATGCCGCAGGATCAAGCTGACCACGGCGAGCGCGATCCACCAGCCCATGACCATCAAGTTGAGGAAGAACAGCACCAGGATCGGCCCCATGCCGAACAGGTCGAACGCATACAGCACCCAGGCCAGCCCGATCGCGGGCAGCACGCCGAACAGGGTCCGCAGCACCGATACGCCGATTTGGGCCGCGATCAGCTCCCACGGGCGGATGGGGCTGACGAAGATATGGCCGAGATTGCGCGACCACAGCTCCTCGAGGAAGGTGATCGCGACCCCCATCTGGCTGCGCAGCGTCACCTCCCACAGCAGCACCCCGCCCAGCAGCGCGCCGCCGGCGATGGCGGTCGGCGAGTTCCCGCGCGACACGAGGTAGCTGGTGGTAAAGCCCCAGATGCACATCTGCAGCGTCGGCCAGTAGATCAGTTCGAGCATGCGCGGCCAGCTGTGCCGATACAGGCAGAGGTGGCGGTAGATCATGCCCCAAACGCGATGGGCGCTCACTTGGCCGGACTCGGCGTTGGCTGCGGGCGAGTTCCCTGGCGGGGAAGGGATCCCCGGATCAAGTCCGGGGATGACGTAAGAGGGGCTGTCTCACCCACCACGTCATGGCCGGACTTGATCCGGCCATCTCCTGGCCGGGGCGCGTTGCTCCGGGCAATGTCGAGGAACACCTGCTCGAGGTCGTCGCGGCCATAGCGGGCGATCAGGTCCGAAGGCGCGCCGCCATCCACGGCGCGGCCCTGCTTCAGCATCACCACCGTGTCGCACAGCCGCTCCACCTCGGCCATGTTGTGGCTGGCGAGCAGGATGGCGCAGCCGCTCTCCGCCCGGTAGCGCTCGAGCCGGGTGCGGACCATGTCGCCGGTGTCGGGATCGAGGCTGGCGGTCGGCTCGTCGAGCAGCAGCACGTCCGGCCGGTTGATGAGCGACTTGCCGAGCGCCACCCGCGTCTTCTGCCCGGCGCTCAACTGCCCCGCCGGACGGTCGAGGAAGCCGTGCAGGTCCAGCTCGTCGGCGAGCTCGCCGATCCGCCGCTCCAGCTTCCGCACGTTATACAGGTGGCCATAGACGCGCAGGTTCTCCCGCACCGTCAAACGGGCCGGCAGCGAGATGTAGGGCGAGGAAAAATTCATCCGCGCCAGCGCGTCGAACCGGTCGGTCGCCATGTCATGGCCGAGCACGCTGATCCGCCCGGCGCTCGGCAGCAGCAGGCCGAGCAGCATGGAGATCGTGGTGGTCTTGCCGGCGCCGTTGCCGCCGAGCAGGCCGAGCGTGCCGCCCGGAGGCACCGCGAAGGACAGCCCGTCCACGGCCAGCAGGTCGCCGTAGCGTTTCGTCAGCGACTCGGCGCGGACGGCGTCGGTGGAGATCGATGCCATCAAGCGGCCGCGGGCACGCCTTTGCTGGTGCTGTATTCGAAGTGCAGCGCGACGCCGGGGTTGATGATCGGGTGGATGGCGTGCGCGGCCATGGCGCCCTCCGAAAACCCCTGCAGGATCAGCTTGAGCTTGCCGGGGTAGGTGGCGACGTCGCCGATGGCGAACACGCCCGGCGTGCTGGTTTCGCAGGTCGCCGGCGTGACCTGCACGTGCATGTGCTGCAGGTCGAGGCCCCAGCCGGCGATCGGGCCGAGATCCATGGACAGGCCAAAGAACGGCAGCAGGCAATCGGCTTCGAGCCGCCGGGTGCTGCCGTCGAGATGCGCGACCTCGACCGCATCGAGCGCGCCATCCGCGCCATGCAGCGCGTGCAGCTGGTAGGGAATGACCAGCTCCAGCTCGCCCCGGCCGGCGGCGGCGTCGAGCTGTGCCGCCGTCTCCGGCGCGGCGCGGAACTTGGCCCGGCGGTGCACGACGAACACCCGTGCGGCGACCTCCTTCAGCGACAGCGCCCAGTCCACCGCGCTGTCGCCGCCGCCCGCGATCACGACCCGGCGGCCGCGAAAATCCTCGCGCCGCTTGACCAGGTATTGCACGCCGCCGGTTTCCTCGAAGGCGTGCAGACCGGCCAGCGGCGGGCGGTTGGGGCCGAACGCGCCGGCGCCCGCGGCGAGGATCACCGCCTTGCAGCGGACCGTGTCGCCCCGGTCGGTGCCGAGCGTGAAGGCGCCGACACCGCCCGAAAGGCGGTCCACCCGGCGCCCCAGCAGGCGCGGCACCTCGAACGGCGCGATCTGTGCCTCGAGGTTGCCGATCAGGTGTCCGGCGGCGATCGCCGGATGGGCGGGAATGTCGTAGATCGGCTTTTCCGGGTAAAGCGCCGCGCATTGGCCGCCGACCTCGCTCAGCGCATCCACCAGTACGCTCCGGAGCTTGAGCATCCCGCACTCGAACGCGGCAAACAGGCCCACGGGCCCCGCCCCGATGATGGCGACGTCGGTCTCGATCTGCTCCGGCATGGGCGTTACCTAGCGGTTATTCGTCTCCGCGCAAGCTTGGCCGGGCGGCAAGCGCGTCCAGGCAGACGGCTTCCAGCTGCCGGGCGACGTGGGCCCAGGAGAACTTCTGCTCGATCAACATTCGGGCATTGGCGGACAGCTCGGCGCGAAGCCGGGCGTCGTCGAGCAGGCGGAGCACGGCAGCGGTGAACGGCGCCGCGTCGTCGGCGACGAGCAGATGTTCGCCGGGCACGACGTCGAGGCCTTCGACGCCGATCGTGGTCGAGACCACCGGACGGCCCATCGCCATCGCCTCGAAGGCCTTGATCCGCGTGCCGCTGCCGACGTTGAGCGGGATCACCGCCAGGTGGGCGGTCGCGACGTGGGGGCGGATGTCGTCCACGGTGCCGGTGAAGCGCACGCCGGGCGGGGCGGCGCGCACCAGGCTCTCGGGCGGGTTGCGGCCGACGACCAGCAAGCGGACGGCCGGGCGTGCGGCAACGAGGCCGGGCCAAACGCGGTCGAGCAGGAACCGGATGCCCTCGATGTTGGCCGGGCTGTCCATCACGCCGGTGAACACGATCGTGCCGGCGTCGGGCGCCGGCTGCGGCGGCGGGGGGGTCGGCTGAAAGAAGACGAGGTCCACGCCGGTGTCGATCGGGTCCACCCGCGGCAGGGCGAAGCGGGCCTGCAGCGCGGCGGCGTCCCGCCGGGATACCGCGATCACGCGGTCGAAGCGGCGCAGCGTGTCGCCCTCGAAGCGCTGCATCTTGCGCGCCTGGCCCGGCCACAGCCACCGCATCGGCCCGGTCGCGACCCGCGCGTGGCGCTCGTAGATCTCGGCCTCGACGTTGTGGGTGAAGCACACGGATGCGGCCGGAATGGTGTCGGGTGCGAGCACGGCGGCATGCGGGAAGTCCACCAGCACGACGTCGGGCTTCGCGTCCAGGGCGCGGGCGATGGCGGCGCGGCCGGCCGGCGTGTCGTCGGTCGCCACCGAGACCGGGCGCCGGTCGAGCAGCGCCCGCACGCGTCGCAGAGTGCCGGCGGGCGTCGCGGGCCAGGGGTGGAATGCGTCGCAGACCGCGTCGATGGCGGCCCGGTTGCGGCCGGCGTCGGGCGGGACGGGCGAGGCGAGCACGATGCGGAACGCGCCGCCGCGCAATTGCCGCAGGATGTTGGCGGTGCGGATCTTGCCGCCCTCGTCGGTCGGGAACAGGAAGCGGGGAGAGATGAACAGGAGGGTGGGTTTAGCCGCAGCCGCCGGCGGGCTGGCGTCCATCAGGCGCGCGGCAACTGTCACCAGCAGAGGCCTTGATAGGCGATCCCTTCGTGCCGCTGCAGCTCGGGCAGGCCGGCCAGGTCGATCACCGCCTGGTTCGTCAGCCCGGCTAGCAGCGCCTTGCGATCCTCGCCGCCGAGGTGGCCCAGGATCACTAGCTCGGCGCCGTCCAGCGCCTCCTCCACGGTCGGAACCAGGAGGCGGTCGAGGTGCGGGATTTCGCGCTCGATGAAGGCCAGGTTGCTGCCGACCAGGCGGGCGGTCTGCACGTGGCGGTCGAAGATGCGCAGCTCCCAGCCGCGGCCCAGCAGGCGCTCGGCCAGCACCACGAACGGGCTCTCGCGCATGTCGTCGGTGCCGGGCTTGAAGGCGAGGCCGAACAGCGCAACCCGGCCGCGCCGGTGCTTGGCGATCAGGCCGAAGGTGCGGGCGATAATCGCGTCGTTGCTCGACATGACCTGGCCCAGGAACGGCGCCGGCACGTCGCGCCCGTCGGCGAGCGCCAGCAGGCTGCGCATGTCCTTCGGCAGGCAGGAGCCGCCGAACGCGAAGCCGGGCCGCAGATAGGCGGCCGAGATGTTGAGGCTGCGATCCTCGCAGAACAACCGGAAGGCTTCACGCGCATCGACGCCATAGGCTGCCAGGATCCCTCCGGCCTCGTTGGCGAAGGCAAGCTTCACGGCGTGGTAGGCGTTAGAGAGGTATTTGACCGATTCGGCGATGCGGAACGGCGCCACGTGCACGGGCGCGTCCACCGCGGCGTAGATGGCGCGCAAGGCCGGCGCGTCGTCCCCCGGGGCGGCGCCGATCAGCGTGAACGGCGGGGCGTGGAAGTCGCGCACCGAGGTGCCTTCGCGCAGGAATTCGGGGTTGCTGTAATAGGTGAAGCCGTGGCCATGCCGCTTGCCGCTGGCCGCCTCGAGTGCCGGCAGCACGCGCTCCTCGGCGGTGCCGGGCGGCACGGTGCTGCGCATCACCACCACGTGGGGCGCGTCCTTGGCGCCGATCGCGGCGCCGATAGCGCGGACCACCTCGTCCACCGCCGCCATCGACACGCTGCCGTCCGCGGCGCTCGGCGTGCCGACGCTGATGAACGACACGTCGGTGTCGCGGACCGCGCCGGCCACGTCGTCCGTCGCGTGCAGCCGTCCGCTGGCGACGGCGCCGGCGATCAGCGTGTCGATCTCCGCCTCGACGATCGGCGATATGCCGCGCTTGAGCAGCGCGATCTTGTCGGGCGAGATGTCCACCGCGACCACGTCGAACCCGAGCGAGACCAGGCAGCCGGCCGAGACTGCGCCGACATAGCCGACGCCGAACACGGAAATCTTCAAGGCGTGCACCTCATCGGCTGGCGGTCGCTTGGCTGCCTGGCCGCGGGCAGGCTTGAACGGGTCCGCCGCACACGGACCGTGCAGCGGCGTCGACCACCGCGGCCAGGCGCCGGACGTCGGTGGGATGGGCTGCGACCCACGCCCGCTGCGCCTCGGCAAAGGCGGTGAAATGCGCCGGCAGGGTGGCGGTGGTGATCGGGGCGCCGAGATCGGCCGGGCCGTCGCCGGCCAGCATGCGGCGGACCATCAGGTCGCCGAGCGCCGCCCGGAAATGCACGAACTCCCAGAACCATTGCGGCGACCGGGTCGTGTCGCCGGGCCCGGGCAGCGCCTCGGTGGTGTAGGGGCTGTAGCCCGAGAAGTCCCATAACGTGACCGGATCGGCCCCGGCGGCCGTCTCGACCGTGCGGGCCAGATCCTGCTTCCAGCTTTCGAAGAACGGCGTCAGCCCGGTTTGGCGCAGGATTTCGAGCTGGTCGACATGGCTCGGCATGATGAACACAATCGGCCGGGCGCCGTGCGCACGGCTGACGCGGATCATGTCCGCCACCCCCGACACCGTCGTGAGCGGCTCGAACGCCCAGGACAGCAACTGCGGCGTCTTCTCCCGGTCCTTGGTCATGAACAGCGAATAGGCGCCCTCGGTGCGCAGCCAGCGGGCGAAGTTGCCGGCGCTGTTGCGGCCCTCCGCGGTTTGCCGGGTCCGTTCGGGGTCGCCTTGGCGCAGCAGGGTCGTCAGGCTGTCGGCCAACGCCTGGGTCGAGAAGGTGGCGAAGGCGAGGTCCTCCAGGCGGGCCTGGGCGAACCCGGCATTGGCCGTCCCGTCGGCAGCGACGCGCAGCCGCGGTTCGTAGGCGGCCTGCGCCGACACCGCCGCCGAAACGCGCCGGGCGGGAAACAGCATGGCGTCTTCGAGCGTGACGCCGATCAGCACGTGCTTGGGATGCCGCGTTTGCAGCGCGTGCTGCAGGAACCGCGCCTGGGTCGCGGGACCGCTGCCGTCGATGGCGAGGTTGAACACCGGGCGTGCGGCGTCCGGCCAGGCCGGGCTTTGCGGATCGAAGCCGACGTCGGCGTTGGACGCGCCGAGCACCAGGGTGGACCAGTCCTGCCGCTCCACGAGGTAGGGCTTGGTCAGGCGCGGCCGGTCGGCGGCGGCCGGCTTGTCGGCCGTGAGCCCGGCGATGCGCGGCGTGCCGAGCACGCCGTACGGGTCGACGCCCACGGTCAGCACCAGCACGGCGGCGGCGAAGCCGAACAGGGCGAGCAGCCAGATGCGGAGGAAGCGCTGCATCGTCAGAACTGCCAATACAGGAATTCGCTGACCTGGCTCAGCGCGAGGATGCCGAGCACGCTCGTCGCGGCCAGGCCAACCGCCCAGCCGGCGCTCGGCTGCCATTGCAGCCGGCTGAACGCACGGCTGAACGGAGCCAGCTTGCCGTCTTTCAGGTACGGCGCCGGCAGCGTGATCGCCGGGTCCCACGGCCGCATGATCTGCAGGATGTTGGGCGGGATCAGCGCCAGCAGCAGCAACGCCGCCATCCAGCCGTACAACGTCAGCAGCACCGGCAGGCTACCGCTTGCGAAGCCGACGCCGGCCTTGGCGAGCAGGGCGGCAAGGTCCGGCATTCGGTTGGCAATCACGTCCGGCAGCACGGCACCGTGCAGGCCGAACATCCCGGCGACGACGTTGTTGCCGATCGCGACGCTGTCGGCGCGGAAGTAGGTGAGCGCCACGGTCGCCGCCACGAAGGTCAGCAGGAGGCCGACCGGCTTCATCAGCCGCTCGTAGCTGACGGTGTCCTTCCAGAAGCGCGGCCGGTACAGCCGCCAAGCGTGGGCGACCACCAGGTAGAAGGCATGCAGCAGGCCGAACACCAGGTAATGGTTGCCGGCGCCGTGCCATAGCCCCGACAGGAACATGGTCGCAACCGTCGGCACGGCGGTGATCATGACGAACGCGCCCGGCTTCGTGCTGGCGCCCTTGAGGCCCGGCTTGCCTCCGCCGATGCGGCGCCGCGTCATCGCCATGGCCAGCGGATTGTAGATGTAGGCGGTCAGGAACCGGGTCAGCGTGATGTGCCAGCAGGCCCAGTATTGGACGATGCTGGTCGCCTTCAACGGCGAGTTGAAGTTCATCGGCAGCTTGATGCCCACCATCCGCGCCAAGCCCAGCGCCATCTCGGAATAGCCGGAGAAGTCGAAGTACATCTGCAGCACGAAGCCGACCGCGGCGCCCCATGCATAGAACAGCGTGACCGGCTGCCCGGTGCCGGCGTCGGTGAACAGCGGGATCACCTGCGTCGCGATCCCGTCCGCGAGCACCGCCTTCTTGAACAAGCCGACCACGAACAGCGTGAGGCCGACCGCAAGGTTGTCCCAGTGGGCGCGATACTCGGCCGTCTCGAACTGCGGCATCATCTCGCGGTGGTGGACGATCGGCCCGGCGATGAGGTGCGGGAAGAAGGTCACGAACAGCAGGAAGTCGCGGAAGCGGAACTGCTTGATGGTGCCTTGGCTGATGTCGACCAGCAAAGTGAGCTGCTGGAACGTGTAGAAGCTGATGCCGAGCGGCAAGGCGAGTGCGGCGAACGAGAACTGCGTGCCCGCGACCGAGTTCACCGTGTCGAAGAAGTAGTCGGTGTACTTGTAATAGCCGAGCAGGGCCAGGTTGAGGGCGGTGGCCGTCAGCAGCAGGGTGCGGCGCCGGCCTTCGTCGCCGGTCCGCACCAGCAGCCGCGCAATGCCGTAATTGAACAGGATCGAGCCGAGCAGCAGCGGCAGGTACTTGGCGTTCCAGCTCGCGTAGAAATAGAGCGACGCCGCCGTCAGCCATAGTTGAGCGACGCCGCCGCCGAACATCCGCGCCAACAGGAAGCAGACTGCCAGCACGACCGGCAGAAAGGCGAAAATGAACTGGTAGGAATTGAACAGCAAGCCGAACTCTCCCCCCAGTCCCCATCGCGTTCCGGTCGCGTCCAAGCCGCGTGGCTGCGAATTCAGCCATACCACGGCGCGGATCAAGTTTGGAATTGTCGGAGGGCAGCCTGGGGCGCGGCCGTTCACCCTCCCTTTCCGGACTCGACGGCGCTTGGCATGCTGGGGGATGCGCGAGATCTTCCTGCCCGACCCGGCGGCGACCGAGGCGCTCGGCCGCCGCTTGGCCGGGCTGCTGCGGCGTGGCGACGTGGTGCTGCTCGACGGGCCGCTCGGCGCCGGCAAGAGCGCCCTGGCCCGGGCGCTGCTGCGGGCGCTGCTGGGCGATCCGGAGCTCGAGGTGCCGAGCCCGACCTACACGCTGGTCCAGACCTACGACTCGCCGCTCGGACCGGTGGCGCATTTCGACCTGTGGCGGCTGGACGGCGCGGCGGACTTGGCCGAGCTCGGCTGGGACGAGGCGGAGGTCGCGCTGGTGGAGTGGCCGGACCGGCTCGGCGCGCTGCGCCCGGCGGACGCGCTGCTGGTCACCCTGTCGACCGAGGGTAACGGGCGGCGGGCGGTGCTGGCCGGCTGGGAGACGCGGCTTTGAACCTGTACACGATCCAGCCGGGCGTCCCGTTCCTGCCGACCCTGGCCGCGTGGTGGCTGGCGCGCAGCGACGACCCGCTGCGCTGCGCCGACGGTTTGTTCCTCGTGCCGACCCGGCGGGCGGCGCGGGCCCTGACGGAAACCTTCCTGGCGGCCGCCGAGGGCAAGCCGCTGCTGCTGCCGCGCATCGGCGCCATCGGCGCCTTGGACGAGGCGCCGCTCACGCTGGCCGGGGCGCTCGGCCTGCCGCCCGCGGTGGGCGACGCGGAGCGGCTCGCGGCCCTGACCCGGCTGGTGATGGCGCTGGAAGGGCGGCATGGCGCGCCGGCCACCGCGGATCGCGCCTGGCTGCTCGCGGCTGAGCTGGCCCGGCTGCTGGACGAGGCGCATCGCGAAGGGGTCGACCTGGCCGAGGCGCTGCCCCGCCTGGTGGCGGCCGACTACGCCGCGCACTGGGCCGACACGCTGACTTTCCTGCAGATCGTGACCGCGCATTGGCCCGGTTTCCTGGCCGCCGCCGGCAAGATCGACGCGGCCGCCCGCGGCGTTCGCCTGCTGGACGCGCAAGCGTCGGCGTGGGAACGGGCGCCGCCGGATTATCCCGTCGTGGTGGCCGGAATGCCGGGCGGCAACCGCGCGGCGGCCGCGCTGATGCGCGTGGTGGCCCGGCTGCCGCAGGGTGCGATCGTGCTGCCCGGGTTGGACCACGCCATGCACGACGAGCACTGGGACCATCTCGAGGACAGCCATCCGCAAGCCGGGCTGCGCGGGCTGCTCGGCCTGCTCGGCGCGACCCGCGGCGACGTCCGGCCGTTCCCGCACCGTCTCGCGGACGCGCCCGACCCGCTCGACGGGCGGGGCGAGCTGGTGCGGCGTGCCTTGCTGCCGGCGCGGGCGCTGGGCACCTGGCGCGAGCCGTTCGCCGCCGAGGTGCGGGGCCTGGAGCGGCTCGAGGCGGCGGACGGGCAGGAGGAGGCGGTGGCGATCGCGCTGGTGCTGCGCGAGGCGCTGGAAACGCGGCACGCGCGGGCGGCGCTGGTGACGCCGGACCGCTCGCTGGCGGCGCGGGTCGCGGCCGAGCTGGGGCGGTTCGGCGTGGTGGTGGACGACAGCGCCGGCGAACCGCTGGCGGAAACGCCGCCGGGCGCCTTTCTGCGGCTGCTGGCCCGCGCGGTGGCCGACGGGTTCGCGCCGGTCGCCTTGTTGTCGGTGCTGAAGCACCCGCTGGCTTCGTTCGGGCTGCGGCCGGCCGAGTGCCGGGCCCGGTCACGCTGGCTCGAGCGGCGGGTGTTGCGCGGGCCGGCGCCGCCGCCTGGCATCGCCGGGCTGCGCGCGGCGGTGCGGGCCAAGGCCGATGCCGAGGACCTGGCCGCGTTCGTGGACCGCATCGAGGCGTGCCTGGCGCCGCTGCTGGCGGTCGCGGCGGCGGGCGACGTGGCCCCGGATGCCGCCTTGCGGGCGCTGATCGAAGCCGGCGAAGCCGCCGCTGCCACCGCCGAGCGGCCCGGCGCCGCCCGGCTATGGGCGCTCGAGGAGGGCGAGGCGCTCGCCACGCACCTAGCCGCGCTGGTGGCGGCCTTGCCGATGATCCCGCCGCAGCCGGTGCGGACCTTGCCGGGGCTGCTCGACGCCAGCCTGCAAGGGGCCGTGGTGCGCACCCGGCGGGCGTTGCGTGGGCGGCACGGCACCGAGCATCCGCGGGTGGCGATTCTCGGCTTGCTCGAAGCGCGGCTGCAAGCCTTCGACGTGCTGGTGCTCGGCAGCCTGGCCGAGGCGGTGTGGCCGCCCGCTGCCGACCCCGGACCGTGGATGAGCCGGCCGATGCGCCGCGACGCCGGCCTCGCCTCGCCCGAGCAGGCCGTGGGCCAGATGGCGCACGACTTCTCCCAACTGGCCTCGGCGGCGCCGCGTGTGGTGCTGTCCTGCCCGCGTCGCCGCGATGGCGCGCCCGCGGTGCCGGCCCGCTGGGTGGTGCGGCTGGAAGCGTTCCTGGCCGGGCACGGCACGGCGCTGCCGCGCAGCCCGGCGGCCGACTGGGCGCGCCAGCTCGACCATCCCGACGGGGCGCCGGCGCCGGTACGGCCGCCGCAGCCGCGCCCGCCGCTGGCCAGCCGCCCGCGCCAACTCGGCGTCACCGAGGTCGAGACCTGGCTGCGCGACCCGTATGGCTTGTATGCGCGGCACGTGCTGGGGCTGAAGGCGCTGGAGCCGCTCGAGCAGGCGGTGGAGAACGCCGATTTCGGCAACCTGGTGCATGGCGCGATCGCCGCCTGGGTGCGCGCCTTGCCGGCGCCCTACCCCGCCGACGCCGCGGCCCGGCTGCGCGCGGCGATGGCCGAAGCGCTGGAGGGCAGGCCGCTGCGGCCGGCGCTGGTCGCCTGGTGGCGGCCCCGCCTGATGCGCATCGCCGACTGGGTCGCTGCCCGGGAAGCCGACCGGCAGGTGGCGCGGGCGGCCGAGGTGACGGTGGAAGTGAAGGGGAGCTGGGCGCTGCCCGGCCTCGACTTCACCCTCAACGCCAGGGCCGACCGGATCGAGCTCCGTCCGGACGGGCGGCTCGCCATACTCGACTACAAGACCGGCGTCGTGCCGACCGGGCGCGCGGTCGAGGCCGGGTATGCGCCGCAACTGCCGTTGGAGGCGGCGATGGCGGCGGCCGGCGGGTTCGGCGAGGAACGGCGCGGCGAGGCGGCGGAGCTGACCTATTGGCGCCTGACCGGCGGCTTCGTGCCCGGCGAGGAAACCACCCTGTTCAAGGGCTCGCCCGACGCGACCGCGGCCCAAGCGGCGGAAGCCGGCGCGCGCTTCGCCGAGCTGGTCGCGCGGTTCGACGATCCCGCCCAGCCCTATCTGTCGCAGCCGCATCCCGGCGCCGCGCCGCGCTTCACCGACTACGCGCAGCTCGCCCGCGTGGCCGAGTGGTCGGCGACAGGGGACGAATGATGGACACCGTGCTCGACCGCCTCGCCCCGCGCGCCCGCGCCATCGAGGAGCAGTCGCAGGCGTCCGACCCCGCCGTCTCGGCCTTCGTCGAGGCCTCCGCCGGCTCGGGCAAGACCAAGCTGCTGACCGACCGCATCCTGCGCTTGATGCTGGGCGGGGCGCATCCGGCGCGGATCCAGTGCCTGACGTTCACCAAGGCCGCCGCCGCGGAGATGGCGCTGCGGCTGCAGCATCGGCTGGGCCGCTGGGTCACGCTCGATGACCCGGCGCTCGACGCGGCGCTGGTCGAGCTGGAGGTGCTGCCGACCGACGCGGTCCGGCAAGCGGCCCGGGCCCTGTTCGCCGAGGTGCTCGACCTGCCCGGCGGCATGCGCATCGGCACCATCCACGCCTTCTGCCAGGGGCTGCTGCGCCGCTTCCCGCTGGAAGCGGCGATCAGCCCGCATTTCCAACTGGTCGAGGAGGTCGAGGCCGAGGCGGAGATGCAGGCGGCGCGGGAAGACGTGCTGGCGCGGGCCGACGCCGGGCCGGTGGCGCTGGTTGCCGCCTTGGTGCGGGCCGACGACTTCGCCGACGTGGTGCAGGCGCTGCAGGCCGACCGGGCGCGGCTGGCGCCGCTGATGGCGGTCCCGGCCGACCGGCGCGAGTCGCTGGTGTGGCAAGCGGCCCGCTGCACGGCGGCGTCGGAGGCCGAGGTGCTGGCCGACGCGGTCGCCTGGTCCGCCGAGGAGGACGTGCACGCGGCGTTGTGGCGCATCGCCGAGGAGGGCTCGCCCGGCGCGCGGGACCGGGCAGGGCAGATGCTGGCCTGGCTCGGCTTGCCGCCGGCCGACCG
This sequence comes from uncultured Alphaproteobacteria bacterium, assembly GCA_963752225.1. Classification (GTDB taxonomy): domain Bacteria; phylum Pseudomonadota; class Alphaproteobacteria; order Acetobacterales; family Acetobacteraceae; genus JBBROS01. Next base: position 1,895,727 of record CAVVXS010000007.1, on the reverse strand, counting down.
CCAGGCGTGCTGGACCGACTGGCTGGGCGAGTTCCAGGGCGCGCAGAACAAGGCCCGCTCGTTCGGCAGCTTTCCCAACGAGAAGCTGCACAAGGCGCAGTCCTGGATCCGCACCACGCTCGAGGCCGAGCAGGCGCGGGTGATCGCGGTCGAGGACCGCCGCCGCGCCGTGCGCTGCGCCGAAGCGACGGCGGCCCTGCTGCGGCTGGTGGCGCCGGCGCTGGACGCGTACGCGGCGCAGAAGCAGCGCTCCGGGCTGCTGGACTACGGCGACCTGATCGGCCGCGCCGAGCGGTTGCTCGAGGACCCCGGCGCCGCCTGGGTGCTGTACAAGCTCGATGGCGGGATCGACCACCTGCTGCTGGACGAGGTTCAAGACACCGCGCCGGAGCAGTGGCGGATCGCCCACCGCCTGACGGAGGAGTTCTTCGCCGGGCTGGGGACGCGCGAAGGCGACCGCCGCACCTTTTTCGCGGTCGGCGACCCGAAGCAGAGCATCTACTCGTTCCAGGGCGCCGACCCGGCCGAGTTCACCCGTTCGCGGGCGCAGATGTCCGGCCGGGTCGCCGGCAGCGGCCAGGTCTGGCGCGATGTGACGCTGGACGTGTCGTTCCGCTCGACCGCGCCGGTGCTGGGCTTGGTGGACGCGGTGTTCGCCGACGCCGCGGCATCGGACGGCGTCGCCGACGGCGCCGAGCTGCGGCATTATCCCGACCGCGCCGGCGCCGCCGGCCGGGTCGAGCTGTGGCCGCTCGCCCCGGCGCCGGCAACCGAGCCGCCCGGCAATTGGCTCGTGCCGGAGGTGAACCTGGGCCTGACCTCGGCGCCGCAACTGCTGGCCGACGGCATCGCCGCCCACGTCGCTGGCCTGCTGGCGGCGGGTGACGAGCTGATCAGCCAGGGGCGTCCGCTCGAGGCCGGCGACATCCTGATCCTGGTGCGGCGGCGCAACGCGTTCTCGACCGCGCTGGTGCGGGCGTTGAAGGCGCGCGGCGTGCCGGTCGCGGGGCTCGACCGGCTGAAGCTGACGGAACAGGCGGCGGTGCAGGATCTGCTCGCGGCCTGCGACGCCGTGTTGCTGCCCGACGACCAGCTCAGCGTGGCCGCGGTGCTGACGAGCCCGCTCGGCGGCTTGAGCGACGACAGCCTGATGGATCTGGCGCTCGGCCGTGAGGCGTCGCTGTGGACCACGCTGCAGCGCCGGGCCGAGGAGCGGCCGGACTGGGCGGCGGCGTGGCGCTTCCTGTCGGCGCTGGCGCACCGGGCCGACTACGTGACGCCGCACGCCTTGTTGGCCGAGGCGTTGGGGCCGCTCGGCGGGCGCGCCCGGCTGCTGGCCCGGCTCGGCGCGGAAGCGGCGGAGCCGATCGACGAGCTGCTGAACGCGGCGCTTGCCTACACGCGGCTGCATCCGCCGGGCCTGCAGGGCTTCGTGCACTGGATGCGGCGCTCGGGCGCGGAGGTGAAGCGCGAGGCGGGCGGTGCCGGCTCGGCGGTGCGGGTGATGACGGCGCACGGCGCCAAAGGCTTGCAGGCGCCGTTGGTGATCCTGCCGGACACCACCGGCTTGCCGCCGCCGGAGCGGACGGGCCTCGCCTGGTGCGCGGCCGGCGACGTCGCGGTACCGTTATGGGCGCCGCGTTCGGAACTGCGCGGTCCCGCCTGGTCCGAGGCGGCGGGGCGGGCGGACGCGTTGCGCATGCGGGAGTACAATCGCCTGCTCTATGTGGCGCTGACCCGGGCCGAGGACCGGCTGATCGTGTGCGGCTGGCAGTCCGGACAGCGGCCGCCGGCCGAGACCAGCTGGTATGAGGCGGTCCGCCGCGGCTTCGAGCGGACCGGCGCCGAGGCGGTGCCGTTCACGGGCGGCTGGGGCGGCGAGATGCTGGTCCGGAGCAGCTCGCAGGTCGACGCGCCCCGCCCCCACGCCGCCAGCACCGCCGCTCCGGCGGCAGCGCTGCCGCATTGGGCCGGGCGGCCCGGCGACTGGACCCCGGCGCCGCTGCCGGACGAGCCGGCGCTGCCGCGGCCGTTGGCGCCGAGCCGCCCGACCGGCGCGTTCTTCGGCCCGGTGCCGGCTGCCTCGTCGCCGCTGGCCGCCGCGAGCGGGCCGCGCTTCGCCCGCGGCACCGCCGTTCACGAGTTGCTGCAGCACTTGCCGGCACTGCCGGCCGGCGAGCGTGAGGCAGCGGGACAAGCCTGGCTCGGGCAATCCGGATTGGACGGGCCCGCGCGCGCCGACGTGCTGCGCCAGGTCATGGCGGTGCTGGTCCGGCCGGAGCTGGCGCCGCTGTTCGGCCCGGCGGGACGGGCGGAGCAGCCGCTGTCGGGCTTGGTCGGCGACCACGTCGTGTCGGGCGTGGTGGACCGGATGGCGGTGCTGCCGGACCGGGTGGTGCTGGCGGACTTCAAGACCGGCCGGACGGCGCCGGCGGAGGCGGGGGCAACCCCGGTGCGCTACCTCAGGCAGCTCGCAGCCTACCGCGCGGTCCTGCGGCGTCTGTTCCCCGGTCGGCCGGTGCAATGCTGGCTGGTATGGACCGAAGATGCGGCGGCCACCGAACTGCCGGACCATTTGCTCGACGCGCACTCGCCCGGAGTGGCCGGGGCTTGGTCTGGAACCGAATCGGCCTAGTTCTATGTCCTGTCGCGGGCGGGAGGTGGGCATGGTCAGGCTGTTCGTGTTCGGCGCGGTATTGGCGGCGGCCTTGGCGGCCGGAACGGCGCCGGCAACCGCGCAACGCGGGCGCGACCGCCCGGTCTCGCCGCCCAACGCCCTGCCGCCGGTGCCCGTGCTGCCGAGCTACAACGCACCGGTGAACCCGGGCTACAACGGCTACGCCGCGCCCGGCTATAACGGTTACAACGGCTACAACGGCTACAACGGACTGGCGCAGCGGCAGGGGCGGGTATGGATCCCGCCCTCCTACGACCAGTACGGCAACCTCATCCAGGGCTATTGGCGGTAGCGCCGCGCCCGGCTTGAACCGACTCGCGCCCCTGCCCAACTCTTGCGCTCAAGGATTGGCAGGAGATCAGGGTGAGCGAGAACACGGTGGCCGTGAACGACGACAGCTTCGAAGCGCAGGTGCTGAACGCCTCCGGTCCAGTGCTAGTCGATTTCTGGGCGGAGTGGTGCGGCCCCTGCAAGATGATCGCCCCGGCCCTCGAGGAGATCGCGGCCGAGAACAAAGGCAAGCTGACGGTCGCCAAGGTGAACATCGACGATAACCCGGAATCGCCGAACAAATATGGCGTGCGCGGGATCCCGACCATGATCCTGTTCAAGGACGGCAAGCCGGTGGCGACCAAGGTCGGCGCGGCGCCCAAGAGTGCCTTGAAGGAATGGGTCAGCGGAGCGCTGTAAACCTGGGTAGCAAGCGTTCCTAGACGCCATGGCCGGGCTCGACCCGGCCATCTCTTGCCCGCCGTGTTCGTAGTCGTTCCGGCGGTGCCCAGATCCCCGGGTCAAGCCCGGGGATGACGTGGTTGGCCGGGCCGCTATGCCGCCGTCTTCAGCAGCCCCTGTGCGACAATCGTCTCAGCAATCTGCACGGCGTTGAGCGCGGCGCCCTTGCGCAAATTGTCCGACACGCACCAGAACTGCAGCCCGTGCTCCACCGTCGGGTCCTTGCGGATGCGGCTGACATAGGTCGCGTCCTCGCCCACGCAGTCGATCGGCGTGATGTAGCCGCCGTCGTCCCGGCTATCCTGCACCACGACGCCCGGCGCCTCGCGCAGGATCGCCCGCGCCTCGCCGACGGTGACCGGATCGTGGAACTCGACCGTGACCGCCTCCGAATGGCCGATGAACACCGGCACGCGGACGCAGGTGGCGGCGACGAGAATATCGGGATCGAGGATCTTGCGGGTTTCCACCGCCATCTTCCACTCCTCCTTGGTCGAGCCGTCGTCCATGAACTTGTCGATGTGCGGGATGCAGTTGAACGCGATCTGCTTGGTGAACTCCTGCGGCTTGATCGGGTCGTTGACATACATCGCCCGCGACTGGCCCCACAGCTCGTCCATGCCGTCCTTGCCGGCGCCGGACACCGATTGGTAGGTCGCGACCACCACCCGCTTGACCCGGAAGCGGTCATGCAGCGGCTTCAGCGCGACCACCATCTGGATGGTGCTGCAATTCGGGTTGGCGACGATGCCGCGCCGGATGCGGCCCAGCGCCTGCGGGTTCACCTCCGGCACCACCAAGGGCACGTCGTGTTCCATGCGGAACTGGCTGGTGTTGTCGATCACGAGGCAGCCCGCGGCGGCCGCACGCGGCGCGTGCACGGCGCTGACCGCGGCACCCGGGCTGAACAAGGCAATGTCCCAGCCAGCGAAGTCGAACGTTTCCAGATTCTTGATCTTGAGCACCTGCTTGTCGCCGAAGCTCACCTCCTGGCCGGCAGAGCGGGCCGACGCCACGGCGGCGACCTCGCTGACCGGGAAGTTGCGCTCGGCCAAGGTCTTCAGGATCTCGCGTCCGACAGCACCCGTGGCACCGACAACCGCGACCCTGTAACCGACCATGTCCCATGCTCCTGCGAACCGCGCCGAATGGGCGCGCACGCAGCCTTAGTCCCCCCGGCCGCCGGAACACAAGCGCGGCAAACGCGGGGGAGGGTTCTTAGCGCAGCGTGATCCAGGCCGGGGCATGGTCCGACGCGCCCGCTGCCCCGCGCAATTCGCGGTCCACCCCGCCGTCACGCAGCCGCGTCGCGGCAGCCGGGCTCAGCAGCAGATGGTCGATGCGCATGCCGGCGTCGCGGGCGAAGCTGTCGCGGAACACGCTCCAGAACGTCCATGGCGCCTGCTCCGGATGGAGGTGCCGCAAGGCGTCGGTCCAGCCGGCGGCCACCAGCCGGGCAAACTGCGCGCGCGGCTCCGGCTGCAGCAAGGCGTTCTTCTTCCAGGACCGTTCGTTGTAGATGTCGGCGGTGGTGGGGATGATGTTGTAGTCGCCCGCCAGCACCGCCGGGACGCCGGCCGTGTGCAGGGTCGCGGCGTGGGCAATCAGCCGCTCGGTCCATCCCAGCTTGTAAGTGAATTTCGGTCCCGGCTGCGGGTTGCCGTTCGGGGCATACAAGCAGCCGACCAGCACGCCCTCCACCGCCGCCTCGATGTAGCGCGCCTGCCGGTCGGCGGCGTCGCCCGGCAGGACCGTGCGGGTCACCACCGGCGCCGCGCCGCGGGCGAGGATGGCGACCCCGTTCCAGCTGCGCTGGCCGACCCATGCCGCTTCGTAGCCGGCCGCCGCCAACGCCGCCTGCGGGAAGGCGTCCTGCTCGGCCTTCAGCTCCTGCAGGCACGCAACGTCCGGTTCGGTGGCGCGCAGCCAGGCAAGCAGCTGCGGCAGGCGTTTGGTGACGCCGTTGACGTTGAAGGTGGCGATCCGCATGCGCCATCCTGGCCCGTCGGCGCCGGCTCGGCCATCCCGAGACTTTGGCCTTGCCCGGCCCGTTCGGCCTGCCAATATCGAGCCGATGGAGGGCTCCGCGATGCCTGAGACGCGCGCACGTTGAGTGCAGTCATCGAGTTCCGCTCGCGCCGGGACGACACGCTGTGGGCCGTGGTGGCGTCGGTCGGACGCAAGACGCGGGTCGCGGAGATCTTTCCCAGCCGGGAGCGGGCGCTCGCCGACCGGGCCTGGCGCGAGCAGCAGGTGCGGGCCTATGCCGCTCTCTTCCAGAGCTGCCGCCAGCCGCCGCCGCAATACAGCGTCGCCCCGGTGCGGCGCGAGGAGCTGCCGCGGCAATGGACCCCGCTCCCAGCGCTCGGCTTTCTGCGCGGGCAGTTCATCTAGAGCAACATCCGACCGAACCGGATCAGTTTTGTCGGACTAAGTTGCTCAATCCACTTAGTTTTAGAGCACTGCTTCCGAGCCGATTGGCTCGGGAAGTGCTCTAGATCTGCCCCGCTTCCTGCACGGGTCGCGCGGTCAATCCGCCCGGGCGATGGCGTGGAAGAAGCCGCCGGTGACCCGGCCCCGCTTGCCGCCGGCCGGGCCCAATTCCTTGCCTTGTCCGTCGACCAGGGTCGCGAGCGCGGCATCCGTCCCGAGGTCGGTGCAACGGGCGTAGTGGAACTCGTGGCCGCGCAGGCGTGAGCCGGCCGGGCCCAGCACGCCGTCAGCGAGCAGCGTCGCGTCCCGGTAGCCCAGCGTCATGCGGCGGCTGGCGAAGCTGGTGACGTGCCCGAGCAGGCCTGCCATCGGATGGGCGGCGCCGTCGGCGTCGATCAAGGCGGCGCCGAGCGCCATGAAGCCGCCGCACTCGCCATGCACCGGCCGGGTGGCGGCGAACCCGCGCAGCCCCGCCTGGAAACGGGCGGCCGCGGCCAAATGCGGCGCGTGCAACTCGGGATAGCCGCCGGGCAGCCAGCAGGCGTCGGCGCCGGGCGGCGGCGCCTGATCGGCCAGCGGGCTGAACGGCAGGATCTCGGCCCCGGCCGTGCGCCAGCCGGCCAGCAGATGCGGGTAGATGAAGCTGAACGCCCGGTCCTGCGCCAGGGCGATGCGTTGACCCGGCGGCGGCATCGCGGCGGTCGTCCCCGGCCGCAGCCGCAACGGCCCGGCGCCGGCGACAATCGCGTCGAGGTCGAGGCAGCGCTCGGCCATGTCGGCGAGGACAGCGAGATGGCGGTCGAGGTCGGGATGCTCCTGCGCCTGCACCAGGCCGAGATGGCGTTCCGGCAGGCTCATCGACGGGTCGCGCGGAATGGCGCCGAGCACCGGCAGGCCGATGCCGGCCAGCGCGGCGGCGACGCCGTCACGGTGCCGCGGGCTGCCGACCCGGTTCAGGATGACGCCGCCGACGCGGACGCCGGGCCGGTAGCGGTCGAGTCCGAGCGCCACCGCGGCCGCGGTCTGCGACTGGCCGGACACGTCGAGCACCAGCAGCACCGGCAGCGCGAACCGTTCCGCGAGGTCTGCCGAAGCGCCGGTGCGGCCGGCCGGCCCGGCGACGCCGTCGAACAGCCCCATCGCGCTTTCGACCACCAGCATGCCGTCGCCGGCGCCGGCCAGCCCGTCGAGCAAGGGGGGCGGCATCGCCCAACTGTCGAGGTTGGTGCCCGCCTGGCCGGATGCGGCGGCGTGGAAGGCCGGGTCGATGTAATCCGGCCCGGATTTCGCCGTGCGCACCGCAACGCCCCGCCGCCGCAGCGCCGCGACCAGCCCGAGCGTCACGGTCGTCTTGCCCGACCCCGACCGCGCCGCCGCGATCAACCACCCGGACGTCAAGGCAAGTCAAAGGGGGGACGACCGTCCCCTTCCGGGTGCAGCGCAGCGCCCTGCGCCTTATATGGATCCAAGTGACCGAACCGCTCCGCCGAGGCTGGACGACCGGGGCCTGCGCGACCGCGGCGGCCAAGGCGGCCTATGCGGCCCTGCTGACCGGGTCGTTTCCCGATCCCGTGGAGATCCCGTTGCCCCGCGGCGGCCGGGCTGCGTTCGCCCTGGCCGAAGCGCGTGTGGAGGCTGGTCGCGCTTACGCCGCGGTGGTCAAGGACGCCGGCGACGACCCGGACGTGACCCACGGGGCCCTGGTCCAGGTCTGGGTGGAGCCAGGCGCCGGCGTCACCTTCCGCGCCGGACCCGGCGTCGGCACCGTGACCCGGCCCGGCCTGCCGCTGCCGGTCGGCGAGCCCGCGGTCAACCCGGTGCCCCGCGCCATGATCCGCGCCGCACTGGCCGAGGTGCAGGACCCGCCCGGCGCGGTGGTGACGATCGGCGTCGAGGGTGGCGAGCGCCTGGCCGAGCGGACCTTGAACGGACGGCTCGGCATCGTCGGCGGCTTGTCGATCCTGGGCACCACCGGGGTCGTGGTGCCGTATTCCTGCGCCGCCTGGATCGACACCATCCATCGCGGCATCGACGTCGCCCGGGCGATGGGCGTGGCGCACGTCGCCGGCAGCACCGGGTCGACGTCCGAGGCGGCGGTGGCGCGGCTGCACGGCCTGCCCGACGTCGCGTTGCTGGAGATGGGCGACTTCGCCGGTGGCATGCTCAAATACTTGCGCACCCACCCGGTTGCGCGGGTCACGGTGGCCGGCGGGGTCGCCAAGATGACCAAGCTGGCGCAAGGCCGGCTCGACCTGCATTCGAAGCGGGGCAGCGCCGACATGTCGGCGCTGGCGGCCTGGGCCGGCGCCGACGGCCCGGCGGTGGCGGCCGCCAACACCGTCGCCGAAGCATTCGACCGCTGCCCGGCGCTGGGCGACCGCGTGGCCGCCTCCGCATGGCAAACGGCTGCGGCGGCGCTGGACGGGAGCGGCACCGCGCTCGACGTCGTGGTGTTCGACCGCGACGGCCGGCTGGTCGGACGCACCCCGGCGCGGCCGGTTCACGAGCGGAACTGCCTCGGATAGCCGGAACGATACAACGCGCTCTCGGCGAACCCCTCCTGCGCGAGTACCCGGCCGACCAGGATCAGGGCGGTGCGTCCGGCCGGCGCCGCGGCGAACAGCGCCTCGATCGTGCCGAGCGTGCCGCGCACCAGCCGCTGCTCGGGCCAACTCGCGCGCACCGCGATGGCGATGGGGCAGTGGGCGCCCAGGATCGGGGTGAGGCGGCCGACGACGGCGGCCAGCTGCGGGATGGCGAGATGGATCGCCAGCGTGGCGCCGGTTGCGGCGAAGGTTTCTAGCTGCTCCGCGTCCGGCATCGCGCTGGCCCGGCCGGGCCAGCGGGTCAGCACCACCGTCTGCACCGTCTCCGGCAGAGTAAGCTCCGAGCCGAACAGGGCGGCGGCGGCGGCGAACGCCGGCACACCGGGCGTCAACGTGAAGGGGAGGCCCCGCCGGCGCAGGCGACGGACTTGCTCGGCGACCGCGCTGTACAAGGAAAGGTCGCCGGAATGCAGCCGGGCCACGTCCTGCCCGGCCTCGTGCGCGGCCACGAATTCGGCCTCGATCTGGTCGAGATCGAGCGGCGCCGTGTCCACCAGGCGCGCGCCGGACGGGCAATGGGCGAGCAACGCCGGGGGCACGACGGAGCCGGCGTACAGGCAGACCGGGCAGGCGGCGAGCAGGTCGCGGCCACGGACGGTGATCAGGTCAGCGGCGCCGGGGCCCGCGCCAATGAAGTGGACGGTCATGCCGAGACGAGGTCCGGGCGCTGCCCTGGCGCCGCCAAAGGTCGCGGGCCTTCTGAAACCGTCGCCAAGGCGCAGGTGGCGGCGCCGTGCACGATGCGGGGCAGCAGCAAGGTGCGTGATCCGGCAAGGGCGGCGGCCTCGGCAACCGAAGCGAAGCCGGTCGCGCGCAGGGCGGCCGCGGACCGGGTCACGCAGCCGGGCTGCGCCCGGGCCAGCTCCGCGTCCGACACCCACAGCAGCGGCACGCCGAGCATCCCGGCCGCCTCGGCCAAGCCGGCCTCCGACCGCTTGAACGCCGGCGCCGCCAGCACGCCCACCGCACAACCCGCCCGACGCTCGGCGTCCCGCACGACTGCCACGACGTCCCCGGCCGGGCAACCACGGCGGCATCCGACGCCGGCGACGATCACTGCTTCATAGCCCTTTTCCCCGCTGCTGAGCCCAGTGCTCGGCCGATAATGCATCGAGCGGCCAAGCTCGACCTCCGGGACCGCGTCTCGACCGTCACCGTCGGCAGATAGCTGTGGATTCGCCGTTGTGGGGCCGCTGTCAACTCGGAGCCCTTGTCGGCGGGTCGCCCGCGCCACCTCGATGGCCGTCCCCGATACGCTCGTGCCGTATCAGGCCAGCGATAGGTCATCGTCACGTCTTGCGCGGATGGGGCCCCTCTGGCTCCTCATTCATCTTTTCTCAATATGTTGCCTGTAAGCCGGTTCTATGAGCCATGCCGTTACGCTTCGCCCGATGCAGCCCGTCGCAAGCGGTTACCTACCGCCCGATGTTGGACCCGCGGACTTATCGATCGCACTCTCCGTTCGCCTGCGCGAGGAGACTGCTCGTCGCCACCGCGTGATCGAGGAAAGGATCGATCTGCCGCGATCGATCGCGACGCGAGCTGATTACCTGTCGTGCTTGCGTCGTTTCCACAGCCTCTACCAACCGCTGGAGACTTCCCTCGCCGCGTTTTCGGACTGGACAGTGCTTGGCATCGACCTCGCCGCCCGGAGCCGGGTGACGCTGCTGGCCGAAGATTTGCGTTGGCTCGACCCGGCGCGACCGCTGCCGGCCCCCGCTCCGCCAGCAGCATTGCCGCACCTGCCCTCGTTCGCCCACGCGTTTGGTGCACAATACGTGCTGGAGGGATCGGCCCTCGGCAGCCAGCTTGTCCACCGCCACTTACTCAGGATCGGCCTCGAAGGTGCGGAGACGGCGCACTTCTTCGCCGCGAGTGGGCCCGCCGTCAGCACGGCTTGGCGACGTTTCCGGTTCGCGTTGGATTTCTTCGGCGCGTCCCGGCCAGCCGCCGTCCCGCATGTGATTGCCGGCGCCGAGCGGACGTTCGACGCGATCGGCGCATGGATGGACGCGAGCCGATGGAGAGCCTCGACATGATTGCTACGACTGACCCGTTCATCGCGCATGCCGCGGCGGATCTCACCACGTGCGACCGCGAGCCGATCCACACGCCGGGATCGATCCAGCCGGAGGGCGCATTGCTGGTTGCTCGGGCGAGCGACCTGCGCATCAGTCACACGAGCGCAAACCTCGATCCCGGCGTGCTCGGGCAAAGCTTGGACGACGTGATCGGTGTCGAAGCCCGGGCGGCGATCGAGGCGGCGCTGCGCGACGATGGCGGTGTGCTGACCCGCATCTGCTCGGCCGAGATGCCGGTGGCGACCCGGCCGCGCTGCAACGTCGTGGTCCACCGGCTCAAGGATCGGATCTACGTCGAATTCGAGCCGTTCGGCGAAGAGGGCGAGCGCGACATCCTGCTCGCACGCGCGCACTCGGTGATCCAGTCGATGCGCCAAGCAACGACGCGGCAGCAATTGTGCGACATTGCCGTGCGCGAGATCCGGGCACTCACCGGCTACGATCGAGTGATGGCCTACCGGTTCAATCGGGACGGTCATGGCGACGTGGTGTCCGAAGCCCGCGACCCGGCGCTGGAACCCCTGCTTGGCTGGCGCTACCCGGCCAGCGACATCCCCAAGCAAGCCCGGCGCATGTACCTGCTGCAGCGGGTGCGGGTGATCGCTGATGTGGGCTACACGCCCGTCCCCGTCCTGGCCCATCCGGCGCTGCAGGATGATTGCCCGCTCGATATGACCTTCTGCAATCTTCGCGGCATCTCGCCGCTGCACATCGAGTATTTGAGCAACATGGGCGTCCGCGCGACGCTCGCGATCTCGCTCGTGCAGGATGAGGCACTGTGGGGCATGCTCATTTGCCATCACGGCGCACCGCGGCGCGTGTCGGCGCATCTGCGTGCGCTGTGTGACCTGATCGGGCAGCTGATGTCGTTGCTGCTCGGATCGACCGGCCAAGCCGAAATGCTGGCCGAGCGATTGAATCGGCAGACGATGCTGGACGCGATCAGTGCCAGCACCCTTGGTGCGACGTCGGTCGCGGCGGCGCTCATCCGGCCGGCCGACGAGCTTCTTGGACTCGTCCGCGCCGACGGCGCGCTCTTGCGCATCGGCGGGCAGGTGCACCTGATCGGTCGCACGCCGGATCTGGCACAAGCGCTCGAGATCACGGCGGCGATGCGGTCGCGTTTCGACGGCGAAACGCTTGCGACCCATTGCCTCGGCGTCGACCTGCCCGCTTTTGCTTCCGTGTCGGACGTTGCGAGCGGTGTCCTCACGCTGCCGATCCTGAACAATCCCGAGGACGCGATTACATGGTTCCGGCCGGCGGTTGCACAAACCCTGAAATGGGGCGGCGATCCTGGCAAAGCGATGGATGAGGCAAGCGGCCGACTGTCGCCACGCAAATCCTTCGCCGCCTGGGTCAACGAAGTCAAAGGGCAGGCCCTGCCCTGGACTGCGGTCGACCTGCAAATCGCGCAAGAGTTGCGCCGCATCATCGACCTCGCGATGCTTTCGGATATGGAGACGCAGGCCCGTCTGGCCCACCTCCGCCATTATGATGCCCTGACCGGGCTGCCGAACCGCCGCTTCCTCGAGGAACGACTGGCAAGCCGTGCGGCGGCTGTCGCCGCCCGGGACGCGATGATCTTCCTCGACCTCGACCGGTTCAAAACCGTCAATGACTCGTTGGGCCACGCCGTCGGGGACGAGTTGCTGGTCGGCGTTGCCAAGCGCCTGGTCGAGAACGTGCCAGAGCCGCATCAGGTCGTTCGGCTGGGCGGCGACGAGTTCGTTGTCATCTGCGAGGACGCGCCCATGACGACGGTTCAGGCGATTGCCGACCGGATCATCACCGCGTTCTGCGAGCCGTTCGAACTGGCCGGCCGTCCCTACCGCATGACCACGAGCATCGGCGTCGCAACGGCCGGCTCGGACCAATTGGCCGATCTCATGCAGGCAGCGGACACGGCGATGTACGCGGCGAAGCGGAAGGGCGGCAATCAGGCGGTCACGTTCGACAGCCATTTGCATGACTCCGCCGCGCATCGTCTCGAACTGGAGCAAGACCTCTACTTGGCCCTCGAACGGCGCGAGTTCGAACTGCACTACCAACCCCTGGTGTCCGTTCAGACCGGGCAGGTCTATGCGTTCGAGGCGCTGCTGCGGTGGCGCCACCCCACTCGGGGCCTCGTGCCGCCGGGCGATTTCATCCCGCTTGCCGAAGAGAATGGCCAGATCGTGCCGATCGGTTCTTGGGTCATGCAGGAGGCACTGCGTCAGTTGCACATCTGGCGGACAAGCCACCGGCAAGACTTGCTGATGTCGGTCAACGTCTCCTCCCAACAGGTTTCCCGGCCCGAGTTCTCCCAGGAGGTGACGGACGTCCTGGCCAGCACGGGTCTACCGCCATCCGCGCTGCTGCTCGAAGTGACCGAGAGCATCCTGATGCTCGACGTCGCCGTCGCCCATCTCCACGCCTTGCGCGAGCAAGGGATCCAGATCGCGGTTGACGATTTCGGCACTGGCTACTCTTCGCTGGCCTACCTGCAAACACTTCCCGTGGACGCCATCAAGATCGACCGCCTGTTCCTCCGGCAGGTCGGGATCGACGCCCGCCAAACGGCTTTCATGGGCGTTCTCATCGAAATGGGCCGCACGCTCGACTTGAAGGTGATCGCCGAGGGAGTCGAGCGGGAGGACCAATGGCAGCTCCTGCAGGAGCAGGGCTGCCACGGTGCCCAAGGCTTTTGGCTCGGCCGCCCGGTGCCAAGCTCCGAGGCGGAGCACTTGCTGCGGGCAGAAGGCGGGCGGGCACTAGCCTTGGAAACCTGCCTCTAACCAACCCCCGGCAAGCGACCCGTCCAGTGCACGGACGGACCGCACTTCATAATCTGTGAGCGCGATCGTGTCGCGTCGTTCGAAGCAGTTCAAACCGTCTCGATAAACCTGTATTCTATTCGCGCTCGCCGTCTCGTCGGTCATTGCCGAAACGCGCCGTCAAGAGCCGCTTGCGACCGCTTATGCGCAAATGAACAGACCCGGAGTCTGACCACCAAACGCGCGCGAAAGGCCTAGCCGACAAAGCCCAGCCCGTACTGCAATCAGCGAATCGGAGGTCGGCCATGTTGCGGAGGAGTTTGATCACCACGGCTGCTGCTCTGACGGCTTTGAATACGCCCCACCTCGCACGCGCCGAACGAAGCCGACCGCTTCGCTTCGTGCCGATCGTCGGCCTTGTGGTCCTCGATCCGACATTCACAGGTGTCCCGCACACAAGAAGCCATGGCTATCTGGTGTTCGACACCTTGTTCGGGTTGGACGAGAACTTCGTCGTCCGTCCGCAGATGGTCGAAGGGCATACCGTCGATCCTGGTGGCACCGTTTGGGAGTTGACCTTACGCGAGGGTCTCAGCTTCCATGACGGCACGCCGGTTTTGGCCCGCGATGCGGTGGCGAGCATACGGCGCTGCGCGATCCGCGAAGGGTTCTGCCAGGCGCTGCTGACGGCCACGGACGAACTCGCCGCGCTCGACGATCGCCGGTTCCGGTTCCGCCTCAAGCAACCTTTCCCGCTGTTGCCGGAGGCATTGGCCGGGCTCGGGGCGATCACCCCGGTTATCCTTCCTGAACGAATTGCCAACGGCGACCCGGCCCGACCCATCTCGGAGATGATCGGCAGCGGCCCCTACCGCTTCATGACGTCGGAGTTCGTCCCCGGCGAGCGGGCGGCTTACGAGCGGTCCCCATCCTACCTTCCACGCCGGGACGGGACGCCGAGCTACACCTCCGGCCCGAAGATCGCCTACGTCGAACGGGTCGAATGGGTGACGATCGACGACGCGTCGACGGCGGTCTCCGCCCTGCGCCGGGGCGAGGTGGATTGGCTGCAGGCCGTCAACGCCGACCAAGTCTCGGTCCTGGCGCAGGATCAGGCGGTTCGGACCGAGGTCACGGAGCCAGCCGGGTCCATCGGCGGCATGCGCTTCAATCACTTGCATCCCCCATTCGACAATCCGGCAATCCGGCGGGCGTTGTTGGGCGCGATCGATCAGGCCGACGCGATGCGTGTGGTCGCCGGAACGGACGGGCGCTATTGGCGCGACCGGGTCGGCTTGTTCGGGCATGGCACGCCATTCGCCAACGACGCAGGGATCGCAGCGGTCAGCGAGCAACCGAACTATCCCGCTGTCAAACGCGCCCTGGCCGACGCCGGCTACCGCGGTGAACGGATTGTCGTCCTGGGCGCTGCCGGCAGCGGCTACATCCCGCTGCTCACGCAAGTTGGGGCCGAGTTCCTGCGCCGGGCGGGGATGAACGTCGACCTGCAGCTGTCCGACTACGCGACCATGGCGCGCCGGGTCGCCCGGACCGACAAGCCCGACCGAGGCGGCTGGAACGTGTACTTCACCCCGATCGAAGGCGCCTTCGCCCATACCCCGGTCACCAACGAGTTTTTCCGGGGTGACGGCAAAAACGGAGCACCAGGGTGGCCGCGCAGCCCCGAGATCGAGGCGCTGCGTGCGCCATGGCTCGCGGCCGACAGCCACGCCGAGCGCATGCGGATCGCCGAGGCGGCCCAGCTTCGGCTTTGGGCCGATGTGCCCTACATACCAATGGGTCAGTGGCTGCGGGTAACCGCCTATCGCCGCGACTTGATCGATATTCCGCGCGGGTTCGCCGCCTTCTACGGCGTGCGCCGGCGGACGGCCTAGATGGCAACCGTGGAACCAGCCGCCGCCTTCATGGAGCTGGCGTCAGGCGCTTGGCGGTCCCAGGCCCTGTATGCGGCGGCCAAGCTGGGGATCGCCGACCATCTCCGGGAAAGGCGCCTGTCGGCCATCGAACTTGCCGCCGCGTGTGACGCCCATCCTGACGCGATGGCGCGGCTGATGCGTGCGCTCGTCAGCATCGGCGTGTTCGCTCGCGATGCGGCGCGTGGCTTCACACTGACACCGGTCGGCGAGTTGCTGCGCAGCGACGTGGCCGGATCGTTGCGCGCCTTCTCGATCATGCAAGGCGAGCGCTGGGTGTGGCAATCCTGGGGCGAGATCGAGTTCAGCATACGGACCGGCCAGCCTGCCTTCGAGCATGTGTTCGGGTGGTCGTTGTTCGACTACTACAATGCCCACCCGGAGGCCGGGGAGATCTCCGCGGCGGCGTTGGACAGCCTCAGCGCCGCCGATAACGACGCCATCGCCGGGTCGTATGCGTTTGGCAACGCCACAGTGGTCGACGTAGCGGGCGGCCGCGGATCGCTGATCGCGACGGTCCTGTCCCGGCACCCTGGCGCCCGAGGTGTGCTGCTGGAGCGGGCGGCGATGACGGACGCCGCGTCGCAATCGCTCGCCGCGGCCGGCGTGCTCGACCGATGCGATGTCGTCGCGGGCGATTTCTTCGCCTCGGTCCCAACTGCGGGCGACGTCTACCTTTTGAAGAAGGTGCTGCACCACTGGGACGACGATCGGGCTGGCACCATCCTCCGTCGCTGCCGTGCGGCGATGCACCCCGCCGCCCGCCTGTTGATCGCAGAGTTCGTGCTCCCCGACGACGGCCGCCCATCGCCGGCCATTCGGCTGGAAATGCTGATGCTGGTCTATGCCGGCGGCCGCGAGCGAACGCAGGCGGAGTATGCGGAACTGCTTGGGTCAGCAGGGTTACGCCTGGAGCGGATCATCACGACAGGGGCGGCGATCGGTCTGCTCGAGGCGAAGCCCGTATAGTTCGCGACGGAGCCTCGCCGAGTTGGCGCCCGTTTCGGTCGCTGTCTGGGCTGCCGACCGAAGTAGACCGATCCGTCACGGATGCGCCCCGGGCGGTCGCGCTACGGTTCGGTCAAACGGCCCGTTGCAAGCTCCCGCTTCTCCACCCGCCATTGCGTGACGGTCATCGCCGGGCGGTATGCCGCCATCGACCCCACCTGCTCCAGCCGCTCGATACCGATCCGGGTGAGCATGCCGCCAAGCCGGCGTTGCGCCTCGATCAGCGCCGCTTCGGTCGGCAGGGCGATCGCGTTCGCAACTAGGCGTCCGCCGGGCCGGAGCGCGGACCAGGCGGCATCGATGACGCCCGGCCGATGCGCGCCGCCGCCGAGGAACACGGCATGCGGCGGCGGCAGGCCGGAGAGCGCGTCCGGCGCCTCGCCCTCGAGCACCAGCAGCGCCGGCACCCCCAGCGCCAGGGCGTTGCGCCGGGCCCGCGCGGCGCGGTCGGGGTGCCGGTCGATGCCGATGGTGCGGTTCGCCGGATGGGCCAGCATCCATTCGACGCCCACCGAGCCGGAGCCGCAGCCCACGTCCCATAACAGCTCGCCCCGCCGCGGCGCCAGCGCGGCCAGGGTCATCGCGCGGACCTCCCGCTTGGTGATCTGCCCGTCATGCTCGAACCGCTCGTCCGCGAGACCCGGCGTGAGCGGCAGCGTGGCCGCGACCGGGCCATGGATTTCGAGCGCCACGATGTTGAGCGCCGTCTCGGTGCCATCGAGTGGATGGATGCGCTCGCCGGTCCCGCCCAGGGTGTCGAGCACGCGGAGCGTCGCGGCGACCCCGCGCGCTTGCAGCTGCCGGTCGATCGCCGCCGGCGTTGCGGCGCCGGCCGAGAGCACCAGAAGCCGCGCGCCGGGCTGCAAGTGCGGGACGATCGCTTCGACCGGGCGGCCGCAGCAGGACAGGCATTCGGTGTCCTGCAGCGCCCAACCGAGCCGGGCGGCGGCAAGCTGGAACGACGACGGCGCCGGCAGGATCCGCAGCCGCTCCAGCGGCACGTGGCGCAGCAGCAGGCTCGCCACCCCGAACCACATCGGGTCGCCGGACGCGAGCACCGCGACCGGTCCATCCTGCGCTACCATCCGCGGCACAGCCGCGTCGATCGGGCTGGGCCAAGGGAGGGTTTCGCCGTGGATGAACCGGGCCGCCAGCGCGAGATGCCGCGCGCCGCCGACGACGAGGCGTGCCGCCCCGACCGCATCGGCCGCATCGGGCGGCAGCACCCCGTCCTCGTTGATGCCGATGACGCTGATGGCGGCAGCGACCACCCCTATCTCCGCCTCCCACTGGCGTCATCCGCGGACTCAATCCGAGGACCTGCCACGACCGGGGTGGCCTTGTCTGACGTCGTCCCACTCAGGTCATCCCCGGACTCGATCCGGGGATCTGCGGCGTCCGGGGACGACCTGCTGCCGACGGCGAGAGAAGGCCGGGTCAAGCCCGGCCATGACGTGCATTGGCGTGAGTACCACCGAGACGTACGCCGGACCTCGTCAACGAACCTCTCGGGCCTATGAATATCCTGATCCTGGGCGGCACGACCGAAGGGTCCGCCATCGCTCGCGCCCTCGCCACGAACGCACGCTTCCGGCCGATCCTCTCCCTGGCCGGGCGCACCCGGGCGCCCGCCTTGCCCGCCGTGCCCGCACGCCGCGGCGGCTTCGGCGGCATCGCCGGCCTCGCCGCCTATTTGCGGCACGAGAAGATGACCGCCCTGATCGACGCCACCCACCCTTTCGCTCGCCAGATGCACCGCCACGCGGCGGAGGCGTCGCACTTGGCTTCGGTGCCGCGCGTGGCGGTGTGGCGGCCCGCCTGGACCCCGAGCCCCGGGGACCGCTGGACCGAGGTGCCGACCATGGAGGACGCGGTCGCCGCCCTCGGCCCGGCGCCGCGCCGCGTGTTCCTGACCGTGGGCCAGCAGGAGCTGGCGCCGTTCCGCGCGGCACCCTGGCACCGCTACCTGATCCGCAGCGTCGAAGCGCCCGCACCCGAGACCCTGCCGCCCGGCGTCCGGTGCATCGCCGCCCGCGGCCCGTTTCGACTGTCCGACGAGCTGGGGCTGCTTCGCGACGAGCAGATCGAGGTGGTGGTGACCAAGAACTCCGGCGGCGACGCGACGGCCGCCAAGCTGGACGCCGCCCGCGCATTGTGCCTGCCGGTGCTGCTGGTGGCGCGCCCGCCGGCGCCGGAGCCGCCCGTCGTGCCGAATGCGGCGGCGGCGCTCGCTTGGCTGCATCAACTCGCCGATCGCATCGTGTAGAGCCAGGTGCCGCCATCGGCACGCCGGATCGACCGGGTCGCCGCACTGCCGATCAGAACCAGCGTGCGCATGTCGGCCTGCGCCGGGTCGGCGTCGGCGAGGGTGGTCTGCAGCAGCCGCTCGTCCGGGCGGGTGACGGCGGTGGCGAAGGCAACGGGCGTCGCCGGCGGCAGGATCGGGCGCAACGCATCGAGCGCCGCGGCCAACTGCCACGGCCGGGCGCGGGAGGACGGGTTGTAAAGCGCGATCACGAACCCCGCTGCCGCTGCGGCGGTCAAGCGACGCAGCACCAGCGGCCATGGCTTGAGGTTGTCGGACAGCGAGATGGCGCAGAAATCGCCGCCCATCGGCGCACCCAGCCGGGCCGCCGCGGCCAGCATGGCGGACACGCCGGGAAGTATCCGGATGTCGAGCCCGCGCCATTCGGGCGGCCCCGCCTCGACCGCCTCGAACACCGCGCTCGCCATCGCGAACACGCCTGGATCGCCGCCCGACAGCACCGCGACCCGGCGTCCGTCCGAAGCCAGCGCCAGCGCATGGCGGGCCCGGTCGAGCTCGACCCGATTGTCGCTGGGGTGCCGCGCCTGGCCGGGCCGTGGCGGCGCACGATCGAGGTACGGGCCGTAGCCGACGAGGTCCTGCGCGGCTTCGATCGCTGCCGAGGCTTCCGGCGTGACCAGCGCCGGATCGCCGGGTCCGAGGCCGACGACGGACAGGCTCATCGCGGCCGCTGCCGCCCGGGGACCAGCACCAGGGAAAAGTAGGGCGCCGCCGCGGGCGCGTCGACGAGGGGCACGATCCGCTGACCCGGCATGGTGCCGAATTCGACAAGGGTGGCGCGCTCGGTCAGCCGGGCATCGGCCATGGCAGCGCGGATCTTGGGAAGGTTGCTGCCGACCTTCATGATCACCGCGGCGTCGGTCGTCGCCAGTCTCCCCGCAAGCGCCGCCTGCTCCATCGTGCCCGGCAGCACCGTCAGCACGTCGTCGCCATGCGTCATCGGCAGGCGGGCGGCCGACCAGCAGCCGCTCATCGCAGTGACGCCGGGAATGATCGCGGTCGGGAAGCGGCCCGCGAGCCGGTCGAACAGGTACATCGCCGAGCCGAAAAAGAACGGATCGCCCTCGCAAAGCAAGGCGACGTCGTGGCCGGCCGTCAGCTCGTCCCCGATCACCTCCGCGCTCTCGGCATAGAACCCGGTCAGCGCCGGCTCGTAGCGCGGGTCGTCAACCGCGATCTCCGTGGTGTAGGGGTATTCGAAGCGCAGCAGCCGCGTCCCGGCGCCGATATGGCCGGCGGCGATGCGGCGGGCGTGGCCGGGTCGCCCGCGCTTGGCGAAGAACGCCACCACCGGCGCCGCCGCGATGACCCGCGCGGCCTTCAACGTCATCAGCTCGGGGTCGCCGGGACCGGTGCCGACCACGTGCAGGGTGCCCGTCATTCCCGCTCGCTCGCCAGCGCGTTGACTGCGGCCACCGCCATGGCGCTGCCGCCGCGGCGCCCTTCGACGATCAGCCACGGGACCGGCGACGCCTCCGCCAGCGCCTGCTTGCTTTCAGCGGCGCCGACGAAGCCGACCGGCAGGCCGACGACCGCTGCCGGACGCGGCGCCCCGGCGTCCAGCAGGTCGAGCAGGTGGAACAGCGCGGTCGGCGCATTGCCGATCACCACCAGCGCACCGCGGAGCCGCTCGCCCCACAGCTCGAGCGCCGCCGCCGAGCGGGTGTTGCCGATGCGGGCGGCCAGCGCCGGCGTGCGCGGGTCGTCCAGCGTGCACACCACCTCGTTGCCGGCCGGGAGCCGCGGCCGGGTGATGCCGTGCGCGACCATCTTGGCGTCGCACAGGATCGGCGCGCCCTGCAGCAACGCCTGCCGGGCGGCGGCGGCAAAGCCGGGGTGGAAGCGGATCGCGGCGGCGATCTCCGGCATGCCGCAGGCGTGCACCAGCCGGACCGCGACCCGCGCCTCGTCGGCACTGAACCGCCGAAGGTCGGTTTCGGCGCGGATCGTGGCAAAGGATTGCGCGTAAATGGCCGCGCCGTCCCGCTCATAGGTGCGGGTCATGGCACCGCCGCCCCATCGATGCCGTCCAGGGTCTGTGCCAGGGCCTCCGGGCGGTCGCCCGCGCGCCCGTTCCGCACGAGGTCGTAGCGCCCCTCACGGCCCACGAGCGTCAGCGGCGCCGGGCCGGGATGGGCGCAGCCTTTGGCGCAGCCGCTGACGTGCACGCGATGGTATGGCCGCATCGCCGCGGCGAGCCGGGCGGCGTCGGCGCGGGTGGGGGTGCTGCCGCTCGCGCAGCCCGGGGCGCCGATGCAGGCGGTGACGCGCAGGCGCGGGTCGGCGGGGTCGGTGATCCAGTTCGGACCAGCCTCGGCCGCGATGTCGGCGCCGATCCGAACCCGCCCGAGCAGCAGCGCCCGCCAGGGTGTCACGCGGATGGCGGTGTCGTGCCGCTCGGCCAAAGCCGCCAGCGCGCGCAGCATCGCGGCGTCGAACTGCCCGAACGGCGGCGCAAGCGCGAAGGCCTGCGCCTCGGTTCCGGGGTAGTGGAGCGGCCCCGCCAGCACGCCGGCGTCACGCCCGTCGCCCGCGTGGAGGCTCGCGCCCGCGCCGGCGATGTGCACCATCAGGCTCGCCGCCGCCGGGCGCCCGCCGAGCACCCCGCCCGCATCGACCTGCACCGCGAACTTGCCCGGCAGCGCTTCGAGCCGGGGATCCTCGGCGAAGGCCCGCTCGAGCCGGGCAGTGACGGCGGCGGCGTCCGCGGCCAAGCCGGGATCGTCGCCGAGCAGCGGCGGCGGCATCACCGCCCGGCGCCGCTCGACGGCCGGCGGCGACGCGAGGCCGGCGGCGAATAGGGAAGCGGCGAACGGGCCGGTGGTGGCGTCGCTGAGGCCCCGGATTTGCACGTTGCCGCGCTGGGTCAGTTCCAGCACGCCATTGCCGTAGCGGCCGCACGCCTCCGCCAGGGCGCGGGCCTGGCCGGGGCTCAGCCGGGCGCCGGGAGGCTTGACCCGCACCAGCAGCCCGTCGCCGGTCGGCATCGGGTCGTACAGCGTCGGGCACCAGCCGCGCTTCAAGGCGCTGCGTCCACGTCGCTGGCGGCGGTATTGCGCCTCGGATGCCACAAGCCGCCGCGCTGCGCCTCGGCGAACCGGGCGAGCAGGTCGGCGCGCGCCTCCGGGTTGTGGGCGCGCAGGAACGCATCGACCGCGACGTCGCCCAGCGTTGCCGCATGCAGCAGGTCGAACTGGGCGTCGAACCGCTCCGGCAAGGTGCGCGCATAGGCACTCAGCGCCGCGAGCGGCCGGGCGATCTCGGCGGCGCCGGCCCGGCCATGGCGCATCATGCCGGCGATCCAGGCCGGGTTGGCGGCGCGGCCGCGCACGATCCGCACTACCTCCTCGGCAACGGTGCGAGCCCGCGGCGTTTCCGGCACCGACGTATCGAGATGGTATAGCGCCGGCTCCGCCCCGAGGGCCGCCGCCGCCTGCGCGAAGCCGCCTTCGTGCGCGGCCCAGTCCGGACTGTCGAGCAGGTCGTGCTCGGCGTGGTCCTGCGTGTGCACGAACGCGTCCGCGGCGGCGACCCGGCGCTCGAGCCCGGCCAGGTCGGCGGTGCCGTGGTGGTCGCGCCCATAGGACGCCGCCGAGGCGCCGAGCCAGCCGGCGCCGGTCGCGTCGCCCGCGCCATACTGGCCCGGCGCCGGGCCATACACCCGCAGCAACGTGCGCGCCCCCTGGCCGCCGGCCGCGAGCGGGTTCCAGTCCGGCGCCTCGTCGCGGGCGGCGATCGCCCGAACCAGCGCGTCGAATAGCGCCACCTGCATCGCGAAGGCGTCGCGGAACAGCCCGGAGATGCGGAGCGTGACGTCGACGCGCGGCCGATCGAGCACGGCAATCGGGAGGATTTCGAACCCGGACACCCGCGCCGACCCATCGTCCCACACCGGCCGGGCGCCCAGCAGGTGGAAGGCGATCGCGAGATCCTCGCCGCCGGTGCGCACCGTGGCGCTGCCCCACAGGTCGAGCACGAGGCTGCGCGGGTATTCGCCGTGCTCGGACACATGCCGGCGCAACAGCGCCTCGGCGGCGCCGGCGGCAAGGGTGGTGGCGGCCCGGGTGGGGACGGCGCGCGGGTCGACCGTGGACAGGTTGCGCCCGGTCGGCAGCACGTCGCCGCGGCCGCGTGACGGGGCGCCCGCCGGGCCGGGTTCGACATGGCGGCCGTCGAGCGCCGCCAGCAGCGCCCGGCGCTCCGACGCCGCCGACGGTTCGAGGTCGACGCCCTCGGCTTGTGCCGGCGCACATCCATAGACGTGCAGCCCGTCGCGTACCTGCAGGTCCTTCACGTCGCACAAATAGGCATCGAGCCGCGCCAACATCTCGTCGGGGTCAGCATCCCGCGCCGCGCCGCATTCCCCCAGCAGGCCGGCGCTGTCGGCCTGCTCCAGGATCTCCCGGCGCAGGCTGCCGGCGCGGCGACGGTCGAGCCCGTCGGCGGCGGCATACTCGTCAAGCAGGTGCTCGAGCGTGGCCGCCGCGCCGTGATGCGGGGTGCGGCGCAGCGGCGGCGTAAGATGGCCGATGGTGACGGCGCCGAGGCGCCGCTTGGCCGGCGCCGCCTCGCCGGGGTTGTTGACGATGAACGGGTAGATCACCGGCAGGCCGCCGGTCAGCGTCTGTGGCCAGCAGGACGGCGACAGCGCCGCGGCCTTGCCCGGCAGCCATTCGAGGCTGCCATGGGCGCCGACATGCACCAAGGCGTGGACGTCGAGCCGGTGCCGCAGCCAGAGATGGAATGCCACGTAAGCATGCCGTGGCGGCAGGTCCGGGTCGTGGTAGGCGGCCCGGCGGTCGGCAGCGCTGCCGCGGTCGGGCTGGAGCGCCACCAGCGCTCGGCCGGCGTGCAGGTGGCGCAGCACGAAGCTGTCGCCGCACACCGACGGATCGTCCGCCGGATTGCCCCAAGCGTCCTGGACCGCGGCCCGCAGCGGCGCCGGCAAATGCCGCAGCAGCCGCTCGTACTCCGACAGGCGCATGAACGGAGACGGCGGCGCGGTGCAGAGCGCGTGCGCGATCTCGGCCGCGCCGTGCGGCGTGACGCGGTAGCCGCCGGCCGGATCGTTTCGCAGCAACTCCAGTAGCCCCGACACGCTCGCGAAGGTGTCGAGGCCGACCGCGTGCCCCTGCTGGCCGCCGATGCCGGGGTAATCGGACAGCACGATCGCCAGGCGCCGGGTAGCGCGCGGCGTGCCGGCCAGCCGGGCCCAGCCAGCCGCCCGGTCGGCCGCCAGCGCGATGCCGTCCGGGTCGGGCCGGTGCACCGTCCGAGCGTATTGCAGCGCGGGGTTGGGCGTCGCCTCGGCCTTGAACGACACGGCGCCGGTCAACAGCCGCCCGTCGAGTTCCGGCAGCACGACATGCATCGCAAGGTCGGTCGGCGACAAGCCGCGTGAAGAGGCAGCCCAGGCGTCGCGGCCGGAGCCGGACAGCACGAGCTGCAGCACCGGCGCACCGGCGGCGTCGAGCGGCGAGGGGCCGCGGTCCGGACGGGCGGAGAAGGCCGTGGCGTTGAGCACCACCGCCGGCCGCCAAGCGCGCAGGGTCCGGGCGACAAAGGCCGCCGTGTCCGGCGCCTTCAGGCTGCTGGCGAAGACCGAGCCGACGGCAAAGCCGCGCGCGTGCAGCGCCGCGGTCAGCGCCTCGACCGGTGCGATGTCGTTGGACAGGAGGTGGGAGCGGTAGAACACGATAGCGGCCAAGCCGGGCCAGGCGAGGGATCCCCGGATCAAGTCCGGGGATGACGTTGGAAGCGACGACAACGCCTCAAGCACGTCATGGCCGGACTTGATCCGGCCATCTGCCCCATCCCGTGCCGCGAACGGCCCGGCAAGATCGAGCCTATGCACCCCGTGCTGCGGCACCGCCGTCGCCGAGGCGGCGGGGCGCGGCGCAGACCCGGCCAGGTGCGCCGTCCAGGCGAGCACCAGCGCATTCCCCGCCGGCCCGCCGGCGCGGAACGCTGCGTCGAGCGCGGACCACGCCTCCGGCGCCACCGTGGACAACTCCCGCAGCCGGGCGTCGTCGGCCGCATCGCCCGGCAGCAGCGCCAGGGCAATGCCGCGCGCCCGGCACAGCACCGCGAGCTCGTCGGCGCCGTAGCGGAAGTAATCGAGGCCGCCGAGCAGGCGGACCACGACGCAGCGTGCGTGGCAGACGACCTGCTCCAGGTACAGATCGACCGACATCGGATGCCGCAACCGCGACAGCGGCACTAGCCGCATCTCCGGCCGGGCCGGGGTCCAGGCGCCGGCCAGCGCACCCAGGTCTGCATCGGAGAACGACATCACCACCACCGGTGCCGGGCGGTGCCCCAGCTCCTGCGCCGGGGCCTGCTCGTCGAGGCTGCTCGTTTCGCGGACGAGGAGGTGCATCAGGCGGCGACGCCGCCCTCGATGCTCGTGGTGATCGCCGCCCGGTCGAGGCCGGTCTGGCCGATCACCACGAGGTGCCCCGCGCGCGCCTCGCCGGGGCGCCACGGCCGGTCGAACGCCGCCGCGAACCGGGCCCCGACGCCCTGGATCGCGAGCCGCATCGGCTTGCCGCCCACCGCGGCAAACCCCTTCATGCGCAGGACGGCGTGGGTTTCGGCGACGGTGCGGAGGCGCGCCAGGAGGGCGTCGGGGGCCGCGAGCTCGGGCAGCGGCACGACGAAGCTTTCGAAGTCGTCATGCTCGTGCTCGCCGTCCGCCGCGTCGTGGTGCGACGGCCGGGCGGCCAGGTCGTGCTCGGCCGCGGCGCCCAGGCCAAGCAGCACCGCCGGGTCGAGACGGCCATGCCGGGCGGGGACGACCCGGACGGCCCGGGGCAGCGCGGCGGTGATCATCCCGGTCAGGCGCTCGAGCGACGCGGCGTCGAGCAGGTCGGCCTTGTTCAGCACCACCAGGTCGGCGCAGGCGAGCTGATCCTCGTACACCTCGGCCAACGGGTTGTCGTGGTCCACCTCCGGATCGGCCGCGCGTTGCCGCGCCACCGCGTCCGGGTCGTCGGCGAAGCGGCCGTCGGCGACCGCCGGCCCGTCGACCACGGTGATCACGCCGTCCACCGTGACCCGCGAGCGGATGCCGGGCCAGTTGAACGCCTTCAGCAGCGGCTTCGGCAAGGCGAGGCCCGACGTCTCGATCACAATGTGCTCCGGCGGCGGCGTGCGCGCGAGCAGCGCCTCCATCGCCGGCAGGAACTCGTCGGCGACCGTGCAGCACAGGCAGCCATTGGCGAGCTCGACGATGTCGGCCTCCTCGCAAGCCGGGATGCCGCAGCCGCGCAAGCTCGCCGCGTCGACGCCGACGCTGCCGAACTCGTTGACCATGAGGGCCAGGCGCCGTCCGCCGGCGTGCTCGACCAGATGGCGCAGCAGGGTGGTCTTGCCGGCGCCGAGGAAGCCGGTGATGACGGTGGCGGGGATGGCGGTCATTCCGCGGCCTCGGCGACCACGAGGTCCGGCATGCGGCCCAGGATCATCTTCGCGAGCGACGCCGGACGCCGGGACGGCAGCACGGTGCCGGTCGGGTGCGCCGCATAGGTCGCGGCATAGGCGAGCAGATCCGGCACCAGCGAGAGGTCGAGCCGGCCCAGCAGGTAGGTCCACTTCCCGGGCGCCGAGATCGCCGCGGCGCAGCCATGGTCGCAACTCGACAGGCATTTGACCGGCAGCACCCGGACGGCGCTTCCGGCTTGCTGGGACACTGCCTCGAACAGGGATTGGCCCGGCGGCGTGGCGCCCTCCGGCAAGGGCTGGCCGGCGCGGCAGGTGGTGCAAACGTGGAGTGTGGGCATGGTTCGACTACGTCCCGGTCAACGCGGGATGCCGACCGCTCCCGGGCCCCCGCCCGCGAGTCGATGCCCCGGGGCCGAGCCCGGACCACATCGCCGCCACCGGGGCACCCCGCCCGGCGTCGCGTTCCAACACGGCCGCGCGCGATGCGGCCGCCGATGGCAGGTCTCCTGGCTCGCGGTTCCGGGTGTTGCCACCCACGCCCCCTGCCTGCCTTCCCGGGAATGCTTCCCAGTGGCGTGCGGCAAGGGCCTCGCCGCTTACAGTTGCGGGGACAGCGCCGGTCTCGCACCGGCTTCCCTTTTCACCCTCGGTCACGGCCTGCGCCATTAGGAGGGACCATCGGGACGCAGTATGAGCGGTTCGATGAAAGCGGGCAAATGGACGTTGGTGCTGGGCGGCGCCCGCTCGGGCAAGAGCCGGCACGCCGAGGCGCTGGTGATGCGGTCGCCGCCGCCCTGGACCTACGTGGCGACCGGGCAGGCGTTCGACGACGAGATGCGGGCGCGCATCGCGGCTCACCGGGCGGCGCGGGCGCCGGGCTGGGTCACGGTCGAGGCGCCGCTCGAGCTGCCGGCCGCCTTGGCGGCGGACGGCCCGGTGCTGGTGGATTGTCTAACGCTGTGGCTGTCGAACCTGCTGCTGGCCGGGCGCGACCTGGAGGCCGCGGCCGCTGCGCTGGAAGCGGCGTTGACGGCCCGGCCGACGCCCACCGTGCTGGTGTCGAACGAGGTCGGGCTCGGGATCGTACCGGACAATGCCTTGGCGCGGCGCTTCCGTGACGCGGCCGGCGTCCTGCATCAGCGCCTCGCAGCAGGTGCGGAGCGGGTGGTGATGATGGTTGCGGGTATTCCGTTGCAGGTGAAGTGATGGACGACGACGATGCCCGGCACGCCGCGAGGATGGCGAAACGCAAGGCGGTGCAAGACGCTGAGGTCGCGTCGAAGACACGGGAAAAAGGCCTGCTGATGGTCCATACCGGGCCGGGCAAGGGCAAGACGACGGCGGCGTTCGGTCTTCTCCTCCGCATGGTCGGCCGCGGCCGGCCCTGCGGCGTGGTGCAGTTCATCAAGGGCGCCTGGAGCACCGGCGAGCGCGCCGCGCTGGCCC
Organism: uncultured Alphaproteobacteria bacterium; assembly: GCA_963752225.1. Lineage (GTDB taxonomy): Bacteria > Pseudomonadota > Alphaproteobacteria > Acetobacterales > Acetobacteraceae > JBBROS01. Next base: position 1,868,285 of record CAVVXS010000007.1, on the reverse strand, counting down.
GGTTCGAGGACCTGGTCGAGTGGCACACCATGGGCGAAGGCTTCACCTGGGAAACCCAGGACCGCGCCCGCGACGTCGCCGCCGCTCGCCGCGCCTGGGAGCAAGCCTGCACGTTGATGTACCGCCCCGGCCTCGGCCTGCTGGTCCTGGACGAGCTCAGCATCGCGCTCCGCTACGACTACCTGCCCGAGACCGAGGTGGTCGCGGCACTGGTCGCCCGCCCGCCCGGGCTGCACGTGGTCGTCACCGGCCGCAACGCCCGCCCCTCGCTGATCGAGGCGGCCGATTTGGTGACGGAGATGGCGGCCGTGAAGCACCACTTCGCGGCGGGGGTGAAGGCGCAGGAGGGGATCGAGTTTTGACCTGCGCCCTGATGCTGCAAGGCACCGGGTCTTCGGTCGGCAAGTCGCTGCTGGTAGCCGGGCTATGCCGGGCATTCACCCGGCGCGGCCTGCGGGTGCGGCCGTTCAAGCCGCAGAACATGTCCAACAACGCCGCCGTCACGCCGGAGGGCGGCGAGATCGGCCGCGCCCAAGCGCTGCAGGCGCAGGCCGCCGGCGTGGCGCCAAGCGTGCACATGAACCCGGTCCTGCTGAAGCCGCAAAGCGAAACCGGGTCGCAGGTCGTGGTGCAGGGCAGGGTGCGCGGCACCGCCCGGGCGCGCGAGTACCAGGCGATGAAGCCCGCGCTGCTGCCGGCGGTGCTCGACAGTTTCGCGCGCATGCGGGCGGAGGCCGACCTGGTGCTGGTCGAGGGCGCCGGCAGCGCATCGGAGGTGAACCTGCGCGCCGGCGACATCGCCAACATGGGTTTTGCCCGGGCGACCGGAACGCCGGTGGTGGTCGTCGGCGACATCGACCGCGGCGGCGTGATCGCGAGCCTGGTCGGCACCCGCGCCGTGCTCGAGCCCGCCGATGCGGCGCTGGTGTGCGGCTTCGTCGTCAACCGGATGCGCGGCGACCCCACCCTGTTCGCCGACGGCATGGCGTTCATCGCCGCCCGGACCGGCTGGGCGCCGCTGGGCCTGGTGCCGTTCTTCCCCGGCGCCGCGACGCTACCGGCGGAGGACGCGGCCGACCTCCGGGCGAGCGACGGACGCGGCGGCGGGCTGCGGATCGCCGTCCCGCTGCTGCCGATGATCGCCAATTTCGACGACCTCGACCCGCTGGCACACGAGCGCGGCGTCGCCCTCTCGCTGATCCGGCCCGGCGCCGCCTTGCCGATCTGCGACCTGGTGCTCCTGCCGGGCTCGAAAAGCACGATCGCCGATCTCGCCTCGTTGCGCGACGCCGGCTGGGACATCGACATCGCCGCCCATGTGCGGCGGGGCGGACGGGTGCTGGGCCTGTGCGGCGGCTACCAGATGCTGGGCCGCACGCTCGCCGACCCGGACGGCGTGGAAGGCCCGGCCGGCCGCGTCCCGGGGCTTGGCCTGCTCGACGTCGAGACGGTCCTGGTCGGAGACAAGCGGCTGGCCGCGGTAAGCGGCCACGACGCCGACGGAGCGCCGGTGTGCGGCTACGAGATGCACATGGGACGCACGGCGGGGCCGGACGCGGCGCGGCCGGTGCTGCGGCTGGCCGACGGACGGACGGACGGGGCGACGAGTGCCGACGGTCGCGTCCAGGGCACCTACCTGCACGGCCTGTTCGGCGACGACGCGCAGAGGGCCGCCTGGCTGCGGCGCTGGGGCGCGGCGCCGTCCGGGCATCGCCACGCTGCTGCGGTCGAGGCGGCGCTCGACGGCTTGGCCGCCCATCTCGAGGCCGCGCTGGACCTCGAGCGGCTGCTCAGCCTCGCACGGTGAGCGCCAGCGCCCCGACCGCGGCGACCTGCAGGGCGCAGGCGAGCCGGTACAAAACCAGCGCGCGCTCGATGTCGTCCGGGGTCGCATCGGCCCGCCCGCCGCCCATCCAGGCCGCCTCCGCCACCGCGACGCCGCCATAGCTGCGCGGCCCGGCCAGGCGCAGGCCGAGCGCACCGGCCATCGCCGCCTCGGGCCAGCCCGCATTCGGCGAGCGGTGGCGCCCGGCGTCACGCCATACGGCCCGCAGCGCGTCCCCGGCCCGCCCGCCGGGAAGCAGGGCGGCGGCGAGCACGATCCAGAACGCCGCCAGGCGGGACGCCGGCAGGTTGACGAGGTCGTCGAGCCGCGCCGCCGCCCAGCCGAACCGCTCGTGCCGCGGCGTCCGATGGCCGATCATGCTGTCGGCGGTATTGACGGCCTTGAACACCGCCATGCCCGGCAGCCCGGCGACGCAGCCCCAAACGGTCGGCGCCACCACGCCGTCAGAAAAGTTTTCGGCCAGGCTCTCGATGGCGGCGCGCGCCACGGCGGCGGCGTCGAGACGGTCGGGGTCACGCCCGACGATATGGGCCACCGCCGCGCGGCCGTCCGGCAGCCCGAGGCGCAGCCCGGACGCGACCGCCGCCACGTGCTGCGCCAGGCTGCGTTGCGCGAGGAAGCTGCTGGCGAGCACGGCAAGCGGCAGCAGCGGCAGCGCGCTCGTCAGCGCGATGCACGGCAACGCCGCCGCGAGCAGGACCACCGCCAACGCCCCCAACCCCGCCGCCCGGCTGCGCGGCAGCAGCCGGTCGAGCGCGGCGATCAGCTGCCCCAGCCAAACCACCGGATGGCGAACGGCCCGGAACAGCCAGTCCGGGTAGCCGAACGCAGCCTCGATCAGCAGGGCGCAGGCGGTGACCGCCAGGGCGTTCGGCATCGGCTGGAGGTAGCCGCGTTAAGGATTTCTTCATAGCCAGCGTCTAGCGTGAGCCCATGGTGCTGGACTCCTCCTCACTGAGCCTGCTGCCGACGACGGCCAACCAGTCGTCGGCCGACCTGCTCGGCATCCTCTATGGCAAGTCGACCGGCGCCGGGAGCACCAACCCGGTCCTGGCGCTGCAGCTCGCGCTCAAGACCGAAACCAAAAGCGTGGCCACGGTCGCCAAGGAGCCGGAAACGGCCCGCGACATCGCGACCTTTCGGGCCGCGGTGGCGAAGGCCAAGACCCCGGCGGAACTGCTGGCCAACCCGGTCGCGCGCAAGGTGCTGCTGACCGCGAACGGGCTGGGCGACCAGACCGACTACGGCGCATTGGTCAGCAAGGCCTTGCTGTCGGACACGACCAAGACCGGGTCCTTGGCCAGCAAGCTCGCCGACACGCGCTGGCTCAGCGTCGCCAAGACCTACGACTTCGCCAATAAGGGTCTGACCACGCTCCAAAAGCCGGGTGTTCTGGACAGCCTGGCCAACGGCTATGCGGAGGTGAAGTGGCGGCAAAGCCTGGACGCCGCGACGCCCGGCCTGTCCTACGCGCTCGACTTCCGCAGCCGGGCGGGCACGATCACCTCGGTCGACCAGGTCCTGGGCGACAAGAACCTGCGCGAAGTCGTGACGGTGGCGCTGAACATCCCCAAGCAGATCGCCTTCCAATCGCTGCAGGCGCAGGAAAACGCGATCTCGTCGCGGCTCGACATCACGAAGTTCAAGTCGTCGGCGTTCGTCGACCAGTTCACCAAGCGATACCTGGTGGCCGCCGGCCAGGCCGCCGCCGCCGCGAGCACGGGAACCACCACGACCGGCGTCGCCAGCCTGTTCGCCTGACCGGCGCCGGACCCGCGAACGCGCCGCGCCGCTGCCTGGACGTGCAGCCGCAACTCACTTATAGCGCCGCGATGCTGGAGCAACAGCTTGTCAACGGCGTCCTGCTGGGCGCGACCTATGCCCTGTTCGCGCTCGGCTTCACGCTGATGTTCGGCGTGCTGCGGATCATCAACCTGACCTACGGCTTCTACTTCTCGGCCGGCGCGCTGCTCGCCTGGTGGCTGACCCGCAGCTACGGGCTGTCGATCTGGGCCGCCTTGCCGCTCGCCGCCCTCGGCGCCGGCATCATCGCGGTCGTGCTCGACGCGATCCTGCTCACCCGCTTGCGCCGGCTGCGCGCGCCGGAGCTCTCGTTCCTGATGGTGACGCTGGGCGGCGTGCTGGCGCTGTATGCCGGGCTGACCGCCTGGCTCGGCTCCGACATTCGCCGCCTTCCGCCCGGCGTCATCAGCAACGACGCCTGGACGGTCGGGCCGGTGCGGGTCACCGCGGCGCAGCTGCTGATCCTGGGCGCCACCGCCGTGCTCGTCGCCGCGCTCGCGGCGCTGATGCGCGGCACCCGGCTCGGGCTGGCGATCCGGGCGATGGCGGAAAAGCCGGATGCGGCGCAGCTGATGGGGATCAACACCGGACTTGCCGCCACCTTGGTCTCGTTCGTGTCCGGCTGCCTGGCCGGCGCCGGCGGAGTGCTGATCGGGCTCAACTTCAACGCCATCCAGCCCTACATGGGCGAAACGATGATGCTGCGCGGCTTTGTCGTGATCATCGTCGGCGGCATGGGCGATCTGCGCGGCGCGGTGCTGGCCGGCCTCGCGCTCGGCATCATCGAGGTGCTGACCGCCGGCTACCTGTCGTCCGGGCTCAAGGAAGCGGTGGCGTTCCTGATCCTGGTGGCGGTGCTGTGGACGCGGCCGTCGGGACTGTTCGGCCGCGCCGTGCTGCGGCGCGCCTGATGCCGCCCTGGCTCGACGATTTCCTCTGGACCTACCAGAATCTCGTCTATGCGCTCGGCATTAACGGCCTGCTGGCCTTGTCCATGTATGTCGTGCTGGCGGTCGGGCAGCTCAGCCTGGGGCAGGCGGCGTTCATGGGCCTGGGCGCATACTCCTCCGCGCTGATGACGCTGCAATGGAAGCTGCCGTTCGCGGCCGTGCTGCCGGCCAGCATCGTCGTGCCGGTGCTGTTCGCGCTGGCGATCGGGGTACCCACGCTCCGCCTGGCAGGCGTTTACCTCGCCATCGCCACCATCGGGCTCGGCGAGGTGCTGCGCGCGGTCTACCTCAACGTCGACGCGCTCGGCGGCGCGCTCGGCCTGTCCGGCATCCCGCAGCGGGCCGAGGCGTGGATGATCTACGGCCTGCTGGGGATTGCCGTCCTCGGCCTGTGGCTGGTCGGGCGCAGCCGGATCGGCCGGGCCATGGCGGCGATGCGCGAGGACGAGACCGCGGCGGCGGTGATGGGCGTGCCGGTGCGGCGCTACAAGCTGGGCGCCTTCCTGGCCTCGGCGGTGCTGGCCGGGCTTGCCGGCTGCTTGTCGGCGCACGTGTCGAGCTTCATCGGGCCGAATGAGTACGGGTTCGAGCCGGCGGTGACGATCCTGTCCTACGCCTTGCTCGGCGGCATCGGCACGCCGCTGGCACCGGTGCTGGGCGCGTGGCTGCTGACGATCCTGCCGGAAGTGCTGCGCGCGGCCGGCGACCTGCCGGGGGTGAGCGACCTGCGCCTCGTGATCAACGGTGTCATCATCGTGCTGGCGGTGCTGTTCCTGCCGCGTGGGCTGCTGCCGATCCGCATGCGCCGCCGCGCGGCATGAGCCTGCTGCGCGTGGAAGGGCTGAGCCGGCGGTTTGCCGGGCTGGTGGCGGTGGACAAGCTGGACATGCTGGTCGAGTCGGGCGGGGTGCATGCCGTGATCGGCCCCAACGGCGCCGGCAAGACCACCTTGTTCAACCTCATCAGCGGGCTCGTCGCGCCCACCACGGGCCGGATCATCCTCGGCGGCCAGGAGATCGGCACCATGCCGCCGGAACAGCGGGCCGCCGCGGGCCTCGGGAGGACGTTCCAAAACATCCGCGTCTTCGCCGAGATGACGGTGCTGGAGAACGTCCTGACCGCCCTGCACACCCGCACCCGGGCCGGCTTGGCCGGCGTGCTGCTGCGCCTGCCGGGCTTCCGCGTCGAGGAGCGCCGGGCGGTGGGCCGGGCCCGTGTCGCGCTCGACATCGTCGGCCTCGCCGACAGCGCCAACCGGCTGGCCGGCAGCCTGTCGTACGGCGACCAGCGGCGCCTCGAGATCGCCCGGGCGCTCGCCCCGGCGCCGCTGCTGCTGCTGCTGGACGAGCCGGCAGCCGGCATGAACCCCGCCGAAACCGAGCGGCTGGCCGTGCTGGTGCGGCGGATGCGTCAGCTCGGCACCACCGTGCTGCTGGTCGAGCACGACATGGGCTTCGTGATGGACATCTCCGACCGGGTCACGGTGCTGAACTTCGGCCGCAAGATCGCCGACGGCCCGCCCGACGCGGTCCGGCAGGACCCGGCGGTGATCGAGGCCTATCTCGGCGCCAAGGTTGCCGCCCGGCTCGCCGCCGGCGCCAAGGCGGGAGTGCGCGGCGCGTGAGCGGCCTCGAGATCGACCGGCTCGAGGTCGCGTATGGCCGCATCCCGGTCGTGCACGGCGTCAGCCTGCGCGTGCCGGACGGCCGCGTCGTGTGCCTGATCGGCGCCAACGGGGCGGGCAAGACCACGATCCTGCGCACGATCTCCGGCCTGATGCGGCCGCGCGGCGGGGAGATCCGCTTCGACGGCAAGCCGATCGGCGGCCGCGCGGCGTTCCGGATTGCCGCATCCGGGCTGCGCCAGGTGCCGGAAGGGCGGCAATGCTTCGCCGAGCTGACGGTGGCGGAGAACCTGGCGCTGGGTGCCTACCTGGTGCCGGGGCGGCGCGAGATCGCCCGGCGCCGTGACGCGGTTTTGACGCGCTTCCCCCGCCTGCGCGAACGGCTGGAGCAGTTCGCCGGCTCGTTGTCGGGCGGCGAGCAGCAGATGCTGGCGATCGGCCGGGCGCTGATGGGCGCCCCCCGCCTGCTCCTGCTGGACGAGCCCAGCATGGGACTCGCGCCGCTGTTCGTGGAGGAGATCTTCGCCATCATCGCCGCGCTCAAGGCCGAGGGCACCACCATCCTGCTGGTCGAGCAGAACGCGTCGGCGGCCCTCGACGTGTCCGACCACGCCTATGTGCTCGAAAACGGGCGCATCACCCTGGAGGGGCCGGCCGCCGCGGTCGCGGCCGACCCGGCGGTCACCGCGGCCTATCTGGGCGGCTGATCCCGGCCCTCAGGCGGCCTTCGCCAGCGGCACCCCGATCGCGTCGAAGGTGGCGAACAGCTTGGCGGCCGCCTCGGACGAAAGCCGCGTGTGCGGCGGCCGGATGTTGAGCCAGCCGTCCTGACCGGTGTGCCGCGCGACCAGCGCCTTCAAGCCCGGAATGAGCGGCGCCGACGTCACCGCCGAGCGCATCGCCGACAAGGTCCGCTGCGCTTCGGCGCCGGCCGGGCTGTCGGGGCTGGCATAAACCCGCGCGTTGGTCGCGCAGCTGACGTTGCTGGCGGCCGAGATCGACCCGGCGCCGCCCGCCAGCAAATTCTGCTGCAATGCGCCATCATCGCCGCAATACACCTCGAACCCGTCGCGAGCGAACGCATCGATATAGGATTTGGTGTTGGCCCAATCCCCGGTGCTGTCCTTGATCCCCCCGAACGCCCCCGGATGCGCACGCAGCAGCCGCTCGATCAGCGGGATCGTCACCGGCACCGCCGACTGCGCGGGGAAGTGGTAGAAGTAGATCTTCACCGCGCCGCCGATCCGCTGCGCGACCTCGCTGTAGTAGGCAAACAGCCCGTCCTCGCTCGGGTTCTTGTAGAAGAACGGCGGCAGTACCAGCACGCCGCGGCAGCCGAGCTCACCCGCCCGCCGCGCCATCGCCACCGTGTCGGTGATCGACGGCACGCCGCAGCCCGGCAGCATCAGCCGCCCGGGCACGCCACGCTCGACCAGGCCCTCCATCAGCTCGCACCGTTCATGCAGGCCCAGGCTGTTGGCTTCGCCCGTGGTGCCGAGCACGCCGAGCCCGTTGCAGCCATTGTCCATCAGCCAGCGGCAATGCGCCGCCATCAGGTCGAGGTCGACGGACAGATCCGCCCGCATCGCGGTCAGCACCGCCGCGTTCACTCCGCCATACAAGGCATTCGTCATCATCGGCGTGTCTCCTTATTTCGATTGGGTCTTGCGCGTCCGCGGCATCCGCCCCGGCCAGTCCACGATATGATGCTCCAACAACCCGGCCCGGCGTTCGTCGACCACCCGCCCGCGCACCGACACGCCGGCCCGGTGCACGCTGTCCGGATCGCCGGACACCAGCGGATGCCAAGGCAGCAGGTCCTTGCCCTCGGCGACACGGCGGTAGCCGCAGGACGGCGGCAGCCAGTCGATGGCGCCGAGGCTCGCGGGCGTCAGGCTGACGCAATCCGGCACCCAGTCGCGGCGATTGGCGTATTTGCGGCAGCGGCAGGACTGGGTGTCCAGCAGCCGGCACGACACGTCGGTGAACGACAGCTCGTCGGTGTCCTCGTCGCGCAGCTTGTGCAGGCAGCAGCGGCCGCAGCCGTCGCACAGCGACTCCCATTGCTCGTCGGTCATGCGGTCGAGCGGCGTGGTTTTCCAAAAAGGCAGTGAGGCAGGCATCGGCGGACGTTAGCAGATGAAGCGCCCCGCGGCACAGGGCGGCCACGTCCACGCGGCGCCGCGGCCTCACCCGGGACAAAACATTACACATCGCCACAGAACGCTGGACAGGCTGCGTGCTATTCGAAGTAGGCTGTTGACGTGAATGAGCCGGGGGCATGAGCAGGGTTGCGGCACCGACCGGATCGGCCAGCGTAGGCGTCAAAGCGCCTGAGCCGGGCCTTCGCGATCGGCCCGGCGTATGACCGGGGGCGGGCTGCTCGTCATCGGCCTCGTGGTCGCGCTGATGGGCATGCTGCTGCACGCCGTGCTCGAGGGGCGCGCACACACCCGCTCACTGGCCGCGGCAAGCGATCAGGTCCTGGCCCACTCGGCCCAGATCGAGGCGATCTTCGGCGGCATGATCGACGGCATCATGGTGCTCGACGCCGACATGCGCTTGCTGCGCTGGAACGACCGCTTCGCCGAGATCGCAGGCGTGCCGGCCGGGCTGCTGCGCGTCGGCCTCGAGCTCGAGCACATCCTGCGGGCGCAAGCGCTGTGCGGCGAGTTCGGCGCCGTCGACGTCGAGAACGAGGTTGCGCGCCGCACCGCCCTGTTCCGTTCCGGCTTCAATGTCGGCACGATCGAGCGGGTGCGGCCGAACGGCCAGGTGCTGGAGCTGCGCCGCAATGCGCTGCCGGGCGGCGGCTTCGTGACGCTCTACACCGACATCACCGACCGGCGCCGGGCCGAGGAGCGGCTGCGGCAGGCGCAGCGGATGGAGGCGGTGGGCCAGCTGACGAGCGGGCTCGCGCACGACTTCAACAACCTGCTGACGGCCATCATCGGCAACATCGACCTGACCGAGCGCAGTCTGCACCGCGGCGACACCGGCCGGATGGAGCGCCACATCGGCGCCGCCCGGGCCGCTGCGCGGCGCGCCACCGTCCTGGTGGAGCAGCTGCTGGCCTTTGCGCGCAAGCAGCGGCTGCAGCCCGGCCCGATCGACATCAACCAAGTCGTCACCGACATGGGCGCCGCGCTGCGCCACTCGATCGGCGACGGCCGGCGGCTGGAAACCGTGCTCGCGCCGGCGCTGTGGCAGGCGGTGGCGGATGGGCGGCAGCTCGAGACGGCGCTGCTCAACCTCGCCGCCAATGCATGCGACGCGATGGACGAGGGCGGCACGATCACCATCGAGACCTCGAACGTCGACATACCGGCTGGCCAGTCGCTCGGACCGGACGAGCTGGCGCCGGGGCAGTTCGTGCTGATCGCGGTGCACGACAACGGGGCTGGCATGTCCGGCGACGTGCTCGCCCGGGTGTTCGAGCCCTTCTTCACCACCAAGGAAAGCGGCCAGGGCTCGGGCCTCGGCTTGTCGCAGGTGTTCGGCTTCATCAAGCAATCCGACGGCCACGTCCGCGTCGACAGCACGCCCGGCGCCGGCACCACCGTGCGGCTGTTCCTGCCGCGGGCGGCGCCGGATCCCGCGTCGCGCGTCATCGCCCCGGCCCTGCCGGAATCGGTCACCGCGTAGCGGCGCCTCAGCGCACGCCGAGCGCCAGGAACGCCGCCGCCCCGGCGCCGAGCAGGAGGAACGGCGACACCCGCGTCGCGGTGAGCACCACGGTGGACAGCGCCGCCACCGCCCAGGCGTAGAGGCCCCCGCGCGAGGCCTGCACCAAGGTCAACGACGCCGCCAGGATCAGCCCGGCCGCGACCGGCGCCAGGCCGCCTTCGATCGCCCGCTGCCAGCGGGCGCCGCGATGCCGGGCCCACAGCCGCGCCAGCCCGTAAAGCAGCAGCGACGACGGCACGAAGATCGCCACCGACGCCACGGCCGCGCCCAGCCAGCCGTCCACCACCCAGCCGATCAGCGTCACCAGCAGCGAGCCCGGGCCCGGCGCCAGCCGCGACAGGGCGAACAGGGTGACGAACGCTTCCTCGTCCATCCAGTGCTGCTGGATCACCGCCTGCCGGTGGATCTCCGACACCACGCTCTGGCCGCCGCCGACTGTCGCGAACGACAGCGGCGCGAACACCGCGGCCAGCGCCAGCAGCGGCCCAAGCCGAGCGGTCACGCCCCCGTCTCGCGCCAGGCATAGGCGACGCTCAGCGGCACGGTCGCGGCCATCACCGCCAGCAGCGGCAGGCGCAGCACGCCGACGCCGACAAACACCGCCGCCATGATCACCGCCGGCGCCGGGCGCAGGCAGCGCCGGGCGGCGCGCAGGCCCATCGCCGCGCCGAGCCCCACCGCCGCCGCCGCGACGCCATCCAGCGCGGTACGCACCGGCACATTCTGCGCGAGCCCGGTGGTCAGCGCGACCAGCCCGATCATCACCAGCCCCGGCGGCACCGTCATCGCCAGCGCGCCGACGATCGCGCCGCGGCCGCCATGCAAGCGGAAGCCGAGCCAGATCGCCAGATTCAGCACGTTGATGCCCGGGAACACCTGGCACACAGCAAGGCCGCTCAGGAATTCGCTCTCCGTCACCCAGCCCTTCTCGTGCACCACGAGGCGCAGCATCCAGGCGCTGAGGCCGCCGCCGAAGCTGGTCAGGCCAACGCGGGCGATCAGTGCCGCGTAGTCCAGGAGGGTCGGGGTCTTCAACTCGGCCGGCATCAAGTGCACGGTGTCCGGCTGGGGTCGGGATTGTCAAACCGTCGCGAGCGGTCGGCCCACGAAGCTATGGGGCGGACAGATTGGTCGCTGTGAACTGTTGCAGCCCGAACACCTGGCCGCGCACCACTTCGGGCTCGTGCCGCACCCAGACGCCGCTGTCGACTGCGTAGAACCATCGAGAGCGCCAGGCGCTGCTCCCGTACGTCTGCATGTTGTCGACATCCTGCGTGACGATCGCGACTTTGATCGGCCGGCCGCCAATCTGCAGGGTGGCTGGCGGCCCAACGGTCCAGGTTTCGTTGTAGTAGTCGCGCTTCGTAGGGTCGTTCGAGTAGCCCTTAAGGTAGCTGAACCGAACGCTCTTGCCGGGCACGAGCGGGAACAGGTCGACAAGTCCGTCGCGAACCGGCCGCTCCTGTCCAGGGATCGGTGGGACGAGGCCGGCGTAGCGCCGGACCCGGATCCCGTTCGGCGCAGTGGCCACGCAGATGAATGGATCGGTCGCGTCCGCGCCGTTGAACACGACGGGGCGGCTCGCATTGTTGAATGTGGCCTGGGTGCCTGGTGCCGGGCACCGGAACGCAATGCCTTCGCCGGCTGCCGGCATCCGGGTCGAGGGTGGTTCGGATGCGCATGCGGCGACGCTGCTGACGGCGGCCGCGATAAGAACACTTCTGCTGCGGGCCATGTCGCAGGTCTCCCCCCCCCGTCCTTGTTTCCGATTCTGGTACGTTAGGACATCAGCTTCGTGAAGGACCAGACGAACCGTCATTCGCGCTTCTTGCGTGCGCCAGTGTATAGCCGCCCGTCACAACGCCGGACCTCCCGTGCCCATTGCCCGTTCCAGCCCGATCGGCTTCGTGTTGGCGACCATCGCCATCGATGCGCTGGCGTTCGGCATCATCGTGCCGGTCGTGCCCACCTTGGTGATGCAGCTGTCGGGGCAGGGGCAGTCGGCGGCGTCGTTCTGGATGGGCACGCTGCTGGCCGCGTTCTCAGCAATGCAGTTCCTCTGCGCGCCGATGCTGGGCGCGCTCAGCGACCGGTTCGGGCGCAAGCCGGTGCTGCTGATCTCGCTGGCGGGGATCTGCGTCAACAATGCCATGCTGGCCTGGGCACCGACGCTGGCCTGGCTGTTTGTCGGCCGGCTGGTGGCGGGCGGCACCGCGGCCAACTTCGCCGCCGCGACTGCGTCGATCGCCGACGTCTCGACCCCGGAGCAGCGGGCGCAACGGTTCGGCCTGGTCGGCGCCATGTTCGGGCTGGGCTTCGTGGTCGGCCCGGCGCTCGGCGGCTTCCTCGGCACCTATGGGGTGCGCGTGCCGTTCCTGGTGGCGGGCGCGCTGGCCGGGCTGAACCTGATCTACGGCGCGATCGCAGTGCGGGAAACCTTGCAGCCGGAGAACCGCCGGCCGGTGCGATGGGCCGCCGCCAACCCGCTCGGCAACCTCCGCGTCGTGCTGCACGACCCGTCCTACCTGCGCCTGGTGATCGCCTGGTGCTGCACCTGGTTCGCGCTGGGCGCGCTGCAAAGCAGCTTCGTTCTCGCCAACGACATGCGGCTGGGCTGGGGCACGCGCGAGAACGGCTTGGCGCTGGCGACGGTCGGGGTCGGCTCGGCCATTGTGCAGGGTTTCCTGGTGCGCCGGGTGGTGCCGCGGCTGGGCGAGCGGCGTGCGGCGCTGACCGGGTACGCCTTGGCCGGCCTGGCCTACCTGCTGTTCGGGCTTGCGAACCGGCCGTGGATCCTGTTCGCCGGCATCGCCCTGCAATCGGCGTCGGCCATCAGCGGACCGGCGGTGCAGGCGATGGTGTCGGCGCGGGCCGGCCCCAGCCGCCAGGGCCAGGTGCAAGGCGCTTTATCGTCTTTCCAGGGCTTGACCACGATCGGCGCGCCGCTGCTGGCCGGCTGGGTGTTCGGCGTGTTCGCCGCTCCCGACGCCGCCATCAGCCTGCCCGGCGCCCCGTTCTTCATGGCGGCGCTGGCCTACGCGGCGGCGTTCTGGTCCGTGCTGGGCCTGCGGACGGCCGCACCCGTCCCCGCCGAAGCAGACTGAGCCGAGGCGGTCCGGGCACGCACCCGGCGGGTGGAGGGCAGCGCCGGTGCCGGGGCGCGGGCGCTCCGGGGCAGCGGCATCCGGGGCAGCGGCAAACGCCGGATCGTGCTCTGCTGCCCGGGCCCGCCAGCCAGGAAGCCGCCGCCCGTGAAGCAGATCCGCCTCAACGCCTTCGACATGAACTGTGTCGGCCACATTCAGCAGGGCCTGTGGACGCATCCGCGTGACCGGGCCGCAGATTACTGTTCGCTCGACCATTGGGTGGGTCTCGCCCGGCTGCTCGAGCGTGGCCTGTTCGACGGATTGTTCCTGGCCGACGTGCTGGGCGTCTACGACGTGTTCGGCGGCTCGCCCGCCCCGGCGGTCCGGCACGCGGTGCAGATCCCGGTCAACGACCCGCTGTTGCTCGTGCCGGCGATGGCGCACGCCACGACCCATCTCGGCTTCGGCGTCACCGCCAACCTCAGCTACGAGCCCGCGTACCTGTTCGCCCGGCGCATGTCGACGCTAGACCATCTGACGCGCGGGCGGATCGGCTGGAACGTCGTCACCGGCTACCTCGACAGCGCCGCCCGGGCGATGGGGTTGGCGACCCAGGTCGCGCACGACGACCGCTACGACGTCGCCGACGACTACATGCAGGCGGTCTACAAGCTCTGGGAAGGCAGCTGGGCCGACGACGCCGTCCGGGCCGACCGCGCCGCCGGCCTGTACGCCGACCCGGCGCGCGTGCGCGTCGTCAGCCACGCCGGGCCGCATGTCCGGATGGAGGGCGTGCACCTCGCCGAGCCTTCGCCGCAGCGCACCCCGGTGCTGTACCAGGCTGGCAGCAGCGAGCGCGGGCGCCGCTTCGCCGGGCTGCATGCCGAGTGCGTGTTCCTTAACGGCGGTCCGAAGCCGCAGGTCCGGGCGCATGTGGACGCGATCCGTGCGGCCGCCGTGGCCGCCGGGCGGGCGCCCAACGACGTCAAGCTGTTCGTCGGCGCGAGCGTCGTGGTGGCCGAGACCGCTTCCCTAGCCGAAGCCAAGCTGGCCGACTACCGCCGCTACGCCTCCCCCGAAGCGGCCTTGGTGCACGCCTCGGCCAGCATGGGGATCGATCTCGACACCTATGCCATGGACCAGCCGATCGAGGCGGCGCCGTCCGGCGCCGTGCAGGCGGGGGCCATCGTCAGCAACCTGCAAGCCGCGGCACGGGGCGGCATGACCAAGCGGCTGCTGCTGGAGCGGATGGTGCTCGGCAGCCGCCAGACGCCGATCGTCGGCGACGCCGAGCAGGTCGCCGACGCGCTGCTGGCCTGGGTGGAGGAGGCGGACGTGGACGGCTTCATCCTGTCGCGCACCGTGACGCCGGAGTGTTTCGCCGATTTCGTCGACCTGGTCGTGCCGGTGCTGCAGCGCCGGGGGGCGTTCAAGGAGGCCTATGCCGCCGGCACGCTCCGTCACAAGCTGTCCGGCGCCGACCGGCTGCCGCGCAGCCACCCGGCGGCGGCGTTCCGGTTCTGAACGGCCTCGTCCGGGCGGGGCCGGACTAACCAAATATGACCATCGGAGCGACTGAATTTGACCAATCTTTCTGCTGCCGGGCCAGGTGCTGCTGCTAGCATAGGGCAACGAGAACCGGTTGCCGACGAATCGGAAATCCATGCGCACGCGGCCCAGCGATCTCTCCCTCCCCCTGCTGCTCGGGGTCGCGTTATGCTTCGCCGCATGTGCGCCGCAACCCGCCCCGCAAGCCGCGACCGCCGCGCGTCCTGCCGAGCCGCCGCCGGCCAAGCCGCCCAAGGTGGCCAAGGCCAAGCGCGCCGACCCGAACTGCACGGCGGCCCGGGTTGATCTGTCCGCGGCCCGCAAGGAGGCGCTGTTCCGCCAGTTCGAGGCCGAGATCGGGCCAGCCGTGCCGGCCAACACGGTGGTGGCCGACCCGGAGCCGGTGCCGCGCTGCAAGCAAGCCTCGAAGTAGGCGGTGCAGCACCCCCTCGCAACGGACCGATCGGCGCGCCCGTTGAGCACGGGCCTGGTCTGGCTGGAGTCACGGATCGAGCAATTCATCGCCTCCGGTGGCCGCGCCGTCGTGCTGGTTGGGCCGCCGGGCTCGGGCAAGGTGCGGCTCGCCGACGCGGTGCTGTCCGGCCTGCCGGGGCGGCAAACCCGGATCGGCAACCCGACGTCGCGGCCCCTATCGATGAAGCGGATGCTGCAGCAGATCGGCATGCCGGCGGACGAGGGCACCGACGGTCCGTTCCTCGGCATGCTCGCCGAGCAGGCCTACGACGACCAGTCCGCGGTCGTCATGGTCCACCAGGCGCATACGCTGAGCCCTTATGCGCTGTCGGCGCTGTCCCGCGTGCCCGGGCTCGGCGGGCCGGAGCATCCGGGAATGATCCTGATGCTGGCAGGCGAGGCGCCGCTGCTGGCCAAGCTTTCGGCGCCCGGGCTCGACGTGCTGCGCAATGCGCGGCGGACTCTGGTGCTGATGATGCCGAGGGGCGGCGCAGCCGAGGAGGTGGGCGTTGCCCGGCTGACCTGGATGGCATTGCTGCCGGAAGGCGGCGACGCCGACGCTGCGGCCAGAACCGGCCGGCGCCGCTTCCCCCCGATCCGGGCCGACCGCCCGCCGCTGCCTGACGTGCCGCTCGCGCCGCCGCCCAAGCGCCCGCCGCCGCCGCCGCCCGGCCTCCTGATGCTGGTCGCCGCGATGACGGCCGCGGTGATCCTGGGCTGGATGGTGTGGCCCGAGCCGGCGCCGTCGCGATCAGCCGCCGCCCCGGTCCTTCCGCCGCCAATGGGCCGCGTCGCGGCCGAGCAGCCCCGCCCGGACCTGCCGATGCCAGCCCCGGCCGGCACGTCCACCGAGCCGCCCGCGCCGGCGTTGGACGCGGCGACGCTGCCGACCCCCGACCTTGCCGCGCCCGGACCGACGCCCGGATCGGCTGCTGAACTGGCACCCGCACCGGTGCCCGAGCCTCTGCCGGGGCGAACGCCGGAGCCGGCACCAGAGCCTGCCACGGAGATCACGTCAGCGATCACCCCAGAGGTCACGCCCGAGCCGGCCCCCGAGCCGACGCCGGCGCAGATCAAGCGCGAGTTCGACGCGTTCCTCAACCGGGCCGGTCGTGACACCGCCAAGCTGACCCCGGCCGCCCGGGCCGCTTTGTTCCGCGAATACCTGCAATGGCGCATCCGCGCCACTTTGGCTGGCCCGTGACGCTCGTCTCCTGAGACCCGGTCAGGCGGCCTGCCTGACCTCGCTGCGCGGCCGATGCACCAGGTCGTGGATGAACGACAGCTTCGCGATCACCGGCCCGGCCAAGATGAACGGATACATGTCCGCCAGCCCCATGCTGCGGTTCATCGCGTTCATCGCGAAGGTCAGCGGCAACCAGGCCTCGACCAGGCGCGTGAAATCGCCCGCGGCATAGCTGTCGACGTGCAATTCGGCGTGCAGGCTCGGGTTGCGGGTGACATCGGGATGCACCTGCAGCCCGAACGAGCTCGCGGTTTCGAGACTGTCGACGATGTGCAGGTAGTGGGCCCAGGTCTCGGCCCAGTCCTCCCAGGCATGCGTGGTGGCATAGGCACTGACGAAGCGCTCCCGCCAACCCTCGGGCGGCCCCTTCTGGTAATGGCGCTTGAGTGCCTCGTTGTAATCCTCCTCCTCGTTGCCGAAAAGCGCCCGGCATTCCTCCTGCAGGCCCTGATCCTTGATCAGGCGGTCCCAGTAATAGTGCCCGACCTCGTGCCGGAAATGGCCAAGCAGGGCGCGGTAGGGCTCGTGCATCTTGGCCCGCCGCCGCTCCCGCTCGGCGTCGTCGGCTTCGGTCAGCGCCAGCGTGATCAGGCCGTTGTCATGCCCGGTCATCACCTTCTTGCCGTCGCCGCTGGTTGGATCGGCCAGGAAGTCGAACGCCAAGCCGCGCTCCCGGTCGTCGGCCCGGCTCGGCAGCGGCAAGCCGAGGCGCATCAGCGAATAAACGAGGCGGTGCTTGGCGAATTCGAGCTTGCGCCAGGCTTGCAGGTTCTCCGGCGTCGCGAGGTTCGGCACCGTCCGGTTGTGGCGGCAGGCCACGCAGAACCGTTCGCCGCTATCGGCCGGGATCAACCAGTTGCACACCTCGTGCTCGGCATTGTCGCAGAACCGGAACGTCCGGCCCGGCGAGGCGAGGGCGGTCCAGGTCTCCGGCCCGGCCGGCTCCAGCGCCGACAGCTGGAACTCGGGCGCGATATAGCCGAGCCGGTGGCGGCAGCGCTCGCAATGCCGGTTCTCGAAATACAGCAATTGTCCGCAGCTTTGGCAGTCGAAGAGGCGCATGTTCCGGGTCCGATGGTAAATGGGTTGTGGGATTAACGGCTGCACGGGACGGAGTTCCACCCCGGGCGGCGTCAACCCAGCGTCCCGAAAAGCGCCCCCCACCCCTGGACCCGCGCCGGAGCAACGCCCGCCATGCGCAACGACGCCCAGACCGTCAGCGCGACGCTGTCGAGCACCGGGAGGCCCAGCTCCGCCTCCAGCTCGGCCGCGACGCCGGCGCCGCGGAAGTTGGTGCACAGGATGGCGATCGCGTCGCAACCCACCCCCGCAACGTCGCGAACCAGCGCGGCGACCTCGCTCTCCTCGTAGCGGGCGAAGCTGTAATTGCCGGGGTCGCCGAGGTGACGTTCGGCCGCCACGTCGATCCCGGCCGCGGCATAGTTCGCGACGATCTGCGCCTGCACATCGGCGGTGTAGGGGGTGACGAGACCGATGCGCCGGGCCCCCAACCGTGCGAGCGCGTCGTTCAGCGCCAGCACCGCGGACGTCGCCGGCGCCCCGGTGGCAGCGGTGATCGCGGCGCACAGCAGACGGTCGCTGTCGAAGCCGAGCCAACTCGCCGAGGTGCCGCTCCAGGCGATGCAATCCATGTGCGCATCGCCCAGCAGCCGCGCCGCCTCGAGCACCGGCGCCGGCTCGAACTGCTGCAGCGCGTCGGCGGAGAGCCCGATCCGGGTGACGCGGAAGCGGGAGAAATGCGCACTGACCTCGGGCAGTCCGGCCAGTATGCGGCCGGTCACCGGCTCCAACACGGTGTTGCTGGAGGGCGTGAGCATGCCGAGGCGGATGCGTGTCATGGCCGCACCCTAGGCAAGGGCCGGCAGAGCGGCAATTCTGCCCGCCTCTGCAGCGCAGGAGGCCTTAATGCAAGACTTCGATCTGGTGGTGCGCGGCGGCACGGTGGTCACCGCGACCGAGCAATTCCGTGCTGACGTCGGCGTGCGCGGGGGCCGCATCGCCGCGGTCGGCGAGGGTTTGAACGGCGCCCGCACGCTCGACGCGGGCGGCTTGCTGGTGCTGCCGGGCGGCGTGGACAGCCATTGCCACATCGAGCAGCTGCAAGCCGATGGCGGCGCCGACGAGGAAACCTGGGAAAGCGGCAGCCGCTCGGCACTGGCCGGCGGCACCACCTCCGTCGTCAGCTTCTCTACCCAGTTCAAGGGCCACCCGATCGGCCCGTCGCTCGACGAGTATCGCCGCCGCGCGCGCCGGGCGATGGTGGACCACGCCTTCCACCAGATCGTGACCGATCCCACCGACGAGGTGCTGGCCGAGCTGCCCGGCCTCGTCGCCCGCGGCATCCGCTCGTTCAAGGCCTTTCTCACCTACGACCCGCTGCGCCTCGATGACCGCCAATACCTGCGCGTGCTGGTGGCGGCCCGCCGGCTCGGCTGCCTCGTGACGGTGCATTGCGAGAACTATGACGCGATCGCCTGGCGCACCGAGGCGCTGCTGGCCGCCGGGCTGACGGCGCCCAAATACCACGCCTGGTCGCGCCCGCCGGTGGTGGAGCGCGAGGCAACGCACCGGGCGATCGCGCTCGCGGAGCTGGTCGACACGCCGATCCAGGTGTTCCACGTCTCCTGCCCGGAAGCGGCCGAGGAGATCGACCGGGCCCGGCGGCGTGGCGTGAAGGTATGGGGCGAGACCTGTCCGCAGTACTTCGTGCTCGGCGCCGCCGACATGGACCGTCCAGGGTTCGAAGGAGCGAAGTTCATGTGCAGCCCGGCGCCGCGCGACGCGGCGGCGACGGCCGGGCTGTGGGACGCGATCCGGATGGGCACGCTCGACGTCGTCAGCAGCGACCATAGCGGCTGGTCGTTCGACGGCCCCCGCGGCAAGCGGGTGAACGGTTCGGACGCGAACTTCCGCGACATCCCGAACGGCGTCCCGGGCTTGGCCTCGCGGCTGCCGATCGTGTGGCACGAGGGGGTCGGCAAGGGCCGGCTCAGCCCGAGCGATTTTGTCCGCCTGACCTCCACCCGGCCGGCGCAGATCTTCGGCCTGCATCCGAAAAAGGGCAGCATCATGCCGGGTGCCGACGCCGACCTGGTCCTGTGGGACCCGGCCAAGCGGGTCACGATCACCAATGCGCTGATGCAGCAGACGATCGACTACACGCCCTATGAGGGCATGGAGGTAACGGGGTGGCCGGTTGCGACCGTGCTGCGGGGCGAACTGGCAATGCAGGACGGGCGCGTGGGGGCGGCGCCCGGCTTAGGGAAGTATTTACCGGTCGGCCCCTATGATCTGGTCAAGCCACGCGGCGTGCTGGCCAACGGCTTCAACGCGACCGCCTGATGGCCGCCGACCCGCACGCCCTGCTGGCCCGTCGCTTCGCGCCAATCGTTCATGACGTGACGGCGCGCGACACCATCCTGTATGCGCTCGGCGTGGGGCTGGGCGCCGAGCCGACGGACCGGCGGCAGCTGCGCTACCTGTACGAGGACGGCCTGCTTGCCTTGCCGACCATGGCCAACGTGCTGGGCTACCCCGGATTCTGGGCGAAGGAGCCGGACACCGGGATCGATTGGCGCCGCGTGGTGCATGCCGAGCAATGGATCACCTGGCACCGCCCGCTTCCGGCGCATGGCCGCGTGACGGGCCATACGCGGGTGACGGCATTCCACGACAAGGGTGCGGCGAAAGGAGCCTTGATGGGGTCGGAGCGGCGGATCGAAGATGCGGACGGACTGCCGATCGCCACCGTCGGCGGGCTCAGCATGCTGCGCGGCGACGGCGGCTCCGGCGTCATCGCGGGTGAGCTGGTCGCGACCGTCCCGGTGCCCGACCGGGATCCCGATATGACGTGCGACCTGCCGACCCTGCCGCAGGCGGCGCTGATCTACCGCCTGAGCGGCGATTTGAACCCGTTGCACGCCGACCCCGACGTGGCACGCGGGGCCGGGTTCGACCGGCCGATCCTCCACGGAATGGCCACGATGGGCGTGGCCGCGCACGCCGTACTGCGCACCGCGCTGGGATACGACGGCGGAGCTATGCGTGGGATGCAGGTGCGGTTTACCGCCCCGGTGTATCCCGGCGAGACCATTCGGACGCAGATTTGGCGTGATGACGGCGTTATCGCCTTCCGCTCCAGCGTTTTGGGCCGGAACACGATCGTCCTCGATCGCGGGAGGGTGACGCTTTGACGCCTTACTTTGAGCATCTTTCCATTGCGTAGTTCGTTAACGATCCATGACATCAGCGATATGTGAGCCAGCGACAATGCTTT
This sequence comes from uncultured Alphaproteobacteria bacterium, assembly GCA_963752225.1. Classification (GTDB taxonomy): domain Bacteria; phylum Pseudomonadota; class Alphaproteobacteria; order Acetobacterales; family Acetobacteraceae; genus JBBROS01. Next base: position 1,847,724 of record CAVVXS010000007.1, on the reverse strand, counting down.
ATTCGATGTATGATGCAGCCGCTGCCGCGATGTATCCGGCCAGGATGTGGGCGCGTGGCGCCAGCAGCCTGCTTCGCAACCACGCCGGCCCTGACTACCTGACCTGGCCCGCCCGTGCCGCCGTGGCCTGGGCCGACGTCGCCGACGATGTGCTGCGGCCCCGCGGCAAGCCGGAATGGAACATCAAGGCGGAGCGGGGCAGCGAACAGCCGGTGACCGAGGAGGTCGTGCTCGACCTGCCGTTCGTCCGCCTGGTCCGCTTCGTCACCAGTGGTTCGGCCGGCCGCCGCGTGCTGCTCGTTGCGCCGATGAGCGGCCATCACGCGACGCTGCTGCGCGGCACCGTGCAGGACATGATCGATACCGGGCTCGAGGTGTTCGTCACCGATTGGCGCGACGCGCGGATCGTGCCGCTGCTGCATGGCGACTTCGACCTCGGCAGCTACATCGAGACGATCATCCACTTCATGCAGCATCTCGGCCCCGACACGCATGTCGTGGCCGTGTGCCAGCCGGCGCCCGCCGTGGTGGCCGCCGTCGCGCTCATGGCCGCCGACAATGACCCGGCGCAGCCGCGCAGCATGACGTTGATGGGCGGTCCCGTCGACACGAGGGCGGCGCCGACCGTGGTCACCAAGCTCGCGGCCGACAACCCCATCGAGTGGTTCGAGAGCAACGTCGTGGCCACCGTTCCGCCGTGGCATCCGGGCGCGTTCCGCCGTGTCTATCCGGGCTTCCTGCAGCTCGCGGCCTTCATCTCGATGAACCCGGACCGGCATTTGGCGGCGCATAAGCGCATGTTCGCCCACCTCGTCCGCGGCGACGACGACAGCGCCGCCGCGCACCGCCGCTTCTACGACGAGTATCTGGCGGTGATGGACGTCCCGGCTTCCTACTACCTGCAAACGGTCGAGACGTTCTTCCAGAAGCATGACCTGCCGCGCGGTACGATGACGGTGCGCGGCGCCCCGGTGCGGACCGAGGCGATCGAGCGGACGGCGCTGATGACGGTCGAGGGCGAGCTGGACGACATTTCCGCACCCGGCCAGACCATCGCCGCCCAAACCATGTGCAGCGCGGTTCCGCAGGAACGGCGGCTGCAATATTTGCAGACCGGCGTCGGGCACTACGGCATCTTCAATGGTCGCCGCTGGCGCAGCGACATCCTGCCGCGGATCAAGGGCTTCATCGAAACCAACTGACCGGCGCGCTCAGGCCCGCCGGCGCCGATGCGTCAGCCGCGCGGGTGCGAGCGCCGCCACACCGCCATCAGCGACGTCTCGTCGACGTTCGTGTAGCGTTGCGTCGTGCTCAGGCTCGCATGCCCGAGCAATTCCTGGATGCTCCGGAGGTCGGCGCCCCCGGCCAGCAGGTGCGTCGCAAAACTGTGCCGTAGGGCGTGCGGGGTCGCGTGCTCCGGCAGCCCGGCGCTGCGGCGGTAAAGGCGCATGGTGCGCTGCGCGACCCCCGCCGCCAGCCGGCTCCCGCGCACGCCGACGAATAACGGGTCGCCCCCGGGATGCAGACGCAACCAGACCTGCAGCGCCTGGCGGACGCCCGGGAGCAGCGGAACCAGACGTTGCTTGCCGCCCTTGCCCAGCACGCGCAACGGCCCCGCGGCCGGCACGTCGCTCCGCGCCAGGGCGAGCGCCTCGGCGATGCGCAGCCCGGCCCCGTACAGGAGCGTGAACAGCGCCGTGTCGCGGGCCTGCCATCGTGCCTCGTCCGATTGCGTCGCCTCGAGCGTGACGGCGAGTGCCGCGTCCGGCGATAAGGCGCGCGGAATGGGCGATGCCGCCCGCGGCGTTCCGAGCAGGCCGGGTGCCGGGTTCGACAATCCGTAATGCCGGGTCAGGAATCGGAACAGGCTGCGTACCGCGGACAAATGCCGGGCCCGGCTCGCGTTGGACAAGCCGCGTCTGGCACGCTTCGGCCCCGTCATGGGCCCCATCTTTGACCCATGCGAGGGCGACGCCGCATGCGCGAGCCAGGCACGCAGATCGGCTTGGCTCAGCCGGCCGAGCGCTTCGAGATCCGGCTCCGTTCCCAGATGCACGGCGAGGAAGCCAAGGAAGCCGGCCAGGTCGGCCCGGTAGGCCTCGATCGTCAGCGGTGACGCGCGACGCTCCTGCGCCATCCAGTCGAGGAACGCGGCAACGGCCTCGTTGCCGGTCACACCGCCCCGGTCGTCCGTTCCAGCGCGGCCGCGATCGCCTGCCCGAGGAAGGCCAGCGCGTCCGTCCCCGCCCCGGCGAGGCCGTCGCTGTCACGGCAGGCCAGCGCCAGCAGGCACGGCCCGGTGCGCAACGGGATGCGGATCAGCGCCTCCTCGGTCGCGAGCGCAACCACCTCGCCATGCAGCGTCGCATCCGGCTGCGCCGCCCGGACCACCGCCACGCGCTTGCCGAGCCGGGCGGCGACCGTGCCAGGCGGGATCGGCACCGTGCCGCGCGGCGGCGGCCGGCCCTCGCTGCAAACCCGGGCGCCGTCCAGTCGCAGCAGACCAGCCAATTCGTGGGTCGCGAGCCACGCCGGATCGGGCGCCCGCATCAGCGCGATCACGGCTTCCTGCACCCGCCGGACGAAGCCTTCCGAGGCGCGGCGTCCGGCTGCCGCCTGCACGCCGGCGCGCTCGGCGTCAGCTGCCCGCCGCCGCGCCTGCTGCAGCATCGCCGCCATGTGGTCGGCCAGGCCCGGCCCATGCACCCGCCGCGGCGGATGCAGCACGTCGTACAGCGCGGGGCGGCTGGCCAGGAACCCCGGATGCGCACGCAGCCACGCGGCCACCGCATCGGCGTCGTCCTGTTGCATTCCGGCCGGTTCGGCGTCATCCAGGCTTATGGTCGGTCTCCGTCGCCAAGTCGGGTCATCGGGGCAGAGGCGTCGAGCAGGTGGCAGCGCCTCGGGTGAGGCGGGGTTCCCGATCCTAGCCGAGCCGGCGCCCGGCCGGAAGCGCGTTCAGGTGTTGTTGCCGCGGCCCATCCCGGGACCGTTCGATTACGCCGTGCCGCCGGGGCAGGACCCGCAGCCCGGCCAGGTGGTGCTGGTGCCGCTGAACCGGCGCGAAGAGGTCGGCGTGGTGTGGGATGGCGGCGACGGCCCGCCCGAGGTCGGCGACAACCGGCTGAAGCCGATCACCGCCGTGCTGGACGCACCGCCGCTTCCGGCCGCCTTGCGCCGCTTCGTCGATTGGGTCGCCAGCTACACGCTGGCGTTTCCGGGCGAGGTCCTGGCAATGGCGCTGCGGGTCAACGCGCTGCAGCCGGACACCCCGGCGGCGGGCTGGCGCTTGGGCGACACGGCCCCGGGCCGCGAAACCCCAGGCCGCGACACGCCGGGCCGGCAACGCGTCGTAGCGGCGCTGGCGGACGGGCGCCCGCGATCGACCGCCGACTTGGCCCGAGCGGCCGGCGTCAGCACGGGGGTTGTGCGCGGCATGGCAGCCGCCGGCTTGCTGGTCCCTGTCGCGCTTCCGGCAGCGGCGCCGTTTGCTCCACCGGACCCGGCCCACCCCGGCCCGGCGTTGTCGCCGGAGCAGGCCGAGGCCGGGCGCCAGCTGCGCGATGCGGTCGCCGCTCGCGCCTTCTCCACCACCCTGCTTGACGGGGTCACCGGTTCGGGCAAGACCGAAGTCTACTTCGAAGCCGTCGCCGCCTGCATCGCCGCCGGCCGGCAGGCCTTGGTCCTGCTGCCGGAGATCGCGTTGTCGTCGCAATGGCTTACCCGGTTCGAGCGGCGGTTCGGCGTCGCGCCGGCGGTGTGGCACAGCGACCTGCCGTCACGCACCCGCCGGCTGACCTGGCGCGCGGTCGCCGAAGGCGCGGCGCCGGTGGTGGTCGGCGCCCGATCGGCGCTGTTCCTGCCATTTCCCGACCTCGGCCTCGTGGTGGTGGACGAGGAGCACGAGACCGCGTTCAAGCAGGAGGACGGGGTCGTATACCACGCCCGCGACATGGCGGTGGTGCGCGCCCGGCTGAGCGAAGCGCCCGCGGTGCTGGTCTCGGCCACCCCGAGCCTCGAGACCTTGGCGAACGTGCAGGGCGGCCGCTACCGCCATTTGAGCCTCTCGGCGCGGCACGGCGGCGCCACCTTGCCGGCGGTGTCCGCGATCGACCTGCGCGACGCGCCGCCGGAGCGGGGCAGGTTCTTGTCGCCGCTGCTGGCCACCGCGATCGACGAGACGATCGCGCGCGGCGAGCAGGCCATGCTGTTCCTGAACCGCCGCGGCTACGCGCCACTGACGCTGTGCCGGGCTTGCGGCCACCGCATGCAATGCCCAAACTGCACCGCCTGGCTGGTGGAGCACCGCGCCCGCAAGCAGCTCGCCTGCCATCATTGCGGCCACCGCGAGCCGCTGCCGCCCGCTTGCCCGAGCTGCGGCACCGAGCACAGCCTGGTGCCGATCGGCCCCGGCGTGGAACGCATCACCGAGGAAGCGGCGGCGCTGTTCCCGGACGCCCGCGTGCTGGTGATGGCGAGCGACACCATGCCCGGCCCGCATGCCGCGGCCGAGGCGGCGGCGCGGATCGAGGCGCGCGAGGTGGACCTCATCATCGGCACGCAGATCGTGGCCAAGGGCTGGCACTTCCCGCATCTGACCCTGGTGGGCGTGGTGGACGCCGATCTGGGCCTCGCCGGCGGCGACCTGCGCGCGGCCGAGCGGACGGTGCAGCTGCTGCATCAGGTGGCAGGCCGGGCCGGGCGCGCGGAGGCGCCGGGCCGCGTGCTGCTGCAAACCTTCTCCCCGGAGCATCCGGTGATGCAGGCGCTGATCGGCGGCGACTTGGCCGCGTTCATGGCGACCGAGGCGGAGATCCGTCGCCCCGGCGGTTGGCCGCCATTCGGCCGCCTCGCCGCGCTGATCGTCAGCGCCGACACCGCGCCCGCCGCCGACGCCTTGGCCGACGAGCTCGGCCGTGCGGCTCCGCGCGGGGAGGGGCTGTTGGTGCTCGGCCCGGCCCCGGCGCCCCTCGCCATCCTGCGCGGCCGCCACCGCCGCCGCCTGCTGCTGAAGACCCGGCGCGACATCGCCGTTCAGCCATTGCTGCGCGCCTGGGTCGATCAGGTCCGGGTCCCCGGCACCGCGCGGGTCGACGTCGACGTGGATCCGGTGAGCTTTCTTTGAACAGGCAAGGCGACGTTTGCCCGCCTAGTCGAACACCCGGTCCAGCGGCACGACAATGTCCGCAGCCTGCCCAAGCACCACGCGGTCGCCGGACCGGTAGCTCTGCGTCGTGGCATAGCCGTTCCCGATCGGGTCCCGGAATGCCTCCACCCGGCGACTCCCGAGGTCGACGATCCAGAGTTCGGGCACCCCGGCCTGCGCATAAAGCGGCAGCTTGATCTGCCGGTCCAGGCGGAGCGAGCTGTCCGCCACCTCGATCAGCAGAAGCACGTCGGACGGCCCAGGGTGCCCGGCCCGATACCGGTCCGCACGGGGGCGCAGCACCATCAAGTCCGGCTGCGGTTCGTTCAAGGTGTCGAGGCGGACCGGATTCTGCACCGAGACGACGGCCCTGTCGCCGCATGCCAGTATGAACGCCTGGGCGAGTGCGTTGACCGTCGCCGCGTGCTCGGCGCCGATCGGTGCCATGGCGATCAGCGCTCCATCAATGAGTTCGATCCGGTCATCCTCACCGAGGATGCCGGCCTGGCCCATGCGGTGGTAGGCCTCTACATTCAGCTTGTGCCGCGGCAGCAAGACGGCGTCGTCCATCGCGCATCCTCGAGCGTCGTACCAGCCTAGCACAAGCGGGCTCCTGCGCCACGGCGTCCACCGCACCTAGCCGCCGCCGCTTCACCTTCGTATTGTCCCGCGTCGGGCGCCCGCCAGAGCCGCCCCTTTCGGGAGAACGCCATTGTCCGTGTCACGCCGCGCCTTGATCGGTTCCGCCACCGCGCTCGCTGCCCTGCCCCGCGCCGGCCGCTCGCAAACCCCGGCGCTGAAAATCGGCGTGATGAACGACCAGTCCGGCCCCTACCGCGACGACGGCGGCCCCACTGGCGTGCTCTGCGTCAAGCAAGCCGTGCAGGAGTTCGCCGCGTCCGCCGGTTTCGCGATCGAGGTCGTTTCGGCCGACCACCAGAACAAGCCCGACATCGGCGCCGGCATCGCCCGGCAATGGCTCGACCAGGACGGCGTGGACGCCATCGTCGACGTGCCGACCTCGTCGGTGGCGCTCGCGGTCAACAGCGTCTGCCGCGAAAAGAACAAGGTGCTGCTGAACAACGGCGCCGCCACCACGGACCTCACCGGCGCCCAGTGCTCACCCAACACCATCCATTGGACCTACGACACCTACATGCTGGCCAAGTCCACCGGCGGCGCCATGGTGCGCTCCGGCGGCGACAGCTGGTACTTCATCACCGCCAACTACGTGTTCGGGCAGCAGCTGCAGCGCGACACGGCGCGCTTCGTGACGGAGGCGGGCGGCAAGGTGCTGGGCTCCAGCACCTATCCGTTCCCGGACACCACCGACTTCTCCGCCATGCTGGTGCAGGCGCAAGCGTCCGGCGCCAAGGTGCTGGGCCTGTGTAACTCGGGCGGTGACACCATCAACTGCATCAAGCAGGCGCAAGAATTCGGCCTGACAAAAACGATGAAGATCGCCGCCATGCTGTTCTACAACAGCAACGTGCATGCCCTGGGCCTCGAGACGGCGCAGGGGCTGCTGCTGACCGAGAGCTTCTACTGGGACCTCAACGACCGCACCCGGGCGTTCATGAACCGGATCAAGGACAAGACGCCGAACCAGTGGCCCAACATGGTCCAAGCCGGTGACTACGCCGCGACCCTGCACTACCTCAAGACGGTCAAGGCAATGGGCCTGGCCGCGGCCAAGGCGGACGGGCGCGCGGCGGTCGCGCACATGAAAGCGATGCCGACCGACGACGACTGCTTCGGCGCCGGCCAAATCCGCGAGGACGGCCGCAAGATCCACCCGAGCTACCTGTTCCAGGCCAAGACGCCGGCCGAAAGCAAGGGCGGTTGGGACGGGCTGAAGCTCGTCGCCACCACCCCCGCCGACCAAGCCTTCCGCCCGATGAGCGAAGGCGGCTGCTCGCTCGTGAAAAGCTAAGCGGGTCCGGGGGCGCCCGCCCCCGGCGGGGTGCGGGGCAGCGCCCCGCGTTGCGGCCTCCGGGCAGCGATGGTTGACTGCTGCCAACGAGGAGGAGCGCCGCATGTTCAAGGTCGTCACCGCGCAGGGCCCGGCGGGCGAGTTCGGTTTCGAGATGGAGGCGCTGGACGGCCACGGCACCATCACCGAAATCCCCGCCGACGAGGACGCCTTCATCGCCGCCGCTGCCGACGCCGACGCGATCTACTGCCGCGGCACCAAGGTCAGCGCCCGCGTGATCGACGCCCTGCCGCGCTGCAAGCTGATTGCGCTCGGCAGCGTCGGCGTGGATCTCGTCGACGTCGCCGCCGCGACCGCCCGCGGCATCCCGGTCACCAACTGCCCCGACACCTTCATCGAGGAGGTGGCCGACCATGCCATGACGCTGCTGCTGAGCGCGTTCCGGCGCGTGGTCGAGCAGGATCGCATGGTGCGCGACGGCCGCTGGAAGGAGGGCCGCCCGGCGCTGTATCAGATCCCGCGCTTGATGGGACAAACCCTCGGCTTCGTCGCCTTCGGCCGCATCCCGCGCGCCGTCGCCGCGCGGGCGAAGGCGTTCGGGCTGCGGATGATGGCCTATGACCCGTTCATCTCGGAAACCGTGCTGCTGTCGCACGGCGTGCTGCCGTCCACGCTGGAAGAAGTGATGAGCCAGTCGGATTTCGTCTCCATGCACGCGCCCGGCACGCCCCAGGCACGCGGCATGTTGACGGAAAAGCATTTCCGAATGATGAAGCGCACGGCCGTTTTCATCAACACCGGCCGCGGCGCCACGGTGGACGAGCCGGCGCTGATCCGGGCGTTGCAGGAAGGCTGGATCGCCCACGCGGCACTCGACGTGCTGGAGGTGGAGCCGCCGGGCCACAACAACCCGCTGCTGAGCATGAGCAACGTGACCCTGAGCCCACACAACGCCTCCGCCTCCGCCCGCTTCGACCCGGCACGGCGCCGGCGGGTAGGGCAGGAGCTGGCCTTGGCCGCACAAGGCAAGTGGCCGATCAGCTGCGTCAACCCGTCGGTGCTGCAAACGACGGCGCTGAAGCGCTGGCAGCCGATCGGCATGGATCGCGGGCCGAACAGTTGAGCCGGGCCAGCGCAGCGGACCGGACCGAAAGGGAACACCCATGAAGCTGATGAGTTACGCCGCCGGCGCCGGCCCGGCCTGGGGCTATGTCGACGGCGACGACGTGGTCGACTGCACCGCCCAGGCGCCGAGCCTGCGCCTCGCTTTGGCCGCCGGCCTGACGCCCGCCCCCGGCGGTCCGCGCCGCGCCTTGGCCGGGGTCACCTACCTGCCGCCCATCCCGGATCCAGGCAAGATCATCTGCATCGGCCTCAACTACCTGACCCACATCAAGGAAGGTGGCCGCGACGTTCCCAAGTTCCCCACCATCTTCACCCGCTGGGCCAATACCCAGATCGGCCACGGGCAGCCCATGGTCCGCCCCAAGCAGTCCGAGACGCTCGACTTCGAGGCCGAGATGGCCCTGATCGTCGGCCGCCGCGCCCGCCACGTCGCCCGCGCCGACGCCATGGCCCACATCGCCGGCTACTCCTGCTACAACGACGGCTCCGTCCGCGAATGGCAGCGCCACACCAGCCAGTTCACGCCGGGTAAGAACTTCCCCAATACCGGCGCCTTCGGCCCCTGGATCGTCACCCCCGACGAGGCCGGCGACCTCGCCCGCGCCACCCTGTTGTGCCGGGTCAACGGCGAGGAAACCCAGCGCGCCACGCTCGACGACCTCGTCTTCGACGTGCCGCATCTGATCGAATACTGTTCCGCCTTCACCATCCTTGAGCCCGGCGACGTCATCATCACCGGGACCACCGGCGGCGTTGGCGCCTACCGCACGCCCCCGCTCTGGCTGAAGCCCGGCGACACCGTCGAGGTGGAGCTCGAAGGCGTCGGCACCCTGCGCAACCCCGTCATCGCCGAGGACTGACCATGCCCGCTACACCCTCCGCCCCGTTCGACACCGCCCTGCTGGACCGCCTGATCGGTGAGGCGGGCCTCGACGCCCTGCTGCTGACCTCGAAGCACCTCGTGCAGTACATGACCGGTGGCCACCGCGCCGTGTTCTTCGACACCATGGACGCGATCGGGCTCAGCCGTTACCTCCCGGTCATCGTCTATCCAGGCGGCGGCGGCGCCGACCGCGCCGCCTATGTCGGCCACCGCCTCGAACGCCATCAGCGCGACGCCGCCGCCTTCTGGCCGGCCACCGCCCGCATGGATTCGTCCGGCAGCACCGACGCCATCGAGAAGGCGGTCGGCTTCCTTCAGGAGATAAACATCCCCGTCCGACGGCTCGGCGTCGAGACCGGCTTCCTCCCCTACGACGCGGCCCAAACGCTGCAGCGCCTGCTGCCCGGCGTCGAGCTCGTCGACGCGCTGCCGCTGCTGGAACGCCTCCGCCTGCGCAAGACCGCCGCCGAACTGACCCTGGTGCGCGAAGCCACCGAGCGCGTGGCCGATGCCATGGCCGACGCCTTCGCCGCACTCCGCCCCGGCATGACCAAGCGCCAACTGGTGCAGCACCTGCGCGAAGCCGAGGTCAAGCGCGACCTCACCTTCGACTACTGCCTGATCGCCGCCGGCACGAGCCACAACCGCGCCCCCACCGACCAGGTCATCAATGAGGGTGACGTCATCTCCCTCGATTCCGGCGGCAACTACCGCGGCTACATCGGCGACATCGCCCGCATGGGCATCGTCGGCGAGCCCGACGCCGAGCTCGTCTCCCTGCTCGACACCATCGACGCCGTGCAGCAAGCCGCCTTCGCCGCCGCCCAGCCCGGCGCCATGGGCGGCGCCATCTACGCCGCCGCCGAAACCGCCATCCGCGACCGCCAGCTCGGCCCCGAATGGCACTTCCTCGCCCACGGCATGGGCTTGGTGTCCCACGAGGCCCCCCACCTCACCAACTCCGGCCCCGTCGCCTATTCCGACGAAGACGCCCACCGCCCCCTCGAACCCGGCATGGTCATCTCGGTCGAAACCACCCTCCAACACCCCAAGCGCGGCTTCATCAAGCTCGAGGACACGGTGGCGGTGACCGAAACCGGCCCGGAGCTGTTCGGCGATCGGCTGCGCGGGTGGACGCGGGTTCAGTAGGGAAGGGGGGAAGGCCAGGGGCGCTGCCCCTGGACCCCGGCAAAGGCGGGGCCTTTGCAATCCGATTTGCTTATGCAGTTGGCGGGATTGGCCGAAAGCGGACCGGCAGGTTTTCGGGCAGCCCTGAGTGGGAGCCGACAGTAGCCGTTTCCGCAATTCTGCACGGGATTGAGCGATGTCGGACCAGCCTCAATGCTCTGTTTCAGTTCACTATCGATCATTGGAACCGGCGGATCTACAAAGCACGACCTTACTGCCTGCTCGCCGTCTGAAATAGGAAGGTAGTACCCGCGCACAGTGCGAGAACGCCTCCATAGGTGAGCGCGGTGGCGACAAGGCCGTAGTATGGCGCCGCAAGGCCCGCGCCGACCGCTGGCAATGCGAAAGAAACGTAACACGCGACAAAATACGCCGATAATAGTCCGGAACGTTCGTGGCTTGCTGCAAGTGGCAGCAAGATGCGCAGAGCGGCACCGTAGGAGGAGCCGAAGCCGACCCCGGCGACAACTGTGCCGAGGATCATGCCGGTGGCCGATCCGGCATAAATTGCCGCCATTGTCAGCACGATCCCCAACGCGAGCAAGAGAGAGGCTGTCTGCACGGCCATCGGCGCACTGAGCCCGCGCAAAGTCAAAACCGAAACGCCGCCACTCAGCATGAGCGCCGAGACGACGGCTGCGCCGACCAGCGGCGAATGGACTCCAGTCGCTGTCACGACGAGCGATGGCATCAACGACAAATAAAATCCTCCAAGCGCCCAGCCGGATAGCATAAGCGGAAATAGCTGCAGCATTGGCCGCACGGCGGCCGCGGGTATCGCCAGGTTTGGCCGGAGAGCGGCGAGTGCTCCTTCCTTGCGAGGCGCCGTTTCTTGGACGAAGCGCAAGGCAATCATCTCGATGAGCGTCACGCCGAGCAGCAGTGCGAAGACCAATTTGGTTGGCCACGGCAAGTAAGCGACGAAGCTGCCCGCAGCCAGTGATCCCACCATCATGCCGATAAACGCGGTGATGCTGTTGAGCGTCCCCGCCGCTTTCGGTGCAGCATCAGTGATCGATGCGCCGAGCGTCGCGAGCGCGAGCCCCGTCGCGATGCCCTGGATGGCTCGCGCGACCATCAGCATCGGTACTCGTGTTTGCTTCGATGAAGAGGACCAGCGCCAGCGCGTTGAGCGAAAGCGCGGCGAGGATCATCGGCTTGCGGCCGACGAAGTCCGATAATCGCGCGACCGTCAGGAATGCCGCGACCATGGTCAACGAGTAGATTGCGAAAATCAGGGTTATCGCCAGCGGCGTCAGCCCGAGTGTCTCTTGGTAAAGGCGGTAGATCGGCGTTGGGGTGCTTGCGACCATCGAGAACGTGATCGACGTCGCAACGGCGTGGCCGGCCGTAAAGCGCAGCCGCGACCCATCCGTCGCCTTCGATTTGGTTGCGATAGACATCGAAGCTCCAAATGCTGGAAAACGCGCCAAACCCGTGAAGGCGGCCATGCCCGGCCCAGCGCAGGTGCACCCGTGCCAGCAAAAGATGGGTGCAGAACGGGCCGGCAGCACAATGGCTCATGCGCCGGTCGGTCAGCGGCCGTAAGCGGTATTCCGTTCAGGGATGCGTACCACCATCTCGATCTCGACTTCGATCTCCGGCTTATAGAGTGCCTGGACGCCAATCGTCGTAATGCTCGGCATTGCTTCCCCGAGCAGTTCGCGTAACGGTCCGATGGCCTGCCCGAACGCGTCGCTGGTCGCATTCACGACGTAGACGCGCAGCATGACGATGTCTTGCGCAGACGCCTGCACCTCCTCGAGTGCGGCGGAAAGGCTGGCACATGCAAGCTTTGCTTGGCTAGCGACGTCGTCGGGCACGTCGCCGCCGCCGGGCATCGTCGCGATTTGGCCAGAGAGGTAGGCGAGGCGGCCTGGTTCCGCGACACTGATGTGCGACCATCCGCGCGAGGCCATGTCCCACATGGTGGCCGGGTTGTGCCGCCGCACCGGCGGGAATGGCCTGGGCGGCGTGCGTGCAGTCACCTTGATCTCGAAGTCGAAGCCGGCAAGCCAGTTGACGCCAACCCCCGTCAAGCTCGGATAAGGAGGGGTTTTGAAGAATTCGGCTCTCACTGCGGCAGCCGTGGCGAGCTGCTGTTCGGGATCGGTGAAAAACGTCGTGACGTCGACGATGTCATCGAACCCGCAGCCTGCGGCGAGCAGCGTGGCTTCTAGATTGGCGAAGGCTCGGCGAACCTGAGTTTCGAAATCGGGTTCGGGCGAACCGTCCGGGCGGCTGCCGACCTGGCCCGACACGAACAACAGGCCGTCGGATCGGACGGCAGCAGAATATCGGTGCTTGTCGTAGAGAGCCTGCCGTCCGGCGGGGAACACTGCTTCACGCTGGGCCATGTCATCGTCCTTCTCACGCGGGTGAGTGTTTCCAAGCGGCTTTGCTGGACACTCCGGCAGAGCCATGTCATTCATATACGCCGCGTATGTAAGGCATGGATGACCTCTCTCCGTCAACTCGATATACGGTGCGTATGCCAACCGGGAGAGTACTTTGGCCGTCAAACGTCGCGCCGAAACCATGGAGGAAAACCGCATCAAGCTGATCGGGGCGGCGCGAAAGGCGTTCGCAGCATCGGGTTTTGCCGCCGCGTCGATGGACGATCTCACCGCGCAGGTCGGCCTCACCCGTGGCGCCCTCTATCATGGCTTCGGCGACAAGAAGGGATTGCTGGCGGCCGTCGTCGCTCAGGTCGATGGTGAAATGGCCGCGCGCGCCCATCAGGCGGGAGAAACTGCGGCGAGCCCGTGGCAAAGGCTGCTGACGGTCGGTGAAGCGTATATCAAGCTGGCACTGGACCCGGAGGTTCGGCGGATCGTCCTGTTGGACGGGCCTGCCTTTCTGGGCGACCCGTCAACTTGGCCGAGCCAGAACGCCTGCCTGAGCATGACGATGCAGGCGGTTGCTGATCTGATTGAAACGGGAGTCATGAAGCCGGTCGACGTCGAGGCCGCGTCACGCCTTCTGAGCGGCACGGCATTCAACGCCGCTCTGTGGATTGCCGCCAGCGACGAGCCGCAGACCGTTCTACCAAAGGCGACCGAGGCGTTCCGGCTGATGGCCGAAGGATTTCTGGCGAGGGGCTGACCGTCATCACTCCGGTAGCGCACCTCCCCGTCGCTGAAGGAGCACCAAGTCGGCCGCTTCCTCGGCGTCGTTGAGGAGCGCCTTGCGCGGCGCGCCCATCAGCGCACGCATCGTCAGACCGCGTGCAAGGTCGAGGACTTGGCTCGCGCGCGCGGCGACGGGAAAATCAAACGCGACCTCACCCGCGCTGACCCCGTCGCGAAAGCGGCGTTCCACGAGCGCCGTGCTGGCCTTTACCGCGTCGTGGAGGAATTGCCGGACCTCGGCATCGTCCACGAGCGGCGCGATGCACACGAGCAGACATCCCGGGGCGGATCCTTCTTCCGTCGCACTTTCTACGGTCCATCTCAGGAAGCCCGCGATCGCGCCGCGAAGAGAGGGCGGCGAGAGAAGCGCCTGGGCGGCGCGAGCGCCTTTCGTCTCTGCGTAGGACTTGAGGACGCGCAAGAATATTGCCCGCTTGTCTCCGAAGACGGAGTACAGGCTTGGCCGCCCCACGCCCATGCCGGCGACGAGATCGTCGATCGTCACGCCGTCATAGCCTTTCGACCAGAAGACCTGAATCGCCTTCTCCAACGCCTGGCTCTCGTCGAACCTGCGCGGTCGTCCCCGCGGCCGCGAAATATTTTGAACCATTCGGTTCATAACTCCTTGCGCCTGATCGTCCACCCTATTATAGAACTAAACAGTTCAAATATGGCGAGGCGAGACTGGTCTCGCAAGGAGATTACGCATGGGACAGTACGAAGCGAAGCGCGCGGTGATCATTGGCGGCACCAGCGGCATCGGGCTTGCGACGGCGAAGATGCTCGTCGCGGCGGGCGCGCGTGTCCTCGTGACGGGGCGGTCGCAAGCCGGTCTGGATGCTACGCAGAAAGAGCTTGGAACGGGCGGCATCGCGGTTTCGAGCGACGCGCGGTCGTTGCCGGATATCGATGCCCTTGCCGCTCGCGTGAAGGAAGTGTTCGGCACCTTCGATCTACTCTTCGTCAACGCCGGATTCAGCCTCTTCGCCCCTCTCGAGAGCACGACCGAGGCGACCTTCGACGAGATGTTCAACTTGAACGCCAAGGGACCATTCTTCGCGGTCCAGAGGCTCGCGTCGCTGATCAACCAGGGGGGCGCGGTCGTCCTCACGACCTCGACTGCAAACATAAAGGGGATGCCGATGGTCGCGGCCTATGGCGGGGCCAAGGCGGCGCTGCGATCGTTTGCTCGGACGTTCGCCGCCGAGTTGCTTCCGCGGGGGATCCGCGTCAACGCGGTGTCGCCCGGCCCGATCGAGACGCCGATCATCGGCAAAGCGTTTCCCGATAAGGCAACAGCCGACCACCTCACCGCGCAGATGCGCGAAGCCAATCCGATGAAGCGCTTCGGAGCGCCGGAGGAGGTCGCCAAGGCCGTCCTCTTCCTCGCGTTCGACGCGACCTACACGACCGGCCTGGAACTGCCGGTCGACGGGGGGTGGTCGCAACTCTGAGCGTTGGTCGACCAATCGCTGCAAGGCGTCGGCCCATCCCTGCTCCAAGACACTCCGACGACATGATCTGCGGCTCCGCCGGGTCTGGAAGCTCGGCGGTCACAGAATTCCCCAACTCGGTTTAGGAGGCGCAAACCGTGAAACAACGGACTTTTCTCGTGACCGGCGCCACCAAAGGCATTGGCCTCGCCATCTCCAAGCGCCTCGCCGAAGCCGGTCACGCCGTCGTCGGCATCGCGCGCGAACCCCTGCCTTCATTTCCCGGAACTCTCGCCTTGGTCGACCTCAGCGATGAAGCCGGCTCGGCGAAAGCGTTTCGAGAGCTGGCGGCGCGTCACTCGTTCGACGGCGTCGTCAACAACGCTGGGGTCGGAAGGCCTCAACCGCTGGGCGAGGTCGATCTGCATGTCCTCGACGAGATACTGCGGTTCAATCTCCACCCGACCCTCAACGCTGTCCAAGCAATCCTGCCGACGCTCAAGGAGAAGGGGTGGGGCCGGATCGTGAATATCACCAGTCTCGTCACGCTCGGCATGGCCAACCGAACCGCCTATGGCGCGAGCAAAGCTGCGCTCGAAAACTTCACGCGGACTTGGGCTCTCGAGCTTGCGGAAACCGGCATCACCGTAAACTCGGTGGCACCCGGCCCCATCGAGACGGAACTGTTCCGCCGCAATACGCCCGCGGGAAGTGAAGCCGAGCGGAAGTTCCTGACGATGATCCCGATGCGACGCCTTGGGCAGCCCGATGAGATAGCTGCCGCTGTCGCGTTCCTTCTCTCGGAGGAGGCAAGCTATATCACCGGCCAAACGCTGCACGTCGACGGCGGTGGTTCGGTCGGAAAGATTCCAATCTGATCCGATGACAAAAGGGAGTCTATCGAGGAGATGACCCCCAGCATCCGCTTCCGGGCGAGAACCGGGAGCTTGTTGATGACCGCCTTTGGCGCAAAGCGGCCAATATTATCCAACCACATCATGTGGGCAGAACTGTCGTAACAAGCGCACCCTAACTGCTAGCAATCGTAGGGTGGGGTGCCCTTCTGCACCCCACCACTGCTCCCTTGCGCCAATGTGGCTACCCGGTTCACCCGCACGCCGGCCCATCCACCCGACCGCGTCATCCTGCTCCCCTACGCCAGGCGCCTCCGCGACCCCTGACCGCCGGGAACCGCAACCCGCGCGAAGCGATGCCCGTCGCAATCCGCAACCTGTTGAATGTTGCCCAAGCCGCAGCGCCCGCACGAGGGCCACAAGGCCCTGCGTCAGCGTGGAGCGGGCAGGTCGAAGGCCCGCTTGAAGGCGATCTGTCCCGCCGGGGTGACGGAAACGGCGCGGCCGCCGTCGCCGGCGCGGCGGATCCAGCCCTGCGCGAAGCAGGCCCGGCACAACGCCGCGCCAAGCACTCCGCCGATGTGCGGGCGCCGCTCGCTCCAGTCGAGGCACGGTCGGCAAAACACCCGTCCGCTCCCCGCCTTCAAACCGCGACCCGGATCGGCCTCGAGCGGGACGCCCAGTTCCCGCAAGAACGTCGCGCCGTCCTCCGTCAGCACCCCGCCATCGGCCGACAGCTCGACATGCGCGCGTTCCACCAGACGGTCGGCGACCGCCACGGCCAGCGTCCCGGCGAGGTGGTCGTAACAGGTGCGGGCATAACGAAGCGCCGCGTCGCGCGGGCCGACGACGATCGTCCGTCGTGGGCCGCGGTCCGCCCGGGCGGCCTGCCCGGCCGCGACCGACATGATGCTTTCGAGCATCTGCGCCACCGCCGGCGAGGCGAGGCGGTGGTAGCGGTGCCGCCCCCCTCGCGACACCAGCAGCAGCCCGGCGTCGCTCAACCGGGCCAGGTGGCCGCTCGCCGTCTGCGGGGTCACGCCGGCCGCCCGCGCAAGTTCGCTCGCGGTCAGCGACCGCCCGTCCATCAGCGCGGCGAGCATGTTGGCCCGGGCGGGATCACCCACCAGCGCGGCCGTCGCGGCGAAAGCGGATGTGCTCAGCATGCTGTCCCGATCCTCTTGGTCGGCCAGTCTCGCGCGGCGGCGCCCGAGAATGCTACGGCGCCGCCCGAAGCGTCGCTACGATGACCTGCGCCATACACACGAGACGGCACGGCCGCCATCCGAAGGGAACGACCATGAGCACTGCCAGCGCCTATGAACGGTTCCGCGCCCTGCACGACCGGCCGGGCGTGTTCGTCATGCCCAACCCCTGGGACGCCGCCTCGGCCCTGCTGTGCAAGCAGGCCGGGTTCGAGGCCCTCGGCAGCTCCTCCTTCGCGATCGCCGCCGCGATGGGGCGTGCGGACGGCGCCCATGCGGTGAGCCTCGCGGACTCGGTTGCCAACGCCGCCCTGCTGGCCCGCGTCACCGGCCTCCCGGTCAACGGCGACCTCGAGGACGGCTACGGCCCGGCGCCGGACGATTGCGTCGCAACCGTCGAAGCCGCGATCGCCGGCGGCCTCGCGGGGGTCGGGATCGAGGACACCACGGCCGACCCCGCGCACCCGATCCACCCGTTCGACGAAGCCGTCGCCCGCGTACGCGCGGCGGCGGCGGCGGCACGCGGGCGAATCCTGCTGACGGGCCGCACCGACAATTTCCTGAACGGCCGCCCCGATCTCGACGACACCATTCGCCGCCTGACCGCCTTCGCCGACGCAGGCGCCGACGTGCTGTACGCACCCGGCCTGCCCGACATGGAGGCGATCCGCGCCGTCGTCCGCGCGGTCGCGCCGAAGCCCGTCAACGTGCTGATCGGCCCCGGTGTCCAACTCGCCGAGCTGGCCGCCGCCGGCGTGCGCCGCGTCAGCCTCGGCGGCGCACTCTACCGCCGTGCCATGGGCGGGTTGCTGGCGGCCCTGACGGCGCTGACGGCCGGTGATGTGCCGGCCGCCGTCCAGGGCGCAGTGCCGGGCCGCGACCTCGCGCAACTGCTGCCCTCACGCGGGCCCGGTTGACCCGGGCGCGCCCGGCAGCACGGCCGGGCGGTCGCTCTCGTCCTTCAGCGCGACCCCGCTCAGCCGCAGCGCCCGCATCCGCTCCAGCAAATGTTGCAGCCGATGCGCCGCCTCCGCATACCCCAACCCGTCCGGCCGGATGTTGCTGACGCAGTTCCGCGCCGCGTCCGTCGTTCCCGGCGCCGGCGCCCAGGTCAGGTAGGCGCCCAGGCTGTCCGGCGCCGACAAGCCCGGCCGTTCGCCCAGCAGCACCAGCACCGCCCCCGCGCCAAGTGCCGCCGCCACCGCGTCGCCCACCGCCACCCGCGCGCCACGCACCAGCACCAGCGGCGCCAGCGCCCACCCGGCCAGCGCCGGCAGCAGCAGATCGAGCAGCGGCGCCGCGTGGCGCTGCACCGCCGTCGCCGACAATCCGTCCCCCAGCACCACCGCCAAGTCGAACGCGCCGGCCCGCGGCGCCAGCACCGGTTCAGCCTCGGGCGCCAGCACCCGGCCGAGATCCGGCCGCCGCAGGTACGTCGCCCGGTCCGCCGCATGGCTCGACACCACCAAGGCGGGGGAGGGCAGCGCCGACAGCAAGGCCGCCTCGTCCAGCGGCGCATGCACCGCGTCCCGCGCCCGCGCATGCGCCAGCCGCAATTCGAGCAGCGGGGCCGTCCCGATCGACGCCCCGCTGCGCGCAAGCCCGATTCTAGCCGCCGTCAGCCCGCGCCAGGCCGTCGGAGGCGTCATGCGGCCGGCAGCAGCGCCTGGAACGGCACCGGCAGGCGGTCGCCCAGACCCGGCGGCCGCACCCGCCCCGCGCCGTCCAGCAATCCTTGCGCGTCCAGCCAGGCCTCGAACTCCGGCGCCGGCCGCCGCCCGAACAGCTCCCGCATCGCCAGCACGTCGTGGAAGCTCGTGCTCTGGTAGCCGAGCATGATGTCGTCCGCCCCCGGCACGCCCATCACGAACGTCACGCCGGCGGCCACCAGCAGTGCCAGCAAGGCGTCCATGTCGTCCGCGTCCGCCTCGGCGTGGTTGGTGTAGCAAACGTCGCACCCCATCGGCAGGCCGAGCAGCTTGCCGCAGAAATGGTCCTCCAACCCGGCCCGGGTGATCTGCTTGCCGTCGAACAGATACTCCGGCCCGATAAAGCCCACGACCGTATTGACCAGCAGCGGCCGGTAGCGCCGCGCGACCGCGTAGGCCCGCGCCTCGAGCGTCTGCTGATCCACACCGCAATGCGCCCCGGCCGACAGCGCGCTGCCTTGTCCCGTCTCGAAATACATCGCGTTGGCGCCGACGCTGCCGCGGCCGAGCGACTGCGCCGCGGCGGCCGCCTCGTCCAGCAGCGCGAGCGAGATGCCGAAGCCGCGGTTGGCCCCCTCCGTCCCGGCAATCGATTGGAACACGAGGTCCACCGGCGCCCCGCGCTCGATCAGCTCGAGCGTCGTCGTCACATGCGCCAGCACGCAGGATTGCATCGGGATCGCCAGCCGCTGCCGCACGTCGTCCAGCAACAGCAGCAGGGAGCGCGTCCGCTCCGGACTGTCGGTGGCCGGATTGATCCCGATGCAGGCGTCCCCGGCGCCCAGCAGCAGGCCGTCCAGGATGCTGGCGGCGATGCCGCGCGGGTCGTCTGCGGGGTGGTTCGGCTGCAGCCGCACCGACAACCGCCCGGGCAAGCCGATCGTGGTGCGGAACGCCGTCGTCACCTGCGTCCGGCTCGCCACCACCATCAGATCCTGCAGCCGCATCAGCTTGGCACAGGCCGCGACCATCTCCGGCAGCAGCCCGGGCGCCAGCGCCGTGAGCACCGGCGTGGTCGCCGCGTCCGACAGCAGCCAATCGCGGAACCCGCCGACCGTCAGGTGCCGCACCGGGGCGAACGCCGCGTCATCGTGGCTGTCGATGATCAGCCGGGTCACCTCGTCCGACTCGTAGGGCACCACCGCCTCGGTCAGGAAGGTCGCCAGGGGCAGGTCCGCCAGCGCCATCTGCGCCGCCACGCGCTGCGCTTGGCTGTCGGCCGCGAGTCCCGCGAGTTCGTCGCCGCTGCGTTGCGGCGTCGCCTTCGCCATCAGCGCCGCCAGGCTCGGAAATTGGTGCCGCTCGCCACCGGCTGTCGCCAGGAACACGGCTACCGCCCCGTGAACACGGGCTTGCGCTTCTCCATGAAGGCGCGGCGGCCTTCCTTGTAGTCCTCGCTGGCGAAACAGCTCTCGACCAGCGCCGCGATCGCCGCGGTATCGGCCTCGTTGCCGCGGGCGAGCTCGGCCACCGAGCGCTTCAGCGTATGCAGGGTGAGCGGCGCATTGGCGGCGATGCTGGCGAACTGCGCCGCAATGAATGCGTCGAACTCGGTGTCCGGCAGCACGCGGTTGACCAGTCCCATGCCGAGCGCTTCGGCCGCCGAGAAGTGGCGGGCGGTGAAGAAGATCTCCTTGGTATAGGCTGGTCCGACCAGGTCGTTCAGCGTCTTCACGCCCGGCAGTGCGTAGCCGAGCCCGAGCCGCCCGGCCGGGACCCCGAACTTCGAGCCCTCGGTCGCGAAGCGCAAGTCGCAGCTGACGGCGATGCCGAGCCCGCCGCCGATGCACCAGCCGCGGATTACCGCGACCGTCGGCTTGGCGGCGGCCTTCAGCGCCTTCGTCGCCTGTTCCGAGACGGCGTCATAGGCGGCGACCGTATCGGGCGTGCTGCGCTGCTGCTCGAACTGACTGATGTCAGCGCCCGACACGAACGCCCGGTCGCCGGCGCCGGTCAGCGCGATGACGCGAATGGCCGGGTCGTCGGCGAAGTCGGCCAGGATGCCAGGGATGGCTGCCCACATGTCGGACCCGACGGCGTTGCGGCGATCGGGATTGTTGAACACCATCCAGCCGACCGGGCCCTCCTTGCGGGCGATCATCCTGGGTGTCCCGGTGTCGATGTCTGGCATGGCGGCCTCGAGGCTGAACTAGGTCAAAACGGTCGCGCCGCCCTGGACCCGAGCAACGACGGTCGTCCCGTTCACCCCCGGAATCAAGGCCTCAGCTGAACGCCTGCACCTCCGACCGATGCACCACGAGGCCGGTCCCGCCGTCCTCGGCCAGGGTCTCCTCGATCCAGACCTGGGCATCGAGGCCGGCCCCGGTCAGGTCGGACCAGTCCGAGGCCGGGCCATGCTCGAGCAGGCGGCGGCCAAGCAGCAGCAAGCGCGTGTGGATCGTGCCCGAGTTCTCTCCGGTCGGCGGATGCGACAGCTCCGGCAGGCCGAAACCGGCCAGTCCGGTCGTGCGGGCACCGACGCCGAGACCCGGCTTGCGCCACCAGCGGCAGCGTACAACGATCTCCGGATGCAGCGCGTCCTCCTCGGCCTGGGCACAAAAGGCGGCGGGCGGGATGAACAGGCCGTTCCCGCTCCAGCAAACGGCGGCGGCGCTGTCGAGCGCGGCATAGGCGGCGGCGGTCCGCACTACGGCCGCGATATTCTGCCGCCGCGCTGCGAACGAAACGTTGCCGGCGAACGGGGCGACGATGACGTGGCTGCGCCAGAACGGGCGGGCGGTATCGAGGTTGGGCCAGATCGCCCGCTGGCTGAGGTCGTTGTCCGGCAGGGCCGGGTACGGCGCGTCGATGGCCATGACCGCGACCTGACCATCCGGGAGATCCAGCAGCACGCCGCCATCGATCGGCGATGCCGCGGCGAGCGGCTGCAGTTGAGGCTGCGGCAGGCGCTGCATCACTGCCTCGCCAACGTCAGGCCATGCCGGCGCATCGGTGTCGAAGCAAACGAAGCACATCGGCAGGTCGGACATGAGCGGACAAATCTCCTGGCGGAACGAACGCATGATAACGGCCGTTCACACCGAACACACGTCCAAACGGGTTGAGAACGGTCGTCCTTCGTCAATCCGCACAGCGTTTTCTTGCGGCGCTAAGGTTCGCTTTGTGTTGGCGGTCGAGGCAATCGTTAAAGCCTCGTTATTCCACCCCGCGTTGCGAATGCCGACCTGGCCGCTTTTCAAGGCGCGCCACGTCCCCAGACGAACCGGCGGTGGCCGGGCCGGAGTCAGCCCGGGCCGGTCACGATATCCTCGTGCCAGGTGCGGCCGTCGCGCTCGATCAGCGCGATCGCCGAGGTCGGTCCCCAGGATCCGGCCGGATAAAGCCGCGGCGTTTCGCGCGTTTCTTCCCACGCGTCGATGATCGGCTCGACCCAACTCCAGGCCGCCTCGACCTCGTCACGCCGCATGAACAGCGTGGGGTTGCCGCGCACGCTGTCCATCAGCAGACGTTCGTACGCGTCCGGGTACCGGGTCGCGAACGCCTTTTCGAAACTGATGTTGAGCTGCGTGGGGCTCAGATACAGCCCGCCCGGCTCCGGGCTTTTGGTCATCAGCTCGAGCTTCATGCCCTCTTCGGGCTGCAGCCGGATGATCAGCTTGTTGGGCGACATCTCGCCGGTTTCGCGGCCGAACACGTTGAACGGGCTGCTGCGGAATTGCACCACGATCTCGCTCATCTTCTGCGGCAGCCGCTTTCCGGAACGCAGGTAGAACGGCACGTTGGCCCAGCGCCAGTTCTGGATTTCGGCCTTCAGCGCGACGAACGTCTCGGTCTTGCTGGCCCGGTTGGCGCCGCCGTCGGTGAGGTCGGCGAGGTAGCCCTGTACCGACTTGCCGTTGACCGCGCCTTGCGTGTACTGGCCGCGCACCGTCACCGTGCCGACCTCGTGCAGCGGGATCGGCTTCAACGCCCGCAGCACCTTCAGCTTCTCGTCGCGCACGCTGTCGGCGCCGAGATTGAGCGGCGGCTCCATCGCCAACAGGCACAGGAGCTGCAGCAAATGGTTCTGCACCATGTCGCGCAGCGCGCCGGAGCGGTCGTAGTAGTCGCCGCGGCTTTCGACGCCGACCGTCTCGCCCACCGTGATCTGCACGTGGTCGATCACGTCGGTGTTCCACAGCCGCTCGAACACGGTGTTGGCGAAGCGCAGCGCCAGCAGGTTCTGCACCGTCTCCTTGCCGAGATAATGGTCGATGCGGAAGATCTGCGGCTCGGTGAACACCTGGCCCACGACGTCGTTGATCTCCCGCGCAGACGCGAGGTCGTGGCCGATCGGCTTCTCCAGCACCACCCGCGAGCGATCGGTGACCAGCCCGGCTTCCTGCAGGTTGCGGCAGGTCGGACCGTAGAGATCCGGCGAGGTGGCCATGTAGAACACCCGGATACGGTCGGGCTGCTCTCCGAGGATAGCGACGAGCGCCTCCAAGCCGCCGGGCTTGGTGGCGTCGCCGCGCGCGTAATGCAGCAGCTCGAGGAACCGGGTCACGAGCGTCTTGTCGTGGTCGGCTTTCGCGACGTGGGTCGCAAGCGCCTCGGCCGCGCGCTCGCGGAACGCCGCATCGTCCAGCTCGGACCGTGCCGCGCCGATGATGCGGGCGCCATCCGGCACGACCCCGTCGCGGAAGCGGTAGTAGAGCGCGGGCAGCAGCTTTCGCAGCGTGAGGTCGCCGGTGGCGCCAAAAACGACGTAGTCGAACACTTCGACGGGTTTGACAGCCATGGTTTTGCTTTCAGCCAGTTTGTGCGCTGCGGCAAATCTGCGCCGCCACGGGTTGCGCGTCTACCGCGAAGCGAAAGCGGCGACGCCGGTTCTCTGACGCCTCCGGACAAGGTTACCCGTCGTCGTCATCGATCCTCCGTCACCGCCGGGGTGTGCGCCGCCAGCGCCGCGGCGATCAGCGCCTTTGCGTCGCGCTGCAAGGCGCGGCGCGAGGCGGCATTGGTGTAGAACATGTGGCCGCCCGGGTAAGCCGCCAGGGACAGCCGATCGCCGGCGGCGCTGGCCGGCACCTGGGCGAGCAGCAAGGCATCGGCAAAGTACGGGGTAACGAGATCGTAAAGGCCGTGCACGACCAGCGCGCGTGCCAGTGGGTCGAGCGCCAGGAACTGCCGCAGCGCAGTCATCGACTCCGGCCGGTTGTTGCCGCGGCCATAGTCCCATTCGCGGTTCAGCTGATCGTTGAGCAGCTGGTATTGCCGCGCCGGTGCGCCTTCGGGTTGCCAATCGAGCCGGCCCTTGTAGAGCGACAGCATGGCGGCGGTCAGTGGACCGCGCAGACCGTCGAGCGCCGGGTCGGGCGAGTTGTCGTGCGGCGCCGCCGGGAACGGGTCGAGCGCTGCCAGGGTCGCGTCGTACGGGCTGGACACGTGGCCGGGGTCGCGGTCACGCAGAAACGCTTCGGCGTCGATCCGGCCGCCGCGGCGGCGGATCAAGCCGCGGTCGAGGCCGGTCATCGCGGCCAGCTTGGTGGCGATGCGGTCCTGCGCTTCGGCGTCGTCGGGGCCGCGCAGCAGGTCGCGGATGTAATCCCCGGCCGCATAGTCTTCCGCATCACGGTTGTCGTCGCGGTTGCGCGCCCCCGCATGCGCCGCCGCGAAGGCGGGCAGTTGGCCGGCGTAGCGCACCGGATCGTAGGCGGAGTCGCGGCCGTTGAAATCGAGCACCGGCGAGATGATCACCAAGCCGCTGACGCCTACCCCTTGCTGTTCCAGCAGCGCGCGGGCCAGCCGGGGGGCGCGGAAGCCGCCATAGGATTTGCCGGCGAGGAATACCGGCGCCCCCAGCCGGCCATGCGCCTCGAGCCAGCGATGGACCGTGGTAGCAAGCGTGCGGATGTCGCCATCGACGCTGAGGAATGGCTTGCCGGCGTCCTGACCCTCGCCGAGCCAGCGCGAAAAGCCGGTGCCGGGCGGGTCGATGAACACGAGATCGGTGAACCCCAGCCAGGTTTCGGCATTGTCCACCGGCGTCGGGTCCTGGCTGGGCACCACCGGAATGGCGAGCGGCACGCGCCAGGGGCCGATCGCCCCGAGGTCGAGCCAGGCCGAGGCGGCGCCCGGACCGCCGTTGAAGGCGAAGGTCACGGGGCGGGGCCGGGCCGTGTCGCCGCCGCCGTCGGCGAGGAACGCGGTGGTGACGATCTCCACCGCCGGCTTGCCGTCGGGCGTCGCGAGCTTCTGCGTTTCGACAACCGCGGTCAGCGGCAGCGGACCGCCCGGCAGCGCCAGCGTGTGCTGCGTCGTGCGGTCGGCCGCCTCGGCGGCGGTCGCGACGAACAGGAAGGCGAGAACGATCAAGCGGAGCATGGGCGATCCTTGCGGCGTTCGGCTCAGGTACTCGAACTGGTAGGTGACGCCGACCTGATTGCCGCCCTGGCCGGTGCCGACGTCGGTTTCGAGCTTCAGCCCCTTGGTGATGTCGATCTGCACCGTGGCCCCGGTTTGCCCGCCAGTGGCGCCCTGCTTGGCGCCGACATAGACGCCGTTGGCGACATAGCGCCCGGCCTCGACGGTGGGAGCGTTGGCGGTGGCGGACGAGGAACTGCTGCTGCTGCCGGCGGCGGTGTTGCTGCTGCTGCCGATGCCGAGGCGGTCGAGGCCGAGGCCCTTGCGGATGGTATCGAGCGGGCCGCCGCCGCTTCCGGTGACGCCGGACAACTCGGCCAGGCCGGCGGCGATCTGGGCGATCTGGAACGGACCCAGATCCTTGGCCGAGCGCTTGAAGATCAGGTAGGCCAGCACCTCGTCCTGCGGCAGGTCCGGCACGCTGGTCAGCGAAATCTTCGGCTTGCTGACATAGCCGCCGATGTTGAGCGTCGCGGTGACGCCGCCGGCCGTGCTGTCGGCGGACAGGTCGAGCGTCGGGTCGATCTTGCCGTTCACCCCGGTGCCGTCGAACCCGATCTTGCCGCGCGAGAAGTTCAGCGTGGTGCCGGCGACCGATACGGTGCCGCGGCGCATGTTGAGGCCACCGCCGACCTGCGGCTGCGTGCTCGTGCCGCGAATCCGCAGGTTGCCGGCCATTTCGGCGTCCACGCCGCGGCCGCGAATGAAGATCTGGCCCGGCGCATCGATCGTGAGGTCCAGGGCGATGGAGCTCGGCGGCCCCGGTGGCGGCGGCGGCTTGTCGCCGGGGCGGCTGACCTTCAGCACCGCGACGCTGGCGGGAAGGCTGCTCGGAATGTTGAGATCGGCCCGGCGGATGCGGATCTTGCCCCCGGTGGCGAGAGAGGCCGCCAGACCCTTCACGGTCAGGTCGGCGTCGATGTCGGCGCTGAGCGTGTCGGAGGCGAGCGGGCGGGCGTTGCGGGCCGTGATCGTGAGGTCGACCGGCAGTCCTGGGGCCAGCACGCCCACCGTGCCCGAGGCGCCGATCGTGCCCGGCCCGGCGCGGCCGGTGAAGCTCGCGATCCGCACGGTCTGCCCGTCGGCGCGGATCGTGGCGGCCAGGCGATCGACATGGATGCCCTGGGCGTAGTCCTCGAACTCGCCGCCGGCGAGCTGGGCGCCGCCGGCGATCTGCGGCGCCTCCGCGGTCCCGCCGATGGTGCTGTCGAACGTCAGCCGGCCGCGGAGGCGGCGGCCATCGGCGGCCAGGATCGGGTCGAGCATCGCCAGGTCGAGCCCGCCATTGGCCCGCAGGTTGAGCGGGCCGGCGCCGATCGGGGTGACGCCGTTCAGCGCCACATTGGCGGCGCCGGCCACCAGGCGGGCCTCGACCCGGGCCGTCTTGTCGCCGCCGAGGTTGGCCGTCGCGTTGAGGTTGGCCGGCGGGATGGCCCGGGCGGCGCCGCCGCGCGCACGCAGGTCGGCGGCGGACAGCTTCACCGTGCCGGCCGGGGCGGCCGGGGTGCCGGCCAGCTTGGCGTCCACGGTGATGCTGCCGTCATATTGCGGGGCGGCCGAACCCTCGGCTTGTGGCAGCGGCAGGTCGCCGACCTTGGCCCGCAGCGCGATCGTGGTATCGAGCGTGGGCGACAGCTTGCCGGCAACGTCCAGCGTGGCCGAGCGCAGCGCGAGGCGCAGCCGATCCACCGCTACGCCCCCGGCGAAGCGGACGGTCGCCGGCGCGGTCAAGCGCACGGTCTCGGCGGCCGCATAGCCCGGCGGCTTCGCATCCACTTGCAGCGTATCGAGCCGAACCTGCTTGCCGGCCGCGTCCAGCAAGGCCGTCGCCGCGATCTGCGCGGCGGTGCCGGCGCTGTTGAGGTTGGCGTTGGCGCGGATCGCCAGCGCCGTTTGCGGTCCGTTGACCTCGACCCGGGCATTGCCGGTGGTGCCGGCCGCATCGATGCCGTCGGCCACCAGGGTGGCTGCGACCGAAGGGTTCACCAGCGGGTCGGCGACGCGGGCCTTGACGGTCGCGTGCCCGACCTCGTTGCCGGGCAGCCCGGCGTTGCGCAGCTCGGCATCGAGCGTGGCAGTGGCCGGGTCGATCGCGAGGCTGGCCACCACGCCGCCGGACAGCTTCTGGCCGATCAGCGGCCGCAGATCGGCCAGCGCCGGCATGCGCAGGTTGACGGTTCCCGTCGGGATCGTGGCACCGGCCGCCAGGGTCAGGTCGCCGTCGGCGTGCAGGCTGCGCCATTCGGCCTTGCCGATGCTGGCGTGCAGGGTGCCGGCCGCGTCGCGTGTGGCATCCAGCGCGAGGTCGAGCGGGGCGCCGGCCAGCGTTCCCGAGCCGGTAATGCGCCCGGTCGGGCTGCCCGGCAGTCCGGTGAAGGTCGCCGCCAGCTTCACCGGTGCGCGCTCGATGCCGGGAGCGCCGACGTCGCCGGCGATCGTCGCGTCGAGCGCCAACGCGTCGAGCGGACCGGTCGCGTGGGCGTCCAAGGTGGCGGCGCCGGTCAGGGTCGGCGCGAGCAGCGACAGGTTCGACAGCGCGAGCCGCGCGGTCGCGTCGAGGCCAGCCGAGGTGGTCTGGCCATGCGCATCGAGGCTGACGGCGGCGCCGGCGACGGTGGCGCGGGTGAGCGTCACGGTGCTGCCGGCGGTAGTGGCGTCGATCGCGATTCGGGCGTCGGCGCCGAGCAGGGCGGGCACCGGCGCCGGCCCGCCGGTCAGGGCGAGGGCGCCGTCGGCGTGCAGCGTCGTGACGCCTTCCGGCGTGCCGGTGCGGGCCTGGTCGGCATGGAGGTTGAGGACGGTGTGGCCGGTGAGGTCCAGTGCCGCGACGGCGGCGAGCGGGCCCAGGTCGGGGAGGGTCAGGACTGCATCGGCGGCCAGCGCCCCGGCCGTCTGGGCGGTGCCCTCGAGAGCGAGCAGCGGATGGCTGAGCTTGTAGCGGACCGGGCGCGACGGATCATCGAGCCGGGCCCCGGCCTCCACCAGCAATGGCGCCGACGCCAGCAGGTCGGGCTTCGGACCGGGAATGCGGAGCTGCTCGGCGCGCGCGCGGACCGAGACCTGGCCGGCATTGCCGTCGAGGTCGGCGGTCAAGGCATGCAAGGTGGCGCCCTGAGCCGCGAGATCGGCGACGGCGAGGTGGCCGTTGGCGTCGGGTGCGGTGAACGGGCCGGCGACATGGGTCTGCAGGTCGATCGATTGCCAGGACACGCCGTCGGCCGGCCGCATCGCCGGCGCCTTCGCGGTGATGTCGGCGTCCAGCCGGCTGCCGACGAGGTCCAGCTTGGCCGTCGCATTGGCGGTCAGCGGGCCGGCGGCGAGCGCCAAGGTGGCGGCCAGGGCGTTGCGGGGACCGTTCGCGGCGGCGTCGATCGACAACGGGCCGATCGCCGGCAAGCGAGCCAGCGTGGCGATCAGGCCGGCTTCGGGCTCGGCGACTTGCAGCCGCGCGTCGATCCGCTCGCCGGTGACGGCGGAATTGAGCGTGTAGCGGCCCGACGCCGCCCCGCCCGCAAGCAGGCGATCCGCCGCGATCCGGGCCGTGCCTGTTTCGAGCGTGGGCAGGTCGGCGCTGCCATCGAGCGCCAAGGTTGCCGCGCTGCCGCCCAGCAGCGGCGCGCCAATCGTTGCCGCGGGGACCACCAGGCGTTCGACGGTGACGCGGACCGGCAGCTTGAAGGGCTCGCTCGACTCCGGCTTGGGCGGCGGCGCCGGGGCATTCGGGTCCGCAACCGGCAGGCGGGCGAAGGAGAACCGCGCCGCCTCGAGCCGGTGGACCAGCGCCTGCTTGTGGATCAGCGCCAGCGGCGACCAGTCGAGCGCCACCTCGTCGGCGGTGACGTAAGGACCTTGGCTGTCGCTGACCTCGACGTGTCCGAGCCGCAGCCGGTCGGGGAAACGGCCCGACAAGCCCTGCAGCCGGACGGTGTTGCCGGTCAGCGCGGCAATCTCGGTTTCGGCGAAGCGGCGGCCCGGATCGAGGTTGAGCGCCAGCAGCAGCGCCGCCACGGCCAGCACCGGCAGCAGCAGGACCAGACCCACGATGTAAAGCAGGATCTTACGGATACGGCGCATGAAGTCCTAGCGGCGACTGGCTCGAAGGGATGCGTGTCAGAAAGCCTGGCCGATACCGATATAGAGTTCGAACGTGTCGTCGCCACGTTGCTTGTTCAGCGGCAACGCGACATCGAGCCGGATCGGCCCGATCGGCGTGTAGTAGCGCGCGCCAACGCCCGCCCCGGCGCGCAGGTTGCCCTGGAACGGGGTGCTGCTGGTGTCGACCTGGCCGGCGTCCACGAATACTGCGGCGCCGAAGCTTTCGCCGAAGCGCTGCCGGTATTCGACCGTCGCGGCGCCGAGCGAGGTGCCGCCGGTCGGGCGTCCGCTCGGGAACTTGGGGCTGACGTATTGGTATTTGTAGCCCCGCACCGTGCCGCTGCCGCCGGCATAGAAGCGTTGGTCGGGCGGGACCTGGAAGGTGCTCGCGCCCTGGATGGTGCCGAGCGTCGCCCGCAACGCCAGCACGCTGCGTCCGGGCGCGCCGAGGTTGATGTAGGTCGAGCCGGTGAGCTGGGCGATAACGAAGTCGTTGCCGGCGGCGAGCGCGGCGGTGGGCGTCACGATCGCGGCGGCCTTGAAGCCGTGCGTCGGCTCGAACAGGCCTTCCGGCCCGGTGCTGTCGTAGCGCAGGCCGAACGGCAGGCCGAGCAGCGTGTAGTCGCGGGCGACGCCCTCCTGGGTGATGTGCGATTGCTGCCCCTGGACGCCGGCAGTGGCGGTCAGGAACTCGCTCAGCTTGCGGTTGCCCTGCACCCCCGCCAGGAAGGCGGTGCGGTTGTAGGCGTCCAGGTCCTCCTTGATGGCCTGCAAAGAAACGGTGACGGACTGGTCGCGGCGGAAGATGTCGGGCTTGGTCAGCGCCGCGGTGACGTTGTAGCCGGTGCCGCGGCTGGCGCTGCCGCCCAGCTGCGTGATGGCGGCGCCGAGGTCGAGCCGCTCGGCCTCGCCGAACAGGTTGCGGTGCGACCAGGTGACGCCGGCCGAGGCGCCGAGGTCGGTGGAGAAGGCGGCATTGAACCCGACCACGCGGCGCGGCCGCTCGGTGACGTCGATGTCGATCGGCATCTCCCCGGCCGGGTCGAGCGCGCCGGCTTCCTTGGCCTGCACGGTCGAGAACACGCCCGTCGCGGCAAGGTCCTGGCGGGCGGTCTCGATCTTGGCCGGATCGAATGGCTGCCCCTGATGGATCAGCAGCCGGCGCCGGACGTAAGCCTCGTCCACGTCGTCCAGCCCGCTGACCGAGATCGGGCCGAGGTTGACCGCCGGCCCGGCTTCGACCCGCCACGCGATGTCGAGCGACTTGGTCGCAGGGTCGAGGCGCGCGTCGGGCGTGCCGACCTTGGCCAGCGCGTGGCCGCTGCCGCGCAAGGCGGCGAGCATGCGCGATTGCGCCGCCAGCACGTCGGCGGCGCGCGCCGGGTCGCCGGGTGCGAGCTTGATGGCGTCGCGTGCCTGCTCCATGGCGGCCGGATCGGCGGGCCCGGTCAGGTCCAGCTTGCGCAGCGTGTAGGTCGGGCCGGGTGTTACGGTGATTGCGACCTCGACCGGACCGGGCGCGGCTTGCAGCGCGGAGGGGAGGTCGGGATCCTCGAGGTCACGGCCGAGGATCTTGATGCCGATCTTGCCGTCGTAATGGCCGAAGCTGCCGAGCGCCGCCTGCAGCCGGTCGCGGTCGCCGCGCGCCCGGCCCACCAGCGCAAACGGCCCGACCGGAGCCTTGTCCTGCAGCGAGATCAGCGTGGCGCTGTCGTGCAGCGCCGCGTCGAGCGGGCCTTCGCCGGTCGGCGGCAGCGCGACCGTGTACGGTTGCGGGTCCGCGGCATGGGCCAGCAGCGGCACCGTGAGCAGGACGACGATGCGCCGACTGGTGCGCAGCCTGTAGCCAAGCCTTGACATCTCCGGGGTTTAACGCGGAACCGGGAACAAGGCGACCACCTCCGTCGCGGGTGCGGCGCCTTTGCCACCGGTGTCGCCGGTTTGTCACGGGACGAGCGTTGTTCAATCCCGCGCCGGTTGCTAAGGCCGAGTGATGCAGGCGCGCGCGGTCCGCTCACCGAGTTTGATTAACGGCGTCCCGCGCGGATGGGACGAGACGCCGGCCGCCGGCGGCCTGTTCGGCCGTCTGCGCGCGGCCCGTCGCGGCGCCTCGATCGTGCTGTTCACCCTCGCGGCGATGCCGGTCCAAGCGGTCTTCCTGCTGGTACCGGGCTGGCCCAAGGTCGGCTTTGCCCGGCTTTACTGGGCCGGCGTCTACCGGCTGATGGGTTTGCGGGTGCGGGTCGTGGGCGCGCCGTTGCGGCGCGTCGGCGGCCGGCCGGTGGTGTTCGCGTCGAACCATTCGTCGTGGCTCGACGTCCCGGTGCTGGGCGGGTCGCTCGAGGCCTGCTTCATCGCCAAGGAAGAGGTGTCCACCTGGCCGTTGATCCGGACCGTGGCGCGACTCGGCCGCACGGTGTTCGTCAGCCGGCGGCCGCGCGACACCGGCCGCGAGCGCGACGCGATGCGGGCGCGGCTGGCCGCGGGCGACAACCTGCTGCTATTTCCGGAGGGAACCAGCAATGACGGATCGCGGGTGCTGCCGTTCCGATCGTCGTTCTTTTCCGTGGTGGACGGCGATGCGCCGGGCCGTCCGCTGATCCAGCCAGTGTCGGTGGTGTACGACCAACTCGGCGGTTTGCCGATCGGACGGGCGAGCCGCGCCGTATTCGCCTGGTATGGCGACATGGAGCTAGGCAGCCATTTCTGGCGTCTGGCGCAGCTTCGCGGGCTGCGGGCGACGGTGCTGGTGCACCCGCCGGTCGACCCGGCCGCCTTTCCGTCGCGCAAGGCGCTGTCGCATTCGGTGTGGAACACGGTCGCAGGCGGCGCCGCCGCCCTGCGGCAGAACCGTCCGGTGCCGCCGGCCCCGCCGACGTCCCCGGCCGCGGCCGTCGGCGTCGCCGAACAGGCTTTCGCTTGACAGGCAGCCGGGGGAAACTGGCATTCTTCCCGTGCCGAGACGAACGCCGGCAGGGGAGAACAAGGCTGGTTGCAGACACCGGAAGCGGCGACGCTTGACGCGCTTGGCTTTGCAGACCATTTGCGCCGCGCCGACCGTCCGGATTGACCCGGGCCCGGCGGGATCGACCGGGCTTTGAACACGACAACCCCAACGAAGAAGCGGCTGCACGTAATCACGTGGGGCTGCCAGATGAATGTGTACGACAGCGGGCGGATGGGCGACGTGCTGGCGCCGCTGGGCTATGCGCCGGTCGACTCGCCGGACGCCGCCGACATGATCATCCTCAACACCTGCCACATTCGCGAAAAGGCGGTCGAAAAGGTGTTCTCCGAGCTCGGCCGGCTGCGTCGGGTCAAGGAAGCGCGCGCGGCCGAAGGGCAGGCGACGGTCCTGGCGGTCGCCGGCTGCGTGGCGCAGGCGGAAGGCGCCGAGATCCTGGCGCGGGCGCCCTACGTGGACCTCGTGCTCGGGCCGCAAACCTATCACCGCCTGCCGGAGCTGGTGGCGCGCGCGGCGCGGGCCGGCGGCGCGGTGATCGAGACCGATTTCGCCCCGGACGAGAAATTCGACCGGCTGCCCGACGCCGCCGCGCCTCCGGGGGTGACGGCGTTCCTGACCGTGCAGGAAGGTTGCGACAAGTTCTGCTCGTTCTGCGTCGTCCCTTACACGCGCGGCGCCGAAACCAGCCGGCCGGCCGCCGGCGTGCTGGCCGAGGCCCGGCGGCTGGTCGCAGCCGGCGCCCGCGAGCTCACCTTGCTGGGCCAGAACGTCAATGCCTACCACGGCGCTGCCCCGGATGGCGGGACCTGGAGCCTCGGCCGGCTCGTCCGCGCCTTGGCCGAGCTGCCCGGCCTGGCGCGGATCCGCTACACCACCAGCCACCCGCGCGACATGGACGACGACCTGATCGCGGCCCACCGCGACGTTCCGGCGCTGATGCCGTTCCTGCATCTGCCGGTGCAGTCGGGTTCGGACCGTGTGCTGCAGGCGATGAACCGCCGGCATGGCGTCGACGAGTATCTTCGCGTGGTCGACCGGCTGCGGACGGCGCGGCCTGACATTGCGCTCAGTTCCGACTTCATCGTCGGCCACCCCGGCGAGACCGATGCCGACCACGAGGCGACCCTGGCGCTGATCCGCCGGGTCGGCTTTGCCCAGGCCTTCTCGTTCAAATATTCGCCGCGGCCCGGCACGCCGGCCGCCGGGGCGCCGCTGCAGGTCGCCGAAGCCGTGAAGGATGTGCGGCTGCAGGCCGTGCAGGCGCTGCTGCGGGAACAACAAGCCGCGTTCAATCTCGGCGCCGAGGGGCTCGTGTTGCCGGTGCTGTTCACCGGGCCCGGGCGGCGGCCGGGGCAATTGTCCGGACGCTCGCCGTACCTGCAGCCTGTGCACCTCGACGGGCCAAAATTGTTGATCGGACAGGTTCGCCCCGTGCGAATCCTCGTCGGCCACCCCAATTCTTTGTCAGCCACCTTGGATACGGAGCAAAGCGCCGCTTGAACATCCTCGCCGGGACGTCGCCGACCCCCGCCACCGCCGCGCCGCCCGGGAAGGCGCTGACCCTGCAATTCTCCGACAATCAGCTGCTCGCGTTGCTGCTCGGCGACCATGACCGCAACCTGGTCCGGCTGGAGCAGGGCTTGGGCGTGCGCTTGTCGGCACGCGGCAACCGGGTGGCGATATCCGGCGAGCCGGGGCGGGCGGAAGCGGCCGTGGCGGCGCTGAACGGGCTTTACAAGCGCCTCGAACAGGGCAAGGGCCTGTCGCGCGGCGATGTCGACGCCGCGGTGAAGATGGCCGAAGCGCGGATGAACGCGGCGCCCGAGGGTGACGACCCGCGGCTGCCGCTGAGCGACTTGCCGGCGATCCAGACCCGGCGCGGGGCGATCGGGCCGCGTTCGCCGGGGCAGACGGCCTATATGGAAATGCTGGGCCGGCACGAGATGGTGTTCGGCATCGGCCCGGCCGGCACCGGCAAGACTTACCTCGCCGTGGCGCAAGCAGTCGCCATGCTGCAGGCCGGGCGGGTGGATCGCATCATCCTGTCCCGCCCGGCGGTCGAGGCGGGGGAGCGGCTCGGCTTCCTGCCCGGCGACCTCAAGGAGAAGATCGACCCCTATTTGCGCCCGCTCTACGACGCGTTGGGCGACATGATGCCGGGAGACCAGGTGATCCGGCGGATGGGCACCGGCGAGATCGAGGTGGCGCCGCTCGCGTTCATGCGCGGGCGGACCCTGGCGCATGCCTTCGTCATCCTCGACGAGGCGCAGAACACGACGCCGGTGCAGATGAAGATGTTCCTCACCCGGATGGGCGAGGGGACGCGCATGGTGATCACCGGCGACCTCAGCCAGATCGACCTCCCGCCGGGCCAGCGAAGCGGCCTGCGCGACGCGCTCGAAACGCTGGAGGGCTTGCCGGGCATCGGCGTGAACCGGTTCGGGTCGCGGGACGTGGTCCGGCATCCGCTGGTGGCCGCCATCGTCAACGCCTATGACCAACGGGCGCAGGCGCAGCGCGACGTTGCCGGTGCCGGTGGGCAGGAGCGACATGGATCCCGACAGTAGACGGTGCCCCGCAGCCGCGGGGATCCCTGAAGTCATCGTCGAGGACCCGCGTTGGCGCCGCATGGTGCCCCGCGCAGACCTGCTGGTGCGGCGGGCGGCCGCCGCCGCGGGCGGGGCGGCGACCGTGCTGCTGTCGTCGGACCGGGTCGTGCGGCGGCTCAACGCGCGCTATCGCGGGCGTAACAAGGCAACCAACGTCCTGACGTTTGCCGGCGGCGACATCGCGCTCGCGTCCGGCGTCGTGCGCCGCGAGGCCGCGGCCGCGGGCAAGCCGGTTGCCGACCATCTGCAGCACTTGGTCGTGCACGGCGCGCTGCATCTCACCGGCGAGGATCACCACGCGCCGGGAGAGGCGCGGCGGATGGAGATGGCGGAGACACGCGTCCTGCGCCGGCTCGGCGTGCCGAACCCGTGGCGGGGGACGTAATGCCCTCGCACCCAATGCCGGCGGGCCGCCCGGACCGTCACGCGCCATGAGCGGGTCGGCCGCGCGGCGTGGCTTCCTCGACCGGGTCCGCACCTTGCTGGGCGGCCGGATCGAGCACGGGGTGCGGGAAAGCATCGCCGAACTCGTGCAGCAATCCGCCAACGCCACCGTCGTGGAAGGCGAGCAGCCCGGCCTGGACCGGCAGGAGCGCGCACTGATCGCCAACGTGCTGCGGCTGCGCGGGACCACGGCCGACGACGTGATGGTGCCGCGGGCCGACATCGTGGCTATGCCGGTCGACGTGTCGCTGGAGCAGGCGCTGGAGCAGATCCGGCGTGAGGGCCACTCCCGCCTGCCGGTGTATCGCGAGCAGCTCGACGAGATCGTCGGCATGGTCCACATCAAGGACGTTTATTCCTACGTGGGCCGGCCGGACGCGTTCAAGCTCGAGGCGCTGCTGCGCCGCCCGCTGTTGGTGGCGCCGCAGCTGCCGGTGCTGGACCTGCTGCTGCAGATGCGTCAGGCGCGCATGCACCTGGCGTTGGTGGTGGACGAGTATGGCGGCATCGATGGACTGCTGACCATCGAGGATCTCGTGGAAGAAATCGTCGGCGACATCGCCGACGAGCACGACGAGGTGCAGGGGCCGATGATCACCGAACGGCCGGACGGCGCGCTCGACCTCGATGCAAGGCTATCGATCGAGGCGTTCGAGGTGAAGCTCGGTCCGGTGCTGACCGAGGACGAGCGCGAGGCCGACATCGACACGGTCGGCGGCCTGGTGTTCACGCTGGCCGGGCGGGTGCCGTCGCGCGGCGAGGTGGTCGGGCATCCCTCGGGGCTGGAGTTCCGCATCCTCGACAGCGATGCGCGGCGGATCCGCCGGTTGCGGGTGCGGCGGGCCGAAGGCGCGGTGGTGCCGGCCGCCGCAGCCTGAACCCGGCCGGCGCGGTCCATGCCGTGCTGCGGCTGCTACCTGAAACAGGGTAACAATTCTCGATCAATTCTGAGCCGGTTTACGTTAACCCGGCCCTTGCGAAGCATGGGGCAAAATGATCTGCTCACGACATCGAGAGCAGCAGGTCCGTCATGCAGTCCGCCGTTGATCGCCTTGTTTTTGAAAAAGTTTCGCGCGCCTTGCGGCAAGTCGTGCGCACCGACCTTGCCAATTTGTCGCCGTCGACCCGGATCAGCGACGACTTGGCGCTGAGCCGGTTCGGCCGCCTGAGGCTCGCGATCTGCCTCGAGGAAACGTTCGACGTCGAACTCGAGGACGACGAGATCGAGGGGTTCGCCGTGGTGGGCGACATCGTCGGCCACATCAGCACGCGCTACTTCCGCGACAGCGAGTTCGCCGGCGCAGAATAGCGGGCGAGGGCAGAATAGCCGCCCCCCGATCGGCGCGCGCGGTTCACTCGGCCGCCACCGGTTCCGCCTCGATCCGGCTGCGGCGCCCGCGCGCCAGGCGCTCCAGCGCGAGGTAAACCACTGGCGTCGTGTAAAGCGTCAGGAACTGCGACACGATCAGTCCGCCGCAGATCGCGAGCCCGAGCGGGCGGCGGAACTCCGAGCCGACGCCGGTCGCGAGCGCCAGCGGCACGGCGCCGAGCAAAGCCGCGAGCGTCGTCATGATGATCGGCCGGAACCGCTCGGCGCAGGCCTCGAGGATCGCCTCCCGCGGTGACAGGCCGCGATCGCGCTCCGCCTCGAGCGCGAAGTCCACCATCATGATCCCGTTTTTCTTGACAATGCCCAGCAGCAGCAGCACGCCGATGATCGCCAGCACGCCGAGCTCCGTGCCGGTCACCAGCACCGCCAGCAACGCGCCGAACATGCCGGACGGCAACGTGCTGATGATCGTCAGCGGGTGCAGCCAGCTTTCGTAGAGCACGCCGAGGACGATGTAGATCGTGATGAACGCGGCGCCGATCAGCAGCGGTTGGCTGGACAGCGACTTTTGCAAATAGGCGGCATTGCCCGCGAACTCCGTGTGCACTCCTTCCGGCAGCCGCAGCTCCAGCGCCTTCTGCTGCACCAGCGCGATGGCGTCGCCTTGCGAGGTGCCGGGCTTGAGATTGAAGCTGATGGAGGAGGCCGGGAATTGGCCTTGGTGCCGCACCGCGAGCGGCGCCGTGTTGCGCTCGAACTTCACCACCGTTGCCAGCGGCACTTGGGTCTTGCCGCGCCCCGGCACATAGATCTGCTGCAGCGACGCCGGGTCCTGCTGCAGCTCCGGCAGGGTTTCCAGGACCACCCGGTATTGGTTGCGCTGGGTGTAGATGATCGACATCTGCCGCTGGCTGAAAGCATTGTTGAGCGCGGTGTCGATGGCGTTCACCGACACGCCGAGCCGGGACGCCTGCTCGCGGTCGATCACCACGTCCACCTGCGGCGCCGGCTTGTCCTGATCGCTGGACACGTCCTCGATGCCCGGGGCTCCGGTCAACGCCTGCTCCATCCGCTGCGTCCAGGTTCGCAGCTCCGGCAGGTCCTGGTCGAGCAGCACGAACTGGAAGCCGCTGCCGCCGGACCGGCCGCCCCCGCGCAGATCCTGGGCGGAGTAGAGGAAGGTCTGGATCCCCGACATCTGCATCACCTTCGGGCGCAGCCGGGCGATCACCTCCTCGCTGGTGACGCCGCGCTCGGCGAACGGCTTCAGCGCCACCGTGAGCTGGCCGCGGTTGGCCGAGCCGAAGCCGGAGGTGACGCCGACCTGGCTGCCGACGCTTTGCACGGCCGGGTCGGACAGGATCACGTCCACGACCTGCTTCTGCCGCTCAACCATCGCCTGGAAGGAGATGTCGGGGCTGGTCTGTGTGCCGCCCTGCAGCAGGCCGGTGTCCTGGATCGGCAGGAAGCCCTTTGGCACCACCATCCACAGCACCACGACCCCGGCGATGATGCCGGGCGTCACCAGCAGCGCCAGCCAGCGCAGCCGCAGCACCCAGCCGAGCGTACGCAGGTAGAACCGCCGGGCGACGCCGAAGCCGCGCTCCACCCGCGCGTCGACCCAGGCCCAAGGTCCCCAAGGCGGCCGGCCGCTGCCGAACCGGGCCAGCATCATCGGCGTGAGCGTCAGCGACACCACCGCCGAGGTGGCGATGGCGATCGTCAGCACCATCGCAAACTCGTGGAACAATTTTCCCAGGATCCCGCCCATGAACAGGATCGGGATGAACACCGCGATCAGCGACAAGCTGATGGACACCACGGTGAAGCCGATCTGCTTGGCCCCGGCCAGCGCCGCCTGCATTGGGCGCATGCCCATCTCGTGGTGGCGGTGAATGTTCTCGATCATGACGATGGCGTCGTCCACCACGAAACCGACCGAGATCGTCAGCGCCATCAGACTGAAATTGTTGAGGCTGAAGCCGAGCAGGTACATCGCCCCCAGCGTCGCCGACAGGCTCAGCGGCACCGTCACCGCCGCGGCCAGCGTCGGCACCAGCCGGCGCATGAACACGGCGACCACCATCAGCACCAGTGCGATCGAGATGCCGAGCGTGATTTCGACGTCGTCCACGCTGGCGCGGATGGTGGCGGTGCGGTCGCTTAGGATGCTGACGTGGATGTCGGGCGGCAACCAGCTCAGCAACTGCGGCAGCACCTGCTGCACCCGGTCGACGGTGTCGATCACGTTGGCGCCCGCGGTCTTGGTCAACGTCAGCAAAATCGCCGGGTGCTTGTCCTCCCAAGCGGCGAGGCGGGTGTTGGCGGTGCCGTTGATCACCTCGGCCACGTCGCCGAGCCGCACGACGGCGCCGTTCGAGGTCTTCAGAATGAGCCCGGCGTAGTCTTCGGCCTGGGTGATCTGGCCGTTCATGGTCAGCGTTTCGGCCCGCTCCGGGCCCGAGAAGCCGCCGATCGGACCGTTGACGTTGCTGTTGCGGATGGCGGTGTAGACGTCCTGACTGCTGAGCCCGGCGGCGCGCAGGGCGGCCGGGTTCAGCCGTACCCGCACCGCCGGCTTCTCGGCGCCGTTCACCGTGACCTGGCTCACGCCCTCGACCTGGCTCAGCCGCTGGCCGAGGATGGTGTCAGCGGCGTCGTAGACCTGGGCGGCGCTGAGCGTGTCGCTGGTCATCGACAGCGTCAGGATCGGCGCGTCGGCCGGGTTGAACTTGCGATAGTACGGCCGGGTCGGCAGGTCGCTCGGCAGGTCGAGGTAGGCGGCGTTGATCGCCCCCTGCACGTCGTCGGCCGCCCCCTCGATCGGCCGGTCGATGTCGAACTGGATGACGATCGAGGTGTTGCCGGTGTTGCTGGTGCTGGTGATCTCGGTGACGCCGGGGATCTCGCCCAGGCGCCGTTCAAGCGGTGCGGCGATGGACGCCGCCATCGTTTCCGGGTCGGCGCCGGGGCGGGCGGCGAACACCACGATGGTCGGGATATCGACGCTCGGCAGCGGCGCCACGGGCAGGAAGCGCACCGCGACCAGGCCGGTCAGCATCAGCCCGACCGCCAGCAGCACCGTGGCGACCGGGCGCCGGATAAACAGCGCCGAAACGTTCATTCGCCGATTCTCATTCGGCGGGCACCGCGGTCCCGCGCGAGAACCTGAGCCGCGTGCGCTCGAAGAACAGGTAGATCACGGGCGTCGTATAAAGCGTCAGCACCTGGCTCAGCAGCAGCCCGCCGACGATGGTGAGCCCCAGCGGATAGCGCAGCTCGGACCCGGTGCCGTGCTCCAGCATCAGCGGCAGCGCGCCGAGCAGGGCGGCCGCCGTGGTCATCATGATCGGCCGGTAGCGCAGCGCGCAGGCCTCGACGATGGCCTCGAGCGGGGTGGCGCCGTGCAGCCGTTCCGCCTCGAGCGCGAAGTCGATCAGGATGATGGCGTTCTTCTTGACGATGCCCATGAGGAGAACAATGCCGACCAGCGCCACCAGGCTGAGATCCTGCCCGGCCAGCATCAAGGCCAGCAGCGCGCCGATGCCGGCCGATGGCAGGGTGGACAGGATCGTCACCGGGTGGATCGTGCTCTCGTACAGAACGCCCAGCACGATGTAGATCACCACCACGGCGGCCAGGATCAGCCAGGGCTCGGAAGCGAGGCTCGTCTGGAACTCGGCGGCGTCGCCGGAATAGCTGCCGACGATGGTAGGCGGCATCCCAATCGACGCCTCGGCCTCCGCGACC
This sequence comes from uncultured Alphaproteobacteria bacterium, assembly GCA_963752225.1. Taxonomy (GTDB): domain Bacteria; phylum Pseudomonadota; class Alphaproteobacteria; order Acetobacterales; family Acetobacteraceae; genus JBBROS01. Next base: position 1,807,558 of record CAVVXS010000007.1, on the reverse strand, counting down.
TGGTCCACCGCATGGCTGAGGCTGGCGCCGGGTCCGAGGTTGAAGCTGATTGTGATGGACGGGAACTGCGACTGGTGGGTGACGGCCAGCGGCGCGGTCTCGCGCACGATGGAGGCGATGGCCGACAGCGGCACCTGCGGCGTCGGGTTGGCAGTGCTGGCCGCCGTCACGGTGCCGTTGGCGTTGCTGCCGCTGGCGACGGCGTTGGCGTTGGTGGCCGGGACGCGCAAGCGCAGCAGCGATTGCGGGTCGGCCTGCCAGTCGGGGTTGGCTTCCAGCACCACGCGATACTGGTTCGACTGGCTGAAGATGGTGCTGATCTGGCGCTGCCCGAAGGCGTCGTACAGCGTGTCCTGCACCGATTGCATCGAGACGCCGAGCCGCATCGCCGCGTCCCGGTCCACCTGCACCCTGGTCGCGAACCCGTCCGTTTGCTGGTCCGTGGTGACATCCACCAGGTCGGGCATGGTGCGCAGCTTGGCCAGCAGCCGCGGCGCCCAGGTCGCGAGCTCCTGCGCGTCGGTGTCCATCAGCGTGTACTGGTATTGCGTGCGGCTGATGCGGGTGCCGATCTGGATGTCCTGCACCGGCTGCATGAACACCGACATCCCGGGCAGGCGGCCCAGTGCCCCCTGCAGGCGGGCGATCACCACCGGCGCCGCGTCGCGTTCGGATTTCGGCTTCAGCGCGATCGTCAGCCGCCCGGTGTTGGGGGTCGCGTTGATGGCGCCGGCGCCGACGAAGCTTGCGACGCCGGCGACCGCCGGGTCCTTGCGGGCGATCTCGGCCATCTCGGTCTGCATGGTGCGCATGCGCGGGATGGAGGTGCTTTGCGCCGCCTCGGTGACGGCGATGATGACGCCGGTGTCCTGCAGCGGCAGGAAACCCTTGGGGATCACGACGTAGAGCACGACGGTGCCGGCCAAGGTCGCCACCGCGATCAGCAGCGTCACGCCTTGGAAGCGCAGGGCGACCCGCAGCGTGCGGGCATAGGCGCGCGCGGACCATTGGAAGCCGTGTTCGAACCAGGCGGTGAGCACGCTCGGCTTCGGGTTCGCGCGCAGCAAGCGGCCGCACATCATCGGCGTCAGCGTCAGCGACACCAGCGCCGACACGATCACCGAGGTGCTCAGCACGACCGCGAACTCGTTGAACAGCCGCCCGACCACGCCGGTCATGAACAGCAGCGGGATGAACACGGCGATCAGGCTGATGGTCAGCGAGACGATCGTGAAGCCGATCTGCGCCGCACCCCGATAGGCGGCCTCGAGCGGGCGCACGCCTTGCTCGATGTAGCGAACCACGTTCTCGATCATGACGATGGCGTCGTCCACCACGAAGCCGGTCGCGACCGTCAGCGCCATCAGGCTGAGGTTGTCGAGGCTGTAGCCCAGCAGCGCCATCACCCCGAAGGTGCCGACCAGCGACAAGGGCAGCGCCACGGCGGGGATGAGTGTCGCGCGGGCGCTGCGGAGGAACAGGTAGATGACGAACACCACCAACCCGATCGAGAGGGCAAGGGTGAGCTCCACGTCGCGCACCGAGGCGCGGATGGTTTCGGTGCGGTCGGTCACCACCTCCATGCGGATCGCCGCCGGGATCGCCCGCTGCAGCGCCGGCAGCGCCTCCTTGATGGCGGCGACGGTGCTGACGATGTTGGCGCCGGGCTGGCGCTGGATGTCGAGCACCACTGCTTGCCGGCCGTTGAACCAGCCGGACACCCGGTCGTTCTCGACCCCGCCCACCACGCTGCCGATGTCGTTTATTCTGACTGGCGCGCCATTTCGATAGGCGATCACCAGAGTCTTGTAGGCGTCCGGAGTCAGCAGCTGGTCGTTGGCGCCGAGCGCATAGGCCTGGCGCGGCCCGTCGAAGCCGCCCTTGGCGCCGTTCACGTTGGCGGCCGCGACCGCGTTGCGCACGTCCTCGAGGCTGAGGCTGTAGGCGGCGACGCGGGCCGGGTCGAGCCGCACCCTCACCGCCGGGCGCTGGCCGCCTTGCACCGTCACCTTGCCGACGCCGTCGATCTGGCTGAGCTTCGGCTGCAGCAAGGTGTCGGCGGCGTCGCTGACCCGGTCGATGGTGATGGCGTCCGAGGTCAGCGCGAGCGACAGGATCGGTGCATCGGCCGGGTTCACCTTCGCATAAACCGGCGGGTAGGGCAGGGTGGGCGGTAAGGTGCCGGCGGCCGCGTTGATCGCCGCCTGCACGTCCTGCGCCGCAGAGTCCATCTTGCGGCTCAGGTTGAACTGCAGCGTGATTTGGCTGGTGCCCTCACTGCTGGTGCTGGTCATGGCGGCCAGGCCGGTGATCTGGCCGAACTGCCGCTCGAGCGAGGCGGTGATCAGGGTCGCAACGGTGTCCGGCCCGGCGCCCGGCAGCGACGTCGTCACCTGGATCGTCGGGAAATCCACCGTCGGCAGGGCCGAGACTGGCAGCGCGTTGTAGCCGAGCGCCCCCGTCAGCACGACGGCGATCGCCAGCAGCCAGGTCGCGATCGGCCGCGCGATGAAGGGGGCGGAGATGTTCACCCGGTCTTGGCCTCCTGCTGCGCCGCCAGATCCGCGTCCCAGGCGGTCACGCGCTGATACGCCGGGCGCGCCTTGAACCGGTCGGCCAACGCCACGAAGGCGGGCCGCTCCGGCGCCACCTTGAACGCCATGGTCCAGCTCAGCCCCATGCCCCACAGCACGTCGGCGGCGGTAAACCGCTCGCCGAGCAGCCACGGGCCGGGCGCAAGCTGTCCGTCGAGCGCGTCCATCACCTCGTCATACGTGCCGTACGGCGACATCGCATGCGGACCCGGCTCGCGCTGCATCGCGCGATCGACCACGGCCGGCTCGAAGCACGATCCGTAGAAGGCGATCCAGCGCAGATACGGGCCACGCAACGGGTCGTCGGCCGCGGGCGCGAGGCCGGCGGCCGGGAACAGGTCGGCCAGGAAGATCGTCAGCGCCACCTGCTCGGTGACGACGGCGTCGCCGTAACGCACGGCCGGGACCTTGCCCATCGGGTTGACCGCCCGATACTGCCCGGCCTGCTGGTCCGATGCCTTGCGGTTCAGCACGTGCAGCTCGTAAGGCGCGCCCAGCTCCTCCAACAGCACGCGGATGCCGGTCGAGCGTGTCCGCGGCGAGTGGAACAGGGTGAGCGTCGGTCGGTCCATGATGCGCCTCCGTTCGGGTTCAGCCAGCCGTGCGCAGCCGCCGCTGCGCCGTGCCCGGCGCGCTGCGCTCGCGCGGCGCCGCGTCCGGCGCATTGCCGTCCGGGCCCGCCACCGCGACCTTGGAATTGTCGTTCAGCCGCTGCGCACCATCAATCACGACGTTGTCGCCCGGCAGCAGGCCGGACAGCACGACGCTCAGCGCCTCGTCCTCGTGCCCGACCTTGATCGGCTGCCGCTTGACCGTGTTGTCGGCGTTGACCACGAACACGTAGGTGCCGCGTGGCCCCCGCTGCACGGCGGCGGCTGGCACCGTGGTGACGCCGCGCTGGGTCTCGACCAGCAGGCGGACGTTGACGAAACCGCCGGGCCATAATTTGAGATCACGGTTGGGGAAGGTGGCTTTCAGCTTGATGGTGCCGGTGGCGGCGTCGACCTGGTTGTCCAGCACCGCCACCTGGCCACGGTCCAACACCCGGCCGCCACCGCCGCCGGCCAGCGCCAGCACCTCGGGCGGGCCTTCCGCCATCGCCGCCGTCACCGGGCCGAGCGATTGCTGCGGCAAGGTGAACACCACCGAGATCGGCTGCAGCTGCGTCAGCACCGTGATCGGCGTCGCGTCGCTGGCGTGCACGATGTTGCCGACGTCCACCTGGCGGATGCCGATGCGGCCGTCGAACGGCGCGGTGACCGTGGTGTAGCTGAGCTGGGTGCGGGCGGTGTCGATCTGCGCCTGATCGCCGCGCACGATCGCTTCCTGGGTCGCGACCGTGGTGCGCGCGGTGTCGAGCTGCTGCTGGCTGCTCCCGAGGCTGGCCGATAACTTCTGGTACCGGGCGAGGTCGAGCTTGTTGTTGGCGAGCGTCGCCTCGTCCTGCTGCTTCTTGGCGGTGGCACTGTCGAGGCTCGCCTGGTAGGGGCGCGGGTCGATGCGCGCGAGCACATCGCCGGCCTTGACGTCCTGGCCCTCGCGGAACCGCACCTCGACCAGCGGACCGTCGATCATCGCCTTGACGCTCACGAGATTGAACGCCTGCACCGTGCCGAGCCCGTCGAGATAGATCGGCACGTCCCGGGTCTCGGCCTTGGCGGCGGCCACCGGCACGGGCGTGTCCGGGTCGGTGCCGCCGCGCCCGCGCCGTCCGCCGGCGCCGCGGCCTGTGCGGCCGGAAGCGCTCGCCTCCTCGGTGGACGTCGCGGCGTGGTGTTCAAACCACCAATACCCGGCGCCCCCGGCCACGCCCAGCAGCATCAACACAAGCAACAGCCGCTTCATCGTGCCGGTCCTACCTGGAATCCACCGCCCAGCGCCTTGTAGAGGTTCACCAGGGCCTGGAACCGGGCGAGCCTGACCTGGGTCAACGTATCCAGGTCACTGAACAATGTCGCTTGTGTGTTCAACGAGGTGATGATGTCGATCGTTCCGGCTTGCAATTGCGCGTTGGCGATGTCGGCCGAGCGCTGGGCCACGCGCACCGCCTCGCGTTCCAGCTTTTCCTGCTCGGTCGCGTAACGCAGGGCGGTCAGCGACTGCTCTGTGTCGGTGAAGCTCTGCAGGATGGCGCGTCCGTAATCGGCGGCCAGTTCCAACGACCGGCCCTTGGCTTGTTCCAGCTGCCCGCGGCGCAGTCCGTTATCGAAGATGGGCTGGGTCAGCGCCGACGCAAGCTGCAGCAGCAGCGTCCCCGGCCCGGTCAGTGCGCTGAGCGCGGCGCTGGTGAGCCCCGCCTGTCCCGTCAGCGTGACCGAGGGAAAGAAGGCGGCGCGGGCGGCGCGGATGTTGGCGTTGGCGGCCACCAGCGACGCTTCGGCGGAGGCGACGTCCGGCCGCCGCAGCAGCAGGTCGCTCGGCAGCCCCGGCGCCACCTCCGGCAGCGGCAGCTTGTCCAGCGACCCGGCCGGCGGGTTGACCCGCTCCGGCGGCGTGCCGAGCAGGATGCCGAGGCCGATCCGCTGCTGCTCGATCGAGTTGCGGAAGTTGGGGATCAGCGCCCGCTGGCTCGCGACCAGCGCTTCCTGCTGCGACACGTCGAGCGCGTTGGCGGTGCCGGCGCCGAGCCGCGCCTGGTAGGCGCCCAGGATCCGGGTGGCGTCGGCCAGGTTACGCTCGGCCACCCGCAACCGGTCTTGCGCCGCCAGCATCTGGAAGTAGGTCAGCGCGACCGAGGTCACGACCGACAGCGCCACCGTTTCCTGGTCGAACCGGGTCGCCAGCGCCGTCGCCTGGGCAGACTGGAGCGCTGCCCGGTTGCGGCCCCAGAAATCCACGTCGTAGCTGACCTGCAGCCCCAGGCTGTACTGCCGGCTGTCGAAGTAGCGGGAGCCGCCGGAGGGCGCGAACGACGTCGTCGAGCGGCTGCCGGTGCCGGTGCGCTGGTAGTTGAAGTCGCCGGTCCCGGTCAGGCTCGGCAGCAGCGGGGCGCCGCTGATCCGCACCTGCGCATCGGCCTGGATCACCCGCGCCGCGGCTGCGACCAGATCGGTGTTGTAGGCGCGTGCCCGTTCGATGAGCCCGTCAAGGTCGGGCGAGCGGAAGTTGCGCCACCATTCCTCGGCCGGCCAGGCCGCCGCGGCACCGGCCGGGCTCGCCTGGAACGCGGCCGGCAGGTCGAGCGCCGGGCGCTGGTAGGCCGGCCCCAGGCTGCACCCGGCGAGGCTGCTCACGGCCAGCGCCGTCGCCCCAGCCCGCCATGCGCGCCGGATCATGGCCGCCGCCGGCGCAGGCTTTCGGCAAGCCGGACCCGGCCCTCCGGTGACAAGCGCGACAGCGCCAGCACCAGGCTCTCGTCGAACCGCGCGGCCCCTTCGCGCATGCGATCCTGCATGCCCTGCAGCGCGAGCTGGGTCGCAGCCGGGTCGAACGGCTCCTGCACGACGGTCTTGGCCACTTGCTCGCGCGCCTCGTCGAGCCGTTGCCGGCCGAGCTCGTACCAGGGCTGCTCTCGCGTCATCGCTTCGCGGAACACCTGGGCGTCGTCCGGCGGCAGGTCGTGCGACATGCGGGCCACGGCCCGGTTGAACGAGGGCGGCCCCGGCGTTGGCCGCGGATGCAGCATGGGCGCCGCGAGCAGCGCCGCCGCGAACACGTTGAGCCCAAGCGACAGCCAAAGCAGCCGTGTCCGCCAAGGCTCCAGCAAACGAACGATCATGACGCAGTCACTGGTCGAGCGCTGCCAGCACCGTCGCGGGGGTTGAGGGATGCAGCGCCGGGAACAGATCGGTCACCGCGTCGGCGTCCACCGTCGCCAGCCCGAGATACAGCCCGGCGGCCAGGCACGCCACGATCGCACCCCAGCGCAGACCGCGCATCAGCGGGGTCAGCGGTGCCAAGGCCCGCTGCACTGGGCAGGTTATGCGGGACAGGGTGATCGGGTCGGGGGACGGCGCGTCCTCGCCGGCCAGCGCCTCGGCCAGCATCTCGCGCGCGGCGGCATTGCGTCGCAGCAAGCCCATCGCCGCCGCCCGCTCGGCGGCCGGCCAGCCGGCCAACTCCGGGCCGCGGGTGCGCAGCGCCCAGGCGAACCGGCGCGGGGTCATCCAGATGAGCCGAGGGCTCATCGCCATCATGCGTCGCGCGCCTCGATGTAAGCCCGCAGGGTCTTGCGGCTGCGGTGCAGCAACCCTTCGAGCGCGCGCGCCGATACCCGCAGAGCATCGGCGGCGCGCTGGCCCGACCAGCCTTCGCCGTAGGTCAGGGCGATCGCCGCGCGCTGCCGCTCCGGCAGGCTGGCGATCGCATCGCGCAGCAGCGCTTGGCGCTGCCGTCCGGCAAGGGCGAGCTCCGCGCTGGGGCCGGCGTCGGCCAGGTCTTCGGGAATTTCGCTGCTGGGCCGGGCCGCGCGCACCCGGTCGATGGCGGCATTGACCGCAATCCGGTGCAGCCAAGTGCCGACGCTCGCCTGCTCCGGCCGGTAGCTGGCCGCCTTGGTCCAGGCGCGCAGCAGCGCGTCCTGCGCCACGTCCTCCGCCGCCGCCGCATCGTCCAGCACGCGCATCGCCGCCCGGCGCAGGCGCAGGCCGTATCTCTCCGCCAGCACGTCGAAAGCGGGGCGCTCGCCGCCGGCAGCCCGGCGGATCAGCTCATCGTCGGGTGTTTGGTCGTCAGACATGCAAGGAAGATGGCGGTTCCATGCCCATCCTACGAGGGGTGCCGCCGAATCCCATGCCGCCCGCGTCCCGCCTTCACCCGGCGGCGAGCAGGATACGCTCGGCCAGCTTCAGGTGCGGACGGTCGATCATCTTGCCGTCCAGCAGGAACACGCCGGCGTCGGCGCGCTCGGCAAATCCGGCCCGCACGCGTTCGGCCCAGCGCACCCGCTCCGGCGCGGGGGTGAACGCCCGCGCCACCGGTTCGAGCTGGTCCGGGTGGATGCACAGCTTGCCGGCGAACCCGTCCCGCGCGGCCGCTTCGGCTTCGACCGCGAGCCCGGCGGGGTCGCGTGGGTCCGGCCACGGCGTGTCGAGCGCCGGCACCCCGGCCGCCGCGGCCGCCACCACCGTCCCGGCGCGTGCCGCCGCGACCGGGGCGGTGAAGACGCCGCCCGCCCGCGGCTCGATGCCGAGATCGGCCGACAGATCCTCGGCGCCGAAGCACAGGGCCTGCAACCGAACCGGGGCGCCGCGGTAATCCATCGACAGCGTCGAGGCCGCAGTCTCGGTGACGAGCGCGATCACCCCGACGCTGTTCGGCGCCAGCCCGGCGGCCGCTTCCAGCGCCTCGAGGTGATGGTCGAGTGCGAGGAGGTCGTCGCGGCCGGTGCATTTCGGCAGCAACACCGCGTCCGGGCGTCCGGGCACGACCGCGGCGAGATCGGCCAAGTAGTGCGGCGTGCCCAACGGGTTGACCCGCACGACGACGCCGGGCCGGTCGAGCCCCGGCAGCATCGCCGCGACCATCTGCCGCGCCGCCTCCTTTTGCCCCGGCGCCACGCTGTCCTCGAGATCGAGGATCACCCCGTCGGCCGCCGAGGCCAGCGCCTTTTCCGCCTTCCGGGCGCTGTCGCCCGGCGCGAACAACAAGTTGCGCAATTTGAACGGCATCGGATCCACCAAATTATTGGAACAATCTTGCGCCCCTGCAGGCGTTGTGCAAATCAGCATGGCAGGGTGCGCATAGCGATGGGCACTTATAACAACGGGGAGGGGCCGGGGGTGACCGACACCATCCTGGAGACGACCGGGCTCACGCGCGAGTTCCGTGGCTTTGTCGCCGTGAAGGATGTGAACCTCAAGGTTCGATCCGGCACCATCCACGCCTTGATCGGCCCGAACGGCGCCGGCAAGACAACCTGCTTCAACCTGCTGACGAAGTTCCTGGCGCCGACCCGCGGGGCCATCCGCTTCAAGGGGCAGGACATCACCGGCCTCAAGCCCGCCTCCGTCGCCCGGCTCGGCCTGGTTCGCTCGTTCCAGATCTCGGCGGTGTTCCCGCATCTGACCGCGCTGGACAACGTCCGCCTCGCCTTGCAGCGGCAACGCGGCGCGTCGTTCGACTTCTGGCGGTCGGACACGGTGCTGAGCCGCTACGACGACCGCGCCCGGGCGCTGCTGGTCGACGTCGGCCTCGAGGGCTACGACGACACGACGGCGGCGCTGCTGTCCTACGGCCGCAAGCGGGCGCTCGAGATCGCCACCACCCTCGCGCTCGACCCCGAGATGCTGCTGCTGGACGAGCCGACCGCGGGGATGACGCACGAGGACGTGGACCGGGTGGTCGCGCTGATCCGCCGCATCCGCACCGGCCGCACCATCCTGATGGTTGAGCACAACCTGTCGGTGGTGGAAGGCCTGTGCGACACCATCACCGTGCTGGCTCGCGGCCAGATCCTCGCGGAAGGCGATTACGCCAGCGTCAGCAAGAATCCCGACGTCGTCACCGCCTATCTCGGCGCGCCGGACGCCGAAATGGCCGGCACGCATGCTTGACGCAACTGGGCCGGAGCTGCGGGCGGCGGGGACGCCGATGCTCGACATCAAGGGGCTGAACGCCTGGTACGGCGAAAGCCACATCCTGCACGGCGTCGACTTCAACGTGCGGGAAGGCGAGGTGGTGACCCTGCTCGGCCGCAACGGCGCCGGCAAGACCACGACCATGAAGTCGATCATGGGCTTGGTGCCGCGGCGCGACGGCTCGATCCGGTTCAACGGCCAGGAAACCGTGCGCATGCCGCCCGACGGCGTGGCGCGGGCCGGCATCGCCTTCTGCCCGGAGGAGCGCGGCATCTTTGCCAGCCTCAACGTGACCGAGAACCTCATGCTGCCGCCGCAGATCGCGCCGGGCGGGATGTCGGTGGCCGAGATCCACACCCTGTTCCCGAACTTGAAGGAGCGGGCCGGCAGCCAGGGCACTAAACTGTCCGGCGGCGAGCAGCAGATGCTCGCGATCGGCCGCATCCTGCGCACCGGCGCGCGCCTGCTGCTGCTGGATGAGCCGACCGAGGGGTTGGCGCCGGTGATCATCCAGCAGATCGGCCACACGATCCGCGAGATCAAGGCGCGCGGCTTCACCGTGCTGCTGGTGGAGCAGAACTTCCGTTTCGCCGCGACCGTGGCCGACCGTCACTACGTGATGGAGCATGGCCGGGTGATCGACATGATCCCCAACGCCGAGCTCACGGCGAACATGGGCAAGCTGCACGACTATCTCGGCGTTTAGCCGGGCACGCATCGGTTGGGGGGAATCGAACGACATGAGCATTTCGCGCCGTGGCTTGCTGGGGACAGGCGCGGCACTCGGCGCCGGGCCGCTGCTGGGCCGGGCCCGGGCGCAAGCCGCGAACACGCTCAAGATCGGCGTGCTGACTGACCTGTCCGGGCCATACCAGGACCTGGCCGGGCCGTTGGCGGTCAAGGCGGCGCAACTGGCGTTGGAGGATTTCGGCGTGTCCGGCAAAGGCTGGAACGTCGACATGCTGCAGGCCGACCACCAGAACAAGCCCGACATCGGCGCCGGCATCGCCCGGCAATGGTTCGATGGCGGCGTGGACCTGATCGTCGAGGTGGCCAATAGCGGCGTGGCGCTCGCGGTCGCCGGGGTCGCGAAGGACAAGAACAAGGTCTACTTGAACTCGGGTGCCGCGACCTCCGACCTGACCGCCGCCAATTGCAACGCCAACACCATCCACTGGGCGTACGACACCTATATGCTGGCCAAGTCCACGGGCGGTGCGCTGGCCAAGTCCGGCGGCGACAGCTGGTTCTTCATCACCGCCGATTACGCGTTCGGCGCGGCGCTGCAGCGGGACACCACCGAGTTCGTCAACGCGGCCGGCGGCAAGGTGGTCGGCTCGGTCAAGTATCCGTTTCCCGGCACCACCGACTTCTCCTCCCTGCTGCTGCAGGCGCAGTCGTCGGGTGCCAAGGTGCTCGGCATCGCCAATGCCGGCACCGACACCATCAATACCATCAAGCAGGCGCAGGAATTCGGCCTGAAAATGACGCTGGCCGGGCTGCTGCTGTTCATCAGCGACGTGCATTCGCTGGGGCTCGAGGTGGCAGGAGGCATCAACCTCACCGACAGCTTCTATTGGGACATGAACGACCGCACCCGCGCCTTCAGCGGCCGGCTGAAGCCGAAGGCGCCCGACCGCCGCCCGACCATGGTGCAGGCCGGGGTGTATTCGAGCGTGCTGCACTACCTCAAGGTCGCCAGCGCCAACGGCATCCCGCAAGTCAAGCTGGACGGCGCCGCCACGGTTGCGGCGCTGAAGGCGGTGCCGACCGACGACGACGCCTTCGGCCCCGGCTCGATCCGGGCCGACGGGCGCAAGCTGCACCCCTCTTTCCTGTGGCAAGTGAAGAAGCCCGGCGAAAGCAAGGGCCCGTGGGACTACTACAAGCCGGTTGCCAGCACTCCCGCCGACCAGGCGTTCCGCCCGCTCGACCGCGGCGGCTGCAGCCTCGTCAAAGCCTGAACGGAGAACACCGACCCATGCCGATCGATCGTCGCGCCCTTCTGGGCAGCACCGCCGCCGCCACCCTCATCGGCAGCCGCCGCAGCCGCGCCCAGGACAAGGTGGTCAAGCTCGGCGTGCTGAACGACCAGTCCGGCCCGTATCGCGACATCGGCGGCCTCAACTCGGTCGCTGCCGTCAAGCAGGCGGTGGCCGAATTCGCACCCGACTTCAAGGTGGAGGTCGTCAGCGCCGACCACCAGAACAAGCCCGACGTCGGCATCGGCATTGCCCGGCAATGGTTCGATCGCGACGGTGTTGACGTGATCCTCGACGTTCCGACGAGCTCGGTGGCGCTCGCCGTCAACAGCGTCTGCAAGGAGAAGAACAAGGTCTACATCAACACCGGGGCCGCTACCGGCGACCTGACCGGGGTGCAATGCACGCCGAGCACCATCCATTGGTCGTACGACACCTACATGCTCGCGCGCAGCACTGGCGGCGCCATGGTGAAGGCCGGCGGCGACAAGTGGTACTTCATCACCGCCGATTACGTGTTCGGCCAGCAGCTGCAGCGCGACACGACCGGCTTCGTGACGGCGGCCGGCGGCAAGGTGATGGGAGCGTCGCCGTATCCATTCCCCGGGACCACCGACTTCTCGTCGTTCCTGATCTCGGCGCAGTCGAGCGGCGCCAACGTGCTCGGCCTCGCCAATGCCGGCGCCGACACCATCAACAGCATCAAGCAGGCGGCCGAGTTCGGGCTGACCAAGAAGATGAAGGTCGCCGCCTTGCTGATGTACGTCAACGATGTGCACGGTCTGGGGCTTGAAGCGGCGCAGGGCCTGTTCCTGACCGAAAGCTTCTATTGGGACATGACCGACCGCACCCGCGCCTTCACCAAGCGGTTCCAAGCACTGATGCCCGGCGTTGCCCCCAACATGACCAACGCGGCCTGCTACTCCGGCGCATTGCACTTCCTCAAGGCCGTCAAAGGCTTGGGTGCGGGTTCCGCGGCGGACGGCGCTAACGTCGTCGCCAAGATGAAGTCGATGCCGGCCGAAGACGACGCCTACGGCACCACCAACATTCGGGAGGACGGCCTGGCGTTGACGCCGTCCTATCTGTTCGAGATCAAGAAACCGTCCGAAAGCAAACACCCCTGGGACTACTACAAGCTTGTCGTCGAGACGCCGGCCGACCAGGCCTGGCGGCCGCTCAAGGATGGCGGCTGCCCCCTGGTCCGGGCGTAAGCCACGATGTTCAGCGTGTTCGGCGTGCCGGGACCGCTGCTGTTCGGGCAGTTGCTGCTCGGGCTGATCAACGGCGCCTTCTATGCGCTGCTGTCGCTCGGGCTGGCGATCATCTTCGGCATGCTGAACATCATCAACTTCGCCCACGGCGCCTTGTTCATGATGGGTGCCTTCGTGGCCTGGATGATCCTCACGCCGAACACGTGGCTGGGCATGATCTCGCCCGGGCTCGCCGTCCCCGACTATCTCACGATCGGCTACTGGCCGGCGCTGATCATCGCCCCCCTGATCGTCGGCGCCTTCGGCCTCCTGCTCGAGAAGTCGATCATCAGCCGGCTCTATAAGCTCGACCACCTCTATGGCCTGCTGCTGACCTTCGGCCTCGCATTGATTTTCGAAGGCCTCGCGCGCAACGCGTTCGGCAGTTCGGGCATGCCGTACCGGATCCCGAGCCAACTGCAAGGCGCCACCGATCTCGGGTTCATGTTCATGCCCAACTACCGCGGTTGGGTCGTGGTGGCGGCCGCCAGCGTGTGCCTCGTGACCTGGCTCATCATCGAGAAGACCTCGCTCGGCTCCCGCCTGCGCGCCGCGACCGAGAACCCCGGCCTCGTGCAGGCCTTCGGCGTCAACGTGCCGCGCATGATCAGCCTGACCTATGCCGGCGGCGTGGCGCTCGCGGCGTTTGCCGGGGTGCTGGCGGCGCCGATCTACTCGGTGAACCCCAACATGGGCTCCAACTTCATCATCACCGTGTTCGCGGTGGTGGTGATCGGCGGCATGGGCAGCATCCTCGGCAGTATCGTCACCGGCTTCGGCCTCGGCATTGTCGAGGGCTTGACCAAGGTGTTCTATCCCCAGGCCTCGGCGACGGTGATCTTCGTGGTGATGGTCATCGTGCTGCTGACCCGGCCGGCCGGGTTGTTCGGAAAGGCGGCGTGAGCATGGGCGTTTCCGTCACCACTTCGGGCGCGGTGGGCGCCCGCCCGTTCCGCTTCCTCGGCTTCTACGGTGCCGAGGGCATCGCCTTCCTGATCATGCTGGGGCTCGTGGTCGTGCTGCCGTTCGTCGGCGTCTACCCCGTGTTCCTGATGAAGGTGCTGTGCTTCGCGCTGTTCGCCTGCGCCTTCAACCTGCTGATCGGCTATGTCGGCCTGCTGAGCTTCGGCCATGCCGCCTATTTCGGCATGGGCGGCTACGTCAGCGCCTGGACGGCCAAGGTGCTGGGCCTCACGCCCGAGCTGTCGATCCTGCTGGGCGGGCTCACCGGCGCCGGGCTCGGCTTGGTGTTCGGCCTGCTCGCGATCCGGCGGCAAGGCATCTATTTCGCCATGATCACCCTGGCTTTGGGGCAGATGGTCTACTTCTTCTGCCTGCAGGCGCCGTTCACCGGCGGCGAGGACGGCATCCAGCAAGTGCCGCGCGGCATGCTGTTCGGCGTGATCTCGCTCCGGCCCGACATGGCCATGTATGCCGTAGTCGCGACAGTGTTCATCGTCGGCTTCCTGGTGGTGCATCGCATCGTTCATTCGCCATTCGGCCAGGTGCTGAAGGCGATCCGCGAGAACGAGCCGCGGGCGACCTCGCTCGGCTATCGCACCGACGACTACAAGCTGATCGCCTTCGTGCTGTCCTGCTTCATCGCCGGCGTTGCCGGCGGCATGAAGTCGCTGGTGTTCGGCATCGCGACCCTGACCGACGTGCATAACGCGACCTCCGGCGACGTCGTGCTGATGACCCTGCTGGGCGGCCTCGGCACCATCTTCGGCCCGGTGGTCGGCGCGACCGTGATCCAGTCGCTGGAGCAATACCTGGCGCAGTTCGGCTCGTGGGTGACGGTGACCCAGGGCGTGATCTTCGTCATTTGCGTGCTGGCGTTCCGCCGCGGCATCATCGGCGAGATCGCGGCCAAGCTGCGCATCAGTCTGTAAGGCGGCGCCGCCGCTCTCCATCGCAGCCGCTAGCTCGGTGGGTCCGGGGCTGCTAGCCCCGGCGGGTCCAGGGCAGCGCCCTGGCCCTCCGCAGGAGAAGCCTTGCTCCCGTCCCGCTCGTTCCGCGCCGAGACGCTGTTCCGCCCCAGCTCCGTGCTCCTGGTCGGCGCCGCTCCCGCCGTTGCCGCCAACATGGCCGGCTTCCACGGCACCCTGACCGCAGCCGAGCCGGACGCGCTGCCGGACACACCTCACGACCTCGCCGTCCTCGCCTGCGCGCCCGAGCACGTGTCCGGCTGCCTGGCCAAGCTCGGGCGGGCCGGCACCGGCGCCGTGCTCTGCCTTACCCCGGCGCCGGACTTGGCCGCAGCCGCCGACGCGGCGCGGGTGCGGGTGCTCGGCCCGGCGTCGTTCGGCCTGATTGTGCCGGCGCTCGGCCTCAACGCGTCGGCGGCACACGTCCCGGTACGGCCGGGCAAGGTGGCGCTGGTGTCGCAATCGGCCGCCCTGTGCCGCGCCGTGCTGGACTGGGCGGTGCCCAATGGGGTCGGCTTCAGCTACGTGGTCGGCACCGGCGGCAACGCGCAGACCGGGTTCAGCCTAGTGCTCGACTGGCTGGCCCGCGACGCCGGCACCGGCGCCATCCTGCTCGACGTCCGCAGCATCCGCGACCGCCGCTCGTTCCTGGCCGCCGCCCGCGCCGCGGCCCGGCTGCGCCCGGTGGTGGCGATCCGCGCCGGCGGGCACCTGACCGACCCGTCCGGCCGCTCCGACGCCGTGTTCGAGGCGGCGCTGCGCCGCGCCGGCGTGCTGCGCGTCGACGGGCTCGGGAGCTTCCTCGAGGCGGCCGAGATCCTGACCCGCGCGCGGCCGCCGCGCAGCGAGCAGCTCGCCATCGCCACCAACGCCATCGGCCCGGCGCGCATGGCGGCCGACGCCGCGGTGGCGGCCGGCCTGCCGATGCTGGAGCTGGATGCCGTGGCGCGGACCGTGCTCGCCCTGCATCTCCCGGCCGGGCCGCCCGACCGCGGCATCGTCTGGACCGGCGCCGAGCGGCCGACGCTCGTGTCGGATGCGGTGGCGCTGCTGGCGGGCCTCCCGGAAACCGGCGGCGTGGTGGCAGTGCTGGCGCCGACCGGTCCCCAGGACGCGGCGGCGGTCGCAGCCCTTGCGGCCGCACGTCCGAGCCTGCGCATCCCGCTGCTCACCTGCGTGCTCGGCGAGACCACCGGGGGCCCGCTGCGCCGCATCCTGGCCGATGCCGGCCTGCCGGTGTTCGCGACGCCGGAAGCGGCGGTGCACGCCTTCGCCCTGCTGGTACAGCAGCGCCGCGCCCGGGCCGCCGCGGCCGAGCTGCCGACGCGCCGGGTGCTGCGGCTGGCGCCCGACCATGCCGCTGTAACGGCCGCGCTCGCCCGGGTGCGCGCCGAAGGACGCGCCGGATTGTCGCAAGACGAGGCGGCCGACGTGCTGTCGGCGTATGGCATGCCCGTCGTGCCGGGCCGTGCCGTGCAGACCGAACTCGATGCGACCCATGCCGCCGCCATGCTCGGCTTCCCGGTCGTGCTGAAACGCCGGCGCTCGACCCGGCCGGAAGGACGCGCGCCCGGCGGCATCGTGCTCGGACTGCCCGACACGGCGACCGTCGCCCGCAACGCCGCACGCATGCAGCCGGCGCCCGACGGCTTCATCGTGCAGCGCCAAGCCGGCCGCGCCCGCGAGCTGCGCATCACGGTGGCCGACGACCCGGTGTTCGGCCCGGCGATCGGCTTCGGCCTCGGCGGCACCGCCGCCGATCTGCTCGGCGACATCGCCTACGAGTTGCCGCCGCTCAACCTGGCCCTGGCCCGCGGCCTGATTGCCCGCACCCGCGCCGCCGGGCTGCTGGCGCCGCTGCGCGACCAGCCCGGCGCCGACCTCGACGCCGTCGCCGACGCGCTCGTTCGGGTCAGCCAGCTGATCAGCGACCGGCCGGAGATCGCCGCCCTCGACATCAACCCGCTATTCGCCGACGCCCAGGGCGTTTCGGTGGCCGACGCGTGGATCGCCTTGCGGCCGGCCGGCGAGCGCGCCCAGCCGGCCATCGCGGCGTATCCCGCCGAGCTGTCCGTCACCTTTGCCGCAGGCGGAGAGACGCTGCTGATCCGCCCCATCCGCCCGGAAGACGCCGAGGCGCATGCCGCCCTGTTCCGCCGGCTGAGCCCCGAGGACATCCGCTACCGCTTCTTCAACGTGCTCCGCGAACTGCCGACCGAGCAGATCGCGCGCATGACCCAGGTCGACTACGACCGGGAGATGGCGTTCGTCGCCGTGCGCGAAAGCACCGGCGACACGCTCGGGGTCGCGCGCCTGGTGCGTGAGGTCGGCACCGACCACGGCGAGTTCGCGGTCGTGGTGGACGGCGCCATGAAAGGCCGCGGCCTGGCACGCCGGCTGATGCAATGCCTGATCGACTGGGCCCGCCGGCAGGGCATGACGTCCATCATCGGCCAGGTGCTTGCAGAAAACGCGCCGATGCTGTCGTTCATGCGCAAGATGGGCGCCGCGATCCATCGCCTGCCCGAGGAGCCGGAGGTGGTGGAGGCAGTGATCGCGGTCGAACCCGCGGCGGGGGCTCCCGGCTGAGATCCGCGGACGTACGGTGTATTCCGCTGGGTGCGCCCCATTCTGTTAGGCTTGATGATGTCAGGCTTGACGGGCGAACCGAGGGGAATGGCGGATGGCTTATGCTCAGTTGAACGCGATCAAAGTGCGCGACGCCGCCCGCTCGGCGATGGCGGAGGTGCAGGCCCGCTTGTCGGGTGAAGGCGCCACCGGTCAGGACCGGGCCGATCTGGAGCGCCTGCGCTGGCTGTCGCAACTGGCCGCCGCATCCGCCCAGGAGGACGAGGCGCACCGCCTGGTGACGGTGACGGCCGAGGACTTCAACGTGATCGCCGGGCACTATGCGGCCGACCCGGCGAACTCCGGCGAATAGGCGAGCCCCCGCGTCAGCCGGCCGCCTCGAGCAGCGCCGCGAGCAGCGCCCGCAACTCGGTCGCCGCCTGGCTGCGCGGCGCCGCTTCGGTCACGCCGAGGCCTTCGGCAAACGCCTGCGCATAGGCGGTGCGGTTGCCGAGCATCACCGGCATCAGCGTCAGCCCCAGGCCGGCGACCTCGGCCGCCATCGCGTCGCGCAGCTTGCCCGCGGCCGGCACCCGGTTGAGCACCACGCAAGCCGGACGCTTCTCCTCCCGCGCCAGCTTCAGCGTGCCTTCGGCAGCCCACAAGTCGGGCGGGCTCGGCTGCACCGGAACCACCACCAGGTCGGCGCCGCGGATGGCCCGCCGGGAATCGTTGTCGATCTGCGGCGGGCTGTCGACCAGGACGATGTCGTGGTCTCGCTTCAGCCGGTCGAGCTCCGCGGCCAAGCGCCAACCCGACACGTTGCTCAACGCCAGCGGCGCCGGCGGCAGCGGCCGGCCGGCGCGGATCGTGTGCCAGCGGGTGAGGCTCTGCTGCGGATCGATGTCGAGCACCGTCACCCGCTTGCCGGACGCCAATGCGGCGGCCAGATTGGCGACGAGCGTGGTCTTGCCGGCCCCGCCCTTTTGCTGCGCCACGGTGATGACGACGGCCATGCTTCCATCCAACCAGTTGCGCCCCAAAAAGCACATCGCACGGGTCGTTAGCCACCCCGAGCCGGTGTTCAGCCCGGCCGAGATGGGGCAGGCGGACGGCGCCGCGCCAGGGCTCGGGGTCCCCGGCCTGACCCTGATGCGCAACGCGGCGCGCGCCGTGGCGGCCGCCGCGCGCCGGTTCGGGCGGTGTCGCGTGCTGGTCGCCTGCGGCCCCGGCAACAATGGCGGCGATGGTTGGGCGGCGGCGGCCGCGCTGGCCCGGCAGGGCTGGCCAGTGGCAATCGCCGAGCTGGCGCCACCGCGGCCCGGCTCCGACGCGGCGGCCGTGCGGGCGGAGTGGCGGGGGCCGGTGGTGCCGTTCGCGCCCGCCGAGGCGGCTCGGGCCGACCTCGTGATCGACGCCGTGTTCGGGGCCGGCTTCCGCGGCACGCTGCCGGACGCGCCCGCGGACCTGCTGGCGGCGGCCCGGCGCGTGCTCGCGGTCGACGTGCCGAGCGGGCTCGATGGCGCCACCGGCCAAGCGCGCGGCCGGGTGCGGGCGGCCGACTGCACCGTCACCTTCGTGGCGCGCAAACCCGGCCACCTCCTGCTGCCCGGCCGCTCGCTGTGCGGCGAGCTGATCGTGGCCGACATCTTGATGCCGGAAGCGGCGCTGCCGCCGGCGTCCACGTGGCGCAACACGCCGGCGCTCTGGACCCTGCCGGCGCCAGGCGCGAGCAGCCACAAATACACCCGCGGCCACGTCACCGTGGTCGGCGGGGCGCAGATGACCGGGGCGGCGCGGCTGTCGGCCGGCGCGGCCCGGCGTGCGGGGGCGGGCCTGGTGACGATCGCCGCCGTGCACGGCGCTGCCGCGGTCTACCGGGCCGGCGAGCCCGGGCTGATCGTGCTCGAGGATCCGTTGCCGACGCTGCTGGAGGATCGGCGGCGCCAAACCTGGGTATGCGGGCCCGGCCTGTCCCGCGATGCGGCGCGCGCGGTGCTGCCCGTGCTGCTGGCGGCCGGGCGCCAGGTCGTGGCCGACGCCGACGCGCTGGGGGCGGCGGCTGGGGAGCCGGACCGGCTGCGCGGCTCCGCCGTCATCACCCCGCACGAGGGTGAGTTCGCCACGGTGTTCGGGCCGGCCGGCGACGACAAGCTCGCAGCGGCCCGGGCGGCGGCGCGGCGGATCGGCGGCGTGGTGGTGCTGAAAGGGTCCGACACGGTGGTCGCGGCGCCGGACGGACGCGCGGCGGTAAACGACACGGCGCCGCCCTCCCTCGCGACCGCCGGGTCGGGCGACGTGCTGTCCGGGCTGGTGGCCGGGCTGCTGGCGCAAGGCATGCCGGCCTGGGAGGCGGCGGCGGCGGCGGTCTGGGTGCACGGGCAGGCGGCTTGCCTGGCCGGGCCCGGGCTGCTGGCCGAGGACCTGGCGGATCATGCCCGGGACGCAATGAACTCCGCAGCATACCGCTCGTAAAATGTTGGTAGTTTGATATAGTGCGTCGAGTGCCGGAGCCCGCATATGAGTGACACTGCCCTCGAGATCGGCTTGTTCGACCGCGCTATTCGACGCATTGCCGGCGTGTGGCGCGACATGGCGTCCAGCGTGTCCACGCCCGAAGGCGACAGCTTCGCCGACCAGATGCGCGCCTGCCTGAACGCCCGCGGCGGCGAGATCAGCGCCCGCAACCGCGCCGCCAAGCTGGCGCAAGCCTATCTCGGCCTCGACGACAATGCCCGGCGCGGGTTCCTGCGCGACGTCGCGAGCTTCGACAGCGATCCCGGCTTGGTCGAGCGGGCCTATTCGGCGGTGCAGTCGGCCAAGGCGCCGGACGAGCGGGCCAGCGCCAAGGTGGCGCTCCGGCGCGCCTTGGAGCCGCCGCGGGTCCGGCTGCTGTCGCAGTTCACCACCATCCCGGACGGGATGAAGTTCCTGGTTGATCTCCGCGCGACCCTGCTGGCGCTGAGGGGTTCCGACCCCTGGCTGGCCGCACTTGAGAACGACCTGAAGAACATGCTGGCCAACTGGTTCGACGTCGGCTTTCTCGAGTTGCAGCGGATCGATTGGAACAGCCCGGCCACCTTGCTCGAGCGGCTGGTCGGCTACGAGGCGGTGCACGAGATCCGCTCCTGGAGCGACCTCAAGAACCGGCTCGACAGCGACCGCCGCTGCTACGCGCTGTTCCACCACCGCATGCCGAACGAGCCGCTGATCTTCGTGGAGGTGGCGCTGGTACGGGGGCTGGCCGACAGCGTGCAGCGGCTGCTGGACAAGAAGGCGCCGCTGCTCGACCCGAAGGACGCGGACACCGCGATCTTCTACTCCATCAGCAACTGCCAGAAGGGATTGGCCGGCATCAGCTTCGGCAACTTCCTGATCAAGCGCGTCGTCGAGCTGCTGAGCCACGATTTCCGCAACCTCAAGCAGTTCGCGACCCTGTCGCCGATGCCGGGCTTTCGCCGCTGGCTCGACGGCAAGCTGCGCGACAACGACCCCAAGCTGCTGACCGAAGAGGAAGCGTCGAGCCTGCGGACCGCGGCGCCGGCGGTGCAGCGCGCGTACGAGACCGGCGCCGAAGCCCTCGCCGCGATCCTCGACAAGCGGAACTGGCACCGTGACCCGGTGATGTTCAAGGCGGTCGAGCCGGTGCTGGTGCGGCTCGGCGCCCGTTACCTGTTGGCCGAAAGCAAGGGCAATCGGGCGATCGACCCGGTCGCCCACTTCCACCTTTCGAACGGCGCCCGGGCGGAGCGGATCATGGCTTGCGCCGACACGTCGGAGAAGGGCATCAAGGAGAGTGCAACCTTGATGGTCAACTACTTGTACGACCCGGCTAAGATCGAGGATTACCACGAGGACTACGCCGGCGAAGGCAAGCGCAACGCCAGCACGGCAGTGCGCAAGCTCGCCCGGGGTTGGGCGTGACGCCGGTCGGCACGATGCGCCCCGGCCTGAGGCGTCCGGCGTGAACGCGCCGGCCAAGCTCGGCACCATCCCGCCGGACCGTCTGGCGGCGCTGCACCAGGTGGAGCGCAAGCTGCTGTGGCTGTCAGCCTGGACCGTGCACAACGCCAACCACATCCGGCCCAACCGCGACGGCCTCAAGGTCGGCGGCCACCAGGCGAGCTGCGCCAGCGTCATCAGCATCATGACCGCGCTCTATTTCGAAATCCTGCAGCCGCAGGATCGCGTTGCGGTCAAGCCGCATGCCGGGCCGGTGTTCCACGCCATCAACCTGCTGTTCGGGCGGCAAACCCCGGACAAGATGGCCGGGCTGCGGCAGATGGGCGGCATCCAGAGCTACCCGAGCCGCACCAAGGACGGGCCGGAGGTCGATTTCTCGACCGGCTCGGTCGGGCTCGGCGTGGCGCTCACCAGCTTTGCGGCGCTGATGCAGGACTATGTCCGCCTGCACGGGCTCGACGGCCCGGCGCCCGGGGCCTTGCCGGCCGGGCGTCAGGTGGCGATCGCCGGCGACGCCGAGCTCGACGAAGGCAACATTTATGAGGCTCTGCTCGAAGGCTGGAAGCACGACGTCCGCAATGTCTGGTGGATCATCGACTACAACCGCCAGAGCCTCGACAGCGTCGTGCCGGACCGCCTGTTCGGCCGCATCGAAGGCCTGTTCCGCGACATGGGCTGGGATGTCGTCACCCTGAAATACGGCCGCAAGCTGCAGGCCGCCTTCGCCCGCGAGGGCGGCGAAGCGCTGGAGCGGTGGATCGACGACTGCCCCAACAGCCTCTACTCCGCCATCACCTTCCAAGGCGGCGCCGCTTGGCGGCAAGCGCTGCTCGCCGACCTCGGCCGCGAAGCCGGCATCCGCGCCATCATCGACCCGCTGACCGACGACGAGCTGGCCGAGCTGATGACCAATCTCGGCGGCCACGATGTCGACTACCTGATCGAGAGCTTCCGCGCCGCCGACGCCAACGGCGACCAGCCCACCTGCTTCATCGCCTACACCGTCAAGGGCATGGGCCTGCCGTTTGCCGGGCACAAGGACAACCATTCCGGGCTCATGACCCGGGACCAGATGCAGGTCTTCCGCGACCTGATGCGCATCCGCGACGGGCATGAGTGGGACGTGGCCGAGGGCCTCGATCTGTCGGCCGACGCGTTCCAGGCGGTGATCGACAGCGCCCCGTTTGCCCGCACCCTGACGCCGGCCGGCCGCCGGCTCGAGGCACCGGTGGTGCACGTGCCGGCGCGCCTGCCGGCGCCGCGGCTGTCGGGCCGCAAGATGAGCACCCAGGCCGGGTTCGGCGACATCCTGGCCGAGATCGGGCGCGGGCAGGGGGAGGCGGCCGACCTCGCTGCCCACGTCATGACCACCAGCCCCGACGTCACGGTCTCGACCAACCTCGGACCCTGGGTCAACCGCCGCGGCGTGTTCGACCGCCACACCCGCAACGACGTGTTCCGCGACGCCAAGCTGGCCAGCGCCCAGCGTTGGGGCATGTCGCCGTCCGGGCAGCATATCGAACTCGGCATCGCCGAGCAGAACCTGTTCCTGATCCTCGCTGCCGCCGGCCTGCAGCACAGCCTGACCGGCGCCCGGGTGCTGCCGATCGGCACCGTCTACGATCCGTTCGTCAACCGCGGCCTCGATGCCCTGATCTACGCCTGCTACCAGGACGCCCGCTTCCTGCTGGTCTCGACGCCGTCCGGCATCTCGCTGGCTCCCGAGGGCGGCCAGCATCAGAGCATCAACACGCCGCTGATCGGTATGGCCGCCGACCGGCTCGCCTCCTACGAGCCGGCCCATGTGGACGAGCTCGCGATCCTGCTCCGCCACGCCTTCGTGCACATGCAGGACCCGTCTGGCTCGGCCGTGTGGCTCCGGCTCTCGACCCGGCAACTGCCGCAAACCGACCGCCCGCTCGACCCCAAGGCGGTGATCGCCGGCGGCCACTGGGTGGTGCCGCCCGGCGACGGCGCGCCGATCGCCATCGCCTATCAGGGCCCGGTCGCGCCCGAGGCGGAGGAAGCGTTCGCCGAGCTGCGCGAGGAGGTGCCGTCCGCCGGTCTGCTCGCGGTCACCAGCCCGGACCGGCTGCACGCCGGCTGGCTGGACGCCGCCCGGGCCCGCCGCCGTGGCGAGGCGTCCGTCTCCCACGTGGAGCAGCTGCTCGCCCCCCTGGCGCGCGATGCGGCCCTGGTCACGTTGCTGGACGGGCACCCCGCGGCGCACTCCTGGCTCGGCGGGGTGAGGGGGCAACGGGTGGTGCCGCTGGGTCCGGACCGCTTCGGCCAGAGCGGCGACCTGCCGGACCTCTATGCCGAGTATGGGCTCGACGTGGACGCCGTCATGGACGCTTGCGCACAGGCTTTGTTGGGCTGATCGGCGCCGACTTTGCCCGGAACCAGTTGGGGCCTCGGGCCCCAGGCCCCGGTCCGTCAGCGCTTCGGCCAGGGCGTGCCTTGGTCGCCGCAAAGGCCGTCCGGCGCAGCCGGCGCGGCAGGCATCCGGAATGAACGCTTGAATTTCGAGCTCGAATGAGCTACGTGGCAAGCATGACGAAAGGTGTGCGCCCGGTTAGGCACCGGGCCTGCGATTGACGACCTAGAGCAACTTGCCGGTTAACCGGCGGGAATGGTTCGGTTGTCAGTAATTGTTCAGCAAGGTTTTGATGTCTACCTTCAGGGACCGTGGGTCCCTCCGTTTTCGCCTGTTCGGGAAGTCCGAGCTGGGCATGGTTGCTTTACTCAAGCTCGAGCGCGTCGAGCGTTTCCTCGAGCCGGTCGGTGACATCCTCGCCGCCGTGTGCGCGGGCCCCGCGCACGCGTTGGTCGGCTTCGAACTGGACGGCAGGCTCGCCGGCTTTTTCGTCGTCCACCCGGACCGGCGTGATCGCGCCTGCTGGTGGCTGGGTTGGTTGGCCGTCGACGTCGGATGCCAAGGTCTCGGTCTCGGCCGCGCGGCGCTGGGCGCGGCGCTTGCCCGGCTCCGCGCCGTTGCCGGCTGCCGGCGCGTGCGGCTGCTGGTGGCGCCTGACAACGCGCCGGCGCTGCGGCTCTACCGCGCTGCCGGCTTCCGTGTCGTCGGCGAGGACAGCCGCACCGGTGAGCTGGTCATGGAATGCGTCGAGCCCGGCGGCGTGCCGGAGCAGGAGCGGCTGGCCCTCGTCGCCAACGCCTACACGCTGTTACAGGCGATGTGGCTGCGCTTGTGGCGGCGCGGCGCCCCGCCGGCCGCCAAACTCAGCGGCGAGTTCCACGGGCCGCCACCCTCGTTCTCGCCCGCCTTGGCCTGAGCCTTCCTGCGCCCGAGCCTTGTCCGGTGGTCTGCCTTGCGCTACACGCCCCGCCTTGATCCACCCGCCAGCGGGCGTGGTGAAATTGGTAGACACGCCAGATTTAGGTTCTGGTGGCGCAAGCCGTGGGGGTTCAAGTCCCTCCGCCCGCACCACCGCCATCCGTAGGAACTGCCCTCATGAACGTGACCGAAACGCTCTCCGACGGCCTGCGCCGCGGCTTCGCCATCACCGTCCCGGTTGCCGACATCGAGGAAAAGCGTAGCGCCAAGCTCAACGAGATCGGCAAATCGGTGAAGCTGCCGGGCTTCCGGCCCGGCAAGGTGCCGCAAAGCATCGTCAAGCAGCGATACGGCACGGCCGTTATGGCGGACGTGCTCGAGGAAAGCGTGCAGAGCGCGATGCAGCAGGTGTTCGAGGAGCGTGGTCTGCGGCCGGCCGGGCAGCCCAAGGTCGACGTCAAGCAGCTGCCCGAAAAGGAGCAGGACCTGCAGTTCGATCTCGAGGTCGAGCTGCTGCCGGAGATCGCGCTTCCTGATTTCTCTGCCTTGCAGCTCGTCCGCTACAAGGCCGAGCCGGCCGAGGATGCCGTTGCCCGCGCGCTCGAGGAGGTCGCCGCCCGTCAGGAAAACCGCGAACCGGTCACTGAGGATCGGGGCGCCCAGGTCGGCGACACGTTGACGGTGGATTTCGTCGGCAAAGTCGACGGCGTCGCCTTTACGGGCGGCACCGGGACGGACATGGCGGTGAAGCTGGGCGGCAGCGGTTTCATCCCCGGCTTCTCCGAGGGAATGGAGGGCATGAAGGTCGGCGAGGAGCGCCAGATTAATGTCACCTTCCCGGACGAGTACCACGCCAAGGAGTTGGCGGGGAAAGCCGCCACGTTCGATCTGACGGGCAAGCTGCTCGAGCAATCGACGCCCATGCCGGTCGACGACGCGCTTGCGGCCAAGATCGGCTTCGAGTCCCTCGACGAGCTGCGCGGCGTCATCCGCCAACAGATCCAGCGCGAGTACGACCAGATCAGCCGCATGCGCATCAAGCGGGACCTGCTCGACGCGCTGTCCAAGCAGGCCGCGTTCGACGTGCCGCCCAGCATGGTTGAGGGCGAGTTCAAGCAGATCTGGTCGCGGGTCGAAAGCGATCTGAAGCAAGGCAAGCTCGACGACGAGGACAAGGACAAGGACGAGGCGACGCTGCAAGCCGAGTACCGGCCGATTGCCGAACGCCGGGTCCGGCTCGGTTTGCTGCTGAGTGAGATCGGCCGCGCCAACGGTGTCCAGGTGCAGCCGGACGAGCTGACCCGGGCGATGCGCGCCGAAGCGCAACGCTACCCCGGCCAGGAAGCCGAAGTCATGGAGTTCTTCCGCAAGAACCCGCAAGCGGCTGACGGGCTGCGCGGTCCGATCTACGAGGACAAGGTGATCGATTTTATCCTCGAACTGGCGCAGATCGAGGAGCGGGTCGTCAGCCCCGAGGCGCTGTCCGCCGAGCCCGACGCCGAGCCGGCCGCGCCAGCAGCGTCCGAACCGACCGCCGCCGATCCGGCCGCCCCGGCGCCCGCCGAGCCGGAGCCTGCCGCGTCCTGAACCCGCCCGATCGCCCGGGACTGTAAGACGATGGTAACTGTCCCACTATCATGTGTGGACCAGCGAAGGATGTGAGACATGAGGGATCGTGACCCCGTCGAAGTTTACGCCAACGGCCTCGTGCCGATGGTGGTCGAGCAGACTGCCCGCGGCGAGCGGGCATTCGACATCTACTCGCGCCTGCTGAAGGAGCGGATCATCTTCCTGACCGGCGCGGTTTATGACCAGGTATCGGCCCTGATTTGCGCCCAGCTGCTGTTCCTCGAGAGCGAGAACCCCGCCAAGGACATCAGCTTCTACATCAACAGCCCCGGCGGCGTCGTTTCGGCCGGGCTCGCGATCTACGACACCATGCAATACATCCGCAGCCCCGTCAGCACGGTGTGCATCGGCCAGGCTGCCAGCATGGGTAGCCTCCTGCTGTGCGCCGGGGCCAAGGACAAGCGCTACGCACTGCCGAATGCGCGGGTGATGATCCACCAGCCGAGCGGCGGCGCCCAAGGCCAGGCCACTGACATCGAGATTCAGGCTCGTGAAATCCTGACCCTCCGCAAGCGCTTGAACGAGATCTACGTCAGGCACACCGGTCAGGAGCTGGCGATGATCGAAGCCAAGCTCGAGCGTGACACCTACATGTCGGCCGAGGAATCGCGGGACTTCGGCCTGGTCGACCAAGTCGTTGATCGTCGTCCGGTTCCGTCTGACGCGTCGAAGGTTTAACCCTCCGGCCGGCTCGGTCCTTGTTCCGAGCAGGTCGGGGCATATGTTTTGCATTGATTGCGCCGCTGCTTCTGGGTGGCGGCGCAAACGTCCGATGCTTGTCCGGGCAGGCTTACGGGTCTAAATTGATTAGGTGATCCCGCGTTGGCGGGCTGGAGTGTGCATGGGCAAGTCTCCCAACTCGAAAAATACCCTGTATTGCTCGTTCTGTGGCAAGTCGCAGCATGAGGTCCGCAAGTTAATTGCGGGACCGACCGTGTTCATCTGCGACGAGTGCGTCGAGCTTTGCATGGATATCATCCGCGAGGAGCACAAGACGCATCTCGTGAAATCACGCGATGGCGTGCCGACACCCAAGGAAATCTGCAAGGTTCTCGACGATTACGTCA
Source organism: uncultured Alphaproteobacteria bacterium (assembly GCA_963752225.1). Classification (GTDB taxonomy): domain Bacteria; phylum Pseudomonadota; class Alphaproteobacteria; order Acetobacterales; family Acetobacteraceae; genus JBBROS01. The sequence continues at coordinate 1,780,761 of CAVVXS010000007.1, read as the reverse complement.
TCGGGCAGAGCCATGCGAAGAAGGTGCTGAGCGTAGCGGTTCACAACCATTACAAGCGCTTAGCTCATGGCGCCAAAAACAACGACGTCGAGATTGCAAAATCTAACATTTTGCTGGTCGGGCCAACTGGGTCCGGCAAGACGCTGCTGGCGCAAACCCTGGCGCGCATCCTCGACGTGCCGTTCACCATGGCGGATGCCACGACCCTGACCGAAGCCGGCTATGTCGGTGAGGACGTCGAGAACATCATTCTCAAGCTGCTGCAATCGGCTGACTACAACGTGGAGCGTGCGCAGCGCGGCATCGTCTACATCGACGAGGTCGACAAGATCAGCCGCAAGTCCGACAACCCGAGCATCACGCGCGACGTGAGCGGCGAGGGCGTCCAGCAGGCGCTGCTGAAGATCATGGAAGGCACGGTTGCGTCGGTGCCGCCGCAAGGCGGCCGCAAGCATCCCCAGCAGGAGTTCCTGCAGGTGGACACGACCAACATCCTGTTCATCTGCGGCGGCGCGTTCTCCGGGCTGGAAAAGATCATCGGCTCGCGCGGAAAAGGCTCGGGGATCGGCTACGGCGCCGAAGTGCGCAACCCCGATGAGCGCCGCACCGGCGCCATCCTGCGCGAAACCGAGCCGGAAGACTTGCTGAAGTTTGGCTTGATCCCCGAGTTCATCGGCCGCTTGCCGGTCGTGGCCACGCTCGAGGATCTCGATGAGAATGCCCTGGTCGAGATCCTGACCAAGCCGAAGAACGCGCTCTCGAAGCAGTATGCCCGCCTGTTCGAAATGGAAGGCGTGAAGCTTTCCTTTACCGAGGACGCGCTAAAATCCGTCGCGACCCGCGCCATCGCCCGCAAGACCGGCGCGCGCGGCCTGCGGTCGATCATGGAGTCCATCCTGCTTTCGACGATGTTCGAACTGCCCGGGCTGGACGGCGTCGAGGAGGTCACGATCAACCGGGAGGTCGCTGAAGCGCGGGCCAACCCGCTTTACACCTATGGCAAGGAGCGGGCCGAAGGCGGCGCCTGAGGCCCGGCGGCGTCGGCGCGGACGGCCTTGTTCCTCCGCGCCGGGTGCCGATATTAACTGACGCGCCAGGGGCATGCCGCGACGGGTGCCGACCCGGCGGACTGTCCTTCAAGGAGGTCCTATGACTGAAGCTTCGCGCTCTGAACGCTCCCGTTCAACCGCCGATACCGAGACGATGGCGGTGCTCCCGCTCCGCGACATCGTCGTGTTCCCGCACATGATCGTGCCACTGTTCGTTGGCCGGGAGAAGTCCGTCCGTGCGCTCGAGGCGGTGATGAAGGACGACAAGCAGATCCTGCTGGTCGCCCAACGGAATGCCGCCCAGGACGAACCCGCCGCCGACGACATCTACCGCGTGGGTACGGTGTCGACGATCCTCCAGCTGCTGAAGCTGCCCGATGGGACTGTGAAGGTCCTGGTGGAAGGCAGCCGGCGAGCTGCCATCAAGGATTTCACCGACGTCGACGCCTACTTCGAAGCGACCGTCACGCCGCTGCCCGACGAAGGAGGCGACGCGAAGGAGCTGGAAGCGCTCGGCCGCACTGTGGTCACGCAGTTCGAGCAGTACATCAAGCTGAACAAAAAGATCGCGCCCGAAGTCCTTGTGAGCCTGAACCAGATCGACAACTCGTCGAAGCTGGCCGACACGATCTCCGCCCACCTCAACCTCAAGATCGCCGAAAAGCAGGAACTGCTCGAGGCGGCCCGAGTGGGTGAGCGGCTCGAGCGCGTATTCGCGCACATGGAAAGCGAAATTGGCGTGCTGCAGGTCGAGAAGCGCATCCGCAACCGCGTCAAGCGGCAGATGGAGAAGACCCAGCGCGAGTACTACCTCAACGAGCAGCTGAAGGCGATCCAGAAGGAGCTTGGCGAGGGCGAGGACGGCCGTGATGAGGCGGCCGAGCTCGAGGACCGAATCAAGAAGACCAAGTTCACCAAGGAAGCTCGCGACAAGGCCATGGGAGAGCTCAAGAAGCTCAAAACCATGAGCCCCATGTCGGCCGAAGCCACCGTCGTGCGCAACTACCTCGACTGGATGCTGTCGATCCCGTGGAAGAAGCGCAGCAAGATCAGCAACGACGTGACCGCCGCCGAAGCGCTCCTCGACGCCGACCATTATGGCCTCGAGAAGGTCAAGGAACGCATCATCGAGTACTTGGCGGTCCAGTCCCGCAGCCCGAAGATCCGCGGGCCCATCCTCTGCCTGGTCGGGCCTCCGGGTGTCGGCAAGACGTCGCTGGGCAAGTCGATCGCAAAGGCGACCGGACGCAACTTCGTTCGCATGTCGCTCGGCGGCGTGCGCGACGAGGCGGAGGTCCGTGGTCATCGGCGCACCTATATCGGCTCAATGCCGGGCAAGGTCGTGCAGGGCATGAAGAAGGCCAAGACCAGCAACCCGCTGTTCCTGCTCGATGAGATCGACAAGCTCGGCGCGGATTGGCGCGGCGATCCGTCATCGGCCCTGCTCGAGGTGCTCGACCCCGAGCAGAACGCCACCTTCGCCGACCATTACCTCGAAGTCGACTACGACCTGTCCGACGTGATGTTCGTCACCACGGCCAACAGCCTGCGCATGCCGCAGCCCTTGCTGGACCGCATGGAGATCATTCGTATCCCCGGCTACACCGAGGACGAGAAGGTCGAGATCGCCAAGCGGCACCTCGTGGTCAAGCAAGCCGAGGCCAACGGGCTCAAGCCCGAGGAGTGGTCGCTGCATGAGGGCGCCCTCCGCGACCTCGTCCGCTACTACACGCGGGAAGCCGGCGTCCGTAGCCTCGAGCGGGAGATCGCCAACGTCGCCCGTAAGGCCGTCAAGGAGATCGTGACCAAGAAGTCCAAGAAGGTCTCGATCACCGCCAAGAACCTCGAGAAGTACGCTGGCGTGCGTCGCTTCCGCTATGGCGAGACCGAGTCCGAGGACATGGTCGGCGTGGTCACCGGCCTCGCTTGGACCGAGGTCGGCGGCGAGATCCTGACGATCGAAAGCGTGCTGCTGCCGGGCAAGGGCAACGTGAAGCACACCGGCAAGCTCGGTGACGTCATGCAGGAGAGCGTGTCTGCGGCCCTGAGCTACGTCCGTAGCCGCAGCCAAAGCTTCGGCATCAAGCCGACGGTGTTCGAGAAGCGAGACCTCCACGTGCACGTGCCGGAAGGGGCGACCCCCAAGGACGGACCGTCGGCCGGTATCGCCATGGCGACCAGCATCGTCAGCGTCATGACCGGAATCCCGGTGCGCCGTGATGTCGCCATGACCGGTGAGATCACTCTGCGCGGCCGGGTGTTGCCGATCGGGGGGTTAAAGGAGAAGCTGTTGGCGGCCCTGCGCGCCGGTATCACGACCGTGTTCATCCCGAAGGAGAACGAGAAGGACCTGGTCGAGATCGAGGCCAACGTGAAGCGGGATCTCAAGATCATTCCCGTCGCCCACGTGGACGAGGTGATCGGCCAGGCCCTCGCGCGCAAGCCGGAAGCGATCGAGTGGGAGGAGCCGGCCGAACCGGTGGTTCCGCCCACCCCGGCGCCTGGCGCCTCGCTGCCGCATTGATCGGCGGCGGTCCTAGCCTCTAGAACCCTGGCACCCCCTTTTCCGCGTCGCGGTTAGGGGGGTGCTGGCGGGCGGTTAGCTCAGCGGTAGAGCGTCTCGTTTACACCGAGAGGGTCGGCGGTTCGAAACCGTCACCGCCCACCATTTCACGCCGGTTACGGGTTGACGGAACTGGGGCAGGGCCGTAGACGGAGCCCCCGCCTGACACGGCGGGACGCGGAACGCCGCAGTACGCGGGAGTAGCTCAGTTGGTTAGAGCGCCGGCCTGTCACGCCGGAGGTCGCGGGTTCGAGCCCCGTCTCTCGCGCCACGTTTCCCCCCGATCCCTATAAGCTGATGTCGCCGTCCCCGGGTCCGCTATGGCCCGATGGGCGCGGCTGGTGTAATCCCGCTGCGTTGCAGCACGCCCGCATTGCGGCGGTTGCGAGCCGGCCCGCCGTCCGGGGCCAAGGCGAAAGGGAACGAGATGCCGATCCTTGCCGACTACTTCCCCATCCTGGTGTTCCTGGCCATCGGCGGCTTGATCGCGATGGCCATGGTCGGCGGCTCGCTGCTCGCCGCGCGGCAGAAACCCTACCCGGAGAAGCTGTCGTCCTATGAATGCGGCTTCGAGCCATTCGACGATGCACGCCGCAAGTTCGACGTCCGCTTCTACCTAGTTGCAATCCTGTTCATCATCTTCGACCTGGAAGTCGCCTTCCTGTTTCCATGGGCGATCAGCCTCGCAGACATCGGAGTTTTCGGCTTTCTCTCGATGATCGGCTTCCTTGCAGTCCTGACGGTCGGTTTCATCTACGAGTGGCGCAAGGGCGCATTGGAATGGGAGTAGTCGCATGAGCGCGACACGTATGGACGAGGCCGCGATCGCCTGGAACCGGGAGGTCCTGAGGCCCGGTCCGGAGCAGGACGCAGTCATCAAGGGCATCACCGGTGAGGTCGCCGACAAGGGCTTCGTGGTTGCCAACCTGGACAAGGTGGTGAACTGGGCCCGCACCGGCAGCCTGTGGCCGATGACGTTCGGTCTGGCCTGTTGCGCGGTGGAGATGATCCACGCCTACATGCCGCGCTACGACCTCGACCGGTTCGGCGTCATCCCGCGGGCGTCGCCGCGGCAAAGCGACGTGATGATCGTCGCCGGCACGCTGACCAACAAGATGGCCCCTGCACTGCGCAAGGTCTACGACCAGATGCCGGAGCCGCGCTGGGTGATCAGCATGGGCAGCTGCGCCAATGGCGGCGGCTACTACCACTACAGCTACAGCGTCGTGCGCGGCTGCGACCGCATCGTGCCGGTCGACGTCTACGTGCCGGGTTGTCCGCCCACCGCCGAGGCGTTGGTTTACGGCATCATGCAGCTGCAGAAGAAGATCCGCCGCACCGGGACGATCCTCCGTGGCTGACATGAACGGCCTCGTGCAGGACGCCCTGGCGCTGCCCGGCGCACTCGGCGCCCAGGTCGCGCTCGGTGAGCTGGTCATCCACGGCGACCGGCCGCGCGTGCTCGAGCTGCTGAGCGCCTTGCACGCCTCGCCGGTGTTCGCTTGCGAGCAGATGATGGATTTGTGCGGCGTCGACTTTCCGGAGCGGCCGGAGCGGTTCGACGTCGTCTACAACCTGCTGAGCGTGTCCAAGAACCACCGCGTGCGCGTGATCGTGCGCACCGACGAGACGATGCCGGTGCCGAGCTGCTGGACCTTGTGGCCGGTCGCCACCTGGTTCGAGCGCGAAGCCTGGGACCTGTTCGGCATCGCCTTCGACGGGCAGCCGGACCTGCGCCGCATCCTGACCGATTACGGCTTCGACGGGCATCCCTTCCGCAAGGACTTCCCGCTGACCGGCTACGTCGAGGTCCGCTGGGACGACGAGCGCAAGCAGGTCGTGAACGAACCCGTCAGCTTGACCCAGGACTTCCGCAGCTTCGACTTCGTCTCGCCTTGGGAAGGCATGGTCACCTTGCCCGGCGACGAGAAGACCCACACCAGCCGCCAGGCCGCGTCGATGCCGGCCCAGGTGCCGGCCGCAACGCCGGCTAAGGACACGCCGTGATGGACAGCACACTCGACATCAAGACCGGCACCCACGCCGCGACGCCCGGCGAGGACAAGCAGAACACGCGCAAGGTGATCGAGGTCGACAACCACACGATCAACTTCGGTCCGCAGCACCCGGCCGCCCACGGCGTCCTGCGCCTGATCCTCGAGATGGACGGCGAGGTGGTCGAGCGCGCCGACCCGCATATCGGCCTGCTGCACCGCGGCACCGAGAAGCTGATCGAGTACAAGACCTACCTGCAAGCGCTGCCCTATTTCGACCGGCTCGATTACGTCAGCCCGATGTGCATGGAGCACACCTACGTGCTGGCGCAGGAGAAGCTGCTCGGCATCGAGGCGCCCGAGCGGGGCAAATGGATCCGGACCATGTTCTCCGAGATCACCCGGATCCTGAACCATCTCCTCAACATCACCACCTACGCGCTTGACGTCGGCGCCATCACTCCGAGCCTGTGGGGCTTTGAGGAGCGCGAGAAGCTGATGGAGTTCTATGACGCCGCCTCGGGCGCCCGGCTCCATTCCAACTACTACCGCGCTGGCGGCGTCGTCCGCGACCTGCCGGCCGGGCTCGAGGCGCGCATCGCCGAATGGGCCGAGACCTTCCCCAAGTTCGTCGACGAGCTCGAGGAGCTGCTCACGGGTAACCGCATCTGGAAGCAGCGCACGGTCGACATCGGCATCATGACGCCCGAGGACGCGCTTGCCTGGGGTTTCTCCGGCCCGTGCCTGCGTGCGTCCGGCATGGCCTGGGACCTGCGCCGTTCGCAGCCCTACGACATGTATGACCAAGTCGAGTTCAACGTCCCGGTCGGCCGCAACGGCGACTGCTACGATCGCTACCTCGTCCGGATGGCGGAGATGCGGGAAAGCACGTCGATCATCCGCCAGTGCCTGGCCAAGATGAAGCCCGGCGACGTCAAGATCCAGGACCGCAAGTTCACGCCCCCGCGCCGGAGCGAGATGAAGAAATCGATGGAAGCGCTGATCCATCACTTCAAGCTCTATACCGAGGGCTATCACGTCCCGGCCGGCGCAACCTACACGGCGACCGAAAGCCCGAAGGGCGAGTTCGGCATTTACCTGATCGCGGATGGGACCAATCGTCCGTATCGCTGCAAGATCCGGCCCACCGGCTTCGCGTTCCTGCAAGCGCTGGAACACATGAGCCGGCGGCATATGCTGGCCGACGCGGTCGCGATCATCGGCTCGTTGGACATCGTGTTCGGCGAGATCGATCGTTGAGCGACCATGATCCCATGCATGTTCCGCCCGGCCAGGACGGAGGGCGGTCCGGCAGCGGCTCGGACCGGGAGCATGCGCCCGAGGTGACGGCGGCCACGGTGGCCGGCTCCGCGGTGGCGAATGGCAGTTCGGAGCCGATGGGCAGCGCGCAGAATGCCCCGGCGGAGCGGCACGCGACGGAGCCGAGCGCATTCACGTTCGACGAGGCCAGCGAGCGTGAAATCGAGGTCGTGTTGAAGCGCTACCCACCGAGCCGGGCGGCGAGCGCAGTCTTGCCGCTGCTCTACATCGTGCAATCGCAGATGGGCCGCCACAGCGGCAGCGCCTGGGTGCCGCGAGTGGCGATGGACGTGGTGGCGCATCGGCTTGGGATGCCGCCCATCCGGGTGTACGAGGTCGCAACCTTCTACCTGATGTTCAACACCACCCCGATCGGGCGCTTCCACCTCCAGGTTTGCGGCACGACGCCATGCTGGCTGCGGGGCTCCGACGAGGTCACCCGGGCCTGCCGCGACGAGACCGGCATCAAGGGCTGGCGAGCGACCAGCGCGGACGGGATGTTCACCATGACCGAGGTAGAATGCCTCGGCGCCTGCGTGAACGCACCGGTGCTCCAGGTGGACAACGACTACTACGAGGACCTGGACTACGACCGCACCCGCGCGCTGCTGCAGGCGTTGCGCCGGGGCGAGCGGCCGAAGATCGGGTCGACGACTGGACGAATGACGTCGGCGCCCGAGGGGGGCCCGACCACACTGACAACGGTGGAGTGAGCTTATGCTCGCCGACGCAGACAGGATCTTCACGAACCTTTACGGCCAGCATGATCCGTTCCTGGCCGGCGCCCGAGCGCGCGGCGACTGGGACAACACGGCCGCCATCCTCGCCCGCGGGCGCGACGCGATCATCGACGAGATGAAGGCGTCCGGCCTGCGTGGCCGCGGCGGTGCCGGCTTCCCGACCGGCATGAAATGGTCGTTCATGCCCAAGCAGGCGGCGCCGGACGGCCGCCCCAGCTACCTTGTCGTCAACGCCGACGAGAGCGAGCCCGGCACCTGCAAGGACCGCGACATCCTGCGCCACGATCCGCACAAGCTGGTCGAGGGTTGCCTGATCGCCTGCTTCGCCATGGGCGCCAGCGCGTGCTATATCTATGTGCGCGGCGAGTACTACAACGAGGCCGCGGCGCTGCAGCGGGCGGTGGACGAGTGCTACGCCGAGGGCCTCGTGGGCCGCAAGGCCGCCGGGTCGGGCTATGATTGCGAGATCTTCGTCCATCGCGGCGCCGGCGCCTACATCTGCGGCGAAGAGACCGCGTTGATCGAGAGCCTCGAGGGCAAGAAGGGCATGCCGCGGCTGAAGCCGCCATTCCCGGCCGCGGTCGGCCTGTACGGCTGCCCGACCACGGTGAACAACGTCGAGACGATCGCCGTCGTGCCCACCATCCTGCGGCGCGGCGGCGCGTGGTTCTCGGCGCTGGGCCGGCCCAAGAATGCCGGCACCAAGATCTTCTGCATCAGCGGCCACGTGAACAAGCCCTGCAACGTCGAGGAAGAGCTCGGCATCCCGCTCCGCGAGCTGATCGACAGATATGCGGGCGGCGTGCGCGGCGGCTGGGACAACCTGCTCGCCGTCATTCCCGGCGGCTCCAGCGTGCCGCTGCTGCCGAAGCCGATCTGCGATACCGTGCTGATGGACTTCGACAGCCTGCGCGACGTGAAGTCGGGCCTCGGTACGGCCGCGGTCATGGTGATGGACAAGTCCACCGACGTGATCCGCGCCATCCATCGTCTCGCACAGTTCTACAAGCATGAGAGCTGCGGCCAGTGCACGCCGTGCCGCGAAGGCACCGGCTGGATGATGCGGGTGATGGGCCGCATGGTCGAGGGCCGGGCCGAGGTGAGCGAGATCGACACGCTGGAGCAGGTGACCAAGCAGATCGAGGGCCATACGATCTGCGCCCTCGGCGACGCCGCCGCCTGGCCGATCCAGGGCTTGATCCGGCATTTCCGTCCGGTGATGGAGGAGCGGATTGCCGCCTACAAAGCGCGGACCGGTGCGCGGCCCATAGCGATTGCGGCGGAGTAGGGCGCGGCGGCCTGCCGCGTTGAGAATTGGACGGTGCCAATGGGTCGGGATGGCGGGCGGTGATGCGCCCGGCCCGGCCTTTGCGGCCTTTGGAAAGAGCGTAACATGGCCAAGCTGAAGGTTGACGGGATCGATGTCGAGGTGCCGAACGGCGCTTCCGTGCTGCAAGCCTGCGAGGCGGTCGGGGTCGAGATCCCGCGCTTCTGCTACCACGAACGGCTGAGCGTCGCCGGCAATTGCCGGATGTGCCTGGTCGAGATCGAGAAGGCGCCGAAGCCGGTCGCGTCCTGCGCCTACCCGGTCGCGGACGGGATGGTGGTCAAGACCGACACGACGATGGTGCGGAACGCCCGCCGCGGCGTGATGGAATTCCTGCTGATCAACCACCCCTTGGACTGCCCGATCTGCGACCAGGGTGGCGAGTGCGACCTGCAGGATCAGGCCTATTCCTACGGCATGGACCACTCCCGCTACGCCGAGAACAAGCGTGCGGTGAAGGACAAGTACCTCGGGCCGCTCGTCAAAACCTTCATGACACGGTGCATTCACTGCACCCGCTGCATCCGCTTCTCGAGCGAGGTGGCCGGCGTGCCGGAGATGGGCGCGACCAGCCGCGGCGAGAGCATGGAGGTCGGCACCTACATCGAGAAGGCGCTGACCAGCGAATTGTCCGGCAACCTGATCGACATCTGCCCGGTCGGCGCGCTGCTGAACAAGCCATACAGCTTCACCGCTCGCCCGTGGGAGCTGCGCAAGACCGATAGCGTCGACGTGCACGACGCGCTCGGAACCAGCATCCGCGTCGACAGCCGCGGGTCGGAGGTGCTGCGGATCCTGCCGCGCATCAACGATGCGGTGAACGAGGAATGGATGGCCGACAAGGGGCGGTTCAGCCATGACGGCCTAAAGCGCCGCCGGCTCGACAAGCCGTGGCTGCGCGAGAACGGCCGCCTGCGCCCGGCGACGTGGCCGGAAGCGTTCGGTGCGATCGCCGCCAAGCTGAACGGCCTGGCCGGGGACCGGATCGGCGCCGTCGCCGGGGATCTCTGCGACGCCGAAAGCATGCTGGCGCTGAAGGACCTGATGACGTCGCTCGGCTCGCACAACCTCGACTGCCGGCAGGATGGCGCGGCACTCGACGCGTCCAACCGGGAATTCTACACCTTCAACTCGACCGTCGCCGGCATCGATGACGCCGACGCCATCCTGCTGGTCGGCTGCAACCCGCGGCGCGAGGCGCCGGTGCTGAACGCGCGCATCCGCAAGCGGTGGGCGCTGGGCGGCTGCCCGGTCGGCGTAATCGGCCCCGAGGTCGACCTCACCTACGCGCACAGCAACCTCGGCGACGGCCCTGGCATCCTTGCAAAGTTCGAGGGCGAGTTCGCCGACGCCTTCCGCCGCGCCGAGCGGCCGATGGTGATCGTCGGCCAGGGCGCGCTGACCCGGCCCGACGGCGCCGCGGTGCTGGCCGCGGCTTGGGCGGTGGCGCGGGATGCGGGTGGGCTCGGCGCCGTGTGGCACGGCTTCAACGTGCTGCACACGGCGGCGGCGCGGGTGGGCGCGCTCGACCTCGGCTTCGTGCCGGGGCCGGGCGGCAAGGCGCTGCCGGCGATGCTGGGCGGCGGCGTGGACCTGCTCTGGCTGCTGGCCGCCGACGAGTTCGACACCGCGGCGATCGGCCCCACCACCTTCGTCGTCTACCAGGGCCACCACGGCGACCGCGGCGCTGCCCGCGCCGACGTCATCCTCCCCGGCGCAGCCTACACCGAGAAGCCCGGCACTTACGTCAACATCGAAGGCCGGGTGCAGCGGGGCTTTGCCGCGTCGCAGCCGCCGGGCGAGGCGAGGGAGGATTGGGCCATCCTGCGCGCCTTCAGCGCCGTGCTCGGCCGTCCGCTGCCGTACGACACGCTGGCCGACCTGCGCACCCGGCTCGGCGCAGCCAACCCGGTGTTCGGACGTCCGTTCCAGCCGCTGCACGGCTGCGCCGACCCATCCGGACCGGCGGCCGGCGGCGAACTCGCCGGGTCGGCATTTGCCTATCCCATCCAGGACTACTACCAGACGAACGTCATCGCCCGCGCGAGCGCCACGATGGCAGAATGCAGCCGGACGTACAACCCGCCCGCGCTGCAAGCTGCGGAGTAGCCAGTGGACGCCTTCCTCGAAACCCCGTTCGGCATCCTGCTGCTGACGCTGGCCAAAACGCTGGCGATGCTGGTGCCGGTGCTCGTCAGCGTCGCCTACCTGACGCTGGCTGAGCGCAAGGTGCTGGCGGCGATGCAGATGCGCCGCGGCCCCAACGTGGTCGGCCCGTTCGGTTTGATGCAGCCCTTCGCCGACGCATTGAAGATGCTGATGAAGGAGACGATCGTGCCCACCGGCGCGAACCGCCTCCTGTTCCTGATCGCCCCCTTGCTGACGATGACCTTGGCGATGATTGCCTGGGCGGTGATCCCGGTGAACGAGGGCTGGGCGATCGCCGACATCAACGTCGGCATCCTTTACTTGTTCGCGGTCAGCTCGATGGGCGTGTACGGCATCGTCATCGCCGGCTGGGCCAGCAACTCGAAATACGCCTTCCTCGGCGCGCTCCGCTCGGCGGCGCAGATGGTCTCGTATGAAGTCAGCATGGGCTTCGTGATCGTCACCGTGCTGCTCTGCGCCGGCTCGCTGAACCTGACCGACATCGTGCTCGCGCAGCAGCGGGTGTGGTTCTTCATCCCGCTGTTCCCGATGTTCATCGTCTTCTTCGTCAGCATCCTGGCCGAAACCAACCGGGCGCCGTTCGACCTCCCGGAAGGCGAAAGCGAGATCGTCGGCGGCTTCCACGTGGAATACGGGGCGATGACGTTCGGCCTGTTCTTCCTCGGCGAATACGCGAACATGATCCTGATGTCGGCGCTGACGACGATCCTCTTCCTCGGCGGCTGGCTGAGCCCGATCCCGTTCGCGCCGTTCACCTGGGTGCCCGGCCCCATCTGGTTTATCGCCAAGATCTGCCTTGTGCTGTTCATGTTCATCTGGGTGCGGGCGACGTTCCCGCGTTACCGCTACGACCAGCTCATGCGCCTCGGCTGGAAGGTCTTTTTGCCGCTGTCGCTGGCCTGGCTCGTCCTGACGGCGGGCGTGCTGCTCGCATTCGGCTGGCTACCCGGCCAGCAGGGAGTTTAAGTTCAAATGGCGTTCCTCGACCGCACCGCCCGCAGTTTCCTGCTGAGCGAGCTTGTCGGCGGCTTGTGGCTGACTTTGAAGTATTTCTTCCGGCCCAAGGCGACGATCAACTACCCCTACGAGAAGAACCCGCTCAGCCCGCGCTTCAAGGGCGAGCACGCGCTTCGCCGCTACCCGAACGGGGAGGAGCGCTGCATCGCCTGCAAGCTGTGCGAGGCGGTGTGCCCGGCGCTCGCCATCACGATCGAGGCGGAACCGCGCGACGACGGCTCGCGGCGCACCACGCGCTACGACATCGACATGACCAAATGCATCTATTGCGGCCTGTGCGAGGAGAGCTGCCCGGTGGACGCCATCGTCGAGGGGCCGAATCTCGAATTCGCCACCGAGACCCGTGCGGAGTTGCTGTATAACAAGTCCAAGCTGCTCGCCAACGGCGACCGCTGGGAGGCCGAGCTGTCGAAGCGCCTGGAACTCGACGCCCCCTACCGCTGAGGAACAGATGCTCACCACGGTTTTTTTCTACCTGTTCGCCGCGATCCTGATCGGGGCGGCGGCGGCGGTCGTGACCTGCCGCAACCCCGTGCACAGCGTCCTGTGCCTGATCCTCGCCTTCTTCAACGCCGCTGCGTTGTTCCTGATCGCCGGCGCCGAGTTCCTGGCGATGATCCTGGTCATCGTCTACGTCGGCGCCGTCGCGGGTACTGTTCCTGTTCGTCGTCATGATGCTGGACGTGAACTTCGCCCAGCTCCGCGAAGGCTTCCAGCGCTATGCCCCGGTGGGCGCGGTCGTCGGCGTCGTGCTGTTCGCCGAGTTGGCACTGGTGCTGGGCGGCTGGCAGTTCGCGCCGGACGCGTCCGTCATCCACCTCAGCACAATGCCGGAGGGTCTCGACAACACGCGTGCCTTGGGGCGGCTGATCTATACCGACTACGTCTTCCTGTTCCAGACGGCCGGGCTGATCCTGATGGTGGCGATGATTGGCGCCATCGTGCTCACCCACCGCGAACGGCCTCGCTCCCGCCGGCAAAGCATCCCGCGGCAGAACGCCCGCGCCACGGCCGATACGCTCACCATGACGCAGCCCGGGCGAGGCGAGGGCATCAATCTCGCGGCCACCCTGCGTCCGCTGCCGGAGCCCGCGCTCGTGGCCGCCGACGAACCCCACGAGCACGGCGTCGGCAAGCCGGGCCCCGGAGAGCACGGATGAGAGAACATTGATGAGAGAACACGGATGATCGGCGTCGGCCATTACCTCGCCGTGGGCGCGGTGCTGTTCGTGCTCGGCGTGTTCGGCATTTTCCTCAACCGCAAGAACGTCATCATCATCATGATGTCGATCGAGCTCATCCTGCTCGCGGTCAACCTCAACCTGGTCGGCTTCAGCGCCGCCTTGGGCGATCTCGCCGGCCAGGTCTTCGCTTTGTTCGTGCTGACGGTGGCCGCCGCCGAGGCCGCCATCGGTTTGGCGATCGTCGTCGTCTACTTCCGCAACCGCGGCTCGATCGAGGTCGAGGACGTCAATCTGATGAAGGGTTGACCCGGCATGCAACTCGTTAAGGTTTGACAGCCATGCTGTATGCCGTCGCCGTATTCGCGCCCTTGCTGGGCTCCCTCGTCGCCGGGCTGCTCGGTCGCCAGATCGGTGACCGCGCCAGCGAGGCCGTGACCATCCTCTGCATGGTCATCGCCGCTTGCTGCGGCGTAGCGAGCTTCATCCCGTTTCTCGACCACAGCGCCGAACCCGGCGTGCTCTCGCTGGGCACCTGGATGTCGGTGGACGGCTTCGACGTCGAGTGGTCGCTCCGCTACGACACGCTGAGCGCCATGATGGTGGCGATGGTGACCTTCATCGCCACCCTGATCCACATCTACAGCGTCGGCTACATGAGCCACGACGCGACCATCCCGCGCTTCTTCAGCTATCTCAGCCTGTTCACCTTCGCCATGCTGATGCTGGTGACCGCCGACAGCCTGGTGCAGCTGTTCTTCGGCTGGGAAGGCGTCGGCCTCGCCAGCTACCTGCTGATCGGCTACTGGTACGACCGCCCCAGCGCCTGCCGCGCGGCAATCAAGGCCTTCGTCGTCAACCGCGTTGGCGACCTGTTCTTCGCCATCGGCATCGGCTGCGTGTTTTTCCTGTTCGGCTCGGTCGGCTTCCAGGACATCTTCGCCGCCATCCCGCAGCACGAGAACGACCTCTACCACCTGTTCGGCGCCAACTTCCGCGCCTACGAGGTCATCGGCGTGCTGCTGTTCCTGGGCGCCATGGGCAAGTCGGCGCAGATCGGCCTGCACACCTGGCTGCCGGACGCGATGGAGGGGCCGACACCGGTGTCCGCCCTGATCCATGCGGCGACCATGGTCACGGCCGGCGTCTTCCTGATGGCGCGCATGTCGCCGATCATGGAATACGCGCCCCACGCCCTGGGATTTGTGACCTTCATCGGCGCCACCACCTGCCTGTTCGCGGCGACCATCGGCTGCGTGCAGAACGACATCAAGCGCATCATCGCCTACTCGACCTGCTCGCAGCTCGGCTACATGTTCATCGCCGCCGGCGTCGGCGCCTACCAGACGTCCATCTTCCACCTCTTCACCCACGCCTTCTTCAAGGCGCTGCTGTTCCTGGGCGCCGGGTCGGTCATCCACGCCATGTCCGACGAGCAGGACATCCGCCGCATGGGCGGCATCTGGCGCAAAATCCCTGTCACTTACGTCGTGATGTGGATCGGCAGCCTGGCCCTGGCCGGCATCCCCTTCTTCGCCGGCTATTACTCGAAGGACGCGATCCTCGAGGCCGCCTGGGCGCGCCATTCCGGTCTCGGCCAGTATGGGTTCTGGTGCGGCACCATCGCCGCCTTCCTGACCGCGTTCTATTCCTGGCGGCTGATCATCCTGGCCTTTCACGGCAAGCCGCGCGCCGACGCCCACGCCATGGCGCACGTGCACGAGAGCCCGGCCGTCATGCTCCTGCCGCTCATCCTGCTGGCCTGCGGCGCCGCGCTGACCGGCTTCGCCTTCGAGGCCGACTTCATCGGCCACGCCTGGCACGAGTTCTGGGGCGAGGCGATCGTCAACGGGCCCGAAAACGAGGTCATGGAGGCCATGCACCACGTGCCGACGCTCGTCAGCTTGCTGCCGACCATCATGGGCGTGCTCGGCATCGCGCTCGCCTACCTGATGTACGTGGCCGTCCCGGCGCTCCCCGCGCGGCTCGCCGCCGCAATGCCCCGGGTCTACGAGTTCGTGCTCAACAAGTGGTATTTCGACGAGCTCTATGACCGGATCTTCGTCCGCCCGGCCAACTGGCTCGCGCGCACCCTGTGGCAGGTCGGCGACGCGACCCTGATCGATGGCGTGCCGAACGGCATCGCCGCCCTCACCGTGGACGGCAGCAAGCAAGCCGTCCGCATCCAGACCGGCTCCATCGCCGTCTACGCCTTCACCATGCTGATCGGCCTCGTGCTGCTCGTCAGCATCTTCCTGGTATTCCGATGATCCCGATGAACGCCGCCGGCTTCCCGATCCTGAGCCTGGTAACGTGGCTGCCGCTGGTCGGCGCCGCGTTCATCATGACCGTACGCGGGGACGAGGAGGTGGTGGCCAGCAACGCCCGCTGGGCCGCGCTCTGGACCAGCCTTGTGGTGTTCCTGATCTCGCTCGTGCTGTGGGCCCGGTTCGACACTGCCGAGGCCGGGTTCCAGTTTCAGGAGAACCTGTCCTGGCTGCCGGAGTTCGGCGTGTCCTACCGCATGGGCGTGGACGGCATCTCGGTGTTGTTCGTCCTGCTCTCGACCGCGCTGACGCCGATCTGCATCCTCGCCAGTTGGGAAGCGATCACCGTGCGCGTGCGCGAGTACATGATCGCCTTCCTGGTGCTGGAAACGATGATGGTGGGCATGTTCTCGGCCCAGGACTTCATCATCTTCTACATGTTCTTCGAAGGCGTGCTGATCCCGATGTTCCTGATCATCGGGGTCTGGGGTGGTCCGCGCCGGGTTTACGCCAGCTTCAAGTTCTTCCTCTACACGCTCGCCGGCTCGATCCTGATGCTGCTCGCGCTGCTAGCGGTTTGGTACAGCGCCGGCACCACCGACCTCGCCGTGCTGATGACGACGCAATTCCCCGGCCGGATGCAGTTCTGGCTGTTCCTCGCCTTCCTCGCCTCGTTCGCGGTCAAAGTGCCGATGTGGCCGGTGCACACGTGGCTGCCGGACGCGCATGTCGAGGCGCCGACCGCCGGGTCCGTCATCCTGGCCGGCGTGCTGCTCAAGATGGGCGCCTACGGGTTCCTGCGCTTCAGCGTGCCGATGCTGCCGGACGCCTCGGCCCGCTTTGCGCCGTTCATGTTCGCGCTCGGCGTCGTCGCCGTCATCTACACCTCGCTGGTCGCCTTGGCGCAGACCGACATGAAGAAGCTGATCGCCTACTCCTCGGTGGCGCACATGGGCGTCGTCGTGATCGGGATCTTCACCTTCAACGCCCAGGGCATTCAGGGCGCGATGTTCCAGATGCTGTCGCACGGCATCGTCTCGGCCGCGTTGTTCCTCTGCGTCGGCGTCATCTACGACCGCATGCACACCCGCGAGATCGCCCGCTATGGCGGCCTCGCCTCCCGCATGCCGGCTTACGCGCTGGTGTTCATGGTCTTCACCATGGCCAGCATCGGCTTGCCCGGCACCGCCGGCTTCGTCGGCGAGTTCCTGGTGCTCGTCGGCGCCTTCAAAGTCAGCTTCTGGGTCGCCTTGCTCGGCAGCACCGGCATGATCCTCGGCGCCGGCTACATGCTCTATTTGTATCGCCGGGTGGTCTTCGGCGCGCTGACCCGCGACGACCTGAAGTCGATCCTCGATCTCAGCCCGCGCGAGATCGCGATATTCACACCGCTGATCGGCCTCACGCTGTGGATGGGCATCTACCCCAGCAGCTTCACCCAATTCTTCGATGCGAGCGTGCACGCCATGGTCGAACAGCACACCGCGGCGATGGCCGCCACCAAGCTCGCGCACGCCGCCGCGGACGCGGTCGCGGTGGCCGGCCGATGAGCCCCGGCGTGTTCAACTGGGGCCTTGCCACCCCGGAGATCGTCCTCGCCCTCTGCGCCATGGCGATCCTGCTGCTGGGCGTCATACGCAAGGGCGACAGCAACGTCCTTTGCACCATGCTCGGCCTCGGCGCGCTGGCGCTGACGGCCATGCTGATCGTCGCCACCCCCGACGGCGTCGGCTACCGCGACCTGTTCACGGTGGATGGGTTCGGCCGCTTCATGAAGCTGCTGATCCTCGCCGGCGCCGGGCTGAGCGCGATCCTGGCGCTCGATTACAACGCGCGGGAAGGAATCGGCCGGTTCGAGTTCCCGGTGCTGATCCTGCTGTGCTCGGTCGGTATGATGACCATGTGCAGCGCCTCAAGCCTGATGACGCTCTATCTCGGGCTCGAGCTGCAATCGCTGTCGACCTACATCATGTGCGCCTTCGCCCGCGACCAGCTCCGCTCGGCCGAGGCCGGGCTCAAATACTTCATCCTCGGCGCGCTCGCCTCCGGCTTGCTGCTGTACGGCATCTCGCTCACCTACGGCTTCGCCGGCACCATGCAATTCGCCGAGCTGGCCCGGGTGCTGTCGGCACCGGACGCCGCGTCGCCCGGGTTGGTGGTCGGGGTCGTGTTCATCATCGCCGGCCTCGCCTTCAAGCTGTCGGCAGTGCCGTTCCACATGTGGACGCCAGACGTTTACGAAGGCGCGCCGACGCCGGTCACCGCCTTCATGAGCACCGCGCCCAAGGTGGCGGCGGTGGCGTTGATCCTGCGCGCGCTCGAGCAGCCGTTCGGCCAGATTGTCCACCAATGGACCGGGCTGATCGTGCTGATCTCGATCGCGTCCATGCTGCTCGGTTCGCTTGCCGCAATCGGTCAGACCCGGATCAAGCGGCTGATGGCCTACTCGTCCATCGGCCACATCGGCTACGCCTTGGTCGGCCTCGCCGTCGGCACCGCCGAGGGCGTCCGCGGCGTCATGATCTACATGGTGACTTACGTGTTCATGAGTGCCGGCGTGTTCGCCTGCATCGTCGCCATGCGCCGCCGCGGCCGCTCGCTGGAGCTGATCTCGGACCTGTCGGGCCTCGCCAAGACCGACCCGGGCCTCGCTTTGGCGATGACGATCTTCATGTTCAGCATGGCCGGGATCCCGCCTTTTTCCGGCTTCTTCGGCAAGCTGTACGTATTCCTGCCGGCAGTGCAGTCCGGCTACTGGACGCTGGCGGTGATTGGCGTGCTGACGAGCGTGGTCGGCGCCTACTACTATCTGCGCGTCATCAAGGTGATGTATTTCGACGCCGCCGAGCCGGCCTTCGACCCGCGCTCCACCTCGCTCAGCTTCGTGGCCGGAGTGGGCGCCCTTGTCACCACGCTGTTCTTCGTGTTCCCGGCACCGCTGGTGGCGGCGGCGCAGTCCGCGGCGAGGGTTTTGTTTGGATGAGAAGGGCTCTCCCTCCGCGGTTATTCCACTTGTCTGAAGCCAGACAAGTGGAAGCTTCAACCGCTCCGCCCTTCACCCGTCGTGCGCAGCGCCCCAAGGCGCGACGGGGGCAGCGCCCCCAGACCCGCGTCAATTGGATTGCAAAGGCCCCGCCTTTGCTGGGGTTCAAAGGGGCAAAGCCCCTTTGCCTTCCCTGACATGCTCCTCGTCGTCGACGCCGGCAACACCAACATCGTCTTCGCCGTCCATGACGGCGCCGGCTGGCGCGGCACCTGGCGCATCGCCACCGAGCCGCAGCGCACCTCCGACGAATACGCCGTCTGGCTGCTGACCTTGCTCGGCCACTCCGGCCTCAAGCGCGACGACATCGAGCAGGCGGTGATCGGCACCGTCGTGCCGGCCGCGCTCTACCACTTGCGTCGCCTCGTACGCGACTGGTTCGCGACCGAGCCGCTGATCGCCCGCTCCAACCTCGACTGGGGGTTTGAGATCAAGGTCGACACCCCGGCCGAGGTCGGCGCCGACCGGCTGCTGAACTCGCTTGCGGCCCACCATTACTACAAAGGCCCGCTGGTCATCGTCGATTTCGGCACCGCGACCACCTTCGACGTGATCGACGTGGACGGCGCCTATTTGGGCGGCGTCATCGCGCCCGGCATCAATCTCTCGATCGAGGCGCTGCACAAGGCCGCCGCCCGGCTGCCGCGCATCGGCATCGGCCGGCCCCAGGCGGTGATCGGCCGCTCGACCGTGCCGGCGATGCAGTCCGGCATCTATTGGGGCTATGTCGGGCTGATCGAAGGCTTGGTGCAGCGGATCCAGGCGGAGTACGACAGTCCGCTCAAGGTGGTCGCGACCGGCGGCCTGGCGCCGCTGCTGGCTGAGGGCACGACGGTCATCGGCGTCATCAACCCTGACCTGACCCTGGACGGGCTGCGCTTGTTGGCGGAACGGAACCCGATCCCCACATACCGCAGCGACAGAACGCGTATCACCGAAAGCGATTAATCTCCATGGAAGTCCCGAGCGACGGTCTTGCCTTCTTGCCTTTGGGCGGGACGGGCGAAATCGGCATGAACCTCAACCTGTACCGCTGCGGCGGCAAATACCTGGCGATCGACTGCGGCATCGGCTTCGGCGGCAATGAGAACCCCGAGGTCGAGATCATGATGCCCGACCCCGGCTTCATCGCCGAGCGCCGGGACAAGCTGATCGGCCTGGTCATCACCCACGCCCACGAGGACCATATCGGCGCCGTTGCCCATCTGTGGCGGCAACTGCGCTGCCCGGTTTACGCGACCCCGTTCGCGACCGCCGTGCTGAAGCGCAAGCTCGGCGAAGCAGGCCTCGTGAACGAGGTGAGGATCACCACCGTGCCGATCGGCGGCGCCTTCGACCTGCCGCCGTTCCGGCTGCAGTTCATGCCGGTCTCCCATTCCGTGCCCGAAGCGCAGGCGTTGGTCATCCGCACCCCGTTCGGCACCGTCCTGCACACGGGCGACTGGAAGCTCGACCCCGACCCGCTGGTGGGCCAGCCCACGGATGAGGCCGCGTTCCGCGCGCTCGGCGACGAGGGCGTGCTGGCCATGGTGTGCGACAGCACCAACGCCATGGTGGACGGCCATTCGGGCAGCGAGAGCGAAGTGCAGGAAAGCCTCACCCGGCTGATCGGCGGCATCAAGCACGGCCGGATCGCGGTCACCTGCTTCGCCAGCAACGTCGCCCGGGTGCAAAGCGTCGCCCGCGCCGCCAAGGCCGCCGGCCGCACCGTGGCGCTGGTGGGGCGTTCCTTGCGCAACCTCGAGGCCGCCGCCCGCGAGTGCGGCTACCTCAAGGGCGTCGCCGAGTTCGTGCCCGAGGACGACGCCGGCAGCATCCCCGACGACAACCTGCTGCTGCTCGTGACCGGCAGCCAGGGCGAGCCGCGCAGCGCGCTGTCGCGCATCTCGGCCGACACCCACCCCAACATCGCCCTCGGCGAGGGCGACACCGTCATCTACAGCAGCCGCATGATCCCCGGGAACGAGCGGCCGATCACCGTGGTGCAGGACGCGCTCGTGCGCCGCGGCGTCCGCGTGATCACCGACGACGACGACATGACCCACGTGTCCGGCCACCCGGCCCGCGAGGAACTGCGCACCCTCTATCGCCTCGTGCGCCCGACCTACTCGGTGCCGGTGCACGGCGAGTGGCGGCACCTGTCCGCCCATGCCGAGTTGGCGCGGGCGATGCAGGCATCACCGATCCTGCTCGAGGACGGCGACATCCTGCAGCTGGCGCCGGGCCGCGCCGAGGTCGTGGACTCTGCCCCTGTCGGCCGCTTGGTGCTGGACGGCGACCGCTTGGTGCCGCTCGAGGGCCCGGTGCTCGCAGCCCGGCGCCGCATGATGTTCAACGGCGTCGTGCTCGGCAGCGCTGCCATGGACGCGTCCGGCCGGATCGTCGGCCAGCCGCGGGTGAGCGCGCCCGGCCTGTTCGAGTCCGACGACCCCGAAGCGATCCGCGTTACAGCGGCCTTCGCGCAGGGCCTGGCCGGATTGCCGCCGGGCCTGCGCCAGGACGACGCGGCACTGGCCGACGCAGCCCGCGCGACCTTGCGCCGGGCGCTGGGCAAGCGGCTGCAGAAGCGTCCCATGGTGGACGTCCACCTGCTGCGGGTCTGACGGGTGCACTGGTTCACCGCCTTCGTACTGTTCACCCTGATCTGGTGGACGGTGCTGTTTGCGGTGCTTCCCTTCGGCACGCGCCCGGTGGCCGACCCCGAGGAGACGACCGGCGGTTGGCGCGGCGCGCCGGCGCAGCCGATGATCGGGCGCAAGATGCTGATCACCACGGCGATCGCGGTCGTGCTGTGGGCCGTGGCGATGCTGGTGATTTAGAGCGGTTGGATCAGCTTCCGCTCGCCTTCGGTGATGGGCGATTAATCCTTGATCAGATCGCCGTCACGCGCTCGCAAACCGGGCAATTCGCGTCTCGAGAGCCGCGAATGTTCGATGTTTTGTGCAGAAATTCTTGGACGGCGGGCCGTGTCGCGCTCATCATCACGGTCAGAACGGGGCTGTTCCCCGTTCTGCCGTGTGACTGGCGTTTTCTCCCTAAACTAGGCCCGCTGCGCAGCCAGCGCGCGGGCCTCTTTTTTTGTTACCGTGAGAGCGTTGGACTGTCACGCGAATTCGTAGAGACTCGTTGAGGAATCTTACGAAAATTCGTTGTGCGATGCAGCAAAATTTCGCTCCGCGTCTGTAACGACGAGCGATGCTTTCGCTTCGGGTCGCCCACGAGTAGGGTCGCCGCCTCGAACGACGGCAGGATGACCGATGCGACTCTCGCGTGCCATGATCCCGACCATCAAGGAGAACCCGGCCGAGGCGCAAATCGTGTCGCACCGGCTCATGCTGCGGGCCGGCCTCGTGCGGCAAGTCGCATCCGGCATCTACGCCTGGCTGCCCGCCGGCTGGCGTGTGCTCCGCAACATCGCCCAAATCGTACGCGAGGAGCAGGACCGGGTCGGCGCTCAGGAATTGCTGCTGCCGACGCTGCAATCGGCCGACCTGTGGAAGGAGTCCGGCCGCTACGACGCCTATGGCCCGGAGATGCTGCGGCTCAAAGACCGGCACGAACGCGACCTGATCTACAGCCCGACCAACGAGCTGCTGATCGCCGACCTGATGCGCCAATCGATCCGCAGCTATCGCGAAATGCCGCAGATCGTCTACCACATCCAGTGGAAGTTCCGCGACGAGACCCGGCCCCGCTTCGGCGTGATGCGCGGCCGCGAGTTCCTGATGAAGGACGCCTATTCCTTCGACCTGGACCACGCCTCGGCCGTGCGCAGCTACCGCACCATGATGCTGAGCTACCTGCGCACCTTCCAGCGCCTCGGCGTGCAGGCGGTGCCGATGGCAGCCGACACCGGGCCGATTGGCGGCGACCTCAGCCACGAGTTCCACATCCTGGCGCCGACCGGCGAAAGCCAGGTGTTCTACGACGCCGAAGTCGAGACCGTCCGGATCGGCACCGACGACGTCGACCACACCGACCCCGAAGCGCTCGAGCGCTTTTTCACCAGTGTGACCGGACCCTACGCCGCCACCGACGAGAAGCATGACTTGGCCGCCTGGGACAAGGTTCCCGCCGAGCGCCGCCGCGAGGGCAGGGGGATCGAGGTCGGCCAGGTGTTCAACTTCGGCACCCTCTACAGCACCTTGGTCGGGCTGAGCGTGCCGGGACCGGACCAGCAGCCGGTGCACCCGAACATGGGCAGCTACGGCATCGGCGTATCGCGCCTGGTCGGCGCGCTGATCGAGGCGCATCATGACGAGGCGGGCATTATCTGGCCCGACAGCGTGGCGCCGTTCCGCGCCGCGATCCTGAACCTCAAGGCCGGCGACGCGACGACCGACGCGATGTGCGAGACCGCCTACCGCCACTTCGCCGGCAACGCGCTTTACGACGACCGCAGCGATCGGGCCGGCGCCAAGTTCGCCGATGCCGACCTGATGGGCCACCCCTGGCAGATCATCGTCGGCCCCCGCGGCGCCGCCGCCGGCACGGTGGAGCTCAAGCGCCGCGCCACCGGCGAACGGCAAGAGCTTACGCTCGACGCCGCGCTGGCGCATATCGGACCGTAAGGGTAAAGGGGCTCTGCCCCTTAAACCCCGTCAAAGGCTCGCCTTTGAAATCCATCAATGGGGGTCTGGGGCGCCTCGCCCCAGCGGGGTCCAGGGGCGGAGCCCTTGGCCTTTTCAGGACTTAAGACTCATGTTCAACGCCTTCGAACGCGCCGTCGCCGGCCGCTACCTGCGCGCCCGGCGCGGCGAGCGGTTCGTGTCCGTCATCGCCATCTTCAGCCTCGTCGGCATTGCCCTCGGCGTCGCCACCCTGATCATCGTCATGTCGGTCATGGGTGGCTTCCAGGTGGACCTGCTCAGCCGCATCCTCGGCTTCAACGGCCACCTCGGCGTCTACGGCGCCGGCGCGCCCCTGACCGGCTACGATGCCATGGCCGGCACCATTCGCGGCGTCCCCGGCGTTGTGGCCGCCGCCCCGGTGGTGGACGGGCAGGTGCTGCTGAGCGGGCCGCGCGGGCAGAACGCCGGCGGGATGGTGCGCGGCATCGAGCAGGCCGACATCAAGCGGCTCCCGGCCGTTGCCGGCAACATCCGCCAAGGCACGCTCGACAACTTCACCGGCGAGGACGCGATCGTCATCGGCGTCGGCCTCGCCGGCCGCTTCGGCCTGCAGGTGGGCGACGACCTGACGCTCATCAGCCCGCAAGGTGCCGCCACTGCCTTCGGCACCGTGCCCCGGGTTCGCGCCTACAAGATCGCGGCCATCTTCCAGGTCGGCATGAACGAGTACGACACGTCGTTCGTGTTCCTGCCGCTCGCCGCCGCCCAGATCTTCTTCCAGCAGCCAGGCCAAGCCAGCCACATCGAGGTGATGGCCGATGACCCCGACCACGTCGCCCGCATCCGCGCCGGCATCACCCAGGCCCTGCCCGGCGCTCCGATCCGCATCATCGACTGGCAGCAGAACAACAACAGCTTCTTCGCCGCCGTTCAGGTGGAAAAGAACGTCATGTTCCTGATCCTGACCCTGATCATCCTGGTCGCCGCCTTCAACGTGATCTCGTCCTTGATCATGATGGTCAAGGACAAGACCCGCGACATCGCCATCCTGCGCACCATCGGCGCCGGCCGGGGCGCCATCATGCGCATCTTCCTCATGGCCGGCGCCAGCGTCGGCGTCACCGGGACCTTGGCCGGCGTCGTCATCGGCGTGCTGTTCTGCCTCAACATCCAAACCATCCAAGGCTGGGTCGAGGCCGCCACCGGCGCCAACGTGTTCAACCCCGAAGTCTATTACCTCACCCACCTGCCATCCCGGCTCGACCCGGCCGAAGTCGTGCAGGTCGTCGGCATGGCGCTCGCTCTGTCGCTGCTCGCGACCCTCTACCCGAGCTGGCGCGCCGCCCGCACCGACCCGGTCGAAGCGCTCCGGCATGAATGAACCGCTGGCGCTGCGGAGCGTCTCGCGCGCCTACCGCAGCGGCGACGACCTGCTGCAGGTGCTGCAGGACGCCGACCTCGTCCTGTCCGCCGGCGAGATCGTCGCCCTGGTGGCACCCTCCGGCACCGGCAAAAGCACGCTGCTGCACCTCGCCGGGCTGCTCGAGCGGCCGGACGCCGGCACCGTCAGCGTCGACGGCCGCGACGCCGGGCAGCTCGGTGACCCCGAACGCACCGCGATCCGCCGCGACCGCATCGGCTTCGTCTACCAGGCGCACCACTTGCTGGCCGAGTTCTCCGCCGTCGAGAACGTCATGCTGCCGCAGATGGTCGCCGTCACCCCCCGCGCCGCCGCCCGCGAGCGCGCGGCCGCGCTGCTGACCGCGTTCGGGATGGCCCACCGGCTCGAGCATCTACCCGGCAAGCTCTCGGGCGGCGAGAAGCAGCGCGTCGCAATCGCCCGCGCGCTCGCCAACCAACCGGCCGTGCTGCTGGCCGACGAACCGACCGGCAACCTCGACGTCGGCACGTCGGCTTTGGTGTTCGACGAACTGCTGCGGGTGGTGCGCGGGCAGGGCGTCGCGGCACTGATCGCCACCCACAACCCGGACCTCGCCGCGCGAATGGACCGGCGTGTTACACTCCGGCAGGGCCGAATCGTCGAGCTCGCCCGCGGGGAGACCTGAGCTGCCGTACGCCGACTTCGTTCATCTTCGGGTCCATTCCAGCTATTCGCTCAGCGAAGGCGCCATCAAGGCCGACAAGATCGCCCAGCTCGCCCGCGACGCGGCCATGCCGGCCGTCGCGATCACCGACAGCGGCAACCTGTTCGGCGCCCTCGAGTTCAGCCAGGCCTGCGTCGGCCGCGGCGTGCAGCCGATCGTCGGCTGCCAGGTCGGCATCAGCCGCGCCGACAACCCGCGCCTTCCGCCCGACCCAATCGTGCTGCTGGCCCAGGACGCGGCCGGACTCGCCAACCTGCAGATCCTGTCTTCGCTCGGCTTCATGCGCAGCGACCCGTCCGACCCGCAGCTGCCGCTCGACGAGATCCTCGGCCATGCCGAAGGCCTGATGCTCCTGACTGGTGGCACCCGCGGCCCGGTCGGGCGCATGCTGGCCGAAGGCCGGCGTGACGAGGCGGCCGCGCTGCTGGCGCAATTCCGCGAAGCCTTCCCCGACCGCTGCCTGGTCGAGCTGCACCGCCACGGCCTCGCCGTCGAGGCGGCGATCGAGCCCGGCCTGCTCGCGCTCGCCGACGAGCATGCGCTCCCGCTGGTCGCGACCAACGAGTGCTTCTTCGCCACCCCGAAGATGCACGAAGCGCACGACGCCCTGCTCTGCATCGCCGGCGGCCGCCAGGTCAGCGAGCAAGGCCGCCGCCGGGTCACGCCCGAGCACTTCTTCAAGTCCGCCGCTGCGATGCGCGAGCTGTTCGCCGACCTGCCCGAAGCCTGCAGCAACACGCTTGCGGTCGCGCAGAGCTGCGCCGTCATGGCCGAAACGCGCAAGCCGCTGCTGCCGGTATGCCCAAAGGTGCACCAGGGTCAGACCGAGGACGAAACCCTCCGCGCCATGGCCCGCGAGGGCCTCGCCCGGCGCATGGTGAACGCCGACGCCGCCACCTCGACGCGCTACGAGACCCAGCTCGAATACGAGCTCGACGTCATCGCCAAGATGGGCTTCCCCGGCTACTTCCTGATCGTCGCCGACTTCATCCAATGGGCGAAAGCGAACGACATACCGGTCGGCCCCGGCCGCGGCTCCGGCGCCGGCTCCGTGGTCGCCTGGGCGCTCACCATCACCGACCTCGACCCCCTGCGCTGGGGTCTGCTGTTCGAGCGCTTCCTCAACCCCGAACGCGTGTCGATGCCGGACTTCGACATCGACTTCTGCCAGGACCGCCGCGACGAGGTCATTTCTTATGTCCGCCGCGAGTATGGCAATGACCGCGTGGCGCAGATCATCACCTTTGGCAAACTCCAGGCCCGGGCGGCCGTGCGCGACGTCGGCCGCGTGCTCGGCCTGCCGTTCGGCCAGGTGAACCGGGTCGCGGAGCTGATCCCCAACAACCCGGCCAAGCCCGTCACCCTCGCCCAGGCCATCGACGGCGAGCCGAAGCTGCAAGCCATGCGCGACGACGACGAGAGCGTCCGCCGCCTGATGGAAGTGGCCCTGCAGCTCGAGGGCCTGTACCGGCACGCCAGCACCCATGCCGCCGGCGTCGTGATCGGCGACCGCCCGCTGATCGAGCTCGTGCCGCTGTATCGCGACCCCAAGGCCGACACGCTCGTCACCCAATACTCCATGAAATACGTGGAGCAAGCCGGGCTGGTGAAGTTCGATTTCTTGGGACTCACCACGCTCACCATCCTCAAGCAGGCGGTGGCGATCCTGGCCAAGCTCGGCACGCCGGTGGACCTCGACCGCCTGCCGCTCGACGACCCGGCGACCTACGACATGCTGGCGCGCGGCGACGCCGGCGGGGTGTTCCAGTTCGAAAGCCCCGGCATGCGCGACGTCCTGAAGCAGATGCGCCCCGACCGCTTCGAGGACCTGATCGCCGCGGTGGCGCTGTACCGCCCGGGTCCGATGGCCAACATCCCCGACTATTGCCGGCGCAAGCACGGCGAAGCCTGGGACGCGCCGCACGAGGAGATCCGCTCCATCCTGGAAGAGACCTACGGCATCATGGTCTACCAGGAGCAGGTGATGCAGATCGCCCAGACCATGGCCGGCTACAGCCTGGGTGGCGCCGACCTGCTGCGCCGCGCGATGGGCAAGAAGATCCGCGCCGAGATGGAGCAGCAGCGCCAGATCTTTACCGATGGCGCAACGAAGCGCGGCATCAAGGCGGCCAAGGCCACCGAAGTCTTCGACCTCATGGCCAAGTTCGCCGATTACGGCTTCAACAAGTCTCACGCCGCCGCCTACGCCCTGGTCTCGTACCAGACCGCCTGGATGAAGGCGAACCACCCGGTCGCCTTCCTCGCCGCCTGCATGAACCTCGCGCTGTCGAACACCGACAAGATCGCCGCCCTGCGGCAGGAAGCGCAGCGGATGGGCATCGCCGTGCTGCCGCCCGACATCAACCGCTCCGACGCACTATTCGCGGTCGAGGTCGGCAAGGACGGGGTGCAGCGGATTCGCTACGCGCTGGCCGCGGTCAAGAAAGTCGGCCAGACGGCGATGGAGGGCGTGGTCGCGGCCCGTGGCGGCCGTCCATTCCGCGACCCGGCCGAGTTCGCCGCCCGGATCGACCCCAAGAACCTCAACAAGATGCAGCTCGAGAACCTGGCCCGCGCCGGCGCCTTCGACGGGCTCAACCCGAACCGGGCGCAGATGTTCGCGGGTGCCGAAACCATGCTGCGCCGTGCCCAGGCCCGCGCCGAGGAAGCCGAAAGCGGTCAGATCGGCATGTTCGCCGGCCCGTCCGAGCCGGAGCCGCTGCGCCTGCCGCCGGTTCCCGACTGGGCCGAGATGGACCGGCTGGGCTACGAGGCGGAGGCGATCGGCTTCCATCTCACCGCGCATCCGCTGGACAGCTACGCGCCCATCCTCAAGCGCCTGGGCGCGGTGCCGTCATCGCAGCTCGAGCCGCGCGCCTTGGCCGGCACCACCCGGGCCCGGGTTGCCGGCTGCGTGGTCGCCATCAAGGAGCGCACCACCCGCACCGGCAGCCGCATGGCCTGGGTGCGCCTCTCGGACCAGGGCGGCAGCTTCGAGGTGACGCTGTTCAGCGAGGTGCTGAACGGCGCTCGCGAGCTGCTGAAGGCCGGCTCGGCGGTGCTGGTCGGCATCGAGCTCAAGGTGGAAGGCGAGGCCGTCCGCATCACCGCGAGCGACTGCCGCGCGCTCGACCAGGCCGCCAGCGAAGCCGGGGCAGGGATGCGCATCTGGCTCGACAAGACCGAGGCCGTGCCGCACATCCGCGCTTTGCTGGCCCGCGAAGCCCGCGGCCGCGGGCAGGTCACGCTGGTGCCCCGCATCGACGCCGCGCAAGCCGTCGAGATCACCTTGCCCGGCCGCTTCCTGGTCGGACCACGCTTGGCCCAAGCGCTGAAAGTCGTGCCCGGCGTGGAGCGCGTCGAGGAGGTGTAACGGTGGTGGGCTAAAGCCCACCCTACAGTCCGCGGCTATGTAGGGTGGGCTTTAAGCCCACCACCTAACCCCGCATCGCCGCCCGCTGCCGCACCAAGGTCAGCACCGCCGTGCTGAGCGGCACCTCGACCCCGACCCAGCCGGCCACTTCGACCACCGAGCCCAGCAGCGCCTCGATCTCCAGTGGCCGTCCCAGCTCCAGGTCCTGCAGCATCGACGTCCGGTGGTGCCCGACCTCGGCGCCCCCGGCCAGCCGCTTATCTACGTCGATCGCGAAGCGGATGCCGATCGCCTCCGCCACCGCCTGTCCTTCCAGCATCATCGCTCGCGCCAGGGCATGCGTGCCGGGCTCCCCCGTGATCACGTCGAGCGTTGCCGTCGTCAGCGCGCTGATTGGGTTGAACGCCATGTTGCCCCACAGCTTCACCCACAGCTCGTCGCGGATGCGCGGCCGTATCGGCGCCTTCAACCCGGCGCCGATCAGCAGCTTCGACAAACGCTCCGCCCGCTCGCTGCGGCTGCCATCGGGCTCGCCCAGGCTGAAGCGGTCGCCGAAGGTGTGGGCGATGACTCCGGGAGCGGCGATCTCGGCGGCCGGGTAGACGATGCAACCGAGGGTCTGCGAAGGCGGCAGCCCGTCCCAGATCGCGCCGTGCGGGTCCACAGCCTCGATGCGCCGGTCGCGATACGGCCCGTCCACGCCGTAGAAATACCACCACGGCAACCCGTTCACCCCGGCGACGATCGTCGTGTGCGGCCCGATCAGCGGCGCCAGTTGCGGCAGGGCGGGTTCGAGCGAGTGCGCCTTCAACGTGATGAACACGTAATCCTGCGGCCCCAACTCGGCGGTGCTGGCGGCGACGCGCGGCCGGGTCACGATCGCCTCGCCGCCCGACTGCAGCACCAGCCCATCCGCCTGCATCGCGGCGAGGTGCGGCCCGCGCGCCACCACCGACACCGCCGTCCCGGCCGCCTGCAGCCGCGCCGCCAGGAAGCCGCCGATGGCGCCGGCGCCGAACACGCAAAGCTGGGTCATAATGTCTCCAAGCTTAGGCAAAGGGGCGTCGCTCCTTTGAACCCCATCAAAGGCGGAGCCTTTGAAATCCATCAAACGCTGGTCTGGGGCCCCCGGCCCCAGCGGGTCAAGGGCGGAGCGGTCGAAGGTTCCGGCTGGCCGGCTTCGGACAGGTGGAACGACCGCGGAGGGAGAGCCCTTGCCTAGGCCACCAGCCCCAGCTTTTGCGCCAACCCCACGCGCTGCACCTTGCCGGTGGCACCCTTCGGCAGGTGGTACATCATCACGATCCGCCGCGGCACCTTGTAGGCCGCAAGCCGGGTCGCCGCGAAATCGCGGATCTCCTGCTCGGTCACCGTGTGCCCGTTGCGCAGCACCACCACCGCCCCGACCTCTTCCCCCAGCTTCTCGTGCGGAATGCCGAACGTCACCACCTGGGCGATGCCGGGATGGTCGAGCAGCACCACGTCGATCTCGATCGGGCTGATCTTCTCCCCGCCCCGGTTGATCTGCTCCTTCAGCCGCCCGGTCAGGAACAGGTAGCCATCCTGGTCGAACCGCCCCTGGTCGCCGGTGCGGAACCAGCCATTGGTGAACGCCTTGGCATTCGCCTCCGGATTGTTGTCGTAGCCCGGCGTCACGTTGGCGCCGCGGATCACCACTTCGCCGGTGCTGCCCTGCGGCAGGATGGCGCCATCGTCGTCCATCACCGCCACCTCGGGCCCGGCGGCACGGCCGACGCAGCCGGGCTTGCGCGCGGCGGGCGGCAGCGGGTTGCTGCACATCTGGTGCGCCGCCTCGGTCATGCCGTAGGCCTCGATCACCGGGCAGCCGAACACCTCTTCCAGCTCCGCCATCACCTGCGGCGGCAAGGAGGCGGACGACGACCGGATCAGCCGCAACCCGGCGCCGCGCGCCTGCTCCTGCTTGTCGCGCATCCGCATCAGGATTGCCTGGTGCATCGTCGGCACCGCGGTATACCAGCTCGGCCGCACCGTCGTGAGCCAGTCCGGCATCTTGAACGCGCTGAACCCCGGCGTGCAGCACACGGCGGCGCCGGCCTGCAGGCTCGACAGCACGGCAGCGATCAGGCCGTGGATATGGAACAGCGGCATGATGTTGAGGCAGGTATCCTCGCCCGTCAGCGCCAGCGCCGCGGCGACGTTGCCCGCCGAGGCGGCGACGTTGCGGTTGCTGAGCGGCACGATCTTCGGCCGCGCCGTCGTGCCCGAGGTGTGCAGTACCAGCGCGATGTCGTCCGGCTGCGACGGGCCGGGCTGGGCGGCTTCGCGGTCGGGCAGCGCGGAGGTGTCGAGCTCGAACAGGCCGGCCGCCCCTTCGCGCTGGCGCAGCTCGATCACCGGGATGCCGAGCCGGGTCGCGGCGAAGCTCGCGGCGCTCTCGTCCTCGTCGAGCACGATCAGCGCCGCCGGGCGCAGGTCGGACAGGTAGAACTCGAACTCCTCGTCCTTGTAGGCGGGGTTGAGCGGCGCCGCGGCGCAGGTCGCCGCCACGGCAAGGAAGCAGGTCGCCATCTCCGGCCCGTTCGGCAGCACGATCGCCACCCGGTCGCCGCGGCCGATGCCGGCCCGGTTCAGCGCCTCACGCGTCGATCGCACCAAGTCCGCCAAGTCCGTGCCGCCGAGCCAATCGCGGCCGGGCGCGCCGATCGCGCGCTCCCCTTGATGCTGCTCGACAATCTCGCCCACCGAATGCGCCACGCCCGTCTCCCCAAGAACCATCTTCGATCGCATGTTCAACGGCACACGGCAGGTTTTTGCGACCGCCCGCCTCGGCCGCCGGCTGTAAACCTGTAAAGTCTTTACAGACCTCCCATGCACAGCCGTGCCCGCCTCGCCGGACGCTTGCGTTTTGCCGAGTAAACGAGCATATCCCCGACCGCTCGCGACCGTCGCGGGTAATTCACACGCGGGGCGCCTTTCCCGGGGTTCAACCCGGATCCGGTGCCGCAAGGCCTGGCCCCGCGGAGGATCAACCGGACCACTGGAAAGGACACGCTCATGGCGATGCCTGACTTCTCATTGCGCCAGCTGCTCGAGGCCGGCGTCCATTTCGGCCACCACACGCGGCGCTGGAACCCGCGCATGGAGCCGTACATCTTCGGCGTGCGCAACCAGGTGCACATCATCGACCTGCAGCAGACGGTGCCGATGCTGGACCGGGCGCTGCGGGCCGTGCGCGACATCACCGCGGCCGGCGGCCGGGTGCTGTTCGTCGGCACCAAGCGTGCGGCGGCCGAGTACGTCGCCGAGAGCGCCAAGCGCTGCGGCCAGTACTACGTCAACCACCGCTGGCTCGGCGGCATGCTGACCAATTGGAAGACCATCACCGGCAGCATCAAGCGCCTGCGCCAGATCGAGGAGATGCTCGGCGGCGACACCCAAGGCCTGACCAAGAAAGAGGTGCTCGACATCACCCGCGACCAGGAAAAGCTGGAACGCGCGCTGGGCGGCATCAAGGACATGGGCGGCCTGCCGGACGTGCTGTTCATCATCGACACCAACAAGGAGAAGCTGGCGGTCGAGGAAGCCACCAAGCTTGGCATCCCCGTCATCGCCGTGCTCGACAGCAACAGCGACCCGGCTGGCGTCACCTACCCGATCCCGGGCAATGACGACGCCATCCGCGCCATCACCCTCTACTGCGACCTGATCGCCGGCGCCGTGCTGGACGGCATCAGCGCCGAAATGGTGGCGTCGGGTCGCGACCTCGGCGCCTCGGCCGAGTTGCCGCCGATGGAGCCGCTGCCGGAGCCGGTTGCGCCCGAGACCGAGCAGGCGCCCGCCTGACAGCTGAACGGAGTGGACGGAATGGCTGAGATCACAGCGGCGCTGGTTAAGGACCTGCGCGAAAAGACCGGCGCCGGCATGATGGATTGCAAGAAGGCGCTGACCGAGAACGGCGGCGACACCGAGGCGGCGATCGATTGGCTGCGCAAGAAGGGCCTGTCGGCGGCGGCCAAGAAAAGCGGCCGGGTGGCGGCCGAAGGCCTGGTCGGCGTGGCGAGCAGCCCGCTGAGGGCGGCCATGGTCGAGGTGAACGCCGAGACCGACTTCGTCGCCCGCAACGAGGCGTTCCAGGCGCTGGTCGAAGGCGTGGCCAAGGTCGCGCTCGAGGTCGGCGAGGACCTGGACGCGATCAAGGCTGCGAACTTTCCGGGCGAGAGCCGGACGGTCGCCGACCAGATCACCCACCTGATCGCCACCATCGGCGAGAACATGAGCCTGCGCCGCGCCCGCGTGATGAGCGTCGGGCAGGGCGCGGTCGCAACCTACGTGCACGGCGCGCTGAAGCCCGGCCTGGGCAAGATCGGCGTGTTGGTGGCACTCGAAGGCGCAAGCGAACTCGACGCGCTGGAAACGCTCGGCCGCCAGGTCGGCATGCACGTGGCCGCGACCCGTCCGGAAGCGCTCGACACCAGCGCCGTCGACCCGGCGGCGCTCGAGCGCGAACGGGCCGTGTTGTCCGAGCAGGCGCGCCAGTCCGGCAAGCCTGAGGCCATCATCGAAAAGATGGTCACCGGCCGCATCGCCAAATACTACGAGGAAGTCGTGCTGCTGGAGCAGGTCTGGGTGCATGACGGTGAAAGCCGGGTCAAGGCGGTGATGAAGAAGGCCGGCGCCAACCTGGTCGGCTTCGCGCGCTTCCAGCTCGGTGAAGGCATCGAGAAGGGGTCGGATGATTTCGCCGCCGAGGTGGCCGCGGTGTCCGGGGTCAAGAAGCCCAATCCCGACGCCCCGCAACCGGCAGCCTAGAACAGACGGTTTAGAACAGAAGGCGACTTGTGACAGTCGGCGGCAGCCTCTAGGTTGCCGCCGCTTCGCGCCCGCGCGATGCCGAGAGTTTCGCGTTCGCGCGAACCCGAGAAAGGATCCGATGTCCGTCCCGCCGCTCTACTCGCGCGTCCTGCTGAAGATCTCGGGCGAGGCGCTGATGGGACGGCGGGAATACGGCCTCGACACGGAGACGATCACCCGCATCGCCAAGGACGTCGCCGACGTGGCTGCGACCGGCATGCAGGTCTGCCTGGTGATCGGCGGCGGCAACATCTTCCGCGGCATCTCCGGCGCCGCCGGCGGTATGGACCGCGCCCAGGCCGACTACATGGGCATGCTGGCGACGGTGATGAACGCGCTCGGCATGCAAAGCGTGCTGGAGCGGCAGGGCGTGCCGACCCGGGTGCAATCGGCCATCCCCATGAGCAGCGTGTGCGAGCCCTACATCCGCCGCCGGGCCGTCCGGCATATGGAGAAGGGCCGGGTGGTGATCTTCGCCGCCGGCACCGGGAACCCGTTCTTCACCACCGACACCGCCGCCGCCCTGCGCGCGGTCGAGATGGGCTGCGACCTGTTGCTGAAGGGCACCCAGGTCGACGGCGTGTATTCGGCCGACCCGCGCAAGGTGCCCGGCGCCGAGCGCTACGCCGAGCTCACCTATCTCGAGGTGCTGTCGCGCGACCTCGCGGTGATGGACGCCGCCGCCATCAGCGTGGCGCGCGAGAACGGGCTGCCGATCGTGGTGTTCAACATCCATGCCGCGGGCTCGTTCGCACAGGTGCTGCGCGGCGAGGGGCCGTTTACCCGCATCGTCGAGCCGGCTTGATGCGGCCACAATTCCTCACCAAGACAGGCTTGCCTTTGCCGCCGCGTCCCGGCCTTTTGCCTGCGCGGCATCCGCGGATGCCAGGAGAGTTGCCGTGCCCGCCGATCTGAACGCGCTGAAAGCCGACCTGACCCGACGCATGGACGGCGCCATGGAGACGCTGCGCCGCGACTTCGGCGGCCTGCGCACCGGCCGCGCGAGCCCGGCTCTGCTGGAGCCGGTCAAGGTCGAGGCCTACGGCACCGAAGTCCCGATCACCCAGGTCGGCACGATCGGCGTGCCGGAGCCGCGCATGATCACGGTCCAGGTCTGGGACCGCACCCTGGTCGGCGCCGTCGAGCGCGCCATCCGCGACTCCGGGCTGGGCCTCAACCCCGGCTCCGACGGCCAGGTGGTGCGGGTGCCGATCCCGCAGCTCACGGCCGAGCGGCGGGGCGAGCTGGCCAAGGCCGCGGGCCGCTATGCCGAGGGCGCCCGCGTCGCGGTGCGCGGCGTGCGCCGCGACGGCATGGACCAGATCAAGGGGTTCGAAAAGAAAGGCGAGATCGGCGAGGACGAATCCAAGGATTGGTCGGACGCGGTGCAGAAGCTCACGGACGCGTACATCAAGCGCATCGACGAGTCGCTGACCGAAAAAGACAAGGAAATCCGGCAGGTCTGACGCGAATGGCCGTGATCAAGCCCGAGGTGAAGGCCCGTGCCGCAACCAGCACGTCGCCCGGCACGCCCCCTGGCGCCCCGCGGCACGTCGCCATCATCATGGACGGCAACGGCCGCTGGGCGCAGGCGCGCGGCCTGCCGCGGGTCGCCGGGCACCGCGCCGGCGCCCAGGCGGTGCGGCGCACGATCGAGGCAGCCGCCGCATCCTCGGTCTCATGGCTCACCCTCTACGCCTTCAGCAGCGAGAACTGGCGCCGCCCCGCCGACGAGGTGCTCGACCTCACCGGCCTGCTGCGCCACTACATCCGCCAGGAACTGGCCGAGATCACCCGCGAAGGCGTGCGGGTCCGCATCATCGGCGACAAGGAGCGCTTCGACCCCGACACGCGCGCCGAGCTCGACCGCGCCGAGCGCACCACGATCGGCAACACCCGCCTCAACCTCAACATGGCGCTGTCCTACGGCGCCCGCGACGAGATCACCGCCGCCGCGCGCCGGGCGGCCGCCGCCGTCGCCCGCGGCGAGCTCGACCCGGCGTCGCTCACCGAAACCGGCTTCGAGCAATTCCTGTCCACCGCCGGCATGCCCGACCCCGACGTCGTGATCCGCACCAGCGGCGAGCAGCGCCTGTCCAACTTCCTGCTGTGGCAGTCCGCCTACTCCGAGCTGGTGTTCATGGACGTGCTGTGGCCCGATTTCAGCCCGGCCCATTTCGACGAGGCCTTGGCAGAGTTCGCCCGGCGGGAACGCCGCTTCGGTGCCCGCACTGGCTGATCCGGCATCGCCGGACACCCTGCCGGACGATGCGGGCGCGGCGCCGCCGGCCCGCAACCCGAGGCGCTGGGCGGATCTCCGGCTGCGTGCCGCGTCCGCCCTGGTCCTGGCACCGGTCGCCGTGCTCTGCACCTGGTACGACGGCTGGGCTTGGATCGTGCTGATGAAGCTCGCCATGGCAGGCCTGATCGTCGAATGGATGGCGATGGCCGCGCGCAACGGCACCCCGCGCAAGCCGTCCTTTCAGTTTTCGGTCGTCGGCACGACCCTCGTCGTCATGGCCGCCGTCATCGGCGGTCCGGGCACGACCGGCCTGCTCGCCGCGCTGAGCGTCTTCGCGGCCATGTTCCTGCTGCTCCTGCTGGTCACCGGCCGCTTGCCGCTGGCCGCCGGCGTCCTCTACCTCGGCGTGCCCATGGCGGCCCTCGTTTGGCTGCGCGACACCGGCGAGGTGGGGCGGTCCAACGTGCTGTTCCTCGCCATCGTGGTGTGGGCCAGCGACATCGGCGCCTACGTGGCCGGCCGGCTGCTCGGCGGGCGCAAGCTCGCCCCGGCCATCTCGCCCGGCAAGACCTGGTCCGGCGCCGTCGGCGGCCTGCTGGCCGCGATGGCGTTCGGCGAGGCCGCCGCTCAGGCCTTGGCACCCTCCGGGCTCGGTCGGGCCGCCGCCGCCGCGTGCCTGTTGAGCATCGTCTCGCAGGCCGGCGACCTGCTCGAAAGCTGGATCAAGCGCCAATTCGGCGTGAAGGACTCCGGCCGGCTGATCCCCGGCCATGGTGGACTGTTGGACCGCCTCGACGGCATGCTGGCAGCCGCCACGGCGGCGGCCTGCATCGCCGCCGTCGTGGGCCGGGGAGGAGTTTTGTGGCAGTGAACAACGACGCGGCGGACCACGCCGCACGATCCGGCGCCCGCCGCGTCACAGTGCTCGGCAGCACCGGCAGCGTCGGCACCAGCACCGTCGACCTGCTCGCCGCCAATCCCGAGCGCTTCCGCGTGCACGCGCTGGCGGGCGGTCGCAACGCCGCCTTGCTGGCCGAGCAGGCGATGCGTCTGGGCGCCGCCGTCGCCGTGATTGCCGACGAGACCTGCCTGCCCGAGCTGGAACGCCTGCTCGCTGGAACCGGCATCGCCACTGCCGGCGGCGCCGACGCGGTCACCCGAGCTGCCGCCGATCCGGTGGACTGGACCATGGCCGCCATCACCGGCGCCGCGGGCTTGCCCTCCACCCTGGCCGCCATCCAAGGCGGCGGCGCGGTCGCGCTCGCCAACAAGGAAGCGCTGGTCTGCGCCGGCGACGTCATGCTGCAGGCCGTGCGCGACGCCGGCGCCACCCTGCTGCCAGTCGATTCCGAGCACAACGCCATCTTTCAGGCGCTGGCCGAAGGCAACCGCGGCGCGGTGGAGAAGATCGTCCTGACCGCGTCCGGCGGCCCGTTCCGCACCGCGACCGCCGAGGAGATGGGGCGGGCGACGCCGGAAGTCGCGCTCCGCCACCCCATATGGTCGATGGGCGCCAAGATCAGCATCGACAGCGCCACCATGTTCAACAAGGGCCTCGAGGTGATCGAGGCGGCCCGGCTGTTCGGCTTCGACGAAACCTGCATCGAGGTGCTGGTGCACCCGCAATCCGTGGTGCATGGCATCGTCCACTACCAAGACGGCAGCATGCTGGCGCAGCTCGGCGCGCCCGACATGCGCGTGCCGATCGCGCACACCCTGGCCTGGCCCGGCCGCATCGCGACCAACTCGCCCCGGCTCGACCTCGCCGCCCTCGGGCAGATGACCTTCTTCCCACCCGACCCCGTGCGCTTCCCGGCGCTGCGCCTCGCACGCGACGCGCTGCGGGCCGGCGGCGGCGCGCCCACCATCCTATCGGCCGCCAACGAGATGGCAGTCGAAGCCTTCCTCGCCCGCCGCCTCGGCTTCACCGAAATCGCGAGCCTTGTCGAGCGCGTGCTGGATCGGCTCGGCACGCCCGGCGCCAACAGCCTCGAGGCTGTGATGGATCTGGACCGCTCGGCCCGCCGGACCGCCCAACAATTCATCGCGCGGGCGGCCTGACGCCAATGCTTCTTGGCAATCCATCGCCGCCCAACCATTGTATGTTGACTTGCATGTTGACCCTGGCGAGGTCACCTCGTTGCGCAATGGCGGCCGTTCCCGCGTGCCGCCGGTAAGGATTTCTGGATGACGCACCTGCTGGACTTTCTCCGCAACGGCGCTGCCTTCATCGTCACGCTGGGAATCCTCGTCTTCGTGCACGAGTTCGGCCACTACATCGCGGCGCGCTGGCGCGGCGTGTACGTCGAAGCGTTCTCGATCGGCTTCGGCCCGGTGATCGCGAGCTGGACCGACCGCGTCGGCACCGTCTGGAAGCTGAGCTGGCTGCCGCTCGGCGGCTACGTGAAGCTGCACGGGCAGGAGCGTCCGGAGGACGTCGACCCCGACGTGCGCGCGGCGTGGAAGCCGGGCCAGACCTTTCACGAGAAGTCGGTCGGGTCGCGGGCGATCATCGTCGCCGCCGGGCCGATCGCCAACTTCTCCCTGGCGCTGGTGCTGTTCGCCGCGCTGTTCATGGCAGTCGGCCGGCCGGTCGCGGTCCCGGTGATCGGCGAGGTGGTGGCCGATGGCGCCGCGGCCAAGGCCGGGCTGCTGCAAGGCGACCGCATCACCGCCATCGATGGCGCGCCGGTCCGCCGCTTCGAAGACATCCAGCGCATCGTCTCCGGCAACCCCGACCGCACCCTGGCCATGATGGTCCAGCGCAATGGCGCCGAGCAGACCGTCAACGTCCAGGTCGGCGCGCGGGACGGCCGTGATGGCGAGCGCACCGGCGTGCTCGGCGTGCGTGGCGGCGCCGTCGAGTACGAGCCGGTCGGCCCGCTGCAAGCGGTGGCCGCCGGGGCGCAGCAGACCTGGGACGTGGCCAGCGGCACCGTCGTCGGCGTCAGCCAGATGCTGACCGGGCGTCGCGGCACCGACGAGCTGGCCGGCCCGCTCGGCATTGCCAAGCTGTCGGGCGAGTTCGTCCAGCTCGGCCTGTCGGTGATGGTCAGCTTCATCGCCGTGCTCTCGGTCAACCTCGGCCTCGTGAACCTGTTCCCGATCCCGGTGCTCGATGGCGGGCATCTGATGTTCTACCTGGCCGAAGCGATACGCGGCCGCCCGCTGCCGCCGCGGATGCTCGAATATGGCTTCCGCGCCGGATTCGCCCTGCTGGCCGGCTTGTTCGTGTTCGCCACCTGGAACGACCTCACCCATTTCGGCCTGTTCCGCTGGGTCGCCGGGCTGATCGGCTGACGCGCCTCTCCGCGCACCGTCCGGCCGCGCGAGTCGGCCGGCCAGGCTGACGGCGCATCCGCTCCGGCCCGACCAGCCGAGCGGACGAATCTGTCTCCAATCAGGGTTCTAGCGCCCGAGCCTCAAGCGAATTTTCCCGGGACGTGCGCTAGGCCTTGGCGGATGCTGCTGCGGCGTCTAGGTAAGGCGCCGCAGGACAGACCGCCGCGCTTCGTGACCCGGCGGTGCGGTTGCCGCCGAACGAAGCGGCCGATCGTGGACTTGGGGGACCGCCGATTGCTTTCTAAACGCGCCAAGCTGCTTGCCACGGCCTGTCTTGTCACGGTCCTGACGGAACCGGGCTTGGCCCAGGCGCAGCCGGCCGCGCCGGCACCCCGCGGCGCCCTGCGCCGCCCGGCCGCCCGTCCCCTTCCGCGCCGCGCGCCTGAACCGGCCGCCGGCAGCGCCATCGCCGCCGTCCGCATCGAGGGCAACCAGCGCATCGAGGAGGGCACCATCCGCTCCTACATGCTGGTCCAGCCCGGCGACCCGTTCGATCCCGACCGCATCGACCGCAGCCTCAAGACCCTCTACGCCACCGGCCTGTTCCAGGACGTCACCCTGACCCGCGACGGCACCACGCTGGTGGTCAAGGTGGCCGAGAACCCGATCGTCAACCGCATCGCGTTCGAAGGAAACAAGAAGCTCACCGACGAGCAGTTGCGCGGCGAACTGCAGCTCCGGGCGCGCGCGGTGTTCACGCCGCAACTCGCCGCCGCCGACCGGCAGCGTCTGCTCGACCTCTACGCCAAGCGCGGCCGGTTCGCCGCGTCCGTGGAGCCGAAGGTGGTACGGCTCGAACAGAACCGCGTCGACGTGGTGTTCGAGATCAACGAAGGCGAGACCACGCTCGTCAGCCGCATCGCCTTCGTCGGCAACCATGCCTTCAGCGAGAACCGGCTGCGCGAGGTCATCAACAGCCGCGAGCAGGCCTTCTTCCGCATCCTGTCCACCAGCGACGAATACGATCCGGAGAAGATCAACTTCGACAAGGAGCTGTTGCGCCGGTTCTACCTGAAGAACGGCTACGCCGATTTCGAGGTCAAGGACGCGACCGCCGAACTCACGCCCGACCGGCGCGCCTTCTTTGTCACCTTCACCGTCAACGAGGGCGAGCGCTACAAGGTGGCGAGCGTCAAGATCAACAGCAAGCTGCGTAACCTGAACGGCGACGACCTGCGCTCGCTGGTGCCGATCAGCGAAGGCGACACCTATGACGGCGACGCGGTGGAGAAGACTGCAACTTCGCTGCAGGATGCGGTGCAGACGCGCGGCTACGCCTTCGTGGACGTCAAGCCCGAGATCGCCCGCGACCGGGACAAGAAGACCGTCGACCTGGTGTTCGAAGTCGGCGAGGGCCCGCGTGTCTACATCGAGCGGCTCGATATCGTCGGCAACACCCGCACCCAGGACAAGGTGATCCGGCGCGAGTTCCGGCTCGCCGAAGGCGACGCCTTCAACGCTGCCACCGTGCGCCGCTCGCGGCAGCGCCTGCAGGACCTCGGCTATTTCAACAGCGCGGTCGTGCAGCCCAGCCAAGGCTCCGCCCCGGACCGGGCCATCGTCACCACCACGGTGGACGAAAAGGCGACCGGCGAGCTGACCATCGGCGGCGGCTTCTCGACCGACGCCGGCGCGCTGGTTCAGGCGGGCTTGCGCGAACGCAACCTGGTCGGCACCGGCATCGACGCCAGCGTCAACGGCGTGCTCGCGCAGAAGCGCAGCCAGGTCGACCTGTCCGTCACCGACCCCTACTTCCTCGACCGCAACTTGGTCGCGGGGTTCGACCTGTTCCACGTCCGGAACAACAACCAGGACATCGCCGCCTACGACGAGCGGCGCACCGGCGGCGCGCTGCGGCTCGGCTACGAGTTCAACGAGCATCTGCGCCAGGCCTGGACCTACACGATCGTCGACCGCAACGTTTACAACGTGCAGAGCGGCGCCAGCATCTACGTGCAAAACCAGGCCGGCGCCTCGCTGCTGTCGCAGATCGGCCAGACCCTGACG
Source organism: uncultured Alphaproteobacteria bacterium (assembly GCA_963752225.1). GTDB lineage: Bacteria > Pseudomonadota > Alphaproteobacteria > Acetobacterales > Acetobacteraceae > JBBROS01. Next base: position 1,739,618 of record CAVVXS010000007.1, on the reverse strand, counting down.
CTCGACTACCGCGACAGCCGCACCGATCCGCGCGACGGGTTCATCGTGCGCCTCGGCACCGACGTCGCCGGGCTCGGCGGCACGGCGCGCTATGTGCGCACCAAGCTCGACGCCACCTACTTCATCCCGCTCGAGAACCTGCTCGGCGACCCCGATTGGAGCGTCGCCATCTCCGCCGGCGGCGGCTACCTGGCCCAGCTCGGCAAGCAGGAAAAGATCATCGACCGCTTCTTCCTCGGCGGCGACAACCTGCGCGGCTTCCAGTCCGGCGGCGCCGGGCCGCACGCGGTCGGCAGCAACTCGATCGACAGCATCGGCGGCCGGATGATCTACACGCAGTCGACCGAGCTCCGCTTCCCGCTGCCGATCTCGGCCGATCTGGGGCTGACCGGGCGCACCTTCGTCGACGTCGGCTCGTTGAGCCAGGTCAGCCGCATCACCGATGCGAGCGGCGCCACCACCCAGGTGTTCGACGACTCCTCGCCGCGCATGGGCGTGGGCGTGGGCGTGTCTTGGAAAACGCCGTTCGGGCTGATCAACATCGACATCGCCCAGGCGGTGCTGAAACGGCGATACGACCAAACCCAGCTTTTCCGATTCGGTTTCGGTACGAGGTTCTAGCTTGCGCATCTTCCACGTTCTCCGCTCCGCCGCCGTGGCCGCCGTCATCGCCGTTCCGGCCGTGGCGCAGCAGAACCCCGGCTATTTCATCCCGCCCGCCGCCGGCGGCGGGGGCGCGGGGGCGCAGTCACGTGCCGCCCCGCCCGCCCGCCCGGCGCAGCGTCCGGCGCCGGCGCCCTCGCTGCTGGCACCGCCCGGCGGCGCGCTGACCCAGCAGCAGCAGCCCGAGCCGGAGCCGCCGCCGATCAACGTGACCTTGCCGCCGGTGCCCGACCTGCCGGCCCTGGCCCGCGGCTCGACCCCGCCCGCCGCAGTGATCGGCGTGCTCGGCATCCCCGACATCATGCGCGCCTCGTCCGCGGCGCAGCAGATCGAGAAGGTGATCGGCGAGCGGCGCGAAAAGCTCAACGAGGACGCGCAAAAGGAACAGGCCGGCTGGCGCGATCTGCAGCAAACCTTGGCCAACCAGCGGTCCAACCTCAACCCCGACCAGATCCGCGGCAAGGAACGCGAGCTGCAGGAGCGGATCACCAACGCGCAGAAGACCTTCCGCGACCGCAACCGGGTGATCCAGGAAGCCGGGCAGTACGGCCTGGCGCAGATCGAGCGCATGCTGATCGCCGTCATCCGCCAGGTGGCCGAAAGCCGCGGCATGAACCTGGTCCTGCACCGGGCCCAGGTGGCGCTGAACGTCAACGAGTTCGACGTCACCGAGCAGGTCGTCGAGCAGCTCAACAAGGTGCTGCCGAACGTTACCCTGCCGCCCGATGGCATGTCGCCGTCGCAATTCGCCCCGCCCCAGGCCGCCGCCGCTCCGGCCGCCCCCGCGACGCCCGGCGCCACCCCGGCCTCGGCACCCCCCGGCGCTCCGCCGGCGGCCCCGCGCAAGTAGTTGACCGCGGCAAGCGGCGCCGGCGACGCCCAATTCTTCCTGCGCACCGGCCCCCACCCGCTGGCGGCCGTGGCGGGGGCGGCCGGTGGTGAGGTGCGCGGCAGCAGCGGCGACTTGGCCGGCGTCGCGCCTCTGCAAACCGCCGGCCCGCACGAGGTGAGCTTCCTCGACAACCGCCGCTACGCTGACGCCCTGGCCGCCACCCAGGCCGGGGCGGTGATCGTGCATCCCGACCTCGCCGCCCGGGTCCCGCCGGGCACCGCGGCCATCGTCACCCCCGAGCCCTATCCGGCCTGGGCCCGGGTCGCCGCCCTGTTCCATCCGCCGCCGCCGACGCAGCCCGGCGTGCACCGCACCGCCGCGGTCGAGGAGAGCGCGGCGATCGACCCCTCGGCCGAGATCGGCGCCCACGCGGTGATCGGGGAGGGGGCCGAGATCGGCCCGCGCACCCGGATCGGCCCCGGCGCAGTTATCGGCGCCCGGGTCCGGATCGGCGCCGATTGCCGCATCGGCGCGCACGTGTCGATAAGCCACGCCCTGCTCGGCGATCGCGTGAACGTCCTGCCCGGCGCCCGCATCGGCCAGGAAGGCTTCGGCTTCGCGACCACGCCGGACGGCTTCCTCACCGTGCCGCAACTCGGCCGCGTGCTGATCGAGAACGACGTCGAAATCGGCGCCAACACCACGATCGACCGCGGTTCGACGCAAGACACGGTGATCGGCGCCGGGTCGCGGCTGGATAACCTGGTGATGATTGGCCACAACGTGCGGACTGGACGATGCTGCGTCATCGTGTCGCTGGCCGGCGTATCCGGCTCGACCATTCTTGAGGACTTCGTTGTGGTGGCCGCGCAGGCTGGCTTGACCGGGCATCTGCGGATCGGCGCAAAGGCGCGCATCGGCGCCCAGGCGGGCGTGATGTCCGACGTCCCGGCCGGCTCCGACGTCATCGGCAGCCCGGCCGAACCGGTGCGGGACTTCTTTCGTGGCGTCGCCACGTTGCGAAAGCTGGCCCGGCGGCCCACTCTCCGTCCTGGGGCGACGGAATAGCTCGATGGACGGAACGCCAGCACAGGCCATGACCAGCCAGGCCGAAGACGACGGCACGGTGCTCGACATCGCCCGCATCATGCACGCGATCCCGCACCGCTATCCGTTCCTGCTGCTCGACCGGGTGGTGGACGTCATGCGCGACCGCTCGGCCACCGGGATCAAGAACGTCACCGTCAACGAGAACTTCTTCCAGGGCCACTTCCCCGGCCACCCGATCATGCCGGGCGTGCTGATCATCGAATGCATGGCGCAAACCGCCGCCGTGCTGGTGGTCGAAACGCTCGGGCCCCAGGCCGCCGGCAAGGTCGTCTACTTCATGACCATCGAGGGCGCGAAGTTCCGCCGCCCCGTGGTCCCCGGCGATCAGCTCCGGGTTCACGTCACAAAGGTGCGCAACCGCGGCAACGTCTGGAAGTTCAGCGGCGTCGCCCGGGTGGACGGCACCTCGGTCGCCGAGGCGACCTACGCCGCCATGATCATGGATCATTCCGGCACCACGGTGTAACGCGCCGACACAAAGGTTGAGTTTGCAGCCTGCTGCCGCATCCGTAGGTTTGATGCCATGTCTCAGATCGTTGGATTCCGTCCTGCCCCGTCGCCGCTCCCGCCCGACGCGGTGATCCACCCGAGCGCGATCGTCGAGCCCGGCGCTCGCATCGGCGCCGGCGCGCAGATCGGGCCCTGGTGCCACGTCGGCGCCGATGTCGTGATCAGCGACCGGGCCCGCCTCGTGTCGCACGTCGTCGTGGACGGCCACACGGTCATCGGCGAGGCCGCGGTGCTCTACCCGTTCTGCACCGTCGGGCTGGCGCCGCAGGACCTGAAATACAAAGGCGAGCCGACCCGCTGCGAGGTCGGCGCCCGCACCCAGGTGCGCGAGCATTGCACCATCCACCGCGGCACCGTCACCGGCACCGGGGTTACGACCGTCGGCGCCGATTGCCTGCTGATGGCCGTCGTGCACGTGGCCCATGATTGCGCCATCGGCGACGGCGTGGTGATCGCCAACAACGTCGTCATGGGCGGGCACGTCTCGATCGGCGAGCGGGCAGTCATCGGCGGCGCCGCCGCGCTGCATCAATTCGTCCGCATCGGCCGTGGCGCCATGGTCGGCGGCGTGTCGGGCGTGGAAGCCGACGTGATCCCGTTCGGCAGCGTGATCGGCAACCGGGCGCGCCTGGCCGGGCTCAACGTCATCGGCCTCCGCCGCCGCGGCGCCGATCGCGCGGCCGTGCACGAGCTGCGCGCCGCGGTGCGGACCTTGTTCACCGGGGACGGGGTGTTCGCCGACCGGGTCGCCGCGGTGCGGGCCGAGCACAGCGACCCCGATTTCGTCACCGAAGTGCTCGACTTCATCGAAGCGCCGAGCAAGCGCGGACTGATCCGCGCCTCGCTGCCCGGCGAAGAACCGGAATAGGCCGGGTCGCTCCGGCCGCCAGGCGCCGCTCAGTGCAGCGCCGCACTCCGCTGATGCGGGCGCGTCGTCGCCTCGGTCCGGCAGATCTCCATCGCCTGCTGAAGCACCGCAAGCGTCCGGGTCAGCTCCAGCGAAACGGCCTCGTCGGCGAGCATGCGCAGGCAGCGTAGCAAACCGACCGCGCTCGGCTTCTCGTCTGGCTGCGGGGCGTCGTCTCGCATCGAGGATTCCTTTCACGAGTTCGTGATGTCGAGACGGTAACGGAACTAAGGTTAGGAATGCAAGCAGAATTGCCGGTGCTCGGCATCCTGGCCGGCGGTGGCCCGTTCCCCGGCCGGGTCGCCGCCGCCGCTGCCGCCGCCGGGCGCCGCGTGTTCATCGTGGCCCTGCGCGGCTTCGCCGAGCCGGACGTGGTCGCCCCCTTTCCCCATGCCGAGCTGCGGATGGGGGCCGCCGGCGAGATCCTCGCCGCGCTGCGCCGGGCCGGGTGCCAGGACCTGGTCCTGGTCGGCCCGGTCAAGCGCCCCTCGGTGTTCGACCTGCGGCCCGACGCCGAAGGCGCCAAGATCCTGGCCCGCATCGGCCGCGCCGCCTTCAGCGGCGATGACGGCCTGCTCGCCGCCGTGGTGCGGGTGCTGGGCGAGGAAGGCTTCCGCGTGCTTGGCGCGCACGAGATCCTGACCGAGGCGGTCGGCCCGCACGGCACCATGGGCAACGTGGCGCCCGACGCGGAAGCCCTCGCCGACATCGCCCGCGCCGTCGACGTCGTCCGCGCCCTGGGCCGCCTCGATGTCGGCCAAGGCTGCGTCGTGCAGCAGCAGGTCGTGCTCGCCGTCGAAGCGGTCGAAGGCACCGACGCCATGCTCGCCCGCGCCGCCACTCTGGCCCTGCCCGGGCCCGGCGGCGTACTTGTAAAACTGGTCAAGCCCGGCCAGGACCGTCGCGCCGACCTGCCGACGATCGGTCCCGCCACCCTCCGCGCCGCCGCCGCGTCCGGTCTGCGTGGCGTCGCCTTCGAAGCCGGTGGCACCTTGTTGACCGACCGCGCGGCTTGCGTCGCCGAAGCCGATGCGTCAGGCCTTTTCCTGATCGGCATCGACCCCGATCTACCCCCTGCCACAACGACGAGACCTCAACGATGAGCAACGCCCGCCTGCTGCACACCATGCTGCGCGTCAAGGACCTCGACCGCAGCGTCGAGTTCTACACCAAGCACCTCGGCATGAAGGAACTCCGCCGCAACGAAGTCCCCGACGGCAAATACACCCTGGCCTTCGTCGGCTACGGCGACGAGAAGGACACCAGCGTCATCGAGCTGACCTTCAACTGGGACCAGACCGAGGGCTACGACCTCGGCAGCGGCTTCGGCCATCTCGCCGTCGGCCTGCCCGACGTCTACAAGGCCTGCGAGGAGCTGAAGGCGGCCGGCGCCAAGATCACCCGCGAAGCCGGCCCGGTGAAATTCGGCACCACCGTCATCGCCTTCGTCGAGGACCCCGACGGCTACAAGGTCGAGCTGGTCCAGCGCCCCTGAGCTTCTCCCAGCTCGGCGCCCAGGCCAGCGCCGCCGCCTACGGGCTGCTGCCCCGCCGCACGGTTCGCGTCGGCGTCACTGGCCTGGCCCGGGCGGGCAAGACCGCATTCCTGACCTCGCTCGCGGCCAACCTCCTGGCCCTGGGCGCCGGCCGGCCGGTGCTGCCGGCCGTCACCGCCCGGCTCGCCGGCCGCATCCCCTCGGTAACGCTGGCCCCCGCCGGCGCCTCCCCGGTCCCGCGTTTCGACTACGCCGCCCACCTCGCCGCACTCGCCCGCGACCCGCCCGCCTGGCCCGAGCGAACCAACGCTGCCAGCCTCCTCGCGCTCGAGATCGTCATTCCCCGCACCGGCTTCGGACAGGTCTGGCCCGCCCAGCGCCTCCGCCTCGAGCTGCTGGACTACCCCGGCGAGTGGCTGCTCGACCTGCCGCTGCTGCGCCTGCCGTTCCCCGACTGGTCCGAGCAGGTGCTCCGCCGCCTCGACGGCCGCTCTGAGGCTGCCGAGTTCCTCGCCTTCGCCACGGGCCTGCCCGCCGCCGCCGCCGCCGACGAGGCGCTCGCCACCACCGGCCACCGCCTCTACCGCACGACCCTCGAACGCCTGCGCGGCGCCGGCCTCAGCCTGCTCCAGCCCGGCCGCTTTCTGATGCCGCCCCCCGGCGAGGCCCCGCCCTGGATGGCCTTCTTTCCCATGCGCGGCGCCGGCGGCCTCGCCGGACTGCTCGCGCGCCGCTACGACGCCTACGTCGCCGCCGCCCTGCGCGACCTCTCCGACCCGCTGTTCGGCCAACTCGACCGCATGGTGGTCCTGGTCGACGTCCTGTCCGCACTCGGCGCCGGCGCCCCCGCCTTCGCCGACATGCGCGCCGCGCTGGCCGAGGCGTCCGGCGCGCTGCGCTGGCGCCGCTCCCTGCTCGACATGGCGCTCGCCCTGACCCGGCTCGAGCTGCCCCCCGCGGTCGTGTCCCGCGTCGTCTTCGCCGCCACCAAGGCCGACCACGTCGGCGACCGTCAGCGCGAGAACCTCGCCGCCCTCCTGCGCCGCATCGCCGAGCCCGCCGCCGCCGTCCCCGCCGCCTACCTCGCCGTCGCCGCCGTCCGCTGCACCACCGACATCACCTGGGTGCTCGACGGCCGCCCGGTTTCCGCTGTGCAGGGCCGCCGCCTCGGCGACGAGCGCCCCGTCCGCTCCTTCCCCGGCGAGGTCCCGCACACCCCGCCCGACGCCGAGTTCTGGGCCCACCCCTTCCTCGAGCTGCCCGACTTCGAGCCCATCCGCCCGCCTGACAACGGCCGCGGCGGCGTTCCCTCGCTTGGCATGGACACGTTGCTGCTCAGCCTGCTGGAGGACGTGCTGTGATCCGCCCGCGCATCGAATACGTCGAAGCCGACGCGCCCCGGCTGGAAGCCGAAGTAATCCCGGTCGTGGCCGCCGACCTCCCGGCACCCCGTTGGGGCACCGCTGCCCTGGTCCTGGCCGGCGTTACGGTCCTTGCCGCCGGGTTCGCGCTGCTGGGCGCGGCCAACTTCATCGCCGATCAGTTCGCCCGCGCGGCCTGGCTGGGCTGGCTCACCGCCGCGGTCGCCGCCGCGGGCTTCGGCCTGGTCGGCACCGGGGTCTGGCGCGAGCTGCGGGCGATCTGGGCGCTCGACCACGTGGACCACCTGCGCGCCGACTTCCGCTCCGGCGACGCCACCCGCATGGCCCGCGCCGCCCGCGATTGGGCCGCCCGCGTGCCCGGCGGCGAGGCCCTCGCACCGGCTCTGCGCGCCGTCAACGACCCCGACGCGGCGCTCGCCTTGCTGCGCAACGGCCCGAGCCGCAGTCTGCGCGAAGCGGTGGACGCCCAATCCCGCAACGCCGCGATGCAGGTCGTGGCCGGCATCGCCGCCGTGCCGTCCCCGGCACTCGACACCTTGCTGGTCGGCTGGCGCGGCGTCCGCCTCGTCCGCCAAGTCGCAGCCCTCTACGGCGTCCGCCCCGGCCTGCTCGGCACCCTGTCCCTGCTGCGCCGCACCGCCGTTGCCGCCACCCTGGTCGGCGCCGCCGAGGTTGCCGGCAACACGGTGGCGCACGCACTGCTCAGCAGCCCCTTCCTGACCAAGGCGCTCGGCGAGGCGGCCGGCGCCGGCGTGGCGGCGCGGCGCATGCTGGTACTGGGGCGGGCCGCCGCGGCCGCTTGCGATCCGGTGCCGCCCGGGTGACGCGGCCAGGGGCTCTGCCCCTGGACCCCGCTGGGGCCGGCGGCCCCAGGCCCGCACATGATGGACGTATTCTGAGGACGGAGTAGTGTGCTCGCCCGCAAGCGAAGGTGCGCGATGTCGCTGTTCGATGGCCTGAAGCCGCAAGCCCTGGACCCGATCATGGCCGGGTTCCAGGCCTTCACCGCCGACAACCGGCCCGAGAAGATAAACCTCGGCGTCGGCATGTACTACGACGAGCAAGGCCGCATCCCGATCCTCGACGTGGTCCACGCCGCCGAACAGCGCCTGGCCGGCTCGGTGACCAGCTGGACCTACCTGCTCCCCGACGGCATGCCGTCCCTGCGCGACGCCACCAAGCGCCTGGTGTTCGGCGACGCCCTCGTGGAGAGCGACGGCGCCCGCATCACCACCGCGCAAAGCCTGGGCGGCACCGGCGCGCTCAAGCTCGGCGCCGACGTGATCCGCCGCTTGGCCCCCGGCAGCACGGTCGCCATGAGCCGCCCCACCTGGGGCAACCACCCCAGCATCTTCGCCGGCGCCGGCCTCGCCACCACCGAGTATCCCTACTTCGACCCGGCCACCGGCGGCGTCGACTGGCCCGGCATGCGCGACGCCGTCGCCGCCATGCCCCCCGGCACCGTCCTGCTGCTGCACGCCTGCTGCCACAACCCCACCGGCGCCGACCTCGACGCCGCCCAATGGTCGGAGCTCGCCGAGCTCATCGCGGCGCGGCAACTCGTCCCCTTCCTCGACATGGCCTATGCCGGCTTCGCCGACGGCCTCGAGGAGGACAGCGAGCCCGCCCGCCTGCTCGCCCGCACCGGCGTCCCCCTCTTCGTCGCCACCTCGTTCTCGAAATCCTTCGGCCTTTACGGCGAGCGCGTCGGCGCCCTCTCGGTGGTCGCCGCCGACGCCGCGCAAGCCAAGCTCGTGGGCGAGCAGGTCAAGATCGCCATCCGCACCAACTACTCCACACCCCCCACCCACGGCGCGCTGCTCGTCAGCACGATCCTCGGTGACCCTGCGCTCCGCGCCCAATGGACCGCCGAACTCGGCGACATGCGGCAGCGGATCAAGCGCATGCGCGAAGGCCTCGTCGCCCGGCTCGAAGGCAACAACACGAGGGATTTCTCCCACCTCGTGCGCCAACGCGGCCTGTTCTCCTATTCAGGCCTCACCGCCCCGCAAATGGACCGCCTCCGCGACGACTTCGCGATCTACGGCGTCAGCGACGGCCGCCTCTGCATGTCTGCCCTGACCGAACGCATGCTGGACCGCGTCGCCGACGGCGTCCGCGCCGTCATCTGAGGCGTCGTCCGCGCCGTAAACTGACACGGCGTCCGCGCCGTAATCTGAGCCGGGAGCCGCCCATGCCCGACCCCTCGCAGATCAAGGACTACCACGCCCACATCTACTACGAGCCCGGCGTCACCGAGCCCGCCGCCGCCGCCCTCCGCGCCCGCCTCGCCGATCTCTTCCCCGAAGCCAAGCTCGGCCGCTGGCACCCCACCCCGGTCGGCCCCCACACAAGCGCCATGTACCAAGTCGCCTTCCCCGTCCCCCTATTCGCGACCCTCGTCCCCTACCTCATGCTCCACCGCGCCAACCTCGACGTCCTGATCCACCCCGAAACCGGCGATGACCCCACCGACCACACCACCCACGCCGCCTGGCTCGGCACCAAACTCCCGCTCAGGCTCGAAGCGTTCGAACAACCGTAGGGTGGGGTGCCCTTCCGCACCCCACCACCGCCCCGAAGGCGACGCGGCCATTGCACCCCACCATCACCCCCAACCGGACCCGCTCATCCCGGCCCACCATCAACCTCCCCAAACCCGCCCACGTCACCATCGGCCCCCGCCCAATCCGCCGGATAATCCCCCCGCGCCACCGCTCGCCTGAACGACGAATACGGCCAATCCATCGCCCGCGCGACGAGCCCATGCTTCACCGGATTGAAGTGCACGTAATCGACACACCGGGCAAAATCGTCGGGATCACGCACGGTATGCTCCCAAAACCGCCGTTGCCACACCCCGCGCTCTCCCTTGGCCGCGCGGGACGCCGACCGGCTCTCGCCCGCAGGGATCCCCGCCGAGAACCACCGCTTGATCAGCGACCACCGCAGCGAGTAGTCGGCATCGCCCTCGGGCAACGTCCAGACCGCATGCATATGCTCAGGCAACACCGCCCACGCGCCGATTTGGAACGGATGCAGCCGCCGCGTCCGGACCACGGCTGCCCGCAAGCCGGCGATCTCGCGCAGGAGAAGGTCACTGCGCCGATCGGCCAGCGCCACCGTGAAGAAGTAGGTCCCCCCGGGCACGCGATGGCGGCGGTACTCGGGCATGCGTCAGGCGCCGGGATGGTGGATCAAGGCGGCGGTTATCGCATCGACGAGGTGGGGTGTGGAAGCGCACCCCACCCTACAGGGCACGCAGCTCCCACTTGACTCCGCAACAATGAAAATGTTCCTAACCACGCTATGCAAGCCCAGCCCACCCCGGCCGAGCCTCCGAGCGATCCCGGCCAGCAAGCCGCGGACGCGCACTACTACCGCGCCGTCCTGCACGAGCTGATCGACATGGGCGCCGACCTCGCTCGACGCCTCCACCGGCAAGCCACCGCCCGACCCGGCCCGCTTCCCGCGCCCGCAAGGCGCCCGAACGAAGCGCCGAACGCCACGCCTGCGTCCCCGCCGGCCGACCTCACCGCCGACGTCACGCTCGCCTTCGACCGCATCGCCCGCTGCGTCCGCCGCACCGTGCTCCTCGCCCGCAAGCTCGCCGAACCTCTGCCGCCCCCCGCTGGCCACGACGCCGCCCGGCGCCGCATCGCCGCCCGCAAGACCGTCATCCGTGACGTCGAGGACGCGATCCATCGCGCCGGACGCGGCCCCGCCGCCGAGCGCCTCGCCGCCGAGCTGCACAACCGCCTCGACGCCCCCGACCTCGACGACGACATCCTCCACCGCCCCGTGGCCGACATCGTCACCGAGATCATCCGCGACCTCGGCCTCGCCGCCGCCTACGGCGCCAACCTCTGGAAGCGCCGCACACCCCGCGACCTCGAAGCCCTCCGCGCCCGCGCCGCCCGTCCCACCCTCAAAATCCGTAGGGTGGGCGAAAGCCCACCAACCGGCACGACAAGCGCCTCACCGGCTCCGGTCGCCCCACCACCATCCCAAAGACTCGCTAACTCGCCCCCGGCCGCGAAGCATCCAGCGCCGCCTGTAGCGTGTACGCCGCCGCCATCCCGTCCACCGCCGCCGCGCGCTTGCGCCGGCTCATATCCGCCACACTGATAAGCAGCCGGTTCACCGCCGCACTCGACAGCCGCTCGTCCCACAGCGCCGCCGGCAGCCGGGTCACGTCCGACAGCGACAGCGCCCAATCCCGTGCCGCCTGCGCCGCCGGCCCCATCGTGCCGTCCATCGACAGCGGATAGCCGACCACGAACCCGCCGGCGCCCTCCTGCGCCGCCAGCGCCAGCAGCCGTGCGGCGATGGCGCCCAGCTTGCCGCGCGGGATGCCGCCCCAAGGCGAGGCCAGCATCAGCCCCACATCGGACAGCGCCACCCCCACCACCTTGCTGCCCGGGTCGACGCCGATCAGCCGCTGGCCGCGCGGCAGCCCGGCCCGAAGCTCGGTCATATTGAACAGCGGCATACAGGCCGGTATCACAGGCGCCGACCCGCCAGACAAGGACCCTGAATGTCGCTCGACCCCGCGACCGTGAAACGCATCGCCAAGCTCGCCCGCCTGCACCTCGACGACGCCGACGTGCCGCGCCTCCAGAACGAGCTGAACGGCATCCTCGGCTGGATCGAGCAACTGAACGCGGTGGACGTGGACGGCGTCGAGCCGCTCACCGGCGCCGCCGCGATGGCGCTCCGGATGCGCGACGACGTCGTGACCGACGGCAACCTCCAGGACGCGGTGCTGTCCAACGCGCCGGACCGCGAAGGCGTCTTCTTTGCCGTGCCGAAGGTGGTGGAATGATCGACTACACCCTCGCCGGCGCCCGCGACGCCCTGCGCCGCCGCGACGTCAGCGCGGTCGAGCTCACGCAAGCGCATCTCGACGCGATCGAGCGGCTCAACCCGGCCCTCAACGCCTTCATCACCATCACCGCCGACGCGGCCTTGCAGGGCGCCGCCGACGCCGACTCCCGCCGCGCCGCCGGTGCCGACGCGCCGCTGCTGGGCGTCCCGCTCGCCAACAAGGACCTGTTCTGCACGGAAGGCGTCCGCACCACCGCCGGCAGCCGCATCCTGTCGCCCTTCGTGCCCCCCTACGAAAGCACTGTCACGTCGAACCTGCTGCGCGACGGCGCGGTGTTCCTGGGCAAGACCAACCTCGATGAGTTCGCCATGGGCTCGTCCAACATGACCTCCGCCTTCGGCCCGGTGACCAACCCGTGGTCGCGCAACAGCAACCGCCCCCTGGTGCCGGGCGGCTCCTCCGGCGGTTCGGCGGCCGCGGTGGCGGCCGGGCTCGCCCTGGGCGCAACCGCCACCGACACCGGCGGCTCGATCCGCCAGCCGGCCTCGTTCTGCGGCATTGCCGGCATCAAGCCGACCTACGGCCGCTGCTCCCGTTGGGGCATCGTCGCCTTCGCCAGCTCCCTCGACCAGGCCGGCCCGATGGCCCGCACGGTGGAGGACTGCGCCATCCTTCTCGGCTCCATGGCCGGCTTCGACCCCAAGGACTCCACCAGCGCCGACCGCACCGTTCCCGACTTCGCCGCTTCATGCCGCCGCGGCGTGAAGGGCCTGCGCATCGGCGTCGCCCGCGAGTACCGCAGCGACGGCATGGCCCCCGAGATCGCCGCCCTCTGGGAGCAGGGCCTGGCCTGGCTGCGCGAGGCAGGCGCCGAAACCGTCGACGTCTCCTTGCCCCATACCCAGTACGGCCTCGCCACCTACTATATCGTCGCCCCGGCCGAGGCCTCCTCCAACCTGGCCCGCTACGACGGCGTCCGCTACGGCGCCCGCATGGACGGACGCGAGCTGATCGAGATGTACGAGCGCACCCGCGGCGAAGGCTTCGGTGCCGAGGTGAAGCGTCGCATCATGATCGGCACCTACGTCCTGAGCGCCGGCTACTACGACGCCTACTATCTCAGGGCGCAGAAGGTGAGGGCGCTGATGCTGAAGGACTTCACCGACGTGTTTACCAGCGTGGACGCCATCGTCACCCCAACGGCGCCAAGCGCCGCCTTCGCCCAGGGCGAGAAGATGGACGACCCCGTCACGATGTACTTGAACGACATCTGGACCGTCCCCGCCAACATGGCCGGCATCCCCGGCATGTCCGTCCCCGCCGGCCTCGACCCCCAAGGTCTGCCGCTCGGCTTGCAGGTACTCGGAAAACCCTTCGACGAGGAAACGGTGTTCGCCGTCGCCGCCGCAATCGAACGCGCCGCCAACTTCGACGCCAAGCCAGGATTGCGGGCATGAGCTACACCCTGCAAGGCGCCACCGGCACCTGGGAGATCGTGGTCGGGCTCGAAGTGCACGCCCAGGTCATCAGCCAAGCCAAACTGTTCAGCGGCGCGTCGGCCACCTATGGCGGCGCTCCCAACACCCATGTCAGCTTCGTCGACGCGGCCTTTCCCGGCATGCTGCCGGTCATCAACCGCGAATGCGTGGCCCAAGCCGTCCGCACCGGCCTCGGCCTCAACGCCGAGATCAACCTCACCAGCCGGTTCGACCGCAAGAACTACTTCTACGCCGACCTCCCGCAAGGCTACCAGATCAGCCAGTTCGCCCACCCTGTGGTGGGCCGCGGCGCCGTCGAGATCGAGCTCGCCGACGGCACCACCCGCGAGATCGGCGTAACCCGGCTCCACCTCGAGCAGGACGCCGGCAAGTCGCTGCACGACCAGAACCCCAACAAGAGCTTCATCGACCTAAACCGCTCCGGCGTGGCGCTGATGGAGATCGTGTCCGAGCCCGACATCCGCACGCCCGAGGAAGCCGGCGCCTACCTGCGCAAGTTGCGCACCATCATGCGCTACCTCGGCACCTGCGACGGCAACATGGAGGAAGGCTCCATGCGCGCCGACGTCAACGTCAGCGTGCGCCACGCCGGCGAAGGCTTCCGCACCCGCTGCGAGGTGAAGAACGTCAACTCCGTCCGCTTCGTCATGCAGGCGATCGAGGCCGAAGCCCGGCGCCAGGTCGAAGTCTGGGAACGTGGCGAGGAGGTCATGCAGGAGACCCGCCTGTTCGACCCGGCCCGGGGGGAAACCCGCAGCCTCCGTTCCAAGGAGGACGCGCACGACTACCGCTATTTCCCCGACCCCGACTTGCTCCCCCTCGTGCTGGAACAATCCTGGATCGACGACCTCCGGTCGCACTTGCCGGAGCTTCCGGACGCCAAGCGGGCCCGCTTCATCGCCGAGTACGGCCTGTCCGCCTACGACGCCGCCGTCCTGGTCGCCGACCAGGAAACGGCCGGCTTCTACGAGACGATCGTGAAAGGGGGCGCCCGCGGCCGCGACCCGAAGCAGGCCGCCAACTGGATGACGGGCGATTTCTTCGCCGCCCTCAACCGCACCGGGCGCACGATCGCCGACAGCCCGGTTTCGGCGCAGTCGCTGGGCCAGCTGCTCGACCTGCTCGCCGACAAGACCATCAATGGCCGCATCGCCAAGGAGGTGTTGGAGGCGATGGTCGAATCCGGCGAGGCCCCGGCCGCCATCGTCGAGGCCCGCGGCCTGCGCCAGGTCGTGGACACCGGCGCCATCGATGCCGCCGTCGCCGCCGTGCTCGCCGCCAACCCCGACAAGGTGGCCGAGTACAAGGGCGGCAAGGAGAAGCTGTTCGGCTTCTTCGTCGGCCAGGTCATGAAGGCGATGGCCGGCAAGGGCAACCCGGCGCTGGTGAACGAGGCGATCAAGGCGAAGCTGGGGTGAGCGACCCGCCGGCCGGCGAGCCCGACCGCATCGACCGCGCGCTCGACGCCTGGTTCGCCGCGTTGGACATGATCGGCGGGCTGAAGCCGCACCAGCGGGCCCGGTTCCGCAAGGCGATGGCCGCCGCGATCGAAGCCGCCGACGCCGCCCGCAGCCCGGCGACCGATTAACCCGTTCTAAACAACTGAAGGCGACAATGGGCGCCGGTCGGGGGAGGGGTGCGTCATGTTGCAGGACAAGTCACGCGACGACACCGATCACGTCGACCGGTGGCTGATGCGGCATGGGCTCGCGGACGCGCTCGGGCGTTGGCGCCAGGCCGACGCGGCCAAAGCGCCGTTCCTGGCCTTCACCGCCATCGCCAGCGAACCCCGGCTGTTCCATCGCATCAATGGACGGGAGGCGGCGGCACTCGCCCGTCAGGCGGAGGCGATCGCACACGAGATCAAGCGAGCCAAGCCGAACGAACCAGCGCTCGCCGCCGCCGTCGTCGTGACCAACCGGATCGCGATGTGGCGCGCCGGCCCGGGAACCGGCGGCACCCCCGACTGGACCAAGCGCGCCGACCAAGCGCATTGGACCGACGCAAGTTCGGCGCGCGAGACGGCCAGCGCGTGGAAGACCGCGCTCGAGACCTTCCCGCAATTCCTCGAGGCGATCGCACGTCCGTTGGTCGACACCACGCTCGAACTCGGCGCCGAACGCCTATCCAAGCTCGGTGAGCCCATGGAAAAAGTGCTCGCCCTGCAAACCGTGCGCTTCGCCGCCCGCAGCCGCCGCGGCCACCTGCGCGGCCCGGCCCTCCCGCCGGAGCGCACCCAGGACTGCGTGCGCGTGGTTCAGGAATGGAGCGTCATCTCTGGCAAGAACGCCTTCATCGTGCCCTATGCCGAAATACGCAGCACGATCCAGGATTGCGCGCTCGCCTTGTTCGCCGATGCGGCCACCAGCCGCCGCATTGCCGAAAGCCTGCCCGGCGGCACGGCCGCGCCCGGCTTCGAGGTGTGGGAGTGCGCCGAAGCGTTCCACGCCTACGCAGTCGTCAGCGTAAACCCGCGCTGCTTGCGCGACATGCCGTTCGAACGCGCCCGGGCCTGTGCGGTCGCCGCTCGCCGCCTCGCCGCCGCCCACCTCGACGGCGCGCCGGTCAAGCTGCCGGAGATCCCATCCTTTCACGAGCAACTGAGCCCCAAGATGGTGCTCGCCACCGCCCGTTCGGTCGCCGCCGATGATTGACCGGCCGGCAGCGCCGCCGCCGCCCCCGCGTCACGCCTGCAGGAAGCGCCGCCGCATCGGCCGCAGCAGGGCGATGGCCAGCAGCGCCGTCAGCAGGTCGCAGGCGATCGCCAGGTAGAACACCGGCGACCAGCTGCCGGCCGCATCGTGCAGCAACGAGGCCAGCGGCCCGCCGAAGATGGCGCCAATGCCTTGCGCGATATAAAGGCAGCCGTAGTTCTTGGTCGCGAAGCGCGCCCCGAACGTGTCGGTCAGGGTGGACGGGAACAGCGAGAAGATCTCTCCCCAACCGAAGAACACGAACCCCGACAGCAGCACGAAGGCGACCGGATGGTCGATCGTCGCCAGCCACACGGCCATGGCGCAGCCTTCGAGGGCGAAGGCCAGGCACATCGTGTTCTCACGGCCGATACGGTCCGACACCCAGCCGAAGAAGGGCCGGGTCAGGCCGTTGCAGAACCGGTCGATGGTCAACGCCAGCGGCAGCGCGGCCAGGCCCCAGACCATCGTCTTGGTGATGCCGAAATCGGCCGCGAAGGTGCCGATCTGGCTCGTGACCATCAGTCCGGTCGTCGACATCATCGTCATCATGGCGAACATCAGCCAGAAGATCGGGTTGCGAAGCATCACCCCGGTCGGCACATCGCGTGCGTTGCCGGGCAGCGGCGGCGCATCGGCCCGCAACGCAGGCGGTGACTTCAAGCCAAGCGCGGCGACGACGCCGACGACGCCGAGGATGATGCCGAACTGCAGCATCGTCGCCTGGTAACCCCGGGCGGCGAGGCTGTCGGTGATCGGAAACGTGGTCACGATCGCGCCCATCCCATAGCCCGCCGCTACCACCCCGGCCGCCAAGCCGCGGCGGTCGGGAAACCACGCCACCATCTGTCCGACCACGCCGATATAGACGATCCCCGTACCCAGCCCGCCGAGCAGCCCGTACGTGGCGTAGAGCGCCGTCAACGACGTCGCCTGCGCTGCCAACACCCAGCTCAGGCCGGTCAGCGCGCAGCCGAACGCGATCAGCCAGCGCGGGCCGAACCGCTCGACCAGCCAGCCTTGGAACGGGCTGAAGAACGTCTGCAGCACGATCAGGATGCTGAACGTCACCTGGATTGCCGCCGCCGGGGCGCCCAGCGTAGCGCCGAGCGGCTTGGTGAACAGCGTCCAAACGTATTGTGGGCTGCTGATCGCCATCATGCAGATCAGCCCAAGCACAAGCTGGATCCATCGCGCCGAAGCAGCGGGCGCGTAGGCGGCGGGCGCCGTAGTGGTGCTCATGAAAAACTCCGATTGTCGCCGCGATGTGTCCGCCGACCACGCAAACCACATGCCAGCGACCAGGGTTGCTCGTGCGGAAACCCGCGCCTAGCGTCCCACACGATCCGGGAGTTGACGACAATGATCGAGCTGCACACGTGGAACACGCCCAATGGCCGCAAGGTCAGCGTTGCTCTCGAGGAAATGGGCCTGCCCTACGCGGTCAAGGTGGTCGACATCACCAAGGACCAGCAATTCGAGCCGTCTTTTCTCAAGATCAGCCCGAACAACCGCATCCCCGCCATCGTCGACCCGGACGGGCCGGGCGGCGCGCCGATCTCGGTATTCGAGTCCGGAGCGATCCTGCTCTATCTCGGCGAAAAAACAGGGCAGTTCCTGCCGCGCGACCTGCGCGACCGCGTTCCGGTCATGGAGTGGCTGATGTGGCAAATGGGCGGGTTCGGGCCGATGCTCGGTCAGGTCCACCACTTCCTGACCGTTAACGAGAAGGACCGGGAATACGGTCTGTCCCGCTACAGCAAGGAGGCCAAGCGTCTCTACGGCGTGCTCGACCGCCGCCTCCAGGAGGTGGAGTTCGTGGCCGGAGCGCTTTCCGTGGCCGATTTCGCGATCCTCGCCTGGGCTTGGCGGCACGAGCGGCATGGGGTCGACCTCGGCGAGTTCCCCGCAGTCCATCGCTGGTATGACACGTTGATGGCCCGGCCGGCGACCAAGCGCGGGTTCGATGTCGCGCTGAGGTAGCCGGGTCGTTTGACCCCGGCACCTCCATTGCGTAGAAGGGCGGCAGCAAACGGTGTGTACGTGTCTGACCCCATGCGGAGGGGTGGCCGAGTGGCTGAAGGCACCGGTTTGCTAAACCGGCGTAGGGTGTCAAGCCCTACCGTGAGTTCGAATCTCATCCCCTCCGCCATGTTCCTGCTGCGCTCCATCTGATCGACGGTCACGGCCAATGACGCCCGCTCACGCATTAGTGTGGACGTATGCTGCCTGGTCTGCTACGTCGGCCGCGTAAAAGCGGGATCAACCGGAACGCCTCGATGGCCCTACCTAGACGCGAAATTCCGGTCGCATGACCGCGTTGTCCGGGAAAGCCCAGCTTGCCGACGCGGGCGTGCGGCTTGCCTCCAAGGTCGGGCTTCCGACGCTTCTGAGCCGGCTGCAGCCCGGCTACGGCTGTCTGATCACCTTCCACCGGGTGGCGCCGACGGAGCAGTGGGCGGAATTGCCGAACCGTGACTTCCATATCGATGCCGGGTTCCTGGCCGAGTTGCTCGAGTATCTCCGCCGGACCGGCTGGGCGGTCGTAACGCTGGATGAGGCAGTCGCGCGGGTTCGGGGCGGCCGTCAGGAACGCTTCGTCAACTTCTCCATCGACGACGCTTACCGCGACACGCTGGAGGTCGCGCTGCCGGTCTTCCGGAAATGCAATGTTCCTGTTACTGTCTTCGTCTCGACCGGGATCCCGGATCGAACGATGTCGCTGTGGCAGGCCGGGCTGGAGTTCGATCCTGATGGAACGGGACGCAGTGACCCTGGAGGACGGAACCACGGCCGCGGTCCCGACACCTGCGGCAAAGCGAGCGATGTTCGCGAGGCTATGTGCCGCTTGGGAAGGCGGCAACCCTCGCTTGAACTATGAGCGGGTCTGCAGCTTGAACGGATACTCGCCAGAGATCCTGCACGATCGCCATGGCATCTCCTGGGACATGCTCGAGGTGCTCGGCCAGGATCCTCATGTCGAAATCGGCGGTCACACCATCAGCCATCCGCATCTGTCCTGGATGTCGGCCGACGACTTGCAGCGGGAGATCGCCGGCTGCCGGACCCGGCTGCAGGACCGGCTCGGCCTGCCGATCCGCCACTTTGCTTTTCCGTTCGGCCGGCGGGGCGATTGCGGTGAGCGCGAGTTCCAGTTTTGCAAGCAAGCCGGATACGAGAGTGCGGCCACGACCCGCAAGGGCCTCGTCGGTGACCGTGACCGCGAACGGCTGCACTCGCTTCCTCGCAACACCCTCAACGGGTCGCATCAGACCACGGCGCACGTGGACATGCACCTCAGCGGCGTGAGCGGCCTCGTGGCCCGGGGCCTCAATGCAACTTGACGCGCCGACGCCGATGGCCCGCCTCGGCGACAAGGTCAGCCGTATCACCGGCGAAGGACCGCTCCGCGTCCTCTGCATTTCCCATTCCGCCATCAGCAGAACCCACGGGCGGCAGCGATATCGGTCATTGTTGCAACGGGACGACCTGCGGCTCGACCTCGTGATGCCGAACCGGTGGTCCGAGCGCGGCCGCTGGCTGACGCCCGACCTCCCGGGGCCGGACGAACCATGGGTGCATGCGATGCCGATCCGCTGGGCCGAAGCTGGCCCGGCCACCTGGCACCTGCACCACTACATCGGCCTGCAGCAACTGTTCCGGCAGTTGCGGCCGGAGGTGATCCATCTTTGGCAGGAACCCTGGAGCCTCGTGACCTTCCAGACGATGCGGCTGCGCAACCGCATCTGCCCGGAAGTGCCGATGGTGCTGGAGGTGGACCAGAACATCCGCAAGCGCCTGCCGCCGCCATTCGAGCGCATACGGCGAACCGTGCTGCAGCAAACCAGCGTCGTTCTCGGGCGCAGCGACGAGGCGATCAAGGTCGTGCAAGCGTGCGGCTACCGCGGCCCGTGGGGACGGATCGGCTACGGTGTCGACGAGACGATCTTCCATCCGACCGACCGCGTTGCCGCCCGCGCCGATCTGGGCATTTCAGGCTTCACGGTGGGCTATGTCGGCCGGCTCATCGAGGAGAAGGGCATCACCGACCTGATGGACGGCGTCGCCGCCGCCAAGACCGCGTGCAACATCGCCATCATGGGCGAGGGCCCCTATCGCGAGACGTTGCTGCAGCACGCCTCGAACCTTGGCATCCTGGACCGGGTCCGCATCATGCCGTGGGGATCGCCGCAGGATGTGGCGCGGTTCATGGCCAGCCTCGACGTGCTGGCGTTGCTGACCCGCACGACCAAGACGGTGCGCGAGCAGTTCGGCCGGGTCATCATCGAGGCGCAAGCCTGCGGCACACCGGTCATCGGGTCGGCCAGCGGCGCCATTCCGGAGGTCGTCGGCCAAGGCGGCTGGATCGTGCCGGAACGGGCGCCCGATCGGGTCAGCGAGTTGCTCGACCGGTTGGCGGGTTCCCCCGCCGAGTTGGACGCGGTCCGGCAGGTCGCACGGGAACAGGTTGCCGCCCTCTACAGCTTCGACAACGCCGCCAATGCGCTGGCCTCCGCGTGGTGGAGCGTGGCCGCCCGCGGCCGCACGGTCCCGGCCGCGCCGCAGCTTTAGGCCCGTACTCGTCGCTCCTGGCTGATATCCATCGATCCTGGATGGGCGCCCCGGACGTCCCGGAGCGCCCGCAATGTCAGGCGGCCGCCTTCGCCTCGCGCCGCCGGCGGTGCAGGATGAACTCGGTGTAGCCGTTCGGCTGGCTGCGGCCTTCCAGCACCAGATCGCAAGCGGCACGGAATGCCTCGCCGTTCTCGTTGCCGGCCATCGGCGTGTAAGCCGGGTCGCCGCCGTTCTGCCGGTCCACCACTTGCGCCATCCGCCGCATCGTTTCCATCACCTGATCCTCGGTGACGATGCCGTGATAGAGCCAGTTGGCGATGTGCTGGCTGCTGATGCGCAGGGTGGCGCGGTCCTCCATCAACCCGACGTCATGGATGTCGGGGACCTTCGAGCAGCCGACGCCCAGATCGATCCAGCGCACGACGTAGCCGAGGATGCCTTGGGCGTTGTTGTCGAGCTCCTGCTGCACGTCCACCGGGGCCCAGTTGGGCCGGTCGGCGACCGGGATCGTCAGCAGATCACGCAAGGAGCTGCGCGGCTTGCCGGCGGCGAGCTCGGCCTGCCGAGCGGCAACGTCGACCTGATGGTAGTGCAGGGCGTGCAAGGTCGCGGCCGTCGGCGACGGCACCCAGGCCGTGCTGGCGCCGGATTGCGGGTGGCCGATCTTCTGCTCCAGCATCTCCGCCATCCGATCCGGCGCCGCCCACATGCCCTTGCCGATCTGCGCCTTGCCGCGCAGCCCGCATGCCAGGCCGATATCCACGTTGCGGTCCTCGTAGGCCTCGATCCAGGCCGTGCCCTTCATCTCGTTCTTGCGGATCATGGCGCCCGCTTCCATCGAGGTGTGGATCTCGTCGCCGGTGCGGTCGAGGAAACCGGTGTTGATGAACACCACCCGCTCGCGCGCGGCGTGGATGCAGGCAGCGAGGTTGGCGCTGGTGCGCCGCTCCTCGTCCATGATGCCCATCTTGAGCGTGTTCCGCGCCATGCCGAGCATGTCCTCGACCCGGGCGAACAGGGCGCTGGCGAAACCGACCTCCTCAGGCCCGTGCATCTTCGGCTTGACGATGTAGACCGAGCCGGCGCGGCTGTTGAGGCGCTTGCCCTTGATGTCGTGCAGCGCGATCAGCGCAGTGACGGCGCAATCCAGGAAGGTTTCGGGAATCTCGCTGCCTTCGCCCGTGGTGACGGCGTCGGTGAACATGTGATGGCCGACGTTCCGCACCAGCATCAGGCTGCGCCCCGGCAGGGTCACGCTGCCGCCGTCCGGCGCGGTGTAGCTGCGGTCGGGGTTGAGCCGGCGGGTGATGGTGCGGCCATTCTTCTCGAGGCTCGCTTCCAGCGTCCCGTTCATCAGGCCGAGCCAGTTGCGATACACCTCGACCTTGTCGGCCGCGTCCACCGCCGCGACGCTGTCCTCGCAGTCCTGGATGGTGGTGATGGCGGCTTCAAGTACGACGTCTGCGACGCCGGCCGGGTCGTCCTTGCCGATCGGGTGGCTGCGATCGATGCGGATTTCCAAGTGGATGCCGTGATGGCGCAGCAGGATGGCGATCGGCGCCGCCGCGTCACCGGTATAGCCGATGAACTGCTCCGGATGCGCAAGCCCGACGCCGCCGGCCTTCAGCGTGCCGGCCTCCACGCTGTAGCCGGAAGCATCCTTGTGGCTTCCGGTCACCAGCGGCGCGGCCTGGTCCAGCACCTGCTTCGCGCGGGCGACCACCAATGCGCCCCGGGCCGGGTTGTAGCCGCGGCCGCGGGCGGCGTCGCCGGTCTCGGGCAAGGCGTCTGTGCCGTACAGCGCGTCATACAAGCTGCCCCAGCGCGCATTGGCCGCGTTGAGCGCATAGCGGGCATTCATCACCGGCACGACGAGTTGCGGCCCGGCGATCGTCGCGATCTCGGCGTCCACATTCTCCGGCGCAACCGAAAACGGCTCCGGCTCCGGCAGCAGGTAGCCGATGCCGCGCAGGAATTCCTCGTATGCGGCGGCGTCGATCGGGCGTGCCGGATGGTCGCTGTGCCAGCCGTCAATCTGGCGCTGCAACTCCGCCCGGCGGGCAAGCAGCGCGCCGTTCTGCGGCCCGAGGTCGGCGACGATGCCGGCGAGCCCGGCCCAGAACTGGTCGCGCGTGACACCGGTTCCCGGCAGCGCGTCGTCAATGAAGGCGTACAAAACCGGTGCGACCTTGAGACCTGCGACGTCCAAACGTTCCATGCGTGAGAAGTCCTCCTGTTGGCCCGTTCATACGCGGCTTTGCGGTCGTGTCGAGACGGTGCGAGGGTGTGAAACGGCAATCTGGGAGGAAGAACGCGTGACGTGGTCGATCGTCGCCCACGATAGGGCAACCGGCGCCTTTGCTGTCGCCGTCGCGACCTGCAACTTTGCGGTCGGCGCCAGCTGCCCGTTCGTGCGGGCCGGCGTGGGGGCGGTATCCACCCAATCGATCACCAACCGCTATTTGGGCCCGGCGATTCTGGACGCGATGGCCCGCGGGATTGCGCCCGCGGCCGCGATCGAGGGCGCGCTGGCCGGTGACGAGGGCGCGCATCTGCGGCAGGTGCAGGCGGTCGACCGCGAAGGCCGAAGCGCAGCATGGACCGGACGGCATTGCGTCACCTGGTGTGGCAGCGAGAGTGCGCCCGACATCGGGGTCGCCGGCAACATGCTGGCGGGCGAGGCGGTGGTGCACGACACGATGGCGGCCATGCTTGGGGCCGAGGCGGCGGCCAGTCCATTGCCGGATCGATTGATGGCGGCGATGCTGGCGGGGGAGCAGGCCGGCGGCGACCGGCGCGGGCGGCAATCGGCGGCAATGCTGCTGACCACGACCGAGGACTTTCCCGACCTCAACCTGCGGGTCGATGACCATCCGGACCCGTTGGCCGAATTGAGGCGACTGCTCTCGATCTGGACGCGCGACGTGCAGCCGGGGCTGGCCGGCCGGCCACGCCGCGGCTTGCCCTCCGGCACGACCGACCTGGATGCGATCGAAGCCGGGTGGATCCGCCAGGGCCTGGACCTGCGGCTGCGGCGGTGAGTGTCGAGGGGCGGGTCAAATGCCATCCATGACCGCCTCGGCCGTCGTCATTTCGGACCCGACCACGTTTCTCAGGTACGGATTGGCCGTCGGCGGCGGCCCGCTGCCGGAGGTGCCAACGCCCGCCGTTCAGCCGCGTCCGCGATAAGCCGGAACAGCCTGGTCCGGCACCCACATCGCAGGGGGCGGAGCGCCGGTTTGCCAAAACACGTCGATCGGGATGCCGCCGCGCGGATACCAGTAGGCGCCGATCCGAAGCCAAGTCGGAGCGAGGAGATCCACCAAGCGGCCCGCGATGGACATCGTGCAGGCCTCGTGGAAGGCGCCGTGGTTGCGGAAGCTGGTGAGGAACAGCTTCAGCGACTTGCTTTCCACCAGCCACTCGCTCGGCACGTAGTCGATCACGATGTGCGCGAAATCCGGTTGCGCCGTCATCGGGCACAAGCTGGTGAACTCGGGCGCGGTGAAGCGGACCAGGTAATCGCGGCCGCGCTCGGGGTTCGGCACGCGCTCGAGCACGGCCTCGTCGGGGCTTTGCGGGACCGGGGTCGGGTGGCCCAGTTGGGTCAGGGTCATCGTGGCTCCCACTCTGCGCGGACGGCGGCGATGTGCGGCAGGAGCCGGCCTTCCAGGATCGCCGCGCGCAGATTGGCCATCAGCGACTGATAATAGGTAACGTTATGTTGCGTCAGCAGCATGGGGCCCAGGATCTCGTCGGCGCGGAACAAGTGGTGCAGGTAGGCGCGCGAGTGCCGGGTGCAAGCGGTGCAGGGGCAGCGTGCGTCCAGCGGCGCCGGGTCGGCGGCATGCCGGGCATTGCGCAGGTTGAGCACGCCGGTGCGGGTGAAGCCGCGGGCGGTCCGGCCGGCGCGGGTCGGCATCACGCAATCGAACATGTCGACGCCACGTGCGACGCAAGCCAGCAAATCATCCGGCGTGCCGACCCCCATCAAATAGCGCGGCCGGTCGGGCGGCAGCAGCGGGACCGTCACGTCGAGGACCTCGAGCATGGACGCCTGGCCCTCGCCGACCGCGAGGCCGCCGATCGCGTAGCCTTCGAAGCCGATCGCTTCGAGCGCGGCGGCGCTGGTGGCGCGCAGGTCGGGAAAGGTGCTGCCCTGGACGATGCCGAACTGGGCGTAGCCGGGACGCGGCACGAACGCCTCCCGCGACAGCGCGGCCCAGCGCATCGACAACTCCATGCTGACACGTGCCTGCTCGTGGGTGGCGGGGAAGGGGGTGCATTCGTCGAGCGCCATGGTGATCGTGGCGTCGAGCTGGTGCTGGATGCGGGTGGCGATCGCGGGCGTCAGGCGATGCCGGCTGCCGTCGAGATGGGATTGAAAGGTCACGCCATCCGCGTCCATCCGTCGCAGCCCGGCCAGCGACATCACCTGGAAGCCGCCGCTATCAGTCAGGATCGGTCCGGGCCAGTCCATGAAGCGATGCAGCCCGCCCAACGCCTCGACCCTGTCGGCGCCGGGGCGGAGCATGAGGTGGTAAGTGTTGCCGAGGATCAACCGGGCGCCCGTGCCGCGGACCTGGTCGGCGGTCA
The DNA here is from genome assembly GCA_963752225.1 of uncultured Alphaproteobacteria bacterium. GTDB lineage: Bacteria > Pseudomonadota > Alphaproteobacteria > Acetobacterales > Acetobacteraceae > JBBROS01. The sequence continues at coordinate 1,714,528 of CAVVXS010000007.1, read as the reverse complement.
TCGCCTTCACCGTGCCGGCGGTGCCGACCGGCATGAACACGGGCGTCTCGACCTCGCCATGCGCCGTCGTGAGCAAGCCGGCGCGGGCGGCGCCGTCGGTCGCGACGACGGTGTGGCCAAACGTCACGCGCGCTCCAGCAGGCTCGAATCGCCATACGAGTAGAAGCGATAGCCATGTTGGATGGCGTGGGCATAGGCCGCCCGCATGCGCTCGGTGCCGGCGAAGGCGCAGACGAGCATGAACAAGGTCGAGCGCGGCAGGTGGAAGTTCGTCAGCAGCGCGCCGACCCGGCGGAAGCGATAGCCCGGCGTGATGAACAGGCTCGTGTCGCCGTCGAACGGCTGCACCCGGCCGTCGGCGTCGGCGGCGCTTTCGATCAGGCGTAGGCTGGTGGTGCCGACCGCGACGATCCGCCGGGCCGCGTTGATCGCGGCCGCGGCTTCGGGGGTGATGCGCCCGCGTTCGGCGTGCATGCGATGGCGCGACACGTCGTCGCTGCGGACCGGCAGGAAGGTGCCGGCGCCGACATGCAAGGTGACGGTGACGCGCGGAATGCCGGCAGTGGCAAGCAACTCCAAGACGGCCGCGGAGAAGTGCAGGCCGGCCGTCGGCGCCGCGACGGCTCCCTCGTGGCGGGCGAACACGGTCTGGTAATCACTGGCATCGTCCGCGGTCGGCCCATGCGGCCGCTCGATGTAAGGCGGCAAGGCAAGCGCGCCGGCGCGGGGCAGGGCGTCGGCGAAGGCGTCGTTGAAGCGCAGCAGCACGCCGCCGTCTTCATCTTTTTGCAGGATTTCAGCAGTAAGCTCGGGGGCGTCGTCGGAGGTCAGTTTGTCGCCGGGCTGCAGGCGCCGGGCATTGCGGGCCAGCGCGTGCCAGGTGTTGTCGGCCCGTGGCTGGTCGAGGGTCAGGCCGATGCGGGCCTCGCCGCGCCGCATCGCGAGCTGGGCGGGGATGACCCGGGTGTCGTTGGCGACCAGCACGTCGCCGGGGCGGAGCAGGGTGGCAAGATCGGTGAACCGGTGATCGCCGAGCTGGTCGGCCACGTGCAGCAGCCGCGCGCTGTCACGCGGCCGCGCGGGGGTGTGGGCGATGCGGTCGGGCGGCAGGTCGAAGTCGTAGTCCGCGAGCGTCAGGCGTGGCGTCATGGCCGGACTTCACGCGGCACTCTCGAGCCGGTGCGTTCCTCAACGCTCGCGGTCGGGCCGGACCCCCGGCTCAAGTCCGGGGATGACGTCGCAAGGAGCCGGGGAGCGCGACGGCCGGACGCGATCCGGCCGCGCGCACCGGCGTCACTGCCGGGCCTGACCCGGCAATCTGCGGCACGCGGGATCTCTGGTCGCTCAGCGGTCCAGATAAGACGCGATTTCGATCAGGTTGCCGTCCGGGTCGCGGCAGTAGACGGATTGGATCGGACCCAAAGCGCCGATGCGGCCGACCGGACCGGCCTCGATGGCGACGCGGCAGGTGTGCAGGTGTTCGACGACTTGGTCCGGTCCGACCGCAGTGATGAAGCACAGGTCGGCCGAGCCCGGCTCGGTTACGGCGCCGCTGATCCACTTGTATTTGTCCGTGTCGTGCGGACGCAGGTTCAGCTTCTGGCCGCCGAATTTCAGCGCCGTGCGGTTGTCGGGCCCGAAATCCTCACGCTCCATGCCCAGCACGCGCTGATACCAGGACGCCGTGATCTCGATGTCGCGGCAGTTGATGACGACGTGGTCCAGCCGGTCGACCGTGAAGCGCATATTCTTATTCCAACCCGTCGTAGAAATCGTTTCCCTTATCGTCGATGACAATGAACGCGGGGAAGTCCTCGACTTCGATCTTCCACACCGCCTCCATGCCGAGTTCGGGGTATTCCAGCACCTCGACCTTGCGGATGCAGTCCTGCGCCAGACGGGCGGCCGGGCCACCGACGCTGCCGAGGTAGAAGCCGCCATAGGCCTTGCACGCGTCGCGGACGGCGCGCGAGCGATTGCCCTTGGCGAGCATGACGAAGCTGCCGCCTTCGCGCTGCAGGTCGGCGACGTAGCTGTCCATGCGCCCGGCCGTGGTCGGTCCGAAGCTGCCCGTCGCCATCCCGGCCGGCGTCTTGGCCGGGCCGGCGTAGTAGACCGGGTGGTCTTTCAGGTACTGCGGCACACCCTCGCCACGGTCGAGCCGCTCCTTGAACTTGGCATGGGCGATGTCGCGGGCGACCACGATCGTGCCGTTCAGCGAAACCCGGGTCTTGACCGGGTGGGCCGAAAGCTGGCGGCGGATCGCCTCCATCGGCTGGCCGAGGTCGATGCGCACGACCTCACCGCCCAGGATATCGTCGGTGGTCTCGGGCAAGTAGTGCGACGGGTCGGTCTCGAGCTGCTCGAGGAACACGCCTTCGGGGGTGATCTTGGCGTGGATCTGGCGGTCGGCGCTGCAGGACACCCCGATCGCCACCGGCAAGCTGGCGCCGTGCCGCGGCAAGCGGATCACCCGCACGTCGTGGCAGAAATACTTGCCACCGAACTGGGCGCCGATGCCGGTGCGCCGGGTCAGCTCGAGCACCTGCTGCTCCATCTCGACGTCGCGGAAGGCGTGACCGGCCGGGCTGCCCTCGGTCGGCAGGGTGTCGAGGTATTTGGTGCTCGCGAGTTTGGCGGTCTTGAGGCACAGCTCGGCCGAGGTGCCGCCGATGACGATCGCCAGGTGGTAGGGCGGGCAGGCGGCCGTGCCGAGCGTCCTGATCCGGGTATCGAGATAGGCCAGCAGCTTGGCCGGAGTCAGGATCGCGCGGGTCTCCTGGAACAGGAAGAACTTGTTGGCGCTGCCGCCGCCCTTGGCGATGAACATCAGGTTCATCTCGTCGGCATGGTGGTCGCCGGGTGCGGCCGCGATGTCGAACTGCACCGGCAGGTTGTTGCCGGTGTTCTGCTCCTCGAACATGCTGAGCGGCGCCATCTGCGAGTAGCGCAGGTTGGTTTCGGTGTAGGTGCGGTGGACGCCCCAGCTCAGCGCCTCCTCCTCGTCGCCCTCGACCCAGACGCGCTGGCCCTTCTTGCCGAACACCAGCGCGGTGCCCGTGTCCTGGCACATCGGCAGCACGCCGCCGGCGGCGATGTTGGCGTTCTTCAGCAGGTCGAGTGCCACGAACCGGTCGTTGGCCGACGCCTCCGGATCATCGAGGATCTTGCGCAGCTGCGCGAGGTGACTGGGCCGCAGCAGGTGGCTCACATCATGGAAAGCCTGGAACGCGAGCTCACTCAGCGCGTCCGGCTTGATCCGCAGCACGGTCTGACCGTCGCAGGTCGTGGTGCTGACGCCGGCGATGTCGAGCTTGCGCCAAGGCGTGCCGCGGTCGCCCAGCGGGAACATCGGCGCATAGCGGAACGTGTCGGGCCGCGTCGCGGCCGGGGATGCGGGAGCGTTCATGCCGTTACTCCTTGGCCGGCGGCCGCTTGCGGAACGCGTCGAGGCTGACGACCTGCGGCGGCTCGGCGGGCTCCTCGGCGCCGGACGCCGGTGACTCGGCCGCCTTCGGCCCGGCGCCCTGTTTCGGGTCGGCGCTATCCGGGCGCGGCTCGTCGGCGTCGTTGGCCGCCTCCTCGCCTTGCGGACGAAAGCGCAGGCCGAACTGCACGTGCGGGTCGGCAAAGGCGGTGATGGCGCTGAACGGGACCGTCAGCGTGGTCGGAATGCCGCCGAAGCTCAGGCCGATGCTGAACCAGCCGCCGGGTTCGTCCACCTGCAGGTCCCAGAACTGGTGCTGCATCACGATGGTCATCTCGTGCGGGTACTGCGCCTTGAGCCGTTGCGGGATGATCACGCCGACGCGGTCGGTGCGGAAGCTCACATAGAAATGGTGCTCGCCGGGCAGGCCCTCGGCGCCGACATGGGCCAGGGCGCGGATCACCACATGGCGCAAGGCCTCCTCGTGCCACGCGTCATAGGGCAGCAGGCTCTCGGGCCGCTCGGGCGGCGAGCCGTTCTCGTCATCTTCCATGTGTGTCTGATACCGCTTCGCCGCGCGGTTGGGAACGGGGCGGGCGCCATGCCAGGATGGTTCGGCGCAATGGGAGAGCTTGCATGCGGCGACGAGGTGTTCTGGCGGCAGCCGGAGCGATGCTGGCGAGCCCGCGCCTCGGCCGCGGCGCGGAGCGGCGCGTGCTGCGCTTCGTCCCGCAAGCGGACCTGGCCGTACTCGACCCGGTCTGGACCACCGCCTATCAGTCGCGCGACCACGCTTTCCTGGTGTTCGACACGCTGTTCGGGCAGGACGCCGAGTTCGCGCCGCGTTTGCAGATGCTCGAGGCCGCAACCACCGAGGCCGCGGGGCTGGTCTGGCGGCTGCTGCTGCGGCCCGGCTTGGTGTTCCACGACGGCACGCCCGTGCTGGCGCGGGACTGCGTCGCCAGCATCCGCCGCTGGGGCACGCGCGACGGCTTCGGCCAGGCCTTGCTGGCGGCGACCGACGACCTCTCGACCGGTGACGACCGCACCGTGGTGTTCCGGCTGAAACGCCCGTTCCCGCTGCTCCCGGACGCCTTGGGCAAGACGGCGCCCAGCGCTTGCGTGATCATGCCGGAACGGCTGGCACAGGCCGACGCGTTCACCCAGGTTGGCGAAATGGTCGGCAGCGGCCCGTATCGCTACCTCGCCGACGAGCGCGTGCCCGGCGCCCGCGTCGCCTATGCCCGGTTCGACGGCTACGTGCCGCGCGCGGACGGCGTCCCGTCCCGCACGGCCGGGCCGAAGCGGGCCAGCTTCGACCGCGTGGAGTGGCACATCATCCCCGATGCGGCCACGGCGAGCGCCGCTTTGCAGCGGGGCGAGGTGGATTGGTGGCTCGCCGCCAACACCGATTTGCTGCCGCCGCTGCGGGCCGATCGGCGGCTGGTGGTCAAGACCCAGGACCCGTCCGGCATCATCGCCACCATGCGCTTCAATCAACTCCACCCGCCCTTCGACAATCCGGCCATCCGGCGGGCCGTGCTGGGAGCGGTCACGCAATCCGACCACATGGAGGCGGTCAGCGGACCCGACCGCGCGCTCTGGACCGACGGGGTCGGTTATTTCTGCCCGGGGACGCCGTTGGCCAGCGATGCAGGCATGGAATCGCTGACCCGGCCGCGCGATCTGGCGCGCAGCCGCCGCGAGCTGGAGGCCGCCGGCTACCGCGGCGAGCGGGTCATGCTGATGATGCCGACCGACATCCCGAGCGTCGCGGCCTTGGCGGAGGTGACGGCCGACCTGTTTCGCCGAACTCGGGCTGAACCTCGATGCGCAGACGATGGATTGGGGCACGGCGGTGCAGCGCCGGACCAATCGCGAGCCGCCGGACAAGGGCGGCTGGAGCGTGTTCCAGACCAGCTGGTCGGGCCTCGACCACGCGACCCCTGCCAGCAACGTGTTCTTGCGCGGCAACGGCCTGGCGGCGGCGCCGGGGTGGGCAGTCAGTCCGGAGATCGAGCGGCTGCGCGACGCTTGGCTGGAAGCCGATCGCGCGGAGCAGAAGCCGCTGGCCGAGCGCATCCAACGCCAGGCGTTTCAGGATGTCCCGTACGTGCCGCTGGGCCAGCAATTCCAGCAGACCGCCTATCGTGCCGACCTGCAGGGCATCCTGCCCGGGGCACCGGTGTTCTGGAATATCGAGCGCGGGTAAAGTGGGGGGCTTCTGTTGCCCGGTGCCCCCCGAACCGCGCGTGTCACTGCTTACGCAGCGATCGCGAGCGCCTCATGATTGTCATTGGCACTTGTGATATGACCCGATAACGGCGGTATCATGCCGGGCAAAAGAAGATCCTTTACTACGCGTGTCGAGCCTGTTTCGCCCCCCTGTCCCTCCGCCCCCTCTTCTTGGGGAGCGAGATGGTGGAGGCGCCGGGCACTGCCCCCGGGTCCACAACGCTTATTCCAACCCTCGTTTATCGCCATAGCCGGTTGAAGCCAGCCTGCAACATATAGGCTTGAACGCTGGCCGATGCTAGGGGAATGCGATGCCCCTGACCCCTGAACAGCACGCCGAAATCGAAGCCCACCGTGGCCACCAAGCGTCCACACGGCGGGCGACCGTGCCGGCGCTGGAAGCGATGCTGTACGAGGCGATGCCGGTGCTCGACCACGGCTTCGTCCGCGTGGTGGACTACATGGGCGACGACGGTGCCGTGGTGCAGGCGGCCCGCGTCAGCTACGGCCGCGGCACCCGCCGGGTCAGCGAGGACGCCGGGCTGATCCGCTACCTGATGCGGCATCGGCACAGCACGCCGTTCGAGATGTGCGAGATCAAGTACCACGTGAAGCTGCCGATCTTCGTGGCCCGGCAGTGGATCCGCCACCGCATGGCCAACGTGAACGAGTATTCCGCCCGTTATTCGATCCTGGACCGCGAGTTCTACATCCCGGCGCCCGAACACCTGGCCGCTCAAAGCGACAGCAACCGCCAAGGCCGCGGCGCCGTGCTCGAGGGCGCGGAGGCCGAACAGGTCCTGCAGCTGCTGCGGGAGGACGCGACCCTCACCTACGACCACTACGCCGCCATGCTGAACGAAGATGGCGCCGACCCCAGTCGGCAAGGCCTCGCGCGCGAGCTGGCGCGCATGAACCTGACCCTCAACACCTACACCCAGTGGTATTGGAAGTCGGACCTGCACAACCTGCTCGGCTTTCTCGCGCTGCGGGCGGACAGCCATGCGCAATACGAGATCCGCGCCTACGCCGAGGTGATGCTCCGCTCGGTCGAAGCCTGGGTGCCGGCGACCTACGCCGCCTTCAAGGACTACCGCATGGGCGCGATGACGCTCTCGGCCGGGATGCTCGGCGTGGTGCGCCGGATGCTCGCGGGCGAAGCGGTGGAGCAGCCCGGGAGCGGCTTGTCGAAGCGCGAATGGTCGGAGCTGATGGCGGCGCTCGGCCGATGATCACCGTGTTCGGTTCGATCAACCTCGACCTGATCTTCCCGCTCGACCGGCTGCCGTCGCCGGGCGAAACGGTGCTGGGCCCGTCGACGCGGATCGAACCGGGCGGCAAAGGCGCCAACCAGGCGGTGGCCGCCGCACTCGACGGCGCCGAAGTGGCGATGGCGGGTGCGGTCGGCCGCGACGCGCTGGCCGAGGATGCGCTGGCCGGGTTGCTGTTAGCCGGCGTGGACCTGTCGCGGATCAAGCGCGCGGACGCCGTCACCGGGTGCGCGGCGATCTGCACCGATTCGGCCGGACGCAACCTGATCGCCGTGGGATCGGGGGCCAACCTGGCGGCGCGTGCCGATCAGGTCGAGGACGCGCGGTTGTGCCCGGGTCACACCGTGCTGCTGCAAATGGAGGTCGATCCCGGCGAGACCGCTTCGCTGATCCGGCGCAACCGCGGCGCGCGGATCGTGCTGAACCTCGCGCCGTCCTTGCCGCTGCCGCCGGATGCGTGGCGGGGGATCGACGTCCTGGTCGTCAACGAGCACGAGGCGGCGTGGCTCTCGAACCATATCGCCGCCGCGCCCGACGCCGCGGGATTGTCGACGGCGCTGGGCGTCGCGGTGGTGCGCACGCTGGGCGAGGCGGGGGTGGAATGGGCCGGCAACGGGGCGGGGCAGATTGCCGCGCACGCCGTCGCGGTGGTGGACTCGACCGCCGCCGGCGACTGCTTTACCGGCGTGATGGCGGCCGGACTGGATCGCGGCCTTGCCTTGGCGGACGCGGTTGCCCGGGCCAACCGGGCCGCCGCTTTGTGCTGCACCCGGGCAGGCTCGCAACGCAGCCTGCCGCGGACGGCGGAGATCGAGGCGGCTTGACGGCTCGGAGGATGGGCGCCCATCCCCGAGCGTGTCAGGCGGCGAGAGCGGTCAGAAGCTGACCATATCCTTGATCGAGTTCTTGACGCCGTTGTTGACCGAGGTGTGCTTCATGCGGGCGTCGAAGTCGCTCCAGTCGCGGAACGGACCCTTGGCCCGCTCGTCCAGGATCGCCTTGCTGCGCGCCTTGCCCACCTTCGGCAGCTTGTCGAGTTCGGCGGCACTCGCCGTGTTCAGGTTCACCTTGGTGCCGCTCGGCACCGAGGCAGGGGCCGGAGCGGCCGGGCGGTAGGACGGACGCGCCGACGGCGTGTAGGGCGTCGTGGCCGGTGCCCCGGTGGACGGCACTGTGCCGAACGGGGGAGCGGCGGTCGGGGCAGTTCCCGTGCCTTGGGCCAAGGCGGCCCCGCCGGACAGCAGGGCAGTGAGGCAGGCGGCGGTGATCACGTTGCGCAGCATCGTCTTATTCTCCAAGGATTGTCGCACGTCTTCGTCGTAACGAACCCTGTTCCGACCGGCCGGGCAAGCGGAATGTCGGCCCCCGAATGTGGCGCCCGGTCCCCAAGTCGAGACAGGCGCCGCAACCGTTCAGCGGATCGCGCGCAGCACCGAACGCTGCTCGCCGGCGAGGCTGCGATACACTTTGAGGTAGTCCTCGGCCATGCGGCGGGCGGTGAAACGGTGGTCGAACGTCGCCCGCACCTTGGCTCGCGACAGGGTATGCAACCGGTTCACCGCGGCGATGGCGCCGTGCTCGTCCTCGACGATGAAGCCGCTGATGCCCTCGTCCATGATCTCCGGGACGGAGCCGCGGTTGAACGCGATTACCGGGGTGCCGCACGCCATCGCCTCGATCATCACCAAGCCGAACGGCTCCGGCCAGTCGATCGGCATCAGCAGGCCGACGGCGCCGCTGAGGAAGTCCGGCTTTTGCGCGTCGCTGATCTCGCCGATCAACTCGACGCCGCCTTCGGCCAGCATCGGGCGCACGACGGTGTCGAAGTAGACTTGATCCACCCGATCCACCTTCGCCGCCATCTTCAGCGGGATGCCGGCCGCGCGGGCGATGCGGATGGCGCGGTCCGGCCCCTTTTCCGGCGCGATGCGGCCGAGGAAGGCGAGGTATTCTGGCTTCTTCGGCTGCGGCGTCAGGAGATTGGCCGGCAGGCCGTGGTAAACGGTTTCCACGAAGCGGGCCTGCGGCAACGGCCGCCGCTGGTTGTCGCTGATGCTGACCACCGGCACGTTGGGGAACGTGTCGAAGATCGGCTGCAGCTCGGCGAGGTCGAGCCGGCCATGCAGGGTGGTGACGAACGGCGTGCGCTGCCGGCCGAAGATGCTGAACGGCCAATAGTCGACGTGGAAGTGCATGACGTCGAAATCATCCGCCTGCCGCCGGCACGCTTCCATCAGCAGCATGTGCGGCGCGATCGGGTCGCGGATCGCGGGGTCGAGGCGCAGGGCGCGCGGCCAGATCGGCTCCAGCCGGGCCGACGTGACACTGTCGCCGCTCGCGAACAGGGTGACGTCATGGCCGAGCGCGACCAACTCCTCGGTCAGGAACGACACGACCCGCTCCGTGCCGCCGTAGAGCTTCGGCGGGACGGCCTCGTGCAAGGGCGCGATCTGCGCAATACGCATGTGGGGTGGCTCCTGTCTCGGTCTGTCCCCCACTACAGCGTCGCAATCAGGGCGATATTGCGGCGCAGCAGAGATCAGCCCGTGGCGGAGAGCGGCCGCAGGCGCGGGCGGACGGGCCGGCTTACGGCTCAGCCTGTCAGAACACCCTGTAAGATGATCGAAAATGGCAGCACCGCTGCTGCTTTAAACCACGCCGAGCGACGCGATCACGTTTCGGTCAGCCCTGCATCTGAAAGGCGACGCAGGGCGTGCGGCGGCGGGGGGAGCAACCAACGTTGCTGGGTATTAAGGGCGTAGGCAGAGGCAGGCCGCGCTGCCAGGCACAGCGACGGCAAGCCGCCTGCGATCGAGAAGCGGTTTAGAAGCCTTCGCGCTCGAGGCGCTTGCGCTCCATCTTACGGGCACGCCGAACTGCTTCGGCAGCCTCACGGGCGCGGCGTTCGGACGGCTTTTCGTAGTGGCGGCGCAGCTTCATCTCGCGAAACACGCCTTCGCGCTGCATCTTCTTCTTGAGCGCCTTCAGCGCCTGATCGACATTGTTGTCTCGAACCAGAACCTGCACTTGGCCGCCATCTCCTGTCTGCAAGGCGCCTTCGCATCGTCGAGATGCTCACGGGCGCGTGAAATCGTCGCCGCACGGGACCCGGCGGGCCCCGCGCTATAACACCAACCTTGCGCCTCGCCAAAAGGTTTCGTGCACCGGCCGCGGCCGCGCGCTAGACCGGCGGCGATGGCCATCCTCAAGATCGCCCGCATGGGCCACCCCGTCCTGCTGACCCGCGCCGAGCCGGTCGCAGATCCGACGTCCCCCGAAATCCGCCGCTTGGTGGCGGACATGATTGAGACCATGGAAGATGCGGCAGGCGCAGGCCTCGCGGCACCGCAAGTCCACGTGCCGCTCCGCTTATTCGTGTTCCGCGTGCCGCCAGGCCGTACCCAGCCGGCCGAGGGCGACGGCGAGATGCCGAACACTGTCGTCATCAACCCGGAACTGGAGCTGCTGGGCGAGGAAAAGGTCCTGCGCTGGGAGGGGTGCTTGTCCATTCCGGGCCTGCGCGCGGCGGTGCCGCGCCATACGCGGGTGCGCTATTCCGGGGTCGATACCGACAACCGGCCGGTCGGTGCGCTCGCGACCGGCTTTCACGCCGGCGTCGTGCAGCATGAATTCGACCATCTCGACGGCATTCTCTACCCGATGCGCATGAACGACTTCACCCAGTTCGGCTTCAACGAGGAACTCGCCCGCGCGCAACTGGCGCCAACCGCCGGAGCGCCTGCTTCGGAACGCCGGCCATGATGCTGCCCGAGCGCAGTCCTGAGCGCGACGCCGCGATCCTCGCCCTCCTGCCGTTGGCCAACACGCAAGGCTGGTCGTTTGGCGCGCTGACCGAAGCCGCGGGCCCGGACGCGGACCTGCTGTTCCCGGGCGGTCCGGCCGACATGGTCGAGGCCTACTGCGACCTTGCCGACCGCTGGATGGAAGCGGACGCCGCCGACCGGGTCGGGCCGGAGATGCGGCTGCCGGCGCGGGTCAAGGCCGTGATCGCCGCCCGCTTCGAGCGCAACGCGCCCTACAAGGACGCGGTCAGGCGCGCGTTGGGGGTCTTGCTGGTGCCGGGCCACGGCCTGCTGGCGGCGCGTTGCACGGCGCGGACGGTCGACACGATTTGGCATGCGGCGGGCGACGCCTCGGCGGATTTCAGCTGGTATACCAAGCGGGCGATCCTTGGGGCGGTCTACAGCGCGACGCTGCTGTTCTGGCTGCGCGACGACAGCCCCGGCGGCACGGCAACGCTCGCGTTCCTCGACCGACGTCTCGCCGGGGTCGGTCGGATAGGCAAGCTGCGTCGCCGGATCGAGCAGCGGTTCGCGACAAGCTGAGGCCCGACCCGGTCGCAGCCGGTCAGAGCGGGTGGCGCCGGGGCTCGGGATTGGTTCATCCCAGCCGAGCGGTCGTTGTCATAGATCAATCCCTTGAGCGCGGTTTTCGTGCATCCCATATCGCCAGAGTGACGAGCCGCCCCGGCGTTGCCTCCAAGAGGGACGCGATCGGCGGCACGGTTGTCGCCTGATTGAGAGGGACAGATGGATATCGAGAAGTTCACCGAACGCTCCAAGGGATTCCTGCAGGCCGCGCAGACGATAGCGGTTCGTGAGTTCAACCAGCGGCTGACGCCGGAACACCTTCTGAAAGCATTGCTGGACGACGAGGAAGGCGCCAGCGCCGGGCTGATCCGTGCAGCCGGCGGCGACGCGAAGGCCGTGCAGCAGGCGGCTGACGCGGAAGTCGCCAAGCAGCCGAAAGTGCAAGGGAGCGGCGCCGGGCAGCCGCAAGTGACGCCCGACCTGCATCGCGTCCTCGATGCGGCGCAGCAGGCCGCCACCAAGGCGGGCGACGCCTATGTGGCGCAGGACCGGTTGCTGCAGGCGCTCGCCGCCAGCGACACCCAAGCGGGTCGCGCTTTGCGCTCGGGCGGCGCCACCCCCGCCGCGTTGGACAAGGCGGTCGCCGACCTGCGCAAAGGCCGCACCGTCGACAGCGCCAATGCCGAAGCGACGTTCGACGCGCTCAACAAGTACGCCCGCGACATGACGGCCTTGGCCCGCGACGGCAAGCTCGACCCGGTGATCGGCCGTGACGAGGAAATTCGCCGCACCATCCAGATCCTGGCCCGCCGCACCAAGAACAACCCGGTGCTGATCGGTGAGCCCGGCGTCGGCAAGACCGCGATCGTCGAAGGGTTGGCGCTGCGCATCGTCAACGGCGACGTGCCCGAGGCGCTGCGCAACAAGCGGCTGATGGCGCTCGACCTCGGCGCCATGGTCGCCGGCGCCAAGTACCGCGGCGAGTTCGAGGAACGGCTGAAGGCGGTGCTGAAGGAGATCGAGGGCGCCAACGGCGAGGTGGTGCTGTTCATCGACGAGATGCACACGCTGGTCGGCGCCGGGCGCGCGGACGGCGCGATGGACGCCTCGAACCTGATCAAGCCGGAGCTCGCGCGCGGCGTGCTGCATTGCGTCGGCGCCACCACGCTCGACGAGTACCGCAAGCACATCGAGAAGGACGCGGCCTTGGCCCGGCGTTTCCAGGCGGTGTTCGTGGGCGAGCCGACGGTCGCCGACACCATCAGCATCCTGCGCGGCATCAAGGACAAGTACGAGCTGCACCACGGCGTGCGGATCACCGACGGCGCGCTGGTTGCCGCGGCGACACTCAGCAACCGCTACATCACCGACCGCTTCTTGCCCGACAAGGCGATCGACCTGATCGACGAGGCGGCGAGCCGGCTGCGGATGGAGGTGGACAGCAAGCCCGAGGAGCTCGACGAACTCGACCGCCGGCTGATGCAGCTGCGGATCGAGCGCGAGGCGCTGCGCAAGGAAAGCGACGCCGCCTCGCGCGACCGGCTCGAGCGGCTCGAGGCCGAGATTGCCGACTTGGCCGAGCGCTCCGACGCGATGACCGGCTCGTGGCGGGCCGAGAAGGGCCGCCTGGCCGACACGCAGAAGCTGAAGGAGCAGCTCGACCAGGCGCGGATCGAGGTTGAGCAGGCGCAGCGGCGGCAGGATTTCGCGAAGGCGTCCGAGCTGCTCTACGGCCGCATCCCCGAGCTGGAAAAGCAGATCGCGGCCGGCGACGGCGGCGATGCGAGCCGGCTGGTCAACGAGGCGGTGACCGAGGATCAGGTCGCCGGCGTCGTCAGCCGCTGGACCGGCGTGCCGGTTGATCGCATGCTGGAAGGCGAGCGGGCCAAGCTGCTGCGCATGGAGGACGAGCTGCGCCGCCGGGTGGTGGGGCAGGAGGATGCGCTGCGGGCGGTGGCCAACGCGGTCCGGCGTGCGCGGGCGGGCCTGCAGGACCCGAACCGCCCAATCGGCAGCTTTCTGTTTCTCGGCCCGACCGGCGTCGGCAAGACCGAGCTTACGAAAGCGCTGGCGGCGTTCCTGTTCGACGACGACCGGGCGATGGTGCGGATCGACATGAGCGAGTTCATGGAGAAGCACGCCGTCAGCCGGCTGATCGGCGCGCCTCCGGGCTACGTGGGTTATGACGAAGGCGGGGTGTTGACCGAGGCCGTGCGACGGCGTCCCTACCAGGTCATCCTGTTCGACGAGGTCGAGAAGGCGCACGAGGACGTCTTCAACATCCTCCTTCAGGTGCTTGACGATGGCCGCCTGACGGACGGGCAGGGGCGGACGGTGGACTTCCGCAACACCATTATCGTGCTGACCAGCAATCTGGGCAGCGACGTGCTGGCACAGCAGGTGGACGGACCGATCTCGCCCTTGGCCTCGGCGCAGGTGATGAAGGTGGTGCGCGACCATTTCCGGCCGGAATTCCTGAACCGGCTTGATGAGATCGTGCTGTTCCGGCGGCTGCAGCGGTCGGACATGGCGGTCATCGTCGACATCCAGCTCGCCGGGCTGCGCAAGCTGCTGGCCGATCGCAAGATCGCACTCGACCTCGACCCGGCCGCGTTGGAATGGCTGGCCGAGCAGGGCTACGACCCGGTCTATGGCGCTCGGCCGTTGAAGCGTGTGCTTCAGCGCAACCTGCAGAACGCCTTGGCGCAGCTGCTGCTCGATGGCTCGGTTCGGGACGGCGACACGGTCCACGTGTCGGCGTCGCGGGATGGGCTGCTGCTGAATGGCAAGCTGGAGGAGGCTGCCTGAGGCGTCACAGAGGCTGAAATGCGCTGGGGCGGTGCACGTGGTCATGCACCGCCCCAGCGCATAGCTGGGTTGATCGGCGGTGCGTCGCGCCGCAGGCAGTGCAGATCGTCGCTAAGTGCCTGAAATCGCCTTGTTAATCCGCTGTTAGGCGAGGCAGCGTAATTCAGTTGACACAGTCTCGGCGGGGGCCTAGAACCCGCCTCCCGAACACGGCGCTCCTTGCCGGGCTCGACGCTCATTTGACAAGTAAATCGGTTATGGAAGGGATATGTTGGCGGCGTTTTGGCGCTTTGCTGATGTGTTATTCTGTTGAGGGATGGCACGTTGGCGGGTGTTTTTGGCGGCTTTTATGTTTGGCTTGGTCTGTTTGCCGAGGCTTTGGGTGTTTGTTGTTGGACGTGAGTTTGGTTGGGGTTTTTGTTCTGGGCTTTCGCTTGGGATGATGCTGTGACTTGG